>JBGAFZ010000002.1:0-1825466 GCA_044227005.1 Aggregatilineales bacterium
GCTTTAGTCCCTGCAAACGTTTGGGCAAACATGCACCACCCCTTTCGGATGAGCAAATTGCTTATAATCATGCCTTTGCCTGTCGTCGCATCATTGTTGAAAATTCCATTAACCGCCTTCGCTCTTTTCAGTCTTTATCCCAACGTGATCGTCAACATCGTTCGACCCGCAACCACCACGCCCGCACTTGTGCTATCGCTGGCTTGGTCAACTGCCAACTTCACCACCGTCTTGCTCTATGACACCTTCCTATCCTTCCCTTCGATTTTCTGCTTCCCTTATCCTGAATGTTATTCTGTGGTTAAATTGCATTGTATTGGTCTGATAACTGACAACTAAAGACTGGAAACTGCTTTGGCATTGCCGAAATTGTGACCGAAGGAAATCCTGTGGACTGCCAGTTTTGCCAACCGAACCCGCTTGCTAACGACTGCTTTTCACTGGTAGCGCATGAACTGAACGGATGTCTTCAGACTTGCAGCTTAAAACTGATAACTGACAACTACTTCCGACGACGACGACGACACCGCCGACACAAACTAGACTGCTGTATGAGTCTGATAACTGCCGACTATAGACTAATGACTTTCCTATCACTCCCAACCGTTTGCTTGGATCTTCGCGACCTTTTCCATGACAGAGGCTTCTAATTGAGCTTGATACGCTTGCATCTTCTTGAGCAGTTCAGGCCGTTGGCTCGCCAATATCCGTACCGCCAGTAGTCCTGCGTTGGTTGCGTTACCAATCGCTACCGTTGCCACCGGAACACCGCGCGGCATCTGTACAATTGAAAACAACGCGTCTGTACCGTCAAGCGGCTCAATCCGTACCGGAACCCCGATCACCGGCAGCGGGGTAATCGCCGCCACCATCCCCGGCAAGTGTGCAGCGCCACCCGCTCCAGCGATGATCACTTTTAACCCGCGCAGATGGGCTTGTTGTGCGTAGTCAAACATCCGTTGGGGCGTTCGATGCGCCGAAACAATTGTTAACTCAAACGGCACACCAAAATCCTTGAGGATGGCTGCCGCTAGTTTCATCACTGGTAAATCAGAGTCGCTCCCCATAATGATGCCCACCTGCGGAACGATCTCACTTTTGATCTCGATCAGAGGGCTTAGTCGCTCGGCAATTTCTTCAAGCGTATCGCCAGTCACCGTGACGTGTCCCATCTTCCGTTGGGGACGGGACTCGCTTTTTCCGTACCAGTGCAGGCTTGCGCCCGAAATCGCGATGCTTTTATCCACTAGCGCTTGGGTCGCTTCCGCGCTCTCTTGACCAAGTATATTAACCATCACCGCTGCGGGTACGCGTAAGTCCGTTTTACCCAACGGCAAGCCGCTTACCGCACGGATATGTTGCTCAAACTGGCTGGTATGACACGCTTCAATCGTATAATGTCCAGAGTTGTGGGGGCGGGGTGCAACTTCATTGAGTAACACTGTACCGTCTGCCTCTAAAAACAACTCCACTCCAAAAATCCCTGCGCCATCCAAACTGCTGATGGCTTTCAGCGCGATTTCCTGTGCTTGTTGGGCGCTGCTGAACGAAATACTCGCGGGTGCGCTCACAATGTGGCAGATGTTATCCTTCTGGATCGTCTCAACCACCGGATAAGCCGATACGCTGCCATCCAACCCGCGCCCGATCATCACGGCCAGTTCTTTAGTGAACGGTATCCAACCCTCTGCATACAGGGCTTGTCCACCCAACACTTTGACCGCCTGTGGAACATCTTCTTTCGTGCGGACGACCGCATTCCCCCGTCCATCATAAGCCAGCTTTTTGGCCTTTAGAATGAACGGGTATCCCCACGTTTCACCCGCTTTGTAAGCTGCTTCTTCATCCGGCACATCAACGAATGGCGCCAGCGGAATACCAATCGCGTCAAAATGTTGTTTCTGGGCGTATTTATCCTGTATCAACCGGACGGTTCGCGCACTCGGTTGTACGGCTACACCTTGTTTTTCGAGTGTTTCTAAGGCGTTCGTGTCCACATGTTCAATCTCAACCGTTACCACATCACAATGCTGTGCTAACTCGGCTATTTTCTGTGGATCGCGGAAGCTGCCAACGATATGTTGATTTGCAAATTGTCCGGCTGGCGCGTTTGGATCAGGATCAAGCACCACTACCCGCATGCCCATACGTTGGGCGTCGAAGGCCATCATCCGTCCGAGCTGCCCACCCCCTAAAATCCCAATCGTCGCAAATTTCATGCCAACTCCTCAAGACACAGCCAGATGCCTTCAACGATCAATTCGTGTTCGGCCTTGTGCATCCGCTCTTCATAAATTTCGACTGTATCACCACTTTGAAATGCAACTCGCTTGGTCGTGATAACCGCTCCTGCATCTACCTCAGGGATCACGTAATGGATCATGCACCCGCTCTCCGAGATTTCCCCGCTTTCATAAGCCTCGAACGCTCGTTGAATAGCATGTGTGCCGGGGAATGTATCAGGCAACGCCGGATGTAAATTAATCACCCGCTTGGGGAATTGATCCAAAAATGCAGGGCTGAGAACGTGCATCCATCCGGCTAATACCACCAGCGTCGGCGCATAGGATTGGATGGCTTTCGCAAGGTCATTATCATAATCTTCGCGTGATTTCCCCGCGTCAACATAGGGCTTTAGTGGAAAGTACAACGTTGGGATCTGATGTTGTTCTGCCCGCGTTAGTCCATATGCAGCTTTACGGTTCGAGACCACCAGCGCGATCTTTGCCTTGAGTTTTTGCGAGTCAATTGCGTCAATAATCGCTTGAAGATTACTGCCGGAACCCGATATGAATACGACTAGGGTAGGGGTCAAATTATGCCTCGCTAAGTTATCGTTACGCCTGTGCCGCTGACCATCTCACCGACGATTGGATATTCGGTAGGCACAAGACCCGCCTGTTCATGGCTGATGATGGCGACCATGCCCAAGCCCATGTTGAACACACGGAACATCTCGGCGTCGCTCACGCTTCCCAGTTTTTGAATCAGCCCGAAGATGGGGAGTTCTTGCCACGTACCGCGTTTGATGACTGCGCCCACACCTTCAGGGAAGATGCGCGGTGGGTTTTCGATCAATCCACCACCTGTATTGTGCGCCAGCCCTTTAATGTCGATCCCTGCCGCCTGCAATTGATCAAACGCTGGAATATACGACCGATGAATCGTGAGCAGCGCCTCACCGACGGTCTCACCCAATTCCGGCATATAAGTTGTCCAGTCGAGGCCGTCCAACACGCGCCGCGCCAATGAATAGCCATTCGTATGCAATCCAGTGGAGGGAAAACCTACGATCACATCACCCACTTGGATACGGGAACCGTCGATAATCCGGCTGCGCTCGACCACACCAATAATCGTGCCCGCCAGATCAACTTCACCTGCCAGATACACACCCGGCATTTCAGCCGTTTCCCCGCCTAATAAAGCACATCCCGCCGCTTTACAGGCGTCTGCCACCCCCGTCACAATTGCGGCGATTTGTTCCGGTTGTACTTGCGACGATGCCACGTAATCGAGAAAGAACAGTGGACGCGCACCCTGTACCAGAATATCGTTGATGCTGTGGTTCACCAGATCATGCCCGATGCTGTCCCACCGATTCAACCGCGCCGCCACTTTGGTCTTGGTTCCCACGCCATCTGTAGATGCCACCAATACCGGCGCGTCCATCCCTTTTAATGCACTTGCGGCAAATAGTCCGCCAAATGCTCCGATTCCCGATAGCACTTCTTTGCCATAAGTTGAGCGAACTGCCGCAGTCATCAGTGTTTTGGCGCGGTTCGAGGCATCAATGCTGACCCCTGCCAATTCATATGCGTTGCCTGTCATGATGAAGCCTCCGCCAGCGCTGTCCGCCCAATGTCGTGGCGATAATGTGCGCCCTCAAATCGAATATGTTCAATACCACTGTAGGCCGTTTTGAGTGCTGTGCCGAGCGTGTCACCACGTCCCACCACCACCAGAACGCGCCCACCTGCCGTCACGGTTTGCCCGTTTGAATGAGTTGTTGTTCCGGCATGAAACACCACTGCATCCCGAACCGCATCTAATCCGGTGATGGTTAAGCCTTTAGCGTAGCTCCCCGGATACCCACCGGATGCCATTACGACACCTACGCAAGCCTCACTTGACCAGATTGACCTGCCCGAAAACGTCGCCAGTGTGCCATCAATACATGCTGAAACAATTTCAACTAGATCACCCGTTAACAGCGGTAGAATGACCTGTGTTTCAGGATCACCGAAACGGGCATTGAATTCCAATACCCGCAAACCATCTGGCGTGAGCATCAACCCTGCGTACAGCACACCTTTATAGAGGATGCCTTCTTGCGCCATACCCCGTACGGTTGGCAAGAGTACTGTTTCAATGACTTCTTGAATCAAATCTGGCGTGAGCAGGGCATGTTGCATATCACCGAGGCTGTATGCACCCATACCACCTGTGTTCGGCCCTTCATCATGATCAAAAACCCGTTTATGATCACGCGCCGGGGGCATCACCGCCACATCATGCCCATCGCAAAATGCCAGCACCGACGCTTCTGATCCTATCAGCCGTTCCTCGATTACTACTTGTGTGCCGGCTGTACCAAACTCGCTATCGAGCAAGATACGTTTGAGTGCGCCAATCGCGTCGTCAACCGTATCGCACACCACTACCCCTTTACCGGCAGCCAGCCCATCGGCCTTGACGACCACTGGCTTACCGAATTCGCGCACAAATGTGACTGCACTGTCGTAGTCTGTGAATGTGCCGTAAGCCGCTGTCGGGATGTTGTGCCTTTGCATAAACGCTTTGGAAAACGCTTTGGAACTCTCTAGTTGGGCTGCTGCCTGTGTTGGCCCGAATGTGCGTAATCCTGCGGTTGTAAACGCATCCACGATGCCGGCTGCCAACGGTGCTTCCGGCCCTACAATCGTTAAGTCGATTGCTTCCTGGCGCGCGAACGTCAACAAGCTTTGAATATCCTCAGCCTGAATGGGAATATTTACCGAAGCCGCGAAATGCTCGTGGCGTTCCCACGCTGTACCTGCGTTCCCCGGCGCGACATAAACCTGCTCAACCTGTGGTGATTGTGCCAGCTTCCATGCCAGCGCATGTTCACGCCCACCACCCCCGACAACCAATAGTCTCATCAAGTCCCCCAAATATCCTCAAACAGCATTTTGTCGCGTTCTTCTGCGAACAACCAATCTGGAATCTTGATCGGATAATTGCCACTGAAGCACGCGGTACAGTAGGTGTTCTGAAATCCCACCGTCGTCTGAATAGCCGATAGCATCCCCGGTAAACTCAGAAAATCCAAACTGTCCGCGCCGATATGTTCACAGATGCCCGCAATGTCGAGCTTGTGTGCAATCAATTCTTTATAGGTTGCCATATCCACACCCATAAAGCAGGGATGTTTGACTGGCGGTGATGATACCCTTACATGGACTTCTTTGGCTCCACCTTCACGCAAAAGCTGTACCAACGGACGCGATGTGTTTCCACGTACGATGCTGTCATCCACCAGAACGACTCGCTTACCCTCAAGGTTGGATGTCAGGGCGTTATATTTCAGCCGGACGCTTTCACGCCGCATAAAGTTATCCGGTTGGATGAACGTGCGACCGATATAGCGGTTCTTAGTCAATCCCTCGCTGAATGCGATGCCTGACTCAAGGCTGTATCCGATTGCCGCAGGTGTTGCTGAGTCAGGTACGCCAATCACAATATCCGCGTCCTGTGGTGCTTCCTTGGCAAGTTGACGTCCCATATTTTGCCGCACTTTGTGGATGACCTGCCCGTCAAGGATCGAGTCCGGTCGCGCAAAGTACACATATTCAAATACGCACAGCGCCCGTTGCGGTGCGGGAGGCAGCCCTCGGTAAGATGTGATTCCCTTAGCGTCGATTCGTAAGATTTCACCCGGCTCGACATACCGCACGTAGTCCGCGCCGATAGTACTCAATGCGCACGTTTCACTGGCGATGACGTAACCCTCATCCAGTTTGCCGATGCTCAGTGGACGCAGCCCATGGGGATCACGCACCGCATAGATCGCATCGCGTGTCAAGATGGTCAGCGAATAAGCCCCCTCAACCGCGCTCATCATCGCCCGAATACGCACCACCCATTTGTCGTCAGTATCAGGATCAACCTTTAATCCGATAGCCTGCCAGACTTCAGGCGGTGAGGCCAGAATCTGCGTCATTAATTCTGTGTCGCTGGTTGAAGAAAGCCCGACACCCCGTTCCAACAACGTTTGACGTAAGGTCAGCGCATTGGTCAAGTTACCATTGTGCGCCACCCCCAATGAACCATACATGGTTTCAATCAAATAGGGTTGCACGTTCCGAATATGCTGTCCGCCAGTAGTCGAATAACGCGTATGTCCGATGGCTAGATGCCCTTTGAGCGGCGAGAGGTTGGTTTCGTTAAAGACTTGCGCCACCAGTCCCATGCCCTTATGTGCGTGGGTGCGCTGTCCATCCCCGACGACAATGCCTGCTGCCTCTTGCCCGCGATGCTGTAACGCATACAGGGCGAAGAACGCTAAACGGGCAACATCACGCCCCGGCGCATATACGCCGAATACGCCGCACTCCTCATGAGGGCGGTCTTCTGTCCAGAAGTCCACATTCGAGTTATTGGTCACTGTAATTATCGCTTGGCTCCATCTATGGGATTTGATTGATAGGCTGCCAGATTTCGTGCCAGCCGTTCACTGTAGGGCATATCACCCGGTATAAAAGGGGTGCCGGTCAATTTCTCGTAAGCCGTAATGTATCGCAGTGCCACTTGGGCGATGAAATCAGAAGGCATCACTGGGGGCGTTCCATCTCCTTTATAACCGTGCTGGATGAACCAGCGGCGTAAAAATTCCTTATCAAAGCTTTCTGGTTCGCCATCGCTTCCATACACTCCCGCGACCCAGTATCGGCTTGAATCAGGGGTGTGTATTTCGTCAATGAGTGATAATTGACCATCAATCAGACCGAATTCGTATTTGGTATCCACCAATACCAACCCCGCCTGTTTTGCGACCGCCTGTCCTCGTTGGAAGAGTGCAATCGCTGTTTGTTCTACTTGCTCCCACAAGGCTTTGGCTACTAAGCTCCCGTTGATGATTTCATCACGTGTGAGCCGTTCATCATGTCCGCCATCAGTTGCTTTGGTGGTGGGTGTGATAATCGGGTAGGGGAGCGCATCGTTCTTGTGCAACCCTTCGGGTAATGAAACCCCGTATGGCGAGCGTTCGCCTTGTTGGTACAGCGTCCAAATGGATGTGCTCGTCACACCTGTGATGAACCCGCGCACGACCACTTCCACGGGTAACGGTTCTGCCTCGCGTCCAACGGTCACGTTAGGGTCAGGTACTGCCACCAGATGATTAGGAATGATGTCTCGTGTCTGTGCGAACCACCACGCGCTCAACTGATTAAGCACCTGTCCTTTGAATGGGATGGCTCCCAATACGCGGTCGAAAGCCGAAACGCGGTCGGTTGTAACCAGAATGCGTTCGCTGCCGTTGGTATAAATATCCCGCACTTTGCCGGATGTTTTCGCGCCGAATCCGGTCAAATTGACTTCGGTCAGGGCGTTTGGTATAGCCTCAAGGACTTGATCTTGTGTGAGCATTTAAATGTCCTTAAGCGTATTTGACTGCGTTTTCGAAAAGGTGCAGACCTAGTTTTCCGGTCTCGCCACGCCGCCAGTTTGGATGTTGCCACGGAAAAACATGATTTTCTGGGTGAGGCATCAGACCGAGCACATTACCGGCAGCATTAGTTAATCCCGCGATGCTCAAATCAGAACCATTTGGGTTACCGGGGTAGGGTGCTGGTTCGCCAGTCGATGTCACGTAAGTTAGCGCGACTAATCCTGCATCCCACAAGGCTTTCGAATCACGTGCCACAACCCGTCCTTCGCCATGCGCAACCGGACAATAAATCGGTTCGGTTAAGTCTCTGGTAAAGAGGCAATTGCTTTGTGCTAGCGGTTCTAACGTTACCCATCGGCATTCAAATTGGCTAGACATGTTGTAGGTCAGCGTAACACCTTCCACCCCCGGTAGTACCCCCGCCTTGACCAGCGTTTGGAAACCGTTGCAGATGCCCATCACCGGGCGGCCATCTTTTACGAAGGCTTGAATATCTTCATTCAGGCGATGTTGTAGGTTCAACGCCCACAGCTTGCCCGCTCCTAGGTCATCACCATAGGAGAATCCTCCGGGTACGATCAACATGTGATAATCGCGCATCTGTCGTTCGCCCGAAAGGATTTGATTCATATGTGCAATTTCAGGTTCTGCACCAGCTAATGTACATGCTAGCGCCGCATCCCGATCACGGTTTGATCCGGTTGCATGTAGGATCAATGCGCGTGGTTTGGATGGTTGTCCCGTGCTGTTACGGCTCGTCGGTTTGCGTGTTGGTGCTGGCGGAAGCTGGGTAACGGGTTGAGTGCTAGCAGCTTGACCGCGCCACGCTGTCTCAAGGGCATCAACCGACAGTTCAATTCCACTGTCACCGTGTTTCACACTAAACTGCTTATCCGCCGTGACTGTTCCCACTTTAACTAGCGTTTGACCCACGAGCATACGCTCAAACTCAGCTTGCTTATCCGGCGCTACTTCGATGATGAATCGTGTCAATGATTCGCTGTAGAACGCGCTCGTGATGTCACCAGCGATGGTCGATAAATTGGCTGTGACGCCCAAACGTCCGCCAATGCTCATTTCAGCTAAAGCTGTTGCCAAGCCACCTTCACTACAATCATGGCAGCTTAGCACCAATCCGGCTTGGATCGCCCCGTAGAGCGCTTGCATTGTTGCCAACGCATCCGGCACAGGTTGGGGAACTTGCCCACCGCTCAAGTTGTTGATCAGGTTGTAGTGGCTGCTACCGCGCTCATCTTTGGTTTGCCCCAGCACATATACAGTACTGCCTGCTTGTTTGAAGTCAGATGAAACGGTTTGCCGAACATCAGGTACGATGCCCATACCCGTAATCATCAACGTGCCAGGGATGGCGTGCCGTTGACCGTCGGCTCCCATGTACTCGTTGTTAAGGCTGTCCTTGCCCGAGATGAACGGTGTGCCATAGGCCATTGCCGCATCGTAGCAGCCCTGTACACACCGCACCAGCGAGCCTAAGCGATCTGGCAAACGTGGATTGCCCCAGCAGAAATTGTCGAGGATCGAAACAGTTGTCGGATCAACACCAACCGACACCAGATTGCGCATTGCCTCATCTATGCTCGCCCATGCCATCGCATATGGATCAGTTTCGCCGTAAAGTGGCGCGATGCCGTTTGAAAGTGCGACTCCACGATAAGCATCGTCAGCTCGTGTATCCTGTGGAACCAGAATCGATGCATCCGCCGGCCCATGATTATCCACACCCACCAGTGGCTTCAGTGCGGTTGCACCTTGTACCTCGTGGTCATAACGTCGGATGATTTCTTCTTTGCTGCGGATGTTGGGATGCGCCAATAACTTAAGCAAACTCTCTTGTAGCGTGAACTGTGGCTTACCCTCTGAAACCGTTGAAGGGACTGGTTTCCATTCAGCTTTAAGCTGCATCTGTGGAATGCCATCATGCAGGAATGCCATACTGAGTTCAGCAACCAGCGTGTTTTCATAATACAGTTGGACGCGTTCTGTCGCTTCCAAGGTGCCGATGGTGACCGCTTCAATATCTTGTCCGTCACAAATGGCTTTGAATGCTGCCCAGTTATGCGATGGTACAGACAGTACCATGCGTTCTTGCGCTTCGCTCAGCCAAATTTCCCACGGACGTAATCCGGGGTATTTTAATGGTACCGTTTCAAGCTGAACGCGCGCGCCGATGTCTTTTGCCATCTCCCCGACCGCCGATGACAGACCACCCGCGCCGCAATCGGTGATGGCGTTATACAGTTTGGCGTCACGTGCTTTGAGGATAACTTCCTGAACTTGTTTTTCATGGATAGGATGACCAATTTGTACCGAGCTACCTGCGATTTCGCTGGTGCTGGTATCCATCTCCATACTGGAGAAAGTCGCTCCTCGCAGACCATCGCGTCCGGTACGCCCACCCACCACCACAATCAAATCACCCGCTTGTGGACTGGTTACATGCGAACCGTGTGGCAGCAGACCGAGGCACCCGCAAAAGACCAGCGGGTTACTGGTATAGCCGCTGTGATACACAATCGCGCCGTTGACCGTCGGTATACCCATCTTATTGCCGTAGTCTTCAACCCCGCGCGTCACGCCGTCAGCGATGCGCTTGGGATGAAGTACTCCTTCAGGCAAACTATCCACTGGTGTATCCGGCCATCCGAAACACAACACATCCGTATTGGCAATCGGCCTCGCGCTCACGCCGAGAATATCCCGTACCACACCGCCCACACCCGTATTCGCACCACCAAATGGTTCGAGCGCAGAAGGGTGATTATGCGTTTCCGCTTTAAGTGCCAGATCCCAATGTTCAGTGAACGCAATAATACCTGCGTTATCCACAAAGGCGGATCGTACCCACGGTTTCGCGAGTTTGTCTGTTGCCGAGCGCAGGTAAGTTTTTAGCAATCCATCGATCGTTTGTTGACCATCATTGCTGCTGTATTCAATTTTCGCGCGGAACGTCTTGTGAACGCAGTGTTCACTCCACGTTTGTGCCAGCATCTCCAGCTCGACATCGCTCGGTTCACGGTTTTCGCTGATGAAGTAGGTCTGGATCGCCAGCATCTCTTCCAAGCTCAGCGAAAGTCTCCGCTCGGCACTAATCGCCAGCAATTGCTTCGCATCTGCATCCCGCAGTGCAATATGTTCAACCGTGGCGTCCCGTTCTTGATAAGGCACAAACGGCGGTTCAATCGGCTGATTGATCGAAAACCGTTGAATGACCCCGTTAGACAAAACATCCGTTGCCAGATGATGCAGTTGGTCAGTCGTCAGTGCTTGATGGATGTAATAGCGTTGTCCGGTTGCCACTTGTTCCAACGACTCAATCCCCACCCAGTGCGCGGCTTGCAATAAGTTTTCTGCGACCGGATCAGTAACCCCCGGCAGAAGGGTGACGTCGACAAATGGGTTGGTGTTGGAGGTTGGAATTTCTGCGGAGGTCGTGGAGAAAGTTTCGGTAACAGGGTCGGTCAGGAGTTCGGTGGCTAGTTTGGAGAGATCATCAGGCGTTAGCTCTCCTCGTAGAAAATAGAGATGTGCTGTTTCCCATGTAGCATTAAAACGTGTAGTCGTTGAATGCGACTTAGGCTTGATGGTTCTCACTTCAACCATAAATGACTGTGTAGCAGCCGTCGTAAGTGACATCAGGCGTTCTCATTCTTCCATAATATGGTGTTGTTGGGCGATATTGTGGAGGCCATTAGCAAACCTACGGATTGAGAGGATACACGATTCGCTATCAAAGTGCTAGACTGTGTTAAGCGCCGTTGAAAAAAAGATAAAGAACCGTTATCATTCCGCCGGTTTAGTCAGTGGGGTTCTAGATTATATGGCGAACCTTCGATTACCGGGTTTAATTGACCCGCATGTCCATCTCCGTGAACCGGGTGCAACCCACAAGGAAGATTTCGAGTCCGGTACCAAAGCCGCTCTCGCCGGTGGATTTACCATTGTGTTGGCAATGCCCAATACATCACCTCCTTTGATTGATAATGAAAGTTTATCCCTCGCTGAAGCGGCAGCCGCCCAAAAAGCGGTTTGTGATTACGGTATTCACCTCGGCGCGAGTGGTTTGAATATACCAACCGCCGCTAGCTTAGCTTCCCGATGCAGCGGTTTGAAAATGTATCTGGATGCGACTTACGGCCCATTACATCTTACTGATCTCCATATTCTCCGTGAACACTTCGGACGTTGGCCTCACCAGCGTCCGATTTTATGTCACGCAGAGGACAGAACCTTGGCGGCTGTCCTGATGGTCGCCTATCTCGAAAAGCGCACAGTTCATATCTGTCATGTCAGCCGTCGTGCCGAAATCGAGATTATTCGAGATGCCAAAATGCGCGGCATTGATGTCACCTGCGAAGTCGGGCCACATCACCTCTTCCTTTCGACCGATGATATTCCCCGTCTTGGGGCAGGTCGTAGTGAAGTGCGCCCACGTTTGGCAACCTCGGATGATGTTGCTGGATTGTGGGAAAATATGGATGTGGTGGATTGTATTGCGACCGATCATGCACCGCATACACTGGCTGAAAAAGACAGCGATAAGCCACCACCCGGTTTTCCCGGCCTCGAAACCTCTTTGCCTTTGATGTTGACAGGCGTTCACGCGGGTCACATCACACTCGAAGACCTCATTCAGAAGATGCATACCAATCCTCGCCGTATTTTCGGATTACCCGAGCAAAACGACACGTGGGTTGAAGTCGATGTTGACGCTCAGTGGACAGTCCCCGAACGTCAAGTGTCCCGTTGTGGATGGACACCCTTCGCTGGGACACCTGTGCGGGGCAAGGTTCAGCGTGTGCATCTCCGCGGTCAATTGGCCTATGAAGACGGTTCATTTTTTGCTTTGCCCGGTTCAGGCCGCAATATCGCGCCTGCATATCTCGAGACAGGAAGTTAAACATCCTATGGCAGTATCGGTTAGTAATACGGGATCACTTGTAGCTGAAGTGCGGCGTGATGGTCGCTTCAATGGGCATCATATCCTTTCAGTATCTCAGTTCGATAAGGATGCTATCGCCTACGTTTTTGACGTGGCCGAGGAGTATCACCATGACGGTAAAAAAGTTGCAGCACTTAAGCCACTTCAAGGGTATGTGCTTGCCAACCTCTTTTATGAACCGTCTACGCGAACATCATCATCATTCATGGCCGCCATGCAACGTTTGGGCGGTACTGTTATTCCGATTAACGAAGTGCGCTATTCAAGCGTGTCCAAAGGCGAATCCCTGCCGGATACCGTTCGTACACTGGAAGCCTACGCCGATGTTGTGGTGCTGCGCCACTATGAAACCGGAGCCGCCGCCCTTGCAGCAAAATATGCTCATAAGCCAATCATTAACGCCGGTGATGGTATCGGTGAACATCCCACTCAGGCATTGCTTGACTTGTTCACCATTTTGCGCGAACGCGGCACAATTGATGGTCTCACCATCACCATGCTTGGCGATTTGAAATATGGGCGTACTGTTCATTCGTTGGCAAAAATCGCCTCGTTGTTCAATGTGCGTTTGAACTATGTTTCACCGGATACGCTTCGTATGCCAGCCGAACTTACGGCACAAATTGGTGTGCCACAGGCTGAGCCTGCTGATCTACACGACGTTCTTGCCGAGACTGATGTCTTGTATGTCACCCGCATTCAGAAAGAGCGCTTCACCGATGATGCTCACTACGACGCGGTCAAGAATAGTTATGTGATCACGCCGGAAATCATGGCACAGGCCAAGCCGAACATGACCTTGATGCATCCTTTCCCGCGTGTAGGCGAAATTCATATTGATGTCGATGATGATCCTCGTGCCGCTTACTTCCGCCAGATTCAATACGGTATGTACGTGCGTATGGCGTTGCTCGCAATGGTGGTGGGTAAAGCATGACAGCCTTTTTTTCGCAGCTTGAGCTTCGTGCCACAACCATCAATAGTCTCTTATGTGTTGGTCTGGATCCGAATCCAAAAGATTTTACGGATGCAGTCGCCATTCGTGATTTCTGTTTCCGCTTGATTGACCAAACCCATGAAGTAGCCTGTGCCTTTAAGCCCAATAGCGGTTTCTTTGAGGCGTGGGGAGCTGCTGGATACGATGCACTGAAAGAAGTTATCGCCCATGTCCCTGCGGATATTCCAGTTGTCTTGGATGCCAAGCGTGGGGATATTGACAGTACCGCCCAGAGTTATGCCCGTTCAGCCTTTGAGGTCTTAGGTGCATCTGCCATCACCCTGAATCCCTACCTCGGTTCAGATGCTATTCAGCCCTTCCTGAAAGATGCTGCAAAAGGCGTGTTTCTCCTGTGCAAGACTTCCAATCCTGCTGCGGGTGATCTGCAAAATCTACAGGTTGATGGGCACTATCTTTACGAAGTAGTTGCCGAAAGAACGCAGGAGTGGGGAAGCCCACAACAAATTGGATTGGTCGTTGGTGCAACCGATGTAGAGGCCTTACGCCGTGTTCGTACCGCTGCGCCGGATGCATGGTTTCTCGTACCCGGCATTGGTGCGCAGGGTGGTGATCTAGATGCTGCGATTGCTGCTGGTTTACGCTTAGACGGTCTCGGTATGTTGATCAGTGCATCACGCAGCATAGCCATTGCCAGCGATCCACGTGCTGAAGCAACCCGTTTGCGTGACGGCATCAATCTTGCTCGACAGAATGGTAAGCCTGCGCCCGTCGTTGCACGTTCATCCAGCGATATCGAGATTGTTGCTCGTGCGTTGGCCGAGTCAGGTTGTGTGAAGTTCGGTAGCTTTACGCTCAAGTCGGGTAAGCAATCACCGTTTTACCTCGATTTGCGTCGGCTGGTATCCTATCCCAAGCACCTGAATGCCGTTGGTGCTGCCTTAGCCAACCTCTTGGTGAACTTGCCTTTTGATCATATCGCAGCCATTCCCTACGCGGCACTTCCGATAGGTGTTGCTGCCTCATTGCAATCCAATCGCTCTCTGATTTATCCCCGTCGCGAAGCCAAAGCTTACGGTACAGGCGTGAATATTGAAGGTGTATTTCAAGCAGGTGATACCGTATTGTTGCTGGATGATCTCGCGACCACGGGTGAAACCAAAATCGAAGCCATTGATCGCTTGAAATCTGCTGACTTGGTTGTGAAAGACATCGTCGTAGTGATCGACCGCGAACAGGGTGCGGCAGCCATGTTGGGGCAGCTCGGTTACAACTTCCATGCCTTGGTTAAGCTCAGCGAACTCCTTCCTATTTGGGAGAAACAAGGCTTTCTCTCCGCAGAACATCATGCCGAAATTCAACGCTATCTGGCAGATGATCATGTATGATCGGCTTTATAAGCATCTTTTTTCACGCTTAGATCCCGAGCATATTCACCAATTAACGGTCGATTTGTTGAGTGGTGCGGGTACTTTCCCGCCCACTCGTTCTTTGTTAGCGAGTGCTTTTTCTCCACGTCCATCGCTGTCGCCTGTTAACTTTGCAGGTATGTCATTCGCGCATCCACTGGGCTTGGCTGGCGGATTTGATAAAGATGCACGTTGTTTGCCCGCGTTGCAGTCGTTGGGTTTTAGTTTTATTGAAGTCGGTACCGTCACACCGCAGCCCCAACCCGGTAATCCTACTCCACGTCTGTTTCGCCTTCATGAAGATCGCGCTCTAATTAACCGTATGGGCTTTCCGAGTACCGGTGCAGCGGTAGTTGCCGAACGCTTGCGTGCGACTTCAGCTACAAAAGTCCCAATCGCCATCAGTCTCGGCAAAAACAAATCCACTGCTTTGACGGATGCTGCACAGGACTACATCGCTGTACTAAATACCTTGTACACTTATGGTGACTGCTTTGTCGTCAACATTAGCTCGCCCAATACGCCCGACCTCCGCAAACTTCAAACCCGTGATTACCTGTCAGATTTACTCGGACAAGTAATGGAAGCGATGCGCCACTTAGGGCAGGGCAAGCCAGTCAAACCGCTGCTTGTCAAAATTGCTCCTGATTTATCGTGGTCTGAAGTAGATGACATTTTGGACGCAGCCCTTCAGCATCATATAGCAGGAATCATTGCCACCAATACCACCCTTGAGCGCTCGAATCTGACGAGTCCTTCTCAAACTGAAGATGGTGGTTTGAGTGGTCAACCACTTCGCCAACGTTCCACCGAGATTATTCGTTATGTCTATCAGAAAACAGGGCGTCAATTACCCATCATCGGTGTCGGCGGTATTTTTTCGGGCGATGATATATGGGACAAAATGAATGCTGGTGCGTCATTGGTGCAGGCTTACACAGGTTTCATCTATCGTGGTCCGGCCTTTGTAAAATCTGCCATTACACAGCTCGAAACACGTATGCGTCAGGCAGGCATCACACGTTATGAGGATATTGTTGGTGCTAAGTGAGCGGGGCTTCTGTTGGAACGGAATAAGGCGCATTGCTCGCCCCATAACCCAATGTGGATTGTGCACCGCAGTAGTTCCCCCATCGTAAGCAGGTTTCTATGGGCAGATGCTTCAAGTAGGCCGCGAGGAAGCCTGCATTAAAACTATCACCTGCTCCTGTTGTATCCAGTGGTATGACATCAAATGCTGGAGAGTGATATTTATTTTCGCCAAACTGTGCTAATGCGCCATCCGCCCCATTTTTAATCACCACGCCGTTGGAAATTTGCGAAAGAGTTGCCATCGCGTCATCTAAGTTGTGTGCTCCTGTAACACGTTGTGCTTCCAGTGCGTTCGGCATGAAGATGTCCACCTCTTCCAGAATTGCCCTGACCAATGATATTTCCAACGTTTCTTCGCGATGTTGGCAATCCATAGACACCCCAATACCTTTGGCTTTACAGGTGCGTAGAAGTGCTGGCATGTCGTCATGAATGGTCAAATTCGGGAAGTGCAAATGTCTGAAATGGGTAGTCTTGAGAGCATCCGCGACCATTTCGATGATCTCAGGTGGCTTCTGCACATAAGTGACAAATGCGCGTTCACTTGGATATGAGAGCGCTACCGTTACCCGTTCAAACGGCGCATCAACATGCCTTACCAACCCAGCATCTAGACCTTCTTGCTGAATATAGCCTTTGACGTATTGGCTGAAGAAATCGGTACCCAATATTCCTACCCAGCCAACATTAATACCTAATCTTTGCAGACCAATCGACGTGTTGAGCGCACCGCCACCTGCCACCACCTTGACCCCCTCACTGTATATTTCTGTACCCAGTGAGGGGAAATTATGCATCTTGGTGAAAATTACATCACAGAAATAATGACCCGGAATGAGGATGTCGAAATCGTGTTTCATCGTGTTTCTGTG
Organism: Aggregatilineales bacterium; assembly: GCA_044227005.1. GTDB lineage: Bacteria > Chloroflexota > Anaerolineae > Aggregatilineales > Phototrophicaceae > CFX2. Next base: position 16,940 of record JBGAFZ010000002.1, read on the forward strand.
ATGTTGCAAGATCTAGTTCCACACACCAACGGTTTCGTGATGTGCTACTAAGAACTCATCAACCAGCTTAATCGCCAGCGGATACGATCCGATCAGTGGATGAGTCGCCAACGCTTCGACCGCTAATGATTTAGACCGCTTGAGTATGGCTTGCGCGGCCAATCGTTCGTAACGCTTTACTGTACGAATGAGGACATATTGATCTTCGGGAATGGCACCGACTGGAATTGGGTGTATTCCGCTGGCATTAATGCGGCAGTTAACTTCTACAATATCATCATCTGCCAATCCCTCGATGGTTCCGTTGTTCGGCACATTCAAGCCGGTGTAATGTGTGCTGTTTCGCGCGATGGCATCCACACATCCCAGTGCGACCGATGCATAACCCTCGTCATCATCTCCCACCGGTTCCAATTGTTTACGCTCTTGTCCGCTGCGGGCATGTGCCATATAAGTTGCCCCTCGCCGTCCCATAACATCATGATACGCTTCCAACGCTTCTGCTGAATGGTGCGCGGGGTTAATTTCTTCAAGCCTCTCCAGCAACTCGCGCGTCAGCCGGACAATTTCTTCGCCGCGTGTTTCTGATTTTTCCAGCAGGGCTTTTAGTGCTTCATCCCGATGGTAGAAGTAATGCAAATATTCGTTGAGGAACATGCCCTGTTGTTGCACGATGATCGGATGGAACATCGACATATGGGTATTGGCGATGAACTTGGGATTGCTCAGCAGTGACGGCAGCACTTCTTCGCCACCTTGACAGTTTTCATCCGGATCAACTCGCACACTTCGCGTCCACGATAAGTGATTCAGCCCAAAAACTTCATGACGAATGCGTGCATTTGGGATGCCCAAAAATCGGCTGGCGGCATGTTGTGCCCCGTTCGCACTATCACAGATGCCGACAATTTGTTTAATTCCCGCGTCATGCAATCCTTGTGCCACCAGTCCCGCCGGATTGGTGAAGTTATAAATCCACGCTTTAGGAGCCAGTTCTGCCGCCATCTGGCAGTAGGCGAGAATGCTCGGCAAACTCCGCATCGCCATCGCGAAACCACCCGCACCAGTTGTTTCTTGTCCTAGTACACCGTGCTTGAAGGCGATCTTTTCGTCATATACCCGTCCCTGTTCCATGCCGGGTCGAATAGTCGTGATTATGTGATCCGCACCTTTAATCGCTTCTTCTGCGTTCGTGCTGAGGATAACTTTGAACGGTGCGTGATGCTGTTTCGCAAGCTCGACGCTTAACGCCCCCATCAGATTGAGTTTGTGCTCATCAATATCCATGAGCCACAGTTCTTTTAGCCCTAGTTGTTCTGCCCGACGCACAAGAGCAGGAATAAAACGGGGAGTACGAACGCTGGCTCCACCGATGACAGTTAACTTCATGTCGGCCTCCAAATGCTGTGTGGTGTATCAATAAGAATAACTATAAATGATTGGCTACATCATGGCGATAGTCTTTACAGGGTGTTAATCTGTCAGTGTTACAAGAAAGGGAACTTATGAACGTCCTCGCGATTGGTGCCCATGCTGACGATAACGAATCCTTTTGTGCAGGAACGCTAGCCAAACATAGCCGACGGGGTGACAAAGTCTTTATGTGCGTGGTCACCGATGGCAGTGGAAACCCCAAAGGAGATCCTGCCGAAATTGCCCGCATCCGCAAAACTGAAGCCCAATCGGCTGCTGATCTTATCGGTGCTGAACTTATCTGGTTGGCGATTCCTGATGGTTACTTAACAGTCAACGACGAGTCACGGCATCACTTTATTGAAACCATTCGTGCAACCAACGCCGACTACATTATCACCCATCCTCCCCAAGATTATCATCCTGATCATGTAGCCACCAGCCAATTAGTGATGCAAGCGGCTCAAGTTGCGCGGACAGCCAATTATCCCTCACAGTATCCGCATGTCAGCAAAGCGGTGCCGGTTGCATTTATGGCTGCTGAGCTTGGTTTGGATTTTGTCCCTCAAGATTACGTTGATATTACTGACGTATGGGACATAAAAGTGAAGATGATTTTGCAGCACCTCAGCCAACATATGCCGGATCAGGACTATGATCCTACGTACACGCTGCCAGATGATCTGGAATCAATCGGAATTGTGCGTGCAACACGGGTAATGTCTGAATTCTATGGTCTTGGCTGTGGCGTTCGTTATGCTGAAGCTTTTCGTTGGTGGAGCGCGGCTAATCGCGTGCTTCCCCGTCGGATGCTCCCTGAATAACCCTATCAATCAAATCAATCGGTTGCACGTGTAACCCCGCATCCTGCTTCCAAAATCAACATCCTATTTCATGTAGCCGGATTTAAAAAGTCGGATTTGTCCTTCTATTCTCGGTAAATGGGGTCTGTTTTAGACCTTCACAGGTCATATATACTCTAGAGCATAATAAGTAATTGAATGACTCTGTTTTGTGAGTGTGTAAATCTTGGACAAAGCGGCGTAAATTGGGCTGATCGTGTCCAAAGAAATACACCTGTAGAAATATTAAATCTATTTTTGGTGGAGTGTGTTTCGCGTGAAAAGTTCGATTAATTTACTGTATTTTGCTTACAACCGGGGTGATTGATAATGCGGTGTGTCATACAGATGCAACGTGTTTTAATCGCGCCTCGTTCCGAACAAACGTAATGTCTAGTGAATAAGTATGATCCTGACTGTTTTTGCTACCTAGTATAAATCGATTGATTGGTGATTTTGGGCGAAAGCAGCGCAGTAGTATCGAGTAAGGAAGGGAGGATTAATTCGCTATTTTCCCGAAGTGAATTCCGCTAACCTTAATAAATTTAGCAGCAAATAGGAGTGTTTAAAAATGGCTACTAAGAATCTTTCTCGTCGTGACTTTTTGCGCATGTCTGGCGCGTCCGCTGCCATGTTGGCTTCTGGATTATCACTTCCAGAAATTTTACGCGCTGCCCCTATGGGTCAAGATGTGACCAATATCGTCTTTGGTGGTTGGGGAGCAACTGCGGAAGATAACGGCGTACAGGCCGCTATCAAGCAGTTTGAAATCGAAAATCCCGGTATCCATGTTGAATGGCAACTTACCCCTGCCGCTGGCGATTACATGCAGCAGTTGTTGACCAACTTCGCTGCCGGTACTGCACCGGATACCAGCTTTATCACCGCCGACCGTTATGAAACCCTTCGTGCATCTGGTCAGTTAATGGACATCACTGACATGATCCAAGCTGATCCTCTGCTTAGCCAGAAGGGCTACTTCTTCGAGCCACAAGAAGCCAATCGCTCCGCCGATTCGAATGGGCGTTGGCATGGTATCGGCTCGACATGGGTTGCCCATCATGCTTACTTCAATCAAGACCTCTTTGACAAAGCTGGTATCAAGCCGCCGGGATTCAAAGACGATGAAATCTGGGACTGGGATACTTTTGTTGCCAATGCCAAGCAATTGACCGTCGACGCCAATGGTAAACACCCTGATGATGCCGGTTTCGATCCGGACAACATTCAACAGTTTGCCGTTGATTGGGGTCTGTGGTGGATGCCGATTGCCGCAGCCATCTATTCCAACGGTGGTGAATTCATCAACAAAGATGGATTGATTGCCATCGACAGTCCAGAAGCTATTGAAGCCATGCAAAATCTGGTCGATCTCATTTACAAGCATCATGTTGCTCCTCGCAGTGCCGCCATGGCTGACCTCGGTATGACCAATACCCAGATGGTCGACAATGGCCGTTTGGCGATGGCGATTGACGGTTCATGGGCTTTGTCATGGATGAACCCCTCGATGGTCAAGGTTCCGTTGGGAACAGGTGCTATTCCCAAGATGAAGAAGCCCGCCACTCTGATGCAGGCGCACTTCCATGCGATGATTAGCTCAACCCAACATCCGGATGAATCATGGCAATGGCTGAAGTTCTTGGCGAGTCCTTTCTACACCCTTTCTTTCATCAAGATTGGTCTGTGGCTGCCTAGCCAGTCGGCACAGGTTACACCAGATGGAATTAAGCAATGGCAGACCGAAGGTATTCACCCCGCGAACTACGTTGACTTTGTCACCGATTACCTGCCGAAGTATGGCGTTGCAGTCCGTATTCCCAACGGCTACATCGAAGCCGACACCAGCTTTATCACACCGGCTTTCCAAGCGTTGGCAGCAGGGACACCCGCCGCTGATGTCATCCCCGAAGCCGTGCGACAGGCGAACGAAGTGATTAAGGCCGCACAGGCGGGCTAATCAAGTAAAAGACATTGATGAGAGGTTAAGGGCGAGCATTCGCCCTGCCTCTCTTTATGTTTTATGTGCTCATTATGTTGTGACCAGACACGAGACCATTATGACGACCCAATCGAAGATAAAATCCTCTGTGCCAAGTATCACTCCGGGGTGGTTTAACGCCTTAAGTATGACCAAACGGCGTAACATTACCGGCTATTTGTTTATAATGCCCTTTATTCTTGGCTTTCTTTTATGGTTCCTTGCTCCGGCATCTGTGGCGCTTTATTTGACGTTTCAGAAGTACAACCTGATTAGTGCGCCTCAATTTGTTGGTCTTAAAAATATTGAACGCCTTTTTAATGATCCGTTACTACTGCTTTCTCTGAAAGCCACCTTTCTCTATACACTTCTCTCAGTACCGCTGAGTTTGCTGCTAAGTTTCTTCTTAGCAACACTTATCAATCGCCAATTCCGTGGAATTGCCATTTTTCGCACGATTTACTATCTCCCCAGTATCGTTCCTGCCGTAGCCAACGCGCTGCTCTGGGCATGGATGTTTAATACCGAATTCGGCCTCATCAATGTCATCATTCGCGGACTAGGCGGATCAAAAATTGCTTGGTTGCAAAGTACCACATGGGCTATTCCAGCCTTTGTTATTTTGAGCCTGTGGGGCACGGGTAGCTCCATGATCATTTTCTTGGCGGGTTTACAGGGCATCCCTGATATTTACTACGAAGCCGCTGAGATTGATGGGGCTGGTCGTTGGGCAAAAATGCGCAATATCACACTGCCCCTCATGTCACCCATTATCTTTTTCAATCTCCTACTTGGCTTTATCAATACGTTTCAGGTCTTTACCATTGGCTATCTGGTGACCAATGGTGGTCCCGAAAATTCAACTTTGTTCTTGGTGCTATATATTTACCGCACTGCTTTTGGTAATCAAAACATGGGATACGCCGCCGCGCTTTCATGGGTGCTGTTCTTTATCCTCATGATTTTGTCCTTCGTGACTTTCAAATATCTCGGCAGCCGTGTTTATTACGAAAATCCCGGCGACTAAAGGGACTAACGATGAGTACATACGAAAAATTCACAGAAGAAGCCGCAGTTATCACCGATGTCGCCTCCAAACGACCATCTCGTTCTGCAGATCGTGTTTGGAGTGGCTTGACGGTCGCTTTGCTCATTTTCATGGCCGCAATTATGCTGTTGCCCTTTGTCTGGTTAGTGACGAGTTCGCTCAAAGGGCAGGTTGAGATTTTTCAATATCCCCCGCAATGGATACCAAACCCCATTCATTGGGACAATTACCCCAATGCACTTACCGTCAAACCTTTTGACCTGTATCTATTCAATACCGCTAAGATTGTTTTCTTGAACGTGATTGCTGTGGTGTTTTCTTCATCACTTTGTGCATACGGATTTGCACGTATTAAATTCTGGGGACGAGATTTCTGGTTTGGCATTGTGCTTGCTACCCTGTTCCTACCCTATGCGATCTTGATCGTCCCTCAGTTCATCATCTTTTCGCGCTTGGGTTGGGTGGATACCATCCTTCCGCTCACGGTTCCGCTGTTTTTCGGGGGTGGGGCATTCAACATCTTCTTGTTGCGGCAGTTCTTCCGTTCCATTCCTGAAGAATTGGCTGATGCTGCCCGTATTGATGGTTGTACCGAATTGGGGATTTACTGGCGTATCATGATGCCGTTGGCGAAACCGGCGCTTATTACCGTGGGCATTTTTACATTCCTCAATTCATGGAATGATTTGCTCGGCCCTGTAATTTATCTGCGCTCTCCTAGCAACTTCACCATTGCTGTAGGCTTGGCCTCATTCCGAAGCCTGCAAAGCAGTCGTTGGGATTTACAGCTCGCGGCATCCACCGCCATGATTATCCCTGTGCTCATTCTGTTCTTTTTCGCTCAACGCTATTTCATTAAGGGCGTGGTGATGTCTGGCCTCAAGGGGTAAACCTGCCACTAAAAAGCCTCATCATATTGAGTTTTGATGAGGCTTTTCTACTAACAATGCCATTTATTTAAGCGACAGCGTAAAGCGGAAGCGCGCGTCATCCTCGTACCACATCGCGAAGTTGGTTCCCCACACATTGTTCAACAGATTGAAGTGCATCCCGTTCTTCATGACAGGTTGCTTGTTGTTGAAGTTCAATAGTGATGGTTCTCCCGGTGCAACCAGCGGCGCATCGAGTGTTTCGATATTAAATGCCCCGCCTTTGTCACGATAGCCAACACCACGATCAACCCCATGTAATTTGCGGTTCCCATCCTTGATGACATCCAGCGGGGAAATTTCTGCTCCCAGTTTGCTCATTAGCCATCCGCCGCTCTCACGAGTGACCGGATTGAAGCTCAGCCACAATGCTTCCGGGAGACGGTTGGCTGGTTTCTCGAACCATTGCAAATCAACATGAATGACGGGTTTGTCAGCCTCTACGTCCACCTGCATGAACACACGTTGAGGAGCGCCGTACTTGTCGCTGGCTTCCTTTGGCAATGCTAATTCTGCCAGAAATGAATGTGAGTGGTCATTGGCTTTGGTGTAAAGTTTTGTTAAGTGCGGTGACCAAAAGTGGCTTTCTGAATCTTCTGCTTTCATACCCGGCTTGGTGTAATCATCCCATGACCACACACGTGTGGATCGCTTGTTGATGATGTAATGTTTCCAAAAATGCGCATAATCTACCAACGAGAACGTTTGATAACGGAACAGCGCCAACACATGCGCTGGTGTTGCCCAAATACGGTGGTTTAGCTTTTCCGTTAAGTGGCTGATCGCGCCACTTTGGGGATCAAAGCCGAGTTCAAAATAGGGTGTGTCAAACAACAGGCTAACGTTTTTGACGGGTTTGTAGCCACTTGTGTCAGGTATCGCTGGTTCAATCGATTTCAATCGTGTGCGGGCTTGTTTAGCCAGCTTGGATGTACCCAATTCCTTGACAGCTTGATCAACGTAAGCCCGTTGTTCAGCCCATGATGATTCAAATGTTTGGAATGTTTTGCTCTCGCGTGCTTTATTGAAGGCCGCTTTTTGATAATGTTCATAGTCGTGTAGATGAACTTTTTCGTCCAATCCCCACGTATGCTCAGGTACCAGGCACAACTTACGGCTGAAGGCCGCAAACTGCGGATCATCATCACTCACTACACCAGATTGCAACCACTCTTGGCGAAGTCTAGAAAGTTCGCGGTAACGGCTGAGTTTAAGCGGATCAGACCCCGTTCCATGAATCCATGTGTCGCCCAATTCTGCACTAATGATGGGAAGATCACTTTGCACCGCGATCAAATGTTCCGCGAAAGCATCCATCGTCGATGCTTTGATGTGCGCGTTTGGGAATTTCTGGCGCAGTGTAGCATAAGTTTGATGTACATTGTCTACCGATTGAGGCCCATGATTGTCATTCGTATGCGCGAAGGCCAGTGTATGCCCTAATTCCGGTACACGGATTAGCCCCCCGTACCCACCGCGTTGATACATCACGATCACGCTTGTTTGGCTGGCTTCATCCCGCCACACGAATACTGGCGGCACGTCCGGTGGTGTTGATGCTTCATTAGCGCCCAGATGAAGGAATTGAATCCCAGCCTTCGCCAATAACGGTACCATCCCCCGCGTATGACCGGGCACATCTGTCATTTTTGCTGCAATCGTTTTCTTCCCGAATCGCTTGTCAAGCTGCTGCGACAAACTCAACCCGAAGTTGAATAACGATACATCCATCAACTCGGTGTGCGTTGTAAACGGTAACCCGTGCCACCGGATAAGATCATCTGCGATGGCTGTTTCGAGCTGCTTGCGTTGCTGGGTGGTACCCTGTTCCAGATACTCATAAATCAGCCATGAACCAGTCGTCCAAATAAAACGATCAGCACTTCCGGCATCTTTAAGTTTTCGTGCCGTATCAATGGCGGTCGGAATAAAATTTTCGAAATAAGTTTTGGCAACAGCATGAGCAAAATCAGTAAAGCCGATGTCAAGATGAGTCTTAAAAACAAGATGTATGGTTTCACTTACAAGCGGCATGATATCCAGTTCTTAGTGGTTGGCGTTTAAATGATGATTATTGAGAGATTATATTTTAATGTGTGGAAGCCCACTTTGGATATAAGCATTTATACAATTTCTGAATTTGTAGTTCAGATCAAGATAGGGCAGGGGATCGTGTGAAGTCATAAGCGGCGGACATTATTTGGGTTATCTCCGCCGCTAATCTGAGTAATAAACTAGCGCTACATCATCACCACGCCGCCGTTGACGTCCAACGTGGCACCGGTGACCCATGTGGTTTCTTCGCTGCACAGATGCACAATCGAGTGTGCGATTTCGATCGGTTTGGCCATCCGCTTAAGCGGCACTGTACCAATATATTCCTCGCGTGTATCCGCTTGTACATTCTCGAACATGCGCGTATCAACCGCACCCGGTGCAATCGCATTGATCAAAATGTTATAGGGCGCATAATGACGTGCCAGTGTTTTGGTCATCGCCAGCATACCACCCTTGGTGCCACTGTATACCGTTGTGTTATGAACACCGCCGATACGTCCGCCGGTTGAGCTGATATTCACCACCCGTCCCCATTTTTGCGCTTTCATCGTATTGGCTGCCGCCCGTGTCAGAAAGAATATTGGCTTCAGGTTGATCGCAAACATCCGGTCGTAAAGTTCTTCCGTCATCTCGTCGACTGGCACACGCGGACAAATCCCCGCGTTATTCACCAGAATGTCGATTTTGCCATAGGTCTCGATCACATCTTGAACCAATTGATCCGTTTGTGCCGGCTTGGATACATCACATATGAATGTCTTCGCTTCAAGACCTTCGGCTCGGATGTTGGCGCTCACGCTTTCGGTGAGTTCCCCTTCAATATCACATACAGCGACCTTAGCCCCCTGTCGTGCCAATAACAGTGCTGTTGCTGCACCAATCCCACGTGCCGCCCCTGTGACAATCGCCACACGATTTGTTAGCATAATTTTCCCTATTGTATATGGGGCAGGAGCATTTCCCGTGCCACCGAAGTTTCGTATAGCGTATCATTACGGTTGACTTCAAACCAATCCGCGCATACATATTCACAGGTCAACGCACCCGTATAGTTTGCCGCTTTTAAGCGCTGGATGACATCTGCATAATCAATCATACCCTCAGTATGGGCGACTTGCAGTTTACCAAAGCGTGCTTGGCGCACGTGCACATGTCCTGTATACGGGATTAAGCTGTAAATGCGTTCCATTGGAATGTATTGCAGCAGGAAATGTGCGAAGTCGAGCGTAACTTTCAACCCCGGCACTGCATTGACCAGTTGCAGTGCCAGTTCCGGTGTATCGGCCACGCTGCCCATATGCGGCTCAAATCGCACCTCGATCCCATACTCGCCAGCGATTGCCACTGCCTTAGCTAAGTATTCTGCCGACACAGCCAGATTATCCGCTAGTGGTCGTTCCAATTGATCGACACCCGGCAAAATGGTCATGCCCGGACACCCGATCAATTTGCAGAATTGTGCCGCGCCGCGCACATATTCCATATTCTGTTCACGAATACCGGCATCCATATCATTGAGCGAATGGATAGACGGTGCAACGCCGAATTGCGGGAAGAAATCGGTCACATTCAGTTTATATTTATCTAACAACGGGTTCAGTATGTCAGCTTGTTTTTGTGGATTGGCCAACACATCGGCTGGTTCAAAACTGCAATGCCCGCGATCATGGAATCCGGCAATGTCGACCGAGTCAAACCCCAGTGACTTGCAAACCATCAACGTAGCTTCTAATGGGAGCACCTCAAAAGACCAATTACCAACAGCCAGTTTCATCATCTTCATCCCATAAAATTATTGATATAAGTCAGCCACTTGAACCGGCATACCGTCTTGTTCTGCTGAACGTAGTGCCGCTTCCAATAATTCAACCGTGTATAACCCATTGGTCTTGCCAGGGAACCACGGTTCAGCGCCATCTAGGATAATGTCGGTGAATTTATCGACGGGCACATCACCGGGATAACCGGGATTCTTACGCGGCATATGTTCTTCCCGCCCATCGTGCAGGCGCATGAAGAATTCACCTGTGAAACCGTCCACCATGATCCGTCCCTTACTGCCGTGCAGATGCACCTCAACCGATCCCGGATCGCCCATCCCCACATTGCCCGTACTGCCCACAATTGCCAGCGCACCACTCGTCATGCGCACCGTAAACGCATCCACCACATCTACTTTCGCTTCGAGGTTGTTGGTAAATGCACTGACGGTTTGCGCCCGTAATTCCGGCGCGAGGTGGAACATAAGTGCCGCCAGATGTGTCACTTGCAATACGCTCTGACCGCCACCCGCTACCGTTGGTTCGCTGTAGGTTTGTTCAGTCGGCCCTGTTACGGCATATCCGGTGGGAGGCTCAAACTTTTCAGGATGTCCCTTCAATAGATCATAGGTGATCGACGACATACTGCACGCCACATACTCAATCTTCCCGATCAGTCCTTCATCAATGTACCCTTTGGCTTTGATAATGTGCGGCAGGTAAGGGAAGGTGTAACCCATCAACACCTTCAGCCCGAGCGCATCCGCCTTTTCGCTGATGTCTCGTGCATGACGCGCATGGATTGTCATAGGCTTCTCAATCAGCAGGTGTAATCCTTGTTCGAGGCAGTCCATCGCCGCTTGATAATGCGCGTGGTGGGTGGTCGCAATGATCGCCCCCTGCAAATCAGGATGAGCCGCTTTTGCTGCTGCTGCTGTTGTGAAGACCTGCGAAGCCGGAATATTATATTTCTCGGCTGCCTTGCGTCCTTTGTCGGGGTTAATATCAATCAGAATGATTTTCCCCACGCGTGGATGAGCCACAAGTGCGGGTAGATGGGCGGTTGTTGCCCACCAACCAGTTCCTACAACAGCAATATTCGCTTTTTCAGTCATAAATGACTCCCAATAAGTGTGTAAATTTGTTGATTTTTGTTGAATTTTATCTATACTTGTTGAAATTTATAGCGCTATCATGGTTCTTTGTCAAAAAATTACCATTGAATTGAAAGAGGCTTTTACATGCACACGTGGCAAAAACCCGGCTCTTTGACCATCAAGGCAATCGAAACCGAAGCCATTCGGGTTCCGTTGGATCGGGTCTACAAGGGCAGCAAATATTCTATGCAGAACCGCTGCACCATCATCACCCGCATTCTGACCCATCAAGGAGTCGTCGGTGAAGTCTATACCGGCGACACGGATGAAGAACAATCGGTAATCCTCAAGATTATTCACAACGAGCTTGCACCGGCGCTCATCGGTATGGATGTGTTTAACACCGATGGCTGTTGGGAAGCCATGAAGCCCGCCACCTACGATATCCTGCGTGATCGTGGCGTTGTGATGCAGGCTATTTCGGCGGTAGATACTGCCATCTGGGATACGGTTGGCAAGGCTTTAGAAATGCCCCTTTATAGACTATGGGGTGGCTACACCAACGTTCTGCCCATGATTGCCATTGGCGGCTATTATGGACAAACCCGTGACGAGCTCGCTCGTGAAATCAGCGAGTACGTCAAGTATGGCGTCCTCGGTATGAAATTCAAAGTCGGTGGTGTAACCCCCGAAGAAGACATCGAACGTCTCAAGGTTGCAGTCGAAGTCGGCGGCCCCTCATTCCGCTTGATGGTGGATGCCAATCAAGGGTATGACCTCCAACAAACCATCCGTTTTGTCCGTTTGGCACAAGATGCCGGTATCGAATTGCTCTGGTTCGAAGAACCTGTGCGTTGGTACAACGACAAACGCTGGTTGCGTGATGTGCGTTTGGCAACCGGCATACCTGTCACTGCCGGTCAAAGTGAATACCGTATCGACGGTGTCCGTGATCTGGTAGCGTCCGGTGCGGTCGATTATTGCAATTTCGACACATCATGGGGTGGTGGCCCGACCATTTGGCGGCGTGTGGCTTCGCTCTGCGCTGCTTTTAGCGTCAAGATGGCGCACCACGAAGAAGCTCAGGTTGCTGCCCATTTGTTGGGGAGTATCGCTCACGGTACTTATGTCGAATGCTTCCATCACAACCGCGACCCCATTTTCTGGGACATTCAGACCTCGCCTCGCCCACTCAAGGATGGCTATTACACCATTTCCGATTTACCCGGTTTGGGCATCGAGCTTGACCGTGACTATATTGCGCGTTACCGCGTCTAAATCTACCAGTTAAAGGCCAACCTTGATGCTTATTAAAAAGTTAGATGTATTCCCGATTGAGTTCAAAGAAGCCGTTGATAATATGTCGACGCGCTATATTGTGATCGTGCGTGTCGAAGCTCAGGATGGTACGGTGGGCTGGGGCGAATGCTTCAGCCTGTTCCGCGAAGCCACCGCTGCCATCAGCGCCCTCATCGAAAATGGTCTCGGTGAAATCGTCGTTGGCAAAGACGCCTACGACATCGAGACCCACTGGGAAGCCATGCGCGAGAAAGTCTGGTGGTATGGTGACATTGGTGGTATCGCCGCCTTCGCCATCAGTGCCATAGATATGGCGCTCTGGGACTTGAAGGGTAAGCTCTTGAAGCTAAACCTGTCGCAAATGCTCGGTGGTCAGAAAACGGATCGTCTTCCTGCCTGCGCCAGTTCCCATCCCAAAGCTGGCACCATTGACGGCATGGCGGATGAACTTGCTGATCACATTCGTGGAGGCTATCAGCTAATCAAAGTAGGCTTTGGCAAGAAGGGTGAGTCCAACCTCGGTGTTGACCCCGAACGGGACATTGCCTTCGTCAAAGCGACTCGTGCTGCCATCGGTGAAAAGGCCGGTTTTATTATCGACGTGGGTGCCAAATGCCGTTGGGATATCCCCCGCGCCGTTTACACGGCTCAAAAGATGAGCGAGTACAACCTCACATGGATGGAAGACCCATTCCATCCCGATAACTTCAACGCCTATCATCATCTTCGCGCCGCTGTACCACAGATGCGTATCGCCTTTGGTGAGCGCTTCTACACCCGCTACGATTATCAGCGCCTACTCGATTCCGACGTAACCGATGTTATCCTGATCGATGCCGGACGTGCTGAAGGCGTGACAGGTATGCACAAAGTCATTCAAATGGCCGCCCATCGCAATATCGCGATTGATGCCCATAGCTTCAGCAGCGCCATCAACACCGCCGCCAGTATCCATTTATCCTTGTGTGCCACCAACCGGACGATGTTCGAACTCAAGCCGGTCATTAATGCCATGCATCATGAACTCGTGCGCAATCCGGTATCCCACGTCGATGGTTGGGTTTATGCTCCCGAAGGCTACGGTCTCGGTGTCGATGTGATGGAAGACGCGGTACACAAGTTCACGATACGCTTCTAGGCTATTTACCCGCCACCTTGTCCACAAAAATCCCTGCGAGACCCGTGTATTGAAGCGGGTCGAGCAGGGCATCAATTTTAGCCGCGTCCAGATGCTCAGTTACAACCGGATTTTTCTTCAAAACGTTCGCGAATGAAACCCGCTTCTCGAAGGACTCCATCGCCGATTCATAGATGATGTCGTGCGCATGTTGTCGCCCTACGAACTTACCGAGGGCCAGCATGACTCGTTCAGCCAGCAGCGTACCGCGTGTCACATCGAGGTTACGCAGCATATTGTCTGGATAAACAATCAGGCCGCTGAGGACTCGCTGGGTGAGTTCTAATGCCCCGTGTGTCATGATGCAAATCTCAGGGATATACGCCCATTCCATCTGAAAGCTCGACCAATCCCGTTCATGTTCATGCATCATCGCGTCAATCGCGGTCGTAGCTTGCGTCCGCGCCAACCGCGCCAATGCGAGGATCGCCTCGCATATCATCGGGTTACGTTTTTGCGGCATCGTGCTGCTGCCCACTTTACCCATCTCGAACGGTTCTTCGAGTTCTCCAAATTCCGACTTTTGCAGATCAATAATTTCGTGTGCGATTTTACCGAGTGTCGCACAGATCATAGATAGAATCGTTGCGAATTCAGCAAAGTTATCGCGTGCCGTGTGCCATGCAATCTCAGGTACATTGAGTCCCAGTTCTTGCATCAACCGTGCGTTGATCTCTAGCCCATGTTCACTGACGCTCGCTAATGTACCGGCTGCACCTGCAAATTCACCCGTCAATACGCGTGGCTTATTCTCGCTCAAACGCGTTTTGTGCCGTCTGAGTTCTGCGACCCACACCGCTATCTTGAACCCTAATGTGATCGGTAAGGCTTGCTGTCCGTGAGTACGCCCCGCCATCGCTGTATCCCGATGTGTCCGCGCGAGTTGGCTAGCCGCCTCAATCAAACCGTCGAGCGCCGCTTCAAATAACGGGAACGCTTCCTTGACCTGCAACACGATCGCCGTGTCCATGACATCCTGCGTGGTCGCGCCCCAATGGACGTATCCCCCTGCATCCCCCTCGCAATGTTCGGAAAGTTGCCAGATCAACGACACCAGCGGATGTACCGTCTTATCGACCCCTCGTTTGATGGCATCCTTGTCCATCAACTCCGCCCGTGCTTTCCGTGTGATTTCTTCAGCCGCTTCAGTGGGGACTAAACCCAATGTCGCTTCTGCCCGTGCCAACGCTGCCTCATAATCCAACCACTTCTGCAATAGATTGTGGTCGTCAAATACCGCGCGCATAGCTTCCGAGCCGTACAAATCCTTGAAGAAAACCGAGTCGATAACGTGAGATGCCATTATTGTGCCTACTTATGAGAAGTCTGTTCGACAAACGACCGTATACCGTTGAGCGTTTGGTTCATGTGATAAATGATAGCTTCCCGCAGCGCCTTGGGATCACGCGCATGGCAAGCGTCCAGAATTTGCTTATGCTCCGCCTGAATCACTGCTGCCTGATCCTTGAAAAAGACGTACCGATAACGGTAGCGTTCTGCCAAATCCCACAGGCTTGCGATCATACCCGCGAGGTAAGTGCTCCCCGCCGAATCATAAATGATGAAGTGAAACTGTCGGTTGAGGTGTGTAAACGCAGTGAAATCATGCGCTTCCAGTGCCACGCCAATCTTATGATGGATGACATCCAGTTGATCCAATTTAGCCTCGGTCAGATTGGGCGCTGCATGATAGCCTGCTTGACCTTCTAGCAAGCCGCGAGCAAAGTACAAATCTTCCATATCCTTGATCGACGTATTGGTGACGAACGCACCACGTCGCGGGATGATCTGTACGAAACCTTCCCCTTCAAGTTTCTTGAGTGCTTCCCGTACCGGAACAAGGCTGGTATTGAGATCTTTTGCAAGTTGATTTTGGTCGATTCGCGCTCCCGGTGGCAGGATGCCGTCAAGAATAGCGGCTCGAATACGTTCCTGCGCCATACTGGACACCGTTTTGTTCATGTCTTCGATGGGCTTAATCTGCTTGTTGAGCATGACTCCTCAGCATTTCATGTGTATTTTGACAATCGTTAAACTTGAATTATCAACAATAATAACCAGTTGGTAAATGCTTGCAAATCTTTGCATAAATGATAAACTAGAATTTATAATTTTCAACCTGCGTAGGTGTAATTACGATGAAAAGATTTGGACAAACCATTCATTTACGACCCGAAGTTGAAGCCGAATATCGCAAAATCCATGTGAAGATTTGGCCTGAGATCGAGGAAGCCATTCGTGCATCGGGTATAACCAATTACAGCATTTTCCTAAAAGACGGTATCATGTTTGCTTATTACGAATATACCGGTCCCGACGCCGAACTGGATCAGCGTATGGAAGCATTAGCCAATGCCCCCCGCATGGAAGAATGGTGGGAAATTACCAAGGCGATGCAAATCCCCTTGGCGACCCGCGCTGAAGGCGAATGGTGGGCTAACATGGAAGAAGTATTCCATCAGGATTAATAATGAGTTATTCAGATATTGTATTGCCCAATTTAGGCTTTGGCATGGAAGAAGGCCAACTGTTATCGTGGCTCAAGAAACCGGGCGATCCGGTTCGTAAAGGTGAATCAGTTGCCGAAGTTGAAAGCGATAAAGCCACAGTTGAGCTAGAAGCGGTTGTCGATGGTTTCTTGGATACCATCCTTGTTCCAGATCATCAGATGGTTCCCGTTGGAACCGTACTTGCACGCATTCGCAGCGCTGATGAGGCCGCTTCTGTTGCGGTTTCAACTCCCTCAGCCCCGATTACGGCGAGCGTTCCATCTCAAACCACTACCGAAGATCGTTCACAGCGTATTTCCCCCGTTGCTCAGCGCTTAGCGCGTGAACACAACGTCGATCTTTCTGCGGTGCAGGGGAGTGGTACCAATGGCCGCATCACTCAGGAAGATGTTCAAGCTGTAATCGACCGCGCGAGTGGCAAGCCTCAAGCCGCACCCGCTGTACGTAAATTTGCGCGTGACAACGCGATTGACCTATCGACGGTCTCTGGAACTGGACAACTTGGACGTATTCGCAGGGAAGACGTTGCAGCCTTGCTCAAACCCCAAAGCGCTCCTGTTCCACAACCCGTTCCAACACCGGTTGTTGCTACTCAGGCTCCCGCCGCGCCTCAACCTGTTGAGACGGTGTCTGGTCGCCACGAAATCCCCATCAGCAACATGCGTCAGACCATTGCCAAGCGCCTCAGTCAAAGCGCCAATGAATCCCCGCATTTCTATACGACTGCTGAATTGGATTTCACCGACGCGATTGCGGCACTTCCGTCAGGTATCGGCGTCAACACCTTGGTCTTGTACCTGACCGTCAAGACACTGCTCAAACAACCGGATCTCAATGCGACCTTCGAGAATGGTCACTTATTCCATTATGATCATGTCAATCTGGCTATCGCCGTTGCTGTCAAAGACGGCCTGTTGACCCCTGTTTTGCGCCGCGCTGACGACTACTCACTTTCCGGTTTAGCCGATCATTCGCGCGATCTGATCGAACGTACCCGTAGCGGCAAGCTCAAGCCCGATGAAATGGGCAACGGTACTTTCACGGTGAGCAATCTTGGCATCGTTAAACAAGTGGATCGTTTTACAGCCATTATCAACCCCCCACAAGTTGCCATACTCGCTGTTGGTTCTGCTAAACCACGCCCTGTAGTACTGAATGGCGGCTTGCATATCCGTACGACCGCACATCTAACACTTTCGGCTGATCATCGTATCATTGATGGGATGCTGGCGGCACGTTTCTTGGAAGCCTTCGACGCCGAACTGCATCAATTTGAAAGGACACTCCGGTGACTGTAACTCTCCCCCCCGAAACCCGTCTGCATATGCTTCGGCGTATGCTGGAAATTCGTTATTGTGAAGAACGCATTCAAGAATTATTTCTGGAAAATGTCATTCGTGGAACAACCCATCTCTGCATCGGGCAAGAAGGTGTTTCGGTGGCGATGGCCGCTGTTGTCGATGCCAAACGCGGTGACACCGTAACCTGCACCTATCGTGGACACGGTCACGCTTTGGCTCTAGGCTTAACCCTCCGTAGCATGATGGCCGAGATGATGGGCAAGGAAGCCGGTTGCTGTAAAGGCAAGGGCGGTTCCATGCACCTCACCGATATGAACGTGGGTTTAATCGGCACGTTCGCCATCGTTGGAGCAGGACTGCCCGTAACCAACGGCGCGGCCTTAACCGCCCAGATCAAAGGTACAGGCGCGGTTAGCATCTCCATTTTTGGTGATGGTACTGCCAACATTGGCGCATGGCACGAAGCCGTGAATCTCGCAGCAGTCTGGAAGCTACCGAGCATTTTCCTCTGCGAAAACAATCTCTACGGCGAATACAGCCCCTACGAAACCACCGCGCCAGTAGCCAATGTAGTGGATCGTGCCGCCGCTTACGGCATCCCCGGTGTGATCGTCGATGGACAAGATCCTGAAGCCGTCTATGAAACCATCAAGAATGCCACTGAACGCGCGCGCGCCGGTCATGGCCCGACCCTCATCGAAGCCAAAACCTACCGCTACCGTGGGCATTCGCGCACTGATCCGGCGGCCTACCGACCGGCAGGTGAGCTTGATGAATGGCTGAAGCGCGATCCCATCAACATTCTTGCTGATCGTATGAAACAAGCCGGTCAATTGGACGACAATCAATTTAAGAAGATTAGCCAACAGGCGCAGGACGATGTACAAGAAGCCACCACATGGGCGCTTGCACAACCCTATCCGCCCTTGGAAGCGGCTTATGAGGATATTTGGGTCGTCTAAGCGTCTATGTAACGCGGGTACGATTGAGCATATATTTACTTACTGATTATGCATATTCTAGTGAGAGCAAAGCACCATTATGGCGGTCATAACCTATCGTGAAGCAGTCCAGCGCGCCCTCGATGAAGAGATGGGGCGTGATGAAAATGTGATTTTCTTTGGTGAAGATGTGGCTAAGGCTGGCGGCGTGTTCAAAGTAACCCCCGGTCTCTTTGAAAAATACGGCCCCGTTCGTGTGCGCGATACTCCGATTTCCGAAAACGCCATCATTGGTGCTGGTGTGGGCGCTGCTGTAACCGGCTTGCGTCCCGTAGTCGAATTGATGTTTGCGGATTTTGCGGCGGTCACCCTCGATCAAATCATCAATCAAGCAGCCAAGTTCCGTTATATGTCCGGTGGTCAGCTCAAGGTTCCACTGACAATTCGTGCCGCGCAGGGAGGTGGTGCAGGCTTTGCCTCTCAACATTCCCAATGCTGCGAAACATGGTTTATGCATTCCGCTGGACTCAAAGTAGCTGTACCCTCAAATCCTGCTGATGTACTCGGGTTGCTCAAGAGCGCCATTCGTGATGATAATCCGGTGGTCTTTTTGGAACACAAAGTACAGTACGCCGAAAAAGGCGAAGTGCCGGATGGCGAACACATCGTACCCTTCGGCGTAGCCAACATCGTTCGCAGTGGTAAAGACATTACCATGGTCGCCACACAGCGCATGGTCGCCGTTGCCGTCAATGCAGCCAACGAACTTGCTAAAGAAGGCATCCAGTGCGAAGTCATTGATCCTCGCACATTAGTCCCGCTTGACTTGGATACCATCATCAACTCTGTCAAAAAGACCGGTCGCCTATTGACCGTCGAAGAAGCACCGCATGCCGGTGGATGGGGTGCGGAAATCGCTACCCGCGTTACCGATCAGGCCATCTGGTATCTCGAAGGGCCTGTTGTGCGTGTGACCTTGGAAGGCGCTATCATTCCCTTTAGCCAGCCGCTTGAAGATCACGTCATTCCCAACAAAGATCGCGTGATTGCTGCCGCTAAACGCATGTTGGTCGTCTAATCGCTAACCTCATTTGCAGATGGCTTGTCCGCCCTGCGCCTGTCTTTCAGACGCATAATGGGCATCAACCGGCATTGAAAATAGTGTCCACGCACGCAGTGGACATCTGATTTCGCCGTAGAAATCCATCAAGCCATCTGCATATAAAACATGATATTCCACTGACGGTTTTTCTCGTGGCGCTCTCTTGTAAGTCGTGTAGTCTGGTTTACCGATTGCTTGCCACACCTTCGCATAGTTGACTTTCAGCGGCAATTCGATCGAGTACACCAATCCCTTATGTAACCAGATGGTTCCACCGCGTTCACCGTCGATAACCGGACTCTGTTTTCCGTTCCATTCCCATCGGATGATACTGTCATTGGTGACAATCCCCTGAATCGCCGTTATATTGATGACCCACGGCATGGTGTTCAAGCGCGCAATCGCCTCAGTGCTGCTCGTCACATTCGGGCGAATAGACTCCCAGCACGGTTGTGGACACGCCGCATCAGTGACCAATAATCTCCGTAGCTCATTGTCCACTGGATCAAGAATCAATCGTGGCAAGCCTACTGCTAGACTCGCCACAATCCATAATCCACTGATAATCGTCAGTACGACTTTACCGCGCCACAATCCCATTTACAGCTTATAGAAGTTTGTAGCGCTGCCACCCAGTAATGCATCCCGTTCTGCCGCCGAGTAGCTGGCGATTGCTGTATTTGTCTCCGTCCACACTTTGTTATAGTCACCCGCCAATATCGCTACCGGCCAATCGCTTCCGAACATCAATCGGTTGGGCGTGAAGCACTCCACAGCAAAATCAATATACGGACGCAAATCCGTAGCCGACCATGTTGCCCAATCCGCTGCGGTGTTTAATCCTGATACCTTAGCATACACATTGGGGTTAGCAGCCGCCGCTTTCATCTGGTCAGACCACGGCGACATCCCCTTATCCTTGATCGGCGGTTTCGCCAGATGGTCAATCGCCATCTTGAGATTAGGGATCTTCTCCGACAGGGTAGGCACATGCTTCAGATGGTTTGGGAAAACCGCCACCACTTCGAAGATCATGTCTTGGCTCGCCAATATTTTCAGCGACTCGATCACCGTCGGTTGAATGACCCAATCCGGATCTTTTTCCTCGTGGATCAAATGCCGCATCCCGCGAAATTTAGGATGCTTCTTGAATAATTCCAGATCAGCCGCCGTCTTTTCAGGGTTAATCAGATCAACCCATCCAATCACCGCCCCGATCCAATCGTTGTAATCCGCATGAACCAGCATCGACGCGGTATCTGCATACGAGTTCGCGCTCTGCACCAGAATCGTCTTATCAATGCCTGCCGCTTTGATCTGCGGAGCCAGATCGGCTGGTGCAAACGTTCTGTAAATCGGCCCGTATGCCGGCACCAACCACGGATAATCAACCTCGCCTAAGTTCCAAAAATGTTGGTGACTATCTACTTTGTACATCTCAATAACTCCTTTTTAAGTGAACTGCTGCGCTATTTATGCCTATTATGCCTATCTATGCTGCCCCATAACCACCGCTCTGCCAAATGTGCTCATGTTGCGGTTTGACAATTATAAAACACAAATTATAATTTATACGACTACTGAGTAAAAGAGTTTCTTAGGACTATATTCTAATGACTTCGAGCTTTCCCTACGAACTAGACTACAAACCCAAATTAGGCAAGAAGACGGATTACGGCATCGCCTTCATCGGCACCGGTGGAATTGTCCAATACGCGCACATCCCTGCCTACAAGAAAGCAGGTTTCAATCTTGTTGGCTGCTACGATCTTAATTACGAAACCGCCAAGAAAGTCGCCGCCGAGCATGGCATCCCACATGTCTATAAAACTTTAGATGAATTGCTTGCCGCCCCTGAAGTCGAAGTTGTGGATATTGCCGTTCCACCGTGGGAACAGTTGAAAGTTGTTACCAAAGTCGCCGCTGCTGGTAAGCACATGCTCTGCCAGAAACCCCTTGCGGATAACTTCTCCGACGCCAAACAAATTGTTGAGCTGGCGAAGAAGGCCGGAGTCAAACAAGCCATCAATCACCAGATGCGTTGGGATGCCGGTATTCGCGCCAGCAAGCACCTGATCGAGCAGGGTATCATCGGTGAACCGACCGACGTTGAAATTCAGGTCAACACGCTGACCCCATGGCATATGTGGCCGTGGTTGGCAGCCGTACCGCATTTGGAAGTCTTGTTCCATAGCATCCACTATATTGACGCGCTTCGGTACCTCTTCGGTGATCCTGAATGGGTAACCAGTCGTCATGCCCGCTATTTGAAGCAGGGTGATGTCAAAGGCGAAACCAAAACCATCACCATCTTGGACTTTCCCAATCGTTTACAAGGACTCGTTGCCGTAAATCACTATAACGAATGGGCGGAACCCTTTGCCATCTTCCGCTTCATCGGCACCGAGGGCGCTATCACCGGTACCATCGGCTTGATGTACAACTATCCTGCCGGACGACCGGACACCATCGAAATTACCTCCAGTCGCTATGGCAAAGGTGTGAAGATCACCCCCACGCTGGAAGAATATTGGATACCGGACGCCTTTGTTGGCACGATGGCATCCTTACTCGAAGCCATCGAAAACGACCACATCCCAACCGATAACAGCACCGACGATAACCTCAACACCCAGCGTCTCGTCTATGCGGCTTATATGTCGGCCTCCGAGAATCGCTCGGTTCGTCCGTCTGAGGTGCAATAACATGCCAGCACTCATCGCAGGTCGTCACACAGGCAAAGTCGCCATTGTTACAGGTGCAGGGCAGGGTATCGGTCGCGGCGTAGCCAAACGCTTGGCACAAGAAGGTGCGCGTGTCGTCATTGCCGAGTTCAACGCCGCCAATGCAGAAGATGCCGCCAAAGAGATCATCGCCGCTGGTGGTGAATCGCTCGCTTATCCCATCGACTTGGGCGATGTGGATCAAATCCCTAAAATGATAACCGATGTGGTTGCCCATTTCGGACGCATCGACATCCTCATCAATAACGCCGGTGTCAACAAAACCCAATACATGTTGGATGTGAAACCCGAAGATTGGGATCGTGTTCAACGTATTAATCAAAAAGGCTTGTTCTTTTGCCTTCAGGCCGTCGCCCGTCAGATGATTGCGCAGGTGCCTGATGATGTGAAACAAGCCGGAAAAGCTGCTCAAAGCTTCGGCAAAATCGTCAATTTCTCGTCAGTAGCAGGCCGTAGTGGACGACCTTATGCCGCTGATTATTCAGCCTCCAAGTGGGCAGTAATCAGCATCACGCAGAGCGCAGCACTCGCCTTTGCTCCCTATAACATCAACGTGAATGCCGTTTGCCCCGGTCTTGTGCCCACCCCCATGTGGACCGATATTGACCGCATACAAGCCGAGCGCTTTGGCATGAATCAAGGCCAATGGATGCAAAAATCCATTGACGCCATCCCATTAAAACGTGCTGCCACACCAGAAGATTTAGCCGCTGCTGTCTCATTCTTGTGCTCGACCGATGCCGATTACATCACCGGTCAAACCTTGAATGTTGATGGCGGTATTGAGATGAATTAAGTACAGTTCTGCCATCGCATAACTACCATAAAGGAAACGATAGATGGCCGTCCGTTCCAAACTGATTTTGTTCTTCATTGTTGGTCTTTTCGTGTTGGCGTTGCCTGTTTTTAGCGGCGCTGCACAGGACACCACCACTAAGATCGCGTGGCCGGATCTCGGCGGTCGTGAAGTGACCATTGCCATGACCAATGACTATCCGCCTTATCAGTACTACGACGAAAACAAGGTGCTCATTGGCTGGGATTACGACACCATCAACGACATTTGTGCGCTCATCAACTGCAAGCCTACATTTATCGAAACATCATGGGATGGCATGTTAATCGCCATTTCAAACGGCGAGTTTAATCTTGGGGCAGGGGGCATCACCTATACCGCTGAACGCGCCAAATCGGTTGACTTTACCCAATTGTTCCAAACCTATGACGAAACCCTTTTAATTCGTGCCGATGAGACGCGCTTCACTAACTCAACCGAACTTAAAGCCCTCAAAGGTTTCAAAGTTGGTACGCAGCTAGCCACCACCAATGAGATCAGTGCCCAGAACATTTTTGGTGCGGATCACGTGTCCAGTTATGAAACCATGCCTGCTGCTATTCTTGCCCTACAAAATGATGACTTGGATGCCGTTCAAATTGATCGTCCTGCTGCTGATGGTTATATCAAGACCACTCCCGGCATCAAGACCATTGCCGAGTCGCTCAGTGGTATTCAAGGCTTGGCCTTCCCCATGACCAAAGGCAGTGATTTGATCGCGCCCTTCAACGCCGCCATCTCTGCCCTCGAAGCCAGCGGCCGTTGGGATGACATCTACAACAAATGGTTCAAGCAGGGCTAATCAGTAATGCTGCGGTTCTCCCCTGATTGGCTTAACAAAGGGGAGAACCCATACAAAGTGTGATGCGCGGATTATTAGGTCGGTTCTTGTAGGGATGATGCGTGCCTCATCCGCCGACTAAAGAACAGACTAACATGATGACAATGACTATGACGTGTCTTTTTAACTAATTTGAGAATGTGGATTAATTAACAAATGTACCATTATCAGAATATGCCTTTACTGCCCACGCAAGTGATCGGAAGCTACGGAACCCCCGGTTGGCTCTACGTCGTCCGTGACTCCATGAAAGCCGGCGACAAAATGGGGCCAGTAGATATTAACGAAGCCTTCGACGATGCCACCAACCTCGCCATCATGGAAATGGAAGAAGCGGGTGTTGATGTCATCTCCGATGGCGAAATGCGCCGCTTTAACTTCCTTGTCGGCTTCTATGATTACATTCAAGGTGTCCAGAAGATCCCTTGGGAACGTCAACTAGGCTACCCCGGCCCCGACATGATTAATGCTTTCCACGCGGTTGATCGTTTTTCCATCCCCAAAGGTATGGGCTTGGTCGATGAAATAAAATATGCCCGTACTCGCACCGATAAACCCTTGGTCACACCCCTTGGCGGCCCCGTCACCTTTGCCTTCCGCATTGACCCCGCTAATGTCTACAAAGATAAGCGTGAAGTAGCATGGGCGCTGGTGCCACTGCTGAATCAAGAACTCAAAGACGTGGTTGCGGCTGGCGCTACCCACATTCAGATCGACGAACCCTCTGCCATCGATGACTTTGTTGCCGTCGATGAATTTGTCGAGATGATCAACGCGATGGTGGATGGCGTCAAAGCCACCATCGGCCTACATATCTGCTTCGGTAACTTCCTCGGACGTCCTGCCGTTGCCCATCGCACCTACGAACACATTGCGCCCATTTTTAGGAAGCTCAATGTAGATATTATCCATTTGGAATTCGCCAATCGTGGCATGTGGCAATCGAATTTGTTTGCCAAACATGCCCGTGATGATCAATTCCTTGCCGCAGGGGTGATTGATGTCAAAGCCCGCGCCATCGAGAAACCGGAAATCGTCGCCGAACGCATTCACGACATTCTCGATCACAACGACCCTAAGCGCGTCTGGATTTCCGCAGACTGTGGTTTCAGCATGACCGCCCGTTGGGTCGCCCGCGAAAAACTCAAGGCGATGGTCGCCGGAACCAAATTGGTACGGCGTGAGCTAGGGGCGGAATAATGCCACTCAACTACACTCGCTCTGAAGTGATTGGTCGTTACCTGCGTCTAGATGACATCGACACCATTGGCGTGTCGTCGCAGACTCTTGCCGAAGAAGCCATTCTTGCTGGTCGCAACGAAGAAGCAGTGACCGTCATCAATTACTTTTTGCGTGAAATGCAAATCATGCATGGTATCTTGACCACTTGGATTCAAGACATCACGCGCTTCATCATCGAGAAATCTGGCGCAGCCCCCGGTAAGGATGTCGCTGGCGCAGCCGGTATCAGCCGCGTGTTGTTGACGGTTGAACTCGGTATTGCCCCGCGTGATCGCTGCTTGGAAGCCATCGCCAGTGGTGATCAACAAGCCGCTGTTCAGTGGCTCGATAGAATGCGCTTGGAATTCAAGAACCCCCATGAAGTCTTGGTTCCTTGGGTTCAAGATTTACTATCCTATTGTGCCGCAACATGGGGCGAAGACTCCGTCCTCGAAACCATCCTTCACACCCATCAATCAATTTGGGGAGATCGTTACGCCGCTTGGGATCAAATGACCCCGTGGGAAAAAGTCGCCTTAACCGTCGAAGGGATGCGCGGTGGACATTTCAGCGGTGCGCGTCGCCGTGGTGATGTACAGGTTGCCGAAGAAGAAGATCGCTTTGTAATCAGTTTCGATCCCTGTGGCAGCGGGGGTGTCCTGCGTCGCGGTGATCCCGAAACAGGTCGCGCCCCTTATCCCATTACTGAACACGGCGTCAATCGTGAACCCCATCTCTGGACGTGGCAGAAAACCGGCATCCATTGGTATTGCTCTCACTGTGCCATCGCTATGGAATGGTTACCGGGGCGCAAACGAGGACATCCCCTCCGTCCGCTCGATCATACTATGGATCACAACGCGCCCTGCGTCTGGTATGTCTACAAAGATGAAAAACAAACGCGTGAGTATCACTATCCGCGTACCGGCTTAATCAAACCTGAGGATATTTCCTCATGATTGAAAGGAGCATTTCTGGCTCAAAGGTTATTGTGTTTCACAACAGTTTTCAAAATTGTTTCATTTCTGTGAATGAGGAGAATAGATATGCGTAAACGTCTTATAGCTTTAGTTCTAGTAGTGATGACCGCAGCCCTAAGCATTGGCCTGACCAGTGCTCAGGACCCCAATGGTCAAATGGCCGGTGTCGACAAGAAATTGGACGGCATCACCCTGCGTATGGCGACCATCGGTAACGCGCCCTACGAATTGGCTTATACACTTATTCCTGAGTTCGAAAAAGCCACAGGTGCCAAGGTCGAAATCGTATTCAAGGGTGACGGCTTCCAAATCGACAAGAAGTTGACTCAAGACTATGCCACCGGCGCTGCCGATTATGACGTAGCCTGGGATCACACCAGCTTCTACTCAGCGTATGTTCCTTACTTGGAACCCCTCGACAGCTACTTTAGCGCGGACGAACTCTCACAGTTCAGCCCCGCCATCATCAAAGCTGCCACCAAAGACGGTCATCTCTACATGATCCCCCGTCATGCCGACATCAGCGTCATTCACTACCGCACGGACTTGTATAGCGATCCGGCAAACCAGAAGGCCTTCAAAGAGAAGTTTGGTTACGACCTTGCCGCTCCCCTCACTTGGAAAGAAGTTGGCGATCAAGCCACATTCTTTGCCAAGCCCAGCGATAACTTCTGGGGTACTCAGTGGGCAGGTAAAGAAGAAGGCCTCAGCGGTCGCTTCTATGAAATTTTGGTTGCCAACGGCGGTAACTTGTTCGATGCCGACCTCAAGCCAATTTTCAACAACGAAGTGGGTTTGAAGACTGCCACTTGGCTGCACGATCTGTTCCAAGCGGGTACGCTGCCCCCTGACATGACCAACTACCTCTGGCCGGAAGTCGCCAATAACTTCTGCAAGGGTCAAATGGCTGTCTACACCGAATGGTATGGCTGGTACAGCTACTTCCAGGACCCCAAGAGCTGCCCCGATGTTGCTGGTAAGTTCGGTCTTGCCCGCGCTCCTATCGGTGATGGCAACATCCACAGTGGTTGGGCAGGCGCACACGGTTATTCCATTCCTGCTTCCAGCAAGAACAAGGAAGCCGCTGCTCAGTTGATCAAGTTCTTGACCTCTGAATACGTCTTGACTGCCGAATCACGTCAGGGTGCATTGCCCGTTCGTAACGATGTTTGGGCAACCATTCAGGCCGATGCTTCGTCATCAACCGTTCAATTGGACAAGGATCGTTTGGTCTTGGCTCAGACTCAGTTGAGCGAAGACTTCTTCAGCCCGCCCTTGATCGCTGACTGGATCAATGCCTCGAACATCATTTTCCCTGCCATTCAGGAAATCATGATCACCAAGGACATTGATATTCAAGCGCGTCTGGACAAGGCTGCTGCCGATGTCGAATCCATGATGGATGACGCTGGTTACTACACCAAGTAATCACCATTTTTCTAACTGAACATCAGGGGTGTGGTCACCTACACCCCTGATCGTATCGAATAGCGAACACATATAGTATGGTTACTCAATAATGTCAGTTGACACGCTCAAACCGTCCGTCAAAATAGCCAAACCCAAAGCCCGTCGCGATAGCCGCACCGGACGTTGGTTCCCTTATTTCCTCATCGCGCCTAGCATAGTCATTATTTTGCTGGTGGTCTTGTTCCCGCTGATGTATTCCTTTTACCTCAGCTTTACCCCCTATAAACTCTTGAAACCGGATACACTCGCCATCCGCTGGGATGATGTGTTCCGCAACTACCGAAAATTAGCCGAAGACACCATTTTCTGGAAAGCCTTCGGAAACACCCTGATCTATGTGACCGTGACCGTCAATCTGGAACTGGTCTTTGGCATGTTTATTGCCCAACTCTTGGCGCGGGTCACCCGTGGGCAGAGCATCCTTCGTACCATGCTTATGGTTCCTATGATGTTCGCCCCCATTCTGGTCGGCTTTCAATTCGGATGGTTCTTTAATGCCACCGTTGGTGTAGTCAATGGTGCGCTCAAAGACCTCCACCTGATTCGTGATCCGATCGCGTGGCTAGTTGATGTCCCGCTAGGTCTCATGTCCATCATGATTGCCGACATATGGATGAGTACGCCTGTCGTTGCCATCATCTTATTAGCCGGTACACTCTCGCTCCCCAGTGAGCCGTTTGAAGCCGCCGAAGTCGATGGTGCCAACGCATGGCAAAAATTCCGCTTCATCACCTATCCCATGCTCGGCCCCTTCATCACCATCGCCTTGACCATTCGCTCTCTCGACATGGCGCGTGCCTTCGACATCGCCATGATCATGACGGGTGGCGGCCCTGCCAATCGCACTGAACTCGCGTGGACGTATATCAACCGCTTGGCCTTGAATGACCGTAATTTCGGCCTCGGTTCCGCCATGTCCTTTGTCACCGTGATCGTCACGCTTATTTTTACGCTCTACTTTTTCCGGCAGTTGGTGAAGAGCCGTGTTATCTATTAGTCACAGTGGCGTCACGCTACACATCGAGGATTTTTCGAGAGGAAACAGACAACTATGGTCGTTGGCGTAAGTCGTCACAAAAAACTCAATCAGGCCATCATGAATATCTTGGCATGGGGCATCATGCTCGTGATGCTTTTCCCTGCGGTCTGGGTTGTATTAACCTCTATTCGCCAGTACAGCGAGATTAATGCCAGCCCCGTAGTCTGGATTCCCCGTGATGTCACCCTTGAAGCCTACGTAAATATGTTTGGTGGCAATCCCGACATGGTGACGCAAGCACCTATTCCGCGCTATGCCCTTAACTCCATCATCGTGGCCTTCTTCAGCACCACCTTTGCGGTTGTTTTGGGGACTGCCGCCGGATACGCTTTTTCACGCTTTCGCTTCCGTGGACATACCCCCATCTTCTTGGGCATGATGTTAGCCCGCGCCGTTCCCGGTATTGCCCTCGGTTTACCCTTGTTCGTCCTGTTTTCCAGCCTCGGCCTGCTCAATCAGCTCTCGACTCTCATCATTATCAACGTCGCTCTGAATATCCCCTTTACCGCATGGCTGATGGATGGCTTTTTCCGTACCATCCCTGTTGATCTCGATGAGTCCGCCTATATTGATGGCGCTAGCCATTGGCAAGCTTTCTGGATGATTAATTTGCCCTTGGCGCGTTCGGGCATGGCTGCTGCTGCCGTATTTGCCTTCCTCGCCAGTTGGAACGAATTCCAAATCGTAAGTGTGATTTCTCGCAGCCCCGAAGGCAAGACCTTCACCATTGGTCTACTAGGTTTCATTCAAACCTTCACCAGTGATTGGCGCGGCATGGCTGCTTTGTCGTCGTTAATGATGATCCCTGCGTTGATATTCGTTGCGCTCGCGCAGCGTAACATGATGCGCGGACTGACATTCGGAGCTGTTAAGGGTTAAGGATAAAAACAATGCCAACTGTAATCATTTATTGGTCCCCAGGTCGCAACGCTGAACAGAAAAAACGCGTCATTGAAGAAGTGACCGATGTCTTGGTTGATCATGGTAATGCGCGTAAAGAAGACGTGTTGGTCATCTTTCAGGACATTCAACCCGGTGATGCCGGCCGCGGTGGCAAACTAATCGGTGCGCCTCCCGCCAATCAGCCCGACAAACCAACCGATTAAACTGGGTTTCTCTGAATTTCTGTCTTCTTACACTCCCTCTTTCTCTAAGCATTGGGGAAAGAGGGATGGGGAGATAGGGGATGTATGGACTGCGCTCATACTGTTGCGCTGAATTCTACTTGTCTGCATTGCAACTAAAGAAAAGAACATAACATGAAAATAGGTCTCTTAGGATTGGTCTGGAGTGATTGGAAAGATGTTGATTACAACAAGATTCGCTACGCCCACGAATTGGGCTTTCATGGCGTCGGCGCACATCTGACCGTACCCGCCAGCACCATCACCGATGAACTCGCCGCCCATGTCAAATCGACTTACGACGACCAGAAAATGCCCTTGCTCCAACTCTGGGGGCCGTATCCCTGCATCCTTTCCCCTGATGAAAGCATCCGCAAGTCTGGTGTCGAAGGCGCGCGTGATCTCGTGCGTTTGGCAGCAAAAATGGGCGTCAAAGAATCCGGTGTGCGTCCCACCAGCCTCAACCCGCGTGGTGATTGGTGGCCGCACCCCGACAACTACAAACCCGAAACACAGGATCGCCTCGTCAAGAGTCTCGTGGAAATCCTCGAAACCGCTGAAGACCTCGGTATTGATGTAGTCCTTGAAACACACGTCACCACCACCCTCAACACCGCCGAGAACATCCGCAAAGTCATCGAGCGCACCGGCTCCAAACGCCTCAAAATCAACCTCGATCCCTGCAACTTTGTCGGTGATCTCCAAATCGCCTGCAATCCCGCCCCCATGATTCACCATATTTTCGATATATTGGAAGAATACATCGCCACTGTCCATCTCAAGGACTACTACACCGAAGATCGCTTCACCGTCCATATCGCCGAAACCGTCATCGGTACAGGCATGATGGATTTTGAAACCATCTTAAATCGCGTCAACAAGGTCAAGCCCGATAGCTACGTCGTCATCGAACACTTGCCCATTAATCTCATCGCGCTAGCCAAAACCAACCTCACCGCCAAAATCAAGGCGATGGGAATTCCCCTCGGCTAGCACCTTCTGTATATCTCCTGATGCTCATTTCCTCTTTCGTCAATTGATCGGGTGAAATGATCTCTTGTAGGGCGGAGGCACGCCTCCGCCGCTGACTAAATAGCCTCCTCTTGGAGATTCCCCACCTTTTGTGCGATAATACCGTTTGAAACCACACCCCCGTTGAGTCCCGTAAAATAAGTCCCAAGATCGTTATACTATGCACATGAAACCCGAAATTATGAGTCCGGTGGGCTATTGGCCTCAACTCCACGCCGCCATTGAGGCCGGTGCGGATGCCGTGTACTTTGGACTAAAACACTTTTCCGCGCGCGCCAAAGTTGGCTTTACCTTGACCGAACTCCCTGACGTCATGCGCACGCTGCATACCCGTGGTGTCAAAGGCTACGTTACCTTTAACACCTTGATCTTTGATCATGAACTGCGCGAAGCCGTCAAAACCATCGAACAAATCGCCGCTGCCGGTGCCGATTCGCTCATCATTCAGGACGTTGGCATGGCGCAGCTAGCCCATCAAATCGCCCCTCACGTCAATGTTCATGGCAGCACCCAGATGAGTATCACCAGTGCCGAAGGGGTTGCGCTGGCGCAGCGTTTTGGGGTCAGCCGTGTCGTCTTGGCGCGTGAACTATCCCTCAAAGAGATTCGCGACATCCGCCAGCAAACCGACTGTGAATTGGAAATCTTTGTTCATGGCGCCTTATGCGTATCCTATTCTGGTCAATGTTTCTCCTCTGAGGCATGGGGTGGGCGCAGCGCTAATCGCGGTCAGTGTGCGCAAGCCTGCCGCCTCCCTTACGAAATGATCGTTGACGATGTCCTCAAACCTTTGGGTGATGCTCGTTATCTGCTCTCCCCCGGTGATTTATACGCCCTGCATCAAGTGCCCGAAATTGTTGACATCGGCATCTCGACCCTCAAGATCGAAGGCCGCTATAAAGATGAAAACTACGTAGCCTTGACCACCAGCGCCTATCGCCGTGCCGTAGATGCCGCGTGGGAAAATCGCCCCAATCCCATCACCCCGCAGGAAGAGGTCGAAATCGAGCAGGTCTATTCACGTGGACTCGGCCCTCATTTCCTGTCCGGAACGAATCACCAATCCGTTGTATTAGGTCGTTCGCCACGTCATCGCGGTGTCCTCTGTGGACGTGTTTCGCAAGTTTTCAAAGATCGTGTCGTGATCGAACCAACCGACATCAAGAATATCGCCCCCCTCAAAGCCGGTGATGGCGTCGTCTTTGATGCTGCCGATTGGCGCAGCCCCCAGATCAAAGAAGAGGGCGGTAACCTTTACCAGATCAATCCGGTTGGCAAGCGCCTTGAACTCCGTTTCGGCAATGGCGCAATCGACTTTGCCCGTATTCAAGTAGGTGATTGGGTTTGGCGTTCGCATGATGCCAACATTGATAAAGCCGTTAAACCCTTTACCCATGCCAACGTGCCACTCCATAAACAACAGCTTAATCTTCAAGTGCTGGCTCAAGCAGGGCAGCCCTTAACGATGACGTGGACGTTGGCCAAGAAGCCCTCAATTACCGTTACCGTCATGTCCGATGATCCTCTAACGCGTGCCAACAGCCGCAGCGTCACCGCCGAATATCTCCATCAGCAGCTCAGTCGCTTGGGCAATACCGCCTACGAACTGGGCAGCTTAACGGCTGATATCGCTGGCGATCCTTTTATCCCTAACTCATTGCTCAATCGTCTCCGGCAAGAAGCTGTCGAGCAGCTCGTCAATCTACAGGCTCAACCCGCCGCTGGTGTCGTCAATGATCCCGTAGGGATCTTGAAAACCACCTTGTCGTCCATAGATAAATTGGCTGAAGCTTCACGTGCCGCAGCGCCACATTTACACCTCTTGGTGCGCACCCCTGAACAGCTCGAAGCCGCCATTGCTGCCAAACCGGCCACCATCACCTTGGACTATCTTGAACTCTACGGCCTGCGTCCTGCTGTCGAGCAAATCAAAGCCGCTGGTATCACCCCGCGTGTTGCCAGTCCGCGCGTCCTCAAACCACAGGAACAGCGGATCGTCAATTTCTTGCTCCGCTTGGATTGTCAGATTCTCGTGCGCTCTGGCGGCTTGCTCGAAGCCCTACAGGGGCGGCATCAACACCCCCTGATTGGTGATTTCAGCCTCAATGTCGCCAACCAGATTTCAGCCGATACCTACTTTAAACTGGGTGTTGATAAAATCACCCCCACCCACGACCTCAACGCCGACCAGATTGCTAAACTGGCGCAGTCCATCGGTGGCGACCGCTTTGAAGTCATCGCCTATCATCACTTGCCCGTTTTCCACACCGAACACTGTGTTTTCTGCCGCTTTTTGTCCAAAGGCACGAGCTATGTCGATTGTGGTCACCCCTGCGAATCGCACAAAGTCGCCTTGCGTGACCTACAAGGACGCGTCCACCCCGTCATGGCTGATGTGGGCTGCCGCAATACCGTCTTTGGTGCCGAGGCACAGGTTGCCAGCCTTCACCTCGACCATCTGCGCCAGAGTGGCATCGCTCACTATCGCCTTGAGTTTGTTCATGAGTCTGCTGATGATGTCCGTCAGGTCACGACCGCCTTCCAGAACTATTTCTCAGGCCGCCTAACCACCACTCAGCTAGACCAACGCCTTCACAAAATTGTCCGTCAGGGTACGACCGAAGGCTCGCTCTTTGTACCGGATAACTATCTCAAACTCCTTGTCTTGCAATAATGCCGTGCGATTCCAATCATCGCTCATTGTTGGTATAAAATCCTAACCGAAAACCAATTACAAAGGGCGTGCCACGCAATTCCGTAGGGATGAGGCGCGCCTCATCCGCTGACCAAATATCAACTAAAAAATGATTAGCCCTCAGCGGCGCAATCCAATCAGTATTTTGATGCCTTTGCACGACTTCTCCGCCTTACTCTCTGCGATCTCAGCGTACACTGCGGTTCAATCGCCTTTCCCTCATCACTCGCCACTTCTTATAAACGTGGTTTACTTTCGGTTAACCCGACAAACCCATCTCCAACTATCCCCCAACCCCACGCCTCACCCCACTCCCTCAAAATCGTTAGCGCCAACACCCCGAAACACTTACCAAATGGTTTTCCAAATGGTCACCAATTCGCTATCCATATCCCTTATCATATCTATAGGGCATTCTGTACGGGTTTGACGGTGTCAAACCCACCGCTGGCAATCCCCCCCGCACCTTAACATCCGCAAACGGATCAACACGGCGATGAACGCTTTCTGTCGACCTTTAACTTTTAACCTTCAACAATATGTCCGACGACATAAACGCAAATGATGGCTTCACACTTGTAACTTGCAACTGAAAACTGAAAACTGCCTTTACCCTTTAACCATATGTCCGCCGCCGCCGACGACGACGACACCGCCGACAAGCGCGGTAATCCTCTGAACTCCCAGAGTCGCCAAATGGCATTGTGAATCTGAAGAATATGAAGAATGTTGCGAATCTTCGGCAAATCACTCCCTCGTATCCGCCGACCTGGGATTCACAAACTGCACACCTGTGAAGTGGCTATATCCGCTAACTTGGTAATCACCCGTCGCCGTTGTACATTCTTGCTGCGATACACTTATCACATGCGAGGTGTCTACGGTGGTCAAAAAACGCTACGCCATTGTTGGAACAGGCTCACGCGCCGGAATGTATATCAACGCCATCACAACCACCTACCGCGACTCGGCGGAGTTGGTTGCCCTCTGTGACATCAGCCATGTTCGCATGAACTGGCATAACCAGCAGTTGATTACCGACGGCTTTTCGCCGCGTCCCACCTATAGCGCCACCGATTTCGACACGATGATCAAGGAAACCAAACCGGATATCATCATCGTATGCAGCATGGATCGAACCCACCACCTCTACATCATCCGCGCGATGGAACTCGGTTGCGACGTCCTCACCGAAAAGCCCATGACCACCGACGCCGAAAAACTCCGCGCCATCTTCGATACCATTAATCGCACCGGCAGATCCTTGCGTGTCGCCTTCAATTACCGTTATTCACCCGCCTACACCCACCTACGCGAACAAATCATAAAAGGCGTAGTCGGCAAACCCCTCGCTGTCGATTTTTCGTGGCTCTTGGATACCAGTCATGGTGCCGATTACTTCCGCCGTTGGCATCGCGAGAAAAACAACAGTGGTGGCTTATTGGTACATAAAGCCACCCACCACTTTGATCTGGTCAATTGGTGGATTGCCTCGCAACCGGCGTCTGTTTTCGCGATGGGAAAGCTCGCCTTTTACGGTCGCGAAAATGCCGAATCGCGCGGTGAACACTATCCCTATGCCCGTTATACAGGCCAACCCGATGCTGCCAACGACCCCTTTGCGCTCTTTCTCGATCAAACCTCCGCATATCAGGGGCTTTATCAAGATGCCGAGCGTGAAACGGGTTACATCCGTGATCAAAACGTCTTCGGTGATCCCATCACCATTGAAGACACCATGAACGTCGTTGTCTCCTATCGCAACGGTGCCTTAATGTCCTACAGCCTCATCGCCTACTCGCCCTGGGAAGGTCTCCATGTCGCCATCACCGGCACAAAAGGCCGCGTAGAACTGGATGTTAAAGAGAACGTTACCCACTTGAAGCCCGATTCTCAGGTTGCCGATGCATCCGCCAGTAAAGGTTCTTTCAAGTCAGTCACTTTAACCGTCCATCCCATGTTTGGAACCGCCTACGAAGTACCCATCTCAACTGGCGATGGTGGACACGGTGGTGCCGACCCTGTCATGTTGGAGCAGCTATTCGCCCCCAACCCTCCACCAGACCCTTACCATCGCGCTGCCTCCCACATTGACGGCGCTGCATCTATTCTCGTAGGCATATCTGCCAATGAATCCATCAAAACCGGCCAGCTTATTCAGGTCGATAATCTTTTCAAACTGCCGCTAGGGTAACCCACATGAATACCTATGATGATCGCTATTTCTCCTCGGATGCTGCACAGAAATCTGTTGCTCGTGAACTCTACGCGCAGGTCAAACATCTACCCTTAATCTGCCCCCACGGTCACGTTGATCCCCGCGTCCTCGCCGATCCCAATTATGACTTTGGCACACCCGTTGACCTGTTTATCATTCCCGATCACTACATTTTTCGGATGCTCTATTCGCAAGGGATTTCACTCGAAAGCCTCGCCATCCCAACGCTTGATGGCACCCCTGTTGAAACCGATCATCGCAAAGTCTGGCAGCTTGTATGTGACCACTGGTATCTCTTTCGGGGAACCCCTACTGGCGCATGGGTACGCGACGAACTGAACAATGTCTTTGATATTTCACTACCGCTTAACGGAGAAAATGCGCAGGCCATTTATGACTCCGTCGCCGAGAAACTAAAAACACCCGCTTTCCGCCCGCGCAGTCTCTTTGAGCAGTTTAAAGTGGAGGCTTTAGCCACCACCGACGCCGCCAGTGACAGTCTAGTTCATCATCAAGCCCTACTTGACTCCGGTTGGCAGGGTAGGGTTATTCCGACTTTTCGCCCTGATGCCGTTGTAAATATCGACAATAACGGCTGGCTAGCCAGTATCCTCGCCTTGGGTGAAGCTTCTGGTATTGATATTGTGGACTATCGCTCTTATATCGCCGCGCTGGAAAATCGCCGCGCCTTCTTCAAACAAATGGGTGCCACAGCAACCGATCACGCGGCCACCACCGCCTACACCGAATACCTGCTGACTCATGAGGCCGATGCCATCTTCCAGCGCGCACTCCATCAAGTGGCGACCGTCGAAGATGTCAAACGCTTCACCGGGCATATGTTGATCGAAATGGCGCGTATGAGTGTTGACGACCACTTGGTCATGCAGCTTCATGTCGGTAGCTATCGCGATCATAATCCGGCTATCCGTCAGCGTTTTGGCCGTAACATGGGTGCGGATATTCCCATCACAACCGAATTTACGCGTGATCTGCTTCCATTCTTGGAGCGCTTCGGCAACCGTACTGATTTAACCGTCGTCCTCTTTAACCTCGATGAAAGCAACTATAGCCGCGAGTTAGCACCGCTTGCAGGTCACTATCCCGCCTTGCGTCTCGGCCCACCGTGGTGGTTCTTCGATAGCTTCAACGGGATGCGTCGCTTCTTCGACTCAGTCATGGAAACAGCCGGAATCTACAACACAGCCGGTTTTAATGACGATACCCGCGCCTACGTATCCATTCCCGCCCGCCATGATTTGTGGCGTCGAGCCAGTTCGGATTGGCTAGCGGGTTTGGTGGTTCGCAATTTCATCAGCCAATATGATGCTGCTGAAATGTGTTCCGCTATGGCCTATGGCTTGGCGAAGCAAACCTATAAACTGTGATCAATGGTGGAAATCGTTTCATAATCGCTCAATAATAGGTACACGGGTCACTTAACCGACACGAAATCAATTATTGGCTACTTATAAGTCGTCCCCTGTTTTTCGGCACGTCCATCCTATTTCTTCCCTCAATCACGATGCACACAATCGAGTTAAATCAACCCTTTTGCTTCCAATAATGACATTAATTGTCAAAAGATATGATTTAAATAATATGTGTAAACTGCCTAAATTGTTTGTTCATTTAGATGGGTGTAAAGTGTAATTATATGAGAGTAAATAAGTCAATTTACTAATGGTAATCTCACATCGATGTCGGCTTGGAGACCTATAAGCAGTCTAGTATGTGATAAGGATGTAGAAAATGGAGAATACACCGTTGATCGTAGTTGTGGAGGATAGTCCAACACAATCACAAGCAATTGCAATGTATCTAAATCAGTTTGGAATCGATGTGCTTGTTCGCGAAGATGGGCCGGAAGGCATCGCAGCCGTTCAGGAATACCAACCTGTGGCTGTCATCTTAGATGTTAACCTGCCAACCATGAACGGCTTCCAAATTGCCCGACACCTGAAGCGCCATCCTGATACCGCTCACATTCCCGTAATCATGCTAACCAAATTGGATGACACCTCTGACATGGTAAACGGACTCAATAACGGTGCCGATTACTACATTACCAAAGGCCCAACCGCTGCTGATGACCTGTGGAAGACACTCTCCGCCTTCGGGATTATCGGTTCATAGGTAGCGAAGTGGAAGCTCGCGTTGCTCCCCCGCCACCACTATACCGTCCACTCTTGGACTTAATTGAATCACGTCTTGCAATTGTGCTAACCGATCATCGCATTGCAGACATCATGAAGGTCGTGAATGGTCTCAGTGGCGCTGGCACGATTGCCGACGCTCCCGATTTAACCAAAAAACTTGCCAATCAATCCACTACGCATTCATTGTGGCAACAACTCATTAGGGTAGCCACAATCGGTGAAACCTACTTCTACAGAGATCACAATCAGCTCGACGCCCTCTCACAGTCGATTCTGCCCCAATTAATCAATGAGCGGATGCGTATCGGACGCCGCGAACTCAAATTGTGGAGCGCTGGTTGTTCGACTGGAGAAGAACCGTATTCGCTTGCCATGATATTGCGCGACTTAATTCCAGACATCCGCGCATGGAATATATCGATATTGGCAACCGATCTCAATGTCAACCATCTTGAACGCGCTCAACATGGCTTATACCGTACATGGTCATTCCGTTCCGAAACACCATCTGACTGCCGTGATCGTTGGTTTGTGGAAGAAGATTCCGGCTATCGACTTGATCCTTCAATTCGCAATATGGTGACCTTTGCGCCCCTCAATCTTGCTGATACATCCTATCCTTCTCAAGACACCAATACGCTGGACGTAGATATTATTCTGTGTCGAAATGTGCTGATTTACTTCGACAATCCTACTGTAGCTGCAACACTCAAACGGTTTCACGGCGCACTCGGCGAAAAGGGCTGGCTCGTTGTTGGGCATTCTGAAACTGTTCATATGACCAATCAATCGTTCAACGCTGTCAATTTTGAAAAAGCTATCCTATTCCAGAAACAACCGGCCGCCATACAACCACTCTTCAGACCCCTTGAATCGGTCGATAGACTGCCGGTCTCTAAGCCTGCCTTGTTAGCACCGCGCATCGCTCGAAAACCTGCCGCGTCCGTTGCACAAGGAACTGACCAAAAATCCATAACTGTGCCTTCCGTGACCGAAAAACTGGATCCGTGGACACTGGCTCACTTCGCCGCCAATCGAGAAGATTGGGACGAAGCACTCCGGTGTTTGGCTGAAGCCGAACTGATGCACAAAATGCGCCCCGAAGTGCATTATTTACGCGGAATTGTTGAACTCCAACAAGGGGATACCGATAAATCATTGTTCTCACTTCGACGTGCCATTTACTGCAAGCCTGATTTTGTTCTGGCACATTTCACGTTGGGCGAGATTTATGAAAAACAGGGCTACCTCAAAAAAGCATGGAATGAGTGGCGGCAAGCGCACAATATTCTAACCAACTTGCCTCCCGCTGATCTCGTCGAATCAAGCGACAATCTGACAGTCGAAATGTTGACCACAGTGCTTGAATTTCGGCTTGAGAATCTCTTCGATAAATCGCCAAGGCGGTCATAATGCAGCTTCAAGAAATATTCGCGCCGGAAGAACTCAAACTCTTACAACAACGTGCAGAGCGTATTGCTGTACCCATAACTGAAGATGATAAATCAGGACGTATTTCCGTACTGACAGTTCTTGTGCGACAGGAAAAATACGCCTTCCCAATCGCTGCCATTAAGGCGGTCTACAAAGAAGTCTTGATTATCCCTGTGCCCGGTGTACCCGCTTTTGTTGCTGGCATCGCAAATGTGCGCGGGCACATTGTTTCAGTCCTAGACCTTGCTTCCCTAATGGGACTCGGAAGCACGACGTCCGAGAGTGGGGCGATGTTAGTCATCGACAATGCCGGTGGCAGTTTAGGTATGCGTGTAGAAGCCATCGGTGAGGTTGTTGAACTCCCGCTAAACCAGATGAATGACATACCAGCCAATATGAATCTAGATCATCAGGATTATTTTCGCGGTGTGTTCCTTGATGGAACTGCACTGCTGAACGTGAATGTGTTGCTCGCCGATCGACGTTTGCAAATTGACGAGGCGACCAGCTAAGGTTTCGAATTTCATTTGAAGTTTTCCCCTCATTTCGATGCTGTAAATGGTAAATGGGGACGTATTTTTAGAGATTGATGTCCGGAGGTGAAATAATGTTCAAAAATTTCAGTATTCGAAACAGGCTGCTGTTTGGATCTGTAGTTTTTGTGTTGGGCTTACTTTGCGTAAGTTTTTTGGGGCTTTTGCAATCCACGATTATTGCAAATAAGGTCAATGTCATCGTGGATCATGAATTTCCTCAATACGTAGAAATTTCGAAGGCCTATCAGAATATTCTTGAACTCGAGATCACCATCAGGAATCATGTCATTAGCCCCTACGATTCCTCTGCTGATCGATTTCAACAAAAAGTGACCGAAAAACGAGCCGAAATAGACAAGTCATTGGCTTCTGTCGGTGCTGGATTGGAAGTTGAACTCGAGTCCGATAGTTTTAATCAGTTTGTCAAGGCATGGCAAGACTATCAGAAAATACAGGATCGCGCAGTAACACTGGCGCTGTCTAACCGAAATACCGATGCTATGGCTGTCATCAACGGTGATGGACTAATCCTCTTCACGCACATAGGTGAATTGTATAAAACGATTGGTGATCAGCGTATACAACATTCCGTAGATCGGGGAATTGAAATCAATGATCTCATTTATAACATCATCCCCTTTATATCAGTCGTCATCGATATTGCAGCCGTCTTGATCGTCTTTCTGCTCAGCCTATGGACGATACGGGGCATACTCAAACCTTTGAATACACTACTCAGTACAACCAAAGCAGTTAGTAATGGCGATCTGACCAAACGCGCCAATGTAATTGGAGACAATGAGCTAGGTATTCTCTCCAATAATTTCAACCAGATGGTTGATAATCTGGAAGCCCTTATCAAATCTGAATCCAAAGCAAAAGTTGGGTTGCAAAACACCATTTCCACATACATGGCTTTTGTGCAAAAAGTCGCGACAGGCGATTTGCGCACACGCCTGAATCTCGTTGCTAGCGCCGACAGCGAAATGGATGCCGAACTTGTGCACCTCGGTCAGACGCTTAATCGGATGGCCGATAGCTTCACCGACATCACCCTCAAAATTCGTGAAAACGCCTCAGGTGTCGCTGCCTCGGCAGCCGAAATCTTGGCGATGTCCAACCAGCAGATCGCCAGTGCAACGCAGCAACATGCAGCGGTCGCCCAGACGGTTGCTACGGTAGAAGAAATCCGTGTGACCGTCAGCCAATCTTCAGAGCGTGCGCAGGCGGTTGCCGAAACAGCCCGTCAATCGCTAGATGTTTCCCATAATGGACAACTCGCGGTTGAAGAAACTGTTCGCGGCATGGAAAGCCTTCGTGAGCGCGTAGAAAGCATCGCGCAGAATATTCTGGCGTTGTCCGAACGCACCCAACAAATTGGTGAGATTATCACCACCGTCAATGAAATTGCTGACCAGTCCAAGTTCCTCGCCCTGAACGCCAGCATCGAAGCCGCGCGTGCAGGTGAAGACGGAAAAGGATTTGCAGTTGTTGCCATGGAAGTCCGCCAATTAGCCGAACAATCGCGCGAAGCAACCGCTCGTGTCCGTGATATTTTGAGCGAGATTCAACATGCCACCAACACCGCTGTCATGGTCACCGAACAAGGTAACAAAGGCGCTGAACAAGGAATGATCTTGGTCGAACAGGCGGGTAGGGCGATCAGCGAGTTGGCCGCCATCATCGAAGATGCGTCACAAGCCGCTACCCAGATTGCAGCCAGTGCATCTCAGCAGAGCAACGGTATGAATCAATTGGCAATGGCGATGGCACAGATTGAACAGGCGACCCGACAAACCGCAACCAGTACTGTTCAAACCGAAAAAAGCACGCGAGACCTTAACGAAATGGCTCGACACATGCAGGAATCTGCCGCGCGCTATCAAATTGCGGATGCAAATCAGTAAGGGATACCGGATATGATTAGTTCCGAAGACCTGATGCGTGAACTGCTTCAAACGTTTCGTGCAGAAGCAGCCGATCACCTACAAAAGCTCAATTTGGCAGTCCTTGGTCTTGAAATTCGCCCCGAAGAAACCAAACGTCGCGAATTGGTACAGGAAGCATTTAGATCGGCTCATAGCCTCAAAGGCGCAGCCCGTACTGTTGGCTTGGATGGCATCGAGCAAATATCCCACGCCATGGAAAATGTGCTCCAAAAAGCCCGCGATACTGAATCGCATCTGGACTCCCAAATCTGTGACGCGCTTTACAACGCCTTGGATAACATCGGCTTCCTGCTAGAAGGCAAAACCGTTGATGTGAAGCCCTTGGTGGATAGCCTGTTATCATCCCAACCGGCTCCAGTTCCCGAAGCCAAACCTACACCTCCTGCACCGAAACCGCAGCCAGTCGCGCCTCCACCGCCTGTAGTAGCACCACCAGTTGCAGCAGAACCGGCAGTTGTTGCGCCACCTGCTCCCGTCGCGCCATCACATCCAGTGGAAACCCATCCTGTAGAAGAAGTACCTGCCAAACCGGTTGTCGTAAATGCCGAGGAATCGATACGGGTATCCATCAGCAAACTAGATGAACTCATGGCACAGGTTGGCGAATTACTGGTATCGCGCATTAATGCAGAGGAACGCATCAGCGAATTTCGTAGTATTCGCCAGCAGGTTGCGGATGGTGCCAAAGTCTGGCGTGAAATCAAAGGACTACTACCGCGCCTCAGCTCAGATGACAGCAATCAAATTGCCGAAATCCTTGTGCGCTATGAAAAACAGTTTGACGATACGCAGCAGAACATCACCCGCTTTGACCAGCTTTTGCGGCAGGATACACTGCGCTTGGGTGTGATCACCTCCCAGCTTCAAGACAACGCCCGTCACGTCCGCATGGTGCCTTTTGAAACATTAGTGCCCAATTTGCAACGTACCGTTCGTGATGCCGCCCACAGTGACAACAAGCAGATTGTTTTTCAGGTCATCGGCGGCGATGTCGAACTCGACAAGAAAGTCTTAGAAGTACTCAAAGACCCCTTTATTCATATGTTGCGCAACGCCGTAGGACATGGCATCGAATCGGCTCAAGTACGCAGCAGTCGTGGCAAACCGGTTGAAGGCCATGTGACCTTAACGCTTCAGCAGCGTGGTTCCGAGGTTCGCATCAGTATCGAAGATGATGGTGGCGGTTTCGATCTCAAGGCACTGCACACCGCCAGCCACAAAAAAGGCGCTCAGGTAGCCGATGAAAATGAGTCGGATCAATCCATCATTGAACTTGCTTTCCTTCCCGGTGTAACGACTGCCAAAGAAGTAACATCCTTATCCGGTCGCGGGGTAGGGCTAGATGTGGTTCGCCAGCGGGTAGAAGAACTACAAGGACACATTGAAGTCGAAAGTGTTGCCGGTGAAGGTGCACACATACATCTGCTAGTGCCTAGCTCATTGACAATTTCGCGGGGTTTATTGGTTCAGGTCGGTGCGGAACGCTATGTCTTGCCCTTACTGTCAGTCGTCAAGATCATGCCTCCCAAAGACATGTTCACAGTTGGCGGTCAAACCATGATGCCCGTAGATGGCACCAGTGTTCCGATCGTTTCCCTTGCTAGC
Source organism: Aggregatilineales bacterium (assembly GCA_044227005.1). Lineage (GTDB taxonomy): Bacteria > Chloroflexota > Anaerolineae > Aggregatilineales > Phototrophicaceae > CFX2. The sequence goes on from JBGAFZ010000002.1 coordinate 60,280, forward strand.
CTATTAGGACGATCTTTCGTGCAACAACATGATCGCCCACCTGTAGCAATTGTTATGGCCGTTGCAGAACAGCGTTTGATTTTGCTCGTGGACGATGTTTTGACCGAGCAAGAACTCGCCGTTAAAGCCTTGGAGTTTCCGTTGCGTCGTGTTCATAACGTTGCCGGTGCAGCATTGATGGGCGATGGAAAGCCTGTTGTCGTGTTGAATGCCGCTGATCTTGTGAGAGCAGCAAAAGGTGTTCGTATCCAACCCTTAATCGTCACAGAAGATGCTGTCGCCGAAGAAAAGACCATGCCTCGAATTCTGGTTGTCGATGATTCGATCACAACCCGCACGCTAGAGAAGAGCATCTTAGAAACCGCTGGTTATGATGTGGTCACGGCTACTGATGGACTTCAAGCGCTTCAACGCCTGCAAGAACAATCGATTGATCTCGTCGTTTCAGACGTGGAAATGCCGAATATGGATGGCATCACCCTCACCCGTGAACTTCGAGACAATGATGCCTATGCCTATCTGCCCGTAATTCTGGTGACCTCTCTCGAAAGTAAAGAAGATCGTGAGCGGGGTATGGTTGCCGGTGCCAATGCCTACATCGTGAAACGCGGATTCGATCAGGGTGAATTGTTGAAAACAATCGAGCAACTTGTCTTTGTTGGGGAAGATTAGCCATGTCCATACGCGTCCTGATTGCTGATGACAATCCTCCCGCTCGTGACCTGCTAGCGCGAATATTTATTGACGCTCCCGGCATGATGCTTGTTGGAACAGCAACCAATGGCTTACAAGCAGTTCAGATGGTCGCTAAACACAATCCGACTGTCTTAGTGCTTGATGCGCGCATTCCACATATGGACGTTCTTGAAACCATCGGCGACATAATGAATAAACATCCCATACCGATTGTCGTGGTTGATGCCACAGCTTCAGCAGAGTCAAATGTTGCAGAAGAAGCAGTCAAATTAGGCGCTTTGGCAGTATTACAGAAACCAACATCAAAAACCGCGCCGGACTACCGTGCTTCTGTTACCGAATTGGTTAGTACCGTTCGAGCAATGTCCGGTGTCCGCGTAATTCGTCACTCCCGTATAGCCAATGCAATCGCGTCTCAGGCTGCTACTACATGGTCTGCTTCTGATACCAGATGTGAACCTGAAATTGTTTCCATTGTGGCGTCTACCGGCGGCCCACAAACCTTGGCTGAGATTATTAAAAGTTTGCCCCCCACCTTCAACTTGCCAATCGTGATTGTTCAGCATATCACGCCTGAATTTTTGGTTTCTTTTGTAGGGTGGCTAAATACGATTTCACCGCTTCCGGTGCATCTCGCAAAATCAGGTGAAATTCCACTTCCTGGAAACATCTATCTTGCCCCCGGAAATGCTCATTTGAAGCTGAGTTGCAATCGCTCGTTTCAAATGAGCCGTACGCCCCGTAACCTACCGCATATGCCATCGGGTGATGTTCTCTTGGAATCGGTCGCCCAATACTATGGACCACGTGCCTTGGGCATGGTACTTACAGGAATGGGGAGCGATGGTGCTCTAGGGTTACGCGCAATGTATGATGCCGGTGCGATGACAGTTGCTCAGGAACGTGAATCATGTGTCATTTTTGGGATGCCTCAGGAAGCCATTTCCATTGGAGGCGCACGTCAGACGTTAACACCAGTGGAGATTTCAAAACTTTTACAGCAGTACGTAGGTTGAAATCTTGAATATTGTCGAGGATTTTACGGCTAGAGGGGATCGTAACGCATATGTCAGATAAAACCATGAAATATCTCAGCGTTCGGATTGGCGAACAATGGTGTGGCATTAACGTCGAGCACATTATCGAGGTATTTCATTTGATGGCTTTCAATGAGGTTCCTACTCGGCGAAGTGACGTGTTGGGCTTTATTACAGTACGTGCTCAGGTCATGCCGCTCATTGATATGCGGCGGCGCTTCGGGATTACTGATCCTCAACTGAAGCTAGACAGCCCGATTGTTGCTATTCAAGAAGAAAGTGGTTCCGTTGCGCTCCTTTTTGATGACATTAATCGCGTTGAAGATGTCGAGGAATCGCAGGTGAATACCATGCATAATTCCGATCAATTTCCAGATATAAATGGGATCGTGCAATTGCCTGATCAGTTGCTCTTTTTGCTCGAAACCGATCGTATTAGCAGAGAAGTGCATTCTGAAACATCACACGAATAAGTATATAAATGTGCTTGCAGTTGTTTGCGGCATTGAAGGTTTAAGAGGTCAATATCATGTTATCCAATCGCACAACCACGACGAACAACAATTGGGAACTGATGAAAACCCAACTCATCAGGGTTGCTGTAGTCATCGGTGGTCTAGTTTTATGTATCGTGGCTATCGTGATAATCTGGGCTACAACTGGGCGGCATTATTCCCAACTCATAGCCTTTGCTGCTACCTTGGGTTTAACTGCGCTCGGTGCGATGTTGTATCAGTTGACAATTTCCCGTCAGCACACGCAGGGGCAAATTGGTATCATGGTGGTGTTGCTCATGGCGCTGGTGATCATCATCCCGTTCATTGATGCCTCCTTACTGCCAATTGCTGTAGCACTTGCCTTCGCGTTGGCCTTGATCAGTCGTTCGCATTTAGGACCCAGTTGGGGGCTAGGCGTAGCGATTGCTTCCACCCTAATTTTAGTATTTGAAAATGCGTTTGCGCGGTCGTTTTCAAATCGTGTCTTTGGCAGCGAATTAAGTCAAGAGTTTGCGCAGTCCGGCATCCCCTTTGTCTTGATTATCCCGATTGTCTTTGGCCTCATCTTGATTGGTCTGAAGGTCTTGGGACTTTACGAAGCTGCGCTCGCGAATGAAAAATCCATCGCCCGCATGTTAATCGACAACTTGCCCGACCATATCTATGTCAAAGATGCCGAAAGTCGCATCATCATCAACAACAAATTGCACGCACTGTTGCTAGGCAATTCAACTCCCGATCAAGTAGTAGGCAAGAGCGACTTCGATTTCTTCCCTCAGGACCTTGCCCAACAATACTTTGAGAGTGAGCAGAACCTGATGCATTCAGGGGAGCAACGCTTCACAATTGAAGAACCAACCGTTGACCCCAGTGGTAAACATCACTGGTTCCTAACGACTAAAGTTGTCGTGCGTGATGCTGACGATAAGCCACGGGCACTCGTCGGTGTTAGTCGTGATGTGACCGATCTTAAACAGGCTGAACAGGAACGCGACAATCTCTTACATTCGGAACGTGAACAAAAGAACAATTTGGAAGTCTTGATCAAGCACATCAGCGACGTTGTTCGCCAGATGAATAATGTCGTGAATACCATCCTGAATACCTCTCAGGAACAATCGGCCAGTATGGTTGAACAAGAATCGTCTGTTGCCGAAACGATGGCGACTGTCGAGCAGCTTCGTGCCACCGTAAAGAACACGGCTGATGCTGCCAAAGGTGTAGCTGTCGCCGCTGATAATTCAATTGCTGTTTCGCGCAGTGGTGAAGAAAGTGTAACGGATGCCATTCAGGGCATGTCCAGCATGAAGCAGCGCGTCGAAAATATCGCTGAAAACATCCTAACCCTTTCCGAACGCACTCAACAAATTGATGAAATTATCGGTACTGTTAATGCCTTGGCTGAACAATCCAAGTTGCTTGCCTTAAACGCCAGCATCGAGGCCGCTCGTGCCGGAAATGAAGGTCGTGGTTTTGCTGTCGTCGCTATGGAAGTACGTCAGCTCGCCGAACAATCCCGCGAAGCCACCGCTCGGATACGCGCCATCCTCACCGAGATCCAGCAAGCCACCAACACCGCCGTCATGGTAACCGAAGAGGGCAGTAAACAGGCTGAACGCGGTATGGTGATTGTCGAAGTGGCGGGCAAAGCCATTCGGAATTTGGAGTCCATCATCGGCGAATCAGCCCAAACAGCACAGCAGATTGCTGGCAGCACCCACCAGCAAATGATCGGTATGGAGCAGCTTTCAATTGCCATGTCCAACATTCGCGTTGCCACTTCACAAACAGTGACCAATACACGTCAAATGGAAAACAGTGTGCAAGAGTTGATTGCCATGTCCCAAAGACTAGAGCAAGCCGCCGATCAGTACCGTGCCTGATCTTAATTTGATCGCAAGTCAGGAGCTTGAGTTTCGACCACAAAGTATCTCTGATTGGGTAGTGGTCATAGCGTAGTGATGTGACTGTTTTGGCAAAAAAGCAACAACGGACTGTGGGGACAGGATTCATCCTGTCCGGTATTTCCTTAACCAACTGTCACATACTTTATGATTAACCGATTGACTGATCGAAAGTGGCATTAACTCAGTTTCCTGACCCCGTTAGGTTTGTAAACTCGAACGGATTTCGATTGACAGGGTGAGAATTTTCGTTCTATGATGGTAATGTGTCAATCTACCGGTAGCAAAACACTAAACGGTGGAGATACATTTTCGGTGGTAATCACTGAGACGATAATCCGTAAAGATCTTTAAAGCCCCTCCCTGACGCTTCGGGGAGGGGTTTGGGGTGGGGTATGTAGGTCAAATTAACCGTCCACCACTTAATGCAGTCTTACCAATCTACCGTTTTGAAAGCGCCTTATTTCCTACCGAATCATACCTCTGCTCGCAAACCAAATGATCAATTGTGTATGGCAAGCTCAGAAGCAGAACCCCTTAAATTGCACGCGGTGGCAATAGGCGAACCTGTCGCGGCATTTGTGCTAATTCAGCGCCAATCAGGGAAGCTCCCGCCGACACAAAATGTCGATTTGGCGGCCTTGAACCTGCTTGCCGCCGTTCAATTCAGCGGCAAATCGGCAATTGATGTGCAATTTGTGCAATACCGCTCTTAGCTGACGTCTCAACCGTTTACTGAGCTGTTTACAAGAATAAGTTGTCGAGGTCTGGGTAATCGTCAGCGATCCATTGTTTAAGGGTGTGTAGCCCCCGTTCAATCAATCCGAGTACTTGCTCTCGCTCACCAGCATCGACTTGTGATTTCGCCCAAATGGGGAGCAATATACTTTCAATGCTGATCTCATCAGTCAGGACTGAAGCATTCAACATCACAAGGGCTGCTGCCGTTCCAAACGCATAACGTTTCGGCTCAATCTTGGCCTTGAGTCCCAACCGCATAATCCCGACCAAACGATCATCCCAACCAAGTTTCCGCTCGGGATTACGCCCCACTCGCTCAACAGTATCTCGCAAATAGGGGTTCATCATGCGCGTGAACAGGTCTTTAGCATAAGCTTGGTAACCCTCGGTCGTAAACAACTCGTCGAAGCCACTGTATTTATGGATGAGCGCATTACCCGATTCTTCGACCAATGCCTTTTGTAGAAAGGACATCGCCCCTGGAATAGCTTCTAAATCTGAAATGAAGCGTACTTTCCGAATAGCGCCAATATACGCCGCCAGAGCGTGAGTCGCGTTATGCCCGTACAGTTTATTTTCTTCAAAGGGTAGGAGGTCTGATTTTTCTTCAAATACGCTGATGCCACGCTCGAATGGCTGACCATCAAAATAAATTTGTGTGATTTGAATCCGGTTAAAAGCTTCGACGAGGTACGCCCGTTTATTGGTCGGAGTTACCGTCATCAGGTGTTCGCTAACAATCTCATCTGGATCAGTGACCACGCCACCCATCTTCGCAATGACTGTGTTCAAAAAGCGTACCTTAGCCCGAACCCCTGCCTGTTCCGAATCCGGGATTTGCCCCATCACCTGCGCTTCAAGGATTTCCGCTGCGTGGTTATTGTTTTCAGCAGTATAAATCACCGCTGGCGCTCTGTTCTGGGTAGCTTTCCGCCGTAACCCTTCAGCCAGAACGCGATGCAGGCTTCCGGCCTCGCCGCTTACATAAAAATCAACGCTCGGCACCGCTGTTCCAATTTCATCGGCTTCTGAAATAGCTTCAATCAGCCGTTCACGATCAGCGTCATTGCTCGGGTTTTCGATGACGATTGGGCCGACCTGTACGCTCTCAACCCGATCACTTAGCGCGATGTTGAGGGCATACATGCCATTAGCGTGTCGGATTTCCTCAACGACCTGTGGTACAACCTCCGCCACAGTGATGCGACGGAAGTTGCCCGAACGGTGAGCCTCATAGAGAAATAATCCGGCATGGATCGCGCCGAAACCAAACCCGACATAATTACGGCTAGCCTTGGCTATCACCGCATTTCCTGCCCACCGGTTACATTGACTGCTTGTCCGGTCATATAGCTGGCTTGGTCAGATGCTATGAATACGAGAACGTTACACACATCATCGTAAGTACAACCGCGTTTCATAGGCACTTCGTTGATGTACTTCTGTCGGACTTCTTCTTCTGTAATGTTCCATCGTTTCGCGTATTGCTTGTACAACGAATTAACCCACAACGGGGAATCCAGCAGGTTACCCGGGCAAATACTATTCACCCGTACACCGTACTCAGCCATTTCCATCGCTAAACTCTGTGTGAGTCCAATGCCCCCAAACTTGGAGGCTGCATAGGCCGCATTTTTGTTGCTGCCTTTTTTACCCGACTTGGAGTTGATTTGGATGATGTTGCCACTACGTTGGCCTTTCATAATCCGTGCAGCATGTTTAGCGCTCAAAAAATATCCATTGAGGTTAACATCAATGACCATGCGCCATTTGTCTGCCGGAAATTGATCGGTTTCACCCGCAACCAAGATACCCGCGTTGACAACCAATAAGTCAAGCCGCCCAAATTCGCTCACGGTGCGATCAACCACACCTGCCACTTGGTCTTCATTCGTGACATCTACCTTAACGCCAATCGCACGCCGCTTGGTCTCAATCTCAGCTTTTTCGGCTGCTTCTGCTGTTTCTAATGCTTGAGCCTCATTCACATCGGTTACCACAACATGGCAACCTTCCTTGGCGAGCCGCATACAAATCGCTTGTCCCAAGCCTTGTCCGCCACCTGTAACAATGGCTACTTTATCTTCGAGTGTTCTAGTCATGGTCTTTTCCTCTAGGGGAGCATAATGCGCAAGAATTCTTTTTCGGCTTCAGATGACCACTGTCCATTTTCCAATTTAGCATAGACAGTTGGAAGTTTGTCCTTTAATTCACTCAAAGGAGTTAATGGGAAATCCTTGATATGCGGGAAGATGACAACTTTGCCGGGGAATACGGCGTCTTGCAATGCCTTCATTCCGTCACGAGTCGCATCCAATGAACCAATTGCAGCTACCGCACGGTTGGTTGACAGAATACCGGATTCTTCTTGTTCCAACATGGTGCGCAGGTCTTGAATGGTTGATCCGGATTGTCCAATCCAGCGCGTTTGCTTCATGTACACATCGCTCAATTCGACTTCCGCCATTGTGCCTCTAGCAACACCTGCGAAAACATTCATGACCCCTTCTTGAGCTAGGTAGCGAGCCGAGTCCGATATGAGTGCTGGTACCGGTGCCAATACCACAATGTCATCAAATCCGTTTTCCAAATAGGGATTCATCAGCGCTTTATAGGCTTCAGGATCTTTCATCGGATTGATGCATATATATTGAACGCCGTTCGCTTCTGCTTCGGCAATAAAACTGTTCTTGAGATCTTCCAAGCGATGATCACTAACGTCAGTACAAATCACGGTCTTCGGGCCGTTAGGAATCTGAATGGCGCGTTGTACGTGCATACGCCCCATCGGGCCAGCCGCACCGACGAACCATGCGCTTCCACCTTTCTTCAGTTCCGACCGTATCGGCACATCGCTATAGGCTCGTGCGATGTCCGCGTTTGTCGTTCCTACATATGCCCATCGGTTGTAGTGGATGCGTCCCATATCAACCTGAAGCTTTCGCGAGAAGGGCTTGTCTGCCACAACCGCAAAGATGCCCCCATTAGCGAGTTTGGGGCTTACCTTTTCAACCAGATCAGCATCAGCCCCTAGAAGCACAATATCATCGACTTGGTCTACTGGCAGATTGCTTACATCAGGTACTTCAATGACTTCAACGCCGAGGGCTTGAGCCTGAGTTTTCATTTGTTTTGCAAACGCGCTGGGTACATTGCTGAGTAACAATCGTATCGGATGCGACTTCGCGTCGAGTCCCGCACCAATGCTATAGTCTCTTTTGTCATCCGCCGACGTACCAATGATCCACGCGGTTCCACCCGGTTTGAGTGTTGTCCGGTATTCCAATCCATAGGCCGCGATCACACATGCCCACGGTTCGGTCAATGCGCTTTCTGCATAGCCGGTAGTTGGTTTGATCGGTAGTAAATAGTTGCCTTCGTCGCCTTCAAGAACACGGCGATCAATCAACCCATAATGCGATAGGCCACCTTGCATCTCATAGCCATACGCGTATCCCACACCATCCACATAAATATCCGCTTGGATGATGAAACGATCACCAACCTTATATTGCTGGCGCAGATTGTCTCCTACACCCACCACAGTCATACTCACTTCATGACCGAGGACAACCGGATTTTCCTTCATCTTGCGGTAGATGCGGGGATGCTCTTCACCGAGTTTAATAACTTTGATGTCCGAGAAGCATAACCCGCAGGCATCGTGCCGAACCAGCAATTCATCCGCTCCATATGCTGGCATCGGAGCATCAATTGGTTTGCCGTCTTTTCCGAGGTTGTCAAATCCCGCACCATATAGCGGCCAAATGATATTGTGATCTGGTAATTGTGTTTGCCCACTGCGATATTGATCTAGTGTTTCAGGCATCCTAAATGACCTTTCTCTGCATTAGCCTAATTGTAATTGTTCTAAGACACGTTCTGGTTTTTGATTTGTTGTGAGTGCAAGTTTTTGATTGGGCTTAATCAAATATCCGGCTTTTGTATAGAATGCGTTACGCTGTTCCCGAGAGGGCAGGGATGTGGTTGCCCATTCGCTTTGGTAACCTATGCTACATTGCCGTTGTAATATGGTGTGTCCATAAATGAAATGCGCCCCATCTAAAAATGCTTGTTTTACCGGAGCAAGTTCAGGCGCATCAAAGTCGTCAACCAACTTTTGCCCAAAGCTATTCATTTCTGTACCGATGTTGAGTGGCAGCGCCATCGACTCCGCAATCTCAACCACTTTATACAGATGTTGCAATTTAATGCGTTTGCTTTCAGGATCAGCGATATTCCAGTTACGATCTGGCACAATGTTCAAGGCTACAACACCCTTGGCCACCAACAAGGAAAGCAGTTCTTCAATCGCTTGTTCACCCGCTGTCGTACCATCAAGCCACGCAGCGCACGGCAACGCTCCACATGCTGTAATCAGTTCATGAAATGTTTCCACTGATGGAAAAGTATCCGGTCCGGGCTGGATATAACCAACGCCACCTTTTTTCATGAGTTTTGATCGTACGAAATTTTGGAATTTGGCTGAATCACTGATCAATGTCTTGATCTCTGCTTCGCTTGAACCAAGTTTACTAGCCCAGAATGCGGTTGGGTTATCTGTTTGTCGTTCAACTGCTTGAACATATGCCAGCACAATATGTCGCTCGGTTGGGTTGCCAGCAGGAGTTAACGGCAATATATCTCGTTGATAATTCACGCTGACAGGTGCAAGATGCCCGTTAATCCGACTGACCATTTCGTGGTAACGTTGAGCCGCACTCTGTCGCAGATTCTCTAAAATAGGGGCGGCTTCTGTGGGTACCGAACTAGCTGTAAAACCAATACCCATATGGTAGCAAACACCCGGTTCACCCGGTGAATTGATTTCACGTGATGCGAATTCCGGTATAAAAACACGACTTTCGATGCCTGTAGTCCCACGTACACCCGCAGCATCACACGCATTTAAAAACTCATCCACAGCATCCAGCACGTCAAAATCAACCATGCCGATAAGTTTATAACCTTGTTTCTTTGCGAGCCATGCAAGCGATGTGGGCGAATGACCATATGCGTTATATGAGAAAAAAGTGTGACAATGCATGTTTGCCACAGGCGTCTCAGGTAATAATGGAACTTTCCCCATCTGCGCTAATGCAAGCAGTTCATTAAGCGCCTGTGTCCGGATACCTAGATTGAAATTATTTAGACTAGCCTCAAGCTCAGCAATACGATCACTCACGGTCAGCTCCTGTTAAGCGTGACATTCCACGCTTGTGAGATGTAAGAATATAAAGAACCCCTGAATGATATTCACGCAGGGGTTCTGAATTAATTTAGATGCCCGCTCGATTGCGCACCAGAATTTCGGCTGTTCCTTGCGAACTGCTAACCTTGTGACCTGCTAATGGCAATACCCGTTCGTGGATAGTATCGAGTATCCATTCTTTGCCGGGGAAGAATGAATCTTCAAGTTCAGCGGGTGGTGTGATCCAGTTACGCGCACCAACCACTGCTACCGGCCCGTCAAGATGGTCGAATGCCAGTTGGCTAATATTTGATGCCATTGTGTGCAGGAACGAACCACGTTCGCATGCGTCAGACGAGAGTACGACCTTGCCTGTTTTCTTGACCGACTCAATGATCGGCCCATAGTTGAGTGGGTTAATGAAGCGTGTATCAATCACTTCTGCCGACAAGTTGTATTTCTCTTCCAATTCCTTGGCTGCTTCCAGTGCACGGTAAAGCGTAGCGCCCACCGTCACAATTGTGATGTCGGTTCCACTGCGACGTACAATCGGTTCCCCCATTTCGATTTCATAATACTCTGTGGGGACACCCGATTCTACGAGTGTTTCTGGCTCAGTGTAGAGCCGTTGGCTTTCAAAGAATACAACCGGATCAGTTCCGCGAAGGGCAAGATTCAACATGCCTTTTGCATCATAAGCCGTTGCCGGGAACATCACTTTTAGGCCGGGGATATGTGCGACCATCGATGACCAGTCTTGCGAATGTTGTGCGCCATACTTCGCACCAACAGATACACGCAGCACCAGCGGCATCTCTAGCACATTGGCCGACATGGACTGCCACTTTGCCATCTGGTTGAAAATTTCATCTCCGGCGCGTCCCATGAAATCGCAGTACATCAGCTCTGCGACTACCCGCCCGCCTGAAATTGCGTAGCCTACTGCCGTACCGACAATCGCCGCTTCGGAAATAGAACTGTTGAACAAACGATGGTACGGTAGCATCTCCGTGAGGCCGCGATATACACCAAATGCGCCACCCCAATCACGGTTTTCTTCACCATATGCCACCATTGTGGGGTCTTCGCAGAAACGATGCGCCATCGCCTCGAACAAAGCCTCAGCAAATGTGACGCATTGTAACTTGGGCAGTGGCTTGCCATCTTTAAGTCCAAAGCGTTGTTTCGCCAAAGTGGTTTTTAGGCGACTTTCTTCTTTAGGAATCAGAAGTTCTGCCGTACCTTCAGCCATTTTGTCTTTGAAGCGGTTAGAGAACATCATGTTACCAACCGCGTTGGTGCTAACATCCACACGAGGAGAAATCTCAAGTGAAACGGCTGCCTTTAACACATGTACCAAACGCTCATGAATATCATTCACCAGTGCATCAAGAATACTGTCGTCGGCATGTTCGTTTGTCTTCAAGTAATCACGATAGGTTACGAGTGAGTCTTGTGCGCGCCACAGATCCACTTCAGTCTTCTCGCGGTAAGAAGATGCATCTGAGGGCGAGTGACCTGCAAAGCGATAGGTTACCGTGTCAAGCAGCACCGGGCCTTCGCCGGCTTGTAATGTTTTCTTCTTGCGTTCGATGGCATCTGCAACCGCGATTGGGTTATAACCGTCAATACGCTCAGAATGCATTGCCTGTGGATTCACACCTAAGCCTACGCGGGCTAGGACACCGTACCCCATGGTTTCACCCATGGTTTGGCCGCCCATACCGTAGAAGTTATTCATGAAGTTGAACAGAATGGGTGGCGCACCACCTTCGCCCCACAGTGTGTGATATTGATCCATCGCCGCGAACATCATCGCTTCCCACACCGGACCGCAACCCATGGAAGCATCCCCGATGTTAGCGATGACGATACCGGGCTTACGATTGACCCGCTTGAACAACGCTGATCCAACTGCAATGTCGGCTGATCCGCCTACCAATGCGTTGTTGGGCATCACACCGAAGGGAGGGAAGAACGCATGCATCGAGCCGCCCATACCACGGTTGAAACCATTATTGCGACCAAAAATCTCTGCGAGAGTCCCATAAAGCACATAGTCAATAGCAATGTCTTTAATACTCTTTTTAGAGAACTTTTCCACGACACGCAGCGCGTCACCACCCATGTAATTTTCCATGATCTGAGTCAACTCAGCTTCGGAAAGTTGGTGAATAGACGAAAGGCTCTTTGCCAAAATTTCGCCGTGACTACGATGTGAACCGAAAATGAAATCGTCGGGTGTTAAGTGAAAACTTTGACCAACGACCGAGGCTTCTTGACCAATCGAAAGATGAGCTGGTCCTTTGTGATTGTATTCAATGCCTTCGAAGCTGCCTTCTTTCTTGATACGGTCGAGCATGGACTCGAATTCTCGTATGACTGCCATATCACGGTACATGCGTACCAGATTATCCGAACCATATTTCTGTGATTCGGCAAATGGGTCAGACACATAAGCGTTAACTGGAATTTCTACGCTTGTGATGACCGATTTTTTTCGTACATCGGCTGGATTGATAGTTATTGATTTTGTCATTCGCTTCGTCCCTTATGTATGACCTGTGTGCTTTCGCGTTGTAAAAGACATATCAGATTAGAGAGCCAATATCAGTTCAAACTGTGCAATGTTTTGAGTAAGCGCCTGTAGGAAACGTGATGCCGGTGCGCCGTCTACCACCTGATGGTTTATCGTAAGCGATAGACCTAATGACGGAATGAATTCTACTGTGCCGTCAACATCTACAGGTTTCAGTTGAACGCTGCCGACCCCAAGAATACCAACCTGTGGCGGGTTCAAAATGGGTGTAAAGCTTTCGATTCCCAGATTTCCTAAATTAGTGACGGTAAATGTGCCGCCATCCATATCATTGGGAGTCGCTTTACCATCAATAGCCGCCGTTGCTAGACGTTTCGCTTCTTGTGAAATCTGGCTTAAGCTCAGACGATTAGCATATTTTATGACCGGTACAATCAACCCACGTGCCGTATCCACAGCAAATCCCAGATGTACATTCTTGTACTGTGAGACACTTTCGCCTGTAAATAGGGCATTGAGCTGTGGATGTTGTAATAAGGTTCTTGAAACCGCCATGAGCACCAAATCGTTAACAGTGACGCTCTGCAAGTTGAGTTCTTTGTTGCTTGCCTTCAATTGTTTGCGATAATTCAATATAGAGCGGGCATCAGCCGACGCGTTTAGTGTTAACTGCGCTGTCGTTTGCATCGAGTCCAGCATACGTGTTGCGATAACTTTTCGTATGCCCTTAATAGGAATTATTTCCACATCATCTGCTACTGTTACAGATGTGCCAGCTACGTCAGAGGGGCGCGGAATGAGATCTTTTGTAGTAATACGTCCACCGGTTCCTGAACCTTGCGATGGAGCAGCAAAATCCCCTGTTTTAAGCATGGATTGTGCGAGAGGTGTGATCTTAGGCTTATTGGCTAAACTAGCTTGTATGTCGCGTTCAATGATTCGACCACCGGGGCCAGTTCCAACAATGTCATCCCACTCCACTTCTTTACGTGCTGCCAATCCACGTGCACGTGGGGATATGGCTTTGCTAGATTGAATTGTTGCTGATTCTACAGCAGGGGAGGGGACTACGACCGATTGAGTTTCAACTGGAACTACTACTTCAGCATTGGGTGTATTTGGGCGTAGACTCTCAAAGTTTTCACCCGGTGCACCAATCGCGGCGATCGTCGTCTGCACAGGGACATCAGATCCTTCTTTGAAGAATATCTCTAGAACGGTTCCTGATGCCGGACTTTCAATGTCCATCACAGCTTTATCAGTCTCAATGCTACAAATGGTCTCACCCTGATTGACCGCATCGCCTTGATGTTTGAGCCAGCTTACAATGATGGAACTTTCAACACTATTTCCCAATTTGGGCATTAAAACTGCTGTTGCCATAAATTTACCCCAGTTAGTTGCGGCGCATTTTCTACAATGTCTTTAGATTATTTAATGAGATGCTGACATCAAGTAGGTTGCTACTAATTATATATCTCCTATGTTGATTGCTTTCAGTGTCTTTCGTTACTTTATGCCATAGAGTTTAATCGAAAATTGGTGTAAATCCAATAACTTGGTGTCTAAATGGTCATTTATTGAGATGTTTGTGCGAAATTTAACGATTTCCAGAGGATTGCATCAGAAAAATCTTGTGTGAAACGTGATTAAGCCCTCGATTTGCTAATAATTTCTAGCATCACTACAATGTGGATTGCAGGATAGGAAAATTGAGTACAAAGGCATTTTGTGGTGAATGTATCTGCTTTAACGATAGGGTTACTAACGAAACGTTGTGATATTCTGATCTTTGTTAGCATAGTATTCGCAGCGCTATGTGCAACTTCTCTGAGTCTTACAAGAGTTATGGGTGCTGTAGGATCGGATTTTACGTTTACAGGCGGAATTCCTAATAGCTGTTCCGGTGTAGGTGCATTGCTACTTCCTGTTATCGCCAATGTCACTAATACTGATTCGAGTCAGGGCTCGCTGTCTATTCAGGGTATTGGAACTGTGAGCAACCCCGCGAATAATCCCAATCCTACAATCGCCGGTCCAACGAACTACTTTTTTCCATTGTCTTTCCCGTTTTCTGTGCCGGCACACACACCGATCACTGCAACAATCACGGTTTATAGTGGTTTGAATTTCACGGGTACAGCGATTACACGGTCTTTAACTTGGGATTGTACGACTGGCGCACCCGTATCTACAGTTGGAATACATCAATGTGGCATTACCGACGGTCGGCTCAACTGCTGGCCGGAAATGGAAGCACATCCCTTTGCTGTTTATTGTGAAGCTGGGGCAGTTGTGGTTTATGCCATTGATAAACAAGGGGTAGGTACACTGGCCTTCAAGGTTTCAAAAGAAGAGTTGGATGCATTAGATCCAAAACCATCTACGAATACCTTAATTACAGAAGCACTTGGTGTTGCTTTATATCGGCTGTCCAGTGGCGAACTGCAAGTCAATGGCAGTAAAGATACATTCTTCATTTGGAAGAATTGCTAATGACATTTGTGTGACTAATTTGTGTGGTCACATAGGGATGTTGTTTCAGAGAAGTTAAAACGCTTTGGTATTGATTTCGGTGATTATATGTTAATGAAAATGCGGGAACTGGGCAATCTACCCGGTTCCCGCATTAATCTATACCAAGACCGTGTTAGCTTGATATCTCTGAGCTAGCTAACAGTAATGACTACCTGTGAACTGCTGGAGCCGCTCGGTCCACTCACTGTCAGTGTAACTGTGTAAACCCCCGCTGCGTTAAACGTGTACGTTGGATCTACTTCACTGCTGACCCCACCGTCACCAAAATTCCATGAGTAAGATGTAATGTTTCCTGCCGACAGATTACTAAAGCTGATTGCTAAAGGTGCTGTTCCAGTAGTTGTGCTTGCTGTGAAACTTGCAGTCGGAGGAACCTCGGTTGCTGTAGGTATTGCAGTTGGAACATCAGTTGGGACTAATGTTAACGTTGGTTCAGGTGTGTTGGTTGGAACCAATGTCTCAGTTGGAGCAATGGTCATTGTCGGTTCTGGTGTGAGCGTAGCAACAGTTGTTTCTGTAGCACTTGGCACCGGTGTACTTGTTACATTCGCCGTCGCAGTTACAACTGGCACTGGAGTGCTTACAACAACTTGCGCTTGCACAATCGGAGCAGGTAGAGCGTTGGCGCAGGCGAACGTAATGGTCTCTAGCGCAGGCGTTTGAGCTGTATTTGCAGTTGATAAGACCGCGCGATACTGAATGTAACGTCCTGAAAGATTCAAGTTAGAACCTGACGATGCGATTGAGGTATAGGCCGTCCACGTAGCATCCGGCGAGGCCGTATTGCCGGTACGAGCACTAATTGCGAGTGTTGATCCAGATGCTGTCCATGTGACTGTGCTCCAGTTCTTGGCTGCCCCTGCATCAAATACGCGTGAGACAAAAGTGCCTGGGGTTGCAAATGGTGATACTTGCACCCAATCAACTGCCAAAACTGATGTGTTGGTCGCGGCATCAGCAGCTATTACACGTAGAGCTGTAGTTGTCGCGAAATTGTGGGTAGCCACTAAAGTTCCATCAATATAGAAGACAAAACTTGTAGCAGTGTGATCAATACGATAGCGATGCGCTGTACCGATCCAATTCCCCGGAATTAGCGTGTTGGTTCCGTTGCTGGTACGAGCATACAGGCTATTGGTAGTATTGAACGTACTGAATACTGCCCACGGCGTACCTACAAGCACACTTGAGGACCATCCCACCTGCTCGGAAGTTGAGGCTGGGAAGGTTGCCACAAAATCGAGCGATGAGTTAACACCATAAGTTGTGGTTGTAGCAGCGTTTGCCCCGTTCACACGTAAATTACTGCTTGAAACTGTAGCCGATCCAAGAAGTGCCACGGTAAGTGATGACCAACCACTTGGTAAAGTTGTCCCTGAGAAGACTTGAGCCAAAGTCGGCTTTAGGATAACTTGTCCGCCATTTGCTTCACTGACAAAAATGTTGGGATCAACAAAACCCGTGAGCCCCGCATTGAAGTTTGCATATGTGTCATCAATGAAGCAAGCTGCTGCCACAGGTGTACTGGTAGCTGTTGGGGTTGGTGTATTGGTTGGTGTGTTCGTCGGCGTATTGGTCGGTATGTTCGTCGGTGTATTGGTCGGCGTGTTGGTTGGTGTATTGGTCGGTGTGTTCGTCGGTGTATTCGTTGGCGTATTGGTCGGCGTGTTGGTTGGTGTGTTCGTCGGCGTATTGGTTGGCGCAACCACATCCGCACAAGCAAAGCCAATACTATCAATCACTGGCGTCTGAGCAGTATTTGCGGTCGATAGGTTTACTTGATATTGGATATAACGCCCTGTTAGGTTTGCGCTGGAGCCTGAAGCCGCAATCGCAGTGAAAGTTGACCATGTTCCGTCAGGTGCGGCACTATTACCGCTGCGAGCACTAATGCTTAGGCTCGAACCAGAGCTAATCCAGCTAACCGTACCCCAAGTTTTTGCGACTCCCGCATCAAAGACGCGAGAGGTGAACAAACCCGACGCTGCATATGGGCTAACCTGCACCCAGTCGACGGGGAGGGTTACACCGGAATTTTCGCTGGATATGACTTGCATTGCGCCACTAACAGCGAAGTTCTGCGTTGCGACAACTGCGCCGTCAATGTAGAAGACAAAGCTCGTAGCTGTGTGATCAATACGGTAGCGATGTGACGAACCAATCCAGTTGCCTGCGATTAATGTATCAACTCCATCACTCGTACGGGCATATAAGCTGTTTGTAGTATTCAATGTGCTGAACATGGCGTAGCTGGAACTGAAATCGAGATCGCCAACCCAGCCGATATGTTGCCATGCGGCGGCTTGGAAGGTTGCGTTAAACTCAAGACTTGAACCGACTCCGTAGGCTGCGCTGGAGCCAGCACGCGAGCGATTTACCAGCAAGTTGCTGCCTGAGACAGTCGTTGAACCGCCTGCTTGCCAGGCTCCTCCATCAACCCAACCTGCGGGCAGGGTAGAACCGCTAAATGTTGATCCTAGTGTTGGATTTAGGATGAGTTGACCGCCATTTTCCTCGCTTACAAAGCTATTGCTGGTTGTTCCCAAACTGAAATCGACAACAGTGTCATCTGTGAAGCAGGCAACTATCGGAGTAGGCGTATTGGTTGCTGTTGGCACCAACGTAGGCGTACTGGTCGGTGGTACTGCTAGGACAACAACCTGTACTGTATAGATTGTTGAGCCACCATCTTTATCAGCAATGCGTGCGCGTGCAGTGAATGTACCTGCGTTGGGATATGGACAGTTAAACGTTGGTGACGCACTATCGGTCAGCAAGAATGTGCCGCTGTTCGTGCAATCATACGAATACAGGAAACCAGCCGTCGTATCAACTGAACTGGGGTCAATTTGCGCACTGAAGGTTAGGGCAGCCGATTGACCGGCATTGATATTTCCACTTGTATTCGTGAATGTAGCCGTCGGTGGGACATTGTTGACCGTCAAACTGAATGTAGTTGTTGTACTGGCAATATTGCTGTCTGTAGCTGTAATGGTCACAGTTGTAGATTGGCTTGGGCCGTCTGTAGGCGTGTAGCTCCATGACCATGTGCCATTATTGAATGTGACCGTTCCAACCGATGCGGTGACAGTAATCGCATCACCGTTTGGATCTGAGGCGGTACCAGTATTGGTTGCAAGTTGTCCTTCATTAACTGTAACGGCGGCTTGGTTCGCTCCAACGACCGGCGGTTGATTGGTTGGTACAACACTCGTACACGCAAATCCGATGGTATCCAAAACTGGTGTTTGGGCAGTGTTTGCTGTCGAGAGGTTAGCTTGATATTGGATGTAACGACCTGTGAGGTTTGCGTTTGAACCCGAAGCAGCGATTGGTGTGAATGCTGACCATGTACCATCAGGCGCAGCAGTGTTACCGCTCCGTGCGCTGATGTTGAGGCTTGCACCTGACGACACCCAAGCAACGGCTCCCCAGTTCTTGTTTGCACCCGCATCGAAGACGCGCGAGGTAAACAGTCCTGATGCTGTATATGGGCTAACCTGTACCCAATCAACAGGCAAACTTATACCAGAGTTTTCGCTAGCGATGACCTGCATTGATCCAGCGAGTGCATAGTTCTGAGTTGCTACTACGGTGCCATCAATATAGAACACAAAGCCCGTCGCCGTGTGATCGATGCGGTAACGGTGTAGTGATCCGTTCCAATTACCGGCGATTAGCGTGTTTGCGCCATCACTGGTACGAGCGTACAAACTATTGCTGGTGTTGAATGTGCTGAACATTGCCCAAGTTGAGTTGAAGTCCAGATCGCCGACCCAGCCAACATGTTGCCATGCTGCCGCTTGGAAGGTTGCTGCGAATTCAACGCTTGATCCAACTGGATATGCAGCGCTCGTGCCAGCTCGTGCGCGGTTTGTCAGCAGATTGCTGCCGGAAACTGTAGTGCTACCACCAACTTGCCACGTGCCACCATCGATCCATCCGGACGGCAATGTTGCGCCATTGAATGTGCTGCCAATCGTTGGATTGAGGATCAGTTGACCACCGTTCGCTTCGCTTACAAACGTGCCACTTGTGGTTCCGAGACTGAAATTCGCGAAGCTATCATCAGTAAAGCATGCTGTAATCGCGACAGGCGTATTGGTCGGTGTCGGGCTGGGCGTGAATGTTGATGTTGGTGTTAATGTGCCAGTCGGTGTATTGGTTGGTGTTTGAGTTGGCGTGTTAGTCGGTGTGTTGGTTGGTGTATTGGTAGGAACGACGCCTGTGCCTGTATAAACCGCTGTGAAGCTGTGGTTACCTGCTGGAACAGTTACAAATACGACATTCACACCTTTGATGACTTGGTTTGTGAATGTTGCGGGCGCACCATCGACTGTTACGCTTTGTAAGCTGTTCGCTCCGTAGACCAACGGCAGTACTGTGGTGAGATTTAGACTGGGTGCCGATGCAGCCACAAGATTAAATGATAAGGTCTTGCTGGTGCCATTCCATGCAATGTTACTGTATGACGCAGCGTGTCGAGCTTCAGTGAAGTTAAGCCACATGTCGGCGTTCCATAGTGGAATGCCCTTATTTTGTGCGTAGGCCAATGTACCATCAACCCAGCCCGCAGCAATATCAAAATAATCGACGTGGAATTGTGTCATAATAGCAGCGTAGTCGCCTGCTTCACTGGCATCGATTAATTGCTGGGAGATTAAGGTCGCAGCCGCATTTGATAGGTTTTCACTCGAATAACCCGGATCAACTTGGAAC
The DNA here is from genome assembly GCA_044227005.1 of Aggregatilineales bacterium. GTDB lineage: Bacteria > Chloroflexota > Anaerolineae > Aggregatilineales > Phototrophicaceae > CFX2. The sequence goes on from JBGAFZ010000002.1 coordinate 80,142, forward strand.
ATTTGCTCATCGACCAATTGGGTCAATTGCTGATAGTAGGGAAGGATCGTACCGTCAGCTTTGATGAACTTCATAGGTTGACCGCTGCCGGTCACATAACCATGTGCCCAACTGCCATCGGGTTTTTGTAGCCATGGTCCCCAATTATAGAAGTTGGCATCCAACCCCATGCCTTTAGCCACTGCGATGTCTGCTGCGTCTGTCCAGCCTAACCATGCAACTTGATGGTTGCGAACGGTACGTGACGGAACAGTGCTAAAGGTCAAACCATACCAATTCATATAAACATCATAACCTTGGCTAAGGCTAGTGATATTGAACGGAGGATATGGATCGGGCTTATTAGCGTAAGGATGTATGCCGAATTCATGCCCTTGACCACGCCAAGTTTGTACGCTTGCATCCGTTAAACCGCCACCAATTGACAAGTAGAACGTGGCTTTGGCGTTGTGACTGTTCAAGGTGTTGATTTCGTTCTGATACCACGTAGTTGGATTTGCGTGTGCATCAGCAGTTGAAATCAAAACAGTTTTGCTTGTACCCGGGAAATACCATAATTGCGGCATTGGCTGGTAATTGTTAATCGCCTGTTGTACCAGTCGGGCGAATAAACGTTGCTGTTCGTCTGCTTGGGGAATGGGCATCTTGTTCTTATCAACCCATGAGCCGCTGGGGGATTGGAACAAGTCAATTGAGCGAAGTACGCCATCTTGATCACTGTCAACACCTGCGTTGGCTGGATTACCTTGACGTGTGTAGATTACATTTCGAGCAAGGTCGTACAAGAATGCTGTGCCATGCCCATTTGCGCTTTGAGCGACTGCTGGAAACGCTGTGCTGGTGGTCGCGTTGCTGTAGAGCTGTGCAAGTGTAGTAGCACCTGAAGTAGCGTATTTATCGACGGTGCCATGAATTTGTAATGTAGCGGTTGAAAGTCCTTGGCTTGGGCCACCACCACTCATTTTTAGATAACCATCGGTTTGAGTGCCTTGATTTGCGCCCAATCCAAATAGTCCTGCAATTTGGCTGTCAGGTCGCATGGCGATTAAATAACCACCGCCAGTCACATAGGATGTGATTGTCGAGGCTTGGCCAGCGCTCAGCGATGTTTCTGCAAGGACTACCACTTTGTAAGGACTCAAGGTTGAACCCGTGATAGTCGAAAGCTCTGCTACATCATAGCTGCTCAGACCTTCTGCCAGTAGGATTTCACCCAGATAGCGTCCGAACTTGTTTGTAGCCGAGGCATTAACCACCACCAGAATGGGCTTGGTCGGTGAGCCTTGCGCTTCGACGCGGTTTGTATTACTACCACTCACGACGATGAGAGTACATAAAATAAGGACGATGAGGACTCGTACATGTTTGGTCATAAAACTTTTCCTTGGCTCTTGAATATTGACCATATTGATCAAAATGAGTCTTTCCGTTTATCTGGCATAAAGAATCAATAGTATTTTCGTACATGCGCCTTACAACCACCTTTCGGTTTATGTCTAAAATTGGCGATTTTATAAAAACGTAAATGCCTAAAAACGGTAAAGATGTTTAATTGTGTTAGGTAGCGAAACAACGAAGTGAGTAAAATTGTTGAATTGTGAAATGTGTAAATGGCAATATTTGTGCTTGCATAGGCTAGCCACACACAGAATCAAAAATAAAGAGGCAACTATCCGGCGCCTCTTTGTACTTCATTAAGTGAATTGAAAGGTGATGAGTTACGACTAAAACTTGAAAATTACGGAATGTCTACCGTGAAACTTTCTACGCTGCTCCATGCTCCCCATGTGTTGTCACTTTTCTTCGCACGTACACGCCAAAAATATGTACCATCCTTTGGAAGTGTTACGGTTGCAGATAACTGCGACGCGGGTAGACTTTGGAGGTCATTAAAAGTTCCGCTAAAAGTTTGGTTACTGTTCGTCTGTACTTCGTAGTTGGTAGCCCAATCAATCCGATTCCATGTAACCGTGACACTTGCTGAACTAAAGAAGTTGCGTGCCGGCCCAACAGTAGTGCTCGATTCTATTGTGAAGCTGCGCGTTGGTGACCAATTTGACCTATTGCTGTTAAGTACACTACGTACTCGCCAATAATATGTGCCGAACGGCAAAATGCTCGGTGCAGTGTAACTTGTACCTAACACAGGAATTGGGACAGTTGCTGGTGTTGGTAGGGTATCTAGTTGCAGTTCATAGCTGGTAGCATTTGTGCCAACGCCCCATGTTAATGTTGGTAATTGAGTGCTGACAGATGCGCCAATTGCCGGCGAAATTAGCTGCGGTGTACCAATTACCGAAACATTAAATGTCCATTGTCTACTAGATTTGAAATTGGCACGCAGAGATGGATGAATGATTGGACTTATATCCGTTACTTCTAGTTTTACTGTGTATGTTCCAGCGATGGCTGGTGCGAATGTATATGATGCGGTTGTACTTGATGATCCTGAAGCGACTTGAGCATTGTTAACATACCAGCGGATATCTAGCGCTGGACCTCCATCAGGACCAAGCAGGGATGCACTGATGAGCGCTGTGTTTGGCGCGACCAATGGAATAGCACTGCTATTTGAGGGATTTTCGGTGCCGGGTTCAATATTGTCAATGCCCTGCGCTGGAACACCCCAACCTCCGCTATAGAGTCGCACTGCGTATGCCTCGCTTGCTACCGCGCAGAACGGGGTGTTGAGGTTTCTCATCAAACAGTTATATCCCGGTCGATACATGCCGCTGGCTAAATAGCGTGCGCCAGTAAATAGTCCTGTCACTGACGGATCTGTATAAGGAAATGTAGGTGGTGTAACAATGGGTGTACCCGGATCGATCCAGCGATTCCATCTAATCGCGGCACGACTTGTTTGATTAGTAACATTTGCCTCGCAATCGTTATATGTGACAGCATCTGTATCATTACATGATGGGTAGCCCGGATAGGCCGATGAATACTCATCTGCTAGTCTTGTAAAAGTATGACCATATTCATGCTGTGCAACGCTAACTGTTGCCGGATGAGTCGAAAATACGCCAATTGCACCACCCGATCCGCCGTAAGTTGAATCGTTGACGATTACTAGGATTTCATCCCAATCAGGAACCACTGAAGCTGCCGCATAAATCTTGCTAGTATCGACCACCACCAATCGATGAATATTAAAAGAACAGAAAGTCCCATCAAAAGCGGTACTAACATATGTTCCGGCCAATGCGTCTGATGCGGCCGTTGAATCACTGCAACAGGTTGGGTGATTGGGGTCACCTTGTACGCAACTTGCGTTGTACGGTGGGTGATCAACCCCTGATTGGGCAGACGCTGTAAACAAACTAGTTACGTTAACATAGTTCTTGTAATCGGAGTACGGCGTAATGCCAAAGAATTGCGACATAAGGTTGTTATAATCAGTCGCAAAGAGGCTGCTTTGGCTTGCTGTATAGCCATCACCCATAACCAGTAAATCAACACGATTGGCTGAATTGCCGCCTGAGAGTGCGCCTATAGACGCTTGCGCTGCTTTATCAGCTACAAGATTTAGGCGTGCATCAGAACGGATATTGACCGGATCAATCGTCGTGAAAGTTTGTCCGCTGCGGTCACTTATTGATAGTTGTGTATCTGCCAGAACCGGTGCCCGAACCACAAAAACAGATGTGTCCATCGGGAACATATGCCCGTCGATGTTTGATTCATCGGATGAACTAGCCCCGTCTTTCTGAAACTCACCACGTATCCAATTGGGGATATCAGATACTCCCTGAAATACCACTTGGCCTGTTTTACTCTGACGCAGCGTGTATCCGTATTTTTGCCCAGCGCGACTGATACCTTCAAGCTGACTTGTTTGATCCGCAGTACTCAAAGACTTTAAAGGTGTCGTGAGGTTCACATAGCGGTGGAAAATGGGTTGTACCACACCATTTTTATCACGTTGAAAGATGATGTAGTGTGATTGTTGTGTAGGACTCGCTTCTACCACTTGAAGAGGTTGAAGTGCTGCCGCACCGGGGTTGATGAAAAGTATAAGAGTACCGATGAAGACTGCAAACTGTTTAGCTATGGTCTTAAAAAACGACCGTTGATTAATCATGAGTCCTCGCAGTGGATTTATTGCATAAACACAATATATCACTTTTTGGATACCATAACACTTTAACTATTACCCTGCGGAATTGCTCAAACCCTATCGCTGCGAAGGGCAATCGCCCCATTCAAACTCTGATGGGGCGATATATCCTATCCTAGAAACGCATCTGTCGCGTTTCATTTTCCACACGTTGCCGGTATTCTTCCATGTTAATCATGGTCTTGTTTCGGCGTGATTCTTCGGCTGCGAAGGCAAGTAGATGACTTTCCAGTGATTCTCGTGCAGTTGTGATACTGGCATCAGGGTTGCCGTTCACAGCATTGACGAAACTTCGAACAATCCCAAAGTCGCCACCCCCATGTCCACTATGATCCCTGTCGATCACAGGAACATCTTCGATCTTACCGCTCTGGTGATGATGAATACGGATTGAATTACCCGCTTGGGTGAATTTACCGTATAACGTTGCTTTTGTGCCGTCAAACCGCATCGTACGGCCTTCTTGATTACCTTGTCCATTCATGGTTAATGTGACAGTCGTACCGTCTTCGAGTTCCATATTCACCACTTGGTGATCTACAACATCGTTGTCACATTTATATACGCAGCGACCATACCAGCCTGTTTTGAGTTCTTCTAGTCGTGCTTGTGCTGAAGGAATAATGGTGACTGCATTGAACGGCCATCCGTTTGTATCTTTCACATACAGTTTTGTAGCGTCATATTTACATTGTTCGGCAGCAGGGCATCCATCTGTGCAACGTTCAGGCGCATCAGCCGGTGCATTTTCAGGGCGAAAGTGAGCCAGACTCCCGAATGAACTTAACCAGACCACCTTTTTGCGCAGTAACCAATATAAAATATCGAAATCATGGCAGCATTTGGATAACAGCATCGGCCCCGAAGTTTCTTCATTGCGCCAGTTTCCGCGCACAAAACTATGAGCCATATGCCAGTAAACGAGATTTTCCATATGTGAAACACTTACGATCCGTCCCAATACACCGGAATCGATCACCTCGCGCAGTTTTTGCCAGAACGGACTATACCGAAGGACATGGCAAACTTGTAATAAGCATCCTTTTTCTTCAGCCAATTGAACCATTTTTACATTTTCGTGCAAAACAGGACTCATGGGCTTTTCCAGCAATACATCGTATCCTGCTTCAAGCATCTTGATCGTGGACTCGAAATGCATTCTGTCCATCGTGCAGTTAAAAATAGTAGCAGCCTTTTTCTCACTTGATTGAAGGAGTGACTGCCAATCGTTGAAAATCATATCTGGTGATATATCGTGTTGGGTGATCAACCGTTCACGGCGTAAAGTGTCTGGTTCTGCGACACCAATAACCTCTAGTTCTCGTGGGTATTCCAGTGCAAAATTACTGTATTGGCTACCTCGTCCACCAGCTCCAACGATGATTGTTTCTACGGTCATCAGCGATTACTCCTGCGATAGTTGATTTAGGTTATTAGGGTAGCGAAGCATGAGAGCCAATAGTAATTCCGTAATCTGATTTTGCAAATGATTCAATAGGGTGGTCATATAGTGGTATAATCCGTACTCAACATAATGTTCATCTTAAGAACTGTAGTGGGTAATACTATGAAGTTGATCGTAACCATTGTGGATGATCAGGATGTCGATAAAGTGATGGCGGCGCTCACCAATCAGCATATTGGTGTCACCCGTGTCAGTAGTACCGGTGGGTTGCTCAGTTCGGGCAATTCGACCTTACTGATAGGAATTGATGAATCGAAAGTCACACAGGTGATGACTGTGATTACTGGTTTAGCGTCGATTCGTCAAACAGTCGTTCCATTTGCCCCTGATAGCAGCATGCCTCTCGCCAGTCTAGTTGAAGTGCAGGCCGGTGGTTTCATGTCTTTCGTTCTGGATATTGAACATTTCGAGCAGGTTTAAAACATGTCAAAATTAATCCTTGCCATCATTTTCAACAACGATGCCGTTGATGCACTTTCTCAAGCACTGTTGGCGCAAGAATATTCAATAACCCGAATTAGCAGTACGGGTGGGTTTTTGCGCCGGCAGAATACAACTCTAGTGATTGGTGTTGATGAGGCGCGCTTGCCGGGTGCAATGGCGATCATCCGCGAAGTGTGTGGCCCATATAGTCGTCCAGAAGGACATGCCGCTACCATCTTCGTGCTGGATGTCGCTGAATTCGTACGCGCCTAACAACTAAAAATTAGCCTCTTGTCGTGCTCTATTTGATCCTTACTGGTACGTGTTGACCAGTGATTGAACCTTGAATTGTGCCATATCCTTTGCGGTCACGCGAATGGTTTTTGCTATGCCTGGACGCAAATGGACAAAGTTGTCGGAGAAACGCGCCCCTTCCAGTTCCAGCCACACATATAGGGCTGCATAGTCACTACTTAACCTCAGCTCGAAGCGCTTATCCCGAACTGAGGTTAACAATATTTGCTTGCTGAGCAGCTTGTAGATATGCCTGCCTTGTTACCGTGTCTGCGTTGGCATCAAGAGGGCAATACGCTGCTCGGTAACCGCTTTGTTGAAGTGATGCAATCCATACTTCCGGTGAATATGTCTCTTCGATAGGTGCGCCCAAACGCATAATTTATCTCCCATCTACCATGCCTGTAAATTTTCTAATGCGATCTAGCCCCTCTAGCTGAGATGCAAAACGACCCATTTTGCCTTTCACCATACTGGTGTTATAGTTGTAGTAAGTAATTATATAATCGCATTTAAGTTTAAGATTTCAAACGACTCATACCGTACTAAAGCTATTTTATAACCTATTTAATAATCATGCTCCCTTAGAATGGTTAGTGTTATTGCTCTCACAAAGTTACAAAATGTTCTTCCAAATAGTCACCCTTTCGTTCTTCAATTCCTTTATGATCTAGAAATGATGAATGGTGCGCGTTTTATGTGAACAAACACTATTTGTTTTCGCCTGAGCACCTAAACCGTTTTTGGCGAATTTGGCATCGGAACACCCTTTGTGGCAATTGCCGCTGATTCTCTCTCGGGGAATTGGCAAATCTGGCAAATTAGTATTCATTCCACGCATCTATGACACTGTTTTGCCAATTATTGTTTGGGGTTTTGCACTCTATGCTGTTGCTGTCGTAGCCGCCTTGTATTGAATACATGCTCTAGGAAATATTTGTTTTGTGCGTCCAATAGGTTAAATAAATTTTTACGTAATTCGGAATCTGTCAATCAATTTTGAGGTCGTTCAATCTCAATTGTGTGCTAAAGTGAAATTGGAGAATTTCTTTAATTAGGTGCAAAAATCCACATCCGATTGTTTGATTTTGTAGCTAATTAAACTGGGCTTTAGATGCTCTTTCTCAGTTATTTGTAGATCGATGAGCTGCAGTCATGAATAAGTTTCCTCTGGTACATTATATTGAATCTGAACACATCCAATCATTGGGTAGTGTGTGGAATTTTATCCGCCCCGCCGTACCAGATACTTTGCGTGAACTAGGAGAAGGTTTTTATGAAGCCCGGTGGTGGAAACCGATACCGGTGATGGATATTGAAATATTGAAGCGCACCGATAAGATCATCATAGAAGGTGTTCCGTTTGAACCTGATAACTTAGTTGGTGGAATAGCAATACGATTTCGGTTAACTGACTTGTAGAAAAGATTTATACTCGTAGTTCTTATTTTGGTGGATAGATTGGGGTCTGATTAAATGTCAATTATGTCCGCACTCCCATCAGGAAAATCCGAAAACTCTGCAAGTTCACTATTTCAGTGCTTGGTAACCGATTTAAATTCTGATGATCAACAACGTTATCAACAGGCTAGAAAAAAACTCGTTTCAATGGGACATAATGTTGTGCATGATCTTGTTGAGCGGCTGCCTTTAGCACCTAACAAGTTGCGTTTTCGTATAATCATGACCATTTGTGAGATGAAAGATAAGAGCGCCACCCTTGATTTGATTCCCTACCTAGATTCAGATAGCCCACCTATTCAGGCAGTTGTGGCTCAATTTTTAGGGGAGTCTGGTGATGATGTGGCAGCCGAAGCGCTCATAAAACAATTGAACTCCAAAAAAGAATCACAATCACTTACTTGGACTATCCAGGCCCTTGGAAAACTGCGTGCTAAGAAGGCAGTCTATCCTCTAATTCAAATTATGCATGAAACAGATTCAGGATCTACGCGTTATACCGCGATTGAGGCATTAGGCCTTATCGGTGATCCGGTTGCAATAAGTGAAATCACTCGCTATGTGAATGACAGTGATCATCATGTTTATGATCGAGCCAAAACTGCTTTGGAAACCCTATATAAGTTAAATGGAGCTTACCCGTAATCTACGACATTAAGATTTGTTTTGATACCTTGACGATCATCACTTCAAATTCAGCTGATAGGAATGTCGAGTAACGACTTTACCCACTTATAGGGTCTTTCCGAATACAGTGATTTGTATCGATCCTGCCGATCAACTATCCAGCATTGCATCCCACAGTTTTCAGCAAATTGCCCATCTGACCAGGGATCGTCCCCAATCATAAAAGATTCGTGTACATTGATTTCGTTAGTACTCGAAGTAACCTTATCCCAAAGACTGCGATGTGGTTTGGGCTGAATTCCTTCCGATTCTACTGGGGTAAACCATCCGTTGAAGTATCTATTAATGCCAAGTTTCTCCCCGATTTGCACCGACCTCGGATTGTTGGAAATTACATAAATTGGTTGCTTACTATCACGAATGTTATTCAAAAACGGAATAACATCATCGAATAGCTCTGGCCTGAAGCTGGTCATCACGGACGTGTATAAACGCTCTTGAAGTGCCAAAGGCCATCCTAATGTCTCAAATAAGTCATTGAGGATATGCTTGTGATCTACTCCTTGATTCTCTTTCTTTTGAGCATCCAATATAGCTCTAGATAACTGGTCACTATCACTATTGAGTTGGTTCTCTTGGATAAAGTTTGGTAACACATGATCAACTGCCCACGTAATCGGACCAGTTGCCAATGTATCATCAAAATCAACAAACCAGCGGTTCGGCATACGTTAAATTAATCCTCGTTTTTCGCCCGGATACTTCTTGTTAGTCCAATGGTTGAATTAGGATCATTGCGGAGTTGCATAACACGTTGATACTCTGCCTCAACCATTTCAGATGAATACTGATCTTTGTAATCGGTTTTGAAGGAGCGCAATGAAGTGTTTGGAAACGCCAAATCTTCAAGGATAGTTCTCAAGGTGTCTTTTGTGATGAACAAAGATGGATAAGGCGTAAAAAAGAGGCGAAAGTTCCCACCACATAAAAGCGAAATCGGAATTAGCGAGCGTAACTTAATATCGCCGTTACGGTTTGTGCCCAAATAAAAGTGGGGTACAGGCAGGTCTGTTCCATACGCTGCAGATGAATATGTCTTGTAGAGCAATTCATACATTGTTTCCATGTTTGGGGCAGTCGAAAGTGCATCATCAATCTGTTTCTTTTCTTGAGCACTCATATTTGATTGTGCTGTCCAAAATGAGAACAACGGTATTGCCGCCACTTCCCAGATCAATTTGTGACGTTCTGCTTTATACTGCCATGATTGATGAAATGCAGATAATTTCATGCCTAGTTCGTAGGCAGAACTGGTTGTTGGAAGTTGGAGCAGTGTATCTATACCCACGAAATAAGGATCTATATCATGATCCCTATAGAATTGTATAGATTTACCGTTGATTAATATTAGTGATGAACTTGATATAAATTCAGAATAGTGTTCACCCCTTTCTCTGAAGCTCTGATATCCAAGCATTGTAATAACAATATTCTGACCACCAAGACAAAAAAACATATCAATAATACTGAAGTATTTGTCTAAGATATCGTCTGCATAATCTGATAATGTTGAAATATTGCCCGGATCAAGTTGCTGACGATTGTGCTCCAATATATAGTTAGTACGCGTTCCGCCAACAGCAAATATACCAGTTAAACCTTCGGGGAACTTCGCGCGAATACCTGCTGAAAAGTCGGCATCTTCATTCATTATGAACTAGACCTTAGATTGAAGAATTTGAGTGACTTGATCCATCAACGTCATTACGCTTATAGGTTTAGCAATGTATCCGTCAAAACCTGCTTCCATGATTTCATGTTCATCTTCCTGTCGTGCATGCGCAGTTACTGCGATAATTGGGATGCTGCGCCATTGCTCGTTTTTGCGAATATGTTGTAGTAACTCATAACCAGACATTTCCGGCATTTGAATATCTACCAACATGAATGATGGTGCGTCTTGTTCGAGTAATGCTAGACATTCTTGTCCAGAATTTGCTCCACGCACCTTGATATCATTAAACTCAAATACCATCTGCATAACTCCGACATTATCTTTTTCATCATCAACGATGATGATATTCCATTTTGATTGATCCACGATATTCCCTTGTAAAAATTGCATCAAATGAAGCATGCAATAACTATTGCGATTTTTCCTCTTGATCCAGCATGTTATTGGTCAAAGAAAGTTAGAGCAAGTTTAAATTAATCCAACAGACTTAATAAGAACTTGGTTAGTTTGGTAGGGTCAAATGGTTTGCTCAAAAAGCCGTCAAAGCCGTACTTTAAGATTCTTTGCTCGGTATTGTCAGTGTAGTAGGCTGTAGTTGCGACAAATTTCGATGACAATTCTGGTAAGTTATTCTGTATTTTTTTATAAGCGCGCAATCCATCGAGTTCAGGTAGCATAAGGTCAAGAATGACAAAATCCGGATTATGACTTTTAAGATAGGTTATTGCATCCTCTGCGAGCTGGAAAATAGAGATCTCCCAATTGTAATGTTCCATGACTAGGCGGAATAAGTCACAGAGATATAAATCATCATCAACTAACACAACTGATTTTGTGATATTTCGGAATGACGTTTTTACAGTGTGAATATCTTCTTGCTTTTGGTCAACGCGCATTTAACCAACTCTCCCATTTCCTACGAGGGTGTTGTATAGGGTAATGTAACTGTGAAAACTGATCCTTTTCCAATCTCCGACTCGACATTTATGCTACCCCCCATAGCTTCCACGAGGCGTTTAGTGATGGCGAGCCCTAATCCTGTTCCTTTGTACTTTCTAGAAGCCCCGCTATCCAATTGTTTAAATGGATCAAATATCTTTGTTATCGAAACTTCTGGTATACCGATGCCGCTATCGCTCACACTAAACTGCCATGTGGAATGATCCGTTGACTGAACAGTGACGAGGACATTGCCCTTCTCGGTGAATTTGATAGCATTGCCGATCAAGTTTGTGAGGATCTGCTCTAGTTTTTTTCCATCACCCAGAACGATTTGAGGGGTATTTTCAGCAATGGTAATACTGAGGCGAATATCTTTATCTCCTGCAAGACTTTGTAAACTCTCTACAATATCGTTAGTCAAAATAGATGGATAAACAGGCGATAGATAGAGTTCCATCGCACCTGATTCGATTTTTGATAGGTCAAGGATGTCGTTAATCACGCCTAGTAATCGCCGGCCGTTCTTTTGGATGTGCCCGAGAAGTTCCGTTTGCTTAGGTGTAAATGTGCCAGCCATCCCAGCTAACATCACTTCATCGAAGCCGATGATGGCATTGAGAGGAGTGCGCAATTCATGGCTCATATTTGCAAGAAATTGAGACTTGGCCTTGTCGGCTAATTCAGCACTCTTTCTGGCATCTTCAGCCTGAAGTCGTGCTTCTTCCGATTGATGTTTTGCAGATTCAATTTCTCTTATCAGCCGGCCCATGGTTTCCAAACGAGCATCAAATTCCACTCGAAGCTGTCGCAACAACACGCCTTCCATCAGCAAAAGCAAAAAACTGGATGTTAATTGCGGAAAGGCATTTGCCTCTGCCTGGGCAAATGGCCCAATGGGTATGAGATATCGAGAGAGCGCAAATGCTGTTATAGCCAATATGGTTGCATAGAATATCGCATTTCGCGTCAAAACAAGTGCGCCAACCAATGGAACAAAATAAAATACGGCTAGTGTTTCATTGAAGCCTACAATTGTTCCACGCTGCCTTAAGAGCATGATGACGCCACTTGCGCCAATTGCTACCGTAATTACTAATATCCAACCGGCAGCATAAAGGTAACCTCGCGACAAAATTAGAGCTACTCCAACATACAACGCTAATGCAGCAATATGGAGGCTTGGAAATGAAATCAATGACCAGGTATCTTTATAAATGAATACCGTGGACGCAAAACTCAGTAAACCAAGTGTAACAATTAGGGCTACAGCTGCGCGAAGAATACGTTCGCGAAATGCCTCGTCACGTTCTTTGGCTCTAGGTTCTAACCAATTCTGTACAATATGCAGTAGTCTGATAATCCCTAGTGACTTAATAATTTCTGACTGCGTCATTTGGAATTCCAACTATAGTAGCTAAACAATGAACCTAAAATTACAGATTTGACTACATTATATGGCGTGTATAAACTTTTCCCAATCCATTGAGAAGTATAATGATGATCGTCAATATGCGACAATAAATATTGTGCAGAAGAGTCCAAAACAGCATGATCAATTTGATGGATAGTGCTATTCCAAAAAAGTAGCGCTTCCAGACAGTATGCTGTTTCTTCAGGCGTTGATGTTCCTAAGTATCCCCATCCACCATCATCATTCTGTGTTCGTAGAATCCATTTTAGTCGGGATTGAGTGAGATCATTTGCGATATTATGTAAGGCAAGCAAGGCACTACATGTTACGTAATAGGGTGATATGTGCCATTTATCTGACCAAAACGATCCATTTGAATCAAACGTTTGTAAGGCATATAGTGTTTTTTTTGTCCAGTTTTGACAATCAGGACTATCTGCGGCTGAACGTAGCGCAGAAAGTAGACGAACATGTGCACCAACTGATGGATCTGTCTCTCCATGAAAACAGCAGAAGCGATCTTCCATCTCATAATGTGAAAACACTGAATGGCTAACTTCATATCCTCCCCAGTTCAAAGCCAAAAATGCTGCTGCTGAATCATCAATATTTGGAACTGATACATATGAGGAATAGGTAAGACCATATTCTTGTGACCATGCTGATTTGAGTGTAGCCAAGGTTCGTTGTACATCTGGATCAGTTGCAGATATAGAATTATTGCGACGCAAAAAATTGAGTGACCATGCAATTTCAAATGTGTCAATCGGACTAAGCGCTGTCACTGCACCATTGGGGGAGTTTTGAGAAACTTCTTTAATATACGACAGCGCCATTTCATTTTCGTTTAAAAGCAAATATCCGGCAGTTGCAGAAGGTGAAATATTGACTGAGTTGTTTCGCTCAAGAACTATGTCATCCGACTTGACAAATGTTCTCATGGCTTCTAAGGAGAAAGAAAGTGATGTGCTACGCCAATCACGATTCGTCTGACTTAGCACTGCTGTAACTTTTTTCTTGTAATTTTCTCCGAACCGAATGGGGGGGCGTGGTACATCTAGACCCAGTTTAGTAGCTTCTTCAGCTAGTGAGGCTGACAAGATTGGAAACCCAATCGTGTCATGATTGTCCCAGCCTAATTTCCCAACTAATTTCCAAAGTGCTGCTTCGCCACGTTTTACGCGCCGTTGATCACGGGGTTCACGCCCGCCTTCTTGTAATGCGACAATAGCTGCAAGAGTTGATATAAAACGGTCATGATAATGGATAAGCGGCGCGCCCCATGTGCCGTCGTCATGCTGATTTTGGCGCAACCACTCCATTGAGTTATCAAATCCGTGCCCCGAATAACGTTCGGCTAATCGAGCTACCCATGCAGTATCATAAGCGACACCATCAACACGTCCTTTTCCCAATTCTTTAAGCAATAATTCTATTTGTGCCTTTATATCATCTATCTTATGTGCAGCAAGATTTGGAACTGAGATAGCCAACGTATTTACCTTGGTAATACCATCTACCAAAACGTGAATTACTCGATCTGAACTGACCCTAAAAATAGTCACTAATCGTGCATAGTATACTGCATATTAGCCACATTCAAAATTTTTGTATGGTGTCTTGTGGGCTGGGTTCCACTAAATTCAGTGTTGTCCGGAATCTAGGATGCGTAAGGCAACCATCCAGATGTAATTTAGCTGATTAATGTGGTGTCAAAAGGAGAGGATTGGGAAAGAAAAGTCGTTAACTTGCAGGTGATGTCGGTGTTATCGTGGATTTTTCATGATAGATTGGTATTTTGAAACCGAATGTGCTGCCCTGATGGTAAATGCTGCTAAAGATGATTTCGCCATCTTGTTGCTCAATGATGGTTTTGGTAAGATGCAGGCCTAGGCCTGTTCCTTCAATGCTACTTGTTTCAGCAGTTTGGGAACGGTAAAAGGGTTGGAAAAGGTTTGCCTGATTCTCTTCAGGAATGCCAAAGCCATTGTCTGTAATTTCTAATTGGGCGTAGTCCTTGTAGGCTTCTAAGATAACGGCTATATGTCCGTTGTTAGGGGTGTACTTAATGGCATTACTGATGAAGTTGGAGACTGCTTCGTAAATTTGGGCTGAATCACCACGTACGATACACGCTTCATGAGGTAAAAGAACATCTACCCACTGTTCTTTTTGACTCGCTCGCGGCATAAATTCCTCGAGGGCAGATTGGACAACTGCGCTTAAATCGAATGGTGCCATCGTTTGTAATTTGGCGGCTTTTTCAATTCGATCCATCGACAGGAAATTTTGAACAATCTGAAGCATACGTTCTGCAGACCGGAGCATCGATGGGTATACTTTGTCTAGATCTAGTTCAAGTTCGGGCGAATCAATGAGCATTGTTAAGTAGTTTCGGATGACGCCCAATGGATTTTTGAGATCATGTGCTGCAACCCGTATCATATCTGTCTTGAACTTTTCAAGATAACTAACCTTGGCATAAAGTATTTCTAGTTCGTCGGCACGGTCGCGAACACGGTTGACCAATTCGACATTCTGAAGGGCTATCGCTGCGCGGTCGCAAATGAGTTCAAGAAGTTGCAGGCGATCCTCTGTGAATCGCGAAGGATTTTTTGTTTCCAATACTACGACTCCGTATAGGTGTTCAACCCCATTCGTGTCGACGGTAAAGATTGGTAGCGCAATTTGAGCAGAAACTTCGTCATAAGCGGATTCGAGTGGGTTTGGCACCTGCATGACCAAGATATGTTTACCTGCTATGGTTTGGTTAATGATGCCAGACTTGTTAGTCAAGATGTTTTCTAGATGAGCTAGATTGTAATTCCCGTAACTGTTAGCCAGATGTAGACTGTTGTCTCGCATCAATGCTACGTAGCCCACATCAGCCCGTGAAATTCGCAGAGCTGCATCTAGAATTAATTGGAGCAATGTGTCGCTGTCTATGGAATAACCTATGTCTTTATATACTTGTTGTGTAATCATCATGGAACTAATACGACTCTTTAGTTCTTCGGCTTGCTGGCGAGTTTGTTCGTACAATTGAGCGTTCTTAATGGCTAATGCTGCCTGTTGTCCGAAGATCTGAAGGCGGTTAGTCAGTTCAGGGGTAAAGACATTGGGACGCAAGCAATCGATATTAATGAAGCCTATAGGTTTGTTATCTGCAATGATGGAAATTGTAGCAAACGCGTCATTAGATTTATTGAGGTGCTGACGATTTAAGTCGTTGTTGGTTCGGACATTGGACATCGTGTGCGGGGCGGAAGCTACGACAGATTCGGTCAATATTGGTGAAATCCGATAGTCGAAGACGACGTCTTGCTGAAGTGTTTCGATTCCCGATTCATAACCACGATGCTGATGTATACGGGTCGTGTAGCCATCATCATCAATAAGCATGATATTCAATCGACTGTTGGGAATGAGTTGTTCTAGGCTATCTAGGATTGAAGATGTGATGATGTTGACATTCAACGACATGTTGAGTGTCGAACCGAGTCTATTAATCATCTCTGAGAATTCTCGGTCGACCTGTTGAACCCGTGCTGCCTGAGCAGTTGCAGTGATGTCACTAAATGCAAACAGTACACCGCGTTTACTGCCGTTATGAGTATAAGCAGTGGAGGCCGTCACTTCATAGATATGATCATTTACGTTGAATTGACCTTTGTGGTCAGAGCTACACTGAATGCGCAGTAACTCAGAGCCACAATGGGGTAGGGCAAGGTTTAGTTGTTGACCGATTAGGTCTTTTGGACAATTGAATATCTGATTGACACTGTTGTTAACGGCCAATATTCGGTTGTGGAGATCCACGACTAGTATACCTGCGGGGATGTTATTCAGGATTGTTTCATAAGCGATTGGTGTGACGTCCAATAGGCGCAAACGGAATAATCCAAATGACAAGCAGAGTGTACATATGACCCCTAATATTGGATTGAGATAAAGATAAGGAACCGGGTTTATGGGATCAAAGATTTGCAGTAAGTTTCCAATCCACGGTATTGCAGTGCCTACCAAAACCAAGAGCGCTTGAGAGCGATAGACACGCCAAGTGTTTTTTGCATAACGTATGAGTGTGATCGAACCGATGAGAAAAATGGTATATGAGTAAATGAAATATAGCCAAAACCATAATCCATATGTGGGTTCAAAGACCGGTGAATTGGCAACTATGGTGAAATGCGGGGACGCCCAAATAAGGCCATGATGTTCATTTGTGAAGGCGAAAATGATAGTCAGTACAGGGATTATGAGTAATGCGGCCTGTATTCCAAGTGAGAGTGGTTGTTCGTCACCGTTGTTTTGTAGTGCAAAACGGAGCCAGAAATAGGGTATAAAGGTACTTCCAATATATTCCAATTTACTAAGATTGACATATGTGCCAATGTCTCTGCCGACTAATGCTTCGAAAGCCATCCACCATCCAACCCATGCAAAGCCTACAAGTAGTGCGATAAACCACAGCGTGTTTTGTGTCCGGCGTTGGCGCCATGCAAATAGAGCCAGTAATAACGAAATAACTGAGGCAATGATACTAGTCGTGAAGTTGAATAGTTGTATTTGTAACATGGTCAGACGTTTCTGCCGCAAGTGAGTATATATCAGGTGGATAATTGCGATATGGCTTGTGTCACTCTGTTGAGACAACTATAAATCACTTATTGATTAAGTTTGATTGAGAGTCTCCTGTTCGTAAATGTCTTTGCTCTTTCTTAACACTTGTTTCAAAGAGTGATGGATATTGTAATAACGTTACCGGAAAAACGGAGAATGAAATTCACCATTTAAGTAGCAGTAATGGTAATTATTATAGTACGCAGGTGAGATGCGTTATAGCGATGCCTCAACTGTAGGCAAGGTGATGACCGCCTGGGTGCCTTTGCCAACGATGGAACGAATATCAAGTGATCCGCCATGTATAGTTATGATTTGGCTAGCGAGTGGAAGTCCCATTCCCATACCTTGCTGCTCTTGCTGTTCGCGGTCTATTTGACCGAACCATGCCATTGCTTCCTTAAGTTGAGAGTCAGAAATTCCATTACCGCTGTCAGTAATGGTAATTCGGACGTCTTTTCCTATACGTTTGTAGATAATTCTTACTTTACCACCCTCTGGCGAGAATGCGATTGCGTTCGATATGACTTCAGCAATAGCTTGTTTTAGCGCACCTAGTTCAGCTTTAACAAAGAGAGAGTCATTCAACTCGATGACTTTGACTTCTACTTGTTGGGGTTGGCGACTTGTAAATTGGAGGGCCAGCTTATGGGCGCTAGCGATTAACTTGCCTATGTCTGTTGGATAGCCTTTCTCGGCGATGGATTCAGTAGAGAAGGCACCCGTAGTTAATTGTGTTGCATATACCATCTGCTCGACAACATGGGCAAGACGGGTTGCCCCACGGTTCAATGTCTCGATTAATTGGACGTTATCTGGTGAGAGTTGATCTTCAGTTTGCCATTGCAACATTTGCATTGCTGTGACAACTAGTGAAACCGGCGTACGTAGTTCATGTGTTACTGTACGTGCTAATCTAACTTTTATGGCTTCAACCTGTTCTTCGCTAGTGGCGACAATAGTCTGATGGCGTTTGAGCCGCGCAGTTACCGTATTGAGCAACTCAGCGATGTTAACCGGTTTGAAGAGATAGTCATCTGCACCTAGATTCATGCTTGAGCGTACAATATCACGCGTATCCACTGCGGTAAGGAAGATGAACGGTACTGATTCAGTTACCTTATGTTTACGGAGTTCAGCTAAAACCTGTTGTCCATCCATAAAAGGCATCATCATGTCGCAAATGATGAGGTCTGGAAGTATTTTGAGGGCTTTCTCGACACCATCGCGCCCATCTGTCGCCGTATAGGTTTCAAAATAGGATGCTAGTAGGGTTGTAGCAACTTGATCTCGAACGTCAAGATCGTCATCAATAATTAGAATACGGGTCATGACGTATGACTCCTTGGATAGACTGCTAAAACCAGTCAGTTTTTCTGCGGCGTGGAAATCAGTATTCACATGTTACACCGTACATTATAGTCCAATCGTATGCTACCAAGCGTAGAGACCGCAATGTGAGCACTTATTCATAGCAATAGGGATCTGGAAGTTCTAATTGCTCCAAATAATAAAAACACTTGATTTGATGCAGAACAATACCTATGGTGGATGGACTGAATTGGCGAGAGAAGAATAGATTTGGTAATGAAAGAAAGTTTTACATAGTGGACTGTATATAAAGATGTAGTGAGCAATCAATTAGCGAAATCGAGATTCGAGACTGTATAAAGTGCTTGGAGATTTGTGAGCAGTTATTATGCATTGTACACTTGCATTTGATCACCCCGCTCCACAGAACTAGAGATATTCTTTCTTGAAAATGTCTCTTCTTATTTCACCATAATCTGCCAAGATCACTGGTGCAAACTGTTTATTGAGAACTTGTCTGCTGATTGACAAAGTGAAGTCATTATTCATCACTCTGTCAATCAGCCTCCTGCCTATACGCCTAGCTTAATTCATATAACTCGGTGAACTTGGCTTCCAAATAGGCCAGATAAGGTTGAACATGGAGAGTTTTCCCCGTCGACATTTGGAGCAGTTCATTGGCACTATAGGCACGCCCATGTCGATATATGTTGGTTTGCAACCAGTTTAGCAGGGTGGAGTAATCCCCGTGTTTCAATGAATCATTTAGCCCTTCGACCTGTTCATTTGCGGCTTTTAGGAATTGTGATGACATTACGTTGCCGACAGTGTAACCGGGGAATGAACCAAAGCCACCGCCCGACCAATGAACATCCTGTAACACACCTTTACTGTCATTTGGTGGGGTTACACCTAAGTATTCCTGCATTTTGGCGTTCCATACTTCGGGTAAATCAGCAACCTTCAATGTGCCGTCCAGTAGCCCCATTTCGATTTCAACACGTAACATGATGTGTAGGTTGTAGGTCACTTCATCCGCCTCAACACGGATTAAACTCGGTCGTACACGATTAACAGAGCGGTAAATCAAGTCTGGATTAGCATCTGCCATTTGTTCAGGAAAGATTTCCCGCAAACGGTCAAAATGAGTTTCCCAGAATTCACGACTGCGTCCGACTTGATTTTCCCACAGGCGAGATTGCGACTCGTGAGCTCCGTAGCTAGTTCCACCAACAGGATATTGTCCTAAGAAGTCGGTAGTAAGCGCTGTACGGGTCAATGCAGGATCAACCCCTTGTTCGTACAAAGCATGTCCGGTTTCGTGTAAAGTACCGAAGAGTGCCATTGGTAAGTAATTGAGATTGTAGCGTGTTGTAATACGTACATCATTGCGCGTGAATGAAATCTCGAAAGGATGGGGGGCAATGTCCAGTCGGCCACGTTGTACATCATAGCCAATCTTTTGAGCCATCTCCAATCCAAATGCTTTCTGCTTATCTACCGGATACTCATATCGCCATAGATCTTTTTCGAGAGGCCTATCATTCGCTACAATTCGCTTTAGTAGCGGCAATAATCCCGCTTTTAATTCATCAAATAGCACCTTTAATGAAGCGGCAGTGACACTCGGTTCATATTCAAAGACCAGTGCATCAAAGGGATGACCTGAGTAACCGACTGCGTCCGCTTGTTCGCGGCTCATATCCAACATCTGCTGCAAATAAGGGGCAAAGCTGTCAAAATCATTGTTTTGCTTGGCTTCTGCCCACACTTGCTCAGAAATAGGTGCTAAGGTGGCCTTCTTCGAGGTTAGCTCAACTGGAATGCGTTTCACTAATTCGTAGTATTGCCGTGTTTGCTTAACGGCTCGTACACGGTATGAATCATCCTTTTCACCAGCAATTTCCGCTTCGACGCCGTCTAATAAGCGGGCTGTTTTGTCGCTGATAAAATGCTCTTGAGCAATCCGAGAAAGTGTCGCTAATTGGTTGCCCCGTGTAAGTGCTCCTCCCGGTGGCATATTGGTACGCGCATCCCATTTTAAAACCGAAATTGAATTGAGAATATCATTCAATTCTGCGATATGGTGTTCAAACTGTTCATATGCTGTCATCATTACTCCTTAATAAGTGTAATGCGGTTAATATCCGCTTATAGTTCTTGTACTTTATTGGCATCAGGGCGTACGAATTTTCCACCACCGCGTTTGCCGATTACTGCGCCATCCACAAATACTGTTTGACCATTCACAATGGTTCGGCGTACTTTTCCCTGAAAGGTTACACCCTCAAATAGTTTGTCACATGCCTTGGCTTTGCTGAACAACATGTCCTGACTGATAGTAGTTGTTTCGTGTGGGTTATAGATCACAATATCAGCGTCCGCGCCTACAGCGATAGTTCCTTTATATGGATAAATACCGAAGCGTTTCGCGCCATTGGTGCTGATTAGTTCGACAGCTTTTTGGATGCTTAATCGCCCTTTAAGGGCTGCATCCATCATGCCGAGTACTAATTCTTCGACGCCCGGTGCGCCCGGCGGTGTTCGCCATATGTCGGTTCGTGCTCGTTCTTTTTCCTCTACCGTAAATGGCGAGTGATCCGTAGTCACTGCCATGAGTGTTCCATCAGTAATGCCATCCCATAACGCATCTACATCAGCTTGCTTGCGCAGCGGTGGGTTTATTTTGGCGTATGGGCCAACCCGTTCCATATCGGCTTCAGTAAAGAACAGATACTGTGGGCAGGTCTCTGCTGTAGCTTTTGCACCCGCTTGTTTGAATTGTCTAAACACGTCGATGGTTTCTTGAGATGTCATGTGTGCGATGTGAAGATGCATTCCAACGGTTTGATTGAGTGTCATGAGAGTTGATACAGCCAGTGCTTCTACATGTGGGGGACGTGACTCTCCGTGTGCTGCGACATCATTCCGTTTTGCAGCAATCAATTGAGCGGTGTGCCATTCGAGAAGCTGATTGTTTTCGGCGTGTACTGAACATACCAAACCCGTTTCTGCTACCAGTTTCATAGCTTGATACAGTTCCGGTGCATATGGTAAGCAGAGTCCTTCGAATTCATCATTACGACCTGCCGGTGCGCTGGTCATGAAAATTTTGAACCCTATTGCACCTTCGTTTGCCATGTCTTGAATTTCTTTACGATTGAGTAACCCCGGTGCCCCGTATAAGGCGAAATTGACATATGCATCAGCTTCTCCTAATGCTTTTCGCGATCGAAAAATATCACCGGTCGCGCAGCAAGGTTTCGAAATGGGCATTTCAAAAATTGTAGTCACACCACCGGCTGCTGCTGCGCGCGTTTCAGTCGCAAAATCTCCACGATCGGGATAAGCTGGTGCACGACAGTGGAAATGAATATCAATGGCTCCGGGAATCACTAATGCGTCTTTCACATCTATGATTTCTGCTGCTGACGCTGCCGTACCTCTGGCGATCAGCGCACAAATCTTTCCTTTATTGATGCCGACATCTGCTTGAACTATGCCTGTTTCAGTCACCACATCGCCGTTGATAATTAGGGTTTCAAATTCCACGTTAGTTTCCCAATGTTTGTATTAGTTGAATTCTGAAGTTAATTATTCTCTGTCTTGAGCATCACACGCCCAACAAAATCTCTTAATATGTTCGCAGTAGATGCAAACTCGTGCAAATCAACATACTCATCATATGCGTGTGCTACTTCATAACTTCCGGGTCCAAATATGATCATTTCACCGCGAGTTATACCGGTTAAGTGTTTGGCATCGCTTCCCGGTAAATAACCAATGGGACCGGGGTATTCGTTTAGTTCTTTTTCCACACAGGCCAAAAAAGTCTGGGCAAGTGGGGAAATCGCCGTTGACTCAAACCAATTTGAGGTTTGAAATTCACCTATCGTCAGTTCTGCTGCACCTGCATTTACGGCTGCTATGATCGCTTTCATCTCAGTTTGTACTTTGGCGGGATCTTCGCCTGGCACCATGCGGCGATCTAAGTAAATCACACAACTATCTGGCACAGCATTGGCTGTACTACCGCCTTGGATTACACCCACGTTGCAGGTCGGTACACCTACAATCGGATGAGGGCGATTCGCTAATTCTTTGTGATAGGAATCAAATGCTAATACGGCTCTAGCTATAGCAACGATCGCATTTACACCACGGTCAGGATTGGTTGCATGTACTGAACGTCCTATAGCACGGACAGTCGCGCGCATGACCCCTTTATGAGCAGTTGCGACGTGGTTAAAGGTTTGTTCACCAACTATGATGAAGTCGCACATAGGCAAATGCCCACTATCTGCCAGCCATTTGGTTCCCAGTCGTCCACCAGTTTCCTCTTCTGCGGCTGCTACTAGCACCAAAGTTCCGTGTAATTTCTCGGAAGTATTGGATTGTTCAGCGCATTTCTGGATGATTATGTGCATCATTGCTGCGAGTGGAGCTTTGTCATCAACGCTGCCCTTACCATAAAGCTTGCCATCTTTTATGATCGCAGCATATGGATCGACGCTCCAACGTTGTGCTTCGTTGGCTGCAACGGGTACAGTATCAATATGTGCATGCAACATGATGACTGGCATGCCTTCGCCTAATGTTGCGACCACACTTTGCGCCTCAGGTTTATTTTCCGGCGCGAGTATTTTGACTTCACAGCCTGCTTCTTGCATCACTTCAGCAATGTAAGCTGCGATTGCACGTGTGTCACCCGGCAAATTGGGCGAGGGGATTTTGACTAAGTTCTGGAGTATCGTTATCGCATCAAGCATTTATGATTTCGTCTTTTCTCCGCGGCCAAAAAATTTATTTCCACTTATATGGTTTGTGCCACTCGCATAGCTTCTGAAAGCTGCCATGCATCCAGCCGTTGTCCCGTGGTCGTCTTTGCATCGAGTCCTGCTAAATATAAGAAGGCTGGGGCAATCATGACTGGATCAACCCAACGTGCTTGTAGTTCTGGTGGATAATGCGAGGCTGACATTGGTGTTTTGATGGGAGCACCCGGTGTGATAGTATTTACCGCAATATTATACGGTTCACCTTCCATCGAAAGCACTTTCATTAACCCTTCTTGAGCGTGTTTGGCAGGGCAGTATGCTGTTTCTTTTACAAAGCCTTTGATGCCCGATCCTGATGATATAAATACGATGCTACCGCTCTTTGCCTCGACCATTCCCGGCCAGACCGCCTTCGACAGGACGAACGCCGCTTGAATGATAATGTTCATTTCATTTCGCCACTTTTCGAACTCGACATCTAGCATCGAGACTTCGCGTAACACTGCTGCGTTGTGAACAAGGACACGAGGAGTGCCATAATAGGCAATTGCTTCATCAGCTGCGGCTTGAGTTGCTTCGGCGTTAGCTAGATCAACCACGATTGGTAGACATTCTCCACCCATGCTCTTGATTTCATCAGCCAATCGTCGGAGTTTTTCAGCCTGTATATCCATTAGTGCTACCCGCATACCAGCACGTATGTAGGCCTTGGCAATTTCGTAACCCCATCCTTCGGCGGCTCCCGTAAGGATGGCCGTTTTCCCTTTTATGTCAATCATAGTACTTCCGCTTTGCTTTTCTCTGTTTAGTCTTGGAGCCTAATGACTTTTCAACTTTTGTATAAAGTCCTTGAATCGTTGCAGACCTTCTTCAAATGACGGCGATGGGGTAGTGAGCGCTCCGCGAATGAAGCCTTCACCTGCTCCCCCGCCAATCGTACCGGGTTGGAAGACTAGTTTTGCTTCCTCTCTTGCTCGCTTTACAAAAGCTGCACTAGTCATTCCGGTTGCGCGGACGTCGATGAATACATAGTATGCGCCTTGTGGTTTGCTGTAACCGATGCCAATTTCATCCAATAGTGCCATCCACGCATGTCGGCGGCGATCATATTCTTTCAAAACGTCCTTGAACCAGTCTCGTGATTGGCTGATAGCTGCCAACCCGCCGTACTGGGTGACTACGTTGGCGCAGATCATCATTGCATGATGAAAGGGTAGCATAGACTCAATCAGCGCTGCGGGTGCGGCGATGTAGCCTAAACGTAAGCCAGTCATGCCAAAGCTCTTAGAGAAACTATTCATGGTAATTGTGCGCTCACGCATTCCCGCTAGAGACGCCATACTAGTGTGCTTATTGCCATCAAAGACGTAGTGTTCGTATATTTCGTCGGATACCACTACCAGATCATGTTTTTGTGCCAAGTCACCGATTTCACGCAGTCTTTGTTCAGACAATACTGTTCCTGTTGGATTGTTTGGTGAGACTATTACGAGCGCTTTGGTGCGAGGTGTGATAGCCGCTTCCAAGTCGGCAATTTCAACTGTGAAGTTGGTTTCCGGTTTAGTTGCTATAGGAATTAATTGTCCACCCAAAATTTGCGTGTCGCGTGTATATTCGTCGTAGTGAGGTGATGGTGTAAGTGCGTTATCGCCAGGATCAAGTAGTGTCATCAGTGTTACCATCAAGGCTTCTTGTGCCCCCGATGTGACAATGATTTCAGTGTCTGGATCATACTCGATGTTGTTTTCAGATTTTAATTTGGCAGCAATTGCCTTGCGTAGTTCTGGGATGCCTGTCCATGATGTGTATTGAACCCGCTTGCTTGAAATGGCTTCTTGCATAGCGTCAAAGACAGATGGCGGTGGTACAAAGTCTGGAGTACCACTACCAAGATTAATAAGACCTGGTATGGGAACAGACGTTTGTTTACCTAGTGAACCCTGTAATTGTTTCGCACGTGTGGAAAGATGTTTATCCAGATTTAGTGTCATAGTTCATCCTATTTAATAGTAGGGATGGTGTAGTTTTTACAACTATATGTCATCTATAAGAGTGATCTTTCGGTAGCAGACAGGGTGTACCTCATCTGCTACCAGAATTTCGTTTGTGTTGTGCACAATTGCTGTGATTGATTACCAGCTTAGATGCGAGATAATGCGCATTTTTTAGATTTACCACAAACCTCGTTCACGTAGGACTTCGCCCACAGCTTCGAGGTTAGTCAGTTGAGCTTCAGAATAATTTCGAGAGAGTAGTACTCCACTTGCCCCGCCATCGTAGGCTGCGTTGACGCCATCTTTCACTTCTTGTGCAGTGATTTCTTTGCTCTTGCCACCGTCACCCACACCAACGCCTATACCTGAATATACTTTTTTGCCGGTGTCAGCGATGAGATTGGCTGTCCATTGCTTGACATAATCGGCTTTGAAACCTGCCATTGGGGCTTCCGCTCGTGGCGCTATATAGTCGTTTAAATTGAGAATAGTTGCCAATGCGTTATATGCCCCTTCTGGAGTTGCATCCGCCAATACAGCTTTATGCCAGCTATCAGCGAAGTTCGCGAAGCGTGCTCCTGCAGGGGTATGATATAGGACTGGCTTAAACCAATCGGCGTAGGGTGCGTACTCAGTCTGGTCATATTGTGCTTTTGCGTAAGGGTTATAGGTGTTGATAACTTGCCACACGCCGAAGCCTACTTCATTTTTCGGATTGAAGAATCGAATCAGGCCAGAAATCTCATGGTACATATCTTGATGGGCATCTAGCCACATCTTCTCCCACATCAAAACTTCAGGGTTGAGCAATAAGTGACGAAGCAGCGTAACAAACACCCCATCTCGCGGACGTTCGCCTTTACGGACACTTTGAAGGAAACGATCAATTTTTTGATAACCTTCAATTGAACGCTGCACATCTAGGCCACGCGCACGAGCCTCTGCCTTGAAATATTCGTCAAAGCCAGTACTTCCATCACCACGGAAAATATCCATTAATGGACTGTGGCGTTCGATGCCCCATAACATGCCTGTGAGGTCGTGGTTACTGAACCAATCGCTGATGACTGAGCGCCACCATGCCCGGTATTGGGGATTCATTAAAGAAGGACGCGATGCCAGTTTGCCCCAATGGTCACGATCAAGGAAGTGTGCAAATCCCGGTTGCCAGATTGATCGTATGCCTGAACTGGATGTTTCACAATAGTAGGGATAGACCTGCATCCCACGTTTCTTGGCAGCGGGGATCACATCGCGGAAGGTATCAAAACCTTTGTAAAGAGGATCAGGAGCGGCGAACTTCTTGTGAAAAGTGCCTTCGTAAAAATCTGGATCAGGCTCATAGAAAGCGCCACCTTGTAAGTTGTCGGCTTCTGCAACGCCGTGATCTGGAAAGCCATATACGGCACGCCCTGCATTGCCATAACTCCATGACAGCGCTGAAATTAGCAGGGCATTCACACCCGACTTTTCTTGTAAGATGTCTAGAACTTTCTCGACACCCTCATCTATAAAACTGATGGCACCAATTTGGATGCCTACCCATGTCTTAGTCATTTTAACCTGCCACTATGAAGATATAAAGCCAATACTCAAATCGATGTTCACATAATCAAATGTGAACTTGGGATTGTTACCTTTCGACATTATCTAGCTACGCCCACGCAGTCGCGGATCAAGAAAGTCACGCAACCAGTCACCTAGTATGTTGATTGAAAGCACTGTAAGCATAATTGCTAACCCTGGAAAAAATGCAGGCCACCATTTTCCGGCAAGAATTTGGTCACGACTTTCATTTAAAATACCCCCCCATGTGGGGACTGTTGGAGGGACCCCTAGCCCCAAGAATGAGAGTGATGCCTCTGCCAGAATTGCACTGGCAACATTAAACGATGCAATTACAATGAGTGGGGCTAGTACATTCGGTAGGATTGCTTGCAACATGATCCGTATATCACGTGCACCCATGCTTCGTGCAGCTTCAACGTATTCTTTTTCCCGTTGAGAAATCGTTTGCCCACGCGCAATACGTGCATATGTGACCCATTGTCCAATTCCCAGTACTGGAATGAGATTCCATACACCAGGTCCAAGTACGACAAGAACCATAATTGCTAGCAGAATAAATGGAAACGCAAGTTGGATGTCAGCCAGACGCATAATGATATTATCCACTCGTCCTCCCTGATAACCGGCGATTATTCCCAGCGTCGTGCCAAGAATGCCTCCAACCACGACTGCCATAACCCCAACTGCAAGTGATATCTGTGCCCCATAAATGATACGCGTCCACAGATCACGACCTAACCCATCTGTACCGAGGATAAATTCAACTTTACCGGTCTTTGCATCTATCTTCATAGGTTCTTGAAGGCGCTGGATCAGACTCTGCCTGTTAGGATCTTTGGGACTTATTTGCCCCGCAAAAAGTGCCATGAATACGATAATTGATAGAATAATCAGGGCAAGCACTGGCCATTTTGCCTTAAATAGGCTGCGCTGAGCCCGTTTCCATGTAGATACTTCAGGTGCAACTAAACTTGCAGTAATACTTAACTTAGAAGTGCTTTGTGACATATTGTTAGCCTAAGCGAATGCGGGGATCGAGCTGTGCGTAGATGAGGTCAACGAACAGATTGAGAACGATAAACATAATTGCGAACACCACTACTGATGCTTGCACAACTGGGATATCCCGCTGGGTAATTGCATTTGTAACTAATCGACCCACTCCCGGCCATGAGAAAACCGTTTCAGTAACTACCACACCGCTCAAGAGGAATCCGAATTCTAGACCCAACATTGTTACAACTGGAATGAGTGCATTGCGAAATGCATGCTTCAGGATAACAGTTGACTCTGACAAACCTTTTGAGCGAGCCGTTGTCACATAATCTTGCGAGAGTACTTCCAACATAGACGAACGCACCAACCGCGCGTTACGTGCTAGTGAAAATAGACCAATGGTGATGCCCGGCATAATCAGAAAGCGCAATGCCGCTGGTAAATTAGTGATTCCGGCTCCTAATTCACCTTTGAGAATAGGATCAATAACTGCTTCATGCCCTGAGATTGGTAGCCATTTGAGTTGCAATCCCACGGATAGAATAAGCATGATGCCAAGCCAAAAACTGGGTATTGATTGACCAAACATCGCCACTAACATGATTCCACCATCTAAGCTGGTGCCTCTCTTTGTGGCAGCGAGAATGCCAATTGGGATCGCAATCAATGTTGAGATGAGCATGGCAAAAATGGTCAATTCTAGTGTTGCAGGCAGTCGTTCCATAACAAGAGCAAGCGCCGGTTTATGGGATCGAATGGATACACCTAAATCACCGCGCACCAAACCGCTCAAAAAGTTGAAGTATTGGATTGGAAGTGGTTTGTCGAACCCTAGCTTTATCCGTGTTTCTGCGATTTCCTCAGCACTGGCACGTTCACTCACATAGAGATACGTAGGATCACCGGCCAAATGTAATGTGAAGAACGAGAGCAGCGTAACTCCAATGATTACGATGATCGACTGTAACAAGCGGCTTATGATATATCTGCTCATAGTTAGTTTGGTTTCAGAAATTTATGGAGAGGGCACAACAATCCGTGCCCTCTCCAATCGAACTTATTTCAGTTTTGCGTTGTAGACGATGAGCTGTTCATCACGACGAGCATTCCAATCCAGACGATTGCTTACTGCATAGAAGTCAGGTTGGAAGTAGAGCATCAGCCAAGGAGGGTCATTGTAAAAGACCTCAAGCATTTGGTTGATAACTTCACGCTCTTTAGCTGCATCACGGATGTTGGATAAACTATCCCACAATGTGAACCACTCTGGATTGGGCCAGTTCGTGTAGTTTGTGCCCGCATCGGGAGCCGAGAAATCCGCCATATCGTAAAGCGCATTCCATGTGCCACCACCTGTTCCAAGGAAGAACAACGGGCCGAGTTCTTTTGGACCGGTCAATTGGCGATAGTCTGCCCATTCGCGAATATCTACTGTAGTTTTGATACCTACGTCCGTCAGGTATTGCGCAATAGCTTGTACAACGTTGGCATCATTCAGATAACGACCGCGTGGTCCCATCAGGATTGTTTCGAAGCGTACGCCGTCAGCATTGGCTGGATAACCAGCTGCATCCAATAATTCACCGGCTTTCGCTGGATCATAAGGATAGGGGGACAAATTCGGGTTGTCATTCGGCTTGTTTACAATGCTCGATGCGCGTTCGCATTCTGTACCAAGTAGTGTCTTGCATATTGTAGGTACATCAATTGCGTACTGTAGGGCAACACGAACTTCTTTTTTCTGGAATGCTTCGTAACCGGGGGCATCTTTATAGTTTTCACCGAATTGGAAGCCAACATACATACGACGTGTGCCAGCTACTGCCTGAACGGTCGCTGTACCCGAATTATTGACTGCTTCCACCTGATCTGGCGGAACATTGGCAATAACATCCACATTGCCAGCGATTAGTTCAGCAACACGTGTTGAAGCTTCAGGGATTGTCCGCCAAATCAAAGTTTGGAATGTTGAATCACGAAGCGTGAACCCTTCAACTTTTTCTAGTGTGACGTGATCATCTGGTACCCACTCGACAAACTTATATGGCCCAGAACCAATTGCCATCTGTGCAGCTTCTTCCAATGTCATTTTCTCATAGGAGTCTTTGCAATGGATATATACTTCAGATAGCAAGCCTAGGCCAATGGATTGATAGCGATCAGTGATGATTGTGACTGTCAAATCACCATCTACCCTAGTGCCTTGATAACCTACAGAAGGAAGTACGAAACCAGCTGTATTACCTGTAAATTTATTGTCAGGATTGGCTGCACGTTCGAAACTGTAAGCGACATCTTCAGCAGTAAGAGCTTCGCCGTCATGGCAGGTTAAACCTTCATTTAAGGTGAATGTCCATTCCTTACCATCTTCAGAGGTTTTGTATTCTTTTGCCAGATATGGTTTGATCGAACCATCATCAGAGATTTCGTACAATGTGCCGTACAGATGACCGAATATGTTGGCTTCTGAACGCGAACTTACCGCAGATGGATCTAATAGGCCAATATCAACACTTTGACCAATTACCAAAGTTTTTTCATCAGGGGTTTGGGCGTGCACGGCTAGTGGTACCGCAACCACCAGCACTAAAAGTGCAAGAATCAATTGACGTGCTTTTGTCATTTCGTTGGGCTCCTTTTTTAGTAAACCTGATCAAGATGTCGTAGGTTCAGTACGTCATTTCCACTAATAACGTTCTCCTTTCCGATCTTTATGTAACATGGTCAGATTGACCAAATTCTGGTGGTAAAAGACTGTTGATGGTTACACTTCGTGCCTCGCGGCTCGAAATGGCACAAGCTTCAACCATCGCCAAAGACATCAGGTGATCTCGACCACTGCATTGCAGAGGTTCACCATCAATCACACAGTTAAGAAACGCCTCTAGGAGTCCACTTGTTTCGGTAATCCACATTTCATGAGGCGGTAAGGGAATTGCATGTAAAGTAGGTTCGGCTTGCTGGGCAAAGAACAGGTCACCAAATTGATTCAATTGGCTGATAACGCCACCTGTACAATCTGTCCGCCATTCAAAGCGCGGTTCTGCCCAGCCACTTTGCCAGGTGCCTTGGTAATTGACAATCATGCCATTACTAAACGTGATAATGGCTGCCACATTGGCATCGCTTTTATACATACTCCACGGCGGATTCCAAGTTTTTGCCTGAATTAAAATTGGTTCTTTCCCATAAACATAACGCATCAAGTCGAAATGATGAATGGATTGTTCCCATAGCATGGGCTGGTCCATTGTTAGTGGATATTTGTTTAAGTCTGGACGGTTGCCATCACGGTAACGCTCGTATGTAAAGCGCGCAAAATTGGCTTGACCAATCGTGCCATCATTCAATAAGCGCATGGTTTCTTTGGTCACAGCCAAATAGCGGAAGTTCAGCCCGATCATCAAGGGCACTTTTGCGGCTTCAGCAATGCCCACTAATTTTGCGGCCTCGACCACATCAAGCGCTAATGGCTTTTCGACCAACATCGGGATCCCGCGTTCAGCGGCTGCGCGTATTTGGCCTTCACGACCAATCGGTGGATTGGCTAGGACGAGTGCTTGCACATCCGGTAGTGCTGCTAATGCCTCTTCTGATGTCTTAAATGATGGTCGGGCGCCATATTGTGCAGCCATTCGTTCACATGCGGCAGGATTTGGATCAGCATAGGCGATTATTTCGCAACGTGGAGAACGTGATAGCACTTCTGCCCAATACCGTCCACGTACACCTAAGCCAGCCAGAACAACACGTAATGGTGTCATGTAACGAGCTCCCTATTTTGTTGTTCGATGATTACTTGTCGAATGCCTTCTTCAAATGGCGTCCAGTCCTTAAAACAGGTGTCGGCTTGTAATCGCTCATGGCTGAGATACCCGCGTCTCGTCAATATGGGCATATTGGGATTTGTACCTTCACGTATGTCCAGCGATACATCCGGAATTAAGGACTGAATGATGGCCGCGATGTCTAAAGGTGAGTGCACTTGTTCGGATGCCACATTATAGAGAGCATGATTTAATGTTTTACAGTTCAAAATGCTGACAACTGCTGAACCAATATCAGGAGCAAATGTCCAATCCCGAGATGGATCATCTCGGAATAAAGAGAGTTTGTGGCTCTTAATTGCTTCTTGTACCATGCGTTTTATCAAACTAACCCGTGGGCGCGTCGAACGTGGTTTTTCATCAAGTCCATAGACGTTGCTTAGTCGTATTGTGGCAACATCTCGCCCGAATTCTGACCGCAAAGTCGCAATTAGGGATTCCATGGTTTGCTTGGCAACTGCATACAAACCTTGCGGTGAAGTTGGCAAGGTTTCACTTACTGCACCCGGTAATGTTTTGGCATAGACTGCACTAGAACTTATACCTAAAAACCTACTGACTTTTTGACGTTTCGCCCATTCCAATGCAGCAATCAGTGGGTCAATATTGGCACGGAAATTTGCTTCTGGTGATTGACCGAGTTCCTCTGGCGAGGCTGTAATTGCTGCCCCATGAATGAATACATCAACTTCAAATGATGGTAAATCTTTGATATCCATCTGAACAAATGTGATTCTCTCACTTGCTAGTTTTACCCAATTCAGTCGTAATTCCGTGTCAAATTGCTGGTCTACTGCTATGACTTGCCAACCGGCACTCAATAATGCCTGAGTAATACTGCTGCAAACGAAGCCGCCTGCTCCGGTGACCATTGCGCGGTGAGTTTTATTCATATGTCCGCGCCTCCACCGTCATCATGCCATCCTTCAGCAATTAATTCGCCTGAAGCAGCTACGTGTTTTTCGATGAGTTCAACGGCTTTATCAATCTCTTGGGCTTCGATAGCATCGATTATTGGTACGTGGTTATATGCAATCTTCTTAAGATTGCTGTTGCGTCGATTCAGCAGTGCCATGACCTGCCGCACCCGCATCGAAACCACGTTCCAACTGGTTATGAGTAAAGTGTGTCCGCTGAGTTCGATTAATGTGTCGTGAAATTCGCGATCTATCTGATTCACTTGTTTTAGATCGCCTGTTTCAGCTGCGGCCAGCATGTCTTCAAAGCATTTGCGAAGGCGGGCAACGTGCTCAGGGTTACGTTGTTCAATCATCCTGCGGATTGCAAAAGTTTCTAAAACACTTCTGAGGCTATACAGTTCCTCAATATCTGTTTTGGTCAAACGACGGACCGTTGTTCCGTGGTAGGGTACAGTTTCGGCTAAGCCCTCGGTGCTAAGTATTTGGAGGGCTTCACGTAAAGGTGCACGACTAACACCCAGACTGGTTGCTAAGTCAGTCTCAATGAGCGGTTGACCCGGTTTGAATTCGCCCGTGATGATCGCTTCTCGAACGGCATCCAATACGCGATCACGTAACGAACGATTTTCGATGTGGTTCAGTGTCATAGTTAAAATCTTTGGTTTCTTGACAAGCTATTCACGCATACTTATAATCGCCAGAAATTGTCGACAATCGACAAACGACAACGTATCAGGATTATAGAAAGCACATCTCTATGTGTCAAGGAATCCATAAAAATGACTCTTGCAACCAATGAATCAAAACTTGTGGAAATAGCTGTTACGGGGAATATTAGTCCGCCGACACTGCGTTATCCCGGTTACACCTTGGATGACAAAGGTGTAGGACGCGTGTTACCGGGTATGTCCGGGGTAGTCTATAACGCACGTGTGGGTGATCCAGCGTTTGGATGGGCCGGTGACCATGTTGAGCCGGGTGTTTCAATCGCGAACCCAGACAATGCTGCCGAATTTGCTTTGCATTATCTGACATGCATGGGGAACAAGGCAATTGTTACTAGTGGAATGGGCAAAGGGGCGGAAGGGATTGTTACAGGTGAACATGCGCGTTTGCTGGTTGATTTCTCACCTGACGTACATGACTTGCTGTGCGTAGGTGACTCGATTCAAATTATCGCATGTGGACGCGGTTTAGAATTAACTGATTACCCTCAAATCGTACTCAAAAAATGCAGTCCGCAATTGATCAATGGCATACCATTTGAGGTCATCAGCGATGCCAAAATACGTGTACCTGTCACGACTGTATTACCGCCTCGTATTATGGGTTCCGGTGCGGAACTGAATTCGGAATATGTTGATCAAGATTTAATGTCAGGTGATCGGGCATTAATGGCAGAACTTGGGATCGACCAGATGAAACTCGGTGATCTGGTTGTGATCCCTGATGCCGATCATCGGTTTGGGCGTACGTACCGTAAGGGCGCAGTGACTATCGCTTTGTGTATTCATGGCGACTCGGTCATGATCGGGCATGGACCTGGCATTTTGACATTAATGACTTGCCCCGAACCATGTATTGAATGGGTGATTGACCCCAAAGCAAATATAGCTAATTATCTCAACATTCGGGAGATGGCATGAACGTCCGAACCAATTCTGACAAACTCGTTTCTGTTTCTGTCATGGGACAAATTGCGTCGCCGGGGTTTCCCGGGTTGCCAGCCGAACCATATCGGTTGGATTCAAATGGCAAGCCTTTCTTGCTTCCGACTTATGGTGGCATTGTTTACAACGTTTCGATTGGTGACTCTGCCTATGGTTGGCTAGCAGATACTATTCATCCCGGTGTGAGTATTTCTCTGAAGGATGACATGGGCAATCGGGGGCTGAACTTGTTTTCGTGCGTGGGTAACGTGGCGATGGTCATGAGCGGGGATGCCAAAGGTATCAAAGGGGTTGTTACGGGAAAGTCGGGGCGTTTTTCTGAGCAAGTGATTATTCACTTCGACAAAGAAGCGCGTAAGAAGATGGCGATTGGCGACAAGATCAACATTCGCTCGATTGGTGTTGGCATGGAATTGGCTGATCATCCGGATATCAAGTTGAAAAGTTGCTCACCCGATATTCTTGAAAACTTGGAAGTAACAACTGGAACTGATGGCAAACTGAATGTTCCGGTGGTTGGTATTGTGCCACCGCATTTGTTGGGATCCGGTGCCGGATTGACCAGTGAGGGTGGTTCGCTACATATTCAGACTGCTGATAAAGATGCTTTGAAAGAAGCCAAACTGGATGACTTGAAATTAGGTGATGTGGTGGCGCTCCTTGATTATGACAGCAGTTGGAACCACGGCTATCTACGGGGTGCGATTGGGATTGGTGTGATCGGGCAAGGCGATAGTCCGCGGGCGGGACATGGCCCCGGTATCACTCTGTTAATGACTTCACCTCAGACTGGTATTAACCCAATCGTAACACCCGGTGTGAACTTGAAAAGCGTATTTAATTTGCAGGACTAGGGGGGACAACATGGAAAAATCGTACATCAAACACATGGCATTCGCGGTCAAAGATGCTAAAGCTGCACTCAAGACCTATCAAGATTTGTTGGGCGTGGGGCTAGACGCGAAGATTGATGATTTCCCCAAGTCGCGCAATCGGGTGGCTCAATTCTGGGTAGGGGATGTAGAGTATCAACTGTGTCAGTCTTTGGATGAGGGTGGGCGTTTTGATAAGTGGATTAAAGAACGCGGTTATGAAGGGTTGCATCACATTTGTTACGCGGTGCCAGATATTGATAAGGCACTGGCAGATGCACAGGCGAAAGGTGCAACACTCAAGGAGTGTAGTGCTTGTAAAGTGAAGGGTAGCCATGTTCATCCTGAGGGGTGGGTGGCGTTTCTTGACCAAGAAGCTGGTGGTATCGAACTCGAACTGATGCAGGTTTATACGCCTGAACAACTGGAGCAATACAAGAAAGTCAAGGGAATCTGAGTCATGCCAATTACACTCGTTAAGGTTCCTGTTGATGCACTTGAAAAATTCACCTTTAATGTCTTTCGAGCACTGGGGGTGTCTGAAGATGAGGCGCGGCGCTGTACACGTGGCTTGATTGAGAGCGAACTGCATTGTTTACCCGGTCAAGGGCAAGGCGTCCGTCGGTTGCCAGTGTATCGAGAACGGATTGGCAACGGCTGGATTATTCCCGGTGCGCCATATGAGATTGTGAAGGAAAGTCCAGCACTAGCATTGGTAGATGGTCACAACGGGTTGGGTTCGGTTGTGGCACAGAAGTCGATGGAATTGGCAGTCAAGAAAGCCAAGATTAGCGGTATCGGAACAGTGATCGTCCGGAATAGTACCCACTTTGGTTCAGCGGCTGTGCCGGGGCGGTTGGCCCTGGAGCAAGATTGCATCGGTATCGTGATGACTAATGCAGGACCAGAGATGGCTCCATGGGGAGCGGCGAGCGGTGTGGTCGGGACTAATCCGTGGGGGATTCTGGCACCGACGGGGGGGGATTTCCCTATTGTGTTGGATATCGCTTTGACGACCGCCGGAAAAGGCATGATGCGCTGGTATGAGCGCGAAGGTAAGAAGATGCCTCTCGACTGGGCATTGACGCCTGAAGGCAATGAAACGGACGATCCGAGTGCTGCTATGCAGGGTTTTCTGCTCGGCATCGGACAGCACAAGGGTTACGGTTTGTCGATGATGACGGACGTGATTACTGGTGTGATTAGTGGGGGTGGTTTTGGATTAGCACCATATTCAAATCCAGCCAAGCAAGATGTTTCACATACCTTCATCGCTTTGGACATTGAATGGTTCATGCCCGTAAGCGAATTTAAGGCGCGGATGGACGAATTCATCCGGCAAATAAAGTCAGCTAAGAAACGACCGGGATTTGATGAAATACTGGTGCCGGGTGAACTCGATTATCGGCGTGAAATCGGTTACCGGAAAGATGGCGCAAAGTTGGACTCGGTGATCTTTGATGAGCTTGAAGCACTGGCTAAAGATCTCAAGATTGAATTCCCATTTACGCGTGAGGTGGTGGCTTCATGAGCGCCCCACAAACATTGACCCGTCCGTTAGCGGCACGGGTCGCAGGGCTGCCTGATCTGGTTGAGAATACACATAATCCACCGATAACAGAAGGAGTGATTGAGGCGGCTATTCAAGCACTTAAGGATGGGAAAACCCATTATACTGACCGCCCCGGTATCCTCGGCTTGCGTAAGTGGGTGACAGATTATCTTCAGAAACAGTTCAATGTGACGCTCAAACCAGACGAAGTGACCATCACCTGTGGGGCGACGGAAGCGCGATTTGTGGCAATTAAGCGACTGGTGAAATCAGATGGGGTCATTTTGAGCGCCGGTGACAGCAGCGCAATTCAAGGTGCAGCGCAACTAGTAGGTGCTGGGATTACTCAAGATCGTAACGTAGCGAATATACGGTTGCTTTATGCGACCCCCAATGATGATGTTGCTGTATTGAAATCCTCGCTTGAAGCAGCAGCGACCCATAACTGGTGCGTGGTTTGGGACGTAAGCCATAAGACTACGAACAATTTCCATCCTGCACAGGATACGATGCTTGCCCCCAAGGTTATTAGCATCGGGAGTTTTTCAGATTCAATGCCGGGGTGGCGTGTAGGTTGGATGGCAGGATCTGAGATGGCAGATAAACTGCGAGCGTATAAGCAAAGTATGACGATTTGTAGCACGAGCATTTCGCAGTGGGCGGGAATGGGACTTACTGAAGAATGAATATGAAGCCCAGACAAATTGACCGCAGAGATGCAACTTTAAGACAATCAAGTTTCGGGTTGGAGGGCAGAGCTAATGGCTAATCTTAACCCGAATATACCTGAGTCTGTACGGGCGGTAGCCTCGGATGGAACCCAACTACGCTATGCTTTGATGGAGCTTTCGGCGCAATATAAAGACGCAATTGCATTGGGGCGTGGCGATCCTGATTTGGCTACACCAACGCATATCATCGAGGCAGTGCAAGAGGCGATTATTCAGCAAAAGACTGCACCCACGCCAGTGATGGGGATGCCGCAGATACGGGAAGCTGTAGCCGAAAAGTTCCGACGCGAGAACGGGCTGCCTGTTACGGCAGAGAACGTGATGGTTACGACGGGCGGGCAAGAGGCGCTTTACCTGTTGATGCAGACGCTGCTTGATCCGGGTGATGAGGTGTTGGTGCCTGATCCACGTTATACGTCGTATGATGAGGCGATTGAGAGCGCAGGCGGGAAGATGGTGATGATCCCGACTGATCATGATGATGCGTTTAACTTGCGACCGGAAGCGGTTGAAGCAGCGATTACGCCGAAATCGAAGGCGCTTCTCATCGTAACGCCGAGCAACCCAACAGGTGGAATTGTGACCGAGGAACGGTTGCGCGGGATTGCCGAAGTGGCGATCAAACATAACTTGATTGTGATTTCAGACGAGATTTACGAGAAGTTTGTGTATGACAATTGGAAGCATTTTAGCATTGGATCTTTGCCGGGGATGGAAGAACGGACGATCACGCTAAATGGCTTTTCTAAGACGTATGCGATGACGGGATTTCGGATTGGTTTTGTAGCTGCGCCCAAGAATTTCATTGAGGCGATGGCGAAGGTGAAGGCTGTTACTACCGGGTCTGTGGCGACGATCTCTCAGTGGGCAGGACTGGCCGCGCTGACCGGATCACAAGCACCGATTGAGGAGTTCCACCGAATTTATGCTGAACGCCGTCAATTTATGATGGAAGGGTTGAGTTCGATGGGCTTGAGTTACAGCGAGCCGCGAGGGGCATTCTTCCTGTGGACGGATTGTTCATCAATCGGGGTGCATTCGACCGAGCTTTCTTACCTGCTGCTGAAAGAAGCACAGGTGTTAATTTTCCCCGGTACCGGATTTGGTGAGAACTGGGGCGGGTATCTGCGCATCAGTATTTTGCAGTCGACAGATTTACTCCGTGAAGCGGTCAACCGGATGCGTCCGGTGGTGGAAAAGTATCGAGCACTGAGTCATTAGTTGATGGTTGGGGTTTAGGGAAAGAAAATAACATGACGATTAGAGCAGCAGTGATCGGTGCGAGTTTCGCAAAAGAGGCCTATTTACCGGCGCTGGCGAGTATTCTTGACGTGGAGTTAGTTGCGATTTCTAGCGCACGACTTGAGAGCGCAAAGTCAGTTGCTGAGAGCTTCAAAATTCCTCATGCTTATGATGATTGGCGGGTAATGCTGGAGAAGCATCCGGTTGATCTGGTGGGGATTGCGACGCCGACGGTGTATCACGCGCCGATGGTGCTGGCGGCTTTGGAAGCTGGCGCGCATGTGATCTGTGAGAAGCCGATGGCTATGAACAGCAGCGAAGCACAGGCCATGTTTGACAAGGCTCAGGCATTGGGGCGGGTGCATATGATCGGCCATGAACTTCGCTTTAATCCCAACCGACGCAAAGTCCATCAGTTGATTGCTGATGGGGCAATTGGTCAGGTGCGCCACGCGAACATCGTTAATATCAATGGGAGCTGGGGTGATCCGGCTTCCAAGTCATCCGGTGAATGGCTGGGAAAAGTTGAGATGGGCGGTGGTCGTTTGGGGGCGAACGGATCGCATCAACTTGATCTGGTGCGTTTCTGGATGGGTGACATCGGCGCAGTGAGCGGGCAGGTGATGACGCTGGTGGCTAACCGTACAGATAAGGTGACGGGAGAGACATGGATCGCGACGGCTGATGACGCGACGACCTTTAATGCTGAGATGAAAAGTGGCGCAGTTGTGCAGGTTTTCATGAGTGGTGCTGCGCGGCACAATATCGGTAATCATATCCAGATTTTCGGGAGTGAGGGAACGATCAAACTCTCGGACGGTGAGGAGAAGTTGTGGTTAGCGAAGGCTGGTGGGGACTTTGTGGATGTCAGCGAGAGCGATCCGAATGCTAGTTTGCCGGGGATCGGCAAGGGGATTTGGAACGTGTCGTTCGTATCGTTGATCCGAGAAGCGACTGCGGCGATCCGTGAAGGACGCGGGGTTACGTGGGGGGCGACGTTCGCTGATGGATTGAAGTGCCAACAGGCGATGGATGCGATTCGGGTTTCATCCAAAGAACGGCGTTGGGTCAACCTTTAATGATTGGACGGTATTGCACAAATTGCATTTTTCCCGCTGAAATGGCGAACGGGAAGCACGGGGGAATCCGCTGAAACGACGCCAATTGCAACGTGGAAGCACGGGAGAATCCGCTGAACGCCGCAGTTGGCTCCCGTGTGTCTGCCGCTGATGCCAGTTCGGCGGATAGCAGAGAGCCAACCGCTGAAAATGCAGCATTCATTTTTACCACAGTCCGCAGGAGGCTTCGCACAGGCACAAAGGTCACAGAGAAAATTCAATACGATTAACCGCAGAGGCGCAGAGCAAACAGAGATTAGAAGCAGATTTGAGCGCAAGTGGTTGGTTCATAAGAATAATTATAGTGATGATCTGGTTTGTGATGAGTGAGCAAGTTAGGAGGGAGTATACATAGGTGCTCCCTTACGGCTTCAAATGGCAATTCATGTTTCGTTATGGTTACCGTGAATTTGGTAACCACCAGTAGAATTCGAAGGTGGTTATAGGGTATGTGATAAGCGGTGGGAGCACACATAGGTGCTCCCCTACAAATCATTCTTTGGGAAGGTATATATCACCTACTCACAGCCACTGTCAGAATTATTATAGCACAGAAGTTCTTTGTTGATGGTTCGAGTTTGCAAACATTTTGGGCGGGGCGAAATCGTCGCTATCCGGCAAAATATGATGGGTAAGCCAGTTTTAATTATCGATATATAGGTGGTTGTCATGGCTGATCTGAAAATTGGGAACGTGGTTGCAGCGCCGGGAACGCGGGTACGGGGTGTCATTCCGGTGACGAATTTACCGGGAGGACGCACGCTGGATATTCCGATCATCGTCATTAATGGCGCTGAGGCGGGGCCGTGTGTGTGGGTGGACGCGGTGATTCATGGTGATGAGCCAGAAGGTACGTTGTGCTGCCATATGGTGGACGCGGTACTTGATCCGGCCAAGATGCGCGGGAGCGTGGTGCTGGTGCCAGTGTTGAATGTTCCGGCATTCGAGGCGGCACAACGCGGCAATCCGTTGGATACGTTCAGCTATGATTTGAACCGGATTTATCCCGGTAAGGCAGACGGATATTTGACCGAGCGATTGGCACATGCGCACAGTGTTTGGCTGCGGGATGTGGCGACATATGAAATCTCGATCCATTCGGGAGGGGCGCATTCGTATCTTTCCGAGACGATTTTTGCAACGACTGATGAAAAAGCGATTGAACTGGCAAAGGCGATGGGTAAGGATTGGCCGCTGATTTTGAAGAGTTTCCTGCCTAAAGGAAGTCCTCCGGCGGTGATGTTTGAAGCTGGTAAGCAAGGGATCACTGTGGAACTGGGTGGACGTCCGGCGACTTCACCGGCTGATTTCCATCGCTGTGCGCGGGTGTTGGCGGATGGCGTGCTGAACGTGCTGCGTTACTACAAGGTGATCGACGGTGATGTGACGCGTGCTTCGAAGTGGCAGACCGGCGTACAACATGCGTTATTGGCTCCAGCAAGCGGGATGTTCGTGGCTGAGCCGACATTGAAGTTCCAACAGCCGATGAAGAAGGGTGATTTGTTGGCGCGCATTGTTGATGTGTATGGGGATTTGTTGGCGGAAGTACGCACACCTGTGGACGGTATGATTTTCGGTTTACGGGCATTGCCAAATGTACAAACGGGTGATTGGTGCTGCTTCTACGCTGAAATTCAGGGCGAGTTGTAGATTTAAACTAGAGAGAAACAGAAAAATCAGAGCATTTAGAGAGCAAAGATGAGCTACAACATTGAGTTCGGCGAGTATTTTCTGTTTGATGACTTAACCCGCCATCTGCACGGGCTGGCGGCGGCTTATCCTACACTAGCGACATTGGAGTCGCTGGGGAAAAGCTGGCGGCAACGTGACATCTGGTGCATGACGATCACTAATCCGGCGACGGGTGCCCATGATACCAAGCCTGCGTTTTATATTGACGCGCACATTCATGCTGAAGAAGTGACGACATCGCATACAGCGTTGTATACGATCTGGTATCTGCTGACTAATTATGGCACGGATACCGAGGTGACATGGTTGCTGGATAACACGACGTTTTATGTTATCCCACGGTTGAATCCTGATGGTGCAGAATTTAGCTTGACCACCGGACATCATTGGTGCGGGAATGGGCGGTATTTGCCGGGTGAGGAACAGACGCGCGGCTTATGCCAGCAGGATATTAATGGCGACGGATTGATTGTGCAGATGCGGATACGCGATGACGCAGGTGAGTGGAAGATTTCCAAAGATGATCCGCGTTTGATGATCCAACGGATGCCGGGGGAAGTGGGCGATGGCCCGTATTACCGGTTGTACCGTGAAGGTGTCGTTAAGGGTGATTGGGATGGCGTGACGATTGATATTGAGCGGCCGCGTGATGGCAACCTGAACCGCAATTTCCCTGCGGGTTGGTGGTCGGAGAAGCGGCAGTACGGCGCGGGTGATTTACCGCTTTCCGAGCCGGAAGCATTGGCTTGTGCAAACTTTATTTTGAGTCACCCGAATATCGCGGGGATGCAGTGTTATCACACGCATGGCGGGGTGCATCTGCGTCCATCGTTGATCGCACCGGATAGCACGTTACCGCGAAGTGATCTGGCGCTGATCAAACGAATCGGGGCGATGGGGCAGGCGATTACGGGGTATCCGGTGATTTCGGTGTATGAGGAGTTCACCACCGATCCAGATAATCCACGTACGGGTTCATTGATGCAGTGGTCGTATGATGAGCTGGGTATCGTCACTTTCTCGACGGAGTTGTGGAATCCTGAACTGGCGGCTGGGATACAAGATCCGGCGAAGTATCAGATTCGGGCACGTTCGACCGAGGACGAGATTAAGCTGCTGAAATATAACGATGAGCATCTGGGCGGTCAGGGATTTGTGAATTGGCAGCCGTTTGATCACCCACAGTTGGGGCCGGTCGAGATTGGTGGTTGGACGCATATGTATACGTTCCGTAACCCACCTCCGGCTTCAATCGCGACGAGTGAAAAGGCGCGTAACTTCTTGCCGGATACGATTCATAAGAACTGTATTTTCACCCTTAAACACGCGGCTTGTACGCCGTTGGTACAGATCGAGTCGGTACAGGCCGAGGCATTGGGAGCGGATTTGTATAAGGTGACAGCGGTGGTATCGAACGTGGGTTTCTTGCCGACGAATATGACCGCGCGTGCGTTGAAGCATGGGACGGCAGGGAGCGTGAAAGCGGATGCGCAGTTGGGCGATGGCGTTGAACTCATCATGGGGGCGGCATCGCAGGATCTGGGGCATCTGGCAGGTCGGGATGAGCGGGTCGCAACGTGGTCGCCGTGGATGCCGGATTGGCACCATCCGAAGGGGAAGGCCGAATGGTTGGTGCGTGGTCAAGCAGGGAGCACAATCACAATTTTGGCGGGTGCTCAACGGGCGGGGTCGAAGCAGGCAACGGTGAAGTTGGGGTGATTGGGTGAGATAGGGCTAGCGGTTGCGCCACATAAGGTTAATGCGGTTTTCAAAGGCGATGCCAGCCCTTTCTAACAGGCCATTCGCCTTAACTGATTAATCTATCTCTATGTTGCTCAAGGTGTGTCATGTAGCTAGGGTAGCAATCAAAGACGGATAAAAAAGATGCAATTACTCAGTGAAGCATTTTACAGGCGGAAGATCGGGCAGATACAGGCGCGGATGGATGCGTTGCAGTTGGACGGGATGCTGCTGCTGGATGTGCCGAACGTGATTTATGCCTGCGGTTTTTTCCATACGC
The DNA here is from genome assembly GCA_044227005.1 of Aggregatilineales bacterium. GTDB lineage: Bacteria > Chloroflexota > Anaerolineae > Aggregatilineales > Phototrophicaceae > CFX2. Next base: position 123,535 of record JBGAFZ010000002.1, read on the forward strand.
CATCAGAGCGACCGTTGGGATTGTATATCCCGAAGCAGGGTGAGGTGGCTTTGTTCGTGCCGCTCCTAGAGCAGGAGAACGCGGGGGATACATGGGTGAAGGACATCCGCACCTATTTCGAGTATCCGGGCGAAGTGCATCCGGTGGCGTGGATGGTGAAAGAGGCGGGCGTTAAGCGGCTGGGTGTGGATACGTTGACGGTCGATGTGTACCAAAAACTCGGTGGAAATGTGGTGGTCACGCCGCTGGTCGAGCAAATGCGCTGGATTAAAGAACCGGAAGAAATCGCATTTATCGAAAAGGCATCGACTTACGCCGATTATTGTCTGGAATATGTGCTTGAAAACGCGGGGGCGATCATCCGCGATGGTGGGACGGAACTGGATATTTTGCGGGCATGTGTGGGTGCAACGGCAGCGAAGATGAAGGCTGAAGTGGGCGAAATCTTCAAGCTGCGGGGTGGCTCGGTGGTCGGAACTGTCCACAGCGGACCGCGGGCAGCATTGCCGCATGGATCACCGATTGAACGTAAGCCATTGATCGGTGAACCGATGATCGCAGGGATTGGTGCGTCGGTGGGTGGGTATCATGCTGAAAGTGGCGCGACATTCGTGATCGGCGAACCACGAGGCGATGTGATGCGTTGTTTGGAAGCGGCGGCAGCATGTGATGAAGCAGGCATTAAGGCACTGCGGATTGGCAATACTTGCACACAGGTTAATGATGCCGCATTGAATGTTTTACGCGAATATGGATTGGGCGATGCGATCCGTCACCGTATCGGTCACGGGATGGGTTTGCAGGGACATGAAGGGCCGTGGTTGGCACCGGGGGATGATACACCGCTGGTGGCTGGCATGGTGTTTTCTAATGAGCCGGGGATTTACCGACCGGGGATTGATGGCTATCGGTTGATTGACAGCATGATTGTGACCGAGGGTGAGGCAAAAGTAACCAGCCGCTTCCTCGCGAACCATCCACCCGAAAAACGAATCATTAGTATTTAACCACAAAGCACACAGAGAAAATAAGGAGACATAAACATGCCTGAACCAGCCGCATGGCGTTATCAAAAGATTATTCGTCCAGTGTTTGATATTCCTTCACCCCATCGCATTTTAAAAGGTGGCAAGGTGCTGACCTGTGTGGGTGATGAAGTGATTGAAAATGGGTTTGTCGAGATCGAGAAGGGCAAGATCAAAGCGGTCGGTAAGGCCAGCGATCTTGGTTCGACGGATGCCGAGGTCATCGACGTTGGTGGTCAGACGATTATGCCGGGGATGATTAATTCTCACGCGCATCTGGCATGGGACGGCGTACATGATCTGGCGCGACAGTCGATGGATGACGCTGTAGAAATTAGTGCGTACAAGAGTGCGTCCAACATGCTCAAGAATTTGCGAGCGGGTGTGACGCTGGTACGCGATCTGGGTATGAACAAGACTAATTTTTTTGCCAAACAAGCGGTGGAGCAGGGTATATTCCCCGGCCCGCGTTTGCTGATCTGCGGCGAGGCAATCATCCAAACAGGCGGACATACTTATTGGTGCTGCCGTGAAGCCAGCGGTGCGGACGAGATGCGGCGAGCGGTGCGTGAACAGGTTAAGGGCGGCGCTGATCTGATCAAGATTATGGCGTGCCATGATACGCTGGAATTTACGGATGCGGAACTTGAAGCGGTGATTGATGAGGCGCATCGCAACGGCTTGCCAGTGACGGCACATGCAACCTATAACGAGTGCATCAAGCGAGTGGCGCAGTTCGGTGTCGATGTGGTGGAACACGGTGGTTCGATGGATGCGGAAACGATCCAACTGCTGCTGGACAAGAAGATTCCGATTGTGACCACGTTTGCGCCTGTGGTGATGCAGGCGAACGCAGAAGTCGCGCGGAAGTATAACGTGCCCGAATGGAAGATCGAAGAACGGCAGCGGGCGATTGCAGGGCCGGAACGCTATGCGGGATTGGTCAATGCAGCGAATGCTGGTGTGCCGATTGCATTCGGGACGGATGCAGGTAGTCCAGTGGTCGGGCATGAGATCGTCGCACCGGAATTGAAGTTCATGGTGAAGGTGGGCGTGGTGACCGATAATTACGGGGCACTACGGAGCGCTACGATTGTAGCGGCGCGTTTGAGCAAGCTCGAGAAGAAAATCGGCACCTTAGAAGCTGGCAAGGAAGCGGATGTGATCGTCGTGGGTGGTGATCCGATTGCTGATTTGGACGCGCTGGATCATGTGAAGATGACGTTCATCGCCGGTAAGAAGATGGTTGGCGTGGGCGACTAGTTTCATTGGTCATAAATAAGGTGGAAGGCTGCGTGTTGTAGATCAGCACGCAGTCTTCCGATACTTTGTTAATCTTCTTTCATCACCTGTTAGGACATGTTTTAGGGCAGGGGAATGTCCAAGACACGGGATAGTTTTACCACTGTAAAGCGGTTACGCAGGTAATGTCCGTAGACAAAACCGGGCGACACTTCATCGGCTAGCAATCCGAGTTCTTCAGCAGATGCGGGAGCGCCAACCTTGCGGAGATAACCTGCGATGATTTCCGGTGACGGGACTTTCGCCGCTGTCGCCTGAATTTCATCCCAGTGGTCCGCGATACGACGCTTCACTACATCAAAAGCCTCTTCGGTTAAGTCAAGAAACGGTAGTGCGTCTTTAATGACATCATCTGCCATTTCGCCGTAGCCTGCGCGTATATTGGCGATTTCTTCATCACGATTTGGTAACACTGCGGCTTCAAGACGATCCATCGCGTCTTTACGGCTCAATGACCGTAACTTGGCATACTGTTCGGCAACCAGGGTTAGAGCATAACCCACCTGTGCGCCATGCAACATGATGGTTCCATGCTCTTTGAGCCGCTTCATTTCCCAATAATGCGAGGCGTGGTGTTCCGCACCGGATGCAGGACGTGAAGTGCCGAAGTCCAACATGCACAGCCCTGACTCAATTAAGGCATCCATGAGGGCACGGACACCTTCTTCCGTATGCTGGCTAATGGAGTCGACTTTTTCAACGACGCTATCAATGGCGGCTTGTGACCGGATCGCGATCGCCTCGTCATATGGTTCTTCCCATAGTAGGCTGCCCAACTTCCAATCCGCAAGTGAGGTGATCTTACCAATCATGTCACCATAGCCAGCGGCGATGAGTTCTGCCGGGGCATGAGCAAGCGTATCAAGATCGGCGAACACCGCGATTGGCGCCTGACAGAGAATAGTCGTTTTGACTCCAGCTAGAATCAGGGGTGCGCCGACCGATGTAAATCCATCGACTGAGGGGGCGGTTGGCATACCGATAAACGAACGACCTGTGCGATGGCTGACAAAACGGGTTGTGTCGGTAATCGTTCCCGAACCCACCGCGATAAAGGTACATTCGCCCAAGGGCGCTTTGATCAAGACTTCAATAAGGCGATGTTCATTGGGATGGACATCATCACCTTCGAGTACGATGCTGGTTACGTCGTAACCTTTGGCTTTTAAAGCCTCGTAGACTTGTGAACCCAGTGCGTTGAAAGTGTTGGTGTCTGCAATAATGGCGAAACGCTTTAGCCCCTTGGCTTCGACATAGTGGAGTAATTGACTGGTCGCATTTTTGCCGATATAGATTGGATCAATTTTGGTCATTATCTGCTTCCTGGAGTACTACAATGGTGTCGTGCTCTAAACGGCACGGTTAATTGTGAATCACATTTGTTAGAACAGATAGGTGTGATTTCTGCTCAGCTTTTGTTTGCAACATGCTGGCTCATGTCTTGCATAATGCCCTTTAACTGCTGGTAGGTTTCCTGATATTTACGGGCGAAAAATTGATACTGTTCGTGTCGGGTCATATCAGGTTGGTAGATGCCCGTGATTTGGGTCATAGACTTCGCCGCTTGTTCTAAGGTTGGATAAAGCCCTGCACCTACTGCCGCAGATACGGCTGCACCGAGCAGTGAGGCTTCAGAAATACGGGTCAAATAGATGGGCTTACCGATGACATCGGCGTAAATTTGCATAAAGAGTTTGCTATGAGTCGCACCACCACAGGCAATCACACGCGTGATTTCGCAGTGTTGGCGCACGAAAGTATCCAGAATATCTTTCATGCCGTAGGCGATGCCTTCCATAATGGCACGGAAAATGTGAGCTCGTGTGTGTTGTAATGATAAGCCTAGCACGACGCCTTTTGCCAATGAATCGGTATGCGGGGTTCGGTTGCCCTGAAAATAGTCGAGTACGATTAAGCCTTCTGAACCGACTGCAACGGCTTCCGCTTCGGCATCCAGAAGGGCATAGACGGATGTTCCTTGTTCCTTGGACTGCTCAAGCAAGTCCTGCGCGAAGTTGCGTTTGAACCAGCTTAGGATCGAGCCTGTTGAAACCTGACCCCCTTCAACCAGATTTAAGTTGGGGATGACGGCATCCGGGAAACTGCCAAAGCTGCCGGCGAAATGGACTTCCCCGATGGATAGTGCGGAGAGCACGTTGGATGATCCCATGACCACTCCCAAATCGCCGGGTTCAACCACCCCTAGTCCTAACAATCCGATGAAGGCATCGCCACCACCCGTTGCTACTGGGATTCCAGCCGGTAAACCCAATTGCAGTGCTGCTGTTTGTGATAGGCTGCCGACCAACTCACCAATTCGTAATATGTCCGATGGAAACTTGGCTTCAATACCGCCTAGGCCAATTTGTGCATAGAAATCATAAGGCCAACCGCCGCTGGGTGTGTGGTAGTACCAGCGTTGGGTGATGGTGTTTATGTTCAGTGAGATGCGTCCGGTTAGTTTGTAGGCAATCCAATCGGCGTATTCGAGGATGTAGTCGGCTTCATTGTAAATATCCGGTTCGTTTTCTTTGAGCCATAGCGCTTTTGAGGGCATCCATTCGGCGCTTACGCCTGCCAAGCTGTAGCGTAAGGCTGCATGTTGGGTGCGAAAAATGCGTTGGGCTTGATCGGTCGCGCGAACATCCATCCATAGCAGTGCGCGTCGTAAGGACTCACCGTTCGCTTTGATTGGGAGCAAGGTGCAAGTGGTTGCTCCAGCCGCCAGCCCCACAATCTCTTGTGGTTTGATGGGTGATTGTTGTATGCAATCCTGTACTGCGCCTACTAATCCTACCCACCAATCATTGGGATCTTGTTCCGCCCATCCCGGTTTGGGAAAATGCGTTGTGTAGTTTCGTGAAGCAGCCGTAATCAGCATACCGGAAGTATCGAAAATGCCTGCCTTAATGGCCTCAGTTCCCGCGTCTATTCCCATCACATAGGTCACAATGTCACACCTGTATTGTTAAAGCGATGAATAGAATTAGTTCCCAATTGTAGCCACACATTCAAATTCATCAGACTGATCATTTGTTTTCACCTGCTTAAATACTGTTTGGTTCGACAATCGGCGTCGGGGGCGTGCAGAGTGGCTCGACCCTATACAGTTCACGTTCGGCACAGGTAAGTTCACGAATGTAGCGATTGTCTTTTACCCATTGGACGAGTGTGTCTAACGAGAGCGATATTTGCCACTGACGCAGGGTGCCATCACTAGAACCTGAGAGGGCATAGGTCGAATCCGGGCTTAAGCTGATGCTGCGGACGTCGTCGGTGTGACCTGTGAAGCGCCGTACCTGCGCACCACTTTGAATATCCCACAAGATTATGCTGGAGTCAGCGGAGGCTGAAAGCGCATACTTCCCGTCAGCACTGATGGCGACACTATAAATTTGGGCTGAGTGGCCTTCATACTGGCGAATTCGCTTTCCGGACGCGACATCCCATAGGATCAAGGTGTTATCGGCTGAACCAGAAATGATAGTCGTGCCATCGGGACTGAAGGCGGCGCTACGAACCCAGTCGGCATGTCCTTCAAAACGGCGTATTTCCTGTCCGGTTTTCACATCCCAGAGGATGAGGAGTTTGTCGAAGGATGAGGAGAGCAGCATGGTGCCGTCAGGACTGAAAACGACATCTGACACGCGGAATGTGTGACCGAAAAGGCGTTTGATGGACTTGCCTGATTTGATGTCCCAGAGGATGACTGTGTTGTCACGCGAACCAGTGGCGGCTAAATTGCCATCAGGGCTAAATGCTACTGCCCAGATCGCATCGCTGTGACCATCGGCGTTATCGGTGCCACCGAAACGCTGGATTAAGTCGCCGGTTGCTACGTCCCAGAGAATCATGCTGAGGTCATCCGAACCTGAGATAGCAGTGCGATCATCAGCGCTAAAGCTCAGTGCATTTACTGCACCGGTGTGACCTTTAAAGCGGCGTATTTCCTGTCCGTCCGTGAGATCCCAAAGGATAACTGATCCATCAATTGAACCGGACAGTGCCTGTTTACCATCGGGACTATAAGCTACTGCCAATACAGGTTGACCGTCAGGACTGAGTTGGCGGGTTTGTGCGCCATTCTGCAAATCCCAAAGTCGCAATGTGCCATCCCATGAAGCTGAAAGGATATGAGAACCATCGGGCGCAAAGGCGACTCCATAAATAGGGGCGGTGTGTCCGGTGAAGTTATTGTTTAGCGAGGCGGTTGCGATGTTCCAGACTAATACGCTGTTGTCTTCACTGACGGATGCGGCTTGTTTACCGTCGGGACTAATCGCCAAGCTGGTGACGCGGGCGCTGTGACCTTTAAAGCTGCGAACTGGTTGACCACTTTCGAAGCTCCAGAGGATGAGTGAACCGTCATCTCCACCCGTTAACATGCCGGTTTCATCAGGTAAATAAGCCAAAGTCCAAATGTCACCCTTGTGACCTTCGCCATCTACGCCGAATTGGGTCAAAGGCTCGCCTGTTTGAATATTCCAGAGTGTGATGACATTGCCCTGACCGCTGGAGATAGCGGTAAAACCACTTTTGCTAAAGGCCACATCGAAAATAGGACTCCCGCCTTTAAACTGGCGGATTTGATTCCCCGTAGTTAGGTCCCACAGGATGAGGCTCGCATCCTGAGAAGCAGAGAGCGCGGTTTTGCCATCAGCGCTGTAGGCAACACTGCGTACAACGTCGGTGTGACCTTTGAGTTGGTGGAGTTGTTGACCGGTATTTGCGTCCCAGAGAATGAGCGTTTTGTCCTGAGAGGCAGATAAAATGGTTGTGCCGTCGGGACTGAAGGCCACATCCCAAATCCAATCTTGATGACCTTGTAAGCGGTAGAGAATTTTGCCACTGGCGACATCCCAGATCATGACGGTATTGTCGCGCCCGCCGGAGGCCGCACGGGTGCCATCAGGGCTGAATGCCACCGTTGTGACGCGATCGGTGTGTCCGGCATACACACGACGTGTACCGGGGGCGTAAACGGCTTCGGCCAATGTGCGCTGGGTTTGGATGGTCGGTTGGCCGATTTTGTTGGCTTCCAAGGCTAAGAGAATGGCGAGATCGGTGTTGTGGTTGGTGAGCGCTAATTGTGATCCAGAGGCGAAGGCCAAGCTACGGGCTTCGGCAGCACTTACTTCAGCAACTGCCGCAGCAGTCGCTGCATTGGCGGCTTCGAGAAGGGCATCGCCCTGTGCAAAGGTGGCTGTCGCGGCATTTTGTTGGGCGACCTGACTTTGATTAAAGGCAAGTGCCGTTAAGGCTAGTGCGCCGACAGTTGCAATGGCCAAAACAACGATTAAGGCGCTGCGAAATATTTGGGAGCGCCGTTGTAAGGCTGCTTCTTGTGCTTTGCGCGTTTCTTCAATGGTTTGTTTTCGGGCGTGTTCGGCAGCGCTGGCGGCAAGATACTGGGACTCGGTTTCTGTGAGGGCGAGTTCAGTTTCTTTTGACCACGCTTCAAATTGGTCAAGGCGTGTGCCAGAGGCGACATAGCTCATGTCTTTGGCTGCGTTGAGCCATTCTTCGGCAGCAGCGGTCAAGCGACGTTGAATGCGCAGACCTTCTCGATTTTCCTGCAACCAAGAGCGCAACATTCCCCATTGGCGAATGAGGGCTTCGTGGGCTACTTCGGTTGTGGGTGTGCGTGTCGCGGGGTCACGGTCAAAAGTGAGCAGGCGGTATTTGCCGAAGAGGTCAATAACCTTTTGCATACGGCTGTCATCGCCTTTTAGCGAAAGAAGTTCATCCATGCGCACGCGGCGGCGTGTGTCTTCGCTCCCTTCATTTAGGGTAACCAGACGTAGAAACATTTGGCGGGCTGTTTTGCGCTCCGATTCATTCAAGGTTTGGTAGAGTTCATCAGCACGACGAGCTAGCGCGCCGGATACTCCGCCAATGTCCCGGTAGGCTTGCAAGGTGAGCTTGCGTCCGTCCCGCCGTTCGAATAATTCGGTTAGGGCAAATTGTAAGAGCGGAAGTGTGCCGGGTTGCTCGCCCACATCGAGCATGATAGCAGTGATAAGGCTGCTTTCTAGCGTGAGGCCGACTCGTTTGGCGGGATTAACGATGGCACGTTCAAGTTCGGCACGAGTCATTGGCAGAACAACTTCGGTGGATTCGCGAACGAGTTCACCAAAGCCTGCATATAGCAATGGACGATCATAGAAATCGGCGCGTAGAGTGACGATGACACGGAGGCGACTGGCAGGATCACGAGCGGCTGCGGCAAGCATGTTGAGGAAGTGCTGGCGTTCAGACTCACTTTCTGTCAACGTGAAAACTTCTTCAAACTGGTCAATGACGAGTAGTAATTCGGTTTCGGTGGTGAGGTTAGGCGGTAGGATACGTTTGATGGCACGTACTAGGCCGCGATCATCTTCTTTTAGCTGAGCCAGTAGTGTGGCAGGCGGATTCACTGCGATTCTAAGGAGGGCTGCTTCCAGTTCTTCGAGTGGATGTGTGCCGGGGGTCATCTCGACGACGAACCAATTTTTTGATCCGGGTATGGCATCCTGACGGAGACGTGGGAGTAAACCCGCTTTGACGACGCTGGATTTGCCACTACCACTGGGACCGATGACGGATAGGAAGCGCCGCTGCTGAAGATCTGCTTTTAGCCAGTCAACTAAACGATCAATTAGTGCTTCTCGCCCGCAAAAGTCTTCAGCATCGACTTGTTGAAAGGCGCGTAACCCTTTATAGGGGTTGAGAACTTCTGCTAAGTTAATTTGAGTCGAAGCAAAGTCATCGGTGATGCCGAGGCGGGCTAACTCTTCGGCAGTTACAGAAGGATAATTGGTCGCGAATTCATCTTGCTGCCAATTCAATCCTTGCTGATTGAGCGCCAGTGCCTTGCGGAGTTCAAGATTGAAGGCTAAGACACTTGAATAGCGTTCGGCAGGGTCTTTGCTGGTCGCGATTTCGATTACGTGGTTGAGTGATGCAGGCAAATCAGGATAATCTTCACTTAAATGCGGTAGTGGTTCCTGAAGATGCTTGGTGATGAGCGTCGATAGGGGGAGTCCGTAAAAAGGATTCTTACCCGTTATGATTTCATAGAGCATGATGCCAAGGCTATAGATGTCACTCTGTGGGCTGACCTGTTCACCTTTGATTTGTTCGGGCGAGAGGTAATAGGGTGAGCCGAGAATGGTGCCCTGTTTTTCTTCTGTTATATAAATACTGTTGTTGAGGTTTTCGAGATCTTTGGCGATGCCAAAATCAGCGAGGTAGACGTTGTTTTCGTCATCGAGCAGGATATTGTCGGGCTTAATGTCACGGTGGATGACGCCATGTTTATGTGCGGCATAGAGTGCTGAGGTAATTTGATCGAAAAGGCGCGGGAGATCATCTAGTGGCCAACTGCCTTTTTCAAGTGCGGCACGTAAACTGCCGCCACGCAACCAGCGCATGACAAGAAATGCACCGGAGGCATCACGCCAATAGTCGTAAAGCGGTACGATGTGGATGTGCTCAAGATGGGCGATAAGCTGGGCTTCAACTTCAAAACGACGGATAAATTCTGGTTGGTTGGCGAACTCGGGGAGGATGGCTTTGATAGCGACTTCACGCCGAACGGCTGGTTGGTAGGCGCGGTAAACTGAGCCAAAACCACCCTCGCCAATTAATTGTTGAAGTTCATACCCCTTAATAGTCTGTACATCTGGATTATGAGGGGATAGTGCGTTATCGGTCATACTTTTGCTTCCAAGCACAAAATATCAATTGGATAGACGACGTTCAATCTTATGATGGCAGAGAAATGAAAAGGGTGGAACTGTGCCACCCTATTTAGGATACAAAGCATTTGAAAGCGACTAGCAGCCTTGCCATGAACAGGGCGTTGGTGTAGGGCCGCCGCCCCCGCCGCCGTTATTGCCACTGCTAACAAACTGGGCAAATGCATCCCGAACCACGCTCACACGTCCTGAACTACAGGCCAACTGACCGTTTACAAGCGCATCAATACTCCACGAGAAGTTTGAACCATCACCAAATGAGGCGGTATCAATCTGCAAGGTGGTGCTGGAGGCGCTGGTTTCGATTGAATTCATGATGCTGCCATTTGAAAAGAGGTTGATGCGGTAGGTTGTTGCACCGGGGGCAGCATCCCAAAAGAATGGGGTCACTCCGAGTGGCATGCTACTTAGGGGTGAGGTTGGTTTAAAGCGACTGCATTCAGCCTGACCGGCAGCCGGCCCGGATACTATTTGTGAGCCTGCTGCACCATTGATCTGTGCCAATACAGCGTTCACATCAGCCTGTGAGGGGACGGTGAATGCAGTATAGAGCAAGCTGGGACTCAGACCGGAAGCGATGGGTGCAAGGAATTGGCGTTCGTTGTCATTTATGGGGCGTAAACCAGTTGCGTTGCCCGCAGCGCCACCATCTTGATTAAAGGGAATATTCAATGTGAAACCGGGAGGGACGGAAACTCCACCTGTGCTGCCAGCACCATCTAAAACTATAAGTTGCATCACGTTCTCGGGTGTCGTTTGTAGGATAATCGTACCTGCAAAACGAATGTCGATACCATTGACCGTGATGCTGCTATTCACGCCTGAAGGAGATTGAATTGCTAACATGGAAGGTGGAGCGTTGGTGCAGCTTGGCGTGGTATTACCTGTGTTTAGACGGAAGGATTGCATAAGGGTGCGTGTATTTGCGGTAATAATTGGCAGGGTGCTGATGCTGCCTTCTTTTTCTGCCACGATTTGGCGACTAATCCATGCGAGTTGATCACCGCTCATGACACGTAACCATTTACCATCAGTGCTTTGTCCATCGGCAGTAAGTTCTGTTCCTACGGTAGCATTGCCAAGGATACGCGCGTCTTTGCTCGCTGAACTACGAAGATTGGAAGCGACCAAAGGCGTAACGATGATCGGCGAGACCGGTGTGAATGCCTTGGCAGTATCAACTTCGTTTTGAACCTCTACGTCACCTATGAGAATGTACTTCAATCCTTGTTCTGAGAGTTTGAGCGGGATATTGGCGTGAACGTTCAATAGGGCTAGACCCCACGCTTCATTTTGGGTGTGCGTTTGGACGGTTTGAACGCTTGAAAGCGGCAGTTGGTCACCGGGTTTGCTAAATCCATCTTGTGAATCCCCTACGAGTGTTGCACTCGTCGAACTGCCAAAGCAAGCCGCGCTGCCGGGAAGGGTGGCACACGTTTGATTAAGTTGTACGAAGGCTGGTTGTATCAAGGCTTCGCAACTGGCATCTTGGGCTAGGCTGGATGAAATAAAGCCAATTACTCCAAAAAGCATCAATAGTGATATGAATAGAACAGCACGAATTCGCATAGCATGAACTCCTCAAAACATTTGTACTCATTATAGTGACAAATGCGATTCCCGGCATGGTTATCCGGGAAATGGTGTGTTCGCCGCGCTATTCAACATCCGGTATGCTACATATTAACCGTAATACTCTGATCTGATTTGCTATACCCCCTGCATATCAATGATCGAGGATAATTCTGCTAGTGATCGTGTTTTTCGTCGCTATGGGCGGTCAAAATCATCAAGCCATTGTTGCTGCCCATCATGGACTTTGGTCGCGGCGGGCGTGATCCAAAACGTTGTGGTTGATTGGCTGCACAAGCTGTGCCGAAGCGTGGTTGTGCATAGGGTAAGTGAGTGCTGCCGCGGGCGAGAATGTGCAAATAATTACCCGAATCACCCTCAAATGGGTCGCCATGATTCCATGGGACTTGTGAGCGCGCATTGCAGTAATGACCGACAAAAGATCGGCGCGATTGTGTGCGTGAATGATTGGGGTGCGATCGGTGGAGAATGTGTCCGCCGAAAAAGATTACATCACCCGGTTGGACTTCTGCTTTGACTTCGGTGTAGCGCGTTGCAACTTTTGATAGGGTGTTTTTCTGAACATCGGGATGGCTGGCATGCATAATGGGCGTTAGGTCGGACAGCACGCGGTCACCATTGTCATTGTTGGTTTCGGTGTCATCGTCGGGGTAAACAGGTTCGTGCTGGGAACCGACACTCATCCACAAGCATCCGTTTTCCTCAGTAGCGGGGTCGAGTGCTACCCATGCACCACATAAGGTATCCGGCAGTGTTGGGATATAGTATGAGTCTTGATGAAAACCCTGTCCCGGCTGACCGGGTTGTTTGAAGAACAACATGCTTTGGAGCGCCAATACGTCTGGGCCGATTAAGGCTTCTAAGACATCAAGTGTGCGCGGATGCAACAGAAAACGTTCGTGTATGGGAAGTACCCGATGCAGCATGTGGGCACGTTGCCAGTAGTTTAATTTCTGCTCTGATGGTAAATCTGCGGGTGGCGGTGGAATTCCGGGGATTGATTCTTCTCCAGCTAATAAACGGTCAATGTGTTCATTCATAGCGTCAACTTCGGCGAGCGGGATTAATCCCGGGACGACCAGATATCCCTGATTGCGAAAGGTGACATAGTCTTGCACCGTGACGCGATACGGTTGATTATTTTGCGTTTGCGTAGTATGTGGTACTGATGGACTTGAAATAACCATTGTAATCTTGCCTCAACATTTTTATGAAAAGGTGTAATAAATGCTGAAAAGTTCTAGGACGCATCGAATGACACGTCCTAGGGAATAATATACTAGCTCACGCCGAGCTTGGCGGCACAGTCACGATAAACCGCGACGATTTGGTCGCATGTTTCGGGCGTGAGCTGCGGCGGAACCGGGATGAGGCATGTGCGTTCCACAAGATCATCCATTTGTGGCAAGAGACCTTTGTGATAGTCAATATCTTTTGCCCATGCATTCAACGGATCGCTCCAAGGACGACCAACCGAATTGACCGGTTGCTTTTCGATCAGGCTGACATTGTTGTAGTAGATATGCATTCCCCAATCGGTCATGCGGATGTTACCTATGCCTTTGGGGCCGGGACGCACGCCGGCTGCGCGAGTCGCATCGACCAACTGCTGGCAGATTTCGGCAGTAGGCCATGTGATGAGTACGAAGGGGCCACTATCACCGGCTGGATCAATGACGCGACGAGGTTTGGCACCGGGGATTTGTGCAAAACCTGCATATAACTGTTGATTGTGTCTGCGCATCGTCCCAGTTATGAGTTCTAGCTTACGCACCTGTGCCATGAGCATGGCGGCTGAAACTTCGCTCATATGGCTACCTTGTCCCCACGTCTGGACTGGACCATTGGGATCAACGCGGCCTTTTTCGTTACGGGAGTAGCCCATATCGTGATAGGCCCACGCACGATTTCCGAGATCATCTCGATTGGAAACGACGAGACCCCCTTCACCTGCTGTCACGTTCTTGTTGTACTGGAAGCTGAAGATGGCCAGATCACCGAAACTGCCGAGGGGTTTTCCGTGAAAACTTGCGCCATTGGCTTGCGCAGTGTCTTCAATTAGGACGACATTGTGACGCTTACAAATGGCCGCGATGCGCTCGACATCACCACACGCACCACTCATATGAATCAAGAGGACGGCTTTGGTACGAGGGCTAATTTTACGCTCGAGGTCATCGGGGTCCATGGTGAAGGTGTCATCGATTTCAACCAAGCGCGGGATACCACCAGCACGAATGACACCTGATAAACAGGCGACCCAGAGATAACCGGGCATGAGGACTTCATCACCCGGTCCTACATCGGCAGCAGCAAGGGCAACTGAAAGCGCGGCTGTGCCACTGTTGACCACGACAGCATGTTTGCAACCGAGACGTTCGCGGTAAAAATCTTCAACCTGATCGGCATAATGCAGGAGATCGTGACCATAGAAACGGAATGGGCTGCGTGCAAGCAAGACCTTGGTTACCGCGTCAATTTCTTCTTCACCGATAAAATAGCTCCCCGGCCACTCGTAGGGAAGTAGTGTTTCCTCAGTAACGTCTGATGATGTCATTTGAATCTCCTTGTATAAAGTGTACTTTTAGTAGTTTCGTTATTTATGAGCAGAAATTACACCAGTGAATGTGAGTGATGAATGATTGAACCTACATTGTACCGATTTGAGCCATGATTGCTAAAGCACTGGACTTAGTGGGGCGAGTATGTGGTGAATTATAGGGTAATGGAGCGGTTTGGATACTTATGGGGTGAAGTCATCAGGCGATAAATCGGTTAAGTAATCGGGCAAGGGGAGTCGAGGGCGCGTGGTGTTTGGCGGTTTGGTATAGTTGGGAGTGTCGTTGATTATTTCTATCTTGATGTGTCCATGCCGCACTAGATGTTCTAGAAGTAGGTTCAGATCTGAATTGTTTTGTGTGCGAATCATAAATGCGATTGAGTCGGCGGTCATGGGATATTCAGATTCGTAGACCACGCGCAAAATACCAATACAGAGTTGCTGATATTTGCGTGTTTGTGTTTGAAGGAATGCTTTGCGCATCGCGAATTTTTATTCCGCTTCGATTATATTATTCGCTAGTCTAACTAATCACCTTAAAATATGCGATTACAATATTGAAATACAGTTAGTGGGTGTCAGATCCAGACTTTGTTTTGTCGTGTGGACTATTTAAAAAAATAGTGTCAGATACGTTGAAAGATTAAGGCGATAATATCGAGGCTGGGTATTATGGTAGTGTTATTTGACTGATGTACTTAGAATTCTCCTAAAATCATCCTACAAGTCGCATTAGCGAGCTTCCCAAACTGGTTCTCCACTGAGTATACGGTTTAATTGATTTGAAAAACGATCCATGTCCAAGGGCTTTGCTACAAAGCTAAAAAATCCTAGTTTTCGGGTGTGCTGGATTTCGGCTGTGTGGACGGTACAGGCTACGATGGGAACCTGTGGTTTGATATACACTTTTAGGATTTCCAATATCTCGTAACCATCCCGTTTGGGCATTTCAAGATCGAGAAAAACAACATCGACCTTTGTTAAAGTTTGCAGAATACTTTCGAGATTAGATGTATCTAGGACAGGGGTATACGAAACATTCTCTTGATCGAGAAATCTTTCCATAATGTGAATGCTATAAGCATCATCATCTATAATTAACGCGTGTCGATTTGTCATCAATTTTGTACCTAAAATTAGGGCTTTTAACCGTTCTGTTTTACACCCAAACTAGCCGAGTAGCAATGATGCAAGCCTGTTGAATGTGCAAATTAGTTCAATTATCTGACACGATCACAGTTATTTGACAGACCAAATATCTTCTTTGTCCAAAATCCGCAGTAACGCATTGGGAAATGTCTCGTAGTTTAGTGGTTTCGCAATCACGCCGTTGAAACCGGCATCCTTTAGTTTTTTAACTTCTTCGTTCATGACGCTGGCGGTCAGCGCGACAACGCGGGTTGAATCGTATTTTGTTCTCTGACGTAACAAGTTCAGGATGGTAAAGCCGTCGGTTGGTTCCATGTGTATATCTAAGAAGATAACGTCAGGAATTGTTGTCAATGTATCTAATTTGAGTTCAAACTCGCTACTGCTCTCGAATATAGTAACGCTCGTGTAACCCAATCCGCGGGTCAAGAGCGTATGCATCACTTCGCGGCTTAATTCGTCATCTTCAATGTAGAAAATTATCGGGTCGGACATTGGTTTCCTTTTCGCTAATTAGGCTACACTGTCAAGGAAAGGGTTGAGTTAATTGGTAGTGCGACGAAGAACGTAGCGCCTTCTCCCGCAGTACTGTTTACCCATAACCTACCATGATGAGCTTCTACTAGACGACGGGAAATTGGAAGCCCTAATCCGGTTCCTTCGCTTTTGCGTAGCCCAACTTTGGTTTGTCGGAATACTTCAAAAATCGTTTCATGGTATTTTGCATCAATTCCAGGGCCGGAGTCGCAAATAGAGAAGATAATTTCCTGATTTTGTTGCCAAGATTTGATTACGATTTGGCCTTTTTCGGTGAACTTGCAGGCATTTGAAATGAGGTTCAACATGATTTGTCGGACTCGTTGCTCGTCACCGCGCAGAAGTGGCAGATTCGGGTCAAGGTCAAGCATAATTTCAATGGGTTTATTCATCAATAGCCCTTTGCCTGTTTCCATGGCTAAGAGGATGATTTCGTTTATTTTTAGCCCATCTTCGACGAAAAGCTCTAGTGAGCCTGATTCAATTTTGGAGATGTCGAGCACATCATTGATTAAGTTGAGCAGGTGTTTACTGCTTCTTTCTACCTTACTGAGCGCTTCGACCTGTTCGGCATTTGCCGGGCCATAAATGCCAATCATGACAAATTTGGTGAGGTTGATTATGGCATTCAGGGGTGTTCTTAATTCGTGGGACACGCTTGCCAGAAACATCGACTTCACTTTGTCCGCGCGTTCGGCTTGCTCGCGCGCCGCGAGAAGGCTAATTTCACGCTGCTGAATAGCGTTCGCCATCTCATTGAAGGCTTTTGCGAGTTGCCCTACCTCATCTTGAGTGTCTACCGGCGCGCGCTCATCATATTCTCCGCTGGTCATCGTATGCGCTATAGTTTTGAGTTTGTTCAGAGGACGAATCATCGTCTGATAAATGTTGATGTAGATGATGGCTAGGGCAAATAAGGTGAGAGCTGCGAAAATGATTATGGTGTTGAGTAATGTGACATTTTGAAAAGAGAATATGTCTTTTAGTTCTACCAGTATCATGATCACGGCAGGAGAGGAACTTTCGGCAGAGAGAATTGGTGTATAGGCCATTGTATGGGGAACACCACCGCTACCCGTGACAAGATGATTGAGAATAACGTTTTGACCGCTCTGCGCCAGTTCGATTGAGTCGACGTCAATCGCTATGCCGTTGTTCAGAATGTGATCGGATAGACTGTTTTGTCTATCGGGGAATGTGCGGGCTTGTATCTTGTCCTGAAAGATCAAACCGAGACTGATGCTTTCGCGGCCAAACGTAAGATCTTCTAGGAATTTATCACTGATGTGGCGACCAATTAGGATTGCGCCCAGTACATTTCCGTTACTGCTGACGATGGGCGCGGCGACTGCAATGCTGATTTCGATCTGATTTGCATTTTTTTCGATGAGCAGCGCCGTACTTTCATCGCCAGTCAAAGCGCGGTTCAAGAGTTTGTCTTCTTCAGATTGGTCTTCATCAACCTGAGTATCAACCAACCTTTTATCATCGCCATCGACAACTGTAATGTCATCTAGTTTTAACGAGGCGTTGGCACGGTTTATGATTTCTTTGGTTTCGACTTCGTCGCGGCGTCCAACTGCTTGAAAAAAGCTGACACTTGATGAGAGAAAATTGATGTTGACGACCAATCCGTCTTCAATTTCTGCCAAACGACTTCTAATGATGTTTACTTCTTCGGTAATACGTTCGCCACCGATCACTTCGGTTAGGTTTTGCGTGTTTTGCTTGAGAAGAAGAACAATCCCTACTAGCAGAATAGTTAATACTAACAAGACCAAAAAGTTGAGTTTTACGCCCAGACTTACATTGGCAAATAATCGGTTCATATTTTTCTAACTTTTAGGTGAAGATATAGAGTAGGAAGTTAAATGCTCTAGTGAAATTTCCGCAGGAGCATTTAACCCAACATTTTATAGCAAACATCCACCCTATGATACTCAGTAGGCAAAATCGATTATGTAGGTTGTTCGACTTTGCGCGTTCCTCGTACTAATCGAAACAGAGCTTGACCGTTGCTGCTACTCAAGAACTTTTGCAGGGCAATAAAGATAAATAGCAGAATGCCAATAACAATGCGCGTCCACCAGCTATTCAAACTGCCGTCGAACGTGATATAGGTTTGAATAGTTCCATTGATAAGTACACCAATAAAGGTTCCGGCGACATAACCTACACCGCCCGTAAGAAGTGTGCCGCCAATAACAACCGCGGCAATCGCGTCCAGTTCCACACCAACTGTTGCTAGGGGGTATCCCGAGGACGTGTAAAGTGAATAAACTACTCCTGCGAGGGCAGCGAGAAAACCACTTAATGCATAGACAGAAATTGTGGTGCGTGCTACTGGTACACCGAGGAGTAACGCGGCGTTCTCGTTCCCGCCCATGGCATAAATGTTACGCCCGAATTCTGTGAAGTGAGCAACGAAAATGCCTAATAGCAAGACGGCTAGGAAAATTATGGCAAGGAAAGATAGTTTTCCACCGGACGGTAGTTTGATGGAGATATCATATACCTGCTGATAAAACTCGTGGGTGACGCCGACTGAGCGGGTTGTCAGCGAAAATATCAATCCGCGTGCCAAGAATTGACCTGCTAGGGTCACTATAAATGCAGGGATTTTGAGGTAGTGAATAATGATACCCATTGTGCCGCCAAAGAGGGTTCCGATGGCTAGTGCCATTGCAAAAACAATTAGCGGGTGAAGCTGAGTGTTCTGGATCATGAGGGCACAGAATACGCCGATGAATGCAATCACTGATCCAACGGATAAATCAATACCACCGGAGAGAATTACAAACGTCATGCCAACTGCTGTAATGCCTAAGAAGGCGTTGTCGTAGAGGATGTTGGCGAGTACAACCGTTGAACCAAAGCCCTTAAAGCGTGCCCAACTCACCATATACAAGGCAATAAATACCACAAGGGTTATGCCAAGCGTTAGGAAACGTGATTTCATGTCGTTCTCCGAAGTCGTTGTCCGATGAATTTCCGTACGATCTCTGATTGAATGAGTAGGACGATCAAGACGACGATTGCTTTTACAACCAGATTGAATTCCGGTTGGATGCCACTGGTGAGAATTCCGGTATTCATACTCTGGATAATCATGACCCCAATGGCACTTAAACCGAGGTAAAATCGTCCGCCATTCAGCGATGCCCCACCGATGACAACAGCCAAAATCGCATCCAGTTCAAGGTATAGGCCGGCGTTGTTTGCATCTGCACCTCTTATATTGGCGGCCGCTATAAGACCAGCGATTGCAGCACATATGCCGGAAACGACATAGGCAAATAGCTTGATGTAACGTGCATTGATGCCCACAAAGTAACTGGCTTTGGCATTTGCGCCTACGGATTCAAGCATTAATCCTATGGCGGTACGTCTCACCAAGAGGTAAATGAGAATGAGAACCCCTAAGGAAATGAATATTGAAACTGGTAGACTGAAAATATAGCCAACGCCGAGGAATGCTAGATTCTCATTTACAAAAGTGGCAATCGTCGCCTGTGTAATCATCTGGGCAATGCCTCGTCCGGCGACCATCAAGATTAGTGTGGCTACAATGGGTTGTATATCGAAGAAGGCAACTAGGATACCGTTCCATAATCCGCAGAGCGCACCGACGCCAATGCTGATTAATATGATCACTGGAACGGGTAGGGCAGGTGGTAGATCACCTTTGCCAACAAGAACAGCAGCAGTTGCCCCGCAAATCGCCATGATTGCGCCGACCGACAAATCTATGCCTCGCGTAGCGATGACTAAGGACATTCCTGTTGCGAGTAACAAGACGGGGGCGGCATTCTTGAGAATATCAACGATGTTGCCGTAAAGATGTCCGCCATAAAGAGGATCATTCACAATTCTGATGCCAAAAAAGTTATCCGAGATCAGGCTGTCGACGAACAGTATGAGTGCAAGGGCGGCTAACGGCCAGATCGCACGTCGATTGTTTCGCAGCCAAGTGGGAATTGCTCCTCCTGCGCCGGTCTGAGTTCTGGGTTGAAGCGGTTCTCTGGTAGTCATTGACTCTCCGCGATGGCTTTCATAATAGAGTTCTGGCTGATGTCACTCCCTTGAAGTTCGGTAACCTTTTTGCGATCACGCAGCACAACCACACGATCACTGTAGTCAACAACCTCTGCGAGTTCTGAAGAAATGACAAGTAAAGGCATTCCCTTAGCACACAGGTCTTTAATAATCGCGATGATTTCAGCGTGCGCTCCCACATCAATTCCGCGTGTGGGTTCATCTAGTATTAGAAATTCAGGTTCTGAAACCAACCAGCGAGCGAGAATCACTTTTTGTTGATTTCCACCAGAAAGTTCCTTGACGACTTTTTGAGAGTCGGGGGTAGCGATGTGTAGCGCTTTGATCATTTCGTCTGCTAGTTCTTCCTGTTTCTTGTGATTCAAGAAGCGGAACCAGCCACGTTTGGCTTGCAAAGCTAGGATGATGTTTTCTCGAATGGAAAGATCGCCTATGATCCCTTCTAATTTGCGATCTTCAGGACATAATCCAAAACCATGTAGGATTGCTTGGCGCGGGGACTTGAAGGTTACCTTTGTTCCTTTTACAGCTATTTGTCCTGAGTCATGATGTGTGATTCCGAAAATAAGCTGTGCCGCTTCTGTTCGGCCTGAACCTAGCAAGCCAGCTAAACCGACAATTTCACCCTTCATGATTTTCAGGTCAAAAGGCTGCATGACTCCTTGTTTGCCTAGTCCATGCACCTCAAGAAATACATCCTCTTTCGTCGATTTATTAGCCTTTGAGGATGACACTTCTTCAATTAATTCTTTGCCGATCATCTCGGAAACAAGCTGCATCCTTGGGAGTTCAGCGGTCAGGTGATCGGCTACTTTGACACCGTTACGCAAAATCGTGATTCGGTCAGAGATTTCATACACTTGGTCAAGGAAGTGCGTGATTAGTAAAATGCCGATGCCTTTTTCTTTAAGTGAGCGGATCACCTTAAAAAGGGTCTTGACTTCGTTGGTATCCAGACTTGATGTTGGCTCATCGAGAATTAGGATTTTGGCGGAAAGATCAACACCGCGTGCAATCGCGGCGATTTGTTGAACGGCGACTGAAAAGGAGGACAGGGGCTGCGAGACATCAATATGGAGGTCATATGTCTCGAGTAATTGCTTGGCTTTCTTCGTCGCCGCATTCGAGTCGATGATTCCCCATCGTTTGGGTTGCCTACCCAGATAGATGTTCTCGGCAACCGAAAGCGTCGGAATGAGGTTCACTTCTTGATATACGGTGCTGATACCGAGTGCTTGGGCATCATGCGGGCTGTTAGGCTCGATCTCTTTTCCTTGTAGGCGAATGCTCCCTGTATCCTTTTTGTAAACCCCTGTGATGACTTTAATGAGTGTGGATTTACCAGCGCCATTTTCTCCAAGAAGTGCATGAACCTCGCCGGGGTACATAGTGAAATTAACCGACGAAAGTGCTGGAACGCCGGGGAATGTCTTGGTTAGGTTGTGAATTTCGAGTAGGGGAGTTGTGTTAGCAGAATCTGTCATTGTGATTTATTCGCTCATCAGTTGCAAAAACAATACTTGTAAACGGGCAAGCTGCCAAAGTAGATATTTGTTTCGACTTCTGGAACTTTTGATCCTTTTTACGAAAGGTGGGGTACTCAAGAGCACCCCACACATTTCAGATCAAACTAGGAAGCTGCACTGCGCTTGGCGTACTGGTCTGCCGCTGTGTCCGGGAACCACATGGGGCTGGGCATTACGATGCGCTTCTCAACAGGATTTCCTGCGATTGCGTCACGCACGGCCTGGAAAGCGAGTGGCCCGAGGTCAGGGATCAGTTCAATGCTGGCGCTGGCATCACCATCGGCCATAGCTTTGAAAATATCAGTCACACCATCAACTGAGATGGTCTTGATGCCGTCTTGACCGGACTTGATACCTGCTTCTTTGAGCGCTTGAATTGCACCGAGGAGCATGTCATCGTTGTGGCTCCAAATGGCACAGACATCTTTGAGGCCATCGAGTGATTTGATGTAGCCTTCCATAACCTTCTTGCCGCCATCACGAGTGAAGTCGCCTACCTGAGTAGCAACAATCTTCATTTGCGGGAAGAGGGCAATTACTTCGCCAAAACCTTTCATACGGTCAAGGGCGGCGCTGGAACCAACAGTACCTTGGATTTCGACGATGTTGCAGGTGCCGAGCGTTGCTTGTGCCAACCATGCTCCAGCCAAACGGCCTTCGTGGTTGAAGTCTGCTGCCACTCTGGTAACATATAGAGAGGGATCGGCAGTCACACCCCGGTCAACCAAAATAACAGGAATTTTGGCGTCTTGAGCTTCTTTTAGAACGGCGTCCCAGCCAGTTTCAACAATTGGAGCAAGCAAGATAGCATCAACTTGTTGGGCGATGAATGAACGCAGCGCCGCAATCTGGACTTCCTGCTTTTGTTGACCATCACTGAACTTGAGGTCGATTCCTTCCTTTTCCGCTTCGGCCTTCATTGCATTGGTGAAAGCTGTGCGCCATCCACTTTCTGAACCGGTTTGTGCAAACCCAATGGTCAATGGTGCTTGTGCATGGGCGACTGTCAACGACAGAATCAGCATCAGGACAAGCATAAAACTAGCTCTTAAAAACCGCATTGATAACACTCCTTAATTAGTAATCGCGAACAAGAAGCCTTCGTTTTTGGTTGTAGTGTGTTGTGATTCGATTTGGAACAGAACCTCCTCTCGCCTATACAGGCGTTGTTTTAAGTAATCTACGTTAAATCAGCACGTATGAACGTTTGACGGCTGACATTCGTATTCGTACCCGTCACCGGGCAAAAAGAAACTAAGCCATCTTCTAGAATGTAATGAAGATGGATAGACCAAGAATGCAAATTGATTGTGCGTTTAGAGGAATTGAAGACTGATTAGCTTAGTTGAAAATAACGATGATATAAAGTTGCTACCATAAATTTGTTTAATGATGTTAAGCGTAATATTGTGGTAGCAAAATAGCCAAATTTTCAGTACTACAATTCACAAAACATATATATTTTGGACGACAAACACCTCCGTGTGTGAACGTTCACACATATAATGTCGCATATTTGTTGAAAAGTCAAGAAGTTGCTCAAATAATCTTCGTGCCGTGTAAAAGGTGAAGGTGCAGCTAAAAATGTGTAGGGAATGGACAGCTAAAACGGAAGCGATACTATTATCGCTTATTAACCGGCATGGTACTCTCGCGTATGATTAGGCGAGGCGTAACCAACCTCTGCTGGATAGGGGTTTGGCGTTCTTCGATAAGTTCAAGTAAATACTCAAAACCAGCTAAACCGAGTTGAATATAATTGTGGCGAACGGTTGTTAGGGGAGGGGAAAAGTACGCGGCCTCTGGATTATCATCAAATCCAACTACAGATATATCGTTGGGAACTGTTAATCCATGCTGTTCTAATGCTCGCAAAGCACCGAAAGCCATATTGTCGTTGGCGGCAATTATTGCCGAGAAGTAGTGGTCTGAACCTAATAACCTGCGCATTGCTTGATAAGCACCGGCTGTAGTCCAATTGCCTTCAATATGGATTGGGAACTCAATTCCATGTTTTTCAAAAACTTGCAAACATGTTTGGTGTCGAATTTGAGCATTAACCCAGTTCAGGGGGCCGCTAATTTCGCAAAACCGGGCATGCCCCAGCGAAATCAAATGTTCAACGATTTGTTCGGTACCTAAAGCGTCATCTAGTGATACTGATGGAATGCCCGCTGAAGTAGCCGAATCAATATGCACTATAGGTGTGTCCCCGCAGATTGCACGTATTTCTTCGATAGGGACACTTTGAGCGGGAATAATCATAATCAAGCCTTCAATATCCCACGCCTTCACATACTGTAGCGCCTTTACTACCTGAACCTGAGTTTCAGTGACATTCATCAAGATTACGTCAAAGCCGTTGGTTCGAGCGGCCATTTCGACATTGAGTGCAATTTGTACAGGGCCGTGAAACCAACTTCCAAAGAGAATAATGGCAATGGTTTTGGAGGATTTTGATCGAAGCTTGGTTGCGACTTTGTTGGGACGATAGCCTAATGCTTTGATCGCTATTTCAACACGTTCTCGCGCTTCGTCGGATACATAAGGGTGATTGTTGATCACACGCGATACCGTTTGATAGGAGACGCCTGACATATCAGCAACATCCAATAAGGTTGGACGATTAGTTTTTGGTTTAGGCATTCGATTTCCTCACCTAAATGTATTGGGCAATGTTAATGCTTGGTTTCAGGAAGTTAAATATTGAAAGCTAACCGCAACAAAGGCTATGAAACGATTTTTGAATTGTTGGCTCGTGGTTAGAAGATTGCTCCGAACTTCATTGTTGGCGTCTCGCATATTCTGCTGCTGCTGTATCAGGGAAATATATCTTGCCTGTAACTGGAATCCATTTGGGAGGTTGTTCACCCCGCAAATAGGCAATGATTGCATCAAAGGCAGGTCCACCTAAATAAGGGCTGAGTTCAATGGTGGCATTTGCATCTCCGTCCGCCATCGCTTTAAAAATATCTGGAATAGCGTCTACTGACACGATGAGTATATCTTTACCGGGCTTTAGTCCGGCCTCTTTGATGGCCTGAATTGCCCCAATTGCCATATCGTCATTGTGTGACCAAAGAGCACATATCTCAGTTGGATTTTCTGTTTTAAGGATGCTTTCCATAATTTTTTTACCATTCTCTCTTATAAAATCTCCTGACTGTGACACAATAATTTGCATGTCCGGAAATAATTTGATGACATCATTAAAGCCAATTTGACGGTCACGTGCTGCACTGGAACCGACCGTTCCTTCTAATTCAATAATCTTACATTTTTTACCGGCAGTGGCTTGAGCGAGCCACGCGGCGGCCAAACGCCCTTCGTAAACAAAATCAGAAGAAACACGAGTCAAATATAGGGATTCATCGGCGGTTACATTGCGATCTATAATGACCACTGGAATGCCTGCTTGTTGGGCTTCACGGAGAACTTGATCCCAACCTGTTTCAATGACGGGAGCAAGGATAATGGCATCAACGTGTTGTGCAATGAAGGCACGTAAGGCCGCTATTTGGTTTTTCTGACTATTTTCCGCATCTGTGAGGATGAGATTAATCCCTCGCTCTTGAGCCTCGGCTTTTATTGCGCGCGTGAATTCCAGACGCCAAGCACTTTCCGAACCAACCTGCGAGAATCCAATCGTGAGGTTTTTGTCGGAATTTTGTTGTGCGTTGACACTGAATACAGTCACACTCCCCCAAATTATGATAAGCAAACATATTCTCAAAAAGCGCATATTATTCGCTCCACAAATCTAATTACGGGCTGAACTAATTGACCGTTCTCCTTTGAACTGATTTGTTCCGAGATTTCTCCCAACTGAATGAGCATTGAGTTTTAGATACAAGAACAAGTGACAGCATATTTATGAGCTAATTCTGTAAACTGATGGAATTTTTGAGGATCGTGTTTAATCTTGCTTTTGACTTTCCAGATGCAACCGATTGCAGACTGGTGCGTGCAAAAATGTGCTTGTTTCGTGAGCTATAGCCTCAGTTTAACTCATAGCTGTCGTTTAGCCACTTGTCGTGTTGCTTACCCTTATTTGTTTTCTAAGGCATAAAAGCGCTTTCAAATGCGATTGGTTGTGTTTGTTACGTCTTCTAGATATTGCAAATACATTTGCGGGGACCTTATGGTGCTGAACATCTGAGAATTTGAATAGAGGAGAGGACGATCACTAGAATAGGCTGTTGTTTTGTAGTTAACCCAAACGGTCGAGTTGTGTGTCTTTTGCAGTAAATCAATTATAAGTCGTCAAAAGTATAGATACGCTGAAATCATATTATCCGAGTATTGGGTCTCCTGATTGTTGCGCAAGTATCGCGCGTGCAGCTCCTGTAATACCGGCGTCTAGTCCTAATGCAGCAGGCACAATTTGTACGGTGTCGAATGGAACCATCACAGCTCGTTTGCGAACTGTTTCGAGTATGGTAGGCGCGAGTTTCGGCCAACTTTGCATGACCCCTCCACCAAGAATAATGTAATCCGGCGCAAGAATGTTCATCAGATTGGCTATGCCTGTACCCATGAAAAAGGCAGTGCGTTCCATGAGCGATTGAGCAAATGAATCACCGGCGTCGGCTGCTTGGCTCACTAATAATGCGGAAATTTTCTGACGGTTTCCATCTGCCATCTCTAGCAATAGACTATCATTTGGGGCATTTTCGGAAGCGAATGTAGAAATCGCAGGAGCGGCTGCTAACATTTCCCAACAGCCGTTACCTCCGCAGTAACATTCGGGGCCATTGAGATCTATTGTGATGTGACCGACTTCGCCTGAGAAAAGACGTGTACCCCTATAGAGGCGATTATTGAGAATAATGCCTGCGCCAATACCCGTTCCGACAGTAATATAAACCACATTGGTTCCACCTTGCCCTGCGCCTACCCAATGTTCGCCCAATACTGCGACATGAGTATCAATCAGCAATGTTGCGGGTAAATGAAATCGTTCTGTTAGGTAGGGAACAATTGGTAAAGCATCCCATCCCGGTAAGGTGTGCGGATTGTATATATAGCCGGTAATCGAGTCTACAGGGCCGGTACTTCCAATGCCGATCCCGACAATTGCAGATTGCGGTACGTTTGCGGTCGTGATTACTGTATTGATCAAGTCCGCAATTCGCTGTAACCCAATTTGATGCCCTTGTCGTGAATCAGTTGGTACTGACATTCTGCTGATGACGCGACCATTATCTGCCTCGACAACCCCTGCGACCATGTTTGTGCCACCAATGTCAAGACCAACGGCATAGTTGCTTATGGGATAAGTTGTCATGCATCAATATCCTATTCTGTTGTCGTCACTTTGCTGCTGTAGCGAAATTTACCGGGAACAAATCCACGCAAGTTTGCTAATGCTGCCGCTAGAAGCTGGATCGGGACGATTTCAACTACGGTTGCAATATTATCTTCAAGCGCAGGAATATTTATACTGGATGGTGTACTTACATTCGCACCAATTGCAATCACATGACCGCCTCGTAGAACGAGATCATGGGCTAAGGCGTCATTCAATACACGTGCATTACCTGTACCCATGAAAATGACGATCGCTACTTTTTCATCAACTACCTCGATAGGGCCATGACGAAACTGTCCGCCAATCATTCCTTCAGTTGGTAATTTTGCTGTTTCTTTGGTGATTAAGGCGGCTGTTAGTGCAGAAGTACGGGCAGAGCCACGACCGATAAACTCCATAAACCGCATTTGTGGGAATATATGTTCCGCAATTTCAGTGGCTTGTTGTTTCCAAATGGGGATGTTGATCTCGATAATGTCTGCTGCTTGCAGAAGTTTTTTAGCCATTTCATCGAGAGGTGTTCCGGTTAAAACACAGCAGAGTAAGTTCAAAGTGGCTAGTGCGCAGGTATATGTCTTGGTAGATACGCTGTCTTCTTCAGTCGCTTGAGTCACAAGGGCAAGCGTGCTTCGTGTTTCTAGAGGACTTCCTACCGTATTTGTGATTCCGATCACGGGGGCAGGGGTAGGGAGGTTTTCCAGCACATCGAGTAATCGTATAATTTCGATGGAGCGACCCGATTGTGAGATTGCCACAATCAAGGTTTGAGGGGTAAGAAAATAGTCGTGATCTACAATTAACTCTGATGACTCGATTGCGAGCGCCATCACATTGTGTTTTGTAAGCGTTAATTGACAAAATGTTGCTGCTGCATATGAGCTTCCCATGCCGGTGAAGATCACGCGTTGGATGTCACCGTTTTTGATCCGCGCGGCATATTCTGAAACGGGAGCGAGATGCTTGGTCAATGCCTCGACTGTGCGGCGGATTGCAATGGGTTGTTCGTAGAGATCATCATAAAATCCAGTCACGATAAATCCTTTATATTTTATGGCTTAGGCCAATGAGGTTGTAGCTGGCCACGCTTGTTGTAAAACGGCACGTGCTTGGCTGATGTTGTTAATCATTGGATTCAAGGTCAATGCGTGTAGTGCTTTGGTTTCTGATTGCTCAAGAATGGCATCTACCATTAGCTGTTCATAGGCACAATTTAGTTGAATGCGTGCCATTAGTTCATGGGATGGCGCTGGCATTCCAATGGGGCGTACCTGACCTGCCTGTAAAAGACAGGGTGTTTCAATAATTGCGTCAGACGGTAACCACGAAACCAAGTCATTATTTTTAACGTTGAGGATGAATGTGGATTCGCGTTGCTCAATCAAGTTGGTGATTACTGGGGCAATGATCGCGTCGTACCATTTCGCACCGCGCTTGGATAAGCCATTTGGACGTCCCGAAGTATTTGCGTATTCTGTTATCAGTTCAGCTTCGATAGCTTGCAACTGTTGGGCACGACTTTGTTTTTGGTTACGCTGCGCGTCAAGGATCTTATCGGTGTGGATAAAATACTTAAAATAGGGTGTAGGTAAAGCGCCTAAGGATTGTATGAAGGGGATGTCCATGCCAAATCCAGAGATGCGATCAAGGCCATTGAGCATATCTCGGGTTACATCTTTGCCGGCATGAACGACACGCGTAATAAAGCCAAAGTGGTGCATCCCAACATAGTCAACACTCAGGTCAGCAGGAGAAACACCCAATGCTGTTGCAGCCTGAGCGATCATCATCACAGGGCCATCGCACAAGCCTATCGTGTGCAAATTGGTGGTTTTGGTAACCGCATATTGGATGACACTAGCCGGATTGGTGAACGATAACAAAAGCGCTTGAGGAGCAAACTTTTCAATTTGCTGAGCCAGTTTTACAACTTCAGGTACGGTTCGGACTGCGTTTGCAAATCCTCCCGGCCCAACTGTTTCTTCTCCCGGAATTCCGAGTGCAATCGGAAATGTTTCATCGAAGGCACGCGCTGATAAGCCTCCAACGCGCACCTGATTAATGATGTAATTTGCACCATCGAGGGCTTCAGCTAAATCGGTGGTTGCGGTTACTGTTAACCAATTACAACCTGCTGCTATTTGGGCCGCGACTTTGGCTACCGGTGTTAGTTTATCCGGGGTTCGTCCATGCAGCACAAGATGAAAATTGTGCGTTGGCAGTGGTAAGCGAAGCAGGGCGTCTATCAACGAAGGGGTGCCAACAGAGCTACCACCCAAGATGACAATTTTGACTGTGTTATTCGTTGCCATAAAATGCTCGAATTGTGTTACAGACCTGCATGACTTCTTGATCTGTTAATTCTGGAAACATGGGCAACGAAAGTATCTGGTCCACGTCTTGTGCGGCCTGCGGTAGCGTTGTTCGATCTACACTTAACGATTGATATGCGCCTGTTTCGGGAACAAGGTATGGGTAGACCACATAACACCCGATACCATGATCAAGTAAGTACTGTTTCAGTTCATCTCTGCGCTTGGTTTTTATTGTATACAGGTAGAAAGCATGATTGTTACCGTCAGCTACGACTGGTGGTTGTACAGGCAAGCCTGTAAGCATTTCGTCGTACATGGCGGCTACATGTTGGCGCTTGTTTACCCACTCGTCAAGGTAACGAAGCTTCACCCGTAACATGGCCGCTTGTAGTTCATCCAACCGTTCTTGATAGCCAATGATCTCGTGATTGTATTTTGTACGTTGTCCCATGTAGCGCAGTTGGCGAATCTTGGTGTTAATGTCGGGATCGCTGGTCGTGCACATCCCACCATCACCGAAGGCACCCATGACTTTTGTTGGATAAAAACTAAAACATCCCACATCACCGAATGATCCAGCAAATCGTCCATGCCGTTTTGCGCCATGAGTGTGGGCACAATCTTCAACAACCTTTAGATTGTGGCGATGCGCGATTTCGACAATGCTTTCGATATTTGTAAGCTGCCCGTATAAATGAACAGGCAAAATGGCTTTGGTACGGGATGTAATCTTGTCTTCAATTTGCTGTGGATCCATGTTAAATGTGTTGGGTTCAACATCAACGAAGACTGGTGTCGCTCCACAATAACTGATGGCAAATGTAGTTGCAATGTAGGTGTTTGGAACGGTAATGACCTCATCACCCGGGCCAACTCCACAGGCGAGTAACGCTAAGTGTAGTGCAGCAGTACCGCTGCTAATGCCTATCGAGAATTTTGCGCCTACATAGCTGGCGAATTCGGCCTCGAAGGCTGCCAGTTCAGGTCCAAGGGTGTATTTTCCAGTGGGTAGAACTCTGCGCACTGCATCCATAATTTCGGGTTCGATTTGTTGCCATTGGCGTTTCAAATCTTCAACGGGGATCGTCACATGAGTGGGGATTACCATAACTTTTTGCGCACTCAACTTGAACTTTGTACAATAGAAGAAAATAATAACCAATATTTGGTAATAGCGCTATATGACCACACTCTTGGATACTGCTGGATTCGATGTGAAATTGACCGAAGATGGGCGATTGTCATTTCCGTCAGATATTGTGGTTGATGAGACATTTTCCCGACCGCTCAGCCGGTTACAGTCAGTGGCGTTGCAACCTGAAGCATGTGAACCCCAAGATCGTGTTCAATACTGGATGTATAACGGTATTGCTCGTCAAACTGACCGATCACGGTTGGCTAATACTGGAATGCGCTACGAACTTACATTGATGCCGCCCCTTGCGATTGGTCGTGAACGAGCCAAAACACTCGGTCATTTGCATTCATTCCCCCAAGGTAGTCGTGTAAATTATCCTGAAGTATGTGAAGTGTTGACAGGCACAGCATACTTTGTGTTTCAAACGATGGATACGGTTGCACGTTCGTCCACATTTTGCAGCTATCTGGAAGCCCATCCGGGGGACAAGATCGTTATCCCTCCTAATTTACATCATTTGACAATCAATGCTGGGGATACACCATTACTGTTTTCAGATGTGATTCCATTGGATGTAAAGGGAATTTATGATCCGTTAAAGGATGTACATGGTGCTGCCTATTTCAATACGGTGGATACAGGTTGGATTCCCAATCCTTATTATCATGCGGTTCCTGAACTGATCCAATTAGGTAAGCATGATTACCCCCAATTTGGCCTCACATCTGACATACCCTTGTTTACGACGTTTACTCAGACGCCCGAAAAGCTCGCTTGGATGGTTGATCCATCCAGTTTCGCAAGGCTGTTTCCTGACTTGTGGGAGTTGGTTAATACGGCGAATGCCGTTTAGCGTATATAAGAAAGGGCTGCATAGTGTCTAGTGACAACGCTTCAAGCAAAATGATTAGCCGCCGTAATTTTCTCAAAGGGGGTATGCTTTTTGGAGGTGCTGCGTTATTGGGTAGCTATATACCCAATACGCGTTTGTTGGCACTACAAGATAAAATTGATCTCCAGTTCTGGCATCAGTGGGGGGGACCACCGAATTCCACCGCTTTGGAACAGATCGCAGCAAACTTCAACAAGTTGTATCCGAACGTAACCGTAACGCTGACGAACATTTCTGATCAATCACAAATTGCGACTGCGATTGCCGCAGGTACACCGCCTGATGTTGTGCATTTCGTGTTGAGTGATGCTGTGCCTGAGTATGCCCATCGTGGCGCATTGCAGGACCTAAGCCCGCTCCTCGAAAAGGATATTCCGAACTGGAAAGAGTTGCTTTATTGGTATGGGCCAGAGGTTGGTTCGTACAATAATAAAGTGTTTGCGCTCGCTTCAGCCAACTTTAACATCGGCTTATTGTGGAACCGTGACATCTTTACTGAAGTTGGACTAGATCCTGAAAAAGGACCGCAGACGTTAGAGGAATTGACCGATTGGGCGGACAAGATGACGGTCGTTGATAAAGATGGGAACATTACCCGTCTTGGTTTCATTCCTGATTACCCCGGCCCCGGTAACGGCCAAGTAGCTAATCTGGTGCTTTACGGATGGGCGTTTGGTGGTCAATGGTATGACGCAGATGCTAAGAAAATTACAGCTAATGATCCAAAGAACATCGAGGCATTGAAGTGGGAATTGGCATTCTACGAAAAGTATGGTGCCCAAAAGGTGAAGAACTTTATTGCTAGTGCAGGTGGCTATCTGACTGATCAAGATGTATTCCGTACTGGAAAGGTCGGTATGGTCTATGATGGTGAGTGGAATATTGTATTCCCGACGGCTGATTTGCCTTTCAATCAGAAGACAATCAACGCGGGCGGTTTCCCGTCACCAAAAGCTAACCCCGAAATGTTTGGTGTTTCTTATGCGGACAGTGATCCAAATACTATTCCTGCCGGTTCTCCACACCCTGCTGAGGCATGGGAATTCTTAAAGTTTATGTGTTTTGATCCGCAGGTGTGTTCTGATTTTGCCCAAGTGGTCGCAAATCCATGCCAGCTTACTGATCATCCAGATTATGCACTCCAAAGTGATTCGCGGTTTGCGTGGTTTATCAAGCAGCAAGATTTGAAGAGCCAGCGGGTTTTCCCACGTATTGCGGTTGCTCATACGTATATGGTGAAACTCGGTGAAGCTGAGCAAGCTGTTTTGCTTGGACAGGCAACTCCCGAGGATGCATTGAATCAAGTTACTGAAGAGGTACAGGCGCTCCTAGATTCTGCCGGACCACCTGCTGTCTAGTTTCTACACTATCTAAATCATGGGGCAGACGTTGGTTTGTCCCATGTAGCAAATCCATAAACTATGAATGAACTAAAACGCAATCTCAAAGGTCTTTTGTTTGTCTCCCCTTGGTTGGTTGGCTTCTTAGTGTTTGGTGTTTACCCAATGGGTATGGCGATTTATCTCGCATTCACTAACTACAATATTTTGCAACCCAATAACACCAAGTTTACGGGACTCGATAATCTGACACGTATGGTTAACGACTCTTTGTTCTGGAAGTCACTTGGGAATACAGCATGGATGACCGGACTAGGGGTGCCGCTTACTGTAATCGTTGGATTGTTGATTGCGCTACCACTGGCGCAGAATATGCGCGGGGTTAATATTTATCGAACGTTGATTTATTTACCAACTTTAGTGCCGCCATTGGTTGTAACACTCCTTTTTCTGTGGATTCTTAATCCTAATTACGGATTGTTGAAAATGCCTTTGGATGCACTCAAAATTCCTTCACCCGGATGGTTAGCTGATCCAAATTGGTCAAAACCGGGCATATTGATCATGGTGGTTTGGAACACGACGGGACAAGTGATGGTTATTACATTGGCAGGATTGCGAGACATTCCACGCCATTTATATGAAGCTGCAGAAATCGATGGTGCAGGTACTTGGGCGAAATTCGTGAATGTCACTTTGCCGGGACTGAGTCCGGTTATTTTTTATAACATTTTGACGGGGTTGTTGTTTTTCATCCAAATCTTCACTCAGGCCTATGCAGCGTCGGTAGGTGGCAGTGGGGGAGGCGGGAGTGGACAATCCATTGGCGCGCCTGTCAATAGCACATTGATGCTGTCATTGAATATCTATAAGAACGCATTTGTCTACTGGCAAGCCGGTTATGCATCAATGCTCTCACTGGTTATTTTGTTGCTTTCACTCGGACTGGCTTTGTTGTTCTTCCGATTTGCTCGCCGATATGTATATTACACCTACAACGAGGGTTAACATGATGAATTATCGGCAGAGTCAATCCGTTCAGGCTGTCAATCGTCATCTGCTATTACTGGCCATTTCGTTATTATTTCTGTTGCCTATCATTTGGATGATATCGACATCACTTAAGCCAAAAGATCAGGTCTTCGTTTATCCGCCACAGTTTTTCAGTGGCACCCTGGTTTGGCAGAATTACCCTGAATCCCTGCAATTTATCGACTTTTGGCGGTATTTTTTTAATACTGTCGTGATTTCAGCGTTAAATGTGCTGGGTACATTGTTTTCTTGCCCGATTGTGGCATATGGTTTCTCACGTATGCGTTGGCGATTACGTGAGCCGTTATTTTACCTATGTCTTTCAACGATCATGTTGCCATTTTTAGCGGTGATGGTTCCCACTTATGTTCTGTTTAAATCATTGAATTGGATCGGGAACATGAATGTATTGTGGGGGTGGGCACCTTTGATTGTGCCTGCTTTTGGTGGCAGCCCACTCTATATATTTTTATTGCGACAATTCTATTTGAATCTACCGTCAGAGTTGAGTGAAGCAGCGATGATTGATGGGGCAAGTGAGTTTCAAATTTTCACACGTATCATTATCCCGTTGTCAAAGCCTGCTATTACCACGGTTTGCATTTTTACGTTTGTAGGCACGTGGACTGACTTTTTGGCACCGCGTATTTTTGTTACTCAAAAGACACAATACACACTGTCATTGGGACTGCTTGATTATTTCTCGCTTCATCAGACGGAGTGGACCTATCTCATGGCCGCTTGTGTCGTGTTTGTGTTACCGGTGATGATCTTGTTTTTTTTCGCGCAGCGGCTTTTTGTAGAAGGTATAAGTTTGTCGGGCATCAAGGGCTAATTGAGCCGTATTGGTCATGATGAAGTAAATCAAATTCGCCCCGAATGTGAATGATTTAGGTAGCAATGTAGTGCCACATTTAACAGTCAAGGGCGTTGCTGCTACGTGCGTTGCTGTTGTCGTTTTCTTGGGGTTTTCACCTCTTGGATTTATACGTATTTGTCAGAAACGCTTTCTTGCTTTCCACTGTAAATCGTAGATATTGCGATTAGGTTTTGTACCTTAAGATAATTTCCCCTTACTTCCAAAATAGTTATGACTTTGTAACATAAAGTGACATTGTGTACTCTGAAACCCTGAGTATTAGTAGGTATGGCTATTCTCCCAACTAGCTAATCTAGAGAGAGGAAAACCAGTACTTATATTTTGATCTACGTCTGGAGGAACAATGCAACCCCGTTCTTTGAAGACAGCAGCCCCTAATGAAGACAAACGATGGCGAATTGTTACGGCTACTATGCGCAGACATGGCAATGAGCCGGACGCGTTGATTGAAACGCTTCATAGTGTTCAAGAGGCTTTTGGCTGTCTAGATGATGACGCCCTGCGTTTTGTAGCGGCCAACCTGAAAGTTCCCTTAAGCCGCGTTTATGGTGTCGCCACTTTTTACAACTTTTTTACGCTTAAACCCCAAGGTGAACACAGTTGTATCGTGTGTTTAGGCACTGCTTGTTATATCAAGGGGGCACCAAAACTATTGGACTCGATCGAAGAGGTAGCCCATATTAAACCTGGTGAAACGACGCCGGATAAAAAAGTGTCGCTGTTATTGGCACGCTGTTTGGGGGCATGTGGTCTTGCTCCTGCAGGTGTTTTTGATGGTGAAGTTATGGGCAAGTTATTACCCTCCGATGTGGAGAATAAAGTTCAAGGCTGGTTGAAATCATGATTGCTGAAGAACTGCAAAAAGTAGCCCTTCAGGAAATAGCTGAAGAGCAGGTGTTTGAGCATCGTATTCTCGTTTGTAATGGAACAGCATGCTTGTCGGCACACAGTGATCAAGTTCAAGACGAGTTACAAAAGCAGGTCAAAGAACGTGGTCTAGGCCATACTTGTCGTGTTACAAGTGGTGGTTGTCGTGGCTTATGCGCTAATGGCCCAATGGTTTCGGTTGAGCCGCAAGGTGTTTTGTATCAAGCTGTAAAAGCTGAAGATTCCAAAGATATTCTGGATAACCTAAAGACCGAGCCTGTTAAGCGGCTCGAATGCCATACCAATGCTCCATTTTTTGGCCGCCAACATAAAATTGTTTTGGAATATGACGGCAAGCTTGATCCAGAACGGATTGAGCCTTATATTGCAGCGGGTGGATACAGTGCGCTGGTCAAGATCCTTAGTGAAATGACACCTCAACAGGTGATTGAGCAAATCACTCGCAGTGGTTTGCGTGGACGTGGTGGGGCAGGATATCCCACAGGCTTGAAGTGGAGTACTGTCTCTAAAGCCCAAGGTGATCATAAGTATGTTATTTGCAATGGTGACGAAGGCGACCCCGGTGCATTTATGGATCGCAGTGTCATGGAAGCTTATCCGTACAAGGTGTTGGAAGGCATGACAATTGCCGCTTATGCCGTTGGCGCCGAACAAGGCTATGTATATGTTCGGGCGGAATATCCACTAGCGGTTAAGCGTTTACGGACTGCTATCCGTCAAGCACAAAAGCTTAGCCTCCTTGGGAACAATATCGGTGGTACGACGTTCAGTTTCCAAGTAGATGTGCGTTTGGCAGCGGGTGCGTTTGTCTGCGGTGAGGAAACGGCGCTGATTGCTTCCATTGAAGGCAAGCGCGGTATGCCCCGTCCCCGCCCACCTTTCCCCGCGGAGCGTGGATTGTGGGGTAGCCCAACACTGATCAATAATGTCGAAACTTTTGCTAATATTGCCCCGATCATTCGAAACGGTGCAGATTGGTATGCTTCGCTTGGAACAGAAAAGAGCAAAGGCACCAAGGTTTTTGCACTGACCGGCACCATTCAGAACACTGGTTTGATTGAAGTCCCGATGGGAACAGCACTTCGAGAGATTATTTTTGACATTGGCGGGGGCATCCCCAACGGTAAGCGGTTTAAAGCAGTTCAGACTGGTGGCCCCTCTGGTGGCTGTATTCCAGAACAGTATCTCGACATTTCTGTGGATTACGACTCGCTACTTCAACTTGGAACCTACATGGGATCGGGCGGCATGATCGTCATGGATGAAACGTCATGCATGGTTGATGTGGCACGGTTCTTTATGGAATTCTGTATGGCTGAGTCGTGTGGAAAATGTATTCCGTGTAGGGTTGGTACGGCACAGATGTATGACCTGCTCACCAAGATTACAAAAGGTGAGGCCACACTTGATGATCTGGCGATGCTCGAAAATCTAGCGGATATGGTAAAAAATACGAGCTTGTGTGGACTGGGTCAAGGTGCGCCAAATCCTGTTCAAAGCACGTTACGTTACTTCCGTGATGAATACATGGCACATATTGTCGATAAGGTTTGTCCTTCTGGGGTGTGCAAGATTCATCAACATGCGGAGGTGGCATTATGAGCCGCGTAGTTACACTCAAAATCAATGATCGCGATGTTAGCGGGCGCGATGATGAAACAATTCTAGAGCTTGCAACCGAAAACGGCATTTTCATCCCGACGCTTTGTCATTTGGAAGGTCTTTCGGACATTGGTGCATGCCGATTGTGTTTGGTAGAAATCAAAGGGATGGCGAAATTGATGCCTGCTTGTGTGATCCGTCCACAGGAAGGCATGGAGGTTCAAACCGATTCTGAACGATTAAAGAAATACCGCCGCATGATGATTGAACTCTTGTTTGTAGAGGGCAATCATATATGTTCGGTGTGTGTGGCCAATGGTCATTGTGACCTCCAATATCTGGCGGTTTCTTTAGGTATTGACCACATTAGTCTGAATTATCGGAATCCACGTCGTGAGGTGGATGCTTCCCATGAACGGTTCGAATTTGATCAAAATCGTTGCATTTTGTGTACGCGATGTGTCCGCGTTTGCGGTGAAGTTGAAGGTGCGCATACGTGGGATGTGATGGGACGTGGCATCCAAGCTAGTGTGATAACTGATCTTAATCAGCCGTGGGGGGATTCGGAAAGTTGTACCAGTTGTGGCAAGTGCGTACAAGTATGCCCGACTGGCGCGTTGTTCACAAAGGGTAAAGCCGTTGGTGAAATGACAAAACAACGTGGTTTTTTGATGGCTTTGGCTGAGATGAGGGAGATTGAAAAATGACCCGTACAAAACTCGCAACCGTATGGTTAGATGGCTGTTCGGGTTGTCACATGTCCTTCCTCGACATTGATGAACAGCTACTGGCATTGGCTGATCAGATTGAATTGGTTTACAGTCCGCTGGTCGATCGCAAAGCGTTTCCTGACATGGTGGATGTTACACTGGTTGAGGGTGCTGTGAGCAGCGAGTCTGATTTGGAGAAAATTCGCCACATTCGTGAACATACGCGCATCCTCATATCACTTGGGGATTGTGCTGTAACGGGTAATGTACCGTCGATGCGAAACTCGGTTGGTGGAGAAGCTGTATTGCGGCGAGCCTATCTTGAGCCTGATTTACTTGATCCTCAACTGCCAAGTATAGGCGTTCCTCAATTGCTGCCTATGGTGCGACCTGTGCATTCAGTCGTCAAAATCGATGTCTATGTACCGGGCTGCCCACCTTCATCCACTACCATTTTATATGTTCTCAGTGAATTACTTGCTGGACGTATGCCAGATCTAAATGGCAAAACGCGCTTTGGCGCTTAGGAGATAGCATGGCACAGAAAATTATCATCGACCCTGTAACGCGTATAGAGGGCCATGCCAAAATTACCATCCATCTCAATGATGCGGGTGATGTTGAGGATGCCCATTTTCATGTGACGCAATTGCGTGGCTTTGAAAAGTTTTGTGAAGGACGACCTTTCCACGAAATGCCGTCCTTAATGGCACGTATCTGTGGCATTTGCCCAGTTAGTCATCTGGTCGCTTCGGCGAAAGCTTGTGATGCACTGCTGGCAGTCCAGATTCCAGTGACGGCAGCCAACCTGCGCCGCATTCTTAATCTTGCACAGATTGCTCAGTCTCACGCTTTGAGTTTCTTTTACTTATCATCGCCTGACTTGCTGCTGGGTATGGATGGCGATCCTGATAAGCGTAATATTTTTGGCGTGGCGGAGATACAACCCCAGCTTGCACGAGATGGTGTACGGTTACGCCAAATTGGGCAGAAAATCATTGAAATATTAGGTGGCAAACGTATTCATCCTGCGTGGGTTGTCCCCGGTGGTGTGAGCGAAGCGCTGAGCGCCGAAAAACGTGATGCAATTTTGGCTATGTTGCCCGATGGTATTGAAATTGCGCAGCGTACCCTAAGTTGGTTCCAAAGTGTGCTGGTAAATTATGATGAAGAAATTCGCGCATTTGCCTCTTTACGCACCATGTTTATGGGACTGACAAATGATGCTGATGAGCTTGAGATGTACGACGGCTTGCTGCGAATAAAGGATGCAGATGGAAATGTCGTGGCTAATGACTTGAAGCCAGCGAATTACGAAGCGTTTATTGCTGAAAAAGTGGAACCATGGTCATTTCTCAAGTCACCGTTTTATAAACCAATGGGTTATCCACAAGGGGTTTACCGCGTTGGACCGTTAGCGCGTCTGAATCTGGTGAAAACCTGTGGGACGCCCCGTGCTGATGAAGCACTCGGTTTCTTCAGGACACTCGATTCTCAAAGTTCGTTCCATTACCACTATGCTCGATTGATTGAAATTTTGTACTGCTTTGAGAAGA
Organism: Aggregatilineales bacterium; assembly: GCA_044227005.1. Taxonomy (GTDB): domain Bacteria; phylum Chloroflexota; class Anaerolineae; order Aggregatilineales; family Phototrophicaceae; genus CFX2. The sequence goes on from JBGAFZ010000002.1 coordinate 162,683, forward strand.
TCGATGCATTGCTGCATACACCCGATATTCTTAGCGACCGGGTACGCGCTCAGGCGCAACCGAATAATGTTGAAGGTGTCGGCACGAGTGAAGCACCACGCGGAACGCTGATGCATCATTATCAGATTGACGAAAATGGCCTCATTACACGGGCGAATCTGATTATTGCGACCGGACATAACAACTATGCGATGGACAGAAGTGTTTTGGATGTCGCAAAACGGTTCGTTAAGGGAACAAATGTGTCAGAGGGTATGCTCAACCGTGTAGAAGCGGTGATCCGCACATTCGATCCGTGCTTGAGCTGTTCCACACATGCTATCGGGCAAATGCCCTTGCAGATACAACTACTAAGCTCTGATGGTGATCTTGTGCAGGAAATAAAGCGGTGATCCTTGTTATTGGTTATGGCAATCCGCTGAGAACGGATGATGCTATCGGGCAGTGCTTAGCTCAGATGATGGTCGCACGTATCGATGGTGAATCGTTTCGGATGATAACTGCCTACCAGCTTACTCCTGAATTGATGGAGCCTATCAGTCAGTCTCGGTTGGTGATTTTTATTGATGCACGGGTTGGAACAGTCCCGGGGCAAGTAGATTGGGAAGATGTTGAGCCGGAATTGGGCGCAGGTGCATTTACCCATCATGTAAGTCCTGCAACACTTTTGGGTGCATCTCATGATCTATATGGGAGCACCCCAACAGGTGTTTTGATTTCGATTATCGGTTCTAGTTTTGAGTATGGGAGCGAGCTTTCTCCCGAACTCAATGCAATGCTACCGGATTTGGCCAAGCAAGTTGAGAATATTATCAAAACGAATATAGGTGTTCTGGGATAGCGACAACCTATAATGCATGAGTTTGAAACTGTTGAAGGCATCGTCCATAATGTGTTGCCGTAGCTGTTTCATGCACAAGGTGTCAAACACATCGCATAGATTTCTTTCCGTTGCGGCAAGGTTTTTAATGAAGACTCTTTGCGGTAGACAGATCAATCGACTACTCTTGGAACAGCACTTGAAGGCGCTGAAATGACTATGGCATATGTTCATTTGCCTCAAGTGTGGAAATGTTTACGAAGTCGATGAGTCGCATGACCTTTAGTTAATTGAGGTCATCACAGAATTGGACTAAGCGATGATTGAACGTCGCCGGATTACTGTTCAGGGGATTGTACAAGGGGTGGGTTTCCGCCCCTTTGTTTATGGTCTTGCCCATGAATTGGGATTGGTTGGTTGGGTCACGAACTCGTCGCAAGGCGTCAGCATTGAAGTCGAGGCTCTTACAGACCAACTCGATAAGTTTATGTTCCGTTTGCAAAATGAGCTTCCACCTCACTCAGCGATTCAAAATCTCGATTGGCAAAATGTACCGGTACGCGGAGAAGCGGCATTTGAGATTCGTCAAAGTGATGCTATAGGCGCAAAAACTGCGCTGGTATTACCGGATTTAGCAACTTGTCCTGAATGCTTGGAGGAAATATTCGACCCAACCAACCGACGTTACCGCTATCCGTTCACTAATTGTACGCACTGTGGTCCGCGCTTTACGATTATTCAAGGACTACCGTATGATCGAGTAAGTACAACGATGCACATATTCGAGATGTGTGATGAGTGCCGAGCGGAGTATGAAAACCCACTCAATAGGCGTTTTCATGCGCAGCCAAATGCGTGTCCTAAATGTGGTCCACAGCTTGCCTTATGGGACAAAAGTGGCACTGTGTTATCGCTTAAGGACGAGGCGCTTGTGACTGCTGCCGATGCTATTCGTCAAGGTCATGTGGTGGCGGTAAAAGGTATCGGCGGTTTTCATTTAATGGTGGATGCGCGGAATTCTAATGCGGTCTCATTGCTAAGGCAACGGAAGCATCGTGAAGAAAAGCCGCTCGCAGTGATGTATCCCTCGCTTGATCTCATCAGAAGAGATTGCGTAGTGTCTGAATTAGAAGAAAAGTTGCTTACGTCAGCAGCAGCTCCGATCGTGTTGCTGCGGCGAATAAATGGGGATATTGCAGAAAATGTAGCGCCTCATAACCCGTATTTGGGTGTCATGTTGCCTTATACGCCTCTACATCACCTTCTCATGCATGAACTCGGTTTCCCAATTGTCGCGACGAGTGGCAATCTATCTGGTGAACCGATATGTACTGATGAGCATGAAGCCTTAGAACGGTTGGCGACGATTACTGATTTATTTCTCGTTCACAACCGTCCGATTGAACGGCATGCGGATGACTCGATTGTCCGAGTGGCGGGTGGGCGGGAAATGATGCTGCGCCGAGCGCGCGGATATGCACCGCTTCCTATCGAACTTCCAAGAGCGGCATCAACACTTATTGCCGCAGGGGCACATTTGAAGAATACGGCAGCTATCACCGCTGGGCAACATGTCTTTATCAGCCAGCATATTGGTGATATGGACACTGTGCAGGCTTATGATAGTTACCAGACTGTGATACATGACTTTCAACAGCTTTATGAGCTACATCCTTCGGCTGTTGTTTGTGACTTGCACCCTGATTATCGCTCGACACAATATGCTGAGTCGTCCCGTTTACCGATTATTCGAGTGCAACATCATTACGCCCATGTGTTGTCTTGTATGGCAGATAATCATCTCGAAGCGCCGATTCTAGGTGTATCGTGGGATGGCACAGGTTATGGGCTGGATGGTACGGTGTGGGGAGGCGAATTTCTCGCCATCAACGAAATGTCATTTGTGAGAGTTGCGCATTTGGGTACTTTTCCATTGCCGGGTGGCGAGCATGCCGTGAAAGAACCACGCCGTTGTGCGCTGGGATTGTTGTATATGGCGTTTGGCGACGATATTCCAATGGATTTACCGCCTATTCAGAGTTTCACCTTATCTGAACTTGAGCTACTGAAAACTGCTTTGCGTAAACAGATCAATTCACCGCTAACATCGAGTGCTGGAAGGTTATTTGATGCGGTAGCCTCCCTCATTGGGCTACGACAATTAACCAGTTTTGAGGGTCAGGCAGCGATGGAACTTGAATTCATCCAAGATGGAAGTAATACCGACAAATGCTATCCATTTCATATTACAGAGGCCACTGGTAAGGATGGTACTTCTCGGCGCATTATTGAATTAAAGTCGATTGTATTAGCCATCATTGAAGATATGCGAGTAGGTATCTCAGTCAACGAAATTTCAGCAGCGTTTCATAACACGTTAGCTGAAATGATTGTGGTGATAGCGAAAACTACAGCAGAAAAACGAGTGGTTTTGAGCGGAGGGTGCTTCCAGAATAAAACGCTACTGGAAAAAGCTATTCAGCGTTTAAGTATAGAAGGTTTTCAGCCGTATTGGCATCGATCAGTTCCTCCAAATGATGGTGGTATTTCTCTGGGGCAGATTGTGGCAGCCCTTAAGGAGCAAAATATATGTGTTTAGCTGTGCCGGGTAAAATTATCAGCATAACCGGAGACGAACTCGCCAAAATTGGCCGCGTGAGTTTTGGTGGTGTGATTAAAGAAGTAAGCCTAGCCTATGTGCCTGAAGCAAAAATTGATGATTACGTGATTGTGCATGTTGGTTTTGCTCTCAGTATTGTTGATGAAGAAGAAGCACAGCATGTATTTGATTATCTGGCAGAAATGGGCGAACTCAGCGAACTTGAAAATGACTGAAAGAGTTGTGCTACGATGAAATTCATGGATGAGTATCGCAATGCAGAGACTGTACAACAGTTTGCCCAGTTGATCGAGCAAATCACAACCCAAGATTGGACGCTGATGGAGGTCTGTGGTGGGCAAACCCATGCTATCGTCAAATTTGGTATCGATGAGCTTTTGCCGAAGCGAATTTCATTGCTGCATGGGCCGGGATGTCCCGTATGTGTAACGGCTGTCGAGTTAATTGATAAAGCGGTGGATATTGCCTCCCAACCTAATGTGATTTTTACCTCTTTTGGCGATATGATGCGGGTACCTGGTACGCGAGGGAAGGGTGATCTGCTCTCTGCCAAAGCGGCTGGTGGCGATGTGCGAATGGTGTACTCTCCACTGGATGCACTCAAAATAGCTAAAGATAATCCTGACAAAGAAGTCGTGTTTTTTGCGGTAGGATTTGAAACCACCGCACCCGCTAATGCGATGGCTGTTTATCAAGCTAAGCAACAATATCTGCAAAACTTCACTATTCTTGTTTCGCATGTACTTGTTCCACCTGCTATTGAAGCGATTTTGTCTGCCCCCGACAATCGTGTTCAAGGCTTTTTAGCTGCAGGACATGTTTGCGCCGTGGTCGGTTTTGAAGAATATGAGCCATTAGCTCGCAAGTATTCGATTCCGTTCGTCGTAACAGGGTTCGAGCCATTGGACATTATGCAGGGCATTTACATGACTGTGAAGCAGCTTGAAGAAGGGTGTGCTGAGGTTGAAAATCAGTATGCGCGGTGTGTGAGGCGTGAGGGTAATCTGCCTGCCCAGCAGCTTGTGCGGGAGGTGTTCACAGTTACTGATCGTAAGTGGCGGGGGATTGGTGAAATCCCGACCAGTGGATTATGTTTGCGTCAACCCTATAGCAGTTTTGACGCTGAGATACGCTTCGGCCTAGCTGATTATCGTGTTGAAGAAAGTGATATTTGCATCAGTGGAACTGTTTTACGCGGCATCAAGAAGCCTTTTGAATGTCCAGCTTTCGGGACGCTGTGTACGCCAGAACATCCATTGGGTGCAACAATGGTGTCTACTGAGGGAGCTTGTGCGGCTTACTATCGTTATCGCGGGCCGCAAAGTATGGAAATGGCGACAAAGTTAGAGGTTAATTCATGAGTAGTCAACCAATCCAGTCATCAACCGCTTCGTTTGTGGATTCTTTTACGTGTCCCATCCCTATATCTGATTATCCGCAGGTATTGTTGGCACATGGCAGCGGTGGCAAGTTGATGCACAGCCTGATTGAAAAAATGATCTTGCCTGCTTTCGACAATACCCTTTTGGAAACACGGCACGATGCGGCAACGTTCCGGATTGGTGGGGCGAAGTTAGCATTTACAACTGATTCTTATGTCGTGAAACCGCTGTTTTTCCCGGGCGGCGATATTGGTAAATTGGCAGTATGCGGGACTGTTAATGATCTGGCAATGGGTGGGGGCCGCCCACTGTACTTAAGTGTCGGTTTTATTCTCGAAGAGGGGCTTCCGATGGATACGCTGTGGCAGGTCATCCAATCGATCCAAGCTACAGCAAAAGAGGCTAATGTCCAGATTGTCACAGGGGATACAAAAGTGGTCGATCGGGGCAAAGGCGATGGGATTTTCATTAATACGGCGGGGGTTGGCGTGGTTGAGCATGACCAAGTAATCGCCCCGGCAAGTGTTCGCCCTGATGATGTGATATTGCTAAGTGGTGATATTGGACGGCATGGCATGGCAATCATGGCAGCGCGGGAAGGATTAGCCTTTGAGAGTGAGATTGAAAGTGATTGTGAACCGCTGGCGAAAACCGTTCTCGAAATGCTTGATGCTAATATTAGTATTCATTGTTTGCGCGATTTAACACGTGGTGGTTTGGCGAGTGGATTGGTTGAAATTGCGACCAGTGCCAAGTTGCATATCCATATCGAGGAGAGTGCAATTCCGGTCAATGAGAATGTGCGCGGAGCCTGTGAAATTTTAGGTTTAGATCCTATGTATGTTGCCAATGAAGGCCGCTTCGTTGCCTTTGTACCGCCATCGGACGTCGAGCGTGCGCTCAACATTCTTGGTTCAGAAAGCCGAGTGATTGGTCGTGTGCAAACGGGTTCGCCGGGATTGGTTTCGATGCGAAGTTTGATCGGGGCTAACCGCATTGTGGATATGCTAAGTGGTGAGCAACTTCCTCGCATTTGCTAGTTCTTGTGTATTCAGTCAGTAGAATACTTATTTGATTCGCAAGATACATGCTGCATTAGCGGTGATTCTTGTACCCTGCTCAAAATCGCTGGCGTAGACAGAATTTGTGATACAGGCAAATTACCAAGAGCAAAAATGGCAGTGTTGAACCGTAGTTTTTATAATTAGCCTATGTTCAAAACACTTTTGCTCACTAAACTCTATATTCCTCCACCCCGAACTAAGCTGGTTCTTCGCCGCCGCTTAATCGATCGGCTGAATGCAGGACTAGACGGCAAGTTGACCGTTATTTCTGCTCCTGCTGGATTTGGGAAAACTACACTTGTCAGTGAATGGGTGGCCAATTGTGGACGGCCTACAGCTTGGTTATCACTGGATGAGGGGGATAACGACCCAACACGTTTTCTGACTTACTTCGCTGCTGCTGTGGGAACAATCGCATCAAATGTCGGCCAAGCGGTATTGATTGGACTCCAATCCCCCCAACCACCTCCAACTGAATTGATTCTCACCACACTACTCAATGAAATTGCGTCCGCACCGAGTAAGTTCGTGCTTGTGCTGGACGATTATCATCTGATTGATGCCAAGTCGATTGATAGTGCGCTTGTATTTTTACTTGAGCATTTGCCGCCCCAGATGCACCTCGTTATGACAACCCGCGAAGATCCAAATCTGCCTCTGGCGCGGTTACGAGCGCGAGGCCATTTAACTGAGTTGCGTGCTGCCGATCTGCGATTTACCCCTGATGAAGCGGCTGATTTTCTGAATCAGGTGATGGGGCTGAGTCTCTCGGTGGCTGACATCACTACATTGGAGGATCGTACTGAAGGCTGGATAGCTGGTCTGCAATTAGCGGCAATCTCAATGCAAGGTAGTCAGAACATTGCGGGGTTTATTCGGGAATTCGCTGGAGATCACCAGTATGTATTGGACTATCTTATAGGAGAGGTTCTTGATAGGCAGTCAGAATCTGTTCGCCAATTCTTACTACAGACTGCCGTACTTGATCGCCTCAATGGGGTGCTTTGTGATGCTGTCACTAATGGTCAGGATGGTAATGACCGTTTGAAGATGCTCGAGCGCGGTAACTTTTTTGTTGTTCCTCTAGATAACAGAGGGCATTGGTATCGCTATCATCACCTCTTTGCTCAAGTTCTTTATACGAGATTGATGGCAGAGCAGGGTGATAAGGTGGCAACTTTGCATCTGCGTGCCAGCATATGGTACGAACAGAACGATATGTTATCCGATGCTGTGCACCATGCGTTGACTGCACATGATTTCGCGCGCGCTGCAAATCTCATCGAACGAGCCGTGCCGGGCATGCGCCAAAGTAGACAGGAACCCAAAGTTCTTCAGTGGCTAAAGGCACTCCCAGAGGAATTATTCGCTTCTAGGCCGGTGCTCAATGTTCACTATGCCGGGGTGTTAATCCAGAACGGCAAGTTTGAAGGTGTGGAGGCACGACTGCAAGACGCGGAACGGTGGCTAGATAGAGGTGTGGAGGGGCAGGTGCGGCCGGAAGACTCATCGGTTGAGTTGTTTGTGGTGGATCAGAAGGAATTTCATGGTTTGGCAGGTTCGATTGCTATGTACCGGGCTGCAATTGCCCTTGCTTCGGGGGACGTTGCCAAGACCATGAAGTATGCCCAACAGATGCTTGAACTCATACCCGAGGATGACCATCTCCGTCGTGGCGCGGCAGCAGGGTTTATGGGGCTGTCATATTGGACGATTGGGGATCTCGATTCAGCACATCAGTCGTACATGGAGTGTATGGCTAGGTTGCAGAGAATCGGCTACATCTCTGACATTATCGGTTGCTTAATCACTCTCGCAGATATACAGATTGCACAAGGTCGCCTACGTGATGCCATGAGCACTTATGAGCGGGGATTACAGCTTGCGACCCAGGGCGCGACAGTGGCGAGGGGCGTGGCAGATATGCATGTCGGTATAAGCACAGTCCATCGTGAGCGTAATGATTTGGGTGCAGCCACGCAGCACTTGTTGAGAAGCAAAGAATTAGGGGAGTTCGCTGGGCTGCCACAAAATCAGTATCGTTGGTGTGTTGCGATGGCTCGAATACGAGAGGCCGAAGGAGATTTTAATGGCGCTCTCGACCTGCTCGATGAGGCAAAACGCCTGTATGTAAGTGATTTTTCTCCCAATGTGCGTCCTATTCCAGCGTTGAAAGCGCGGCTTTGGATCGTGCAGGGGCGGTTGGATGAAGCTCTCGTTTGGGTGCATGAACAGAACTTGGCGGTTGAGGATGACCTGAGCTACCTGCGGGAGTTTGAGCATATCACGTTGGCGAGGTTGCTTTTTGCTCGGTACAAGAGCGACCCTACCAACGACTCTCAACTAGAGTTAATTGGATTGTTGGATCGGTTGCTTCAAGCAGCCAAACAAGGGCAGAGGACGGGAAGCATTATCGAAATACTCGTGCTGCAAGCGCTTTTCCATCAGACACGAGGGGACATTGCTGCTGCTCTTGGCGTGCTGCAAGAGGCGTTGATTCTGGCTGAGCCAGAGGGCTATGTCCGAATGTTTATAGATGAGGGTTCATCTATGGTGGCCTTGCTCGAAGAGGCTGCAAAATCCGCAATCATACCTAACTATGTTCGCCAACTTCTGAGATCCTATAGTTCGACTGAGGGCGGCAAGCTTGTCAACCAAGCGTTGATTGATCCACTGAGCGAACGTGAGTTGGAAGTGCTTCGCTTGCTTGGAACCGACTTGGATGGGCCGGATATCGCACACCAACTAATTGTTTCTTTGAACACCGTCCGTACCCATACCAAAAACATCTACACTAAGCTTGGTGTGAATAACCGCCGTGCTGCGGTTCGCCGTGCTGAAGAACTTAATCTGCTATAACGAACTGGTACATCCACTCCGCCCTTAACCGATTTGGTGTAGGGCTTTTCCTCTTCCTGATAGTCTCTTAATTAACCAATCACCACATCAATCATTACATGTGGTGATGACTGCTCACCACATTAATTTGTATTTTCCTTTTAAGAAAGGAACATACACAACGATGCGGCCTTTTATCCAAAAGTAGAACAAATAAAAGTCACGGAATGAGTGTAACTTCCGCATTACACGGATTGCTCAGTATGCCCCATCAAATGGGAATGCTATGTAAGCACGAATAATCGAACGTGATAGAGGTCAATCGTTGACTCTTATCAATATCTTTCAAAAAAGGAACTCAAGTCATGAATACCAACAAGAAGACCGCAATTAACGAGTCGAAAATGAATATAACCGGCCTGACTCTTATGCGTATGACAGGCTTAGCAGCGATAATAACAGGGATTATCTTCGTAGTTGTTCAGATGATACATCCACCTGAAGTCCTTTCGTCAGTCACCACTAGCTCATGGGCTGTCGTTCATTACTTATCTATCGCTATGTGCCTGTTCGGTTTGCTCGGCATTACGGGGATCTACGTCCGGCATGTGAAAGAAGCCGGGTGGTTTGGTCTGGTGGGTTATCTGATGTTTGGCTTGTTCCTAGCTTTTACGATGGCATTTGTTTTCATCGAAGCCCTTCTTTCACCGTCGTTGGTAATCGTTTCACCGAAGTTTGTCGAGGGCTTATTGGGTGTGATCAGTAGTTCCCCGAGCGAGATCAATCTCGGAGCACTCCCAACGATATACCTGTTAACAGGTCTACTCTATATGGTCGGTGGCGTAGCATTTGGAACATCTATTTTCCGTGCTGGTGTCTTGCCGCGGTGGGCTGGTGCCATGCTTGCCATCGGGACGATGCTGCCTGTCGTTCTCCCCCACGATATTGTGCGCTTGGCGGCAGTGCCGGTAGGGTTAGCGCTCATTTGGATGGGATATGCGCTTTTTTCTGAACGCGGAGAGAAAGTGTCCCCGCCTCTTGCTCATACGGAAAGCCCGCAGCTTAGCCAAGTCGTAGTCAAGTAGGTCGCTTGTCCACTATCTACTCTTAATTCACCACCTTAATAGGCATCTTCGTTTCATCACAGGAGCACACAACAACGTGCGGTAGGTATCGATTGGCGGGATACAGAGGAGGTAGAAATGAGTACAACACCCGCTTCGACTGAAGATCATTCTGAAACCGGGTCTTACGAGATTTGCATCTTGGGGCATCTTGATAACCGTTGGGCTGATTGGTTTGAAGGAATGCGCATCACCTTAGAAGACAACGGCGAAACGCGGTTAACCGGTTTGGTAGCCGATCAATCTGCCTTGCATGGCTTGCTGAGGAAAGTGCGCGACTTAGGAATGCCATTGGTTTCGGTCAATCGCGTTGAACCCGATAAGCCGGATAGCATAGCCTGACTTTTATCACGAATTTTCAATAAAGGGAAAACAATATGACTTCAAATGTATCGTTGCGTAGAACAGAAATATGGGTTGCCTCACTGTGGTTGCTCACAGCCTTTGGTGCCATAGCTGGTACTGGCCTAATGAATAGTGTTCTCACTGTTCCAGATTACCTGACCTCGGTTTCGCCAAAGAGCACGATTGTAATTGGCGGAATGCTCCTTTGGTTGATTAACGACTTTGGGATTGTATTGATCGGGCTTTTGATGTTTCCGATCTTGAAGAAGCGTAGCGAACGCATGGCTCTGACGTATCTGAGCATGAGAATGTTCGAGGCTATTTTCCTGGTTGTGGGTGTAATCTTCGCCCTGTTGTTGATCCCACTAAGCCAAGAATACATCAATGCAGGTTCGACGGATGTTACAATATATCAAACAATTGGCTCGGTGCTCAAACAGGCAGAATATTGGTTCATGACACCGATGCAGTTAATTCCTCTTGGATTGGGAGGTGTTGTTCTCACTTTCTTCCTGTATCAAACAAAACTGGTTCCACGGTTTATCTCTATTGTTGGTCTTATTGGCTATAGCTTGTTAGTGCCAAGCGCCATACTGACTTTGTTGGGGGTTCTGGATACCTTACCCGGTTCTCCGGGGGCGATTTTGGTTATTCCTGTCGCAGCTTTTGAAATTATCCTGATGCCAATTTGGTTGTATACGAAGGGATTCAGTGAAGGTGCACTTGTTCTAGTGCCGGTAAAAACATCGGCGGCTGAGTTGTTGAACGCAGCATAGGATGACGTCATGGATATCGGGGAGAGACGATCGGCTTCGCTGAAATCCTTCCCGAGGACGACGTATAGCACCTTATTTTCCCCATCCAATAACAGCAAATATCTCGTAAGGAGAAGCCTCAAATGAAAGCAATTGTCTACACCAAATACGGATCACCGGATGTTCTTCAGCTTAAAGAAGTTGAAAAACCAGCGCCAAAAGAAAGAGAAGTTCTTGTAAAGATTCATGGCGCATCTGCGAATCCAGCAGACTGGCATACCATGAGAGCCACACCGTTTCTGGCTCGCTTGGTAAATGGGTTCTTCAAGCCTAGAAACCCGCGACTTGGCGCTGATTTTTCAGGGCACGTTCAAGCAGTTGGTAGAAATGTAACACGGTTTCAAGCGGGAGATGTTGTATTTGGGTGTATGGCTTTGGATCAACTTAGCAGTTTTGCTGACTATGTGTGTATTCATGAGGATGCTGCATTGGCATTGAAACCGGCCAAGATGACATTTGAACAGGCTGCTGCTGTTCCATTGGCGGCGTTCACTGCGCTTCAAGGTTTGCGCGATATAGGACATATACAGTCTGGGCAAAAAGTGTTAATTAATGGCGCATCGGGAGGCGTCGGCACATTTGCTGTGCAGATTGCCAAATCCTATGGTGCTGAAGTCACTGGCGTATGCAGTACACGAAATTTAGACATGGTTCGCTCGATTGGTGCAGATCATGTGATTGATTACACGCAAGAGGATTTTACTACTAACGGTCAGCAGTATGATCTGATTTATTGTGCTGTGGGCAATCATACGATTACTGACTATAAGCGCGCACTAAAAGCGGATGGAACTTGCGTCATAGCTGGTTTTACTAATCTACGGTTGCTATTTGAGCATATGATTCTCGGTCCACTGCGCTCAACAGTTGGAGGCAAGCGAGTCGGTCTCATGCCAACCATGAAACCAAACCAAAAGGATTTGATTTACATGAATGATCTCCTTGAAACTGGTACGGTTGTTCCTGTCATTGACAGATGCTATCCGTTAACTGAGACGGCTGAAGCCATTCAATATCTTGAAACAGGTCGCGCTAGGGGAAAAGTTATCATTACTGTAGGTCAATGATAAAGCATGTCATCATTACCCAATGTAGAATGTCTCATTTAAAGAAAAGTACTTTGAAGTGAACTCATGAGAGTGCTTGTGCTGCATAGTTTCCACTTCGTCTGAAACTCGTATGATCAATATGATTATACGAGTTTCAGACACTAGGCTATGTCGCAATAAGTGATATGTTAACGCTTGAGGTCTCTCGTGCGAACACAGGGATACGCCCCAATGGAGCGTCAACCTCGATAGTGCTGTTGCCTGTTTGGATCGCACCAGTCCACACATCGCGCCATTGTCCCGGTGGTAGGTAAACGCTGCAGCGGGTGACATGCTCATCCACAATCGGACATACTAACAAATCTCGCCCGAAGAAGTATTGATACTGTGATGCTTCTGGATGCCAGAGTTGGAGCGCACGCATCATCGGTTCACCAGTGGCTGCCGAGTGTTGGGCTTCCTGCCAGATATAGGGCATCAAACGCTGGCGTATCGCCATCAGGTCACGGAACAACGGCAGTACGCGGGTATCACCGGTGCGTTCTTGAATGTTCCACGGCGTTCGGTCCCGATTGGGTTCACGATGTTGGTTAAACTCGGCGTGATATTGGAATACCGGACAGAAAACCGCCATTGCCGCTGCCCGTAGATATAACTCAGCCGACGGAATATCTCCGCTAAAACCACCGAAGTCCCATCCCCAGAACGGAATCCCCGAAATGCTAGCGGATAGTCCTGCTAAAACCGAATGCTTGAACGCATCCCATGTCGAGTTTTCATCGCCAGCCCAATGTAACGGTGATTGCTGCGAACCAGCAAACCCGGCACGGCTGAAGGTAATCGCCTCACGTTTTTGGTTGGCGAAATCATAGTAGGCTTGTGTGTAATGACGCGGGTATTCATTCCAGAGTTCTGCACCGGTACGCCCATCTGCAAAGCGCGTATCTGCTCCCCACAGATGTTCACCGCCATCGGTCTTGAAACCGTCAATCCCGATTTGGTCGAGAAGGTAAGCCCGTTTATTCAGCCACCAGTCACGCTCGGTTGGATTGGTGACATCCCATATGTAACCCCCACGGAACCAGAATGGACGTACTTTGTGCAGGCTGCCATCGGCTTCCCGCACACCAAAGCCACTTTGCTCAAAGTAGGCGTGATCTGCCTCGTGCTGCGGATGAGGTTGTTCGATTTTCTTGAGCACAGGGATTTGCCACAAGAGCACACGTATCCCTTTTTCATGCAACCAATCGACCATTGCCTTGGGATCTTGCCATTTGCCATCCTTTGGAAAGGTGAAGTCCTCATAACGAGGGGTATCACTACCGGCACGTGGCGTATAATGGGCATCGTTCCAGATGTAAAATGTAGTCTCATCACTCCATGCTTCGATGACCAGTACTGACGGCTGAATACCATGTTCAAGCGATGAGCGCACTTCTTTTTCGACTCGCGCCTGTGAATTCCATTCGTTACCACTCATCCAGAGACCGAAGCTCCATTCTGGTGGTAATACTGCCGGTCCATTCAACTGAGTGAATTGGGCGATAATCTGTACTGGATCATCGCCATTGAACCAGTGTAAACGCAACACTTGGTCGGCACCCAGATCGGCTTCTAGCGCCCACGTATCTCCTGCGGAAGCGGCCAGATCAAACTGCATCCAACGGCTGCTTTCGACGTACAGTCCATAACCGCCGGACGAAAGCAAAAATGGAATTGGCATGTAGGTGCGTTGACCGTGATTCTTATATTGTTCGTAGCAACGCACGTCCATGATGTTGCCACGTTGATTGAGCATATTGAAGCGTTCACCTAAACCAAAGAAACGTTCATCAGGTGCAGCGTTGAAAGTCAAACGTACGCGACGGGCATGTGTCCCATCTGTGAGCCATTCGACGCGCTGAACAGCCGGAAACACAGACGGTAATGCGGGGGTGACACGGGCTGATGGGCGAACTGTCATGGTCTGGTCTGTCAGCGTATAACCTCCGCTAATCTGCCAACTTTCTCCGCGTAGGTTATAGCGCTGACTAGTGGCTCCATCAGTTTCAATCCAGTAGGACAAATCCTGTCCAACGGGTGGCGCGATCAACTGTGCTTGCCATACATCTTGTTCGATGCGCACCATCCGGTCGAGGAATTCAGCGCCGACACCCTCTTCCTGTTTCTGCTGCCAGCGCCGATCTTGTTCGGCGTCGATAATCACCTCAGAACCATCGCTGACACGGTAATGAACTCGTAGATTTTTGACGATACCCGGTGGACGCGTGACGATTCCAATGGTAAATGATTCTCCAGCCAGCGGTTGGCGCGGAAAGCGTTCTTCAGGTAATTGTTCATAAGGATGCTCTAGTCCGTATGGACTGTGAACAATGTCAACCATGTTTAATTTCCTTCGTCAATGACTTCAAGACTAAATACATCCCGTGTGACCATAATAACGGGCAAGCGGAGGTTCCCCAGCGATCAACCCAATATTGGTAATAGGTAGAATCGAGTAAGTGCCCGGCCACTTGCTCTGGCATCTCGCCACCGGGTGTGGCTTGTGACTCAACCCACTCAATCAACTTTTGGGCTTCAGCGTGTCGTCCTAAGTCGATATACACCCATGCTAACCACAATGTCAGCAGTAGCCATTCTCCACCACCAAAATACGTGTCCGTGGCGAAGCGATACACGCCGCCGCCCACGCGATGAATATCCCGTTCAATTTTAGCTAAGGTAGCCAAGAAACGCGCATCGGTTGGATCGACTAAGCGATATGGCGTCGCGATCCACAGCAAACTGCTATCGACCGCCTCGTTACCCAGAAATTTCATAAAGTGTCCGTCGCTGGTAATGCCCTTCATAAAGATGAAGTCGCGCACCGCTTCCGGTAATTCGTCAGGAACTAATTCCGGCTCAAGTTGGCGAACCGCGTTAAAACCGCCGTATAGAGCAGCAAGGGTCGCCACATGGATTTGTTGGCGATTCTCCTCCCAACAGTCAAAGCTGGGGGATTGCCAAAGTCTTGCTAAATAGCGTATCAACATCACAACCGCCGGCCGTGCCGATTGCCATAAGGCATCATCATGATGCTTCTGCACAAACTGCACTAACCCCCACATCCAAGCACCGTACCCATCCAATTGGAAGTCCGGCCAATCTTCTGTTCCCAAGTCGCCATCCAAGCGGAAGCGTGTGGGTAAATAGTCTGATTCATTCGGCCCAACGCCACTTGCAAGTTTATCCAGCAAGAGTGTGGCCTTTTTCTCATAGCGAAGCAATGTTTCTGCTGCCCATAAGTGAAACTTACGGGCGCTATCCGCTTGCCCTGCATAATCCATCCCGTACGCGATCCACATCCCATCTCGTAACCATGAATAACCGTATTGCGAAAATGTAGGAGAAGCAACATAGGCACCGTTGGCAGCTTGGCCGGCGCGGATGATAGCAATGCTGGTTTCGATCAAGTCGGGCATATCAATTTTCTCGTGAGGTAGTTAGGGAGGGGGCGCAATATACGCCCCCTATTCCGTATATTTTCTTACTTGATCAGTTCGTCCAACTTGGCTTTGGCCTGATCGAGTGCGTCTTGAGCGGTCAGTTCACCATCTACAACCTGTGTGATTAAGGCATTGACGGCATCCTGCATCTCGTTCTGGCGCACGATGACGGGTGGGGTAACAGGGCTTTCCAGCGCTTGGAAAACTGCGGCGCGGTTGGCAGGCGGGGTTACCTTGAGGTAATTCTCGAAATAAGCAGGCTCGTTCAAAGCTGGCAGTTCCCATGAGCTGTCAACACGGACGGTCGCGGCGGTCTTGCTCGAAGCGAGGTATTCTGCCCACTTGATGGCGGCATCAGCCTGCTTGGTCGTGGCGGAAACAGCGACACCATTAGCGAAGAAGTGATGAGCATGTTGCTTGATCATCGGCTCAAGCTGAACGTCCCACTTGAACGGAGCATCCTTGAAGGCACCGAACATCCAGATACCAGTCACATACATACCAAGCTTGCCACTCAGGAAGAGTTCAGAGTCTGAGACACCGGACATCTCAGCGGCGGTTGGCATTATGCCATCTTTCATGAAGCTTACCATGGTTTCCAAGGTCGACACGCAACCAGCTGAGTTGATGGTCGATTCGGTCATTTCCTTGTTGAAGAATTCGCATTCACCACTCTGTGCGGCCTTCTTGTAGAACTCCCAGAATTGTGCGGGCGAGTAAAGACCCCATGTATCGGTACCCAATGCACGGATGGCCTTGGCGGCGGTCACGGCATCAGCCCATGTCCAATCGGCGGTCGGATAGGCGATCTTGGCCTGATCAAACAGATCCGAGTTGTAGAACATCAACACTGTCGAGAAGGTAGCGGGCAATGCCAACTGCTTACTCTGATAGCTGAAAGCTTCCAACGCACGGGGATAGAAAGGTGCGTCGGCGTTTACCTTACCGGTAAGATCCAGCAGGGTGTTATTGGCTGCATAAGTGACGAAGTTTTCATAGTTGAGTTCGAAGACGTCCGGCGCGTCACCGCTGGCGACGCCCGATTGCAGCAGGGTGAAGTAATCGGCAAAAGCAGCAGTTTCGACTGTGACCTTGACGCCGGGATTCTCAGATTCAAAACCAGCGATAATAGTATCGAGGTCTTTTAGATGATCGGGAGCAGCGGAGAATGTAAAATAGCGTATTGTTGTGTCCTGCGCGGCGACTGGCGCAATGATCCCCAACGCCAATAAGGCGGCGAGCGTTAACCATAAAACGGACAATTTACGTAACATTGTTCCTTTTCCTCTCAATTCATTAAATGAATAAAAAACGCAACATGTTGCGTGATGCAACCTAACCCTTAATCCCGCTAGAAATCACACCGCGGACGAACCAACGTTGTGCCAGCAGGTAGGCCACCAATATCGGTAGCACTGTAATCACTGACCCCGCCATAACCATGTTCCACTCGGTCAAGGCGCGCGGGCCAGCCTGCAATGTCGCCAGTGCGATCGGCAGCGTCATGACCTGTGCCTGACGGGCAACGAACAGTGGATATAAATAGTTATTCCAGTAACCCATGAAGCTGAATACCGCCAGCGTCGCAATCGCTGGACCGGAAAGTGGCATAATAATCCGCCAGAAAATCGTGAAGTGATTGGCACCATCTACAAAGGCAGCTTCTTCGAAATCCTTGGGTATGGTGAGTAATGATTGACGTAGCAAAAAAGTGCCGAAGGCACTGAATAAACCGGGTACGATCAAGGCGGTGTAAGTGTTCATCCATCCCAACTGCCGTACCAGAATAAACTGCGGCACAACCAGTACCACTGTAGGAACCATCATGGTTGCGAGATAGAGTAGGAATACGGTATTGCGTCCGCGCCATTCCAACCGGGAAAACGCATAGGCCGCCATTGCTGCCACAATGATTTGCCCCGCCGTACCTAAAACAGCTACCATAATGCTGTTGAAGAAGGTGCGCGTCAGATCAATCCGCTCAGCAAGCTGACTATAACTAATGAAAGTCATTGGGTTGGGGATTAACTTAGGTGGCGTCTTGAGGATGTACTGTTGTTCTTTCAATGATGTACTGAGCATCCATATGAACGGCAGCACCATCAAGGCAACGATCAAGATCATCACAACCGCCCGCGCCATTGATACAAATGAAAACCTACTTGTCAGCCTGTTTTCGGTATGCATGGTGGATAATACGGCATTCGTCAGCGGTTTACTCTGATTCATAGTAGACCCACCGTTTCTGAAGCCGAAATTGAAAGAATGTGATGACGAAGATCAAGATAAATAGTACCCACGACATGGCCGATGCATACCCCATTCGGTTATAGCTAAAAGCGTTTCTAACCACCTCGGTGACGATCACCCGTACCTGCCGATCTGCGGCGCTGTCAGTCTGTGGCATCAACCAAACTTGCTCAAACAATT
The DNA here is from genome assembly GCA_044227005.1 of Aggregatilineales bacterium. Classification (GTDB taxonomy): domain Bacteria; phylum Chloroflexota; class Anaerolineae; order Aggregatilineales; family Phototrophicaceae; genus CFX2. The sequence continues at coordinate 180,655 of JBGAFZ010000002.1, forward strand.
GGAAATAGTTAATAAGCAGCGTTATCGCGACAAAGAACATAGTTGGCGTCAAGAGCGGCAAGGTTATGCTGCGAAAAGAACGCCATCGTCCTGCGCCATCAATTTGTGCGGCTTCATAGTAGGTTTCGGAGATGGTTTGCAAACCGCCCAAATATAAGAGCGCAATATAGCCTACGTCTTTCCATATACTCGTGATGACCATGGCATAGACGGCTGTTTGCGGGGTAAATAACCATGCTGGACCGGTGATACCCAATAAACTCAAACCATAGTTCACCAATCCGTAAGCTGGATTAAAGATCCATTTCCAGATGAGCGAGACCACTACCCATGAAGCGACTACCGGCAGAAAGGTAGAGGTACGCACGATGATCATCCCGCGTACTTTTTGGTTGAGGAGCAGTGCTAATGCCAAGCCAATGACGAACATTGATGGCACATAAAGCACAACGAACGTCAAGGTATAACGCAATGCGCGCCAGAATTCTTGATCCTGAAAAAGTTCTTTGAAGTTTGCTAGCCCGATAAACTTGGGCGGGGAGAGCATATTCCACTCTTGAAAGGCTAACCACAGTGATGAGGCGATGGGATAGACGATGAAAATCAGCAGCCCGATCAAGCTCGGCGCTAGGAATACAGCCACCCATTTCCATTTGTGTATGCCCTGATTCCAACTCATGTCATAAATCTTTCGGTAACTGCGTTAGTCTACTTCATTCACTTGTTGAATAAAGTACTTTCAAAAAAAGTCACATACTCGTGATGGTGTCGAGTTCGCGCTGAGATGTACGGAATAGCTCCTGTAAAACCAGACTCGCTCCACCCCGCGCCCATGCGTCATCTCCCAATGGTTCAATGTGCAATTTAAGGTCTGCACTGAGGGTACTCATAGCGTTAGCGTGGAGCGCCTCACGCATTGGCTGTAACAACATCTCACCATAACGCATTCCCTCGCCGCTAAAAATCAACAGTTGCGGATTGAGGATGTTCACCAGTATGGCGATCCCATAACCGAGTGTTGTTCCTGCCTGTCGGATCAAGTCAATCATCTGCTGTTGACCGTTTTGCGCGGCACTAAACAATTCGTCAATGCTATCGAAGGGCAACGCACACTCCGCCGCTCGCCGCAACAACCATGGATCACCGACAAATGTTTCCAAACAACCACGTTTGCCACAGTCACAGACGTAACCAGTCGGATCAATTACTGTGTGACCAAATTCACCCGCTCCGCCCATACCACGGTATAACTGCCCGTTGACCACGATTCCCAAACCGATACCACGACCAACTGTAATCGTTAGGAAATGATTGCAACCGACACCTGCCCCATACAATTTTTCGACCAAAGTGAGCGTATTGACATCATTGTCCAGATACACTGGCAAGATGGTGCGCTGTTCGATCAAATCAGCAAAGCGCACGTTCTGCCAGCCCAAAATTGGTGATGCGAGGCATACGCCCGTTTCTGCATCAACGATCCCAGCCATGCCGATGCCCACTCCTAACAATCGACTGCGTTGAATATTAGATTCGGCTACCAAACGGTGAATACCATCTGCCATGCGTTGGGCAACAGCTTCGGGGTCAACACTCGGATTATCCAGCGTCAACCGCCCGATAACATCTGCGTCCAAATTGGTCAAAGCAAAAGTAATGTGGTCTTCTGTCAGCTTGGCACCAACGACATAAGCGCCTTCCGGTTGCAGTGCCAATAGAATAGGCGGACGACCACCGCGCGAGTCGCCTTCTTGCTTTTCGTAAATCAATCCGCTTTCAACCAATTCACGCGTCAGGGCAGTGATAGCGCCTACACTGAGACCCGTACGGCGCGCCACGTCTACACGTGAAATCGGCCCGTGTTGGCGGATGCAATTAAGTACGAGTGCGCGGTTCTGAACCTTCAATAACTTCTGTTTATGCATACTTTTTTCATTAGTTGAAATAACTATTTGTAGTATAGCAAAGTTTTTATGACTGTCAAGAAGTGAGATTATTTAACGAGCTACCTGGTCTGTTGATTTTGTGATCCGGTATATTGGCTACCAACTGAAACTATTGACATGAAATCCGAAACGTATTATTCTCTCAGCTGTAGAACAGCTCCATAGATTGATTGAGAAATTACTATTAAATTATTTAGATGAAAACTTTTGCAAAATTGCAACGTAAACCTCTATCCGAAATGATTGCTGGTGAAATTGAAGAGGCAATCATTGTTGGCACTTTTGTTGCGGGCAGTCAACTTCCTTCTGAACAACAACTTGCGGACCAATTTGGGGTTAGCCGAAATGTTGTTCGTGAGGCCTTTAAATTCCTCAAAGAACGTGGCTTAATCGAAATAATGAATGGTAGTGGGGCATATGTTAAGCATCCCAGCCATGCTCCTACAAGTGATGCATTGGGGCGCTATATTCGGTTGCTTGGCGCACATGAGTCAATCGCGGATTTGTATGAAGCACGACGTATCCTCGAGGGTTGGAACGCACGGTTAGCAGCGGAACGCGCTAATAATCATGATCTTGAGTATCTCAGCCATTGTCTGCAACGTATGGAAGAACATGCTGGTTCTATCGAAAAATGGTCAGAGGCTGATCTTGATTTTCATCTCGGTGTGGCTAAAGCCACTCACAACGCTTTTCTAGGATTACTGCTGGAACCGCTTGTTGATCAGTTGCGTGGAGTAATAGCTGAGGGGTACATGGTTCCAGGTGCGGTAGAAAGGGGTCTGCAAGCACATCAAAATTTATTACGGCTCATTAAAGATCGCAATGTAGAAGGTGCGTACCTTGCCATTATTGAGCATTTAAGCGACTCTGAACGTCGTATAGAAGCCAATCACAATGGTGGAAAAAGTGTATGAGCCTGTTTGGTAAAAATTTATATCGGAGGTAATAGAAATGAAGCAGCGTTTAACTGTTGGGCTTTTTTTAATGGTGCTCGTGGGATTATTCATTTCACCAGCAGCCGCACAGGATAAAAAGAAAATCGGTTTGGTACAACTCGGCACTGATAATCCTTTCTGGATTGCACAGGTCGCTGGCGGACAAGAAGCTGCCCGTCGTTACGGATTTGAACTGGTCGTCACAAGTGGTGAAGGTGATGTGACCAAGCAGGTTAAAGCTTTTGAAGACCTCGTCAATCAGGGGGTCAGTGCGATTTCCATCAATCCTTTGGACGCAAAGGCCTTTGGCCCGTCTATGAAGAAAGCTGCTGATGCCAACATTCCGGTTGTGTGCCTCTTCAGCAAGATGGACGGATGCGCCACTGTGTTGGGTTTTGAGGAAGTCGCTAATGGTCGCTTAGTAGGGCAGTATGCGGTTGAGCTACTAACGAAGAAGTACGGCGAACCCAAAGGGCATGTTGCCGTACTATTAGGTGCACTCGGACAAGACATCAATACCAACCGTGCTGGTGGTTTTGAAGAAGTGATCAAGCAATATCCCAATATTGTCATTGATGCTCAAGAATCAACCGGCAATTGGGAAGCTGATAAAGCAGTAGCTTTGACCGAGAACTGGTTAACAGCCTATCCTGATCTTGACCTCATTTATGGGTTGAGCGATTCACTTACGGTTCCCGCAGCGAACGTGCTTAAGCGCGCCGGCAAAGAAGACATCATGATTGTATCTTATGATGGTACTGAGGTTGGTCTTTCAGGTGTCGCGGATGGTTCGCTGCGCAGTACTGTAGCTTTACTCCCACAGTATAACGGGTTCTGGAATGTTTATGCGGCCTACTTAGTTGGCAGCGGGGTTCAGCTGCCTGCCACCTACTTTATGCCGGGTGCATTGGTCACCACTGAGAACTTGACTGGTTTCCAACAGCTATCAGCAGACTTGGCTGATAAGATCACGATTTTCCCCTTCGAACTGCCAGTCGGAAACATTGTGGCAGACTATGCTGCTCGTTTTCCCAATAAATAATTGACATGGGATGGGGGTATTAAATTACCCCCGCATATTTGCTCAAAAGAAGTGAATTGCTTCAAAATATGACTCAGCCCAATCTGGAGCACCCCATCCTTGAAATGCGGGGTATCACCAAACGGTTTCCTGGCCTGACAGCCTTAAATGGTGTTGATTTCTCAGTCCGTCGTGGCGAGATTCATGCCCTGATTGGTCAAAACGGCGCGGGCAAATCGACCTTGATGAAAATACTAGCGGGAGTCTATCCACTCGAAGAAGGTGAACTGTATATTGAGGGCGAGGCCGTGCGTTTTTCTCACCCGCGGGATTCCATACGCAAGGGTATTGGTACTGTGTATCAGGATCTCAGCCTCGTTCCACGCCTATCTGTTGCGAGTAATATTTTCTTAGGACGCGAAGCCGGCAACGGCATCGTCATCAATCAAAAATCTGATCGTGAACAGTCCGTTCAAATTCTGGAACGCTTGGGCATTCAATCAATTGATGTTGACGCGCTTGTAGGTGATTTACCTCTTGCACAGCAACAATTGGTGGAAGTTGCTAAAGTGATTTCTCATCAACCTAAAATTCTCATCTTGGATGAACCAACTGCTGCATTGGCCGATGAAGAAACCACTCTGTTGTTCAATATGCTTGAAGCTCTAAAAGCTCAACAAATAGCTATTGTATTTATATCGCATCGGTTTAAAGAAATACTCACTTATTGTGATCATGCTACAGTATTGCGTAACGGACAACTGGTCAAAACTTTCCCTATGCAGGGGGTAAGTGAAGATGAGTTGGTTGAGATGACAATTGGTGAACGAATGGAGACCTTTTTCCAACAGCGTGAGAAAAGTGCGAGTAGTCAGGAAACTGTACTCGAAGTTGAAAACTTGTCTGTTGGGCGCAGCGTCAAAAAGGTCAGTTTTAGCCTCAAAGGTGGCGAAATTGTTGGCATCACCGGTTTACTTGGTGCGGGACAGAATGAACTGGTGCGTGCACTCTTTGGCACTGAATTGGAAGTCAGCGGACTGATCCGACGTAAAGGTAAACCTGTATTCATCGCTTCACCTAAACAGGCTATTACTTTAGGTATCGGCTTGCTCACTGAACATCGCAAGGCTGAGGGGCTGATCGTCGATATGAGTGTCAAGGAAAATATTACGTTGCCATCGCTGGCGCGTTTGTTCCGGCGGGCATGGGTATTCATCCGCAATCGCAATGAAATGGAAGCTGCTAACCACTCCATTCAGAGCCTGCAAATCAAAGTTGGGTCCGCCGATTCTGCTGTTGGGACACTCAGTGGTGGCAACCAGCAAAAAGTAATCTTGGCTAAATGGCTACTCCGTGATTTGGATATCTTGATCTTCATCGCGCCGACGCAGGGAATTGATGTAGGCGCCAAAGCCGAAATTTACCGGCAGTTGCGCGCGTTGGCTGAGGCTGGCAAATCAATTGTCGTGGTGTCTGAAGATTTAATCGAAATATTAGGTGTATCAGATCGTATTTTTATTATGTACAACGGTCAATTGACCCGAATTATAGACCGCTCAGAAGCGACAGAAGAAGGATTGCTCTCAGCCATTCAAGGTTATGCTCATGTCGAATAAGGTTCAGTTAGCTTCGATGTCTGATAATCAAGAGTCTACAGGGACTGCTATCTCACGCTTTGTGGCGCAGAACAGCACGTTGCTGGTAGTAATCTTGATGCTAGTGGCCTTCGGCTTGAGTAGTGATAAATTCTTATTACCCAACAACATATTTAATATTTTTCGCCAGATGTCGGTGGTGGCGGTGCTAGCAGTCGGCATGATGCTTGTTATCTTAATCGGTGGAATCGATCTGTCCGTTGGTTCGGTCTTATTTCTGGCCGCGGGGATTACTTCTGTACTTCTGCGCGATGGTACTCCCGTTGCACTCGCTATACTGGTTGGTTTGGCATCTGCGACATTGGTTGGATTAGTAAACGGGTTACTCGTAGAAGTTGCTGGTATTAGTCCTGTTATTGCCACTCTTGGCATGTTGATCGGTGTGCGCGGCCTCGCTTTGGTGATCATGAATAATGCTCAGATTCGGGTTACCGACTCAGTCTTCGAGTGGGTTGCTATCACTCGCACGCCTGGAATACCTGCCCTGAATATCCCCGGTGTCCCTTTGACAGTTATCATAGTCTTGATTGTTTACCTCATTATGGCGGTGGTGTTACGCCAAACGCTATTCGGGCGTTTTGTGTATGCGATTGGTGGTAATCAGGTAACCGCGCGTTTGTCTGGATTGCCAGTTCTTCCTGTTAAGTTATTTGCCTATACACTCTGCGGGCTGATGGCAGGTATCGGGGGTATGTTGATGGCCGCTGCGACCGGGGTTATCAGTCCTGGTTTGGGCGCAGGGAGTGAGTTTTATACGATCGCTGCCGTCGTGCTGGGTGGAACACGCCTTAGTGGCGGTATCGGCCGCGTTGAGAAAACATTACTGGGTGCTTTTATTTTGTACATGGTTTTGAACTTTATGACGCTCAGGCGTATTCCGGCAGAATGGCAGCAAACCGCGACAGGCTTGCTGGTTTTGGCGGCGATTGTTCTCGATCGTCTAGCCCAGCGCAGGCGGATATAGGAGACGATTGTGACGATTGTAACAGTAGTGAGGCGCCCCAATAGGTTACAGGGTAGGGCAGGCGCGCTAGTGGCTGAATATGGCTTGCTCATAATATTGATCGCGTTATCAGCATTATTTACTGCGCTTAATCCGCGCTTCTTAACGTTAGCCAATGTGACCACACTCCTTGCACAAAATTCCGCCATGATGATCGTGGCAGTTGGCATGACCTTTGCTATCATTTCACAGAATATTGACTTGTCTCCGGCCTCGCTTATTGCTCTTAGTGGTACCGTCATGGGTATCGTATTCACGGCTTCCGGAAGTATCTTGCTTGGCATCGCCGCCGCATTCATCACTTCGATTATTGTCGAAGTGTTCAATGCCATACTGGTTGCCAGAGTTGGAATTAACCCCCTTATTGTGACACTCGCTTGTTGGATCTGGGCGCGAGGATTAGCTGTCAGCTTGACGGGCGCTGAATCGATCAGTGTTCATCATCCTTTTATCGACTTCATGAATGCATCGCTGTTTTTGCAGATTACACCACCAATCGCATTGACCGCATTAGCCTTCATAATAGGCGGCTTCACTTTGAACCGCACTCGCTTAGGGCGCTACACCTTCGCAATGGGCAGTGATGAACGTGCTACCATCCAAGCAGGCGTTCCTACTATTAAGTACAAGCTTTTGATGTTCGCCATGTTTGGTGTGTTTGTGGGTGTTGCAACTCTCATTACGGTCAGTCGTTTGGGTGCTGCCGCGCCCGATGCTGCCTATGGATTGGAACTGGATGCAATCGTGGCAGTCATCATTGGTGGAAATCCATTTCAAGGGGGCGAAGGTAAGCTGCGACGCACATTGATCGGTGCATTGTTTATCGCTGTTCTGAATAACGGCCTCAGTAACTTAGGTATGCTTGATGCCCAGATTGCGACCTACAAAGGGGCTGCGATTATTCTGGCACTATTGTTTGGTGTAATCAGCTTGCGGTTGCTCAGGAGGAGAATCTGATGTTGGAAGATACCTATGGTCATACGCCTGTTCACAAAGCCTTCCAGCAGTTAGATGTCTACGGAATAGATTATGATGAGGCGCGTGCCAATCGTATGCCTATTCGACTCGGAATAATAGGTACAGGTGGAGTTGCCCAGTCCAAATACTTTCCTGCTATATCCCGTCTACGTATGATATGGGAACCGATCGAAATAGTAGCCTTTAGTGAACCCCGTGAGGAACATGGTCGCAAAGTGCAGGCCATTTATGGCGGGCAATGGTATACCGATTATCGTGCTATGCTAGCCGAATCTAACCTTGACGGTGTTATTATTCTCAGTCCTGATGATTTGCACTTCGAACATACACTTGCTAGTCTAAAATCTGGTCTGCATGTGCTGGTTGAAAAACCCATCACACGTTCATTGGTTGATGCACATCATATGTGCAAGACTGCGGATGAAAATCACTCCATACTCATGGCAGTTGCGAATAAACGTTATTCGCCACCATATCGCCGCGCTAAACAAGCGATTGAATTTGGTAGTATCCAAAATCCGGCGCTATTCGTTGGTAAATTCAATCTCGGATACGATTATGTGGATTTGCTCGAATCCGGTACCATCCATCTCTTTGATATTACACGCTATCTCATGGGTGATGTGGTTGCCTTGACTGCCACAGGTGTGAATAAATACGGTCGCAATAAGCGCAACTATCCTATCGATAACGCGGTAGTTACACTCGAATTTGCGTCAGGAGCTGTGGGGACAATTTATACGAGTGCAGCCGCCCTAAACCTTAAGCCGTGGGAAAGAGTTGAGGTTTATGGTGATCATGCATGGTTGTCTGTTGAAGATCAGCACGAACTCCTGATTTATGACAGTGAAGAAGGTCCGACTAAATCATGGCGTACTGTCATTCCTAACACACTCCTCTTTGATGAGGAGTTTGGTGGTTATATGGGCATCATTGAAAATTTTGCACAGGTCATTCGTGGTAATGATCAACCTTTGGTTACTGGATGGGACGGTTATCGTGCTATTGAGTTGCTGACTGCGGTGCAACTTTCATTGATATCCAAGAGGCGTGTTACGTTACCGTTGATTGATCTAGATGCTGCTGACCATGAGGTAGAGTCGTGGTTGGAAGCTAATGGTTGGCCGGGCGAACACTAGCTACTCACTATTTCCATAACTAATTTGCATCATGGCTCTAAGGAGCGAACAATATGCCATACTTGTTTGGGAAACATTACAGTCGGGGCGAACTTATGCGCCGTGTCGGACATATTTCGCAGATTGGCGGGGTACAATTACTCGCTAGCGAAGATGGTGTGGCTCGTGGTGTGCGTTACCTAGAATTTCGCACCGGAACAGGTTTGAATTTCAAGGTTGCCATTGAACGTGGCATGGATGTCGGCTATTGCGAATATCAGGGGCAATCTCTCGCATGGATACCGGCCACTATGCTTCCCGGCCCGTGGTACTTTGAACAGCAAAATGATTTTGGCTGGCTGAGGACGGCACTCGGTGGCTTCAATACCTCAGCCGGTATGGTACATATTGGTAATCCTGAGACTGCCGATGTGTCTCGTTATAATTTCCCAGCACGTGCAAAAGAAACGTACGGTGTCCATGACCGTATGGCAATGATCCCCGGCCAGTTAATACGTTATGGAGAGCGATGGGAAGGCGATGAGTGTATCCTTGAGGCTGAAGGGCGGGTGGTACAAGCACAGGCTTACGGTGAAAATCTCGTATTAACTCGTCGTTATACCGCACGCTTGGGCGAGTCCCGCTTCTTTATGCACGATGAGATTGAAAATGCGGGCTTTCTGCCTGCAGAACACATGCTGCTTTATCACATCAATATTGGTTTTCCAGTCGTTGACGAAGGTTCACAACTGATTGCGCCTGTTTCTAGACCGCCTTCGGTTCCGGATGGGTTGCCGAGCAGTGATACCAGCGCTTATCGTCACTTTATCGCACCTCAGAAAGATTGGCAATTGCAGGGTTTTGAGTTGGATATGAACGCAGAAGCTGACGGCAGTGTTCCGGTTGGTATTGCCAACCAGAATGGCTTCGGTGTCTATGTCGTCTATAATAAGCACCAGATGCCACAATATTTAGAGTGGCGCATGATGGGGGAGGGACAGTATGCGGTTGGCATCGAACCCTGTACCAATACTTTTGGGCGGGAAATCGCCCGTAATCTTGGTCAATTAATTACGCTTCAGCCTGGCGAAAAGCGAGTCTATGATTTGGAGGTAGGTGTGTTGAATGGCGCACAAACCGTTCAAGCGTTTCGCCAGCGTGTGCAAAAGCTCCTTCCTGAAATCGGAGCAGAAAGTCACTGATGAAAATCACACGCTTTGAAACACTGATGGCAAATGCAGGATTACGCAACTACCTGTTTATTCGGTTGCATACGGATACGGGACTGACTGGCATTGGCGAAGCCAGTCTTGAATGGCAGGAAAAAACTGTAGAGACCATCGCTCACGAGTGGGTTGAAGGACGTGTACTAGGACGAGACCCATTTGATATCGAGCGTGTAGTTGGTGACATGATTCGGGATCAGTATCAAGGCGGTTCTACTGTAATGACTGCCATCAGCGGTGTCGAAATCGCTATGTGGGATCTTATAGGAAAAGCCTGTGGTCAGCCTGTCTATAAATTAATGGGAGGGCGATATCATCGTCGGTTACCTGCCTATGCCAATGGATGGTATGGGGGCGCTCATACTCCTTCTGAGTTTGCGGAACGCGCACGCGAAGCTGTAGGACGTGGGTATCGTGGCTTAAAATTCGATCCTTTCGGTACTGCGTGGAAAGATTTAGGCGCGGTTGAACGAGAGAGTGCCATTGCTATCGTCGCTGCTGTACGCGCTGAGGTTGGCGCTGCTGTTGATCTCATGATTGAGTTTCACGGTAGGTTATCGGTAGGGGAGGCCATCCTCATGATGCGCGAACTAGAGCCGTTCAAGCCCGCATGGTGTGAAGAACCAGTTGTGCCTGAAAATCTCGATTTGCTGGCAGAGGTCAAACGACAATCACGAAGCCCGATTGCTGCCGGTGAACGCCTTTACACCGTGGCGGATTTCTACCGTCTTACCGCGCTTCGGGCGGCTGATGTGGTGCAGATGGATGTTGCTCACTGCGGTGGGATTGGCATCAGTAAAAAAATTGCGGCTATGGCAGCTGCGCAGGATATGCGCTTTGCCCCTCATTGTTCGGTTGGCCCTGTCTCATTAGCCGCTGCGCTCCACCTTGATATCAGTTCCCCAAATTTTATGGTTCAAGAAGCCTTTGCCGAGTTTGATGTGCCTTGGCGCAACGATTTAGTGTGTGGTTGGAATCCGATCCGAAATGGTGAATTCTTTTTAGATGATAAACCTGGACTGGGATTGGAATTGGATGATGATGTTATCGCTCAACACCCTTATATTCAAAACCCTTTTCCAAGTTTGTGGGATGGTGAGTGGATAACAGATTTTACTCAGGATAAACAATTATGACCGAATATCGGGAATTAAAGCAATCAATTATTGATGCCTGTTTACGCTTGGAAGCGATGGGCTATGTTATAGGTACCTATGGAAACGCCTCCGCTCGCATACCGGGAGGGTTAATTGTGACGCCTAGTCGTGTCGATTATCATACCATCACACCGGATGATATGGTTACTGTAGCTGAAGATGGTACTAAACTGGATGGGCATCGCTTGCCCTCATCAGAGACGGATGTTCACCGTCTCATCTATTTAGCGCGTCCTGATGTGGGAGCAATTCTTCACACCCATTCTTTTTATGCGACTGCTTTGTCGTGCTTACATGAAACTGTGCCGGTTATTGTTGAAGAACAGTCGCAGGTTGTTGGGGATGCTATTCGTTGTGCGCCTTATGTGCCTGCAGGCCAGCATGAAACACTCGGCCATGTGGTAGCGGAAACGATAGGTGCTAGTAATGGTGTATTGCTTGCTAATCATGGTGTTGTTACCTGTGGTCGCAATGTCGATGAAAGTCTATTCGTGGCGCAAATAGTAGAACGCGTTTGCCAGATGTATCTGATGACACGCGCTATTAGCACGCCGATACCCATTCCGATTGCACATGTTCGCAGTGAGCGTGATCGCTGGTTGTATAAATACGGCACTACTGCTGATCATGATGGAGCGCATTAACTCATGTATGATCTGATTAGTTTGGGTGAAGTTATGCTTCGCCTCGCCCCACCTAAATTTGAACGACTACGCCGAACCCGTAGTTTAGATGTCGAGGTTGCCGGAGCGCAACTCAATATTGCAGCTAATATTGCACGTCTCGGCAAAAAATCAGCTTTTATTTCTAAATTGCCGGATAACGAATTGGGTGTATTGGCATACGATACTTGTGCTGCTTACGGCGTGGATATGAGTCATGTCAAGATGGTTCCCAATGCACGTATGGGGATGAATTTCTTAGAATTCACCGCTACCCCGCGCGTTGGTGTAACCATTTTTGATCGACGCGGAAGTGCTGCTAGTACCATAACTGTCGATGATTTTGATTGGTCTGCGCTGGCGTCCCAGACACGAATTGCCCACACGGATGGCATCATCCCCGGCTTAAGCGGAAGTTGCCGCGAAGCTACTAGTTCTTACCTTCAAGCTGCCAGAACGGCAGGATGTCTTACATCTTTTGACGTCAATTATCGCGAACATTTGTGGACAGAAGCGACGGCTTTAGAATGCTGGAAAACCTTACTGCCATTGGTTGATATTGTGGTTACTAGTCGTTCTGTATCGGAATCTGTTTTTGGCTTTACCGGAAGTGATATTGAGATCATGCGTGCTTATCATGATCACTTTGGTAACAAACTGGTTTGCTTGACACATCGCGAAATTATGGGTGTTTTACAAGGCGCATGGAGCAGTCAGGCTCTTTATGAAGGGCAGTTGCTCACAGGTCGTCGCTATGAGTTTGATGTCATAGATCGTTTCGGCACTGGCGACGCCTTCTTTGCTGGTTTCCTGTATAGTTACCTTGACAATGATCCGCAGTTCGCTTTGGATTTTGGTAATGCAGCCTGTGCTTTGGCTCACACTATTGAAGGCGATGTTGCTCAATTCTCTGCTGCAGAAGTTCTTCCATTATTAAGAGACAAGATTGATTTACGAGTAAAGCGATAACCTATGAATGATATGAGCCGCCGCGAAGAAGCTGTTTATCTCACAAAAACTACGGGTATTTTGCCTGCAATGAAGCTCAAGCAACCTGCTGATATGCTGCCCTATGCGCAAGCGATGTATGATGGTGGGGCACGAGTCATTGAAATCACAATGACTACACCCGGTGTGCTGGAAAATTTCCGTGCTATTTCAGCTGCTTTTGGCGATAAACTCTATTTGGCCGCTGGAACCTGTTTGGATGCTGCCAGTGCTTTGGACGCTATCAAGTCTGGCGCGCGTATCTTGGTTTCACCTGCGGTTGTTCCTGAGGTCATTGATATTGCCAACCGCTATCGCGTTGCTTGTTATTCGGGAGCGTTTACCGCTACTGAGGTGTTCACCGTAATGCGTGCAGGGGCTGATATGGTGAAGATTTTCCCCGCAGCTTTAGGTGGGCCTGCCTATATGACCAATCTCAAAATGGTTTATCCCGAAGTTAACTTAATTCCGTCAGGTGGTATCAGCTTGGAAACCGCGGGCGAGTTCATTCGTGCAGGGGCTTGTGCAGTTTCGGGAATGCGTAATTTCTTTGATGCCGAACAGGTTGCACAACATGGAGTTGGTTGGATTACTGCTCAAACGAAACGCTACTTGCAGATTGTGGCGGATGCAAAAAAGGCCAACATTAGCCTGCCTTGATGAAATTATGGTTAAGATATTCAATGTCTAAGACCTAGACAGCTTGGCAAAATACTATCTCGAACCTTCGGAGAATCTTCCGTGATAAACCGTATCGTTATAGATTACTGCTATGTTTGTAACATTATTTGATGATTTAATCGCAGTAGATATGGTGAAAGGGCTAATTACTACCCTTTTTTTCGTTTCGAAGATCGAGAATGGATTTTCGTAAACCCAACAGGATTGCGAGAATAATAATCAAAAAGAAAACAAAACTGATCTGAAGTTGAACGAACACAGGTATCAACGCCACTAGAAATCCTATGGAAGCTGTAATAGCAAGCTTCTGTAGGTGTTTTGTTTCCATTAATGTTTTGGACGTACTTTCTTCTTCAGTGCTGATTCTGTCTTGAAACTGTGATAAATCCCATGCAATCAACGTCATGGATACCGCCAAAATCATAATAGCAGGTGGAATATCACGCAGACTTCCAACAATTGCTAGCGCAATAAAAAACAAGAAAAATAGTGAATTAGGTGTTTCCTTATTACTCATGTTCAAGATCAACCAGATTGAACCACCTGCAAACGCAAATGCGACTATTAGGTAGTCCTGCAAAACCACATTTGCGAACACTACTAGTGAGGTTGCCAAAATGATCGATCCAAAGAGAACTGTTTTTATCATCTATTTTGTCCTCTTGGATCATGGCTAACCAAGGGCATGCGCGTCAAATTCTCTCGGACTACTAGCTCAAACGGCTGATCAATAATCCAATCCACAGTTTGCACACCACTTTGTTGTAGGTGATTTAACATGAATCTTCTCTCTGCGCGGGCTATTTTATAAGCTATGCCGCTGAAGTTCTGAGCGAGCGCATATTCATACGCAATCGGATCAGGGCTGACAACGATCACAGCATATCCATGAGCACGCATATTAAGTATCACGGGTATGTCTTCAGGTAGGAGTGGGCTAACCAGTACAATCTGTGATTTGGCTGGAAAGAGTCGCGTAGGCAAATGTTCTAAACTGCCTAGCGCATAATTGATATTCAATGTCGCTTTTGAAAGCTCACGAAGAATGCGATCCCGCTGCATTCTTCCGTATCCTGAAAGTACTCTGGACATGCCCGAACCATATATGAGTAAGCTCACGCGGTTCCCGTCATCCAAGAAATTCTCAGCAAGTGCTGCCGTAGCATGGACCGAGTGTTCGAATAGTGAACCCGAACGCGTCACGACGTTGGCGCGTAGTCGCGCATCAACAATCAGACCAATATCAGCCACCCGCTCTTGCTCAAAAATATTGACATATAAATCCTGACTCATACGTGCAGCTAACCGCCAATTGATTTGCCGTTGTGAATCGCCAGTTTGGTATTCCCGAACGCCCCAGAAATCGATTCCTGTACCGCCTTGTCGGGCAGGGATGGGGCCGGCAAAACCATGTGTCTGCCGGGGGCGGATTTTGATTCGGTCGAGTTTAGGATAGTGCGGATGGACGATAAGATTTGGTGCTGTGCTGTAATTAAGCGATAGTTCAAAAAATCTCAAAAAATCACTGGCATGTACTAATACCGTATACCCCTTATATTCACCACGTTGTGCCTCAATCGTATATTCTAATTCGATCTTGCCTTGGGCTTCTAGAACCGTGACAGTTGAAGATTTACCATCAATTTTAGTTATCCCTACGGGTAAAACGTCTTCGACCACGACTTCGTCAATGAAAGAACCTTCATTGAGAATGGTTACTTTAACCGTGAGTGGCGCACCTTGAGGCGCGAATTCCGGATAAATATCCCGTGTTATCGTGAGCTTGATGGCTTCAGGGCGGCGCAAGATTGCCGCGAACAAGTAAGTCACGAGTGGGATTGCTAGGATAACCACACTGCTTTTTAGGGTGATCGTCCCCAAGATGATAATCCCGAATATGAGGCCGAGAATTAGTATCAATGACGTTTTCATCAGTTTTGGTTTTGAATGACCGGCACCGGAACAGATTGAACGATTTCTGTTAAAATTCGATCTGCTGCATTTGGAACTGACCATAAATCTGGTCGTAGGATTAAGCGATGGTTCAAAGCTGGTTTGATGAAAAGCTTAACATCATCGGGTAGCACAAAAGCTCGTCCTTGTATGGCAGCCCACGCACGGCTCATTTTCAAAAGAGCTAGAGTACCTCTAGGGCTAGCGCCAACGGCAATTTGACTGTGTGTTCGCGTCTTCGTGACGATATCTACAAGATATTGTTCAATATCTTCATCAACAAAAACCTCTTCGACCTTTCGTTGCATGTCAATGAGATCCGCTACCGTCGCCACACTCGCTAAATGATGATCATCTTGCTTGCGCGCACGTCTACGTTGCACAATTATTTTTTCTTCTTCGGCACTTGGATAGCCGATAGACAGTTTGATAATAAAGCGATCTAACTGTGCTTCCGGCAACGGAAAAGTGCCTTCATATTCAATTGGATTTTGTGTCGCGATCACCAAAAAGGGTTGGGGCAGTTTCATCGTTTTGCCTTCGATGGTCACTTGGTGTTCTTGCATTGCTTCTAATAATGCTGATTGTGTCCGTGGTGACGCACGGTTGATTTCATCCGCTAAGACGAATTGAGCAAAAACAGGTCCCTCTCTTAAAACAAATTGATTACGTTCCTTATCGTAAACATAACCACCTGTAATATCGCCGGGGAGTAGATCAGGTGTGAATTGAATCCGGCGAAACGACATCCCTAAGACATCAGCAAAACTGTTGGCGATCAAGGTTTTAGCCAATCCGGGATAATCTTCTAGCAAGATATGACCGCCTGAAAGGAAAGCGGACATCATCTTATATAGCACTTCGGTTTTTCCGACGATAGATCGATTGACTTCTTGAACAATCCGCTCCGTCATTACGGAAACGGCATTGCTAGGATTCGGGTTGATTTGTGACATTATTGATCTCCAGTTGGTGTTCAATGAAAGCAACGATTTCAGCAATCGGGCCGTCAATTGGTGGGTTATTGTGAGGATCTTCTTTGAGAAGCAATCTGCGCAGTCGCTCGATGATGTTCTCGCTTTTTTCGGGTAAGGTGGATGGATCTTTTATTTTCCGATATTGGATCAAATCCTTGATCGAAGGAGGCACTATCAATGTTCCGTTTCTAACGCTCGCTTCGACTTCGATTGAGTCAATCCCATTCTGGGCCATCAGAATGGCAATGATGAGCTTTCGAGCTTCCCATGCAAAGCTGTCTCTAGCAAATGAGCTGGAATGTAAGTTTGAGCACAATTTTTTCCAATAAGTATAGCGTGAATTAATTGGAGACAGGGCATCAGCAAAATCTTTTGACGATGACTTTGCTCCGACGCTTATAAGTGTATTTAATCCAACCAGAAATCCTATAACCATTAACAGCGCAAGAAACGCCTGTTGTGGGATACTTTTCAGGGTTAAGTTACTGACCCAGATGAAGTAATAAATAGGAATGATAAATGTCTCGCGTACGAAGTCCCAATAGAACAAAGTCAAAGCGCTAAAAACTAAAAGTGCCACAAAGAATACAACAACAATCTTTGCCTTATTATCCAGCTTCATGCCTACCTCCGATCACCATGCAGGCATCTATAATTTCCGTCAAGCAGTAAATTGCCAGTTGTTCTTCTTGTTTTCCTGCCAGCGAACCGCCATATCGAACCTGTTCGAATAATCTGGTGAGTGTCTTTAGTGCCTCTTGCGGAAGCCCTGAACCGGTGAGATGATCTTCAAATTCGCGCACAGTCATGGTTGTGTCGCGTTCTATTCCTTTTTGCTTTTTCACGATGTGGGTCATCTCGCTGTAGCAACGGATAACCGTCACTTTAAGATCCCCCCCTGTATTTAAGGCATGAATGGCATTCTGAGCTTCTTGAGCCAATTCTTCGATCAAGAGGTCAGATGACGGTGTTGGTTGGAAAAATCTGATCACGACAAAAATGACGATCACTACCAGCACTGAGCCTACAAGAATCACCGCTGGAGTTAACCATGCTGGAGGCGTTGGCGAGAAAACACTGACAGGCAGTCCTGAGTCACTATTCAAATTTTGAGGTGCGACATTAATCGGTTGAGGTTCTTGCTTTTGTTCTTTAGCGGGTAGCTTTTGAATGAAGGACGTCAGCAGCAAAAGAATCCCGATCACCACGATGTCGGCAAATAACCGTTTTCGTCCTTCTTTGGTGAACATTGAAAAGAGAACGTAGAGTGGGAAAATGATGAGTGCCAGACCAATAATTCCGCGGATAACCCAGATAATCGCTTGTCCACCCGAGAATGTAGCGCTTATGCCATCGATCCCCAATTGTGCTTGCTCAAGTGCAAACGGTTGTCCAGGAGACAATATTATATTGGGCAAACCCATTGCAATGATAGTGATGAGAAGGCTAACTGTACCTAGAAGTAGGAGAGAGTTCCGCTTAGATTTGCTCATCGCACCGCCTTCGAATGCTTATTCAATAAAATGGCCTGTACCAAACTATTATCTTGGTAGAGGCCATGAAGAAAGCTTATAAAATATAGTTAATTCAGGGGCTCAATGGTTGTATCAAAATGTACTCGCTTTGGCGACATGAGTCGATACTTTCGCTGAATAGCGTGGAGCCGTCCAATAATAACCGAAGGTATCAAAATTTTACTTAGCATTCAAGCTTGTAACCAATGCTGAGTTCGTTATGGACGCAGGTTGGATTGTTAGGATTGGGCTTGTTTTTTGGTGAAGTGCTAACTTTGAAAACGGAAATTCTAGGCAATACCCCTGAGCTATTGCTTGAGTAGGATAATGTCCTCAAATACAACTAGTTATATTCGATGTTAAGACAAGAGTGAGAAAATGATAGTTGAACCAGCAAATCCAAAGCGTTGTTGATTGAAGATGGCGTTTGCACTCAAGAACGACCAAGGATGAACTGCCAAAGATTTACGCTGGTAGTTATATATTATTGATTACGACAATCTGTTTTAGATGTGCGGTGCTTAATCTTCGGCCTAAACCATCTCACATCACTAGGCAATTAGAAGCTCGCCATCGGCAAAACCCAACACGCACTTTGCTTCTTTCGTCGGGATCAAAGCCATAGCCATTGGTGTTTTATCGGATGGAATCTGAATCTCTGATGGTTCCCACGATTTTCCATTATCGCTTGAAAATACTACCTTATCTTCCAACAACACCCATATTTCCCGCGACGGGGGTTCCGTACTCGATATTGCATTTACACCACCGGAAATGAGGTCGCTATTACTCAGTTTCCAAGAGACGCTCTTGTCATGAGAAATAAATAGACCACTAGATTCGCTTCCCGCAAGAACTACACCATCACGGCTATAGTTTGGTGAAAATGCCACACTAATCACTGGAGCTGCAGCAATCGGGAAATCAACTTCATTCCATCCACGCCCCCCATTTTTACTGATAAATATGCCGCTTTCAGTACCCGCAATCAAAGTACGATCATATTTATAGGATGGCGAAAAAGCCAAAGCAAAAATGTGTGTATCAAGTAGCCCAAAATTCCACGCAATCCAGCTTACTCCGCGATCAGTGGAAAGGAATACACCGTCATTAGTCGTCCCTGCGGCTACAGTGCCATCTTCGGCAAAGTTAGGAGAAATTGTCAATGCGACGACGTGTGGGGCAGGGGAAGATAAACCCACGATTGTCCATGTATCACCTGCATCATGTGAACACAATACAGCACCTTTAGCCCCGGCAAATATGGTCTCACCCTGTACCGCTACCGCAGTGACAGTAAGTGGTTGTGGGTGCTGCAACACCGCTAACGAATCAATCCAAGTCGTACCCGTATCATGTGAGCGATATAATCCCGATGTACGCGCAGCATACAAAGTGTGATTAGCGGCGGCTAACGCATAAACACTGTCGTGATTTACAATCGTAGTCGTAATCGTCATACTGGCTTTCCCACCATTTCAGGCTTAGCAAGATGTATCAATGCGTCGATGGTCAAAGCCATCGCTGCTGTACTGATGGCATTCCGCAAACTCGCTTTAACAACCAGAACACTGTCAATAATCCCCGCCTCGCGCACATCGATTACCTTATTCTTGATTACGTCAAAACCAACATCATCCTGTTCATGATGCAATTTGGCGATGATTTCACTTGGGTCATGACCGGCGTTTTGGAAAATCGCACGAGCTGGTGCAGCCAATGCTTCAATGAGAATACGATAGGCCGCACGTTCGTCGGTATCTTGGTTTGTAGATTGCTGTGCTTGAAGGGCCGAGCGACAATTCAGTAACGCAATGCCCCCACCCGGTACGACTCCCTCTTGGATGGCAGTCCGCACCGCTAACGCAGTCCGCTCGGCTAAACTCTTGCGTGTCTTAATTTCAGTTTCAGTAAAACCACCCACACGCAAAGTCATAGCTCCACCCAGTAAATTACCAATGCGTTCTTGTATCTTTTTGCGCTCGTCTTTCTCAAGAGTATTGCGATAATGTGATTTGAGAATGCGCACATGCTCGCGCAATTTTGTAGGATTACCACCGCCACCAACAAGGCCAAAAGTGCGCTTATTCGCCCAGATTCGCCGTGCTGTGCCGAGATCATTTACTGTCACGGTTTCAAGACTATCGCCAGTGATTTTAATGAATTGCCGTGCTCCTGTCATGCGCGACAAATCATCCATCGCCATCATGCGATCTTCAGGGTTCATACCGGGGGTTTGAATGGCAATTACTTTAAAGCGATCCATATTGTTGTGTGCTACCAATAAGGATACTGCTTTTTCAGACAAACTGCGGGCAAAGATCACGAGTGACTCGACATTGGCGGTATTCGCGGTTTGCAGTACAGGGAACAACTCGCGATGATCGCTGATTTCAAAGTCACACAAGAAAACGGAAGGATTTTCCACAGTGATTCTGGACGTGGATTCTTCTGTTAACTGCGTTTGCGAAATTAATCCGGTGTGAAAAAAACTACCTTCAACGTACTCTCGTTCGAGCGTTCGCCCGTAATCTTCACGAATATCGAGGCGTCCGTACTCACCGATCAAGTCAAATGCTTCGCCAATGAGAGCAGACATTTTTTCGTCATGACAGACGCTCATCGCCATCTGTTTTAAAGCCAGTTCACCATCTAGTTTAAAAACCATCCGATCAAGGTCTTCAAAAATACAAGTTATCGCTTTTTCAAGATGGCGACGAAGCTGCATGGCGTTGCCACCCGCAGCGATGTAACGCAGGCCTGCATCAAAGATGGCTTGGAATAATACAGCGGTTGTAGCCGTACCATCGCCCACATGCTCATGCTGCTGCACAAGCATGGATCGCACTAGCATCGCACCCATATCTTCATCACGGTTCGGCAACTCAATGATTCGTCGCGCGATGAGGCCGCCATCGTCAAGAAATTCAGGTAGTGTCTCGGCATCATTCAATGGATCAATCGCTACTCCAGAGGCAAGTGGCCCTAGTGTAGGGCGAATAGAACTGACCATTTTGTCGATGCCACGTTGCAAGGCGCGATGAACCTGAGGCTGAAATACGACGCCCGGTTTTTGTTTAGCCTTCATGTATGATAGGTTCCTAACCCTTTAGACCGCCCGCCATTAGTCCTTCAACAAGGTAACGCTGCCCAAGAATATAGATAATGATGACTGGTATCGTAGATAAGACGATACCGGCTAAAACTACCGAAATACTTCCTGTAGCCATATAACCTTGTAAATCCACAATGCCAAGCGTAATTGGAAATAATTCTTTGGTGTTCATAAATATCAGTGGAGAGAAATAATCATTCCACTTAGCGTTAAAAGTGAGAACAGCCAGAATTGCCATACCGGGAGAAGCCAACGGGAGGTAAATCTTTGTAAAAATCTGCCACTGGTTCGCCCCTTCAACCAATGCCGATTCTTCAAAGTCATCTGGTATTCCCATGAAATACTGGCGGAGCAAGAATGTGCCAAAGGCTGTTGCAAGACCGGGAATAATAAGCGCCCCGAGTGTGTCATTCAAATGTAAAAAGCGGGAAATCAGAATGAATACGGGGATAATGGTTGCCTGACCGGGAATCATCATTGTCGCAAGCACTAACCAGAATAGAATATTCCGACCCGGAAAGCGAAGCCGACCAAAAGCATAGCCCGCTAGGGATGCAGTAATTAATTGACCTGCTACTACTGAAAAGGTAATGATGAAGCTATTACCGATCTGTCGCCAGAAGGGGATTTCTTCAAAAACTCTCGAATAATTGCTAAAGTCCATGTCCACGGGAATCCATTTGGGTGGAACCGTAAAGGACTGTACAGAATTTCGTAACGATGTCGAAACGACCCATACAAAGGGCATGAGCGTCAGAATTGCCATGACTACCAAAAATATGATCGAGATCCAACGCCCCCACTTGATTGACTTCCAACTTTGAGGACGACGGCTAGTTGGACGAACAATTGTTTCTGTTTTTTGAATGACTGTTGTCATGATTTTCCTCCTAACCGTAGAATACCCAACGACGACTTAGATAAAATTGAATGCCGGTCACAATCATGATGACTGCAAACAACACCAAGGCAATGGCGGAGCCATAACCAAATGCTAAATTTCCAAAACCGGATTCGTACATCATCATCACAACGGTTCGGCTAGCATCGCCAGGACCGCCACGTGTCATAATAAAGGGTTCATCAAAGAATTGCAGCATCTTGATAATGTCGGTGACTGATGCGAATAAGATAGTTGGGCTTAAAAGCGGCAAAGTGATCCTAAGGAATTTTTGCCAACCAGTCGCCCCATCGACTTCAGCTGCTTCTAATACTTCCCCGGGCATTGTACTTAAGCCACCCAAGTAAATAATGAAAGTGAAGCCTAAATTACGCCAAACGGTTGTTATCGCTATTGTAAATAAGACTACATCAGTGGATGTAAGCCATGGTATTTTTTGGATGCCAAGAAGTCCTAAATAGTAATTTATGACACCAAAATCTTTGTGGAATAAGTAGCCTAGCGTAACTGCAACAGCAGCACCAGATAATAGAACCGGTAGAAAATAGGCTGTACGGAAAAACGTGGCCAATGCTTTATTAGCTAGACGATACACAGATAAGGCCAGAGCCAGAGCCAACGATTCCAGCATTATAACTGTCATAGCAACTAGTATGAAAGTATTTTTGAAACTTACAAAGACGCGTGTATCTGCGGCTAGGCGTTCAAAGTTAGCCAGTCCAACAAATTCTGGAGGGCGAAAAACATTCCATTTGTAAAAACTGAGGCCAAATGAACCAATCATAGGTCCAATAACGAATATAAATAAACCTATCATGGTGGGAGCAAGAAATAAATATCCCATCAACATACGCTGTCGCTTAATCCCTGCCATTGTGTCGGCGGCTAACCAGCGGGTGATGGCATTCCTCTTGGGTTTTTCAGGATTTGGAACCGTGTAACTAGTCACGCAGCTGCCTCCTAATTTAGAGTGGGGAACTCGGATTAGTCCCCCACATTTACTACATACCTACACTACTTGACGTCAATACACCACCATTTATTGGCGTGCGTACAATGCCTCTAGTTCAGTTTGCATGCCGTCGAGCGCATCTTTCGGCGACTTTTCACCACTGGTTGCGATGGAGGTATAACGAACATAAATTTCGGTCTCCTCAATCGAGAACTTCGGAGCAGGGATAGGACCAGTGTCCGAACGCTTGTCCAAAGTGTCATAGAAGACGTGCCAGTTCGCCGGACCTGACTTCGAGTAACGCTTTTCATCGTTCATAGAACGACGTACTGGAGTTGTTCCAGTCAGTTCACCAAAGAATTCCATCTGTTCCATGATTTCTTTCTTGGTTCCGAACTTGACGAATTCCCAAGCTTCATCTTCGTGTTCTGCGCCATTCAAGATCCAAGCCGCACCTACACCGAGCTGATGACGTTGTGATGCCCACTTCGGCCAGAACTGGACATCAAAGTCACCATTCTTCATACCGGCGTTAATCAAACCACCCGACCAGAACCCGCCTGCAGGAGTCATACCAAGTTTACCGCTGGTGAAGAAGCCTTGCAAAGTTCCACCACCACCGATTTCAACAACAGGGGTCAACTTTTGTTGTGTTAGTGAAACGACAAATTCCAATGCTTCAACCATCTTGGGATTGTTGGCCTGAGGTGCTGGCCAGCGGTATCCACCACCACGACCCTCTGCATTTGGGTCGCCCTTGTAGAAGGTTTCCCACAGCCATTCGCCACCCGGAGCTTTTTCTTCAGTCAAGAAGTTGGTGTCATTGACGAAGAACCACGGTGTCCAGCTACCCCAAAGGCGGTTGGTCCAACCATAACCGAACGAGTCTTTGCCTGCACCAATACCAGTCATTGCCTTGGCATATTCAACGAAGTCATCCTTCGTCCAATCTTCCTTGGGCATTTCCAATCCGGCTTCTTTCAACAATGCCGTATTGAAGTACATATTAGCAGCGTTGAAGTCGCGTGGAAGCTGATATAGGTCACCTTCGTACATATCGGTTTCAACCAATACCGGGCTTACATCAGAGAAGTATTCTGTCAATTCTTCTTTATTGTCTTGAACGCGCTTGGTCAATGGCAGTGCCAAACCTTCACCAGCATATAATTGCGTGGCTTCAGTTGCCGCATAACCTACGTTAACAGGCTGACCAGCAGCAAGTTGCGCTAGAATCTTGCTGGCGATTTCAGCATGGTCAACACCAGTCACATTTACGTATTCAAGTGTGATGTTAGGGAAATTTTCTTTAAAGGCTGCTGTAACTCCAGCGTATTGTTTCTCATCTTGCTGGATACGCAGTGTAATCGTATCCTGCCCGGCTGGCGCTGCAAAAATCTTGATTGTAGGTACTAAACCAGCACCTACTGCCGCCGCACTAGCTGCTGCAAGCTTCAGCATTTCGCGACGGGTTAACTTCATAGTCATTTTGACCTCCGTAAAAAAGCACACGAAAAACCAACAAACAAATTAAGGTGGGGCAATTGTGAGTAAATCGATTTACTTAAACCACCTCCCTAACTATGACTGGCTTAATTGCCAGATTGACGGCATTTCCCAAACATCAAGTGATTGCACCAATGATTTCGCCCCTAAGAGCCGTACATTTCTTCGATCGATACTTGATGGATAGATTCGGTGTGTAAGACTGGTGCGACCGTTGGCGATAATTTCAACTACAGAACCATCGAGCAATATTCTAAGGTGTAGTGCTTCACCCGACTCTAGTTCGTGGGGAATAGCATGGGTGAGAACACTAAGGTTACGCCCATCCGCTTGTGTACCTGAATGACTAATGGTCTCATTGAGATTAAAAGTCTTGCCAACCACACGATGGGATTCGGATAAGCTGAGACACGCATCTTCGACTGATGAAATGTCAGAAATTACTAACTGGCCTTTAGCAGAATCATATGAAATATCAAGCCGTTCCTGACCATCACTTGAGCAAGCAATGCTAATTCCGCAAGTCTGTGCGATATTTGGAGCAAAATAAGCGGCGATGTCGAGGTTCAGACCGGCTACTTCCAGCACGTTATTCTCTGGAATATTCGCTGCTGTACAGTGATACTGTTTACCTCGAATGGTATTCAGCGCAGGAATGGGAGACATGACCAATCTATTCTTACTATCAAGCGATAGCTCACGCGGAATTGACTGCACACCTGACCAACCAGCTTTTTCCTGCCGTTCATTCGATCGCGATTCTCTCAACCAACCGATTAACACACGACGCTTTTGATCGTCAAGCATAGTTAAAGGAGCATAGAGTTGCCCGTAGTCCAATACACCTTGATGTATCGGCGTAAATTGATGATTGGTATATGAGCCTACAAAGTACAGCACCGTATCGGTCGCAACCGTAACATGGGACGACAAAATCAAAACCCATTGATCACCAAGTTTGAAGAAATTTGGGCACTCCCATATTGATCCGGTTTTACTACCATCGCCAATTAACAGCGGATGCAAGTATTGCCAATTTATCAAGTCATTCGATTTATACAGGAAAATAGCCCCACCGACATCCTTAATACGTGAGGCAACAACCATGTACCAAGCGTCAGCTTCCTTCCAAACAAACGGGTCGCGGAAATCGCTGGTCTGGCCTGATTCCGGAGGAACAATGCTTAGGACAGGATTACCGGGGAATTTTTCCCACGTAATTAGCGTGTCGTCACTGGTCGCAACACATTGGGTTTGAATCTGGTGCTTCTCACCGCGTGTACCAGTGTAGATAAATGTGGGAACTCCATTGTTATTTACTGCACAACCGGAGAAACATCCAGCTTCATCAGGGCTTCCCTGCGTTGGTATTAATCCGATAGGTAAATCAGTCCAATATATGAGGTCATCACTAACGGTGTGTCCCCAATGCATGTTGCCCCATAAGGCTCCAAAGGGGTTATGTTGATAAAAAAGGTGATACTTCCCATTCCATTGAATGAAGCCGTTCGGATCATTCATCCAGTTTGACGGTGGCAGAAAATGGTAAACAGGGCGGTGAGGATCTGCTGCAAATCGCTGACGAACTACCAGAGGGGTTTCAATAGCCATGATGGCTCCAAAATAAGAATTCTAAATAGTTTCGTTTGTGATCGATCCCATGCATAAACTCCGTGTGATCGATCCCAAATTGAATAAACTATAGCACTGTTCGATTGGTTATGCAACTAATCTACCCCTCAGATGAACAGTGTGGTTTAATAGATAATTGATAAATTTCATGACTGAAAAAGCGGACATAATGCAAGCAAAGTACACCATAGAGGACGTAGCAAAAATCGCAGGGGTTAGTCGGGGCACTGTTTCTCGTGTGCTCAATAATCACCCTTCGGTTAGCGATGAGGCACGTGCAAAAGTACTGGATGCGATTGAAAAATCAAATTATCGTCCGAACTTCAGTGCCCGTCATATGCGCACTGAGAATTCAAACATTATTGGTTTCGGGTTTCTCGCGGATGACGTTATTACGACCCCTTATGCTGTTGATATGATTCGTGGCGCTCAAGAAGCCTTGTGGGCGCTCGGCAAAGTTATGCTGGTTGTCAATGCGGGCCAATCCATTGGTGCCAATATGGCTGAAGTATCTCTGGAAGCGCTTTTAGAACGTCGCGTTGAGGGTATCATCTATGCGGCTATGTATCATCATGAAGTTGATATCCCAAGTGATATGTCGCAGGTGCCGATTGTACTGGCTAATTGCTACTCATCCGACCGAGCTTTTCCATCAGTGGTTCCGGATGAGTTTTCAGGTGGGTATAACGCTACAAAGCGATTGATAGAAGCTGGTCACCAGCGCATATGTTTTATTAACCTCGGTCAGACTGAGGATGGATCTCCGCCGCCGTTACCTGCATCAAATGGGCGCCTAGCGGGTTACAAGCAATCACTTGAGGATCACAATATCCTTTATGACCCGGATTTAGTCTGCTATACCAATCAAACGCCGCAGATGAATTATCAGCTTGTTCGTAAACTGATGGCGCTGCCAAATCCACCAACAGGCATCTTCTGTGGAAACGACCGTGTTGCGCTGGCTTGCTACGGGGCTCTTTCTGATTTAGGGCTTCGTGTAGCGCGCGACGTTGGTGTTATAGGATTTGATAATTTTAAGGATATATCAGGTGGGCTTTGGCCACCGTTAACAACAATGCAACTTCCACATTACGAGATGGGGAAGTGGGCGGTTGAGTATTTATTGTCCGCTTCCACTTCACCAACTGAGCCGCCTCAGCACATGATTGATTGCGTATTAGTTGAGCGCGAATCAGTCTGATAACGTTAGATACCGTCTGAAAAGTCAAGCAGTAGAGGCTTGAAACAGATAATGGAGATCAAAAGGACGATCGGATTTGACGACCCTATTGTCTTACGCCATACAAGTGGCGCTCACTGAGACAAACGATTTGACTCAATCATTTTCTACGTACACTTACTGTGATTGCTAGTTGGGAAAAGATTGGTAACCACTTGAGTAAGAATTGAAGCCTGAGCTTTCACATCAAATCGAAGGCATGTAGATTGAGCTAGTGATGTCAGAATGCCCCGAACGGGTGTGGTTGGGGAGGTAACAGGAAACTTATGGGGGCACGTTGATGGAAATTCTACAATGCAAACGTGTCCCTATTGACTGTCATATTCATAAAATTCAATTTGAATACAATTAACGCAACCCAATTTCTACTACCACAGGGTTTTTGTACTCGCGCTCACAATAGACGGTCAGTTTATATTGAGCCTCATCTTTTTTTGCCATACGTTTTATTCCGAGTGTAAACCAAGTCTTAAACCAATTGGTCTCCACAGTTAACTCCTAATACCTGAATTTTAATATAGCTCTATTAACATCACGATTATTGTCTTTGACCAAAGGAGAATCGAATGATGTATAAGCGTTTACTCACGCTTGCCGCTGGCGCTCTTTTATTTGCCGCCACAGTAGTAAGTGCTCAAGATGGTTTAGCTCCTCTCGCCGCCGATCAGAACGTCAAGATTACATTTTACAGCTATAACCTTGCATCGGCTGGTATTGGTGCAGATGGTACTAAGCAGCTTATCTCGGAATTTGAGGCCTTACATCCGAATATCACTATAGATGGTATTGGAGTGCCGTCCACGGACATTATGTCACGGACGCAAGCAGATTTTGCTGCTGGGAACCCGCCAGATGTCGCTCAGTTGATTTTCAACGACCTCGATTTTGTTGTCAATAATTTTAACGCTGCGCCTATGGAAGATGTTGTACCAGCTAAAGAGTGGGCTGCTCATATTGAAGGTTTCCATCCTCGCGGTCTCGCTTTAGGACAGCTTAATGGTAAGACCTATGGTATGGCTTACACATTTAGCACTCCGGTACTCTACATTAATACTACCATTCTCGAAGAAGCGGGTATTGACCCGACTACTGTTCCGGCGACATGGGACGACGTTGAGAAAATTGCTTTGCAAATCGTCAAGAATACAGGTAAGAACGGGGTGTCAATCTATTCCCCAAGCTGGGTGGCCGAAGCTTTGGTGATGAGCGATAGCGGTCGTATGCTCAGCGAAGATCGCAAGACCTTGATGTTTGGTGAAAAAGAAGGTCAAGATGCGATGGCGCGCTTGCAGGAAATGGTCAAGAGTGGTGCCCATATCCCGGCAGGTGTGGACACTCTTCAGGCCTGGACGAGTGGTCAGCTCGGTATGATGTTAAATACGACTGCTTTTCTCAAATATACTCAGGACACCTTTGCGAAGACTGGTCAAGTTCTGAATATTGGTAAGATGCCTTCATACGGTGATAAACCAACTGTTCCCGTCAATAGTGGTAGCGCTCTCTACATCCTTTCGCATGATCCTGCTAAGCAACGCGCAGCTTGGGATTTCATCAAGTTTGTTACCAGTGAACGCGGTTATACCATCATCACGAGCAAGATAGGTTATTTGCCGTTGCGCCCTGCTATCGTCAATGATCCTCAATATTTGGGCGAGTGGATTAAAGCTAATCCTCTGTATCTGCCGAACCTTGAACAGCTAGACTCGCTGACTCCATGGGTGTCCTTCCCGGGACAAAACTATCGTCAAATCGAACAAATCATTACTGAAGCACAGACTGGTGTGATCTTTAATGCTGCTGATCCCGCAACATTGGTGGATGCACAGACCCGCGCCCAGGCCTTGATACCCCAATAGTTCCTAAAGTTCGTTTGTCTTGAATCCATTGTAGTTAATCTCACCCTCTCTTCGGCATACTTACGGGAGGGTGAGAGTCTATCGCGATTGTAATTGTTTTCACTGACTTTCGGTCAAGCTGGTATATGAGGAAGAGATTCTATGGAGCAAGAACTGCCATTGGTATCCAATCTAGAGCGGCACACTTCCGTGCGGATCGTAGAACACCCCAAATTCAATATCAACCTAGAGCGTGCACAGCCCTATTTGTATCTATTGCCTGCATTTGTGCTGGTTTTTATTTGGGTTTACCGTCCGCTCATAGAAATTGTTGATCTGAGTTTTAGTCAATGGAATTTGCTTCCAACTGCCCCAAAGATTCCGGTCGGTTGGTTAAATTATCAGCAGGTTTTGAGTCTACCCGAAATTCAACGGGCGTTGGTTAACACCCTAGCATATACATTAGGATTACTTCCGTTTTCATTCATAACGCCAGTCATCATCGCCATTTTTACCTATGGCATTCGTAGCAAGATTAGCGGGGTGTATCGAGCGATTATTTTTACGCCGATGATCATTGCGCCGGTAGTTGTCACTGTACTTTGGCGCTGGATACTTGATCCGTATACCGGTGTGCTGAACGCTGGCCTGCAAAATATGTTTCATGTTCGCCCGATTAATTTTATGGGTGATCCAAGCTTAATGATCCCAACCATTACATTTGTCACAGGGTGGGGATTGGTTGGTTTTTGCACATTAATCTTCTCATCTTCTTTGGCTGGTATCGAGCGTAGTTATCTTGAGGCAGCAGCCATTGACGGAGCTACTTACTGGCAAACGGTACGCTATATTATGCTACCGTTGCTCTCCCCCTCAATCCTGTTTGTGACGCTTTTAACTGTCTTGTTCTCGTCCCAATGGACTTTTGTTCACATCAATGTTCTTTCGGTTAGCAGTTTGCGCGCGACAACCAGCAATATCTACACGGTTCTTTATGACTTTGGCTTTCGGTCATTCAATATTGGGGTGAGTTCAGCTGCAGCTGTGTTGATGTTCATCGGCTTTGGCGTAATTGCCATCGTGTTTCTCTGGTTACAAAACCGCTTCTCGTTTTACGATGCATAAAGGTGATTAACATGATTGGTGTACGAAATAAACCGACAGCATCGAATCTAGTCGGTCATGTTATGCTCATCGTGCTGTGTCTTTTGGTAATGTTTCCCTTGTATTGGATGGTCATTACATCCTTACGTCCTCAAGAGGATTTCTTCAAAGTGTCACTGCTTCCTAGCAGTCTGACTCTCGAACACTATGCGTATGCATTGAGTAATCTTCCGCTTTCAAATCTGTTCTTGAATACTGCTGCAATGGCAATAGCACGTACAGTCTCACAGATTTTAATGGCTCTTTTTGCCGGGTATTCATTTGCCCGTTGGGAATTCATTGGTAAGCGTATCTTGTTTGCGCTATTTACTTTCACATGGCTTGTTCCTCAGCAAGTAACCATGATTCCGAACTATGTGCTAGTGTCGCAGTTGGGCTGGTTGAACACACTAGCTGGTTTGATTATGCCCTCGATGGTTTCGACATTTGCCATTTTTATGTTATTTCAACAGATCAAGGGTTTTCCACAGGACTTAATTGACGCTGCTCGTGTCGACGGCGGCACAAGCTGGATGATTTTGTGGCGTGTGGTTGTCCCTAATCTGCGCGCCGTGATTGCTTCACTGGCGATCTTGCAATTCATCAGCGCGTGGAATGACTATTTCTGGCCGCTGCTGGTGAGCAATCGAATGGAAACAGGTGTGCTTCAGCTTGGGTTACAAGCCTTTTTTACACAAGAGGGGAATCTTTGGGGACCTATGATGGCGGCCGCAACTCTTACTGCACTCCCCATTTTTATTGTCTACGTGGTACTTCAACGTCAGGTAATCGACTCGTTTGTTAAATCAGGATTACGCTAAATGACTCAAATTTCGAATGACTCTCAATGGATATTGCTCGAAGGCGCATTCAATGTGCGTGATACAGGCGGGTATCCAGCCGACAATGGCGTTACATGTCAGAACGCACTTCTTCGTGCTGATAGCTTGCACAAGTTGACGAACACTGATCAAGATATATTAATGGTACGAGGTCTTCGTACCGTGATTGACCTGCGCCATTCTACTGAAACTGATGTTGCTCCCAATGTGTTCGAGCAATCCTCTACGGTGACATACCTCCAAATGCCAGTTTTTGAGGTTCAGCCGGATGTCAGTAGTGCAGTGGTTGATCTTCCTACGATTTATCGCTATATCGTAGATTCGTGCCAGACAAGCTTACTTAAAACCCTGCAGTCGATAGCCCGCGCACCTGAAGGTGCTGTATTAGTTCACTGCACAGCCGGTAAAGATCGTACCGGTGTTGTGACCGCTTTGGCGCTGAGTGCAGTAGGTGTTCCCCGCGAGTTTATTGTTACTGATTTTGCAATGACAACTGAAGCGATAAATCGCCTGCGTCCTCGTCTTCTTGCAAATGCAACACTTTCTCCGGAAGCCCTCAAACATCTTGAAAAGATGCTAGGGAGTGAACCGGATCTTATGGATGATTTACTGGATTATCTCGATGTGAAATATGGTGGTGTAGATGCCTACCTTACTCACATTGGGTTCTCATCAAATGATCGTGACCTTTTGCGCAATCGTCTTATTCAAGCTAATTAAGGAGATATTCGATGTCTGAAGTCTTGCTCACATTTGTTCATATTAGTGATACTCACTTTGAACCTGCTGTACGCCTAGACCATAAGGTGGCTTATGGTTCACCGCGTTTGGTACAGTTCTTCAAACAACTAGAAGAAATGGGTGTTGATATTGGAGCATCTCATCGCGCATCTGTTTCGGCTGAAGTTGCGAACCAAGCTCTAGTTGATGCTGTCAATGCGTTACCATTTCCAATTGATTTTGTGTTGCATACGGGCGATGTTATGACTGATGCAGCGGATGCAGACCAGTACGAAGCCGTCAAACCGATTATGGACGGTTTCCGTGTGCCTGTTTATTACCTGCGCGGTAATCATGATAACGTT
Organism: Aggregatilineales bacterium; assembly: GCA_044227005.1. Taxonomy (GTDB): domain Bacteria; phylum Chloroflexota; class Anaerolineae; order Aggregatilineales; family Phototrophicaceae; genus CFX2. The sequence goes on from JBGAFZ010000002.1 coordinate 212,719, forward strand.
GATGGTTTGCGCCGTTTGATGCCCTCTGTGCGGACAGCTAATGGTACGCTTGATTATGTTATTGATCATAATGGGGTGCGGGTGGTTTGTGTTGATAGCGCTACACATGGTGTTGATCATGGTGGACAATTAAGTAATGAACAATTGGAGTGGCTATCAGCACAGTTAGCGGCACAACCGGAAAAACCATTGTTAGCCGCAATTCATCATCCTCCGTTGCTGTTAGGTAGTGAGATGATGGATTTCTTTGCTGTGAGTAATGGCGCAGAAGTTCATGACATTTTCAAGACTGCCGCACCACGTTTGCAAGGGGTGTTTTTTGGACATATACATCAAGTAGTCGATATGGTTCGCGATGGCGTGTATTACTCATGCGTACAGTCCCCAATTTCTCAACCTGTATTGATACCCGGAGGTTTGAGTTCAGAAGGGCTGGAGCATGAACCTAATCCCGGATTTACTCTGGTAGTCGTTACAGCAGAACAGACCTATTTCCGACGTGTCAATTACCCCATGCCAGTACCAGAAACTGCTTAAATCAATATAGATTTGGTATAGCAGTGTGCTCAGATATATGCAGGATATAGGAAACAATTAGTGTGACTCTGATCAGCTTGTGTCGCGACACAAGCTGATTTGGCCTATTCTGTATAGCATTCAAAATCGTGGCATAGTTTTGTAACGATCAGATAGTCTATGACTTGCATATAAAGCTCTAGGGCGCGGCGATGATAAAGGTTTGCACTGGACTCCACGCGCCCCATGTGCCATCGGCACGTTTGGCACGGACACGCCAGTAATGCACTCCATCCGGGAGTGGCGCGACCGTAACTTGCAGCGAGTTCGCGCTGACCGTTTGGTCATATTCGAACGGTGCGGCGAGGGTAGGGCTATCGTCCACTTGCACTTTATAACTTGTGACCCAACTCACACCTGACCACGTGAGCATCACACTGCTCGACGTGTAGTAGTTGATCTCCGGCGCATTGTTCGCGGGCGTCTGCGTTTGAACGGTGAACTGGCGAGAGTTGCTCCAAGGACCGAGGCCATCACTGTTCAGGCCACGCACTCGCCAGTAGTACACACCATCGGGCAGGGTTGGATTGACGGTATAGTTGGTGCTGGTCAGGTTGGCTGTCTGCTGTGGATTGGCAAAGATGGGATTCGAGTCTACCTGAATACGGTAGCCTGTCGCGCCAGATACAGCGTTCCAGATCAGGCGCGGCATACTGATGTGTAGCAGACTGGTGTTCAACGGCGAGAACAGAATCGGCGCGGCTTTTGGACCGTTTGAAAATGTAGTGCTCAGGGTGTCGCACGGCAAGCACTGGCTGTTGGCGCGTATAATCGCCCATCCGGCCATCGAATTGCTTGGTGTGAACGGCGCATCTACGTTCCAGACCATCATCAGCCGTACCACGCCGCTATCACGTGAGAGCGTTGCTGCCTGAGCAAGCCACTGGGCCTGTTCTTGTGGCGTGTTGCCTAGCCCCCATTCTAGACCAGCGGGCAGACCCCCGAGGCCGTCTGATGAGATGTAGCCGAGTTCGGTGAAGCACAGGGGTTTGCTTGGGAACACGTTCCGATAGGTGCTGACCATCAGCGGGTAGTAGCGGGTGTAATGGCTGCTGTTCCCTCGTGGATCGCCGCTGGTTGCGGTTGGCGGTAGCACGCCTTCGTTATAGTGAATGCCAGTGCAATCGAAGTTGGACTCGGCACCTGCCGCCTTCATCTGTTGAATGAAGGGTAGATCGTCGCAGCCGTTGACCGCGCATCCGCCGCCGAAATAGCCAGTCGGGGCGGGTGCGCCGCTGATGACCATTACGTTCGAGTTACTTGCTTTGATGGCAGGGTAGGCGCGGCTAAGCATCTGTGCATAGGCTGTGCCGCTTATGAGTCCGGCAGGCCATTCAATGTCGATATTTGGCTCGTTCCACACTTCGATGGCGTCTGGGTTAAGTGCGGCAACTCGGCCGAGGAAGGTGGCATAGTCCTGATAATACTGAGTCGGGTCGGACGCTAGTTCGCTTTTGACACCTTTGATGCTCAGTAGTACTTTGAAGTTATAGCGCCTCGCGTGGTTGATGACATTCTGAGCGTCGGCGGTGGTGCCACCGCGATAGTAGGTAATCTGCATCTTCAGCCAGGTCATCCCGGCAGTGTGCATCTCTGTAGGATGCAGAAAGGTCAAAATCTGCCCACCGAGTTCGAAGGTTGTCCCTTGTGCGGTTGCTGGGACGACAGCCATCGCGGCCAGTAGGAACAATACTATCAATAGAATATGCTTCATCGGGTCTCATCGCATAACAATAGACTGTCTGCTGGTAATGGAAATATGGGTTTAAGAATGAGCACGGGCAATTCGCTTCTTCCTTACAAACGTAACACTTGATTGTTAAACACCGAAAATTCCTTTGCTGATATGAGCTTCTATTGCATGGACTACTGACATAAGAAGAACGGATAAAATGAGGGATACAACATTTTCAGGATATTACATCTGTGCAGATAAGACCATGTAAAGATATTGAGTATGTTCATGTTTAACTCGTATTCAGATAGTTATAGGGATGTTCTCTGCAGTAGTTTATTGATGTATCGGATGGTTTAATCTCTTGTACGGGATTTTGTCACAGATTAACCATAGGAAATAAGTTTTGAGAACCTTACTTAGATGCCTTGAGCATGATTTGAAGTTGTTGCTTATTGCAGTAAACGTGCGCTATACGTGACAGGATTCTTGAATTAACTACTAAAACCATCGGATCATTTTGATAAACGATTGCGACTCAACGAAGTTATTTGCTAAAAGATACCTCTCTTTGTGCCAAAGTGAATGAAACAACTCCAGCACAAGAAATGAAGGGTAGAGGTCAGCAGAATGAACACTCAAGCCAATTATGAGAATGGCGGCAGGAATGCTATGACGGCCCTTGTTGACTACGTTACACTGCTGCTAAATTGTCGACTTTTGCTATTGCCTATTTGCTTTTGCCGCGTCGAATAATCTCTGTTTAAACCGCGAACCCTAAGCCACAAAGCGAAACTTATCCAACAGACGAAGACCAATGGGGTGATCGAGAGCATTTTGTTGAGCCATTACTTCATTAATGGAAATTTCAAGCAGTGTTATCGAGAGATGGAGACGATTGGTAATGGCTAATTGGTTAGAATGGAGTCAGAAGCGCTGAATGGGGTTGAGAAATGGACTGTATTTGGGTAACCAGATGACGAGAATTCGCGCTTTATAAAAGCTCAAAGCCGCCCTAACCGTTTTGCTGTGATGATAGGAGGCGTTATCCATTACTAAAATGCGATGCGTAGATGGTGTTACTCGTCACATTCAACCCGTTGCGGCGATTGTTCCAAATGCTGCAACCGCAGCGATAGCGCTCGTTGTCGTACTTCTAGATGCGGCGATCAATGGCTTGCCGCATCCACTTCCATTAACTGTTCTTCTGGCAGTGTGTCGTTTATGTTTCTCCTCATACCTCCTTATTCTATCTTACTGTTGGTCGTCTTTCGAACACTGGCTTAGCTCTTAGCTAAGGGGAATGCAGCTACCCGCAAATTTGTCGAACCATATGGGATCAATGAAATTCGTTCTAGGTTCTCGTTTGTGTCATGCGGACCACCTGAAATCGGGCCAGCTGAATTTTGTACCAGTGTCCACTGAGGTAGTTTCTTGGCGTTTACTCTTAGTTCAAGTGGAGCACCATCTGGTGAGAAAGGTATGTTGGTTATGGGCTTGTTTATGACTTCAAAGGTGTCATCGAGTTGATCAGACTGGATACTCAACCCGTAATTCCAAGAGCTCGTGGGAAAGACTTCCCAGTCGGCATGGGGTTCTTCGCCTTTGAGTTTGCGCCACGATTCCCCCATCTTCAGTCCAAATAAGAGTGACCCACGATAAACAGAAATTAAGCCATTGTGTCCGCTGGTAATTCGAATCCCCATTGGAATCTGAAGTTCTACTTGATCCCCGGACTGCCACTGACGATTAAGGGTCGTGAATGTACCCGCTTCGGCAATTGTCGATATTTCACCGTTTATATATACTGTCGCACCCGACGCCCATGCTGGAATACGCAGTTGGAATGAAAACTCACAACTGGATTGAAGTTTGAACTCGAAGGCAATCGTGCCCTCAAAGGGGTAATTGGTGGTTTCAGTAATGGTCAGTGGAATGCCATCAGCAACTTCGGTGGATACTATGCATGGGCCGTAAGCAATAGCTGCTAAGCCATTGTCAGGCGTCGCCATGAATAGGCTTTTCACAAACTTGGGCCATGCCTGATGCATGTTAGCGGTGCAACAGCCAAAATGTGGTTCCAGACCAAAGGTGTTGGAGTCGTCATTGTTGTTCGTCCAATGGCGGTGGGCAACAGTGGCGAGGACTTGATTAACTTGCTGGTCATATTGGTGCGCCCACATATTGGGTGAACAAGTGGCAGGATAAGCATTGTAGGCAAGTAGTTCCAACTGATCCCCAAAGGAGGCATCACCGAGAATACGGATGAGTTCTTCGAGTGAGAACATAAACTCTGCCACCGCACACAGTTCGGTGCCGCTGGTTGGTGAAGTCCCATTTAGATGTTCATCACCGCTCCAAATGCCATTGGGTTGGCCATGATGTTTCATCAACTGTTCAATGCCTAGCTTGGACGCGATACGATGCCATTCTTTACCAGTTTGGACATAAAAGACACCTGCTGCTTTGACACCCATAGCGTTATTTACCACATGGGTGTACATGCCGCCGTCCCATTCTGCGAGCGAGAGAATTTTTCGCAACTCATAATTGGCTTGCCAATCCGTCCAATCAAGAGTGTCCTCGATTAACTTGGCAGCGAGTTCAAGCAAGAAGCTATCGCCCGTCAAGTTATAGAGCCAATGAATGACTAAGACATTATCCATCGCTCGCGCCCATCCCCATGTATCCAAAGGACGAACAGGCAATACACGAAGCTGATAGGCGAAATAATTAGTTAAAAAGGGGAGTACGCGCTCATCCTGAGTGGCTTCATAGTGCATCACCAACACTTTAAGCATGACCATGCGCGGCCACCAATCGGGATTACGGGGGCCAAAATAACCATTCGGACGAGCAGAATTCAGTGTCCATTCGATCCATGGCTTGACCTTCGCCAACAAGGTTTCATCTTCAAGTAGATAGGCTAAAGGGAGTAGTCCATCCAAATAATAAGGGCCGCGTTCCCACGATTCGCCGGTTCCGCCTAACCAACCACTATTAGGACCGACATCTGCCCAGAATTCATCCAGATGTCCGGTTAAACCCTGCGCTTGAATACGCAATTGTTCCTTGAGCCATCCCGTCGGCTTGACTGATCCCAAGGGCAATGCCTGAAATGCGGCAGGTAATAGAGGTGAGCGATTCTGTGGCAAACTTTTCATGGATGTCCTCGTTTATTCTACAAATTAATCGACAACTAGCTTTTTACCGCGCCACCCATCAACCCATTCATGTAATAGCGTTGTAGCAGCAGGAAGATGACCACACTGGGAATGATTGATACCGTTACGCCTGCCTGTAATGCGCCCCAATCAATTTGTCCATATAGTCCACTACGTACGTTTGATAAGAAGATTGGCAAGGTGAAGTTATCCTGATCAGTCATGAAGATGAGTGCTGCTAAGAATTCGTTCCATGAATTGATAAAGGCGTAGATGGCGATGGTCACAATTCCGGGAAGCACTAGACGCAGCAGCATCTGATACAAAACGGTGAAGGATGTGCAACCATCCAATAACGCAGACTCTTCAATTTCGGGTGGGATTGTCATAAAGCTATTGCGCATCAAAAAGATGCCGAACGGTAATTGGAAGGTGATGTAAACCAATGCCAAACCAAAAAGATTGTTGTGTAAGTTCACGGCACTTAGCATCACAAAGAGCGGAATAAGGATGGATTGGAAGGGGATCATCAGGGTCGATAGGACTATGATGAATAGGACATTCTTACCCTTGAATGAAAAACGGGCAAAGCCATATCCGCCCAAAGTGCTGAGGACAATCGTTCCGATGACGGTGATAAGTGCGACAATTGTACTGTTGGTTATACGGCGAACGACACCACCACGGCCATAAGTGGTGAGTTCGAGGTAGTTATCAAAAACGATAGTTGTCGGAAGATAGGTCGGCGGAACTGCTAAAGCTTCTTTGGGGGTCTTAATTGAATTTAAGAATGACCATGCTAACGGAAATAGAAACAAGGCTGCTAGGAATATCAGTACGGCGTAAATAGTGAGATTCTTGATGACCTGACGATTGCGGTATGTGCGATAAGCTGTGTTGACGTCCATCTACCTAAAATCCTTCTATTTTTGGTTTCCATCAAGAATCTGTGTTGTCCCGCAGCAAGAAAAGTTGAACCGCACTGAGTAGTACCAGTACAACCATCAGCACGATTGACATGGATGCGCCATATCCCATTTTGAAATATGTGAACGAATTATTGAAAATCCAATACACGATGGAGATGGTGCTGTTACGTGGGCCACCTCCCGTGATAATGAAGAACTGATCGAAAGCCAGAATTGAGCCGATGACCGACAGCACCAGAGCAAGTGCTATTGTACGCCGGAGCAAGGGGAGTGTGATAAAGCGTAGTTTGTGCCAATAACCAGCTCCATCCACTTCGGCTGATTCATAAAGTTCTGTGGGAATGGATTGCATTCCAGCGAGCAACAAGACCATCGTAAATCCGACTGTTTTCCAGATGACAGACAATATAATGACGTTCATGGCGGTGTCAGGCTTGGCTAACCACAACTGTGGTTTGGTAATTGCCCCCACATCCATAAGTATTTTGTTGATGATGCCGACTTGATCGTTCAGCAACCAGACCCAGAGTAAGCTTGATGTACCTAAGCCAATGACCACGGGAAGGAAAAATATCGTCCGAAAGATACCGATACCGGGAATTTTGTGTTGTACCAAACTCGCGAGAATGAATGCGACTATAAAAATCAGCGGTGTGATGACCAATGTGTAACGCGCTGTAAAATCCATGCTCTTTAGAAACTGTTTGTCGCTAAAGAGATCGATGTAGTTTTTAATACCTATGAAAGTGCGACTCCCGAAGAGCGGCCAGTCGTGCAAAGACATGAAGGCCGTCATTAGTAATGGAATAATGAAGAATACAAACACGAAGATTACCGTAGGCAGAACGAAAATGAACCCTGTCCTCGAACGCTGTCGCTGCCATGTCGTATGAGCTGATTTCCGCTGCGATACGGATATGGATGCCATAGTAATTATTGCCTTGTTTACATTACTGCATGCTACATATTGGATGTCCGTGCCATAGCGCTGCCATAACACGGACAATTCTGCAAAACAAACTACTGATTAAGTCACTTCGCCATGATGTCGGTGAAGCTCTTTTGGGCTTCAGCAATCGCGCCATCAATGTCGCCATCAAAGATTGCTGTCTGGAGCATGAGTAACCACGGGCCGTTCTTATCATTGAACAGGTCGTTATACACGAGACTGTAAGGTGTGTGACCTACAGACAATGTGCTGGCGGCAATCGCGAGACGAGGATCTTCCTTGAAGTACTTGTTGTCTGACAGTGACAGACGCAACGGCAGGTTGTTATTAGCAGCGTAGACTTCTAGCTGGATTTCGTCAGAGAGTAACCAGTTAATGAATTCCCAGGCTTGATCTACGTAAGCCGAACCTTTGGGAATACCAATGACGTCGCCCCCACCGAATGAAGCCGTACCACCATCTTTACCGGGGAGTAGGCTTACGCCGAAGTCAATATCAGGGTGATCTTTCTTATAGGTGTTAATACCAAACGCACCTGTTCCAGCCATACCAATCTTGCCGGTACCAAACGCATTCACGAAGTTAGCGCCATCATCAACCTGTGCGCCTTCGGGGATGAGTTTTTCTTCCCACATGGTGCGGTAGAGTTGGAGCGCATCATGGACTATCGGATCGGTTAAAGTTGCTGCTGAATAGTCGGCGCTCAACACATCACCGCCGCTCGCCCAAATGAGAGGCAGGTAGGTGAAAGCGTTACAACCAGCACAGTTACCCGCGAAGTAGTAGCCGTAGGTATCATTACCCAAGGCGGTGATCTTACGGGCATAGTCAAGTAATTCAGCCCAGTTAGTGGGTGGTTTTTCGGGATCTAAGCCAGCCTGCTTGAAAAGACCCTTGTTGTAGATCAGGAAGGAACCTTCGGCAGCAAATGGCACTGCATAGTTACGACCTTCATAGGTTCCTAGAGTCATGTGAGCGGGGCTGAGATCCTTAAGAAATGGCAATGCTTGAACTTTGTCAGTAATGTCTTCGAGTTGACCCTCGGCGGCAAAAGCTGGTGTGTAAATGAGGTCAATAGCTGCAATATCTGGTGCTTGACCACCTGCGATGGAAGCCGCAAACTTGGTCACGAAGTCGGAAGCGGGAATGATAGTCAGTTCAATCTGGGTATCATGATTGGCATTCCACTTATCAACCAACGATTCGATGAGGAAATTCGTATCACGAATCCAGAAGGACATCTTAGGCTTATCTTGTGCGACGGCAGGCATTGATGCCAGCAGTAAAGCTGCCCCAACCACTAATATTAACAATCTTCGAACGTTCATTTTTAACTCCTGTACGAATGAAAACTCAGATATTAATTCGGATCATATTCGACTTGTTTGCCTCCATCACCCCCTTTTTTGATCCATCATTTTGTAATAAATTCAATCCGGTCATCCACTCTCATTAAGGATCAGGGCGAACATAATCTGTTGCCAGAACATGTCGTCCTTCCGGAGAACCACACGACTGCCTAATGATTAGGCGACTTTTGATGCGTATTTCTTCTGATGCCGACTCATCGCCATTAAGCTGTTTCAATAAATTAGTTGCAGCGATTTGCCCCATTTCAAAGAGGGGCAGGCTAACTGTGGTAATCGTCGGGTTAGACACTTTTGCAAATTCATCATCGTCATAGCCAACTACTGCGATGTCTTCTGGAACACGCAGGCCTTTATCCTGTATGGCACGAATTGCCCCGAAAGCCATCTGATCGTTAGCGGCTACAACGGCGGTTGGAATGGAGTTTGCAGAGAGAATATCCTGAGCGGCAGCGTAACCGCTTGGCACGTGCCAATCACCATTGCGGATAATGTTGTCGTCAATTGAAAGCCCTGCCGTGGCTAATGCTTGACGATAGGCGGCTAGCCGATCGTGAGACGAGAAGAATTTGTTAGAACCGCTTATGTATCCAATGCGTTTGTGTCCCATTTGTATGAGATGATCGATAGCTATCGTAGAGTTGTAATGCTCGTCCGGAATGACACTGTTAACATGAGGTTCGTGGAACAATCGATGTACGAAGGCGTAGGGTTTTCCATTCAACATTACGTCGTTGTCATCAATACGATGCCATGTTTCAACAAATATGAAGGCGTCAACCGAATGTCCGAGCAAGTCTTGTACCACTTTAGTCTGCGAGTAGTTGTCCCAAGGAATGTTGACGACAACGCAAAAATATCCATTGTGATGCAAGACGTCTTGAAGGCCACGAATGATGATAGGGGCGAAGAAGGAACTAAAGTTTTCGAGGATTACCCCGATGATATAGGATCGATCAGTCCGCAGACTTTGTGCGGCACGGTTAACGGAGTAGCCTAGTTTTTTGGCTTCACTCTGGATGCGTTTCCGTGTTTCGTCACTGACTGGGTATTTGCTTTTGCTTAAGACACGAGAGACGGTGGCAATCGATACTCCGGCAGCTTCAGCTACATCCCGAATAGTGGTCACTCTAAAAAGCCTAAGTAAAAAGTATAGTAAACGTTTTCTATTCTAGAGATAACAGAAAATGTTTGCTTTGTCAAACGCTTAGATAACCAATGGTGCTAGTTGAAAAAGTCATGAGGAACACACACACTTAAGGTGACGAAACCAAAGGGAGTGTGTCCACATGACGACAGAAGACATTATCATCCATATTTTTTTGTTGGGTCGATGACCAAATGGTCGATGTCAAAAAGTACCTCAAGCCAAGTTGTATCCGAGTGAAGTGGTGACGATTGGGATAATCTTTGCATTGAAGGGTGGGCACTTCCGCGCCTTTTGTCGGTGGCTGAAGCGCGATTACAGGGATTTGTTCGGCGGTTTGCCGGATCGCACGACGCTTCAGTGCCAGTTGCAGACGCAGCAAGACCACGCCGATCAGTTGTTGGGAGAAGTCAGTTTGATGAATGCGATTGACTTGTTCCCAATTGAGTTGTAGTTTCCGATCCAAGCAGGGTGTTCTCCGCAACAAATCGGCAAGAAAAACCGTTATAAAGAACGCTGGTCGATTGGGATCAAACTGGCGTGGGTACTCAATCGTTTGGGGCAAGTGGTGAGTTGGCATTGGCTGACCATGAATTGTCCTGATCAAGACTTCTTGCCCTTGGTCGATTTGGTTCAAGATGACGGTGTGGTTTTGCTGATCTGGGCATTCGTTGTAAACAAGGCATCCCTGATAATCTCAAACTGTGTTTGAAAGTCACTTGGAATGATCACATGATGATTGAAACCACTTTTTCCTTGCTCACGGTTACTGTCATGCCAAAAAATGTTCCATCGCACGACAGTCCATTTGGAGGCTCACTTGGCTTACACCGCTGCCTTGTTTAACGTTTTGATTAGTCTGGATCGCCATTTGCATCCCGATCACGCCTTTAAAATCAGCATTGCTGATTTCTCTTCATGACTTGCACTATTGGTTATTACAGGTAAATACTTGTCGACTTATCTTAATGTCATTGTTCCAAAGATACTGGTAGATGCGATTTGCCAGACGCGATGATTGCATCAATTACCTTTAATACCTGCCGACCATCTTTCACCGTGATTGCTGGCGGATGACCTTCTCTAATGGCGGCGCCAAACTCTTCCAATTCCGGTAGAAGCATCATTTGAATGTTATCGCGGGTAATAGTGGGACGAATGATCGTTTGTGCCGTGTATGCATCTATAGTATTGCTGTAAATCTCAATTTCGAACTGCAAAAAACTGTACCCCCGTAACGTCAATTTGCCATTGCGTCCACGAATATCGATTTCGTAGAAGAAAGCTGATTCTGATTGACTGACAAATCCTTGTGCAAGTGCTCCATTGGCGAAGCGTATCTGAAAAGCGGATACGTCATCAATTTGAAGATCCTCACGATAGATTACGTCTGCATATACAGAGCGGGGAGTGTCATTGATATACCACAGCATTAAGTCTAGGATGTGGCAGCCTACGTATAGCAATGATCCGCCTCCGGTCTCTGGTCTTGCTAGCCAACCGTGATTCAATGGTGGCATGCTGAATGATCCCGTTACTGCGTAGATATCGCCAACTGCACCAGTACCTAATAGATCTTGGACAAACTTGCCCATCGAGAACCTAAATGAATACCCGGCCATATAGCACATACCGGTTTCATTTACAGTTATCTCAATTTCTGTTGCTTCCTGCGCATTCATAGCAATTGGCTTTTCTGCAAGTACATGCTTCCGAGCGCGAAGGGCAGTCAATGCGATAGGGCAAAGTAAGTGATGTGGTGTGGCGATGACGATGGCATCCACATCACTTTCAGCAAGTAGCGCTTCAATTGAACTATGAGTGCTTATATCAGGTGCAAACCGACTTGCTTGATTTACGGCTTGAATATCTGGATCAGCACACGCAACTAGCTGAAGTGATTGGGTTCGTGTTATTGCTTCCGCCAAAGATGTACCTTGCCAACCACATCCTACTAAACCGATGCGCAATTTGGGTAAATTTTCCATTAGTTGATGATGTGCCTATAGCTTGATTTCGTTGTTGTCCTTAAAGACCTTAACGCCGAGCTGTTTCATGACGTAGAGGGTATCGGAACCGCGTTCGAGCCAAGAAATCTTTCCATCCGTTATTGTGTAAATATCTATTGCGATCATTTCTATTTTTTTGCCAGTAGCGGGAATATTCTCATATATGCCAAGATGAGTGCCGTGTAATTTCCACCTACAAACGACTTTGTCGTTTTCTGTAATCATTTCAGTGACAGTGATATGAAGATCTGGAAACGAGGTTGTGAAACCATTAAATGCTGCGCTGACCATCTCATGCAACTCAGGCGCAATGAAAGTTAGTGCTTTTTCAAGATCGTGGGCATTACGGGCATCTAGCCAACCCAGAATTACTGCTTTGTTTTCTTCTAGTGACATATTAAAGCCTTTCAAGTTGAATATGTTTTACCATAGGTGATGTTGGATCAATCTCTAGAACGTGCTTTATCTGTTGTGTACAGGTTTCTGAATAATTGGGCAATGTTTAAAAGGTATCCTATTGGGCGTTTCATAAACGTTTCAATGTCCTTGGCACATATAGCACACGTCACATCGAAATCGATGTTTGAGTTACTTTCATAAGTAGTTGTGTTCAGATGCCTTTTTTATTGCTATTTCTAGCCAATTACGGCAAGAATCAATATTTTCCATAGATGCTGCTTTGCCTGCTTCCTCTATGGCTGAACTAATCTCATCAGGTAGGTATACTAGCGGTTGGTCGAGTAACGCCTGAGCGAGAGTATTTGCTTCTAGGATATTGCCTTCAATAAGCGCTAATGCTATCAATGGAAATCGAAGTATCCATTCAAATGCATAGCGAATGGATAACTGCTGCCAGGTTTTAAACGCTAGCTGTCCATAGTGATGAACTGCACTAAAATCTTTGTGTTGCCATGCTAACCAAGCAAGGTTAGCGTATGCTGCACCGATGTAATCATGAAAGTTGTTCTCTAGCGCGATTTGAAGACTTTTTGGTACAAGGGATTGTACAAGTTCTATATTGTTTCTACGTCTTTCAATAATAGTTAAATAGGTTAAGCACCTTGCTTGTAACGAGATATCGCCGCGCTGTTCAGCTAGGTCTAGCGCCTTCCTCATTTCCATGCCAGCTTCTTCAAACCGTGTACTCGTCCAGAGTAGCGAGCCCCCATATTGGAAGTGGGCGGCAGGTAGAGCATCTGAATTATTCACCTCTTGCATAATTTTGAGGTAAGCATGCGCATGATGAATGGCTTCATCACTTGGCCTAAATCGATCTCGTTTTGCTAATGCTAATGCGGTGATTTGATGCATTCTTGCGCGTTGGGTGAGTGATCCATATTGTTCCAAAACTGGCTGAATACGGGCAATGAGGTCTAACATTTGGTTACTCTCTGAACGCCAATAATGCACGTTTGCCCGATCTAAATTTGTTTCTGCCCAACATAACCATTCTTCTTCAGATGCATCATGAGTGCCCAAGGTTACGTCAGCCTGATCATATGCATGAAGGGCTTCATCGTAATGATATTGTTCACGCCATGCATTACCAATTTTGCGGCTTAAGTGTGCACGTACTATTGGCGATCTTGTGTTATTTTCGAGCGCTTTCTGCCAAGCATCGCGAGATTCTGTGTACTTGCCAATAAAGTGTAAAAGATCACCTATCTGTTCAAATACTTCACTGCGTTCTGTATCAGTATGCGCATCGAGTTGTTGTAGTGCATTTTGAAACTGTGCAAGGGCAATATCATGTGCAAAAAGCTGACGAGAATAGAGGCCTGCCCGTTGATAATATGTTGCCGCTTTTGCTTTGATACCCGCTACTGCGTAATGAGACGCAATTTGCCCACTCTGGTTATCTAGGTCATATATAAAGCAAGTTTCAAGAGCCTGTGCGACACGACGATGAAGTATTTTGCGTCGAGTCGGTTTTAAGTTTGCGTATGTCACTGCTCTGAGCTTGTCATGCGTAAAATCGTAAGCTGCTGATCCTTGTTCATGCAAAATGTGTCGCTGCCAGAGTTCGTCCAAACCCATAACCAGCGTGTCTTCATCAAGGTCAACTGCTTGTGATAGAACCTCAAACGTAAATGATCGCCCGATAACTGCTGCAACCTCTATAACTTTTCGTGTATTGGCCGTAAGTTGACTAAGACGGCGTTCAATCACAGCTTGCACTTTGGATGGGAGGCTAGTGCTAGTCGGTCTTTGATTGTTTTCTGCTTGAGGGTATGGTTTGTCATCTGCAAAACTCGCGCGGATGGTTTCGATTACAAATAAGGGATTCCCTTCAGTCTCCGCGAAGAGTGTTATTGCTTGATCTTGGCTAAGTTGATTTCCTATTACACTAGCTCCCAATCTGGCTGTATCTTCTGCATTTAAAGGACTCAGGTTTATTTCAGTGAGTTTGGCTTCACTACGTAACTGGTTAAATAGTTCTGTTAGTGGCTGATTTCCGTCAATTTCTTCGACTCGAACTGTTCCAACTAATAGTACATGCGTTGTTGTCGCGAATCGTAGAAGGAAGTGAATCCATTCTAAGCTGTCGCGTGAGCACCATTGCAGATCATCTATCACAAGCAGTGTTGCTCTTTCTGTTGATAGTACTGCACGTGCGAGTGCTTCAAATAATCTTTGGCGTTGCCAGCGTTCCGTAATTGGCCCCACAGGAGGAATCTTCGGATTTCCAGTGAAAAGATCTGGAGCAATTCGTGAGATATCTGAAAGCCATTCGCTATCCAAGCGTTGTAAACTTGTACGCAATCCATCTGAGTGGAGCAAGATGGAAACTGGAGCAAATGCCAGATCTCCTTCGGCAGCATAGCAGGGTGCAAAAGCAGTTGAGAATCCTTGTCTATTCGCCCATCGTACTAATTCTTCAGAAAGACGCGTTTTTCCAATTCCTGCTTCACCAGACAGCACAACCATATGCGCTTTCCCAGCTGTTGCAACTTCTATTGAAGCTTGTAATTGTCGCCATTCACGGTCTCTGCCAATAATCGTAACGGAATTTTCTAGCGGGGTAGCAGCGGTTTTAAAAGATAGTGAATTCTCTGCAGATACTATCTTTTCATATGCCAGTCGAAGTGCTTTTCCCGGCGCAATTCCTAACTCAGTTTGCAGAGCTGAAACACAGCTATGGTAAGTACGTAAGCCGCTGGCGCGTTCTCCATTGAGTACATATAGATTCATGAGGCGCAGGTATATTGCTTCATTTAATGGATCGAGAGTGACGAGCCTTCTTGTATAGGCGATCGCTGCTGTGTAATTACGTGATTGTTCTAAGAGACCCACTAATTTTTCTAAGGTATCGAGAAGTATTTGGGATAGTCGTTCACGTTCTGAAAGCACCCACTCATCGTAGCAGTTAGATAGTAAATCTCCTTTGTAATATGTAACTGCATTTTCTAAAGCGTTGCAGGAGGCTGTTATGTCTCCCGATTTTACCGCCTTTTGGGCTAGTGATACTGAGGTTTCGAAATCGATTACATCTAGCCCGATTTCAACATTGGGTTGCCATGCGATTGTTTGAGTATCTATCCGAAGCAATAGAGCAATATTCGGTAGTGTAGTTTGAAACCGATGTAATAGCGTTCGTAGATTTGTGTGAGCTTGACTTTCTGAGGAATCAGGCCAGATTAGGAATGCAATGTGTTGGCGTGTTTGAGGCTCAGTACGATGTAGCGCAATATAGGCTAAAAGACCTTGAAGTCGTTGCGAAGTGATACTTACACGTTTTTTTTCGAAATAAAGTGCAAAGTTACCAAACAATTGAATTTGAACGTAGTGGTTCATTGCATTTACCAAACGTAATGAGTGGATTCTTAATTTGCAACTGATCAATTTTGTGGATAGAAGTTCCAATATCATGACATGGAAGTGTAATCAATACAAATAAGTTAACCCAGTCTAGATTATGAAAATGTATCTCTGGAAACGCTACTATTGTACACATTTTGTTAGTATTACTTGATGGACATCTATGAGGTTAAAGATGATGATGCGTAGAGTTCACTTTTGTGAAACGCTTTTGAAACGCCACCTTTTATAGAGTCTGTGTAGTCATTACAAAGTAGATTGTGCTATTTGGATTGTGTTTATGCCAATTGCCCGTACGAATGATAATGTTGCGTTGTCCTACAAGACAAATGGTTCAGGACGTTGTCATTTACTGCTTATACATGATTGGGCTGGTTCCTGTGCAGATTTTGATGAAGTGATGAGACATCTGGATTTCACCAATTTGCGCGTTGTGACTTACGATATGAGAGGCCATGGCAACTCAAGCAAACCTGAATTCGGCTATTCCCTTCAGCGGTTCGCACAGGATGTTTTTGACGTGCTTGATCATGCTGGGGCTGCTAAAGCTATAGTGATTGGATTTGGACTAGGTGCAAAGATTGCGCAGTATGCAACCACTTTACATTCTGAGCGAGTTCGCGGTCTCATTTTGATTGCTGGATGTCCAGCATCACCGCTTCAATTATCTGTCGAGGTGCAACAAGACTGGATAAATCGTGCTCAGAATCTGGAGCAGTTGCTAGAACTTAAGCAAACTCTAATTACTCGTTGTGTCGCACCAAATGTGCTTGAACGGTGGGGGCAGGAGGCAATGAAGATCACAAGAGATGTATTGGAAAAAATGGTTTATATGATGACTGAGACTTCATTTAAGGATCGACTGAGTGCGATCAATTGTTCCGTTTTAGTTATCGGTGGTAGCCATGATCGCGTCTTTTCCTCTGACTTGTTGAGGAATGATGTCGCTGTTCCCCTTGGCAATGCTCGGCTAGCCTTATTAGATTCAAGTCATGAAATACCTTTTGAACAACCTCTACAACTGGCAGGTCTTATTCTGGCTTTTCTTGCTGGAATGAATGCAGTCCCAATGGTTCGTAAGATTGATGACACTAGCCATCACTCAAAATGAAATATGTCCAAACTGCGATGAACTATTGTTGAACGTACGATCAATACAGAAAGTAGAAACCCACATGTCCTACGAAAAAACAGAGTTAATCGTATTACGCTTATGCGACATGTATAACAAACCCGATATCGCAATTGCTGATGAGATTTTTGCACCACATTTTGTCGCGCATTTTCCTTTAGCCCCATCCCTCACTCGTTCGAGTTTCAAGAATTACATTAGTGCTTTTTACGACGCTTTTTCTGATTTTAAGGTCGAAATCGATCAGAGCATCGTGACGATCGATCAGTTGATCTTGCGAGTGACCTATTCGGGAACACACGTTGGCAATTTTCTCGGGATTTCTGCAACTGGGTGTCAGGTCACGATGCCCGGCATTTCCATTTTTCATATTGAGAATAATCTCATTGTTGAAAACTGGACTGAGATCGATGTGTTTGGTGTGTTACGCCAAATTTCTCTTGAACCAACGAAAGAGGCAAAATATAAATATGCAGCTTCTCACAATTGAAGGTTCCCTGTGGTGGTGTTCAATGCAAAAGATTCATACAGAGTCTCTCACTCCATTTTACTGGGGTAATTCCAATCCGTCATGATTTCACTGGCACACAATTGCCCATCCCTGCGCCGACACTTTTCACCACTTTGAAGCTGCTCTTGTTCCCAATGGGTTGCAAATGCTTGCCTGAAATCATCGACATGGCAGTACAGTTCCAGTAAACTCATTTTGGATGCCTCTCTTCGGTTGTGGTTAACCATCGAGAGTATCTTATCTCTCTGGGAGAGGCATCTCCTTATCCCGAACTCAGGTTATGTTAGAGGCTTCATTAAAAAGTGTCCTTGGCTTTTGGATTGCTATGACAGCCGCCATTCGGTGAGAGCGCCAGCAACCCAAGTTGGAGGAGGCTGGTTATAGAGTTCGGATGCGTCGGTGTAAGTCATGTCGATGACGCGGCCAGTCATCGAACCACGAAGGTAGCGGAAAACTTGCCCAGCATCACGGGCATCGCTTTTCGCTTGAACGCAGTGCTGATTGTAGCCCCAATAATCGCCTGCTTCGAGGATGCGAATGCCGTCCTCGATAACGCTCTGCGCGCGACGGAGTCCGACTTCGTCAGGGGCAAATGCAGTTTCTGGTGTGTCGCCGTAGCCAATGCCATGATGGAAAGCATCAGCTGTTGAAACGACGACCGAATCTTTAGCAATGGCTGCGACTTCTTCGATGCCGGGGAGCTGTTCGGGATGACCGCCAGCAAGATAGGGGTAACGCTCGATGACTTTAGGAATTTTCCCGCCGCGCCTTTTGGTCTCTGCATCCCAAAAATGATGCCAGCTGATTAACACATGGTCGCGCCTATAGTTATCAGGTCCGGGGATGCCTGACCCTTGAATGCCCCAAGATGGTTCTTGTCTAAAATCGCCGCCCCCCGCTACCCGTCGCCGCGCCAGTTCCATATCGTCCGTAAAGGCGTGGTGAACACTGATGACCAGCACCTGATCGGCGCCGCTGTCCAAGCAGGCATGGACGCAGGCAGCAACCTGATAGCCACAGTCTTTGACGTTTGTGTGAGGGAAGACCAGAACACCGCCGTTTTTGAGCGTATCTGATAGATCAAATTGTTTGCCGCGTTCGAGGTGATCGCGCGTGCCTTGTTCGCCAAGCTCGGCATGATTACGCATGTATTGCGCATAAATATGTTTTTGAAGCTGAGAAAGATCCTGTAAGGCCATGATTTTCGCGTCCTAGAGCAATTGGGAGGGTAGGGCGGTTTTTAACCAATCTGAAACGTTTGAGCAAGCTGTTGGTACTCGCGATTGTAATGATGTGTCTCAGGTATTGCCTCAACGTCTTCATTACCAATGCATTCAACGGGAATTTCCATACGCATAAAGAATAGCCATGATGTATCAAAAACCAGGCTATTGTGAGATATTCAGGAGTGACTGAGGCCATATTGCCAAAATACGAAAACTAAGGGATTAGCATAGGTGTCACTACATTCGGTTAGATCCTTCTTTTCCTCAAATACGTTTAAATCCTGTCTCCCTATTGTTCTGAATTTCCGATGGAATGAGTTCGCATTCGCAATAAGGTAATTTAGTGATGTACTGTGTTTAAATTGCGTGCACGAATTATTGTGGAAGTTTACTGTAAAATGTGGAACCTCGAAAATCTATAATGCCTACCAAACCTGCTCATAGAGACGTAACCAATTGCCCCCCATAATTTTTTGTGTGTCAGCTATGCTGTAGCCACGGTCTATTAGGTTGGCAGTCAGATTAGGCATATCTTTAGCAGACTTGAAATTCTGCACAGGTGGTATGGTCTGCATAAATGTCATTACATCAACTGATAATCCTGCAAGTACTATTTCCACAACTTCCTTTGGCATCTCTTCCATAAAATCACAACCTATTGCTACATGATCAATACCTACCATCTCTACCAAATAGTCAATGGTGTTCACATAGTCATTTAGGGTGGCAGGTAAATTCCTGGTCAGCATCGCGGGGAATGAAACGGCGCCGATAACGCCACCTCTAGCTGCGCATGATTTGAGTGCTTCATCACTTTTATTACGCGGGTGCGCGAATTGTGATGCAGCATTTGAGTGCGTAATGGCAACTGGTTTTTTTGAGTGTTCGATGGCGTCTAATGTGGTACGTGGTCCACAATGCGACAGGTCAATTAGGATACCGAGTCGGTTCATTTCGGCGACAACTTCTAAACCGAAATTAGTTAGGCCTTTGTCTTCCGGAGCCTGACAGCCAAAGCCAACTAAGTTCTCAAAGTTATACGTCAGTTGAATAATACGCACACCTAATTCGAAATACACACGTAGCAAGTGCAATTTATCGGCAATTGGATTAGTGTCCTGGAAACCGAGGATATAACCGGTTTTTCCGGCAGCTTTAGCAGTACGAATATCGGATGTATTGCGAGCTAGCATAGCGATGTTTTGGTATTTGTCCAACTGTTGATACATTTTGCCGATTGCATCAATTGTATCTGCCGGATTATGCCAAGCAGCAATGGTAGCATTAACCGCTGTTACCCCTCCTTGATGAATCCGCTCTATCACCTCGTTGTTCAGAAACCAACTGGCATTGAGTCCGTCAATAATTATGCTGTCTTGATGTAGTTGGGGTGCATTCATGACTTACTCCAAATTTTTGATATTCTGTCAAATTTTGATTCTTAGGCCACCATTGAAATGGGTAAAGCATTTTGGCCAGCCGGTATTAATCCTTAAACATCCTCTAAATATACGCGGATACCGTACTGATCGCAGAGCGAGCGTAAGGCGCGTACATTTTTCATCCTAACAGGTTGCCCATTTGCCAAACTGACATACGCGATTTTGGCAGTAGCTTCACGTTCAAGATTGCCTTTGAAAGGATAGTGCCGCTAGCGGTTAGCAGGTCAATGTAGACATCTTCAGAATGGAGTGAAAATGTGTTGAAACCAGCATCCATCAATGCAGGTTCCCGTTGGGAGTGATCAATCGTCTTAACCATTTTGATATTCCACGGTTCGACCCATACACGACGACTGTCCCATCGTTTGAGGAATAAGGTGTTCTGTCATGATGACTTCCCTTCTTCTCCAGTTCTAAGTAAGGGTAACTGAACAAATAAAGACCATATTCGAGTAGCTTTTGCTTCTAAATACCACCCAATCTGGTAGCTGAAATATGATGCGTTCCAGTTGTTGCTAGGATTATGGGATTAACGTTGGGAACTACCAGATCGTTAAGCTTGATTTCACTCCGAGATAAATTCACTGATTCGGGTATGATCACTTCAGCCTCTATTCCGTGTGGTACATGTACAGTCAATTCAAAGTGATCCGTATCAACGAGCCAATCCACCTCAATGTCTCCATGAGGTGTCGGGAAGATGCCGCGTGCCCAACTTAGGTCAGCAAGATGTGGAGCGACACAGAAACGCCTAAAACCGGGTTCAAGTGGCTTTATACCTAGGATTTCGGTAGATAGGTCAAATGTTGGCGTTCCCGCCCAAGCATGGCACAAACTGGTCAATTCAATGATTTGCCATGATTCGCGAAAAGTGCGGCTACCGCTGTTGACCATCGTTCCCCAACGCTGGCGGATATTGTCGAGCATCATCTGGTGGTGTCCATTTTGGCAGAGTGCTCGATGCAAAAAGTGCATGAAAAAGGGTTGGGCTAGCACTACACTATGGGTTTCGTCGAAGTTAATGGATTCAGCCTGTGCTGCCCCGAAGCGTGTCAGGACGAGTCGTTTTTCATCCAATATGGTTGTAAACATGCGCGACCAGCGTTCTAGAGGAGCAATGTTGTAAGCCATTAGTGCTGCGTTGGTTTGCTGGCTTATGCGCTTACTCTGAATCTCATTGTGCCGTGCATCGACGTAAATACCCCGTTCTTCATCCCACAAAAGGTGGTTTATGGCGGTACTGACTTTATTTATTAACAATTCAAACCGAATCTTGTCACGCGGTGCTTCAACGAGATGGGCTAATCGTGCTGCTGTTCGTAGCGCCGACACAAATTGGGCATTCAAGGCTGTGACTTGTCCTTGTTTATCAAGTTCCGCCCAATCTACGAAGACCCAGTGAGGAACATTCGTCAACAGGTTGTCATTGTTCAAGTGACGTTCAAACCAGCCTATGGCTTTTACTACACTTGGGTAGAGTTCCTCAATTATTTCCAGATCACCTACATAATCCAGATATGCGTCTATCGCCAAAATCCAGTAAAGGCAGAAATCTGGAATATTGGTAAACCGCATCACTGCAAAATCACCGGGAGCGACCATCATTGTGATACCATCAGATTGCTGTGATTGAGCAACCTGACGCAGTAGATTCGCCACTAAATGGGAATCACCAAATGCAGCATAATTGATCAGTGAATCCACATAAGCGTCGAGCCATTGGCGTTGCTCACGAGATGGACAGTCCACGTAGCCGTCAAGCATGCAATGACGTAGTGTATTTGCTCCTACCTGCCAAATACGATTTAGAAGATCATCAGAACAGGAAAATTGACCACGATGATGTACCGGATAGGCGCTAAAGTTGAGTTGGATGCTATGAATGATCAGCGGTTTTTCACATTGACGTATTGTCACCTGCAAATAACGGAAGCCGCTTAGCTCGAATGCTTCCCAACTTTGCCGTCCCTCACGCAATATGACACGATGTGCTGCATAAATGTCAAATCCGGGGATACCCTTGTGCATGTGTACCCGATCATCATCATGCAGGCGTTCGCTATAGGTAAAGTCGATCACAGTTCCGGCTGAACCTTCAAGATCAAACCTTACACGCCCCGGTTGCGTTTGCCCAAAATCCAATATCAGACTCACACTTTCGGTGGCTGTTGTGGTTATTGTGCAGCCATTAGCTTGAATAAGGCCTGATAGATTGTTGATCTGGCAGTTCCTTAGTTCTGACAGCGTTTCCTGCTCGAATAATGTGGCGATGTCGGATGCTGGAGGTGCATTTTTCACCTCTGCCACTCGAACAACTGCTTCCGCTTGACGTAATTCTTCTGTTAGTGCAGGGATCGGGCTGTTTGTCATGATGGGGAATGGGACGACATCCCCGGCATAGTTGCGTCCTGGAACGCGTAGTATTTCAGCCGTGTCCCAATTGCTATCATCAAACTCCAGTTCATTCCAATGCTTTGGAGCTAATCGGGCATCGTAGATCTCGATAAAACCTAGACTACCTGCTGGCACGTCATGTTGCCATGCGTTGGACATTAGGTAACGCCAATTGGCATTCGTGTCTAATCGGACGGCAGTGTTTTCCGCGTCGGTTGGGAAAGTCGTGATGACATCTCCCTGTAAAAAGAACCCGCCACAGCCAAAAGCGCGCACTTGCTCCCAAGAGGGTAGCTCATACCATGCGGTATGCCTCCCATAGCTGTGAACCAAAGAGGTGATAACATTACGTCCCTGACGCAAGTAAGGGGCAAGATCGTAACAATCTATAGGTTGCCACGATGGATTGCTTCGTATAGGACCGCGGCCAACAAAATGTCCATTGGCAAATAATTGGTAGCGACCATCTGCTGAAACCTGTGCCGCAGCCTCAGTTACATCCCCCGCTATATCAAAGGTGAACCGGAAGTAAACATACCGATTGGTTTCCTCTGCCAGTCGTGGACTTGCGGTAC
Organism: Aggregatilineales bacterium; assembly: GCA_044227005.1. Classification (GTDB taxonomy): domain Bacteria; phylum Chloroflexota; class Anaerolineae; order Aggregatilineales; family Phototrophicaceae; genus CFX2. Next base: position 235,634 of record JBGAFZ010000002.1, read on the forward strand.
CAAAAGACATTTCACCCAAGCCACGCCGCCGCCAGATCCACTCGGCACGCCGGTCAAATTTAGCCACGTGGAATTCTCCAATTGCTACTACCCTAACGAGGGCAAGATGATAAATTAGGCTTTGATAGCCCCTGACGTCAGACCGGCAATGAATGTACGCATACTGACGAGAAATAATACAATCAATGGGATCGAGCTAATTACAGAAGCCGCCATGCCCTGTCCCGGTTCAGGCACTCCGCGCCCGAGATAGAAAACAACTAGTTTGAGAGCGACAGTTTGGAGTTGTGGATCAGAAAGAACCAGGCTCGGCCAGATATAGTCATTCCAGAATAGCCAGATCAGAAATACACCTACGGCGCTCATAATGGGTCGTGCTAGTGGAAGCCCGAAGTGCAGGTACATATCCAAAAAGCCCGCACCATCAATTTGAGCCGATTCAAATAATTCTCGTGGCAAGTTATAAAAGAATGTATAGAGCACTAAGATGGCAAAACTCTGGTTGGCAGCATATGGCAAGATCACTGCCCAGCGTGTGTTGACTAACCCAAGGTCAACGATGGTCATGAACAAGGGTACAAGGATGACCGTTGATGGAATTGCCAGTACCGCCAGTACAAAATAAAACAGTATTTTGCGACCCACAAATGTAAAGCGTGCTAGTGCAAAAGCTGTCAATGATCCAAATACCATGATTGCCGCAACTCCAACCCCAATAATAATGGTGTTATTGAGGTAAGTGCTCGACATATATGACCAGGCCACTTGATAGTTGCCAAAGTTAAAGGGCAATGTTGGTAATAGGGGTTGTTGCCCATATTGGAAGAAGTCTTTGCCCGAAATTGAGAGCATCACAAAGATTGGGAAAAATGTAGGAACGGCGAACAACAGTAAAATAAAATGGAGTGGAATATCCTGAAGTAGTTTTTTGTATTTATGCATGTTGAACCTCCGCCTTATACCACATCATCGCGAGTTCTGGTCAAACGGAGTTGTAGCAGTGTAATTACCAATACGAGAACAAATAGAATTGTGCCAATAGCTGATCCATAACCGAGGTCAAAATCTCGATTGATAGCGAAATACATTCGTAATCCCGGTACCATACTGGCATAACCCGGTCCACCATTTGTCATTATTAACGGTAGTTCAAAGCTGCGAAGCCAATAAACTAAGGTGAGCAGTACTAACAACCGCATTTGAGAACGCACCAATGGCAATTCAATGCTGAGGAAACGTCGGAAGCTGGATGCACCATCTACTACTGCTGCGTCTATGACTTCCTGAGAAATATCCTGCAATCCAGCGTAGAAAATCAAGAAATTGATACCTGCTACCCACGGGAAGCTTGTAAATGCCAGCGCTCCCATCACGACATTGCGGTCGCCTAGCCAACCACGTGCGAGATGTTCTAAGCCGAGCGCGGTCAATATGATGTTGATACCCCCATCCGAGGAATACATCCATCGCCATACGAGGATCGTAGCCACGCCCGGCACAACAATGGGTATAACAAATAGTGCACGCCACCAATATTGCGCCGCCAAACTTTTGAGGCGAAAGATGAGTGTTGCGACGATTAGCGGGAGGGTAGTGACCACTGCTACATTAAATACAGCTAAGAATGCCAGATTCTTGAAAGATTCAATCAGTCGTTTGTCGCTGAAAGCACGTTGGTAGTTTTCCAAAGCAACCCAACGCGCACCCCGAATATCCACATATTGGAATGATGTCAAGAAGCCTTTTATTGCCGGATAATAGAAAAAAATCAATAATAATAATATGGTTGGCAATACAAAAATATAGATCGGAGCCATGTGGCGTATGCGCTCCCAAGTGTTTGGTTTTTCGCTTTTTGACAGGATTGCTGTTGAAGCAGGAACAGGATGTTTTACGGCCATGAGAAGCTCAAATTAATAGTACAAAAATGTGTAAGTTGATGCGGCTCACTAGGTGAATATGAGCCGCATCATTGAATATATAATTACTCAGTTCGCGTAACTATGCTAGCTGGCCTTCCACGTATCGGCATTCCACTCAGGATGAGCGGTGATAGCACGCCGCACTGCGTCTTCCAGTAATGGTTGGAATTCCGCAAAAGCTTCTTCTGCCGTCATGCTTCCACCCATATACTCGGTAAACAAACGTGACCATTCGCCGTCCAGTGATCGGTCTAGAGTTGACCATGCTAGACCTGAAGTCCCGTTCTGGTAGGCACCTGGCTCGAAAAATCCGCGCAGTTTGGTCACACGGCTTGGATCAGTCGCAAATACTTTTTCGATAGGAGTACCTGGTTCAAAACATGGAATGGGCTGACGGGTGCACCACAGCGCAACCTGCGAAGGTGCTGTGGTCCACTGTGCTAAATCGCGCGCCATAGCCAATTGTTCCGGGCTGCGGTTTACTGTGGTCATTGGAATAAACAGATAGACGCTGCCACTACCAGCCGAACCCTGATTACCTACGCGGCGCGGTTTTAGATCATTTCCGAATGAACTATCTGCCGGGGTAACAGGTGGTTCGTAGAATGTTCCCCATTCAAATTTGATGTTCGGATTATTAGCGATCTGTCCCAGTCGAAGGTTCATGGTGTTGACGATGGCAACTTCACCTTGAGCGAACAAGTCCGTTTCAGGTGGGGGAGATAGGAAGTCGTTTTGCCAATACTTCGACCATTCCTTCAGCAACCGCCATGTTTCAGCAATACGCGGGTCACTGGGTGACAATTTGCCTGTGGTAACACAGTAGGCGATTTCCTTGTCATTTAAAATATCCAGCGGTGCTTCTATGTTGCAGTCTTTAACAACATCTGCCATCAACTGCTCGGAAATAGTCCACTCGGCCCAACTCCATAAAAATGAATCAGGTCCGGCCATCGGCATCATAAAAGGCGTATGTCCGGCATCTTTCAGCTTTTGCTGAATCTCCATAAACTCGCCCCAAGTCTTCGGGGGCTTAATGCCAACTTCATCAAACATTGTTTTGTTGTAGGCATAGGCAGTTACACCCGTGTCTCCCGATAATGTTGGGCCTACCACACGATGTCCCCCATCAGAAGCAATCGTGTTATTCAGAACCAATCCATCCAGCGGGAAATCATCCATCCAAGTAGGATTAGTGCTATATGGGTTTGGCTTGGCTAAGTCATCGTTGAAGTTATAAACTAGATCGGCGGCATTGGTAATATCCGGGCCGGGGAAATACATCATGACAATGTCTGGAAGCGTGCCCGCCATCAAGTTGGTATTGATCCATGTAAAGCGTTCGGATACGCCTGTTCCACCGATGTATTCATATTTCAATTCGACGTTGGGGTACATAGCTTGCCATTGCTGGAAAATTTCATGCAATACCTTGACATCAGGTCTATCGGCGACTTGATCAATCTGCCCCCAGACTGCTATCGTCAATTTGCCCTTAAAGTCAGCTCCGTGTGTAGTGTCTTGTGCAGTGACCACCACTATGGATATGCTTATTAGAAAAATCGTTAAGAATATAACGAACGAAAAATAACGTGAGACACTACGTCGTATGTGCATCTGCATCTCTCCTAAATCAAGTATTTCGCCAATAACAGAATTTCATCACATGCAATAATTTATACTTGAGCATCCTCCTTAAATATGTACTTCATTTCTGGTTTGCATTGATTTAAGACATTTCACAATTGAAAACAACTTTAACTACTCGATAATCCATAATGTGACCATTATTATCTCGCCAAGTGTATGCCACCGAGTTATGTTTTGTCAACGATTTTACAGAAAACGAAACCTCATTGACACTTAAACGAAATTTCATTACAATCTTTTGACTTTCAAATGAAAGCTGAGGATTGTCATTTAGCTTATCATTCACTTTTGAAATGATAGACATACTTGAATCAACTGTGCCCAATGTGGTACTTTGTGTGTAATCACGTGTTTTAAATTACTTAGTTGATGAAAGCTAATAACCCTCATATGGCAGCATATATCCGACTCATGAATGAACGGCGTGAACAGATTGTTTCAATCTTGGGTGAACGCGCAAGGGTCACGGTGAATGAATTAAGTGAAATACTAAGCGTATCATCGGTTACTGTGCGCGGGGATCTGAACTTTCTGGCAGAAGAAGGGCGTGTTGTTCGGGTTCATGGCGGTGCCGCATTAGCCAAGCCCAGTATGAAACAGGAAATGACCTTTGCAGCACGGCAACGACACCGCGCCGCAGAGAAGCATGCAGTGGCAAAATTAGCTGCTACTTTAATAAATTCTACTGATTCCATTTTTCTTGATTCGAGTACTACTGCCTTGGCAGTCGGGCAAGCAATAAAATCTTTGCAGCAATTAACAAACGTTACGGTACTCACCACAGGATTATGGACGGCAGTTGCCATAATGGATTCTCCCAATATCCATACGATTGTCGCTGGCGGAAGTTTAGGCAGTACATCAGGGTCGGTAAGTGGTCCGATTACACGTGAAATGCTGGGGAAATACAACATCAATAAGGCGTTTGTAGGTGCTTTAGGATTATCGCTAGAAGATGGCCTCAGTGATAATGATCCACTTGAAATTGAACTCAGGCAGTACATTGTGGAAAGTGCGAAAGAAGTCATCGCTGTTGTGGATGGTAGTAAGTTCGGCCAAACCGGATTAGCGTCATTTGCTAGAGTTGATCAACTCAATTATATCGTTACAGAGGACAGCGCCCCGCTTGAGGTGATCGAAGAACTGCGTGCAAGAGGTATCCAAGTTCTAGTTGCAACCATTGAACATCGTTATTAGGGCAATTGGAGATGCTGTTGGCGAACTCAGAAGCTCATCCCTCTAGTCCCTTCTCCGCACGCAGAGAAGGGGGGCGAATGCAGGGCATGTGAATAAGGAAAATTAGTTCGCCAACAGCATCATTGGATTGATTGCCATCGCTATGCATTACTTAAATTTACATATTATGAGAGGAATTGGCTATGACTGACGGTATTGTGAAAATTAATTCTGATGGTCTTGAGCTTGTGGCTGAAAGTTTTGGTGTCGGACAACCCATTGTTGCTGCACATGGATTATCAGGAAACCGACACATTACCCGCCAGCAGTTTAATAACCTCGCAGATAGTTACCGGATCATTGTGTATGACCAACGTGGTCATAATGATTCGTCGCCTATAACCAATCCAAGTCTCTTCAATCCTGACCGGATGGCTGAGGACATGTGCGCTGTAATGGATTACTATCATATTGAAAAGGCCATTATTCAGGGCGAGTCCATGGGGGCTGCGACGGCTCTACTGTTCACGCTCAAATATCCACATCGTGTCAGTGCTTTACTACTCACTGGTCCAGCTTTTAGCGATGTACCTAATCCGGAAATACCCTCACTGCATCGCATGGCCGTTGAAATAGATCAGTATGGGCAAAAGGAATATTTGAGGCTCTCGGCACAGCGTATGCGCGAAAACTGGGGGGCATCAGAAGAAGTCATCGAGGCAGTACGGGCGATGCAAAGTTGTCATCAGGAACGCAGCCTAATCACAGCGCTGGATACCGTGAAAGACTGGCTCATTTTTGATGATTTATCGGAAATAGCCCAACTTACTATGCCGATCTGCATCATTGGTTGGCCAAATGATCCTTTGCACCCATATGAGTTGGCAGAGCGCATGTGCACCTATCTTCCTCACGCCAAATTAGAGACGATTCCTTCTGTTGCCTACGTCTTTCTGAATAAAGGCGCAATACTTGGTGACATCTATAAGCGCTTCTTAGGAGAACTTGCGTCGACTTGAGAATGAATTGCGGCGGACAAATTAAAAGATATACATCTGATGCATAAGCGGGGAACTAGTGCTGGATTCTTAGGTTATTCTCACTCATTTTTAAGAGGCACAGCGATGTCCATAGGCGGGATGGTCACGATGAACGGCTTCGATCTGGCGTTTAAGTGCCCGGTCTTTGGTCGGCTGCCGTCGCTGACGATAGATGTTTTTCCGACTAATGCTCAATGCATCGGCGCAAAGCGTTTTTTGCTTCGATTGCCGCACTATTTCGACTTTTTTGAACGTGCATTGTCAGGGTGAGTTCGCCAATCAGGCGCTTCAGTTCTTCGTTCTCACGTTTCAGGTTGTTGAAGTCCACCATGGAAACGACTGACTCGCCTGTGTCTTGGCGCAGCCACCCGTAGATCGTTTTGCTACTGACGGCGTATTGTGCCGCTAAATCCACCACTCGCTCACCGGACTGTATTTTACCTATAATCTCTTTCTTGATTTCTTTCGCAATCCGATGCCTCATTGGATATCCTTTTGATCTCTATAATCCCAGACTTTTGTCTTATTTTATGGGGTACAGATCAGACAGACTCACACCATTTTATTTGGGGAATTCCATAATAATCTATTTGCTGGATGTGTCCAAAATGGGTACAGTGAAAAGAAGCATTAACTTAGATTGCAACTATGAACACAATTTCTTCACCCATCTGGCAAGGACATCTCACAGAGAGTTTGATTCAAAGTATCAATGTTTGGGTTAATGTTTGCGACAACAAACTGAACATTCTCGTTTGGAATCTAACGGCCGAGCGCATTTGTGGCTATTCTGCTGTCGAGGTCGTCGGTCATCCCCGAATATGGGAGTGGTTATACCCTGACATTCCCTATCAAAGAGAAGTTCTTGAACTCACTTCTAACGTATTAGTTGCGGATGGTAATCTTCGGGATGTTGAAACCCAGATACGCTGTAAAAACGGCGACTCGAAAACCATCGCGTGGTATTCACGTCCACTGATTAACGATGATAAATGCGTCCAAGGATTTGTGACGTTTGGATATGATGTCACGGACAAAAAACGGGCGGAGCGTGCTTTGCAAAAAGCTCATAATGATCTGCATGTCCTCTATGAAATCGCTTCAATCACCAATGAAATTACCAACCTTAATCAGATTCTAGATCATTCGCTTGAACGTATCCTTTCTGTAATGAAAAGTTCTTGGGGAACTATTCATCTTTGGGATGCAGAAATGGGACGTCTTGTTGTGGTTGCCAACCGGGGTACGGTTCAACAGAATCCGAATATAGATTTTGTGTATTCGGTTTATAACCAAGCTCAACATATACAATCACAGGTAACCTTTCTCTCGAATTATGAAAAGACAGTGACATTCCTTGGCGTTCCTATGCGAGCGAAAGGGCGGGTAAATGGTGTAATGTGTATTCTGGTCGAGGATGGCAATCTCGTGAATGAAGAGGACATCGCTCTATTGTCTCTCATTGCTGACCAGATCGGTATCGCAGCCGAAAACGCAGCCTTATATCGTCAATCTCAACAATTGGCGGTTGCTGAAGAACGGCGTCGATTGGCACGCGACATGCATGACTCAGTTACACAATCTCTTTATAGTCTGACTTTATTTGCCGAAGCAGGTCAACGTCTCTTAAAGGCAGGCGATACTGAACTCGCTGAAAAATACCTTGAGCGGCTGAACCAAACCGCCCAAGATGCGCTGAAAGAAATGCGCTTACTCCTGTATGAACTCCGCCCTTGGGTGTTCGAATCTGGTAAGTTAGTTGAGACTATCCAACATCGACTCGAGTCGGTCGAAAGGCGTTCTGGTCTGACGGCTCACCTTTTTATAACACCTTTACCCACGCTACCACCTCGCTTTGAAGATGATCTGTACCACATTGTTCTCGAAGCGCTCAATAATGCTCTTAAACATGCTTTTGCGTCGATTGTAACGGTTCGGATTGGGACACATGATGACTTTATTCAGGTTGAAGTGACGGATAACGGCACCGGATTTAACCCTAATCAATCCGGTAAGAATGGTGGTATGGGATTAGCCAACATGAATGAACGTGCAGAAGAAATTGGTGGGACTCTGAAAATTGAGTCATCAATTGTTTGTGGTACGACAGTGAAAGTAATAGTGCCTTTAAGCGTGTTAAAAACAACATGAAAGACAAGATTGGTATCCTTATTGTCGATGATCACCCTATTGTCCGCGAAGGCTTATATGCTCTCATTAGCACTGAGCCAACCATGAAAGTTGTCGGTGCGGCTTCAAATGGCATGGATGCCATCCGGTTGGTCACAGAATTGAAGCCCGATGTTATCCTTCTTGACCTGATCATGGAACCAATGAGTGGTATCGAAGTAATACAACGCATTAAAGCAGATAACCCCAATAGTCGCATTTTAGCTCTTACCAGTTTTGCTGAGGATGACATCGTTTTTCCAGCCATTAAAGCCGGAGCGTTGGGATATTTATTGAAAGATTCCGCACCCAACGCATTATTACAGGCTATACATAACGTCTATAATGGCATAGCATCATTAGCACCTTCGATTGCATTGAAGGTAATCCAAGAAATTGATCGTCCCACGGCAGGACGAGTTCCTAATTCAGAAATCTTAACAGATCGAGAGTTGGTTATTCTCAAATATGTGGCGCAAGGTTTAGCCAACCAGGAAATCGCGACCTTATTGGTCATCAGTGAACGGACTGTTCGCAACCATGTAGGAAGCATCTTAACTAAGCTTCATCTCGCCAATCGGACACAAGCTGCTCTCTATGCCTTGCGAACCGGTATCGTAACCCTTGATAACCAATAGAAGCTCTTCCTTGAGTAGCACGAACTAAGTCATTTGACCTACTTACTTAAGTCATTTGGCTCGACTTTATCGATTTTTCTAGAATCCTTTCTAAAATGTAGGCGCTAAACAGCGTTATTTAGGAGGGATTGGAAAAATGAAACGCTACCTTATTTTAGTGGCACTTTTTGTTTTTGTTCTAGCAGCACCAGCCTCTGCTCAGGATTCAGGTCCAAAGATCGCATTGTTCAACCCATTGGGAAATAACGATTATGTCGCGAACGCTGAAAAAGGTGTACGCAATATTATCGAAGCCGCCGGTGGCAGCGTGCAATCATTTGATGCTGGATTTGATCCCGCTGAGCAACTCAACCAAATACAGGATGCCATCACAGCCGGTGGGTTCCAAGCTTTCATCATTTACTCGGTTGATGGAGTAGGTGTAACCGTCGGTGTAGATGCAGCAGCTGCAGCAGGTATTCCTGTTATTGCGCTCGATGCCCCCATTAACGCCGACCGCAAGACATTGGTTCCCTACAAGAATGTGGCGGGTCAAATCGCCCGTACCGGTGATGGTGATGGCAAATACATCGGTCAGGCAATCGTTATGGCCTGCGAAAAGATTGATCCATGTAAAGTAGCCTTCTTGATCGGTTTCCAAGGCTTCCCGCTTGACCTCGACCGCCAAGCTGCCGTTGAAGCCATCGTTAAAGAACATGCTAATATTTCCATTGTCTCCGTCCAAGCGGCTGATTACACCGCCGAAAAAGGCAATACCGTTACAACCGACATCTTGCAAGCCAATCCTGATTTAAACGTAATTGCCTCGGTTGGTGACCAAATGATTGTTGGCGCAGAACTGGCCGTTGAAGATGCCAAACTCACTGGTAAAGTTGCCCTCATCGGTCAGGGTGGGAGCAAAGATGGTTACACTGCTGTTTCCGAAGGCCGCTGGTTCGCGACTATCGCCAACCTCCCCTATACCAATGGTCAAATCGCCGGACAGATGGCGCTTCAAGCCATCAAGGGTGATTTGATTATCCGCTCGGTCGACATGTACAACCAAGCACCTCCGCTGCCCTCAAGCGGCCCCATTATCACCAAAGACTCCGCCAAAGAATTTACGCCACAGTGGTAATCCTCGGTAAATAAGTGCATGAGTGGTGAGGCTCGGTGGATACCCTGCCTCACCTTAAGAAGATTGAATGAAACCGCTAAGATGGATAGCAGAGGAAACCTGCTTTGAGCAACACCGCTATAGTTGAGGCTCAAGGAATCACAAAACGATTTCTAGCTGTTCAAGCCTTGGACAACGTGAGTGTCACCATAAAAAAAGGCGAAATTCACGCCTTGGTGGGTGAAAATGGTGCAGGGAAATCTACACTCGCCAAAGTAATTGCTGGCGTCATTCAACCCGACAGTGGCAGTCTTGTCATTGATGATCGATCTGTACACTACGGCTCACCGCATGACGCGCTTGGTGATGGTGTCACCGCGATCACGCAGGAAATATCCCTGCTGGGTAAACAAACTGTAATTCAAAACGTCATGCTCGGTCAAGAAAATGCCCGTTTTGGTATTCTGAATTTTCGCGACATGATGAAGCGCTATGCCGAAATACGAGAGCTTACCGGATTTGATATTGACCCAACCGTGCGTGTTGATTCATTGCGAATGGCTGACCAGAAAAAAGTGGAAGTCATGCAGGCCATCGCACGTAATGCGCGGTTGATCGTCATGGATGAACCTACCGCCATGCTCTCAGATGATGAAACGACGATTTTCTTGAAAATTGTCCGCCAGCTTCAACACATGGGACTCACCATCATTTATGTGTCGCACTTCTTGCGTGAGGTTCTAGACCTCGCGAACACTGTAACGGTGATGCGAAACGGGCAAGTTGTGCGAACCAATCTGGTTCAAAATGAGTCAGTCGAATCGCTAGTAACGGCTATGCTTGGCAAAACGATGGCGCAGATGTACCCCCCTAAAGGCGAGGTTTCGTCAGATGCTCCTATTGCACTCCGTGTTAAAGGTCTGAGAAGTGAAATCTTGGATGGCATTGATCTTGATGTTCGCGAAGGAGAAATTGTCGGGTTAGCTGGATTGGTCGGTAGTGGACGATCACGGCTAGCGCGGACTCTATTCGGTGCCGAGACGATTTTGGGTGGGGAAATCGCAGTGTCAGGCAAGACTGTTCTCATCAAGACCGTACGCGATGCCATGCGTGCTGGTATTTCGATGCTGCCCGAGAGCCGCAAAGAGCAAGGCTTACTTCTCAAACAAAGCGTTCAACTCAACATCACATTACCGCACCTTGCTGAATTGACCAGTTTAGGTGGAATTATCAGATCTCGTACAGAAGCAGATGAAACTACAAAGCTCATCAGTGCAGTCAATGTGCAACCACCAAATGCTCACAATCGAGTCAACAGCTTGTCTGGAGGTAATCAGCAAAAAGTGTTGTTTGCCAAATGGTTATTCAAATCACCTCGCATTTTCATAATTGATGAACCTACACGCGGCATTGATGTCGGTGCTAAACAATCTATCTACGAATTGATAACAAATCTTGCTAAGCAAGGCATGGCTATTCTCCTGATCTCATCCGAGATGGAAGAAATTTTGGGGCTTTCTCACCGTGTATATGTGATGCGCTACGGACATATCGTGACTGAATTACACGAATCCGACCATTCTCTCACTGAAGACAACATCATGCGTGCTGCTTTTGGCACAGTGCAAATTATCGACAGAAGAGGGGCCAGCGAACTCAAATGAACTTCAATAGATCTGCTACAGCAAAACCGAGGAGCATCCGAACGCTGCTATTGGATTATGGCATTTTAATCGCGTTTGTAGTGGTGTTTTCGTTTCTGACATTTCGGGCTGAAGCCTTTTTCACAGTTCGAAATCAGCTCAATCTCCTTGACCAAGCTCACCAAATCGGCCTGCTAGCTTGCGCCTCAACAGTAGTCATCATTGCCGGTGGATTCGATTTGTCTACTGGTGCCATCTTCGCCATGTCAGGGGTAGTAGCAGCCTTTGTCGCGCGTGATCTCGGTCAAACAGAAGCTTTTGCGTCCTCAGCCCCTTACATTGGATGGTTAGCCGGTATCTTCGTTGGAACCTTATGTGGTTTCATGAATGGAATTCTGGTGACCGTTCTCAGAATAAATACCTTTGTAGCCACGCTAGCATCTGGCATCGTCATTCGCGGTTTGGCGCTCATTATCACGCAAGCGGAACAAGTTCGTGTGAGTGATAAGAACTTCCAGTTATTGGCGCGTGGTGGCATCGGTGATGTCCTCAATACCGTTTTTATATGGATCGGTTTTGCTCTGATTTTGACGTTTGTACTCACACGCACCAAATTCGGTCGTTATGTTTTCGCCTCTGGCGATAACCCCGAAGCCGCGCGGCTTTCTGGCATTAACGTCAGCCTGATTCGCACGATTACCTTTGGCATTAGCGGTTTTGCAGCCGGTATGGCAGGTGTGCTGTATGCCTCCAAATTTCTAAAAGCCCAAAACGATGCCGGGCAAGGTTTGGAACTGATCGCTATTGCCTCCGTAGTCATCGGCGGCACAAGTATCACTGGCGGCGAAGGTGCCATCTGGCGAACAGTCCTTGGTGTGATGTTTCTACGACTAATTTCCAATGGTTTCAACCTGATCAATGTCAGCACGTTTTATCAGGATGTGTTTCAGGGTCTGATTATTTTGTTCGCAGTCGCATTAGATGCAATGCGTCATCGTCGTAAATAACGAGATAGTTAAGGAAATTAAATATATGGTGCGTTTGACTGTGCTATACAACCTGCCCGAAGGCTCAGACGAAGCGGCGTTTCTGGAATGGCGATTAGGCGAACATCAAGAAGAGAATGCTTCAATGGAAGGTGTCATTCAAACAGATTTTGCCCGTGTAGACGAAGAATGGACACCAGAAAACTGGCACGCTAAACCCCGTTACCGGTTTATGACCACCGCCGTTTGGTCAGATCGTGCCAGTTTTGAAAAGGCCTTCTACGACATCAAAGAACAGGCAGCCTTACTCGAAAACCTAAAAAAACTAGCTGACCCCATTTTCTTGGTCAGCGAAATTCTCATCTCTACATAATTTGGAGGACTATCGCTATGCCATACCGCATCTCCGTCGACATCGGGGGTACGTTTACCGACCTTGTTATGGCGGATACCGAGACAAAATTGACAACCACTTGCAAAGTGCTTTCGACACCCGGCAACTCAGCCAGCGGTGTGATGAACGGTTTGCGTCAAATCGTGGATGATCCGAAACAAATTGAGTTTTTTGTTCACGGAACAACCGTTGGTCTAAACGCATTTCTTGAACGCAAGGGAGCCCGAGTATTGCTATTGACGACCAAGGGACTTCGTGACTCTTACACGATTGCCCGTGGGGATCGCAAGACGCTGTACGATGCACAGTATCGCAAACCGCGCCGTCTCGTTCCGCGTCGTGATGTACTGGAAATCACCGAGCGTCTACGTTCAGATGGTTCCATACTCGAACCCATCCATGAGGAAGATTTTGAGCCGATTATTCAAAAGATTCAGGAAGAGGGTATCCAATCGGTTGCTATTTGCTTCATACATGCCTATGTAAATCCTATCCATGAACTGCGTGCCCGAGAAATCCTGCAAAAAGCACTTGGCGATAGCATATCCATCACCCTGTCCCACGAGATCGCGCGAGAATGGCGTGAATATGAGCGTGCGTCATCAGCAGTCATGAATGCTTACATTGCCCCGATTGTTCAACGTTATCTAACCAGCTTGGAAAAAGAACTGGTTGATTTTGGTACCGATGCTGCCGTCCATGTGATGCAGTCTAGCGGCGGTATCATTCGCGCCAAAACTGCCCGAGAACAACCAGTTCACACCTTACTCTCCGGTCCGGTCGGTGGCGCCATTGGCTGCGTCGCACTCTCAAAGACAACAGGGCGCAAGAACCTGCTCGGTGTTGATATGGGCGGAACTTCGTTCGACATGTGTTTGATCATTGATGGCAAACCGGGTGTTTCTAACGAAACTGAGCAACAGGGTTTACCGCTTCTGCTGCCATTGGTCGAAATTCACACCATCGGCGCAGGAGGAGGCTCACTTGCATGGCTCGAAGCAGGCGCGTTGCGTGTTGGTCCACAGTCAGCTGGTGCACTTCCCGGCCCTGCCTGTTATGGACGCGGTGGTACACAACCTACTGTAACTGATGCCAACCTCTTCCTCGGTCGTATCGGGACTGATGCTCGATTGGGTGGTTGGATGCAGCTTGATGTCGGTGCTGCTAAAAATGCCATTCATTCAATCGCTTCTCAACTAAATCTGGGCGATACGGAACTAGCAGAAGGTATGCTTTCGGTCATTAACGCAAAAATGGCTGACGCTATTCGTACCATTACTATTCAAGTAGGTATTGATCCACGTGATTTGTCGATGGTAGCTTACGGTGGCGCAGGTTCGATGCACGCTGTGTGGTTGGCGCGTGAACTTGGTATTCGGGAAGTTATTGTGCCATGGAGTCCCGGTACATTCTCCGCATGGGGTATGCTCCAAACCGATATTCGACGTGATCTTACCACCAACTTCTACTACCCCTCAGGCAAGACTTCCTCCGGCGCGATACAAACGGTCTTTGATCAGATGTCGCAAGAAGGTAGGAAATTGATGGCTGAAGAAGAAGTCGCAGAAAACGATATGTACTTCACGATGTCAGCCGACATTCGCTACAGCGGGCAGGAGTATTTCGTCAACATACCTATACATGCCCCGTTTGAGATTACATCCATTGATGCCGATTTCCATGCGGCCTACAAAATACGCTACGGACACTCAACCCCGGGGGCTCCTATAGAATTCGTGAACCTGCGCTTAACTGCTTTTGGACGTGTTGGTAGTGAAGTATTAGGTTTCCAACCTAAAGCAGATGCAGGCGATCCAGTACAGGGTACACGAGAAGTCATTCTTGATGGTCAATCGCTTATGACCACTATCTTGAACCGCGATGCAATGCCGATTGGCGCCCAATACGAAGGACCGCTGATTATTGATGAATCTAGTGCGACAACCGTTATTCCACCGGGATACAGCGCTTCTGTGGACGAGTTCGGTAATGTCATTATCACAAGGCAATAAAGATGACTACAACACAAATTGATCCCATTACGACAGAAATCTTGCGCAATGCGTTTGTGTCGATCGCGCAGGATATGAATGCTACCCTTATTCGCAGTGCTTATTCGCCCATTATCTATGAAGGCAAAGACTGCTCAGTCGCATTGCTCGATAATCGTGGTAATGTGTTAGGGCAATCGCTTGGTTTGCCGCTGTTCCTTGGCAATCTTCAGGTGTGTGTGCAACTCACCGCAGAAATGTACGGTTGGGATTATTTCCACCCCGGTGATATCTTTTTCATGAACGACTCTTATATGACTGGGACACATCTGAATGATATAACCATGTTTGCGCCCATTTTTTGGCGTGATCAATTGGTTGGGTTCTCGGCGAACCGCGCTCACTGGCTTGATGTTGGTGCTAAAGATGCAGGCGGCCCGATGGACTCGTCTGAAATTTACCAAGAAGGTATGCGTTGGGGGCCAACCCGTTTATATGAAGGTGGCAAGCCCCGTGAAGAAATTATCGACTTCCTGCGCCGAAATGGTCGCTTTGGTTTCATGTTGATTGGCGATATGAATGCCCAAATTGCTGCTGGACGAACCGGCGAACAACGTTTCAGCGATATTCTGGAACGCTTTGGTTACGACACTGTAATGGCCGCCCGTGACGAGATTTTCCGCCAATCCGAAGTGCTGGAAAAAGAAGCTATTGCAGCCATCCCTGATGGTGTTTATACATCGGAAGGCTTTGTGGATAACGACGGGTTAGGTAATGGTCCTATCCCGATCAAGATGGCAGTCACCATCAAAGGCGAAACAATTAAAATTGATCTGGAGGGGTCATCGAAGCAGGCACAAGGCCCGATCAACTGTGGTTTCGCACAAACCATCTCGGCCTGTCGTGTAGCCTTCAAATTGCTGGTCAATCCACGGCGTCCCGTGGATGGAGGCACATTTAAGACTTTGACGATTGAGGCTCCCGAAGGTTCTATCTTCCGTGCTCAGGAACCGGCAGCCTGCCAGTGGTATTTCACACCACTGGGTATTCTGATCGACTTGTTCGTCAAAGCACTTACCCCTGTTATGCCCGACAAAGTGGCCGGCGCACATTACGGTGACTCGATGGTTATTTTTATCGCTGGTGTCGATCCACGAAATGGATTACCTTTCCTTGCCGTTGAACCCACTCCCGGTGGATGGGGTGGATACGAAGGCGGCGATGGTCAGGATGCGCTAATTAATAATGTCAACGGTGGTTTCAAAGACCTGCCTGTTGAGGTTTACGAGAACAAGTTCCCGGTACTCCTGCGTAACTACGGCATTCGACCTGATACAGGCGGAGCTGGACGATTCCGCGGTGGTTGCGGAATATACCGCGAATACAGCCTTGGCTCCGACAGTTATATTTCTTTATGGTTCGACCGTTCGGTAACACCTGCATGGGGGTTGCTAGGTGGTGAATCAGGTGTGGGACCGGATGTGGTTATCACAACGCCCGATAACCAACAAATGCATATTTTGAAAACCAATCGCAAGCCCATTCCTAACCACTCGGTGATCAAAACGCATACAGGTGGCGGAGGTGGATTTGGTCGCGCCGTCGAACGTGATCCGGCTTTAGTACGTGAAGATGTTTTGGATGGCTATGTAACGGTTGAATCGGCTAAACGCCAATATGGGGTTGTTCTGCGCAACGATTTGACTGTTGATACAGATGCAACAAACGCATTACGCGCGACGATGAACTAAACTGTATCGAGAAATTGACCTAGAGGTCGGAAGAAAAGGAATGCCATTCCGACCCTATGGTCATTTTGAATCTACGTTATCCTAACTGTAGACGTAGTGATACCCACATGAACCGTTGATAATTTACGCTTGACCAAAAACGAAGTATCGATAGGATTCAGGGCTTTTGGAGGTTTTTTATCGTTGCCTGAGCCAGAGATGTCCATTTTCACCGTGTATCTGTGCTAGTCAATCATATCACAATCGCCAGTGCAGCAGAGGAGTTAACCTGATTTAGACAACAAAGGAAAGTTGCCGTTGGACATATCCAAAAAACTGAGCGCTTAGCTTACCGTTTCGGTGGTGAGAATTCGCCCTTCATTTCTTACAACAGGCTTCTTTGAAGAGATTAATGGCGATTTGCTGCATAGAGACAGATAGCATGAGAATCACTTGAGCACCTAGATCAGATTGTGAAGCTTCGTTTAGTTGGGCTTAGTCTTTGTGGATGTAGGTACCAAACCACTATGACTAATGCTATCGTGAGTACCCAAAGTGAGCCACGCCCAAACAGCATGAAAATTAGGCCACTGGTCACTAATCCAAGAATAAAGCCATTATTTTCCCAGAAGAAGAGACTTCGTGCCGGTATGAATTTTGATGTACGAGCGAAAAAAACACCCGGATAAAGACCTGCCAAGCTAATCAAGAATCCATATAATGGCCACAAGTTCGTATCGAATTGGTTGATGTTGACTACCCATATGCATAAGGCATATGCCAATATCATGATTACGAGTAACGAGTGAATTGAGACGGTGGAATTTTTTACATAGATTGTTCCTATAACTCCACCAATTAACCAGCACAGCGTAATTAAGAGATAGGTTGTGAAACCCGATGATAATGTAAATGTTAGCAAGAAGAAGAGGCCGCTTTGCAGCAATCCAAGCAGAATGCCAACAGCTAGTATATACAGATAACTAAAGTATTCCCGTTTCATACTTATATTCCTAATTAACGGTTGAATCGATCTGCGATCCAATCGGAGCTGATTTGTAACACAATGTCCATTGAATCTAATGTTATTGGACGTGCATCGCCTACGATATTTTGGACAACCGTTCGGTGGAAAATTGTGTAATCCTTCTCCCCATTATTATCAAGAGCGTTCTGGAGTTGGAGTACATTAAATGGGAGGTCTGATCCGGCGAAAACATAACTAAGGCGACTGGAATTGGAAGTCACTACAACTACATCATCAAATACTTCTAGCAAAGAAGCCGTTATGCGCTTTGCTACGAGGTTGTCATCAGATAATCGAGCTGTCAAATTGACAACCAAAACTCCTTCTGACGTGAGGTGCCTGGCAATCTGTTGATAGAAGGGCACTGAGTAGAGAGTGGCCGTTTGAATAGAGAATGCCGCAGGAACATCGGTTGCAATTAGGTCGTATTGAAGATCAGTATTCGCCATAAAATGCTTCGCATCATCAATAATGACGCTACGATTTGTGAGTTCTCCCATCAAATTGACTTCACTAAGAAACTCAGTACTGGCTTTCACAACAACTGGATCAAGCTCAACAGTTGTTACATGCCCGCTTCTTTCAGCGATAAATCGTGCCATTTCCATTGAACCTGCACCTACAACGAGGCTCGTATTGGGCTTGACGAGATCTGCGGATACCGCGCCCATTATGACATTAAGCCAACTCCACCTGTCGGTGCCATAATGTAGAAGACTGTCCAGATAGAGATAGCGATTGTTGTTCGGGTCTTGAAGCACATCGACTTTTTGATAAGCACTGTATTCAGAAAACAGTGTAATTGTTCCTTCTGGCAAGTGATGTACGGCTTGATAGAAGCGTGCGTTGCTCCAGCCACTTAGTGTAGGAAACACTCCGAGCCATATTAAGCTCGTCAGCGCGACAATTACAATCGACTGCCAGCGCATTCGAAGGGCTATTAGCATGACTACGATATTAAAACCATACAATAGATAGACGGTTGGAAGTCCCAGCCCTCCCAACCAGACTAGTATCAAGACTCCTGTTCCTGAACCAAGTAATTCAACAGCATAAAGCTTAGTTAGCTGTCCCTGATTGTGATCAGCGAATAGAGGTAAAAATATACTGTAGAAGGCTGAAATTACGAAAGGAGTTAGTAACGGTAAAATGAGAAAAGATGTCCAGTATGCTCCTGTAGACGCCAGTCCCGCAACTAACAAACGGAACCAGATGGGCAAGCTCAAATGGATAATGAGTGAGATCACCCCAATCGGAGCGAGCCACGATAACTTAATCCATTTTGATACAAAATATCCCACTGATAGCCCTGCGAAATACGCAACGCTAACCAGCATGACAACCAATTCCGTACCCATGAGGAGTGCGGTGAGTTCCCTCACCAGCACCCACTGAATAAGGATGAGGTTGATTCCGCCGACAAATACCAGAAGCAGCGGGTTGTGGAGCACCCGGCTAAGAGCCGAGTGTTCCACTGTCTGAACGGTAATCTGAGAAGGTTCTGTCTGATTAAGACTGATGATACTCATGTGTATCCCTAAAGCGCTCTTGGTTGTGAAATGTGATGTTTAGCCCATACCGCCGTTGCCACTATTATCACCACCATGATCATCGCTATTGTTGTTGGAATTTCCATTTTGGTTGTCATCTGATCCCATACCACCATGGTCATCATTGTTGTCGTTGGAATTTCCATTCTGGTTGTTGTTCACGTTTCCATTTCCATTCTGATTTCCGTTATTGTTCTGGCTATTGTCTGAACCGCGACGATCGATGGTCAGAATGACACCAGTTTGTGCATCAATGTTCAATTCAATACCGTTACGGATCTTTACTTCCCAAACCTGTGTTTCACCGAACTTGGAGGTGAGTTCGATGCTCAAAATGTCTGTAGTGGGGTAAACGGCTAATACAATATCAATTGCCTGTTGAGCGCTTACTGCATTGCTGCCGCTGATGTTGTCGTTTCCGTTGTCATCAACGTTATCATTGCTGTTGGTATTTGAGTTGGCGTTGGCATTGCTATTTGTGTTGGTGTTTGAATTGGCGTTGGTGTTACCATTTGTATTGCTATTATCATTGGCATTGGCATTGGCATTGGCATTGGCATTGGCATTGGTATTTGTGTTGGTGTTGGTGTTGTCATCGACAATCGCTGTCGTTTCGACTTCACGGGCTGTAAGAACCCCGTTAACTTGCGACACGTGTACCTTTACTGTGCTGCCGACGATCAACATATCGTTAATCTCAGCATTTAAGATATCAATTGTTTGCCCTGAGACGACAATTGAACCCCTGCCGATGCTTTCCAACACGCCGGTGATTTCAGTTTCACCTGCGGGGGTGGCAGATTGAGCAAAGACCCCCGTTACAAAAATCATCAAACTGGCGGCAAAGACAATTGTAATTAGCATAGATAGACGGCGGAATGGTAAGGTATACATCGATTCTTCTCCTTAAATGATCATGTGATAGTGCGTCATTTTCGACTGCATACCTATACAGTCCGTCTATTTACAAAAAGGTTTCGGCGACTTTTTGATTTTGGTATTTTGGGCATTTATCCATCAGATCCCATGCCCCCACCACCACCCGAATCATCTACGTTTGAATTGCTATTACTGTTTGCGGCTGAATTATTATCGTTTGTGTTGGTACTGCTTACATTATCATTCGCATTCAGATTGTTTGTGTTATCGTTGCTATTGGTGTTCGTGTTGGTTTTTCGTTGTTCAATAGTCAGGATAACACCGCAGGCGACATCAATATTGACCTCAATGTTGTGGCTGGTCTGGATCTCCCATACAAGGGTGTCACCAAACTTAATGATCTTGTTTGTACTGATAATTGTGGTGTTTGGATAAATTGCCAGCACGCTATTGATAGCATTCTCTTCTGTTAATGGTGCACCACAACCCGGCACAAATGTTGCCGTCGGGGTTCTAGTAGGCGAAGGTGTACGCGTTTTGGTTGGTGTACTTGTGGATGTGCTGGTTTGTGTGATAGTTGCTGTCAATGTTGGTTTACGTGTCGCTGTTGTCGACGGTGTCGCTGTTAGTGTAGCTGTTGTCGATGGTGTCACTGTTGTGGTTGCTGTTGAGGTAAGTGATGGTGTAATAGTTGCTGTCGGAGATACAGTTGCTGATTGGGTAAGCGATACCGTAGGCATTGCAGTTGGCGACATGCTAGGCCGTTCAGTTGGTATTTCTGTTGGCGTTACAGTTGCAGTAATGACCTTGTCCTCACCGGGTAATTGTGGGCGTGTTAGGAATATCCATGTTGCTGCAAGAAGGCCAATTAACAAAAGTACCGCTGCTAATAACCCGAAAGGAAAGCTACGTCGTCGCTTAGTGGATGAAATCGGCATTGCTTCGGTAATTTGTTGCCAAACCAACGCTTGATCTTCTAAAAGTTCTGATTCTGGTATGCGGACTTGTGGAAGCGCCATACTGGCTTCAAGAAGCGGACGCAACTGTTTTGCGTATGCTGGGTAGCGCAGTAAACAGTCTTCTAATGAATTCCCATCTGAAATACGAGTTATGCAATCGTCAAAAGCATCGATCAATGATAGTTGCGCCATGAATCTATCCTGCTTCCCCGCCATCTAAAATTTTGCGGAGGGTTTCTACTGATCGAAATTGAAGTGATTTTATTGCACTCGTACTTTTATCCATCAAATCTGCTGTTTCTTGTAAGCTCAAACCCTGAGCGAATCGTAAAATAAGAACTTCTTGCTGCTCGGCAACAAGCATATTCATGGCGCGACGAACATGTTCCACTCGAATTGAGCGTAAGAACTCAAATTCCGGATCATGGTCGGACGAAGCTGGAACCCAATCTTCAAGCGTTTCCGTAGGAAATTGTTTCTGTTTACCGTAATGATCATAAACTTTATTGCGTGCTACACGGAACAGCCATGCCCGTAAACTGGTATGCGGAGCACGGTTTCCACGTAGTGCTATGAAGAAGTCAACAAATACATCTGCTGCAATGTCGCGTGCATGTTCTCGTTCGTTGATGCGTAGTCGTATGAATTGATAGATTGGTGGAAAGTAACTTTCATAAATCATCCGTAAAGCATCTTGGTCTTTATGTTTAGCATTTGTGAGTAACTGCTGTTCATCTGTTATATCGGGTAGAACGATTACAATCATCATATGGTTTCATTTCTCTATTGGATCGTCACCAATTTGCCAGATAATGCTGTTCGTATCCTGGTAAACGAGCCGCATATTAGGATCATCATTAGCACTTTTGGCAAACGCATCATGATGAGTATCACTAACTACATATTTTGCACCAAACCTGTCTCTTATAAGCACTGATGGGCGTTCAACTATGCCTTGTGTAATCGGTATCCATAGATTCCACAAGCTAGGATTGGCGACTTGTAAGTAAGTTGGATCAAGACCGACAAGATAGGTGTTATGGGTGTTAAAGAAGTAAAGGTAAGTGAAATCGTCCCAATCGGTTTGGAAAACAAGACTTTTGGGTTCGGTATTGTTTTTGAGCCATTCGGATGCTCCCGCCATATACGACACATCCTCTGCATTTTTTACATCTTGACGTGCCATGCTAACAGTTTTTCCTATTAAGAAGAACACCGACATGGCAAACATGAATAAGTAGAACCGGTAAAGTATTTTCTTGTTCATGATATTGGGTAGATAATTTGCCCACTGAATATCACGCCTGCCTATGGCAACAGATCCGAATAGAAGTGCAAATGCTGGGAAATATTCGACAAAACGACGTGATTCAAACATCATATAAAGCGTAATTAAAGCAACCAGCAATAGCGTTGTTTCGACCTGGTCCCGTCCACTTTTTCGGAAGCTAGGCGCAAGAAAGCCAAGCACCATTAATAAGAGCGCCCCCAACGAATTTTGCATCAGTGCGCCAGTTGTATAGGGATACCATTCGCTACCAACGCGAATGTTGGATTCCAGATTAACTTTTTCTCCGAGATGATTGATGATGAAGCTAATATTTTGTGGAAAGTAGGGGTTAATGACCAATCCCAAAATGGTTCCCAAAATAGCAAAGGCTAATGCTTGCCAGATAATACGGCGTTCCGTGATGAAAACTGAAATCACGTACAAAAATACAATAGCTGGTAAAAGTATGAAACCGTTATAAAGCCACGTAAATGCAAAAGCTAGTCCGACTAACCAAATATAGCGTTTCCTGAATAGAAGGTGCAGAGCGATGATGATTAGTAGTACCGCAGCCCCTTGAGTTCTTACCATCAACATTCGATATAGAAACGGTGCAGACACACCGAAGAGCAATAGTGTCCATATTGAGGCATAGCGTACTTGGAGATAGCTAAGCAATGACCACGCTGCGAGGAGTATTCCACCAACGACGACTGCTTGTGCTGTTTTTGCTCCGGTGATGCCGCCCCAATACATCCATGGGGATAAGTAAATGTGGTAAAGCAGATGGTGGTCTACAAATTGTTCGGGACTGAGAATTGTTAGTGGCAACCATGGGAAATTCACTCTTAGAGATCGCTGCTCAAAGATTTGAGCAGCAATGCGACTATGGTAATAGTCATCTGTGCTGACAAAACCTGCCGTGGCACCTAGCAATACCATAGCTACACCAAAACCTATACCAAATATACAGAATGGTATTATCCATTTTTTCCATGCAGACTTTTCAAACAAGTGTGTACCTTTGTATTCGATATTATTGGTATTTATTGTTAAGTCCATCTTGCATCCTCAGTTTGGGTGTAAAGGCAGTTTATGGGTATTCAGTCTGATAGAACTTGAAAAAGTTTCGGTCACTTTGAATACTTTGAAACCTGATTGGCTTTTGGGCAATTGTTGCGAGATAGATCCTGATTGGGGAAGTTTCACTTGCTACTACGCAACAGAACACTCAGGTGTTTTTCCATTCTTTCCACCATCATCTGCCGTACATCTTCTGATTTCAGACTTTCTTCGGGTATCATTCTCATGATTTGGCTCGGTTGGGTAGGTTGTGGTGACCAAAACCTCACCGAACTAAGTCTTTTGTCAAGTCTCTTTTAACTTTCGTGATTCACTGAGTATAGTTATGATTTAGTTCAAACCCCTCTATATTAGTGTTGGAACTGCATGAAATATGGTAATGCCAAACATTGGGAAGCGTAGTTATCGCGTTAGGTAATCGTGGAATACCAGTCTCCTATTTAGCATACAATATGTTATATGCATCACTTGGGAGGCTCAAATGGGGCGCAAACTACTTGGGATTTTGTTCGTAATCTGTGTTCTTGGCGTGATAACAGGTTTATCGGTTTGGGCACAAGACAACACAACCGACGCGAAGTTTGGTCTGGTGACGGTAGATACGGCTGATGTGCGCGCTGGCCCCGATTTCGCTTATCCGGTAATTGGACAGCTTCCACGTGACGCTTCAGTCGAGATTTTGGGACGGGCCGGCGATTTTTTCGCCCGCTGGGATGGGCGTCAATGGCTGCAAATTGGTTATGGTAACAGTCCGGCCTGGATTTATGCGCGGTTACTCCGTACCAGCAAATCATTTAATTCCATTCCTCCGACGGGGCGTGTATTACCGCGTGACGCGAATGGGCGCGTACCAGAAGAATTTGACCTTTCCAGCGAAGTATGTTCCCAATGGCAGGGCGATTTTACATTGAGCGGGAACTTTATGGCGGGCGAAAATAAACTTACAGCGACTTACCCCACTTTGAAAGGCTCAAACGTTTACAGTGTGATTGTGATCTCGCCCAGTGGTGTGCGGCGGGCATTTGACAGCACCAGCGGAACGTCGATTATTGATATTGGTTTCTTGCCGCAAGAGGGGGGAACTTATACATGGCGAGTCGCGCCTTATTGGACAAACTCTACTTACCGTTATGACTGGCAGCAGGTGTGTTTACTACGCACCGGTGGGACATTTGAAAAGCCGGATACGACACCTCCTACACGAACACCCTATCCGAGGTAGAAAATTCAATTTTTACTGCACATATTGCATATTTTGCAATTTATCCGCTGAATTGGCTGGCGGATGTGAGGGAGCGCGGCGCTAAAGGGTGTGAACTGCGTGGCGGGAAGCCCGGCTGCTCGTGCCGAAACGACACAAATGCCGCGATTGGCTCGGGTATGTCTCCCGCGTCGTCGGTTTGTGCAATTGCAGTGGATGGACGGGAACAATCCGCCGAAAATGCAAAAGATAAATGCAAATACGATTTACCACAGTCCACAGGAGGCTTCGCACAGACGCAGAGAACACAGAGAAGAGAGAGTGATTTAACATAGATCCTTGATGGTTTCAAAGTAGGTGATCATTTCACAATTACGCGGAAGAGGCACGCCTCTTCCCTACAAGTTAATAGGTGTGATAGGCGGATAATTTCATCGCGTAGCGTGTTACCGATAGGACTGCATTAAGTGGTGGATGGCGAATTTCCAAAATCCTCACCCCTAATTCCCCTCTCCATTTCATGGCAGAGGGGACTTTAAAGACCTCTTATAAGCCGGTTTAATGACGCTAATTGCGCATCCACCATTTAGTGTGGCGCTACCATGCAGGGGTAGGACTGCATTAAGTGGTGGGCGGTTAATTTGACCTACATACCCCACCCCAAACCCCTCCCCGAAGCGTCAGGGAGGGGCTTTAAAAATCTTTATGGATCATTTCCTCATTAGTTACCACTGAAAACGTAGCACCACTGTTTAGTGTGGTGCTACCCATGCAGGTGATTACATCTCATTGTAGAACAGAAATTCGATCCGGTCAACCGAAAACCGTTTGAATTCCTTAACTTTGTTCAGATGGAAACCTGTGTGAAACGGCGGAGGCATGGAAGATGCCTCCGTATGGTGAGGTGTTAGCGGCGGCTGCGCACAATATCTTCAATGTCTTTGAGGCGTTCGAGTTCAGCAATCAAAACCACTTTGGCGTTAATGGCATTGTCACGCGCATGTGCAACAACATCCGGTGAAAGGACGCCACAAATATCAATCGCATGGATGGCATTGTTGAGATAAGTAATGCCATCCATGACCCGTGGAACCAAGCGATCGAGTTCCGGCAGCTCGCGAATGTCCTGATCGCTGTAGCTGTAGGCGAGCACTTCCGCAGGTGGTTCACAGGGCTTTACGGCTCCGCGATAGACATCCCACCAGAAGGATTCAAGCAGTGCTGCTTGATCCCGCTGTTTGATGATAAAGACGCGCAGTCGATCAATCTGCGCCTGCTGAATTTCCGGCGGTATGACGATGACCGCGATGGTCGTCAGGGGCGGTAGTCCTTTGGCTTCGGGAATGGACACGAGATTCGGAATACGTGCGGCGTAGGCAATCACCCAGCCATCGTAGCCGAAATAATTGACGTGTATCCAACTACCATCTTGGTTACGCTCCGTGACGGGAATGGTCACGAGTGGTGGAATGTTGACGATGAGTGGACTGGTGCGCGTCGGGGCTTCACGGAGTGCCAAACCTTCCTTCAGATATGCCGCGTAAGGTGGCGCTTTGGAAAGGGGCGTAGGGCCAACAATACCGGTTGTCCAGTCTCCTAAGGGCAGCTCTTCGGGGTTAAAATCCCAATCCAGCATTTTGTTGAACACCCAGCCCAAATTGGTCAGGCGTCCGGGACGGCGCACTTCGAACCATGTGCCATCCAGATTGCGGCTGACGACTTCAACCCGATTATCGCGAAATAGAGATGCTACGACTTTGGCATTGTCGGCGGGAAGCAGGCGTACATTGGCGCTTTCGACTTTGACTTTTACTTTGAGCGATTTGGACGCTTGATCTTGTGCCTGCGCCATACCAACCGCACAGAGCACAAGTAATAAGATGAGACATCGCTTGATCATGATGTCACAATCCAATCTTGGATATTCCAGAAAGGGTGGTTGACGAAGGGAACCGCACCCACAATGTCACGTGTGACCACCATGTCTTGATTGGCATAGAGCCAGATAGAGGCTTGATCGCTTCGTAAGATGGACTGAATATTTTGATAGATTTCGGCGCGTGCATTCAGGTCACATCCGGGTACGGTGAGGGCTTGTGGCATTAGGTTTTCGATTTCAGGATTGGTGTATGAGGTGCTGTTTGTGCCGGTGTATAAGACATCTGCGCTGCGGGTAAACAAAGCGGTCTGGTCGGCATCGGCTGGATCGGGCTGAGTCTCTGTATCCAGATAGGCGTCGAACTGCTGGTAGCGAACTTGATCTCTCATTGAGTATTCGTCGGTTACGTCCAAATAGACCTGAATGCCCACTGCGCGCAGTTGATTCGCGATGAGGTTGGCTGTAATTTCTTGCTGACCTCCGCCTGCTACGAGCAGTGAAAAGGCCAGCGGTTGATTTTGAGTAGCATATAAACACCCGTCACATTCGCGTATCCCGTCAGC
This sequence comes from Aggregatilineales bacterium, assembly GCA_044227005.1. Lineage (GTDB taxonomy): Bacteria > Chloroflexota > Anaerolineae > Aggregatilineales > Phototrophicaceae > CFX2. The sequence continues at coordinate 262,480 of JBGAFZ010000002.1, forward strand.
GTTGCGGTCAATCCATCCCGCTTCGTATAGAAGCTGCTGCGCTTGATCAGGGTCATAAGGTATGGCCTGTAACTGATTGTTAGCGGCCCATGATCCCGGTATGCGGCTGGAAGACAGCGGCAACCCATAGCCCAGCAAACTGGTCTTAATCAACTGATTGACATCAATCGCTTTTTGAATGGCCTGCCTAACCCGTAAATCAGCGAATATCGGATGATGCCCTTGTTGCAATGTTTTGCCATTTCCATCGACAGCGCTGCGGGGCAGATTGGGATCGACCATATTCATTGCGATGTAGTTCCACGTGTCGCCGGGGAATTGGGAGATCTTTAAGGTGTGATCGGCCAATAGATCGTCACGGACTTCTAGCGGCGGATTGATCAAGATATTGCTCCCGCCGGAACGAAAGAACTGTGTTTCGTCCATTCCTGCCGGCACATTGCGGTAAACATAAGCTAATGTGCCATCGGCAGTTTTGAGACGAAATTCTTTGCCCTCCAACCGTTCTGCAAATTGAAATGTGCCTGCTGAAACGGTGGGTTCAAGGTTAAATGGGTGGTTGTTGAGCGGGTCAAAATGAGCGGCGGGATAGATGGTTAGCCAATTTTTGAACCACGTTTCTAGATTATTTTGTGCCGGTGCGCTGTCCACAATCTCGCGAAAGTGCGGGTCAAACACATGCGCTGGAATGATGGGGAAATTGACATGGTTAAGCGTGTCGCAGTTGACTGTCGTAAATGCAAACTCAATCTGATGCTCGTTCACGACACGGGCTGCTCTTATCGCTGACCCAATCTCTGTAAAAGGCGTGGCGATGCGGCGGCTTGTAATCGCCAAATAACTGTAGAAAACATCGTAGGCTGTTAGCGGCGTGCCATCACTCCACAGCCGATCATCACGCAGGTTAAGGGTACTGATGCTGGTTGACGGGGGAGTCACATCCAACGCCAGCCCATTGTTATCTTTTGCCGCGCCTGTCAACAACCCCGTCTGAGGATTGACAGCAAACAATGTCGGAAATAAAAAGTCGGTGATTCGGCGGCAGTAAGGATCCTGACAAAGAAGCGGGTTGAGTGGTCCAGTACTGCCGATCCCAACCGGATTTCCTTCGATCACAATCCCGCCGTTGTTTGCCGTTGTCGTGTGCAGACCGCCTAAGAGGACTGTCCCGACCACCATAATCCACGCAATCTGTATCCTGAGGTGTTTCATTGCGATATTCCTCATTGTGATGGCGTCAGTAACGGCAGCCAGACGGTGAAATTCCCATCCCGCAAGCTGTCATCCACAGCCGTTAAGACTTCATTCGGCGTACCTGCGGGGAGACGCGCGTTGGCTCCTGCCACTTTCATGTATTCCTGATAACTGCGGGCTGCCAGCGCCGAATAAACGGCTGCTAGTGAGGCGTGGGGTGTGCTGTAGGTCGGATCAAGCGTAATGGCCTGCTCAAAGTCGGCAATCGCGTCGTCGAAGTTGCCTTCTGCCGCGTGGACAATACCCCGATTGTTGTAAGCCACAGCATTGCTCGGATCAAGGGAAATCACCAGCGTGAAGTCATTGATCGCCAGCCCAAAGTTGCCGAGTTGGGTATAGAGGGTTCCCCGATTGTTGTAGGCCGCGATGAAGTTCTCATCCAGTTCCAAGGCGTGGGCATAATCGGCTAAGGCGGCTTTGCTGTCTTGTAGACCGGCATAGGCAAAACCGCGCTTTACATAGACCGGCGCATAATCCGGTTGTAAGTCGGCGGCACAGGTATAGGCTTTTACGGCGTTGGCATAGTCTTTGCGCAGGAAATGCGAATCGCCCAAGCCGATATAGTAACTGGGTTGGGCATTTGCCACTGATGGATCGTCACATTTTTTCTCATCAGTGGGTTGCGCCAGTACGCTTGTCCAACTCATCGCTAAAGCCATCATGACCAACAGGCTCCAAAATCGTCGCATGGTGAACTCCGTTTTTATGAGCCTTCGAGAGAGTAATTTGCGACCAACAGCCACGTTGAGCTATCCAAGCGCATGTCAAAGGTGAACTGCGATTCCAAAGCTCCGGCAGCACTTTGGATACGACTATCGCCATTACCACCTGTTAGGTACAAGTATTTGTGATAGTTATCCAAGGCGCGGGCTGAGTACATAACGCCGAGAAGGGCATAGGCACGCGCATTTAGCCGATCAAACTGGATGGGCTTGGCGTCGCTGGGACGCTTGGGATCGGTAAGCTGGGCATAAACATCGGCAATGCCTGAAATATCGATGGCCTGCTGTAGCAGCTTGATGGCATTGTCGTAGTCACCCTGCACCGCGTACAGCACACTTCGGTTATTCATGCCGAGGATCGACTTGCTGTCGATTTCGAGTACTTTATCAAAATCAGATTTGGCACGGTCATAGTCTTTCAGCGCTACATAGATGATGCCGCGATTATTAAATGCGCCGAGTAACTTTGGATCAAGCTGGCTGGCACGGGTGTAGTCTTGGATGGCGCGATCATACTGCTGTTCACGTACATAGGCTGCGCCGCGCATCATGTAGGCGGGGATGTAATTGCTGTCGATGACGCGAATGACACAGGTGAAGCTGAGAATTGCATCGTCCAGCAAGCCGGAGGTCATGAAGCCGAAGCCTTTGCCCATATAGTAGCTGGTGCGTGTGTCTTTGGATTCGGTTGGCAGGACAGGGCAGTTCGGCGGTGGTTCAAGAGTCGCAACCGGCGTTGGAACGGGCGTCGGTGTGGCATCTTGAGCCGTTACTGGTATGGAGAGAAAGAGTAATGAGGCGCAAGAAATAACAAGTAACAGAAATAAAAATGAACGTTTCGACATTATGTATCTCCTAAGGGGTAGATGATTGATTACCGGCAAATGTGGCTAATAACGGATTACGGACGCGTAATGGTTCCAAGAGCGATCCCACTAAAATCAAATTGCGTTCAGCGTTGGCGATTTCTGCTTGTGCTGCATCAATGTCGGCCTGCGTTAAGGTTCGGTCGGTGCTGTTGCACAAATCCACAAAGGAGGAAATTGCCTTATTGATGGAGGTGATGGCTGCATCAAGAGCGGTTACCGCAGGCTGAAATTCGGTTTCAATTTGTACATCGGCGTCGGTAAGTAAGCGGCGGGCGTAGGTGGGCTGCGGGCTACAGGATACGGTTGCGCCATTTTCGAGCCGCTGCCAGACATCGCGGATTTGTATAAAGCTTCCGATGGTGATGGCAAGGTTTTCTTGCAACTGCAAGATAAGGCGACCATAGGGGAACAGATAGGCCGAGTCCAGCAAGCGCAGGTAGTTGCCGCTGATCACGCGGATGTTCCACGCGCCGACCCAATATAACTGTTCTTGATATTGAATCTGAAAGCGGAAGAAGCCGTTGCTGCCTAGGCGTCCCGTTAATTCCACCTGTGTGCCAGCGGGCAGCGTCCCGACTTGATCTTCGGGGATAATTTGCAGGCGATAGAGCGGTGTTTCACGGGTTGTAATCCCAATCGCACCGGCACGGCGTACAAAGGGCGCGGGATTGATCCCATCGACAGGTAGGGTGGTGACATCCCCACTCCACACGAGCAGGATGGAGGCGATCCAGCCTAATGTGCCTTCATAATCGACCTGCATCCAACGGGTATCGGCGGTTCTGCCGACCGCTTTTAATGTGAGTACGGGCGGGAGTACGGCAATCCGTGCAAAACTTTGTCCCGGCCCGGTGCGCAGTGAGCTAAAGTCCTGTGTCGTGACGTAGATGCCGGTATCGGGTGTCGTATCCGGTTCAGGTGTTGCATCCTGCGCGGTCACTGTAGTTAGGCTCAGGAGTATGATCATGACGCAATAGAACAGCGATTTCATGGTGTCGCTCCTGTCCAGACAATCGGCTCGCCAATTTGATCGGTCAAAATGGTGACACTGCCTGTTTGCGTATCAAGGATTATGGTGCGGGCATTCTGATATTGGTACTGCGTTTCCAAAGGGATGGGCGTGTTGGTCGGCATGGGTGTTGGCGTCGGGTCCTGGGGCGTCGGTGTATACAGTTCCGGCCATGTATCACCTGATGGTGGCAGCATCATGCGGAAGCTGAGATAGCGGTTGTCCGGTGACCATAGGAACGAGCCACTCCCATCCGAATTGACTCCGCTTTGAGGGATGCAGAAGCGACGCGTTAGACCTGTCTCACTGTCCCAAACGCTGATTTTTGGCATCAACTTGTGCTGCTCGATATGCTGCCGGTACTCATCGCTATTCAGCGACGTCCACTGTACGCGATAGCGGCCATCACGCGACCATTGTCCAGCCGGTAAGCTGCCCATTATTTCGTGTTGTCCGGTTGACGGATCAAAGCGATACCAGCGCGGATCATTTGGATACTGGTAGTAGAGGGCTTTACCCAACGGATGCCATTGGAAGTTCATGCCGCTGCTGTCCACCCGCGCGAAGTAATCAGCTTTTTGGGTTTGTGTGTCGTAGAGGTAGTACTTAGTCCCGACACTTTTTCCGTAATCGGTACTGAGGAGCCAGTAGCGCTGCTCAACAGGCTGCAACGATAGGACATTGGTGGGAAGGTCATTTATCGATGGCGCTTGTGGCAGCGTAGAGGGATCGGTGGTACTGCCATTCTCTGGATCAAATTCGCGGGATAGCTGAATGACCCCGCGCTGCTTGGTTGGCAGATAACCCTGATACTGATATTCAAGGGTGTGCAAGCCTGTCCACTGGAAAAATTGGGGCCATGCTGATTGTTCGAGATTGGTGAACAAGACGGTTTCACTGCTTCCGTCGGACTTGGAGACGGTTATGTTATTTCCTTGACGGAATATCCAGTTCTGATCAAAGGAGAATTGGCAGTTTTCTGAACTGTTACAAGCTGGCAGTTTATCACTGTAGGTGATTTGATGGGTTGTCATGTCATAAGTCAACATTCCACGTCCGCGGTACTGAGGTTCGAGCGCTGGAATGAACAGGCGTCCCGAAACCTGATAATCAGCGGGTGGGTGATCCAAGTCGTAGAGCGTGGGTGATGGACACAAGTCTGTGACCTGACCGTTTTGAGACAGGGTTGTCGTCGCTTCGGCGGCAGGGGGCGGCGTGGGCGTGACCGTTGGGGTCAAGGTCGGACGCGCTTGCCCAACATAATCGAAGGGGCGGGTCGCGGTCGCTGGTAAGGCGAGATTGCGCGGTGCTTCTTCTTTTTCGGCGGCGGCAGTCGCCGTTTGATCAACAACCAATCCGTCGTAGGGGATAGAGAGGCGATAAATATCAATGAAGCCAAGATCGTTGGATACCGCAAGCAAATTGCCGTCCGGGCTAAGCTGCACATTCCCACTCGGATAGTACTTCTTTTCTTTTTGGAAGGCTTCTAGAACACGATCCAGCGGACGCGAATGATCTGGAACAGGTGGTAAGTAGGCTCCGATACGACGTTCACCTGTCAGGATATCGACCATCATCACGTCAAGCTGTTGGCTGTTTCCTGAGTCAATCGTTATCGGGCCTGTATCCATCGGTGTGCTGGTTGGCGGATTGAACTGATTAATATCAGTGGTTGGGGTGGCTCCAAGTTGATAGACGGATGTGATGAGGCCTTCGCACAGTTCTTTTTCAAGTTCCGCTTTTGCAGTATCATCCAATCCTTCAGACATTTTGCGCCATGCTTCGGCAAAGGCTAACGCCTGACCTGGGAAGGCTGAGGTTAGGCAAGTTGGTACACCTGCGATGCCCAACGGAACGGCGGTTGCATCGGATACATAATCTGTACGTGGGGTAGGGGTGAGTGCCGTGACCAGTTGATCGGCGTTGGTGGGCAGCTTTGCACACAGGCGCTGCGTTAGTCTGCTGAATGCGTCAGGATTTAATTGGGCGTTGAACTGCTCCCAAAGGGGAACAAACTGCTGCCAGTGATCGGGATAGGCGTTTACGATACAACTTGGCACACCGGATGCATCGTAATTAAGCCCATAAACCCGTTGCGGCTGATCATCGCCCTGTGATGCATAGCTGCTAATGATGGCAGTTTCATTGTCTAGCCAGCGGTAGTTCCGTCCTTGTGGGGATGGTAAATCATCTCCCGCCAGAAACAGAAGTTTGCCGCGATCCATGTTGTAGATTGCTACCTCATTGCCGGGATAGTGCGATGTGGTCTGAGATGCGGCATAAACCACCAAGTAATTCTGCCAATCCGCGCTGGGGATAATGGTTTCGATGGAACGTCCATCCAGTGGCGGGATGGTGATGGTGCGATGTTCGGGGATTCCAACTTCGACAATTTCGTAGGTGTCGCCTTGCTCGGTGCTGTAGCGGGTCAAATACCGTCTTGCATCTGGTGTTGAATCGACAACGGTGCCGAATAAGTTCAGTGTCTCGCGTTGGATATTCTGGCCTGTAGCAATGTCCCACAGCCGCCAGTCTTCTCCATTCAGGGTGACAATCTGGTTGCTATTGTCAGTGAAATAGTAATTCTGAAAAGCGGTTGTGTAGCCCGATTCAAGAAGCTGCTTATCGCCAGTTTGTACATTGATGCGTTCGAAATCGGTGATAATTGTCGCCGCGTTACGATCAAAACTGAGGATATGCTGACCGTCAGGGTCTGGTTCGGTAGGGAAATAGTTGTGCTCTAAAATGCCAGATTGTAGGTTATAGATTTCGATTGGCTGCAAATTAGAGGCACGTCGTACCATCAAATGAATGTTATCGGGACTTAGCTCCATATCGACAATATCGACCGGACGAATAAATTCTATCGCGCCGTAGCCACGGTTGGTGTAGTAGGTATAAACCAACATCCCCGTCTGTTCACGGCCTAGTGTGATGGGCTGCAAAATATCGAGCAGGGTCACTGTGGTCGGTTCATAATTCTGTTCTTGACGGTAGCCTTCTCCAAATATCAAGCGGAGCAGCGCGTTTTCACCGGTGCTGTTGGGCTGGCCGATGATATGTGCCAAACTGCTCAGCCGCATTTTCTGGACGTTTTGAAGAGCGGATGTATTTAGCCCACCCCCCAGCGGTAAGTTTACGGATGCGAAATCGCCAGTATTTACTTGCAATAAGTCGTTTTGTCCATTTGGGCGGACATACATGAGATCGTCTCGTAGGCTGCGCCAAATATCCATCGGGTCTGTCTCGATACGGTTCATCTGTAATTCGTTGACGACGCCGTAAGCTTTCGAGTGACCATCTAATACTTGTAGTCGTCCGGGCAGGGCTGCAATCAGCGTGTCATTGGGGCCGATAATCAGTCCATTGTGAAAAGCGAAAAACGGATAGGCTTCTGCACCTCCGGGTAAGGTCGAATTGCGTTCTCCTCGTGCTGCCGCTAAATCCCACATCCACGGGAGGATGGCTGTGTCGTTTTCACTCCGGCGCAGTTCTGGCGGGGCACGTACCACCGAGTCAAAAAGCAGCAGATTACCATCATCTGAGAAGTGCATTGTGCCGGATTCACTGAGTACACCATCGGGTGTTAAGGCGATATTCAACTTGCCGGTTTGTGTATCCCAAATTTCAATGCGAGTATCGATGGCAAGCGCTAGATAACGACCATCACGGCTAAAAAGATAGCCGCTGAAATTGCCCCGTTCATAGAGGATAAATTGCGGTTCTAAAGTTGATGCCTGCACAAGCAGAAGGCGGCCTTTTTGATCGGTATAGGCGAATTGGTCAAAATTTGGATCGTACTCAATGCCTTGTGGACGGGGTTTCCCAATCTGTTGAATAAGGTTGAAGATCGGTTGTTCAGTTTTTTGCCCCAGAACAATCCCCACCAAAGGAAAGGTGACGACCATAAGTAATAATAGAAAGCGCTTCAAAATGAGCTCCTAATTTTTTTAGTCGGGGCATTTTTATTATTATAGAATGGATTACAGTGTTCGTAACCTGGTTATCACATGATGACTTCCCTACGCTTGATATGCGCTGAGTTTGTGGTTGGGTAAGTTGGCATATATTTAAAATAATTCATTCATACAAAAAGTGAGTTCATAATGAATCCCCGCCGATTTTGGTTTATCGCGTTCGCTTTATTCAGCATTTCTGTGAAGGTTGTCGCACAGAACGTACCCATTTGTCCTGCGCCGGTGCTGCTGGCTCTTTCCCGCGCCGGTTCAGCTTGTTTTGCTTTGGAACGTAACCAAGCCTGTTATGGAAATGGTTCTGCTGGTGCGATGTTTCAGACTTCGTTGGATGAGCCTTTCGCAAAGGCCGGAGATATTGTGCCGCTCAATGCGATGCGTTCGATCCAAACGCTGCCGGTTGATAAAGGTGTATCTGTCGTTCAGTTACTGGTACAAGCTAGCCTCAGCGATACCGAAGCGCACAGCATGGCTCTTTTTATGTTTGGCGATGTCTCCATTACGAACTTGGTTGACGATCTACCTGAGGTTTCGGTGACGGCCAAAGGCACACTGAATATCCGCAGTCTGCCTGAAGCTAACAGTGAGATTGTTACTCAACTTGCTGTGAATCGAGGTCTGATTGCAAACGGTCGCACGTCTGATCAAAAATGGCTACGTGTTCATATCCCTGATTCCCAAGCGTTGGGTTGGGTAGCTGTTGAAAGCGTCAGTGCCAAGCAGAGCTTCGACATGTTATCAGTGGTGGATCGTACATCGCCTGTCAAGCGTCCCTTTCAAGTGATGGTACTCAAGACCGGAAACGCGGCACTTTGCGATGGCACAGTTGTTGGCGGCTTATTGCTACAGACTCCGAACGTGACGCAGTCTGTCAGCCTGACTTTTAATGGTGTCGATCTTCATGTGAGCGGCACCAGTTATCTAGAGACGATTGATTCGGGGTTCTTGACTATCAATGTGGTCGATGGGAATGTGGAGATCGCGGATCGTGACCAGACGGTGACTTTTGTGCCAGCAGGGGCGCGGCTGCGTGTCCCAATTGACTCGGAAAATGTTTTCAGCAATGGCGTCGTGAAGGTCGAACCCTATGTGAACAGTGAGCTTGTTGGATTACCACTCAATAACCTGCCGAACCGTGTCAAGGTGATTGGCGCGCTAACAGGTGAGCAAATTGCTTCTGCACAAAGCGACCACCAGAATCAATCGGAGGCCGCGTCGAACGCTGCAACGCCCCAACCTCCGCCTTCGTGCCGGTATGTAACCACAGGAACGGTGACGCTTTGGGCCGGGCCGGGCGAGTTCTATGAGGCGATCAATGAAATCCGTGCCGATGCGCGTGTTTATCCGGTGCTGCAATTGGCTGATGCTAATGGACAAGTCTGGTGGCAACTTAGCAATAGTAACTGGATTCACGCCAACGCGGTGCGGAAAATTGGAGATTGCCCCGAAATTCCGACTACAGATGTTGTTCCATTGCAGCCCTATAACACACTGTCACTCGAAACATGCAAATCCTTGAATGGCCCGCTGCGGGTTGGGCAAGAGGTGACGATTCAATTTACGCCACCCGCCTTTGAAAACTATTACGATGCTAGCATTGCACTGAAGGTCGATCCGGGACGGATTACAATTGATGAGCGATACCAATCCGTGAATGCCTCAAAGCCAATTACCATTGGGACAGCAGGTACAGAGCAAGAACGCTATGTGCGTATGTTTGCTACCCAATGGACGGCCACCGGCGGCTCCCATCAAATTATTGGCAAGCGCCTTTCGTATATTTTGACTTGCGACATCACAATTCCATTTGGTTGAGCATCAACTGCCAATTTATATTTAACATGGATTATGGATAAAGAGGATGGCTTAATGGGAGAGATGAAGTAATCTCTCAGGTGGCTAATGTGATATGTCACAGCAATGTGCCGCTGATGGCAATATGATGGACATGACCCCAGAAGCGACGATGGGTAGCTAACCAGTCGTTAGTCCACAATCAATCGACGTTGGAAATGTCTGGAATATTACTAAACACAAAAACTAATCACTTGTTTTATATGTCACACACAATGACTGTACATTTTGACTCATCGTTGAGATTAACAGCCTGTTTATGCCTTATACTTTGAAGACGTAAAGATCAGCATTGTTCGAATTATGACAAAAGCTGATCTTTCTGCTGCGTATGAATGACCTGTCGACTACAGAATTTGATAGGTATGCTGCTGTAGTGCATGTTGTACGATGATGTATTTAGCATGTGTCCATAAGAGCGGATTTGCAATTTCCCCGCGTTGCGCAACCCAACCATCGTAATAGCTCGGGTCGAACATAGAATTGTTGACCTGTTCCGGTAGATTCCCATTCTGATCTGTATGGGATTCCGACCATCTAACCAGTTGTTGTGCCCGCACAGGGTTCCCAATTTGGGTATAATGCCACGCGAGCCATAAGCCGAGCAGAATCCAAGCACCACCCCCGTAGTAGGTATCTTCGATGTGCCGATGGATACCATGACCTTCTGCCAAAAGTTCGCGTTCGATTCGTGCAATGGTACGTTTCATGAGAGGATCGTCTGGTGCTAACAGGCCGCATTCGGGAAGTGCTGCTAATAACAAGTTGGCATCCACAGCATCTATGCCAACCGATTTTGCCAGTTCACCGGTTGGTGTTAGTCCGTGCATCATAATGAAGTCTTTGATTTCTTTACACACATGTTGAAAATTGAGGGTAGGGACAAGTCGTTCAGCAGCGCTTAATCCGGCATAGATAGCAGCTAATGTGCTGATATGCACATTGTTTCCGCGTTCCTCCCAACAATCGTAACAAGGTGTTTGCCATAGGGCTGCTAAGTACCGAGATGCCAAGTCTACAGCCTGTTCCCAGTAAATAGGTAGCGGTTCCATACGGCATATATCGACATATTTTGTCAGTGACCATAACCATAAGCCGGGACCGTCCAGTTGAAATTCAGGCCATTCAGCAGGGCCTTCTGCCCCCTCATCTCGATAACGCGCATTCAGCGTGTCAGCGATCACCAATGGTTCTCCATTATGAGCGCGCGCAATGCTTCGTTCAATGGCCTCAGCGCGTTCATTGATTATCTTAGCGCACCATTGGTGGAAGCGCCCCGCACTATCCCATTGTGCAGCAATACCTGTAGGATGGGGAATCGGCGCATCTCTGCCGTCCAGTGTGAGTGCGTAGGCAATAAAGGCTCCATCACGAAACCATGAGAACTGATAATCTGGCATATGAGGACAAGCGAGATAGCCGCCGCCAGCTTGTTGATTGTTTAAGAGCACTTGTTGGCTGTGGCTGCGCAAACTGTCATGTGTGATGAATGGATTTTCAATTGGCATCAGCGTACTCCACGACGATCATACTCCAATAATCTAGATGAGGCAGTTGTACCTTTAGTTCACTGCCTTCAATGGTGAACGGCAGTAATTCAGCATTCATGCTGGTTGTGGTATCCGGCGAAGCGACCCAGACCTGATTTACAGGACGACTTATTTGAATGCTTACTGCTAAATCTGTGAATGGTATTGGTGGGGTTTTTGTTGGAGCATTCCAGTTTGATTCATCAACTCCCAAGAAGTTAATAAGATTGAAAGTCTCAAAATCAGCTCCTATCCGCACAATTGGGACAACACGATCTTTCGCACGAATACCCTGTGTTCGTGTGTCACCAAGATTTACTGCATGTTCTCGTTCAGTTGAACCAGCGTGAGTTTGTATGCTCAGTACATTTTCATAGCGGACGAGAAAGTCATAATAACGCCTGAAGAGAACTTGATTGGCTTCGTCAATTTTGCCGTACTTAGGAAAGTATGGATCAGCTAGCATAGTCTGAGGTTCGCCTGTCTCAAGGTGAAAACCACCACTGGCATAAATGACTGCGTTTGCCAATCTCCAATTAATGGTTCGTTCGGGCGGAATATAGGCAGCTAGGATTACTGGTTTTTCATTACCCAATTTTTGCGCGTTAGTGATAATGCGATTGAGATCAATGTAATCATCATAAGGCGGCCATACTTCGATATATGAGGCATCTTGATGCGATGATGCGACTGCTTTAATTGGCCAGTTACCCACACAGTTGAATAGGGTAGTGCCATCAGGACCACGTTTATTGTGCACGATTGCTGCGGTTTGGTTGATAAATTGTGGCATTACATCAGCCAGGTCAATGCGGTTTCCGTCTTTATCGAAACCGTTTTTGGGTGAGCCATACTGATCAATGTGAATGCCGTCAAATGGAGTGTGATCAAGTACATCGGCAAACTCAGCCATCAGGTGCTCATTCCAAGCTGATCCGACGGCAGGATTCATGATGCCGATTAAATCACCACCGAACAAATAAGGTTCACCTTTGGCATCCAACAATCCCCAATCAGGGTGTTGACGGAAGTAGGCCATTGACGCTCCATATATTGCTGTATAGGGCATGGCGCTGATGTTGCGACTATGGAGCAAATCAATTAGGCGGCGGATGACTAACATGGACTGTGGACGTCCTAATCCATCATTAAAAATGTCGGTATCAGGGACGAGGTTTTCCCATCGATACTGCCAGTCATAAAACTGGATACCATTAACATGGTGTTGGATAATCCAGTTGATCGTTTCCTCATCGTTGTTCCGCCCTACGCTGAAATCCGTTAGGAAGCCATAGCGTGGTGCATTCGTCCAGTGCTCCAATACATCGAAAGCTGAGCTTTGAGTGGCAATTAATTGTCCACTATCATCTAGTATATTAACGAGCAATCCATAACCACGTGGAAACGTGGGCGGTGGCAACCAAGTAGCTTTTACCTGACCGTCTATAAGAACCGCATCTATTGCTGCAATTTCTTTATCCAAATACAACACATGAGCATCCATGCGGCTTCCGGTGGAGGTTGTAACCGTAAACTGAACAGGATCTCCTGGATGAAAGAAGCTCTTTTCTAACCTAATTTGAACACTAGTTTCAACGGCGGACACAACGCCTCCTTCTATATTGAATGTTAGCAGATATGCAAGAATGATTACTGTGCAGAGACGTGCCTTCATCCACGAACCGCCCCGGTTGTAATGCCTTGAATGAAGTAACGTTGGAAAAATATGAACAACACCACAGTGGGGATGACGGCTGTAAGGGAACCAGCAAACACTAATCCCCAGTTGGTACTGTGTTGGCCACGGAAATTTGCAATCGCAATCGGTAACGTTCGCAGTGTTTCATCTGACAAGAAGTTTAGTGCCAGGACGTATTCATCCCACGCGCCCAAGAAGCTGAATACCGCAACCGTGCTGATTGCCGGCGCGGCTAATGGCAGCATGACGCGCCAGAATACCGTAAATGCGTTGGCGCCATCTATGATAGCTGCTTCTTCTAGTTCGCGGGGTAGATTTTCAAAGAAACCGCGCAGCAGAAATGTGTTGAAGGCGAGTGGTCCGGCGCTATAGACTAGAATCAGCCCTGGCAAACTGTTTCGCAGTCCCAAGTTACTTGCAAGGATGAATTGTGGTATCAATAGCACGACACCAGGGATCATCAGCATGATCAGTAACCCGTTGAAGATGAGCCGTTTGCCACGAAATTCAAAGCGCGCAAAGCTATAAGCCATTGTCGCAGCTAATGTCGTTACCAGCGCACACGTTGTGAGTGCGACGAATGCACTATTGAGCAGTGCTCGACCAAAATTACGACTGGTAAATGCAATCTGAAAGTTTTCTAGGGTGATGGTCTCTGGTATAAGACGGGGTGGATATTCTTGTACATATGTTGCTCCCTTAAAAGCAGTTGAAATCATATAGAAAAGGGGAGCGGCAGCAACGATGACTCCCAGACACAACACCACAAAAACAAACAGATTAAATAGACGCTGTTGGCTACGTGAAGTTGAGATCATAATCAATACTCCACTTCTTGATCTTGACGACCGAATAAGCGTGTTTGCAGGATGCTAATGAGTACAATGACGACTGCCAAGATATAACTCAGTGCGGCTCCGTAGCCAAAGTTGAGGTTGCCAAATGCCTCGTCAAACATATATGTCAGCGCAACTTCTGTACGGTGCAGCGGTCCGCCAGATGTAAGCATCAGAACGGATAGAAACACTTGGAAGCCGCCAATCATGAGTGCGACGAATACGAACATTATGGTGCGCTTGATGAGTGGAATCGTCATAAACCGCAGCCGCTCAAACTCATTTGCGCCATCAATTGCAGCTGCTTCATAGAGTTCGGTTGGGATGCCTTGCAGGGCGGCAAGAAAGATTACCATCGCCCATCCCATTCCTTTCCAAATTCCGAGGCTGTAAATGGCGATCCACGCGGTATCCCCGTTTGCCATCCACGAAATGGGTTTTTCAATGATGCCTAACTGCAAGAGTATATAATTGACTAAACCAGAGTTTCCGGGACTAAACAAGTAGATGAAGAGGAAACTAACAACTATCCATGAAGTCACGACTGGTAAGTAATAAATTGTTCTAAAGAATCGTTTTCCAATAATTACCCGATGAACCAATACCGCTAATGCCAGCCCGACGATCATTTGTCCGGCTACAGTGACTACTGCATAACCGGCTGTATTGCGCATTGAAAGCCAGAATATTTTATCTGCAAAAGCAGTTTGATAATTGGCTAGACCAACAAATTTGCTCTCCTGACCGGGCATAATTTTCCAGTCAAAGAAACTGATATACAACTGGTATATGAGTGGATACACAGTCCAGAGCAAGTAAAGTGCCAGACCGGGAATGAGGAACAGGTAAGGAACGTATGATCGGTAATAGGGTTTAGCTCGATCTGGAACCCGTTTGTTTACTAGGACACGCGACTGTGCCAGATTGATACTCATGATGAAAGCATCCTCTTCAGCGAATACGATTGAGTGGTTTACTTCTAGAGTAAACCACTCCGTGCGAATTGGTTACTTTTTGGCTAGTAATGCGTCGATTTCTTCGGCTGCCGCATCCATCGCTTCTTGGGCTGACATTTCACCACGCAGGGCAAGTTGCGCCGCGTCACTTAAAGCAGTTTCAATTTCAGTGTAACGGGGATGGGGTGTCCGTGCACGCGCGGTCTGGAGTTGTTCAAGGAAAACACCATAATAAGGATGGTTGGTGAAGTATTCGTTCTTGAGCAAGTCATTTAGAACTGTGAGCTGGCCGACCTTGGACATTTCAAGTTGATATTCTTCGCTTTGTGTGAAGCGTACAAATTCCATGGCTTCGTCAGGGTGTTTGGTGCCAGCAGTAATCACAATATTCTCGCCGCCCACTACTGATACATGCCCACCATCTCCAGCAGGTATTAAGGCTGCGCCAATCTTAAAGTCGGGATATTGGCTTTCCGCAGTTGGATAGAGCCATGGACCTTCTAACATTGAGGCAATCGTGCCACCGAAATAACCACCCCAAGTATCTATTCCGCTGCCGGTAAAGCCATCAGAGAAACAGCCACTGGAAATCATTTCATGTAAGAAGTCGATTGCTGCGACAGTCTTCGGCCCGTTCACGAAACCGGTCGATGTAGTCATCGCTTCGTCAGTGATATCGCCACCAAAGCTCCAGATCCATGGGAGCAAGTTCCAACCTGAGGTACCGCCATCGCTAAAGAGGTAATTGCCTTCGCCTAACGCTGTGACAGCCTTACACTGCGCACGCAGATCATCAATCGTTTCTGCTGGTTTCTCGATGCCAGCTGTGGCGAGCTGTGCTGGGTTATAGATGTAGACTCGGGTATTGGTATCGAGCGGTAGACCGTAATATTCTCCGTTGTAGGCATTGGTAGATAGCGGTCCAGCGAATACACGGGCAGATAAATCTTTGAAGTCTGACATTTGCTTGCTCAGGTTCATCAAAATTCCTTGCTCAGCAAATTCTGGTGACCAGATGATGTCCAGACGTACCATGTCCGGTCCTTCGCCACCTGCTG
This sequence comes from Aggregatilineales bacterium, assembly GCA_044227005.1. Taxonomy (GTDB): domain Bacteria; phylum Chloroflexota; class Anaerolineae; order Aggregatilineales; family Phototrophicaceae; genus CFX2. The sequence goes on from JBGAFZ010000002.1 coordinate 278,240, forward strand.
CTGATGTGAGGAGTGCTTGGCGGAAACCGTCGTAAGGGTAGGGAACCGATTCTACTTTGATGTTGGGATGTTCTGCTTCAAACTTTGGGATCAGCGTATCAGTAAGAGTTTTGTGCTCGGGCGAAACCTCATTGTAAGTGTGCCAGAATTTGATTGTGACCGCTTCTTGTGCGGAACTGATTTGGACGATGCCGAAAGTAAGAAGGGCGATAAGGATAAGCTTTGCTTTCATTTTTAACTCCTAAATTTATTCATCACTGACGATGCGTGGTAAAGATGAGATTGTGTTTGTGGTTTCAGAAGCATACCTCCTATTTGAACCGTTTCAATTCATTCATAAATTTTAGGGCGGTGAACCAGTTGATTGCCGCACACGTAATTCCGGCTCAAACAACTTCGCCCCCAACCCGTCGATATTTTCTCGGTTAATGATGGCTAACAATAAGTGGAATAGTGCTTTGCCAATTTCGTGTATCGGTTGGCTTAGGGTGGTCAAGGGTGGATGGCTGTAACGTGCCAATGGAATATCATCGAAGCCCACCACGGATACATCTTTTCCAATCGCTAACCCTCGCGCTTGTATTGCTCTCATTGCTCCAAAGGCCATTCGGTCGTTGTTGCATATAATCGCCGTTGGAGGCTGTGCTTGGTCAAGGAAGAAATGGGTACCCAATTGACCTGTTTTCTCGCTGAAATCACCCTCATAGGTGAGTAAAGGATCAATGGATAGATTTGCCTCTTTCATCCCTTTCACAAATCCTTCCCATCGCTGTCGGGCCAGATATTGTTCGTGGGGTGGGGAGATATATCCAATACGCCGGTGGCCAAGTTCGATGAGATGGCGTACCGCTAGTTCAATCCCGTACGCGCTATTAAGATCAACCCAGTTTGTACCATCTTGTGGATCTAGCCTACCGAACGTGACAAATGGAAAGTTTTGTTCTTGCAAGAAACTTATACGGGGGTCGTTTTCCCGTAGAGCGAATAAAATTAAGCCGTCGATCTGGCGACTATTTGCTAAGCGTTCGTAGAGTTCTGTTTCGCGTTGTCCAACAGGAATAGTCCAGAATGCCAGCCCGATACTACTTTCCATCGCTGCATTGGTGATACCGTCGATCAAATCAAGGACTATGGGGTCGGTTTCAACACGATTTTGCTGTGGACGTAGTTCAGTACGGATCATTCCGATGGTATTGGTTCGCTGCGTACTTAAACTGCGTGCTGCTGCTGTAGGATGAAATTTCAATTCCTCGATGGCAGCCAATACGCGTTGGCGTGTTTCATCTTTGACCAATGTGCTTCCGTTTAGGACATTGGAAACTGTCCCTACTGAAACTTTCGCATACTGTGCTACATCGCGGATTGTTGCCATGATTTGCCCACTAATTGAACCGGTTCAATTAGAGTAAAACACAAAATTTGCTAGTTGTCAACCAAAGTTATCATTTGCTATTTATGGATAACCTACTACGCTTTTAGGATAAATTAAATAGTGATTTTTTAATTTACTAAAAAATGCATTATGATGTAATTATTCGAATTGGCCGCCTGTAGTGGCAATGCAACCTGTCCAACTGGTGGCTTGTTAAGCAACACGAAACGAACCGTGAATAATACCGCCCAAAATGTCGCGTCGTTTGATCTTTCCGCTCACACTCATGCTGGAAGTTGACGGTGGGGCATGAATCACCTGTACGAGCACCAGATGAGGTCGTGGCGTGTTGAAGTATCGTTCGTATTCACGTACATATAAGTCGCCAACTGCTACCATTCCTAGCACTTCTTGCTTGAACTCATCACTGTATTTCTTATAGTTTCCCATTTCCTGCTCCTTACTTTCAGTCTAGCGGACATTTTTTCTCTCCGCTAAACTGGGGTAATGCCAGACCCCGATACAATGTGCTTTTGCATCGTCAGGGGTTATGCTGTTCTTCTCGACTTGTGTCATCTGGCCGATTTTTTCTGCCAGAGACATGTGTTTAAGTAAATCGCTAATACGGGCTTCTACCGTTTGAGACTTGTCCTGATAGATGGCTGGTTTTACTTGCATGTTGTGCACACTCTGATCACTTTGTAATGGTTAATTCTGCTAAGTCTGCCCCGCAAGTTGTCAGATTAACCCATAACGGTAAACTGAAATAATCGTGCGTTTCGGTACGCCATTTGCCACCAGAGCAAAGTTCATTGGTCAGAAGGTTTTTCCATTCGCCTTCCGGCAAATAGTAAGTGACACTCCCGTTTTCAGCGAAAATGGGAGCGACCAATAACGAATCACCAAGCATATATTGTGTATCCAGATAGCGGCAGGTTGGGTCGTTGGGGAATTCCAGCACCATAGCACGTAACACAGGTAAACCCCGATCCTGTGCTTCCTGCGCAACCTTCGTCAAATAGGGCATCAACTGCACTTTCAAATTCCGGAAGAATCGCAGCACATCAATAGCTTCGGCATCAAATAACCAGGGCATTCGGGCGCTGCTTGCACCATGCAAACGACTGTGAGAAGAAAGCAATCCAAAGGCGATCCAACGCTTATACAAGTCAGGTGGTGCGGTATCGTTAAAACCGCTTATGTCATGGCTCCAATAACCGAAACCACTCATACCGAGCGATAAACCACCGCGCAGCGTTTCTGCCATTGAAGGATAGCTGGAACTATTATCGCCACCCCAATGGATTGGGAATTGCTGACTGCCTGTAGTGGCTGAACGGGCGAATAGAACTGCCTCTTCAGCACCTTTTTCACGCTTGAGCAGATCGAAAACGGTCTGATTATAGAGGTAGCTATAATAATTATGCATCCGCTCAGGTTCAGCACCGTTGTGGTAAATCACATCAGTAGGAATGCGTTCCCCAAAATCAGTTTTGAAGCAATCTACGCCTATGTCAAGCAGAGCCTTGAGTTTGGCGCAATACCACTCGCAGGCCGCGGGATTTGTAAAATCGACTATACCTATACCCGGTTGCCAGTGGTCTAACTGCTTGACATCTCCACTTGGTGTATGGAGCAGATAACCGTGTTCTGCGGCTTCATCGAATAAGGCTGACGCTTCAGCAATGTAGGGATTTATCCACAGACAGATTTTGATCCCTTTGTCCTTTATACGCTTGAGCAATTTTGCTGGATCTGGAAAATTACGTTCATCCCATAAGAAACTGGTCCAAGTGAGTTCACGCATCCAGAAGCAGTCGAAATGAAACACACTGATCGGGATACCTTCCGCCTCCATCCGTTCGATGTTTGCCATGATGTCGGTTTCGTTGTAATTGGTGGTGAAGGAGGTTGAAAGCCAAAGCCCGAACGACCAATTCGGCAATTTGGGGGGGCGGCCACTGAGTGCGGTATACAATTCCAGCGAGTGCTTCATGTTCTCGCCAGCAAAAATGTAGTAATCGAGACTTTGTCCCTCGGCACTAAATTGTACCCGACTGACATGATGTGAGGCGACTTCAAACGCGACACAGCCGGGGTGATTCACCAAAACACCATAGCCCTTGTTGCTCAAATAGAAGGGAACATTCTTGTAAGCATATTCGGACATAGTACCTGCATCGTCATTCCACATATCGATACTTTGTCCATTTTTGACGAGCGCACCAAAGCGTTCACCCAAACCATAGATTGTTTCACCAATACCGATAGAGAGCTGCTGACGTAAATAAGTCTTCCCATCTTTGTCGAATAGTCCGACGGCTTTATGACCACTATCCGTCAATGGTTCATTGTTGCGAACAAAAGCAAAATTCCATTCTCCAGTAGTAGGGACACGGACAGAAAGATTACCTGCTGTCAGCGATGCAGTAGTATTTTCGCGCGAAATGGAAGTGTCCTGATTTTGAAGTTGATAATTGAGATCAAAGGCAGGCAGGCGCGGCTTTTGTCCTTTATGGTGCCATAGTTGGACGCGAATGACGTTCGCCATGGGAGAGCTAAAGCGGGCGGTGATCAATGTCCCATGAATAAAGCTGCTGCGGGAATGGATGTCATGATTGTAGCCTTGCATGACTAGGGCATCATCTTCGATCAATACATTCGTCACTGATCGCGGGTAGATGGCTTCAACACCGGGTAACAAGAACCATTGACCTAATTCAAACTTCATCATTTTGTCCTTTGGTGTTATGGATATTTGACGACGAGGTTGCAACAATCCCACGCAAAGTAAGGTCTTCGGCAAAATGGCATGATGCCATATGGGTATTCAATTTGTCTACAGATCTAAACTTTGGCTCGTTCTGACTACACTCAGGTTTTGCATAGCGGCATCGTGGGTGGAAGTAACATCCCGGTGGCGGATTAGCAGGATCTGCTACGTCACCTTCCAAACGAATGCGCTGGTTTTGCCCACGCAATCGCGGATTGTAAATTGGCACAGAAGACATGAGTGCTTCGGTGTAGGGGTGTTTTGGGGTAAAGAATAATTCTTTTGACGGGGCTGATTCCACCATTTTGCCGACATACATCACATTTACACGGTCGCAAATGTGACGCACTACGCTCAAATCATGTGCGATAAACAGGTATGTTAAACCCATTTCTGCTTGCAATTCTTTCATCAGATTGAGGATTTGGGCACGAATGGAAACATCTAGTGCGGAAATAGCTTCATCAGCCACGATTAGACGAGGATTTGTTGCTAATGCTCTTGCGATAACAATCCGTTGACGTTCGCCGCCACTGAAGGCATGCGGATAACGCCGCATATATTCCGAGCGCAAACCAACACGCTTAAGCAGCGATGCCACCCTATCTTCCAGCTCCTGACCCTGCGCCAGCTTGTTGACAATCAACACTTCTGCAACATTATCGAAAACGGTCATCCGAGGGTTGAGTGCGGAATAGGGGTTTTGGAAGATCATGCGAATATCTTGGCGGTAGGGTCGTAATTGCATACGGTCAAGAGTGGTCAGATCAACCGGAGATTTGCCACCATGATAGATAATCTGCCCGTTGGTAGGTTTGTATATTCCCACAATACAGCGACCAACGGTGGTTTTACCGCATCCACTTTCGCCGACCAAACCGAGTGTTTCCCCCTGCTTAACGTAGAAACTGACATCATCAACTGCTTTTGTATAATGCACTTGCTGACGGATAAAACAGGTACGGGTGGAGAACCACATTTTCAGATTACGCACGTCCAATAGCACATCTTTATCGGGTTTATTTGGTTCTGCCTGACTGTGGTAATTAGACATGCCGTTCCTCTTGTTCTATAAAGCGTTGGCGATATTGGTCGTCATGTTTCAGGCAGCGAGATTGATGCTTGGGGGGAATGGTTATGGTTTTGGGAGCAATGACATTACATAAACCACTGATATGGTGCTCGCAGCGGGGATGAAATGGGCAACCATCCGGACGCTCAAAGGGAGAGGGGACGACACCGCCTATCGGTTTGAGCGCTTTCGGTTCGGCCTCGATTTTCGGAATTGAGCGCAGCAGTGCGCTGGTATAAGGATGCTGTGGATTATTAAAGACGGAGTCCACGTCAGCGTGTTCCACCACATTCCCTAGATACATTACTGCAACGTCATCGGCTATTTCAGCGACAACGCCGAAATCATGAGTGATGAATAACAGAGCCATGCCATAGTCCTGCTGCAACTCCTTCAACAAATCAAGTATCTGAGCTTGCGTTGTGACATCAAGGGCGGTCGTTGGTTCATCAGCAATCAGCAATTTAGGATTGCAGGAAAGTGCCATAGCGATCATACAGCGTTGCAGCATCCCACCACTCAGACGAAATGGGTAGGTATCAATCCGTTGTTCTGGTTTAGGAATACCAACACGTCCCAATAGTTCAATGGTACGGTTTCGAGCCTCCTGCTTGGATACATCCTCGTGCAACTGTATCGCTTCCATAATTTGACTGCCAACGGTGTAACTCGTGCTGAAAGAACTCATCGGTTCTTGAAAAATCATGGCAATTTCTTTGCCGCGAATTTCACGAATTTTTTTGCCATATGGATCGATCTTGGTGATGTCGTGTTGATTTACTTGTCCATCACTAGCTTCTTGGTAATAGATGACTTTCCCACCAACGATTTTTCCGGGACGTTGAACAAGCTGCAATAATGCGCGTGCAGAAACGCTTTTGCCGCTGCCACTTTCCCCTACGATACATAAAGTTTTACCCCGTTTGAGGGTATAGCTTACGCCGTCTACCGCTTTGACTAAACCTTCATCTGTGAAGAAATGAATTTTAAGATCATCAACTTCAAGTAAAATATCCTGTGACATAACTTCTCTCATTATTCCTAAAATGCATTGGATCTTTTTGGTTACCACTACAGTACTGCATTTGATAAACCCGCGACTCAATGATAAGGATCCGCTGCATCACGCAATCCATCACCGAGATAATTGAAAGCTAAAACCGTAATCATAAGTGCAGCACCGGGCAGCATTAGCCATGGATATTTGGCAATCGCGGCAATGTTCAAAGCGTCATTGAGCATCACGCCCCAACTTACAACGGGCTTACGCAGCCCAACCCCAATAAAGCTCAATGCACTTTCACCGAGAATCATGCCGGGAATGGCTAATGTAGCCGATGCGATGATATGACTCATGAATGAAGGAATTAAGTGGCGGAAGATCATACGTGTGCGGGGAACCCCATCCAACTCGGCAGACATGATGAATTCCTCTTCGCGCAACGATAAGAACTTCCCACGAACAACCCGTGCCATCCCTGTCCAACCAATGAGCGACAGTACAATCGTGATTCCAAAATAGACATATATCGGATCCCATCGGGGAGGAACCGCAGTTGCCAATGCCATCCACAAGGGAATATCCGGAATAGACTTGATCACTTCTATCAAGCGCTGGATGAGATTGTCAATCCAACCGCCCGCGAGAGCCGATATACCGCCGAGGAAAATACCGAGTATCAGGCTGAGGAAAACGCTCAACAATCCAATAGACAATGAAACCTGCGAACCGTAAATCATCCGGCTGAGCAAGTCACGTCCGACATTATCTGCCCCGAACAGATAGATCGGATCGCCCGGATTCACAGGGCCGAAGAAATGTATGTCGAGTGTCACGGCGAGTTGGTTAATCGGATAAACCGGAATCCCGTGTAACCCGACTTTGTAAGGCTCACCTTTTACAAAAAATCCCAACAAGATCTTCTTTTCTGTGTTTATTTCATAGGTTCGGAGGTAAGTTGTGGGGTCTGTTGTTTGCTTGTAAGCATACACATATGGTGCTAATTTGCCGTCATCAAGCCACTGGATGGGCTGTGGTGGGGCAGAAATGTAGTGACGATCAAATGTGTCCATTCCTAGTGGTGCGAAAAATCCAGCGAATATAGCTATGAAATAGAGCGCGAAGATAATGAAGAGACTAATCATTGCCAAACGATGTTTACGAAACTTCCACCACATCAATTGCCATTGGGATGCCATGAGTTGTTTCGGGACATCTGAAGGCTTCTGAGGGCTGAGTATTCGAGGTAAATTTATTCTCATCGAAAGTCCTTTAGACATCATCTAGGCGAATACGTGGATCAAGCCATGCCAACAGAAGGTCGGACAACAATGAACCAATAATCGTCAACAAACTCAGCACCATCAGAAAACCAGCGGCCAAAAACATATCTTGTTGCAAGAGGGCGTTCAGCAAAACTGGACCCGTCGTAGGCAAATTGAGAACAATAGAGACCAATGCTTCGCCAGCAATCAGGGCAGGCAGCATCCAGCCTATGGTGCTCACAAATGGATTCATGGCTTGCCGAATCGGGTACTTAATAAGGAGTTTCCATTCAGGCAATCCCTTAGCCCGGGCTGCTTCGACGTATGGTTTATTCAGTTCGTCCAGCAAATTCGCCCGCATCACCCGAATTAGACCGGCTGTCCCGCCAACACCAAGGATAATCATTGGAATCCAGAGGTGTTTGAGCAAATCAATTACCCTCTCCATACTCCATGGGACATTCTCAAATTCGGGCGAGAAAAGACCACTCAAACTAACCCCGCCATATTTGAAAGAAAGAAACATCAATACCAGCGCGATTAAGAATCCGGGGGTTGCAAGCCCAATGAAACCAATAAAGCTAAAGACGTAATCAGCAAGACTGTATTGCTTTACTGCTGACAAAACCCCAATCGGTAGGGCAACCATCCACGTAAAAATGAAACTGGCAAAAGCAACGACGATGGTCATGCCGATACGGTCTGTGATCATTTTTTCAGCAGGTGCGGCATTCATTACTGAATAACCGAAATCGCCTTGCAGTATGATATTCCGCGCCCATTTGTAATATTGAACATATACGGGTTCATTTAAGCCATATCGCTCGCGCATCGCAGCTTCGTATTCGGCTGAAAAAGTTTGCCCACCTGTTTGATTTCGCATGTTCTCAATCATTGTTGATACAAAATCACCGGGCGGCAATTGAACGGTAACAAAGACAATAATTGAGATGATAAACATTGTCGGAACGGCATAAAATAAACGCTTCAGAAGATACTTTAGCATGGCAAAATATCCTAGTTTGCTTGGCGGTTGTGTAGTCGTATTTGGGCGTTTAGTGAACAATCAGACGGTGAGCACATGCAGCTTAAAGAAAACTCTATAAGCTGTCGTCTCCTTCAGTTCTGAAAACTGGATCAGTAGGGATCGAGACACATCTGCACCTGATATCGCCTCACATCCAGTCAAATTCCCTATTCGGAACTGATTAGTTTTGAAACGTTGACCAAATCAATACACAAGAAATCAGAATGATTATTTAAGTTCGCAATCTCTAACAGACTCGCTGCCAAGACCTGCCAAATAGGCAGATTGTTGGGAAGAACATAGGTCATTTTCTCTTGAGTGAGCAAAAACCGCCCATGTCTTCCCAACACGCAGTCAATTAGGGCTTAGCCTTTGAAATACCATTGTTCTGGTTTGACAATTGCTGGACCGCTTGGGTTCCAACCATCAACCCAAGTTTCAGGAATATTGCCTAGTTTCGCGCTCAACGGACGATAACCGGTGCTTGGGCTTGAGATACCTAATACCCAGAAGTTATCGGCTGCTGCTTGGAGAACCTGTTTCATCAAGGTAATGCGTTCTTCGCTTGTGGGTGCTTGCAGAACCTTGTTGTACAGATCAATGTGGTCTTTGATTTCCTTTGGAGGTTCTACGGCATATTCACTAGTCGGAGTGAGATACCAGATCGACCATCCCATACCCCAAACACCTTGGTTTTGGATAGGAACGTAGTAGCGTGGATCCGTGATCGCGGTGATACCATAACCACCTTCACCTGTAAATATGGTGGCTTCGACTGAGTTTTCTTTGTTGCGCTGTTCCAAAACTTCGTTATCAACAACTTCTACTGTGAGATCAACACCGACTTTGGCGTAATAAGCTTTGAGCAATTGTGCAACGTCGGCAAAGCGTAGACCATAATCACCTGATTGGACGGTGAACAAAATATTGAGCGGTTTGCCGGTTGCTGGATTCAGTCGCAAACCAGTGCTGTCGCGATCCGGCAACACCTTATCGAGGTATTCATTAGCCAGATCAACATTGTAGTCCAGATATTGGCTCGACAGTTGTTCGTTGTAAAGTGGTGAGTCTTCAACCGGAGATGCCTGGCGCGGTACACCTTGACCAAAATACACAACGTCGATGATTTCTTGTCGATCAATAGCATAAGACATGCCGACTCGGAAATCCTTCTGACTAAAAATTGCCCCTAATTCAGGGTGCGTCATGTTGAAGTGAACGGTCGTAGTGACTCCACCTTCAGACAGTGTGGGGTAAATTTTCAGACCGGATTTATCCTGATTTTCGAAGAAAAGCGAACGCTGTTCATTTGTGCTATTTGCCATGGTATCAAATTTACCGGCGAGCACATCAACCAACATCGTTTCCTCGTTTTGGTAAGCTGTTCCTACGATACGATCAATATAGGGCAATTGATTACCTTTAGCATCAACCCAGTAATAGTATGGATTACGCTCGACAACAAATTGAGTCCCTGTGCCCATTGGCTGTGTATAAATCCATGGGAATAGAGTTGGGTAGTTTACATCACGGCTTATCACCGCAGGATCTGTACTGACGCCGACTGCTGAGTGTGCTTGGAAGAGGGATACCCAATCTTTTGCACCTTCGGTCTGAGCGATTAGAGCATCAATACCATCAGGGTTATATTTTTTGTGGAACTGTTGGAGATAATGCTTGGGAGCGGTAATGAGAGTCCAGCCGTCATATCCGCACAGATTAATTAGGAACATCCCGTATGATTTGTCGAAAGTAATGGTGAAGTTGTAATCATCAATTTTTTCAACAACAGGCGCAGCAGTTCCGGGCTTCAAGAATCCAGATGGGAATGAACCACCATTTAGTTCATCGTTGCCCATAATATCATTAATTGCAAAGAGAACATCATCGCTCGTGAAGGGCACACCATCTGACCATTTAAGCCCCTTACGCAGATGGAATGTGTACATCGTGGCGTCGGCGTTCACATCAACGCTTTCGGCGATATTGGGCTCCCAATCTGAAAAAGATTGGTTCCAGTTGACAAGACCTTTGCGGGAGATGTAATAAATCATCTGGCTTGACCAGAACGCATCGCCTACGAACGGATCTTTGAAATCACCACCATAAGTCCCAATATCCGATCCTTCACTGGCGATTACACGAGGGTTTTCAGGTAGACGTTCCTGAACGGGTGGTAAGGCACCAGATGCAACCTTTGTTGCGAGCATGGGTGATTCCCCATAGGTCTTGTCCTGTGCATGAACACTGCCCAATAAACTGAGCAAAGTCATCATGATGCATATAATAACCAAACGAGATCTCATGATTTTTCTCCTCCATTCAAATAGATTTCAATAACCTTTTAGCAAACAGAACGTTGAAATGTTTTGCCCTCCCTTCGCAAGAAGGCGTCACAATCTAAGGTGACATAACAACAGGAATAGATCGAAATTTTTGAAATTGTGACTGGTCACAATCTATAACATGGTTCAGAATTTATTGCAAATAATTCGCAAATTGAGCTACCGAGCAACACTACAGACCGATCAGATATTCAATTGGACGGTATGCAAATTAGGGTTACGGAGTTGAAGACAACATAGTAGAATCTGTGAAGAGAATGACCCAAAATGCAAGATGTGCTTGCTTAAAATTTTTCACCTATCTATTGCTATCTAAAACGGAATGTTGGCTATCATGATTTCCAAACGTGCTACTATCTATGATGTCGCCCGCGAAGCAGGCGTTTCGTATCAGACTGTTTCACGGGTCATCAACAATCAGGGTAGCGTTTCACTCAAAACAAAGCTCATTGTTGAAAAAGCGGTCGAAAAACTCGACTTTCGCATTAATCGTGCTGCCCAAATTATGCAAACCGGACGCTCAAATACGATAGAAGTCATTCTGTTCTATACGGGTTTTAATTTGTATTTATATGAGATGGCACGTGTTACTCAACGAGCGGGCTATCATTTTGTACTCTCTGCAGTCATGGATGAAGAATTTGAAGAAACCCTGGCAAGCGCATCATCCCGTTTTATTGATGGATTAGTCTTTTTGCCTGATAAACCGTTGACACAAAGTTATGATCAATTGAATAAACTATGCAACGGCATCCCATTTATACAGGTCGGCGCAAAAATAGGAGCGAACCCAAACTTACCGTGTGTTTTATACGATCAGAAACATGGCGCACGATTAGCCACTGAACATCTTATTCATCTGGGACATCGTGCCATTGCTGAAATCAGCGGTCCGCTGGCCAACCAGGACGGGAGTGACCGACACGAAGCATGGTTACAGACAATGCACGAACATGGGTTGAATTCCCATTTGAGTGCTGAAGGTGATTACTCTATTGAAAGTGGTTACCGCAATATGAAGGACTTGCTCACCAGAGGTGAAGATATCACTGCGGTTTTTGTTGGCAACGATTCAATGGCGTTCGGTGCTCATACCGCATTACGAGAACGTGGATTAGCTGTGCCACAAGATATCTCGATTGTAAGTTTTGATGATATTCCTGAGGCGGCTCATTTTGTGCCTTCTCTAACGACAGTCAGACAAGATTTTCAACTATTAGGCCGCCTTGCAGTCGAACATTTGATACACAGAATAGAAAATCCTGAAAAGCCGATTCAACAACTTATATTGGAACCCGAGCTCATCATCCGCGAAAGTACGCGTGCAATTTAAACTGAATAAGCGACGCAATTTCCCGTTTCAGTTTCACTGTGAATTTTTGCCCATGTTTATGCGTTCCCACTTTCGACGAGAATCGCCACCCCATAAGCTGGTAAGTTGAGCACTCCAACGATGACTTCATCAGTCAGCAGATTTGTATAGTGTTTATCATCCAACTGCAACAGCGTTGGTTGTGTGTTGTGGTTAAGGACAAAGATGATCTTGCGCCCATCTTTGACACGTTGGGTGACCTCAACACCGGATGGTGTATCCCAGAAACTGATGTTATGCTGCTGAATAAGCTGCCCATAGAACATGTTGAGAAAAGACATTTCAGGATCGCTGGCGATATAGTACGCACTACCCTTACCGAATTTATTTTTCGTAAGGACAGGCATTCCCGCATAGAAATCCGTCCCATAAACGGCTAGTGTTTCTGCTCCGTCTGTGTGGAGCAAATCAGCCAGATGACCACAAGAATATGTGCCATTACGATCTGTCATAACGATTGAATTAGTTTGCCCATCGTACAGTGCATCAATTTCTTCAATCCATATTCCAAGCACTTTGGCCAATGGCCCCGGATATCCGGTTTCAAATGCGAGGTCGGTTTCATCGACAACCCCTGAAAAGTAAGTTGTGACAAACGACCCGCCATTTTCAACAAAGGCTTCAATTTTTTGGGAGAAGTCTTCTTTGACCATGTATAACATCGGTGCTACCACGATGTCATAGTCGGTGAAATTGCTATCCTGAAAGAGCACATCTATTGCAATGTTCTTTTCAAAGAAGGGTAAATAATGCTTTTTGACAGTTTCATAGTAGCGTTTATCACGCACCGGGCCGACCGCATCATCGAGCGCGTGCCAGTTATCCCAATCAAAGACAATCCCAACGCGTGCTTCTGATGAAGCGCCAACAATCTTTTCTCCCAATTTCTGAAGTTCCGCGCCTAACTGGCTAACTTCCCGAAACACCCTGGTATCACTCTTACCGGAATGTTCAATAACCGCACCGTGCAATTTTTCACACCCGCCACGTCCGCGTCGCCATTGGAAATACATGACAGAATCTGCACCATGAGCGACAGCAAGATAGCTCCACAAACGCAGAATACCAGGACGTTTAAGTGCATTGACCGCTTGCCAGTTCTGGCTAGAGGGTGTTTGTTCGAGAAGCAAGAAAGGCTGCCCATCTTTCAAGCCGCGCATTGTGTCGTGCATAAAAGCAATATCGCCGGGCAAAGCATTAGGCTGTGGGTAACAATCCCACGAGATTATGTCAATTTCAGATGCCCAACGTCGGTAATCCAGCGGTTTATATGCTCCCATCATGTTGGTTGTGATCGGAATATCAGGTGTGATATTGCGGATAATATCCCGTTCGTTGTTAAAACATGCGATGTTAGAATCACTCATGAAGCGAAAATAATCGATGTTGAGACCATGTGTGAGCCGTTCACTCCCCTGATAGGGCGGATTTATTTGTGACCAATCCGTGTATGTATGACTCCAGAAGGTTGTCCACCATGCCTGATTTAAAGCATCAAGTGTGCCGTACTTTTTCTTAAGCCACTCGCGGAATGCGGCAGCACAGTTTTCGCAAAAGCACCAACCGCTATACTCGTTACTAATGTGCCACAACACAATCGCAGGATGATTTTGATAGCGTTCAGCCAATCGGCGAGCAATATCCCCCGAAAAACGACGGTAGTCGGGTGAATTGGGACAATAATTAGTGCGTCCTTGATGGGCACTACGGACTCCAAATTCGTTACTCCGTAAGACTTCAGGATAGTGTTCGGACATCCAAGCAGGTTGTGCGGCGGTCGGTGTAGCCAAAACAACTTTGATGCCATTTGCGTGTAAGCCATTGATAACCTCATCAAGCCATCCAAAGTTGAATTCGTTTTCAGAGGGTTGTAGTGTTACCCAGCTAAACACACCGACTGTAGCAACCGTAATTCCTGCCTGTTTCATCAAGCGATAATCTTCTTGCCAAACGGGAGTTGACCATTGTTCGGGGTTGTAGTCCCCTCCGTGCCAAAGAAATGCAGCATTAGGATTAATGGGAGAATAGTGCTTCGGCATATTGATACCCTTTAGTCAGGTCAAATTAGTATTGGACGTATCTATAGAGTGCTTTTGAATATACTACCTAGATTGCTAGTTAGCATTCATGCTGTTTACAAGTCAGTATACTTGTTACCACACAGAGCATCTGGGCGAGGGACAGCATGAACGACGATTATAGCGTGAGATACTGATCGCTGTAATATCTCCCCGTTGGATCAAGATACACAGCGCTCGTTCCCAATGGTTGTGGAAATATTGAGCCGCAATCACAGCAACCGTCAATATTTCAGCAGGACTCACCTGACTCCAATCATCATCTTCCTACGCCACCACTGCCAATATTTCATCAATCACCTAGTAAACTGTTACAATATAATCGTTGTTAGTGATGTCCCTTGTTCAGATGCTCAGTGGGGTAATAGTTATTCTGACTTGTGGATAGCATGAATGCTAACTAGCAATCTAGATAAATTGTGTGTCCTATAGTGGACAATCAAAGACGAGGAGTCTTATGTGAAAAAGCCACTAAGGTCAAGTTCTCAATTTCTGTAGTCAAAAAAGGTCATACGATAAAAGTATAACTAATTGAAAGAGCAATCGATGACTGACATAACAACTGGGGCTGTTCTGCGCGGCTATGAGTTTCAAAAAGAATTGGGCGCAGGCGGCTTTGGGGTGGTTTATCGTGCCCATCAAGCCCTCCTGAAACGTGATGTAGCGATTAAAGTTATTTTGCCGGAATTTGCCAATAAGCCTGAATTTATTCATCGCTTCGAGGTAGAAGCCGAACTCATCGCCCGTCTGGAACACCCGCATATTGTCCCGCTTTATGATTTTTGGCGTGATCCAAATGGGGCGTTCCTTGTTATGCGTTTAGTACGTGGAGGTAGTCTTCGAAATTACCAGCAAAAGCTTAGTCTTGAGCAAATTGCCCGCGTCACCGAGCAAATTGGGGCAGCACTGACTATTGCTCATCGCGAAAATGTCGTTCATCGGGATATTAAGCCTGATAATATTTTAATGGATGAGGATGCGAATGCTTATTTGAGTGATTTTGGTATCGCAACGATTGTTGGTTCTGAGTCCGATACAGGAGATGAAGGCATTTCAGGTTCCGTTCCTTATCTGCCACCTGAACAATTTACGGGACATGCTCCAAGTAGTAAGGGGGATATTTATGCTCTTGGAATGGTTCTATTTGAGCTTTTGACCGGTGAACACCCATTTGCAGGTCAAAGTGTCAGTCAAATTATTACCAGCCACCTTTACAGTCCACTGCCGTCAATCGAGAGCATTAGACCCGAAAATGCGAAGTTTGATGAGATTGTGCAGCGTGCGACTGAAAAAGACCCTGATGCGCGCTATGAGTCAGCGATGGACTTGGCAAAAGCTTTTCGTGAAATGCTCAGCGGATCAAATAGTATTGGTGTTGGGTATCCATTTAATGAACTCATTATTGATACTGTCAATATTCCAAATCCCTATCGCGGCTTACAAGCTTTTCAAGAACTGGATAGTGACAAATTTTATGGTCGGTCTCAACTTGTACAGCATTTGCTGGAACGATTGGGTGAAGCAAACCCATATAACCGTTTCTTAGCGGTTATTGGGGCCAGTGGGAGCGGTAAATCCAGCGTTGTTAAGGCTGGCCTTATTCCTAAATTAAGGGCGGGTAGCTTACCCAATTCTGAAAATTGGTTCATTGTCGAGACGGTTCCAAGCGCAGCCCCGTTTCAAGCTTTGGAAGAATCTTTACTCAAAGTGGCTGTCAACAGGGTGATTAATCTGCGTGCCGGTTTAGAAGCACCGGACGGGTTGCATTCGATGGTTGAAAAGCTGCTGCCTTCTGGCAGTGAACTGCTTCTGGTTATCGACCAATTTGAAGAGCTTTTTACACTCAATAGTGATGAAGCTGTACAAGCCCGTTACCTTGATAATCTTGTTCATGCCTTTAGTCATCCTGAAAGCCGCGTTCGCGTCATCATTACAATGCGAGCCGATTTTTATGATAAACCTTTGCAGTTCCGAAACTTTGGGCAGGTTTTACGCCAGAGAATGGATACGGTTTTGCCGCTTGCACCGGAGGAATTGACTGAAGCTATTGTCAAGCCGGCTCAGATGGTGGGTGTGGAATATGAAGCCGGTTTAGTCGACACCATCCTAGCTGCTGTCGGTGCCCAGCCGGGTATTTTGCCGTTATTGCAATATGCATTGACCGAGCTTTTTGAACATCGCAGCGGTTTTACTCTAGATTTGGCGAGTTATCAGGCGATAGGTGGCGTAACCGGTGCTTTGGCACGTCGGGCTGACGAACTCTTTAACTCGTTGACGGATGTTGAAGGTCAAAATGCAGTGCGCCAGTTGTTCTTGCGTTTGGTAACGGTGGGCGAGGGCGGTGAAAATACACGTCGCCGTATTCGCCGTTCGGAACTTCCCGATAGCAAAATCATGGATGATGTCATTAGTCTCTATGGAAAGTCGCGACTTTTGACCTTTGATCGCGATGCTCAAACCCGTGAGCCAACCATTGAGGTTGCGCATGAGGCGATTATTCGTAATTGGGAACGTTTGCGTCAATGGATTGGAGAAAGCCGCGAACAGCTTCAGATTCAGAGCCGCTTGACAAGCAGTGCAATTGAATGGGAGGCGAGTAGCAAAAATCAGAGTTATTTAGCAACCGGTTTACGTTTAGCGCAGTTCGAATCTCTTTTAGAAAGTAATGTGCTGTTAAGCAACCTTGAAAGCCAATTTGTCGAGGAAAGCGTCAATCAGCGGGAAGAGAAAAATCGCGCTGATCAGACCCGTAAAGAAAAAGAATTAGCCTTACAACGTCAAGCCGCCAACCGTTTGCGTTATATCGCCATGATTATGTTTGTGTTCTTGATCGTAGCGATTGGACTCAGCCTCTTTGCATTTAATGAGCGAAGCAATGCGGAAAATCAAGCGGCTATTGCTGAGGTTAATGCCAACGAGTCCCGTAGTTTAGCCCTTGCCGCTAACGCTGAACAATGGCTTGGGCGCAATCAAGAATTGGCATTATCACTGGCTGTCGAAGCGAACAGCATCAAAAATCCGCCTGTTTTCGCACGGAGCGTGCTTGATGAACTTGCTTATCAGCCGGGTGTTGCTCACATTCTGGCTAATCATCAAAATCGTGTGGTCACCGTTGCCTTTAGTCCTGATGGACGAATCGTTGCAACGGGTGCGGGTGATGCGAGTGCACGTCTTTGGGATGTGGCCAGTGGCACAGAATTATTTCACCTTGTTGACCATAAAGATGCGGTTTGGGCAGTCGCTTTTTCGCCGGATGGTTCGCTTTTAGCGACCGGCTCAGCCGACAAAACAATTAAGCTTTGGAGTGTGCAAACTGGACGATTACTCTGGACTTTAGAAGGACATAAAGATCAAGTTCGTGACTTGAGTTTTAGCCCCGACGGAAAACTTTTGCTATCTGGTTCATTCGATGACACCGCAAAACTGTGGAACGTGACTTCAGGGAAGCTTCTCCATAGTTTGGAAGGTCATACGGATGATGTTTTTCGTGTGGACTTTAATCCAAATGGCAAGCAAGTTGCAACCGCTTCATTTGATGACACCGCCAAGCTTTGGGATGTGAACACTGGAGAGGTGCTTTTTACATTGACCGGACACCGCAATGATATTCGTGCTCTAGAATACAGCCCTGATGGCAGTATTCTTGCCACAGGCTCGGCTGATTCAACTGCAAAACTTTGGAATACCACCGATGGGAAACTCCTGCGCAGCCTCAATGGACACACTGATTGGGTCATGAGTCTTGCTTTTAGCCCGGATGCGACGTCTATCGTAACCGGTTCGGCGGATACAACGGCGCGGCTTTGGAATGTTGAAAATGGTGAATTGATTCATAACTTTGTCGGTCATGCGGATCGTATTGAAACGCTTGGATTTAGTCCTGCGGGTGACATGGTGCTGACCGGCAGTTGGGATAGCACTAGCCGTCTGTGGTCGGTGGGTAGTGGCCGTTTGATACACACATTCACCGGACATCAGGATACCGTTAAGGCAGTAGCATTTAGCCCGACAGGTGATTATATCCTTACGGGTTCATTAGATGGCACAGCGCGGCTCTGGGATGTTACCAGTCCCGAAATGCTTAAAAGCTTAATTGGACATAAAGGTGCGGTTCTAGCGCTGAAATTTAGCCCTGATGGAAAAGAGCTATTATCGGGATCGCTCGATAGTAGTTTGCGGCGCTGGAATATTGCTTTGGCTCAACCTGTTGCAACCTATAATGAGCCGTTATCGTGGGTTCGGAGTGTCGCCTATAACTCGACTGCCAGCAAAATTGTCGCAGGTGGAGATGATCAAATTGGCTTTATTTGGGATAGCCAAACGGGTGCGCTTCTAAATCGTCTCGAAGGCCATAAGGGTTGGATCATGAGCGTCAATTTTAGCCCTGATGATCAATTCATCCTCACTGCTTCCTTGGATAAGACAGGACGGCTTTGGGATGCAAATACCGGAGCGCTGATTCGCAGTTTTGAAGGCCATAAAGGTGGAATTCTGAGTGCGGCCTTTAGCCCGGATGGCAGCAAAGTGATCACTGGCTCAGAAGATGACACAGCGATTATTTGGGATACGGCAACAGGTGCTATCGTGCGAAGCTTAACAGGACATACGGATGATATTTTCTCGGTAGCGTTTAGTCCAGATGGACGTTTTGTGGCAACGGCTTCGGGGGATGGTACGGCGCGTCTTTGGAATGCCGAAACGGGTGAATTGGTTTATAGCTTTACAGGCCACACAGGGGATGTTCGTGCGGTCGTTTTTAGCCCTGATGGTCACAAGCTACTCACGGGTTCGGATGATAACACGGCGCGTCTCTGGGATTTGACCACAGGTAATCACATTCATACGTATTCTGGCCATTCGTCGGAAGTGGTTGCAGTGGCGTTTAGTCCAGATGGCAAAGAAGTTGCTTCGGCATCGTGGGATAGAACAATTCGTCTTTGGTCTACCGATTTGCCGACCGATCTTGTGGCATGGACATATGAACATTGGAAAGTCCAAGAACTGCCATGTGAACAGCGTGTTTTATATAGCTTGGCTAACCAATGTGATGATGCGGGGGTTTTCCCAACCCGCACACCATACGCTGCGGCAAGTTAATGGTCAGTCGTTTGCGGTCGCCTTTTGAACATTTGGTTTGGGCGCTGAAGACCGCTTGGCAAATCACGCCACGCCTAACCATGATTTACTTTTCGTCGTCACTTTTACATGGGGTTTTACCCGTCTTACAGGTGATTGCCACCCGATTTCTACTTGATGAATTGGTGGCAATAACGGGCAAGCCCGATGCCTCCTTAACTCGAGCCGGTGCATGGCTATTTGCGCTTTTTGTGTTTTCGCTGCTCGATCTGATTACGCTGTTATTTGGAGGACGCTATATCCTCAAACGGCTTGAGGATGAGCTGAATACGTCGATTGCTTCACAGGTGATGCAGCACGCCGCAGGGTTGCCGCTAGCCTTGTTCGAGGAGTTGGCGTTCCAAGATACGCTCGAACGCGCTCAACAAAACATCGCCCTGAATTACACGATTTTTCTGCGTTCATTTGTCGAGGCTGTAACTGGCATCATACAAATTGCTTTACTGTTTGCGCTGTTGTTGGCAATTGAACCATTGATGATACTGATTGCCTTGGTGGCTATTCCACCTTATACCATGATTATGGGCATCATATCACGGCGACGTTATCAAAATGAGTATCAACGAGCGCCAGAGCGTCGCTGGACACGCTATTTCACAGAATTGATGCTCAGTCGGGATACTGCCACCGAGATTCGCTTTTTGGGGATTGGGGACATCATTATTGGACGTTTCCGCCAATTCATGAAGCAATTCGCCGATGAAGAAGCGGCAATTGAATATCAAGCGTTGATAGCGGGTATATTTTTCGCTGTGATCACGCTGAGTCTCTTTTTTTATCTTTTTTACCGACTCTTTGGGCAGGTGCAAACGGGCGGGTTGAGCTTAGGTGATGTAGCGGTTTTAGGCGGGGCCATTGCTAAGTTGAGCGGTACTGCTGAAATCGTCGTTGCCAAACTTGGTTTAGCATTGGAACGTTCGCTGCATGTCGCTAATTTGCGAACTTATCTTGCCATTCCCCTTCAAAACAGCCAATCAGATACGAATTTACGTTTGAATGGGAGATTGGAATTCCGCAATGTTTTTTTTCGTTACCCCGAGGCTGACCATGATGTATTGAGCGATCTTTCATTTGTGTTGGAAGAAGGCGAGACATTGGCAATTGTTGGTGAAAATGGTGCTGGTAAATCGACGATTATTAAGCTGATTGCGCGGATTTATGAACCGGACAGCGGCTCAATCTGGTTATCTGGACATAACTTGAAAACGCTATCTCCGAGTACGATATACGAGAACCTAGCCTTTATCCTACAAAATTTTGGGCGTTATGAGGCTACGGTTGCCGAGAACATCGCCTATGGGAAACCTGAGCGCTATTTGTCGGATAAGGCTGCACTTCAAAAGCTTGTCCACGATTTAGATATGCAAGCGATGATTGAGGCGATGCCTGAAACATATCAAACTTTTTTGGGTAGGCGTTTCGGGAAATATGAACCGTCTGGTGGTCAGTGGCAGCAAATTGCGATTGCCCGTAGCTTTGCTCATGATGCGAGTTTGTTGATCTTGGACGAGCCAACTGCCAGTTTGGATGCGCGTACTGAAGCCAGCGTGTTCGCGCGTTTTATTAAACTTTCGCAAGGGCGCAGTCGCCTTATCATTTCTCATCGTTTTACGACTGTCAGTATGGCAAATCGCATCCTTGTTTTGGATGGTGGGAAAATTGTTGAGCAGGGAAGACATGACGAATTGCTAAAAAATCCTTCAGGACTCTACTCGCAACTCTACAGGCTTCATTACGACAAGCAATTTAGCCAATGAGATGCAGCAAGTTAGCCACTTGTTTATCCCACTCAACCCGTTTTAAATCAGCGACTTCGATAATCTCTGTGCAATAACGGGTGTGTTCAGTTCGCATTTGCCAAATTGCGGATACGAGCGACTCAACCGTGTTATCGGTAAAGACGGCGCCCTTCGAGAAATAATTTCGCAGCATGGATTGGTCAGAAGTAATAACCGGACGACCCAACCACATTGCTTCACAAGCACCTTGTTGCAATGCGTGATCCCAATTGGTGAGCGTTAGGACTACGTCGGCAGATTTGAGTAGTTGATAATAATCAGCATCGGGCAAATGACCAGTAAAGGTCACATTGGCAGACGCATTGGCTTGATAGCGTTTGAGTTCTTCGTTGCGTTGATAATCGCTGGTGACATAAAAGGTTATATCCGGCATCTGGTGTGCTGCTTCAAAAAAGACATCTCGCGGTTCGTCAACAGCGCCAACATTCACCCAAACAATATTAAAATCACCGGCTAACGTTTTGGCTTCAGGACGAAGGGGTAGTGGAGGATCTTCCATCACCGTTGCAACAGCGCCCCAATCTTGAATCATTTGGGCGAGCGGTTGGTTGGTAACAATGCTGGTCAAAGCGCGTAATCCTACAAAACGACGCATTCCCCACAAAAATGTGTAATCAACGAGGAGATGGCGTTGGGTGTGTGTATCGATGATGAAACGAATGGGTAAAATGAGGCTGCAAAGCCAAACAACAAAAGCCGCAAGCGTAGGCGGGTCTTGGATAAAAACCAAACGAGGACGATATTTGAACATGACCCAAATCGTTTGCAGCGCCTGAACTGGATATTTTAGCGCTGCTGCGATTGCGCCTCTTCGTCGTGTAAAGTAAACGTATTGTAGGCGCATCCCCAATATTTCTGCGAAGAATTGACTACGGTGCGAACCTTGTGGATGTGACCACACCAGAAAAATCGTCCGAATGTGAGCGAGAGGTTTAGTCATCGGAACTCTTTTCATTGAACAGAGCCGCTAGACGTTGGCTTTCGACTTGCAGATTGAATTTAGTTTCAACTTTGTGCTTTGCAGCGTTGCGAAGCCGCTCGTAGAGCATGTTGTCTGTGAGTAATCGCTCAATGGCATCTGCTAGTGCTTCAGCATTTTTTTCTTCGACCAGAAGACCATCCATTTCATTATCGATGAGTTCAGGAATTCCGGAGACCGTTGTGGAAATCACCGGCAGGCCAATCGACATGGCTTCCATCAATGCAACCGGAATGCCGTCCCGATCTCCGCTTGGACTATTGATACAGGGTAAAACAAAAATATCGGCTTGCGTAAAAATTGATTCTAAATCTGACTGGTGATAGCGGCCTAGAAAAATAATTTCATTGCCTGCTTTTGCCTCAAGTTTAGCGCGTTCTTCTCCGTCTCCGGCTATGATACAGCGAAAAGTTAAGCCTCGCTCTTTCAGAATATGGCAAGCTTCAACGAGATAAATTGTCCCTTTACGCTTGACGAGCTGGGCCGCACTCAAGATCGTCGGGATAGAATGTCGTTTGGTCTCATGGCTTGTCGGCAATACGCCGCAGTGGATAATGGGTATCTTAGACATAAGGGCAATTTTCGGATAGTCATGAATAAGGGCTTGGCGACTGTACTCTGAAATGCAGACAATAAATTGAGAACGGCGCAACTTAGCGGGTAGAAGCAGTCGCTCCGCAAAAATTTCATTGTGAATGGTCATGCTAAATGGAATATTGAGCAATATGGAGACGAAACAGGCTAAAGATGCGGCATTTGTTGAAAAATGAGCGTGAAGATGGGTAACTTGTTCATTACGTAATTCCCAAGCGAGATAGGTCGCGCCTATGAAGTGCATCAAATTCCGCCGCCAGATACCTGGGTTATTTGAGCGTTCACTCAAGAGAATGCTTATGGCTTTGATGTAACGACGAGTGTGCCTAAAAAGGAAAAATATTTGAGCAAAGAACATCACTGTGAATTTGCGTGAGTTTAAGGGGAAAATATAGTGCGTGTTGGCTTGGAGCCAAGCAACATCCGGTGGTAAATGTTCCGGCGCGGGTGGACGGTTCGCCACTGTGATAAGATTGAGACCTGCTTCGCGTAACGCCAATATTTCTCTATACACGAATGTTTCCGTCAGGTAAGGGAAAATTTGTAAGACATAGGCAATTTTAGGGGCGGGCATGGTTGGCAGATTTCTCAAATCTTGGTTTTCTTTTCAGAGTGTTTTTTGGTCCCGGCGGCTCAATGGTAATTTCAAGCAACCTGATTTTTTGATCATTGGGGCGCAGCGGGCCGGTACAACCAGTTTGTTTCATTATCTTATGCAGCATCCCTCAATTCGCGAGCCGCTACTCAAAGAAATTCATTATTTTGACTTAAATAGCCATAAATCGCCAGCATGGTACTTTGCTCATTTCCCTCTGAAATATGGCGATTTTATCACCGGTGAAGCCTCACCCTATTATTTATATCATTCTGAAGTTCCCGCACGGGTGGCTGAACTACTACCATCTGTAAAATTGATAGTATTGCTACGCAATCCAATTGATCGTGCCTATTCCAATTATCAACATAGTGTACAGATTGGTGTTGAAAAGAGGCGTTTTATCGATGCAATTCAACACGAGTTAAATGGGCGGTATTACGCTGTAGGAGATATGGAGCATCGCGAACAATCATATTTGGCGCGCGGTTTCTATGCTGAACAGCTTGAACGTTGGGCGCAGTTTTTTCCGAAAGAACAAGTTTTAACCCTGATTAGCGAGGCGTTTTTTCGAGAACCTGCTGTTCAGGTGAACAGGATTTGCCAGTTCTTGAGATTATCTCCATTTCCAAACGTTGACTATAACATAAAATTGTATAATGCCAGCAGCTATTCTGAGACGCTTTCGCCATCTATAAAGGACGAATTGGCTTTGTTTTTTCATAGCCACAATGAGCGTTTGGTGCATGAATTTGGCTTGAATATTGAGGATTGGTCGCGTGATTAGTCGGCGTAATTTTTTACAAATTTTGGCTTATACAAGTTTAGCAGCACTTGCCAGCAAAATCGGTGTGGTGGATCAGTATCAGAATGTTTTGCTGATTCTAGTGGATTCGCTCAATGATTGGGTTTCGTGTTTGGGCGGCCATCCTGATGCCCAAACTCCAAATATTGATAAACTTGCAGGGCAGGGTGTGCTGTTTGCGAATGCTCATTGTTCTGGCAGCAATAGCAACGCTTCTCGCAGTAGTTTGTTCACGGGCATCGCGCCCTATGAGTCGGGGATTTATGGTGGCGAAACTAACTACCGCGACATTTATCCTCGTATTCGCACTTTACCGCAGCAGTTTTTGGCAGCACGCTATCGCTCACTCGGTGCCGGACGTTTGTTTTACCAAGATGATAAATGGTCGTGGCAAGAAAACCCTTTTATCTCGTTCAATAATCGGTTTGTCACGCAAAGCTTATCGGGAATCAATTCAGGACCAAATTTTGATTGGGGCGCAATTGATATGCCTGAGACCAGTTTGCACGATTATCAAGTGACGGATTGGGCCATCCGCAAAATACAAAATTTAGAAGAGCCATTTGTTATGGGTGTAGGTCTGAGCACAACGCGCCATCCTTGGTATCTGCCAACTGAACAATATCATCGCTTTGATCCGGCTAAAATTACCCTGCCCAGCGAAGCAACCGCACTTCTGCCCCGCGCTGCCCAAACACTCATTCGCAACAACCATAAACATGAATTGGTGACTGCCCAAGGCGCTTGGAGAGATGCCGTTGCAGCCTATTTATCTTGTGTGAGTTATGTTGATGAGCAGGTAGGGCGCCTATTGACCGCTCTGGATAATAGTGAAAATAGCAAAAACACGATTGTTATTTTTGCCAGCACACATGGGTTACATTTAGGGGATAAAGGTTATTGGCTTTTTGACACCGTCTGGGAGCAATGCACGCGCGTTCCATTGATTATTCGTTTACCCGAGGGGACGAAAGGTATCTGTCAAAGTGCGGTAAGTCTCGTGGACATTTATCCGACCTTGCTCGAATTATTTGGTTATCGAAGTTCGCAGACTTTAGATGGTCGAAGCTTAAAACCTTTACTTAAAGATCCTTCAGCGGATTGGAATTATCCGGTGCTTACAAGCAACTTTGAGCGGGATTTTGCGGTACGTTCGAATCGTTGGCGCTATATACGCTACTCCGATGGCGGTGAAGAACTGTATGAGATGATTGGTGATCGGCGTGAATTGATAAACCTTGCAGGGAATCCTGCCCATAAGCTGACTAAAGACAGTCTTATTGCTCATTTGCCTGACAATCCTGCACCATTAAGGGCTTAGCAATGATTTATGTGGTGCTGGGTATGCATAAATCTGGGACAAGTCTAGCCGCCGAAATCCTGCATAAATCCGGCATTTCGATGGTAAATACGGACCCAGTAGGAACGTATGAAGATGGTGCTTATTATGAACGGCAGGATTGTTTTCAACTCAATATGGCAATTTTGGGCTGGTCTGACGAGGAATTGCTTTATCGTAAAAGTGAATTAGCACTTACACCTGTTCAGACTGCTCAAATGCGAACCATTATTGCTGAGAACGAGGCGCTTGGGGGCGATTGGGGTTTCAAAGACCCTCGTACTTGTTTGACTTATTCACTCTGGTCAAAGTATTTGCCGCCACATCGTTTGATTATTGTCTATCGTCCGGTAGAAGCCATTTGGCATCGTTACCAATATAAAGGTCTGAGGTTTTGGAAGCACTGGCAAAGAGCGTTTGGCTTGGTCGAGGCGTGGTTAGCCTACAATGAAGCCATAATTCGAATCCTGCAACACCGACAATCTCATTACATCGTCTTAAGTTATCAATCGTTCCTTGCTGAAGATAGTGAATTTCAGCGCCTATCTCGTTTTGTGGATCGTCCCTTAGTGGATATGAGGCATAAGAACCCAAAAAGCGCCCACTCTGATTTTGCCCTTAATCTGGCAAAGACTTATTTCAAGGCACGTTATCAATCTGTTCTAACTACTTTAGAAAGCTTATAAATGTCTGCAACGGTTGTGTTGCTCGGTATTTGGATATATTCCTACAGCTTCTTTTTTGTTATTTTGCCCGATGAGCTGCGTTGGCTTTATATCCTGTTTTTTCCTTTTCTAATTGGTAATGAACTTTGGCAAGCATGGCATGAAAAGCGTTTGAGGCTTCGTGTCAGTC
Organism: Aggregatilineales bacterium; assembly: GCA_044227005.1. GTDB lineage: Bacteria > Chloroflexota > Anaerolineae > Aggregatilineales > Phototrophicaceae > CFX2. The sequence goes on from JBGAFZ010000002.1 coordinate 304,646, forward strand.
TCATGGATTGGCTTTTGCTGGCTTATATCATTTATGTTGGGATTTCGCTCTATAGCACGGACGCTCTGCCGTTGCCTAAAGAAGTTTATGGCGTGGAGTTTTTGTTTAGGATTGTTCAACCGATTTTGCTTTTTGTCTATCTGCGCCTCAAACCACTTGATAAAAAAGAAATACGTTTTTTGTGCTATGGATTAATGGCACTTGTTGTTATTGAGAGTGTTTTCGGAGTGATTTCACTTCGAGTTCCCGAATGGTTGCCATTGGCTTATCAACCACGTCCCGCTCATCTCTACACCCGTGCGACCGGGACACTGGTTTCTCCTGAGGCTTATGTCGTAACATCTCTGTTCGCCATGGCGCTCATGTTTTACCAATCGCTGCAAAATGAGAGTGACCGGAAAATACTGTGGTTGGGATTAGCCGTTGGTACTTTTGGCGTAGCAATTAGCGGCAACCGCACTAGTTGGATTAACCTTGTTATCCTGCTAATTTTTATGATGGTCATTGACCGCCGCCTGATAAAGTGGATATTAGGTTTAGGATTTGTGGGTTTGTTGGCTTTGTTATTGATCTACCCGAATTTTATACAAAAATCACTCGAGCGCTTACAGGAGTGGCGGCAAGTTGAAAGTCGGATTACGATGCATGTAGCTGGGCTTCGCATGACGCTTGAAAAACCGTTATGGGGTTGGGGCTACGCGACGTATGATCTTTATGATTGGCAATATATGGAACCGGTTGGATCCATTAAAGCAACCAATTATGAACTCGCGAGTGCAACCTCCCATAATAGTTATTTAACCATCTTGGCTGAAACAGGCATTGTGGGGTTCAGTCTGTATATGCTGCCGACAGTGTATTATTTTATCCGCAGTATTTTTGCTTGGCGGAAGGTCAAAGACAAAGTCTACTTGAGCGTTTTGTGGATGATCATATTTATGGTCAATCTGGCTGCACAAACGGCGGATTTACGCTTCTTTCCATTTGTGTTGGGCTACTGGTGGTTTGCTTTGGCTCTGGTTGCTAACACTTTTCAAGTTGAACAGTAATGCGCTTATTGGAAATTATCCTAACTCTAGAGCAGGGTGGGGCACAAACTCTCTTGCTTGAAAAAGCGCGCTATTTGCAATCACAATCTTGTTTTGTCCTCATCGTGGCATTTTACGATGGTGTTACACATGCCGATTTTGATGAAGCCGGAATTCCGGTGATATTGATACGTCCAAAACGTTATCCGGTTTGGGTTATGCCTCTTTTTTTACTGGAATTACGCCGCATCAGAATTGAACTTGCTGCCATTATCAATCAGTATCAAATTCAGATTGTGCAAAGCCATCTCCTAAGTCTTTATGATTTCATTCTCCCGACTCTCCATATGTCCAGTCTGAAAGCCCGACTGTGGACCTTTCATAGTACGGTGTTTGAAATTCGCCGTTACGACCGTTCAGGCTTAAAAATGCGTTTTTATAGTTGGATTTACCCGTTTTTTGCCAAACGTATTGATGCAATTGTAGCGGTTTCTGAGGGCGTTAAGCGTTCGCTGGAAGTTGATTTTGGTTTTCAGAAAATTAAGGTAATTGAAAACGCGATTCCGGTTGAAAAATTTCGGGTAATTGGTGAACGTGTGGCTTTTTGTCGTCAACAAAATATCCCGCATGATGCGAAAATATTTCTGAGTATTGGTCGTTTGACAGAACAAAAAGGATATGCTTATCTCCTTGAAGCTTTTGCTAAGCTGCATCGGCTTAATCCCAATATCTATCTTTGCTTGGTGGGTGAGGGAGACTTGGAAGATTCTCTAAAAGCCCAAAATACCCCTAATACACTTTTCTTGGGTTTGCGCCATGATATCCCTGAATTGTTGGCTTCTGTGGATATTTTTGTCCTCTCTTCTCTTTGGGAAGGACTGTCACAGGCGTTGTTAGAAGCGATGGCGGCTCGTAAAGCGATCATTGCAACAAAGGTTTCTGGCACAATTCAAGTTATTCAAGATGGGGAAAATGGCCTACTCGTCGAGCCGGGTGACGTCGAAAGTTTATTTTATACAATGCAGTCTATGCTTAATGGCGAGGTTGCTAAGCGCTTGGGGGAAGCGGCTTATCAAACGGTGCGCGAGCGTTACGATATCGCACGATTAGGACAGGATTACCTAAGGCTGTATCAAAGCTTAATTGGCACAACTTACCCCTATCCATATAATAATTTGTAAGATTTAAAGAGAAAATTGATTATGAAACAGCGGGTTTGTGTGCTTCGTCAAGCGGTGTATCCCGATACTTGTCCTCCAACCGCGCGTGAGGTGGATGCGCTCGTTGAAGCCGGGTATGAAGTACATGTTATTGCCCAGCGTCGCCATTTCGATTATGAACTTTCGAGTTATGAAAAAGGCGAAGGGATTTATATTTATCGACTGGCTGGTGGACGTAGAAAAGGCAGTCGTCTGCAATATCTCTTTGAATATGGCTTTTTTTTTATTCAAGCCTTTTTTCTGATGAGTTTTTTGCACTTGCGCTATCATTTTTCGGTCATCCAAGTGAACACAATGCCTGATGTTTTGGTTTTTATGACCTTAGTTCCTAAAATACTTGGGGCGAAAATCTTACTCATGATGAAAGAGCCAACCCCTGAATTATGGGAAACAATTTATGGCGAGAAGCCACCTTCATGGTTGATAAAAATAGAGCAAATGGCAATTGCTTACGCCGACAAAGTCTTTACAGTGACAGACAACCTTCGGGAAGCATATATCCAACGTGGAGCACACGCTGAAAAAATAGAAGTCATGCTCAATGTACCGAAGCCAGAATATTGGTTGAGAGAGAGTCCGCCTTTAAAGCATGACAATTTCACTTTGATTTCTCATGGCACGATTGAAGATCGCTATGGACATGATGTTATTTTAGATGCGGTCGCCATCGCACGAAAAACCATTCCTGATTTGCGCTTGCGCATTATGGGGCATGGGAGTAAAGCTGCGGCCTTAGAATTGATGATAGCTGATCGAGCTTTGGAAAATGAAGTTGTTTTTCTCTCTTGGGTGAGCCACGAACAATTGATTGCGGAAATTAGGGCTTCAGATGTCGGTGTCATTGGCCTCAAATCTTCACCTTATTCCAATCTAATTCATACTAACAAAATGTACGAGTATATGCTGTTTGAAAAGCCAGTGGTGCTCTCTCGTTTGGATGCGGTGAGTGCCATATTTGGTGACGATACGGTGACATATTATGAAGCTGGAAATGCTACGGATATGGCGGAGAAAATCATTTTTCTTTACCAGCATCCAGAACATCGGGCTAAATTAGCAAAACGAGCTTATGACTGTTTCAAGTCTGCCTACTCATGGGACATCGAAAAGGAACACTATCTAAAGACTTATGCCGAGCTTTTGGAGGGAGATGCGTAGAGAAAGCGTTTTGCCATCTCCGTATTTGCGTTTGTGATTGTTATCCCATCCCGAACTTGCCAAATTTGATAATCATGCGCCAAAAGCCAATGGGCGATTTGGGCATTATCATAGCCATGTAACTCAATGAATAACTCAGGTTGGTATTGCTTAATTGTTTGCTCCATTCCCTGTAATGCTGCAAATTCTAGACCTTCGACATCGATCTTAATGAAATCAGGAATAGGCAAGTTTTTTTGGGGAATGAGTTCATCAAGCGGAGTAATCTCAAGTGGGATTTCTTGACATTTATGTTGATTGCGTAAACGCTGCTTCTGTTCAGTGTGGGCAGTACTATAAGCGCCCATTTCTTCACAAACCAGCAAAGTGGTTTTTTGAAAACTCGCACCAATCCCATAAGACAAAAGCTGTACATTTGTGATGTGATTGAGTTCGAGATGATCTAGTATGAGTTCACGGTGCTCAGGGACGGGTTCAAACGTAATAACGCGACCGTTTTTTACGGCGCGCGCAAAAAACAGACTAAATAACCCCACATAACCCCCAATGTCATAGACAACCTTATCACGAAACGTCAACGTCGCCAAAAATGCTGCGTCTTTATCCATCTTTCGGAATGGAAGAAAGTCATATCCTCCACGTCGCTTAAGCCCTGTCCACAAGCCGGAACGTGCTGTATAAACCCAACTTTGGCTGATGCGGCGTATCAGTCTACGAAACCCGGGTTCCACTTTAACTTAGGCTATCCAACTGGTACTTTGACCATATTGTGAATATGCGGTAACTGTCAGCGTACAAATCGGTATCGACTTTATACATTTTCAGTAATTCATAAGCGTAAGGGTCAAGAGGATAAAGGGTAACAAAGCTCAGCAAATCTTTGATTGCATCTTTATTGTTGCCAGCTTCTTTTTCGATTATCGCCTTGTGAAAATACGCATAGGCATAATTGGCATCAAATGATAATGCTTGATCAATATCCAGCTCTGCTTGACGCGTAACATTTAAGCGATTGCACACTACGGCGCGAGCTGTAAAGGCATAGGCATAATCACTAGCTGTATCTGTCCGAAAGTCTAGGGCTTGGTCAAAACTTTTTAAGGCATCCGTGTATTTTTTGAGGTTGTATTGCCGCATTCCAAGATTAGTACTGGCAAAGACACTTTCAGGATCAAGGTCAACAGCCGTTTGAGCATCAGCTAATGCTAAATCCCATTGGCCTAAGTCATCATAAAGTTCGCTGCGGCGCAAATACGCCAATGATGATTTTGGATCAAGTTCAATTCCAGTTGTGAAATCATCAAGCGACATTTTAAAAAAGGCGGTTGTTTCTTCCCCTGTTTTAACTTCTCCTAGTTTGCGATATAGCACACCACGTTTGATATAACTATAGGCGTAAGCCTTATCCAGTGAAATTGCTTGATCGTAGTTGTCTAAAGCCGCTTGTAAGTCAAAAATTTGCTGATAAGTGTCACCTAGCCGTGCATAAGCATATATATAGTTAGAATTGAGGACTGTGGCTTGCTTAAAATCATTTATAGCACCAGCATAGTCTTGCAACGCATAATATGCATCTCCACGCAGAGCGAACAATTCAGAGTCGTTACTTTTAATTTTAATTTGAGCATTATATGACTCGACTTGCCCTTGATAGTAATTCTTGTCAAAGCTTAGGGTAGGGGTGAAATTTTCAATATCAATGCACTCTTGAGATTGAGCCATTACAGGCAATTTGAAATTAAGACAAATTAGAAGGGCAAGAAAAAGAATGCGTTTCATTGAACCCTCGGCAGTATGTGGTTAGAGCATATAACTCATTATAATACTCCAAAAGCCCTGCCACAGGATAAATAGATTATTCTTTTAAACAAATGATGAAATTCTACAACTAACATGGTTACCACTTTATTTGTTTCTTTGAAGATTGACCCGTGGTGGCAATACAATCTATCCAATTGGTGGATTTGCTAAGCAGGGCGAAAATACTCGTGAATTATGCCGCCTTAGATACCGCGTCGTTGGTCTTTCCACTCACGTTCTTGTTTGAAATTGGCGGCGGGCAGGAATGGCTTGTTTGCTTCCCTGATGTGGTCGCGCTGTGTTGAAGTATCGATTGTATTCACGCATCACATAAGCCAGATGACCCTGATTTAAAAGGTATATAGATAGCTGCTTTCATTGAGGCATTCATTTCTTTACTGAATTGGACGATTACGGTTTGTCGGTTCATGTTTCCTCTTGGTCAAATTGTGAAAACGAAAGCAGTTGTAGATTCAGACCATGAATACGGTTTAGTAACCCTAATAGCATTGCCTGATCAGTGACTTGGCCACTTAAGACAGTTTCCCCATTTGGCTGGCTAGAGACGATTAAGCCTTCTAACCAGTCTGACCAATCCTGCTTCAATGTTCCTTTTACTTTAATTTCCACATACATGGTGTTTGCCACATTCTACATAGTGAACTTTGTGCAGCGATCTATAGCTAACTTTCTTTGGTGGTTATCAATTGGATTATAGTTTGTACTCCATTGCTTGCGTGTTTGGTCAAACTAAGCGAGCGAAAGGTCAAGTAGATACGTGCCATTATCCAGCCCATGCTAAGTAAGGTTAGTATTACAATTACCGCAAATACATCAGGTACCGATAGAGCAACGATTTCCATAGGCGCCTCGAACTGAGACGGAAGGATTATCCAAACAAGAACGAGCGGACAAAAATCGATGACCAAAGGCAAGTACAAGCGCCAGAAACGGCTGAAACCTCTTGGCGGAAGCTCATCATGATTTTGCCAACGTTTGATAGAACCGTACGACCATATGAACCAAAGTATAGGAATGAGAAGCAGAGCCAGCATCATCAATTGTGGGATTACGGATAAGGGTGGATTCATATTTGAGGTTAGGTTGTTTCCAAGCAATATTGAGGCGACACCTTCAATAGGCATATTGATGGCCTCATTATTATAAAATTCTTGGATGTTGATCAGGATGACAATCCCGATGTGCTGGTCAGGAAGCAGGAGCATATTAGAGTGAAAGTTGCTGACATCGCCGTTGTGCCATATTTTTATTGATCCGGGCTGCCCCTGAATCTCCCATCCCATTCCGTATGACTTTGAAGCGCTTATCTTGGAACCGGGTGCATGGAGCGTATCTATTCCCTGTGGGGATAAGATTTGAGTATTGTCGTACCTCCCGCCGTTTAACTGAGCGACTAAATAGTGAGCCATATCTTCAGCCGATGAAATCAGAAAACCGGATGGGGTCATACTTCGCGTATAAGGGGCATCGAAGGCAACGGGCCAATGGAACCAGTAGCGATAACCCGTAGCGATGTCAACTACCGCTGGATCCGAAAGTGCAGCCGCACTATGGTGCATCTGGAGCGGGGCAAAGATTGAGGAGCGAATATAGTCTTCGTATGAAATCCCCGATACGGTCTGAACGATTAAGCCCAAGGTGTCGTAATTTTCGTTGGCGTATTCGTAGATTCTACCCGCCGGGTGGTTCAGATTTACACTGGATAGCCGTCGAATGCCGTTTTCAAGAGCCATATCACTCTGATTGTTATCCCACATACCCAAGCGACCGTCATAGGTCGGTAGCCCACTCGTGTGATTGAGCAAGTTTCGTACTGTGATTTGAGCCGATGCCGCTGCGTCGCTCGTGCGGAACCAAGGCAGATACTGGGTGACCGGCGCATCGAGGTCTATCTTGCCCGCCTCAACCAACTGCATGATTGCCAGCGCGGTGAAGGATTTAGAGGTCGAACCGAGGATGAAGGGGGTTTGAGGGGTGACTGCCCGCCCGTTGGGATCGGCGATTCCATAACCTTTGAGATAGATAATTAGGCCATCTTTCACGATGCCTAACGCCAGACCGGGAATGCTGGTTGTCTCCATTTGGGACTGAATATAGGCATCGATTTTATCTGTATCCACCGGTTGCAGCGAAAATCCCGCGGCAGGTGCGGCATGAACAGGCGAACCAATAGATACTAGACTAATGAAAATCAGTAGGGTTAGAAGCGCGAAGAAACGTTTGGAATTGAACATGCTGGCCTCCGAAGCGGCGTAATGGGTTGAATTTTGACTATCCACAGAGTAGCGGGTGAGATAGGGCAGTGTCATACCCCATATCGGGTATTGTTGTGGGGTATGAGCGAACTTCAACCGCACACGAGCAGCTTTCAGGATCACGCTGGCAGGTGCAAACCACTTGATCAACACAGCGCCAGCAGGGACTCAATCCAGCTTCAATCAAAGGGACTCCCAAAAGTGCTGCACCAATACGCGCCCGTTCTGGTTGTTCAAATGGGATCAACCCGAGGCTATTGTCCTGCTGGAACGAAAGCTGCCCGACCGCTTGGAAGCCTGCCTTTTGCATTCCTGCACCCGATGGCCGATTTTCCGGGGCGTGGATAATCCATAAACGTTCGGCTTGTTCCATCTGCATGATGGCTTGCAGCAGTCGCGGATAAAGTCCTCTACCTTGCCACTCCGGTAAGGTTGCGAAATCCCACAAGTAGCGGCTGTCGTCAGGTATCGGAAAAGTGAGGTTTAGCTCTCCGATGGAAGCTTCGCGTGTCGCCACCCAACCATAGGTCACCGGTGTTTCATCCACATAGCCGACATACGGAAGATGTCCAGCCTGCCGACGTTGTTTGACTTCTGCCACCGTAAGGTGGTTGATCGCCGCCATTTGTGCGTCATTCACTGAGAGACACACTTGAAAGTTTGATAAAGGTGCCAAATCTATCAAGGGATCGGATGCCCACCACGTTGCCAGTGCCATTTTGTTTACCTCAATCCTTGTCCGTGCTTAATCGGTCGTTAGTTAGCTGCTTAGGGAAATTCGTGTTCAGGTCGGAGAGTAAAATTACTCTTTGTCGTTAGCTTATAATTACCCGCGATAATTCATCGTCCGTATTGTGTGCAGGCGCAGCGATTGGTCAGGTTTTGTTACTGTGCCACCGTGATGACGACTTTTCCCTGTGCGTGTCCCTCTTCGAGATAGCGGATCGCTTCAGCCACTTCGCTCAAGGGGTAACATTTGTCGATCATCGGTTTGACTTGGCCATCTTCAAGAAGCTGTTTCATAAAAGTCAGCTTCTTTTGGTCGGGTTTGGTCATCACGTTACCCATTTTCTGATTCCCGGTTATGGATACGAGTGGCCCAAGGAGCATGGCCTCGAACATTTGAGCCGTTGCACCTCCGGTCATGACATAAGTTCCATTGGGGGTTAATGCCCGCTTGTAAGCTGAAATTGGATGATAGCCGTTTGCGGCCAGAATAAAGTCATACTGCTGCCCGTTTCGGGTGAAATCTTCTTGGGTGTAATCAATCACATGGTCTGCGCCAATCGAGCGTATCCGGTCCACATTTCTCTTGCCGCATACCGCCGTGACTTCCGCGCCAAACACCTTGGCGATTTGCACCGCAAACGAACCTACACCGCCCGACGCGCCATTAATCAGTACTGTTTGCCCCGGCTGAATCGGTTTGCCACTTTGAAGACCGTGCAAGGCGGTAACTGCTGCTACTGGAACGGCTGCGGCATCCTCGAACGATAGATTGGCAGGCTTCAACACCAATGCGGTTTCGCTCGCGCACACATATTCGGCAAAAGAACCCCGACCTGAAGCGCTCAAGTCCCCAAACACTTCATCTCCCGGCTGAAACTGGGTGACGTTTTTGCCTACTGCTTCTACTCGTCCTGCAACATCCGCTCCAAGGAAGATGTTTTTGGGTTTGAGCAGCCCACATGCCAAGCGGAACAACCACGGTGTACCTCTGAGGTAATGTAAGTCACCGGCATTTACGGACGCGGCATGGACTTTGATGAGCACTTCACCATCTTTCGGGGTCGGTTTTTCGACCTCCTTGAATTGAATAACATCGGGTGATCCGTATTCTGTGTAGATATTTGCTTTCATGAGTTTTCCTTCTCTTCTAGTGGCTTGTTTAGCCGCTTATCTGATTGTTTGTCGAAAGTTACAGTTAACATCTGTGCGTTATGAATGGGTTGCAGTTAGAACCTGCTCGATGGCATCAATGACGAGGTTTGGTTGATCGAGTTGAATGTGGTGACCGCTCTTGTCAGCGACGACTAGTTTTCCCTGCGGCGAGAGCGCGGCCAGTTCTGTTTGTAAGCCCAGCCACCGTTGTTTGTTTTCCTCAAGGGTTAGACCGGGTGTGGGGTCGTCATCAACGCCACGATAGAGCACGACAAGCGGGATGTTCCCTAAGCTGGTGATATGTGCGGCCTGTACGACGGCCAAGCTGTCGAAAATCGCATCTTGTTCGGCGGCTTGGGCTTCGATCATTTTGGTATCCGAGATGGCAAGTGCAGTAAAGGTTTCGCGAGCCGGACTGGGCAATTTGGGATTATCGGCTAAGGCTGCTACGGCAGGAACGAGTACGCTAATGCCGCTGTTAATCAATATCCGATAGAGTGGTAAGCTTTGATTACTTTGGGCGAACATGGACTTTATATTTTGCTGAATGGCAGGTGAGAGGCGTGAAAACTGCTCTTCATGCTGGGAGTCAACCAGCACCATACCCGCGACCTCGGTTGGATAGGAATGTGCATAAAAGCGCACCAGCATTCCTCCCGTTGAGTGTCCGACCATGATGTATGGTTCTTCAATATTCGCGTTCTTTAACAGGGTGTGTAATTCGTCCACCATAATGTCTGCGGTGCGCGGTTTGGGACTCTTGTCGCTCCAGCCTAGACCGGCGCGATCATAGACGCACACACGTGTTGTAGTGGAGATTGGGGGCTGAACCAAAGCCCAGTTCAACGAAGGTTCGCCTAATCCGGACTCCATGATGACGGTTGGGCTACCTGTTCCCTGACAGTTGATGTGTAGCCGGTAGCCACCGACATCAACCATTTGTCCAAGGGGTGGATACTGAGCGATCAGATCGGCCTTGACCTTTGCACCCAACAAAGGTGTCGTGATGACCAGAATAAGGAGCAGCGCCAGAACGGACTTAATAATCTTTCGTGTACCACGTTTATTGGGCAGTGATTGGGATATTTCCGTGGCGGGGTTGTGAGCATCAGTTTTTGATGAAGCAATTGGGGAGAGCGACATGACAGAACCTCCTGAGAATGAAACAAACGAGTTGAACAATCTCAGGGTATTGGTTCGTGTGGGGTAGTGTCATACCCCATATGGGGTATTTAGGGCTAGAAGGACGTAATTGATTCCCAAAATTCGCAATAAGTGCAGATTGTGCATTATTTCCGCTGAATTGTCTGGCGGGAGGCTCCCGTGATGCCACGGAATTGACATTTTATGTCGGCGGGAGTGAGGGAGTGGGGCACTGAATTAGCACTTTTGCAGCGGATGGCTCGCTTGTTGCCACCGCTGCAATTTTCGCCATTATGCTGCTTAAAATGCCATAGCAATACATTTTACACATCGAAGCCACAAAGAAAGAACGGAGAAGCCATTCATTTGAATTTACCCCGTTTGAGTAGAGAATAAGCAATTTCACAGATTGGTAAGACAGAGGGATTTAAACATCTATTGTACTTATTATAGAACAAATGTATGTATAAATCAATGCAAAATAGTTCGAATTTTCAAACGGTTTCGCTTGTAGAAATAAGCCTGTTTTTCGGTGAGCTATTTAGAGCAATTGATATTGCTCGGCATGTTTGATCGCTTCCCATCGGCTGTGGACGTCGAGTTTGCTGTAAATGTTTTTGATGTGCTTACGCGCTGTATCAACGGCGATCACTAGTCGTTCGGCGATTTCGTTACTTTCCAGACCATCTGCCAGCAAACGCAGCACTTCTAGTTCGCGTTCGCTGAGTGCGTCCGCTAAATGTCCTACTGTGCGGCGGGGTGGGGGAGGCGATAGGGCGGGTTTTCCGATTGCTGTAAGTAAACGATTGGCATATCCAGATGAGATGGGCAGGGCGAGCTGTCCTTTGCGATGCATAGCTAGGGTTTTTTCTAGCAGTAATGCAATGGGTTGCCCTTCATCGACAAAAATGCGGATCAGTTGTTCTTGTTCAGAAAGTGAAAGCGCACGTGCCAGCGCCTCAAGCGCTTTTTGATCGTCATGGGATGCATGGAGCGCGACAGCCTGCAAAATGAGCGCACGAATCAGGCTGCCAGTGCGTTGGCTGGTTTCGGCTCGGCTGACCATCCGCTCGAGGAGATAGAGCGCTTCTTCCACCATTGTTCCTTTGGTGAGATAGAAGCGTGCCAATATCAGGTAATAATCTTCACGGTGATAGCTGTATTCGTCATTGAGTCCCAAGTGATTCTCTGCTGCCCAACTCTCGACTGCATCCAGATTTCCCTGCGCGAACCAGCGGCGTGCACGTGAGACCGAAAGCAAAGTCGAGCGTCCTTGCAGCTTGCTCATCCGTCCAAGCTGTTCGGCAAGCTTCCAATAATGCTCCGCGCCTTCGTTATCTCCCTGAAGGGTTTTGAGGCGTGATAAAGCGGCGTAGCTTCGAAGCAGGGCTGTTGGGAAACTTTCTGAATTCATTTGTTCGGCGCTTTCCAATAAGTAGCGCTCTGCCGCCTCCAAATCGCCACGTTCCATGTTGATTTCACCCAACAGCAAGGCGATATATCCATTGATGGGGAAGCGCTGCAAACCCGGCATCTGTGCGGCTTGTTCCAATTGTTGGCATGTGTTTTCGGCGGCACGTAAGTTGAGTTGGGCGATTTGAAGCGAGGAAAGATGCCAGAAGGCTGATAACATGGCGAATGAACTGCCGATTTCCTGACTTAGTTCCATTGCATACGATAAAACCGTCACTGCTTCCTGCACTTCGCCGATGTAGGCAGAGGTCACACCCAGATTGATGGCCGCCATACAGCGCCAACTGACCGCATCTTCGGGGAGCTGTTCAAGGGCTTGTCGGGATAATGTAAGTGTTTCAGGAAACTGATGGTGTATGCCAGTCAAGGTGCTGTGGATAGCAGCCAGCATCCCGGCAATCAGCGGATCAGTGGTATTCAATTGAGCCAGCGCATTTTCGGCATTATGGATACATTGCTCGGCTGCGCCCATCTGATTGATGAGATATAAGACCCATGCATGATACAGGTAGAGGCGGGGATACTTCTGGATAACACTATCCGGTAACGCGGTCAACCACCCGAGAAGGGTATTGTGTTCGGCACGCCGCCAGATGAGCAGTTCAGCCATGCTTTGTACTAGCTCGGCAGCTCGCTCATAATCCTGTGCCGCAAGCGCATGGCCAATGGCTTCTGATTGCAGACCGTTTTGTTCAAACCAGTGTGAAGCCCGTTGGTGCAGTTCTTTTACATGATTGGGATATTTGAGCCTTAGGCGGTGATGCAAGAAATCGGCAAACAAGCGGTGATAGCGGTACCACTGGCGTTTATCGTCCAGCGCGACCACAAAAAAGTGATTGCGCTCTAGATGATCTAGTACGGCCCGACTTTCCGATGCCCCTATGAGCGTATCGCACAGGTTTGCGTTAAGCCGTTCAAGGATACTAGTTTGCATTAGGAACTGCTGGATTGCTTCGGGCTGGCGGTCAAGGATTTCATCTCCCAGATAATCCAGTACATAGTGATGATCACCCGCAAATGAAGCGATAAATCCGGCTTTGTCAGTCTTTCCTTGCAACGCCAAGCCTGCCAATTGCAAACCGGCAATCCAACCTTCAACCCGTGTATCAAGCGCCATGACTTCATCGGAGGTGAGTTTCAGTCCCATCACATCGGTAAAGAAGTCTGCAATCTGCTGCTGTGAAAAGCGCAAGTCTGCACTGCGCAATTCGAGCAGTTGGCTGCGAACCCGCATTCGCGCAAGGGGTAAGGGTGGATCGGTGCGGGTGGTAATGATCAGGTGCATTCGGGAAGGCATGTGCTCAACCAGAAAGGCTACCCCGTCATGGATAGCTGGTGATTCAATGGTGTGATAATCATCTAGCACCAGAGTCAGCACATCAGGAAGATTTGAAAGTTCATTGATCAGTGAGGATAAAATGGTTTCGATGGGGAGGGGCTGTGGTTCGTGGAGGAGCGTGAGGGTTTGTTCGCCTATGGCAGGAGAAACAGTTTTGATGGCGGCGATTATATAATCCCAAAAGCGTACCGGATCATTATCGCCAGCGTCAACCGAAAACCAGACGGTTCGCATTGAAGTTTGTACAATCCACTCGGCTACGAGGGCTGTTTTGCCATAGCCTGCTGGTGCAACAATCAGTGCAAGCCTGTAATCGGTGAGTCTATTTAGCTTGTTAATCAACTCTATCCGTTGCACATGGGCAGTACGTATAGGTGGAGCAGTGATTTTTGTATTCAGCAACAACATTTCATTGCCCTCTAGATTGGGTCATAGGCTAAACCGTTGTTTATGATAGTAGCACAATGCTTACGAAAATTGTTGCAGTCAAAACAGTGAGGGATGAGACTATTTTGACATTGGGTCGACATATTTTAGTTAACGGACTCATGGAATACTGAAAGCTAGTTTAATATAACCATTTAACTTGCGCGATCGTAAATTATAAATTATATTGTGCGTGTCTGAAGTATAAATCCACTGTGGCTTCTTCGCTGCCTCCAGGAAATTAGTTCGGTTGCATTAAGTGTAAAATTGCGCCTCGATTTACTTGAAAGGGATATATTATGCTTCGGTTTCGTATTCTGACTTGCTTAAGTATTATGTTGGTTCTTGTTTTTGGAGTTGTAAAGCAGAGTGTTGCTCAGGACTCATCGGGGAATTGTGTTCGATTAGCCGGTGTTGAGTCGAGCGGTGAAAAACTAAGCCTCGATCCAATTAACCAGCCGAGTACTGAGAATTCAATCGTTGTTGGTTTGATGTACAATCGCCTAATGGATCTCAGTAGCACGTTTGAAGTGTCACCGGAACTCGCCGAATCATGGACATCGAATGCCGACGGTACTGAATGGACCTTCAAGCTACGCCAAGATGTGAAGTTTCAGGATGGCAAGCCTTTCACTTCAAAGGATGTAGTCTATACTTTCAAGCGCCTAATCGACCCTGCTAGCGGCTCTGAAGCGGCGGCGACACTGGCATTCTTGAATGCTGATGGCATCACTGCTCCAGATGATTACACGGTTGTCTTCAAGACTGAAAAGCCAGTTGTTGAACTTCCAGTACTGATTACAAACAAAAATACTTTCATTGTACCGGAAGGTGCAACAACCGAGTCTATTGCGGCAGCACCGAATGGTACCGGACCTTTTGCACCTAAAGATTTCAAGGTTTCGGATCAACCCCATGTCTTTGTTAAGAATTCGAACTACTTCATGGCGGGACTTCCTAAGTCTGACTGCGTGGAATTCTACGCAATTCAAGAGGCTACTACCTTGAATGCCTCGCTGCTCGCTGGTGAAATCGACATCGCGCAGCAAGTGTCTTATGCCACACTCCCGACGCTTCAAAATAACCCCGATATAACTCTTGCTACAGCTGGTCCTGCCACACAAATGACAATGGCGATGTGGGTCGATACTCCTCCGTTTGATGATGCTCGCGTTCGTAAGGCACTCAAGATGGTTATCGATCGTAAAGCAATGTTGGAAACGGTATTGCTTGGCTACGGTTATATTGGCGACGATAATCCTGTTCCACCACAATCACCTTATGCATGGCGTTCAGAAGACCAAGTACCTGGTCCGGATATTGAGGGCGCTAAGAAGCTTCTTGCCGAGGCGGGTTATGGTCCTGATAAGCCGTTGAAGATAGATCTCTATACCGCTGAATATATTCCCGGGGCAGTGGCAATGGCACAAGTCTTTAAAGAACAATCTGCTGCTGCCGGAGTAGAGATCAACCTTATTATTGGGCCTGCAAGCGAACATTGGGACAATGTTTGGCTGAAGTTTCCATTTGTAGGGTCTGGTTGGAATGCGCGACATCCCGGTGAAGGGTTAGCAATTGCTCACCGTTCAAATGCACAATATCCAGAAACGCATTGGAATAATAAAGATTTTGATGGCCTGCTTGATGCTGCAAATACTGAGCCTGATCCCGCAAAGCGCAAGGAGCTTTACCAAAAAGCTGAACAAATGCTGACGGAAGATGGCGGATCAATTGTTCCGTTATTCCAGCAAATTGTTTCAGCTGTTCGCTCGAACTGCACTGGGTATGAGCCTCGCGCACAACTCTATCGTGTAGACGTTAGTAACGTTTCCTGTTCAGAATAAAATAGTTTTCAAGGGGCGCTAATATGCGCCCCTTTCTTGCTGGATGAATAATGATTTTTCGAACCATTCTTATTCGTGTTGGCCTAGCTTTTATTACGTTACTCGTGGTTTCCATATTTATTTTTTGGGCAAATGAAGTGCTACCGGGTGATATTGCTGCTCGTGTTTTGGGACGAGAATCGACCGTAGCGGCACGAGAAGCTTTTCGTGAGAAGCGAGGTCTGAACCGACCTGCATTGGATCGATACGTTTTGTGGTTGAAAGGGGCGGTACAGGGAGAGTTTGGGGCATCTTTGGTCAATGACCGCAAGATTACGGATGTTGTTTTTCCGCGGATGAATAATACGCTTACGCTGGCGGTCTATGCATTTATTCTCTATATCCCTTTGACATTATTATTGTCTATTATTGCCGCCCTCTATCATGACCGAGCACCTGATAACTTAATTTCAGTCTTCAATCTTATCGGGTTGTCACTTCCTGAGTTTGTGATCGGTACTGTTTTCATATATGTGTTTTCAGTATCGCTTGGTATTTTTCCGGTCATGTCGCAAATTCAACGCGCTAAGACAATAGCCGACGTTATCAGACAAACCACATTACCTGCACTGACGCTCGCACTGGTGATGGCAGTCTACTCTATTCGTATGTTGCGCGATAACTTGATTGAAGTGCTGAACTCGGAATACATACGAATGTGTGTTCTTAAGGGGTTGCCTCGTAGTCGTGTTATTTTTTTCCATGCATTGCCCAATGCGATTGTTCCTGCTTTGAATACGATGGCGTTGAATCTGGCGTACTTGATTGGCGGTGTAGTGGTTGTTGAGCAGGTATTTGCGTTTCAAGGTTTAGGGACGCTCTTAATAGAGTCGGTTGCTGTTCGAGATGGTCCAACGATTGAAGCGGTTGCATTGATTGTTTCAGGTATTTATATTGCTGCCAACCTATTTGCTGATGTTATGGCGATTGTCTTGAATCCACGCTTGAGGAAATCCTAATGACGCAAGTAATTACTGTCCGGAAGGAAGGGCGAGTTCAGCAGGTATTGATGAATTTTAGGCGTTCTCCACGTACTTTTAAAATTGGTACTTTCATAATGCTGTTTTATGTTCTGGTTGCTGTTACTGGTCAATGGTGGGTTCCTTTTGATTCATCCAAGACTGGTACCGGACGTCCGTTTTCAGCGCCAAGTGCTCAGCATCTTTTTGGCACAGATCAATTGGGGCGTGATATTTTTAGTAGGGTTGTCTTGGGTACTGATGATGTGTTATTTCTGGCGTTAGTCAGTACCTTAGTATCAACTCTTATTGGCGGAGTTCTGGGTTTATTAAGCGGATTGATTGGTGGTTGGTTTGACCAACTCGTAATGCGCTTTTTTGACGCAGTGATCAGTATTCCCTTTCTTGTATTAGCACTACTGGTGATTGCAGCTGCTGGACCGGAATTAAGCGGTAATTATTTTTTGCTTATTTTAGTCGTTGCAATCGTTTATGCCCCCCGTACTGCTCGCATGGCACGGTCGGTTGCCGTTGACTTAATTACCCGCGATTTTGTACTAGTTGCAAGGACACGTGGCGAATCAGTTCTGTCGATCGTTTGGCGTGAATTGACACCTAATGCACTAGGAGTATTGCTCGTAGAATTTGGAGTACGCGCGGGCTATGCTCCGATATTCATCGGATCACTTAGTTTTCTAGGATTTGGTGTACGACCCCCAACGCCAGAATGGGGACTCATGATTAGTGAAAATAGGGCAGCAATTATTTCTGCTCCTATATCTGTGTTTGCTCCTGCAGGTGCATTGGCGCTTTTGGTCATAGGGCTGAATTTACTAACTGATGGTTTGTCCCGCATTTTCGGACGTACTGATAAAAAATAGAGAGGTTTTTCTTGTCCGCAATTGCATCGCAAAATTCACCTCATACCTTACTCAATGTTGATCATCTATCTATTGATTTTTGGAGTCAGCATCGTTGGATTAATGTCGTAAATGATGTGTCATTTTCGCTTAAAAAAGGCGAGGCTTTCGGGTTAGTAGGGGAGTCTGGTTGTGGCAAAACAACAACAGCCTATACCTTACTGGGTTATCGACGTCCAAATAGTCGCATTCGAGAAGGGCAGATTCAGTTTGATGGACAAGATTTGTTGTCTCTCTCTTCGTCAAATGTCCAACGAATTAGGGGAAAACGGGTCAGTTTAATTCCACAAAATCCTACGACGGCTCTTAGCCCCGGCATGAGTATCGGTAATCAAATTCTTGAAGTATTAGATACGCATATGGTTGATATGACCAGTGCTGATCGACATAATCGTGTGTTCGAATTATTGGCACAAGTTCAATTGCCTGAACCTGAACGAACGTCTCAAAAATATCCACACCAATTGAGTGGGGGGCAGCAGCAGCGTGTAATTATCGCTATGGCGTTGGCTTGCAAACCCGATTTGCTGGTTCTGGATGAACCGACGACTGGTTTAGATGTCACAACTCAAGCGCAAATTCTGGAACTCCTTAATCAATTGCGTGCCAGCGAACATATGTCGATGGTTTATGTAACACACGATTTGGGTGTGTTATCACTCATATGTGATCGTGTCGGTGTGATGTACGCTGGAGAACTTATTGAGGATGCGCCTACAAGTGAATTATTTGCAAATCCCCGTCATCCTTATACGCGGGGCTTAATAGCCTCGGTTCATCATGTTACGAAACCCAGTTACGGACGATCCGTACTTCTGAGAGGTTACCTACAGCGGGAACAATTACCCAATGGTTGTCGATTTGCGCCGCGTTGTGATTATGCCCAAGATACCTGTTTTAGTACTCCACAAATTCTCGAAAGTGTGGTGACAGATCATCGAGTAGCGTGTAGTCGTTGGCAGGATATTCCGGTCGTTTCGTCATCTGAACCATCAACTTTGACACATGGGGTGGTTCAGACCAGTCATGATTCGCTACTTGAGATTAATCAAATTGATTGTTCATATGATTTTGCGGGTCGTAGCCTATTTGTACGGAGAAAATCCAATGTTGTTGTGCGCCAATTTAATCTGACCATTAATCGACAAGAGACCGTTGCATTGGTGGGGGAATCTGGGAGCGGAAAATCTACCATTGCACGTGCGGTTGCTGGATTAATTACGCCAACTGCTGGCAGGATTAGCTTTCAAGGGGAAAATATAACCATACCCGTGGAAGTACGTAACCAGCAACAGCGTCGTGATATTCAACTAGTCTTTCAGAATCCTGATGCTTCTCTAAATCCACGCCAACCTGTTAGTCAGATTATTGGACAGCCCTTACGTATTTTCTTTGGTATGACGGGGTCTGCTCAACGAAAACGAATTGAAGAACTTTTGCAGGATGTTCGGCTGGATAGCTCCTATGTAAATCGTTATCCAGATGAACTTTCTGGTGGTGAACGACAACGAGTTGCTATTGCTCGGGCGTTGGCTGCAGAACCCAAGTTAATGTTGTGCGATGAAATTTTGTCTGCCTTGGATGTATCGGTGCAAGCCAGCGTGCTTGAGTTGCTTCGTTCACTTCAATCTGAGCGCGATCTTGCTTATCTGTTTATTTCACATGATCTCGCTGTTGTGCGCACTTTAGCTCATCGCGTTGGTGTGTTATATCAGGGTGAATTGTGTGAAGTTGGTTTGGTCGAAGAAGTTTATGCGCCCCCGTATCATCCTTATACTCATATGTTGTTTTCGGCAGTACCTGAAGTCAATAGTCAACATACTACTTCAATAGCTCGCTATAGCGTTGAAACCAATAGCCGACCAAAGAGCCAAAGTGCGTGCCCGTTTGCTGATCGATGCCCTTGGAAAGTTGGTTCGATTTGTAACAATGTGCCGCCGCCTTGGCAACCAGCTAGTTCCACACATGGTTTGAAATGTCACATTCCTTTAAGTGAATTGCGTGATCGTGAAATCTGGGCACCGCAAGTGGATGGCACGATAAAATAGACTATAGATTGGTTTAGACCCATTAGGTGACATGTATGCGCAATCACAACGATATTGAGAAATAGATGATTATTGATAATTCTTCAGCTAGCCCTAAATTACATAAAATACCGAAAAGGACTATGAAATTAAAACCTCTATGATAGTGATTTTAGTCTAGGCTACAAAGCAGTAGTCCCAACGGGTCACCGCACCTATCTTAGATATTTCAAGCTTGATTTTGCTTTTAATCGCGCGGCTTTTCAGGCAAATCCTCGAGCAATATACCCTGCAAAACTGGAACTGCAAGCTAAAGTTGCTGAACTACGATTACAAGGTTGGAGTTTTCCAGTAATTGCTAAACATCTAGATATCAGTGTTGGAACTGCTTGGAATATGGCGAAGCTTGAAAACCAAGACTAAACAATTGTTGATTGTAAGCATAACTGATCACTTGGATAATAAATTTTAGCCTAATTTTTGAGCTTTGTCTTATGGGCGGCGTAAGCTTTTAGAAGACCCAAAATTGAGGAAATAAAGGTTAATATCTTATACGTGTGATACACACTACTTAGTACTCATATCTTGCCATCGAGCAGAGAATGAATGGCGAAACTTAACCCACTATGGATATTATTGATTTTCTGAGCCATATGTCTTTAGTTCGTATCAAACACTATCGGTCAACTTGAACTAAAGATTGCTTTGTTTTTAAAAACAAGACATCCATAACAGTGAATGGAACTGTCCCAGTTTCCTACTTTTCGGTAATGCCAGCAGCTTCATCGCCAATTTAAGTGCGCAGTTTGACCATTGTGCCACTTTTGGTATAACAAACCACATATTGCATAATCGCGACACCGAACTTGCAGGCTGTCGCGATTCGTAGTGCGTAATTTCTAAAGCAACCAACTTTGATTATACCTGCCCGGCATCTAGAGGTTCTAGAACGATATTACCTGATGGTATACTCGCTGACAGCGATACCACGAATGTGAATTCTTTATCCGTTACATGATCGCCAGCCAAGTGCAAATAAAACAGGTAACTTATCAAAGCAGCCTCTTGTTGATTAGCCTTGAGTAACGCATCCCCTTTATACCAATATAGATCACGAAGACTGCTTATACGAGCAAGCACGGATTCAGGGATACCGTCTATGGCCTGCTCGTAGTACTCAATGGCACGCTCATAGTCGCCGGTTACGTAGTAGTAATGCCCTAAGCGATAAGCAATCATCTGCTCATAATATGGATCAGTCTCGCCGTGATCCAGCTTGTCATCCGCAAATATGGTGCCCGACAGGATGAACATGCTAACCAGAGTGACACATAGAATAAGCAACAAACTACGCTTATTCTGGAACAATGGCCTGCGATTTAGTGATGCCTTTCGATCACCCAGCATATCTGCAAGGTGCTGCTCTTGGGCATTCTGTAGCTGCTGTGAACGATGGTACTGATCCTTCGCATATTGGTTCAAGTTGTACATGATAGCCTCTTCCAACGTTATTTCGTGTCTGTCCTTAATCTATGACGAGAAGCACTTTTGGGGAGGTAGGGAGATAGCAAGAGTGCCGGTGTGGAAAAGGTGTGGAACGATTTATCTCGCCTATTAAGGGCATATATTGTTGAATAGAAATGAAAAGACCCCGTGCTGGAGGTCTTTCGATTATTCGGAATCCTAACAAAATCAGATCATGCTACAGCACTAACCTGTGGCCGCGACAAACTGGGGGCAGGTGGGTTGATTGGCCGGTATATCATACGTCTGCCGCTCCTGTGGCGTAAAATCAGTCGGTAGTTCAGCACACATCTTATCCACATAATCCTGATAGTCGCGCTGCCAGATCACAAGGTCTCCACCGCCCACGGTTAAGACCTGTTTTTCATCCGGCGAAAATGTTGCCCAGCGTATGCCCTCACGATGTCCTGAATAAGCCCTAATGAGTGCGCCAGTAGTCGTATCCCAGAGCCGAACATCACGATCATATGTCGATCCCAACAGATACCGACCATCACGTGAAAACATCACTCCATCTCCCAGACCTGAGTAACCATTTAGAGTCTGAAGTAACGTACCAGTGGATACATCCCATAGTTGAAAAGAACCATCAAAACGGGACGCTGCAATGCGTTTCTGATCCGGTGAAAATGCGGTGTTCATGACACCAGCCGCCTCGTCGGCATACACCTTGAGCAGCTTTCCCGATGCAATGTCCCACAGCCGTATCGTACCACCTGTATCGCTGCTCAATAACTCTTTGCTATCGGCAGAAAAGATAGCAATACCAATTGCAGCCGTATGTCCCTCAAAACGTTGGACTGGCTGTCCGGTTGCGACATCCCAGACAATCACGAGGTTATCAAATCCCCCGGTGGATACATATTTGCCGTCAGGGGAATAATCAACATCATTAATTTCAGCCGTGTGTCCGACGAATGTTCGGATAGTTTTGCCGGTAGCCACTTCATACAAATAAGCGTTTGTATCCGGGGCATTCGTGCTGGCGAAAAGATACTTTCCATCAGGTGATAAGGCAGCACCACGGATGGTGGTCTTGGGTTCTAGGGTATAAAGCTTCATCAGTGTGGCGGCATCCCAGATTTGGGCAGAGGTTGGTCCTGCTGTCAATAAATACTTGTTGTCGGCGGAGTATTTGACGCGCCACGGTCCACCATCAGTCACCGGATCAACCACATGAATAACACGCGGTTCTGCGTCAAACTGAGCATCCCATAGCAACATATCGGGCTGCCCACTCGTCAACACATATTTCCCGTCTGGTGAATAACGGACACTATATAAACCATTGGGAGCGTAAAAGCGTTTTACTTCATCGCCTTTTTCGACATCCCAGAAGCGAATTGTCAGATCATCGCCTCCGCTTACAAGCCAACGTCCGTCCGGCGAAAAATCCACCTGGGTAACCCACCCGAGGTAGCCTGTAAACTGTCGAATTTCATCACCTTTTTCTAGATCCCAGAGACGAATGCTATGGTCATCACTGGCCGACGCGATCATTTTACTATCGGGGGATATAGCAACCTGATCAATCCAATCTGTATGACCCACAAATTGACGTACTTCTTGCCATGTGTTCGCATCCCACAGATGAACAATTTTGTCCTCCCCCCCTGAAACGATATACCGCCCATCGCGTGAAAAAGCCACACTGGCTCTACCTGCCATCTGATGAAGTTCATTGCCTGTAGTCGCATCCCATATTCGAATGGTATTGTCAAAAGACGAGGTGACAATACGCTGACTATCCGGTGAAATTGCAATAGACAGTATCTGATTACCTTCGGCATGGCCGACTAACTTGTGGAGCACTGCACCGGTTTCCGCATCCCATATCCATCCAATCGCGTCATCACCACCCGCGACAATGTATCGGCCATTCGGGGAATAGGCGACATCACGTAAAATTCCAGCTGACCCGCTTAATTCACGAATCTGTTGGTCGCTTTGAAAGTCCCACAGTCGCCCGATGAGGTCTGACCCAATCGTCACCAAGCGTGTTCCATCAGGCGAAAAAGACCCGGCTATAGCAATGCTTGTGCTAGGAAAACGATGTTTGACAATTCCACGTGCTGAAGCCTGAAGTAAAGCCGCATCAGCCTGCTCTGAATAGCCAAAGCGCAGACTTGCAATGGCGAGTAGGGCGGGTAAATTCCCATTTGCCCCATCATTCATGAGGTTTTGTGCTTGTGCGGCCAGTCGGACTTGCTCGGCATGGCGAAAATTGGCGTCGCTAGTTGCCAATGCTTGTTGGGTTAAGTTACTCTGGTTAACTGCTGCTCCGGTTAACCCGAATGCGCCTATGACCGACACAAATAGCACTGCTACCAGTCCTCTCAGAACCCGAATAGAACGCCTTTCCAAGGCTTTCACACGCGCTTGCCGTTCCACTTCTGCAGCGGTTTGCCGCTGTTGTTCCTGAATGCTTTCTTGCAAATAGGTGCGTTCTTTATGGGTCAACGCCAGTTGGGTTTCATCTGACCATTTTGCCAGTGCAGATAATCGGGAACCCCGCAGCAAAAAACTGTGCTCTCGACCGGATTCCTCCCATTCTTCAGCCCCAGCGGACAATTGACGCTGCAACTTAATATCTTCGCGAGCGTCATTCAACCATTCTCTCAACCGCTTCCATTCCCTGATAATGGCTTCGTGTGCCACCTCGACCGTTGGCGAACGGGTCTGCGGGTCATTGTCGAGGGACAGCAAACGATAGCTTGAGTAATTATCAATCACTTCATCCATCGTTTCAGGTTCAGATGTTAGTGCTAATATCTCCGAACGCAGTGTACGCCGACGTGTGTCTTCGACTCCTTCACCCAGTGTTACGAGACGCAGAAACATTTGCCGTGTGGCATTCTGACCATCTGCACTCATGCTCAGATAAAGTTCGTCGGCTCGTTTCGCCAATGCGCCTACTGTTCCACCAAGCGATTGATAAGCTTCATGAGTCAACAACCGTCCCCGTCGCAGCTCAAACAGTTCGGTTAAGGCATATTGGAGCAGGGGAAGGGCACTGGGTTGATAATTGACTTCGCTGATGATTTTGGCAACCAATCCGGTTTCAAAGCGCACCCCAACTTGCTCTGCTGGCTGGGTAATCGCTCGTTCTAAACCGTCAGCCGTCAGTGGCAAGATGGTTTCGATACGGCTTCTGAAAAGCTCACCCATACCGTCATAAATCAGTGGTCTATCATAGAAATCGGCACGGAGTGTTACGACTATTCGCACCCGGCTGCGAGGATCATTAACCGCACCTAAAATCAGATTGAGAAAATGAAGCCGCTCCTCTTCTTTGGTTACGAGCGTGAATACTTCCTCGAATTGATCGATTACGACTGTGAGTTCTGTGCTGTCGTCAGGCAAGATAAGTTGTGCAGCGCGTACCAGACCACGTTCATCCCGTTCCAGATGCTCTCGTAAATGTTCCGCTTGATTGGCTGCAACCCGTGTCATGGCAACTTCAAGCTCATCGAGCGGATGTGCTCCGGGCACCATATCAATAATGAACCACTTCTCCGAACCCGGCAGTTCACCGCGCCATAGTGCAGGGACGAGACCGGCCTTTACGAGGCTGGATTTACCGCTTCCACTCGGCCCGACAACAGCCAGAAAGCGTCCACTTTCATTCTCCCCACTTTGCATGCCAACACGTTGTGGAGTCACCTCACCCATGCGTTTGACTAACTTTGCAATGAGCTTTTCGCGGCCAAAAAAATCTCGATTATCCGCTATCTGGAATGATCGTAGTCCTTTGAAGGGATTGATCGGATGAAATTCGTCTGTCGGAACGATCGTTTTGATATCTAGGTCAGCTGCTGGTGCCATATCACCGATTAAATGGAGTTCTCGTGCTCGAACAATCGCTTGGACGCGTGTTCGTACTCCCAGTTTCTGGTAGATTTGTGTGACATACCATTTGACGGTGTTAAGCGCAATGACTAGCTCTTCTGCGATCTCCTTGTTCGAGCGACCATTGATAATCAGTCGAAGGATGTCTTGCTCACGCATCGTCAGCGTTTCAACAAGGCTGCCTTTATTCTGAACCTGACCAGCCGCGCGAAAAGCGGTCGCCATTTCAAGAACGTCGCCATAACGTTCCTTTGGGTTCTTGGCAGTCGCCTTTTGAATAACATCATTGATGGCTGATCGCACCTCATCTGCTAAATTCACGAGTAAGGGTAGTGGCTCGTTGAGGTGTTTGTATAAGCGCTCGACAGAACTGATGTTGGGAAAAGGATGCTCCCCGGTTAGCATCTCAAAGAGCACAACACCTAGGCTGTATACGTCAGTTGCCGGTGTGACCACTTCGCCACGAGCTTGTTCAGGCGCAAGGTAATCAGGCGAACCGATTATTGCATCTGGCTCAGTCACCTGTCCCTGAATACTGACATCTTTCGCGATACCAAAATCGGCTAGATAGGCATTCCCATCTTCATCCAGCAAGATGTTGCCCGGCTTGAGATCCCGATGGATGACCTGACTGCGGTGGGCGGTAGCCAATGCAGAGGCCAATTGATCCAAAATCAGAGCCACTTGTTCCGGCGTAAATGCACCTCTATTCAATGCATCTTTGAGACTGCCACCCCGTAACCAGCGCATAACTAGATACGCACCATCTGGATCGCGCCAGTAATCATACAGTGGAACAATATGGAGATGTTCGAGACGGGCGATTAGCTGCGCTTCTGTTTCAAAGCGGCGTATAAAGTCCGGGTGATTGGAGAAGTGCGGCAGTATGACTTTGATCGCCACCTCTCGATTGACCGTAGACTGCTGTGCTTTGTAAACCGCACCGAATCCGCCCGTACCTATGCGTTCTCGTAATTCATAGCCCTTTATATTCTGCCCACTCAGATTATCCATACGCCCCCCCGCCTGTGATTGCAACCCGTGTTATGTGTGATTATAGGTATGATTCGTCACAGCGGTTCACATTCCACACCTTTTCCACACCCGTTTGCAGTACTTCACGCGGCCAAATCTCCGTGCATCACCGTTCTTTGCGGATTTGTTATGCAATTCATCAAAATGATCAGCTTGCAATCAAGTTTTTAGTACTGCTTTGCCTGACCAATTACCGGTATGGAAAAGGTAAGGACTTCACTGTGAGCTGCTTACGCACAGAACATAAAGCCATACAATCACATTGGTTAGTACATATAGGCTCATGTTAGCCATTTACTTCAGGAGTGTGTTTGAATGTCTATCAACCGGGGGAGTGCATTAACGCAACAGATTGAGAACATGTTTAATATTCCCGATCTTCAGATAGCGGATACGATATTTGCGGCTGATTTCGTGGCACATGTGCCAATGATGCCAAGCCTCAGTCGGTCGGGTTTTAAAGCATTTATCGATGCCTTATACGATTCGTTCCCCGACCTGAATATGCATATAGAAGAGAGTATCGTCACCGCAGAACGATTGGTATTACGCATCACCTATACAGGAACACACACAGGAGTATTTCTCGGCATTGCGGCAACGCAGCTACATGTGCGCTTACCTACGATAGGTGTGTTCAAGATTGAACATGATTTGATCACTGAAGGCTGGATTGAGATGGATATTTTTGGTGTCCTACAGCAGATCAGCATTTCCCAAGTCAATCAAAATCCACAATCACCTTTCATCAGCATAAACTGATTACAACCACAGTTTAAGCCTTAAGACTCAGGAGTCGATCTCATGCCCAAGAAAATACGTCACAGACCGATCTTCACTGCCACCAACAATCACGCCAAACAAGTGGGGATGCCGCCGTTCATCAAGACCTACTTTGAAAACGAACGTCACCAGCAGTTCATCTTCGTCTACGACTCGCCACCCACACAGGCACGCTCTGATCAAGGGCAGCCTGTTGGGATCATCCTTTTGAAGTCATCAACGGCAAGGCCATAAACGCTAAGCTGACGTACGCGGAGAAGAACTGGTTCAAAACCTGCCTGAATGTGGCCGAAGGGATAGAGCAGGGTCGTAAAGCACATCAACGGCTGATGGAAGAACGAGCCAATCCGCCTAAGCCGGTCGTATCCTCGTTTCCACCGCGAGAGGAGTTCAAAGCCAGCATGGGGTATATCTATGACAGGACGGCGCATCTTGTGGGGTTAGAGAACTGTAGCCGGAAGGAGTTTGTAGCCGGGTGGACAGGGTTATGGGATCTATTGGAGCAGATCGAAATAAAACATCTGTCGAAGCAAGGGGACTCTGAACAAGATGGTTCTTAAGCCTTAAGAGTCATCTCCAGCCATCGCTTGATATAAGCCACCCCGTCCACATTGCGGTCAAGGTAGTCTACAGCCTCTGTGAGCGGATCAACGCGCTGGTCATCTCGCAACCACATGAGATACGCAATATGTGCCTTGTAGGGTTCGTGATCACGTCCCCATGCGTTGCGCCCACAGTAGGACAGGTGGTGCATTTTACTGATTCCAGTATACTCAAGACACGGCGAAATCGCTTCAAAACCAACAGATGACTGCAAAACTATAAAGGATTCTCGATGTTGTTTAATCAAAACCGATTCATACGAGTATTTTTTGTTTTGTTCCTCACCTTTCTGTTACCTCACACCTTTTTCGCATCATCTGCGGCGCAAGATACCAGCCACACCTTTAAAAAGGGCGACATCGCCTACATTAATCTCCTAAAAGGCGATCAGTGGCGTGAGCTATATGACAACCTAGA
The DNA here is from genome assembly GCA_044227005.1 of Aggregatilineales bacterium. Classification (GTDB taxonomy): domain Bacteria; phylum Chloroflexota; class Anaerolineae; order Aggregatilineales; family Phototrophicaceae; genus CFX2. Next base: position 332,390 of record JBGAFZ010000002.1, read on the forward strand.
TAACCCGAAGCAGGTGGAGATCGGCGGCTATTTACAGCTAGGTGGCTGGGTGCGGATCTTGGATAAACCCCAATTCCTAGACGGCATTCCTTGGTGGCCAGTTGATTCCGGTGGCTATCAGGGCTGGGTGCCGGAGATCAGCCTGCGCAAACATCCCTACTTCGAAATTGGTGACACGTTCATCGCGCCAGGAGCAGGTGGCGGATTGGTAGCGGAAGCTGGCGCTCTATCAACCATCGATCTTGTTCAAAGCGGAACCATAATTGGCGGCCCAGAATATATCGAGACGGAAATTTATTGGCAGGTTCGTGCTGATGATGGGCAGGAAGGATGGATGCTTGAAGGCTATTTTGATCATTTTACCGATACCCTTGCTCCACCCATTGGGACATTCAGCCCTGGCAGTATCGTTTTCGCCAGCTTGCCAAATGATGCCGTTGACAACCAGACCTATAACCTTCCAAATGACGATGACATTTCACGCGGTAATTTTTTATTCGGTGATTACGATACGATTATCGGCGGGCCAATCGAAAATGATGGCTTTCGCTGGTGGCTGTTAGCACCCGGCGGCCCCGCTGGTTGGGTCAAAGAAGAAGTCATGCGCAACACCATGAGCTATTCAGTCAATACTGAGGTCCAACTGCGAACGTCTGTCATGGCTTTCAGTGAATTTTTTCGAACGGCCGATAATCCGGGCAATGACCAGTTGCTGACTAGTCGAGAAGTCGTCACTATCATCGAACCGCCCGTGTTGTCAGATAAGATTTGGTGGCATGTTCGTACTGCTGATGGATTTGAGGGTTGGGTTTCGGAAACAGACCTACTTCCGCCTACCACGCTTGAATTGATCGAACCACCATCTGATCCGTTTGCTCCTGGCGGCGTGCTTTATATCGTTGATGCAGCTGGATCACCCATTCGGTTGCTGGCTGACGACGCCACCCAGTCTTTCAATCTACCCTCCGGCACCTATATCACAGTGATGGGCGAGTCCGTGCAGGTCGAGGGTCAAACGTGGCTTCCTGTACGCTGGGGTCGGCAGTACGTTGGCTGGATGCAGCCCGAAACTCTACAAATCAAGCCAACTTTTAACCTCAATCAGGATGTTTTCGTTGGCGCAGCTGAAACAACGATTGTCGCGCTGCCCGATGAAGAATTGGCGGCGACCAGCCAAATCCAAACGGGCACTGCCTTGAACATCATCAATGGCCCTTACCTAAGCGTGGAAGGACGTGTTTACTGGCAGGCCGGTGAGGGCTGGGTGCGCGAAAGCGATTTATCGACTCAGGCCAGCGAAATCGCTGCCGTTGAGCCGACAGCCGTGCCTCAAATCGAAGCAGGTGTCAAAACTTTTAAGGTCGGCGACGTCTTTTTCGTAGATATTCCACGTGGCGAGGTCGATGTCCCCCTATTCTTGGATATTATACCCACGCCTTCAGATGCCAGAGTCATTTATGGACAATGGGGAACGATTACTGGCGCGCCACAACCAATGGGTGAATCGCGCTGGTGGCCTGTCGATGTCGGCGGCCTTAGCGGCTGGTTATCAGAATCGAATATGAGTCAAACGCCAGCATATCAGATCGGTGACGACGCCGTTGTCGGGGAAGACACGGCCTACGCATCATTGTTGAGCAGACCATCTATGGACGCCGATGAGGTCGGTAGGGTCATTTCAGGCGGTTCAGCCCCAGTAATCGACGGCCCGGAATTTGATGATCGACAGGTCTACTGGAAACTGCGCGGACTGGATGGCTCAGAAGGTTGGGCACTGGAGATGATGCTTAACCGTTACGCTGACAAAGACCCTTTCGCTATCAGCTTCGAGCCAGGCAGTTATGTCTACACCAGATTACCGGAGGACAATACGGCTGTATTGATCTATCCGAGGTCACCTGAAAATCCAGATCCCGGCAGCATTCCACGTGGCATGTATGCAAAAATAATCAGTGGGCCACTTAATATGAACGGAGAAACCTGGTGGTATCTACGCACAGAAAATCAGGTTGGTTGGGTTCTTGCCTCAAACCTGACAACAACCCCTAGCTATAGTCCAAACCAGGAAGTCACTATTGGTGCTCGTGGTGCACAAATCATCGGTGATCCCTTCGAAGAATATCGGCCCGCTGCAAAGGCAGATTTAGGTGAAGTTTTGACCCTAGTTGAAGGGCCTAGGTTTCATACCGTTGATGGCTATTTCTACTGGCGTGTGCGGACAAGCGTCGGTGTAGAGGGCTGGCTTAAAGAATCATTCCTTGAACCGCCTGCCGAATTTGTCGTCCAGCCGCTGATAGGCTCATCTGATGAGTTGATCCTTGGCAATATTGTATTTTTCAACATTCCTAACGACGATGTGGATGTCCGAATTGCAGCATCTCTCACATCATTATCGACGTTTACTTACGCAGCTGAACGTGGCTCATATTTGCGTCTGATTGTTGGGCCAGAAGTCATCGAAGGCGAAAACTGGTGGAAGGTTGATGGAAATGTTAGCGGGTGGGTGCGGGAAAGTGGTCTTCGAGCGATGCCGTGGTACAGAGTCGGTGATTATACGGCAGCTGGACAATATGGCGTTGATCTCACAGTTGAGCCAGATATGTTTACCAGCAAAACGACCACCAGCACACTCGCTTTTGAGGTCATGGAGGTAATTGAAGGACCACATTTGGGGACAAACTTCACCGTCTACTGGCGAGTCCGGCTGGCGAGTGGTCAGGAAGGTTGGGTGCCCGAAACCCAATTGCTATCTCCCGATGATGCATATAAAGAAACACAAAATTCTGGCGTAGTGATTTCTGGCATCGCACCAACCATGATTCCATCTCCTACACTCAATGCGTCTGCTGTCCAGATTATACCTACGACAACTGCGATGGCTACAATGCCAGTGACAGGTGCATGCCGCGTCGTTGCAACAGCACCCATCAATCTACGCAGCGGCCCAGGAACGAATTTCGACGCAGTAGGGGAGATAAATGCTGGACAAACACAGCTAGTCACGGCGCGAGAAACCAATCCATCCGGTTTTATCTGGTATCGCCTTATGAATGGTTTCTGGGTGCGCGAAGATGTGATCGACACAGAAGGCGACTGTGCGAATATCCCACCATATGACCCGGAGTCTTCCGCAGCCGAAACCACTTCCAATCAACAAACGACTACTGCGGCGGTGACAATTACACGCCCAACTAACTATGATTCTGTGCGCCAGCTCACAAGCTTGTGGTCGTTTTCCAAATTCCGCGATAGGCGAGCGCCCAACACCCAAGAATATCATATGTTCATATCCGCAGGAGCTTCCTATCGGTTCTCATTTGCCTGGTGCGCTGACACCCCGTCACGCTTGCGTGAGATTCTTACACCTTTAACCGTTCATCTCTACGTTTTGGGCACTGAATTGGATTCCTCTCAAGTATTACAGTCCGATACAGGTAAGTGCTATGTCTGGGATACCATCCTAAGCGATATGCAAGCTGGGGAGACAGTATTAGTCGAACTTCAATATCAGCTATCGGTTGCCATTTTTGATGGCACGGCAACTTATCAACCCGGCGCCTATATACATAAAATCACGCTGTCCGTTGGATAAAAGTCAACAATGGCTCCATATTTGCCATCATTGTTCCGAATGAAGTGTGTGAAGCTTGTTGCCTCGGTCTTCCACATCAGGTGTCGCGCCTGTTGTGTGACCCACTGATGAGTTGGATAGGGTGTGATGCCCATGATATGGACACGCCGGGTAGCAATCTCGATAAAGAAAAAGACATACAGAGTCTGCAAACGAATGGTGTCCACCGTGAAAAAGTCGCATGCCACGAGTGTTTCTCGATGGTGGTTTAAAAAGGTGCGCCAACTGCTGGTGACTTTCTGTTCTGGAACAGGAGGAATGTGATGGTGTCTGAGCAATTTGCGAACAGCTTCGTCACGAATCGAATGGCCCAACTTCTTCAATTCTCCTTCGATTTTGCGATGTCCGCATCGGTTCTCCTGAGCCATTCGCTGAATTAATTGCACGATGGTTGGTTCGATAGCCGGTCGTCCCAAAGTTTTCGGGGTATTGGCAAACGTCCACTTCTTGTTAATCAATGCCTGATGCCAGCGGATAAGTGTTTCGGGCTTAAAAATCAGGATTAGCTGTTCAAGCTGTGCTTTGCCTATTTTACCCATATTGCAGAGTCGGCCAATCAGCGATAGCAAGATGAGTTTTTCACCGGAGCTAATTGACGGTCCGCGTTTTTGATGGCGGCGCAGGATAAGTAACTCAAGCGTTTTGTCATCAGGCGACAGTCTGTATGATATTTCTTGGATAGCTCCGTAAAAGTGCAGTTGACATCGTGGCCAGTAGAACGATGAGAGAGACAGAATGATATGGGGTGAAGATTGAGGGAATGGGCGGTCTTAGATCGCTTGTATTGTACGCGCCTCCGCAAGCATCAGTCTCAGATAATCTTCAAATTGGAATAGACGTCCCATCAGGTTCTTAATTTCAAGCTGCTTCAGCGTCATCCCTTGACACAAGATATTGAAGACGTGATATTCGGCATTTAGCACGACACGCCAGGTTGCCCTGCATACTGGTAACCGATGTAATAATCCTGATTGCCGACCGAAATAGAGCCGTTTTGACCGACACGTCGCTTGAAGAGATGGCATCATAGTAGTGTAGCCAAGCATCCGGATCGACTTTCTCTGGAATCGAGGGCAATGTTGGCAAATCAGGAAAGGCGGTGTAGGGTGGACGATTGCCGCAGGCAGATGATTGGTTAGGACGATCATGGTTGTAAAACTGCCGATAGACGGTCAAAATACCGTTTGCCTCAAGCCAGTCTTCTGGATGCGCTTCCCATAAACACTCATGTTTGAGTGTCCGAACTGAGCGCTCAACAAATGGTTTGTGGTAAGGTTTTCCGGGTTCGACAAGATCCGGTTCGATGCCCAAACACACGAGAAAGCGCATCAAAGGCGACGGATAGCCATCGGCTAACCAGTTGCCAACAAAGCGTGGGTCGTTATCAAATCGTAGTTTCTGTGGGCATCCTGTCTTCATCAGCAATTGAGCGACAGCCAGCAAAGCGGTTTCTGCGTTGTAGTGCGACTGGGTTTGTGTGTCCACCAGTATGGATGTACCACAATCCACCACACTCAGAAACTCGAATGTCGTCCCCAACTGCCCAAAATCCATCTCCCAATGCTGCATCGGTTCAGGGCGTTCGACAGGATGATGCTCACGGACAGCCACCGGGATGCGTCCACCTTCTCGTAACACCTGCCAAATTGTACGTGGAGAGCGAGGCAAATACACACCTTGTGCAAGCAACGGTGGATGGCTGTGCAGATGAAACAAGATCGTTTTTGGACCTACCACTCGTCCATATACATCTTTCAGTTGATCGCGAAAATCGAGGATGGCGTCGCGCACGATGCGGGTGATTTGACGTGCGTGGTAGTGAGGTGCGCGGGATTGGCTCTTAAACATCTCCAATGTGGGAGATTCCGTTTCTCGAAAGCGCTTGAGCCACTTCTTCACCCAACTCAGGCTGCGTTTCAGTGTTTTACCCAGTCGTGGCAAAGTCCAATCTCGATGTTCTCGCCAAAGCTGAAACAGTTCCATCCGGTCGAGTTCCCACTCGCGCTCCATGATGCACCTCCAACTTATCCTTGAGATGCCCATTCATTCTACCGGCCACGATGTCAACTGCACTTTTGCGGAGTTATACAAGAAATATCATACAGATTGTCGCCTGAGACGAAAGGCATCCCAGACCATAAACACCGTTCATGTTCAAAATGAAGTTGATGTCTGTATTGTATCAAAGTCGGCGCATAGGATTTATTACCCCTACAGGGTGTATTTTCTAAGATAATCCGTATCTTGAGTGGTGAATTATTGAGTCAAAAAGGATGCCTTAAATATATAGAAGTGTAAAAGTGTTTATTTAAATACGTTATAGTATGATGTGTCGAACGGGTAGCCGCATGTATCATAGATATTACAAACTTGAATTTGCTTTCCGCCGTATCACTTATCAAACTCGACCTCGCACAATCGATCCTGCAAAACTGGAATTACAAGCTAAAGTTGCTGAACTACGATTACAAGGTTGGAGTTTTCCAACTATTGCAAGACGCCTCAATATCAGCCTTGGAACTGCATGGAATTTGGCTAAGAAAAAACTAGAAGCTTTCGAGTTTTGCACCGTATTTATTCTTAAATGGCAAGATGGTTTTGTTTGTTTTATACCAGATCTATTCTTTTGAGATTTTCCACTTGTGTCCAAAATGCGTTGAAGATGTACACCTTTGGAAACGTTCTGACCGACTTTTTCAACAAACTGGCCTAACGACAACGTCCAAATACTACTTTGAAAAATAACTCAAATGTATTACATTACACTCAACATATCCTTTTGATCACAGACTAAATATTGTGAGGGATCATGGCAGAAGATCTCATTTTTGTCAGCTATTCACGCAAAGAATTTTACTTTACCGAATCCATCGTCCTGCATCTGCAAAAGAACAAAATCGACGCATGGTTCGATGTCCAGCAGCTTGAACCCGGCATCGGCTGGAAAACCGATATTCAAGATGGGTTGGATCAATGCAAAGGGCTGGTGCTGGTTGCCTCTCAGTCGTCACTCGCCTCGCCGTACGTAAAAGTCGAAGTACAGGCCGCCCAGCAAGCCAATAAACCCATCTATGTCGTGCTTTTTGAGCCGGTCGCCCTGCCGTCCGAACTTGGTCAACCCGCTGCGCTCATCGACTTCACCCAAGGATTTGATCGCGGAATCGCCTTGCTGGTCAGCACTCTACAACAGCTGACAAACCATCATGATTCGCTTCCTCCTTTATCGCCGCCCTATTTACCAGCAGGTGTCTTACTGCTCACGCGGCTGATCCGCGAACGCATCATACTGTGGTGGGTATTGCTAATAGCGGCGTTGATCGTCGCACTCCGTCCAATAGCCTATCTGCTCACTCAGGAATACATTAATGATCCGGAATTCGCGCCGATTATCCTACTAATCGTGCCGATCCTAATTGTATGGGTAATAGTTGTACTGTTCAACAATCGCCACTTGGTCGGTGCTGCGTCACGCTTGCAGCGGCGGGAGGACACGCCGTTTAAATATTGGGTCAGTGTGCTCTATTTTCGGGTCACCGCCTTTATATATTTCTTTTTCTTGACGATTGCCTATGTTATAGCCTTTAAATCGGCGCTGTTCCTGCTCTTGCTGCTGCCCGCTGCTTATCTTCTCGTGACCACCCTGCGCGGTAAACCGGGACAGCAGTGGACAAAAGCCATCATGGAACCTGATTTGCTTCGCTGGTGTCATCTTGGGAATGAACCCCCTTTCGATTGGCGCATCATTGTCAATCAATCGGTGCTGCCAGATGATTTACAGGTAGAGGTTCTCTCGAAAATTGTCAAAGGATTGGAAGATGACAACGGGCCGGCTGCCGAGTTTGAAGTCGTGACGGGCGTTTCGGTATCTGTAAAAGGAGGCAAACCAATCCCCAAAACATACCGTCTTTATGACACGCCTCAGATACAGGAAGTTGCAGCCAATATACGCGAAATTCTGAAGAAGAATGCCTTCCAAGAGCTAAAAGAAGTGGCGACTCAACCTGATTATCATATCCTGCTGCTCAGCCCGTGGACTCCCATCGCCACCGCCGAACAACTCATGCAGCAGCACCCGCAGGATACGCTCCCGATCTTGGTTGCGCCTGCCAATCTCACTCTATTGCCTAATATCACGACCCTGCAACTGGTGGATTTCCGGAAACGCTACGAACCGCAGTTATCGAGCGCCCTACAATATCTCCACAGCCAGAACGCGCAGCAGCGGTCAGTATTCAGTATCAGCGTGCTTCCCGTTCGTGTCAGCGGTGTATTCCCGCTGCGAGAAATCCGCCCCATACAAAACATGCTGATATTGCTCGCATCCCTATGTTTCTCCTTGGGCATCTTTGGCTTGGTCAGCTTAGTTTTCACCACAAAAATCGACATTACCCTTGGCCTAAGAGCTTTATGTTATGTGTTGTGTCTCGGATTAGGCACTCGGTTGCGACAAACAGCGCGTAAAGTCGCGCATCTCACCCCTCTATCGTCTCAATCACTAATAGGCCTTGTCCTGATTACAACGCTGATTGGTCTTGGCATGTTCATCATTGGATTGCAGCCTCAGGCCAACGTCGCTAATGCGCGAATCGGTGACCAACTAGCGTGGCGTTTCTTCACGTCCGCTTTTATTTTCATTCTCGGTATTGGGCTATTTCTTCAAGTACGGCAGACCTTCCGGCGGACTCTCATTACAGCAGACCCACAACCCATACTCGGCTTGCCAGCAGCCGCTAAACAAGTAATCGGTACGGATATTCAGATGTTCTTATTCATCTTGATTGGAACCATACTCGCATATATCAGTGTCATCATGGTGTCGGGTAATGTTCGCGATGATCGGCTGCTTGCGAACGGTTCGACCATCGCCGCCTTGGTCATCGCAGGTGCTGTCGTTGCACTCATCGCCATGGGCTTAGTGAACGGCGTATTGCGTTCAGACCGGACATATGATGATCCCGTGTTTGCGATCAGTGACGCGCCATCTCTGCGTTACTTTCTAAAGAATTTGCTACGCAAAGCCCCAATCGCCGAATGAGCTATGTTATTTGATATTGCTCACCGTATTTTTATATTGAAAGGGTAATAACCATGCTCGAAGGGCTGCGAGAATTGGTATCAAAGATGAGGGGCGTTCAGCTATAAAAGTCTCAAAACCGTCGCTAAGCACTGTCTCAATGCTCTGGTTCCAACGACTAATCCAGAGAGTGAGCCTGTTCTGCAAAAACCGCCGGAGACAGACTGGAATTACCCCCATAATATGGAGAGAAGTGGAATCGCCGTATGAATCCTAACATGTGAAACAAGTAGTTTACACTCTTGCGAGAAGCAGTTAATCGCCGTCACCTCTTTGATTAGTTTAAGTATGTTTGTACTTTCAAATACAATATAATTGTTGCCGTACGTATCCTAGATATTTCAAGCTCGGGTTTGCCTTTCAGTAGGCCAAATATCAAAGTCACCCTCGTCCAATCAATCTTGCAAAAAGTAGCATTTAAAGTCCAAGTCAGTGAACTGCGTTTAAGAGGGTGGAGCTATCCATCTATTGCAAAGCACCTAGATATCAGTGTTGGAACGGCATGGAATTTGGTTAACCACATATATTGAGTACCTTTGCCCACATGGAAACTGTTTCGGTTCGAAATCCCCATATTCATTGCTTCCGATACGACCTCAAGCAAAGTTAGATTTAGCCTCCTAACCAATGTATGTGAAACTTTCTGACACACTCCATAATCCCCACGTTCCATCAGGACGGCGCGCCCGCACACGCCAGTAATATGAGCCGGATTCTAAGGTGCTTAATTGGAAAGATAGGATATTAGTTGGCACAACTGTGTCATACCGTCGTGGATTGGCAAACGTTGGCTCATTGTCAATTTGTATTTCATATTCTGTAGCCCAATCAATGTGCCCCCAAGTTAGTGTTATTGGCAGTACTTGAAAGAAATTTCGACTAGGTGCCGCATTTATCTGCGATGCAATAACAACAGTTCGAGTTTGACTCCATGCAGAAATAGCTCCTCCTGTTCCAAGAGAGCGAACACGCCAATAATATGTGGTGGTCAATAGTGGAACGGTCGGTTTGTAACTGTTTTGAGTTAGGGTAACAGGGACATTTGCAAATGACAGTGATGTGCTTAGCTGTATTTGGTAACTAGTGGCATTAAAAGCTCTATCCCAACTAAAGGTCGGCGTGGTCGAGGGAACAATTGTACCGTCATCTGGAAGCGCTAGTACTGGCGGGTTTAATCCGACCGGTGGTGTAGCCAGCGAACTTGCCTTGAATGTGAGGTTACCACTTGACCCATATATGCCACCATCAATCATGATGTAATACGATGTGCCTGCAACTACAGGTATGTCAACCTGTGATGTTAGGTCTAATCCAAAGATAGGATCCTTGTCGTCGTGACAGTCTTTTTCGGTAAGATTTCCCTCTGTTCCTGTCCAAACTGATAATATGGTGTCATAGTCTGAGCCAGTTGTTTCAAAGCGAATTGTTTCAGATGCTACTGCTGTGTAGCGGAACCATACAGAATTTGCAACTGGTATTGGGAAATTACAGCTTGGATATGGATCACTCGGAGATTCTGTAGAGGTTGTTGTATCTTGGCTAATGGTATACGGCAATGCATTAATTACTGCTGCACTGTTAAACTGGTCGTTCAACATGGGGATGTCGACACGAAAGTTTAGGTGACCGCCAATGGCATTTAGCCCACCAACTTGGATGTAATATGTAACTCCTGCATTGGCTGATAGAACAATCTTAGACTGGATGAGTGTTCCCAGTGTAATGTCATCATTGCACGCCACTTCAGTTAATGAACCCCAGTTACCGGTGTAGATAGCAATTGAGGAGTCGAAATCCGAACCCACAGTGTCGAAACCCACTAGGCTGGATGTGGTGGGAATATAACGATACCAGACTGTTCTACCTATATCCGGGCTACATGTCGGGCTTGGTTCACCATTTTGACGGGTCGCTGTAAAGGTCGGGAGACTAGCACTATATGGAAGTCCCGGTACTAGAATATTGTTTGCGAAATCATCGTTCGCTGGGCGAATTGGTTGATTGATAGTCCCAAGTGTCGGTGGTTGGGCGCTCCAATCGCCAGCATCACCTGTATCACCTGTTAGCGGATCACGTCCTAAGTTTTGGCCGGATGCTGGCCCACTTGGATTTTGACCTGACCAACCAGTAACGTTTGGTGGCATAAGCGTCGAGGATCCCCACCTAACAAAATCGATTCCAATATTCCCGGTCTTGAGCAACGCTGCACCATTGCCATTGCTTGCCCAAGTTGTGGAATAATCACCTATATAGAGATTTGTGGACGTACTGCTTCCCGTTCCTTTATTGAGCACTACATAACCCCCGTTTGGCAGCGTAAATGAAGGGAATGTGTACGTTTTTTCAGTTGTGCCATTGCCTGCATAGATGATAAATTGCCAACCAGTCATATTCACGGACGATGAACCCATATTAAGGAGTTCTATGCTCTGGTTATTTTGTACACGTATTTCATTGATAGCGATTTTGCCAATTGTAGGTAATGTGCCATTAACTAATGCAGTTGCTGCTGTGTCTACTTGGATTCGAGGTGTAATAACCTTATTTATCGGATCGGTTACAGGGACCCCCGTATTTTGTAAGGCTGTTAACATTTGTTCAACTGTTGCTGTGGGTTTAGCGCTTCGCAGCACTGCGATTGCTCCTGCAACATGCGGCGTTGCCATCGATGTGCCGCTTTCCTCTAAATAGCCACCACCCGGAACAGAGGAAGTGATGTTTGCTCCCGGAGCTAGAAGGTCTAGAATCGCTGCACTGTTCGAACCTGAATTGCCAAAAATAGATGAACTATCCCAAATTACATCTGTCGTGTCGTTGGTAGCACCGACGCTGATGGCATTAGAAATGCAAGAGGGCGCGTAGATAGCGTCAGTCAATCGTTCATTACCTGTGCCTGCAACGACTGCGATTCCTACAGAACGAAGCTGTTCAAACATTGAATAGTAATAAGGAAAGGATTGATCGCAGTAGCCACCAAATCGACCACCGCCAAGGCTTAAGTTGACTGCGGCAATCGAATAGGTTGATCTCAGTTGATATACACGTTCCAATGCCTTCAATATTTCCGAGTCACTTGATAACACGCATGGCGCACCAGAAAATCCACTCGTCGTACAAATATCGTTATCTGTCACCTTATGAAATACTTGAATTGCGATAATTTTTGCACCTTTAGCAACGCCACTGAAGGTTATTCCTGAACCTGCTGCGATACCCGCAACATGTGTTCCATGTAAGCAATATTCCACGGTACACGGTGTGGCTGCTCCAGAGCTTGTCTGACTGCTAATTCCGTTGCTTACTACGCCATTGGGACAGAGTGGGACATTGATACCCCCTGATAGCGAGTAACAGGCCTCAGAAACAACTTTGCCTGCAAGAAATGGATGGGATTTATCAACACCTGTGTCCAGTACAGCCACTGTCTGATTAGTACCATCATAACCTGCTGCCCATGCCGCAGGTGCACCGATATGCGGAACACTCTGAGCCAATAGAGGGCGAAGGACGTTTTCTTTGATGATTTGATGCACTAAACCCGATGCTGATAAGCGCTCTATCGCTGTTGAATCAGCATCAATTGAGATATAGGGGATGGTTTCAAATTCCACAATACTTTGGGCATTAGTTCCGGCTAATAGTGATTTAACTTGTAACTGAGTTTGTTGAATTAGGCTTCGTTGTGATGTGACCTGAACCGTTGCCATTAAAGGTTCAGGTTTGAAGGGAATATTCAATGCGATAATAACGCGCACATGCCCGTTTTTAGTGGCCTGAGCAACTAGATCACCAATGGTAGATTGCTCTGCTGAAGACTCATTCGCTCTGGCTAAACTAACTTGATTTGGTGTCATTTGCAGGGTTAGCAATGCAAGTAGTAAAACCCAAAACGCAATTTGTCTTTTCATTATTTGTTGTGTTTCATTTATGGACTTTAATATTAGGATTATAGACATTAACTTTGCAAAAACCTAACTAATACTTACAATTTGTCAAACTCAAAAGCTAAAGTTTTAAGGTACAAACCTAATCTTATGCGAGCACTCATTCCTCATTTTATCAATGAACAGTTTCGTAAAGAGAATTTCGCAGGTGAATTTGAAGCCCTAACGCTGCATGTGGATATAACAGGTTTTACAACACTAACTGAGAAGTTAATGTTGTATGGCAAAGAAGGCGTTGAACAATTATCATCTGAATTAAACCTTATATTTGATCCTCTTGTTCGAAGTGTATACGCTCAAGGAGGGTTTATTGCGACTTTTGCCGGTGATGCATTTACAGCCTTATTTCCAGTATCAACCGTTACAAAAGCTGATGTTGAAAAAGTTTCACAGTGTGCTTTAAGCATTCATCGCTTTTTTCTAGGCCATACAACACTCACGACCATCTACGGAACATTTGAGATTAGTGCAAAAATAAGTCTAGGCATTGGACAGGTGGAGTGGTGCATCATCGGTGAAGGCAAGCGGTTCACTTATTTGTTCCGAGGAACTGCTATTGATTCTTGTTTAGTCGCACAAAAGGCAACATCGGGTAAATATATTGGTATTGCGCCAGATTTGGTTAAGGTGTTGTCCAGTGTTGCAGAAATGACAACTGGCCAACAACAGCAGGAACTGCGCAGTCTGAAACAAGAAGTTCCCGAGCGAGTAGTTGACTTGCCGATTCTGAAACGAGCTGATTTAGAACCATTTGTACTAGATGCAGTTGTTGATTTTCAGGAGCAGGCTGAGTTTCGGAATGTTGCGACAGTCTTTATGTCAATTGAGTGGATAGATCCCCAAGCATCTCAACTTTTCATAAAAGATGTATTAGCATTGGCCTCACAGTATGGAGGCTATTTCAACAAGCTGGATTACAGCGAAAAAGGAACTGTTGTACTTGTAGTTTTTGGCGCACCGATTACCTATGCTAATGATTTGGTGCGTGCTGCGAATTTCGTGCAAGCGTTGAAACAAAGTACATCGAATGTTCGATGGCGAGCGGGAATAACCTATGGAACAGCATATGCTGGCTTTTTAGGTGGCTCCAAACGTTCTGAATATACAGTTATTGGTGATGCAGTAAATCTTAGTGCTCGCCAAATGGATGCTGCTGCCTGGAATGAAGTATGGGTTAGCGCAAACGTTGCAGATACTTTACGTCAATCAGGCTATAGTCTGGATACTATTGGCGAAATGTTATTCAAAGGCAAGCAGAATCCTTTAACTATTTATCGGCTAAATAACCCAATACAACAGCCTATACAATTTGTGCAAAATCGTGTTGATTTGGTCGGACGGCGTACTGAGTTAGTTTTGTTGCGCGGATGGCTAGATCCTCTATTGAACAATCGTTTTGCGGGTGTTATTACCATATACGGTGAAGCTGGGATGGGGAAGAGTTATCTGGTGTCTGAATTTAAAGTAAGGACGCCACAATTTAGCTGGTATTACTGCCCAACAGATGAAATTCTTCAACAATCCTTGAATCCGTTTCGTTTCTTTTTACGTCGTTACTTTGATCAGTCTGAAGCACGATCTCTGCAAGAGAATCAATTACATTTTGACTCGATCCTGAATAACTTAATTGCTTCTCTTCCTGTATCAGATACTGTTGAACTTGGTTCTGAGCTAGAACGCCTACGCCCCGTTTTGGCAGCGCTAGTTAACATTCGTATTGAAGGATCACTTTACGAGCAATTAGAGCCAAAGTTGCGCTTCGACAATATGCTGGTTGCCATAAAGACGCTGTTTTTATCAGAAAGTCTGCGTAAACCTGTCATTGTGCATATTGAGGATGCGCATTGGCTTGATATTGATTCACTCCAACTGATTAAAACGCTCACGCGAAATGTCGCAAAATACCCGATTGTAATTTTGATGACTAGTCGTTATCAAGATGATGGTAAGTTATACGAATATGATTTTGATTTCGATGTTATTCAACATAATCTAGATCTTATCCCTTTGCTGTTACGCGATATTAAGTTACTGGCAGAACACAAACTAGAAGCCCCAATTGACGATGCATTTGCTGCGATTTTGGCATCCAAAGCCAGTGGAAATCCTTTATTTATTGAACAACTAGTGCTTGATTTACGTGAGCGTAGGGCATTGGTACAGAATGCAAATGGGATGTGGACGATTTTGAAACAAGAAATTCCTCAGGTTCCATCGAGTATCAGTGCCGTTTTGGTTGCTCGCCTCGATCGCTTAGTAGCTGACGTTCGTTCAGTTGTATATACAGCAACTGTATTGGGACATGAATTTGAAGTACGTCTATTGTCTGCTATGTTAAGGAATGATTCTGATTTGCTTCCAAAAGTACAGCGAGCAGAAAGAGAAGCGATTTGGTCGCGACTGGATGAAATTCGTTATATTTTTCGACATGCCTTATTGCGCGATACTGCTTATGACATGCAACTAAGATCTCGATTACGTGAGTTGCACCGCTTGGCAGCAGATGCAATTGAGCAATTGTATGTATCGGATTTAGAGCTACATTACGCCGATCTCGCATATCATGCCAACCGTGCTAGAGATACTAAACGGGAAATCCATTATTCTAAGCTAGCAGGTCAGCAGGCTGCGGCCAGATTTGCTAATGCCGAGGCTATAAAATACTTCAGTCGAGTTTTGGATCTTGTTCCAGAGAGTGATCCATTGTCCCGATTTGAAATACTCCTCTCGCGCGAACGGGTATATGACATCTTGGGAGCACGTGTCGAGCAAAATAAGGATCTCGATAGTTTGCAGAGTTTGGCAGAGCAGTTAGATAACAATGATAAACGAGCTGAAGTGTTGCTTCGTAGTGCCATTCACGCGGAAATTACAGGTGATTATAAAGCAACAGTTATTGCGGGGGAAAAAATCACGTCTCTCACGGAATCTCCACAGTTGAAATCCAGTGGTTATCTCTATTGGGGACTGGGACTCGTACGACAGGCAGAGTATGAGCCAGGCGGGAAGTTATTAGATAGAGCATTAGAAGTTGCGCAGGGAAATAACTTGCCTCAAATCGAAGCTGATGCGCGACGTTCCCTTGGTATTATTGCCGTGAACATCGGTGACTTTAATAAAGCACAGATGTATTTTGAACTGGCTCAGAAAAGTTATGAAGCTGCAGGTAATCGTCGAAGTGTTAATAATATCATGAATAATCTTGGCACAATCGGTTTTTCTACTGGTAATTATCCTAGCGCGCTGTCCTATATGCAACAGGCAGCCAAGGGATATCTTGATACTGGAGACCGATTTGGCGAAAGTGTTGTAAACAATAACTTAGGCGCAATATTTGGTTTGTTGCGCAATTATGCAGCTGCTTTATCTCTCACAGAGAGATCATTATATGTATCATACGAAATTGGTAATCGTCGAAGTGTTTTACATTCTCTTGCGAACCTAATTACTTTTGCCGTCACCTTAGGTGATTTTGAGCGTGCAGATACCATGTATTCTGAAGCTGTGCAGTTGGCAGAGGAATTAAATGATCGGGAAAAATTAATCTATATTATGGGATCGAAAATATTAGGCGAGTACTATCAAGGGAAGTTGGATCAGGCATATCAAGAGGCTCAAAATGGTTTGAAAATCACTCAAGAAATCAAGTCGCCTCCATTGAGCGGCCTAATGCACATATTAAAAGGTCACCTCGAATTTGCCCTCAATAAAATTGATGAAGCCGAGGTTTCATATGGGGAAGCTATGCGGTTGAATATTGAAATTGGTGAAACACATCTTGCAGTTGAACCTCTTGCTGGACTAGCCAGAGTGGCATTGGCACGTGGGAACCATGATAAAGCGTTACAAGAAGTGAATAAGGTCTTAGAGCATTTGAATACTGAATCTTTGGACGGAACTAACGAGCCGATTCAATTATATCTGACATCTTATCGAGTGCTTCATGGGCTAAACGATCCACGTGCAAATAAAATATTGGAAACTGCACACACTTATCTACAAGAAACCGTCCTAAAGATTCCAGATGAGCGAAGACGCCAGATGTTCCTAAATAACATACCACATCATCGAGAACTAATGCAGTTGTGGCAAGCATCTAGCTTAGGTAACTCAACATTGTAAATTGGTGTAGCTTGTAAGGCTATTAAGGTGAGTTATCTTAATTGTGATTTAGGTGTCTGTTGGGCTTACAAATGTTTCATGTTGTTAGTGCTGACTAGAGAGCAGAGTCTACAAATATCGAGGAATAGTATCACTGAGATTTGTTGAGTGAGCTTTTGAAGTTGCGAATTGGGTGGGCATCTGTAATTATTTAAGCCATACTAAAATTGAATGGAATTCTAAACCACATTCTATTCGTATAAGAACGTGACATTTGTGAAACTAACAAGCCACCGTACGGTGGCTTGTTATCTAGGCTACAAAGCAGTAGTCCCAACGGGGCGCCACACTTATCCTAAATATTTCAAACTTGTATTTGCCTTCCACAGGGCAAATATACATCTCAACCTCGTCCTATAGACCCTATAAAAGTAAAACCCAAGCACAAGTAATCGAACTGCGCTTTAAAGGATGGAGCTTCCCAGTGATCGCAAAACATCTAGGAATCAGCATTGGAAGTGCTTGGAATTTTGCAAACGGTGATGATACAAAATTGGGTTAGGGCAAAATCTTACCGTCCTTAACGGAAGTTAGTCTTTTGCAATCCACCCATACCGCATAAGGGCCGCGTCTATGTCATCGAATATTTCACAAATTTGATTCATGCCTGATTGCATCAGGAGGTTCATAATCTGAGGTTGAGGAGATAATAATTTGACATGGGGTTGTAGTCCTGCTTGAAAATCCATCTCCATTTGATGCAGTGCCAACCAACCGTGATCGATATCGACCGAAGCTTTGCCATTCATAATGCGTACAAGATTGTTAAGTGCAATCAACCCCGAATTTGTCAGCAATGAAACCTCACTCATATCGATAAGTAGACAGTTTGATTTCAATGATAATAGTGCTTCCCCGATGTTGATCAGTGTTTCATATGTAGTTGCCTCAAGCGGTCCCTTTAGTACAACAAGCGTAGTGCTTGGGGAGACATTCATGTAAGCGACTTGTAGTTCACGATTTGCAACGGTGCAGTTTTGGTCTGCTACATGATTCATAGTTGTTATGGAATGGGTGGAATTCTGCTCTTGGGTGTGCAAGTTTCCGAAACTCGAAAATAGTCTGTTGGATAAACGCATACGATTAATCATGGTCGTGTATCTCCTCATAAATTGTTTTGACTGCCTATAAGTTCAATGTTCTGTTCGTCACTGAACATCAGTTAACTATATTGAGGTAGCGGATGTCGTTCTTCCAAAGTAGAATGTGCGTCAGGGTAGGGGAGGAATATTTCTTTGGTAGCGGTGGAACCTAAGCAATCGATGGACAAATAAGTCACTTTATTGGATAACAATTGATGGCAATTGAGGCTCAATCAACCTTGATACCAACTAATTTGCCGACATCGCTCACCCCGCTAGTTGGGCGTCATGCTGAAAAAGCAGCGCTTCTCCATGTTCTTTCTGATTCGTCAACGCGTATGGTTACTCTTCTTGCTCCGGGCGGTATGGGGAAAACACATCTTGCTCTTGAGGTCGCTAGAGAACAATTAGGGGAGTTTAGCGAAGGAGTGTATTGGGTCACCTTGTCGACATTTGTTACTGTCGATGAATTTGCAATTCTGGTAGCGGATGCAATCAATTGCCAGATATATATCGATCAAAATATTGAAGAACAGGTTTTAAACAATTTAGGTCGTCAGCAGCTATTGTTGGTAATCGACAATGCAGAATATAGCGTTCGGGCGAGTGCGTTTCTCACGGATATATTAAGAACCGCACCACACATAAAAATTCTTGCTGTATCACAGGTCAAACTAAATCTATATGTCGAAAGGATTTTTTCTTTAGGCGGACTATCTTTTGCGACTGCCAATCCCAACGCAGATGAAGTTAGCGATGCCGTCACCCTGTTTATCGAACGATCACAAAGTGTTCGTCCTGATCTGCAATTAATCCCGAAGTCACGTGAAGCCATTGATGAAATATGCCGATTAACGCAAGGTATGCCATTAGCCCTAGTATTGGCTGCAAGTTGGACTGCATTGCTTTCTCCTGAAGAAATCGTCCACGAATTGAAATATGGTTTTGACTTTTTGGAATCGAATATTCAAGATATGCCGGAGCGGCAGCGCAGCATCCGTGCGATATTCGATTATACGTGGAGCTTGATGAGTGATGATGAGCGGCGGTTGCTTACCCGTCTCTCAATATTTCGGCGTGGATTTACGCGAGAAGCGGCCAAGATCGTAGCACAGGGTGATTTGCGTAGCTTAATGAGTCTGCTTAATCGGGCAGTTATTCAATCGTCGAGCCATGATGGACGAATTGAAATTCATGAGATGCTTCGTCTCTATGCCGAGGAAGAGTTAGAACGATCCGGCGATTTTGATGCGTTAAGAAGCATTCACAGTCAATACTATCTTGACCTGATCAAGCAGCATGAACACGACCTCAAAGGGACAAAACAGATTGAAGTGCTTAATCTGTTGCAAGCTGACGAAGAAAATATTGGTCTAGCGTTACAGTGGGCGATAAAGCATTACGAAACGCAGTCACTTTCCGACTCGCTGGAGGGATTATTCTGGTACCAATTAATGCGCAATCGTTACCTCATATTCGAGGCGATTTCTCACAACATTACTGCTGAGTTTTCAAAATCTTTTCGTGAAGTAGATGTTTTGCTGGTTGCTCGGACACAACTTCGGTATTGGTGGATGGTTCGCTGGAGTGAGGGCACGTTTGCTCGCCATCCCGAAATCATTGAAAAACTTGAAAAACTGATGCTCCAATTGCGCGATTTTGACGCCGATTGCGAAGTTGCCTTATGCGAATTGTTGTTGGGGGATGCTGTTCGTACGCTGCAAAAAGACCTCGAACGGGGACGCTCCTTGTTGAAATTGGCTTATGATACTTTTGTCCGGTTGGGCGATGAATACTATGCCGCATGGACGCTTCATTTTATCGCAAAATTACAGAGTGATACTCAAGGCCTATCAAACGGAATCGATTCTCTTAATCGGGCGTTGGCTCTACGACGCAAATTGGGGGATCAAGTTGGGGCGATGTATTTGCTATACAATTTGAGTACTGATTTGTTGCTGCTTGGAGAGTTGCAGCGATGCCATGAAATAACTGACGAGATACTTGTTATCAGTCGCGTAACAGGTGAACAGTCAACGATACTGCTCGGACACATAAACCTGACAATTCTGGCTTTTTTTGATGGGCATCTTGAAGATGTTCGAACTCAAAACGAGATGAATGCGGCTCTTGCTGCTAAGCTAAATCATGTGCTGGGGCAAAGTTGGACGCGCCTCATTCAAGTTTTTGTGGATTATCTCGATGGTAGCATCGATGGATTAACCGAAAGTTTGGCTTTGAGTGAAAAAGTCGCTGTTCAGTCAATCATCGGCTACTTTACCGATCTTGCTTATCCATTTATTCAATACTCTGATCGTGCATACCTGACAGAGCGTCTCAATAGCGCTTTACGCCGATCAGTTGAATTCGCTACGCCTGGGGCACAAATTTTGTGCTTACCCTTTCTTGCAGCACTCGAAGCTGAGCGCGAACGTTATGTTCAAGCTGCTCAACTTTTAGCATTAGCCGAACGTCAACCATCGAGCATTATGGGTTGGTTGCCTAAATGGTTGCAGCGAACATCACTGAAAAAGCGAATTGAGCAGAAATTGACCGCCGACGCTCTAGACGATGCCTATGAGGATGGGCAGAAACTCGACGTTGAATCGGTCATTCGTTCATTCTTGCGTGCTAGCCCTGAACAAGCTGCAATCGACTCCCCGATTGCAGCCCATATTCTTCAAGCAAATAGCCGTCTTATTGAGCCTTTGTCAGAACGCGAATTGGAAGTGCTTGCCTACATCGGCAAAGGGTTATCCAATCAAGAGATTGCCAATGAGATGGTGGTTGAGTTAAGCACTATCAAGAAACACTTGACCCACATCTATGGCAAACTCGACGTGGGTACTCGTTCTCAGGCTATTTTGCGATCCCAAGAATTAGGACTCATCTAGCGAATGTTCGAGTTTGAGGGAGTGTTCATGCCGCTGCCGACCATGATGCAGCAGATGTTGAGGTATGTGAGCAAGTTGGATAATGGCAGTCCATATCAGCCGAAATGGGTGGTTACTAGAACGACTCTCGGTGGCAGTTTCTCGTAACCGGCACATTGCCGTCTCCTTATGAAAATCCGTGAGCTTTTGCCGGGTTTCACTTTCGAGGTAGTACATTGTCTTCATAGTTGATCTCCACTTCGTTTGTTGACGAAGCCAATGTAAAGGAACTGCAACGATGAGTTCATCCATCTAAGGTGGAATTCATGCCGTTGCTCCTGCGAACTCACTAGTTTTCGAGACTACATCCCCATAGATTTCATCTCCTGCTTCCTTTCATCCCTTGATTACGACTTGTAAACCCTGAAAGTACATTCATATACACCTCTCTCTATGGCCCGTTCAAATCTGATTTGTATCACTTGACAATGTCTGATCAACATTATTCACCCTGTAATCGTGTGTAATTTCCACCTTCGGAGAACGACTCAATTCTCTCTGGTTGCTAGGCTGTAAACATACAAAGTTTCGCTTTGCCACTGGAGATGATGACATGAATAACAAATCGGTTGTCGCAATAGGCTTGATGCTTTTGACCTCTATATGGTTTGGTCTGCAGGCTTGGATTACACAGACTGGAGTGCGCGCATCGAGTGCGTTGGCATTCAATACAGAACGTTATATCGTAGCTGCATTGCTCATGGGCTGTATTTGCTTAATCACACGGGCGAAGGTTACTAAAAGCGCCGTCGTCGGAGGCGGCCTTGTCGGCGCAATATTTGCCCTTACTATTGGTCTTGAGAGTCAAGCGTTGGCATATGGGGCAGCCGGACGCGTGACATTCATTGGCAGCTTATTTGTTGTCTTGACACCTTTTCTTGGATATTTTTTACGTGCTGAGAAGCTTTATCCCACAGCCATTGTGGGCAGCCTCGTAATGTTAGTGGGAGCAGGACAGCTCTTGTTTACGCCCGGTGATAGTAACGCTGGAGATTTTTATAGTGTTTTGCGAGCAATAGTTTGTTCAATTATGCTCATATTGGTGGGGCATTACTCCAAGACTGATTGGCGTGTGATGTGCTTCGTCAATTCAGTGACAATAGCGCTCATTTCATTATTAGGCTCCTTGCTTACGGGGCAGGCGCAATTTTCACTTCAAACAGAAGTTGTGATGCCTGTGCTTGTTAGTGGCGTAGTTGGATCCGTCGGGTGTTTTATTATTATGACTTGGGCTGGGCGTCACCTATCAGGTACATTCATGAGTGTTTTGTTATTCCTTGATTCGCCTTTTAGCGTCATTTGGGGATGTCTTCTTTTCAAAGAAGTTCTTTCACCTCATTCGCTGCTTGCTTATTTCCTAATTGCTGTCGGGGCCATGCTTGCCCTAACCAGCGGAAGATTGCGCATACCTCAAGTTAATCTATCCCTTATCGAACGGATACGCGTCCGAAGTTTGAGTATGAATTAATAGGGCAATAATCCAGAGAGGTTCGATCAATGTCACTTTCGGCTTATCTCCCACCTGATCGTTGTCGAGCCTTACAAGCAAGACAACAACTGCCAGGTCGAACGTCTGGGGCAGCGTTGTTCGCGGACATCTCTGGCTTTACGTCTCTCACTAAAAGTTGGCACGTGCTCTGGTTCACGGCTGGCATGGATTGTCGCCCGACGTGGCGACTAATCTGGGCTATGCTGTTCAGAGCATATTTGAGCAGCACGGCCTATTCCCTTGGACAGCCGCCACAACCATTATGCTGGCGCGTGAACCGCAGCCTAGACCATGCAAACTGGTTTTGCTTTCGCCCATGCATGACTTACAACAGCAGATTG
Source organism: Aggregatilineales bacterium (assembly GCA_044227005.1). Lineage (GTDB taxonomy): Bacteria > Chloroflexota > Anaerolineae > Aggregatilineales > Phototrophicaceae > CFX2. Next base: position 355,045 of record JBGAFZ010000002.1, read on the forward strand.
ATGTTTTTGGAGACGTTACATGACTATTACCTTTGTGCAAGGTGCGCATTGAGACCGAAATCACTCGTCGTAAATGTCTGTGAGTCTGATATGCAGACTGTAAAGTGCTACGAATTTGCAATTATCTCAGCAAATAGTTAAAACTCGGCTTAGTTGCCCTAATGGGTGGTGATCTAGTCGATAGCATAAAGGATTTTTATGGAACATACACTTGGTTCATACCTACCACAAGATCGTCTACGTGCTATCGCCAGTGGATCCACTATTTCAACCCGTGTGTCGGGAGCAGCACTTTTTGCAGATATTTCTGGGTTTACACCACTTACAGAACGACTCACTCAACAGCTTGGTGCGCGGCGTGGAATCGAGGAATTGTCGCTTAAGATTAACCAAGTGTATAACGGGTTGATCAATGCTGTGGATAACTGCAATGGCAGCGTTATTAGCTTCGCGGGGGATGCTATTACCTGCTGGTTTGATAATGACGATGAAAATGCTACTGCACGCGCTGTTTCATGCGGGTTGGCGATGCAGAATGTGATGGCGGTCTTTGATGATCTGGCACTGAAGGTTGTAATCTCCAGCGGACCAGCGCGACGATTCGTGGTGGGCAATCCGAGTATTCAGCAAATAGACACATTAGCAGGTGAAACCATAGCCCGGTTGGCAATAGGTGAACATTTGGCTTCGAAAGGCGAAATTCTATTGGATGAACCTACCGTGAGCGTGCTCGGTGCGGCAGTGGAGATGCTAGAGCAGAGGATTTCGGAGACAGGGGAACAATTCGCCATCTTAAGGACTTTTACAGTGCCAGTATCTCCATCAAGACTTAATAGCAGAAGTGAGCTTGCTGATGATGTTTTGCGAACTTGGCTTTTCCCTGCTGTATACAAACGTGAAATCAGTGGTTTCGGCACTTTCCTTACTGAATTACGCCCAACAGTTGCCCTCTTTTTGCGCTTTGGGGGGATTGATTATGATAACGATGATGAGGCCGGTGAAAAATTAAACGCACTGGTCTCAAAGGCGCAGGAGATCATCAATGGATTTGATGGGGCTCTCTTACAAGTAACAATAGGTGATAAAGGAAGCTACTTTTACGGCGCATTTGGAGCACCAGTGGCTCATGAAGATGATCCTGAACGAGCACTTCAGGCAGCCCTCGAATTGCAGCGGCTTCCCCAATTATTGTTGTTTTTGCGTTCCGTACAGATTGGAGTAAGTAGCGGCACCACCCGTGCAGGGGCTTATGGAGGTTACACTCGTCGTACTTATGGGGTGCTTGGCGATGATGTTAATCTAGCAGCAAGATTAATGATGAATGCCATTCCCGGTGAAATTCTTGTATCGTCATCAGTGCAAAATTCCTCAGCGAATGTATTTGTATTTGAGCCACGCTTACCTTTACAGGTTAAAGGGAAAAGGGAATTAGTCACGGTCTTTACTTTGGCCGGGTTACGTCGACAGCGCGCTATTCGTCTCGAGGAACCGGTTTATCTAGTGCCGATGATTGGTCGCAAGACTGAACTGGGCTTGATAGAAGATAAACTTAAATTAGCGCTGCAAAGTAGTGGGCAGTTGATCGGTATCACGGCTGAGGCTGGCTTGGGCAAATCTCGATTGGTTTCGGAAGTTATCAGGTTGGCACGTACTCTGGGATTCACTGGATACGGTGGTGTGTCTGAGTCGTCAGGCACGAGAACGCCCTATTTAGTGTGGAAAGGTGTTTGGCAGGCATTATTTAATCTTGATTCAGCAATGGGGATTGAAGAAGAGCAGCGTCAAGTTGAAGCGGTTGTTCACGCTTATGCGCCGCACCGCGTTGATGCTCTACCTTTGTTGTCTCCGCTGATCGATATCCCCATTGAAGACAATGACTTTACTCGTTCGCTGTCGCCACGCGAACGCCGTAATATTCTGACTGTGACATTAGAGGACTGCTTGCGATCAGCAGCTGGAACTCCTCTGCTGTTGGTTCTAGAAGATATCCATTGGATTGATGGCCTTTCTCTTGACTTGCTCAATTCACTGGCAGCGACATGTACAACGCTGCCTGTGGTATTTGTGATGGCTTACCGTCCCTTGGAAATTGACGACCATCGAATGCAAAATATCGAAGTACTGCCACACTTCACCCGCATTCCACTTGATAAGTTGGATCAGAATGACTCTGAACAACTGATCCAGGCAAAACTGGCACAGTTATTTCCTCAGGCGGTTGAAGCGCTGCCATCTACATTGACTTCAGCTATTCAAGAACGTGCAGATGGTAATCCTTTTTATCTTGAGGAACTGCTGAATTATCTGCATGATCGGAACATCAACCTTTATGATCCGAATGTGCTAAAAACTATTGAGTTGCCTTTCAGCTTGCATACACTGATTCTCAGCCGTATTGATCAACTAAGCGAAGAACAGAAGATAACTTTGAAGTCCGCTAGCATTATCGGACGTTTATTCAAAGCAGCATGGCTGTTTGGCTACTATCCTCTTCTAGGGAATCTTGAACAAGTCAAAGATGAGTTGGATGCACTGTCAAAATTGGAGCTAACGCCGCTGGACACACCAGAGCCTGAACTTAGTTATCTGTTCAAACACATTGTCACACGCGAGGTAATCTACGAGAGTTTACCTCACGAAACCCGTACCCAATTACATGAACGCTTGGCGCAGTATATTGAGTCTCAAGGCGCGGATAGCTACCTTGATCTACTGGCATATCATTATGGATTAACCGAAAACAAACATAAGCAGCGCGAATATTTCTCTAAAGCAGGATCTGCTGCGCGTGCGACCTTTGCAAATGACGCAGCGCTTGATTACTATGCTCGGTTGCTACCTCTTTTGGATGATCCAAATGAGATAGCTGATGTCCATACCGAATGCGGACAGGTATTGGAGCTTACAGGCCGTTGGGATAATGCCGAAAAAGAGTTTCAGAACGCACTTAAGTTGCGGGATGGGCAATCCAATGATCAGGTAGCCCATATCCAGTTTTTGCTGGGGCGTCTCGCTAACAGTCAGAGCAACTATGTAGCTGCCTTGGAATGGCAGGAGAAAGCGAGATCGTTGTATTCCCGACAAAATAATCACAATGGATTGGCACAAGTGTTGCTAGAAACTGGCAACATCAACATCTCTCAAGGAAATCTACCTGTGGCCCGCAAGCAGTTTGAAGAAAGTCTGACGCTGGGGCGACAGATTAACGATCAATTGATCATGGGGCGCTGCTTGATTGAACTGGGTAAGGTGGCATACTTACAAGGTGATTTGAATTTGTCGCAATCATTGATGACGGAAGGTTTGACGATTATGCGTGCTCTCGGACACAAGCAAGGGCAGGCTATATCACTTAATGTTCTGGGCGTGATAGCGGGTGATCTTGGCGACCGTGCTGCTCAACGCACCTATTTGCAGGAGAGTCTTGTGATTACTCAACAAACAGGTGATCGCATGGGAACTGCCTTTATATCGCTAAATCTGGGAAGTATGGCAAGTTCACAGGGTGAATTTGAGATCGCTCATCAACAGATTAGCACAAGTCTCAGCATCTTTCAATCGATGGGTGAACGGGCTACTTATGCGGAAGGTCTCTTATATTTGGGGAATGTCGAACTACTGCAAGGGAATTTTAGTGCCGCTCGACAGCGCTCAAAAGAAGCTTTGACTCTTCTTCGAGAACTTGGAAATAATATAATTTACTTGCCCATTTTAGTTCAACTGGAGTGGATCACTGCGCTTCTTGAAGGTGATTTACCTGCAGCGCAAATCGCACTCAAGGAAGGGCTTATCTTGGCACGTGAAATGGATAACGTTGTACTAGCTGCTCAGACGATTATTGCGGAGGGACACCTTGCTCTTGAACTAGGTGATCTAGGTGCCGCTGAGCAATATTACCGAATTGCGCTTCATGACATGCGAAGCAATCCCGTTGGTGCGGCTATAATCCCTATGGCATTATTAGGAATGATATGCATTTTGATTGGTCTTGAAGAATATGAACCGGCAGCGCACTTAGCCGCATTCTCTGATGTGTTGTACAAGAAACAAACTTACCAATGGACACCGCTTGACAAAAAACTATATGATCGCTCAATCATCGCTATTCGTGAATCAATGAAAGATGAGGATTTTGATACAGCTTGGAGTGCTGGTAAATTACTTTCGCTCGATGAAGCGGTAGGCATTGCTCTGTAAATTCCCTTAGGTGCTGCCCACATAAACCGTTGACAATTCATACTTGACCAAAAGCGAAGCATCGATAGGATTCGCGGCTTCTTTTCATCGTAGCTTGAGCATCATATGTTCATCTTCGTTGCCTCAGTGCTGGTCAATTTGTGTCATGTCCGAGGACATCACCCTACATTCCGTACTATCAACATCGTCCTGCACCCTCATGCGAACACCCATTAGGCTTTGAGGGAGAAATCAGTGTTGAGATGTAGGATGATGTTCCGATGCCAAAAAGATGGACAATGTTCAAGGACATGACATCGTGTCCGATGACATTGTCCAATGTATGATTTTCATGAATAGCTCCGAAGTAGTGCAGTTGACATCGTGGCCAGTAGAATGAATGGGCATCTCAAAGATAATTTGGAAGTGTCACATGGAGCTCGAGTGGGAGATCGACCGGATGCGCCTGTTTCAGATGTGGCAAGCACATCGGGACTGGACGTTGCCACGACTGAGCAAAACACTGAAGCGTAGCCTGAGTTGGGTGAAGAAGTGGCTCAAGCGCTTTCGAGAAACTGGGTCTCCCACATTGGATATGTTTAAGAGCCAATCCTGTATGAAGCTTTTCCGCGTTCAATTCAGAAGAAATATACCTGTGTTGGATACTTAACTCACCCTCTCTCAGTTTTAGGAGTTTAGCTTTGTAGCGTGCAAAAACAAACCAATAAATCGTGTAAAGCGGAGTTATTCTAAGTTATTAACGGAAGGCAACCGGTTGTTTATACTGCATAGGATGTACGAGATATTTGCATAAATTTTGTCGCTCTTCAGTATTTTCAGACATAGCATTCAACAGTGTACGAAACCCGGACAGGTTGCAATAGGTTTTGTATTCGATTTGCCCAAAAGCCGGTCAGACATCATCCTTGAAAATGCCCTACTTCGTCAGCAGATGATTTTCCTCCACCCTCAAAGCAAACGGTGGCTTTTTATCTAGGCTACAAAGCAATAGTCCCAACGGGTAGCCGTACCTATCCTAGATATTTCAGAGTTGAATTCGCCTTCAATAGAGCAAAATACAAAGCTCAACCTCGCCCTATCGATCCCACAAAGCTAAAACTTCAAGCAAAAGTCATTGAACTACGTTCATTGGGATGGAGTTTTCCAGCCATTGTAAGACATTTAAATATGAGTGTTGGCACGGTATGGAATATGTCCAAGCAAGAAAGCTAAGGCTTGTTTCGCAACGCGGCGTAATAGTTGGTTGCTAAACGAGAAAGAGCGGTAGGGGCGCTATGTAGTTCAATCGGGACATCGTCCCGACCCATCTGGGCATTCTTCCCGATCAGGTCGTGATCCCTGCTCATGACACTGGGACACCTTTTCCTTTAGGCTGAATAAAGGAAATAGATACGGCATCTTGATGTAAAGGTACTAACCCGCGCTGTAATTAGAGGGAGAAGGCCACATGATTAAGGTCGAGGACAGCATTGTTATCAATCGACCCATTGAAGAAGTCTTTGCCTACGTGAGCGACCTTACAAACGGTCCTGAATGGCAAACCGGCCTGATTGAAGTACGAAAAACGACGGCAGCCCCGTTGGGAATAGGGACGCAATTTACCTTTGTCCGCAAATTTCTAGGGCGGAAACTGGAAGCCAGTAACGAGTTCACCGTATACAGACCTAATGAGATCGTTACGTTTATAATCACCTCTGGTTCTATGGCAGTCGAAGCATCCTATCTCTTTGAGACGGAAGCGGAAGGTACCAGAGTCACCTGCCAAATTGAAATGAAGCCGGAAGGCTTTTCCAAGCTGGCGGAGCCGCTGATTGGTGCGAGTGTCAGACGAGAGATGAACGCTGAATTTGGTTATCTGAAAGACCTGCTCGAAAACCGGGTCGTTGAGATTTTGTCGAAATGATCAGCCTCACTCAATCACGCCCGCGCTGGTTGCCTGTGCATACCCTTGCCATAGGGTTTAGCCTCAGCCATTTGATCCTCGACTGGCATCTCGATTTATTTGGCACGCTGATACCAAATTCATTATCCGTTGTTCAGGATCCCGTGCTGGTTACCGGCGCACTTGTCTACGCATCCTGGGCAGCGGCGCTCGCCCTTGCAAGCCAGGGCAGTCAACGGGGTTTGATGACCGCGTTGGTACTATGTGCAGTGGGCTGACTCGGTAATGGACTGAGCATCGTCGCCTGTCTACCTCCTTGTTCAGGCGCTTCGCCCTTTGGCGATATCAACCATATTGGAAGTCTGGTTTTCGGCGCATGGGCGATGGTTGAATCATGGCAGGCGCTCAAAAACCATTGATTTGTACGAAATGAAGCGATCAAGTGGTGTTATCACCTCGGTTTACGCGAACGATTGCAAGTTGCCAAGGAGGAATACAGTGGCTAAGGCAGGAGACATTCTCGAACATCCCGTGACGGGCGAAAAAATCATTTTTCGGAAAACAGCTAAGGATACGGGCGGCGAACTCATGCAAGCGGACGTTATTATGAGACCGCACGGGTTCGTAGCAGCCGAACACATCCACCCGCTCCAAGAAGAACGCTTTGAAGTTCTTTCAGGGAGCGTCAAATTCCGTGTCCGTGGAGTCCAGCGAGAAGTTCACGCAGGCGAAATCACCGTTGTCCCCCCGGGAACCCCACATGTGTGGTGGAATGATGGCGATCAAGAGATACATGTGCTGGTCGAAGTTCGCCCTGCGCTGCGTTTCGACGAGTTCTTTGAAACCTTTTTTGGCCTTGCCCAAGCTGGCAAAGTCAGCAAGAAAACAGGACTGCCCAATTTGCTCATCCTAGCCCTCGTGATGCGAGAATTCGAGAAAGAGCTCTATCTGGCACAACCGCCAGCAGCCGCGCAAAGAGTCCTTTTCGGTTTACTTGCGCCGGTTGGACGTTTGCTTGGGTATCAAGGGCACTATGCATATCCGCGATGAACAGCCAAGCGCCATCCAAGTAGGATTGGTGCTCAGACTGCTATTAGCTTAAGTGTATCTTCGTAATGACCCCATGACATGAGGCAGCATTTACAGGAGGAAATATGTTAACGCGATGGTCATTGAAATTTGTCGCTGGACTGACGTTAGTTCTGATTTGTGTGCTGCCTACGCTGGCGCAGGAAAAGATGCCACCGCTGCCGGGCGAACTGGTGTTGGGTGATCTGGGTGCGCCGCGTGGACTTGCCTTCGATACCAACGGCAATCTGTTCGTCGCAGTAGCAGGCACGGGTGGGGAAGCATCGTTCACCCTGCCGGGACCGGATGGCGAACAACCCGTAAATGCTGGCTTGAGTGGGCGAGTCGTCTCGATTGCGCCGGATGGTACGGCATCTGATCGCATTGTGGGTCTCCCTAGCTACGCCTTTCCAATGGAAACGGGCGGTGTGTACCGCATCATCCCGCATAACGAGTCGCTCTGGTTGCTGTTCAGCGGCACAGGATCGGGCAATACCGGTGCATTTTGGGCTGACTCGGTTGTGGAATACGATGCGGATACGTTAGTCGTCAAAACCGTCATCAACCTAAACAACTTCGAGGCAGCCAATGACCCGGATGGCAAGGGTTACGATACTAACGTTGCTGACATCGCCTGGGGCGCAGATGGTACGCTCTATATCGTGGATGCAGGCGGCAATAATCTGCTCTCATGGACAGCAGAAGGCGGCTTGCAGCTTGTCCACGCATGGTCGGATAACCCCGTCCCGACCTCAATTGAGGTTGCCGAAAATGGCGATCTGTATATCGGCTTCCTCGGGGCGGGTATGACTCCCGGAGCGGGCAAGATTGAACATTGGTCAGGTAGTGAACTGGTTGAGACTTTCAGCGGCTTAAATACGGTCACGGACATCCTGCTGGATGGAGATACATTGTATGTTGTCCAGCTGACCCTCTTCACGGATCAGGGACCCGGTCCCGGCAGTGTGGTGATTGTCACTGGCGACGGCGTAACACCTGTTGCTGAAGGACTAATCGCACCATTCGGAATCGCACAAGGGGCTGACGGTGCGCTGTATGTGACCTTCGGCACACTTGCTTTCGCTCCGGGCATGACCGGCGGTGTAGTCAGGCTGAACCGTTAAAATCTGATAGATCGTGTCGCAGATTCGGGCGCATATGTACTTTGGGTATGCGTTCGTCTCCACCGGTTCAGGGGAGATGGGAAATGAACAGAATTTTTATCTCAACAAACGGAAGCAGGCTGGCACGGGCAGAATGCCAAAATGATCAGTGGTCGGTTGAGGTTCTGATCGAAGGCGCGAATGTGCGCTGCCTAGCTGGGGATCCACACAACCCAAATATCGTGTATGCCGGAACACAGGACAAAGGGGTGCTGCGGTCTAATGACCGGGGCAAAACCTGGCAGCCTCTTGGGATGGAGAGTCATGTTGTCAAAGCCATTGCGATAAGTCCTGCCAAACCCGGTCTGATTGTCGTCGGTACCAGACCAGCGAGCGTTTTTATTTCGCGTGATGGCGGACAAAGCTGGATAGAATCAGTGTCTTATGAGAAAACGAGGCGTTTCTTCTGGTTCTCACCTGCGGAAAAGCCGTTTACCGCCTATGTGCAGGGTATTGCGCTCTCGCCCATCGATCCAAATGTGATGGTGGTCGGAGTCGAGTTAGGCGCGGTGGTTCGCAGCACAGATGGTGGCAAAACGTGGGAAAGTCACCGTAACGGCGCACTACGGGACTGCCATTCGATCAGATTTCATGCGACCAACGGCGATTGGGTCTATGAGGGCGGAGGGACGGGAGCAGGTGCTGCCTTCAGCCGGGATGCTGGAAACACTTGGACGCAGTCCAAACAGGGACTTGATCGTCATTATGGCTGGGCAGCCGCAGCAGACCCCGCGCGACCAGAGGTGATGTATGCCTCCCTATCACCTGGTCCAATGAAGGCGCATAGTAGCGACAACGCGCAGGCTTACATCTTCCGCTCGATAGGCGGCAGCCGGTGGGAAAAACTGAGCGGCGGACTGCCGCAGCCGTTGAACCATATGCCCTATGCCCTACTTACGGACTCCGATACGCCCGGACATCTGTATGCTGGTTTGAGTAGCGGCGACATCTGGCACACGGCGGATTACGGCGATCACTGGCAACAGCTACCACTCAATTTGGGAAGTATCTTTACAGCGATGATTATGCTTTGAGGGTCACGGATAGGAAGACACGATGGAGTCGAGAGTAAGATTCTCCCGCTATGCTTATGCCGCTGTCGCGTGGCTCTTCGTTGTTGGGATTTTGACGCAGGTATTTCTGATTGGTTTGACCTTTTTGGGCGGACGACCCAACCTGCCGACCCACGCCGGGCTGGGGCATGGGTTGGCTATCGCGCCTCTGCTGATGGTTGTATTTGCTTACACAGGCCGGTTGCCTCGCCCGACAAAGCTTTTTACATGGCTTGCCCTTGTCATCTATGTTCTGCTGGCAGATGTCGTCATTTTCATGCGCGGGTCAGTGCCAATCATCGCTGCTCTGCATCCGGTGCTGGCGGTGATTCTCTTCGGCGTTATCGGATTTCTGGCGGTGCGCGCATGGCGTTTAGTACGTGAGGTACGGACAGCACTTTTGGTGAAGCCTCCCACTGTATAGGCAAGGACATTCATCGGTTATCGCAGGAGGAAATAAAATGACTCAATCAGGCAGCGAAATTCTGAATTCACGTACCGGGCAGCGTACCCTCTTTCTCCGAACTTCCGCCGATACTGATGGTGCGTACCTTCGCACCGAAACCTTCCATCCACCGCACCAGCCCCCAGAACCGGAGCATGTGCATCCGTTCCAAGAGAGTCGCTGCGAGGTACTGTCTGGAACGTTGCGCTTTCGTATCGCTGGTAGCGAGCGGACAGTGGGACCCGGTCAGGCGGTAGACATACCCCGTAATGTTCCACACTACTTCTGGAATGAAGGTGACGAAGAGGCGCACGCCATTCAGGTGTTTCGCCCTGCGCTCAATATCGAAGACTTTTTCGATACCTATTTCGCACTCGCCAGGGCCGGGAAACTCAACGAGAAAGGGCTGCCTAATCTACTCCATATGGCGGTTTTGTTAAGAGCGTACGATCAAGTAATTCGGGCGACGCAGCCGCCACGGTTCGTGCAAATGCTGCTGATGTGGTCGCTGTCACCGTTCGGACGACTCCTGGGTTATCGTGGGACGTATACATAGTTGGTAGGCTGTCGGAGGAGAAACAGTATGAGAACCTGGTTTATGTCCCTAAATGGCGCAATCACCTTTAGCATCATTGCATTCCTCACGATGATGGCGCGAATCACCTTCTTAGATGCTATGTTCGTGCCCGAATTCAGAAATATGCTGCCCGAAGATCGTCCGGCAAGCATCGCGCTGATGATGCTGGTCTATATGGTCTTCGCTGGAGGCTGGGTCTGGTCGCTGCTTACAGCATCGCGTGGCAGTCGGGGCGGGCTGACTGTGGTTATGCTCTTCAGCCTGTTTACGGCGTTTGGTGGTGGGCTGATAACTCTCACGGCTTTTTGTCCGATTGGGTGTGCTGCTCCGCCCGTAGGAGATGCTGTCGGGTGGGCAAACCTGATTTTCGGGCTGGCGGCCAGCTTCGCACTGGGTTTCCAACTCATACGGTCACGCGCATCAGTGCGTGCTGCCTAACACTTTGCCGGAGGAAAGATGCCATGAAAGCCGTATGGTTCACATCCCCTTATCGAGTTGTTACTATCTCGGTCATCAATGTCATGCTGACGGTTCTGGCGATCATGGTCAGGCTGTCAAATCAAGGCATTTCAGAGCGTACTGCTGCTGCCAGTCTGCTGGTGCTGAGCTTCATGGTATTTTCTGTCGCTGGTGTCCTATTCACTGGTAGAGCGCTGTGGAAGTGGGAGATCAAAAACCTGTCCACATACGTGCTCTGGGAACGCAGTCTGGTCATTGTACCGACGATTACGACTGCACTGGGATTTGTTCTATTAAGCGACTTGCTGAATGCTGGCGGGACCCGTTTTTGGCGCGGCTCGGCACGACGGCTTATCTGTTTGGCGCAGTGCTGGTGGTGTCCGCCGAAACCTCCTTCGTAAGTAATGGGGAATGGAATTCTGTGAAGGTCATCCTGTATGTCGTCCTCGCTTTGTTGGGGCAGGCAGCGATCGGTGCGGCACTGGTGCGAATCGGGTTGACAGCTGCGTGGGTCAGTTGGGTAACCATCATCTGGAACGCGGGTTTTCTGCTCATCTTCATTATCGCGCGCCCGCGCGAAGTGTACTATCCGGCCATCCATTTCTTCGCACCGCTGGTCATTGGACTTGGGTTAACAGCGGTGATTTAAGCAGACCCGTTCACGATCCGAACACGGATCGTGTTATGATTCGAAGAAAGCGCGCCCGCGATCATGTTCAACGAGATTTTCACTATGAGCCAGCAAACTGCCCGACGACTATCGTGGTCAATTACCTTTTTCTCAAGTGTTGTGGTGCTGATTGGGCTGATTTTGAGCATCCTCGCGCTGACAGCGAACGGGAATCAGGCAACCTTCAGTCACCAGTTCTTCACACCGCTGCTGACCATCACTTACTGCGTCGTGGGAGCGCTGGTCGCGTCGCGTCATCCACGTAATCCAATCGGCTGGATGTTCTGTGCCACAGGATTTCTGAGCGCATTAAATATGTTGTCATCTGGTTATGCATTGTACAGTGAACTTGCACTCATGAACGAATCGCTGCCTGGCGCAATGTTTGCACGCTGGTTGACAATCTGGATCTGGATGCCTAACATATTTCTTCCAATCACGTTTCCCTTACTCCTTTTCCCTGATGGAGAACTTTTGTCCAGGCGCTGGCGACCAATCGTTTGGGCGGCAGGATTCGGTCTGTTCAGTGTCATCCTCAGCATAGCTTTTCATCCGGGACCGCTCGAGAGTATAGGGTTGAACGGAAGCAATCCTTATGGAATTCCCGATAGCGAAGAGGTCATACACGTAATATTGAGCATCGCTGCCCCACTGCTCTTAGTGGGCGTTTTCGGCTCAATCGCCTCGATCATCTTTCGCTTTCGCAGTTCCGTCGGTATTGAGCGGGCGCAGTTGAAATGGCTGGTTGTCGCCGGAGTTATTGTGATTGTGGGCAATATCCTCAGTGGTGTCCCGTGGTGGCTCTGGGGAGACAATCCTGTCACACGGGAATTGAGTATTATCATTACTGACATCACCATCATCACCATCGTCGTCGCTACTGGATTCGCTATCCTACGCTACCGCCTGTGGGATATCCATATCTTCGTTAACCGCACGCTGGTCTATGGTTCCTTAACGGCACTGGTGATTGGTCTCTACGTCGTCATTGTCGGTTCATTGGGGATACTTCTTCAAACAGGCGGGAATTTGCCCGTTTCGCTCTTTGGAACGGGTATTATCGCCATCTCGTTTCAACCCCTGCGAGAACGCTTGCAGCGCGGTGTGAACCGACTGATGTATGGGGAGCGTGACGATCCCTATGCTGTACTAGGTCGCCTGTCAGAACAGCTTGAAGTTGTGGCCGCATCGCAATCTGTCCTTCCAACGATTGTGGAGACGGTCGCTGAGGCGCTTAAATTGCCGTATGTGGCAATCGCGCTGAAGGAAGGTGAACAGCTTCCCATCGTCGCCGAATATGTTCGTTCGGCTGGATTTGCACCCCAGGACAATGGCAGTATTGAAATTCTGCCACTGGTTTATCAGTTAGAGACAATCGGTCAGATGATCCTTGCGCCGCGTGCGCCCACCGAGGCATTATCACAGAGCGACAGGCGGCTGCTGGAAACTATCGCCCGGCAGGCAGGCGTCGCCGCCTACAACGTGCGTCTGACACAGGATTTGCAGCGCTCCCGCGAGCGACTGGTTACGACCCGTGAAGAAGAGCGCCGACGGCTTCGGCGTGACCTACACGATGGATTTGGACCGGTACTCGCCGCGATGGCCTTCAAACTGGATGCCGTCTACAATCTGGCGGATCGGGATTCAGGTGCGGTTAAGAAGATGTCAACAGAGCTAAAGGCACAAATGCAGGAGGTGCTCGCTGACATTCGACGTATTGCCTACAATCTGCGTCCGCCCGCTCTTGATGAACTCGGATTAGTCGGGGCATTGAAAGCGCATATCGCTTCTCACAATCAGGTGCAGGGGTTGCAAATCACGCTGGAAGCTCCTGAAAACCCACCGTCATTGCCTGCCGCCGTTGAAGTGGCTGCCTATCGTATCGCGCTCGAAGCAATGAATAATGTAAGCCGCCATGCTGGGGCGCATCACTGCTATGTCCGTTTGTCTCTTCCTGATGATCTATGTCTGGAAATTCTAGATGATGGGCGCGGACTCCCGAGTGCAGTTTGGGCGGGTGTCGGCTTGATCTCAATGCGCGAGCGAGCCGAGGAGCTGGGTGGGAGGTGTATTGCTGAAATGTTGCCCGATGGCGGCACAGGCATCAAGGCTCGTCTGCCTTTGTTATCATCGTCTGCGTGATGGACGGGGGTGTAGTATGGAAACGATTCGTGTTCTCATTGCTGACGATCATACCCTGTTTCGAGATGGATTGAGAGCGCTGCTGGCTTCCATCCCCGATATTGAGGTGGTGGGTGAGGCATCCAGTGGCAGGGAAGCGCTGGAGATGGCTGTCGAACATCAGCCCGATGTGATCTTGATGGATATTCAAATGCCCGACCTCAACGGCATTGAGTCGACACGCCGGATTCTTCGAACCAGTCCACATATTGGCATTATCGTACTAACCATGTTTCAGGATGATGATACTGTTTTTGCAGCGATGCGTGTCGGGGCGCGGGGTTATGTGTTAAAGGGCGCTGATCAGGGTGTGCTGCTGCGGGCAGTACGGGCCGTAGCGAATGGCGAATCGTTATTCAGTCCAGAAATTGCGGCACGGTTGATGCAGTTCTTTGCTGGTTTAGAGCCAGTTTCCCGATCAGAACTTTTCCCAGAACTAACGGAACGGGAGCGGGAAATTTTGTCCTACATTGCCGATGGACACACCAACGCTGAAATCGCCGAAAAACTGGTCATCAGCATGAAAACGGTACGCAATCATGTGTCCAATATCTTCAGTAAGTTGCAGGTTGCTGATCGGGCGCAAGCCGCCATTCGAGCGCGCGAAGCGGGTTTGGGCGGTTCTACCATCTCGACTGCCGACAGCAGCTTTAGAGAGTAAGTCACTAGTTCGCCGCCCTGTGAGACAACTGGCTCAGCATTCTTAACAAATGTTTCGAAGGAAGGTTGCCAGAATCTTGTCTTGCTAGACTTATACGAATAAGGAAAAGTGGAAATGAAGTGATTTGTGACCGTAAAGTATTTCGAACATCATGGTGGCAAAGGCTACTGAATCGACATTAATCTTAGTGGTAAGATATATTAATTTTTAACTTTCAAATACAGTGCAATATAATTGTTACGAACGGGTAGCCGCACGTATCCTAGACATTTCAAGCTGGAATTTGCCTTTCATAGAACAAAAAATCATAGTCAACCTCGTCCGATAGACCCTGCAAAAGAAAAACTTCATACACAAGTCATCGAACTTCGCTCAAAAGGGTGGAGTTTCCCAGCCATTGCGAGGCACCTAGATATTAGTGTTGGAACTGCATGGAATTTGACTAAGAACAAAACTTAAGCGTTTGCGAGTTTTACACTATGTTTATTTCCAAACGACCTGTTATAGAGCAAACAGGTCTATCTCTTTAGAATATTCATTTTGTCTAAAATGACTTGGCGTCTTACTCTGTCATCTCATTTAATGGCACTTTGATTTGTCTCCAGAACAGTCTCAAATGTATTCACAAGTGAAGCTTGTAGATTGGGATGATAGTACGAGTCTCCGGCACAGGCGCGGCACAATGGCTGCCCGTTCGCAATGACTTCGCGCTCATTGATGATTTCTTCACCGCAAGCCGCACAGTTCACTCGCACACCGTGGCGGCTGATGAGTTCTGCCATGGAGAGATCAATCGTCACCCATTGTACATCGAACATAATTTCGTCTAGAATCTGCTGGTAAGCAGCCAACTGGGCGTGCCAGTGGCTTTTAGCGTCAGGAAGCATTTGTAAGGCAAGTGCGCGCAGTTTATGGCTTGGGACTATCCGCACAGCCTGTTCCGTTTCAGTATCCACAAATGTCGCGGCAGCCTTGCCATAATCAAACAGCCGCAGTGTGCGATGTCCTAGCGTGCAGTTAGTTGAAACGGTGACGCCGTCGGCAAAGCAACCATCGGTTTCAATGAAGGTAAACAGCCGCTTATTCGTCTGGGGTAATTCCAAATGCAGGCGTTTACCTGCTAACATACCCATTCGGACACCGATGACCTGTCGTGGACACAAATGGTTATGTCGTCGTGCGGACTCGGCTAGTAGTTCATTAAATCGAAGCAGTTCATCCATGATATTTTTCAGCCTTTATCGAACCACCAAATGGAAAACGGCGGTGATATTCGCATAAGGGGCAAAGATTGGTTAACTCTTTGGCGGCAAACGGTGCATTACATTTGCGGCAGTGTTGGAGCGGCCCGGAAGTGATCTCTTTTGGCTCCATTGTCACAGCTTGTTCAATTGCAATCGGCTCATCGAACACTAGAGTCTTAACAGGACATAACTCGGTACACAGCGAACAATTCGTACAGGCACCGGACGCAAAATTCAGTGTGAACTTATTGTCGTTCCACTTGATCTTCAACGCATGGGTCGGGCAGGCAAATGCACATACGCCACAGGCAGTACAATCCGTACCAGCTTTCAATCCGCGAAAAGGTGTATATGTACTCTGATTGGCGTTATTACCAAGTTGACGCAGTGCAATCACCAACCGAACCCGTTCTTGAGGTATATGCTCATCGAAAGTAATTTCAGCATCTGACATAGCCTCATCTGCATTGTCGGTTTTTGGTGTAGGTTTGTCGAGCGGCTTTCGGAACAGTTGGAACAATTCACGGCGTGACATGGCTTTGTTGGCACTACGTTGCGCCGGACGCTCCCGTAAATCAGCTTCAATAACCTGTGTGACAGGATCTATCACTTGTTCACTAAGACTCAGTAATGCATTTGATTGTTCAGCCGTTCGTATAATTCCTGCTTTGAGTTCTTCAAGCGGACATTGCGCACAGGCATCTAGACGCAGAATGATTTTCTTTACATCCAAAGCTTTGAGGGATGCATAGGTAGATAAGCCATATGCCGCCAAACAGCGCGTGGAAATAATTTTGTGCTGCGTATCAGTCAGTCGTGTAGCGCCTTTAGGATGTTGTGGGCAGGCGATCTCGATCACACGACCGCGCGGAAGTAATTTGACGCAGTCCAATAGCTTTTCGACACCATCAACTCCTGTAAAAGTACCTGTCGGGCAGGTATGAAGGCAAAGACCACATTGCACACATAGCGACGCATTAAGAGCTATCTGATGGCTATCAAGCGAAATCGCTGCCACTGGACACGCATCCAAGCATAATTGACAGGTGTTGGCTTTACTCTTAGCATGGAGGCAACGCTTGGCATCGACTGTTAGAATTGGCTGGTTAACCAGATTAGCGAGTTCATTCGCTGCGGCAATGAGATTAAACACACTCATAGGTCAATTCCGTTTCCGCTGGATTGAAATCGCCTGCGCCGGCTCAACAGAAGTGTTTTCATTTCAGGTTTATGCTGTTTCTTTTTCCACGAGCCCCTGCTGCACAGCGCATACGGCTGCTTGAGCGCGGTTTGTGACCCGTAGTTTCTCTAGGATATTGTGCAGGTGGACTTTCACCGTATTTATTGAAATAGTAAGGTCATCGGCGATTTTGGGATTACTAAGACCCTTAACTACCCTGCGCAAGACATCCATCTCTCGTTCCGTTAAAGCAATTTCTCCTTGGGCGTGTATCGGGCCTGTGTTAACTGGTGATCGTATCAATTTCATCAAGCGCAAAGCCATTGAGGGGGTGATTGCAGGTTCACCGTTTTGAACACCTTCCAGCAGATGGAACAACTCGTCAGCATCTAAACTCTTTGGTAGATAACCGGCTACACCCAGTTCGATGGCATGACATAAGTCTTGATCAGTTTCGGAAGCCGTTAGCATCACAATGGCAACCGAGGGCATATGCTGCCGAATGTTAGCAGAGACCCCTAACCCATTAATATCGGGCAGTTGTATATCCATCAAAATCACATCAGGCTTTAAACGGTAGGCCATTTCGAGTGCTTGCGTACCGTTTGCTGCTTCCCCAACGATTTCGACCAGATCCTGCCGAGTGCGCATAAGGCTCACTAAACCCTGCCGGAACAATCGGTGGTCATCGACAATCAAAATTCGGAGTGTCATAAGTTATTTATTCCTCGATGAAATCAGCAAAGGAACGGTTAGAGCAACAGTTGTTCCCTGTCCGAGTTCAGAAATAATGGACACCTGCCCATGAATACTTTGAGCGCGCTCACGCATGGTTTGCAGTCCAAAATGACTACCCATGACTTCTCGCGTACTCATTCCGGTACCATCATCGGCAATGTGAATGTGAAGGATAAGACCATCACTCCTAACATAGAGTTGAACATGATGTGCTTGCGCGTGTTTTCGGACATTCGTCAATGCTTCTTGAACAATTCGTACCAGTTCAGTTTCCGTGAGTGGTGACAGATGAACTGGCCCTTGCACGTCATTGGTAAACTGCACATCGATACCTGTCTGTACACCGAATGCCTCAAGGTATTGTTCCAGCGCCGTCAAGAGCAACATATCATCTGATAGGGTTGTACGCAGGCTGAGAATACTTTCGCGGACATCAGCCTGAGCCGCGTTGATTGTCTTCCGCGCGGTGGATAGTTCAGCCAACAGACTATCTTGGTTCCGCTGCTTAACCAATACTTCCAAGGTTTGCATTTGTAGGCTCAAATAGCCTAATACTTGGGCGAGGCTGTCATGCATCTCGCGGGCAATACGGTAGCGTTCCTGCGCGACAGCTGCCGCTTGCAATTTGGACATCATTGAGGCATGTTCGAGCGTGATTACGATCTGATCAGCAAGCTGGGGCAGCCTTAGAAAATCACTGTAAACAAAGGGAATGGCCTCGTAGCGGGATACCCATAATGCGCCAACAGGCGTGCCATCCAACACGATGGGAACAATAGCAGCTGATTGGATGGGTTTTCCCAACACTGGACAATCCCAACCTAGATCTGCACCTAGGCCATCTTCGTCGGGAAAGCGAATCGGTTGCCCATTCCGTACCGCTCCTATAACCACCGTTTCATTAATCTTATCGCAGGAAAGTTGCTGAATACCGGTTTCTGTTGCATGGCATTTCAAAATCAGTTGACCTGAAACCTCATTGAGCAGGGCAATCGCCGCGACGTCGGCGGACATTAGTGTACGAGCTAACTCAACAATAGCCTCAAGAATAATGATTGTTTCTTCAAGATTAGCAATTTTACGGCTAATTGCTACTACACCTTCGAGCCATCGTTCCGCATCGTGTGTAAGGGGAGAAATTGAATGTTCGTTAGTCGGAATCTCCTGTTTTAACATCGTGCCAGTCTCAATAAAAATCTTTACATTTGAATCAACCAGATCTTACCCCCGTTGGACAATTGCTAATTGGCTAAAAGTAATCAATTTGGTATGCACAGTAACATTACTTTTTCTCTCGTATCACAATAGAGGTCAAAACTCACTTTCGATGAAAAATCACCCGATTGGGTGATATGGATCGCTCCATTGGAGAATGTTGTCTAATCGGTTGATGTTCTATTCTCAAGTCAATGATAGGCAAGGAGCGTCATTGCCGTTTGCCTGTGTAGAGATCGTTAAGTAGAAGGGGCACTCGTCCATGAGCGATAATAGGTACATTCAGAATCTTATCACCGATACCGTGATGAGCCGACGCAGCTTCATGAAGTGGAGTGCGGTAATGGGTGGTACTGCTGCTATGTTCGCTAAGGGGGCGTTCGAACATGTTCAGGGCAGTGGTGAAATACCTGCTGAACCAGACAAAATCGTATGGAATGCCTGCGTGGTCAATTGTGGTAGCCGCTGTCCACTCCGTTTGTTTGTGAAGGATGGAACTGTTTACCGCGTTGATACCGATAATACAGGTGATGACACATGGGGACAGCATCAAGTTCGGTCGTGCGTGCGTGGTCATTCGATCCGCCAGCGCATTTATAATCCAGACCGTTTGAAATACCCGATGAAGCGCGTCGGCAAACGAGGTTCTGGTGAATTTGAGCGTATTACGTGGGAAGAAGCGTACGACACCATCGCCAATAAACTCAAGGAATTGGTTGGGAAATATGGTAATGAATCGATCTACTTGAATTATGGTACCGGCACGCTCGGCGCATTGATTTGCACCTCGTGGCCTCCCAGTGCGACGCCGATTGCTCGTTTGATGAATTGCTACGGTGGTTACCTCAATCACTACGGTGACTACAGCGCTGCACAGTTGGAATCTGCCCTACCGATGACCTTTGGTGGTGCGTGGGTCATGAATAACAGTATCGAAGATGTTGTGCATAGCAAATTGATGGTTTATTTCGGCAATAACCCCTGCGAAACCCGTATGAGCGGTGGTGGCCTAAGCTACAGTTTGCAGCATTACAAGCGGGAGAGCGGTGCTAAGTTGATTGTCGTTGACCCGCGTTATACGGACACTGGCGTGAACTCGGCAGACGAGTGGATACCGATCCGTCCTGGTACTGATGCCGCGCTCGTCAGTGCTTTGGCATATGTGATGATCAGTGAAAATATTCATGATCAGGCATTTTTGGACAAATACACTATTGGTTTTGACCGCGATCATATGCCAAAGGGTTACGAAGATCAAGACAGCTATAAAGATTATGTGATGGGCACTGGCACGGATAAAATCGCTAAGACACCGCAGTGGGCGGCCGCTATTACTGGTATTCCGGCGACACGCATTGTCGAGTTAGCACGTGAAATGGCACTCACAAGACCCATGTTTGTCACGCAGGGTTGGGGGCCGCAGCGCCAAGCCAACGGCGAACAAAACTGTCGCGCTATCTCAATGCTCCCTATTCTGACTGGCAATGTCGGTATTCACGGTGGTGGCACTGGCGCACGCGAATCAGGTTTTGGCATTGGTCTAGCTTCCTTCCCGACGTTGACTAATCCGGTTAAGATGGCGATATCCGTTTTTAATTGGCCTGATGCCATTCGGAACGCCACGGAAATGACCGCGCTCAAAGATGGTGTCAAGGGCAAAGACAAGCTTGATGTACCGATCAAGTTCATTTGGAACTATGCCGGCAATGCGCTCATCAACCAACATGCAGAAGCCAATTTGACTCACCAAATTCTGCAAGATGAGACCATGTGCGAAATGATCGTCGTCGTTGACGTTCATATGACACCAAGTGCACGATATGCTGATATTCTTCTTCCGGACACGACCAATTACGAAAAAACTGATATTGCAGTCAACGGTGATACCAGCAATATGGGGTATGCCATTTTCTGCGATCAGGCGATTGAGCCTATGTTCGAAGCCAAGTCGGTCTATGACATGTGTGCTGAAATTGCCACTCGTTTGGGAGTTGGTGATAAGTACACAGAAGGTAAGACCACCGAAGATTGGTTGCATTATTGCGTCGATGAAACCCGCAAGACCAATCCTGATTTCCCAGATTATGAATCGTTCAAGAAGATGGGTATTTACAAGGTGACTAATAAGGCTGAGCCGTACGTCGCGTTCCAATCATTCCGTCAAGACCCCGAAGCCAATAAGCTGGAAACACCTTCCGGTAAAATTGAAATCTTTTCGTCAATACTGCATGACATCGGCCAAAAGTGGGAACTTCAAGAAAGTGACGTCATCACCGGTCTGCCCATTTATATGGAAACATGGGAAGGCGTCAATGATCCGCTGAAGGAAAAATATCCTTTGCAGATGATTAGTGCGCATTACAAGCAGCGCACGCATTCCACTTATGGCAACGTTCCCTGGATGGTTGAAGCTGCTCCGCAGGAAGTGTGGATCAACCCCATTGACGCAACCGCCCGTGGAATTGTCCACGGGGATAAGGTTTACGTCTTTAATGATCGTGGGCGTACGCACGTCCTCGCCAAAGTCACGCCGCGCATTATGCCGGGCGTCGTTCAACTTCCTGAAGGTGCATGGTACGCGCCAGACGCAAATGGCGTTGATCAATCAGGTTGTCCGAACGTGCTAACTCGATATCGTCCATCACCCTTGGCAAAAGGCGACCCCATGCATACCGCTCTTGTCCAAATCGAGAAAGCATAGGAAGACCTAATCATGACTAAACAATATGGATTCTACTTTAACTCTAGCGTTTGTACGGGTTGTAAAGCCTGCCAGATTGCCTGTAAGGACAAATGGGACTTGCCTGTGGGGACAACTTGGCGTCGGGTTGCTGAATATACTGGCGGTGAATGGACCCCAAGCGCGGATAACTCGTACACACAAAGTGTTTTCACCTACTACACATCGGTCGCCTGTAACCACTGCGAAAATCCGGCTTGCGTTGAAGTTTGTCCGACGCAAGCAATGCAAAAACGCGAGGATGGTATTGTGCTGATCGATCAATCTCAGTGTATTGGCTGCCGTTATTGCGAATGGGCTTGCCCTTACAGCGCACCACATTTTGATGCCCAAAAAGGTGTGATGAGCAAATGTAACTTCTGCTATGACGCTTTGGATGCAGGCGGAAAGCCTTCTTGTGTCACTGCTTGTCCTTCCCGCGCACTGGACTTCGGAGAACTGGAAGAGTTAAGGGCTAAATATGGTGATGCCGCTGCTTTTGCTCCGCTACCGGATGCATCTATAACCAGCCCATCGCTTGTTATCACACCGCACGAAAATGCCGCACCAGTGGGTTCAACTATTGGCAAGCTGGCGAACCCGGAGGAGATTTAGTCATGGAACTACGTGAATGGGCTCTTGTAGTGTTTACCGTTGTCATGCAAATGGCGGTGGGTGCGTTCGTTATTCTGGGTGGTGTGTATTTCTTCGCTGCTCGACGATACAAATCGCAGGATGCTGACCTATTGAGTGATCGTGCGCTCTTGGCAATTGGGCCATTGGCTGTTATTGCCTTGATCGTGACCTTCTTCCACCTTGGTAATCCGATTAATGCGCCCCGCGCCATCATGAATTTAGGATCGTCGTGGCTGAGTCGTGAAATTGCCTTAGCAGTCACCTTCTCTGTTTTGGGTGCTGTTTTCGCCTTCCTACAATGGCGGAAAATCTCAACACCTGCCATTCGCAATGGGTTGGCGATTGTTACCGCTTTAGTGGGCTTATTGCTTATCTATGCGATGGCGAGTGTATACCAGCTAGTGAGTGTTCCGGCGTGGCACACCTTGGCAACTCCCGTTACCTTCTTTATCACCACCTTCCTCCTCGGCTCAATGGCAATTGGCGTGGCTTTTGCGGCCAGCTTCTGGTATCTCAAGCGCAAAGCGTCAGACGAGAATAAGGTTCAGTACGATATTCTCGCGACCACGCTACGTTGGATTGCCTTGATTTCGATGGCACTGATGGGTATTCAGTTTGTGGTTATTCCGATTTACTTCGCACAGTTGGCAACGGCTAACAATGCCGCAGCCAGCGCCAGCCTGAGTATCATTTTCGGACAGCATCCGGTCGTTCTGGTAGCCCGCCTGGTACTGCTTTTTCTGGGCGCAGGATTGCTAGCGATGTTTGTTTATCAGACTGCCGCCGTCGAGAAGTATATTCAACGCTTAACAACACTCGCATACTTGGCATTCGCACTGGTTCTGGTTGCAGAACTTATGGGCCGTTTCCTGTTCTATGCATCGATGGTTAGGATTGGCCTATAAATAGAGGACAAATAGCAGTCCGCATCAGCCAACACTGAGAATATGCTAGACGTGAATGCGGGAGGTTTAATCCTCCTGCATATTTTGATAAAGGAAGACCAACATGGAAATCTCGGCGGAAACACTCATTGCACAACAGCTTGCTTATACGTTTTTGAGCAAGGTTTTTTACGAGCCGCCGACGTTGGAACTCATACAGGCCATCGTATCTGATGACCTGTTTTCAGATTGGCCGTATAGCAGCGCGAATGCGGAAGAAAACGCAGGGCTAGACCAACTGCGCCAGTTCAGCACACAGTGGGATAGTGCTCAGCTTGAGGATTTGCGGCGCGACCATTCACGGCTGTTTGTTGGTCCGAACCGTTTGTTAGCTCCGCCTTGGGAATCAGTTTACCGCAGCAGTGAACACCTGATCTTCGAGCGCCAAACATTCGAGGTCCGGCAGCAGTATCAGCATTATGGTATGGAAACCCGGCGCTCGAACGTCGAACCCGATGACCATATTGGGTTGGAACTGCGCTTTATGGCGCATTTGAATGGGCTAGCCTTGTTCGCGATTGATAAGGGCGATACGAACCTGATTATCGAGGCGGTCGAAGCAACAGGGCGTTTCCTCACTGAGCATCTGTTACAGTGGTCGCCGGAATTTCTGGGGCTGGTCATGAAATCAGCCAATACAGTCTATTATCGCGCTGTAGCACAATTGACACTTGGTTGTCTATATCATACGAACACTGTATTGAATATTAGACAACTTGTATCGTAAATTGGGATGATTAACCTGTCTTATTTAACTATATATTTCCACACATTTAGAACACTTAGATGCCAAACGTAAGAGAGGATTATTGACGGAAAACTAGCTCTTTAGAATAATGAAAATATTGTTACTGTTTTTCAAATACAATATAATATAATTGTTGCGAACAGGGCGCCGTGCCTATCCTAGATATTTCAAACTTGAGTTTGCTTTTCATAGGGCAAAATATCAAAGTCAACCGCGTCCAATCAATCCTGCAAAAGTAGAACTTCAAGCACAAGTCATTGAACTGCGGTTAAGAGGGTGGAGTTTTCCAGCTATCGCAAAACACCTAGATATTAGTGTTGGAACTGCGTGGAATTTGACTAAGAATAAGACCTAAACGCTTGCTAGTTTTGCACGGTATTTATTTTCAATCAACTTAGCCATTGTGCTAGTTTGGAAAAGCAAGATGCTTAATGGGCAAGAAATCAACATCACCGAACAGGCGGTTAAGATAGAGACAGAAGGTATGAGCGGAGAGTTTGGCAATGAGGCGCGTACAAAGCCCAGCAAAGGAACGGGCATGGTTGCGTTGGATGTGAAACTGAGCGACCAATTGGCTGTGCACGGTTTCGCAAATTTCACGCCATTTGGGAATGCAAGCTTGCAAGGCGGGGGGAGTGGGTGGCGCATTTGGTTCTTGCGGGTTCGAGCGATCAGACACACGCCATGTTCGCGTAATAGTCGTTGCGCTAGTTCACGATTGACATAGCCTTTATCTGCCAGAATACGCCGACTGGTATGCATGGGTAAAAATTCTCCTACGACTTCGCTGTCTTTTTAACCCGCTGGTGCCAACATGAAATCGATAATCACCCCGCGTAAAGTGACCAGACTTTGTAACCGATAACCGAAAATCCATTGTTTCTTAGCCGATACATAGCCAATCTGGGCATCGTGTGAACGCCATTGACTGCTGGCACGAGGCGCATGATGAAAAGCACACACGCCAATCGGCAAGCTATCCAAGGCACACTGACAATCGCTGGCGACATCCAGACGTTGAATGAGCATGTGACGCATCACCTTCAGAACATCACTCAAGGCGCGACGGCGCCGATTGTAGCGACTTTGGCTGGGAATATAGGGAAACAAATCCCGATGCCCTTGCCAGTGACTGAGCGCTTCTGTTTCACCCATACATTCGCTGGCCAGTACCATGCTCAATAACTCACTATCGCTGCATAAGGGTTCTTGGCGCGCGTGTTTGTAGCTGCCTTTCATCTCCACCCACAGATCGTTGACCAATACAAATATCCACAGGCAGAAATCGTCAAATGTCTTTGTCATTAGGCTACCTCGCAGTTCGGTCTGATTCGTGGTTGTTTCAAACCTTACTGCGAGATCTTCTTTATTGCCATTTCAAACTAGCATAATGACTAACTTACTAGTTTTATGACATATCCACTTTCTTTAGATTTCCCATTTTGGACAAAATGATCTAGTGACTTACAATTAAAACGCCAGATATGCACTGTTCCACAGATTGAGGTTGTAGCGACATCTGGCTAGTAAACTTCAAAAAGGTTCCATTGGATTGATATGAAATATTTGAAACACTTTATATAAAGAATTTATATACTTACGGAGCATCTGCTTTTACCCGAATAACACTCAACGAGTATGCAGGGATCTCATAACCAAATTGATGTGACACTGTTATTTCAGCCCACTTAGGCGCGAGACTCAAGGGTCTCCAGAGCGTATTCTCAGCCATAGGATCGCCAGTGAGTACCGTGTAAGATGCAGAAGGTTCAATCGCCCTAACCGTAGAAAGATGGATATAAGCTTGTATCGGTTCAACTGCTCGGCTCACCAGTTTGATAATAATGTCACCGCTTGTTGTGTCTTGTACACAAGAAGCGGAAATATTTTCCACACCCGACCGGGTTTCTACACTAATCGGTAGATAGACATCGCCTGCGTTGGCACTAAAGAGCTGCTGCACGTAGTAATTGATACTTAAGTTGATTCGAGTGTTGTCAAAATAAATCAGATCAGGAGTCCATTGTGTACGGCCCTGTTTAGCCAGCAGGGGCGCATAGGATGCCAAGCGAACAATATCGCCATTGCGCTCCAACGAGGTCATATAAGCTGCTTCAGATAGCGCAGAACGAAGTGTGTTCGCGCGTCCTATATCATGAGCGGCGAATTCACCGAGATAAATAGTTGATTTACTGCGATCATAGCAGTCAAATCGGCGCAGATTATCCCAATACCAGTCAGGTTCTTTGTAGCCATGCTCATCCACCATTTCCAAGTTCAAGTCGTGAGCAAACGTCCAACCATCCTCATAATCCTCACCGTCAGGACGCGGCCCAACCGTGCCGATGACAACAATTTCAGGGTGATTGGCTTTCACCGCATCATAAATCATCTTGAAGCGCTCTTTGAAAAGCGGTGTAATACGATCTTCATTACCGATACCCAGATATTTCAAGCCGAACGGCTCAGGATGCCCCGCTTCTGCGCGTTTCGCTCCCCAATTTGATGTGATTGGGCCATTTGCCCATTCAATCAGATCAAGCACTTCTTGAACATAATTGGACATCTCCTCCATTGGAAGACCTTGCTGACCCTGTTCCCACAGGCCAGTGTATTTCGCGCCCGTGTTAGGGCAACATGTACCAGCCGGCACAACTGGGAGCGGCTTTGCACCGATATCTTCGCAGAATTGGAAATATTCGAAGTACCCTAGCCCAACGCTCTGATGATAATTCCAGATATTGAATTGCTCGCGTCGGGTTTCAATTGGCCCAATAGTATCTTTCCAGCGGTACATATTATCAAGCCCGTTACCGTGCGCCAAGCACCCACCGGGAAAGCGCATAAACTTTGGTTTGAGGTCGGCAATAACCTGGGCCAAATCAGCCCGCAATCCATTCGAACGATTGTGAAATGTCTTCTGTGGAAACAGCGAAATTACATCCAACGCAACTGAACCGGAACCGTTGACCAAGACTACAAAGCGCGCGAAATTATCACTGGCACTTGGTTCGATGGTTGCGGTGTATTTTGCCCAATCGCCGGTTGGATTTGGCAAAGTTGCCTCGCCTAAAGTTTCACCCGTTCGACTTTCCAAGCGAATTGTTATTGAACCAATTTGTCCCGATACCTGACGAGCAAAAAGGGAAACCTCGTAAGTCTCGCCTGCTTTCAGCACAATCCCGTCATACCCCATGTTGCAAAGTCCCACCGCTTTGGTCCCAGCGACAATATTCAGTACAAGATAATGGGGATTGTTGGGATGGAGAGGTGACGCATCGGCTAAGCCTATCGAGCATGTACCGCCTGATTGAATAAGTTCCCAACCTGTAAAGAAGTTCCAATCAGGGTTATCTGCAGATGTGTATTCAAATGACCGATTCTGTATAAGTTCGGCATATAGCCCACCATCTGCCGCATAATTTATGTCCTCGAAGAAGATACCGAACAAATCAGGGCTAATCGGCTTAGGCTGATCGGTTTGAATTGTAATTTTCGCACCTGCAACTAAAGCATTATCAGACATCATTATTTTTCCCCTATTTTGTCATTGGGATAATTAGAACGAGATATAAAGTATTCGTACCGCTACGGAGTACGCCGAGAGTCAGGTATGCCAGTTATCTACACTTTGAACAACAATGGAGAACAGATCAGACCGCTAGCCTTTTAAAGAACCAGTGGTCAGGCCGCCAACAATGTGCCGCTGCATAAAGAGATAAAAAATCACCATTGGCAGTATGGCGATGACAAGTACGGGCATCATAATTGACCAATCGGTATAATACTGTCCAACGCCGTTATAGACCTGCATCGTTAATGTTGCTTTATCCGTTGAGGGCAAGAATAGATAACTTAACAGGAAATCATTCCAAATCCAAATAGTATTGAAGATCACGAGGGTTGCCGTTACAGGCCGTAGCAAAGGAAATACGATTTGCCAAAATGTACGAAATATACCGGCACCATCTACAAAAGCAGCTTCTTCTAGGTCACGAGGCATTGCCCGGATAAAGCCCGTATACAAGAATAAGGCAAACACAGCCCCATTACTATGCAGAAAGATAAGTCCTTGAAAGGTGTTAATTAAGTGAAGATTCTTCATAATCAAGAATAGAGGCAACATGGTCGTTTGCAAAGGCACCATGAAACCAATAAGAAAGTAGCTCCGTAGAAACCGGGTGAATCGATTGGGTTTACGTGCAATTACGTAAGCCGCCATCGAGCCGAACACGACAATGAGAACGACAGAGACTACAGTAATCAGCAATGAATTGAAGAAATGTCGAAAAAAGTCCAACCCATCTAGTGCCCGTGCATAGTTTGAAAGGTTTAAGCTACTAGGCAGTCCCAACGGAGATGCAACGATTTCGGCTTGCGTTTTGAACGTATTCACCACGAGATAATAAATTGGGATCATAAATGCTGCACAGATCAATAGCATCACAATCTCTGTAATCAAGGTTGATAGTTTGTATTTTTTCATGACAGATTCTCTTCTCTTTTGCTTGTCACTTTCACTTGGAACAAAGTTACTACGCCAATCAAAATGAGGAAGAGAATAGACATCGCAGAAGCGAAACCGATGCGATTGGAGCTGACACCTTCGGTGATGATGGACTGTGTAATCATGGTCGTTGCATAACCTGGCCCACCATTGGTCAACGCAAACGGCAAATCGAAAGATTTCAGACTTCCAATAAGCAGAAACAAAATACTCACCGTCATTGCTGGTGCTAGATTCGGAAAAGTAATGTATCTGAACTTCTGAAAGCCACCAGCCCCATCAATGTCAGCGGCTTCATAGTAGGCCTTGTCAATAACTTGCAAATTGGCAAGGTATATACAAGCGTGCCAGCCCGTACTGGCCCAGACTGTCACCAGAATGAGTAAGCCCATTGCTGCCTTTGGATCCGCCAAAAGCAGAATCTTTTTCTGACCAAGTGAAAGGAGCATACTATTGATCAACCCTTGGCTAGAAGGTGAGAGAATGAAATTCCAGATAAATCCTAAAAATAAAGCACTAATTACGGAGGGAAAGAAGAAAATCGCCCTTTGAATATTCCGTGTTTTCATCTGACTATCGAGCAGCAATGCCATAGGGATAGCCAGCAGCGTTATCAGGATCGGCACAATCAACGCAAATATCACACTGTTCGTAAACGATGTGGTTACATTCCTTGTCGAGAACATTCGCATGTAGTTACCCAGGCCAACGAAACTCGCGTTGGGCGATAATCCATCGAAGTTCGTAAAGGAATAGATGAAAGTATAAAGCAGAGGAAGGATGGTTAAAATCGTATAGATAATTAGGGCTGGCAGTACGAAAAACAAATAAGGGCTTTGATTTTTCAAGACACTCATTATTGAATTTCGATTCCCTTTTTCCATTCTATAATCAGAAAATTGAATCTTGGCACTCTTATCAGTCAAAACATCCTCCTAGAAATATGGAAGATATAACATTCCAGGGATCTTGGACACGATGGTTCTTGGATGAGGCATTGCCACCACTAGAATGGCAATGCCCTTTTCAGATCGACCGAATGAACCTATTAGCTGCCGCTAGAGAGTTCCGTTTGCTTATCATCGAGCTGCTTGACTAGATCCGCCGTAGTGAGCGTACCGAGAACTATTTCTTGAATCCCTTTTCCGAGCATAGGAGCGATGGTGGTCGAGTAAGTCCACACAATTGGCGGGAAACCAAATTTGCCATCTGTTGCAAAGGGTCGGATTGGTTCCATAACCGGATCAATCTTATATGAAATATTCTCTGCACCAATGAAGTTGCCGGTGATTGTTTGGTATATGGTCAAGCCTTCTGCGGAACCTACGAAACTGATGAATGCTTCCGCCGCAGCCTTGTTTTTTGCCTGGGAAGAAACTGCAAATCCAACATTTACTGCACCAACCGTATAGGCGCGATCAGCCGTCGTGCCGACGAATGGGAAAAGACCCAAATCCAGATCAGGATTTTTCTGCTTGATACCTGCAACTGCCCATGGTCCTGAAATGGTCATTGCGGCTTCACCTGTAGCAAATTCATTAAACCGCTGGTCATCAGTTAGGCCAACCATATCTTGCGAAATATAGCCGGTATCGACCATTTCTTTCTTCCATGTATTTAGGGCATCTAAATAACCTTCAGCGAAAGTTACTTCGCCAGTGTTGATCTTCGCGTCGAAATTGGGATCTTGCGACAAGACCTCAGTATTGTGAAGCCAGTAAATCAAATCTGGTAACTCATCTGCACTCATACTGATAGGTTTAATTCCTTTTTCAGAAAAAACCTTAGCAGCAGCAACAAAATCAGCCCACGTATTCGGTTCTTCTACGTTATTCGCTTTAAACAGCCCCTTATTGTAAAAAACACCGCCTACCCATGCGTCGGGAGCATATCCATAAACCTTGTTGTCGTAGGTATAGTACTGTTTATAGCCGCTAGGCAATCCCTTGACGACATCTAGTTCGGTAAGGTCGGCGAGATACCCATCCTTCGCCATCAAAGTAACAGGAGGACCTACATAAAACAAATCGGGCAATTCCCCTGAACTAGCCAGAAGTTGCAAACGTTGGACATATTGATTGTTCGCCGGAGGAACATTCTGGAAATCAATTTGCACATCAGGATATTTAGCAGTAAATGCATCGAGAAGGGGTTGGAACTGCTCCTGCGTATACCAGCTCATGAAACTCATCTTGCCGGTAAACTGAAGTTGCGCTGGTGCAGCCGTAGCCGGACTGCTCAATAAGAGACTGAAAGCTACAAGTGGGACTAAGAATCTCAACAAAGACTTCATCATATGGAACTCCTTTATAATTTAATTTATTAATCACCACTGTTCGCTAACAATGGTTGCATACAAGGTATCGCGAACAGCTTCAAGTAAGAATGGCTAAAAATATCAGGATTTGTCTAAAAATACGGAGTTCCATTGAGAGGATATGTAACACTAAGATTTATATGAGGATAGCGGAACGAAGAAACGCTTCGCGAATTTACCTAATATCAATTACATTGACATATGACTATCTTTGACCTGGTTGTAGTGTGAAATCAAATGGCTTATTACGGTCACATACCAACTTATCATTAATTAGTTCCAATTCGGCAACTTGTATTGATGTTCGCTTGACATGATAAGGGTGAGTATCATTCATTCCGTATTGCTCGGTACGAAGCCAAGCAGGATGGGTGAAGTAAAATATAAAGGCTCGATCGCCTTGCACCTCAATATCTGCGTGACCACCGATGACACCATCCTCAGTTCGACGACCGGGGACGTCTAGAATAGTCCCTTGCCGTTCCCAATGCTCAGCATCATCTGAACGGTACACGCCAAGACCATTCCAAAAATCGGTGATCATCCAATAGCTTTGTTGCCAGTAAAATACGTTTGGTCCCTCATGAGGGCACTCTGTAATTACTGGGCCGCACACTGTCCAATTGAATAAATCAGCGCTATCTGCTGCATAAGTATGTGACTGATTTACCTCATCTTTGTACCACATACGCCAAGCGCCACTTGACAAACGCAGAACTGCAGCATCAATCACTTTGTCGGACGATAAATTGAGTTTACTTTCGAATTTCCAATCCCATAGATTACGACTGGTCATGTGTAGAATGTGGCGTGTACCTGACCAATCGTTGGATATTCCCGGAACATAACTAACATACATGTGATAGGAATCGGCGTGCCAAATAACTTCTGGTGCCCAAAAAGTATTTCTTCCACGCTCGAATTCTAAGCCCTGCAGGTTGCCGCGATACCTCCAACTATGTCCTTCGTCTGATGAACTTGCAATCCCAATGTCGGTTCCATGTAACCATGCCACGCCCTGACATTTCACATTTGCTCGTCGGTTGGTATACAGCAACCACCATGATTGTTCCTGCCGGTTCCAAATCACAGTCGGATCAGCTGCACCATCATGTATAGGATCACGAAATAGCGGCGCTACTGGCACATGCATAGTCTATATCCGTTCTTCAAGATAATAAAAGCACATAAAATATTGGGATTACGTCAATTGTAGATATTCCCTGGCAGTATAACATATGACCATTTTGTTAACGTCTTCTGAACTCGTGTGCAGCCACCCCGACCACCTTTTTGAATATTTTGCTGAAATAAAACTCGCTTTTGTAACCGATGGCGCAGCAAATCTCATGATTCGAGTAATTACTCTTTTTAAGCAGTTCTTTTGCCTTTTCAATGCGAAGTTGTGTCACGTAATCCCAGAACTTTATCCCCGTCGCTTCATGGAAAACGCGCGAAAAATGATTTTTGCT
Source organism: Aggregatilineales bacterium (assembly GCA_044227005.1). Classification (GTDB taxonomy): domain Bacteria; phylum Chloroflexota; class Anaerolineae; order Aggregatilineales; family Phototrophicaceae; genus CFX2. Next base: position 387,120 of record JBGAFZ010000002.1, read on the forward strand.
GATCCCCACATAATCGGCTGCATCCTGAAGGGAGAATTCAACTAAAATGTAGTGTATTCGTGCATAGTCTTTGGCACGCTGAACGATGAAATAGCTGGACTCAGTCGTCAATAAATTGTTCACCGCCTCGCCAATTGTTTGGAGATATTGCCTTAGAAAAGCCACTAATGACTCTTTTGTGCCACATGCTCGCAGGCGGTCTCGCTCAATTGCCGCAACACCGTCGATCGACTTCATAGGATATTGTTTTGTAATGGCGACCTTGATCCAGTTGAGTATATCGAAGACAAAATCGAAGAGAAGGGCTGGACTAACCCATTTTTCAACATAATTAGAAATATGAGTCTGCAAGCTCTCGATGATACTGTCGCTCTTCCCTTGCTCAATCAATTCAGTAATCGCGTGTTCGAAATCAGCAAGGTTAATCGTTACATCCTTTGAAAAGGGCTGCCTTCCTGAATAGAAGCCCACCGACTCACCACCATAGAAGCATTCATATAGTGCCGATTCGGCTTGCTGATAAGCCTCAATTGGGTTTATGTGCGGATCAACGTTGCTAAGTCCTAGCATAACCGCTTGTTCCCGCAATCGCAGTGTACTCAATAATTCCGTTAATTTCCCATCAATATCAGTACGAGTTGTCAACATGATCAACTCCATCTGATTTAGAGGCACAACAGCAGTCTGCGAGCCTAGACGATCTTTAAAGAAAAGCCTGATACCATCAAGGTCGCTATTCTCAAGAGATTTCTGAGGTTCTATGAATCGTAAAACATGAATCAGAGTGTCCGCTTGTCCAAAGGCGGCTTTGACTTCATCCGGCATTGGGATTACAGTTTGTGCATCGCGATCCCCTCGATGTCGAAGGAAAAGCTGCTGAAGCTGTTTCTCTGCCTGTTCCAATTGATAATTGGCTATCGTACTGCTAAGTGTAGAATCGCGATCAAGCTCTTGCACAATATGTGTGATGGCAGCTTCGAGTTTATTTTCATCGAGCGGCTTCAGTAGATAATCGCTGATCTGATATGTCAGTGCACTTTTTGCATACTCAAACTCGGCGTACGCGGATAAGAGCAGAATTTTCACTTTACTCTTGGTTTCACGAATAGCGCGAGCAAACTCAATGCCGTTCATTTTCGGCATTCGGATATCAGCAATAACGATGTCCGGTTCGATCTGCCGGAAAAGAGTTATCCCGTCATCTCCATCGGTTGCTGTACCACTAATACAGATATTGTACTTTTGCCAGTCAATGGCGCTTTCAAGCATACGAAGTGTAATAAGCTCATCATCAAGGAATATAACTTTGTACATAACTTCCCCTACGTTATTAAGACGACACGCGTGTATTCTCCCTGCTTGCTTTCAATCTTCAGGATGCCATATTCTGCACCACGCTCCATGATGATACGTTGGTGTACATTGAAAAGCCCAATTCCCTCGGCACTATTTTGATCTGTCCCTGATATTTCGCGCCTCAGTTGATTCATTTTATCATTGGACATACCCTTACCATTATCCCGTACTTCAAAAATGCAATTGCCCGCTTCTTCTCTTCCTCGAATTTGAATGCAACCGCCCGATTTCATATCCTCAAAGCCGTGTTTCAGACAATTTTCGACCAGCGGTTGTAAGATCATCTTTTGTACCTTACAGCTCATAATTTCCTCGGCCACGTTTATTTCAAATTCAAATTTTCCTATGTAGCGGCGCTGGTAAATTTCGAGATAATCCCGAATATAGTTGATCTCATCCGCCACATTTACCTGAGAAGTTCGGCTATCCATTGAATAACGCAGCAGGTTGGCTATCGCGGTGACCGTCTGGCTAATCTCTTTGTTCTTAGAGAAAATTGCTTCTGCTTTGATCACTTGAAGTGAGTTGTAGACAAAATGTGGTGTTATCTGCTCACGCAAGGCATGTAACTCAGCATTTTTCTTTTTGATCTCTGCGATATAAACCTGTTCAATGAGCTGGCTATTTTGTGCAAGCATCGTCTCGAACTTACTTCCCAGTTCGGCAATTTCTCCAACACCGTAGTCAATTGTTTCAGATTGGTAGTTGGCAAGAGTTGCCGTCTCAATGCGGTGTACGAGTCTGCTCCATGGTTGCCGCAACTGCCAAGAAAGGAACATGAAGAGAGCCAATGCAATTAACAGGCTTATCGGAAGGATAACAAACAATATGGTTCGTGAGACTGTATAGCTCGGTGTCAGCAATGCAGAATACGGAATGGACGCGATCAAATACCAACCAGTCACATCGGACTGTAAATAGACAATTAACTTACTCTCGCTCTGCTGTTGGTTGATGAACGATCCCTCTGCGCCTTGGAGATGACCGAATAATTCATCATCAACCTGTGCATTCACCTGATCGAGATTACGATCAAATACAATAGTTCCTTTTGAAGTAATTACAGTAATTTCAATTTCGTTTTGGTTATAGACGGTGTCGAGTACTGCGCGTAATTTCTCGTAATCAATATCACCTTGTAGAAATCCCGTGACTCGCCCCTGTACGGTCAGCGGTAAAATCGAAGACACAACTCGACGCACAGGGGAACCTGTTTCATAATAATCTGCCTGATGCGGCGATGTAAAATCGAAATTTGAGTTGGCCGAGGGATGATAGTTTTTTAACCATACAGTATCGTACAGATCTAGAGCAGAGTTCAGAGAGTAATAGTTCGGCAGATTTCGTTTGTAGCCATTTTTTCCGATCACGATGATGTCGCTGATAAAACTCTTAAAAACATTTACATTGCCGATGGCATCCATAATTCGGTTGTTGAGAAAGTATTGATCTGAAATGCTCAGCCCTGCACGCTGCGATAAGGCTTGCTGAACATCTTTGTTGATGCTCACGTAAGCCATCATGGTCTTGATGTCTAGGAAATAATAATCAAAATTGTCGCGGATTTGTGAGACGAGCGTTCGCGTACTGCTCTCCTTTTCTTCTTTAAGCGTATTGAAGAAGCTGCTAAAGGAAAGCAGTGTTAAAGACACCAATAGCAAGACAACATAAGGGACAAAAAAGAAAAGGAGTCTACGGGCAAACGAACGATTGATATAATTGTGCAGTCTGACCAGCATAGCAGACTTACTCCTTGTGCTGGCTTAGTCCATGTGGATATTCGGACTTACCCACGGAACGTTTTATCCTATTTGTTCTTTGACAGTTATGCAATTTACTCGATCGTATGTAGTATTGCAAAAATTGCTGTTCTAGCGTTGATAGAATTTTGTGACGTACTAGTGATTAAAAAACTGCGCTTATCTACGGGTGATATAGATCATGGAATTGTCCTAATAATATAGAGAGACGATAAGCCGCTATAGGACTTCATTAATTTGAACATCTACATCGCATTCTAACGAAATGTACTCTATAATCTTTAGTGGAATGAAGTGTTTTTACTGTATTTTCAAATACAGTAAAGTGTAATTGTTCGAACGGGTAGTCGCACTTATCCTAGATATTTTGAGGTTGAATTCGCCCTCGATAGAGCAAAATACAAACTTCAACCTCGACCGATTAATCCCGCAAAAATAGGACTTCAAGCACAAGTCATCGACCTCGCTTAAAAGGGTGGAGTTTTCCAGCTATTGCAAAACATTTAGATGTAGTATTGGAACTTCGTGGAATATGGCAAAGTACCAGCGTTAATTGCCTTATGCTAATGACTCACCACATTGATTTTATGATGTCGATAAGTTTGTTTAACAGTCATAAGAGTTAGCTTGTTAGTGATTTTCAGTAGTATTCATTTTTCATTAGTAGCTTGTTAGGCTCGAGTGTTTTGATAGGGTCAACTAAAGCATTTATAACTAAGTTGTGATTTCAAACGCGTTAAAGGGCGTATTTGGAATACTTACTGGCGTCACAGCTTGTGGATTGATCGTTCCGCTTACTACATCGGCTGCGGCTTGCGCTGAAGAAGGCCGGAAGCTAAACGCGCAGACGTAGGTGTTTAGTTCAGGCAGTTCGGCTAGTTCATATGGATCACGCAATGCGACTACTACCAGCCGTTCAGCAGCTTGTGAAGCCAACTGTTTGATGATGCGGATCTGGCTGTTTTGATCAAAATCCACCCCCGGTAACGGGTAGTTCTCGGTCACTGCGATGATTGGTTGCCCGTTTTTGAGAATCAATTCGAGGTTGCCTTGTAGGATGGTTTCCGCAGACACAATTTCCATTTGAGTGTAGTAGGAATGCATCGCATTCGCGAAATAATCAAAGGCTGGTGTTGTTTGATTCGGACCGATGCCACGTGTTGCGCCCAGAATATTGTAGCTGTCACGTGAGGTAGTGTTAACCAGTAGAATTGGTTTGGCTGTATCAAGCGGAATGAGATTGTTGGCGTCCTTCATTACGGATACGGCATGACGCGAGACTTCTAGTTCTATCTGGCGATTGGTTTGGCTTCCGACAATCGCGTGGGCTTCACCAATGGTAGGGATTGTTTCGAGCACTGTTGCATATTGTTGTTTGAGCCTCAATACGCGCTTGACAGCAGCATCAATGCGGGTAAGGGGGAGTTGACCACTTTCGACTGCTGCTTTCACAGTACGAATGAGGGAGGTTTGTTGCTCAAGATATTGTTGCGCATTATGACTGTAATGCTCTTCGGCTAGCATTAGCAAATCAACACCAGCGTTAAAGGCACGGATCGCCGCATCTGCTGGAGTGTAATTCTTTAGCATAGCTTGCATATTCATGCTGTCGGAGACGATTACACCATCAAAGCCCAGTTCTTCTCTCAGAACTTTTTGCAAAATAATGGATGACAAAGTTGCCGGATTTTCCGGGTCAAGTGCTGTGAAGATAATATGGCTGGTCATGACCATATCGGTTCCGGCATTGATTCCCTGTTTAAACGGAGCCAAATCAATTGCCACCAAGTCGTTCTTGGAACGTGTGACGGTTGGTATGCCACGATGGCTGTCGAGGGTAGTATCGCCATGTCCGGGAAAATGTTTAATGGTCGATATGATTCCACCGTCATGTAAGCCTTGCACACCTGCTGCCGTCATCGTCCCGACTAAACCGGGTTTTTCACCAAACGAGCGCATCCCAATTATGGAGTTATCGGGATTCGAATTGCAATCTGCACAAGGGCCAAAAACCGCGTGCAAACCAACTGCTTTCAACTCTTCACCGATCACTTTGTACATTGCCCGTGAATCTTCCGGTCGATGCGTCGCACCCAACGCCATATTGCCGGGGCCAGTACAGCTATCCGGCACAATTACACCCCACGCACCTTCTTGATCTACACCGAGGATAAGGGGAATTTTGAGGCGCGTTTTCGCTGCGTAACTTTGGAGCTTGGTTGTTAATTCAACGGCTTTGGTTGTATTGGGGACATTGTCATTGCTAATGTACGATGCTCCAACGAAATAGTCTTCAAATAGTACACGGGCTTCATCCAACCGCGCCTTTTCAAAGGCTAATAGAAACATCTGTCCCAGTTTTTCATCCAGAGTCATGTCGCTTAGTAGGTGTTCGATGTTCATATCTCGCTCGTCACATCCTTAACAAAATTATCTACCTGTAGAGGTTCTATTTGACCGCACCCATTGTTAGGCCGCGTACCAGATAACGCTGGAAGAACAGTGCCATTAAGAAGGGCGGAAGCATCGTCAGCACAGCGGCTGCGGCCATGTCTTCCCACGCTACTTCATATTGTCCGATAAAGAGCGTCAAAACGACTGTCAACGGTTGTGCGTTTGAGGTACGGGTAAAGATCAATGGGATCAAGAAATTGTTCCATGTTGAAAGCAGTGCTACGAGGAACACAGCGATCATACCGGGGCGGGCTAGGGGAATAACCAAATAACGCAAGAGCTGCCAACGGTTGCATCCATCTACTAGTCCTGCATCTTCAACCTCAATAGGGATATCACGGATAAAAGTTGACATCAACCAGATGGAAAGGGGCAGCAAAAACACAGTAAAGATGATGATCAATCCTTGTGGCGTATCTATCAGGTTGAGTTGTGTCATTAAAAAGAATAGGGCAATTAATGCTACCCATAAGGGTAAAGGCATCATCAACATCAGAAAATAGAAAGATACTTGTTTACCACGGAAGCGCATACGGGCGAAGATATACCCTGTAAATGTAGCCACTAGAGTAACTATAGTGGCGGTTGAAACACTGACCACCAAGCTATTTTTGAGGCCGGAACCCATTAATCCTGCTGTCGGCGAAAAGCCCCCATCGCGGAACTTAGCACCGCTGGTAAAAAGTGTCGTGTAATGGTCAAATGTTGGTTGGCTAGGAAACCAGACCTTATATGGACGCGCATATAATTCGGTGCGGGTGGAAATGCTTGATACCAGTACCCAATAAATTGGTGCTAGTGCCCAGAAAAGTACAATGGCGCAGGCGATATAGATTAATATTTGACGACGTCTGTTGGGGTGGAATAGTTTGCTTTTCATTCGCGTATCCCCTGATTGTAGAGCCGTCTCACGAAAAAGAATCCAACGCCGAGTGACATGATTAAAATGAGATAAGATAATGCAGCGCCAAGACCAATCCGTAAATCGCGAAACACCAATTCATAGTTAAAGATCATCAGTGTTTTGGTAAATGGATTGATGGCACCGCCTGCCGATCCACCAGCCGTCAACGTCCAGATTACATCGAAGATTTGGAAGGCTGCAATAAATTCCACCACAAGTGCAATAGCAAATGAGGAAATAAGCATCGGGAAGGTGATATAGAGTAAACGTTGTAATGCTCCTGCCCCATCCACTTTAGCGGCATCATACAAGTCGCCAGGAATACTTTGCAGTCCTGCTAGCAGAATAATTGTGGGGAAGGAAAAACGTGTCCACGTTTGGACAATGGCCACCCAGAATAATTGACTTTGTGGATCTTTTAACCAGTAGTGGTATTCGCGAATGAGTCCGAATTGATAGAGCAAACCGTTGAGTGCGCCATAATCACCGTTGAGAAGCCATCCCCATAAAAATCCATTGACCACAGGCGGGAGCATCCATGGCAGGATAACCAAGGTCCGCACGAAAGCACGCCCCTTGAATTGTTCATTGAGGAGAAGTGCGATACCGAAAGCGATTAACATTTCCATCGGTAGAATGAACGCCACCAACTTGAAGCTGCGAATTGTTACTTCCCAAAATTCGGGATCACTAAGTAACCTTGCATAATTATCAAATTGGATGAACTTAGGGGGTTTTTGGATGCGCAAATTCCAGTTGGTTAGGCTGTTCTGGAATGTGCTTGCGGCTGGATAATAGATCATGAATGCAACAAAAATAATTACTGGAACCAGAACAATGAGAATAAATAGACGATCTTGTGTCAAAAAGCGGTGGCGCATATAACTTTCCCAAAGTGCCCCTTGAAGAAATTTACATCTTCAAAGGGCATTGCTATTTACCGATGCCTTATTGGTATTCGGCTTTTAGATCATTCCATTCTTTAGCCAGTGCATCAATCACTTCGTCTGCTGAAGTTCCTTTTTGTGCAGCTTGGAGAATTGATTCACTTACTTTTTGTGTGAATGGTCCCCACCATACGGAATAGCGTGGCAGTTCGTTAATATGCTTGCTCTGTTCAATGATGGTATTGTAGCCGGCGATCTTGCCGTCTTTGTTGAGCTGTTCTGCAACTGATGTGCGTGAAGGATATAAGCCGACCGAATTATAAATTGCGACCTGATTTTCTGGCTTGACATACCATTGGATGAATTTCCATGCTTCAGCTGCGTTGGGGGAGTTCTTATCAATACCCATCGCTGCCGGGAAGCTCCATGTGTTGCCAACTTCGGGGAGCATCAGGTAAGCCACATTCGGTGCTTGTTTAGAGGTCTTTTCGTTGTTGCCAACGGCTACTGAACCTTGCCAACCTTGATGGAATGCACCCACACCACTCCAGAAGGATGTATGTTGGGAAGCGCTGCCTGCCAGAATGTCCGGGCTAATTAATTGTTCGGAGAAGAAGCTCAGCAATGTTGACATGGCTTCACGCGCTTTTGACCCTTGATCAGCAAATACTGGATTGAGGTCGGCATCAAACATTGGATCACCCATCGAGAGGGCAATCAGGTACCATGACCAGTCGATAGCCCCAAGCGCGATTGGATAGTTATCAACACCTTTTTCCTTGATGGCCTTGGCCTGATCTTTGAGTTCTGCCCATGTTTTAGGGGCAGCATCAAAACCCGCTGCTTTAAGTTTTTCGGTGTTGTAATCCATCATGACCAATTGTAGATAGACGGGGATACCGTAAACTTGGTCATCTTGCGACCAGAAATCAACTTTATTGAAATCCTTAAGATCCAAATCTGTGGTCGCAGCTATTAAATCGTTCAGTGCCAACATGTTGCCGGTGGCTACGATGTTCGAAGGTGCTTCTTCAGTCAAGAAAATGACATCCGCTGCTGGTTGGTTCGCTGCTGCCGATGTTTGAACGCGTGTGAACAAGTCCGACATCTGAACTGATTGGATTTCTACCGTAAAGCCAGCTTCTTTTTCAAAAGCTTTGAGGGCATCTTCATCGGGCGGTACTCCCCATGGTGGGGTCAGAAAAGTAATCTTTTTGTCTTGTGCCATGCTAGGTGCGGTGACACTCATAAGAATAGTAACTAACAAAAGTACTGGAATAATTCTCAGAAACTTACGCATTGTACAAACTCCTTAGATTATTTTGTGATTGATAATTTTTGGTCGTTAGCTGGACTTTTGAGCAATATTAACCCTCCTTTGATTGATAACTGTATTGCAGTTTCACCAAAATATTACGATTAATGCTGGTTAGTTTAATCATTAGTTGTTACTTGCGCTACAGACCAATATCAAGCAACTGAGCTGTGTTGTTGGAAATACCCCAATAAACGGGAGTGAGTGCGTTTCTCCTTGTAAACTAGAGAAGTTGAAGAGGGGAGTATGAGACTGGTGCTGGATACTTAGCTTATCCTCCCTCGATTTAGGCTGCTCTGCGGTAATCATGGTGTAGTCCAGCTAGTATCGAACGACTAATAATTCTATTGGCTGAAGTGGTTCCAATAATTGCAATAAATGGGGCGGTGTCAGGTTCGGGTATGCGCTGCCCAATACCTTGATGAGGCCGCATCTGATTGAAATAGGCGATATACTCTGTGGCAATCCGCTGTAATGCCCTTCGCTTAAAATGATCACGTGGTCGAGACATTCTCGTCGTAAACTACCCATGAATCGTTCACAGATGGCATTGGCTTTAGGTGCACGGTATGGCGTTTTCAGAGTGATGATACCACTTGAAGCAGCAACATGAGCAAATGCCTCGCCGTAGTTGTTGGCTCGATCATGAATAAGATAGCGTGGTACTTGCCCGAATGGTGTGGCTTCGCGGAGTTGTTGGGCTAACCAGAAATCGGTCGGATGACGGGGCACAGCCACATGAACGATGTGCCGCGATTCGACTTCAATAATGACAAAAATGAAAATTGCTCTAAAAAGGAAGTCATAAGTTTGAAGCGAATCACATGCCCAGACCGTATGGGCATGATTACTGATAAAAGTTGTCCAGTTTTGGTGCGGCTGTTGGCGTTTCCGAACGGCTCTCATATATTTGAGGATCGTCCGCTTGGTGAGACGGATGCCAAGCTTAAGGAGTTCACCTCGGATACGCTCTGCACCCCATAATCGATTATCGCGTGCCATAACTTGAATAAGCTCGATGATTTCAGGTGCTACTTTGGACGAACGGGATGGAACACGCGATTTGAACCACCAGACCCAACGAAACATCTCTCGATGCCAGTGGAGAAGTGTATCGGGTTGGATAATGAGTAGCGTTTGTTTCCAGAAACGGGTCAATCGGGCGAGTACGACTAAGATGAGGCGATCTCGATTCTTAAACCGCGGTCGTTTGATTTGGCGGCGTAAGATAATCAACTGCTGACGGAGCAGGGCATTTTCAAGAATCAGATCTGCTCGACTTCTGGGCAAGTCGGCAACAAAACTGATGGCAATATGTTCTGGTTTTGTCCATCGTTCAATGCGATGCCTGAAAATAGTAAGGAGTGATAAACATTGTGCGAAACTCTCGTACAACCAATGGAACAATAACGATCGAGCACCTTTCTAGAACGCATCTCGTTGATAAGAGATGATACCTCCGCTTTACACGATTTATTGGTTTGTGGTTTTTTTGTACGCCACAAAGTCAAACGCTTGAAACTGAGAGAGGATGGGCTAAGTATCCAACACAGGGTGGAGCTACCCATCTATCGCAAAGCATCTGAATATAAGTGTTGGGACAGCGTGGAATTTGGTAAAAAAGTATTTGTAAATTAATCAATCTTTACTGACAAGGTAATCCTTTTTTTAACAACCAAACTTGTTAGTCATTGGAACCTTATGGTTATAGTTATCATCACAGAGTTTATCACTTGCTGCCTATTGAAGTATTTGACACGACATTATCAGATTGTGTGTTGAAGTTAGGACATGTCTTTTGATTTGCTGGGATTTTGTATATTTGACGTTCCTCAACAGTGAAGTCGCTAGGTAGTTCTGCACACATTATATTTACATAATCTAGATAATCGCGCTGCCAAATCATGAGATCACCGCCGCCGACAGCCAGAATCTGTTTTTCATCCGGTGAAAATGTAGCCCATCGTATTCCACTAGTATGTCCTGAATATACCCGTATCAATTCCCCAGTTTGTGTATCCCATAGACGTACGTCCCTATCCATATCAGATCCAAGAAGATAGCGTCCATCTTTGGAAAACATCACACCCCATGTCATGCCAGAATAGCCCGTTAACTTGTGAATCACCGTTCCCGTTTCAACATCCCAAATGCGAAATGTACCATCAAAATGATTGGATGCAATCCGTTTATCATCCGGCGAAAATGCCACGTTCATTACTGCTGCGGCGTTGTCCGTGAAAATTTTTAAGAGTTTTCCACTGGCTATATCCCACAATCGAAGGGTTCCATCAGTACTGCTAGTCATTAACCGACGACTATCTGACGAGAAGATGGAATGCCCTAGTGCTGCGGTATGACCCTCAAAACGCCGGACAATGTTTCCTATTTGGACATCCCATACGATGGCAGTATTGTCCATACTACTTGTCGAAACATATTTCCCGTCAGGTGAATAGTCAACTTCGTTAATTAACGCAGAGTGCCCAATGAAGGTTTGAAGGGTGTTGCCGCTGGCTAGGTCATAAAGATAAGCATTTGTGCCGTCGGGGCCATCTGAACTTGCAAAAAGATACTTGTTATCAGGTGATAATGCAGCATCCCGAATATATCTGCTAGCACGAAAGTCATATAACTTTTTCATGCTTTGGGCATCCCAAATCTGGGCAGCACCTGGACCAGCTATTAATAAATAGTGATGGTCAATTGAGTATTTTATCCGCCATGGACCATTTGGATCGATTCCCTGTATTACTTGAGGCTCAGAATTAAGCTGAGCATCCCAGAGTAGCGCATCCGGTTGACCATTTGAAAGCACGTATTTCCCATCCCGTGAATAAGCGAGACTCGTGATCTTGTCACGGCTATAAAACCTCTTTAATTCATGTCCTGACGTAACATCCCAAAACCGTATCGTTTGGTCGATCCCACCCGAGACTATTGTTTGACCGTCCTGGGAAAAATCGAGTATTGTGACTGCGTTAGTATGGCCTAAGAATTGACGTATTTCGCTGCCTGTTCGTGTATCCCAAATACGAATTGTTTTATCATCACTTGCAGTTGCAATCGTTTTGCTGTCAGGTGAAAAAATGACACCTTCGATGATATCACTATGGCCTGAATATTGTTGTATTTGTGTCCAAGTATTTACGTCCCATAGACGAGCAATTTTGTCTTCGCTTCCTGTAGCTAAATATTTTCCATCCGGAGAAAATGCGACTACGGCATCAATATCTGAAATTCTATGCACTTCTTCTCCAGAGTTGGCGTCCCAAATGCGAATGGTGTTATCACTTGTGCCTGAAGCAATCCATTTGCTGTCAGGTGAAATAGCGATAGACCATGCTTTGCCGCTGAAACCACTGAATTGGTGTAACAATTTGCCGGATTGAGCATCCCACATGTAAATTGTGGATTCGAGACCAGCTGCGACAATGAAATCACTATTGGGTGCAAAAACAACGAGGTTCAAAAGATCGGATGCACCTTCCAACCTGAGGATCTCAGCTCCGGTCTCGATATCCCAAACATGACCCAGATGGTCAGCTCCAACAGTTACGACTTTTTGAGAGTCAGGTGAAAATGTGCCCCCTTCAGCAATACTTGAATTTGAGAAGCGCTTCTTAATAATGCCAAAGGATGCCGCATGGAGTAACGCGGCATCAGCTTGTTCAGAATAACCATAACGAAGACTTGATAGTGCAAGCAATACGGGAAGATTGCCGGGTGAGCCATCATTGATGAGGTTTTGAGCTTGGGCTGCCAAACGGATTTGCTCTGCCTGTCGGAAATTTGCATCACTGGTGGATAGTGCTTGCTGCGTGAGATTACCTTGGTTTATCGCAGCACCTGTCAGCCCAAACGCACCTAATACTGCAGCTAGTAGTACTGCTACGAGAATTTGCAAGAAACGTACCGAACGCTTTTCTAAAGCCTTAACACGCGCTTGCCGATCCAATTCTATTGCTTGTTGGCGCTGCTGTTCCGTGAGGCTTTCCTGTAGGTAGTAACGTTCTCTTTCAGTTAAAGTCACTTTTGATTCGGATGACCATTTTGCTAATGTGGTCAACCGTGAACCACTCATTAAGAAGCTTTTTTCTTGTCCAGATTGCTCCCATTCGTTAGCTGCATTGGCTAGTTGACGTTGTAGCTTAATGTCGTCACGACCTTCAATGAGCCATGACCGCAAACGTTCCCATTCGCGGAGCAATGCTTCATGAGCAACTTCAATCGTAGCGCTGCGCGTACTGGGATCTGTATCGAGTGACAAAAGGCGATAACTCACAAAGGTGTCAATAATCTCATCTAAGGCGTCGCTATCCTGTGTCAGCGCTCGGAGTTCAGATCGAGCAGTACGTCGCCGTGTTTCTTCTATGTTTTCGCCGATTGTAACGAGTCTTAAGAAAATCTGTCGTGTGATTTCTTGAGATGCAGCATCTAGGTTTAGATAAACTTCCTCGGCACGTTTCGCTAGTGCGCCAATTGTGCCACCAATCGCTTTGTAAGCTTCTCGTGTGAGTATCCGTCCTTTTCGTTGTTCGAATAATTCGGTTAATGCATATTGCAGCAGTGGGAGCACGCCTGGTTGATAATTTACATCGCCAATAATGGCAGACACTAAACCTTGCTCAAATGTTACACCTACACGCTCTGCTGGACGATTAATAGCCCTGTCTAGTTCCTCGGCTGAAAGTGGCATAATAGTTTCCAGTCGAGTGCGGACGAGTTCACCAAATTGGGGGTAGTGAAGTGGACGATCATAAAAGTCAGCCCGTAGTGTGATTACCACACGAACACGGCTACGGGTTTCTACGACCGCGTTATAAAGCAAATCAAGAAACTGAAGTCTCTCCGACTCCGCTGCTACCAACGTGAATAGTTCTTCAAATTGGTCAATAATCACCATCAACTCGGTCCCGTCATTAGGCAAGATAAGACCTGCAGCTCGAATCAATCCTCGATTGTCGCGCCTCAACTGCTCATTGAGTGTGCCGATTTGATTAGCGGCTACACGTGTCAATGCGACTTCAAGCTCGTCTAGCGGATGTGATCCTGGCATCATGTCAACCACAAACCACTTCTCTGCACCTGGGAGATCACCTCGCCACAACGCTGGAATAACCCCAGCTCTGACTAAACTTGATTTGCCGCTACCGCTCGGACCTACAATAGCTAGAAAGCGTTTGTAATCGCCATTATCACTAAGACGGTTAATGAGTTTTGTGATTAATTTTTCACGACCGAAGAAATCTAGATTGTCGGCTGATTGAAAAGCGCGCAATCCCTTGTAGGGATTTTGGGGATGAAAATCCTCAGTTGGAATTGAGACCGCACTAATTACCTCACCTGGTTTCGCAATGAGATTGAGTTCTCTAGCCCGTATAATCGCTTGTATGCGGCTCCGAGCTCCTAATTTGCCATATATCTGATTCACATGCCATTTAACAGTGCCAAGTGTGACGGTTAGTCGCTGAGCGATTTCTTTGTTGGACATGCCATCGATAATCATTTGAAGAATTTCGTGTTCTCGCTGTGTTAGCAGTTCCTCAAGAGTAGTTGAATTACGATTGAGTCCTATCGCCTGTCGAAAGTCTGCAGCTAGTGCTAATGCATCTGGATAACGTTGTTCAGGGTTTTTTGCCGTTGCTTTTTGGATAACTCGGTTAATTTCTATTACTAAACCAGCATCCAGATTCTCAATATATGGCAACGGGTCGTTTATGTGTTTGTAGAGCCGTTCAACTGAAGACATATTCTCGAATGGATGATGCCCGGTGATGGTTTCATATAAAGTGATACCTAAACTGTATATATCTGTGCGAGGTGTTACAGGTTCACTACGCGCTTGTTCGGGGGATATATAATCGAGTGAGCCAACAATTGCCTCTTGTTGTGTATTCTGGTTAGTGAGGTTTAGATCTTTGGCAATTCCGAAGTCTGTCAAATAAGCGTTACCATCTTCATCCAAAAGAATATTGCCTGGTTTGATGTCACGGTGAATGATACCGTTTCGATGCGCTAATGATAATGCGCTGGCAATTTGATCGAGTATTAAAGCTACTATCCGCAACTCAAAAGGTCCATTTTGGAGCGCATCTCTTAGACTCCCCCCACGCAACCAGCGCATAACCAAATAGGCACCATCCGGATCACGCCAATAATCATACAAAGGTGTGATATGAGGATGTTCTAGCCGTGCCACAAGTTGTGCTTCGCTTTCAAACCGTCGAATGAAATCAGGATGATTAGAGAGGCCTGGTAAGATGACCTTGATGGCAACTTCACGTCTTACAGTGGATTGATATGCTCTGTAAACTGCACCAAATCCGCCAGTGCCGATACGTTCATGCATCTCATATCCCTTGATTAGCTGTTTGAGCGCATTATCCATCAGGAACTCCTACAATATTTTTGAAATGGTGGCGGAATTGTGAAAGTATAGTAATAAAATATAATATCGCAAACGGCATTGAACAACGCACAATGCCGTTTGACATCTAAAGTTTATTGACTAGTTGGCGCTGGCAATGCACCAAGTTGGGTGAAGAAACCGAGTGCGTCAAATTGCGCCCATTCTTCGGCAATCAGTCCGTCGTCATTAAAACGAAACATGTTGATTATCACAATGACAATTGGTTTGTGATTGGGCTTCAGAAGACCTAAAGGACTGGGGAAATCTTTGTCAAATGTACCAGTAATTGTTGTGCGGGTGGCACCGAATTTGCCTTCAACAATGACTTGATCTCTAGTAGCTTTAAAATCGGTTAGGGATGCACGCAATGCGCCAAAGAAACCAATAACCCCATCACGGTCAAGTTCTCCCAGTGGAGAATGGAGCGCGTAATCTTCTGCTACAAGTTGCTTAACTATGTCAAAGTTACCAGGAGTGACACCTTCATCAACAACGCGAATCAATGCTGCACGCTGCGTCTCATTCTGGTCATCGGCGCTTGGCGTGATTTCCTGAGCGGATGTAATAAAGACTGAGAAGGATGCGCCAATGCAAATCAAAAGTAAAATGCAATATTTGGAATAGAAACGGGTCAACATACTTTCTCCTATACAGACTAATCGGGATTACTCAAAATTTGACAGATGCGAGATGACAACAGAGTGCCCTCGTCTTCATCTATCGCCAGCATAGGTTCAAATTGAATCACATTCAACGCATCCCTAACCTTTCCCTATCCCCCTTATGAACATTAAATTCTAAGTACAAGACGTCTCAGATTATGGATTGAAAGCCAGATAGGAGTTCCTTAGTTATCTTATTTGTCGATGCAATAACACCATGTGACAGATTGGTAATGAGGGTAATGGATCATTGACTGGTTTATAACGATGTTCGACCGATGCGAGATCGGAGAAGAGTTATTCACTAGTTAATGTTTCGTACAAAACAACATCTAGACTGTAAATATTGAGGGCTTGTTTCAGGAGCGAGATTGTTCGCGGAGCTGGTAATCGCATTTCATTTAGTCATTCTACCTTTGAGACTGACATCGTTGACCGCACCAAATCCCCATGATGTTTTGTAATGGTCTCAATTCGATTAAAAACGAGACATTGTTGCCAAAATAGGGTGGGGAAAAGGTAGGGAATTTGATGCGTCCGGTTCCAAACTTAGTGATTACACCTAAAATGATGTCTGTCTATATGGCAATCCAAGCTTTCGTGATTTGGCGTGGTGCCCAAACATGTCTCACTCGAAAAGGATTTTGAGATGTTCGTTAACAATTCACTTATTCAACAGCTATGTGATCTATTTAATAAGCCTGATATCAATATTGCAGATACTATCTTTGCATCGCATTTTGTTGCTCACGTACCGCTGATGCCAGTTCTTGGTCGATCCGGTTATAAAAGTTTCGTAGGAACTTTTTATGATGCATTTCCGGACTTTCGACAAGAGATTCACAATACTGTCGTTACAAATGACTGGGTCATTATTCAAGTAACCTATCATGGTACACAGCAGGGTGAATTTCTGGGAATACCCTCTACTGGTTGTGTGATTACGATGCCAGGTATTTTGATGTTTCGTGTTGAGAATGGGTTGATTGTCGAAAATTGGACAGAAGTGGATATTTTGGGTGTGGTTCATCAAATTAGTATTTCCCGTCAGCTACAACCTAATCCATGGCTTAGTGCGAACTAATCAACTTCAATTAACTGTGTTATGTGCATTTTCGTAGTAATATGCGAGCAAAAATGTTGGCTTACGAACAATTCAATAAAATAGACATGAGTAGCAATAAAATATTCGCCGTATTTTCTTATATGTGATGGTGTAGAGTTTCGCACACGTCGCCGTAGAAATCCTACATATTTCAGCGGGAAATTTGGTTTCAAAAGAGTAAAATACAAAGCCCAACCTCGGTATATCAATCCTAGAAAAGTAGAACGTCAAGCACAACACATTGAACTGTGTTTAAGCAGATTGAGTTTTCTAACTTTTGCAAAGCATCTCACATCAGTGTTGGAACCGTGTGGAACATATCGAAATTGCATATACTCTCCGACAGTACACCGTAAGAGTTTATGAAATAATCTCGGCAGAAGCCTTGTTTAGTCGACGATACAAGTAATGATCTTTGCATTACTTTTTCATAACATTCCTAGTACTGGGCTTGGAACTGTCTTTTTACATTAATTACGATCCCATTCTGGGTGGGAAAAAGTTCGGAATCTGCTGTCTACGCGTCAAATAACCCTATAATGTAGGAAATTATTATACAAAGGGAAGAGTGATACGTGGATACAACCGTGCCTTCAAGTCTTAAGGGTTACGAGTTAAAAGAACGCATCGGGGCAGGCGGCTTTGGCGCAGTCTATCGGGCATATCAAAGTACCGTTGGACGCGAAGTCGCTATCAAAATTATATTGCCGGGTTTTGCTAATCAGCCCGAGTTCATTCGTCGATTTGAAGTGGAAGCTCAAATTGTTGCCCGCCTTGAACATCCACACATCACTCCTTTGTATGACTATTGGCGCGATCCTCAAGGGGCATATCTGGTTATGCGCTGGTTGCGAGGGGGTAGCTTGTATGAGGTGCTGCAAAAAGGGGCATTTGATGTGTCCGCAGCAGCATTACTGCTCGATCACATTGCAGGTGCTTTATCTCTAGCGCATCGCAACCATGTCATTCACCGTGACATTAAGCCATCCAATATCCTACTTGATGAGGATGGGAATGCGTACTTGACCGATTTTGGCATCGCGAAAGATTTGAATCGAGTAGTGAACAACACTCAACCCGATGCGATCGTCGGTTCGTTGGACTACATTTCCCCCGAGCAGGCTCGCAGCGAAGCGGTTACCCATCGAACGGATATTTACAGTTTGGGTGTCACGTTCTATGAAGTTCTAACAGGTGAGCATCCTTTCCAGAATCTCTCATCGGTTGAACGCCTGTACAAGCATATAAACGATCCGCTACCTGACATCACCGGCCTCGATCCTGCATTGTCAGCTTCGGTGAATCGCGTCATTCAGAAAGCGACTGCCAAAAACCCCGAACATCGTTATGCCGATGTGTTGGACTTTGCAGCTGACTTTCGCCAAGCCATCGCGGCACAGGCAAGCCCAATCAACCTTGTCGAATTATTGACTCAGCGGGAGCAGGAAATTCTGCAACTGATTGTAGCTGGCAAATCCAATAAGGAAATAGCGGAGAATCTGACAGTCACGTTGAGTACCGTCAAATGGTATGTCAACCAGATTTTTGGCAAGCTCAGCGTGCGCAGCCGTGTGCAGGCAATGGTACGAGCCCGTGAGTTGAATTTGCTCACGAAAGCCACAGAAGCTGTATCCATATCCCCTATTCCGACCGAAGATTTTCATCCCGACAATCCCTATAAAGGTTTACACGCATTCCAGTCTGCGGATAATCAGGATTTCTTCGGACGCGAGATCGTAACTGCCAAGCTGGTCAAGCGGTTCGAGGAGCCTCATGAACTTAAGCGCTTTCTAGCGGTTGTAGGTCCCAGTGGTAGTGGTAAGTCTAGCATCGTAAGAGCAGGATTGATCCCTGCGTTCTGGCGCGGAGATTTACCGGGATCCGAGAAGTGGTTCATCATTGACATGCTGCCCGGCGCACATCCGCTGGATGAGCTCGAAATTGCTTTAACACGGGTGGCGGCCAACCAATCCGGCAGCCTAAACGAACAACTCACGCGTGACAAGCGAGGACTGATCCGTGCTGCACAGTTGATTTTACCGGCTGACAGCAGTGAGCTGGTTCTGGTGATTGACCAATTTGAAGAAGTGTTCACGTTACTGGAAGATGAGGCTGCACGCACTCATTTTCTGGATCTGCTTTATACCGCCGTAACCGAACCCCGCAGCCGGGTGCGTGTGATTATTACTTTACGCGCCGACTTTTATGATCGGCCACTCCACTATCCGGATTTCGGAGAACTGATCCGTGCACGTATGGAGACGCTTCTGCCACTATCCGCACAAGAACTCGAGCAAGCCATCAGTAAACCTGCTGAAAGGGTAGGTGTGTCGTTTGAACCCGGTCTCGTGGCTCAAATTGTGGCCGAAGTCAATTATCAAGCGGGAGCGCTGCCTCTGCTGCAATATGCTTTGACCGAGTTGTTTGAACAACGGCGAGGACGCCTCTTGACGCGTGAAGCCTATAGTAAGCTTGGCGGCAGTGTCGGGGCATTGGCTCGTCGGGCAGATGAACTCTACACCGAATTTAGCGCGGCTAGTCAGGAAGCGGCTCGTCAAATGTTTTTGCGACTGGTTACGCTTGGTGAGGGTGTAGAGGATACGCGTCGCAGGGCGAACCGATCTGAACTGCTGGCTATTGTGCCGGACTCCGATGTGATGGATGAAGTCATTGATACATACGCAGAATACCGGCTGCTTTCATTAGATAACGATCCGGCAACACGCAGCCCAACTGTGGAACTCGCCCACGAAGCCATTTTACGGGCTTGGGAACGGCTTCATAACTGGCTCAACGAAAGTCGCGACGACATCAAATCCCAGCGGCAGCTCGCCTCGATGGCAGCCGAGTGGCGGATAGCCAATAAGGACTCTAGCTTTCTGGCGCGGGGAGCACGGTTAGAACAATTCGAAAAGTGGGTTACGGATACCAAACTGGCGCTTACCGGAGCAGAACGAGATTATCTTGATGCCAGTGTTGCCCATAGGACACAGGAGGATCGGGCAGAAGAGGAGCGAAAAGCACGAGAAAAGATATTGGAGAAGCGCTCGGTACGGTTTTTGCGCGCCTTAGTTGCTGTGATGTTTATCGCCCTTGTCGTTGCCGCAGGGCTGATTGCGCTTGCGCTTAACCAAAGCCAGATCGCACAACGCAATGCGGCAGAAGCCCAGAACGTCGCATTGATTTCTGGATCACAAACGGCGCTAGTGAAAGGGAATACCGATGAAGCGATTGCTTTGGCACTGGAAGCAGTAACACTTAACCCAAGTTCGGCTCGTGCCCAAACTGCACTCAGCGAGGCAGCTTATGCACCGGGCACCGTCCGTCGTATCATCGGGCATACTGATATTGTGAATAAGGTGGCGCTCAGCCCAGACGGACGCTGGGGACTTTCGGCATCTGATGATAAGACGCTTTTCCTTTGGGATATCCAAAGCGGCAATGCTCTTCATCATTTGCAAGGGCATACCAATAAAGTTACATCCGTAGTTTTCCTCCCAGATGGGGTGCGCGCCATTTCAGGCTCAAAAGACAAAACCTTGATTCTATGGGATCTTCAGACAGGCGAAATCATCCGGCGCTTTAGCGGGCAACCAGACGAGGTGTTGTCGGTTGCAGTCAGTCCTGATGGACGCTATGTTGCCTCAGGAGGAGCGGACGACAATCTATATATCTGGGATTTACAAAATGATGATATCCTACACCGGTTTAAGGGACAAACACATGGCATCCCCAGTCTAACGTTCAGCCATGATGGCAGCCAACTGATGTTAGCTACTAACGATGCATTTCTAATCCTGCTCGACGCCCAAACCGGAGACACCATACGCCGTTTTGAAGGTGCTACCCGTGAAACGTTTAGCGTGGAATTCAGCGCCGATCAGCGCTCAATCCTGTCTGCAGGACAAGGCGGCGCTATAATTTGGGATGTTGAAACTGGACAACTCACCCACCGTTTCTTTCAGAACGGCGGTGGCAGCTTTGAAGCTGTTTTTACCCCAGATGGACGCTCAGTGCTGACCGCCAGTATTGAGGGGTTGGCACTATGGAATATAGAAAGCGGACAGTCCAGTCGTCGCTTATTAGGTGGAGGCATTACGAGTTCTGCCGTTATAAGTGCGGATGGACGTTTGGTATTAAGCGGCGGCCTTGATAACATGTTGCGATTATGGGACCTCGAAAATGGTCAACTCATACGGCGTTTTGAGCGCAAAGGGGAATTCACAACCGGCGTGGCCGTCAGTCCTGATGGCAGTCAAATTATTGCTGGTTGGCGCACCGCCCCACGCACGGATTACATTCTGTACAACGTTGCAACTGGCAAAGAAATTCACCGTTACACCGTAAATGAACATATACTGAAGCCTAACGTTATGGCATTTTCTCCCGATGGGCAGACGGCACTGATTGGCCTGGATAAAGGTGACCAGCCCAGCGACATGATTTTATGGAACCTCAAGACCGGCGCGGAAGTACGGCGGTTTGTGGGGCACGATGCGGGTATCATCGCGGTAGCTTTCAGCCCAGATGGACACAGCGCCGTATCGGCTGGCTGGGACAACGAAATGATTCTTTGGGATGTGGCAACGGGTCAAGAGGTTCGCCGATTTGAGGGTTATCAAAGCGGTGACTTGAATGGTGTTTTAGATGGGCTGGCATGGGTTGGTTTCAGTCCGGATGGTTTAAGCGTGGTATATACGTGGAAGACCATCCAACTATGGGATGTAGCGACGGGCAAACTCATCCGCAATCTGGATGGACACAGTGGGAGAGTACACATCTTCCGTTATTCTGCGGATGGAAAGCGCGCTTTTTCGTCAGATGACGTGGGCACGGTAATTTTGTGGGACACCACGAATTTCACTATTGTTCGCCGCCTTGTCGATCACAATGGACCCGTCGCCCGCGTCGATATGACCGATGACGCGACTTTGGGGATCGGAGGCTCTACCGATGGCACGACGATTTTATGGGACTTAGAGAGAGGTGAGATGATTCGTCGCTATGCTGCCAACCCATATGTGACAATGTTTTCCCCAGACAAGCGCTACGCATTCACGAGCGAAAACCCAGATCGTGCTGAATTGTGGCGCATTGACGCCACTCTCACTGAATTGCTAACATGGGTTCACGCCAACCGTTACATCCCTGATCTCACTTGCAGTCAGCGTGCTTTATATCAAATCGAGCCTCTTTGCACCGAGAAGACTACCTCTGCGTCATGAACAAGATCGTGTTTCCACAGTGTCAGATTATTCGCTAAATGACCATTTCATTTCGAAGGACGAGAAACCCTCGTCCTTTTGTTTAGTCTCTTCGTCTCCTCATTTTATTCCATGCGCAGCGACTTCCATACAGTGCATGCCTGAGATTTCGCCAACGGTAACTCCTAGACTTCCGTTTGGGAGCATACTTCCTGTGCACCTTTGACACTACTGATAATGTGGGTGGGAAAAAGTTCGGAATTCCACCATACGAGGGGGAAATAACTATACAATGCGAACATCTGGCGGCAAGGCGCCTTGCCACTTGAATAAATCAGATTGTTTCGTCAAATATATTCGAAAGGAAATTGTGATGAAAGGCTTGCGTTTGTTCAGTGTCTTGATAATTGGTTTGTTGTGTCTGAGTTTTGGGATAGCTATGGCGCAGGACGCTACACAGGAAGCGACTCCTGATCCGAACATACCGGTCATCCCAAGCAAGCCCCTGATACCTTGCCCTACAGATGTTACGGCAGCCACGGTTTGCGACAAGATTGCAACCAAGGCGGAAGATATGGTTGGTGTTTGGGCAGTTTACTTTTTGGGAGAGCCTTCGTTTGTGCGATTCAATGCGGACGGTACATATGTGTATGGCGCTACGGCAGAGGGTACTTCAACGGTTACCGCAGATTTGCCTTCTGGTACCTCTAGCTTTGACGGAGACGGCATGTGGACGACAACGTTTGACCCACTGCCCGAATGCAAAACAGGTCGTTATCGTGTACGAGTCATTCTAGTCGGTGGGAAGCCCTCAGCCCTTAATCTCGGTCTCGTCGAGGATTGTTTCAATCTGCGAAGTTCAGACTATGGTTTCACCATGCTGCGAATTGGTGATTAGTTGATCAAATAATCATGTAGCGATTCAAACTGAGATCATGGAGTATGACGGACATGATCTCAGTCAACGTTACTCCGTTGTTCCAAGAATAAGCAATTAGAAACTACACCGGATAGTTTAAGAGGTAGACCTCATTAGCCATTTCACAACGGCCTTCTTGCTAGATTAGCCAAAAGGCGACTACGAAGCACATCGTGCGTTGCTACCCGATGCTGAAAGTTTGCCAACATCACTTACTCGACAACCATGAAATAGCTTTGATGTTTTTAGATTAGCGGGATATGTAAGTATGAAATATGGTTGCATATATCCAGTTCTCTTAAGAATTTAATTGTGTATAGGATTTGATTGCAAGCTAATTCATCGTGTCAACGCTGCTTAATCACTTGCCAATGCAAATTACTAGATTGGAACACGGTCACTACATAAAGATACTGCAAGTCGAACATTAAGTTTGGGAGAGATTACGCTCTCAAAGACGTAAACAAGTTTATTATTTTCCCAAAGTCACTAGACATGACAATGTATATGTACTTTCAAATACAGTACAATATAATTATTCGAACGGGTCGCCGTACGTATCCTAGATATTTCAAACTGGAATTTGCCTTTCATCGGGCAAAATATACGTCTCAACCTCGTCCTACAGATCCTGCAAAGATAGAACTTCAAGCAAGAGTCATTAAATTGCGATCACAAGGGTGGAGTTTTCCAGCTATTGCAAAACACCTAGATATTAGTGTTGGAACTGCATGGAACATAACAAACGCAAACGCGGCTGTATACCGTGACAAGTTGAATCGTTTGGAGTAGTTTCAGAATTAGAGATAGGGAATTAAGCTCACTTTTTAAGATTGTTCATGTTGTTACAATACAATGATCTGTCTGTTCTAGGCTTAAAGAAAACACATTATGAAAAGTTTCGCGATGCTTGCCTCCTCTGCGGTTGATGGATTTTGTATTCGCCCTAACAGCATGTCAATTGACTATGCCGTCTTAACACGGCGAGCACTGGCAATTTCATCTTGCTCAAGCTGACGAATCTGAGCAGGATAAACGGATACTAACGCGATCAGTTCCCCATTTAAAGTTACGAATTCAACTTCATAGCCTTTGTGATCGGCATAAATATGTAGGATCATGCCAATATCGCCGATTTTCAATCCGTGTTCGGGTAAGTCTTCAGTCAGAGCAACACGTTCAAGTTCTTTCATCTTGCTAATCTCCTCATAAGGGATATGCACTTACTAACCGGGGTGTAGCATCACCATCATCGATAATCCATACTACGCGGACATCGGGATTTCTTCCATCAGGTGTAATAAGTGAACCTTCGATTACATAATGCACCCCAAATGGCGGACGCTCCTCGATTTTTGTCACCTCGTTACTACTGGCATGATGTTTGAGCGCCTCTGCCATTGCTTCCCATGCGTCTATTGTAAAGCCAAATGCCACGAAGAAGCGCGCTTTAGTTTTGCCGTTCTCACTGGTGAGATCAAGCAAATAGTTTACAACTTTGGATTTTGGAACTTCAGCCTTTCCAGCATTGGGCAGTTTCAATCATTTCACTCCTTAGTCTAAACTCTCAAAGTGATATGCTCTCTATTAATTTGAGATCAGTTTAGCTGGTTCATATTTTATGATAGATAAGGGAGCAATTGATATTGAATGTACATAGTTGCTCCCTTTACACGTACCTATACCGACTATTTTACCTAACTCATTGACCATTAGCCTTTGGCGAAGATTTGCTCAAGGATACTTGGGTCTTTGATATCCGCGTCGCGGGCGAGGAACAGCGTCTTAGAGATGACTTCGGCAGTCTTGGGATCGTCATCGGCGAAGGGCAGGAAGATGCGTCCGCGATGCTGCGCATGTACCGGAATGATACACAGCGATCCACCCGGTTGACGATGCACAATCGCGCTGCCGAGATGCACCGAATAACTGCCAAGTTTGCCTTCGATGAGGGCATAATTGCCCTGCAACTGGACGTTATTGACCTTGAGCAGGGCACAAGTTTCGCGGAGAAGTGTCGTCCGCATTTCGATAGTGGAGGAGGTTGTTTCGGGATCAACCCCGCCGCGATGGGCCACGCTGACGACCAAATCCATATCGCGCATGACTTCGCTGAACAAAATCGGCGGCAGGTCTTCGAGACGGATGGGCTTCCATTCATCGGTGCGGGTGAAATACACGCTCTCGATGGTCAAACCTTCGACCTCGGCAGGCGTGAAGTATCCACCCAAGAAGCCCACATGCGCCGACAATTCTTGACGGTGGAAGGTCTTTTGCACCCCATAATCTTGATGGGCAATCCAACCCCGCGCGCCAAGCAGGGCGATAGCTTGGCGTGGTTGTACCTGATGTCCGGCATAGCGGCGCGAGAGATTGCCTTCTGTGCGCTCGGTTTCGGTGACCAGATACAGTTCGCGGAAAACTTGCTTAAAGGGCTGGATGCGCTCGGCGAGGAAACAATCTCGCTGCCACAGATGCCATTCATTGGATTGAAGCAGATCATAAGCGTGGGCGATGCGAAGCAAAGCATTGGCCGGAATAGTGACCGTCGTACCGTCATGGCTGATCAAACTGCGCCCGCCATCTATGAGATAACCGATCAAACCGTCGCCGACAAAAATCAACTGCTCCAACATGGGCGTAAGGATGGGGTGCTCCATGAGCGTGGCGAGTTCTTTACCTGCGAATTTGTCCTCGCGACACATGGCATTTTCGAGGGCTGTACGCATGCGAGAATGCTGTTGGTCAAGCTGTGTTTTGCGTTCGCGCAGTGCCACAAAATCCGGCTGCTTCTTCATCTTAGCAGGCAGCGATTTGATGATTTTGCCCGCGCGTTCGATGCTGAGCTGCGGCTTGCCGACCATATCAATGCTCAAGGTGAGCGTCACGTCATCCACCGTTTCGTGGATGGCTCCGGCGCGCATGTCGGCGACTTCACGGGCTTCCATCGCCCAACCGAGGCGTGCCGGATCGGGATAATCGGCAGCGCGGGCGAGGTTTTCCATTGCGATCTGCACGGCAAGTTTTTCACTCTCGCGGCGCTGCGGTCCATATTTGCGTGAACCGCGTAGGAACTGCTGTAAAATTTTGTAGCGCTTGAGGATTTCGTCATCGCGTTTGCGTTTGGGCAGGGGCAGTAGACCTAAGGCGCGAACGGAGTCTTGATGACGTTTGTCCACAATGCGCTTGATTAAGTCCTCTTGGTCGAGGCTGCCGAGCATGGCATCGGCGAACTGTTTGGCGCGTCCGTGTCCTACACCTGTCGAAGAATATTTGGCGGCTTTGTAGACGGTTTGCCAACGGGCGTCACCGAGCGCTTTATACACGCGCCAAAACCAATCCACATCGACCGCGCCTTCGACCAGATCACGCGGGGAAAGGGGCGTGCGGGCATTGACTGAAGCTGCCCATTCCTCCCGCACATCGACCGGAACTGACCATTTGTTGTCTTTCGTATGGGCGCGCAGCCACCAACCGGCTTCGACCAAGCCTTTCCACTTGAAGTGCTGCTCGACCAAGCTTGCCCACTGTGGTGCATACACGGCGGCTTCGATGAAGCGCTCGACTGGAATGCCGGATTTCTTCACAGCTTTGGAAAAGTCGGCAAGGGTTTCATCATCTGATGGGCGCGACACATAGAGCAAGTGGCTGAGGGCTTGGGCGCGGCTTCGTCCACCCCGTTCACGCGAAATTTCTTGTTTGCCCAAGGCTTGCAGGATGCGGATGAACCATGCAATCCCCGGAACGTGGCGCAGTGCGGCGGCAGCCTCGGTCGCTTCGGTGGGCATATCACCCCGACTGAGTTCCACTTCGAGGACGCGTTGACGGCAGCGCTCAAAAATCTCGGTCAAAATGGGATACTCTTGGAACAGTTTGACTGTATGCGGTGACTTCCGGTCGGAAAGTTGCCCAAAGTCGCTAAATTGGGCGTGAATACCTCGTCCATTACGCGGACCGAGTAGTTGGTCGTAAATATCATCGACGGTGGCGACGTTGAGCTTATGCGCGATCAAGGTGTCGTCTAGGTCGGGATGGAAGCGCGGCACGTTCGGTACGGGTTCGTCCATCCACCGTGACAACCCCCATAGGCGAATGTTGTGGCGATCTTCCCACACAGCGTCTGCGTCATTACGATAATGGTGAGCTGCGTGAGAGTAGGCCATATCATTTAAGCGATTGATACGGCGTGTTTCGTGGTCATGTATGCCACTCAGTGTTTCTTCGGGGATAGCTGCCCAAACCGTATCCACGCAATCTAACAGGAAATCAGCGGTGTTCGGCGCGGGATACAAACGCACCAGCCAAGCCAAAATACTGCCGATCACATGCCCATATTTGAGCTTAGGTTTGTTCTTATCCTCCGAGTGTAAAGCGGCCCATTCAGCCGGCCAACTTTGTTCATAGTTGTGGCGTTGGAGCATAAGCTGCGCTCGCACCAATTCGAGTCCGTCATCGTCCAAGAGTTCAGCAGGGCGTTTTTCGACCCAATCTTGCCACATTTCGCGTAGGGGTAGGCGTTTGGCATCCTCCGCAATAGGTTCTTTGAGGAGCGTCGTTGGAAAGCTGTAACCGGAGTTTGCGAGCAAGACTTCACGGTCAACGCCGTTCCAAGAACCTATCATAATTGACTCATGACGATGTTCGTGAATCAGTTCGTCCAAGGCAAACAAGCTGGCGACCGCTGCGTTGGTCAAGATTTGCACGTCACGTTTGACAGGTGGCGTTGGTTGGCTGCGGTTGTCGGGGTTCATCAGACCAAGGGCGTTGTAGAGCGTCGGTTGTTCGTTTTGTGGCTGGGCAATCGACTCGATTAGGCTTTCCTCAATCGCGCTGAGTTTGTGATGTGCCTCACGGTAGGCGAGGACACGATCTACACAGGCTTGGGCGGAACGGTTGGCTCGGTACATCATGAGGAGCATTTCCCAACCGCCTTGGCGCTGCTCAATTTTGCCGGAGGCGATCAAGCGGTCGGCGCTGGCAAGAACATCCTCGTCGGATTGGCGGCAGAGCAGCCCCATCACACCACGCCGCAAGTCACCTGATTTGCGTGTCAGCAGGCTTTCCAGATACAAGCTCTCTTCCGGTTGGATGTTTTGGTTTTCTAGAATCTTCAAGATGGTGTTGCGCATATATTGTTCGCGCTCGGCCAATGACTTGAATATCAGGCTACGGATTTCAGGGTCGTTGAGGTCAAACTCCACCAGTTTGCGAATGAGTTCGATGCGGCTGTGGGAGTTCATAATCTCAAAGTAAGGCAGCATCAATTTAGGTGAGCGATTTTCGAGCGCCTTAAAGAGAATATGCGCCACGAAATCCGGTCGCACTTGTACCTGCTGCCAAGGCCAAACAATAGCCTTTTGTAGCGGTAAATCGCGACCTTTGGGCAGTCGGTTGAGCAGTGCTTCGATCAAATCAAACGAACCTGCGGGCGGGTTATGGAGGCCATAGCAAACCGAGAGCACAATGCGTAAATCGGGGTCTGCGAGGGCGGAGATCAGCGCCTGTCTGCTGGCGTCGATGTTAAGCGCGATCAGCAGATGAACGGCGGCAAAACGGCGTTCGGTGTCAGGGGCAGTCAATAGGGGCAGTGCAGCATTAAGGGCGGTGTAGGCATCTTTGACGGCAATGGCCCATAAGCCGAGATAAACGCTTTCACCTGTGCCTTTTTGGATGGCAGCCATCCGCGCATCTTCGTCCTCGATCAGTGTGAGAATATTTTGAAGCGTATTGTTGATGACGCGGGTATTCTCTGAATCCCACGCGTAGCCGAACCACATATTCAGCGCGCGCGTCACGGCGCTAAAACGGCTGAGGTCATTGTCGAGAATTAGACGCAGCATGCGCCGGAAAGCTTCGGGATAAGCCTCATCAATCGTTTCGAGGATAACCTGACGCAAACCTTCTTCACGCTGCGCCGCCAGCAGCAATTTCTCGAGGAACTCCCAACCTTCAACACGTGAGGCGGTTAATAATGTCCGCGTGACATGCCTGCCCATCGCGCCGATTTCGTGTTCGCCGCGCGCCGAGGACAGCAGCACATTAAACAATTCGTCGGCCTTCACGTCGTCTGCTTCGATGATGGCCGCGAAGAGGCGCCCAAGAATATCCGCGTAATAACCGTAGTGGAAATAAGCGGCGTGTTCTGCGAACCAGATGATGTCCTCATCATAAGTGCCAAGTTCACCCATTAAACGATGCAACACATTCGACCGTAGATAATCGTAAAGTTCGGGATGCCCCGGCGCCCGATAGCCTTGGCGCATGTGACTCGCTTGATACGGCAAGGTGGGTATGAATTGCCAGAGCTGTTCGATGTGACGGGCGATCTTGGGGAAGAAAGCTTGAAACACTTGGATGCGTTTCTCAGAGGGGAGCAGTCGCATCGCGCTATCGCTACCGTGCGTTAGCGCACTCCGCAGTTCGTAGGCGGTACTCGTTTCGCTCTCGATGTTCTTGCCATCGACATCACGACCGATTACGCCGTAGGCAATCCCGCGCAGGCTGAGGGTACTAGGTACTTCCTGCTCTGGTTTGAGGGCATTTATATAGGCTCGGCGGATATTTTCTGGTAGCGGTTCATCAGACAGCATGGCAATGTTTTTCAAGCGCCATATTCCGAGTTCGGGGATTTGAGCAGCTTTGAGTTTCTGTTGAGCTTGTTCGGGAGTCAGCATGGTTTAACGTCCTGCCAAAGCGATAAGCCGCACAAACATGACGTGACTGTCCTCGCCAATAAATACTGTTTGGTTCAAACTCTCGTGCTGTACATCGTCAATAAAGACGAAGTACAAGCCATCCTCAAAGGCCTGCAAAGCAGTATCAACTGCTTTGTCCTCCGAAACCTTTTGCTCGAAATCTTTTTCGCCCATGTCGATCTTGCCGCGTGCTGCACCTTCCTGGATTTGCTCGGCGGTAAAAATTTGCGCCAGTTTGCGCTGTTCCTGCCGCTCTTGGAACGCCTTCACCTCCCGCACTACGATGAGGCTGATCAGATCACGCAAAGTGAAGCGACCAGAGTCATCGGTATTCGGGGGTAGGGGAATGCGCCAATCCGTAAAGAACAGTTTCTTTTGCCCGACAACTTTCGCAGCAATTGAGATCGTGGGTGATGGACTCATAGATGTCTCCAAGATGGTGATATGGTGATGTGTTCATTTCATGATATGTACATTTGTTCTGTTAGACAGCCCCTAGTTATGTGGGGTTATATAGTATCTTAAATATGATATATATGGGTTCTTACTTAAATTATGTGAATTTTAAGTGTTAGAAGATGTGCGTTCTTGGGGGCACACTGAGAAAGTAGTGTAATTACTGTACTTTCAAATACAGTAAAATATAATTGTTCGAACGGGTAACCGCACGTATCCTAGATATTTCAGAGTAGTATTCGCCTTCAATAGAGCAAAATACCGCGCTCAACCTCGTCCTACTGATCCTGCGAAAATAGAACTTCAAACAAAAGTCATTGAACTTCGCTCAAAAGGGTGGAGCTTTCCAGCAATTGCAAGATATCTAAATATCAGTGTTGGAACTGCTTGGAATATGGTCGGACGCAAAATCTAGAGCTCTCCATTGTGGTTATGTATATTATTTTTATGCTTAGTTATTTTATAATCCGCATATCACTTTAAAAATCAGCCGCGATGCTCCTTGTTTTTGTACTTTTTTGAATTTGCTTCTTTGTGTACTGCCTTAGAAGTTTCACTGGCGATGAAGGTATCCGGTGTTTCCTCTGTAGTCAGGACTCCTATTGCATGCCATTTATTTGCATATGCATCGAGCACTGTTCGCAGTTCCGTCGCATCTTGATTGGCAAGACGTTCCATTAAACGCCTAATGGCTTTAGCAAGTTCTGAGAATTGCTGTTGCTCTTTGTATATTTTTAGCGTATTTGAATCTTCTAAAGACATTCCAATGGCAATTAGGATTTTTAATCGTGTATCCGGGTCTGCGCCAAATAGCCGCTCACTTGCGGCAGTTGTCAGTCTCGATATTAGCGTAAGACATTTATGAGATGTAGCTACCTCAACTGCTCGCTGAACTGCGATATCAAGTCTGCCAACACCAATCCAAGTGGAAATTAATGGCAGCAGCCTTATCTCTTGCATCTGCTCCTCAGGCAGATGCAAAAGAGTATTCCATTCCTCATCAACTCTATTAAGAAATAGTTTTTCTACGATGCCTGCCGCGAGCTGAACTTGTTCTGGAATGGTCACGCGGTAGACTGATTCACCTCTAGGCTGAAAATCACCCCGATATGATAACCAATTATGTGAGCCGCAGAGATGCATTTTGTCATCAATGATGACATCCTTGCTATGTTGATTGCCTAGCCACACAACTGAAACGGCTGGTAAACCTTCTGGTGTGACAATCCTGCCCAGCTTATTCAACAACAACGACGTAGGTGCTTTATCTTCTTCGTCAATTCGCTTTGCGATACCCCAGCCAAGCACTGTGATAACACGTTTTTCAGCTAATTTTGCAAATAGATTTATTAGCTTTTCGTCAACAGCCTGTTCTGTCATCCAGGGAGAGACTATCAAAACCCGTCTTCTTGCTTGCTCAAGTGCATCGAAAAAACTCGGGCGAATATCACTGTCGCGCACCAGTTCAGCTGTACCTGTCTCTCGCTTTATCTCTAGTATTTCAGAGGTGGGGTTAGCACGAATCTCAAGAATTTCTGACTGGACTAATCTCTCTACACTGGAAGCGCGGCTCTCTTCATCCGCGATAATCCCTTCCAACGTTTCTGAAGGGATACGCATCAAATGATCTAATTCGGATTGCTCCATTTGCATTAACTCAAGAAGTTGGATAGTTCCCTGCTCAAGCATCCCAGTAATCCAACTCTCCATCTGACTTATCATCAGTGGTGTAATGGCGGGATTGCCCCAATTTCTCACCTGAACGAAAATGTGGTTATCTAAGACATCTCGCACGACTAATACAGCCCAATAGGTTTTGTCATCACCCTGAAAATTGGCATTCGATACCTTTTGAAGGATATTGCCTTCACTTGGGTCATGAATGGGACGCCCAGCACGTGCAGTCGCTTCAATAACAGCGTGTTCGTCGCCATGTTGCAGAATTTGTCTAACGATTGAGTCATCAATATCGCCTACACCAGGTAGACGAATTACATCTTCGACATTCGATTTGGCTTTGGCCTTATGGCGGGGAGAAATCATAACTAGATCTGTGAGTGGAAGCACACAAGCCAAATTTAACGTCATGATTTCAGGAGGTTGTGGAACTTGACCTTTGTTATAAAACTCTTCGCCCACCTCTGTAGCGAGCAAAAGATCGGAAGAAGATTTTAATGCGTGAGCAAGTTGTGTTAAATCATCGACTGTGCGTTTGACAAAGCGTTTGTCTACACCTAATAATTCTGACAACTCTATCCAAGTAATTGGCGTAACGTTAAGTTCAACAGCAGCACGCAGCACAAATTCTTCCAAGAGAGTGATCTTTCTTGGACGCAAAACCTCGCATGCCACCTCAATATTCAAAACCGGTGTCCAGAAGAGGTTTGCACTTAGAACTTGGTATCCAGGTATCCCCTCAGCTTGATCGACTTCACGAGTTAAGCGATTATCGATTCTGTTCGAACTCTGAAACATCTATCGTCCTACCTTTATGCTCAACAACGTAGGCGACTTTGCTATAGATTTCCGTTGCGTCGCCCGATTTTTTCGCCTGCTGTGTAAATAGAGATTTGCAACCAACGATAACCAATAATTCTTGAGCGCGTGAAAATGCCACATTGATACGCTCTGGTTCTTTGGCAAATCCAATCGTTCCCTGTGGATTGTTCCGCACGAGGCTCACGATAACAACCTGGCGCTCCATACCCTGAAATCTGTCTACTGTTCCAATACGCAGGTTCAATGCTGGATAGCGGTCTGTATGCAAAAAGCGGTCCCGAAATTCAGCCAACTGAGCCATATAGAAAGTGATAAGCCCCACCTCTTTACGGGAATTGGGATTACCTTCTATGTAGTGAGAGAGCCAAGCTTTGTTCATCTGTTGCAGTAATCTCTCAATAATCTCGATCTCGGAAGGATTGCTGTAGGTAAATCCTTCTTTTTTCTCGAAGAAATTCTCATCACGGGGCGTATTTATCCAGACAATGCTGGTAACTGGATCAATCTGAGGAAGTGCCAAACCGTGTTTACGGTCATGTCCGCCCGTAAGCATATCACCATAGAATTGGTTGATCGCATACATGATGGGCTGTCGCATTCGATACTGCTCGGTTAGCATTCCTTTCAATACCTGGGGCGCAAAGTTGTACAGACTTTCAAAGAGAGACCGTTTCAAATGAGATACATCTGATGAACTAATTCCTTGCTCCTCAGCAATATCATCAACTGTTTGTGCCTCAATCATCGGGGGAAGCTGCTTATGATCTCCAACAAGGATAATTTTCTTACCCTTGAGCATTGGCAGCAGTAGTTCGGGTGGAGTCGCTTTGCTGACCTCATCAATAATTACAGCATCAAATGGGCGTAAATCACGGCGATTACGCATCAGGGAATATATCCGATTTACCTGTCCACAGGTTACACCAACAACGTTCGCGCTTTCAACATACAATTCTTTGAGATTTGCCACATCTCGTGGGATGCGCTCTTGTAATCGTTGTGTCCAATCATGAAGCATTGCTTTGGCAGGTTTAAGAAGTGCTTCCTGTCGCTTGACTTCAGTCTGCCAATCACTGCCGTGTACATGATTAAGAACCTCACGGATGAAGGTTGGCGTATGAATGTCGATGGGGTTGCCGAGGGTTTCGCGCAGATGTCTGGGAATAGCTGCGAAAACCTCTTCCCACCAATCATGCTCGTCATTGAATCTGCCTTGATACCTGTTTTGGTCATTACTCGTGCGTTCAACATCCTTTTCTGCACGCTCATTAGCGACAATCAGATCAGAAATTTGTTGATGAATTTCTGTCTCAGCCTGTCGAACCATTTGTTGAAACGAGTGCAGCAATTGGGAGCTGTCCAGAGAATTAGCAAGCTCTATGCTCTGTTCGATTGTCTGTTCCACCCACTGATGAAGTTGTTCCCAGTTACGTAGACTCTCATCAGATAACTCGGATGTCAAAGCAGACCCATCAATACCCAAATCCTGAGCCTGCTGAAGTGCTTGCTGCGTGGCTTCAGCTAATTCATTTTTGCAGTTTAGAAGGTTGGTTTGCCACTGACGCGCAGAGGATTCAATATCAGCCGCAGCCAGTTTTGATTTGCCTGTTACCTCTTTAAGTCGTGCTTGCAAACCTCGGACCAGACTCTCGTGATAATTCAGGGTGTCAGTATAGGCTGTGGCAAACTCATCCTGATTCACTGATGCCTGACTATTTATATCGACCAGCAAATCACCCACAACGTCCCTGAGCGTAGATATATGCTCTGCTGAATTCCAGTCAGATAGCTGCTCTTGAATAGCTGAAACCGAGGCAAACGTGGGTTTGATACGCTCAGCCAAGTCTGAAACTGCTCGTTCGTGTTCACCAATTGATAATTCGAGTGCCTTTTGCTGCTCTTGGAGCTGAATAAAGCTTTTACGCTCATCCTCCATTTTTTTAGTACCCGACACGAAAAAATCGGTCAGATTACGATTGGCAGTATCAATTTGTGCAGCAATAAGTGCAAAATCAGTTTTTTCATCAGCCCCGACGATCAGCTCCAGCGGCTCTCTGAAAAATGCTTCAGTCAGGAGATTATCTATCTCAGCACATACAGGCTGCATCACATTTAGATGAGTAAGCGCGCTTTCAACAAACTGTCGCAGTAGTTCTTGAGCAGGTTCAATTCTGGAATGGATAGTCTGTACTTCACGCTCTATCGCTCGCTGAACATCAAGTTTTCGTTGGCGAAGTTTTTCTTCTTCCTCAGTGATAACAGTCCGGATAACCCGAATAACTCTTTGATGATCCAGTTTTTCACTGTTGTCACTTAATCGACCGATATTCTTCTGGCTTTTTTGTATTTCAATTTGTTTATTGATAACCCCGCCAAATCGCCGAACAGAATCAAACTCACTGGCGATTGTTGACCAATCCTTTTGTCCAAGCCGTAGTGAATTCTTGAGCTTGACAGCTTTGGACACATATACTTCTAGGATTTGTTTTAAATCCTGTATTACGGTAGCGGGATTTTGAGGCAACCACACATCAGTTGTACTGATTTTCTGTTTGACAAACAGCGCAATTAGCTCTTGGCGCAGCATCTTTGCTAAATCATTATCAACTGCTTCCTGCTGGTAAGTTGAAGGAATAACAGACTGATACTGTGTCACTGCCTTGCTGACCACAGATCGTATATTTTCAAGTACCTCGGTGAGCGGATTGACTGCCGGTGCGGTTAGTTCTTCACGCTTTTGAGTAAGGGCTGCCACAATCACTTCGGGTAGATGAGTCGCAGGCGCAGACTGCGGAGAGTGCAGCCATGCTGTTATACGGGGCAGCAGTGAATCCAGTGAGGTGAGTGCTGCTCGACATTCCTGTAGTGTCTGTTCTTGCTCAACTACACTCATCTCTATCTGCCGAACAATCAAGCTTCGTCCTTGGAATTGTTGTGAAAGTGATGTTATACGCTCTCTTGCCTGTTGTAGATGCGGCGCCTCCTCAGTTAATGCTTCAAGATGCTCCTGAAGCTGTATCTGTAAATTAGCAATATGAGATTGAAGGTCGATTTTTCGCTGTAAAACTTCTACTTTGCTGCCAGCTGCGGAGATTTTGTTTTCTAGTTTGTGCAAGGCGCTCGATTGGAATTTAATCTGCTCGTATTCAGCCAGATACAATCGATAAGTCTTGAGTAGTTCTCTGATCTCTGGATGCAAGTCGTACACTATCTGGAGTAATTGACGGGACTGGGCGAAATCCTCAGTTAGCCGAATCCGACTGTCGATCTCATGATATCCAAATAACTTCTCTCGTAGTGTGCGAAGCTTGATTTCTAATGGACGAAGCTCATTTTCCTGTTGAGATACAACATCTCTCAACTGTTCACCTAAAAATAAAACTGCTGTAACACGATGTCGGTTCAATCGAGCGTCTTGTCTGCCTTCTTGGATACTACGCAGCATTGCCCGGTCATCGCGCTGCAAGATGCGATTGATAATCTCATTAGTCAGGGTAGGCTGCGTCTTTTCTATTGAAGTGAGCGCTAGGGCTAAATTCGCAAGGTAGTTTTGATAATCTGAGGTAGCTATCAAATCAATAACGATTGAACGCCATTGCCGCCACAGTTCGCTGCCAGGTAAGCGGCTTTTCTTTAGATACTGTTCTGTACCTCCTATCATCGAGAGAACGTTTTCAACAGCATCCCTTCGTTGTATTTGAATCTGGTAACTCTCTCGTCCTCCAGCAAGGCGAGCAGCAGCCTGATTGTGAGCTGCCTGCAACTGTGGAATTACGTCTTGGTATTCACCAATCAGCTTCAGATAATGTTCAAGACGAACATAATCGGCTTCCACAAATGCCGCAAAACGATCAAAATACTCATCAACATGGAGCAACCGTTGTTCAGCATCTTTTGCAGTACGCTCAAACCAGGTGGATACAACCTGTTTTTCGGTAAAAGGCTGTCCCTCTTCTTCAATGCGTCCATCATTGCCAATACGCAACGCAACAATATTTGGATGATGAACCAGCTTGCTCAATGCGTTATCAACCGCAAGATTCGCTTGGGAAGCGATAAGCACCCGCTCTCCGCGGTGGGCAAACTGATAGCACAGTTCAGCAATGACTGTTGTTTTTCCAGTTCCGGGTGGACCCCATATCAGATACATATCAGGAGCAGTTAAAGCCCCTTCGACGGCTGCGCGTTGATTGTCATTTAATGTCTGGAGCAGGAATTCATCAGAACGTAGAACGACTCTCTCGTGTTCGGGATACACTGCTTGTCCAGCGTCGAATATGAACTGCCCTAACCGAGGATTGGCTGCTTTACCTTGTTCAAGGTCTTCAAAGGCGCGGCGTTGTTTTTTTATCTGGATAAGATCCCCAACCGCTCTGTATGCAAGATATCCCTGTCTTGGGATGTCCAGCGCTCCACTTTGATCAATATAGCGTGCCAGTATTTTTTCATCGAGTTCAACAAGTATGGCATAGCGATTGTCTCTATCGCTAACCCGTTTGATAAATCCCATCTCGATATAGACAGGTTCTTCGTCTTCCCACTGCCACCCATCGAAATTCTCAGGCTGCTCCTCAGATTCTCGGAAGTGGATAGGGTTATTACGGCTGCTGCGAATAGTTTCCCAAATTGCTTCAACCTCGTTTCTCAGATAGAACCAAACGCGAGATATTTCTCCTGTTTGCCCTTGATCAGGTCGCCAACTGCTGTACTCAACTTCATAAGTCTTTTGGAGAACTAATTTCTCCCAGGCGTTCAAATACGCTTTCCAATGTTCCAGACGTTTTCGCACTTCAGGGTCGGCTTGGATACCCTGCGATAGCTTTTTAATATTTGTAAGCAGATCAGGCGAAATATCATAAGACATACTTCGCACTTTCGTCTCGTTTACGAAAGTAACTTTCACAGGAATAGAACTGGCATTTCTTTGACCTGCTTGTATTGATGCTTTTGAAATGTTACGAACTAATAGACTGCTGTTAGACGGACGATGCACGCAGTCCAAAATTAGCGTGGCATCAAGTACCTCAAGCATGTGAAGATTGTTTTCGTTGTCGGTATCCGTTGCCACAAAGAGTCGGGTATTATGCTGTCCAGCTTCTCGACCAGCTCCGTCGTTGTAAAGGTAGCAATCATATTCAAGGTTAAGTCCGAATATCTCTTCGACAAGCTCCTCATCAACGTCCCATCGCCAGGAGGATTTGCCTCGATAATTAACAAATGTTGGTTTAACGCGCTCACGCGCGGCGTTTGCTGCCCCCTTTGTGATGTAGAGCGCAATATCAATCTGACGTATAGCATCAGCAGGCACAATCATTTCAGAGCGTGTTGCAGACTGCGCTTGTAGTAGCCGTAAGCTCCGTTTTTGATAGTCCGCTTCAATCTCCTGTAAATAAGACCGCACCTCTGCAATTGTTTGTGGACGATCTTCAGGTTCTTTTTCCAATAACCTAAGCAGCAGTTCATTCAAATTACTATTTGCAGTCCCTAAGACTGACTGGAGAGTACGAGGCGATTCATTGCATATAGCATTTTTTAACAGCTCAAAGCTAAGGTCTTGATTTTCGGCAGATTGAACACTGCTCAAATAGTGTTCGCCCGAAAACAGAAAAAACAGTACCGCACCTAGCGAGTAAATATCAGCGCGATGATTCCATCTGCTACCATTCAACTGCTCAGGGGCAAGATACCTTCTTGTACCTCCAAGGAAATTAGGATGTCCGTCATCGGCATTCCACGACAAGCCAAAATCAGTAAGCTTTGGCGTGATTTGCCCTGATTGATTTGCTACAAGAATATTGCCCATGGTTATATCACCATGAACCAGGTTAGCCTCATGAATTGCTTCTAAGCCCCTGCAAATACCGATGGCTATATTCAGTAGTAAAGTCATATCGTGGACAGGTTGTCGCAGTCGCCACTCGTTGAGGCTCTGCCCTTCAACCCATTCCATCGTGAAATAATCCACCCCATTCAGCGGATCGGTGTCCACATCAAAAACTTGCACAACATTGGGGTGAGGTGGGATAGATGCCAGCAGGCGACCTTCATTACGGAAATGCTCTAACCACTTAGTGTCACCTATGCGTTCAGGTTTCAGGCGCTTAAGCGCGACATTTCGCAGTATCTTTGTATCAAATGCCCGATAAACATAGGCAAAGCCCCCTTCACGAGGAAGATCGCCGAGTTCATAACGATTATGGATGATCTTGTCACCCACATTTGTCTCTTGGAAAGTCTGCTCAGTCATCGGATTTCCTCTGATGCCGTCACCTCTACGCGTCGGTAAATTGACTTATAGATCAAGGTACAGGCGCCGTTGCCTGCTTCTTTCTGATCATTGAGAGTACCTAAAATCACTCGATCACCATTTTTGAGAGACTGACCAGAGATATGGTTTGTTCTTTCACCATTTACCCAAGTCCCATGTTTACTCTCAATGTCGGTAATAATCACTGTGTTTGCGCTTCTTCGAATGACCGCATGTTGACGCGAAACAAGGGGGTATGAGCTTGGGTCTAGCATTAACGATACATCAGGCGATCTTCCAACAATCATCTCATCCTGATCCAGAATAAGAGGCCATGCCTCTTTACCATCAACGATGACCCATAAGTATCCATAAGGGTCTTTGCTTTCTAAATGTCCCTCAATCTCAACCCATGGTTCTGTGCCCAGAAATTTCGTAGCAAGTGTTTCTATCTGGGTACGGGTAAGTTTGTG
Source organism: Aggregatilineales bacterium (assembly GCA_044227005.1). Lineage (GTDB taxonomy): Bacteria > Chloroflexota > Anaerolineae > Aggregatilineales > Phototrophicaceae > CFX2. The sequence goes on from JBGAFZ010000002.1 coordinate 426,468, forward strand.
TCCTCGCCCAAATTCCAGACTGTATGCCCACTCCGATATTTCATCTAGCCATTTGAGACTGAACCATGGGCGTCCCACCGAGGGATCAATGATGATTCGGGTGATATCGAATTTTTGTGCTGTGAATACCACGGCACCTTGGATACCGTACGAATCTCGAATTAACCACGGGGGCATCAGCTTAGGGTTTTGCTCAACAAATCCGCGCAATCGACCATATACTCTTTTTCGATAGGTTTTTACTTGCTCGAATGGGTTTAGATGAACCCCACTTTTCAATTGGGTCGTTGGGTTCCCCTGTTTATCAAATATAAACCAGGGGGCATTGTCTTTTCCCCCGACCTGGCTGCTGTAATCTTTTAAATCTACGATCCCCATACCATTGTTGGAGATGATGACAACATCGATAGGCGGTGTTTCAATATTAGCAACTAGTGCGAAATGCGTTTGACTTTTTTCGTAATGACGCCAGAGCATCTTCGCAGCTTGTAGAGCGGCAAATCGCTCGAACGGATGTTCAAATCCCTTTTCTCCATTTGTTGCGGTATCACGTGAAATGTAAACACTTAATGTCATATGGCCTCATAGTGACAAACAACCTAAACTTAATCAGTTTTCTTTTTGTTAAGAAAAGTGAAATTTAGTTCAATTATATACCTAAGGCACATTACATATCCTAAAGAAAAAATAAGTGGAAACTGTAAAAATTTCTGTCCTACTAACCGTGGATTATGATGTCATTCCCACGGCGATGGACGCATACAAACTGGAATGATGGCTCGGTGATGCTCCTTTTCTTTCCGAAGGTTGTCTGCTTTTCATCCGTTTTCTGCCCAAGGCTGGACAGGTGCGGTGCGAAGTATTTATCCTGTCGATTACATATACACTTACTGGGATTACTTTCGACCAGCTTTTGGTTGGATGCGGGCATTCGTATCGACCATGTCATTGAGTTTTCAGGCTACAGGCCACATGATTTCGGTACGAATGGATCGTGGTGTGCGTAGTTGGAAAAACGAGTGATTATGCGCTGGCTTAGACTGAGCTAACCCCATAGAGTGGAAGAATATGAGACAAAGTCATTATTCACCAATGCTTGCGCAGCCAAGCTTCAAATGTGAGTCCGGCTTGATGTCCGATTCCGTGTTGGATTACCTCCTTGGATTGGTCATCATCATTGCATATAGATCTCAAAATGGTTGTTTGGGTAGGGAACTTGTAAGGATACACTTTGGAGAACCGCCACATCTGTGAAATTCGCCTCGGTATCCTTTGTGTTTGACAAGGTCTTTCCCACACTTGGAACAGGGTACCACGCCCAACCTCGTTCAGTTGATCCCGCAAAAATACAACGTCATACTCAAGTCGTTGAGCTACGCTCCAAAGGTTGGAGTTTTCCTGCCATCGCAACTCCATATCAGTGTTTGGACTGCTTGGAAATTGACTAGACTTAAAGGCTAAGAGCAACTTCGGCTTTGCATTATATCTATCAAAACTTTATTCTTTTTGTGCCTGACCTATTCGCTAGCTTATTATTATATCTTCCAAATGTTTCGACGACGTGTACCTAAGAGTACATTTGGCACTTACCTTAATACTCAACCTATTTATTAATATCTGAATATGGACTTACAATTATTCTTAAACGACTTAATATTCCAAATTGAAAAATCATGAATCAACGTAGTCAAAGATATCATATTGGTGACCAAATTCACCTTCGATCTGCCTCATCTAAAATCGGCTTTGTGATCAAAGGTCCAAGACAATATCCTGGTGGGGATGAGTATTTCTTAGCCATTAACGGGGGGAGCGGATGGTATGCTGAAGGCGATATAGAATTAGTAAGCTCCAAAATTATGCCTCGCTGGGAAAACTATGATAAATTTCTTCGCGATCTACTTCTAGCCAAGCTTTCTAGCCCTCTTTCGGATAGCCTCTATTCTTATCGTGCATCGCGTACTGTCTATGAACCTTATCAATTTCGTCCAGCATTAAAGTTCTTACTTAATCCTGACCAAAGAATCCTAATTGCTGATGAGGTCGGTCTGGGTAAAACCATTGAAGCCTGTATCATTTATCTTGAACTGAAAGCGCGTTTAGATATTTCACGAATACTTATCCTATGTCCTTCTCGCTTAAAGACAAAATGGCGTGATGAATTGCGCAATCGTTTTGAAGAAGAATTCACAGATTTAGATGCAGCAGGTTTCAATCGCTTATTAGCTGATTATCGGCGCACAAGTGGTGCTTTGTCGTTTAGAGCCATAGCTTCGTTTGAAAGTTTGCGGAGGTCTGAGATTCTAGATGACATGATTGAAAGTCAGCTTGCCCTCGATCTTCTCATTGTGGATGAGGCTCACCATATGAGAAATCAGGAAACATCAACTCACCAAGTCGGTAGTATATTATCTGATACTGCAGATGCGGTAGTATTTTTGACGGCAACTCCATTGCATCTTGGCAACGAAGATTTGTTTCATTTGCTCAGTATTTTGTCACCTGGGGACTACAACGATCCATACATATTCTCGCAGCTCGTGTATCCCAATACACATATCAATCGGGCGGCGCAGCTAATTGCCGCTGGTAAAGTTGAAGAAACAAGGCACGAGTTATTGAGTTTGGAAACTACAACCTTGAGGGATCGTTTCATCGGCAATCCCTACTATGATAGTGTGATGCTTCAGTTAGTGAACGATAACGCTTTATCTAATCCTCATGACCGAGTGCTATTGCAGAGACAGGTATTAGAGCTAAACACTTTGTCTAGCATCTTCACTCGCACCCGTAAGCGAGAGGTATCACATGCAGCAGTACGTGCCGCTTATACAATTAATGTCATCCTGTCGCCTGAGGAAGAAGCATTCTACAGAGGTGTTCTTGATAATGTTCGCTATGAATTACGGTCGCGTGGTTATAGCGCGATAAGTTTTGCGCTAGTTATGAAAGAACGGATTGCCGCAAGTTGCTTGGCAGCGTTACGACAATCATATGAAGATGCCCAGCAGACGCACGCAACAGCAAATTTGCAACTTGAGCAAGGTGAGTTTGACCTATTTGATTCGGATAACAACGGCGATGCCAGTACGCGACAACAAAGTTATTTGCTGCAACTTTCCCGAAAAATTGGTGGTCAAGATAGCAAGTACGATCTATTTCTAAACATCTTGAAGGAAGTTCTGACGGAAGATTCTGATACAAAGGTACTTGTTTTTTCAACTTTTCGGCGCACACTCGAGTATCTTCAAAAACGGCTTCTATCTGATGGATTTCTTGCTGGCGTAATTCATGGGAATGTAAAAATAATAGATCGCCAAGCCATCATTGACGACCTGCGAACAAACCCCCATTCCCGTATACTCTTGTCTTCTGAGGTGGGCGCAGAAGGTTTAGATTTTCAATTTTGTGATGTGCTGATTAATTATGATCTTCCTTGGAATCCAATGCAGGTGGAGCAACGAATTGGGCGTTTAGATCGTTTTGGACAACAGCATGATCGAATACGTATTTATAACTTCTATTTGAACAATACTATTGAGACTCGTATTTTTCAGCGCCTGTACGATCGCATTAACATTTTTCAGCAGTCCATTGGCGACCTAGAAACAATTTTAGGTGAGGAGATCCGCGAATTATCTCGACAAGTTCTACAAGAAAGCTTAACTCCCGAAGAAGAAGAAAAGCTTGCCGAAGAGGCAGCAGTCAGAATTGTCAAGCGTCAGCAGGCAGAGGAGGAACTGGAGCAGCATAAGCATGAATTGCTGGGACAAGACGTGATACTTAATCAACAACTCAATGACACAATTGAGACAGGTCGTGTGATTCATCCTCGTGAGGTTAGTGCGTTGGTCGCTACTTTCATCAAGCAAGCATTTCCACAAGTAGAGTTGACTTGTGACCATGAAGAACCAACTTGGACAGTGACGGTTTCGCCGCAACTTGCAGCTTTTCTGCACGAACATCAGTCTGAAAATCGTAATCGACGATTACTTTGTTCTGAACGATTTCGTGAAGCTATAACATTGAATAAACAGATTGCTTTTACATTCGATAGTGAGTATGCACGCCAGCGTCCTTTGCTAGAATTCGTAACTTATAATCATTTGCTTGCAGATGCAGCCAAAAATTTCTGGATTCAGTCCCTTGCTGGGGATGGTATTCCCGCACTAAACGGAATAAGCATTAAGGGACAAGCCGCCGATGTGGGTAGGGGATATTTCTTTATCTACGCTATTGATGAACACAGTATTCAAGATAAACGTACGCTACATCCAGTGATTGTGTTAGAAGATGGCCGCATTGCTACACACTCTGCACGAACTCTAATGGGGCAACTTCAAAGAGGAGCATATCCCAGTGCGATTTTAGTGAATGAATCGTTCCTAACACAGGCTGAAGAAAGGGCAAGCCAGTGGATTGCTGGACGCAGAGATACCATTCGAAGAGACGCTGAACAACAAATCTTAGCAGTAACGACTGGGCGTTCGGTGGCGCTTCAGCAATCTTTTAAAGCGAAAATTGGTCGGATTCGAGAAACACGCGCAAAAGTAAGTGACCCTAGGCTTCATCGCCTGTACGATGGACAAATGCGGAATCTAGAAGCCCAGTTAGAGACTAGGCTCGCAAAACTTCAGGAGGGCCAAAGCATTAGCGTCTCATATGATTTGATCTCAATGGGGCGAATCGAAATTACACCATTAAGTAACGATGCTTAGCTTAGGGGACTTGTGCTGGATACTTAACTCATCCTCTCTCAGTTTCAAGCGTTTGGCTTTGTAGCGTGCAAAACAAACCAATAAATCGTGTAAAGCGCAGGTATCATAAGTTATTAACGTGAAGTGTTTTAGGAAGGCACCAGGTGTTTATGCTCCTTTGGATGTACGAGATATCTGTACAATTTTTGTCGCTCTTCAGTGTTTCAGACATAGTATTCAAGAATGGACGAAATCCGGACAGGTTGCAATCGGTTTTGTAGCCGATTTGCCAAAAAGCCGGTAAGACATCATCCTTGAAAATGCCCTACTTCGTCAGCAGTTGATTATCCTCTACCGTCAAATCAAACGACCGTAGTTAAAGAATCGAGATCGCCTCATCTTGGTCGTACTGGCCCGTTTGACCCGTTTTTGGAAACAAACACTCCTCATTATTCAACCAGACACATTGCTGCGTTGGCATCGGGAAATGTTCCGTCTTTTCTGGTGGTTAAAATCGCATACTCTAAATCGTTAGCCGCGCGTATCGCATGAAACCATCCAACTCGTTCAACAGATGGCTCGCGACAATCGGCAGTGGGGGGCAGAACGTATACGGGCTGAGCTGCTGTAACTCTGTATTTGTCTCGCCAAGCGCACTATCCTCAAATATACGTGGACCTCACCTATCCCGTCAGAATTGGCAGACCTTCATCCATGATCACGGCAACATTAGCTGGGCTTGTGATTGGCTTCAAACTTACGATCTTTTTTACGAGCGATTTTCATATTTGTCATTATAGAAATTCAATCCCGGCGTATCGTTCATATCGGTGTTACTCGTCAACCGAGCGATTTCTGGCTAGCCCAACAACTGCGTGAGGCCACTCCTTTCAGGCAAGCGCTTTGTTACCTCATTCATGATCGAGGCAGTAACTTTGGCGAAACATTCACCCATGTGGCTGCCTCAAGTGGGATTGTCCTTCTGAAAACGCCCTACATAGCACCCAATGCCATTTGTGAACGCTTCATAGGCAGTTTACGACGGGAATGTCTCGATCACATTCTTATTTTGTGTCCTGCCCATTTACAGCGAGTTATCATGGAATATACCGCTTACTTCAACCGAGCGCGACCCCATCAGGATATCGATCAACGTATACCCGAATCAGAGTCATTCCCATCTATCGAAATTGCTTCAGTCGGTAGAATTATTGGCCGTCCAGTACTTGCTGGGTTGCACCATGACTATCAGAGGGCAGCCTAATCTGCAGGAGGATGAGCTAAGTATCCAGCACAGGCCTCCAAATCCCGCAGGACATTACTATTGATGGAAAAGTACGTCTTGGATGTACTTCTCGATCAGATAGAAAGGATACGGGAAAACGGTATATTGACGATAGCGGATAAACTGGACACCCGTAGCTTCAAGGAACTCTTGAATATTAAAACCCCTTTTTTCTCCATAAAGAACATCAAAGCGACGTACTAAATTTGCTCTATCTTGAGCATCTTTGAACCCAATAACATCGCCAACGGTGTAAGCGAAGTCGGTTAGGTCATACCAGATCCCCTTAGACATTTGCACATCATCGCTCTTGAACCCGCCAATGTTCCAGATTGTTTTATAGTAGTCTAGAAGCTTGTTCGTGTTGTATACGTACTGGTCGCCTTTTTTGACTAATGGAAACTTGAAGATTTTGCCAATATCGTTTCGCCGCATGTTCACAAAATCATCGTAGGTAATACGAGACTGAATATCCCGAACTTCCTCTAGTAAGTGATCATAATCGTTAAGTTTTCTCCAAAAGTCCATCGACGCAACTTCACGTTCTCCATCCGGCTCACGTCCATCAAGTAAGCCAACTCCTTTAAGGTCAGCGCGTGAGACTGTTGTTTTTGGAGAACGAAGGGTGTCGTAGTGTGGCAACAAATACAGTTCTTCGATAGGCTGTTTTGCGCTCCGTATACCGAGTCGTCGCTCAATTTCTGCATATTTGTAAATGACCGTCTCATCCACTGTTTCAAGTTCGACGGCACGTTGCGGTGTCAAAATAAGGTCGTAGTCTTTGACTTCTTTTCCACCGTCTTTCTTTTTATGGTACTTCGCGTAGAGAACATCCTCGATGTCCTGCCAATCATATCCCCATATCATAGTCACCTCTGACAGGATGCTTTTCTGCGTTGGGTCGCGAAGGTCATGGAATTCAAGTTGATCATCTACCACACGTACAGCAATGTGATATGAAGTTCCTCGAAAGGTCTGTTTACGGATATAGATATAACTCATAAGTTGTTTCAAGTTGCCTGAAATAGGCAAATATTGTGAAACAGGCTTGCGGTTCATCACGACATGTTTTAGGTAGAGTTGATAGAACGAGACTTGGAATTGGATTGCCCATCCGGTTTCTGATTCCTCATCGTCCTCATCTTCGGCAAGCTCGGCAAGGGGAATCATCTGGTAGTTTAGGTACTCATTCCGATTTCCCTTAAAAGTCGTCCCACTGTACTCATTGACGTTGATGCTCTGTTTTGGAATATCTTGATATTTTCGATAAATCGTCTTGTATGGATCTTCATGACCAAAAAAGAGCCCACCTTCTTCGTAATCTTCTTGATGTGTATCCTGAAGAATCAGAACCGGTTGATGCTGTGCTTCATCAAGTGAATGTATGACCAAAAATTGGTAAGCAGTGTAGTGTTCTGCTAAACACTTTTGGTATTCTTGAATAGGGTGAGTCGTCTGGTTTTGTCGGTTATCAAACAGATAAATTTGGTCGAGTTGTTGCGGCAGCGATTTCGCGTGTTTGGACGGTGTAAACTGTGTCCATGTCCTCTCCTTTATCTGGGCAGGGATACCAAGTCTCTGAAGTTTTTCCACAAACTGTGTTGTAAATTGATGAATGAGATACCCTCTGCTTGGTAACACCTTGGCAGCATTTTGTGCGTGATACGGTAGTCGGGCAGGTTTGGACTGTTTAGTGAATTGCTGAAATACCTCGCCTTTGTATGCATCAATCTGATCATATGGGAGTTGCTCAAAGACCACATGCTCTACACTCATGTGCAACTTGTAGTATGGGAACCGCCGTTTACTATACTCATTCGGATGTTCAAACGGTTTATTAAAGTACTTTGCTTGTCCAGTAACCCAAAATTCCTGTTGGGTTTTCTCCACCCTATCTTCGCCAACATTTTTGTCAGCGCCGTGGATAAAAATAGCGAGACATAAATGCCAATCTTTCCCACTTGGCTTTGCATGAACGAAGTAATTGCCCATGCTCGCAAAATAGGGATAGGCATTGAAATAATCAGCTTGAAGCAGCTTGACTAGGTTGAATGTACTAATCTCATGAAACGCGATTTCCCGTTGATCTAACGGGTCGTCTGAGAGAAACGAAAGCGTGAGGGGTGCTACATCTGCGTGTCTAGGATAGAGCGCATAAATGACATATCGTTCTGCTCCATCAAGCCCATCATAGTCGTATGTGCGATGTGGAACCAGAAGCTGTTCACGCAGCTCCACATAGAGCAATTTATATCGGTCGCTCTGCTGTTTCCCCCGAAACGCTTCTGGAATTAGATACCGTACTAGCTTGTAGTGCTTTTCCAGTTTTTCATATTTATCAAGTTTCGTGATTTGTATGGTACTTGTTGCAAATGTATCTTGTTTCACCGTGTTCTGTTTAGCCAACGTACTTATTCTCCATAAGGGAAATTGTCTTTCAGGTCGCTTATAAACTGCTCAAACGCAGCGGTATAAAGGCGTGGATCGGTGTTCTGCACACATCCTTGTACAACTATGATTTGAGCACGAGCAAAGTCCTCAACCTCATTGAAATTAGTATCAAAATACAGCTTGGGGCGGTCATCTATACTCACCACATTCAGGAAGATGAGCTTGCACTCATTCGCTTGATCGTGGTGGTACGTGCAAATTTGCTCAAACTTGGCTTTTGTCTTGTTGATAAAGTTCCGCTCATTCAGTTCTGGTCGATATGCGGGATCCTCTTGGGAATAATGAAATTGGCTCATTGTGCGTTCGCTGTAGTTTTTACAATCGATGTACCACGGGGCCTGAGGTATTTTGAGATCCGCAAGTTCAAAGACCTTATCGGGGAGATGCTCAGTCGTTTCAATAAGTTGATACTTTAGGAGTGTGCGAACTGCTGCTTCTCCAACCGCCCCCACCAGAATAGCTTGGTAGAAGTATGGAACAAAGAACTGTCCATTGACTCCGTCAAACGCCAGTTCAAAGCCTTGTGTTCGGAATGCATCCGATAATAATGGGTTCTTGAGAATTGCATTGTAGATGGAATTCAATCTCCACGGAGCAGTATCTTCAGTGCGTTTGTCCCGTGGATATATGCGTTTTTCGTTATCCATATACAAAACCCCATCTTCCAGATATGGAGTTTTGAATACTGCCGCGTAGTGAGCAAGTAAGGGATTGGCAAAATCATGCTCAAGAGCAACTTGCCTCAAAGTGAGCCAGTCTCGTTTTGCTTCAACCTGTCCGTTTCCTTGCCGAAAAGCATGAAGCCGCTGAAGCAATTCATGTACATAGTCATGGCACTTTTTGTCTTGCTCTGCCAAACGCTCATCCATGTGACGACGGGCAGTTTTCGCTCTAGCAATAGCCATCTCTTCGATAACGTCCATCATTCTGGCAAGATTGCCGGATAGCCGTCCTCGACGCGACTGATGAAGATATGCAAAGACATCGTCTTGAACAAAACGGGTAAAGTCATCAAAAACGTCTTCTGCAAGGAATACCGTTTGGGTGGGCATTGGCGCCCATACTCGTTCAATTCGCCCTAATGCTTGAATATACGTTGCGATGCGATTCTTAAGTGAGTCAGCCTGTAATTCGATGTTTCGCCCAGTGCGATATTCTGTATTTGAACGATCATTGCGCAGGTTTTCAAGAACGCCAAAGAATCGATCCGCGCTAATCACCTTTGCTTCAAATAGCTTCGCGTGATACCAAATATTCTTCTTAATCGCTGTGCTGATTTGTTGCGATGATTGTTTGCGCGGATTAATGTCATCAAAGAAAAAGAACGGGGATTCCATAAGATGCACATTGCGAAAATCAGTTTCCTCTATTGAATCTGGAGAGGGGCGATATTGCAGGTTCACTCCATTGCCCGCAGATGTGTACTGTGTTAAGAGGAGTACTGGAACGCCTTCCCAAAACAACTGGTGATACTTCTGTTTAATATCCTCATCACTATGAATGTAGCTTGCCTGCGTCGCATCATAAAAAACAACGGTAAATGACTGCCCAGCAAATACCAAACGGTATGCAGGAAACATCTCATCTTCGTAGATCAAACTGACTTGAAAGAGATCAGAGCGATGTGTCTTCGTATTTTCAAAGATGTATCGAATTTGGGCGAATGTTGTGTAAAAAAACAGATGAGTATCAACGGTGAGTTGCTCAGCGCTTCGTCGCTGAAGAATCTCAAACAAGGCAGCAAAAAAACGCTCTACCCGCTGACGACGATAGCCATTCGGATCGTCTGCCCCAAATCCATCAGCGAAGGTGTCAGCAACCTGCTGGATGTATGTTTCATACTTTTTGCCATTAGGATACTTGGCTAAATCATTGGGACATGTCACTTCAATGGCGTTTTTTCTTACTCCGAGTTTACGGCTATTCAATTCTTGAATAATGCTCTCATCGACCGCATCAACATCGAAATACTGAGCATTGTCCGTTGCATTGAGTTGTTTTCGAAGCCAGTGCTCATTGAAGTGCTTAAGGAACCGAGGTAAGTCCGCTGTTGCAGATAATCCGAACACAAGATTTTTCTGTGCAAGAGCAAAGAGTATTTTTTCTGGTGTGGTGTGAATGGCGTAATGACGGAATTTGACCTCTTCTTTATCCGTCACCTGCTGCAAGTCTTCAATTTCATAGAGTCCATAACCCGACTCCAACAGATTATCGAAACGTGTGACTTGATCTCGGTAAAACCCGGGAAGTTGCGCAATACGACGGACTTGATCGGCAAGGTAACTCTGAGGAAAGCAATGATCGAGCATCTCCTCAAAAATGGTACTGTCTACCGCTTCGATCTCCTTAAATAAGTACAAAATCTTTGCCGTCGCACGACTCACTCGATTGAAAAGACGTAATGCGAGAATGCTGTTCTCTGAGCGGTCGAGACTTATTTCAAATGAACGCGGTGTTTGTTGTATGTACAACGGCTGTCGGATAATTGTGCGGTTTGTCTGGAAGATCGCAGAATGTTTTTGCTTGATCTGAGTAGTGAATTGATTGATTTCAGGAAACGGAATGTGCTCAGTTTCTTTGAGGTCATCAATATCTCGAACAATATCCTCAAGCCGTTCTCTGATACTTAAAACTGTTTCTTCATGGCGAGCTTCCACAGGGTACACATCAAGTGGTAACTTGTGGCGTTTCATTCCTCTGTAAAACAGTTCTACAAAAAGAAATGGGTCTTCAATTTGCGGAGACTCGCAGATAAGTTTCGTCAAGTCTGCCTCAAGAAAGTCAAATTCATCAAGAAAGACGGTATAGTCCTTAAAATGGTTGAGATTGACTGTGCTATGCCCGTCAAAAAAACCAAGAAATGCTTTGTGAATGGTCAGGAGCAATACTCGAGCATTTGGATCCTGCGTAAAAGCGATATATGGGAAAAGTGCCTGTATAACAGGATGTTGTATCAATCGCGCATGATCTGCCTCTGTTGCAAGCAGCAAAACGCTTTTGAAAAAATTCAGGATATCACGTCCGAGTGTATCCAACTGAGATGACATCAATTCGAGGACTTTGAATCCTTCCTTGGTGTTGTTGATTAATCCTACAATCTGCTTGATCTGAAAGGCGGCACGTTCTATTGCAACACTATCAAGACGACCAGATTTTGCATACTGAAGAATCTTAGGTTCTAGAAGAAGTTTAGAAAACTCGTCGCTCAATTTCCCCGTGACAACGTTTATGGCGGTGTCACGATTACGCTCAAGATGGAGAATCTGATTCTCAGTAAAACCATCCTTGAGGATGAGGTCGTCATACATTTCATTTAATAATTGAATGCGATTTGCGCAATAGATGAACTTATAGGGCAAACCCTCATGTACGCTGCTGCGCACCACCTCACGAATGCCGCGTGTCTTCCCTATACCTGTCCCGCCCAGAGCAAGCTTAAATCCATAGGTATGCTTTGCGATGGTTGATTCATAGTATGAAGCATATTCAGCCAAGTTTTTTCACTCCTCGGAGTACTGTGTAAGAATTAATAGTAATTGTACTCAAAGTAGAACAAATTGGCGAATATAAAGAGCGTTTTCTTCGCAAAACAAAGATGGAAAATTTCGGTATGGAATTCAGCATTGTGGAAATCTGCGATATTATCTAGTGTGAAAAGAGAGTCATAGAAACCCCCTATAAAATCTTCTAAAAGGAAATCTATTCCCAATGGGTAGCCACCCCATAGTGGATCTTGCGCAATTTGTGTGCAATCAGAATATTCCGCTCAATTAAATTCATATCGGGACTTGGACAAAGGGAAACTAACCATCACATTTCGAGTTCTAAACAGCCGAATTTATGCACATGCACATTATGTGAGCAATAACCAGTCGTTGGAGGCAGATCAGATTAGGTCTCAATATTCAAGAATTAGCACCCTCAAAGATAATCATCGAAAAGAAGAAAAAAGATGGTTTTATCTAATACATTTGCGCCCAAGAAAAGGAATACCAGATGTTTTACGACCGTGAAAATCTGTGAGTCTTTAAAAGCTTTCGGACTTTAGTAGTTAAAAACATATGGAAGCTTTCCCCGATTGTTATTGATTGAAAAGATGCTATTTGTATTCCTGTTGCCGTCTCTTCTATTATCAAGCCAGTGCACGCGTAAACCGGCACTTCGGAAAACCAACACATCCGAGAAATTCGCCACGCGGTCCTTTGCGCTTTACCAGTGCTTTCCCACATGTTGGACAGGCACCATATTCGCTGCTGACAGGTGTGGACGCAGTTGCCGCAGCCTTGCGGGGAGATTTTGTACGTCTATCCCGTTTTGATGTGGTTGCACTACCTTCGTTTCCACCTCTGGATGGGGTAGCTTGCGCCAGTGTTGCTGTGATAACTGTTTCCCCAAACAATGGTGAGACCTGTGTCCAGAATCCACGCAAATAGTCTCGGCCGTTCTGTTTCCCAGCAGCAATCTCGTCGAGTGTGTTTTCCATCCCCGCGGTAAAAGCCGTTTCAAATAACCCCGGCAGCTTGGTCGAGAGCACCTGATGCACTTCTTTGCCTAGTGCAGTTGCCACCAATTTGCGGCTCATCACATCGACATAACCGCGCTGCTTGATGGTTGCGACCGTCTGTGCGTAAGTGGATGGCCGACCTACACCGTTTTGCTCCAGTGCTTTAATTAACAAGGCTTCGGTGTAAGGTGCAGGCGGTTTTGTAAAATGCTGCTGTGGGGTCAGTTTGAGTGGCTGTACCGGTTCATTGGCTTTCAATCGCGGCAACCGCTTATTGGTAGCTGTTTCTTCCTCGTCATCAGCCCGCTTAACCACGTCTTGTTCTTCGGTATATCCATATACCCGCAGGAAGCCATCAAAGGCCAGCTGGGAGCCTTTGGCGCTGAAAAGGGCTGCACCACCTATGACGCTGACAAGGACTTCGTTGAAGATTGCATTTGCCATCTGGCTGGCGAGAAAGCGCTTGTAGATGAGTTCATACAATGCGGCAGTTCGCGCACCTTCCTTACCCAGTGTCAAGCGTAAGGCATCTGGCGATACATTGGTATCAGTCGGGCGGATACACTCGTGCGCTTCTTGCGCATTGCCTTTGGCCGTGTAGCGGGTGTTGCCGAGATAGTTCTCGCCATACAACTGCTGGATCGTCGCCTTGGCCATCGCTTGCCCTTCGGGCGATACCGCTGGACTGTCCGTACGCATATACGTGATGTGCCCATTTTCATAAAGCTGCTGCGCCAGCTTCATTGTGGTATCCGGCGAGAGTTTCAGGTGCGAGCTGGCCGCTTGTTGCAAAGATGATGTGATGAATGGTATCGGTGGTTTCTGTTGACGCTGTTTAGGTGTGACATCTTTGATCTGGAAGGGGATTCCTTTAAGCGCTGTCAGTACGGCTTCAGCATCCGTCTGCGTTTTTAGGGCAGGCTTCTTACCTTGCCACTTGGTCAGCTTTGCGGTGAATTCACCGTCTGCTGCTTTGAAGAGTCCGGTGATTGTCCAATATTCTTCGGGTACGAATGTGGCGATGGCATGATCCCGCTCGACGACTAATCGCAGCGCTACACTCTGCACACGTCCGGCTGATAACCCCTTGCCATGCACAAACTGCCATAGGAATCGGGAGGCCGGGAATCCCACCATTCGATCCAACAAACGCCGTGTTTCCTGTGCGGCGACCAGTCGATTATCTAGCGCACGGGGTTGGTCGAAGGCGGCTTTCACAGCGGATGGCGTAATCGCATCAAATGTGACCCGTTGCATGACTGCTTGGGAATTGGCTCGTTTGACCAGCGTGGCAATGTGATAACTAATCGCCTCGCCCTCACGGTCAGGATCCGAGGCAAGGTAGACGGTTTTGTAGTCTTTCTTGGCTTCACTCCGGATACGCTTGGCAACATCTCCTTTAAGCACCACGTAATCTGGTTGCATGGTGGTGAGATTGATGCCAAACGATTTCGGCGGCAAATCAACTACATGACCCATACTGGCAATAATCTCGTAGTCTGCCCCGAGAATAGCCTTGAGTTTTTTGATTTTGCCCGGTGATTCGACGATGACCAGATACGATTTACTCATGCATTCCATTCCAAGAAGGTTCGTGACCTTGATTCATGTTTGATGGCTTGATGTAGAAGGATATTACTGGCAACCATAACCCGATTGCACCCCACTTGATTAAGCCGTGATTATAAACGAGAAGGGTGTGTTTCATGCTTCTGATCTTTATGATAACCATCATCCAGTGTCCCAATTTGATGCTCAGCGGATGCATGCGAGTTTCCCGCCGACTGGAACAATAGTTTCATGATTCCATCCGTATTATAACCCATTTCTAACCATCTCGAACTATCTATTTAAGAACGCATGTTTTATTCTCTTGCTAAGAACATTTGTTTTTTGTTATCTCGAACTAGGTGCAACGTGGATCAAGAACGAACTGCCCGTCTGACTGCCCTGATGGCGAATATCCAGAAGCAGTGGGGTACAGCTGCGCTTCAGCCGCTCAGTCGCATGATGACCAAACCGGTGTTGGCCGGTTTACCAACCGGTTTCGCGCTGTTGGATGCTGTTTTAGGTGCATCAGGAATACCCCGTGGTCAAACCACTGAATTGTTGGGGAGACCGACATCCGGTATGACGACGCTGGCTTATCGTATTGTGGCCGCTGCACAACAGCAAAACCAGTATGCGCTTTACGTAGATGTCGAATCGGTCTTCAATCCGACGTATGCCGTGCAATGCGGTATCCAGTTGAATCAGCTGTTTCTGGCACGTCCTGAAACGGAATTGGATGCCCTCGATATTGCCCGTGACTTGATAGAGAAGGGAAGTGTCGGCGCGATTGTATTGGATCTTGGACAATCATTGCCGAATATCCATCATCTTCGCCGTTTAGCCGCACTCTTGTCACATTCCGGTTGTGTCGTCTTGCTGTTGATGGCATTAGCCGATGGCGCATCGCCACAATCGGTTATGAGTGGTAGTCCGGCAGCACTGCGTCTGATCCTTGAGCGCGATTCGTGGCTACAACGAGATGTTGATGTATACGGGTATCGGACACAGGTTACTGTTTGGGGACGGCATCAAGCATCGGGCAAACGAGTCAGCATCGATATCGATATCAATCGTTCTGGTGATGCACCATGATTGCCTGTATTCGTATTCCTTATTTCGCGGTCACCTTGGCGCGTTCATCCTGTCCCGATCAAAACGAGAATCCCCTGATTTTGGCTCAATACAAAGGGGGACGAGGCAAAGTTTATGCAGCGTGTGAGAAAGCCGTGAGTGTGGGTGTAAAAGTCGGCATGTCACTCAGCCGCGCACGGGCGATCTGCCCTGAAGCAGTGGTCGAGATGGCTTCGCCTAGTCATACCCGTCGAGGGCTTGAAAACCTGCTGCAAATCCTAAGTGATTATAGCCAGTGGATTGAAGCCAAGCGCCATGCTGCCCAGACTGCCATCCTGTATATTGACATCGGCAAGCTCGTGCCCAAAGAAGGGCAGGGGATTGCACAACAAATCATTGAAAGACTGCTCGCCGAGGGTTTCAAAGCATCCATCGGTTTGGCATCGGGCAAATTCACCGCCTATGTCGCGGCGACGGTTGCCGCTCCCGGTGAAATGAAGCTGGTCAAGAAAGGTGAAGAGGCTGTTTATCTCGCTCCTTTTTCGACCGCCTATTTGCCATTGGACACTGAAACAGGCCGACGCTTCGAATTGTTGGGACTCCGCCGAATAGGGCAGGTGGTCACTTTGCCGCGTCCAGCATTGATCGAGCAATTTGGTAGGGTAGGTGGTCAATTACACCGGCTGGCATCCGGCGAAGATACCCGTCGTGTTGCCAAATACATCGCACCTCTGAATAAAATAGTATCGCGCCAATTTGATCCGCCGTTATCGGATCGATTGATTTTAGAGTCTGTTTTGGCTGTTCTCTCTGGCGAAATTAGCACTCAACTCTTGCGTGATGGATTGGCTTGCCAGAGTCTCTTGCTGACGCTTCATCTTGATAACCACAGTGAGCAAGAAGTGGAAAGTCTGGTTCGCGAACCGATCAGTAGCAGCGGCCACTTATATCGAAGTGTTCAACCCTTACTTGATCGGTTGAAAATCAGTTGTCCGATTACTGATGTTATGCTGCAGGTGGGTAAACTCGCGCCGATTCAACCTCGTCAGTTATCCCTGTTTGATCAGCCGCAAGCAGACGCATTGGAAAATGACCTGCTTCAATTGGCGGATCGCTATGGAGAAGATTGTTTTTATCGGGTGGAAGCGCATGTACATCCCGCTCGCTTACCAGAACTCCAATTTCGTTTTGAATTACTGGAGGTCGCATGATGCGGTTGATGGGCGGTGGGACGCCAATTCAGGTTTGGTTGCTCAATGGCGCCATTCCGAAAAGGTTTCAATGGAATGGGAAAACTCATCCGGTACAGGGAGTTGCCAATAACTGGCGGGTGGATTTTGGTTGGTGGCGGCTGCGTATCTGGCGTGACTATTTCAAACTCCACACCACTACTGGTTTGTTGGTGGTGATCTATCACGATCTATTGGCCGATACATGGTATCTGCAAGTCATCTATGACTAACACTTCAGCCTACATTGAACTCCATGCCCATTCTTATTTCAGTTTACTTGATGGTGCTTCTTCTCCTGATGATCTGGTCAGCCGTGCTCAAGAATTGGGCATGACTGCCTTAGCGCTAACTGATCATGATGCGGTGTATGGCGCTCCGCGATTGGTTCGTGCTGCCCAAAAGGTAGGTATAAAGCCGATTCTCGGTGCAGAACTCACACTACACGACCACAGCCACCTGACATTACTCGCTCGCAATGAGCATGGTTGGCATAACCTCTGTGCTCTGATTTCAGCCGCCCGTCATAATTCCCCAAAGGGAGAAGCATTGCTACCTGATGGCGGATTAGAAGGGTATACCGATGGATTGATCGCATTATCCGGTTGTCGAAAAGGATGCATAGCAGCAGCCTTGTTGCGGGGACATCGACAAGAGGCTTTTAGTGCTGCCGTTCGGTTTATTCATTTATTTGGTGATGACCATTTCTGGATCGAATTGCAGCATCATCAACAACCTGAAGATAACCGACTTATCGCCGATCTCAATAATTTGGCCGTACAACTTGGGGTGGGTGTGGTCGCCACCAATAATGTGCATTATGCCTCTCAAACTAATCACATGTTACAAGATGTACTGGTGTGCATTAAACACAACACCAATCTTGATGAATCCACGCAGCTACGTCCGAATTCCGAGTATTATCTGAAGCCCGGCAGTGAGTTAGCACTTCCTTTTGCAAGATACCCACAAGCACTCCACAACACCCGCTTCATTGCCGACCAATGTAATTTCGAACTGCGGGATGGACTGCAAGCATTACCAATTTTCCCCACACCTCATCAATGGACTGCTGACCAATATCTACGACACCTATGTGTCACACGCGCATCTTATCTCCAATTACCCACGCGAGCATTTGAGCAAATCGAATATGAACTGCGGATTATCCATGAAAGTGGCTTATCGAATTACTTCTTAATCGTGTGGGACATTGTGCGTTATGCCCGTGACCAGAATATCTTGTGTCAGGGACGTGGTTCAGCGGCCAACTCTTTAGTGGCTTATTTGCTCGAAATCTCACCGATCAATCCGATGACGCATAATCTGGTCTTTGAGCGCTTTCTATCCAGTGAACGACAGGTGGTGCCTGATATCGATATTGATTTTGATGCCGCTCGTCGTGAAGAAGTCATCCAGTATGTTTATCAGCGCTATGGTCTTGATCATGCGGCTATGGCCTGTACCTTCGTGACGTTCCGTGCCAGAAGTGCTATTCGGGACATCGGTAAAGCCTTAGGGCTGCCCATCGACCTGCTAGAGCATGTGACCACTACGCTTGATGCCTATTCATCCAAAGAAATACGCGAATCGGCCAGTCTACATGATGCGATAGGCGAACAACTGGGTACGGACACCTGGCAGCACATTCTTGATTTGAGCGAGCAACTGGATGGCTTCCCCCGTCACTTAGGCATCCATAATGGAGGTATGGTGATTACTGGCGCTCCTATCAGTTATCGGGTACCGACTGAACCTGCCACGATGATAGACCGCTATGTGACCCAATGGGATAAAGAAGCCCTCGAAGATGTGGGCATGGTCAAGATCGATATCCTCGGTTTGCGCATGTTATCAGCCATAGCTGAGGCTGTTGACATCGTTGAGCAATCCACCGGGCATAAGCCTGATTTAGCCGCTTTAACCTTCAATGACCCTGCTGTTTATGACATGATTTGTAAAGCCGATACGGTGGGCGTATTTCAGGTGGAATCCCGTGCACAGGCACAGGTATTGCCACGCTTAAAGCCTCGCACCTTTGCTGATCTGATTGTGTCGATTTCGCTCATTCGTCCCGGACCGGTGCAGGGTGATATGGTTCACCCGTATTTACGTCGTCGGGATGGCATAGAACCAGTCAATTACTTCCACCCGCTCCTGGAAGATGTGCTTAAAGAGACTCTAGGTGTCATTCTCTTTCAAGAACAGTGTCTGAAAGTTGCTCAAGTGCTGGCAGGTTTTACCCCCGGTCAGGGTGAACTGCTTCGACGTGCATTGGGTGCAAAGCACGCTTCTGAAGCCGTCGAGAAATTGCATCAAGCCTTTGTGTCCGGTGTTGTAGCGAAGGGGGTTGAGGCAGAAATTGCTGAGAATGTCTTTGACCGCTTGCGCGCATTTGGTAGTTACAGTTTTCCCAAATCTCATGCTGCATCTTTTGCAGTTTTGGTCTATCGCTCAGCATGGCTGAAGCATTATTTTCCGGCAGCTTTTGCCGTAGCGTTACTCAACAATCAACCGATGGGATTCTGGTCACCTGCCATCATCATCAGTGATGCTCGTCGTCACCATATTGCAATCTACCCGGTCGACATCAATCGCAGTCAGTATCGCTGTACTTTGGAGGGGCAGGGCATACGACTGGGCATTAATTATGTACGAGACTTCAGCGAAGAAACCGGCCACATCATTCTTGAAGCGCGTCACCATCGCCCCTTTACCCATTTGGACGACTTTTCCCGACGTGTCCAATTACCGCGTCGTATGATCGAGAACCTCATTGCGGCAGGCGCAATGGATGAATGGGGCAGGTCTCGTCGAGACTTGGTCTGGTCATTAGGGCTTCAATCGAAACCGGATACTCTCGCCTTACCAACTCGATTTGAGCATGTTCAGTTGCCCACACTGAGTCAGGCTGAGAAATCCGGTATGGAGTATCGGGCAACCGGATTATCGACCGGTCCACACCCAATGGCTTATTATCGGAATCGTTTGCAACAGCGCGGTGTGTTGAATAGCGTCCAGTTAAGCCAACATCCATCCGGTACACAGGTATGGGTTGCGGGGCTGATGGTCGTTCACCAATCGCCACCAACGGCTAAAGGCTATCGTTTCATTACCCTAGAAGACGAATACGGCTTTATGAACCTGATTGTGCGACCGAAGGTGTATACGCGCTTTCGACGCATCATTCGCAGCGCAGCGCTCTTACTTGCCGCAGGGCAGGTGCAGCAGCAAGGCGCAGTGACCAACCTGCTTGTCTCAAGATGCCTGATGCTCAATGACCAGGCGACATCAAAGTCCACTTTGTCATAAGATATTCTTGATTTGAATTATCGAAACAGCTCTTCGGCTACTTGGCTCCTATGTATTGAATTCATTTTTTGCAGATAACGACGTTAACCTTTCTGGGTACAAATCATGATTTGTTACCCAGAATAAGGTAGCATTGATCGGCAGGTTGGATAATTTGAGCAGCCCCAGAAACGACTACCGGCATTTGCCCCATTCTTGACTGTTCTTAATACCATCGCACTACCACACTTTGAACAAGTTGGCGGTTCATTTGTCAAGGAAGATGAGACGGTAGTCTTTGTAACGCTGGCCGTTGGCGTGGTAGTTTTTTGAGGTTCAGGCACTGTGTCCAAAAATGGTGCCAGTTGAGCGGCAAGTTCCGTAACTACATAACCTTGTTTAACCGGCACATGGAGTAGCGGTAAATTAGCTGCCTTGAACACCTGATCAACAAAGGCATCACGATCTTGACGATCCGGGCGCTCATGGCTTTTATCATCTAGCTCAACTCCCATTATGGGCTGCATGGTAGAACTGTCACATAGCAAAAAATCGACATGTTTTCGGTCAATTTTGTTCCGATAGGAGTATAATTTGCTTTTGTCTTCTAATATGACCCAAAATACATCGCCGAGGCGAACTTTGGAACATATAACTGCCCGATTATCGACCACAGTGCGAAGGGTGTGGAAGAAGCTTAATTCAGCAGGAGACAGAAAGTGTTTCTTAACTTCATAGGGGAACCCTTGAAGCTTTTCCTCATCTGCCCCTCCTTGTGTTTTTCGACTGACCATAAGAAAGAATGCTGCAACTGCGATAACAACAACTACCCCTACGATTATGAGTGAACTATCCATTAGTTTATCCCCTGTTCCAAATATTTAAGTTTTTCTTCACTTAAAGCTTGTTAGATTATCTTCAGAAGTACTGAGTGACATGAGTTCATAACAGCGTGAACATCTTGTAGATATTGATAGCCTGAAGACGCAAAGAATGCTGTTGCGCTGTGAATAATCTTTGCTGGATCAAGAGCAGCGCGAACACATTGAAGGGCTTGATGGCTTGAAAAGAAGCGGTGGGTATCTACAGTTGATGGCATAATGAATTGTTGCCGTGCAATTAGCAAATTTACTTACGAATATATATATAAGCATAAGCCAAATCTCTGAATAAGAATTGAGATATCGGCAATTTTTACAATTTACGGATTAGTGCAACAGAATGATAAGGGCTTTGCCATCCGTTCAAATACATAACAAAAACAAGGGTTGGATCTTCACTTAAAGGGTACAATTATCTTAAAACCAAATTAAGTCTTAATATATGGGTATCGTTTTCGGTCTTTTAACTGATTTATAGTTCATGATTTCAGAAGTCCTATAAGTTGCTAAAGCGGGGTTATGTGAAGCTATTTAAGCCTTCAAACTTATATAGTTCCACTTGATGCATGTTTGGTTTTTTCGGTTCGTAAACTAGAGGCTTTGTTATGGATATTTTTGCGCTGCGCAATCAATTAACGCAAGATTACTCGGATTATGCCAGCAGCTTCATTCAGATACGTGATCAACGCATATACGACGAAGTACGGCAAAGTCTTAATGAAGGTGTTTTCTGGCCCAACCCCCTGATCCAATTGAATCCCACGTTTGAAAGTGGTGGAACGGTTAGTGAATTGGTTGAAGCTGGAATACTGCATCCCGAATGCAGTCGCATATTTCGTAAGGGGAAGGCCGAAGGATTGGGCCAGCCATTACGATTTCATCGCCATCAGCGTGAAGCCATCGAAATTGCGGGTCAAGGACACAACTATATCCTGACGACGGGTACTGGTTCAGGCAAAAGCTTGGCATATATTGTTCCGATTGTCGATCATGTGTTGCGTCGGGGCAGTGGCAAAGGTATTCAAGCCATCATTGTGTACCCCATGAATGCTCTTGCTAACAGTCAAGAAGGGGAACTTCGCAAGTTTCTACATGAAGGCTATCCTGATGGTAAACCACCGGTCACATTTGCGCGCTACACAGGACAAGAAAGCAATGAGGAGCGTCAACAGATCATTGCCAATCCACCGGACATACTCTTGACCAATTATGTCATGCTGGAACTGATCATGACGCGCCCGCGTGAGCGGCAATTGATTGAACGTGCAAAAGGACTGCGGTTTTTAGTGCTAGATGAACTTCATACGTATCGTGGCAGGCAAGGGGCTGATGTTGCCATGCTTGTGAGGCGTGTTGGTGATCGCTTAAAAACTGCAGAGCAATCCCTTCTTTTTGTAGGTACTTCAGCAACCCTGGCAAGTGAAGGAACCTACACTGAACAACAGGCGCAAATTGCGGCAGTAGGTAGTCAGCTTTTTGGCTCATCTGTTAATCCCGAACATGTCGTAGGCGAAACCCTACGTCGCGCAACCATTCTTAGCAAGGATGCTGATGCGCTTTTGCATGATTTGATAACCGCAGTTGCTCAGGGGGAAACCCTTGTTGCGCCTACTGATTATGCTGCTTTTGTTGCGCACCCACTCTCCATATGGATTGAAGATAAGTTCGGTTTGCGAGACGTTGATGGACGTCTCGTACGTCAGCAACCCCGCAGCATTAAAGGTGATGGTGGGGCAGCAGTTGAACTCAGTGAACTTACGGGTATTGATGTAGAAACCTGTGCTCAGGTCATCCAATACTGGCTATTGGCGGGCTATCAATGTGCGCCGAATCCCATTACTGGATTTTCACCATTTGCTTTCCGCTTGCACCAATTCATTAGTCCAGGTGACACGGTTTATTCCACGATTGAAGCTGAAGACCAACGTTATCTTTCTTTGCGAGGACAGCAGTTTGTACCCGGTGATCGGGATCGTGTTTTGTTCCCATTATGTTTCTGTCGGGAATGTGGTCAGGAATATTATTCAGTACGTCTTGTGAAAACTGAAGAGAACCAACGCACACGTGTCACCCCCCGTGTTTTTAGCGATCGATTAGCAGATGATGACAGCGAAGCCGGGTATCTTTATATAGGCTCACATAAACCATGGCCTCAAGCCGATAAAGACATCATCGAGAGTGAATACCTCCCTGATGATTGGCTAGAAGAGCGTAATGGCGTGCAGCGCATTCGCAGTCATCGTCGTAAACAGCTCCCTCAACATGTCAATGTCCTTGGTAGTGGCGATATTGATGAGACTGGGCAATCGTGTGTTTATGTACCAGTGCCGTTTATGTTTTGTTTGAATTGTGGGGTCTCTTACGGATCGCGGCAGGGTGATTTTGGTAAGTTAGCCACCCTTAGCTCTGAAGGGCGCAGCAGCGCTACGACATTACTGAGTTTGTCTGCTATTCGTTCCCTCAAAGTGAGTGACCTTGAAAAACATGCGCAAAAGCTATTAAGCTTCACCGATAATCGTCAAGATGCATCTCTGCAAGCCGGACATTTCAATGATTTTATCGAAGTCGGGTTGTTGCGCGGTGCCATATATCGGGCAGTTGAGCGTGCAGGGATAGAAGGTCTCTCTCATGAGGTTATTGCCGAGAAGGTCTTTGAAACCCTCAATTTGCCTCTCGAACTCTACGCCAGTGATCCGAATGTTCGCTTTCAAGCACTTCAAGAAACCCAGCGTGCTTTGCGTCAAGTATTAGGTTACCGGATATATCGTGACCTGCGGCGTGGATGGCGTATTGCTTTGCCTAACCTTGAACAATGTGGTCTTTTGGAGATGGGTTACGCGGATCTAGATGCAGTATGTGCCGCTGAGGATGTTTGGCAGAATGCTCATCCCGCGTTAGCGACTGCTTCTCCCGAAACACGGACACGGATCGCGAAAGTCCTCCTAGATTACATGCGCCGAGAGTTAGCGATCAAAGTAGATTATTTGGATAGCAATTATCAGGAGCGCGTACAGCAGTTAAGTAGTCAGCGGTTGGTTGAACCTTGGGCGATTGATGAAGACGAACGGATGGAGTACGCTTCGATTCTACTCCCTCGTTCATCTGGGGGGGATGATGGGCGCGGAAATTACACCTATGTGTCTGCACGAGGTGGTTTTGGGATGTATCTGCGTCGTCCTAACACGCTTCCGGAATATCAGGCACGAAGCTATGGGCGTATAGGTCTAGATGATACGCAGATTATTATCCGTCAGTTGTTGGAAGGGCTTCGCGTTGCAGGTCTGGTTGAGATTGTGCTCGAACCCAAAGATGCTAATGATGTAGCGGGTTATCAGTTGGTTGCATCAGCCATGCGTTGGTACGCGGGAGATGGCAGTCGGGCATTTCATGATCCCATTCGTGTACCCAATGAATCGGCTGATGGAGGCCGATCCAATCCCTTCTTTGTTGAGTTTTACCGGAACGTCGCACAGTCGTTGGTCGGCTTGGAAGCGCATGAGCACACTGCTCAAGTTCCCTATGCTGAACGGGAGATCCGTGAGCAGCGTTTTCGCACCGGAGACTTGCCGATTTTATACTGTTCGCCAACCATGGAACTAGGTGTTGATATTGCCGAGTTGAACGTGGTTAATCTTCGTAATGTGCCTCCAACACCAGCCAACTATGCACAGCGTAGTGGTCGAGCCGGTCGTAGTGGACAACCTGCATTGGTGTTTACCTACTGCTCTAGCGGTAGTCCACATGACCAATATTTCTTTAAACGACCAGAACGCATGGTATCGGGTGCGGTTGCACCTCCTCGTTTGGACTTAACCAACCAAGACCTACTACGTGCTCATATTCATGCCATCTGGTTAGCTGAAACAGGTATCGATCTGCACGATACCCTCAAAGAAATTCTGGATATGAATGGTGAACCCCCATCTCTTGAATTGCTGGATGAGATTCGCCAGCAGGCTGAATCAAAGACGGCAGGGCAAGCAGCACGTCAGCGAGCCGAACGTGTCTTGAAGAGTGTTGTAGATTTAACAGATGCTGAAAGTCTACTCGAAGCAACCATGCAAAATGTGGTACAGGCTTTTGATGCGACCTGTACGCGCTGGCGAGGATTATATTGGTCGGCGCTCAAGCAAGTTAAGGTTCAAGAAGCCATCCGCCTTGATCAAACACGGAGCGTGGCCGACAAACGGCAGGCTGAGCGATTGCGTCGGGAAGCACTTTCTCAGATCGATTTATTGACCGAGATCGACTCGTTAGCACAGTCGGATTTTTACAGTTACCGCTATTTCGCGACTGAAGGTTTTCTACCCGGTTATAGCTTCCCTAGATTGCCTATATCGGCCTTTGTTCCAGCTCGTCGTGCACGTCAACGGGATGAGTTTTTGTCGCGTCCGCGCTTCTTGGCTGTTTCGGAATTTGGTCCACGTGCCATTATTTATCATGAAGGGTCACGTTATCTGATCAATCAGGTAATCATGCCAGTATCCTCTGACGAGGATGGCCCACTCACGACCCAACTCAAAGTCTGTGGGAATTGTGGCTATATTCATCCTGTGAAATCCGGTACTGATTACGACCTGTGTCAGCGTTGTGCATCACCGTTGGATGCCCCTTTACAAGCACTGCTACGGTTACAAAATGTGGTAACGAAGCGTCGAGATCGCATCAATGCGGATGAAGAAAATCGGTTGCGATTAGGCTATGAGGTACGTACGGGCGTGCGCTTCAGCGAGCGAGATGGACAGCCGGATGTGCGAACCGCCATCATTCGAAATGGCGAAAATAATCTCGCAAAACTGACCTATTCGCCTACTGCAACGTTGTGGCGCATGAATTTAGGATGGGCGCGGCGTAAAAACAAACAGGTTTATGGCTTTGTCTTGGATATCGAGCGTGGTTATTGGGGTAATAATGAACAAATAGAGGATGATCCTGAAGAGCCGATGTCAGCTCGAACGCGTCGTGTTATTCCCTATGTGGATGACAGTCGTAATTGTCTCTTACTGGAGCCTCTAGTCGGAATGAGTTTGGAAACAATGGCTTCGCTACAAGCGGCGCTTAAACGGGCACTTGAAACGGTCTTCCAGCTCGAAAATTCCGAATTAGCTGTAGAACCACTCCCCGATACGAATAACCGTCATCTCCTATTATTCTACGAAGCAGCAGAAGGTGGAGCGGGGGTGTTACGCCGCTTAATTGATGATCCGCTGATTTTGAAGCAAGTTGCCCGCGAAGCCTTGCGAATTTGCCACTTTGACCCTGATTCAGGTGAAGATTTGCATCGTGAACCGAAAGCGCGTGAGGATTGCGAAGCAGCTTGCTACGACTGTCTCCTTAGCTATGGTAACCAACGAGAGCATCCGTTGTTGGATCGGCAATTGATCCGTGATTTTCTAAAGCAGCTGGCAACTTCGCAAACGATCTCCAGCCCGGTTGATCTGCCTCGCGATTCCTATCTCAATCAACTGCTCGCCCAATGTGAATCAGATCTTGAACGAGAATGGTTAAATGATCTCTATAAGGCTGGACTGCGCTTGCCGGATCAGAGTCAAATCTATATCGAGGAATGCCAGACACGACCTGATTTCATTTACAACAAAGATAGCATTTATGCAGCTATCTATGTCGACGGCTCTCATCATGATTCGTCCAATCGCCAGCAGCGCGATAGTCAGCAAACAGATTGTATGGAAGATTATGGCTATCAAGTAATTCGGTTTGGTTATCGAGAGGATTGGGATGCAATCTTTCAACGAAATCAACACATCTTCGGGGGTGGAGTATGAGCTTTACCGTAGGTTCATTGGTGCGTGTTCGAGGTCGTGAATGGGTAATTCTCCCAGAAACGACCGATGAAATCGTTATGCTGCGTCCTTTAGGGGGCACAGACGATGAGGTGACGGGCATCTACACTCAACTTG
Source organism: Aggregatilineales bacterium (assembly GCA_044227005.1). GTDB lineage: Bacteria > Chloroflexota > Anaerolineae > Aggregatilineales > Phototrophicaceae > CFX2. Next base: position 453,349 of record JBGAFZ010000002.1, read on the forward strand.
AAACGGTTGAATCTGCAACCTTCACTTTGCCCGGTGCTGATCAGATCGGTGATTATCGTTCGGCACGCTTGTTACGAGCGGCTGTGCGTTTAGGATTTCGCTCTAGTGCAGGTCCATTTCGTTCGTTTGCTCGTATTAATGTCGAGCCTCGCCCTTATCAACTTGTGCCTCTGTTGATGGCATTAAAACAAGATCCGGTACGTCTCTTAATTGCCGATGATGTGGGTATTGGTAAGACCGTTGAAGCCCTTCTTATCGCCCGCGAATTACTAGATCGCGGTGAAATCGAACGGCTAGCCGTGTTGTGCCCTCCACAATTAGCTGAACAGTGGCAAACAGAACTCCGTGAGAAGTTTTTTATCGAAGCTGAATTGGTGCTGTCGAGTACTGCAACACGGCTCGAACGACATTTGCGCATGGGCGAGTCTCTTTTTGAACGGTATCCCTTCGTTGTAGTGTCAACCGACTTCATCAAATCAGAGCGCCGACGCGATGAGTTCATGCGTACTGCTCCTGATTTCATCATTGTTGATGAAGCCCATACGGTGGCGCATACCATCGACAAGCGTGGCGGTCGTCATCAACGTTATGAGTTGATTGCAGCCTTGGCGGAGAATAAGCAGCGCAACTTGGTATTGGTGACAGCCACACCACATAGTGGCAAAGACGAAGCGTTTCACTCCTTATTGGCGATGCTGAATCCTGATTTTGCTGATTTGCCCGATGACCTTAGTGGTGCTGAAAATGAAAGTCTCCGTCGTGAACTGGCTCGCTACTTTGTCCAGCGTCGTCGGGGTGACATCAAAGCCTATATGGATGCGGTCACGCCCTTTCCGGATCGCGATACTGCTGAAGAAACCTACAAACTTACGGATTCCTATAAGCGGCTATTTGATCGTGTGTTGAATTACGCCCGCGAAACCGTTCTGCAACCGGGGGAAGGGTATCACCAGCGGGTGCGTTGGTGGTCAGCCTTAGCACTCTTACGTTCGTTGGCTTCTTCTCCTGCCGCCGCAGCCGCGACCTTGCGTAGTCGTGCTGCAACCCTACAAACCGAGAGCGCAGAAGATGTCGATGATATTGGTCGGCGGACAATACTCGATTTGATGAATGATGAAACTGCTGAAGGTATGGATGTTATCCCCGGCAGTGATATAGGTTCATTGGCACTGGACGAAAATAGTAATCGCCGACGCTTGTTGGACATGGCAAGGGCTGCCGATGATCTGGAAGGTGAACAAGATACCAAATTGCAAAAGCTGATTGCGATTGTGAAGGGATTGATTGGTGACGGTTACAGTCCGATTGTTTTCTGCCGTTTCATTCCCACAGTCGAATATCTGACTGAGTCCTTACGCAGCGGGCTTCGTGGTGTTGAAGTCGCTGGTGTAACTGGCACCCTGCCACCAACCGAACGTGAGGAACGGGTCGCCAAGTTGATCGAGTCGCCCAAGCATGTACTCGTCTGTACCGACTGCTTGAGCGAAGGCATTAACCTGCAAGCTGGTTTTGATGCCGTCATCCACTACGATCTATCTTGGAATCCCACTCGCCACGAACAGCGTGAAGGTCGCGTGGATCGTTATGGCCAACCCAATCCACGCATCAAAGTTGTAACCTACTACGGTATCGATAACCAAATCGATGGCATTGTATTGGATGTTCTCCTACGTAAACATCGCTCTATTCGCAACTCACTAGGCATTTCAGTACCGGTACCTGGCAACAGCGAAGACGTTATCGAAGCCATCTTTGAAGGCTTACTCCTGCGCGAAAATGCCAGCTTCATGCAGACCACACTTCCTGGCTTTGATGAGTATATGAAACCACGCCAATTAGAACTTGATCTTCAGTGGGAAGCAGCGGCCGAACGTGAAAAACGATCGCGGTCCATGTTTGCCCAGCAGGTGATTAAGGTCGATGATGTTGCTGCTGAATTGAGTGCAGCCAGAGAAGCGGTTGGCTCTGGCATTGATCTGTCTGGTTTTATGAAAGATGCCATTCGGATGCATCATGGAGCAGTGTCCGAAAATGGTTCAGTGGCATTCGATTTATCTGAAACGCCCCGTGGCTTACGCGATATGCTGGGCAAGGATAAATTCAAGGCGCGGTTCGAACTACCGGTCAAAGATGGACAGCTTTATCTCACCCGCACCCATCCGCTGGTGGAGTCATTGGCGACCTATGTGATGAATACGGCGTTGGATGTTGCTGAATTGGAAGATGATCAACCGCGTGCACGTCGTGCAGGGGCAATCCGTACTTCAGCCGTACAGAAGCGAACAACCCTACTCTTGGTGCGATTCCGCTATCACCTGATTACCAAATTTGGTGACGAAGAACGCCAACTGCTGGCCGAAGACAGCTTGACCTTAGCCTTTGAAGGCTCTCCAGTAAACGCCACATGGCTCACCCCTGAAACAGCGGCAACACTGTTACAGGCCGAACCCGATGACAACATCCATTTTCAGCAGCAGGTAGAGTTTGTGCAGAAGGTCATTGACGGGTTTAACCACATCGCACCTACACTTAACGAAATCGCCCAGCGGCGGGGTGATGAACTTCTCGCCGCCCACATCCGCGTTCGTGAAGCCGCCTACCGTCGTGGAGATCGCCGCCCCCAACATCGCGTTGAAGCCCAACTCCCTCCAGATGTGTTGGGTATTTATGTCTACTTGCCATTGATGCGGAGGTAATCCATGTCAGAACATGATAGAGCCGACATTGGAATATGGCGGTTAGCAGGGGATACACCACAACGCTACATGCCTGACGTCCTGCAATATGAAAAATATTTGGAGGAATGGATTGAACGTGATCCGACTCTGATTAGCGCTGAAATGCAGATAGTAGGTCGCCAAGTCAGTTTGGATACTGGTTTTTTGGATCTCCTAGCAATTGATAATTTGGGACGATGGGCAGTAATTGAACTTAAGAAGCGAGATGTGCGGCGGGACACTGTGGCGCAAGCATTTGATTATGCAGGGTGCCTTGCTGATATGTCTTCAAAAGAATTGAAAGCGCTAGTAACACAATGTCTTGAAAAGAGATCTCTCAAACTTCAACCATTTTTGAAGCGTCTTGCGCTAGACGACAGTATTTTTGAGCATCCTGAGATTTTGATCTATGTGGTTGGGACGAGTCGTGATATCAACCTTGATAGAATGCTGAAACATACAACGTTTCAGGGAAAGCCCATTCAAGTTGTGACCTTCGATGTATATAAGAATAGCGATGGCGAACACATACTTCTACGACAATTGACTGAAGCACAACCAACATCTTCACCAGTTTCTTCTTTGGCATCTCTGTCGAGAAAAGTTTCTCAAGATGAAAAGCCGATCACTCAGGATACAAGGTTAACACGCCTGATGGATGTGGCTAAAAAGAATGGTGTAGGACAGGAATTTAAGAAAGTATACGATTTAGCTACGAAGTTTGGTTTGTATCCAAAAATGTATAAATGGAGCATTATGTATGCGCCACCACAGAATAAGAACCGCGTACTGATATGTGCTTGGGTAAACGCTAAGGATGGGTTGTTTGATGTCTACATCAATACAGACGCATTCGCGGAGTTTTATCCCATAAGTCAGCGTAAAGCACGACAAATTGCTGATGTGCCGCTGCGATATAGCCTTACACCTGACCAGACTGATGAATTTGTCGCTATCGTGCAAAATTTGTTTGATGAGATTTTGCGAAAAACTTAATGACCAAAACGCTCAAAATCCTCAACTGGAATGTTGAGGCCGATAAACAAACATCTCGCAATAATCGGTCTGAAGCCATTCGTCAGGTGCTCAAACATGCTGATGCAGATGTCATCTGTTTGACGGAAGCATATTCACATAACCTGCCCGATGGCGGTCATACAGTGACTAGCGCCATGTCGGGTTGGAGTCTCGAGCAAAAAGGCGCACGCAAAGTCATCCTCTGGAGCAAATCCAAATGGGATGCGGTAGACCCCATCGGCTCAGTCGATCTTCCACAAGGACGTTTTGTGAGCGCCAGTACACAGGATATACGGATTGTAGGCGTCGTTATTCCGTATCACGCCTATCGTACGCAAACAAAGTGGGGCAGTGAACGCAAATCGTTGTGGCAAGGAGCAAAAGAATACTTAACCGTATTTCGCGAGCAAGTGTTGTCTCAGTCTATTTATCAGCGCAAAACGATTGTGCTGGGCGATTTCAACCTGCAAATTCCTGCACGTACTTATCCGCCGCAAAAGAGCGAAGTCAACCGCTTACGTGAGCTGACCTTTGCGAATTGGAAGATCCCAACATCTGGAGACATGGATGATCCAGCGCTCGATAAACCGTTCATCGATCACATCGCGTTAACGCCTGACATCGAAGTCAAGTCTCTTCAGTTCATTAGCCGTTTTACCGCGTCCGGAGATGAACTAACTGATCACAACGGCGTATGGATCGAAATTAAGTATTAGATGCTTAAGAGTGAAGGAACTCGCCCATGTCACTATTCTGGGTGAATGACACACCGACATCCAAGCCCGAAGACTGGAAATGGGCTTTACAAGAACCAGAGAAACAATGGCGACCCGGTTATTCGGCATGGGCAGTGGCTCACGCATGGGAAGCCGCTCAAGGATTTCCACCCGAAATTGAAAGCTTGCTCAGTCAGCATTTCACAGACACAGCCTTCATAAAAGGCTTGGTCGAGTATCAAGTACCGATGCCGGGGAGTGGCAAATCTTCTCATAATGATCTCTTTGTTCAGGCCACCAGCACCCAAGGAGACCTCTGTATCGCAGTGGAAGCCAAGGTAAGCGAGACACTCGGACCGATCATCGCTGACTGGAATACGGGAACGCCCAACCGACAAAAACGCTTATTCGGCATATTGGAACTAATCGGCCTGCCTCCCAATATTCCCCAAACCATTCGCTATCAACTGCTGCACCGCTTAGCCTCACCGATAGTCGCAGCCAAAGACACCTTCGACGCGCGACATGCCGTAATGATTATTCACTCCTTCAGTGACTCGGATAAATCCTTTACCGATTTTGCCGCATTAATGTCACTCTATGGGATCAACGACCCACATATCGGCCAACTGTATCCCTTAACCACCATCGGAAATATAAAATTATACGCGGGCTGGGCTCGCGGCGATCAACGTTATTTGTTTGGAGAATCCTAATGCCCACACGCACCACCATCTTCACCACCATTCGCACCGAAGGCACACTCCTCCCCGCTGATCTGCTCCAGCGCATCAGCGAAGGCACCAACATCGACGGCCTCACACCCGAAAGCTACCACCGCCCCGGGGAGAAACTCAACGAAGCCATCAACCGCTCATGGAACGCCCTGCAAGGCGCATGGGCCAGCTTCAAAACCGCACAGGGACGCTTACCCACCGATGACCTCGGCACCAGCATCACCCGTGAACGCTGGCTCTTGCCACTCTTCCGTGAACTCGACTATGGCCGTCTCCAAACAGCCCCCGCCGTTGACATCGACGGACGCACCTATCCCATCTCCCACCGCTGGGAACAGGTTCCGCTGCACCTTGTCAGCTATAAAATCGACCTCGACAAACGCACACCCGGCGCGACCGGCGCATCCAACGCCAGCCCGCACAGCCTCCTCCAAGTGTTCCTGAACCGCAGTGAGGCCAACCTCTGGGGATTCCTCTCCAACGGCTATCGACTCCGCATCCTCCGTGATAACGCCAGCCTGACGCGCCAGGCCTTCGTCGAATTTGACCTCGAGGCCATGATGACCGGCGAAGTCTACTCCGACTTTGTCCTGCTCTGGTTACTCGCCCACCAATCCCGTCTCGAAGGCCAACGCCCCTCCGACTGCTGGCTCGAAAAGTGGATGAAGGTCGCCGAAGATCAAGGCACACGCGCCCTCGACCAACTCCGCAACGGAGTCGAATCCGCCATCACCGCTCTCGGACTCGGCTTCTTGGAACATCCTGCCAACAGCCAACTGCGCGATAAACTCCAATCCGGCGCACTCGACGGACAGGACTACTACCGCCAACTACTGCGCCTCGTCTATCGGCTACTCTTCCTCTTCGTCGCCGAAGATCGCAACCTATTACTCGACCCCGCCGCTGATGAACCCGTCCGCGACCGCTACATCAAATACTACTCCACCCAACGCCTCCGCCACATGGCCGAACACTTCAAAGGCACCCGCCATCCCGATCTCTTCGAATCCCTCCGCCTCGTCATGCGCCTCCTCTCTGGCTCTGACTCTTCCTCCAAAGTCCCTCCACCTGAGGGGGAGGGATTTAGGGTGGGGGCTGTTGATGGGAAGGGCCTAGCCTTACTCCCCCTCGGATCATTCCTATTCAGCGACACCGCCCTAGCCGACATCATCACTTGCCAGATGAGCAACGCCCATCTGCTCGATGCCATCCGCGCCCTCTCGCTCACCTATGACACTCGCGCGCAAGCCTACCGCAGCGTCGACTACCGCAACCTCGGCCCCGAAGAACTCGGCAGCATCTACGAAAGCCTGCTCGAACTCCACCCGCAGATCAACATACCTGCCCGACGCTTTGCCCTCGCCACTGCTGGAGGCAACGAACGCAAAACCACCGGCAGCTACTACACACCCACCTCGCTCATCAACGCCTTGCTCGACAGCGCCCTCGATCCCGTCCTCGAAGCCGCTATCAAAGGTGCGAATGCTCTCCCCTCTCCACGTAGTGGGGAGGGGCAGGGGGTGGGGATGTCTTCCGCCGAATCCCGCATCCTCGCCCTCAAAATCTGTGACCCCGCCTGCGGTAGCGGACACTTCCTCATCGCCGCCGCCAACCGCATCGCCAAAGCCCTCGCCACCGTCCGCACCGGCGAAGAAGAACCACCGCCCGCCGCCGTACAGGAAGCCAAACGCGACGTCATCGGCCACTGCATCTACGGCGTGGACATCAACCCCATGGCCGTCGAACTCTGCAAAGTCAACCTCTGGATGGAAGCCCTCGAACCCGGCAAACCACTCAGCTTCCTTGACCACCGCATACAGGTAGGCAACAGCCTCCTCGGCACCACCCCCGCCCTCATGGCCAACGGCATCCCTGACGATGCCTTCACCCCCATCGAAGGCGATGACCCCAAATTCGTCACCACCATGAAGAAACTCAACCGCGACGAACGCAAACAGCGCGCCGCCAGCGTCCGCCAGTTGGATCTCTTCGGCACCACCACCACTGCTGATTACCGCGCCCTCACCCGCGCCATGCACGAACTCGACTCCACCCCCGACGACACCCTCGCCGGAATCCGCCGCAAAGAAGCCCAGTACGCCGCCCTCGCCAGCGACCCCGAATACGTCAAAGCCCGCCTCCTTGCCGACGCATGGTGCGCCGCCTTCGTCTGGGAAAAGAAAACCCCTCGCCATGAGGGAGAGGGGCAGGGGGTGAGGGTTGTTTTACCCCTCACCGACCTCCTCTACCGCCGCATGGAAGCCGACCCCCTCGCCGAAAACCTCCGCGAAACCCGCGAATACATCGTCGAACTCACCCAGCGCTACCAGTTCTTCCACTGGCACATCGCCTTCCCCGACGTCTTCACCGTCGATACCCGTCAACTGATTGACTCCTCTCCCCACTTGGGCTATCAGCAGAGTGAGCCAGCGAACGTTGCTGATGTAGGGCAGGGGGTGGGGTTAACCGGCTGGATCGGCGGCTTCGATTGCGTCCTCGGCAACCCCCCGTGGGAACGCATCAAAATTCAGGAACAAGAATGGTTCGCCGAACGTGCGCCCGAAATCGCCAATGCCTCCAACGCCGCCGCCCGTCGCAAAGCCATCGCCGAACTGGCTGAGAGCAATCCCTACTTGCTCCAAGCCTTCGCCGACGACAAACGCAAGGCCGAAGGCGAATCGCACTTTATCCGCATAAGCGACCGTTTTCCACTCTGTGGACGCGGTGATGTAAATACCTACACTATATTTGCCGAAACATCGCGCCAAGTTATTAACGGCTATGGGCGGGTGGGTATAATTGTGCCATCAGGTATTGCCACAGACGATACCACTAAATTTTTCTTCCAAGATTTGATGCAAACCCATTCACTCGCTAATTTATATGATTTTGAAAATCGCGACGCTATCTTTGACGGTGTTCATCGTGCATTTAAGTTTTCATTGGTCACCATGACAGGACATCAATCGTTTGTACCTGAGGCCGAATATGTCTTTTTTGCGCTAGGTGTGAATGATCTAAAAGATGATAACAAACGCTTCACCCTCTCCGCCGACGATATTCACCTGCTTAATCCTAATACGGGTACAACCGCTACCTTCCGCAGCAAACGCGATGCCGAGATAGTTAAGTCGATCTATCGTAGAAACGAAATCATTTTTGGCGAAGGTGATGAATATGATAATTCTCACCAATTGCGTTTTACACGAATGTTTGACATGAACAAACAAGGGAACTTATTCGAAGATTATCAAACTCTTATGGCTCATGGTCATTTAGATATACACGGAAAAATCAAGACAGATGACAAGATATATTTGCCTTTAATTGAAGGAAAAACATTTACCGCATACGACCACAGATTTGCTGTTCCAATTGAGGGTGGTGGTGCCATCCGAACCGGCGGTGCAAAAGAGGTAACACTAGCAGAACATTGCAATCCTTATTTTGTGATCAATCGCCGATTATATATAAACGAGCGAAAAGTTAACGAATGGGCAGAAGGTAAGCTAACACGTAGATGGACATTAGGGTTTATGAATGTAACGTCGGCAACTAACCACAGAACAATGGTGGCTGCCCTCTTGCCAGACTCCTCAAGTGATTATTCTGTTCGAATTGCGATTTTTGCGGAACCCAAAGCCAATCATGCGGCTTCTATACTGGCTTTATTTAATTCATTTTCATTTGATTATATAGCTCGCCAAAAGCTTTCTGGGTTGAATTTCTCCGATTACATTACTTACCAAATTGCTACACCTACAACAAATTCTATTCTGAGCTGTTCAAATTTCATTGTCCCGCGCGTCCTCGAACTCACCTATACCGCATGGGATTTGCAACCCTTCGCGCAGGATGTCGGCTACGACGGCCCCCCCTTCATCTGGGACGACGAACGCCGCTTCCTCATGCGCTGCGAACTCGACGCCCTCTACTTCCACCTCTACCAGATCAACCGCGCCGACGTCGATTACATCATGGAAACCTTCCCCATCGTCAAACGCAAAGACGAAGCCGCGCATGGCTCCTACCGCACCAAAGACACCATCCTCGCTATGTACGATCAAATGAACGCCTTGCCCACCCTCCACGTCCCTGCCCCCAAAGACGCCTCCGCCACCTATCCCGTCCCCGACGTCTCCCACTGGCAAACATGGCTCACCCCGCCCCCCGCCAGTCCCGCCGTCGCCCACCCACCCAAGGCCACCTCATGACCACCTACACCCGCCAACCTGTAGGGCTGAGGCGTGCCTCAGCCGTCACCTCAAAAGTACTTATAAGGAGTAAGGAGAATCAGACCGAATGGAGACCTATAAATTTAAACTACGAGTTGCTGAGGATGGGATTTTAAAGATCGAATTTCCTTCAGGACTGAAAAATACCGATGTAGAAGTGTTGGTAGTCGTCCAACCACAAACGATGCCATCATCACCAAAGATCGACAATACAATGGATCGTATACGCCGCCAACATGCACGTGCATATGAACCGTGGACGGAAGCAGAAGAACGGCAGTTGATCGAATTGCGCCACGCTGGACATACCTTACAACAGCTTGCCGACGCCCTAAAACGTCAACCGAGTGCCATACGCTCTCGTCTTGATAAGATTGACGCCAACGACTTTGACAAGCGAAACGAAACTGGCTGACCAACGTTAACAGGTGGGTTTTAGAATCTAACCATAGGAACAATATCAATGCCGCAGGATTACAAAACCAGCATCAACAACCTCATCATTGTGTGGCAAGGCTCTAGCTGGTCGGTCATAGCACCGGATGGATCGGTTGTTTGTCGAGCTATGACGAAAGACAATGCTTGTGATTACGCGCGTAGTTTTACGGATTACGCAGGTGATAAATTTTCTGCGTTTGAGGGGGAAATTCCATTCCGTCCTGAGAAATCATCACCTAAATTTAACCGTTTTGGCATTCGCCCGATGTCTTGGGACGAGGATGATATTGATGAAGATGAAGAGGACGAGGATGATTTGTCGGATGACGATGATTTGTCGGATGACGATGATTTTGACATTTCGTCGGTTGTTATTGAAAACCCCAAAAATGACTTTAAATATAATAACAGTCTAAAACTTGCTAACCCCACTAATGTGATTTTGCCAGCGTCAGACGGTAAAGAATTGACGAGCAAAACAGCACGAATTCGTGATTTCTTACGTCGATTTCTTGTCAAGAGTGCGGTTTGGACAGGCAAAGGTTTCGCTAACGCTGTAATGTGGGTACTAGATGCTGCCTTAATTGTGTTTCTTGTTGCGGGTGCTGTAATAGGTGGTTTTGTCGCTGCATGTGTGGGGTTTATCGCTGCTGTATCCGGTCTCTGCAAATGGCTGACGGGTGGTTGGCCTTTCCAACCCGAAGTCTTCTCTAACTCATTAATCATTACCATCATCGCATTTGTAACTTGCGTGGTTTGTTATCGGGCAGGTCAAGCTAAAGGGAATATATTCGATAAGTGATTTTTGAAGTCCCTTCAGTGGACTTGTCTTCTGCTTAGCATGACGGCTTTAGCCTCATGCGGCGCAACCCGCCAACCACCCCAAACGGCGCTCCCGTAGGGGCGGGATTCATCCCGCCCGCCCTCGACCTATTACCCAATACCCCCCACTTTCAAACCAACTTCTAACTCGACATGTGCGCACTTTTGTTCTATGATGAAAATGTGTTGCTGTCCAGTTGGGAGCTTGCCCACATCATGCACACAAAACGGCCTTTTCACAACTACAACAACATCATTTCACAGTGAAAATGACTACGAAGTGTCCCGTGGGAAGAATGTGACTACGAAGTGTCCTGTGGAAGAAATTTGTGAATAATTCAGATCAATCAGCATGACACAGCACTTTTGTGGCACTGCCGTCATCGCCACCGCCAAAAAATTCCCGCCGCAACCGCCGTTTCACCACCCACGTTCTCCCTCAAACGGCCTGCCAGCACCTTAAAAATCACCCTTTATTGGCAAACTTGTCGTCGGACATCCCCCCACCAAAATCGCCAATTCCGCCAATAAAATCTCTACGAACTGATATGGGCTAAAATCTAACGACTAAAAACAATCGACTGTTAACGGTTAACTTTGAACTAATCTCCACTTTCTGTTCTCCTAGTTGGGTCTATACTATAATGTATGACCTACTAAATACTAAGAGAACCCTTCATGCCTATCCCATCCCAAAATGACTTTTTGGTACCTTTTTTAACCTGTCTAGCCGAAGGAAAAACCCTCACCCGCGCCCAACTCCTCTACCAGCTCGCTCGGCACTTCTCCATCTCCGAAGCCGAAGCCCAACAAATGAGTGGGAACCAGTTCACCCTCGTTTCCCGCCTCGCGTGGTGCGACTCCTACTTTGTAAAAGCCGGCTTCGTAGAAAAACGCCAGCACCATGCGGATAGCGCTCAAGATGAATTTACCATAACCTCCCTCGGCCTCCGTGAACTCCATCGAAACGCCCCTAAAATCACGGTCGGCTATCTCCAAAGCTACTATCGTGGGCGTATCCATCGGGGTTCCGGCTCCGATGAAATGACCAGTGAAGCCGAGCGCGCCCTCTACGAAGCCTTTGAAAATCTCCCCTCGGCCTACACCGTTTTTCACTCGGTCAAATGGTTTGCTCGCTCCCGTGGAACCATCGGGGAAATCGACTTCCTCATTGCCCATCCCTCCCGTGGTATCCTCGTACTCGAAGTCAAAGGAGGGCAAATCTCCATTAATCAGGGAGAATGGTTTAGTACCAGCCTCTCCGGGCACACAAACGCCATTCACGACCCCTGCAAACAGGCCACCCGTAACCGTGATGCCCTCTACGAATGGATCAAGGACGATTTTCGAACCTCTCGCTATAACTACGCCCTCTTCCCGGCCGTTGCGCTCCCCGACTCCGTGGTTGATCGGCACCTCCGCCCCGACTGTCCCGAAGACATCTTCATCGATATGCGCCATCTCGATGATCTTCCCTCGCGCATCGAAGCCATCTTCGCCTATTGGTCATCCCGTGCCGATGCTCGCGCTCATAAATTCGACGGCTCCAAAGCCATTGAATCTCTCGTTGATTTGCTCGTTCCCACCCGTAAGCTTCAGCCTCGCATCGCGGATCTCTTCGAACGCGAGCGTCGTAAAATCGATGAACTGACCCAACAACAGTTCGTTATCCTGCGTGCCCTCCGCTATCAAAAACGCGCTGCTATCGTGGGTGGGGCAGGCACCGGTAAAACCCTCCTCGCGATGGAAAAAACCCAGCAGTTGCTCGAACAAGGCTATCGGGTTCTCTTCCTCTGCTTCAACAAAAACCTCCAAACGTGGCTTGACCACTCGCTCAAACACCCCAAGCTCGTCGTGACCACATTTCACGGCCTCGCAGGGTACGCGGTCAACTGGTCACGCATCGCCCGTCCTCCCTCATCAGATTTCTACTCGCAAGCGCCTGAACTCTTACTCAGCGCTGCCCAGGTCCTTCAAGCCGAGCAGTCCGATAAACGCTTTGATGCCATCATCGTAGATGAAGCCCAAGACTTCGAGGACACGTGGTGGATTCCCTTACCCGACCTGCTGACCGATCCCAAAGATGGGGTCTTCTACGTCTTCTTTGATAATAACCAGCGCATCTACACCCAGATCAGTAACATCCCCATGAGCAATGAACCGCTCTTCTTGGATGAAAACCGTCGTAACACCCAACATATCCACGCTGCCCTCACGCCCTACATGCAAACTCACGAAGAAACCACCTGCCTCGGCCCAGAAGGTCGTCCTGTTGAACATATCTCGACCTCTACAACGATGGGCGCAGTCAAAGCCCTCCAACAAACCCTTCATCGCCTAGTCAATGAAGAAGGCGTTAGTTCCAATGACATAATCCTGCTCACTGGCGCATCTGAAAAGCGCAGTCAGTGGAAGCCTGATATGCAGTTGGGTAACTTCATCCTGACGTGGAACCTTGACACTGAGATGGATCTCGCGATCCGTGTCTGTAGTATCGCAACCTATAAAGGTCTAGAGAGTGCTGTGGTCATCCTTACTGAACTCGATCAATGTCGCCCGTCTGTCATGGATCAAATGATTTATGTTGGGCTTTCACGCGCTCGCCACTATGCAGTTATTATTGGTCAGCTACCCGCGCCGCACAGCAACACTATTGATGACTAAAATGCATCTAGCAAAACAAGTATGATAAAGGCTATATGTTGCTGTAGTAGGTTTGCCAATTTCCTGTGCTTTTAGTGTGAAATTAATGCTCTAAGACTCAAATCTAGATGCGTAATGGTTGACATTGCCTAAACTCGAATACCGACACATGCCATCTTTGTGGTAATGAGGCAATTAAAGAGTTTGGTTTGAGCTAGAGTGTACAATACAAATGTCTGGTTTTAGGTTTACTAAACATATCGCTCGAGCGTACTTTGGATTAGTGTCTCAGATGGCTCAACTGTCTCAACTGCAATTTCGAAAATTGAATGGATATTTTTCGGGCGAGTGAATTTTTTGAAAATCAGTAGAAATCAATTTCTCAAGTTGAGCCACCTGTGACACCTGAGACACAAATCCGGCTTGAAGATTAGTTTCTTTAAAAGAAAAGACTCTTATTAAACAAGAGTCTCAGATGGCTCAACTGTCTCAACCTAGTTGTAGGTACTTGTAGCGCAATTCTTGCGATTTAGGTCTCTCTTGTCTCAAGTGTCTCAACTGGCTCAACAAAAGAATCAGCTTTGAGTTGCCAAAATCGCACTCTGCTGCCTTTGACCCGCTTTTGGATGCTGATGTTATTTGGTCCGGGTATCAGAATGCCGTCCTCGCGTAATTGCATCCCGATAGCGGTTACGGTGAAGCGTAAAGGCTGCACCCGATTGACTTCTCGGTGAGCGATCTCCGGCAGCAGATAGACAAAACCAGCATCTTTATAGCCAATGACCGTTACTCCGGGGGGATGTTCACGCGGATTCTTCATATCTTCATCAATCACAGCTTGCCCACCGGCGATGATCTGCCCCAAAATGTTGATGAAAACTTCACTGGCACGTTCCTGTCGCAAGGTGCGAACGCTCTCGACAATGGCATCTTTCCAGGCTGGTAACAGGTAGTCCTCGCTCATCTCAGACAGGAACTTGGCAAGCATCTGGTAGACCGTGACCAGCACTGCCCAGTTCTGAATGACCCGTCCGGTGTTGGATTGTCCACCGACTTCGGCGGCCAGCTTCTCACGGTAGCCCTTCATGTTGACACTGAATCGGTTGGCGATCTCGGTTTTCAGGTTACCATTCTCCAGTTGTTTGGCGATCCAAGCAGCGAAGTGCGCAGTGAATCCCGGTAGATGCTCCCGTAAATGTTCAGCTTGGACCAACGCCTGCCCATTGGGATCGCGTTTCTCCCACGGCGGGATTTCCAACACCAGCATGCGCGCTACCACCGACATCTCCCCCTCGATGGTGGTTTCACCGGTGGACAGGATCAACCCGCGACAGGGTTTTTCATGGCGCACTTTGGCTTCACGGGTCAAGCGACCGCGTCCCATGCCCCGCGAATAACTTTGTAAGAAACGGGTGAAGGTCTTTTCGTCGGCATAGATGCTCTTGTAATCATCGACCCAAAACAGGCTGTCTGCCAGCGGATAGCCGAGGGTCTCGACGGTGTTGATGGTATCACCCCATTGAGCAGGCGGGGTGTCACGATTGAACTGACCGTAGAAACTGCTGAGCAGCGAGGCGATCTCAGACTTACCGCTGCCGGATGTGCCGACCAGATGGACAGCTGGTCGGGGTGCTGCCGCCGGAAAGAAACGTTGCAGGACGGGCAAGAGTGCAAAGGCAATGAGTGCGGATGCGAGTTGGGGAGGCAAGACTTTGGTGACCGCATCAAAGGCTTGTAAGCTGTCAGCCCAGGGGCTCAGGTGTAAGCCATAGTCACGCAACCGATGATCGAGCTCCACCGACGGCGGTTCACTGAGCTTGCCTTGAGCTGTGAGGCAATCTTGCGGTGAGACATACACCCATTGCCCATCCAACTGCATCCAACCCATGAAATTGTAATGCTTGTGGGTGGGAAATTCACCGGAGAGTTGGATGATAGCCGGAACCAGATGTTTGGACATACCAGCCCGGACAACGAATTGTGAACCAGCATTGGTACCGATGAAGCGCCGCAGTGCCACGTCATCCACGAAGATGTCACCGGGCACCTCCAGCTTCTTGGTGGCGTCCCCGCGCCGTAGTTCAAGAGTGGTGGTGTGGGCTTCTTTACCATCGTCATCAATCTGGCAGGTCTGGTGGAGTGCGGTAGCCAGCCAATCGGTGACGGTCTTCTCCAGTGTGCCATGATAGGTCTCCCTGTGGTAGATGATGCGGTCAGCACGGATCAGATAAGATTCAGTCTCATGATAGTCCTCTTCCTGCTGACGCAGACTGGCACGCTTTTTCTCTTTGTAGAGGCGGTCGATATCGCCGATCTTCAACCCATCCCCACAGATACTTTTCAGTCGCTGGCGTTCGGTTGCCCACTCGACCGGATTGAGATGGATACAAGCTTCCACTGCATTAGCGATTTGGGCAGGCGTGGGTTTCCCTTTGTTCTCAGCATCGACTAGGCGGTCAATCAGGTCGTGCGCTGCTGGTTTGGAGGGGATTGGATCGCGTGGGCTGCGGGAATAGGCACTCTGGATGGTCGCCCGTGCTTCTCGTTCGGTACTACCACTGGCCAGATGACGTGGGACGAGATCCTGCTCCGCCTCGGATTGACTATAACCCGCATCACGCAGCTGGCAGGCAGCGGAGAATAATTCCGCGTTCCGATTGCCTTCCGTCGCACCGGACACCAGATAGGCTTCAGTGCGGGGTGGAAGTGGATGTTTCCCATTCCCATTGGAGCTTCTCGTATCCATACCAGCGATCTTCTCTCCTTGAGGCTGACTTTCCAGCCATGCGAATTGCTCCAGTGCATAGCGCCGTTCGGGATGGCTCTCGACAATGTTCACGACCACGCCACCCCGTTCCGGTTTGGTATTAATGGAATCAGGCAAGCGCATAACCGAAGCGGTGGATTTCACATAGTAGTCATCTCCACCGAGTGCCGCGAACAGCCCGCGCAAGATGGCCGCGACCTGCTGCCGATCAGTATCATTCTCAAGTAGGAAGGGTTTGTCCAACAACCAGTACCCATGCCAGCCTCCACCACTATCAACTATAAAGGAGGGGGCAGGATCAAATTCGCGCAACCGTGCCAGTGCTTTGTCACGTTGTTCATCCCTATCACAGTCGATGTCAATCCAGAGTGCAGGGACCAGCGCTGCAGCTTCGGCTTTGCCCTGCTTGGTCTTGCGTAGGCAGGGAGCGAAGTACAGCCCAAATCCCTCCTGATTGAGTCGTTCGGCTTGTTTGAAGATCGCCGTCCGTTCAGCCTTATTTCCCATGTGTGCCCACAGGGAACGGACATCCCCGTTGGTCGGGTGGATACAGCGGAGTTCGAGGTACAGGTCGTCGGGTGCGGCAGCATAGAGTGCCGCCAGAAAGGTGCGTCGTTGGTTCAGGGTGTCGTTGGGTGTCATAGCGATGGGTGCCTGCCTGTGGTTATCGGTCGAAATCAAGTGTGTTTCCCTGCTCTGGTCGTTCAAGTATTTCAATCAGTCTTTGGATTTGGGTCGCGTCCATGTGCTTCAGTTGTTGCATGTGTTCCTGCAGTCGAGAAGTGTCCTGCGCCAGAAATTGGGCTAATAAGCGGGCTTGGGAGGGAGATAATCCGGATAGCAGTGGACTGAATACCAACTCGACATTGTCTGAGTCGTCCTCATCCGGTTGCGGGACATAACGGTAGTAGCCGACGGCACTGGTGTGTTCATCGGTTCGGCGTGTGCCACACCACAGATCCCAACCCTCACCAGTGTCATCCTGAATGTGCCCATGCGGTCTTTCCAGAACGACCAGTCGCTCCTGAGCACGCATGTCTTCAAGTTGGTCATAACGTTGTTCCCAATCCCGTCCTACATAATGCTGCATCTGCTCAACCATGACCTGTTCAGTGACGACATGCAGCATCTCGACATGATTGACCTTGCGGTTGCGGCTGAAGAACAAGGGGACGCGCATACCATAATCTTCGTCATACACGGTTCCCGGCAGTACCGCATGGACATGCGGATTGTGCCGTCCGGGGGCTTGAAGATCGTCGGTTAGCCGGTGATGGAGGACATAGCTGACCTCGCAACCGGTATCCAATCCGCGCGCATCGAAGAAATCTTCCAGCACCCCTGCGGTCAATTCGTGCAGGAATGCCTCGCGATCGTGTACGTCGACCATGGCGATTAAATCGGGGTTGGGGTTGAGGACGAGGTTGAAAGCCAGCACATGCTCACTTTTCAAATCGTCACAGCGTTGTGCGATCTTAGCCACTGACCCACCCATACCCTGATCGACCCAGCGTTCGCGTCCGGTGGCATAACGGGCGGCTTCATCCCGACTCTCGCGATAGGTCAGATAGCGCAACAAGTTCTTGGATTGTTTGGCACCATCGGTGGATGGTTGCTTGTAGCGCACATTGGCCACACACAGTTGCTTGCGATTCATGCTAACCCTCGCGTCGGCGTTTGATACTGTTGACAAAGTCGGTGAACTGGCTGGTCAATGATTCGAGCTTGGCGTCGACGGCATCCACCTTGTGCTCGATACCTCTAGCAATCGCCCGTCGCGATCCGGGAAGATCTTCCTGAGAAGCCAGATAGAAGCTGACGGCTTCACGGATCAGATCGGTCTTGCTGACGAACTTGCCGACACGGCTACGGACATTGCGCAGTTGCTCCAGTCGGCGCATCTGATCGGGTGTCAGGTTGACACTCATGCGTTCACTGTAAGGATTGGCGTTTTTCTTCATTGCTCTGTTTCTTCCTTGTACGTATTTAGAACCGCTTTCCGAAAGTGGCTCGTAGGACGGAAGCGGATATAGACTCGTTTCACGGTTTCAGGTGTTTCTGATCCGTGGGCGTGCTCCATGTGGTGTCGGACAGAACCGCGCACATGAAAGGTCTGGACTTCAACCGATAGCTTACCCAGATCAGCCAGGGTGATGGTCTGACCGGGTTGGATGAGTTCGGCCAACCAGAGTTCGGTCATGACATCCAGCACCGCTGCCACATCGCGGCGTTTGAGATAAGGCAAGCGTTTGCTGATGGCGCTGACCAATTGTTTGTGATTCATGTCATCTGTCTCCTTGTCTGACATCTCTGCTCTCAGACGATTCAGTAATGTGTCGGTCAATCCTCTTGTGCACGAGCATTTTTGTGGCAGGTGTGGTGGGTGGATGCGAGTCATCGCGTCCACGGGTGCGGGGGCACCTGTGCCACCCCGCACCCATGCGGCGGCGGATGCCGCTGCATCTCAGCCCTCCGGCGTCTGAGGAGCCAGCGATTTAGCTGGCTTACGGCGGGAGGGAAGACGCAGTCCATATTCACCCATGTTCCCGCCGTGTGAGTTGCAGCGTCGAGGCGCTGCAACGGCATGGCCACGCCATGCTGAGCCACCCTGTAGGACAGACTTACCAACGGGCTTTCTTCAGTCGGCTTTCCCGTCGGACGACCGCCTCATCCCGGTCTGTCGAAACCTGTCTGACGGGTGCTGTCATCCCATTTCCGCTGACCGCCACCTGTTGAATCACCCGTTCGACATACCCCGGTAGATCCAACAAGGCAGCTTTGATCCAGGCGGCATCGTCACACACCTGCGTGAAACGAAGTGGATCAAAGGGCTGAGGGATGTTTCGCGGGATAATCGGTCTGTAACCACCCCGGTTCTGCTCAAGGTAATGGCGCATCATGTCCTTCATGACCGCATTGCGGCTGCCGCGCGGCACACTATTCCACCAGCTGATCAGGTCGGCATCCTCGTGGTAGGTCATTTTCACGGTGGCGGTCACCCGCTTGTGTTGGGTCATCCCCCTCATTCCTTTCTCAACCGTCCGAATCAGTCCGAATCATGTCTGACACAGACCGACAGGCACTCAGGCTTGACGCGCCACAAAGTGGGCATAATTCAGGTATCCATAGGCATTGGCGAGTTGTGCTCCGGAGACCACCTGGGCTTGCGGATAGGCACTACGGATGTCATCCGCCACATAGACCGCACCGCCACCGGACAGGTAGACCACATCCACGGTCGTCCCACGCTGCCATTTCTCACTCATCAGGTTGAGGGTGGCACTCCGCAAAGGAGCGAGTGCCTCTTGCACCACACTGTGATACGCCACCGGTTGACCATTGGCATGGAAGATCCCGGTACGCAGTACTTCCTCGACGATCTTGAAGGGCATCTTCTCACGGTAATCCCGTTCGAGTGCCGCTGCGATCCGTTCTTGTGCGGTATACACCCCGCTTTCGACACTGCCACTTTCGGCATCCATAAACTCGCCTTCGTCATCCAACGCCAGATCGACGGTGTACGTCCCGACATCACACACGCCTGTCCGGCGGTAGGTGTACTGACGGTTGACTTCTCCGGTGTCTGACAGGGTGGTATAAAAGATCGTGCCGTAGGGTTGAGGCATGACCATCACCTCGGTGACATTGGCGATCAGGTCAGCGGTATCGGTCTTGATGAGATGTTGACCGAGCAGGGCAGTTTTCAAGTCCGCCGCATCGCGCATATGATCGGTCGGCAAGCCTGTGGCGATCCGGATATGGAACACATCGCGGTTCCACCTCCCTTGCAGCAGTTTCCCGATGGCGACCTTAGCCAGACGCAGACGGAAGGCATTCCCCATGGTGTTCTCATTGGCTGTGCGTCCCCGCAAACGCAACAATTCACCGGTTGGCAGTTGCGACAGGGCGAGATCCCCGACGAACCAATCCCCCTCATCATCCGTGATTTGATCCCCTGGATGGCGCTGAGCCAGATCCTCTTGTTGGAACTTGATCTCACGGGCATGACCCATGACCGAGGGGAACATCACCATCTGATCGGCTGTGACCGCCTTGACCACCCCATACCCGATGTCCAGTCCAATCGTCAGTGTGCTCCCATTGAGGTCAGTATGCTTTGATGGTGTACGCTTACTCATGGCGTTTCTCCTGCTGGCCAAATAAAGGCAATATCTGAGGTTTCTGAACTTCACCGTTCGAAATAAGCAGTCGATCCAGCGCCTGACGAATAACCTCGCCAGCATGGCGATAACGTAGTGACGGTTTCAATGCCTGATAAATGGCTGCTTCGCGTGGATCGTCGAGGTTCAGGTGGAATTCAATGCGCTTAATCATATGATCTCCTAAGGTACGGACTCGAGACGGACGGATGAAAGAAAAAAAGAGAAGTGCTGAATGGCTCAGACTTCCTCTATCACGGAATTAATTCCAGTTGTTTCAACTTTGCTTTCACTTTCTTTGACTTGTTGCTCACCAGCACGTATGAGCCGAGCAAGCAATTTAGCATTGACTGTCATTGCTTCTGACAAGCTTCCAAAGCGATGCAGGGTAGGGTCATCGCATATTTCTAGTCGAATGGACTTTGATTTACGCCCACGCTGATTGGCCATATTTGTATCCATTAAGAGGGTGCGCCTTATAAAAATAATAATGCGCTTTTTAAAACGCAAAAATTGTAAAAAATAAACGCACCATAGCGTTTTGAGATGCGCTCTGAAAAGCGCGCATGTTTCTTTTTAGAAAAACTATACTATGATTTTTGCACGTGTCAAGTGTTTGTTACGGTATGATTCAGAAATCTCTGATGCAACAGGTATAATAGGAAAACTTAATGCAATATCTTAAAAGGGAACTGTTGCAAATGACTTCAATGGCAACAACACTTGGGCAGTTCATAGCTGAATTGATGCTAAGTCACCAATTTACCAACCGTTCATTAGCTGCTGCTGCTGGTGTATCGGAGTCAGCTGTTCGCAATCTTTTAAAAGTTGGGACAGATGAAAATACAAAAGACCCTGATGCGAGAACATTGTCGCTTATAGCAAAAGCATTAGACGTGGATGCACTGAGATTGTTTCGTTTGGCAGGGTATATCCCCCCCATGCCTGTCTCACATTCTGTTCGTGCAGATTATCTTGCGACAATATTTGATGAGCTGCCTAAAGAGAAACAAGACGCGGTGTTGGGTATATTAGAGGCAATGGCTGACAAGCCAAAACACAAATCAGCTATTCAACAAATGCGCGATGACCCTTCGAATCCGATTGCAGGTATTGATGTTTCACTTCCGAATCTTGCACGCCTGATTGCAAATCACTTAATTGTTCAACACGAGTTGACTGAACCCGTTGAAGTATCTGTAATTAATCCAGAAGCGCAAATTTTGCAATACAAGTGGAAAGATTTTCCGCCGTCAACACAAGAACGTATTAAAGCGCTAATACAGCACAAACTCTCACTCGAATATGATCCTACCATGGTTGATCCAGAGTGGCGTAAATAGCACGAGCACTGAACTGCACGCAACCAAGCAATACTGAATGAACTCTACACTGGAAAATCATAGGAATTCCAATGACAGACAATCGTTACCTCCATCTTGTTCGACCGGACTGTCCGCTTCCTCCTGGCACTCATGTAGTGGCTTACTGTCGTGACTCAGGCGGTGAAGAACAAGATCGCTCTGTTCAGCAGCAAATGCAGACAGTGCAGGAATATTGTCAGCATCACGGTCTTGTCTTGGAGCGTGTATACGCTGATGAAGCCCGTTCTGGTTCCAATGCTGAGAGGCGTAATCAGTTGAAGGACATGCTATCAGACCTTTCCCAACGCTTTCATCAAATCCGCCACCTCGAAAAACGACGTATATTCATGGAGAAAAATCCATTTGGTGTGATTTTATGGAAACCAAATCGGTTGGGGCGCGATAGTATCGAAACTACCTATATCAAAGCTGACCTCCGAATTCGTGGTATCACAATAGTCAACTTAATTGCTGGTATGGAAACTGGCGATGCAAAGATGGATGTTTTCCTCGAAGTATTTCAACAGTTTCAGGATGAAAAATTACTTGAGGAAATATCAGATAATTCTCGTCGTGGACTCGCCGAGTTAGTTAGTCTTCGTGACAATGATCCGTTTTTCAGAATGTACAATCCTGATTGGCCAACAAATGATGGACGCTATCTTGGAGTTGTACCCGGTTCATTGCCAACTGGTTTTAAAGCCGCACCTGTTCAAATTGGGGTGCGTGAGCGCAAAGGCCGCAAGCAAGGCGGAGAGAAGCACTATGTTCAACGAATGGTTCCTGATCACGACAACCAACTCTGGGAACGGTGTTATCTGGCGTGGAAAATGCGGTTTGAAGGCGAGGGTATTAAAAAGATCCTTGAGGCAACTCGGCTCTATGTCAGTGTGAGTGGCTATGACGGTTTCTTTTCAAATCGGATATACACCGGTGATCTGGAATACGGTGGCAAAGTGTATGAAAACTTTGTTGAGCCAATGATACCGCGCGAGTGGTTTGAAGAAGAACAAAAGCGTCGTGAAGTTCGGGCAGCCAAGCATAAGCAGCGTGTAGCTGATCCAATGTTTGAACCGCGCAGGGTAACGAGCCGCCATTTGCTGACAGGATTAGTTTACTGCGGTGCTACAGAGGGCGAAGAGCATCCCATGATGGCTGATACGGTTCCTGAACGCGAAGGAAAGCGCACCAGATGGGATTTTTACATTTGTTCCCACAAAAAGAATAAACGTGGAACGAGCTGTGATTCACCCCGTGTCAGTGCCGCAGCTCTCGACCAGTCTGTAATCGAGAATTTGATGACCCATGTCCTAACACTCGAGAATTTCCGTCCAATTGCGGATGCTTTGGCCTCTTCAATGAACGAGCGTAACGATGACCTCTCCGAGCGCATCGTGGCAATTCAAGGCCGTCTAGACGAAGTCCAACGATCCATTCGGCAGTTGGTCGATGCTGTTGAGAAAATGGGTTTTTCAACCAGCCTACAAGCGCGGTTGCAGGATCGCGAGCAAGAGGAAAGAGAGTTAATTGCTGATTTGGTCAATCTTCAAGATTTGATCGTAGAGCCTAGCGAGTTTCAAGCAATAGGTGATAAGCAGATCATGGAATGGGTTGAGAGTATTCGGGCTGCGCTCACTGGCGATGATCTTGAAATTGCAAAGCAGGCTATTCGGCAATTCGTCGCTAAAATTGTGGTGAATGCAAAAGCGGGAAGTATCTTTTATACTTTCCCGCTTTCACATTTATCTAGGATACGTACTGTAGTCCCAACGGGACTCGAACCCGTGTCTTCACCTTGAAAGGGTGACATCCTAGGCCGCTAGACGATGGGACCAACTGGAAGAAGTGTATCAATCTAAACCGCTTGCGTCAAGGCAGAAACATCAATAATATGATAATTCCATCAATTGCTCCCGCTCATGAGGGCGTAAAAGACCCAGTCTGCTTCGTATAGCGATGAGCTTTGCGACTTGATCACTGGTTAATCGATTTTTGGCTCCACCCAATTGATGCACCATGTGGATGATTTTGGCACTGTGTTCTAAGTTTTCGAGGCGCAAATAAGCATCCCATAGACTTTTTGCGCTAGTCAATGATCCGTGGTGAGAAAGCATGAGTACATCATGATCTTTGATAGCGGTTGCGATGATCTCACGGTTTTCGTCACTTGCAGGGCTGGAATAAGGCAATATGGGAATAATACCCATAAGGATGACAACCTCGGGAATAAGGAATTCAGTAAAGCTATGTCCACTAATCGTTAGTGCGATCGCTGTCGGAGGATGTGCGTGTACTACGGCCTGAATATCTGGGCGCTGCCTATAGCACTCTAGATGCATGATAATCTCAGATGTTGGGCGCAAATGCTGTTGATCTATATCATTCGTATCGATTTTATTGCCTTGCATATCGACTACGATTAATTGATTAGGGCGCATAAAGCCCTTGGCAACCCCGCTCGGCGTCGTCAACAATCGGTCATTGTCTAGCCGTGCACTAATGTTACCGCCAGCCCCATCGACATATCCATTATGGTGCATTAATTGTCCGATATGGCACATTTGCTCGCGTAGTGCTGTCTCATCCATCGGGATGAATTCCCCCGAAAACAGCTAACTCGAAGATTTTGAGGTAACAACCAACCTGTCGGAAGCCAATATCACGCATCCAATTCAGTTGTAGGTCGAGCGGTGCGAGAATATTTGCATCACGATGCTCTCGCTCGTGGTAACGCTTTGCGGTTTCTTCTGGACTTAATTCGATATTGTGCCGTTGATTATGACTAATCATCGAGTCGATAAATAACTCATCAAATCGTTCTTCAACCCATGCGTTCTCAGGCGCAATGTGTTCGATATTCACGAAGATTCCTCCCGGTTTCAGGAGATGGTAAATCTCAGCATAAAGCGATTGCTTTCGTGAATCGGGCTGATGATGAATCGAAAATCCGGACACGATTGCGTCGAATTTTCCGAAATGGGCCACTGACTTTACCCAATCAGTAGAACCGTAATCCTGTTTAATGAATTGTAATTGTTGACGGCTAGTAGCAAGTTTATGACGTGCAGATTCAATCATTGCATCAGAAAAGTCAAGTAATATACCTTGTGCATCAGGGTAATGAGCGAGTATAGCGTGTCCTAAAATACCGTCTCCACACCCGATATCCATGAATGTTCTTAGTTCAGAACGTGCTGCTTTGATAACGCGAATCATCACATCGATTTGTGGCTCTGCCAAAGGAATTGCCCCACGCATTCCATCTAGAAATCCAATGGCGACCTCAGGCAATTGCCAAACACGGTCTTTATGATCACTATTCTGTTCAATCACTCAGTCGTGCCCCCATCCGATTTGTGCGCCAAATCGCGTTGTTTCCTTAATCTGATTCGCCATATCCGCGTGAATTTGTGAGATAACGACTGTTTTTATGATCTGCTCTGTTGTTGAGCTGGCAAGTTCAATAGCTGCTTCAACGTTAGACACAATCCCGCTAAAAAAGACTAACCCCTTACCGTTCAAACCGTCTGCGAGGCGGATTTCAATCAAGGATACTTCTGCTCCCTTGATCCCTTTGTCTGCAGCTAGAATTGCTCCAGAAACGGTTGATGTTTCGACAATCCCGATGGCGTCGTTTATCTTATTGAGTCTTTCCCCACTGATGGCGCGTACAACTTCGGGGTGAACTCCTGGCAAAAAGATATGATCAATTAAAGAATTGAGCGCATTTTCTTGGCCAGCTTTTACAGCTTCTTCGACTTCGGCAACACGACCACCAACGAGAACGAGAAATCGTCCTGGGTGAACTGTACCTGTATGAAGCACATCGAGTTGTGCGCGTTTCACCATCGCATCCCCTGCGAATACACCGGCAGCGATACTGCTAAACTCTAATAAAGCTAACGCTGGTTCTATGATGAGTTTAGGGTGACTTATCTCAGGTACAGTCATTGACAATTCATTACCAGTCTGCAACAGAACCATCCTTATGCCATAGGCGCGGTGTTTCCCACGACCCGTCATAGATGTGTTCAGCTAATGCCTCGTCATCAAGTTCAATTCCTAAACCTGGTTTAGTGGGAAGATTAATATATCCGTTGATAATTTCGAATGGTTCTTTCAGATAACCTACGCCTGTTGTGACATGTTCTTGAACCAAAAAGTTTGGAATACAGGCATCGAGCTGTAAACATGCTGCTAGTGCAATCGGTCCCAGTGGGCAGTGTGGGGCGATAGCGCTGAAATAAGTTTCAGCCATTGCTGCGATCTTTTTGCACTCCAGAATGCCGCCCGCATGAGATATATCCGGTTGCAGAATAACCGCCGCTTGCTTTTCAATGACTTCGCGGAAACCCCACTTTGCAAATAGGCGCTCGCCAGTTGCAATCGGAATGGTTGTGCTGCGAGCTACTGTTACCATCGCATCAACATTATCGGGGAGTACCGGCTCTTCAATAAACATCGGATAAAAAGGTTCTAGCTCTTTAGCTAATCGAACCGCCATTGCAGGACTTACACGACCGTGAAAATCAATGCCGATGTCAACACTTGAACCTACCGCTTCGCGCAAACCAGCAAATCGTTGGACACAGTCATCTACAACCTCTTTGGTATCGACAATATTCATTGCCCCAAAGAGGCCAACCTTGAGTGCTGTGAAACCTGCGCTTGCCGAAACTTTGGCACTGCTAATATAGTCCCCATAGGTTTCCCCGCCAACCCAACCGTACATCCGTATTCGGTCTCGGGTGGCACCCCCTAACAATTGATAAACGGGTTGCCCTAGCCACTTGCCCGTAATATCCCATAGGGCTTGTTCAATACCGGAGAGAGCGCTACAGAGGATCGGTCCCCCACGGTAGAATTGACCTCGGTAAATGGCTTGCCAATGATGCTCAATACGGCGTGGGTCTTGCCCAATCAAGTATCGTCCAATTTCATGGACAGCCGCTTCAACTGTTTGTGCCCGACCTTCCACGATCGGTTCACCTAAACCAACGATGCCTTCGTCGGTATGGATTTTAAGAAAAAGCCAACGCGGCTTAACGTGTATGGTCTCAAGTTTAGTGATTTTCATGTATTACTCTTTTAAACAATGCGGAAGCTATCTTTAAGTGTGCATCGACGAATTCGGCTGAAGCTGCGGCATGTCGTTAAGCCTTCACCTGTCGGGCTTGCGATGGTAAACGAGGTATAACCCTCACCACCCCATCCCAATCCAGCCAGACTCGGCGCATTCTTGACGAAAATTGAGCTGTCAATTGCGCGTGCCATGGCCGTTAAATGATCAATATTCTTACTGTGCATCACGGCTGTATGTCTAAACCCGTATTCGGATTGAACTGCCAGATCGATGGCTGTTTGCACATCAGGCATGGGCACTACAGGCATAATCGGCATCATTTGTTCCGACCAAACCAACTGATGATCCGGTTCTACAACTGCGACAATTTGTCGAACTTCACTGCCGACATTTATTCCGATTTCCTTGAGCAATACGCTTGCGTTTTGACCGATGAACGATTTGTTCATCAAAGCCGCTTTGCCCGGTCCATGATCTTCTTCAAAGATAGATTTCATCAGGCGGCGTAATTGCCATGATGTGATCAAATACCCACCATGGCGTGTCATCGACTCTACCAGTGCATCAGAAACGCTCTCAACAACAAGACACGTTTTTTCGGTAACGCAAACAAGATTGTTATCGAAGCTCCCGCCACGTACGACATCGCGTCCAGCTTGTTCAAGGTCAGCAGTTTCATCTACTACTACAGGCGGATTACCCGGGCCTGCACAAACTGCCCGTTTCCCACTCTTCATTGCTTGTCGTACTACCCCAATGCCACCCGTAACTGCAATGAGACGAACCTGTTTATGAACCATCAATGCTTGAGCTGATTCAATTGTGGGTTCAACCACACAAGTGAGCAGATTAGCTGGCCCACCAACACTTTGTATCGCTTGGTTAAGCAATTTGATGGTATACGCACTGCATTGCTTGGCATTGGGATGGGCATTAAACGTTACTGCATTTCCAGCACTAATCATGCTGATACTATTGTTGATGATTGTGCTGGTAGGATTCGTTGTTGGGGCAATTGCGGCAATGACCCCGTACGGCGCATACTCGGTGAGCGTAAGTCCGTCATCGCCTGTCCATACATGTGATTCAAGAAATTCGGGGCCGGGTGTTTTATTAGCTGTGAGTAGGTTTTTCTGGACTTTATCCTCAAATCGCCCCATGCCTGTTTCTTCATGAGCGAACTGTGCCAACACTTCAGCGTGTTCACGTGTGGCAGCACGCATCGCAGTAACCATTTGCTTACGCAACTCAAGTGGCAAATCTGCGAGTTGCTCATAAGCATGATACGCCGCCGCTACCGCGCTGTCCGGATCGGGGAATAAACCATCGCCTTGAGTTGGATGTACCGCAATTGGTTTGCTAGCTTTGGCTGGGGCAGGGGCGGAAAATGTTGGATCGTTCAACTCACGCATCACATTGTTGATGATGCGGCTGATTTGAGTGTCATCTATGGGGTTTTGGTCAGCCATTGTATTCTACTACCTTCAATCAGATTCATACGCTGGTAATGTTATCCTGAAATACGTGAATCCGGTAGCGGTATCACTTTTGGCACTAAAGGTTCCACCATGAGCTTTAATCACCGCATTGGTAAAGGGTATGCCCATGCCAACACTAGATCGACTCCCGGCCTGTCGGTTTTCCCACTGAGGAGCTCTTTCGATGATAGATTGCTCAAATTCAGGGAAGATTGGACGACCTGTATCCATAAATGTGATTTCGATGTTTTGCTCGGTGTGCTTTGCGACAATTCTAAGCAAATCATCTCGCACTGTGAACTTAACAGCGTTGTCAATGAGTGTACTAAACACGCGTGACATAAGATCACTGTCTATATTTGCGATGAGTTCGCCATCGCCGGATTGAAAATCAGTCTCAATACGCATTTTTTTGATTTCGATGCTATACGCATCGTCATCCAGACTCTTGGCAATGAGTGCTTTTAAGTCGGCTGGTTCTTGGTTGATTTGATACTGTTCTAATTCAAAACGTGCCAAATCCAGGACATCGCATACCATGTTATATTCACGTCTGGCGGCTACCAGCGCACCTTTAAGCAACCGAACAGTGTGCGCTAATTCTTCATCGTCTTCGTGCAGTGCAATAACCATCTCAAGTGTGCTAATAATGATTGCAGTCGGACTTTTGAGGTCATGACCTAACAACCAAGTTGTACCAGTGATGTCTTTGACGTCACTGCCTAAAAGATCACCTGTTGCAGATAGAAGGTCGCTCATCAATATTTCATTTTCACTCATGGTACCAGCGCTAATGCTTCATAAATCATCACTGGTTCACTACGTCCTTTGACTATTTTGCTGCCGATCAAATCGGATTGAATACGGTTATGGAGTTGATCATGCGTAGCTTGGCTCATCAAGATTTGTTGATTGTTACTAATCGCTTGCAAACGCGACGCAAGATTGACAGTGTCACCTACTGCCGTGAAGTTCATGATTTGAGTAGTGCCAACATTACCTACTACTGCCATGCCGGTGTGTATGCCGAAGTTAATTTTCATCCGGTAAAGCGCGTCAAACTGTTCGGAAAATTTCGCTACTTCATAGCGGATATTTAGTGCTGCGCGAACTGCTCTTAATGCATGATCTTCTTGCGCTAAAGGTGTGTTAAATAGCGCCATGACACCATCACCAATAAATTTATCGATTGTGCCGCCTTCACGTTGAATGACGCTGACCACCAACTCATGATACCGATTCAGAATAGCAAGCAATTGCTCAGGCTCTGTTTTTTCGGAAACGCTGGTAAAACCTTCCAGATCGCTGAAAAGGACCGTAACTTCCTGTAGCCTACCACCAAGTTTGATGTCCGACGGATCTTGCAGTAACTTTTCGACCACACTTGGTGCGACAAACCGCTCAAATGTCTGGCGTATCATCTCTTGTGTGCGGCGTAAGACATCTGTCTCGCTTTTCGCACGGATGCGCGCTTCTACACGGGCAGCTAATTCTCGTGGGCTATAAGGTTTTGCAATGTAATCCTCTGCACCCAATCCTAATCCTGCAACACGACTTTCAAGATCGGTCTGTGCTGTTAACATCAACACAGGAATGTGCGCGAGCTTTGGATCAGCCTTAATGACCTTGCATACTTCAAAACCGCTCATACCCGGCATATTGACATCAAGAATGATTAAGTCTGGAACTTGTGATTGTGCTGCTGCTACAGCACTTGGACCATCAACCGCCAGAATTGATTCATAACCGATACTCTCTAGAATATCGTGAACCAATTGACGGGCATTAGGGTTATCTTCAGCAACGAGAATTCTGGACATTATTTTTTTGCCGCAAGTAAAGTATTGATTTTGACAAGCAAGTCAGGGACGTTGATGGGTTTGGTAATATAATCGTCGCAACCCGCATCAAGCGCTCTTTCACGATCACCAGCCATAGCATGCGCTGTTAATGCGATGATAGGAATTGTTTTTATGCTAGCAATTCCTCTAATCTCGCGGGTAGCTGTCCAACCATCCATCAGCGGCAATGACAAATCCATCAGAATAAGATCGGGACGTTCTGATTGAGCAATCTGTACGCCGTCTTTTCCGTCAAATGCTGCAATGACATTATAGTTTAATGACTCAAGAATATCGGTGATAAGAGTCATGTTATCCCGATTGTCTTCGACAACCAGAATGCGGCTGTTGCTCATCGTGGTTCCTATTCCGTCATCTTCACATCCGACATGCTTAATAATAGCATTAATCACTGTATGCTGCTTGTGAAAATGGTTGAGGCTCGGAATAGATTTTCAGAAGCCTGCCTAACTGGACAGGTTAGTCGCTATTGAGTGTCTATAAAGGCCTTACACATGTTTTGCAACCTGAGTTGCATTCTGATAAATCAATTGCCCTTGTAACTGCCACTCATCTACTATTGCCATGATGATCGCATCCACAGGCTTATTATCAGTCAATGTTGTTTGGCGGGCAGTACTACCACTGGCCGCCAAAACATATTCGCCATCAGACGCACCGACTCCATCAACCGCCACAAAGTATGTATCCGTTTCTTTGTTATCGGGGGTAATTCGGCGTACGAGCCGCAGTGGTAACCCATCCATTGAGTCTATTTTATGGCTTGCTACCACGGATCCGACGACTATGCCTATAAACATAGGCGGTTATTCCTTCCGTCCACTGGAAACTTCACGCCCGACAACACCTTCAATCGCAGCTAAAGCAGCACCGTAGCCCGCCATAATATCTTGTTCTTCACCACCGAGATATACGCGTCCGAAACTGCCAAAGGCCTGTACTTCCAATATATTGATATTGGCAGCCTTTTCAGCTTCATTTGCAGCCAATGCCGCGTAGGCCGCTGGTTCGACTTCCAGCACATACATGGTTTGTCCGGCCAGAATCATTTGACCATGCCGCAGACGGTTAATTAACTGCGTCTGATACGCATCAATATTGCGGATAATCTGGCTTGATATGACACGCGGTTTCAAGCGGTCTTGTTCGCGTACGCCCAGAGCGTCAAGAATTGCTTCTCCAGCAGCGCGTGTTTCTGCTTGACTGCTGGAATGAACTTCCAAAAGCCCATACAGTCGTTCGACGATTTGCATTCCTGGACGAACGCCAGTCGCTTTTAGGGCCACATCAGTAATGCGATTGATTTCGATACCGGGTGAAATCTCAATCCATAAAGATGCATCACCGGGGACGGGCAAGAAGCCACGGGCTACAGTTCCCATGAATGCGGCATGTTGTGGTTGTAATGTATCCAAAAAAACATAACTTCTTAGGTCAACGGTCACGGTTTGATCCTCCGGGCAGCAACAGGTTCAGATGGTTCAATAGAAGCTAATTTGGGTGTGCTGCGCTGTGATTCTGGCGTAGCATCAGAAATCCCGAGTAACTTTTCTAATCGCTCAACAGTTTGATGTTCAAATTCCTGATATTGGCAAATGTCGCACTGCCAAACAGGCGTGTTGGGTACGCTCACCAACATACGATCATAAACAGTCAAATAGGTTGTTCGCTTTGGGTGGCAAATACCGATTTGGCAATTCGGGCAGGGGAACGCGGATGTGTTTGACATGATCCCTCTCTTCGGGTAGTTCAAGGTGATGAGGCGCCCGATCCACCATAATTATACGACAAAATTCCCCACTCTGCAGGAGGCCACCAGCGCATGATGGCGCGTCCTACAATCTGTTCACGCTTAATGGTTCCAAAAACGCGCGAATCACGACTGTGGTTACGGTTATCACCCATCATGAAATATTCGTTGCTGCCAAGTTTCCATATTTTATCTGGACATAATCTACTTTGGCACGGCTCATTAAGGTACGGCTCGATTAATTCTTGCCCGTTGATGTAGACGGCTTGATTACGGAATTCGAGTGTTTCACCCGGTAAACCGATCAGCCGTTTGATCAACCGATCTTCATTCGGTGTATTTCCAGTTGGTTCAAATACGATGATTTCACCACGACGGGGTTGGTTGAACATGTAACTAACCCGACTAATGATCAGTTTTTGTCCCTCAATCAGGTTAGGTTGCATACTAATCGAATAGACAACCGACCGTGGTATGGCCATCTCAAGTAGCGTATAAACAGCAATCAGAAACAGAAGCAGATTAATTAACTCTCTTAATCTACTTTTGCGGCGCAGACGAGGTCTTAGGGGGATATCGCCGTAAGCACTCATTCAGTAATCATAAACTATTGTACGAACGGATTATCGGGATAATGTAACGTACCGACCAATCCCCAATCTTGAGGAGGCCAGTAACGTATTAGTGCTTCCCCGATTACACGTTCTCGCTTGACCACGCCAAACGCACGCGAGTCACTGCTGTGATTGCGATTATCACCCATAAAGAAATATTCATCTTCACCCAATTGCCATGTGCGATTTGGGCATCGACTCGCTTCACAAGGCTCGTTGATATATGGTTCGTACAATTCTTGACCGTTTACATAAACCTTAGTATCGCGGATTTCGACAGTTTCCCCCGGTAGCCCGATAACGCGTTTGATGTAGGGCGGTTCGTCAGGTGGTTGTCCGGGCGCGTTAAACACAATGACTTGACCGCGTTGTGGTGTTGCGAATAGATAATTCGCGCGGCTTATCATCAGTACTTGACCAGTATGAAACGTGGGTTGCATACTCGGTCCCTCGACAATAAATCGTACTGTAGCGAGGTTAACCAGTGCGTAGATGGCACCAATCAAAATAATCGTTTCGATAATCTCCCGACCGGGGCCGCGCTGACGCAGTGTCGGGCGTGGAACGTTCACGGTTGGTTCAAGAGCAGTTGCTGAATTTGGCGCAGTTTCCAAGGAATATTCTCAATCCAAATGTGAGTTTGTAATCGTTAAGTACATCATCACTGAACACACTTTAGGGAAGTAATGACGCTTATAAGATTATAACCCGCCCTTCATAACGGTGACAATGCCGTACTCATTCTCTAATCCTTTACTTCCTTTATTGGTGCTTAAGTGTCGAAATTTCGTGTATGTACTATACTGTGTGTAGCATATTGCTTGTGTTTAAGATAACTGATAGGGATCGCGAGGCATATTTTGGCAGGTGAACGCATACTCATAGTTGATGATGGTCGCGAGAATCGCGATTTTATCGTTGAATATGTCATTCAGCCTAATGGCTATATTCCGTTGATTGCTCGAGATGGTCAGGAAGGGCTTCAAATGGCGCTTCAGGAGCGTCCCGACCTGATTTTGCTTGATCTACAAATGCCAAAGTTGAATGGTATAGAGGTTCTTGAGCATTTGATGGCTGCCGAGGCCAACATTCCTGTTATCTTGATGACTTTTCATGGATCAGAAGAAATCGCGATCGAGGTTTATCGCCTCGGAGTACGAGATTACGTCAAGAAACCCTATACCGTCGAGGAAATGACGGCTGCTATTGATCATAGTTTGACCGAAGTTCGCCTTCGCAAAGAAAAGGAAGCGTTGACCGAACGCCTCCTACAGGCCAACCGTGATTTGCAGGTGCGGTTGAAAGAACTTGACGTTCTCTACACTGTTGGTAAAAGTGTGACTGAACTCACAAACATGAACGAGTTGCTGCCTCGTATTGTTGATGCGGCATCACACATCGCACAGGCTGAAGAAAGTTACATCTATCTGATCGAAGGTGATAGGTTAATGTGCCGCGCTCATAAACGGCATAACGCAGGGCGGGGGCGCCCAGCCGATTTCGAAGCCATCGATCCGGTTGCAGCCCAAATTGTTAAACATGGTAAACCAGTTCTGCTTGGCCCGGAACAGTTGGAGCAACATAGCCAGAAGCCTTATGCGATGGCCTATGCTCCTATGATTTTCCGCAATCAAGTGATGGGTGTGCTTGGTGTTACTAACCTAACCCCTGAATCTCATATTTTTACCAAGCACGATGCTGCATTGCTAAGCACACTAACTGATTATGCAGCGATTGCCATTGAAAATGCACGTAACTTCGCTGCTCTTCGCGAGACTAAAGATCGCGAACACGACCAATTGAGAGGCACTTTTGAACGTTTTGTTCCTCCCTCAGTCGTTGATCGTGTACTTTCGAATCCCGAAGACTTAAAACTTGGTGGAACACGGCAAGAAATTAGTGTGTTATTTGCAGATATTCGTGGATACACCGCATGGAGCGAGAACAGCCCACCTGAAAAAGTAATCGAAATGTTGAACGATTATCTGAGTTTGGCTGCGGAAATTATTCTGGCGTGGAACGGAACACTTGATAAGTTCTTCGGTGATGGCCTCATGGCAATCTTCAATGCACCCAACGAACAGGATGATCATATCCACCGTGCCGCTGATGCTGCATTAGCATTGATGAAAGCCGGCGAAGAAATGCGTGCCCGCCGTGGAGATGATTTGTCGTACAGTATTGGCGTAAATGTTGGCGAAGCAGTTGTTGGCTTTATCGGTACCGATCGCGCAGTAAATTACACAGCAATTGGTGATGTTGTAAACACTGCCAAACGCCTTCAGGAGCTTGCCCCTGCTGGTAAAATTTGGGTTGAGTCGGCTGTAGTCGAACGCCTATCAGGAATGATACAGGCGCAACCACTCGGCGAGATTAAGATACGCGGACGTAAGAAGCCTGCTTTTGCCTACGATTTGCTGGGTCTAAATGCGGGTGATTCCCGTTCATCGTAATTGGCAATTTATCCTAAAAACAAACGCGCCCTCAATTTGAAGGCGCGTTTTTGTTTACAACCCCATCCGCTTGGGTTTCTTAGTATCTTCCAACATACCGTCGCGAGGGCGGAAGCTCAGACGAATGGGCGTCCCTTCAAACGGATACTCTGCTCGTATCTGGTTTTCAAGGAATCGCTTGTAAGTAAAGTGTACCAACCGCGTGTCGTTCACATGAAACAAGAACACCGGTGGATTAACCGCTACTTGAGTAAGGTACAAAAGTTTGAGGCGCTTGGTTCCCTTTGTTGGCGGCGGATGCTTTTGAACCGCTGCACGCAACAGCTTATTCAATTCTGAAGTTTGAATACGTTGGTAACGGGCTTGCCATACACGATGAGCGGTCTCTAATACCTGATGCACACGCTGCCCCGTCAACGCACTGATAAAAATGACCGGCGGTTCGGATAAAAAGTCGAACTTCGTCCGTATTTCATCAGCGAATACATGCATAGTATGCTCGTCTTTTTCAATGGCATCCCATTTGTTGACGATCAATACTACGCTCTTAAATGCATCCTTGATGTATCCCGCGATGTGCTGATCCTGATCTGTAATGCCATCGACTGCATCAATTAGGAGTAGGGCGACATCTGATCGCTCTAGCGCCTGCATGGTTCTCAGGACGCTGTGCTTCTCAACACCCTGTTCAATTTTTCCGCGTCGTCGTATACCGGCAGTATCAATAATGCGCACAGTTTCGCCGTGCCAACTGATTTCAGTGTCAATTGCATCGCGTGTCGTTCCAGCTTGCGGACTAACAATGACCCGTTCTTCGCCGATAAGTAGGTTAAGCAAACTGCTTTTGCCTACGTTTGGTCGTCCGACAATCGCAATCCGAAGAATGTCATCTTCTTCTACTTCGTCGATCCCCGGTATTAGCTTAAGGGCTTCGACCACCGCATCAAGTAAATCTCCGACACCTAAACCGTGATAAGCACTTACAGCGAATACTTCACCCAATCCCAACCCATAGAACTCGAACGCATCATCTGTACGCGTTAAGTTATCGGCTTTATTGGCTGCAACGAAGATTGGTTTGCCTTCATTACGTCGTAATATCTCAGCGATTTCTTCGTCCGCCGCCGTAATACCGTGCGTCGAGTCGACCAGTAGGATAATGACATCAGCATCCTGAACAGCCAACAACGCTTGTGCTTTAATTTGTGGAACAAAATCGATACTGCCTTCAGCCAATGGGGATGTATCGCGGGTGCCTTTAGGTTGGTATACCTCAATGCCCCCCGTATCAACCACATTAAAAGTTACCCCATTCCAGTTGCATTCTGATTGAATGCGGTCACGAGTGGTTCCCGGAATGGGATCAGTAACAGCCATCCGTTCGCCAACTAGTCTGTTAAATAATGTACTTTTGCCCGTGTTCGGGCGACCTACCAGCGCGACCAAAGGTCTCCGCGCCATAATTACTCTGCCTTTCCTTCAAATACGAACAGGGCATGTCGCAGACATCCCCTATTTGTATTTTATCAGATTACTCTGACTAATCGTAGGTAGAGAAGATTGTTTACTGCTGAGGTGTAATCTCCGGCGTAAGGGTGTTATTGTCGATAATTTGCACATCGACTTCACCCGGTAGAACCGACACCCCCTCAGTTGGAATTTGTCCTTGCCCAACAGATACTGTGAGAGGGAGGGTGTAATTCCCCGGTGCCAGGCCATTCACATCAAGCACAACCTGTACCTCTTCCGTCTTGAGTTGGTTTACTGCACCCTGCGGTCCATTAACCAATACCGACACCGTATTAGGCGCAACCTTGGTCGTATATTTGGCGTCTATGCCTAAAACTTTAATTGGAATGGCTTCGAATTGTCGGCTTGTCGTAACCGCTGAAATCTCCACGAGTACCGTGATATTTTGACCTGATAGCAACAATAAATCGGGATCAGGGAGGATAACCGGCACAGATGCTTCAAAGCTCGTGGTGTGATCTTTGAGGTCAATCGCTTGCGTAGAAAGCGTATCTGCCAATGAAGCCAACAGGCTTGGTGTTCCACTGACCAATACCGACTGAGGTTCATAACTCAGTGTATTCAGAACATATCCATCTGGTGGCATTCCCTGCACATTCGGACGTACACTGATTTCCCGAACATCTTCTCTTCTACGGATGTTGAGGGTGACGCGAACCACTTGCGGATCAAGCGCAACATCACTTACCGCATTCCCATCAGCATCAACCGCTGTTAACCGCAAATCTACCTCTAATGGATTCCGCTGCTGACGCAAATCAAGTTCAACTTGTGCCGCCACCACCTCATTGACTTTGGTTGCTGCGCCGCTTGCCAGTACCTGATTTAGATTGACGTTGAAAGTTGGCTCACTTCGGGAATATCCCGCTGGTGGTTCCCCTGTAATAACGGCTCTCAAGGGAACTTGCCGCTGTGCAGCCTCTTCCAGTGTGACGCGCATTTGATGTGGAGAAATATCAACCACCGTCGTTTGTTGACGTGCTAGCGTTGCCTTCAGTTCAACTGTGTGTTCACCGGCTTTTAGTCCGCTTAGGTCTGCACTAACCTCAATTTCATCACTCGTCAACAAATCCAGCACCGAACTAGGCGCACGTATTACGACACTTGCTTGACGATTGGATATCGTTGGATACGTGATAAGTAAGCCTGTGTCTGCGCTCATGCGAACCGGTATACGTTCGCGGTAGCGTTGTTGTTGAATGGGATCAGATTGTAGTGTGGCAATCATCCATATGAAGAATGCCAATATAATTGACCCGATTAACCACAAGGTGTTGTCAATAATAAACCGACGGTTATTGCTGATTGCCCGTTGCATTACGCTTGCTTCCGTCGATCACGCCGTGCGTTTACAAACGTTCGCCCACGTTCGATGAGTTGAGCAAAAGCACTATCTTGTTTTTCTCGTTCATCACCATAGAACGCACTGAGTATCGTGCGTAACCGTTTTCCATCGAGCTTGGGGATCATACGCCCCGCATTTGTAATTGAAATGCGACCGGTTTCCTCTGATACAACCACGCAAATTGCATCACTGACCTCGCTAATGCCAAGTGCAGCACGGTGGCGGGTGCCCAATTTGGGATCAGGTAAGTTGCGGCTTGCTGTCAGAGGAAGTACCGAGGCGGCAGATGCCATTCGCCCATTTTCGTCAATAATCGCCGCCCCATCATGCAGTTCGGTCTTCGGCCAGAACACCGTGAGTAGCAGCTGTGAGGTCACATCACTATTGAGGGGAATCCCGGTTTTAATATATTCCTCCAGATTGCTTTGCCGCTGTAAAACAATCAGTGCACCATGACGCCGTTCAGAAAGTTTTTCGGCGGCGACACTGATTTCTTCAATCACCTTTGCACGTACGCTTTCTGGTGCTTGTCGGTTGAGTAGGGTACCTGCACGACCTAAACGTTCTAGCGCTCGCCGCAATTCAGGCTGAAAAATGACCGGAATCGCCAATCCCATGACGACTAAGAGATTCTGTGTGAGCCACCGCAATGCTTGTAGATCAAAGACGCTCGAAACGACCAGTAATGTAACCAGTAAAATTAGCAATCCGCGAATAAGTGCGATAGCCTGTGTGCCACGGAAATAAAAACTGGCGCCGAAGAAGAGTAACCCTACCAAAAGAATATCAAGTAGGGCTTTCCAAGTTAGGTTATCCAGCGCCCATTGCAGCTCCACGCCTAACCACCTAATTGCATCAGCAGCTTACGGTAATCTTCAACCCCGTCAGGATTGAGCGCAATGATCTGTCGTATAGTATTGGTGGCTTCTTGGTGATTCCCCGATTCCAACTGAAGCTCACCCAATGCGTCAAGTTGCCTAATCGCATCGCTTTTGCGTTTAAGTTGGGTATAAATCGCTGCTAACCGCGACCTCAATCCTGTGTCATTAGGATAGGTTGTGACCAGTTCTTCCAGCAGTTGCGTAATGCGATTGGGTTGCTTGTTTTTCGCATAGATACGCAATAGCGCGTCTAGCTTCTTGATGGCCTCAGTCGGACTACCTTGACGGTAATGTAAGTCCACCAACATACGATGTGCGCGTTCGTCATCCGGTACCAGTTGAATGATTTCGTCATAGGTTTTTTGTGCCTTGCGAATATCCAACCGCATTTGGTCAATATCTGCGACGCGATGCTTGATGCGGACAATTTTGTCTGGCGCAGCACCTACCCGATTGGCTAATCGTTCTGCTGCCCCAAAAATGTCGCGCGACATATCGAAATTGCCCAATTGGTGATGCGTATCCGCTAGATCAACATACTGATCAAGCGCTTCGTCCCATCGTTGTTCACTTTCCAGTAATTCGATTAAGCTTTCGCGCACCGAAATATCGAGCGGAGCCATCTCAAGGACTTCGCTTAAAATCGAAGCTGCACGGTCATTTTCGCCACGTACCAAATAGGTTTTTGCGATCACGTTATATTTGTTGATCGCTTGCCGTACACGGCCTTCCTTCATCATGATTTCAGCCATGCGGACGTGCACTGGTAGATAGAATGCCGAGAACTCGACTGCTCGATGTGCCTCATCCATTGCCAACGTGTACAAGCCTTGTCGCGTGTAGCGATCAATGCGTGATACAGCTTCAGTTAGTTCATTGCTGCGTGTTGCAATCAGAATGTCAACGACACCCTGTTCGCCTTGGCTTCTTAATGTGTCCTCAAGCTGACGGCGGGTTTCGCCGATACGTTGCTTCCACTCTTTACCGCTCAACAAGTCACTAAATCGTTTATTAATTGCCGACAGCGTTTCAACCGGACGGTTTTGCAGCACTTCCAGCAAATGTTCGTATGAATCGGCAATCTGCATATCCGTTTCACTGGACATCGCGTGCGCCGAATCGACTGCTTGCGCCGCTTGCAAGAAGTAATTGATCGCCTGTTTGTGCTTATTAAGAGCATAATAGGCTTTACCGAGACCATGAAAAGCTCCCGGTGCTAGTTGGGGATGCATGGCCGCTTCCCCTAAATGTTTAATCGCCTCGTCATAACGTGTTCCGAGAACCAGAAGCCCACCCAAATTCATCTTGAGCGCTGGATGGTTGAGTCGAGCTTCAGCCCGTTGATAGGCCTGAATAGCTTGGTCATTGATACCTTGCCGCTGTAATTCCAATGCTTGCAATGCGTCACCACCGGAGGCGTCTAGCGCGCCGCCCTCCATGACGAATGTTGCCAGTATCGTCATGGCATCCGTCATCGTTTCGCCCATCGGTCCCAATGGGTCAGCATCCGCCACCGCTTGAATTTTGGTCGTGGTGCTTGCCGCATCGACTTTGTTGTTTGCATTGCTCGCATCCTGCTCTACAGCAGGTAACGTCATGTCCGAACCGCTTTCGAGTGCTCGCAATGCATTTAACGTGGCGACACTCTTAGGATCAAGTTTGAGTGCCCGTTGAGCCGCACGCAATGCTTTTTCATTCTCGCCTAGACGCTGGAAATTTTGTGCCAGCACCAGATATTCACGAATGGACTTGTTTTTCTGTCCTAACCGTTCATAGGCTTGAGCAAGTTTGGCATGGATTGCGACCATACCGGGCGTCAAGCGTGTCGCCTGTTGCCAATTGAATATTGCCTTGTCAAGATCGCGCTGAGCAAGGTAAATATCAGCTACGTTGATGTACTGCTGAGCGGCTTCTTTGAGCCTCCCGACCTTTTCCAATACATCCGCACTTTTCTCAAGCGGGATTGGATCGGCAGGGGCGATTTGATGTGCCCGCGTATATACACGCAGTGCGTCATCCAAACGTCCCACTTCCAACAACGCCAACCCTAAATTGATATGCGCCTCATGGTCATCAGGGAATTCCTGTATGGCCTGCCCATAGGCAGCAATAGCTTGAGACCAATCTTTGTCCCAGGCGGCGTTGTAGCCCATATTCATTGCACGGTCGTAAAGTTCTCGGTTACCAGGCATAGGCACTATCCAGAATCTATCGACTAACCCATTAATTCAACCAGAATTGCTTTTTGCATATGCAGACGATTTTCTGCCTGTGGGAAAATGACCGAATGCGAACCATCTGCAATTTCATCGGTAATTTCCTGCCCACGATGTGCTGGCAAACAGTGCATTACAATCGCGTACTTATTAGCACGTTCAACCAGTTCTTTATTAACTTGATACGGTTGTAGTAATTCAATACGTTCGGCGGTTTCTTTTTCCTGCCCCATGCTCACCCACGTATCCGTATAAATAATGTCGGCACCTTCAACGGCCTTGGCTGGATCGTTGAATACTTCAATCTTGCCACCATTACGCTCAGCAATTGGCGCAGCGGCTTCTAGCGCTTCTTCAGACAGCATGTAACCGTCTGGTGAAGCAATCGTGAAGTGCATTCCAAAGTGTGCTGCTGCCAATACTAATGAGGCTGCGACATTATTACCATCACCCACATAGGCCAATTTGAGTCGTTCCAATCGTCCGAAATGCTCATAAATCGTCAGCATATCCCCCATCGCTTGGCAGGGATGATGCGCATCACTCAAACCATTGATAACTGGAATGTCCGCCCATTTAGCCAGATCAACCACATGCTGATGGTCAAACACACGTGCCATAATTCCTTGCGTATACACTGCTAAAACACGCGCCACATCGGCGATGCTTTCACGTTTGCCCAATCCGATTTCGTCTGGACCGAGTCGCATGGCATCGCCACCGAGTTGCTTCATGGCTACTTCAAACGATACTCGTGTACGGAGCGACGGCTTTTCAAAAACCATCGCCAAAACTTTGCCATGCATAACCGGACGGTTACCGCCCGATTTCCACTCAAACTTCAAATGAACTGCAAGATCAATCAGTCCCCATAATTCTTTGGTCGACCAATCGGATAGGGTGAGGAAGTCTTTCATATTGTTCCGCGTTTTTGAGAATGTAAAACAAATACTCCAAGCTATGAGGCGAGTATAGCATAGATATATTGCCGGCGAAACGTGATAGCTGTGTTTTTTCTACAGACGCATATAAAAATGCGATTTATAGACTGTTCATATCACGCCAATTTTGGCCCACATTCGCATTAGCTCGTAACGGTGCATCCAGTTTGTAGGCGTTTTCCATGATTTGGATGACCAATTGACTGGTTTCTTTGACTTCTACATCGGGCACTTCAAGCACCAATTCATCATGCACCTGCAAGATCATTTTGCCAGCGAGTTTACTTTGGTGTAGTGCATGATATAGGTTAATCATTGCCTGCTTCATAATATCCGCAGCCGTCCCTTGAATCGGCATATTAATGGCGACTCGTTCCTCACCCTGTATCGCGACCTTGTTGCTACCTTCACTGGCATTTCGCAAAATAGCGAACTCACGTTGTCGCCCAAACAGAGTCTTGATCGGTCCCTTTCGAGCCGCTTGTTTGGTCTCGTTGAGATATTTTTCAACCCCCGGCAACCGCTCAAAATATGTCTTGATGAACGCTTGTGCTTCCGCCAGTGTCAATTTGCTGTCGCGCGCCAAGCGGAAGGCACCCATACCGTAGATCAGCCCGAAATTAACCCGTTTAGCAAAACCGCGTTGTTCTTTAGTGATTTGTTCCACCGGAATGCCATACACCGCAGCAGCCGTCGCAGCATGAATGTCTAGACCTTGTGCGAATGCTTCCAATAACGTTGCATCTTGGCTGATGTGGGCTAGGATACGCAACTCAACCTGACTGTAATCAACCGATAGAAGCTTGTAGCCATCGGCTGCTACAAATGCTCGCCGAACCTCACGACCCAATTCAGTACGAATCGGGATATTCTGCAAATTTGGATTACTGCTGCTGAGTCTTCCGGTTGTTGTTCCAGTTTGGTTGTAACTGGTATGGACGCGTCCGGTTTGCGGATTAATCAACTCTGGCAGCGCTTCCACATAGGTGCTTTTCAGCTTGCTCACTTCACGATAATCAAGGATCTTATCTACCACGATGTGCTGACCACTCAAGCTTTCCAGCACCGCTGCATCGGTTGAATAACCATGCGTGGTCTTGCGCAGTCCTTCGACTGAAAGCCCAAGTTTCCCGAACAACACATCGTTTAGTTGTTTCGGGCTATTGATATTGAACTTGCCGAAACCGCTGGCGCCGTAAATGTCGTCTTCAAGCTGAGCTAGCATTCCGCCTAGGCGCGTATTCAACTCTTTGAGATAGTGTGTGTCCAATACCACGCCGGCACGCTCAATCGCTGAAATGACCGGTATCAGTGGCATTTCCAATGTTTCGTAGAGTGTCACGAGGTCAAGTGCTTCCAGTTTTGGACGCAGGTGCTCTGTTAGTCGATAGGTGATCGCAGCATCAGCCGCCGCGTATGGAGCAACGCGTTCAACTGATACCTCGTCCATGGTAATTTGTTTCTTGCCACTCCCAATCAACTCGCTGATCTCTGTCATATCGACTTCGAGTTCTTGACGGGCTAGATTTTTCAATCCTAAGAACTTACTATCCGGTGCGCGTAGCCATTCAGCAATCATCGTGTCAAATGTGATTGGTTGCACATCAATTCCATAGCGCTGGAGCATCAATAAATCGAAATCTGCGTTATGACCATATTTGCCGATAGTTGGGTTTGTGAGCGGCGCATGTAGTGCCTGAACAATGGTTTCAATCGGTAGCTGTTCGCTTGTTTTATGTCCGACCGGAATGTAATATCCACGTTCACCATCGACTGCCACCGAAATACCCACGAGAGCTGCCTGTAGCGGGTCAGTGCCAGTAGTTTCGGTATCCCAGCTAATAGCCTTCGCGCCCTTCAATACATCTGCCAAT
Organism: Aggregatilineales bacterium; assembly: GCA_044227005.1. GTDB lineage: Bacteria > Chloroflexota > Anaerolineae > Aggregatilineales > Phototrophicaceae > CFX2. Next base: position 496,992 of record JBGAFZ010000002.1, read on the forward strand.
GCTTGTAAACCTGCTTCATCTTGGACGATGACAGTTTCTACAACCGGTGGACGTTTTTCTTCCTCTTGTGGAATATCACTAACTGTTCCCATGTCAAACAAACTGAGCTGTGCACCTGCTTTTGGAAGGCGATCGCGCAATGATCGAAACTCAAGTTGTCCGAATAGTGCGTCAACTTTTTGCGCATCATAATCGTGTGTTAGGCATGCTTGTAAATTAAGCGTAATCGGCACATCTTTCTGGATAGTTGCCAAATAATGGCTTAGAAACGCCGAGTCTTTGCCCTCGATTAATTTCTTTTGATTAGCACCTTTTATCTCATCAATGTGCTCATATAGATTGGCTACTGTCTGATAGTCTTGCAGTAATTTTGTGGCCGTCTTGTCGCCGATGCCTTTGACTCCCGGTATATTGTCCGAAGTATCGCCGACCAATCCCTTCCACTCCACCAATTGCCACGGCTCAAGTTGATATTCTTCGTGGAACTTGGCAACATCAAATACGACGTCAGCTTCCCCTTTGCGTGGAAGTTGTACTGTAATGTGCTCGGTCAAAAGTTGCAAGATATCGCGATCGCCTGTGACAATTCGTACATTTACGCCTTGCGCTTCTGCTTGTGGCGCAATCGTCCCTATAACGTCATCGGCTTCATAACCATCCATTGCCAGCAGCGGCATATTAAATGCTTCGACCAACTGCTTAATCCGCTCCATCTGAGTGCGCAGTTCGTCGGGCATCTTTTCCCGCGTCCCCTTGTAGTCGCTGTATCGAACATCACGACCGCTCAATCCTCTATCAAAACTGACGGCAATATATTCCGGTTTCTTCTGTTGGATGATATCGAGTAGTGTACGTGCGAATCCATATACAGCGTTTGTGGGTTCCCCGCTTCGTGTGCTAAACCCTGCCTGCGGAAGGGCAAAGAATTGACGATAAGCCAGTGCATGACCGTCGATAACATAAAACATAGGACGCGAAGCCATAGGACAACCTCATATCAGATTAAAACTGAACATTTGGGCTAATTGTAGTCGTTTTGATGCAGATCGGCAACGACAAAACAAAAGCCAGTATTAACTGAGAATACTGGCTTAGGTATTTCATATCGTGAACAAATAAGCGAATTACATCATCCGCTGGAAATCGACAAACTCTTGAATTTCATCACTACCTAATTCTCGTCCCGGCGAAAGTACAAGGTAACTGTCAGCCCAAAGGGCTTGCGGCTCGATCATATTATCTTGCTTCTGTGCTATGGTCGCCGCACGGTTCTTAAGTTCCTTGACGACTGAATAAGACGGCGCTTCCCCCGGAACATTCGCTAACAGGTACACATAATCACTTTGCACTTGCAGTTGTTCGATCTGCCAATTCATTTCGCTAAGTTGCGTCATCAAACCTGCTGTAATTGATTGGGTTATGGCATCATTGAGTGGTTGTTCTGGGTCGCGCACCAACCAAACATATGCATAGGGTTCGAGTGCTTCGTCAACTGCTTGCGTATTACGGCGTGGCGGAGGTGCGACTACTGGCTCGACAGGCTTATCTTCTGGTACTTGACCGAGCGCCTTAACCAGCCGTTGACCCTGTTGACGAATGACACGTAATGGCGTTGCCCCCGAGAAAATCATCGACAAGATCAGGTTGTCGTCAGTACCTGTCGCGTACAGCATGTATTCTTTACCACTGCTAGGTAAAGTGATAAATCGCAACCGTGCACCCTGACCTCCGATACCCCAGTCATTGTTGATGACTGTCCCTAGTTCAATCGTATCTTGTTGTGATAAATGACCCGCTATTGCGATGATTTGGTTGTCGCGTGTCAGGATGGTGCCTTCTGCACTAACTTCCAGTGATACCTGCGTCAGGTTTAATGCCAGTTGAGCAATCCGCGCTTCTTCTGTTAATGCCTGTGATGGCTCAGTGACTGGTTCAGGTTCAGTGGCTATTGGGGCAGGGACATCCCATGCCTCTTCGCTAGGCTCAGCCGTTGCTTCTGATTGGGGGATTGCCCAATCATCACTGATGAATTCCGTTTCTGCTGGGGTTGCTTCTTGTTCGGATTGAGGCAATTCCCAGTTCGAGTCCCAATCACTATCTTGTGTGGCTTCTACGATCAGCACATCTTCAACTGGATATTCATTGCTTTGCGGAATCTCTTGTTCCGTCTCGGCATGTATTTCTCCCGTGTCCCATCCGTCAACCAGGGTTGGCTCGAAGCTTGTCTCGATTTCAGATGAGATCGTTTGGGCTTCAACCGTTGGGCCAGCTTCTATCTCAAGCTCTGCTTCATTCCAATCGAACGCAGTCAAACTACCAGAGGATTCAGCCTCATCACTATAATGTGGGCTTTCATCGTAAGTCGTTTCTTCCGCCATAATCCCGGAGAACATATCACCGTCAATTGTAGGTGCGGCTTGACCTGCGACTGTCTCTTCGAAGTAACCTGGTTCCATCACTGTTTCTGCATTTTCTTCAACAGGCTGGATTTGTTCCAGGCTGGGTTCTGATGCTCGTGTCGTCCAAACCTCACTCGCTTCAAGCGGCGGTAATTCGGGTGGAATAAAGTCACCCGGCGGGAACATTTCAGGCAAGAAACTCGGCTCATTTGGTCTGCGCCGTTCAGGCGGAGCAGCTTTTGACTTAGGCTGATCAGAGACACTGTCAATTGGCGCGAGGAACGAAGTCGTATCCATTTCCCACGAGGGTAGTGGGCGTACTTTCAGTTTGAATGATGTCAACCGGTCATTGATGTCGGACATCAATTGGTCTAATGAGAATTCACCGGGCGTAGATGTGTTTTCTTGTGTTGATCGCAGTACAACTTGTGCAACGGTTTCGCCATTGTCATCATCATCGTAATCGAAATTGAAATCGGTATTGTCACGGGGTGCTTTTGGTGTGATCTTCGCGATTGGTACAGACTCTGAATCGACAGTTGTTGCTTGGAGAAAATCTTCAAACAGGCCGGTATCGCTTTTCGCAGGTTTTTTGCGAGGCATTGGTGTACTAGCTTGCGAACCCGAGTCACTTGAGTCCGAATCGTTGAGCAACGCCAGCACATCTTTGAAGTTACTGTCTGAAATCCCAACCAGAAGGTCGCTAACCGTACCATTCTCTTCTAATGTAGGTAATGGTGGTTCTTCGTGCGCTAGCGTTTTGAAACTGCCTTCTGTCGGCAGACTAGTTGGTTTTGGCGGAAGAGGTTCTACCTTTGGTTGAGGCGGTGGTGTTTCTAGTTTGGGCAGACTTCCTGTTTTGGTCTTTTCGATCTCCTGAAGGACAGAGTCCATACCGGTGGTAAGCACAAAATCGAGGAGTTGCTGCTGTTGGCGATCAGGCAGTCGACGTTGTGGCTCGTCCCGTTGCATAGACTTGACCAAACCTTCAAAGTCAACCTGTCGCTGTTTCTTAGGTGTTTGTGTATCGTGCGGTTCAATTGCCCCTAAGACATCGTCAAATGATCCTGCATCAAACCCACTGTTATTGGTCGCAATGAACTGCCGTAATGCATCCGAGTCTTTTGTCGGAACGGATGGCGTATCCATATCGTCAGGCGGTGGTTCATCCAAACCGAAACTTTGGAGTACCCGATCCAATGATGAAACCTCAGGTGGGGCAGGGGGCATATTGCCGTCAAGTGGACGTGTCCCAAACGGATCAGTAGATTTCTTGCCCAATTCGCGTGTTTGCGGCCCATCATCCTCATCCAGACGGCGTGTAAACAGTGAATCAAGTTCTGGAATGGATGGGGTTTCAGGTAATATCCGGGTACCAGATTTTGGCTCGTCGTCTGCTGAATCGTCTTGCAAATTGCGTGTCTGATACCGGTCGATCTCTCGTTCAGTCAGAGGCGGAGGCGCGTCATCTACAAATGGTCTTGTGGTCGGACGCAAATCATCCAATTCCTGATCGTCAAAGTTGCGCGTCTGGAACGGATCAGCTTTACCCCCTCGCGGATTAGATACCGGTGGTGGGTTATCAATAAATGGGCGCGTTTGAGGTCGATCAGGCTCGCTGCTAGGTGCATCTGCCGACTGGCGTGGCATTTTCAGCGGATTATTGACCAACGGTTTTGTCTGAGGCTTATCGTCTGCGGTTTCGTCATATGGCGGACGCGGCATCCTCAGTGGATTATCCACTAAAGGTTTTGTCTGAGGCTTATCATCGTCAACATTTTCATCTGAACTGAGGATGCGCGTTTTCGATGGCTCATTAGGCGGGACAAGTGATGCAGCACCCAGATTCTGGGTGGTGCCCATCTGCTTCTTGAGATTCTTCTGGTCACTTAAACTGCTGGTGGTCATTTGCCCACTGCCGGGTGGTGGACCACTGGTTATCCCTAAGTTGTCATTAGGTGCTTCATCGAGCACATTTTGCAACATCGGTAACAATTCACGCGCGGTAAATGGTGAATCTATCGAAGCCAGAATCCCGAGGTTAAGCATTTCATCATTTGGGAGACGTGGCGTAACAATGATGACGATATCCGGTTGCAGACTGCGCAGTTGTTGAACAACCCGCGCCCCTGATCGCCCCGGCAGATTAAAATCAACCAGCGCAATATCCTGTGGATGATCACGTAGGAAATCAAACGCAGCTTCCGCTTTCGTAAACGGATGCACTGCGAACCCGCCCGTTTGTTCAAGCGCTTGCTTGATCGTAACGGCGAAAACCAATTGTCGGTGGATTACAAGTAGTCGTGTTGCCATAATTGCATTCTATAAGCGCTTAAACAGAGAGTCAATTTAGCCGGAAACATCGGCTCTTTCATGCCTACTGTGACGTGTATTTCAGGTCCGTAACGGCTACTCACGGCCTAGGTTGACACATCCCATGATGTAAAAAGGGCATGATACTATAAACATCATACCCTCAATCGCCTTACGACACCGTAACAAGTAATGTCGCGGTGTTATTTACTTCACTAATTTCATTTACTTGACCACTGGTATCCACAGTCGCGATCAACGTATACGAGGTGGCCGCTGTAAATGTAATTTCGATATTGAGCGAAATACTTTCGCCTGCATTCAGGTTAGAAACCACACCCAAATCAGCGTCTGTGCCATTTGGTAATTTGACCTTATTCGCAAAGCTTCCTGACGGGCCACTACCCGTATTCGTTATCGTGACCGAATACGTGACCGGACTTGCGGCGACTGTCGTGCTGGTCGGTCCTGCGATGCTCGAAATCACCAGATCAGCTTTACCCGGTGTTACTGTGATAGTCGGTGTGGGTGTCGGCGTCTTGGTGATCGTAGGGATAGCCGTTGGTGTGCTACCCGTTGGTGTAGGTGTCGGCGGCACACTGATGACCGGAATGGATGTGCAGATACCATAGATCGATGTATATTGACCACTCACCCAACCGACTGTAATGCCGTAGCGTATTTGCCACCACGAGTTATCTCCAGCCCGCCCAATAATGGGTACAACCGCGCCGCCTGCTACTAATCCTACCTTGTCGTAAACCGTCCCCGGTCCACTGCGTAAATTCAATCCGGTATTGGTCAAAGCGCGGCAGGTAGGATCATTCGGATCAATCGCTGGTACATTATCAACTGGTTGTAAGGTGGGTTCGATTTGAGTTTGTTCGGACTTGACCTTAATGTTGATCACCGCCGGATCACTCGCGATTGCTCCGCGATACGCCACGACTTGTAGATTCACATCACCTTGTTGACGTGGCGTGTAGTCCAGAATCACTTGGAAATTGCGTTGCCCCGATGCTGATTCAGACGATACTGTTTTAACAATCTGGTTATTTGCAATCAACTGCATACGTGTAACGCCCACAGCATCGGTTGCCGTAGCGGTTACGAATACTTGAGTGCCAACTGTAACTTCTGCCCCGTCACTCGGGGACGCAATCGTGACGACTGGGCGACCACCTGCATCAGCAGTCGGTACATCCAATGGTTCAGCAGTCGGGGGCTGTGAGGATAGATTGCATCCACCTACAGCGAAAAGAAGAAGCATGACTAGAAAGCGTGTATAACGCATAAGGATTTACCCCGGTTGTAGGTTCATGGTATGGACTCACCTAATCAGCATTCTATCACTGCCCGTCACCCCCCGCAACGCGCCTTCCCTCCGTCATCCTGACGCCTTCCACATCCACCTGAATGGTCATTTGCCCGTCCTCTACCACACAGGTAAAATCCATATAAACTTATGATGCTGCACACTTCGTGCATCAACATCCATATTTATAATGAGTGAGGAATGATGTCTGTTCCAATAGCAGTACAACTGTATTCTCTGCGCGACGCGCTTTCTGTCGATTTTGAAGGGATTATCCGTCAAGTTGCGGCTGCGGGTTATGCAGGCGTTGAGTCTGCCAACGCTGCCTATACCAAGACCACTCCCAAAGCTGCGGCTGCCTTGTTCAAGCAACTCGGCCTTCAGGTTCCCAGTGCCCATATCGACTTGCCTCTAGGCGCTAAGAAGAACGAAGTTCTAGATACAATGGCACTTTTTGAAAGCAAGAATTTGGTTTGCCCCTATATTCCGGCAGAGGAATTTGAGACCGAAGCAAAAATCAAAGCCCATTGCGATGAACTCAATCAAGCCGACGAAATCGCTCGTGCAAATGGGATGAAGCTCTATTACCACAACCATTGGTGGGAATATCGTCAGCAGGTGAATGGCCGTCCTGCTTACAAAATCATGCTGGAGAATGTTGCTCCAACTGTGAATTTTGAAGTCGACACCTATTGGGTACAAACCGGTGGTGCTAATGTTGCTGATATTATTCGTGAATATGGCGATCGCGCCCCTTTGCTGCACATCAAAGACGGTTCAGCCGACGAAAAAGACGCCATGGTTGCCGTAGGTGATGGTGTAATGAATTGGGCTTCAATTATTCCTGCTTCCAAAGCAGAATGGCTTATTGTTGAATTAGATCGTTGTGCTACGGACATGCTGGAAGCAGTCAAGCGTAGCTACACTTACTTAACATCGAAAGGCTACGCTCATGGTCGATAAAGTTAAAGTTGGTATCATCGGTTGCGGGAATATTTTCCCTCAATACATCAAGTGGACTCGCACCTTTGAGATTCTTGATGTTGTTGCCGTTGCGGATATGGATGTCAGCCGTGCACAGGCGCGAGCACAGGAATACACCATTCCCCATGCGTATACCGTTGCTCAGTTGCTTGCCGATCCTGCTATCGAAATCGTAATCAACCTGACCGTTCCACAGGCACATGCGGAAGTCAGCCTCGCCATTTTGAATGCTGGCAAACATGCCTATGGTGAAAAACCACTGGGATTAACCCGCGAAGAAGGCCAGAAAATACTTGCCCTTGCTGCCGAGAAGAAATTACTCGTCGGATGTGCGCCGGACACTTTCCTTGGCGGTGGTATTCAAACTGCCCGTAAGGTCATTGATGATGGTTTAATCGGACGTCCTGTTGCCGCAACTGCCTTCATGTGTGGGCATGGACCGGAAAGCTGGCACCCGAATCCCGAGTTCTATTACAAAGCCGGTGGCGGCCCGATGTTCGACATGGGACCTTATTACCTCACCGCACTCATCAATCTGCTCGGTCCTGTTCGTCGTGTGACCGGTTCAGCTCAGATTTCTTTCCCCGAACGTACTGCGACCAGCAAAGAAAAATACGGCTTAAAGATTACCGTTGATGTTGCGACTCACGTTGCTGGTGTCATGGATTTCGCATCCGGTGCAGTCGGTACTATCATCACCAGCTTTGATACATGGGGACACCATCTGCCCTTAATCGAGATTTATGGCTCAGAAGGCTCTCTCAGCGTTCCTGACCCCAATAATTTTAATGGCAAGGTTCTCCTGCGCCGTTGGGATGACAAAGAATGGCGTGAAGTCGATCATTCGCATAGTGATGAAGTGGGTCGTGGTATTGGCGTAGCAGATATGGCTTATGCTATTCGTAGTGGCCGCGCCAATCGTGCTAGTGGACAACTGGCCTTCCATGTGTTGGATCTCATGCAGAGCTTCCACGATGCCTCTTCACAAGGAAAGCATGTGGATATTGCCAGCACGGTACAGCAACCCGCCGCCCTCCCAATTGGGCTTGCAGCGGGACAGCTGGATAGCTAAGTAACTATACTTTGTACAGGGTAGGGGTATTCCACATGGAATGCCCCTTTTTTATCATAATTCATGCAACTGGATTGGTATTCGGAACATCAGCGATTGAATTAGGAATCTTTGCCATACTCTGTTTTGAAGTGCTTCCCGCTAGCCAACTCCACAAGACCTTAACCATAATCTGCGGCTGGAATAGTACCAGCGGTGGTTTTGATAAATTCATCACATGCATAAACCGATCGGCAATTTCAGGATAATCAGGCATCGCACGGATAAATTGCTCAATGTACTTCTGCGCAAATCTTTCTGCAAACGAGACTTTTGCCCCAACAGTTCCCGGATACCTTAAATCTTCGCCTGTTGCCATCAACCACGGCGTTTGAATAACTTTTGCCAGCCGTTTTTGATAAGCTTTTGCCATTCCGTCGGCAGGCTTATCTTGATACTCTGCCAATAATGTCCCCAATGCTTCTGCTGCCATTGCCCCTGTTGTCATGCCTTGTCCATACACCGGATTGAAAGCACACGCGGCGTCACCCAACACAATCAGACCATCAGGCCAGCGCACCATACGTTCATAATGCTGCCAACGGTTCTCTGTCCTCTGATACCCATTAATCTTCGAGATTGGTTCAGCCTTTTGAATAATCTCGTAAATCGCAGGTGATGCTAGGCTTTTAGCGAATTCAAGGAATCCCGCTTCGTCGGTTGGTGCATAGTCTTTATTGACCCCCACCAACGTGACTGCGCACTCTCCATTTTCCATTTCCATGATGACGCCACCCCTCGGTAATGTCGGCAGGGATTGTATTGTCACCATCTTTAAATGTTTCGGGAATATTTCTGGACGTTTGTACCAGCGGGTAGCATAGCCCAGATACGAATTGACCATGCTTTCTTCGACTTTGCCATACCCCATATCAAGCAACCATTCCGATGTATGTGATCCGCGTCCGCTAGCATCGACTATCAGATCAGCTTTGATTTCCTGTGTCTGATCGTGACTGCCCTTAGCTTGTGTTGCCACACCAACCACGCGCGCATGGTTCGCTTCTGTCAATAAGTTTTTAACAACAGTGCGTTGTAGGATATTGATTTTGGGGTTAGTTTTGATGCGTTCACGTACACACCATTCAAGCAACATGCGGCTGATGCCATGTGTTGTGATGTCGCTCTCCACGGTCGGCATCCACCCTCGTTCCAAAAAGATTGTTGTTTCACGTCCCCAGTGTTGGGTAGTTGCTCCTCTGTCGGTCAGTTCTTTACTGATCCCAGGGAACAGTCCTTCCATAATTTGCAGCCCCTTTGCTAGCAAAACATGTAAATGTCTTGCCTGTGGAGTGCCATCTCGTAATTCAGGACTTTCAGGGAGGCTATCCCGTTCGATAATCGTGACTTGCTGAAAATAATCACTTAAAACGCGGGCAGTCAGCATACCGGTCATGCTGCCGCCAATCACAATCGCATGATTTCTGTTGGTATTCATAGGGGATTACCTTATATCTTGCTGATATAAGTGATAATACGCGATTTTTGCATCAAATGGATTTTGAAATCGCCGCCTGAGTTGGGATTATTGCTTGATGTTTTTCAACCCATCTTACTGCTGCGAACCATGCAAGTAGTGGAATGATGCTCAGAATACCCGAAATAATCGCGATGTCTGGTGCGTGGCTGCTCCCCAATGAATCCAGTGCTTTTCCAGTAACAATGGTGCTCACAGTCACTGCCAAGTAAAACATTGACCAGTCTAGCGAAAACATTCTACCCATATAAGCATTGTCCGAACTCATCTGAATGATGGTTGAACTATAAGTCCATGTTGCCGAGCCTCCCATCGCTCGAAGAATCAAGGCTAAAGCAGCCAGCCATAAGCTTGGCGCAAAACCCAATAATAGCCATCCAACCGTCACCCATATGAAGCTGATAATCATCAATCGCCGCATTTTGAATACCCGACCATCATTGAATCGGTTGAGTAGCGCTGGTCCTAGCAATGCCCCTAGTCCAAATGCTGCGTATAGTATGCCTAGCGAGGCTGTCCCATTTGTCCCCATGACAAAGAGCGCTGTTCCATAAGTAATGATCAACGTATCAACATTACCAATACTCAGGCCGAACTTTACAAACAGCACAATCAAAATTTCTGGATGCTGACGGGCGTATGCCAAGCCGTCTAGGAAACCACCCTTTACGACTACTTTTTTGCCTTCTACTGCGGGACTGGGAATAGTTTTTTGAACATGCACCGTGAGCAAAAATAGTGCCGATACGCCAAAACTAGCGGCATCCACAACCAGTGCAATAGTTGTGCCAAATGCCGCTGTTATAATCCCGCCAATCATTGCCCCAACTGCTAGCATCACTGACCACGTTATATTACTCAGTGTATTGGCTTTAAGCAGTTTGTCGTACGGCAGAAGCGATGGCAATATCGCTGAGCGTGCTGGTTCGAATATTGCTGAAAACATAAACTGCAATATTGTCGCCACATAGATTAACCACAGGCGGTCAGCCGACGTCGCGAACAGAAGGGATAGTCCAACACCAGTACGCATCACATCACTGATGATGAGCAGATGTTTACGGTTGTACCGATCAACAATCACACCCGCGAACGGACTGACTAGAAACGGTGGTAATACCCGTGCCAACAGCAATCCGCTGACTGCCAGACCCGACTTGTTCGTATATTGCGCGACTAACGCCGACAGCGCGATGATATTGAACCAGTCGCCAAACAAACTGATAATTTGGGCGAACCACAGCCGCATAAAATTTGGATTGTCTCGAAGAAATGACAAATAAGAACGCAATATGCACCTTCGCGATTTAAATAGAGATCATCACAAGCCTACCACACCAATGGAATGCCGCTTAATTCCATCTGACTTCACACGCTGCTTGTGCTGTAGAATTGCAGTGGGTGATTAACTGCACAGGATACTACACTGTGTGTGCCTACATCAGCTATTGGGCTTCGGTACAGTAAACACCTATCTACCATTGAGTTAGGAGAGTTTTGCCATGCTCGAACTTGTTAAAGTGATTATTCTCGGCATTGTTGAAGGTATTACTGAATTCCTGCCCATATCATCAACCGGTCACCTCATTGTTTTTGCCGCCTTGCTAGACTTCAAAAACGCCAATAGTGGCACCTTTGAAATCTTCATTCAACTTGGCGCAGTCGTCGCGGTGGTGGTCTACTTCCGCTCTGAATTGATGAAACAAGTCGCCACAGTTACAACCGACAAAGGTGTCCAGCGTCTCTGGTTGAATATCATCATCGCCTTTATTCCTGCGGCTGCCATCGGTTTCATTTTCGCCGACAAAATCGACGAACTCTTATTCCGTCCTACCGTTGTCGCTGCCTCACTGATTGTTGGGGGTATCCTGTTCCTACTGGTCGAGCGTCGCCAACCTTCCGCTGCCCTTACCACAAGCTTAGAGACCATTACACCCCGTCAAGCCCTTGCCGTAGGTATCGCCCAGATTACATCTCTTATCCCCGGCGTGTCGCGTTCAGGATCAACCATTGTCGGCGGTATGCTCTTTGGTTTGGATCGTGCTGTTGCTACCAGTTTCACTTTCTTCCTTGCCATCCCAACCCTTGGTATCGCAACCCTCTACAAACTCTTTAAGAGCCTCAAAACTATTCAAGGAAATGATGCTGTAAACCTGTTGCTCGGCGCAGTTGTAGCAGGGATTGTCGCTTGGATTTCTATCCGTTGGCTGTTGAAATATGTGGCGCGTAATAACTTCGTCGCCTTCGGGTATTACCGAATTCTCGCAGGAATCGTCATCATTGCCTTGATACTAATTAACGTCTTACCAGCCTAATTAACCTCAATACTCAGTTTCATATAATCGGATTACAATTATCTTGAGGGTTACTCTATTGAATTTTGGATTTGTTCAAGTAGGTTGACTCGTTTTAATGATTATGAAAACTCCCAAATTGAGACCAATAACTAAGGGGTAATTTCCTTTAGTAGAGACCTAATATCGGTACAGATGTGTAGTTCGTAGAATGAAGTCAAGGGACGGCTAGCAATACCATGTCAACCAAGATTCTGGTGATCGAGGACGCGGAAGCGCTGCGTAAAGATATTATCGAGATGCTCACCTTCGAAGGCTTTGAAGTTTCGGGTGCAGCGGATGGTATTGAAGGGGTGGCTAGCGCTCGTGCTAATCATCCGGATTTGATTATCTGCGACATCATGATGCCACAAATGGACGGCTATGGCGTATTGGCCGAACTACGCAAAGACGGCGCTGGAATCAGCATTCCTTTTATTTTCTTGACTGCCTTATCTGACAAGAATGAAGTGCGCACAGGTATGAACTCCGGTGCGGATGATTACCTCACCAAGCCTTTTACCGCCTCCGAATTGGTGAGCTGCGTACGTCGCCGCCTCGAAACCAAAATCGAACGTGAACAGGTGACCAAAGAACGTTTGGATGAACTGCGCGACAACATCATTCTCGCATTGCCTCATGAACTACGTACCCCTTTGACGGGTATCTTGGGCTTTTCCGACATCCTCCTAATGGACGCCGCGACCATGTCTCCCGATAAGGTTTCTGAGATGGCAGGGCATATTTTCAGTGCCGCCCAACGTCTTTATCGCCTCACCGAGAATTATGTCGTCTATACCCAGCTCGAGGTACTCAAGACCGATCCCGCCCGCATTGAAGCCATGCGTAGTTTTACGACCGTTAACCCGCGCTCATACATCGAGAATGTTGCTTATCAACGTGCCCAGTACTATCACCGTGAAGCGGATTTGGATCTCGCCATAAACGATGATGCCGCTGTTAAGATGATTGACGACAATCTCAAGAAGATCATTGATGAACTCACTGATAACGCGTTCAAATTCTCGCAACCCGGTACTCCTGTGCAGCTATCCGGCGTATTATTGGACGACTACTACCAGATTACGATAACCGACTATGGACGTGGCATGACACCCGAAGAAATTGATCATGTCGGTGCCTTTATGCAGTTTGGTCGCAAATACTTCGAGCAGCAAGGCTCTGGCTTTGGCTTGGCCATCGTCATGCGTTCTGTGGAATTGCATCAGGGTAAATTCCACATCGAAAGTGCTCCCAATAAACATACCCGTATCACAATTCATCTGCCTGCGATGCCTGTATGGGAATATGATCGTGATAACGCCAAGGGATAACGCGAAATTTCATGCCCTCCATGCGCTTGCTGATAATGCGCTTGAATGGTAGACTGACATTATTTACTAAGTCTATTCTCTTGGGATCACTTTGGAGGGCGTCATTCATGCAATCGTATTGGAAAAAGAGCCTGCGCTTTTGCGGGTGTGCTGCGCTTCTCCTGTCACTAGCGGGGTGTTTTCAATCCGCAGGCAGTGATCAAAGTAGCTTTTCTGTAGCTCAAAATGCGGGGCCGACCTTCACCCCATTCCCGACTGACCCGCCAATTGTGCAGGAAGTCATCATCACGGCTACACAGGATCCAAATGCGTTGATTCAGCAATTCCCAACTCAAGATCCCAATCTGAGCGGAATTGTTATCCCGACTACCGATCCGAATGCTGGTTTTGTTATCCAGCAAGATAACAGTGCGCTTGATCCCTTGGAAATGACGGCGACCTTTATCGTTCAGCAAGCTACCGATACTGCCGGTATCGCCTTGACCCAAACTGCGCAAGTTCTATATGGTATCCCGACCTCGACACCTGAACCGCTTTTTGCGACCGCTACTGTAGCCAATGGCGGCGTAGTTGTGAATGGTGCCGATTGTATTCACGAAGTAAGCGCAACGGATAGTAACCTCTATCGCATTTCGTTGATCTACGGAGTCACGCCTCAGGCCATCGCCAATGCCAGCGGCCTTCCCAACATGAACCTCATCTATGTCGGGCAGAAGCTCACTATTCCCGGCTGCGGTAACACAGGTGTGATACCTCCTGCGACCACTGTTCCTGATGCTTCGACGGGTGGCACGGGTGGTGTTGTTGGTTCCACTTATGTGGTTCAACAAGGCGATACCCTCTTCAAGATTTCACAGCGCTTTGGTGTTCCTGTGGTCTCGATTGCCAATGCCAACGGTATCTCCAATATCAATGTGATTGTGATCAATCAACAATTGGTCATTCCTCCCTCATAGCTAAGATCGAAAAGGGCAGGGCATTCATTGCTCTGCTCTTTTTCCTCCTTTTGAAAGTAATCCCACAATGAATGAGAAAATTTTGTCGACCAAGCGTATCTATTCAGGCCGCATTGTGACCCTTGATCTGTGCGAAGTGGAACTAATCGACGGTCAACATCAGATGCGCGAAATCATTCGTCACGCCGGTGCCACTGCTGTGATCGCAGTTGATGCTGACGATAAAATTTTACTGGTGCGCCAGTACCGTAGCGCTTCAGCCAAGGTTATGAGTGAAATTCCGGCTGGTGTACTAAACCCCGGTGAAGATCCACAAGCCGCAGCCATCAGAGAGCTACAAGAAGAAACAGGCTATAAACCCGGCAAGATTATTTCACTCGGTGGACTGTATACTGCCCCTGGCTATACACAGGAATACATTCATCTCTATATAGCAACTGAACTAATCGAGTCTCGTTTGCCCGCCGATGAAGACGAGTTCATTGAAGTCGATCGTGTTTCATTATCTGATGCCCTAACCATGATCGAACGCGGTGAGATTGAAGATGCCAAAACTATTATCGGTTTAATGCGCTATGCGCGTCATCTCGTCTAGAATTGACTTTTAGAGCACTCATAGCACTCCCGAATGTCCTTTTTGCTTAGATACCTGATGGCAATGGGTCTTCTGTTGTAATCATCTCCTCTGCATGGAGTAGCAGTATAATCGTGGCATACAGCTATTCATCAGCTAGGGCGTGTAGATGCGCTCGTAGAGTTTGTCACCGACCAATTTGTTGAATAACGCGCTTGCATGAGCATCTCGCTCCGATACGACGCGCTGGGCGAGGGGCATTGCTGCCGCACCGTCGAACAACTTGATGATCGAATCGCTTGGGATACCTTGGGCTTCAAATGCCTGTGCCACGCGGTCTACATACGGGATGCTGCTGAATGGATCGAGCATATTGGGGAAAATGACCACCACTAGGTGCGCCGCTTTATTCATTACAACGGTTTCCAGGTCTTTAAGTTGCTTTTGGTGAATATCCCACACCGTCGAGTTGTCATACATTGAATACAACCATCCCCAATACGTTTGTGTTCCCTGTTGTTCTGGCTTAAATCGAGCCACCAATCGCCAGTAGATAAAGTTTGCCAGATACGACTCGTTAACCCATGTGGGCATGTCTTTAGTAGGATCAAGCTTGGGATCAAGCCCGATGCTGAGTGCGGCGTTCTCAATGTCGTTCAGATAATATTGCAGGATGACAGTATCCACCGTGTCCAGTGGATAGTTCTTGATATTATCGATTTCTTCGGCTGTACTGGCACCCGGTTTTCCAATATTGATGACCGCGTATGAGGTTCCCAATCTGTTAGCGAGGACATTTCCAAACCGATCTTCAGGGTTTGCAATCCCCCAACCAGCTGTGAAAGAATCACCCGCTACAAGGATTGTTTTCTTCCCCGCGAGGTCATTTGCTTGCCAATCAGAGTCACGATATCCGAGTGCATTTGTATGCCAATATTTTGTCAACCAGTTCTGAGATGCCAAAGTTGGTAAACCATCCGATTCTGCATAGATATATCGGAAGTAACCTTCACCTGCGATGAGGATGAGCACAATAGTGAAATAGCTAACCAACAGTCCGCGTGCTGGTCCTTGTAAACCTGTGTACCGTTTCTGAACCGCTGCTACGATTAAAATCACACCAAGCAGCACCAATATCATCACAATTGCCAGCATCTCAATTCCCTTGGTAACATCAAAACTGCTATCAGACTAAAACGCTTGCCGCTTAGTGTCAATTACACATTCAATCTATCCCGGTGGGAATACCGTAAGTGGTGGGCAGCGAAACAAGGGATAAGACGAAACTAAGGCACATTCGCAACAGGCCAACGGCGGTCGGATGAGCCAGCAGCTTGAGCGAATAATGTACATTCTGTGCATATTGTAAATCTTCCAACTTAATCGTATCTATCTTTGGAACTGTTCCCTTGAACCACTACACCCCGACTGATATAATGCTTCCTTATTAGAAAAGAACTGAGTTGCGCCTGTAGGCGCATTTTGTTCGGAAGGACGAAACCTCATGAACGAGTTATTAAACTCACTACAGGCCAAAACACCGGATCATCCGGAACTTGCGCCCGGCGATACCGTAAAAGTACACGTTCGCATTGTCGAAGGTGACCGCGAACGTATTCAGGTTTTTCAGGGCGTTGTTATTCGCCTGCGCGGGGGTGGAAACAATCTGAATTTCACCGTCCGTCGTATTGCGAGCAACAGCATTGGCGTGGAACGTACATTCCTGTTCCACAGCCCCCGTATCGAGAAGATCGAAATCACACGCCGTTCGAAAGTACGTCGTGCGCAGCTCTACTATCTCCGCGATCTGCGCGGTAAGGCTGCTCGCCTGAAGGAACGGAGAGGCTAAGTTCGTGAAACCCTTAATCGGGATAACGACCTCAACCTTTACAACCGAACAGGGCTGGGAATATAACCGCGCTTACGTAGCCATGATACAGGCCGTAGCTGAAGCGGGTGGTCTTCCCGTTCTTGTCCCCATAAGCATTGATGATGAGGCGCTCCGTGGTATCTACGAGCGCCTTGATGCTGTTCTCCTCCCCGGTGGTGGAGACATGCGCCCCAATATTTATGGCGCCGAAGCTCATCCTCTTACCGACAATATTGATGACGCCCGTGACCATGTTGAAGTCAACTTAACCCGTTGGGCCGTCGATGATGATCTGCCTGTTTTAGGTATTTGTCGTGGACATCAAGTTGTGAATGTTGCCCTCGGTGGAACCCTTATTCAAGATGTACCATCTGAAATTGGCAGTAACATCTCGCACAACGTGACCGTCCCTCGCGATTCGCGTCCTCACGAAGTCAATATTGATCCCTCCAGTCGTCTCGCCAGCATACTTGGTACAACCACTATAGCAGTCAATAGCCTCCATCATCAATCGGTTGGTGTGGCTGCTCCTGATACCTGTGTGACCGCTTACTCACCCGATGGGGTGGTTGAAGCACTTGAAATGCCTCAGAAGAAATTTGTGCTCAGTGTCCAATGGCACCCTGAGGATCTCTATCGTGATGACCCTGCTATGAAGCGCCTGTTCAAAGCATTTGTCGAGGCTGCTGCTGGTGGTACTTCCGCCTAAAATCGGTGTTTTTGACTCCGGTATCGGTGGATTGTCTGTGCTGCGTGAAATCCATCGTCTACTCCCCGACCATCCCACTATTTACGTCGCTGATCAAGCTAATCTTCCTTACGGTCCGCGTCCAATCCCTGAAATTCAATCCTTCTCGGACCGCATCACGCAATTCTTGATCGAGCAGGGCGCTGTAGTTATCGTCATTGCTTGCAACACCGCGAGCGCCGCCAGCCTTGAATATTTACGCGCCAAATATCCCGATATGCCTTTTGTAGGGATGGAACCGGCTGTGAAGCCAGCTCTAGAAGCCTCGAAAACCGGTGTTGTGGGGGTACTCTCTACTCGCGCTACGGCTGAAGGGATGCTCTATAAGCGCCTTCTTGAGCGCTACGCTGAGGATAAACGAGTTATTACCCGTATTGCGCCTGAACTGGTTCGTATTGCCGAGGAACAAAGCCAACACACACCTGCGAGTCGCAAGATCATTGCCGACTATTTGCGCCCCATTATCGATGGTGGTGCAGATCATATCGTCTTGGCTTGCACGCACTTCCCCTTTTTAGCTGATGCGATACAGGAGCTAGCAGGGCAGGGCATATTTCTGGTTGATCCGAGTCCTGCTGTCGCCCGTCAAACTGCACGCCTCTGGCCTAATAAGTTCAACCCTGAACCCGCTACCAATGACTACTATACAACTGGGTTAGTTGCTCAATTTGAATTAATGGTATGGCGTTTCATAGGTGAGAACGAAAATATCACAAGGCTTCAGTTTTAAGAAAAATAGCTTTGTATTATTCGGCTTTTTCCATTGCCACACGGCGCACCGTATCTGGAGACTTCAACGGTATCAAGATATAGAAGGTGCTGCCAAGAAAGTTCTCGGGATCGTGACCGGGGCTTTCCGCCCAAATTTTCCCGCCATGTCCTTCGATAACACCTTTAGCAATCGTCAGGCCTAGACCCGGCCCGGCTCCCATGAATTTATAAGTGCCAGTCGAGTGTAAACCCGGATCGTAGCCCCGGAAGAACTTCTGAAAAATAAGTTCAATATTCTCGGCACTAATGCCAACACCTGTGTCCGTAATCGCTACCATAATCGAGGTGGGTTCAGTTTGATTGTCGGGTTTGTTCAAGCTAGCGGTGACTTCGATGCGACCCTTATCCGGCGTGAACTTAATGGCATTCACGACCACGTTTCGGAATGCTTGTACCAACCGTTGAAGATCGGCCTCGATGGGCGGGAGTCCTTTGAGACCGCGAACCGAGAGCGTTAATTTGCGTTGTTTGATGGCATCGGTGAGGGGTTCGACGGCCATCCGTACGACACTTTCAATAGTCGTCTGTGCGAAACGCAAATCCATTGCGTTGACATCAAGTTGGCTTACATCCAACATCGCCGCGATTAATTCTTCCATGCGCTCGGTAGCTTTACGCATGTTATCGATCATGCCGGTAGCTTTTTCAGGGTCGAGCATCCCCTGATCGTTGAGCGCGTCCATAATGTCGGTATAACCACGCAACTGCGCTAAGGGCGTTCGGAGTTCATGGCTAGCGATGGTTACGAAGTCCGTCTTTACAGCGTCTAGCTTGCCCATTTGTTGGTTCGCACTTGCAAGGCCAGTATTGAGGCGCGCCGCGTCATCATTGAGTTTTCGTAGATCCGCTACCAACCGAGCGTTACGTAATGCAACACCTGTTTGGTTAGCCAAAGTAGCCAATAAGCCTAAATCGTGGGCATAGAACGGGGAATCATTAAGTTTCGATCCGCACGCTAATATGCCAGTTAATTGACCATCAATCACAATCGGCGCATAGGCACTTGTATGTAGTGCTTTGAAAAAGTCACGCTCAATATCAAGTATCTCGTGGTATTTTGGACTGTATTCCATCTCGAACTGTGAAACAGGCGCTTTAGCGGTTGAGAACTGCTGATAAAGGGGGCTTTTCTTGTACAAGACACCTTTCAGCTTGGTTAGTTCAGCGAAACTGCCTTCCATCGGTTGCAGTTCTACTTTACCTTCGCCGGTATCATTGACAAGGATAAGACCAGAGCGGCGTACGCGCATCGTCTTATTAAGGGTGGTGCTGATCGATGTGACGAGTGTATCCAGTTCCACCGATTGCGAGATTTGTTGGCTGTACTCGCGCGTCACGAGTCCCGAATCCATCATCGCCGCCTGAAAGATTGGATTGATGAGGAGTTCGACGAGTTTTCGAACCGGCACATAAATGGCACCGACTGCCAGCGCAATACCAATCAGTAAAAGGTTTCCTTCGAAGGTTTGCGGGATATTGAGTCTGTTTCTGATATAGAAAGCGATGTAAACAAATGCAGCAGTCAAGCCGACGAGCAGTGACGTACGAATTGCACGATTGAAGGCGTAGCGAATATCAAAAACTTGATAGGTAACATTACCGTAAATTGTGCCGGCACAACCTACGAATAGTGTAACGACACCTAATAAAATTAGTCCGGTGGTACCGCTTACCAGCAATAAACAGCCAAGCAGGAGCGTGGTGCAGTTTACCGTCCAGAATAATACGCGGTTCGCGATTTCGGGAAGTGTCGCGGTGTAAAACGACCACAATGAGCTGCCAAGCAGTAAAGCGCTGCTGGTTACGAACCCTGCAATGAGTATCCAAGCTGTTGTGCTAGGTTGTTGGATGGCGTTAACAATCCAATCACCTTCGCCGACTATACCAATTGATCCACTCAGGCCGGATATTAAAAACCCGATAAACCAGACACTATTCAAGGTGAGCCAAATTGTTGGAATAGGGCTGGTATAGCCACGAATATCTCTCAGCACGAGATAACCGTAGACACTTAAGATACCAATCATTAAAAGGGAAAGCCCAAAACCGCGCGTGAAGGGGACGGCATTCATTTCAAGTTGTGGGATGAGGAGGAGATTGGTTAGGGCAGCAAACAAGACAAGAAGCGTTAACCACAAGCTCCCACTACGAACTTGCCGTCGCTTGATTTGGATATAGATTATGAGCCATACATATAGCCCAGCTCCAAAGGCTATAGCTGCATTGAAAAGTGAATCCATGACGATTCAAACCTTGTACTACGTCAAGTAGTATGATTGCGCGAGTAGGTTACCTACTTGAGGATATAGTAAGTACCTTTCTTTGACCCAACTTTTAACAAGATTCCTTGTATAACCATATCGGCGAGATCAAGGCGCAGCGTTTCGGCTGAGACACCTTGACATAGAGATCGGTATTCGCGATTGGTGATTGAGCCATGATCCCGAATGTATTGTAGTGCGCGTGCTTGCCGGTGATTGGTGTTGCGTGCCCATTCTGGAGCTTTTTGTTTCTCGCGCTCGTTGTAAAGTGTAACCGCGAAGCTATAGGGGCGTGCATCAAAATAGGGTGGTTTGTGGCCTGCTTGCTGCATGACTTCCATCATGCGGTCGATACCCAAGCCGAGTTCTTCGATGTAACCCCATTGAAACAGACCGTTCACGATGCGGGGATTGCGGCTGAAATGTTCTTCGACAATGTTTTCGACCGTGATGAAACCGGGTAATCCACCGGGGGAAATTACTTCCAGTCGATCGGAATACATACGGATTTCAATGCGGCGTCCTTTCAGCCGATAGTCCCTGTGACAAATCGCATTGACGATGGCTTCACGCACAGCAAATTGAGGATATTCGTAGGTTTCTTCGCGTTCGAGACCTTTGACAACTGCGCTGACAGCCATCTCACTCCAGATGAGGTTCCACGCGTTTTCGATTAGGCGTGGGAGCGGCCCTGTAAGTTCTTCGCGCCGTGTGTATCCTGCGAGTCCGTTTTCGCCACGCGGGGTTTTGCCGACGAACTTCGCAAAAACTACGCTGCTTTGTGGAATCCAATGTTGGGGATATTCACTAAACATCAAAATGCCATTTACAGTGGCTTTGCCGTCGTTATCGGTGGCACCGATTTCTTTGAGTAAGTCAGCGACTTTGCCGTTATAGGGGCGCTTGGTGCGTTCGGCGCGCTTGGCAAGATATTCGGTGATCATCTTGTTGCTGAAGTCGTCGATGGATGCGCCCGGAACTGTTTCGGTCTCGAAGTCGCCTGTATTCTTGGCGCTGGCGAGCTTGAGGATTTCTTGGCCACCGAGGGGGCGATTTTTGACCCCGCTCCGAATGAGTACACGCCCATCTGATAAGGCGTGAAGTTCAATGCTGCGCGGAACCCTGAGTGTGAAGACCGTTCCTTTTTCGCTTTCAACTTCTTCCCAATTACCGATGACTACGGGAGGATTGCAGGCTGCGTCGGCATCGCGAAGGGCTTTTTCCAGTATTTTGGTTTCGATCTTTTTTTGAGCAATTTCACCATCTTCTTTGAGACCGAAAATGATGGTGCCACCTTCAGTATTGGCGAAGGCAACGAGGGTTTCCGCGATCAAATTGACCTCGGCCTTTTCAAGAAAAGCGAGGCGTGGACCCTGCTCAGATTTTATCAAGTCGAGGTTTGGCATATTCTCTAGTTGGTCATTGGGGCGGGTTGTGCCGCACGGATGTTTTATAGTGACTCATTTTAACATAGTTTACCATCAGGGATAGTCTGCGTTGATGGGACATTCGGGGTATACTTCAGCCTATGAAACCCAAATATCTACTCAACCTCGTTGGCGATCGCCTTCATACATTACCGCTTGTTGTACTCTATCTTACGGATGGGTGCAACAGCCGCTGCGTGACTTGTGACATTTGGCGTAACCCACGACTGAATATGAAGATGGAATTGGTTGAGGAAATTGCCTCGACTTTTCGAGAGTTACAGGTTAAGTCTGTTTTGTTGAGCGGTGGGGAAGCGATGCAACATCCCCAATGGCCTCAAATTGCGGGGCGATTGCGGGCTGAGGGCGCGGATGTCATGTTATTGACTAACGGTTTGCTGCTGCGCAAACAAGCGGATGAACTGGTCGGTAGTGTTGATGAGGTGATCGTTAGCCTTGATGGTGGAACGGCAGCAACCTACGATGCTATTCGAGGGGTAAACGCGTTTGATCTCGTTATTGATGGTATTCGAGCGGCGCGTGAACGTGGGATACCTGTTTCAACGCGTACTACTATCCAACATACAAATTTTCGTGAGATCCCACAAATTATCGAGGCTGCGAAGGGGGCTGGTGTCAACAGGATTAGTTTTTTGACGGTGGACATCAGTAACCAATATGCGTTTGGTCCGCGCTTTGTGAGTGATCCTAGTTTGCAAATTGCTGGTGTGAGGGCTGCAACAGCACCAATTGATCCTGCTATAACCGCGTTGTTGCCAGAAGAGATCGGGGAATTTGCTGAGATCGTGGAAGGGGTGATCACGCGATATGCATCCGATTTTGACAGTGGATTGATCGCGGAGTCGCCAGCGAAGTTGCGCAATATGGTTCGCTATTTTAGCGCGTTGCACGGTGATGCGGCGTTTCCGAGACCACGCTGTAATGCGCCGCATATCTCGACGGTGATTGAAGTGGATGGTAAGGTACGTCCCTGTTACTTTTTACCCTCGTTTGGTCAAGTTTCGGCTGAGCAGGGACTAACTGAGACTCTGAATTTATCAGCAGCGCAGGCGTTGAGGCAGGCCTATCGGTCGGGGCAGCGAGCAGAATGTGAACGGTGCGTTTGCCCACTGTACAAAGGGCCGCGTACTTTGCTGAGAATGTAGGTCGTTTATGGTCACTCTCATTTTGGCAGGTGCCACTGTCACCAGTGTGATTTTCCTGGTGCGGTCAACTTTGATTTTAGTAGGGTTTCTGAAAGACCCTATCCTCCGTACATTTACAGAATATGGTCCACGTGAAAAGTTGTATTTGCCGGGGCAGCCATTGATGGCATGGGCTGGGGCGCTCAGTTTTTGCGGAGGGTTGTGGGCATCTCACTTTCATGATCTCTCGGTTACTTTGACGATGTTGGGCTTGTTTTTAGAGTTTGTGGTTGCAGTTGGCTATACCTACGGGGAACAAGCCGAAAAAATCCACCTGAAAGTTCTTCAGTATCCGATTTGGTATCACGATCTACGGGAGCGAACGACGCGATTTGAACGTAGGCGGATTGCCTATATGTGGTTGATGCTGCCGTTACGGATGCGGCTCTCTTATAACAGCAGTGATTCTATGTTCATCCTGTGGGCGGATTTTGTGATTATGGGGACGATACGGGAAGAAGAGCGCAGCGCACTTGAGGAAGAACATTTTTATACAGGTCACTAAGTTATGTTGAATTCGATTTGGCGACGATTACGAGCGCCACGCCGTCCTGCGACATTATCCAGCCTAGACGCATATGAACGATGGGCGGAACAGTATCCACCCCATGCCCACAATGCTTTGATGCAAGCTGAGCAGAACGCAATGATGAAATTGTGCCCGCCACTGGCCGGAAAATGGGTACTGGATCTGGCTTGCGGGAGTGGGCGGTATGGGTTGATCGCGCTGTCACAAGGGGCAGCGGTAACGGTTGGGCTGGATAATAGCGCGGCTATGCTCAAACAGAATCAACACTTCGAGTGTGCTTTATCAACGACTGAAAAGATTCCGCTGGCATCCGGTTCGGTCGATATTGTGCTATGTGGAATGGCGTTGGGACATCTCAAAGGGGTGGAAGCGAGCCTGTTTGAGATCGGCCGTGTGTTAAAACAAGGCGGGTGTGCGCTCATTAGTGATTTTCACCCGTTTATTTTTTTGAATGGGCAACAACGCACATTTACTGCTCCTGACGGTCAGACGTACGCGGTTGAACATTACGTTCATTTGTACGCGGATTATCATCGGGCAGGTCAAGCGGCGGGTTTGAAGATCGATGCTGTTTTGGAGCCGCGACTGGGGCAAGAAGCCGATGTGCGATTTGCAGAGGCGGATACGCGCACGGGGACACCTGTGATTATTGCTTATCGGTTTGTGAAGGAGGCTGATACTACGGCTTTGGTCTCCTGACGAGAATATACACCCCCATAATGCCCGCTATGACGGCTGGCGGAACACACAGTGAGGCGAATAGACGCGGCATGGACGCCAAGTTGAATGAGCCTAAGACGACCCATAACACGATAAATAGGACTATTCCGAGTAGCGCTAAACCAGCACCTACGATGCCTGCGCGGGTTAGGTTTCGTCCATTCAACGGGGAAGGGGAATTTGTCATATCATCTCCAAATGAATCTTGTTTCATTATAGCGAAAATGGCTTACTAACATAAGTCGGAAATGTTGCTCAGGCCATTATTTTGCTCAGGGGTGGGACACGTTATCCGATCATGGTGATTCGCAAACTTCACACATTACACGCGTTTTCGTTGCTCAAGGCGCTTTTATCAGCGGATTTGAGCGAGTTAAGTGCCGAATATTCGCAAAATTCTTCAGATTCACAGTGTAGTTTCAGGTCTGAAGCGATTGGTCAAGTTTGTGTCGTCGTCGTCGTCGTCGGACAATACCTAAAGGCCGACAGTTATGGCAACCCACAGGATTTCCTTCGGTCACAATGGCAGCAATTTCGGCAATGGCAAAGTGGGTTTTTGTTCCGGATTTGCCACGCTGATTCGGAAAATTCGTCGGATTCTTCAGATTCGGAATCTGTTTTAGCGCAGGTTCCGAAGATTCTCCCTCGTTGGGTCATGGCTAAAGGGGAAAAGTCGACAGTAGGCATTGGTCGCCGTGTGGTCTATTCTCTGATGTTAAGGTGCGGCGGACCGAGAGATCTGCCAGCGACGGGTAAGACTATCATAAGTGGTAGATGACATCATTTGACCTTGATGACCCCACCCCAAACCTCTCCCCAAAGCGTCAGGGAGGGGCTTTAAAGACCTCTATAGATGATTGCCTTATTAGATAGCACCGAAAATGTGTCTCCACCATTTACTGGTGTTACACAGCGGCAAACCCGTACAAGAAGTCTATAGATATGATAACGGATATGGAAAACAAAAGGGTGACCATTTGGAAGAACATTTTGTAACTGTTTTTGCGCGGCGGCGCTAACTTTGTAAGCGAGGAGGGATGCGGAATGATTTATAGAACGTTGGTAAATGGTTTGCCGACAAACCTAAAATAAACCTCGTTGCTAATAAATGACATAGGCTACTAGGCTTTTTTGACTTTAAGCGTTCGAGCTTTGATGACACGGATGATCCATGCTGCACCAAAGCAGAGGGTGGACATTAAGACGATGGCTGCACCGGAGGACACATTCTGATAGAAGGATATGTAGAGTCCAGCTATGCCAGAGGCGATGGCGATGAGCGATGCAATCAGCATCATGCGCGGTAGACGGTTGGTCACGAGGGCTGCGGCTGCGGCAGGGGTGACGAGCATGGCGCTGGTTAAGACGACGCCGACCACTTGAATGCTGGTGACAACGGTCAGCGACAATAGGATTAGTAATAGGTAGCGAAGGCGATCTGCTTTGATGCCGATGACTTCGGCGTGGGTTGGATCGTAAGAGCTGAGTTCAAGTTCTTTGTGGAAGGCCAGAAGGGCGAGCAAGGTCATTGCAGTAACCGCCCCGATGAGCAGTAGATCGGATGGGGTGACGCCGAGAATATTGCCAAAAAGGATATGCGTGAGGTCACGGAAGGAACGGGTGGTGCTGATGAGCAAGATGCCCAAAGCAAACATGCCGGTAAAGAGGATGCCGATGGCAGTATCTTCACGGACTTCCTGACGACGTGAGAGCCAACCAATGCCGAGAGCGGTTAGTAGACCCGCTACGACAGCGCCACCAAAGAGACTCCATCCGTTGAGATAGGCTACAACAAGGCCGGGAAGGGCGGTGTGGGCGAGGGCATCGCCGATGAAGGCCATGCGGCGCAAGACGACATAGACGCCGATGGTGGCGCAGGCTATGCCGACTAGAACCGCCGCGAGGATGGCGGTTTGCATGAAACTATAACGGAGGGGTTCTATCAACCAGTTCATTAGCCAGCCTTTTGCTTAAACATGTAGAACTGATTGGCAGTTGCTTGTGGTGGTAGATTCATACCTGTAAATGATCCGGGAGGGGGCGGCACTTCGCGGCCATCAGTCAGGTAAATCGCACCGTCAAAATCGGTTTCCAGACGTCCGAGATCATGGGTGGCGGCGATGACTGCTTTTCCCTCGTGTTTTAGTTGGGTGAGCACGTCAGCGATGATGTTGCGGGTGGTGGCATCCACTGCATTGAGTGGTTCATCGAGCAATAGAAGATCGGCTTGCTGGGTGAGGGCACGAGCCAGTAAAGCGCGCTGCTGCTGCCCACCAGACAATTGACCGATTTGACGGTCGGCGAGGGCGGTGAGACCCATGCGGTCAATCATTTGATCGGCAATTTTGAGATCGGATTTGTCGGGGCGTTTGAACCAGCCCATGTGTACATAACGCCCAGCCAAGACCAATTTGCGAAGGCTAACGGGAAAGCGCCAATCGATGTCGCCACGTTGGGGCAAATAGGCCACTCGCTGGCGACAGTTGACAATGGGCTGACCGAAAACGCTGATTTCTCCGCTATGAATGGGTAATAAGCCAGCAATGGCTTTTAAGAGTGTCGATTTTCCCGCGCCATTGGGGCCGACCAATGCCAGACGCGTGCCTGTGGGGAGGCAAAGCGTCACATTTTCGAGGGCAAGTTCCTGATCGCTAGAGGGATAAACAACGCTGAGGTTGCGAATGTCGAGTGCCGGTTTATCCGAGTGTTCGATGGAACGGCTGCGCGATCCATAGGGGAAATTGAACGAATAGGCCATGAATTGTTGTCTGTCTCCGAAGCGATTATGTGTACGCCAATACTGAGGTGGTTGAATGATGGTTACTTACGATGTTGCTGGTTAATGATACTTTGTATCATATAGAGGATGTTAGCAGAAGTGCGTACAGGCTACAAGAGGAATTTTTGAGGTAGGGTCTTAGATGGGCCTATGCCCAAGGGATTCTTTGCCGATCTGGTGCCGTACGGTCTATTACCCGAAACATTCCAAAGGCATCCGGCGCAGTCGTCCGAAAACCAAGTTGTTCAAACAAGGCGATGTGGTTGGATGATGGCAACGACACGATGACGGCGCGATCCGGTGCATGATTTTCGAGGTAAATGAGTAAGGCATCGATGATCGCAATTTCGATTCCTTCATCCTGAAACAGTTGGGTAACAAAGACATCTTGAATGACAAAGAGGGTGGCGTTGTCACCGACGATGCGACCCATACCGATAACCTGCCCGCAGTTTTCAATAACGACGCCATAGAGGGAGTGGTTAAGCGCTGTGGTAATGTCCTCTAGATTTAGGTTGGTTGCCCAATCGAGATGGTCGACAATAGCAAGATATTCATCGGGTGTTACCATACGATCCAAGATTTGGTAGCCTAAATTTTCGCACGGTTCACTCATGATGCACCACCTTGAAATTGTCGATATCACTTACCGTAAAAATCTAAGCGATGAATTTTAATGAGGTTAGTGCAATTGCGATATAAGCCAAATGGCTTAGACGAAATGGGTGTTATGAGAGCGCACATTAATTATCGTGAACAAAAGGATCACTAAAACGTGGATCAGTAACGAATATTTCATCGGTGAGGCTGTTCAGAAATGCTAGTAAATCGGTACGTTCTTGATCTGTGAGTATGAAACCTGCGACTAACGCACTTTTGTAGGGGTTTTTACGGCCATCTCCTGCATTGTCTCCATCGTGAATGACCCGACCGCCATCTGAATAGAATTGGATAACTTCTTCCAGTGTGGCAATACTGCCATCATGCATATAGGGGGCTGTCAGTGCAATATTGCGCAGTGTGGGAGGACGGAAACGTCCCATATCAGATGCTTTCCCAGTTATCCCGAATACGCCTGTATTGGGTTGTGGATAGGCACCTGTGCCTCCGACATTGTAAAGTCCTGTGTTGAAAAAGGATTTTGCCGAAAACGTTGCGTTGGGTGTAATGGTTGCTGCTGAAAAATTAAACCCTCCATGACAATGATGGCATTCTAGTTCCTCACCGAAGAATAAGCTCATACCTCTTTGGGCTGATTCGGATAGGGCATTGGGGTCTTGCCACCGATAAGTGTCGTAGGTTGAACGGCCTGAAATTAACGTCCGCACGAATGATGCCAATGATTTGACGATGTTTCCAAAATTGATGGGATCTGGTTCATTTGGAAAGGCTGCTTTGAACATCGCTTGATATTGAAGATCGTCCTTGAAGCGCTGTAGCACCTCTTCACTATGTCCGGTTATGCCTAGTTCATGTGGGAACTCTCCAAACATCGGGACAACAACTTGTTGTTCTATCGTTCTTAGCAGCGGGTTACTCCACGTAAGGGCGGCGCTGAAGGCTGAATTGGTCAATGACATGGCATTACGTGGGGTTTCTTCACCTGTTGAACCAATAGACACTGCGCGTCCATCACTAAAGGCGAGTGCTTGAAAGTGGCAGGATGAGCATGACTGAGTCATGTTGCCAGAAAGTCGCTGATCGTAAAACAGATAGCGCCCTAAGGCTACTTTCTCTTTGGTCATGGGGTTATCTGCTGGAACCTGTGGCTTCGGAATACCTGCGGGTAACTGCCAATCATAGTCGGTTGCATCTTGAGCAACAACTAGGTTGCTCGCCCCCAGACCAAAACACAGCAGGCCAATGATCACCAATCCGAGGGAAGTCAATTGCTGTCTCATCACGTTTCCAGTCAAGCAAAAATACATACTTAAGAAAAGATCTTGACTGAGGGCAACTCAGCAGGTCGCCCTCAGCACATGAAAACTTATTGCATTCGGAATAGTTGTTGTACTGCGCCATCCAAAGCTGAACCTGTATCCAGTGATAGTCCAAAATTGGGGAATAACGATTTGCAATCGGGATCGTCAGTGCCGGACATACATCCGGGAGGACGTGGTTCGCTTTTGCTGAGTTCAATCCCATTGAGGAGCGATGCCAGATCAGCGACTACAAAATTCTTTTTAGGATCGAATCCATCCATTCGTACGGTCACCCGGTTCGAATGAGAACAGGGTTTCTCCGGTGGGGTGGTATCGTTGGCTGAAGTACAACCTGTGCTGCCGAGGTGAATAAAATAGGGATTACCATTGGCTGTCATATCGACACGAAGGAACTTAAATCCAACTTGCCACCCCCACCACATGGCATCCAAATTCAAAGGTGATGCCGCTGTGCTAATGTCAAGGTGATTGAGTTCAAACGGTACACCCAAGTCAAATACGATTCCGGTGTATTCTCCCACTGGTGCGGTACCAATAATGCTTGTCCGAAGTTGATCGTTACCGCCTTCACCACAGGCACCTGTGCCATCTTCAAAATCAATTAGGGCAACGTTTTTGTACTGCCATAAGCCGTCTTGCTCTAATTCAAGCGGTACTTCTTGATTGTCTGAAGTGATTAAGCGCACGTTGGATACATATAGGCGGAAATCAGAAACCGACACGCTGCTCTTGTCACCACCTAGCCCATCGTAGATCATGCCGCAGGCAAAGTCTTTGTCGCCAACACGGGCAGCAAAGCGGATCGTCTTTTCACCGGTGTCAGCCATCGGTGTGGCTTCTGCGCTCATATCCATTCCACTCATATCCATCGTAGGGGCAGGGGTAGGCGAATCTTGTGCTGCTACTGTGAATACACTGACGCAAACCATTAGGCAGATCACAAACATAATTGAACGAATACGGTGTCCTTGCATGTGCATATTCCTTATTATTGAAACTAAATGACTCGGATGCGTAATGAGCGAGTTGGAAATGACCAATCGCACTCAGCTGTCCCAAAACGAACTCTGTTAATGATTAGTTGTTTGTCGTGACATACTCCCCGCACCTAGAGGTGGAGGCTACTACCGTCAACACGGTTGCGAAGCGTAACCTTCGGCTTACTTCCGTTATGGTAGCCCGTTGATGCCCCAACGGGTTTGGTTTTCAATGCTGCTTCATAATCCCGTTCAATGATTTGACCGCAATTACAAAGAATAGATCGGTCTTTCAATGTCAGCGTGTGGCGATTACCACAATTGGTACAGGTTCGCGTGATCGGTGCAAAACGATTGACTTTGATAATCTGCTTGCCCCGTTTGAATGCGATCCATTCCAAGATGGACTGAAAGTTAGCAAAGCCCAAGTCAGAGGCTTTACGCCCCCACAACGTTCTCATGGCGCGAAGGCTCAAATCCGCGATGTAAAGCACGTCGTATTCATCGCATAGCTGATGGGCTAGTTTGAAATGATGATCACGGCGTTTGTTGTGGATGGTTGCGTTGTGCTTGGCTACCTTTCGCATCTTTCGTTTATACAGTGTTGAACCTTGCACTTTGCGCGCAAGCTGGCGATTCAACTTACGGGTGGTACGGAGTTCTCGGATAAACAATGACGGGTTCGATCGTGATAGACCTTCATCATCAACGAGAAACTCTTTCAATCCGAAGTCGAAACCGCCGCTTTTACCCGTGCTGGTTCCGCCAATGGATATATTCTCGCTAACGGTGAAGACAAACCATAATCTGCCGACTTTATCACGCTTAATGGTGAGGGTTTTAATGTCTCCAACCATGGCGCGGTGTTTCACGAATTTGTAGGTGATTCCATCAATGGTGACGGTGTTGGTGTTTAGTTTATAGCCAGATTGAGGGAAGGTGAACGAGGCATATTTTCGGGCTTTCTTGAACTTCGGACGTTTTTTTACCAATCCTTTAAAGAAGCGCTGATAGGCATCGTCTACACGACGGCAAACATTCTGGCAGACCTGAGAATGTAAGGTGCGCCACAGTTCAAACCGTTCGGTTTTTCGCAGCTTCAACACATGGTTATTCATTTGTGTTAATGAAAAGTATTTGCCACTGAGTCGATAGTAGCGGCGTTGAAGCGCAATGAAATGATTCCAAATTGTGGAGGCAGCAAATATCTTGTACCGGAGTTTGCGATCTTTTTTATCACAACGATACAAACGATACTTATAAGTCCTGCAAATCGTTACGGTTTTGTTCATAACTGAGTTTGCTAAAATTGCAAAGCCTCAACAACCTGATTAGACTGATTTCATGCATTTGTGTATTCAAAAGCGAATCAGATGCATATCAATATAGTTGGTATGATGGGGATAGCCTATACGCCAAATAGCGTATGCAAAGACAGAAAAATTACGCTAACTTTAGACTTGTACATATATTGATTAGTGCGTTTGTGACCTGTTGATGGTGGTTAGGGGACTGATGAAGCGATTACTACTGGTAGAAGATCATGTACTTGTACGGCAAAGCATTCGGGCGTTTCTCGAAAGTGCTGCTTTTGAAATTGTGGGGGAAGCGACGACTGGAACTGAGGCCATCGAAATGGCTGTCCGATTTCAACCGGATGTGGTTGTAATGGATCTTCACCTACCGGAAGTGAATGGGATTGAAGCCACGCGGCGCATTTGTCGAGAGTGTAAGGATGTTCGGGTGGTTGCTTTGACCGCCTACAATGAACCAGCATATATTCGCGCACTGCAACGCGCAGGTGCTCATGGTTTTGTACTGAAAACGGCTGATTTATCTGAACTGTTGGATACCATCAACAATATACTTAAAAGTCGCATCTCATTGGATGAAGCAAGTATCAGTGATAGCGATGAAGGTTCAAATTATCAATTGACTAATCGAGAGCTGGAAGTGCTGACGTCTGCCGCGCGTGGGTGGACCAATAAACAGATTGGGACATACCTCGATATTTCGGATCGAACGGTTCAAGTTCATCTTCAAACTATTTACCAGAAACTTAATGCATCTAGCCGAACGGATGCTGTATCACGCGGAATTTCGCTGGGACTGATTACCCCACACGATGGAGTGAGCATATGAATATCTTGCTTGATTCGTTCAATCATTTGATGCACCAATTTGACGGTTTTTTCCACTTATGCTTTCTGGTCTCGGTGTTCATATTTGTCGTGGGCGCACTATGGGTGTTGATACGTATCTTAATTCCGTTATGGAATTTGTCGATTGAAATCACGAATTTTACAAACGGCAAAAGTATGGCCTTCGAAAAGCCTAGCCGCGGGATCGCTGAAATTGATGAAATGAGAAGAACTTTGCAACAGATGGCGCTGCAATTAAAAGCTGCTGCTGACCGTGAGGTTACGTACCGCAATGCGTTGATTGATAGTCAAGAACATGAACGTATGCGGATTGCCCGTGAATTGCATGATGACACGATTCAATCGTTGGTGGTTACGACGCATAATATAGATCGGGCAACTCAGGCCGTTACCCAGACGCAGGATGATGCACTGGCGCATTTAAAGACTGCTCGTCAACAAATTGTGAGCACGATTGATTGTTTGCGCCGCTTGATTGCTGATCTGCGACCGACAGTATTAGACGAGTTGGGATTATTGACTGCTATTGAGATGTTATGCGAACAGAACGAGCATGTTAGCTTTGCGATCGATGGGGATATGCCGGACATCAACCAGACGCAAGAATTGACCCTTTTCCGTACCGCACAGGAAGCCCTGCATAATGCAGAACGCTATTCGAAAGCGGAGCATATTCAAGTGCATATGGTTTGTGTGGATAGTGCTGTTAAATTTGAAATTTGTGATGATGGTGTTGGCTTTGAAATCCCATGCCAACTTCAAGAATTTGCAAAGCAGGGGCATTTCGGGCTGTTGGGTATCCGAGAACGGGTGCAACATCTTGGTGGCGAACTCAATCTACAAAGTGGTCTGAATGCAGGGACAAAGTTGGCTGTAACATTACCTATACTGGCATGATTGGTTGCGTGGTGAGTGATTTCGACCCGGGTATCAATTCGCTGCTACTTGGACGATCCCCAATAAAGGGTCAGAGCAAAACCTGTGAGGCTTGTGTTCTGACCCTGTTTTAAACGCTGACTGAACAATTTCACCTTTATTCGCAACACATGGCATTCTGATTTAAGATATGCGCCACAGTATTTACGGTCAATTGGTTGACTGCCAGAGCGCAGTTCAAAGTTCTAGGAGCATCTGCCATGTCCCTTCAAATGCGTATTGCGCTCGGACAGTTTAATGAGTTAACCGATGAGCGGCTGACCTTTGCTAAGCAAATCGGCGTAACGGGTGTTCAGATGAATACACCCAAACTACCTGAACAAGATGGGTATTGGAAATATGGGGATTTAGTGGCGTTGCGTGAACGCTGTGAGCGCTTTGAATTACGGTTGGAGGCGCTCGAAAATGTACCTATTCATTGGTATCGCGGCGCGATGCTGGGTTTGCCGAGTCGTGATGAACAGATCGAGAATTACCAGAAAACGATCCGCAATATGGGAAAAGCGGGTATCCCGATGTTGGGTTACCATTGGATGCCAAACGGCGTCTGGCGTACTCCTAGCATGACAGGTCGGGGCGGGGTGCTGGTGACCGCGTTTGATATGGCGCTGATTGATTCCGCGCCGCTGGTTGCCGGATACCGCCATCTTGATGAGATCGGAGAACAGTCTGTTTCCACTGAGCAAATGTGGGAAAACTACACTTACTTCATCAAGGCTGTGCTGCCAGTAGCGGAAGAGGCGGGCGTTAAGTTAGCGCTTCATCCAGATGATCCACCTGTTTCAGAATTGGGCGGGATTGCGCGACTGTTTTATAACACGGATGGTTTTAAGCGGGCGGTGGAACACATTGCTCCCAGCCAGAATCATGGTTTGGATTTTTGTATGGGGTGCTTCAGCGAGATGGGAACCGATGTGATTGAAGCGATTGAATATTTCGGTACTCGCGGCAAGATATTCTATTTTCATTTTCGCGATGTGCAGGGATGCATGCCGGCATTCAAAGAGTGCTTTTTGGGCGAAGGTAATGTGAATGTTGTCCAAGCGATGCGTACATTAAAAATGGTTGGTTTTAATGGTTTCATTATTGACGATCATGTTCCGCAAATGATCGATGACAGCAAGTGGAATCATCGTGGACATGCGCATGCTACCGGTTATTTACTGGGGCTGCTGGAAGCAATTCAGGAGTTGAGCTGAATGAAAATAGCAATTACTGGTGCGAGTGGTAGTCTGGGGCGCTATGCCGTCCAAGAAGTGCTTAATGCTGGTCACCAAGTCGTGGCGATCGACCGTGTGAAAGCGACTCGTTTGCCCGAAACAGTCCCATCCTGGATTATTGACATTGGTGATTTGGGGCAGGTGTGTGGTGCGTTGAGGGGGTGTGATGCCGTGCTGCATCTCGCGGCCATTCCGAGTCCGATAGGGTTTCCACCTGAAGTCGTTTTCAGCAATAATACTATTGGAACATTCAATGTTTTAGAAGCGGCGGCAATACTCGGAATCAAGAAGGTTGTGAGTATTTCATCGTGTTCAGCGCTTGGTGTGGCGTGGGGATTGCTACCCGTTCCACTCGAATATGTACCGATTGATGAAAATCATCCATTATTGCCGCAGGATGCTTATGGGCTTTCGAAACAGGTTGGTGAAGCCATCTGCGAGGCGTTTCATCGTCGGACAGGCGGGGATGCGGTCAGTTTGAGGTTTCCGTTGATCTGGGATCGAGAGGCGTTTCCGGATAGTTTGCGCAATATGGCTAAGGACGAAGTTGTAGCCCGACATACCCTGTGGTCATTCATTGATATTCGGGATGCGGCGACTGCTTGCCGACACGCGCTGGAGACACCAAATCTCGGCGCACAAGCTTTTTATCTGACCGCGCCTGAAACATTTGTGACGACGCCGAGTGCTGAATTGGCGGAACGTCACTTTCCCACATTGCGCGAAATTCGTGCGGATCGAAGCAGTCATTGGTCGTTCCATGACTGTACACGTGCTGAGAGACTGCTTGGATTTAAGCCACAATACACCCGCGTAGATGATTGATTGGGGCGTAAATGGATGGTTAGTATACGCGGCACTCTATCCATCTATTTGCCAAAGCAATGCGCTGATTTTGTCGTCCATTTCGAAATGAATATCAGCTATTTATCCATGTCCATGCTTTCTTGACAAAAGCGGTTTTGTTCACTATTATCTGGTTGTGGTAAGCGTACCATACAGGTCGTAATATTCGTGATTTCAACGGGTTACGGCTAGATATCTGAAAAGTCGGTTCTGTGAACAATATCAATCTTTCACCTCGTTATCTGGAACAATCCGATCTCTTTTTTATTCGGGTGACGAGCCGTTTATCTCTTGTAGTCTCGGACTCATTTGGTCAACAGTTATTGTGAATACAGAAACTTGTTACCCGTCGATGATTATTGAGATAGGAACGCATCACCCATGTGCAACTATAGAAATTTACTCAAAGGATATTAAGCAATGACACAAAGTACAGCACCGAAAGGTTCTTTTGAAGCGACATGGGAATCGCTTAAAACAGTGCAAGTACCGGATTGGTACATTAATGGCAAGTTCGGGATCTTCATACATTGGGGTGTCTATTCGGTGCCAGCTTTTAGCAATGAGTGGTATCCACGCAATATGTATCGCGAAGGTACACCCGAATTCGAACATCATGTCAAAACGTATGGTCCTCACACTCAATTCGGATACAAGGACTTTATCCCGCAACTGACTGCGGAAAAGTTTGATGCTGACCAATGGATACAGTTGTTTAAAGATGCCGGTGCGCGATTTGTAGTGCCCGTGGCCGAGCATCATGATGGCTTCCCGATGTACGACTGCTCGTTTTCGGATTGGACTGCCGCCAAGATGGGGCCGAAACGGGACATCGTGGGCGAATTAGCTGAGGCTACGCGTAAGCAGGGGATGGTCTTTGGGGCATCCAGCCATCGCATCGAACATTGGTGGTTCTTTGATGGCGGGCGTAAGTTTCCGTCAGACGTACAAGATCCGGCCAATGATGGGTTGTATGGTCCGGCGGTCACCGCTTCCCCGAATTCGTTTGATGTGCCTGAATGGACGAGCCACGATTGGCAACCGCGTCCCGATGCTAAATTCCTTGAAGATTGGTTGGCGCGTACCTGCGAGATTGTGGACAAGTATAGGCCGCAGTTGATATGGTTCGACTGGTGGATTGAACAGGTTGTCATGAAGCCGTACTTACAACGCTTCGCAGCATATTACTATAACCGTGCGGCAGAATGGGGACTGGGTGCGGCGATCAATTATAAGCATGATGCTTTTGTTGAAGGTTCGGCTGTGTATGATGTTGAGCGTGGACAATTCAAAGGTATTGCACCTCGTTTCTGGCAAAACGACACTTCGGTATCCAAAAATTCGTGGGGTTACATTCACGCTCATGATTACAAAAAAGCGAGTGATGTGATCGGTGATTTGATCGATGTGGTGAGCAAAAATGGTGCGCTGCTGCTAAATGTTGGTCCGAAGCCTGACGGCACTATACCAGAGCCAGAAGTTGCGATGTTGCGGGCGATTGGGATGTGGCTAAAGGTCAACGGCGAAGCGATTTATGATACGCGACCGGCAGCTATTTTCGGTGAAGGGCCAACCGAGGTTGCTGAAGGTCAATTCACGGACACGAATCGCAGTTCTTTCACGGGGCAAGATTTCCGTTTCACGACAAAGGCAAATACTTTATATGCGATTGCTCTCGCATGGCCGGGTGAAGAAGCGGTTATCAAGAGCTTGGCTAGCGGTTCATCACTGCAAACCGGGTCGATCACCAAGATCAGTATGTTGGGGGCGGGTGAACTCGAATGGACGCAAGATAGCGACGGATTGCACATTAAGACACCTGCCCAGAAACCATGTGACGATGCATTTAGCTTCAAAATTCAATTTGCATAAGTAATAGGCAAGCGGTCAGTAGTGGAGGATAAGGTTATTCACCACTGACCGCAAACAACAAAGGAATTTATTGTGGTAGAAAACCAACAGTCTACAGCGGGTCTCAGTCCAGTTGATCCGAACAAAGTGCCCTACAAAACGTTGTATACAGGCGCAAAGATGCCGGTTGTCGGACTTGGTACATTTGGTTCGGATCGGTATAACAGCGAGTCGGTTGCTCAGGCGGTGAAGGATGCTATCTCGGTTGGGTATCGCCATATTGATTGCGCGGCAGTTTATGGAAATGAACATCTGATTGGTCATTCGCTGCGGGAAGTACAAGCCCAAGGTGTAAAGCGGGAAGAGCTTTGGATTACTTCTAAGCTCTGGAACGATATGCATGATGAGGATAAAGTCATTGCTGCCTGTGAGAAAACGCTCAAAGATTTGCAGCTCGATTATCTGGATTTGTACCTGATTCATTGGCCGTTCCCAAATTATCATGCCCCCGGTGTGGATGTATCGTCGCGTGACCCACACGCCAAACCCTATATCCACGAAAGTTATATGAAAACGTGGCGACAGTTGGAGAAGTTGGTTGAACGCGGATTGGTCAAGCATATCGGAACCTCCAATATGACTATTCCCAAGCTGAAATTACTGCTGCGGGATGCTGCAATCAAACCTGTATGCAACGAGATGGAGATTCATCCCCATTTTCAACAGCAAGAGTTGTTCCAATTTGTGACTGATAGCGGCATGGTTGCGATTGGGTTCTCGCCAATTGGTTCACCGGCACGGCCTGATCGTGACCGGACTGAAGATGACACGGTTGATATTGAAGATCCGGTGATTGTTCAGATTGCCCAACGGCATGGTGTCCATCCGGCGGTTGTATGCGTCAAATGGGCGGTGCAGCGCGGGCAGGTTCCTATTCCTTTTTCGACCCGACGCAGCAGCTATCTCAGTAACCTGCAAGCTGTTCTTTCAGATCCGTTAACGTCTGATGAGATGCAGGCTATCGCTAGCATCGATAAGAATTGCCGATTGATTAAAGGGCAGGTCTTTTTGTGGAAAGATGGGCAAACGTGGGAAGATTTGTGGGATTTGAACGGCGAGATTACGCCTCCATAAACTGGAAAGATTATGACCAAGCGTTACATCATCACTATCGATGTCGGTACATCCGGTACCAAGACTGCCTTATGGGATGAAACCGGACAACCGATTGCCGAGACCTCATCGGGATATGCCCTGCATAGGCCAAGCCCACTTTGGGCAGAAATTGATGCTAATCTGTGGTGGAAGGCGGTTTGCGAAACTACTCGTGAAGTTATCACGCGGAGCAATGTTCACCCGTCAGACGTTGCGGGGATCGGGGTAGATGGCGTTGGTTGGACTCTGGTGCCGGTTGATCGGCAAGTCGAGCCATTGTCACCCGCAATGATATGGCTAGATCGACGTGCGCAAGTGGAAACTGATTGGCTCAACGGATTACCAGAAGCACAGCGTTTCATTTCTTTGGACGCGAATCCGATTGATCCAGCGTATATCACTCCCAAACTTCTGTGGCTCAAGGAACATCACCCCGATATTTTCGACTCAACCTACCGTTTTATGGCGGCATCAGGCTTCATCACGGCGCGATTGACCGGTGAATTCACGTGCGATTATACCCAAGCATATGGCTATCATTTTTTCGATATGGCGCAAGAACGCTGGGATGAAAAGGCTGCTGCACAGATCGGTATACCGTTAGAAAA
Source organism: Aggregatilineales bacterium (assembly GCA_044227005.1). Classification (GTDB taxonomy): domain Bacteria; phylum Chloroflexota; class Anaerolineae; order Aggregatilineales; family Phototrophicaceae; genus CFX2. The sequence continues at coordinate 535,796 of JBGAFZ010000002.1, forward strand.
AATGCCGCGCCTATGCCCATGCACAGAGGTGATTGGTACGGTTACCAGCACTGCGGCAGAGCAATTGGGATTGCGAGCGGGTATTCCGGTTATCGCGGGTTGTTTGGATGCTGCGGTTGGCGCATTGGGTTCAGGAGTCACGCGTCTTGGTCAAACCAACGATCAAGGTGGTCAAGCTGGTGGCTTTGCCGTGAGTGTGGCGCAGGTTATTGTTGAACCGCAGTTGATATTTTCCCATCATGTAGTGTCCAACCAATATCTGCTTCAAGCCGGTACCGTTGGTGGTGGATCACTCGGCTGGTTTCGCAATATCTTGGGTGGCAGCGAAACGATTACATTCGAATCACTCAGTGAGCAGGCAGCACAAAGTAGAGCAGGTGCGTATGGTCTACTCTTTTTGCCATACATGGCAGGTGAGCGAACGCCTTTGTGGAGTAGTACTGCACGCGGTGTATTCTTTGGGTTGTCTTATAAGACCACACGAGCTGATATGATCCGCGCGTTGATGGAAGGTTGCGCTTTCGCGGTGCGGGATAATCTGGCTATCGCTGAGGCTAAGGGCGCTGTCGTAACCGAATACTTGGGTTCAGGCGGTGCTACTCAGAGTAGTGTGTGGTGCCAGATCAAAGCGGATATTTACGGTAAACCGTTGATTGTCGCCCGGCGGCCTGATGGGGGTGAAGGGGGACATAATCTCGGCTTATACGCGCTCACTGCATATGCCATCGGACAAGTGGATGACGTCGGTGCATGTGTTGAGCGATTGTTGCCTAACCGACAGGTATTTGAGCCATCACCGGAACGGCATGCTCAATATGAAGCGTTATTCGGACTCTACCGTGATTTATCACGTAAATTGTTGACTGACTTTGAACATCTCGCCGCTCTTAATCTTGAATGAGGTTTCTCATGAAAGCAGTTTTACTCGAAAATAAAGGTTCGATGGTCTATCAAGACTTGCCACAACCTATTGTCCAAGCCGGACATGTGTTATTGCAAGTGAAGGCCGCATCGATTTGCGGTTCGGACATCAGCCGCTTTGCCAAAGGTCACCGTATGTATCCGCTGGTATTGGGACATGAAGTTGCGGGTATCATTACTGCTGTTGGGGAAGGTGTTAGTGCAGATCTGGTTGGCAAACACGCGGCAATTATCCCGCTGGTTCCGTGCTTTGAGTGTGAAGAATGCCAGCGCGGTTATTATTCGGCTTGTCATAGTTACTCGTTCATTGGATCGCGCCAAAATGGTGGTTTTGCAGAGTATGTGAGTATCCCAGAACGCAACGCCCTGATCGTGCCGGATGATCTTCCGTTTGAAGCTGCCGCATTGATTGAGCCATCAACTGTAGCACGTCACATCCTTGATCTGGGTGGGTTTGCGGCAGGTCAAAGCGCGGTGGTTTTTGGCGCAGGGTCAATTGGCTTGATGGTTGTGCAGTGGCTACGCATCCTTAAAGCATCGCTGATTATATGCACTGATATTTCGGAAACCAATCTGGCTATTGCACGCAAGTTGGGGGCGCACGTCACGCTTAATCCGCGTGAGGTTGATGTAAAAGCCGAGGTGAAGAAATTGGCGGGTGACGGTGTAGATGTGGCTATTGAGGCGGCAGGCGCACCGCAAGCGCTTCAACAAACGATTCAGGTCACAAGGCCGCGAGGATCAATCGTTTTGGGGGGTAACCAACCGCTAGACCAGAGTTTGCCGATGTCCTTTATTGAAGATTTGATGCGGAAAGAACTACGCCTGAACGGTTGTTTTATGTCGTATTCAGCACCGTTTCCGGGGCATGAATGGACAGATACGGTTGATGTCATTGGAAATGGCGAACTCGATATCCAAACCATGATTTCGCATCACTTTCCACTCTCAGAAGCACCGACGATATTTGGGAAAATCGCTAGCCATGAAATGCCACATCAAAAGATCATCCTCCATCCTGAAAGCTAAAGTGCAGATACACTAATCAGTGTGCATAAATTGAAACGATGGGTTGGTTAAAACGATAACGATTTGATTGAGGACTAGCTATTGTCTACCATACGTGATGTTGCCAAACTTGCCGGTGTGGCACCCATAACTGTATCCCGAGTCATCAATAACGATGGATACATTAGCGTGGAAACGCGCCAAAAAGTTGAAGCAGCAGTCAAAGCGTTGGACTACATCCCTAATTCGCTGGGGCCAAGTTTGCGGTCAAAACGTACCCAAACCTTGGCTCTGGTGCTGTCCGATATCACCAATCCATTTTGGACAACTGTCGCGCGGGGCGTGGAGGATGCCGCTAACAAACGTGGCTATCACATCATCATCGGCAATACGGATGAGTCGCCTGAAAAGCAGGAAGAATACTTGCTGTTTCTTTTGAAAAAGCAGGTTGATGGATTTCTATTCGTTCCGGCATCCTATAATGCTTCGGATATTTTACAGAAGCGCCGTGTTCCTTTTGTGGTATTGGATCGCCGCTTCCCTTCTTCAGAAGTTGATGTGGTACGTTGTGATTCGTTTGGTGGCGCATATGGCCTAACAGAACATCTGATAAAACTTGGTCATCGCCAAATCGCGATTATTACCGGGCGGCAAGATCATGCAACGGCGTGTGATCGTGTGGACGGGTATCTGAAAGCTTTTGCAGAAGCAGACATTAACGCGAGCCAACAGGTTTATTGGGGCGAATTTACTCAAGACTCGGGTTATGAAAACACACAAAAAGTTCTTGAGACTCATCCACGCCCAACAGCCATTTTTGCAGCTAACAACTTTATTGCAATTGGTGTGATGCGCGCCTTACGCGATGCAGGCTTGCGTGTGCCAGAAGATATTTCGGTTGTTGCTTTTGATGATCTGCCCGCGGCAATTACGATTGATCCATTTTTTACTGTGGCTGCCCAACCCGCCTATGAAATGGGGCAGATGGCGACCGAGTTGTTATTGTCACGATTGGCAGGTGATTCTAGTCGTGACTATCAAGAAATCGTTTTGCCAGTTGAGATTATTATTCGTAAATCGAGCGCTGCGCTATAGCTTCTGACGACTCTTTTGTGTTCAAGGTCTCTAATATGTCGATGATTTATGTCCCGTACTTGTGTGGTGGAACGGGATAATATGAACCGAGATGAATTTCATATGTATCGTGATCCAACAGATTCATACACAGTCTGATACCAATTGCGTGGCAAATGATGATCATGAACAATAAACTCATCAGATGTGGCAAGTATCAAGATATTTGATGGGGGGACGATACGATGAAAATTCGATCTTATCGCGGGACAGATGAATTTGATCTCCTGAACGTTTGGCAACTGTCCATGACACATGATCCACTGAGTTCTGGATTGTTTCATACCAGAGTGCTGCTTGATCCTAATTTTCAAGCCGAAAATCTGGTAGTGGCGGAAGAAGATGGGCATATCGTTGGGTTTGTTCTGGCGCTTACCCGCCAAGTGCCGTTGTTTCTACAAGGCTTGGAACCGGAAAAGAGTTGGATTACCGCGTTTGGTGTTCACCCTGATTATCGCCGTCGCGGTATTGGTCGTGCGCTTTTTACACACGTCCTAGATCGTTTCAAGGAACAGGGACGTAAGACGGTTGAGATTTCGCCATATGTGCCGAATTATTTCATACCGGGTGTTGATTCCGAGGCATACCGTGACGCGCTTGCGTTTCTACAAGGTGCATTTGGGTTTAGTGTCATAGAACGGCCTATCAGTATGGGAGCCAAGCTAACCGGTTTTCAAATCCCGACGGAGATCATACAACTTGAACTGAAGCGTCAGAGAGAAGATGATCTGTGGATCAGTCCGGTTACGTCTGCCGATTTACCTGAGCTAATGCCATTTATTTCTACTCATTTTGGTTGGGACTGGTACCGTCATTTGCAGGAGTATTTGCTTGAATATTTCGGGGATAGTAGTAGCCAGATGTGTATTCTTGTTGCTCGCTTACGTGGCGAAATTGTCGGGTTTTGTCCCCAACGCAGGGAACGTTTTGGTCCATTTGGTGTCCGTGGTGATGTGCGTAATCTGGGTATTGGGCGCATACTCTTATTCCGTTGTTTGGCTGAAATGAGCAAGCGCAATATCTATTACTCTTATTTTATGTGGACGGGAGATGATGCAGCGCGCTTGTACTCGCAGGCAGGATATGAAAAGCGGCGAACCTTTGCAATCTTGCGTAAAGATTTGGTATAGAAATTTCGGAGATCCATATGACTTCTTATTTCGATGCGATACATCAGGTTTTGAAGGAAGCTGAGGCGAAAAATGCTGAGGCTCTAGATCAGTGTGCTGAGGCTGTCGTTACATCTTTGACGCAAGGGGGTGTACTACACACTTTTGGAACGGGGCACGGGCATATGCTTGCCGAGGAGTTATTTTACAGGGCAGGGGGATTAGTCCCGATTAATGCAATCCTTGATCCGTCTTTGATGCTTCATCTTAGCGCATTGGGTAGCACTCAACTCGAACGGTTATCCGGCTATGCTGAGATTGTGCTGGAACGGTATGTCGTCAAATCGGGTGATGTTATGGTGATTGCTTCGAACTCTGGACGAAATAGCGTCACGATCGAAATGGCATTGGCAGCCAAATCTCGTGGACTCAAGGTTATTGCACTGACTTCGATTGCGCACTCTCAAAGTCAATCATCGCGGCATAGCAGCGGTAAGCGCTTATTCGAAATTGCTGACATTGTGTTGGATAACTGTGGTGTTATTGGTGATGCGGCGGTGGAAGTTGAAGGTTTGGCCGGTCGTATTGGTGCAACATCAACCGTAGTTGGAACAGCCTTGTTACATACGATGGTTCATAAGGTCGTACTCAAGATGCTGGAACAAGGCGTAGAGGTACCGGTTACCTTAAGTTCCAATGTAGACGGAGGAGATGAACACAATTCCCGTCTGTTCGACCAGTACAGAGATCGCTTGCGTCATCTCTAGGTACTCATGCTGAATGTTCGCGTTTCTGGTGTTTATTAGCCGCCGTTTCGGGAAATGTTTCTCTCATCTTAGTTATGGTTGCCGCGTTAAGGCTACCCGGAGCAGACTTCAATGCGAGTAGCAACCCACCAGCAATGGGTGGGAAAGCGGGTTCTTTAACCTCAATGTGGGGGGCGCGTAAAGCAACATTCTTGCGAAAGGCATCCTTTAGCAAGGTGTTGGACTGGAAAAGGCCGCCAGTGGGATAAATCGGGAGGCCAGTTCCCAGCTTTCCCAATTGCCGGATCACAGCAATCCCTGCTGTGGCTAGCGCGTCTGCGGCATCATCTAACAGTTGTTGTGCTGCGCGATCACCCGCTTCCGCAGCTGAAATGACTGAAACAGTTAATCTCGCAATTTGAGGGCGGGTGAGCTGACCCGAATATAACGCCTTGTGTATAGCCTTGAGGTCAGGTAACCCCAATTGAGACGGAATCATGGTGAGTAGTTGGGTCATATCAATTCGCCCATCACTGGCCTGTGCTGCCACTTGAAGCGCACGCAGACCAATATCGTAGCCGCTGCCTTCGTCGCCCATGAGATAGCCCCAACCACCAGCTTTGGCATCACGACCATCATCTAGTCGTCCGTAGGCCACTGCACCTGTCCCACCAATTACAACGACTCCCTCAGCCGCGAGGCTTGCACCTGCCAGTGATGTGACATAGTCGTAATAAGATTGCACACTGGTGCCGGGGTATTGTGATGTGATCCATTCACGAGCAAGATCCGCACCACCAGTCATTCCCAGACATATACCTGTGACTTGCTGCGGATGTTGTTGTGATACAAGCAGGGCTTCGTTGATAGATTGATCGAGCGCATTTCGTAAACGTTCGGGACCGCCGGGTTCGTCTACGTGGTTAGATGGTCCTGCAAATCCTGTGCCAATAATTTGTCCATCAATGGTCATGACCATCGCGAGCGTGCTCGATTGACCACCATCTACAGCAATCAGTAGTGAGGGAGGATTAGTCATCATTAACCTGTCTATAGTATTTTGTACAACAGCACGTAATAATCTTATGCCATTCATATTTTATCAATGAGCAGTCCATACAATGTCTGAATATTTTTTTGCCGGCGTCGCTGAGATTGATATTACACCTGAAATTGGGCTACCAATGGATGGCTATGCCGCCCGAAAAGGTGCCAACCTCGGTATACATGATGCGTTAATGGCGCAACTCCTTATATTGCAGTCGGGAACGTCGCGGGTTGTGATTATCAGCCTCGATGTACTTGCGGTGAGTGCTGTCTTTACACAACCATTGCGTCAGACACTGGCAACAATCGTGGATACTGTTCCTGAAGCGGTGGTCGTATGTCCGAGCCATACACATTGCGGTCCACAAGGTTTACAAACGTGGTTTCCAGCGGATGCTGCTCCCTCGCTAGATACAGACCTAGCCCGTTTCATTCAAGAACGACTGGCGAAAGCCGCCCATGAAGCGCTTAATCACATGGAACCAGTTCAGTTGGTTTGGAATGTTGGAGAAGTGTCGGGCATTGGTGGTGATCGTAATCAACCGCATGCAAAAGTTGATTCGCAAGTCACAACATTGTGCTGCAAACGCTTAGATGGTTCATTAAAGTGTATTTTGTTCCATTATGCGTGTCACCCAACGGTTTTAGGGGAAGATACTCGTTACTACTCGGCTGATTATATCGGTGCTGCTCGAAACCGGCTCAAAGCTGCTTATCCTGATAGCATTTGTTTATACCTGAATGGTGCTTTGGGCGATATTAGCGCGCGGTATCATCGCCGTGAGCAATCGTATTCTGAAGTCGAGCGCTTAGGCTCTGTTCTTGCCGATGCTATCATTGCGATGCTGCAAAATTCCAGAGAGGCTGATCATAATTTTGACTTGGGATGGAGTAGCTTCACAGTTGATCTCCCGTTTCGTGATCTATCTGAGGCGGTTGCTCCTGTGACGATCAGTGATCGTTCAGACCGAGTGGAGATAACCCGTGCTCAAGGAAGTGTGCTTCAAGGACATTTGAAGAATACGTTAGTTGGGAAGACGTCACAAAAAGTAACTTTAACACGTTTAAAAATAGGATCTTGGGTATTGTTTTGTGTTCCCGGCGAACCATTTAATGAACTTGCGTCCCGTGTGCGGCAGGTGTTACCACACACACTGGTTGTAGGATTGGTTAATGATTACGCAGGATATTTCCCCACGCAAAATGCTATTGATTTGCAAACATATGAGGCCTTATCTAGTCCCTATGATGCACGTGCTTTACGCCTGATCAAAGATGCTTTCCTCAATGGTGCTACAAATTTGACAAATTAGTAGGCAAATGTTACGTTAACAGACATCAGGTCATCAGATGAGTTGATACATGGCAACTCGCATTACGCGCAGTAATCTCACCAGTCAAGTTGCTAATGAACTGTCGGCATCCATTCACAGCCGAAGGTTCAAACCGGGCGATAAATTGCCGTCTGTCGAAAAATTGGCGAGTGATATGGGGGTAGGGCGTAGTAGTGTCCGTGAAGGGCTTCGTTTGTTGCAGGCAAAAGGCTTGGTGGAAATCAACCACGGTGTAGGGACTTTTGTAGCTGCCGAACGCATCCCGCATACGTCGGGGATCGTTTTTAGCTTCAGCGAAACGATTCTAGCACGTGGTATGACTCCTCACGCTGAAGTTTTGCAGCAAGAAATCAAACTGGCTGATCAAGAGATTGCAAACAAGTTGAAGATTGAGATAACTGATCAGGTCAATATTCTGAAACGTTTGCGCTTTGCAGATGACATACCTATGGCATTGGAAACTACCATTAGCGCCTTAAAACGGTTTCCAGATTTATTGCAGCAAGACTGGAATGGTAACGCGTCACTTTATGCTTTTTTGCAAGAACGGTATCAGATTAAGCCTACAAGTGTTACGCATATCGTGCAGGCTGTTACAGCGGCATCTGCACAAAGCAAACATTTGCTTATTCAGTCAAAGAGTCCATTACTTCTTGTTGAGACAATCGCATATGATCAAAATGGTATTCCCATAGAATTTGGTCGTTCCTATTATCGTGCTGATCGTTACGAGTACCGGGTACAGTTGAACTAGGAATTGTCGATGTCCGATTGGGTCGAAGGTTTGCGAAATCAGATTATCATTTCCTGTCAAGCTGGTCCTGATGAACCACTGCATGGATCACAGTATATGGCGGCTATGGCACGTGCTGCTGAGGTGGGCGGTGCTGCCGGGATACGCGCGAATGGCCCTGCGGATATCGCTGCTATAGCTGCAACTGTAACGCTTCCCATCGTTGGTATCCATAAACGCAAATACGCGGGCTACGATATTTATATTACTCCGACGTTTGAAGATGCACTGATGATTGTGAAGGCTGGAGCAAAAATAGTGGCGTTAGATGGTACTGATCGCCCACGACCTGATCACCTTACACTCTCCGAGCTAATTCGTAAAATCCACGATGAATTACATGTTCCGGTAATGGCGGATCTGTCTTGTATGGAAGACGCACGTTTTGCTGAAGCGTCCGGGGCGGATTTCCTAGGAACCACTCTGGCTGGCTACGTAGAACATGGTCGCCCGTCTATCGATGGACCTGACTTAGCATTTGTAAGTGAATTGGTGCAATCAACTCGCAAACCAGTCATTGCAGAAGGTCGTTTTGTAGAACCCTATCAAGTGAAAGACGCATTTGCGCGTGGTGCATTTGCTGTCGTTATCGGTGGTGCGGTTACCCGTCCACAGGAAATTACACATCGTTTTGTAGCACTATCCAAATAACCACTTGTCCAAGTCGAACTGAATACAGGCCGAAAGGAGATCAAATATCGAGGAAGCAGGGATGTGAAAAATAACCCTTATTTCGTCCATATATCTAGTTACAGGAGTTACGGACATGGTAAAACGTTTCGGGATTTTATCGGCACTTTTTGTACTATTGGCTGTGCTAACCTCTGCCGTTGTCGCACAAGACACTGTTACTGTTAAGTTGTGGATGCATGATCATCCTCCCCGCGTCCCGTTGGATAAAGATCAAATCGCGAAATTTGAAGCTGATAATCCTTCAATCAAAGTAGAGTATACGGTTGTTCCAGACCAAGAATGGGACACCACTTTGTCGACTGCTTTGGCCTCTGGTAGTGGTCCAGATTTATTCAATCAAGCTACATTTGCTATTGGTCAGTACTATTCTCAAGGCGTTTTGGCACCGATTGATGCCGCTGCTGCGGGATATGCGGATCAAGCTGCGGCCTATAAAGCCTATGAATCAGGGGATGCATTGTTAGCTGGTGCAACCTTCGACAAGACGTTGTACGGCTTACCAACTGAACTGAGCGCCTATGCTTGTTATACAAACGATGATCTTTGGAAAAAAGCTGGCTTAGACCCTGCTAAAGATTTCCCAACCACATGGGAAGACCTGAAAACCGTTGCTGAAAAACTGACGGTGCGGGATGCAAATGGTGCCCTGACACAACGCGGGTTTGACTTTAAGTGGGATGCTTCAATTTTCATGTTGTTGATTTTCAACCCGATGGTACAGCAGTTGGGTAACAGTATGATTGATGAAGTTAATTACACTGCATCGATCAATACACCTGAGGTTAAGCAGGTACTGAGCTATTGGGATAGCTGGGCGAATGAATGGAAGTTGGGTGGTGCTCAATACACCAGCAGCCGCGCCGCGTTCCTCGCCGGAGAACTCGCGACTGACTGCGATGGTGGCAACTGGTTTGCGCCACAAGCAGATGACGCCAAGATCAGCTACAGCATTCACCCCATTCCTGTATGGAAAGATGCGAAAAACAAGAACGGCTTTGCTAACTATGCCTACTTCTTCATGGTCAATTCCAGTGCAACGCCTGAAGTACAGGCCGCCTCGTGGAAGCTGGCAGGTTATCTGACCGCTAATCCAAAAGATTATCTGGAAAAGGCCGGTTTGTTCCAGGCTAAAGCGGATTTTGTTGCCAGCGATGATTTCAAGAATAACAAAGTTATGCCTGTCTTCCTGCAAGAACTCAGTGCAAGCTCGTATCATCCCCGTATTAATGGTTTCTTTGAAGTGGCTGATGCACTCATGCGTATGCGTGATCGTGTAGTCGTCGGACACGAAAATATGGATACGGTTCTGGCTGACGCAGAAACTGAAGTGAACGATATTCTCGCAAAATCGAAGCCTGCAAGCTAGGTTCTAGAATGTCACCGAGGTAGGGCATTCGTGCCTTACCTCGATAGCATGTTTCACATAATGAATAAGGCACAAGCATGACCACGAGACGGATTAAGACCTCCTATATTGCTCGACGGCAGTACTGGGGATTAGCCTTTGTGTTACCTACAGTTATATTTTTTGCCATCTTTTTTCTGTTTCCGATACTCAGTGGTATTTATTACAGTTTCACTGATTTCACGCTTCTGAAGCCGCCTGTATGGGTTGGACTACAAAACTACAAAGATTTATTGACTGACCGACTTTTCTTGAAATCCATCGGTGTGACATTCGGTTTTGTGTTGGGTACTACCGTCCCCGCGTGGATATTGTCATTGCTGGCGGCGATTATTTTCTTTCAGAAATTTAAAGGTCGCGAAATACTTAAAGTCTTTTTCTTCTCGCCTGTGTTGCCTTCGTTGATTGTGGTCGCTATTGTGTGGCGGATTTTGCTGCATCCAAGCGGTGTACTCACAACGGTGTTGAGACCTCTGACAGGGGCGGGGGAAATAAATTGGTTGGACAATCCAACACTGTCTCCTATTTCGATGATCATCATCACCGATTGGACCATTATTCCTTTTTATATGTTGATATGGTTAGCGGGATTAACGGGGATACCGCCTGAGTTGCGCGATGCAGCGCTGGTTGATGGTGCAAATCCGGTGCAATCTTTCTTTCGTGTTGAGTTGCCACTCTTGCGTCCAACTGCTGTTTTCATCGCGGCGATTTCTACAATCAATGCTTTTCAAGGATTCACGCTTCAGTATGCGATTAGCCCCGGCAAAGGTGGCCCGATTGACGTTAACACCACCATGGGCCTGCTCATTTGGAAGTATGGTTTTCAGTTTTATCGGATGGGTGACGCATCCACTGTTTCAATGGTGCTATTTGCCATCATCATGATTGTGGTTGCCATTCAGTTGTGGCTGAGTCGTAGTGATCAGTTTTCGCTGAACTAGAGGAGTTTTTATGTCTGCAAACCCCTACGTGACTCTCAGCACATCTCAATCCAAGAAAGCGCCGAGTGCGGCGGCTCTCAAAACGCGTAAGATTGTTACGCAAGTGATGCTGTTCAGCATAGCACTGGTCATTACGGTTACATTTGCGTTTCCACTGTACTTCATGGTCAGCAGCAGCTTCAAAGCTGAAAATGAGGTGCTGGCTTCTCCTGTACATATTATTCCGGAAAACTTTCAGGGGTTAGCTCACTATCAAAAAGCTTTTGATACAGTGCCTCTTGGTCGCTATTTCTTCAATAGTTTTTTGACCGCGACTATAGATGTTTTGGTAACCATCTTTTTTTCGGCACTGGCGGGCTTTGGATTTGCAAAATACAATTTTTGGGGCAAGCGTTTCTTCTTTGTTTTTATTCTTGCCACCATGACCATTCCTTTTCAGGTGTTGTTGGTTCCCTTGTTTATCGAAGTGCGCGCGTTTGGTTGGGACAACACATATGCGGGTTTGATCATTCCGGGGATCATGAATGCGTTTGGGGTGTTTATGATGCGCCAATTTGCTTACAGCATTCCGGATGAATTGCTCGACGCTGCCCGAATTGATGGGGCAAGTGAATTCCGTATCTTTTGGCGGATTGTATTTCCCTTACTTGCACCGGCTTCGGCAAGTTTGGCAATTATCATTTTTCTGTACAGTTGGAATAACTTCCTATGGCCCCTTATTATTATTAAGAACCAAGAACTTGCTCCCATACAAGTTGGTATCACTGCCTTTACACAGTCGCATAGCAGCGAACCTCAGTGGGCAGTTGCCATGGCAGTTTCAACGTTGGCTACACTTCCAATAGCGTTATTGTTTGTGTTCTTCCAGCGCTATTTTGTTGAAGGTATGATGTTGTCTGGTCTTAAGGGCTAGCTTATGGCTTGCTCTGTTGACCAGACCCTTCTTATTTCTGACTTGGAACATGCTTCTGTAGCACGGGCTTAATTGCAGACGCAATTCGATCTTGCAAGTGGCGGCTTAAGCCATAACGACGCGCCCAAACGACTTCATAACCACCTTCTTCAAAGGCATTTGATGGTGGTAAATAAGCATAGCTACCATTGGCATAACTGATCAGTATGGGGAAATTATAGCCCAATTGTTGATAGTTTTTGCGGAATTCAAAGGCTGTCTCGCCAAAAACTTCACCCGGTTGACTGTAAAGTACGGCTGACCCGATGCCGATGAGCATGATTTCTAGGTCAATCCTGCCTGTTTCATTTGATGGGATAATGTCGCTGTATTCTGGTGGTAGTCCTTGCGCAGGTGGTTCGTCGGCGTCGACAGCTCCGTTCACAATGATGCGCTCTGTCCACATTGGAACATTTTCACTTAGGTCAATTCGCTTCCAGATGCGCATCACTTCCGCAGCATAGGCTCGCGCGATGGTTTCGGCTTCAAAAAATGTACCGCCAGCCCGATCTTCGATGTTCCATGAGTCGGGTAATGTGCTGTTTGAATCGCCGTAATAGCTGGTTAGTTTGCCAATCGTACCCACTGGATGTCCGGCTTCAAGCCGTTGACGCACCGTTTCCGTCAATGGGTTGACATCACCCGCACCCCCTTGGCTGAACAGTGCCACACAGTCTTGGTCGGAACGTGCGGTTAGCTCTTCTTCAAGTATACGCATGGCATATCCCGGCCAGTCGCCTGATATGAGAAAACTATCGTAACCCATTACGACTGCATGGCAGGCATAATTGCCTAGCAATGCTAGTGGTTTACCTTCGGCGGTATCTACCCGTAAAACCGCTACTGAGGGGTCTGCTGGTCGGTTGAGCCAGCGCCGATTTATGTTGTGCCCAAAGAGTTGACCAAAACCGAAGTTTAGTTTTGCCGGTTGCTGGGATTGAAAGGCATGAACAATGGTGTCTGCAATCAGTTTGGTTAGCGGTATGTCCCAATCATCCGTGTTGAATGGACTCGGGCCGGAATGAGTATGGGTGCAAAAAATGAGAATGTTTTCCGGTTTTAGGGAGCACTGGGCAGCAACGGCTTTTTTGATTTCCTCAATCTTGGTTGACCATAGCCATAATAATTCCACGCTACACAAGGCAATACTGGTTAATTCATTGCTCAATACAATTACGCGTACATGCAAATCATCGTGGACGCCCGTTGAAGCACTAGGCCGATTGAAATAGCCAATGAGCTTGGCGCCAACGCGTGGTGTAATAACACATTTACCTATACCAGCTTGTAGGGTTGTCATATTTTTTTGTTTCCATTCTGATGAGACAATAGTACCGTACAACTATAGCTTGCTAGTGCACAACGATGCTACTAGGCTATCCGTGTAAAATATCCGGTAACAGGGTACTGGCTACATAAACAGTTGACCATTCAGGCTTGAGCAAAAGCGGGGTAGCGATAGGATTCAGGGGGGTGGGGCGGTAACTCTGTCCAACTGGTGTCGTGAGCGTTCGCGCTCAGGGAACGCTCACCTTGATTTGTCAACGTAATGGATGATCACCCCATTCACGCCGTGACTGACTTCTAAAGGACACTCAGATACCCGCACTTCAATTCGTCATATTCTCGGCTATTTTCAACCGTCACTGGCGATTCCGGTGGCATATCTCACCAGGAGGACTCTCTGACTAAACCGATGCGGGGAAAATGATGGCGCAAGATGTGAATATCGAACCAGTCGGTAAGACGTATCCGTTGTAGCTTTATTGCGGCCTCATGGAATTAATCAGCAACGGGGATTTGCACCGTAAAGGTCGTCCCCAGTCCCACTTTGCTGACAACAGTGATTGTGCCACCATGTAGTTCAACAGCATCCTTGGCAATGACCAGACCCAAGCCTGTACCGTGAATCGTTCCCACATTCTGAGCGCGATGGAATGACTCAAATAAATGGCTCAGGTCATCTTCTGGGATACCAATTCCCTCATCTTGTACGCTAAAACAAACCCAGTTGTCTACATGTTCAAGCGTGATAGTAATCGCCTTATCAGGAAATGAGTATTTGACGGCGTTTGACAAAAGGTTCGTGATGATTTGCCGCATCAACTTTTTATCTGCTTGGATTGATGGGATATTCGTCCCTGAGGAGTAGTTGAATTTATGGTGGATGTCTTGTCGACTCTGATATTCATCAAGGATTTCTCGCCAGAGTGTATTGAGATCGAGTTTGGAAGGTTTGTACTCGAAATGTCGTGTTTGTAAGCGCGCCAATTGCAGTACATCGTCCATAATATCTGTCAGAAAGTCGATTTGTTCAGTGGTCTTGATTAACTTTTGCTCAATCTGCTCATCCGATAGCCGATGTCGGTAAGCTGTAAGAGTCTCAGTTGTGGCTCTGATGGTAGCTAATGGGGTGCGAAATTCGTGTGAAGCCATTGATACAAAGCGGGTTTTGAGTTCGTTCAGTTCTTTTTCTTTGTGAACCGCTGCCAGCAGCGATTGTTCAAGCGCTTTCCGTTCGTTTATGTCGTGAAAGGTGCAAACGAAGCTATTGGCGGTGATGAAACCGAGACTGATTTCAGCGGCAAAAACGGTACCATCCTTACGAAGTGCCTCGACATCGATAACCAGCTTGTTCCGTGCTGTGGCAGCTTGAACAAGTTTTGCGATAACGTCATCATTATTAGGGCTGAGGAGCACCGTGATCGACTTCCCAAAACAATCATCTTGCTCACAGCCAAACATACTGTTGAACGAGGTATTCGTTTGTTGAATTGTGAAATCATTATGGACGAGGAGTATGGCATCGGTACCACTATTCAGAATGGCTTCCGCACGTTGTTTCGCGGCGTTTAGTTCAGCGGTTCGTTCTGCGATCTTGTGCTCGAGTTGGGCTGCCTGAAAGGCATTTTCCAGCGCGAGCGCTGTGTAACGAGCAAATACTTGGAGCTTCTCCACATCTTCTTGCTGAAATCGGTTTGGCGTTCCGCTGTCAGCAATCAGCATACCGATGGGTTTACCATGTAATAGCATCGACACCCCGATACTTGAACGAACCCAATCAGTGTAGGGAAACGATACCCAATCTGGTGTTGATTGAGTATCCGCAGCCAGATAAAAAGATTCCCGACTTGTATCTTTCACGAATAGACCGGATTCGAAGGGGATTGAGGTCTGTTTGAAATACTTAATAGCTTCGTCTGAATACCCGCGCGAGTAAGCGACACGACCATGATTGTCTTCATAAAATATGATGGTACCAGCCTCGCAGGGAATAACAGTTGCACTTGAGGCAAGTATCTGCTGCATCACAGTATCAACATCAAGGGACGAAGTTAGTGCAGCCAGGCTGTCGCGGAGTGCCTCAGCAAAGAGGCGTTGTTCACGTTCTGCTTCCTCTGCAAGGCGTCGTTGTGTTTCCTGTTCTGCAAACTCCATGGCGAAGGATAAATTGGCTGCGACTTCATCAATCAGTTTAATTTCATCATCATCGAAGAAATTGCTCTGATTGGCATATAGATTGAGTGTCCCACATACTTTACCCGCAACGAAAAGTGGGAATCCCGCAGATGTGCGATAGCCTATTTGCAAAGCTCGCTCACGCCACGGTGCGATCAGCGGATCATGCTCAATATCGCTGACGATATAATGTTTTCCTGTGCGGACTACGGTGCCGTTAGGACCACCACTGCGAACCGCATCATTCATGCGAATGTCAAGATGTTCAAGATAGTCACCGGTTACCCCTGCGCTACCGATTGGAACCATCTGCGTGGTTCTAGGATCGAGCAAGCCAATCCATACCATATGCAGACCACCAATTTCGACCGCAATGCGACAAACTTCCTGAAATAGCATCGGTATCGAACGAATGCGAATGGTCGCTTGATTAATTTGATTGACTACCGCCAAAGTGCGATTGAGCCTATGAAGCTTCACCTCGACTTGCTTGCGCTCAGTGATATCCTGCTTAATCCCAATAAAGTGGCTGACCTTACCGTCAGTAGTCAACACAGGGGTGATGGTTTGCTCTTCAGTGTATAAACTGCCATCTTTACGACGATTAATTATCTCCCCGTGCCACACCTGCCCTGCAAGAACCGTGTTCCACATATCTTCATAATAGGATTGTTCATGTAGCCCTGAACGAACAAGTTCACTCAGATTACGTCCCAAACTCTCTTCTTTTGAATAGCCAGTCATTGTGCTGAAGGCCGGATTAACCCACTCAATGCTACCGGTTACACCCATGATAACGATGCCGTTAGCTGTCGACTCCATGGCTGCCAATTGAAGATGGGATCTCTTTTCCGCCCATTTGCGCTCGCTTATGTCAACCAAACTGCCTTCGAGATAGCCATCTTGAGGGTAGAGTTTGATCGAAGCAAGAACCGTTCGAACCTCACCGCTTTTTGTCACCAAGTCCAATTCGTAATTATTCAGCCATCCCTTTTCTTGCAGTTGGCGTAACATTTGTGCACGTGCTGTCGGTTCTGCCCAATGGATTACAGTTGGTTCTAGGATAAGTTCTTCTATTGTGTAACCGAACATGTCAGCGAGTTCCTGATTGACCGCCAACATTGCTGAGCCGTCTATACGAGAGCGATACATTCCAACCTGTGCATTTTGGAATAGAGATCGGTATTGTTCTTCGGACAGACGCAGTGCTTCTTCTGCGCGTTTGCGTTCAGTAATGTCACGGATAATCATCGTGCTGAAATCATTGCCGTGGGCATCTTTGAATATGGCGGTTGATATTTCACCGGGGAATGGGGTGCCATCACTTCGAACAAACGTTAATTCGCCTGAAAATTGATTTGTGATACGGCGTCGCTCGACTGCAATCTGGATTCGCGGATCGTTACGATCAACAATCCCGCTCCGTCCTCTTTCGATGAACTCTGCCTCGCTATAACCAAACATGCGGCTAGCCGCAGCATTGGCCTTTAAAATCCGTCCATCTGGAATGGTTAATAAGATTGCGTCCATACTGTAATCAAAAATAGCTTGCAACCTATTTTCACTATCTTGCAAAGCGTCTTCAACGTATTTGCGCTCAGTAATGTCCCGACCATTAACAAGAATGGCGTGCAATTCAGGATTTTGGAGATGATTGGCGGCGGTTACTTCGAACCATAACCAACGACCGTCCTTATGTTTGCAACGAATCACAAATGTACATTGTTCTCCTGGAACTGAAATCAATTCTTGCAGAATATTGTTTACTTGCGTCAAATCATCCAGATGTACAAGACCGCTTACCCCCAAGAAGATGCCTTCATCGATGGTATAGCCCAGTACACGCTCGATTGATGGACTCACATATTCAATGTCGCCCTTATCATTTACGAGCGAAAACACATCTTTACTGTAATCGGTCATGTGACGAAAAATACGCTCACTTATATCGGGTAGCTGAATGGCCTGTGCAAGTTGTGTTTCTAAAGCTGCTATACGTGCTTCAGCTTGCGCCAAATTAGCCTGCGTCTGTTCAAGGAGGTTGGCGAGGGTATTCATACCATGTTCATCCAGAACATAATCATATAATTTGCTTTAAATTGTTGTGAATTTAAAATCTAGTAAGTGTTAATTTTACCTTAATTATACACTAGTGTAGCGCTTTTGGCGTTAATTTTCACCGGAAGTAGAAGTACTCGAAGGTGGTTTTGCCGTTTCGGTTTCAGTCTTGGCTCGTTTCTTGCCGTCCACGACTGGACTATCCCAGTTTCATTTTAGCCGTGTTATCAAGAGTATATGAATGGTTTTCAGAAATCAGGCCAACGACTTGAATGCAGGACTGGTGTTAAGGGCAATTGCTGACCTGTTTGGATGTCCCACAATTGAAATAAACACTCTGGAAGATGAAGAACTCCACAGGTTTGTTCATAGGGACCGTGGTTCGCATATACAGAACCCGGATTAAGGATGTGGGTGTTCTCCATCTGGAGATGCATTGGACGATGGGTATGCCCTAGGATAGCGATTTGGGAATTGGCTGACTTTGCAACTGTTGCACATACGGAGCGTGATGTTGTGGGGTAAATGAATTTGGAAGGATCGTGCATCGGATTCTCGTGCGTGATGTAAATGCTCACTCCTTGCCAGTCAAATCGTAGCTCTACGGGTAAATTGTTGAGGAAGTCCACTGTATCATCCCTAAGTGGGTCTATAGGTAGATCATCATTTGGATGTCGGGCGAGAAAGTCCTGTGTTAGCATCGCCCTTGCATCATGATTGCCTTGAACACATGGGATGTTCATTGTGCGGATAATGTCGACGACTTGATCGCCGTTCGGCCCACGATCAACCAGATCACCTGCACAGATCACTGTCTCAACTTGTTGATGTTTGAATAAGTCTAGAGCTTGGTTTAGGGAGTCGAGTTGCCCGTGTATGTCTGAAATGATCCCAATCATCATAGGGTGAAAATCCAGTTATCTCGAGTGTAGTTATAAGTGTATTTTATGGGTTGCGATGTTCCATAGCAAATCTGGGCACGACAATTGACTGGCACTATAACAATTCCTTCTGAGCATGTGGAGAATGTTGTTTGCGAGTTTTTTGAATCGAGTTTCTATCGTCACCTTCCTACTTGAATGTTCACTAGCTTGTAGTAAGTCATAATCTTCTGAATTTTTGATTCCGACCTAGTGTTCTTATGCTCACATGGTTGTATCACAGGCTTGTGGTGCTTTCGGCTCATGGCATAACTACGGCGCTCGTCGGGCGAGGTCGGCGCGCTATTTTCACCTGAATGAATGTTGCCGCCCGCATTTTTACAGGAGGGCGATATGCGAACTGAGTATCGAATCATGATGGTAGGCAGTCCCTATCTGTCAGGCAGGGGATTCGACAATGTTCGACGGGCGGTAATCCGTATAGATAGTCAAATGAATGCTCATCATGGTTTGCTCAGATTGACGTTATTATTAATTCTTTGCGCTGATACCCTACGTGGATTCAGACATATTTGAGGGAACAAAAAACACCCAGAGGGTGTTGTTAAGAGAGAGACTCAACCTCTCCCCAAACCACCTTGAAAGCTCACTGACTCGCCCAGCAAGACTTCCGAAGAACAGTGTAGCACAGCACTTTGAAGTCCTTGCCAGCCTCAGCGATTTTCTTAATCAGTTAGTTGAGGGTTGTGGAGGAAATGGGAAATGACACGTGTATTTGTACTGACCAATCACAAAGGGGGTGTCGGGAAATCGATATTCGCCACCAATACCGCATATGGCCTTGTTGGATTGCTCAGATGTGCGTGTGGTTATTGCACTGGTTCCCCAAAGCCAAGAAGATAGGTGGCTGGGTTTACAAATCGTGGCGCGACTGGAATACCGAGTGCAACCTGTCACAGGCACAGGTCAAACGCGTCCATGGCAAGGGGCTACTCGAAGCAATCGGTATCGAACGAACCGTCATGAAAGCCAACGGTACACCGACTGTCCACTATCGTCTGGACGAAAACCGCCTGATTCAGAAGCTCGCCGAATTCTTGAAAATCATTCCCATACGCATCACCGCATGGATGTGGCTAGAACCGCCCAATCAGGATGGTCAATCAGACCCATCTCAAGTGGCTGATTCAGACCAATTCAATGGGCACAATCAACCCAATTCGTTTAGTGAAAATATCCCAACTCATTCGGCTAGAATCGCCCAATCCATAACAGACTCTCCCTCACAAACACAACAACACACTCCACATCAGGATAGACAACACAACAAGTATTCTGCTGTTGTTGTGGATACTCAAAAGCTAAATCAGGAAGAAGTCATTCAGGCGCTCGGAAGACTCGGTATCAGTTCAACCAAAGCCAATCAACTCATTCAGAAATATGGTGCTGAAAGAGTACTTGAAGTTGTGAACCACGCAGAGGATCAACACCGCAATAATCCAGCAGGATATGCCATCCGCGAGTTGGCGGACAATTGGACATTCTACTCAACACCTGAAAAGGAAGATTATGCATGGGGTGATGGAAGTGCATACATCACAGGAAAGTATGCGTCGTTTATCGAGCATTAGTCCTGTTGTGTATTTGAACATTGTCCACTGTTTAGTCATTAGAACATCATCCTACGTTTCGATGCCGCTTTTCCCTCAAAGCTTAAGGGTCACACACATGAGGGTGAAGGACGACGTCGGTAGTACCAAACGTTGGATGATGTCCTCCGACACGACCCACATTCACTCTTTCGGAGCTATTCGAGAAAAATCATACAGTTCCTGTTTGCAGCGCCCATACCGGCCAGTTAAGTGGCATGTTTCGGCGGATCAGCTATCGGGAAATGGCAGTAGACTTCACGCCCATCGGGTTGCCGGATTGCTTGCGGACGTTGCTCTTTGCAGATGGCCTGCGCCAAAGGGCAGCGGTTACGGAAGCGGCAGCCGCTCAACTGGAATTCTTTGCTTTCTATATCGGACTGGACAAAGGTTTTGCGCTGCCATTTGCGGTCAGTCAACGCAACCGAATCCAGCAGGAGTTGGGTGTAAGGATGCTGGGGTGCAGTCAGGATAGCGCGGGCATTACCGAACTCGACAATTGCACCACGATACATGACCGCAATGTAATCGCTGACGTAATAGGCAGTTGCCAAATCGTGGGTGATGTACAGAAAGCTAGTGTTATATTCCTGCTTGAGTGACAGGAACAGATTGACGATATTCATGCGGAGTGAGGCGTCAATCATGCTGACGGGTTCATCAGCGATAATGATCTTTGGATGCGGGATCAGGGCTCGCGCGATGGATACCCGCTGCAACTCGCCACCGGAAAATTGATTGGGGTACTTGCCCTTCACGTCCACATACTTCAATCCGACAGATTTTAGCGCTTCTTCCATCAGCGGAATAGCAGCCGACGCGTTGGATTGATTCACGCGCATGGCGGTTCGTTGGAGGTAGCTGTCAACGGTGCGGTAGGCGCTAAACGCTTCGAATGGGTTCTGGAAGATAGGCTGCACAGTGGACAGGAATTCATGCTTGGAGGGCTTAGCACCTTCCCCCGCAACTACGTGGTCATAGACCATCGCACGGCCAGCGGAGGGTTCAATTAGGCGCAACATGACCTTTGCAAGGGTAGTCTTGCCGCTGCCGGATTCGCCAACGAGGCTGATGATGACCGGTTTGTCGCTGTCCACGCTCAGATTAACATCATCCAGCGCATTAATCTTGATGCGGTTGATGAATCCGCCAAGGTGATAAAATTTGTTCAGACCTTCAGTTTTTATAACAGTAATCATTATTTCGCCTCTTAGACTTTATCAGCATGATGACAAGCGGCGAAATGGCCGGGTCGATGTTCGATCATGTCGGGTTCTTGCGTACGGCAGATGGCGCTGGCGAGCGGACAGCGCGCCGCGAAGCGGCAGCCTTCTAACTTATCCCATAGACTCGGTGGTCTACCGGCAATACCTTCACGTACCGTGCTATCTCCGATGGTTGGTAAGGAATAGGTCAACATCTTGGTGTAGGGGTGCAGTGGCGCTTTGAAGACCGATTCCGAATCGCCAAATTCGACTGCTTTGGCGGCGTACATAATGAGCATCTTGTGCGTGATCTGATAATGCACACCCATGTCGTGTGATACAAACAGGATGGTGTTTTTCATTTGCTCCTGAATGTCTAATAAAAGGAGCAAAATACCTTTTTGTACCACCACATCAAGCGCGGTAGTGGGTTCGTCGGCAAGGATGATATCGGGTTTAAAGAACGTTCCCATGGCCACCATGATGCGCTGGCGCATCCCACCGGAGAGCTGATGCGGGTAGGAATCGATCGCTTCAGGGGGAAGGTCAAGGCTTTTGACGTACTCGCGGATTTCATCTAGGACGCCGGGGTGACGTCGATCGCGGTCTAGAAAGTCAATGAATTGCTGGCGAATACGCACCACCGGATTCAAAGAGTTCATCGAGCTTTGGGGGATGTACGAAATCCGTTTGAACCAGTGGTCTTTAATATTTTTGCTGGTAATCGGTTTGCCTGTTGGGGTCGTGAAGTTATATTCCACATCACCTTTTGCCAGCGATAGGGGATAACTTAAGTTACCGTAGATGACTTTCATCAAGGTGGATTTGCCGCAGCCTGATTCACCGGCGATGCCGACAATTTTGCCGTCAGGGATGGTTAGATTAACCCCATCGACCGCATTGACTTGTCCGCGAACAGTTGTATAGGTAGCGACAATATTGTTCAGCTTTATCATGAATGACCGCGCCTTGTTGCGAATCGTTGATTGTATCCGGTTGAGGTCAAGAACAGCCCGAGGAACAAAACAATGGTTGCCACAACCGGTGCGACTACCCACATGTATTGCCGTGTAAACAGTGCATTGTAGTTTAATGCCCAGAATAGAATGGAACCGAGCGTCGGAATTTCGACTTTGGACAAGCCAATTACGGCCAATGCTGCTTCGGTATTGATCACAAACAGAATCGAGTTGATGAAATTGACGACTACATAGGCGAATACATAGGGGAATATCTCGTTGAAGATGATCTCGAAAGTGGTTGCGCCGGAGAAACGCGAGGTATTGATGAATTCGCGTTCACGGATGGAGAGCGCCATTGAACGCACGGTACGCGCACCCCATGCCCATCCAAAGATGACCAGAATAACTCCCACAACAGCAAAGGAAGTGTTGCCACGAACGAGTGTACCCAGCACGATTAAAATGGGGAAAGTAGGGATCGAGATAATCGAATCAGTAATCGTCATGATGATGCGATCGTACCAGCCACCGATAAAGCCGGAGCTGAGGCCGATGGTGGTGGCGATCAAGGTAGTGAAGATGCTGACCGAGATGCCCAGAATGAGCGAATTGCGTATGGCATAGACCAAGAACCAGAAGATGTCCTGCCCCTGTGAGTTTGTGCCCAGCAGGTGTGCTGAGGTCAACGGTAGATTTTTCATGTACGTTCCTTGTTGAGCCGGATCAACCGTGTTGAAGAACGGGAGTATCAGACTTCCCAAGGCGAGAATGAGTAATATTGGGATGCCAATTTTGAGGCGAGTGTTGAGTTTCATGGGCTTACCTGTAGCGAATACGCGGATCGAACAACGGGTAGAGGAGATCAATGATTAAGGCAGCGGTCGCCACGGCCACAATAGTGACTGTGATAGTACCGTACAGCATATTGAAGTCCGCGTTACCGATGGCGGTTCGTAAGAGTAATCCCATACCGGGATAAGAGAATAACATTTCTGTCAGCAATGCACCGTTAAAGATCCCGCCGAGCGCCAGAGCAAGCGCGGTGATCTGTGGCAGGATGGCATTACGGAAGACGTAATTCATCATGATGGTGCGTGGCTTGGTACCCTTCAGACGGGCAAAGACCACGTATGGTTCTTCTTTAGTGGCGAAGGCTAGTGCTTTCATGCCCAGAATGTTCCAGCCGAACCCTGCCAGTACTAGTGTCATACCAGGTAGTACGGACTGATGCAGGATAGAACCGATTTTTTCCAATGTCAGCGGACCCGGCCGGATGGTCGTAGACAGCGGGAAGAGATGCCAGACGTAGGCGAAGAGCAGCAGTAATATCAACGCCGTAACATAATAGGGGATGGGGTATAGGGCAACCCCGATCACTTCAAGTGCGGTCGCAAAGCGGTTGTTATGGAAAAACCCTGCTAATAGCCCGATCATGTTACCCAGCGCCCATGCAATTAGGGTGGTGGTGAGGAGCAACCCAAGCGTCCACGGCATAGCGTTGACGATGAACTCGTTGACCGGACGGGGGTAAGATGAGAGCGACGGACCAAAGTCAAAGCCACGAACGATGCGCCCCAGATAACCGAAGTATTGGGACGTAAGGCTGCCGTTTAGCCCATAGAGTTCTTCGAGCGAGGCTCTTAACTTTTCTATTGCCACGGGATCCATGGTTTGCCCTGCCTGACTTTGCAGACGGGCAATGTACCCTGAAATCGGATCACTAGGCATCATGCGCGGCAGAAAAAAGGTGATGGTAATGCCAATAAAGAGGACGACGAGATACGTGCTCACTCTCGTAAGGATATATTGAAATAATTGCATCGGGATCTCCGAAACATTTACCAAGGAGGGTGACTTGTGACAGTCACCCTTTTTGCTTTAGTGCAGTTGGGACTTATTGACCAGCCGGTTTGATGTTAGCGACGATGACCTTGGCCGAAGACCACCATGAGTAGGGTACTGCATAGTAGTTGTTTTGCTTCGGGAAGTTCGTCCAATAGGTGTTGTTGGTCGGGATGGTGGTTGGAATACCCATCAGATTGACATAGGCCATGTCCGTGATGAATTCCTTGATGACCTGACGGCCAATGTCATAGAATTCTTCGGATGTGGTATCCATCGAAGCGGCTTTGGTGACCAATTCGTCAACTGTCTTGTTGGCCCACTGGTATTGGTTAGCCGAGTTGTTGACCGTGTCCGAGTCAAAAGGTTGAACATACTTGATCTGAAGTGTACGCCACTCGGTCAAGAAGTCGTTGGAGAAAATGCAGTTCTTCCAATTCAGCATGACGCTGCGTTGGCTGTTGGTATCTTGTACGACACCGAACTCGGCATTGTCGACCTGACGGAGGTTGACCTGAATACCAGCCTTGCGCCAGCTATCAGCAATCGAGAAGCCGACGCGCTGCATGACCTTGTTCCAGTCACCTGGGATGACAAAATCGACCATCCATGGCTTGCCATCGGGCATATTCCAAGTGCCGTCGGCAGCTTTGGCGAAACCAGCGGCTTCGAGTAACTTGCTGGCTTCTTCAACGTCATACTTCCACCAGCCCATACCGAAGGCAGAGGTATCTTCAGGAATATTGGCGGCGCCAGACGCTTTCAGTGCAGCGGCCAGATCGCTCGTGAAGTTAGAGTCAAATGGTTTGTAGCCATCGGACAGCGCAAAGTCTTGAATCCACGACTTAAGCGGTTCGTAGTATACGGGATGCTTGACCTGTGTATCTGCCAACGGAATGGCCGAGGCCAGGAATTCACCGCTGAGTGAGTTGATGCCGACCGACTTCAGATCGAGCGCCAGAGTCAGCGCCCAGCGCACATTTACCTGATCGTAGGGCGGACGCTGCATATTGATCATCAAACCATAGGAGCAGGCATCGTCCATGTTGTGGTAAGGCATGTTGGGCGAGAACGTTTCAATGGCCGGGTTCATGGCCTGCGCGGCTTTGATACTTTCCGGGCTCATGAAAGTATCGACGTCATAAGCGTTCTGGACAAATGACAAGGAGCGGGTTTCTTCCGGACCGTAGTCCTTGTAGAGTACGTATTTGGGCATGTAACCGTCTTTGTCGAGCGCTGCCCAGCCTGAACGCTGCCAGTCTTCACGAAGTTGCCAGAGTTGCCAGAAGCCGTTCGGATCAAATTCTTTGACGGTGTACGCACCAAGCGTTACCGGATTCGGGTTGCGGAATTCGCACAGATTGGTTTGCTTTTCGAATACGTGTTTCGGCACGATGTTGAGGCGCGGACCCCATGTAGCCACACCCATTGCGGTCGCGAAGTCATAGGCTGGTGCCAGCGTTTCGACTTCCATCGTGTATTTGTCAACCTGTGTGTAGTTTTTGACGTAATTCTTGATAACGGCTACACCGAACCATGTTAAGCAGCTAGATTGATCGCCGAAGTAGGTATCTAGTGAGTATTTAATGTCGTCGGTGGTGAATTCGACACCGTCGCTCCAGTACACACCTTGGCGCACGGAGAAGCGGAACTTGGTGTGTTCCTTATCCAAGACTTCTGGCATGGCGGTCGCCAGTTCAGGATAGGCCGCGCCGTTCGAGGTGTCGGTTTCCCACAAATAGCTCCACCCCAGTTCACGGAAGCCACGCCAAATAGCATAACTCATCAAAGGATTCATTTGATCAGGGGTAGAGGTTTGACGGTCAAAGGTTTGGAAGATCAAGGTTTCGTTACGTGGGGTTCCAACGTCTGTCATTTCTTGCGCGGAAACAACCACGACACTGGTTAAGAGCAACACAACTAAGAACAGAAGAAAGCTTTTTCGCATCACAAAACTCCTATATTTGGCGCTGTAGTGGTACACAGCAAAAAAACATTGTTTATGGGTCGGGGGTAGGGTATGTAGGTTCGCCTCCTTGATTTGAAGATATAGGTGAAGCTTGGATAGGAGCGGTAAAAAATGGTATGGTTCCAAGCTTGCTAAAATGAGATATTTGTGTGAATATATATTCAATGATGATATTCCATTCAGAATTATTGTATCCTTTCGGTGTCAAATTGTCAAGCAAAGTTATAGGGGTGTTCAAATCCGGCAAAACCAAACTCGGCCAGAGGGAACAGGAGATTTGTAGACCATGGCGTTCCGGACGTTTAGCCTCTATGCTGTTTTGTTTAGATTAGTTTTAAGGGAGAAATATCCATGACTACGTCGATCCCCCAATGGGGTATTTTTGAACTCAGTCTGAAGGGCGAATCGTCCGGCAATCCTTTCATTGATGTTTCATTTGGCGCACAGTTTCGTCAGGGTGAACACATGGTAAACGTGGGCGGTTTTTATGATGGCGAAGGGGTTTACCGCCTACGCTTTATGCCGCCCACACAGGGCACGTGGCAGTATCAGACCAGCAGCAACGCCGCTGCACTCAACGGGGTACAGGGCGAGTTTGATTGTGTGGCACCTGAAGCGAATAATAAAGGTGTGGTGCGTGTTCGCAATAAGTTCCACTTCGCTTATGATGATGGCACTACTTTTTATCCCTTTGGCACTACTTGCTATGCGTGGATTTACCAGAGCGAAGCCCAACAAAATCAGACGATCCAATCGTTGCAAGAGGCTCGGTTCAACAAGATCCGCATGTGCGTGTTCCCGAAGCATTATCCATATAATGCGGCTGAGCCGGTCGTGCATCCCTATAAAGTGAACGCCGATGGCAGCAAAGATTTCACGCGTTTTAATCCCAAGTTCTTCCAGCATTTCGAAAAGCGTGTGGCGGAATTGGGCGCGCTCGGGATCGAAGCCGACATCATCATCTGGCATCCGTACGACCGGTGGGGTTACTCGACTATGGATGAGGCGAGCGACTACCGCTACTTACGTTATTTGATCGCCCGTTTGAGCGCATACCATAACGTATGGTGGTCGCTAGCGAACGAGTATGACTTCCTGCTTAACGTGAAGCCGATGGAACGATGGGATCGTTTCTTCCAAATTTTGCTTGAAGAAGATCCGAACCAGCATCTACGCAATATTCATAACGGCGATCCGAAGATGAATTACGACCATACCAAACCGGGTGTGACGCATGTGTGTATTCAGAACTGGGATACCAAGCGCACACGGGAATGGCGCAATATCTATCAGAAACCACTCGTGAATGACGAACTTGAATACGAAGGCAATATCCCCCTTCCGTGGGGCAACATCAGCGCGGAAGAAGAGGTACACCGTTTCTGGATCACGGTAACGAGTGGTGGATATGCCGGACACGGCGAAACCTATGAGCACCCCGAAGATTTGTTGTGGTGGTCACACGGCGGCGTCCTGCACGGCGAAAGCTGGAAGCGGATTCGCTTCTTGCGGTCAATCGTTGAAGAAGCGCCCGCTGGTGGGCTTGAACCATTGGCCGACGAATGGGTATGGACGCGTACGTCGGGTGCAGGAAATGGGAATTACCGCCTGATTTACTTGGGTGAACACCAACCGCTCACGTGGTGGTGGGGATTGCCGGAAGGTACTGATTACACAATTGACATCATCGATACATGGAATATGACAATCACACCCGGTAGTTTGCGTCCCATGCGCCGGTTGAATGCCACCGAAAATTACCCGATTCCACCGCATGAAGTCGTGCTACCGGGTAAGCCTCATCTGGCGATTCGTATTCGACCCAATGGATGATTGCAAGTTGTCTGTTGGGCAACGTAGATTGTGCTAGACTAACACAATTGTTCACCCGAATTGACCACAGCAGAACGGGCTGAGGAGCTGGTAAGGCATGCTCTATTCGGACAATGGGGCGACGATAGAGGAGATGCGCTTTCTGTCGAAGGTGGCGTATCTCTACTATCAACACCATCAGAAACAATCGCAAATCGCGGCGCAGTTGGATATCTCAGAGGCGACGGTGTCGCGGTTGCTGAAACGGGCCGAAGACATGGGGATCGTGCGCATCAGCGTAAATATGCTATCGGGTGTTTATCCATCGCTGGAAAGTGATCTGTGCTCATGTTACGGGTTGAAGGCGGCTGTCGTTGTCCATTGTGACGATGCGGATGAGGAGATGCTGCTGCATCACATCGGCAGCGCGGCGGCGTATTATGTCGAGACCACGCTGAGCAAGAATGAGGTTGTGGGGTTGTCATCGTGGAGTTCGGCGTTACTGGCAATGGTCAATTCGATGCATCCGCTGGAAAAGCCGCTGGGAACGAAGGTGGTGCAAATTCTGGGTGGGATAGGGAATCCGTCGGCAGAGTCATATGCCACGCGCATAACTGAGCGATTCGCCAGCCTTGTCCGCGGAGAAGCGATTCATCTTCCCGCGCCGGGAGTGGTCGGTTCAAAAGTGGTGCGTGACCAGCTGGTTTCCGATCCATTCGTCAGCCACGCCATTTCGATGTTCGGTCAGGTAACACTGGCACTAGTGGGAATCGGGAGTGTCGCACCATCCAAACTGTTGGCGAGCAGTGGCAACACCTTTTCGCAGTTGGAACTTGACACACTGCGGACATCTGGCGCGGTGGGGGATATCTGCCTGCGTTTTTACGACAAGGACGGATACCCGATCATGACCCATGATGACCTCGTGATTAGCATTTCGTTGGCTCAATTGGAAGACGTCAAGCGGACGGTGGGAGTGGCGGGAGGTACACGCAAAGCGGAAGCCATTCGCGGTGCATTGAACGGCAAGCACATTAATGTGCTCATCACCGATCATCTCACCGCCCAAGCCTTGCTGTAGAAAAGACAGCAAATAAGCGTACAATCAGATTTGATCAAAGACCCCCACCTTGCTGGTGACTTTTTGTGTTTTCGCCACGATGGCCATTCATCCTCATGACTGATGTTTAACAATCTACATAGTGTGTTATTTAGGGTCACGCTTGAATTATCAACGATTTGTGTATGACTTTTTCTCATATAGCTTCGAAAGAGTGAATGTGACATCGTGACCGGTTGTCTTGTCCAACGATATCATCCTGCATTCTATCTCACTATCATCGCCCTACGTTTTTAGAGGCGATAATGATATTTTTGAGTTCAAATAGGGGACTCTGGTGTTGGATTATGTGGCAAGTACTAGAAGTTGGACAATGTTCAAGGACAGGGAGGGTAACGACCCAACTTGAGTCTGCTTTGTGGAATGGCATTGGATAGCTTATGTTATTCAATAAAGAACCGCGTTAAAGTAAAAACAACACTTTCCGTGGTGCCCATAGCATGATTGGGTTCAGTATCATTTGCACGGTGCATCAACGCGATTCAAGACTCTCCGACTGTATACCTTATTTGCTTTGGTGCAACTTTTAACCCGCAGGATAGCACGCCACCCCACCGTTCATACCCGCAAGCGGGTACGGCAATGGGTTTGCCTCGGGCTGGTGCCGCCTTCGGCTCATGGCAAACCCACGCCGCCCGTTGGGTGAAGGTGGGTGTCCCCGGCGAGCTCTTTTGCCCTGCGTAAAAGTTGCAAATTACCAAATGCATAAGGGGTTATCGATCAGACGGATGTGCTGTGAAGGCTGCGTGCGCTCGAAAGGGTCACGCTGTAAACACTGCCCAACGCCGATGTGCGTTGACGGTCTCCTACAGATGATCGCGCTGTCCACTGTATGCCAAACGCTCCCGAAACTGTGTTGTGGGACACATCCACTCTGAGGAGAGTGGGTGTGTTTTGCCAAGCCACACATGGATCAATCGGAGCGCGCAGATCGTCGTGGATGAGACAGCGAAAAAAAGAAGCTGTCTACCGGAACGGCCAACGTCTCGTGGTCACACTCGCGTATGCCGGGGCGCATACAGGCGGCAACCTGCGCGGATGAGCGCACTTCGACCTCACAGTCATCAGGCTGGGGTCGTTTTATTTTCTAAACCCAACTCATTTTTAAAGGAGGTCGATATGCGAACAGAGTATCGGATCATGATTGCAGGCAGTCGCTATCTATCGGACAAAGGATTGGACTATGCCCGACGTGTGGTGCAGCGAGCGCATGACCGTGGTTATACCATCGTCGTCGGTGATCATCCCAAGGGCGTGGATATGGCGGTGGTGCGGGAATGTCGTCGCCTGAAAGCCAGGGTCGTTGTCGTCGGCATCACCAATTACCCCCGTAATAGCGGGTGTTCGCAGGGTAGTTATGTCAAAGTTGAAAGGGATGGCTACCGGGCAGCCAGTGGATCCTTGTTGGATGGTTTTCAGGTTCGCGACTGCTGGATGGTGGACAATGCCCATCTCGGTTTGTTCATCTGGAACGGTGAGAGCAAGCGGACGAAGCAAAGTTTCGATTGTATGATGAGCCGGAACAAAGTAGCGCATCTCATCACATTTGGGCAGAAGCCGGTGCAACATGGCAGATAATATCATTCTGGCCGTCTCTGCGGCGAGTCGAACCCTACCGCACAACAAAAATCGCTAATCAAGGCTATTTCCCCGTGCTCCTAACTATAAAGATTAGGACTTCAAAATCAAGTAAATGTAGATAGGGTTAACAGTTAACTATTCTCTTCTGCATGAGGGCAGGATTCGAACATCACCACGCAAGAAAAAAGCACTCGAAAGTGCTTTTCTCGGCTGTTCGGGGAGGATAAGATTCGAAGTTATAGATAAAACTACATAATACTTAACTGATTGATCAACCTATGTTCGAATAAGCTCCACTTGCCCTATGAATTTCGAACCTAAACTGGGGGACCTGGATTCGAACCAAGATTAACAGGTTCAGAGCCTGCGGTTCTGCCGTTGAACTATCCCCCACAGTTAAGATAGTGGACATATTATCATGCTCACCATCTCATTTCAAGAGTTGACTAAGTTGGTTTCGTGCTCTTAGTTGCCGAGGATGGAGATTGCTTGCTTAATGCGTGCAATCGATTCGTCTTTACCGAGAATCTCCATGGTCTCGAATAAGGGTGTTGAGATTTGTTGCCCAGTTACAGCTACCCGAAGCGTGCCAAATAATTGGCTGTTACTAAGGTTGAGTTCCTTTGTTAAAGGTTCAATCGCTGCGTGTTGTGCATCAAAACTGAATTCCTTCAAATGGGTCAATGCAGTCCCTGCTTTGCGCAAGGCTGCGACGGTTTGGGCAATGTCCATCTTCTTTTGTGGCAATATATTCGCTGTTGGTGGAATAAATTGTTCATGAAAGAAGAAACCCGCGATATCAACTACTTCCGTGAGCGCTTTCATGCGCGTTTGCACCAGTGGCGTGACTTTCAGCAAGACATCAGTATTGACTTCAAGACCCGCTTTTTCGAGAAAAGGCTTTAGCCGTCGGGCTAAGTCATCGGTTTTGAGGGCGCGGATATGTTCACTGTTTAGCCAATCCAGCTTTTCTGGAGGGAAGGCACTATTGGCAGGATTGATACGATCCAGTGAAAAACGTTCGATCGCTTCTGGCATCGAGAAGACTTCACGTTCGTCACCAAAACTCCAGCCAATATTCGCGAGAAAGTTATCCAGTGCTTCTGGCAAATAGCCACGTGAAATATAGTCATGAACCATTACTGGAATGATGTTACCGAATTTGTCCACCGGTGGATTGCGCTTGCTCATTTTGCCCTTCCCGTTAGGGTTGAGCATTACCGGAAGGTGCGCGTAAACTGGTGCATCCCAACCGAATGCATTCCACAATTGATAATGCACCGGCAGCGAAGGCAACCATTCGACAGCGCGCATGACGTGCGATATTTCCATGAAGTGGTCGTCTACAACATGAGCGAGATGATAGGTTGGAAATCCATCTGCCTTGAGCAAAACAGTATCTTGCTGCTTATCGTTATCAAAGCGTACCTCACCACGTACAGCATCTCTGATGACTGATTCGCCATCCAATGGCATCCGGAAACGCACTACGTAGGGACGACCTTCTGCCTCAAATTTGGCTTGCTGCTCGGGAGTTAAATCACGATGTTGACGGTTATAGCCCGGCGATAATTTGCGAGCGGTCATTTCGTCTCGCATTTTTGTCAATTCGTCAGGCGTTTCGTAGGCTTTATAGGCCTTGCCATTGTCAAGTAACCACTGTGCCCATTTTTGATAAAGGGGAAGACGTTCTGACTGTACGTAAGGTCCGTAGTTACCACCAACCTCTGGCCCTTCATCCCAATCTAGGCCAGCCCAACGCAATGCTTCGGTGAGGGTTTGTAATGCATTTGGGTCGAAGCGATTTTGGTCAGTGTCCTCGATGCGAAGGATAAATACGCCTTTGTGTCGTCGGGCGAACAGCCAGTTGAAGAGTGCTGTACGTAGACCGCCAATGTGCAGTGAACCAGTTGGGCTGGGTGCGAAGCGAACCCTGACAGGGCGATTAGTTGAATCGGTCACGAAATACTCCTAAACAGAGGCAGAATGGCTCATTATCTTACAGTAGTGAGGGTGCTATTTGTAGGGTAGGGGAGTTCGCTATAGTTTGCGGCTGCGAACGATTACGCTCTCAGCGAGTCCAATCCCCGCGAGGATTGATAGCAAGGAGGTTCCGCCTGAACTGATAAAGGGCAGGGTCAATCCTGTGACCGGTAGCATGTTGAGATTCATTCCGATAGACACAACCGTTTGGAAGAAGATGATGGAGGCGACACCGTAGCAAATTAGGCTGCCTAAAGGGTCAACTGCTTGGCGAGCACCGCGTAAGATACGCAGAATGACCACGCCAATTAGCAGCATGACGATGATGCCGCCTACGAAACCAAATTCTTCGGCTATGACGCTGAAAATAAAGTCGGTGTGGCGAACGCGTAAAAAGCGCAACTGGCTCTGAGTTCCATTGGCGTAACCTTTGCCGCTAAAACCGCCTGAACCAATGCTAATACGGGCTTGTAAGATGTTGTAAAAGGCTTCCGGGTCACTTTCTGGACTTAGGAAGGTGGTAATACGTGACTTCTGGTATGGTTTCATTTGCGTCCAGACGATGGGCGCAACGATGAGAATGATGGCGACAAAGAAGCCAATATGCCGCAAGCGCAATCCAGCAGCCCAGACCATCGCAAACCAAATGACCATGAAAACGATGGTCGTACCGAGGTTGGGTTGTATAAAAATCAAGCCAGTAGGGATGGACATGTGTAGCAAAGACATGAAAACCGCACGTAAACTGCTGAGTTTCTCGTAGTTTTGGGTGAGGTGATGCCCGAGGGTGATGATGATAATGATCTTGCCGATTTCTGAAGGTTGAATTCGGATACCAAGATTGATCCAACGTTGCGATCCCGCATCACCGACGACGCCAAGAAATTGCACCAGAATAAGTAGTGCAACCATCACAATGTATAGCCAAATATGAAGACCGCCTAGAAGTCGATAGTCGACGGCAGCCAAAACAAAGACCAGAAAAAGTCCGATAATGGCATAACGGATTTGGTCAGGAACACGACTGATGAGATCAGGGTCAATTGCGCCGATGGTAGCGCTACGGATCATCAATATGCCGAAGAGAATGAGGATTAAGGTTGTGCCAAAAAGAATGAAATCAAAGCTTCGCCAAAAATTGTTGGTTCGATTCATACCCACCCGTGAAAGCTACTCAACTTGTCAATGATTATACCAATTGGTTGCTATGGGTTGAATGTGCTATCCATCATCGATCATTTCATCGTCCCGCGATGAGGGTTGGGATAACCGTTTGCGGGCTTCATCTTTATCGTTGACACCTGTGAACGGAATCTCAGCCTTTATTAGGCTATCACGGTCACGTTGCTCAAGAAAAATATCTACATCATCACTGTCGACCGAGACATATTTGGAAATGACTTCCAATATCTCGGCCTTCATGGCTTGCAGTCGTTCAGGCGGCAAGTTAATACGGTCGTGCACCAAGATGAATTGCAGACGTTCTTTAGCAGTGGTACCACTGCCCTTTGTACTGGTCCGTCCGAGTAACCGCTCAAAAAATCCAGACATGAGATACGTCCTTCTCTGTTATTCGGACTGACCACCTGAAAACATACGTGCAATCCGCTGGAAAATCCCACCTGTTTCAGTCAATGGCATGAATGGGACTTCTTCACCACACAGACGCCGCGCAATGTTGCGGAATGCCTGCCCTGCACGCGAATTCTCATTTTGACTGATGGGATTGCCACTATTGGACGACGGAATTACGCCTTCATCTTCAGGGACAATACCTATGAGCTTAATGGCGAGAATGTCGGTCACATCATCGGCGGACATCATTTCGCCTTTTTTGACCATCTCGGGTTTTACGCGGTTTAGGATAAGTTTGCCCGGCCCTTTGTTATTGGCCTCAAGCAAGCCAATGATACGGTCAGCATCGCGTACAGCAGATACTTCAGGATTTGTTACGATTAAGACCTCGTCTGCCGGGGCAATCGCGTTGCGGAAACCGCGTTCGATACCAGCAGGGGAGTCAATTAGGATGAAGTCAAATTCAGGGCGAAGTTTATCCGCAGTTTGAATCATATCAGTCGGACTCACAGCGGTTTTGTCACGCGTTTGTGCGGCAGGAATCAAGAACAAATCAGGAAATTGTTTATGCTTGATCATTGCTTGACGCAGTTGGCAACGGCCTTCGATGACATCTACCATGTCGTACACAATACGATTTTCAAGTCCCATGACGATGTCTAGGTTACGTAAACCTATATCAGCATCAATAAGGACAACTTTTTTACCCATTCGTGCTAGCGCTACGCCAAGGTTGGCGGTGGTAGTTGTTTTACCAACACCACCCTTACCTGAGGTAACGGTTACTACTTTAGCCCCCATAAGGATTTATGTTCCTTTCAATACGCCCATGGTTCTACAATAATCTGTTCTTTACGCACTGACGCGATCTCCGGTTTAGGCTGCCGCCGCTTGTCTTGCGGCGAAGTCGTGATGTAGCCTGCTATTCGGAGTTGCATTGGGTTCATATCCAATGCGCAAACTACAGCGTCTTCATTGCCATCTGCGCCTGCGTGAACAATGCCCCGTAATCTACCCCATACAATGATGTCACCGGCGGCGATTATTTTTGCCCCCGGATTTACATCCCCCAACACTACGACGTGACCGACACTATTTACAATTCGTCCGGATCGTAGTGTGCGTTTTATCATTACCCCAACAGTGCCGTCCTCTTCCGGATCAAACTCTGATTCTTCATCATCCTCATGACCCGGTACGGGCGTGGAAATGGTCGTTTTCAAATCGAGCGCTTGTGCAGCATCAATCGTGGTGGCACTTTCACTTAATACTGCCCACAATGATAATCCGCGCCGCTCTAGCAGTGCTTTCAGCGACCCTAACTCATGTTTAGGTACAGGGCGCTTACCTAAGTCTACAGTGATCCGCGCGCCAGCAAAAAATGCACTTTGCTGATCGATGCGTGCCGCAAGATCGACAGTTATCGCCTGCCATTCTTCGGTCGTGCTTAGGGCAATCAACAACCCTTCCTTTATCCCTTTAATTGCAACAGTTTGTTCTTGCATGAATGTCACCATGATAAAGGGTTAAGAAATTGCCAAGGCGGATAGTAAACCCCGTTTGTAAAGTGTGATGATTTATCCTAAACATTAACTATACCTTATTTTTATTCATGCGCTATAAAACTCCGGCAATGCGACCGATCAGAAAAATGGGCATGAGCGTAAAGGCTGCTGTTGCGAGCCAATGCGCTTCGCTTCGATTAGCAAGTGTTTTTTGAAACCATTGGCCGAGTGCAAAGATGGCGTAGGTCATCCAAATGGTGTGTATTACGAACATTGGCAAGAGAAGTACTGTACTATCTTTGCCGAAGTAGACCAAGCCGAACAAAGCATATGACCCATAAGCTATTAAGGTTGTTGTCCCTAAAGGTGGATACCAACGAGCTAACCGAGCAAGCCCCAAAATACCTAGCAGAATTCCAATATCCGTAAACTGATTTCTAACTAAGTTGATGATGTAAATCCATCGGGATGCTTCTCGCCAGCCATCTGCGACCACATAGGGTACTTGTATTCCTGTGGATTGCAATGCTGCGGCTGACCTAGACCACCAATCAGTAGCTAGATATTGACCAACGAGTCCTCGTAATCCAAATACGATAACGATCGCGATTATCCCCCAGTACCAACGCGGCAGGGGGATTTTGGATATGTATAGACCTACCAATAATGCAGGAGCGAGCAAGGTAAACAATGGATCGTTGAGGACGCCGACAATGAGCAATACTAGGAGAGCAAGCGAATGTTGCTGCCCCGGTGGGGTAACGAGAAGCGCATCAGGACGTGGGTTACTGTTCCAGATGACATCAATTAGAATGTAGAGCAGCCATGTGGTGACCAATGTGGTTACCCGTAAGCTGCGTGGCGTGCCGACCAATCCCCAGAACAACACAGCAAAGACGACTACGCCGATAACTAATCCGCGTTCCGTCACTTTGCCTATCCAAATAAAGAGAGCGCTTGCTACTAAGGCAATGAGGAGCGTGATTGCTAGCAAGACTACAAGTTTAGTATCTTCGCCACCCGTTTGTGACCAGAAGGCAGGGCTAAATGCGAGTGCTAGGCTGCCAATGACAGCTAGTGTGGTACCAAAGCGTTGGAGTATGAGGGTAACGCCCGCGACTGAGGCAGCCATCCCTAGTGCTCTCATGACTGGTGTGTGCCCCAATACGCTAAACGCAATTAGGCTCAATCCACCTACCAGAAGTGCTCCGATCCATTGTTTGATAGCAATTGGTTGCTTAGAAGCGGTTTGCAAATTAACCTCCCGTAGGTGCTGCGGTTGGAACCGGAGTCGCAGGTGGGGCTATTGAGTCGGCTGGTGGTGGTGCGGCCAAACCAGCACGTTCATTTTTGAGCCGGTAATAAGCTTCTAGGGTTTCACGCACCATTGGAAGTGCCCACAGCGATCCTTCAGTTCCGTTGTAGATGAATCCGGCTACAACGATTTCAGGATTCACATATGGCGCAAATGCAACGAACCACGCATGTGCCGGCCAACTACCAAATTTGCACAAGCCAAGGCCGTTGGCGATGTTGTCGCAATACTGAGCTGTTCCTGTTTTTCCTGCGACTTCAACATAAGGTAAGTTGGCTTTGGTTGCGGTACCAATTGTAACTGCACTACGCATCCCTTGTCGCACAATATCCATTGTATCTTGACTGACAAAGGCAGGGCGGTACTTGTCATTGAAGCGCAAATCTGTACACATGCTGGCATTGAATGTGTAGTTTTGCGGAACGAAGACTTCGTATTCGCGTAAGTCACTGCCATCTTGGTTCACGCTCATATCCACGGTGTTGCGGTAGGTGGCCGGATTACAGCGTACGCCGTTGTAATAGGGACTATCCGGTTCACACATGCAATCAAGACTATCCGGACCCTTCATGATCATGTCTTCAACGAGTAATAGCCTCAGTGTACCTGTAAAGCCAGTGAGGTTTACATTGCGCAGTACGTGAGGCGTAAACGGTTGGATTACTTTACCTTCGGGATCTAGAAAACTGTCGATAATCGTTGGTTGGTACAATGTTCCGCCGTTGGCTACTGTAGCGGCCATACTAACCAGTTGTAGAGGGGTTACGTTGACGTAGCCCTGACCTAAGGCTGCGTTGTAAGTATCACCGGTTGACCAGTTTTCTCCGTAGAGGACACGTTTCCACGTTGGATCGGGCATGCGTCCGCGATTTTCAGAGGGTAGTTCGATACCTAATTCACTTCCAATGCCGTAGGCTGTCGCATAGCGGAATAGGTTATCGATGCCGAGGCCACCGGGGCGGAGTGTAACGCTGGGAACATCGGGATTGCCGCCGCCCACTTGATAGAAATAGACGTTACAACTATTGGCGATGGCACCGATCATATTGATCAAGCCATGTCCGTCACGCTTCCAGCAGACGAAGGTTTGAGACGCGGCAGGGTCATTAGGCGCATATTTATTTTCAACAACTAGGCGTCCGGGGTCATCCAGTACGCTAGTGGGTGAAATTATGCCTTCTTGCATGGCTCCTGATGCAGTAATGAGTTTCCATGTAGAGCCGGGCGGATAGAGCGAACGAATGGCATTGTTAATGAGTGGTCTCAACGGGTCATTGGCGACCTGCTCATAATACGTCACATCGATGTTACGGGCGAACTTGGTGTTGTCGTAGCCGGGGTAGCTGACCATCGCCAAGATTTGTCCGTTTTGGGGGTTCATGGCAACGAGAACACCCTGCTGACTGACGACTTTCTTATAAGTCGAATTTAAGAGCGTGATGCGATTCTTAAGTGCTTCTTCAGCGGCTTTCTGAAGCTCGACATCAATGGTCAATCGGACATTCTGACCGGGAACTGGTTCAATGCGCTCGAGTTGGCGAATGGTCGCCCCTGCGACATCCACTTCACGCAGTTCGGAGCCGCGCTTGCCACCTAGCTCGGCATTCAAGAAATACTCGATGCCATCGACACCAATACGGTCAAAGGCCGGATCATAACCTTGTTCGATGAGGGCTTCTGCATCTTCGGGAGGAATAGGTGCCATGTAACCGACGATATGTGCGGTGAGTTCGCCAGTTGGATACTCACGCACTGGTTTGGCTTGCACATCTACACCGGGCAATGATTGCCGTTCTTCGCGGATTTGAAGCGCAACGTGTAAATCGACATCACGAGCGATGGTTACTTCACGGAAGGGCGCAATACCTTCGCCTTCGACGACTAATTCTTCGATACTGCGGATTTTTCGTCCGGTTGTCTGTGCGCTGGCTGCGGCAACGTCGGCAGTGGGGGGAACGTTGACTAGAGCGGAGAGACGATTAAAGATTTCCAGCGCTTTGGTTCGGTCACTTGGTAGGCGCGCCGGCACAATTGTGACGTTGAATGCTGGTACGTTACGGGCAAGGGCAACACCGTTACGGTCGAAGATCACACCGCGGTCCGCCGCGAGCGGAAGGCGGCTCAAGCGATTTTCGTCGGCAGCGGCTTCGTATGATTGGTAGCCTACGATTTGTAGGTCGTACATACGCAGCGAGAACAGGATGAACATCGCAACCATAACTGCTTGAAATAGCGTTAGTCGCCATCCCTGAAATGGGAGTAAACGTCTGTTCATTGATAAGTTTCTCCTGCTTAAAACTCATTGGGTGTATGGGTAATGCAACTGTCGAGGTATATCGGTCAATTGTTTCTCTGAAAATTACCCATTAATCGGTTGCGTGGAAGTCGTCATCGGGTTAACCGGAGATTTGATCCAACAGCGCGTTGAATTGAACGCATGAGCAAATAAACTGGGACTATACCGATGAGATTATAAACGATTGTTGGCACAATGAATAACCTGAACTGATCCACCAAGATACCATAGCCGAGTTGGTCAGCGAATTGCGGTTGGAATCCTCCGAGCAGTATAACCATCAGGATACTAAATTCTTGTACGATGGTTCCAATGAGGCTGACCCATATTAGCGTAAATAAACCGACACTAAATAGCTGTTGACGAATGGCATGTACAGCAAATACAACGAGAATAAGGCCGATTAGCGATGTTCCGACAGGGGCGACGGACAATAAGTCTTTGGAAATGCCGCCAACAAATGCCCAGAGGACTGCCTGTTCAAGCGTGGAATTGAGTGACCACGAAATGACAATGAGCAGTATTAGGTCAGGGCGACCACCCAAGATGCTAATCTGAGGCAATACCGTAACCTGTAGGGCAGCCGCGAGGATCAGAATTGGTAAGCTAAGAAAGCTACCCATTGATCAGTTACCTGTTCCCGGTGCTACAGGAGTGCCTTGCTCAAAAACTGATATATCAACTGGTTGGAAGTTGGTTATGACCAGTACGGTTTCGAGCGTAGCAAAGTTGTTGAGGCTGCGGACTACGGCGTTTTGGAAAAGTTCGAATTCGCGTTGCTGGACACTGGTTACCTGTCCAATCACCAAGCCAGCGGGTAAGTTGCCCCCTAGGCCGGATGTCGTGACAATGTCACCTTCCTGTACTTTGGCGTTAAGCGGGATAAACTCCATGCGTAAGTCACTGCTTGCCTGACCGACCACGCTGCCTTCATCGCGGGTGGTTTGAAGGCGTCCACTGATCGCGCTGGAGAGATCCGTGATGAGGAGTACCCGTGCGGCATTGGCTGTGACATCTGAGATGCGGCCAATTAAGCCCAGTTGAGTGACAACAGGCATTCCAATAGCGATACCATCACGGGTGCCTTTGTTGATGGCAATGGTTTGCAAAGGGGCGTTTGCATCAGAGTTACTGATGACATCGGCTGCGAGAAACTCTTGATTCTGGGTTTGCGAGGTGTAGTTTACGAGTTCGGACAGACGTTGATAGTCATTAGCCACTTCGCGGAGTTCGACCAGTTCGGATTGATAGCGAGCGAGGGCTTCCTCAAGATCGGCAACACGTTTTTGTAAAGTGGGGACATCAGAGGGCATGTCCGCAACTTTGACCGCTTCTAGTGTTGTTCGATTCAGGAGTCCGGTTATGTAGTTCAGTGGAGTAGTGATAATGCTCTTAATGGGCGCGAGAAATCCGGCTTGACTGGTTGCGATCAAAATCAAGCTGATTGCTAAGCATACGCCCAAGAAAAGTAAGCGATTGGATCGCCAGTTACGCACGAGTTACCGCCTCAATTGGCTTACG
This sequence comes from Aggregatilineales bacterium, assembly GCA_044227005.1. Lineage (GTDB taxonomy): Bacteria > Chloroflexota > Anaerolineae > Aggregatilineales > Phototrophicaceae > CFX2. The sequence goes on from JBGAFZ010000002.1 coordinate 576,615, forward strand.
ATGGGGAGCATTATAGCAAACTTGTTGGTTCAGCAGAGGGTTTCACCGGGAATAGGTTAAGCTGTGCAAGTAACAAGACGCTCTATATATATGCTAATGTCTTGTGCTTCCGCGTTCCAATCCGACCAATAAGCGCCGAAGGTTCGTGTAGTCTTCGAGTACACGACCAGCTCCTCTTGCAACGCAGGTCATTGGGTCTTCGGCGAGCCACGCGCGAATATTGACTTCATCTGTGATGCGATCAGTCAAGCCTTTAAGCTGGCTGCTGCCGCCTGCCATACAGATGCCGCTTTCCATTAAGTCAGCGACGAGCTCCGGCGGGGTATCGTCGAGTGCATCTTTGACCGTATCAACAATAATATCAACGGAGCCGGATACTGCTTCGCGGATTTCAATCGAGCTGACTTCAACTGTAGCGGGCAATCCGGTCATCAGGTTGCGGCCTTTGACCATGAAAGTGCGTTCCTGCGGGAGCGGATAGGCAGAACCGATCTCTTCTTTTACTCGCTGCGCGGTTGGTTCACCAATGAGTAAATTGTGTTTGGTGCGCATATATTGGACAATGTCTTCATCCATTTCGTCACCGGCTACGCGAATAGAACGGCTGATGACGATACCACCTAGCGAGAAGATGGCAACTTCGGTTGTACCGCCGCCAATGTCGATGACCATGCTGCCACGAGTTTCTTGTACAGGAAGTCCCGCACCAATTGCGGCTGCAACTGGTTCTTCAATTAAGTACGCCTCGCGCGCACCAGCACTGATGGTGGCATCGAAGACAGCACGCTTTTCGACTTCAGTCACACCACTGGGGATACCCACAACTACACGGGGACGTGGGAGGGGCACCCATGTTTGTTCGTGCGCTTTATTAATGAGATGGTTGAGCATCGCCTCGGTGACTTCGAATTCACTTATGACGCCATCACGAAGTGGACGGACGACGATGATATCCTTGGGGTTTTTGTTCCACATTTCTTTGGCGCGAGCACCTACCTCAATCGGTCGGCGTGTTTTCTTATCCAGCGCAACGAAAGATGGTTCATTGATGACAATACCCTTGCCGCGTACGCTCACAAGCGTGTTAGCTGTGCCGAGGTCTATGCCGATGTCCAGAGAAAATATGCCAAGCAAAAAATCAAACGGACTCTGCACGTAGAAGACTCCTCACGGAAAAGGAAAGCGGGCGGCATTATAACACGCGCTCTCGCGAATACAAAGCTATCCTAACCCTGCGCCAACTATACTATAATCATTCTCATCTATCATCAGATTGGTTAGGTGATGGGTGTTATTCTTAATTATGTACGCAATAACTTTCAAAATACTAACCGGCTAAAGATGCTTTTTGATATGCGCGAACAAGTCCGCCAGATCATACAGAAGTTTCAGCTTATCACATCAGGTCAAACATTGGTGATAGGGGTTTCTGGTGGTACTGATTCTTTGGCACTGCTCCATATCCTCAATCAAATTCTACCTCGTCAGGGGGTAAGTCTGCATGTTGCAACATTGGATCATCAGCTAAGAGGGGCTGAAAGTGCGGCTGATGTCCGGTATGTTGGGCAAGTATGTCATGAGTTAGGCGTGCCGTTTACGATTGGTTCGACTGATGTAGAGGCACTGGCACGAGAACATCAGTTAGGTATTGAGACAGCAGCTCGTGTGGCTCGTTATGATTTTCTGGCGAGTGTAGCTCATGCACAAGGGGCTACCCGAATTGCAGTAGCACACCACTCGGATGATCAAGCAGAAACGGTTTTGATGCATTTGTTGAGGGGGGCTGGAATTCACGGATTGGCGGGTATGGCGCTGGTTTCGCCTGTGCCCGGTCATGTTGATTTGTCGGTCATTCGACCTCTGTTGGGGATATCACGGTCTGAAATTGAGGACTATTGTGTCGAGAATAAACTCGTACCCCGGCAAGACTCGACTAATGCGGATACTTCACTGTTGCGGAATGCAATACGGCTAGAAGTGCTGCCGTTTCTGGCGCAATACGCACCACACATCAAACCGGCATTGTCACGTTTGGCGGAGATTGCTGCAGTAGAAGACGCTTACCTACAAGAAGAAGTCGCCACGTTTACAAAATCTGAGGCTGTGAAGCTTTCTGAAGGGAGGGTGACACTTGAAGGTAAAGCGTTCTTTGAGCTTCATGCGGCCTTACAGCGTAGAGTGTTGTTGTGGGCAGTGGCAAGGCTTGGACAAACTGAAGATGTCAGTGCCCAATTGATTTTGGAGGCGATTGAAATTGCGCGGAAAGGGCGTAACGGTGCACTTGGATTGTTGGGTGGAGGGGTGAGACTGAGGGGTGAGTACGATGCGCTGATTGTAGAAATCGTCGGTGCGACTAATCTTGTTACAGACTTTGCTTTGCTAGAGGCTGGTAGCGTTGTTGAAGTGGCGATACCCGCAAAAACTGTTGTAGGAGAATGGATACTCGAAGCTTCACATATCGCCCATCAAGATAGCTGTAATGTGTGCCGACTTGTCATACCAGTTGGTGCTCAAGTGAGGTTAAAGACACGAGAATCAGGGGATGTGTTCGTTCCGTTAGGTATGGATGGGCATAGCCAAAAGGTGAGTCGTTGGATGGTCAACCGTAAGATTCCAGCGGCAGTACGCGATCAAGTTCCGATGTTGGTTGTTGGAAACGATGTGGCGGCGATCTACTATAAGGACGAATGGTTTGTGAGTGAATTGTTTGCGGTGAAAAATAATGCAGAGCCAATTATCTATTTTGTATTTCTGGAAAATTCATGAATTCCGTGCATTATTAACCCATACACAATTATGTAATAGGCTTTGTTGGTTGCGAAAGTAGATTAAGTTGATTATCATTAAGACAAAATATGTGAATAGTAAACACTAGGTATAGGTTGGCGCGATGGATACAATGATTGATACTGCCCACGTCCTCGTTGTTGATGACGAAGGGGCGATTCGCTACTCGGTCAGTAAGACGCTTCAGCGTATTGGTTATCAAGTAGAGGAAGCTGCTAGCGGTGAAGAAGCCCTAGAGATGATTGCACGAAGTGAATATGAGGTCATCCTCACTGATATACGTATGCCCGGTTTGTCCGGCGTGGACTTGCTGAAGCGTATTAAGGACATCTCTCCTGACGCTATTGTCATTTTGATGACTGGCTATGCGAGCTTGGGAACGGCGGTTGAAAGTTTGCGGTTAGGCGCACACGATTATTTGATTAAGCCAAGTTCGAGCCAAGACATTCGCCAAAGTGTGGCGCGCGGTGTCGAGCGTGCACGTAATCTCAAGCGTCGTCGTGCGCTGTTGGACGCTATCCGCAGCAACGTGTTTGAACTGACTAAGGCAGACGTTGAGGCTATTGCAGCCGTTTATGAAGAAGACGAACAACCGGCGATTGCTCCCGAAGCCCGTTATGAGAGCAACGCACCGGTCGAGCCGATGAACGCCAACATGACCCTCGGGCCGTTGACGATTTATCCCGGTCGCTACCAGATTTCGGTGGGTGACCAGCCGATTGACCTGACCCCGACCGAGTTTGACCTGCTGTTGTATCTGGCGGCGCATCGCGGACGTGTGGTTTCGTGCCATGAACTGGTGCGGGAAGTGCGCGGCTATGCGGTTGATGAGGCTGAAGCCCGTGAAGTTATCCGTCCACATGTGAGCAATTTGCGGCGTAAACTGAAGCAGACCGGTAAAGATGCCGACTTGATTGTTAATGTGCGGGGTATCGGATACCGTTTGAGCGAGACAGGCCAGTAAGCCGCCTGACTGAATGGGTCGTTTGAATACTCGATTAGCTTTTATCCAGACGCAGAGACGATTAGCCATATGTCTCTGTGTTTTTGTTTTGTTTGGCCTCAGCACTGGTTCGATTATCCTCGCACAAAATGATCCGCTGGCTAATCTGTCGCTGGAACAGCGGGTTGCCCAAATGTTTATTGTGAATTTGTACGGCAATCAACTGACGGAAGCCGGACGTGATTTCCTCATCCGATGGCAGCCGGGAGGCGTTGTTCTTCTACCGGAGAATATCACCACGCCAAATGAAGTCACCCAACTGACGAATAGTTATCAGCAGACGATCACTGATCGCGGTGGTGTACCGCTTTTCATTACGATCGATCAAGAAGGTGGGATGATTTCGCACCTGCGGGATGGGTTTACGGTGTTTCCTGTTCCGGCATTGTTAACCGCTACGGGAGATGTAGATCTGGCTGAGCGGGTGGGGCAGACGATGGCGCAAGAGATGCTGGCTGTGGGCATCAATATGGATCTGGCTCCGGTAGCTGACCTCGAAACGAATCCCAATAACCCGATTATTAAGCGACGGGCGTTTGGGAATGATGCGCAGATGACCAGTCCGATACTGGCAGGGTTTATCAAAGGGATGCAGGGCGAAGGGCTGATGGCGACGGCTAAGCATTTCCCCGGACATGGCGATAGTAGTAGTGACTCGCATGTTGGATTGCCTGTGATTCCGTTGACACGAGAACGGTTGGAAAGTGTCGAACTGGTACCGTTTAGGGCGGCGATTGAGGCAGGCGTAAGTACAGTGATGGTGGCGCATATTTATTATCCGGCATTGGAGCCTCAAGAAAATTTACCTGCTTCGATGTCCCACTCGATCGTTACGGGATTGCTGCGCGATGAGATGGGGTACCAAGGGTTGGTCATTACGGACGCGCTGGATATGGATGCGATTGATACGGTTTACAGTTATCCGAATGCAGCGTTGAACGCGATTAAGGCGGGTGTTGATCTGGTGATCGCGGCGCACGTGAGTTTGGAAGCGGAAGCTGCCGGTATACAGGCGGTTGTAGATGCGGTGCAATCGGGCGAGATATCGGAGGCGCGCATCAACGAGTCGGTCAGGCGGATTTTGGAGGCGAAAGAGCGATACGGTATTTTGAATTGGAAGGCGCTTGATCCGAATAGTGTGAACGAACGGTTGAATCTGGAGGCGCATACGCCATTGGTGGATGAGTTGTTCGCGAAGGGTGTGACGGTGGCACTGGATGAGCGGCATGTGATTCCTTTTCAACCGGGACAACGTGCGGGTGTTATTTTCCCCGGTACGCGCCCCCAAATACAGCAAGATTGCGTGGGGAGCGGGGTTGATGTTCGGGCGTTGGCGGTACATACAACGCCTACGGAAGACGATATTGCCAGTGCGAAACGGTTGGCTGACCAAGTAGATACAGTGGTGGTGTTCACCCAGAACGCGGATGCTGATCTTCAGGAACAGGCGCTGGTGAAAGCGTTACCAGCTGATAAAACGGTGGCTGTTGCGCTGGCATCGGTGTACGACTGGACGGTTTATCCACAGGTTTCGGGTTATGTGCTGACCTACAGTCCCTTGCCGCAAGCGGTTCCGGCGGTATGTGGGGTGCTGTTTGGGAAGATCCTCGCGAATGGAACGTTGTCGATCAAGATGGCGGGATTGCCGTAATTGCCTTCATGTCCATGACCTCAATCTGTCGTAGTTGATAGTCCGATCGATTATTTGCTCCCTCAAATGTTGTAAAAGTCGTCCACAGGATTGCTTCGCTTATCAGTGTCGTACAGTGGTTAACAGTTGAAAGTAAAAGGTTAAAGGGTTTTGTGTCGGCGATGTCGTCGTCGTCGTCGTCGGAAAATGGGTTAAAGGGTAAAGGGCGAAAGTAGTTGTCAGTTGCAAGTCTGAAGACATCCGTTGGCAAGATTGGCAGCCCACAGGTTTTCCTTCGGTCACAAAAGCAGCAATGGCAAAGTGGGTTTTTGTGCCGGATTTGCCACGCGGATTCGGAAAATTCGTCCACAGGACACTTCGTAGTCACATTCTTCAATTTCACAGGTGAAATTTGGAAATGATTGTGAATGAAGCCTGCAAATTGATGCGGTTAAGACACGTTATTCCCCTACAGGTAGGACTGCATTAAGTGGTGGACGACATTAATCAACTATATACCCCACCCCAACCCCTCCCCAAAGCGTCAGGGAGGGGCTTTAAGGATCTTTATGGGTTGTCATCTCAGTGATTACCACCGAAAATATATCTCCAGCGTTTAGTGTGGTGTTACTCCCCTATATTATGCATTTTAGAACAAAAGATCGTACATGTCAACGGATTTGCGTTCGAGTTTTCCAACTTTAGAAGCTGCCCTGTGTATTGAACATGAAGGCGAGAAAGTTGACGGCTTCGTCGGCTGTCATGGGGCGAGGACGAGCGTTGTCGTCAATGATTCCGGTGAAGAGATCGACATTGAGTAGGCGGCCTTCATAGATATAGAGTTCATCCATGAAGAAACGGCTATTGCCCCAGAAGGGTTGATCGAAGAAGAGGTTACCGAGTCCGTAGTGGATAAAGGATTCTTGTCCGGTACGGGCACCGTAGTAATCGAAGGTTTGCGGTTTGTGGGCCTGAGTGCCGATGACCACATCTGCGCCAAGATCAGCTAATCCTTGAAAGTCGGACACTTGCTGGGCGGTGGGTTGATATTCCTCATATTCCTGATATTGGACGGTGACTACGACAAGGTTGTTTTCAGCTTTGAGTTTGGGCAGGGTGGCACGCAGCCAATCCCAATCGCAGAAGGCGGCACCGGGTGCAGTGGCATCCGCGATGGCGTAATAGGGGCCGACCCAGTTGCAGGCGAGCATGGCGATTTTATTGGCGTGATGGTCTAGCAAAAGCGGCGTTTGTGCTTGTTCAAGATTTTCACCACCGCCGAGGGTACGTATGCCGTGTTGCTGATACCACTGGAGGGTTTTGAGATAGTTATCCGTGCCAAAGTCGTTGTTGTGATTGCCTGTGAGTTCGACAATATCCAAGCCGAGTTTGGTGAGTAAGTCGAAATGGGATTCTTTGGAGCAAAATTCGCCCAATTGGTCGGGAATGGATTTGGGGCAATCCGGTGAGAAGGATACTTCGTTACTGGTGTGGAAAAAGTCGGCATGGCTGACATAGTCTTGAATGCCGGATGCTGCCCAATCGATACCTTGCTTGTCGAGTTCGGCGCGGGTAAGGCGGGTGAGGGCGGTCACACCGGACATGAGTAAACGAGTGAGTTTTTGTGGTTGGTAGTTCGGTTGGTCGCTGTGGAATGCGAAGGGGTAGGTGTTCAAGTCCAGATCGAGCGGATGTTGATCATTGATGTGGAGAACTCGGTAATGGGTGCTGAGGCGGTCAAAGGCTAATAAGGTGTAGAGCGCCCGATTGCGCCAAAGCGTATTTTGTAGCGCGTCATCCGGCACGATCATGATGGATGGAGCGAGATTGATGCCGAAGCCTTTGAGGGCTTGCGCGGTGGTTTCATCAAGGGCGAGTTTTGAGTCGGCTTGACCATTCCTGACGGCTTGTAATTGGTCGATGGTAAAGGCGGTTTGTAGGCTGGGGAAGGCAACAGCAGGCAGGAACAGTGACCAGTTATCACTTGAAGGAGAGGCTGTCGTTTCTGCCAAAGTCGGAGCAGGTGGGGGAGTATTCGGTGTGTTGGTGGCGAAAATAATCGGTGGTTGGGTAGCTGCGGAGGGTTTTAGCCATGAGGCGGCGTAAAAGGCCAAGTATTCGGTGATGTGTTGCTGCCAATGGGCGTTGTTATGCTGGCCTTCAGTGTAGACGGTGTAGGTGTGTGTGATACCGCGTTCATCAAGACGCTGGTGCATCAGGTCAAGGCCGGGGGCGGCGTAGTCGTTATTGCCGCGATCGAGTTCGATGCGCAGGGAATCCAAGTCCGGCGCAGAACGGGCGAGCTTGAGAGGGTCAAATTCTTTGGGTGCTTGACCTTCGGCAAAGAAGGCGCTGTGCCCACCGACTGACGAAAAGAGATCAGGATGGCGGAAGGCGATCTCGAACGCCCAGAAACCACCACGCGAGATACCACCGATGGCACGGGTTTCGCGGCGGGCATCAATGCGGTATTGGCTTTCGACCAATGGCATCAGTTCGTTTAGAAAGACGTTTTCCCACGAGACAAGATCAAATTGGTTTTTATTGGCAAGCCATTCGCCGTAAGGCATGACGACCATCATAGGCGGGAGCGTGCCATTGGCTATGCCAGTGTCGAGGGCTTGTTGAATGCCCAAGCGTCCCCAATGTCCATCATCATCGTTCGAGCCGTGCATAAGGTAGATAACCGGATAAGCAGTGGTGGACTCGGCGTAACAGGGAGGGGTGTAGACCGAGTAGTAAAAGGTGGTTTCGGCAGGTGCGCTGCGGAAATGATCACGCGTGATGGTGCTATTGGTGCTGGCGCAGCCTTGAGCAATATTGGGCTGGGAGGGTAGGTAAAGTGTCAGGAGGAAAAGCGCAATCGTTATTAAGGCTGAACGCGATTTGTGGTCTGTATGAATGATGGCGTAAAGCATTGTGTCCTCGCATGTTCCTCTGAGGCATTTGGTGATCGTCAGCAGTTTATCATATTCCTTATTGGCAGAATATGAGGGCAAGGGGGCAGGGGCGAAATGAGGTGATTGGTAGTGTTAATCTGTGAGGTTCGATATGAGCCAAGGCGGATAGATTAAATGTGTGGGAGAGCGCATACACTTTGCCCAGTGCAGTGTATAATTGGCAAATAGGAAAATGTCTTGTGGGGGTTGATTCGTTGACGGGAGAAAGTGCCGCGCTTTTGATGACTAGCCGGTTCAACGTTCCGTCATGCAGATGTTGTTTTGCTGGTTACTATTCGCAACAGATGTCTTACAATCATGCGAAAGCAAATGGTGAAGGTACTTCTTTGCGCGGTATTCCTATCGAATAACGTATTGTGTATGTTTGGGTTTATTGATGAGATACGTTTTGAGCGTAGAAAGCAATGGCTAAATGGGAACTTTAAACCCTGATTTGCTCTCCAAAGATTTAGATGCAGTGATGAATGATGCGGTGGCGTTGAAGGATCAATACCGCAAGCCGACCTTGCAACCGGAGTTGATTTTGTTGGCGATTATGCGTCATCCGGATACGGCGGCTGCGCGTTTATTGGATGTGTTCAAAAGCACACGCGCGGTTGATATGGAGAAGCTGGATCGGCAAGTGCATCTGGCAGTTGAGGGGCGTGGCGATCCAAACGGTAATCTGGACTTCGTGGCGAAGGGTAATCGTCAAGTGCCGCTGTCGAAGCAGGCGATCATTTTGATTGATGATGCGCTGAGTCTGGCAAACTCGCAGGACGAGGTGCGGGTTGATACTGACCATATGCTGAGCATTATGGCCGAACCGGCGATGTCAACCAGCGGGTTGTTACGGTCGCAAGGGATTACCCCCAAAGCGATTGCTGACATCCGTATGGATAACTCTCAGGTGCGGTTGAAGCCTGATGGCACGACACAGGATGTGGTGGCACAGGCCAAAGCGGGGAAGTTGCGCGCGGTGTACTTCCGCGAGGGGTTGCTGCGTGACATTATCAATATTTTGTCGCAATCGGTTAAGCGGCATGTGATTCTGGTGGGACCGGATGGTGTGGGCAAGCGGACGCTGGCTTACAGTCTCGGTTTGTTAATGTCCGAGGGCAAAGGGCCGACTGGACTGAAGAATTTTGTGCAGATTGATGAAACATCTCTGCTGGATAACGATCAGAAAACGGTGCGCGCGGGGTTGAGCCAAGCGGCGAACGGTATCCTGTTTATTCCACATTTGCATCGCTTTTTCGGAGGGCCGATTAAGGCTGAGTTCAGCAAGGCAACGCCGTTGATTCAGAAGGCGTTTTTGGCGGATGATCCGGTGATTATCGGGACGACGACCGAAATTGATTATAAAGAACGGTTGCTTTCGGTGAGTGCGGTTTCGGAGAACAGCCAGATTATCCGTGTGCCGGAACCTTCGGCGGACGAAACGCTTGAGATTTTGAAGATTTTGAAGTCGCATCTGGAAGCGGATTATAAGCTCCAGATTGCGGATGATGCGCTGTCATTGGCAGTGCGTTTGGCGAAGCGTTATTTCAGTTCATCGCCGTTGCCGCGGAGCGCCGAGCAGTTGTTACACCGGACGGCGGCGATGGTGAGTATGAGCCAACAGAGTCAACTGCCGTTCAAGAATGATCGGGCAGGGGATACGAATCTGGACGCAGAAGATATTACGCTGACGGCTAGCCAGATGACCGGTATTCCGGTGAATAAGTTGGGCGAGGATGAACGGCTGCGCTATGCCAGTATGGTAGAGCATCTCAAGGAGCGGTTGATCGGCGAGGATGAGGCCGTGCTGGCGGTGAGCAGGGCGATCAAGACAGCGCGTGTGGGGTTGAAAGACGCCAAGCGCCCGATTGGTGCGTTTTTGTTCCTCGGACCGACGGGTGTGGGTAAGACTGAATTGGCGAAGGCGCTGGCCGAGTTTATGTTCGGCAGTGAAGATGCCATGCTGCCATTGGATATGAGCGAATTTAAGGACGAGAGTAGCCTGAACCGGTTGATCGGGTCACCGAGCGGTTATGTGGATAGCGAAGCCGGTGGTCAGTTGACGGAGCGGGTGCGCCAACAGCCGTATATTATCGTGCTGTTTGATGAGGTCGAGAAAGCTCATCCACGCATCATGGATATTCTGTTGCAGGTGATCGAAGAAGGACGTTTGACGGACGGTCGTGGAAATACGACGCAGTTCAGTGAAACGGTCATTATCTTGACGAGCAATCTCGGTTCAGAAGAATTGGCTGTGCCGGTGATTACGGATGATATACGCGAGGCGGCTATGGACGAGGTGCGGACATGGTTCCGGCCTGAATTCCTTAACCGTTTGGATGAAGTGATTATGTTTAATGCGCTGTCGGCGGAGCATCTGCATGATATTCTGCTGCTGATGTTGAAGAGTGAGCGCAAGATGGCAGGTGACCGTGGTTTGACGCTGGATTTCACTGATGCGGCGGTCGCATGGATGCTGGCGCAGAACAATGAACCGGAATATGGGGCGCGTCCTTTGCGGCGTATCATCCGGCGGTTTGTGCGCGAGCCGTTGGCGGATTTCTTGCTGAAGGTTAATCCTCCGGCGGGAACGCAGGTGAAGGTTGATGCGGACTCGACGAGCTTGAAATTCGCGGCATTGATGGATGGTAAAGAAGTATCGGTGGGGAACTAGCGCGTGCGGCGATTTATTACGACGGTTTTCGGGCTATTTTCGGCTGTGGCAGGGGTGTTGTTCATCGCTAAGGATGAGTATGAACCGCTGCGTCCGGTACAAATTGTTTCCAATGAACTGTCGTGGTTTGCGGCGCTGTTGGGCAGTATCGCTGTAATCTGGGCGGTGTTGGGTAAGCCGCGCCTGTGGTTCGGGTTATTGACCGGGGCGTTTGGTACGGCTGTCGCTTTGAAACCCTATCTGGATTATCGAGCGACGCTGGATGATACGGCTTCGGCAATGCGCGTGGGATTGGGACGTACCTATGAGACTGAGATTCCGGCGGTCGTGCGTTCACGATTGCTGCCTGATCCGTTGAGCGTGTCGCAATTGTTGGGGGCGCATCTACGGCAATCACGGGCGCGTGTGTGGCGGGATGTGACGTATGCACAACCGAAAGGTATCCCGCTGAAGCTGGATGTTTATGAGCCGATGAGTAAGCCTGCTGTCGGGGATATGTATCCGGCGATTATCACTATTCATGGTGGTGGTTGGCAGAACGGTGATAAGCAGGAGTATTTTGAGGCGACGCATCGTTATCTGGCGAACCTCGGTTATGTGGTGTTTGATATTCAGTATCGGCTGTCGGGTACGGCGAAATGGCCGGCGCAGTTGGAAGATTTGCAGGCGGCTATTAAGTGGGTGCGGGATCATGCGGGCGAATACCGTGTCGACTCTAAACGGATTGCGCTGCTTGGACGGTCGGCAGGTGCCCACATGGCTTTGATGGCTGCTATGCGAGCAGATGAAGCGACTCAAGTCCAAGCGGTGATTGCGTTTTACGCGCCAACTGAGATGAAGTTTGAAGGCTTGACTTCGGCTTCGTCAATTTTCAATTTGCTAGGCGGACGATTTGAGGACTTGCGGCAGGAATATATTGATGCGAGTCCGGTGGATTGGGTCAAGGATGATTTGCCGCCGATTCTGTTTGTTGAGGCGAGGCGCGATACGATTACACCGTCATTTCACGGTGAACGATTGAGTAAAGGATTATCCAAGACGAACACGTCGTTTGTTCATTTGCAACTCCCGTGGGCGCGGCATGGTTTTGATGCGGTAACGTTCGGATTGGGGGCGCAGTTGGCGCAGTATCATGTTGACCGGTTTCTGGCGCATACGTTTTATGCGGAGCAAGTGTAATGCCGCCTACGTTGAATTCCCGCCCTATGCCCAAACGTCCGGCAAACGGATTATTGGCGTGGGAGGCCACAATCGGGTATCTGCGGCTACAATACGGACTGGAAGCGCGGTTGACGTTGCAGGCGGTAACAGAGTCAAGCGTTACGCTATGGAGCGCGTATGCCGTGTGGGGGCAGAATACGGAACAGGTGACTGACAAGACTTCGATTGTGGATGCGCTGCGTGAATTGTGGTCACAGGTTGACCGGAAACATGTGATTTTTGAGTCGCGGGAGGCTATGCTGCGACGTCCGGTTAATTATGCTGATCATGAATGGTTTGATAAGGCGACACAAACGGTGTTTGATCAGATGATTGAACTGATACACATTGCGTTTAGTGGCGCGTGGACACTGACGATTATTTATGAACCGGTAGAAATTGCTGATGTACGGTTTCAGATACGGATGATTGCAGAACCTAATACTATGAACCTGTTAGGGCAGGGTGGCACATTGCAAGAGGCTTGTCGTGATTTGCTGCGCGAGATCGCACAAAGCCATATTCAGCGGCGTATTCGTCAATCGTCTAGCACATCCGGCTAGTGGTAGACTGAGTAAATAACTAGCATTGCTCATTAATTCTCTTTTCATCAGTTAAAAGGAGTTGGTCTATGACGCAGGTAGATACCTCGATTTTTCGCAAGTATGACATTCGTGGCACCGTAAGCGGTGAAAAGCCGCAGATTACGCCTGAACTGGCGCGGTTGGTTGGTCAGGCGCTAGGTACGTATTTGCCGCAACAGTTTCAGACGGATCGGGTGTTCGTGGGGTGTGATAACCGGACAACCTCACCGGGAATCAAGCAAGCACTGGCAGAAGGTTTGGCATCAACCGGCATGAATGTGACGGATATTGGTGCCGTATTGACCCCGACACTGTATTTTGCTTCGGCAAGCTATTCGGGCAAGGGTGCGGGTGTGATGATTACCGGCAGCCATCTGGATACGCGGTATAACGGTATCAAAATGGCTTATGGTTCGTTGGCGCTGGCCGATGAGCAAATCCAAACACTGTTGAAACTTATTCAGACGGATGCGTTTGCTAAGGGACAGGGTGAAATCACTACTGATCCGCAAATGATCTATAAGCACATGGATACGATTGGGTCGAAGGTCAAGATTAGCCGACCGCTCAAGGTTGTGTTGGATGCAGGTAATGGTTTGAGCGGTACTTACATTCCGGCAGTGCTGCGGAAGCTGGGTGTTGAGGTGGTAGGGTTGTACCTCGAATCGGACGGTACATACCCAAATCATTTGCCGAATCCGGAAGACCCTGAAACGACGAAAGATTTGGAAGCCAAGGTGGTTGAAGTTGGTGCTGATCTGGGCTTGGGCTTTGATGGCGACTCGGATCGCTGCGGGTTCATAGATGATCATGGGCATCATATCGCTGCGGATCGCTTGCTGGCACTGCTGGCACGTGATTTGTTGAGCCGTCATCCCGGTGCGTCGATTGTGTTCGATGTGAAGGCATCGCAAGCACTGCCCGATGAAATTAAGAAGTACGGTGGTGTGCCGGTGATGTGGAAGACTGGCCACAGCTTGATGAAGAAGAAGATGCACGAAATCGGTTCACCTCTCGGTGGTGAAGTCAGCGGGCATTTGTTCGTCGGCGAGAATTATTATGGTTTTGATGATGCGCCATTGATCGCGCTCAAGACATTGGAAATTATCGCCAATTCATCTAAGACGATCTCAGAGATTTTCGAAGAGATTCCGAAATTGGAAGCGACACCGGAAATCATTCTTTCGGCACCGGACGCGACTAAATTCCAGATTATTCAGGAAATGTCGGATATTCTCGCGAAGCAATACGAGGTCATCACGCTTGATGGCGTTCGTGCGGCATTCAAGAGTGGTTGGGGTATGGTGCGCGCGAGCAATACACAACCAGCCATTACGCTGCGCTTTGAAGCGTATACCAAGCCAGAGATCGTAGAATACATGAAGGTTTTCACTGCTTTGCTGGATAAGTATCCGGATGTTGATCAGGGCAAGTTGCTGGATCAGGTCAAAGCGTTCAGCTAGTTTGGTTGACGCAAGACTGTAGTTAGCGAATAGTTTCTTCAACACGAGATTGTGTTGGGGACAAAATTTGATGAGCTTTCGTTCGAGATTATCAAGACGGTTCAGGCTTGTTTCGTGTGCATGAACACGATGAAACCAGCGAACACTTGGGATCTGTTTGAACGAAAGCTCTCTGTTTTTAGAGTGATTTTGGACATCAAAAGGATTATTTCATGGATACGCTTCGTTTTCGTCAGGTTCACCTCGATTTTCATACGTCTGAGTGGTGTGAGAATGTCGGTGGAGAATTTAATGCGGATGAATTTGCGTCGACGCTGGATGCGGCGCGTGTTAACTCGATTAATATTTTTGCCAAGTGCCATCACGGTTATTCGTATTATCCAACCAAAGTTGGTACACCGCATCCGCAATTGAATCGCGATTTGCTGGGTGAGCAGATTGAGGCTTTGCACAAGCGAGACATTAAGTGTCCGGTGTATGTCTCGATCATGTGGGATGAATTAGCTGGTAAGACCCATCCGGAATGGGTGATGGTGGATAAAGAAGGACGAATGATCAGCCGCCCGCCACTTTCAAATGTGTGGGGCTGGACGACGATGGATGTGTCATCAGGCTATGCTGATTATGTGGAAGCCCAAGTTGATGAAGTCATCAATCTGTATCCGCTGGATGGATTGTGGTTTGATATTTGTTTCCCGCTGCCAAATTACTCGATGTGGGGTAAGGAGCAAATGCGACAGGCGGGGGTGAATATCGAGGATGATGGTGCGGTATGGGCATTTGCACGAAAGAAGCAAACGGATTTCTTCAACCGTATGACCACTTTTGTGCATAAGCGTCTGCCGAAGGGATTAATTTTCTACAACGGTACGATTCAGGCGGATATTCGGCGGGTTGCGCCGTATATGACGCACTTTGAGGTGGAAAGTTTGCCGACTTCGGGGCATTGGGGCTATCTGCATTATCCGATTGCTGCCCGTCAGGCGCGGAATTACGGGATCGAGTTTTTGGGGATGAATGGACGTTTTCACCGTTCATGGGGTGACTTCGGTGGCCTGAAGACGGTTGATCAATTGGATTATGAATGCGGTACGATTCTGGCGGCTGGTGGCAAGATTTGCGTGGGTGACCAACTTCATCCAAGTGGTAAGCTCGATGCGGCGGTGTATCGTTTAATCGGTAAGACTTTCAAGCGCGTGGAAGCATTGGAACCGTGGTTAGAAGCAGCGCGGCCTGCGGCAGAAATTGCATTAATCGCGACTGGTGCATTTGATACGCGGACGGTTGGTAATAATGAGTATCCACCTGATCTTGAAGGTGCGGCACAAACATTGCTGGAATTGGGTTACCAATTTGATATTGTTGATGCGGAGTCTGATTTGGGAGGGTATCGGGCGGTGATGTTGCCGGATGGGGCGGTCTTGAGCGAGGCCTTGATCACCAAGTTGGGTGCTTATCTCAACAATGGCGGACGTTTGATCTTGAGTGGTACGGCAGCGCTAGACCGTGCTACGGGTCAATTCCAATTGACTCAGATACCTGTGCGGTATATTGAACCTGCGCCGACAGTGCCAGCTTATGTGCGCCCAAGTGCTACGATGGTTGGGGCAAGTGAATTGGCTGACGACTATGATTATGTCTTCTATGAAGGTTCGCATGTAGTAGAAGCAACGGGGGGAGCAGTTGGTCATGGCGTACTCAGTCGGGCGCTGTTCAATCGTACGTGGGAACATTTCATGGGGCATCAACATGCGCCAGTGGGCGAGTCATTGAATGCACCGGTCGCGGTGAGTAATGAACAGGTGTTGTACTTTGCAGCGCCGCTATTCAGCGGGTACCGTCAAGTTGATTATTGGGCGTACCGTGACATGATACGCGGGTTACTTGCGACATTCCTCCCTTCGCCATTGGTGAAGCCAAGCGGACCTGGTTGGGTGGAATTCGGACTTACTCATCAGGCACAAACGGATGGTCACGCAGCACGGAATGTTGTGCATGTGGTTTGTTATCATCCACGGCGTTCGATGCAATCTATCCCACATGTTGATCAATCGTGGCCGACCGCGGGACTGGCGTTCGCGTTACGGGCGGATGAAGCGCCGAAGCGCGTGTATCTGGCACCAGAAATACAGGATTTGCCGTTTACATTCAGTGACGGTTATGTGCACATCAGTTTGCCACCCGTTGGTGCGCATACGGTGGTGGTGATTGAGTAGCGTTATAGGTGTGCATGATATTTTAGTTTGTTGAATAGGACAAGTTATGCCTGACCATTTTGAGATCATTTATGCGAGTAAAGCTGACCAGTATGAGGCACTCATCCAGCGCGAGGACTATGAGGGTAATATCCTCAAGACGTTGCAGCAGATACGCCCACTTGAAGGGCTAGATGTGGTGGAATTCGGGGCGGGAACGGGACGGTTGACGTTGATGTTGGCGCCACTGGTTAAAAGTCTGAGGTCATATGATGGGTCGCAGCATATGCTGGATGTAGCAATCGGAAAGTTGAAAGCAAGCGGATTACATAATTGGCAAGCGCAGGTTGCTGACAATCGGTCGATTCCGGCTGAGAGCGCTTCGGCGGATCTGGCTATTCAGGGGTGGAGTTTTGGTCATTTTTGCGGCTGGTATCCTGATAGCTGGCGTGATGAAGTCAGTAAAGCGATTGGTGAGATGCAACGTGTACTGCGAGGTGGTGGAACTATCGTCATGATGGAAACGATGGGAACAGGCCGTGAGACACCTCTGCCACCAACTGCTGGTTTGGCAGAGTTCTATGCATGGTTGGAAGGCACGCATGGATTTCAGAACACCACTATTCGTACAGATTATCAGTTTGAGTCGCTGGCGGAAGCTGAACAACTCACGCGCTTCTTTTTCGGAGATGAGATGGCAGATGAGGTGGTACGCAAGAATTGGGTCATTTTGCCAGAATGTACGGGCGTGTGGTGGAAGGCCGTTTAGTGCTGTTGGCTGAGCTGTCGGTACTGATCCCGTAAGAGACGCACGGTTTCTTGAATGGTAAAGCGATTGTGTACGAGGTTTTTCGCGGAAAAGCCAAGTGCCAGTCGCTTTTCTTTATTTGCAAGTAAGTCACGAATGGCGTTGGCTAGGGCGACATCATCGCCTACTGGTACGCTGACACCTAATGATGGGAAGTCGGGTAAGAGGCCAACGGCTGTGCCTACAGTGGGAATGCCACAGGCGGCGGCTTCGAGTGTGACCATGCCTAAGCCTTCGTGACGTGAACAGAGTATGTTGAGCGCGGCACGTTGGTAGTAGGTAGGTAAATCCAAGTGGGCCACTTTGCCGAGGAATCGGATGCGATGGGTGATACCTAGCTCGGCAGCTAAGGCACGTAAACGGGGTTCGTCTGAACCTGTGCCGATGATGTCGAGTGTCACGTCATCACTAAGGTGTGCCATCGCGCGTATGAGGGTTGCTTGATCTTTTACGCCGATCAGGGACGCTGCATGAATTAATTTGTTTTCGGTCGGTTGTGGATTATCAGCGGGTTTGAAAACGGCTTCATCGATGCCCAAGGTAATGTTATGGATTTTGAGTCTCAGGTTCTCATAGCCTGCATGCGTCATAAGGCGCTGGACATAGCTACAGGCGACTATGACCCGATCTGCTCCACGTAAGGCTTGCCCGACGATCCAACGGCTGAAAGTGCTACGCTGTAGCCCGTAGTCCAGATCGTCAAAGCCGACCAGCTCCCCGCCTGCTATCGACACGATTACCGGAATACCTAGCCACTTACCTGCCCATGCAGCAATTAGGCCGGTTTCGTCCGCCCACATGGCGTGAAGTACATGAAAGGGTTTTTCTTGATGGAGACGTCGTAGCGTGAGGAGGGCATCGAGCCAGAGTTTGAGGCGTTGAAACCCGCGCACTTGCCCAACCCCTAATGAATAGACTGTTGCGCCGAAAATGGTGTATTTGTCGCGCCGAAACGGATAGCGGAGTGCCAAGACGCGAACATCTTCTACTGCCGCCATTTCGCGCACGAGATTGAGTTGTACCGGAATTGCCCAGTCCTGTTCGTCACTGCTGAAGCCGGGCAGAATGATGCCGACGTGCATTACTTTTCCCGCTGGATATCGGTTGGAAAGCGCAGGGTGTTCAATACAGGACAGGTGGCTTCGACGGCAGTGTGTAGTTGTTCGATGGTCGCAGCATCCGCAGAGCTTTCAACCTGTGCTTTGTAACGCATATCATAAATGAGCGGATTGCCCGTGCCGGGCATGCTGATGACTGATTTGTAGTCCATGGTGCCGCTGATCTCGACGGTGACATCGTCAATGGGGATGTGCAGAAGGGTGGCGTGAATGAGATACGTGTGGACAAGGCAACTTGCGAGCGCACCGAGCAGCATTTCCGGTGCGGTTGGGCCGAGGGAGTGACCGGCTAATCCGGTGGCTGAGTCGCTGATGATGGTATGGTTGCCCATGGTGGTGGGGCGTGCGCCGGAATTTCCCGCCACTTTTGAAGAGGCTTTTATGGTGGTTATCGCTTTTTCAGGGTTGGCTGACCAATCACGCTCACGATCTGCCAGTGCGATCGCTTTGCGTTCGATGTAGTTATCCAGTTTTGCCATGATTATCCTCGTACTTTGTAGAGTGTATAGTAGCCTGATTTGCCAATTCGTATCAGTCCGCGCTGGTCACGTAGCCAATGATAACTGCGTTCTAGGTCCCGTCCAACCCATTGGTTCTCGACGTTCCAGACGTTGAGTAGGAGGTAATCTACTTTGCCATGCTGCCACTTGGTCGCCAGTGTTTCGGGCGTTTCGTAGTAGAGTTCCTGAACATCGAGTGTGGTGCGTTGCCTGAGCGCGAGAGTCAGACCGAACGCGTAGACAGTCGCACCGGACGGGATGTGTTGACTCGCCCAGTCGACTGCTGATTTATCTTGTTGTTGGTGATTGATGAAGATTGTTGTGACTTCTGTGGCACGTTTCCACATGTGTAAGAGGCCAAGTACAAAGAGGATGACAAGCAAGGATCGGATGATGGTGCGGCTTGATGTTTCCATGTGGAGGCGGTGTAGTTGAGCCAGAATTGTGTCAAGCCCCTGGGCGATGAGTATGGCGATGGCAGGCATGACGATGAGGGGAAAGCGGATATTTTGATAAGGAATCCCCGCGAGGAAAAGATACGGCAGCAACGCCCATCCACCGAATAAAGTGCCTATCCATGATTTTCGGCGCATAGCAGTCCACAAACCGAGGAGCAAGACGACCGAGAAAATCGGTGACAGATAATAGGGGTCGTAAAAGGGTTGTGCGTAATAGATGGCATTTATTTGCGCATAGTCAAAGTGACCGTCAATATTGGTGAAGCTGTTTTGGAAAGCATGGGCAGGCGACCAACCCTGTACCCACTCATGACTAAGGGTAGGTGCTGGGTTGGTACGGCTATAGAGAAATTGAGGCAACAGAACGATGAAGGCAACACACAATGCACTAAAAGCATGTCGCCAATGGATGTGCCAACGCCAGTGGATGAGTAGTGCGATGCCAAAAGGTAGTCCTAAGACTAGATATATCCAGCGGGTGATGATGGCGAGAGTGAGTGTGATGGCGGTAAGGATGAGCCAGCGCAAGGCTTTATCGGATTGGGTTAGGTAACTGGTGAGCAGTATGGCGCTGAGTGTCGCCCAAAAGAGTGCGGGAATATCGCTCATAATCACGAGGCTAGATTGTAGGGCTTGACCACAAACGGTCATGATTGCTGCTGCGACGATGCTGACACATCGGTTTAATCCAATTTGGCGCGCTAAGATGTAGATGAGTGGGGTTAACGCTGCGCCCAACAAGATGCTGACAGATTGGGCGATGGTCGGAGTGTTGCCACCGATTGACAGCGCAATTGTGAGGATGGCGGGATAGCCCAATGGCCAAAAGAAGGGTTTTAAGGCGGCACCTGTACGCAGATCGAGGTTTAATTGCTGCGCATAGTCATAATAGGCGTAGGCATCTTGACCATATAACCCGTCAAAATGGGTTGGCAGCACAGTAGCGAGTCGTAAGGACAGGCTGATTACAAATAGGCTTGTGACAAGTAAAAGCTCAATCCGTGTTTGTCCCAATTTAGGACGGATCACGGTTCACCTTCTTCATTAACGGAGTAAGTAGTACAACGAAGCCGACGGTTTCACTAACTAAAACTCCTAGAGCAGCGCCGAATGCGCCTTGAGAGGGGATAAGTGCAAGGCTTGTTATCGCCTGGACAAGTAGCATGAGGATGATGGCACGATTGACTGCGTGTTCGCGTCCGTGGGCATACCAATAGAGGGTGATGCCAGATCGGAGCAGGGAGGGGACAAGCCCCCACATAGCGATTTGGAGCGTGGCACTGGCGACACTGAAGTCTGCGCCATAGGTTAGCCTGAGGATGAGTGGTGCAAATAGCGTAAAGCCAATGGCTAAAAGTCCACTGAAGGCACCTAACCCCAACATCACTTTGCGGAAGGTCTGCTTCATATGTGTGGGTTGGGTGACCAGCGTTGCGAGCATGGGAAAGAGTGCTCCGAAAAGGGCATTTGGCACGGTGCGTCCAGCCTCGACGAACCGACTGGCGGCAGCATATGATCCAACGCTGGCAGTATCGGTCAGTTTTTCGAGCAGGATGGGTGCGAGACGGGATTGAATGGCTGCCAAGATGCCAGCGGCAGCAAACGGCCACGCTTGGAGAAGGATGTTGTGGATTTGAAGTTGAGAGATGACTTGTATAGAGGAGGTATCAGGCTGACGAAACCAGCGCTGCCATATCGACCATGCGGCGAGGAGTTGGGCGGCTGAGGTGGCGGTGTTGACGACTAATGCCGCAAGGACATTACCACCAAATGCAAATACGGCAATCGTCAGGATGACCTGTGTGACTAACATACCGAGGTTTAGCCATGGAATCGGCCACATTTGTTGGCGGGCACGAAAGATGGCAGTGTAGTTTCCGAACAGGGGGGTGATAAGGATCAGCGGTGCGGAGATTCGTAAGCCTTGAATAACGGTAACGTCATTGCTGAGTATTGGAGCAAGCAATGTGAGTATGATCATCAGACTACCGCCTAACCAGATGCGTGATTGGGTGGCTAAGGGTAGATACTGCGATTCAAGAGCAGAGTCGCGGGCGATTTCGCGGGTCATTAGGGTACTGATGCCAAAGTCTGCAATCAAGGACAATGGGAAAACCCATGCGAGTGCTGCTGAATATACTCCGAGTCCATCTTTGCCAAGGACACGCCCAATGGATACCGACAAGAGGAATGATAAGAGGGCGCTGCCTGCGTTGCTAAGGAGTAGTGTGCTGGTGTTGCGGGATAGGTTTCTCACGGTAGCGGATGCGGGACTATCCGACTCCTTTGGTCTTGTCCGATGCAATGCCGTTATGAAAATTGGGCTGAAACGGTTACAATCGCTATCACTATAGACGTAGTTTATTGAGCGTATTATGACAGACAGCTTGCCAGATGCCCAATCGGAACCTGTAGGTACATCCGCCGAGGCGTTTGATCACATCGGGGCGCGATACGATGAAGAGTTCACGAATACGGAACTTAGTTTGTGGTTTCGTGCGCGGGTATGGGAACGATTGAGCGTGTTGTTTAAGGCAGGAGATCGTGTGCTGGAACTGGGATGTGGCACTGGTGAGGATGCGATCTGGTTAGCCAAGCGCGGGGTGCGTGTGGTGGCGGCGGACGGCAGCCAAGCCATGATTGATGAGACGCGGCGCAAGGCGGATGCAGCCGGCGTGGGCAATATGATAAGCGTACAGCGTTTGGACTTCGCAGAGGCGGCACAGTGGCAATTGGAAGGGCAGTTTGACGGAGCATATTCGAATTATGGGCCGTTGAACTGCGTGGGTGACTGGACGGCAATCGGGCATCAACTGACCAGTCATATCCGGTCAGGTGGGAAGATCGGGCTAGGAATCATCGGGCCGTGGTGTCCGTGGGAAGTATTGTGGTTCGCTATCCATGCGGATTTTAAGAATGCCACGCGACGATTCCGAAGCAGTACGATTGCACATCTCGATGGTAAGTATTTCCCTGTTTATTATCCGACACCGGCGCGGATGCAGAATGATCTGGGGCAGGGGTTCAAGCGATCCTTGTTGTGGGGGTTGGGCGTGTTCTTGCCACCGAGCGATTTGTATAAACCGGTGGGTGCGCGCCCGTGGTTGGCGCGTCCATTGCTGGCGCTGGAAAAATTGACTGCTCCCCATTGGCCGTTCAAATATTTAGGTGATCATTATTGGCTAGAGATGGAACGGGTGTGACAATTTGCGCCGCGCATAACCTGTTTCTAGCCTCAAGAATACGTCCTATATCGCCTTTGAACTCACCGACGAATCAGTGAGTTTGGTTGTATGTGGTACGTTTAGTGCCATTTCCTAACCTCCAAAACTACATTTGGTAACATCAATTCAATGTTTCAGGTTTACCCGCTTATGGTGACATTGCTTAAGCGGGTTGGTTCGTGCGGGAGCTTGGCGAGTTCATCGAGTTTGGCGATGGCGCTGGGTAAAGTCAGCCTGTGATAAATCATGGCGGCGGTTTGCTTGAGCATGGCTGGTCGCAAGTTGGCAGGATTACGGACGAGGGCTTTGATTTCAGCCCACGTTTTGCGCGACCGATAATCCTTGTGGACGACGGTATGTAACTGGCGATAGAACTCGGTGGCAAAAGGGCCTTTGTAGAGCATGGCGAGGTCTGCGCTATCGAGCCAATTGACGCGCTCTCCTAGCTCGTGTTTGACGTTCTCGTAGAAGGGCGTTCCGGGAAGCGGATAGCTGACGCTGATGCCGATGTCGTCGGGCATGAGGTCACGCACCATTTTGAGGGTGAGTTCGATGTCCTCGCGGGTTTCACCGGGGTAACCGAACTGTAAGAAGAAGGCGACTTTGACCCCATGCGCATGAAGTTGCTTAGTGGCTTCATAAATTTGGGTGACTTGTGTGCCTTTATCCATCGCATCGAGGATTTTTTGTGAACCGCTTTCCGCGCCGACCCAGACGATTTTCGCACCTGCTCGTGCCAAAGCGGGGATGGTTTTGCCACGTAAGAGTAAATCAACACGGTTGAGACTCTTAAAGGGGATGTGAAGTTTGCGCGATTCGAGCAAGTCAGCAAATTCTTCGATCCAGCGATCTTGAATGCCCATGATGTCGTCCATGAACCAGATGTGATCGGGGTTGAAGTTGTCTTTGAGCCACGCCATCTCATTAACCACGCTGGCGGCGCTGCGGACGTTGTATTTTTGACCCCAGATGGGTTTAGCACACCAGTTGCAATGGAAGGGGCAACCGCGGGTGGTCACCAGATTCATGGAGTAGTAACCGTGATGCTGCATCCAGACGGTGCGATATTTTTCACGGTCGACTAAATCCCACGCAGGGAAGGGTAGGGCGTTCAAATCCCTAATAACAGGGCGGGCCGGGGTTTTGATCATGCGGCCTTCGTGCAGGTAAGCCAATCCCTGTATTTTGTAGAGTTCGGTTTCGACAGGTGATTTGTTTTTCGCGAGATAATCGATTAATTCACCCTGCGTTTCGTCGCCTTCACCCATGAGCACATAGTCTGCGACGTGGGCGAGATATTGTTCGGCGTGATCGGTCATATCCGCACCGGTGACGATGACGGTGCAACCCTGTGCTTTCGCCATGCCGATCATCTCAAAGGCGGCGTCACGCATCCGTAGGAGGCTCATTTTGCTCAAATAGTTAAAATTGTCTTCAAAGAGGATGGCATATTTCGGTTGGTACTGTTTGAGCGAGGCTGCCCATTCCTGCGTGCTTTCGGCGAGCATGGCATCGAACAAAGCTACCGAGTAGCCACGATTACGCATATAGGCAGCGGCATAGAGCGTCCCCTGTGGGGGATAGGGTTGCATGGCGTCCCATAACTTAGGATCAAACCGTAAATAGTAGGATTGTCCGAAAAGAATGTCGGTCATGATGATGATGTCTCCTACTGAAGTTAACGTTCAAATGAATTGAAACAGTTTGCGTTTGGGTAAAGCTTCGACTTCAAGACCTGATTCTTTGAGGCTACATTTTTGAATAGACTGTGCCAGATGCCTGTGTATGGCTTTCGGTTTATTATCCAATTGCGCCTGAATTGTGTCTATATCTGCGAATTTGGACATGACTTCAGAGTCACCAATGCGCGGAATTCCATTGTAAACGACAAGGGCTAGATCACTCCGTTTTAGGTGTGACAGTGGGATTGGATCATCACTTTCAAAATCGACTTTGATGGCGACAAAATCTGCAATTGTACTATCGGCTAAGGGATTCAACCGCCAGTTTTCTAGCACTCCTAATTTAACCGCAGTTGACCATGCAATCATGTTGAGTAAGCGCGAATCAGTGAACTCAGGAAATTCTTTGCTGAAACTGCCTATCTCATCCAGAAAGTCGCCGTCGCTGGTTAACCGTGAATCGCTCCCCAGCATGAGATTGCTCCTCATATACGTCGATTCTTGCAACAGCGTGCGGTTAAGTAGAAAGTGATTTGTTGAAGGACAGAGTGCAACCCATGCGCCTTGCATTTTAGCGTCCCACTCATCTTGAGCGGTCATGCCTACGCCATGCACGATAACGGTGTTTTTGCCGACGCAACCGAGCGCTTTGAGGCGTTGATACTCGCTGGCGGCAATGTCGTCTGTCCCTTCGGCGAGGTGGATAAACCACGGCCAGTCTTTGGGTGTGCTGCGGTAGGATTGCACAATTTCTTCATCGGTGGAGAGATAGAAGGAGTGTGCCCAACCGTATTGCTTGAGGACGCGCACGGGGAAATCTTTGCGCCACAGGTCTTTGTGGGGTGGATTGTGATGGGCAACTGTGGTTACGCCACAGAGCAGATTTTTAAGGCCGCCTATGAAGAGTTTGTCCCAGAGCGGATAGGTGCGCAGTGATTTGTAAGGCTCATCGTTTAACCTTACGTTCATATCGTTATGCCACTGACGGGCGTTGTCGTAACGCTCACGGAATTTACTGCGGGGATAGTGATTGAGTTCAAGATGATCGTGGGCGTTGATGAGACCGGGGAAGATGGTGTAGCCTTCAAGATCAATGACGTGAGCGCCAGTGACAGGTGCGGCGACAATGCGATCCCCATCGGTGCAGAGATCGCGCTGTGTGGTTTTATGCCCATCCCAGATTTGCGCGCCACGAATGCGCAACGGTCGAACCATCATCATGTCCTCAGCATCGGTTACATGAGGATGATTATAGTTCGGCGTGAGTTTCCGTACCAATGGACTGGCGTTTCATCAGTGCTACTGTGGAGGATAGTAGGCGGTGGCTACGAATTGCTCGTGGACTGGAACGGGTGCTTCAGGGTCCGCATAGTCACGTGCGACGACTGCTTTGACAGCGGATACCCCGGCAGCCAGCGATTCGTCACTCAGGCGCCATGTGCGCGACCAGATACGATTTTCAAGCTGCTGAATAAATAGCGCGGGACTTCGTCCATAGGTGTAGTCTAGGGTTTGTACTTCACCAACGCGCCAACCGATTGACTGAAGCGTGTCGTCATTTTTGTCCCAGCTTAGACCGATGTCTACCGCTTCAATATCCGGTATGGCTGAGCGCCATGCTGCCCATAAGGATTTGAATACTTCGTTGTTTTTCGACCAACATTGGATAAAAGGAGCATTGGGTTTGAGCACGCGGGTGAGTTCTGTCAGCACTCCTTGCCAGTTGGGAATTAAATGCAGGATGTGAACGCCGACTACCGCATCAAAGCTGTGATCCGCGTAGGGTAAGCGTGTGGCATCGCCCTGTGCTAGAAAAATTGGTTCATCGGATTGCTTCGTGCGCAAGCGGAGCATCATGGCAGGCGACAGATCAAGGCCATGAATCGCCCCAACATGCTTGGCCAAGGGTAAGGCGATGCGTCCGGTGCCGATACCCACTTCGAGAATGCGACTGTTGGTGGTCAAGTGACCAGCACGGACGATGGTGGCGGCGGCTTCTTGCTCGATGCCGGGTGGAAATCCTCGTGTATCGTCATAGTAAGTGGCGGCACGGTCAAAGGCGATGGATTGGGTCATTGGTTCCTATTCCGATCCGTTACCGAGAGTAGGTGCGTTCTTGCGAACAAAGTCCTCACCGAGTTTATCCACAAGTTTTTTTCGCAGCTTGGGGGTTTCTTCAGCCCATTTGTCTTTGAGTTGTTCTTTGGTTGCGCTACGACTGTCACCAGCGTTGGTCATAATGCCACCGGCGATGGCTGGCACACTGGTAATCAGTCGTTTGACAGTTGCGTTGCCACAATGTGGACATGCAGGTGTTGGATCATTAAATCCGTGGCGGGCTTCAAATGGTTTACCACAGGATTCACAGCGATAATCATAGAGTGGCATGTTAGATTGCCTCCATGTAAAAAGTGATTCAACTCTATTATAACCTGTTGCATATTAGAGCCGTGTGTATTTATGTTAAAGTTCATTCTAGTCGTATTCTTGGGTTGAGGATGACATAAACCACATCCGCCGCTAGATTGGCGACGGCAAAGAAGAAGATCGTCACCATTATGATGGCTTGCAATAAGAAGATATTCTTCTGTTTGACGGCATCCACGAGTAAAGCACCCAAGCCGGGATAGTTGTAGACATTTTCGATAACGACTAAGCCGCCGATTAGCCAACCGAAGCTGATGGCGATCACTGTTATGGTCGGTAGCAGGGCATTGCGCAGAACATGTTTGAAGATGACTGTGCGCTGGGGCAAGCCTTTGAGTGTGGCTGTGCGGACGTAGGGTTTCTTCAATTCGTCAATGACACCCGCACGTGTCAGGCGTGCTACATAGCCCAAGAGCACAAAGGTGGCTGTTAACGATGGCAGGATGAGTTGGTGAATCCAGTCGGCGATAGTGTTATCAGGAACTGCTGATGTTGCAGGCAAGTTGAGCGCTTTGACGCCTAAGGCCAGTCCGTTGATGAGCACGAGTCCTGTCACAAATTCGGGCAGCCCCACAACTGACAGCGTTAACAGTGAGATGGCACTATCAATCCATGTGTTTTCATTGAGTGCCGCCAATACCCCAAGCAGAATTGATAGCGGAATGCTGATGAGCATGGTCATCAGTGCGAGACGCATGGAGTTGCCGAGGCGTTCGGTGACAAGCGGACGCACTTCTTGATTCGCGCCGGTGAAGGAGCGTCCCCAATTGCCTGTGAGAAAACCAGTTAACCAATGGACGTACTGCTGTGGAACCGAATCGTTTAGCCCGAACTCATCCCGCAAGGATTGTAGTGCTTCAGGCGAGGCATCACGCCCTAAGATTAGGCGTGCGACATCCCCCGGAACCAACTGCGTTAGGCCGAAGATGATTACGGATGTTATGAGCATGGTTACGCCGAGTAAGGCGGTACGTCGAATGAGAAATCGAACCATCGTGTTTTACACACTGCTTTCTGTGGCGAGGATAGGCGAAGTTTTATCGCTGCTTTGTAGTTGGCGGAGGTCGTCAATCGGAATGTGACAGCGGATGTGATGGCCATCCCCGGCATCACGCCATGGGGGTTCTTGCTGCTCACAGATTGTCCCCAGTTTTCGCGGGCAGCGGGTATGAAAGCGGCAGCCTGTGGGTAGATTAGCCGCGCTGGGAATGTCACCATCCAAGCGAATGCGCCCCTGTTGGACAGTCGGATCGGGTTCGGGAATAGAGGAGATTAAAGCTTCGGTATAAGGGTGCGAAGGCGTGTTGAACACATGAGCGGTTGTGCCTTCCTCAACAATTTGACCAAGGTACATCACAATTAACCAATCGGCAAGATAAGCCACTGCGCGTAAATCGTGGGAGATGAAGAGATAGGATGAGTCTTTTTGTACGCGTAAATCTTTCAATAAGTTGAGGATTACCGCCTGTACGGATACATCAAGGGCGGAGGTTGGTTCATCCGCCACCACGAGCGCTGGATTGGCAGCAAAGGCTCTGGCAATGGCGACTCGTTGTTTTTCTCCACCACTGAGTTCGGTTGGGTAACGATTGGCATAATCGGCGGGTAAGCGCACGGCTTTCAGTAATTCAGTGATGCGCTTTTGTACGTGTTCACGACTCAGCGAACCTATGTGTAATAAGCGAATGGTGCGTTCTAATGCACGGCCGATGGTTTGATAGGGATTGAGGGTGTCATTGGGATTTTGGAATACCATCTGCAAATCGCGCTTGATGGTTTGCGGACGATCCGAAAGGTAGCGTGAAATGGGTACATCGAGCAGGGTAATGTCGCCTTTGTCTGCGGTTTCTAGTCCAACAATGCAACGGGCTAATGTGGTTTTGCCACTGCCACTTTCTCCGACTAGTCCCAGTGTCGCACCTTTGCGTACTTGAATAGATACGTCATCAGAGGCATGAACGATTTTTCCCGGTTGACCCAAAAGTCGCTCGAATAGTGAGGCCATGCCGTATCTTTTGTAGAGATGGCTAGCTTGTATGACGTAGTGGTTTTCGATTGGGGACTGTACGCTGGTTGTTGGCTGTATTGCCTGATTAAGTACTGTGACATCACCGCCCATGATTTCTTGCCAGCGATGACATTTCACTGTGCGTCCGTCTTGTGTGGTTTCAAGTGCTGGTTTGTCGGTGTGGCATTTGGCGATGGCTATCGGACAGCGTGGGGCAAATACGCACCCATTCGGACGTTCAGCTAGGGTAGGGGCGATACCATCCATGGTTGGCAAGCGGGTTTCGACTCCGGTTGTGGCGCGTGGGATGCTTGCTAAGAGGCCGATGGTATAAGGATGTATCGGCTGGCTAAAGGTTTGGCTGACAGAAGCGCTTGCCATTACTTCACCGCCATACAAGACGGTTACCCGGTCACACATCTGGGCGATGACACCCAAGTTGTGCGATACATAAAGTGCGGCAGCCTGATTCTCGCGAATGAGGTCGCGAAACAGATCAAGGATTGTGGCTTCGGTGGTGACATCCAACGCAGTGGTGGGTTCATCCAAGACGAGTAGGCGAGGACGAGTACTCAGCGCCATCGCAATTGTCACGCGCTGCTGCATGCCGCCACTGAGTTGATGGGGATACTTTTTGGCAACTTGTTCGGGATCAGCGATGCGGACTTTTTCCAGCATCTCAACTGCATTGGTCCATGCTTGACGCTGTGTAAGTTTGCCATGCAGTATGCCGATTTCTGCAATCTGATTGCCGACCGTGTAGGATGGGTTCAGTGCTGCTAAGGGGTCTTGAGGTACGAGGCTGATGTCTTTACCCCATATGTGGCGCATATCGGAACTAGATTTTGTGAGTAGACTTTCGCCATCTAGCAGAATATCACCAGCGGTGACGCGGGCGTTCTTGGCCATGTAGCGCATGAGTGCTAAGGCAAGCGTCGATTTGCCGCTGCCACTTTCCCCAACCAAACCATGAATTTCAAGGGCTTTGATCTGTAACGACACATCGCGAATGACATTTATCCAGCGATTTCCCAACCGATAATCGATACAGAGATGTTGCGCTTCTATGATGTTTTGATCAGGCATCAGATTGCTGTTCCATTGAGAAAAAGTAAATTAGGAAAAAATTAATACTATTCGCTTGACACTTTAAGCGTAATCCTTTAACGTAGTTGATAGGGAACTGACACAATTTTTCAATCATTCGTCAGCCCATATATCGTATCTATAGGAGAACTCATTATGTTGTACATGCCCCGTGAAGAAGGTCAAGGCCTCGTCGAATACGCTCTGATTTTGGTTTTGGTCGCCGTCGTCGTTATCGTCATCTTGGCACTGCTTGGCCCGGCTATCGGTAACATTTTCTCGAACTTGGTCAAGAACCTCTAATCCTGACTCAACCACTTTAGGGGTACTGACTATGATTTATAGACCCCGTGAAGAAGGTCAGGGTTTGGTCGAGTATGCATTGATTTTGGTCTTGGTCGCAATCGTTGTGATCGTCATTCTGGCGCTTGTTGGGCCAGCAGTTGGAAACATGTTTTCCAACGTGATCCGCAAACTCTAGCCGACATCCTGCCTTCTAAACTGAAAGAGCGATTGGAAACAGTCGCTCTTTTTATTTGTTAGCCGCCCTCGTAACGGAAGATGCGGCGTAATCCATCTGCCAACAAATTCACACCAATCACCAAAACTGCAATTGCTGCTGCCGGATACCATAATGCCCACGGTGTTCGAGCGTAGCCTTCCCTCGCTTCGTTTACCATACGCCCCCAATCCGGTGAAGGTGGCTGTACGCCTAAGCCGAGAAATCCCAGTGAGGCGGTGAGAAATATGGCATAAGAAAACCTAAGGGCCGCCTCTACCGTCAGGGCTGGCAAGACGCTGGGAAGTATCTCGCGAAAGAGGATGTACCAATTGGCTTCGCCGCGTAATTTTGCTGCTTCGATAAAGCCGCTGCTACGAATATTGAGTGTTGCACTGCGAATTACGCGCGTAACAATGGGCACGTACAGCAATACGATCACGATTACGATACCGATAGGCGACGGTCCGATTACACCTAGCATCACCAAGGCTAATAAAAGGGCTGGTATTGCCAATAAGCTGTCTAGTAGGCGTGAAATTATCTCGTCAATCCAGCCACCAAAATAGGCAGTTGCCATGCCGATTACTGCGCCAATTGCGACTGCTATGGTGGTGGCGATGCCGGGAATGGTGATGACTTCGCGCGCTCCCCACAGTACACGGCTGAATACATCGCGTCCGAGCTTGTCCGTGCCAAAGAGAT
Organism: Aggregatilineales bacterium; assembly: GCA_044227005.1. Classification (GTDB taxonomy): domain Bacteria; phylum Chloroflexota; class Anaerolineae; order Aggregatilineales; family Phototrophicaceae; genus CFX2. The sequence goes on from JBGAFZ010000002.1 coordinate 607,605, forward strand.
AAGCAGCGGAAGGTGCTTGACGTGCCGCGCCTTTGATGAGTTCATCGTACTTATAGGGCGCGATAACTGAGCCAAAAATCGCCATCAAGATAAAAACGACGACTATGATAAGACCTAAGAGCGACAGTGGGCGAGATGCTAAACGTCGAAGCATACTGACAAATGCAAGTAGAGCTTGTTGGATACCGTTTTTTTGGTTCAGAGAAGTGTTGCTAGGCGTGGTGGTTGCCATGGATAGGTTTGTTCACATAAAGTCATGATCCCCTCATCATAACCGACAAGGGGATCATAGACAAAATCTTAGCTTACCGAGACACCGCGGAGGTCGGTCAATCCCGGGAAGGGAGCTACTGTGAGGCCAGTCACATTGGAACGTGTGGCCGAGAATACCGGCGCAAACCAAGGGATGATGATCGGACCGCTTTCGTTAAAGATCTCAGAAATCTTGTTATAGATTGCTGCACGTGCGGTTTCGTCATTGGTCACGCTGGCTTCTTGAATAAGCTTATCCAGATTGGCATCTGACCAGTGGGTTTCGTTATAGGCACCCGTACTCTGGTAAGCCTGCGCCAGATAACCCTGCGGAACAGGACGGTCGCCCCAGCCGGTGATGCCGAGATCGGCCTTCAGCCAGTTGTTTGGGTTGCTATCGTCGTAGTAGAAGCCTTCTTCGTTGACCTGAATCTCAGCGGTTATTCCGGCCTTCGCCCATTGCTGCTGAAGAACAGTCGCCAGCGTGTCGTAGCCAAGCACGTTGATGGTTTGGAGGGTGATTTTCAAGCCATCGGGATAACCGGCTTCTGCGAGCAATGCCTTGGCCTTTTCAGGATCATATTCCTGTACTTTGATGTTCTTATCAAAGAATGCGGCATAACCGGGGCCAATGGGGTCGTTATTGCCGATGGTACCACGGCCTTCCAACACCAAGTCGTTCAATTCTTCACGGTCGGTTGCATACTTGAATGCCTGACGAACCTTGACATCCATACCGGGGCCCTGATCGGTTCGCAAACGGATTACGGGGTGCTGGTTGGTAGTGGTCTGGATGAGCGTAATGCCGCTTTCGGTCTCCAAACCGCTCACTTGGTCAGGGCTGATCTTAAAGATAAAGTCCACATCACCGCTCTTAAGTGCATTGACCTGTGTCACCGGATCATTGATGTACTTGAACTCTACGGCGTCCAACAGTGGTTGCCCGGATTTCCAATAAGTTGGATTCTTGGTCAATGTGGCGCTTTCACCATCTTTGTACTCGGTCAAGATGAAGGGGCCGGTGCCGTTGAAATTGGCATAGGGTTTGTCGCCTGTTGCTAATTCGTTTGGTTTCTCGGTGCCATTCTTGATGACGAGCGACAACTGATTGCCGATACCGTAGAGGAAATCAGCGTTCGGTGCTTTCAATGTGAAGACGACGGTTCCTGCGTCCGGTGCAGTGACCTCAAACTCGCCCAAAAGGTTGAGGGCTGGGGACTTAACTGACACCAGCCGTTGGAAGGTGTAGACTACATCGGCAGAACTAAAATCTGAACCATCGTGGAACTTAACACCTTGTTGCAGCGTGAAGGTATAGGTCAGACCGTCTTCGCTAATCTTCCATTCTTTTGCCAGATTGGGCGCGAGGCTACGATCAGGCAACACGTCAACGAGATAGTCATAAATGCTGCGATTGAACAAAATTTCCGGATCATTTGAGCCTAAGGCAGGATCGAGAACCTTGGGCGCACCTGCACCGATCCTAAGCGTACCACCTGCTGCGCGGACACCGAATACACTGCCGGTAAAGAGCAGCAGCATGGCGACTAGGACGATGACGCGTCCTTTGCGAATATCGATTCTTTGCATTGTTGCCTCCCAAATTATTGGAGCTAAAAATAAACTGGCTACCTGCGATTAGACTAGAGTGATTGCGGAGATGTTACAGTGACAGTCAAGATAGGTATTATTCTCGACCCCGATGTGCGGTATGGGATACCAAAATCATGTACGGTTGAGGATACTACCATGGAACAGATGTTCTTTACAAGGGTGTGTGTAGTTTCTGTTGGCGGGTTCTAAAGTTGTAATCATCTGATGATTGGTCGCAAGTCGAGTAATAGTGTCTCTGCTTGGACGGCCGTACCGATACTCTGATGAATTTGTAGCACTTCACCATGATAAGGTGCGGTGACGAAATGTTCCGTGTTGCTGGCTTGGAGTGTCATCAAGACATCACCCGTTTTTACGTGTTGACCAACTGTTGCATGGATAGCGCGCACATGCCCATGAGTTGGAGCATATAGAGAAATCTCAACGTGATTATCGGGAGGATTTGATAACCATGTCAGATCATAGTTGGTGCTACCGACATGTACCCACCAGTGATTTTGATTGCCATCTATTACAGCTAGTTTTTGCCGATGATTGTCCACTGTGAGGGTCATTTCACCATCTCGATAGGATCCGACATTAACTGTAAAAACTTGGTTACTGATGCGTGCAGTGAAGGTATGAGGAGACGCAGCCGTCAACGCGATATGGGTTCCAATTTGTTTATGCTTGAAATAGTGCAGTGATACGTGACCGAGAGGAGTTGGGATGTTTGAGGATTGGCTTTTTGCGATGGCAGCCGCAATCCACACTGAAACCGGAATGGGTAATTCATCTGTTATAAGCTCAGGATGTTGCATGATAAAGTCAGTGGTTACGTTTCCTTCCAGATGCTCAGGATGCATGAGGATTCGCCGTAAAAAGTCGATGTTGCTGTTGATACCTAATATCTGAAATTGACTTAATGCATAGTCCAAGCGCCGGATAGCCCCTTGCCGATGTTCACCATAGGCTGTGACTTTCGCTAGTAGCGGATCGTAATTCTCGCTAATGACATCTCCATCACGTATTCCTGAATCGACCCGTACTTCTGCCGGTTCGCGCCAGTGTAAGATTTCGCCGCTTGAGGATTGAAAGTTGTTTGAAGGTTCTTCAGCATATATACGGGCTTCGATGGCGTGACCTGCCGGATATACGTCCATATCGGTTAGGGGAAAGCCCTCTGCGACCATGATTTGCCAGCGCACAAGATCAAATCCGGTTGTTTCTTCGGTGATGGCATGTGCTATCGGCAGGCAGGTATTCATGCCGATAAAGTAGAAATGCAGTGATTCATCCACTAGAAATTTAACCGTGCCGGCGCTGTAGTAGTCGAGATGGGTACCGATGCCAACAGCAATTTCAAACAATGTGCTTCGTAGTCTTGATGGCAACAGCGTGGAAGGAGATTCTTCGATGACGGGCTGATAGCGGCGTTGGATGTTACACTCCCGTTCACCAATCGCGATAACATTGCCTAGTTTGTCGCCGAAGATTTGCACTTCGATATGGCGCGCATTGGGAACCATCCGCTCTAGTAGTAGCGTATTGTCACCCAATGCTTGTTTGGCTATTTGTCTGGCAGAAATTAGTTTCGCGGGAAGGTTCTCCGCACTATCTACTTCCCACAGTCCTTTACCTTTGCTATGTGCGGCAGCCTTAATCATGATCGGATAGCCAATTTTGTTTGCCGCTTTTATGAGCGCGGTATCCGATTGGTCATTGCCGGAATAGCTCGACAATGTGGGAACACCCTGTAGACGTAGACTGTCACTTTTTTTATTGCTCACGGCTTTTATTGCGGCAGGGGAGGGACCAATGAAATTCAAATTTGCATCAATTGCCGCCTGTGCGAAGGCTACATTTTCTGCCAGAAATCCGTAACCGGGATGTACTGCACCCGCGCCTACACGTTGGGCAGCACTGATTATCTTCTCGATATTTGTATACGTTTCTTGGGGGGTATTTCCGCCGAGATAAATTGCTTCATCAGCCAACTCGACGTGAAGCGAATTACGGTCAGCCTCCGAATAAACGGCCGCAGTGGCAATCCCCATCTCGTGGCAGGTGCGGATGATGCGGCAAGCGATTTCACCGCGATTCGCAATAAGAATTTTGTTAATCATTTCAAAAATATCTCAATTGTTACGATAAGTGTTGCACTCCGTTATCTCAATCATATTCAGATCGCGAATCTGCGGTAGTCAAATTTATAATTTGGTTGCCCATTTCGGCGGACGTTTTTCTGCGAAAGCTGCCATGCCTTCCTGACCTTCTTCGCTACGGCGTAATTCGGTCAATAAATTTGCCCGATACTCGATTGTTATATGTGGAGGAGAATCTTTCACGGCAAAAATTAATCTTTTGCAGGCGGCTAGTGCTTGTGGGCTACAGAATTTCAGTTGATCCAGTATGGTATTCAGCCGGAGGTCTAATTCTGCTGGCACAATGGCCTCGTGGACAATGCCATACTGTTGGGCGGTTTCGCCGTCAATGCGCCGACCCGTCAGCATCAATTCACGCGCCCGCGTTAATCCCACACGTTCGATGACATAGGGCGAGATCAGTGCAGGGACGATGCCCAAGCGCACCTCCGGTAATCCCATCTTGGCTTCGGTGCTGGCGATGGCAATATCGGAAACGCAGACGATGCCGAAACCACCGCCCATTGCTGCACCTTCGACCTTGGCGATGACGACTTGTTGCGCTTGGTTGATGGTTCTCAGCATCGTATCCAAGGTGGCGGAAAAGTTATCCGCGTCACTGGTTTGTGCCATTTCTTTTAGGTCGCCGCCCGCGCAGAAGGTGCCACCCGCGCCACTTAAGACAATTGCTCGTACATCCGAGTTGTTTTTAAGGGACTCAAATGCTGCGATGAGGTCTACCACCATCTGGTTGTTCATGGCGTTCTTTACTAAAGGTCGGTTGAGTGTGATGTGGGCAAAGGGTGGGGTAATGGTTAATTCAACTGTATCAAATGAAACCATGATTGATCTACTCTTAAGGTTGATTCCAGAACTTCTATAATAATGTCACATTACTAATTTTGATCCCTATTCGAGCTATTAGCCTACTATTTCTTGCCTAGTTTATATCCAGATTCTTAATCAATTCGCGACGGCTTCAACGAATTCAGGTGCAAGCCGATAATCCTGCACTAACTTGTCTATGCTTGTGTAGCCCGTACTGAGTTCATTCAGAGATTGCTAAAGAGCCATGCTTCTCGTTTTCACTCAGCCCCCGATCACTAGCTCCAATGCACGTAACCTAATGTTAACAAGTTGATATTGATCGGTCACTGTTTAGTCAAATGCGGTGTTACGGTTTTGGAGGTAGGTGGCTTCCTGTTGTTTGTCGGCGCTGGCGGTCATGTTGCTGCGAACCAAGGAGTTCATTTCGACGCCCAGTTGGAGCAGTGCGTCTTTGTAAGCTTCGACCCCGACAATACGGAGTCTACCCATCGTTGCCACACTGGTTTCGTCACGTGCACCTTCCCACATTTTGGGATCTTTACGCGCGGCAACCAGTTCTTTGATGGTCTTGACGATCGTATCCAAGTCCACGCCAGTACGGCCTTCGATGCCTAATGTTTTGGGAAAGGGAACTAGATTGCGGTCTTTTAATATGAGCATCGCATCTAGCATACGATCGACGTACTTTGAGGATTTGATATACATGTTTCCTGCTGTGCCGCCGGAGAGGTGTCCATAGTCTTTCATGAAGTCGCCTAATTGTTCATTAAAAGACTGCAAGATATCGGCCATGGTCAGCTTGTCGTTAGCGGCTTTACGCTTCTTTTCGAGGATTGCTTTTTGCTGCTGGGGTGTTTCCTTCTTTTCCTCATCTGTGAGCTTACCGCCCTGAATACCTGCGACAACGTGCTTAATTGCCCCTTCGCTATGATAGGCTTCTGCGGCAAAGAAGATCGCTTCGCTCAAGAGCTGCTTGATCTGGGCTTTCTCGGCGGCGATTTGGGCAGCTAATCCCTTATCCGGTTTATTGAAGAGGCGGTTGAAGAAACTGCTGAAACTGGCGCTGATTTGCTCAATTACCGACAAGTTGGCCTGTCCAGATTCCAGTTCAGCGATGTGTGCTTGAATACTGCGAATCATGCTCATCCGACCCAAGTAGAGTTGGTTGCTGGTCTCTAGGACTGCATCACTATCTTCTTCCTGGGCGTGGTGCAGTGTTTCGGGATTCTCTTCCTGCGCTTGTTCGAGGCTGACATTTTGTTGTTCCTCCTGCACATCGCCCTTCAACTCGCCTAAGAGGGTTGCCACGCAAATATGGAAGGTGGCATCAGCTTCATCATACTTCTGCTTGACGGCTGATTTTTTGTCCGCTGGTAGGCTTTTTATGAGATCACTTACATATTTGTCCCAATCAGCCTGCGTCATGTAACGGCGCTGCTTTAGGAGCGCAGCGATGTCTTGCGTGTCATCCTCAACATCAGCGATGGTGGAAATGGGACCCAGTGGCGTATCGGCTGCTGGCCCACCTTCTTTAAATTCATCCGATTGGTTAATTGGTAAATAATCTTTGGCGTACAAATTGGTGTCGAAGATGGTTCCCGGTTGTACACCAAAATCCTCTTTCACAGAATTGTTGAAATCTTCGATAGCCTTAACGTCGTTATCATTGCCGGGTGAGGCGATGGTGATGTCATAATCAGAAGATAGGTCTGTACTTCCAGCGGACTTGCCCAGTAAGTTAGGATATTTTTCCGCACGTAGTTTGTTAATCAAATTCACGACATACGTGCGGCGAAATTGCCATAACTCTGCCATTGTTTGTAGGTCACCGCCATCAATATATTGTTTTTTGAGATCTGACCAACTGGGTTTTGCTTTGTATATTGCGTAACAAGCCCCGTACTGTTCGGCTGTCAGTACGATTTTAGTCGGGTCAATCGCAGCGGCTTTGGGTTGGTCCGCGGCGGCAGCTGCGCCATCACGCTGGATCATGCGGCGACGAACCGCATAATTGCCAATTAACCCCTGTAAAGCAACAATCGAAGTGATGTCTGGTGTGACCATTGGAGCAGCGTTGTTCGGGCTACTCGTCGTTTTTGCTGCGGTATCAGGCTTGTTAACTGGCTGTTTGTTCATCATGAGTCACAATCCCCTGCATTGCCGTAGATCTTATTCTATTGTATGGGAAGTATTCAAAAGCGATACTTAACGAGATGCCTAAAATATTGTGGTACTTCGTCATTCGGATGCAAAATGCACTTAGCTGACGTTGAGATCACTTAAAATAAAAGCCGGATCGTTTGGATACCGGCTTCTATTTCCCGCGTGATTATTTCTTCGGTTGTGGCAGAGGAATGGTGAGGAAGAATGTTGTGCCTTCACCGAGCTTACTCTCGACTGTGATTTGCCCATTATGAGCTTCGACTAAGCTCTTTACGATTGCTAAGCCTAAACCTGTGCCTTCAATCGTATCGGTCTCTGGTCTTCTGACACGATAGAAGCGCTCGAAAACGTGTATCTGGTCTTCAGGACTGATACCCATACCGTTATCTTGGATCGCTAGCCGGAGGCTCGTACCTTTCGTTTCTGCGCTAATTCTGACCCATCCTTCAGTTCCGGTGTATTTGACGCCGTTGCCAATCAGGTTAATGAGGATTTGCCGCATGCGCGACCGGTCTGCCATGACACTGGGAAGAGGGTCGGTGATGTTGTTGATAACCGTAATCGCTTTGTTTTGCGCGGCAGGTTTTACCTGTTCCATGCAATCGTGGATGATTTGCTCAATCTGAATGGGTTCCAAGTTGAGCTTGATGCCTGATTCGATTTTTGCGAGATCAAGGAGATCATCTATCAACTGGCGCATATTTTGCATGGCTTTGCGGATCATGTGCACCGAGTTCAGACCTTGTTGAGTCACGCTCTGTTGCATGATCATCAACTCGATGTAGCCATTCATGACACTTAGAGGTTGCTTGAGGTCATGCGACACCGTTGCGATGAGTTCACCCTTAAGCTTATCCATTTCTTTGTAGGGAGTTACATCGTGCATAACCACAATCCAGCCGATACCTTCAAAGTAGCGCAAGTTGGCGTGGAATATGCGCTCATTGGGCATCATCACTTCTTTGATGATGTTTTCGCCGGTTTCCTTTGCCTGTTGGTAGGTTTCCCACAAGGCAGTATGTTCAAAGGTCTCACTGGCCAATCGGTGTGTGTAATCCTGATTTTCGTACAACTGCATCGCATTTAAGGCTGCTTGGTTGATAAGTATGATCCTGTCATCGTTGCCGATGACCATGACCATATCAGCCGTGTTGTTTAAAATGTGGGAGAGTTTTTCGCGCTCACGGATGGCTTCTTCGTAGAGGCGCGCATTATCAATTGCCACGCCTGCACGGGTGGCTAGTTTTTGTACGAAATCCAAGTGTGCATCAGTAAAGCCGTTGAGTTTCTTACTGTCTAGGGTGATGACTGCCACAACTCGATCTTCGCGCATAACAGGTACGGCCATTTGAGAGCGGGTGTTGGTCGCCATGCGCACGAAGTCAGGATCCATACTGACATCTGGTACGACTTCCGCATACCCTGAATTTGCTACACGCGCTGTAATTCCGGAACCGTATTCCTGTCGAATGATATTCAACTGTTCCTGGGGTACGTCGTAACCGTATTCAAACAAGAAATGTAGACGATTGGCTTCCTGATCGAATAGTGCAAGTGATGTTGATTGTGCGTTACTGAAGCGGAGCGCCCAATCCAATGTCATCTCAAAAACATGGTTGATGTTGATGGTGTCGCTTAATTCGCGGTCGATTTGGCGCAGGATGTACATTTCCCGCATGCTATCGGCCAATTCTCGGACTGTTTTGTGATGGAGTCGGGCATTTTGGAGTGCCATCGCACCGCTGTTGCTGATGGTTTCTAGCCAGTGCTGATGGGATTCTTCAATCGGTTGCTTGCTTGGCATGTTATCAACGATGATTGCACCGATGAGGTTTCCCTCGGAATGAAGAGGGGTACTTAGAAATGCGTCGGTTTTCAGGTAGCCTAGTAGCCATTGAACTGATGAATGACTGGTTTCGTCCTGGATATGACCTGAAACGCTTTTGCCGTTTAGCCACTCATCAACGATTGAACCCTGTTCAGGTTGGAACGTGCTGAGGCGTAGATTCTCCAAGTTCAGTTGTTGGTCATTGGGCAACTTAAAGTTACTGGTTCCGTATTGAAGAATGGTTTCTTGATCATCTTGAACAAGGATTAGAACACGGTTACAGTGCACAATATCTTGAATCGCCAAGATATATTGATCCAGAAATTCTTCAAACTCCAACGACGTTCCAAGCATAAGCGCTATTTTGTTAATAGCTGACAATTCTGCGATCTGGTTTTGCAACGCAGTGTTTTCGTTTAATAGACTTTCGACTGATCTCGATTCCATAGCGACCATTAGCAATCTCTTGGGGAAAATCTTGTTTATTTCTATTTTAGCCTAATATGGATCATTATACTCTGTATCTGATTATCTGCTCTTTTCCAAAACGTTAATTCATGCCAACATTTCCTGTGTTACCATAAATAGAATAAACGGAGCGTTTAGGTTTGCCCCTCCATCTTGATGGTACTATAATGATCGTATAACAGTAGTGCAAATCGGCTCTCCGGAGGAATAGATGGACTTCAAGAATGCTTCGGCTCGCTTCAAATCGAAACAGGCGAACGCACAATCAGGTGAGGCAGGGAAACCACGCCAGCATGATTTTGCGGAGTCCTATCGTATTCGTGCTCGGATGATCGGTGTGCTCATTCATGATGCTCGTTTAAATGCTGAGCGGAGCATCGAGGAATGCGCGGACTTACTTCGGGTAACGACAGAGGAAATGCAAGCGTGGGAGTATGGCGATTCTACCCCTAGTTTGCCGCAGATTGAGTTGCTGGCGTTTTATCTGGGTGTACCTGTCAGTCATTTCTGGGGCACAGATACACTTGAGGCCAAATATGGGCGGCATTCCGATATTCAATCGGAGTATGTGGCACTGCGAACGCGGATGATCGGTGCGATGATGCGTCAAGCACGTGAGGATTTGGGTCTCACACTTGAGACAATGAGTGCCGAAAGCGCCGTCCCTGCTGATTTATTGGCGCAATATGAAATTGGCGAACTACCCGTTCCAATGCATGAGTTAAGTGTTCTTTCAGGCATTTTGAAGAAGAACACGAGTTATTTTCTGGAAACCAGCGGTTATATCGGTGAATGGTTACAAATGCGCGAGGAATGGAAACATTTCTTGGAATTGCCGGACGAAAAACGTCAGTTTGCAGCAAATCCGCGTAATATTGGCTTCATCGAAATAGCTATCATGTTTAGCAAGATGCCAGTGGAAGATTTGAGGCAGGTCGGGGCCAGTATTCTCGACATAACCCGATAGACAAGAAAACCATGAGGTGATGTATGGCGAAAGCGCAAGAATTACAGGAACAAGGCGTTAAGCTTTTCCAACAAAAAGATTACGAAGCTGCTTCAAAGATCTTTCATCAGGCCAGTGATGCGTATGAAACTGAGGGGAAACGCGATATGGTTGCAGAAATGCAGACCAATATCGGTTTAGTGCATCGTGTCTTGGGTGAACATCAACAGGCACTCGATATGATGCAAAATGCGCTTTCCATTTTTCAAGAGCTCCATGATTCTATGCGGGTTGCCAAGGTGCTCGGTAATATGGGCGGCGTGTACGCAGCGCTTGGTGATAAAGAGCAGGCTTATAATTGCTATCGTCAGGCCGCAGACATCTTTGAAGAGCAAGGCGACAAGAAACTCTACGGTGAAACATTGATTGCGATGGGTGATTTACAGGTTCGTGATGGCAAGCTCATGGTTGGTGCGGCGACCTATGAGGCCGGTCTTGAACAGCTTGAGAAGCTCAACACCAGTCAAAAAGTCATTAAGGGACTGCTTGGTGTCCGTAATAAGCTTATTGGCGGCGGATAATTCCTTAAGCGTTTCTATCCGTTTTGAAATCAGTTAAACTCTAGGCGGTAGTTTGGTTAATCCATCTACCGCCTTTTGTTTGTTGTTACCGTGACCCGCGTGGCGTACTAGGTGCTTCAAGTGTTGTTTGAGGAGTGCTTGTGACTGAAAAGGTTCAAAAGTTTGGACGGACGCAGTGGCTCGTGGTATTCGCACTGGTTGGTATTCTCCTGGGTGTTTATTCTTTTACCTACAGTGGACGTATTGAAAGTGGTGATACGCTAAGTTTGTTCAATGCTACCGCAAGTCTTGTTGATTTTGGCGATGTTCTGCTCGACAAAACGGCTGCTGATAATCCTCCCGAAGCACCGCCGTCTGTTAACCTCTATCCTCTATCTTCGACCGAAGTTGAACCACTGCAACTTGTTTTGAGTGCCCCACTGTACTGGCTGGCCGAGCATATAGAAGGAGTAGGTTTAGTACATGCGGTGTGGTTCTTTAACATCTTCATTTGCATTGCGATAGTGGTTGTGTTTTATGATTATGCAGTGACACTCGGTTATTCATCCCACGTTAGTGCTATTGCTGCTATCATGCTGGGGATTAGCAGCACTTTGTGGCCTTATAGCAAAACTTTTTTTCGTGAGCCGTTGGCTTGTTTGTTCATTCTTCTTGCGGCCTTGAGTATGGAACGGTGGCGGGGCAGGAGGTACAGATCCTTTGCATACCTAGTTGCCAGTATATTGTTTTTAGCCGCTGCCTTTCTGACCAAAGAGGCTGTGATTTTTGCGTTGCCAGCACTGGCGCTAATCGTGTTTCCGTCGCTGAATTTTCCTAAGCAATTGGTTCGCGGCATATTCATTTTGTTTCTTGTCTTGATTATTGGCTTACTCCTGACGACTATCTTTGCTGGATCATTGCCACTTGCTCAGGCTTATGCAGTAATCGGGGGAGTGTTGCATCGAAGTGCGAGTCAGATTGCGACAGCTCATTTAGCACTTCATAGCTATCTCTTGAGCATAGGCGGTAGCATCTGGGGAACATCTCCAGTATTGCTGTTGGCTTTTGTGGGGATGGTGATCCTTTATCGTCAACAGCGTTATCGATATCCGTTAGCAATACTCATTCTGACGTTTAGCTTCTCTGTTGGGTATGCGATATTGCGAGGTGAACACTGGTTTGGCGGATTGTCGTGGCCGCCACGTTTTTTGCTTCCGATTGTCCCATTCTTGATGTTGTGTGCGTTGCCAATATTTGAGATGGTTATTAACCGGACGAGGCTGTGGTGGATGACAGTCCTCGTAGGTGTTGTGTGCTTGTATAGTTTGTGGGTACAGGTTTGTGCCGTTTCATATAGTTGGGGCGTGTATATCAGTTTGCTGCCGCCTGAAGCTAATGGCTTGGGTGAATGGGGTGGAGGGTTAGACCTGGTTCGTTATTTGCGCTGGGTACTGATCCCTAGCGCATGGGGACAGATACCGCTCGATTTTGCGTGGATTCGACTCAATGTCTCTTTATGGCCGCTGGTTTGCGCGTTAGTGAGTTTGGTAGGTGTTGTACGGCTGATTCAGTTGTTGCGAAACCGGACTCAATATGTTCCTATTCTCAGCAGACGAATAATATTACAAGGCGTTGTACTCGTAGCTTTCGGATTAGCGCTAATTGGTTTGGGATTACGTTCAATCAATGAGGATGAGACCTATTCAGGTGGTAATGCGGCACTTCGTTCAGTTCTCCCCTTGCTACAATCCAATACGCGTTTAGGTGATGTACTGCTACTGGCTGATAATGAATACGAACCGTTCTTCTTGAATCATGGGAAGTTGGCATACCCTCGTGTGATTTCGTTGCCGGACGCACCGGGCGAACAACCTAGCCCAGAACAACCACCTGCCTTGCGATCGCCCAATCCTGATGTGTTATTGGTCAAAACGAGTGTGCCGCTCATCCACACACTTGCTCAATTCCGGTCAACTTTATGGTTGCTAGAGGATTTAGGTCCTTTTCATCCTTGGGCAGTTCGACCTGTAGAGCGCTTTATGGTTACCCATTACTATCCGATTCGTGAATTGACACCAGAGCCTTCTGATCCACGAATACGTTTGATTGAGTACAGCACGGTTGATGCGCCTGATCCTTTTGCATTTCGGGGGCCGGATACTTTGACAGATTTGCAATTCGGGGACGATATTCATTTGCTGGGGTTCACATTGCCGAGTGGTTTGACTTATGCAGCAGGGGATATTGTACCGATTTCGTTATATTGGCAAAGTGAGGTTGTGTTGCAAAAGAACTATACCGTTGCCTATTTTGTCGCGGATCTGAATGGAAATGTTGTCGCACAGGGCGAAGATACGCAACCAGCCTGGGGTTTTGCTCCCATGTCTGGTTGGCAGGCAGGAATCCCACAATGGGACAACCGCGCGCTGCGGTTGCCCGCCAATATTTCATCTGGTGCGTATGAAGTCTGGTTCCGTTTGTATCAGTCAGATGATAGTAGTGTTCAACTTTCTGTGACTGGTAAGCAGGTGAAGGATGCGACGATTGGCATTCTTCCGATACAAATTATGGTGAAAGACTAGACCTGTACTTTGTTGGGCAGTGGTTTGCCATATACCCCTGCTATAAGATTTTCTGCCGCCATTGTTGCCATTTTGTTGCGGGTGCGTTGGCTGGCGCTCCCGATGTGTGGAACGATGGTGATGTTGGGCAGTGTGAGTAAGGGGTCATCAGGTGACATTGGTTCGGGATTGGTCACATCTAGTGCCGCACCTGCGATCACACCATTTTTAACGGCTTCAAATAGCGCTTGTTGATCAACAATTGCGCCACGCGCTGTGTTGATCAGAATTGCCGATGGTTTCATCTTCGCGAATGTTTGGGCATTAATCATGCCGCGTGTTTGTGCGTTAAGAGGAACATGGATTGAGATGTAGTCCGATTGCTGCAATAGTGTCTCCAAAGACGTGAGTTCAATTCCTAGTTTTGACACTTCATTCGAATCTTTGCTAGGGCTGTAGGCAATAATTCGCATATCAAAGCCTTTGGCACGCCGGGCAACTGCTTCACCGATGCGACCTAAGCCGATGATACCCAAGGTTGCGCCGCTTAAGTCACCGCCTAGTAACGCCATTGGTTCCCATGTGCGCCATTTACCTTGACGAATGTATTCCGCTCCTTCGACAATGCGTCGTGCTGACGCCAAGAGCAGTGCAAAGGCTAAGTCAGCGGTTGCATCGGTAAGTACCCCGGGGGTGTTGCCGATTGGAATGCCTCGTGCGTGGGCGGCTTTTACATCAATATTGTCATAACCAACAGCCATCTGGCTGATGATTTTAAGTTGTGAACTTGCTTCGTTAATCAGAGGTGCATCGATTCGGTCATTAAGGGTTGTAAGTAAGCCATCAATCGACTTCACCTTATTAACGAGTAATTCATATGGTGGTGGCATGACTTCCGGCCAAACTTCTGTATCACATGCATCGCGAATTAATTTTAGGCCGGCTTCAGGTATAATCCGGCTCACGAAAACTTTTGGTCGCATATGGTCTCCGTAATTCTGTGCTAGCTGCTGGTAGTGATTGACGACTTTAGCCACGAATTGCGATTTGTTCAATAAGGCTCATGGTATATGGTACAGGTTTCAAAACGTGGTTGGCTCTTTGGGTTGCTGCTTATTTTTCTGGTTGCTGCGTTCCATGTGTATAGTATTCAAAATCGTTACATGCGAGATGATGAAGAGATCGCTTTCCGCACAACGAGTCAAGATTTGAGCTATACCGTATGGTATCAGGCGATGCAAGATGTTCATGCGCCTGTGTGGTTTTCATCATTTTGGATCTGGCAGCAGTTTGTTGGTGGCACCGAATACATGGGGCGTGTGTTCAGTGTTTTTGCTACATTGTTAACCTTAGCTTTTGTGTATCAGATTGGACGCACATGGTTTAGGTCTGAGCGAATTGGTTTTTTTGCAATTGTCATATTGGGTGTTAATGCCTATTTTTTTACCTATGCGCTTGAAATACGACCCTATTCCGTAAACATGTTGGTAGCCACCCTTTCCATGTGGTGTTTTTATCGCTGGCTCAGACGACGTACATTATCCAGCGCATTGATATATGGACTTACTGTTACATGGATGCTTTATCAGCATTATTTCATCATTTTTCTCGTTGCTGCACAGGCAATTTATTTACTTTTGTTTGAGCGACGCAATCGTAAAATGATGATGCAGATTGTATCTGCATGGCTGTTGGCCTTTTTATTATGGTCGCCGTGGTTTCCTGTGTTCGTACATCAAATCAGAACTCTCCAAACAATCGAGTCGGCATTTGGAAATGCAAGAGGAGCGGCAGGGATTGGTAGCACTACAGAACCGACGACGTTCGCAGCAATTGGCAACTTGTTTAACTTAATAACGAGTGGACAACCGGGGCTATATTTATTGTTGTTAGTGCCTGGTGTCATATATTCGTGGAGAAAGTCAGCTTTTCGATTGGCGGTTATTTGGGCATTCGCTGTTCCGGTCATTGCACTCTTAGCCAATTTTGTAGTGTCGGTATATACGCCTCGCTATGTGACGTATCTGATAATCGGCTTTGCGCTCGTTACGGCGGTTGGTATTTGTATATTGCCACGACGGTTACACTGGCCGGTACTAGTCGTGTTTGCAGGGATTAATTTGTGGTCGATGCCATCACAATTTTCGCCACGTAGGATTAACTATCGAGACTTTTATCAGCAAGTCGCCAAGGATAGCCAACCTGGAGACATTGTTTACGTCGATCATGGTGGGTTAACTGATAATGTGGTGCTCTGGCAAATGTCACACTACTTGCCTCCTAAGTTGTTTAGCTCGGTCACTACAGATATTGATACGGCACGCGCAGCTCGGCGGATCTGGTTCATGACGTCTGAGTGGTTTAATGCTGAGGTACAGTCAAATTTTGCAAAACTTGAGGCGAGCTTTCCAGTACAAAAAGTTCTTGGGGATTGTAATCGGTACTGGTGTTACTTGATCCAACTGATGGAGTCGCCGCCATTGGAAAACCCAAAGCTGTTTGGTGTGGATGTGCCGTTTTGGGGTGCAGATGTAACGTCAGTAGATCGGTCAGCAGTAAATGTTCATTTATGGTGGCGTTTTGATAAGCCAACCACAACAAGTTACTCTATGAGTTTACGTTTGTTGGACACGATGGGAAATTTGATTGCACAAACAGATGGTGCGATTAATCATTACGGTAAGGAAAGTATTGATACAACAGGTATACAAGCAGGGAAGATTTACGTTGATTTCCGCACATTGAATCTCCCATCTACTGTTGCACAAGGAATGTATCAATTGGAACTTGTCGTTTATGATTGGCAGACTGGACAGCGTTTGTCATTAAGTGATGGCACAGATCATCTTGTACTTGATCAGGTTACATTACCATAGGTGATTGCTCCAAACTGGTTCGAAAACAAAAGTGCTGAGGAGATGCGCCAGTACATTGGCATTATATTGAATGCTACACTTGTGCTAGGATTAAAGACGTCCTTCAACCTTGTCACCATTTTGTGATGAGAGCAGTTCAATCTTCCAATATCGCTCTTTGACAATAATTTCTGAAATCGTGGTTATTATGTCCGCTGAATTTATCGCGCACATCCCGTTCAAGACTGATCATTCCAACCCGTTTCGTTTCATCTTTTCTCATATCCGGCGGCATCCTTTGGTGGGGGTGCTGATGATTATTGGTGCTTTCAGCAATGCGGCGTTGGCTGCTGCTGTGCCGTATTACCTCGGTGTTGCTTTTAATGCAGTCATTGCGGGTAACCAAAGAGATGTGATTATCAATGCAACCATTGGGGTCATTGTGTCTCAATTTGTGCGCGGATGTTTGCAACTGATGCGCAATTTTTGTGCGGAGACATTTTCCCAACGCATCGAGCGGGATGTGAGGGATGAGTTATACGCAAGTTTATTGGGTAAAAGCATGGATTTTCATGACATGCAACCCGTTGGCGAAATCATGGCACGGGTTACCAATGATGTGCGTGAAATGAATCTGATGATGAATCCCGGTATGAATCTCATCATTGGTTCAGGGTTTTTCTTGATTGTGCCACTGATTACGGCTCCGACGATTTACCCACCATTGATTATTTTGCCAGCGCTTTTCTTAGTGTTGTATTTCATCGCTCAATATCGTTTTGTGCGTACGCTCAACCCGATTGCTCAACGGGTTCGATCCACATTTGGGGATATGAATGCGCGACTGGCAGAGACGCTTGATGGTCTTCAAGTTGTGAAAGGTGCCGCTCGAGAGCAGCAAGAAATTGACAGTTTTAATCATCTAGTCAATCAAGTGCGGGGATATTTTGTCAAGCAGGGTTATATCGAAGCGCGCTACATTTCATTTTTGTTGCTCTCGCTTCTGACTATTGGTGGGCTTATACAGGCGATTTATCTATACGAGTTAGGTCTGATTAATGAGGGGAAGATCGTCGCGTTTCTCGGTGTGCTGTTCTTATATCAATTCCCCGTGTATTCCTCGTTGCGGTCGTTATCTCAAGTCGCTTTAGGATACGCGAGTGCGGGGCGCATTTTGACAATTATCAATGCTAAAACGCATCTAGACCAAAATAAGACGGGACGTACCGCTCCAATCAAAGGACGAATCGCATTTGAAAATGTCAGTTTTGGTTATACCGATACTAACCCGTCTTTGCAGGATATTTCTTTCAGCGTAGAACCGGGGCAAACTGTGGCGATTGTGGGGCAAACAGGTTCTGGTAAAAGCACAATCACCAAACTGATTAATCGCAGTTATGAGGTTGACGCAGGGCGAGTGCTCATTGATGATTTGGATGTTCGGGAGTGGGATTTGGCTTCTCTACGCTCTCAAATAAGCATCATTGAACAGGATATTTTCTTGTTTAGCCGATCGGTGGCGGACAATATCCGGTTTGGAAAACAATCGGCTACACAGGAAGAAATCGAAGCGGTCGCACGGAAAGCGCAAGCACACGATTTCATTATGAGTTTCCCTGAAGGCTATGCAACGATTGTTGGTCAGCGTGGGGTGACCCTGAGTGGTGGGCAACGTCAACGTATTGCAATAGCGCGGGCATTCCTTACTGACCCACCGATATTAATCCTTGATGACAGTACCAGCGCAATTGATAGTGCGACAGAGGATCGTATCCAACAGGCTATTTGGGCGGCATCAAAGGGACGTACGACAGTGCTTATTACCCACAGGTTGTCACAAATTCGATGGGCTGATCACATTGTGGTGCTACGACAAGGGAAAGTAGTGGCTCAAGGAAAACATGAAGCACTGATGGCTACGTCCGATTCGTACCGCCGAATTTTTGCACGGTATGAAGAAACGACCGCACCTCAATCGGATACGGTGCGAGGCTAACATGGGTATATTTAACTCACTCAATCAAGACTCGTATGATCGCTTGTATTCAGATGGATACCTATTAAAACGCATCGGGAGCTACTTCGCGCAAAAGAAGCGTACCTTAGCGTTGATCGCTGGAATGTTGCTGTTTTATTCGGTGTTGGGGACGGCATTTCCGGTACTGATTGCTAGCGCAATCGGTTTGTTGGATGGCAAGGAGAACCAGTCTCGGTTGGTATTGCTTCTGGTTGGTTTATTGTTGGCGGCCATCACTGATTACTTGATGAATTGGTGGCGTGGGCGATTGATTACCCGCATGATCGGCGATGGTATTAGCCAGATGCGCAGTGATGCATTTGCTGCTGCGGTAAATCGTGACCTCGGCTTTTACGACGATAATAAATCTGGCAAAATCGTGAGCCGTATTACTAGCGATACTCAGGAATTTGGCAATATTCTGGTTATTTTTAGTGATATTTTCGTTCAAATCGTGCAGATAATAATCTTATCGTTTGTACTGGTAAGCCGGTCCAAAGAGCTTTCGCTACTAGTGTTATTGTGGTTGCCGATTTTCGTCACTATGTCGTTGGTGTTCAGGCATTTGTCACGTATTGTTGGGCGACAAGGTTCACGGGCGATGGCGGCGGTAAACGACAACATTCAAGAGAGTGTGTCGGGTATCAGCATCGCCAAAAACTTCCGGCGAGAAGGTTTGATTTACCAAGAATTTGTCGCTGTGAACAATCAATCGTATTCGATTAATCTCAGACGTGGATTTGTGCTGGCGTTGATATTTCCACTGCTCAATATATTATCGGGTTTTGGTACTGCTTCGATTTTGTATTTTGGTGCGCTGGCCGCAGTCGGTGGCGCTATCACGGTTGCTTCGTGGTACTTGTTTATCCAAAGTGTAGATCGTTTCTGGTTTCCCATTATTAATTTGGCGAGTTTCTGGGGGCAATTGCAACAAGGGTTGAGCGCCGCAGAGCGTATCTTTGCCCTGATTGATTCAACTAACAAAGTAAACCAAAGCGGAAACGTAACATTCGAAAAGTTGCAGGGTAAGGTTGAGTTCAAAGATGTTGTGTTTGAGTATAAAGCCGGCACCCCTGTACTCGATCATTTTAGCTTGACGATCCAACCGGGGGAGAGCTTGGCCTTTGTTGGTCATACGGGGGCTGGGAAGAGCACAATCGCTAAGTTGATTGCACGCTTTTATGAATTCCAAGCGGGTGAACTGTTGATAGATGGGCAAGATATTCGCGCGCTAGATATTCAAGCATTTCGAAGCAAATTGGGAATCGTGTCTCAGTCGCCGTTCTTATTCAGTGGAACAATTGCGGATAATATTCGCTACAGTAAGCCGGACGCGACTGATGCAGAGGTTGAGGCTGTTGCCCGAAGCATTGGTGATGGTGAGTGGCTTGAGACTTTACCCGATGGTTTGCAAACGCATGTGGGTGAACGTGGTGCGCGATTGAGCATGGGGCAGCGTCAACTGGTTAGTTTGTTGAGGGTATTACTACAACGTCCTCCAATTTTCATATTGGATGAGGCGACTGCAAGTATTGACCCTTTCACAGAAACACAAATACAAGAAGCGCTGGATAAAATTCTCGCTCAATCGACATCCATATTGATTGCCCATCGCTTGAGCACTGTTCGTAGTGCTGACCGAATCATCGTGCTGAGAGAGGGTAAAATCATTGAGCACGGTAACCACGAGGCGCTGATGAGTCAGGGTGGGCATTATGCGGAACTCTATAATACCTACTTTCGACATCAGTCCTTGAGCTATATTGAGAACTCACGGCAAATGCTTGCCCAAGGTTCGTGAGGATGTTGGGTTTTGGTCAAGTAGTTATTCGCTCAAACCTAACTGTATTGCCCAAAACATTGGGTCTCGCTAGAATCTGTGGATATGAAAACATCTCTCCTTAGCCTGCGTCAAGGCCGTCATATGCCACTGGTGGTCATACTGGTGGCGTTTTTCGTGATAAGCCTGATTTACGTATGGGCGACACCACCACTTGAAGCATCTGATGAATTGTGGCATTTTGGAATGGTTAATTTCATTGCTGAGACGGGGCAATTACCTGTACAGCAACCGGACGTGAAAACCGCGTATGAGCAAGAGGGTAGCCAACCACCGCTGTATTACATGGTAGCCGCGCTGCTCGTTAAGTGGATTGATCGCAGCGATTTTGACTCTGTGCGAAGTCCTAATCCACACGTGGTGGCTGGAGTACCGGGTAACTTTGGTAACAAAAATCTTGTCTTGCATGACTCACCACATCCGCCTTTAGAACGTACAGTTTTGGCGATAACTATTATTCGCCTTTTCAGCATTTTGTTGGGCTGTGTAACAATCACTTCGATATACATGTCCGCTCGGTTGGTACGGTCTGAATGGCCATTTTTGCCTGTGATAGCTGCATCCCTCGTGGCATTCAACCCCATGTTTTTGTTCATTTCGGCTTCAGTGAATAATGATAATCTGGTGACTGCGTTTAACAGTTTGATTATCTTGCAGCTGGTGGTTTTGATGCGGAAAGCATCATTTTCTGTTGCTCAAAGTGTTAGTGTGGCTGTTTTAGTAGCGTTAGCTTCGCTCAGTAAATTGAGCGGGCTGGTTCTCATGCCGTTCGTAGGGTTAGCAGGGTTGTGGGTTTTTGTGCGACCGTTGGTTTATCAAACTAAAGAACGGTTGGATTGGCGCGGTTTTGGGTTGTATCTTGTGATGCTTGGTGGTGTTTGGGCAATTGTGGCGGGGTGGTGGTATTACCGCAATTTGACGTTATATGGTGAGTTGTTCGGCACGCGTATGATGGTTGCCGTAGCAGGTTCCCGTGTTGGCGCTTTTACTTTTCAAACGCTGTTGGATGAGTTTCAAGGGTTCCGGTTCGCCTATTGGGCGTTATTTGGTGCCGTCAACATTATGACGTTTCGTTGGTTCTACGACGTGATGGATGTCGTTAGCTTGACCATAGTGGTGGGAATGCTGACGATGTGTGTGAGTGCCGTACGAGCGCGTTTGCACTCGATATCTGATAGACATTGGTTAGATGATTGGGTGATTTACGGCATCCTGTGCCTGATGGTTGTTACAGGAACTATTAGTGTTGTGGTATGGACGTCACAGACATATGCGTCGCAGGGGCGGTTACTTTTTCCGTTCAACGGAGCAATCGCAATACTGGGTGCAAGTGGGATCGTTTATCTCTTTCGGTATGGGATTCGTTCATTTTTGCCAGCGGGGCTGGTCAATTGGTCGAACCGTCAATGGATTTCAATCTGGTATGTCGTGCCGATGGTTTTTGCAGGTTTTGCGACGGTTGTGCCGTTTGTGAGTATTGCTTCTGAATATGCCCCGCCACCTCCATTGAGCCAGATTCCCGCATCGGCACAATCGGTTTATGCGCGTTTTGGTGATATTGCGCTTGTGGGGTATGAGGTAACTGACAAACGCTATTTCTCCGGTGACGATGTTCCAATCACGGCTTATTGGCAGGTCAATAAGGCTTCATCTATCGATTACAGCCTGTATTTACATGCGACAATGGATGATGGGAGTGCTATCGGGAAAGTTGATAGTTATCCGGGGGCAGGTCGGTTACGAACATCTAAGTGGCAGGCCGGGGCGATTTATGCTGATCATTACGTAATTACGCTCGATTCTTCAAGCAGCGCTGTTTCCGAATTGCGTTTGCAGGTGGGATGGTGGGATTATGCCTCCCGACAGTTGGTTGAGGCTGTTGACCAAAATGGTCAGCCCCTGGCTAGCGTAATGCTTCATGTCGGTGGTTTTGCGCCGAGGGAGCGCAATCAAGCTGGAACAGGACTCATTCCTATTGATCCTGTGGAATTTGGTGGGGCTATTGAACTTGTCGGGTATGAACTAACTGGTGATTTGTTGCGTTTGCAGTGGAGAGCGAAAGCGCTTATCCCAAGTGATAATACCGTGTTTGTGCAGGCGCTAGATGTGAATAATCATGTTGTAGGGCAGGGTGACGCGCCACCCAAACTTGCGACTCGTTACTGGCAAGTTGGTGAGCAATTCGTCACCGAGCACACGATTGTGAATGCTGAACCGATACCATCAGGGAACTATCGTATCGTTCTTGGTTGGTATAACCCAAGTGATTTGACGCGTTTATCCGTTGCGTATCAAGACAATGCATTCACTTTACCGGTATCATTTGTGGTTCCGTGAGGATGTTGTGTAATCTTTTCGTAATTGGTTAACACTAGAATGATCGCATGACAAAAACACAGACTATTTGCATTATTGATGATGAAGTGACACTTCGCGAAGTTGTTCGTCGTTATCTGGAACTTGAGGGTTTTGGTGTAATCGAGGCGGACACAGGTGCGAAAGCGTTAATGTTGCTGCGTGATAAACATGCGGACTTAATTTTGCTCGACATCATGCTTCCCGGTGGAATTGATGGGTTCACAATCGCGCGATCAATCCGGAACGCACCTGAGTACGCTAGCGAACAGAATCCTGTGCCGATAATTATGCTGACATCTCGTGGAAATGAGGTTGATCGACTGGCAGGATTTGACTTGGGCGTGGATGATTATGTCGTGAAACCGTTTAGTCCACGTGAACTGGTTGCTCGTGTAAAGGCAGTGCTTAGGCGCGCGGGTAACGACACGGCTAATGCCGAGAAACCGATTGAGTTCAAACATCTTCAGATTGATCCGCTACGGCGCAGTGTTGTTTTGAAGGGCGAGATGGTTGTTCTGACAGCCCGTGAATTTGACTTGCTGTGGTTATTTGCCCGTCATCCGCAGCAGGTTTTTACGCGGGAGCAATTGCTGAATCAGGTCTGGGGATATGAATTCTACGGCGATGAAAGTACGGTTACTGTCCATATTCGGCGCTTACGAGAAAAGATAGAGCCTGATCCGGCACAACCCTCATATATCCAAACGGTGTGGGGTGTGGGCTATAAGTTCGAGCCGGAGCTATGAAAGTTTCCCCGCTGCTGCAACTGGTATTGGCGGTCTTAATCGCGTTTTTGCTGGCGATGCTGGTTGTTGTGCCAGCACTCAATCCCCCTGTTGAAGATATTCAAAACTTATTTTTGTACATGGTCAGCAGTGGTTTGGTGACTGTAGGTGTTACTTACCTGTTGTATCAGCAGCGTATGTTGCAGCGTTTCTTGACTTTGCGCGGGGCGTTATTTGCGATCATTGTGTTGACGGTTGTGCTGGTATTCATCAATGTGTGGATAACCGCACGGTTGATGTTTATTAAAGAACATGACCTTGTTCTGACGACAGGACTGCTGGTGTTTGCGGGGGTAATCGCTGCGGTTTCAACTTTGTTCATCGCACGTACATTGCGTGACCGAATTCATGAACTATCTAAGGGTGTTCAATCACTCGCATTGGCTGATTGGAAAGTGCGATTGCCTGTGGTGGGGAATGATGATCTGGCACATCTAGCCGAAATGTTTAACCAGATGGCGGCAGACCTTGAGAAGGTTGAACAGCAAAAAACGCAGGTTGAACAGATGCGGCGGGATCTGATTGCGTGGGCATCGCATGATTTGCGCACGCCACTTGCCGCTATGCGCGCAATGAACGAGGCAATGATGGATGGCGTGGTCAGTGATCCCGACACGATCATGCGTTACCAACAAAATATGCAAAATGAGATCACGCATATGGGGCATTTGATCAACGACTTATTTGATCTGGCACAATTGGATACGGGGCAGGTGCCATTGATGCGACAGAAGACCTCTTTGCGGGATTTGGTTTCGGACACGCTCAGCAATATGAACGCGCGGGCAGAAGCGCGTGGAATTCGCCTGTCCGCACAGGTTGATTCAAGTGTGGATGTGTTGTATGTTGCGCCGGACAAGGTTCAACGGATTTTGTATAACCTAATTGATAATGCGCTCGAATATACACCTGCCGGGGGATTGGTTGTCTTGAACGCTATTAAGCAGGGGAAGTGGGCGGAAATTAGGGTGCACAACAGTGGTTCAAGTATTCCTCAATCAGATTTACCCAATGTGTTCAAGAGCTTTTATCGCGGTGAGCAATCCCGCGCACAAACCAGTGATGGTCGGCGCGGGACTGGCCTCGGATTGGCAATAGTGCGCGGATTTGTAGAAGCACACGGGGGGACGATCCGGGTAGAAAGCCAACCTGAAACAGGAACCACATTCATTTTTACTTTGCCGCAGATGGAAAACTCTGACTAAGTTTCCATCCTTGGTTTTATGATTCCAGTTCTACCGCTAGTGCCACAGCTTCTCCTCCACCGAGGCACAGCGCCGCAAGTCCGCGTTTAAGTCCATTGCTTTGCAAGGCGTGAACTAAGGTGATGAGTACCCGTGCACCGCTTGCCCCTAAAGGATGTCCAAGGGCAATTGCGCCTCCATTTATATTGAGTTTTTCCATCGGTAGTTGGTGGCCTAAGCGTTTTAATCCTTCGATATCCGCCAGCACTTGTGCGGCAAAAGCCTCATTGAGTTCAAACAGATCGACGTCGCTTATTGACCAACCTGCCCGTTGTAGTGCGAGTGGGATCGCTTTGACCGGAGCATAGAATAAGGATTTGGGTTCAACGGCGGCCTGAGCGTAGCCCACGATGCGGGCGATGGGTTGGTGCTGATGCTGTTCAGCGTATTCTCGACTGCTGACTACGATAGCCGCAGCACCATCAGTCATACCGGGGGCGTTTCCTGCTGTGACGCTACCATCCAGTTTGAAGGCAGGGGGTAATTTGGTTAAGGCTTCTAGTGTGGTGTCGTGCCGGATACTTTCGTCGTGCTGGATAACCGTTTCGCCTTTGCGACCTTGGATGATTACGGGTGCGAATTCTGATTGAAAGTGACCCTCATCGGTTGCTTTTGCGGCAAGTTGATGACTGCGTAGTGCAAAACGATCCATCGCTTCACGACTGATCTCAAACTGCTCACCAATATATTCGGCAGCGCTGCCCATGCTCCAATCACACAAGGCACACCAGAGGCCATCGGATTGCAATGCGTCTCGAAGTTGTACAGCACCGTATTTATTGCCTTGTCGGATAGAGTCATTTAGATAGGGGGCGCGGCTCATATTTTCTACGCCGCCAGCAATATATAGATCACCATCGTGTGACTTGATGGCATTTGAGGCGATCATGACGGCTTTTAGACTGCTGCCGCAGACTTTGTTGATGATGCTGCCACCTACATGATCGGGAATGCCTGCGCCGATACTAATTTGGCGCGGAAGCGCTTGACCAACACCTGCGCCAACTACGTTGCCAATGATGACCTCATCAATGTTATTTGAATCGATCCCGCTTCGGCTAAGTGCGGCTTTTACAGCGATTTGTCCGAGTTCTGCGGCGGTTAAGGGGGCAAGTCCACCCAAAAATTTACCCTGTGGTGTACGAGCACTGCCCAATATCACTGAGTCGCGTAGATGTTTGTTATGCATTATGAGGTTTCGCCTTCAGGGAATAAGGTTTGCCAACCAGTTTTAAGTTCTATGAAGATGTTTTCGAGCGTATCAGGAATGACCCTTGTGTTGCCGACTACGCTCATGAAGTTGGCGTCGCCGGGCCAGCGCGGGACAATGTGAAAATGGAAATGCTCGGCGATGCCTGCGCCTGCGGCTGAACCGATGTTGGCGCCGAGATTGAAAGCCGGTGGGTTGTAGTTCTTCCGTAGAACTGTTATGGCACGATTGGTCATGAGCATCAGGTCGGTAAGCGCCTCGGACGATAAGGCCTCTAGGCTTTGGACATGTTCATACGGAATGACCATCAAATGACCGTTGTTGTAGGGGTATTTGTTGAGTGTGAGGTAAACATGTTGAGAATAGGCGATGACTTGCTGATTGTTCTCGTTGGCTATCGCTAAGTCACAAAAGACACACCCATTAATGGGTTTCTTTTCTCCGCGAATGTAGGCCATGCGCCACGGTGTATAAAGATGATCCATCTTTTTCTTCCATAAAGCTATTTAATGAACATTGGTGAGTATAGCAATCTTGAAGGCGTGTTGATAGTTCTATCGCTATCTTAAAGATGTTACAATCACATATACAAGTGAGGATTTGGAATGACTTTTATCGAACAACAAGTGATTGAACGATTGCATCCAAGGGCTGTCCGATACTTTCCAAGCATTGGCAGTACGAACGATGAAGCGCTAACTTGGATGGCTGCCGGAGCGCCGACGGGGGCAGTGGTTATCACTGATGAACAAGTTAAAGGTAAAGGTAGATTGGGGCGGGTATGGCACACACCCGCTGGTTCTGCGCTGATCGTTTCGGTCATTTTACGCCCACAAGTTAAAGCATTGTCCCAAATAACGATGATGGGGGCATTGGCTATTTATGATGTGGTCAAATTGTTGGGATGTGATGACGTTGGTATCAAGTGGCCCAATGATGTTCAGTTGTGCGGGCGGAAGGTATCCGGTGTCTTGCCTGAGGCTGTTTGGGAAGATGGTCTACTTTCGGGTGTGGTGCTCGGTATGGGTATTAACGTCAGTATCGATTTCCAGAACACCGAATTGGCTCAGAAGGCGATTAGCATTGAGCCTGTGCTGGGAAAGTCTGTAGATCGCTTGGATCTCTTGAGCAGTTTGTTGAGGCAGGTTGATTATTGGGCAGACCGATTGGGATCACTTGAGTTGTTCGAGACGTGGAAGAATCGATTGGTTACATTGGGGCGAGATGTTCAGGTTCAGACTGCGGAAAGAATTGTAAGCGGTTTTGCTGAAATGGTCGATCAAGATGGCGCGCTCTGGGTACGACAGGCAGATGGTCACGTAGAGCGTGTAATTGCTGGCGATATAGCATTAGGATAAGTTATGGGTTTACGTTACGATTGGGAAATTGAGGCTGAAAAAACTCGTGTGCAGCGGTCGGGAGAAGGGCCGGTATTCGCACGCAAACGCCGTGCTGCCCAGCTTCGTTTCTTGATTTTCATTCTGTTTGTATTGGGGATCTTTGCAGGGATCGTAGGATTTGTTGTGATTCGGTTGCAGTCCGTTGAACGGGAAATTGAACAATCTTTGCGAAGTACGGTTGAGGCTGAGGTAACTGCGCTGAGACTCGGTGACTTTTCGAGCTTTTCGACCATACAACGCAGTGCTTCACCGGATTGGTTGCACTTTCAACAGCAGATATTTAATCAGTACCAAGATCTGAAGATGCAGCAGGATGTTCAGCTTTCCGGCGAAATTTCAGATATTCAGGTCGATCGGACACGCGCACGGGTGAACGTGCAAGAAATCGTGAATGGTGTGCCTTATACCCGTGTTTGGTTTTATTGGCATTACGATGATGGGTGGCGTCATGTGCCGCCGGATTATACGTTTTGGGGTGAGACTGAAGTTCAGAAGATCCAGAACGTGACTGTTCGATACAAGATGGTTGATAAGGTTTTTGGGAAAGCCGTTGCTGAACGTGTCGCAGCGTGGTTCCAGACGACATGTGCGACATTGGCTTGTGGGACAGTGCCTGAGATCACTGTTGAAATCATACCGGATGAAACGCTGCAAGTTAATTGGGTGAGCGGTGACCAGTGGTGGCTACAAGTTCCTTCGCCATATGTTCGTCGTGCGCGTAGTGATATGCCGTTCGATGTGGATGGGCAAATTGCGGTAGCTGAAAAAATCGCGGATCGTTTGATTACGCAGGCATCTAATAACTTGCAACCTGTATATCCGGCTGACGCGGTGTACTTACGACAGGCTGTTATACAGTGGTTGGTCGGGCAGATGGTGCAGGTGAATAGTAATTCCTACTTGATTGATAGTTTGACTACCAATTACGGAGTGCAGGCGGTAGGACAATTGTTGGCGGCGTTTAGGCCAGACTCGACAATTGGGCTGCTGGCACAAGTCACACAAAAATCACTTGATCAAACAGGGTTGGATTGGCGGGATTATTTGACGTGGCGTTTAGGTGTTGAAGATGATTTGCTCCAGAAACGCGACGAGGCGAACTTCCTAGCACTTTATGATACACGGGATAGTGCTGTGCGAGATCTCGCGTATACGCGATTTAATACGGTAGAGAATGCGATCAAAAAGACAGTGACATCGGTGCGAATGGAAGTTGGCAGTGATGCGAGTGTGAGCTTGCGGACTGTGGTTGAAATCGGTGAGGGAACGGCTGTACAACAGAGTGAAGTGATATTTAGGTTGGCTGATGGGGTTTGGAAACGGGTAAATTGACAGCCATTGGCTTCTCGGCTAATCTATGGATATATTGATGTGTCGTTTGAGCAAGGAATAGTGACATGCTTGATGAACTTCGCAATAGTAATGTGGAAGATGACGACAGTATAGATTTTGATAATGATATTGGCCTTGAGATTGTTGATGATAAAGAAGAACAGGTTCAGAAACTTTTTCTGGGCATGACAGCCGTTGAGCGGATGTTCATTTCGATTTTCCTGTTTATGAACGTAGCGATTTTGGGTTTGGCGTTCTTACTGGCTACGCATCGTATTGTGTTTTAGTTTGGTGTTCTTGGTAACTGAGGATATGACGTGTTTCTTGAGCGAAACGTCTCAGTTTTAGTGAAAATGTGGTTGGAACTCCCTCGTTCCAGTTATACGCTTTGTTTGCTTGCCCTCGCTGATAAATGACCCACAAGTAGTCAACAATTGAAGAGTATGGGACAACCACAATTGGTTGTTCCTTTTGTATTTGCATTCGTCCTTATTATGTGAAGAGGTTAACTCTATTATGGAACCTTTGAATTTGGATAAGCTCAGACCAGCGCCTCTTGATTTGTATAGCTATAAGCCGACTGATGATTTGGCACATGCGGAGACATTACCGGCGGGATGGTATACCGATCCCCGCATGTTGGAGTTAGAGAAGTCGCGGATATTCTATAAGACATGGCAACCTGTTGGACGTGTTGATCAGGTGCGGCGAGTGGGGGATTATTTCGCGTGTGAGGTGGTGGGGCAACCACTGGTCATTTCCAGAGGGATAGATGAAAAGTTGCGCGGTTACTATAACGTGTGTATGCATCGGGCAGGGCCGGTGGCACTGGGGCAGGGCAACCGCAAGAGTCTTCAATGTAAGTATCACGGTTGGACGTATGATTTGGATGGAAAATTGACACGGGCACCTGAGTTTGAAGGGGTGCAGAATTGGGCGAAGGAAGATGTGTGCTTAAAGCCTGTTCAAGTCGAGGAGTGGGGACCGTGGGTATTCGTCAACTTGGATATGGATGCGAAACCGATGGGCGAAACTTATGGTCCGATACAGACGGAAATCCTGAGCAAAGGATTTGATCTGGGTAAGATGAGCTTGATTGAGCGACGGGATTATGTCATCGACTGTAATTGGAAAGTGTACGTCGATAATTATCTTGAGGGGTACCACCTTCCGATTGCGCATCCGGGGTTGTTCAAGGAACTGGATTACGATCAATATCGTGTGGATACCTACCGATATTATTCCTCACAGTATGCGCCAATTCGTCCAGTAGAAGGCGAAGTACATGATCGACGATACGTGCGGACTGAGGCAGAAGCGGAAGCACTTTATTATTGGATATTCCCCAATGTGATGTTGAATGTGTATCTGGATAACACCTCAATCAATATTATTTTGCCTCTGGGGCATGACAAGACATTGACGATCTTTGAGTGGTATTTCCAACAACCGGGAACCGGCGAAGGTTGGGATAGTATGCAACAGATTATTGCGTTCAGTGACGAGATCCAACAAGAAGATATTGAGATTTGTGAGAACGTCCAGAAAGGGTTGCAGTCGAATGCTTATGACCAAGGACGATTCTCGGTGTTACGGGAAAACGGTGTCCATCATTTTCAATCGCTGGTACATGAATTCTTGACCAAGTAGGCGGTTTCGCGAGAGATAGCGGGGGCATGATGTTACTCATGCCCCTTTTGATTCCGGTTATTTACCGGGAGTTAGAATAAGGTCGTTGACGCGGGCTTTATCCACCTGATCACGCGTCCAGAGCATGGGGTGATAAAGGATGTTACGCCATGAGTCGACCATATCGGCATAGTGTGGGCTGAAGGGGTGACCGCTTTGACCGGTAGTGTGCATGGTTTGGCTTTGCGAAAGGTCATTGAGATCAACCACCATGCGCATTGAGGGGAGCCAATCGACATCAAAATTATCCACTGAGGTGTCGAAACCTGTGGCGTTGATGATATCGGGACCGCCAGCAACCTCGAATGGGCCACGATTGACCATATTTTCAATGAGGTCAATACCACTGTTACCGAGCGGATTGCTGACAAAAGTGGCGGTGTGGATGCCGCCCCACCTCCAATGGTCACGGTTCTCGCCATGCTCTTTGACAATTTGATCGTAGGCATTGCGGAAGGCGCGAATGAGGATGTCATCGCGGTTCTCGGTTTTGTCGGATGTTTTTACGTCATCCCACCATGCGTCATCCGGTTTTTGGAGGAGCAGGTTGACCGCCCACATGCTCTGATCACCTTCATCGGCAACGCCTACACCAGCGAGTTGGTCGTTAAAGAGGTCTTTGAGGAGGTTTACCCAGAAATAGCCATAGAGACCGCCTTGTTGACTATCCATTGTCATCTGATAGTCCCAAGTGAGCAGCCAATCACGGGCATCGTTGTATTTCTTGTCACCGAAGTCTAGTGATTTGAGCGAGGGGAGAATTTCCTCGGCGCTGATCATCTTGTCGTCGCCTTGAATGGTTTGGACACTCCTGACGCTGTGTTTGGGGGTGGCCTGTAGCAGTTCGTTGATGCGTTCGGCACGATAGCCATATGACCATTCCTGACTGATCAGGTAGTTGCTGTTTTCTCCGAACTCAGCGCCCAATTGTGTTTTGAGTTGATCATAGTATTCGAGAGGGACGACGGCTTGATTGGCGGTGGCGATATAACCACGCGCAGGATTGTAGATGCGAGGCAGGCTATCAAAGGGAATGAAGCCTTTCCACTCGTATTTGTCGGTGGTGCCATCAACTGGGAGTAATCCACTGTGTCCTTCGGCGCGGATGGGAATGTGGCCGGGGGTTTGATAGCCGATATTGCCATCGACATCTGCGTAAATCATGTTTTGAGCGGGGACATCGAAGTAACTGGCGGCGTTGCGGAACTCCGTCCAATTGCTGGCTTTGTTGAGTAGTATGATGGCTTTGAGGATGGTGCCGGGTTCAGACGTGGCTGTCCAATGGAAGGCCATGGGGTCTTTGTTGTTGAAGCCGGTTGGCTTGCCATTATCGTCTAGCTGGTTGTCGTTGAGGATAGGACCGAGATGTGTTTCGCGAACGGTGATGGTGGTGGTTTCTTGACTGTCACCGTAGTGGATGACTTCGTCGTGCGTGGTCATATCACGCCATGCGCCATTCCATTCATATTGGAGGGGGTTATCAGGGTTGATTTTGAGCGTGTAAAGATCCTGAGTATCAGGCCCGACGTTGGTTAAGCCCCACGCGATACGGGCATTGTGACCGATGACGATGCCGGGGGTGGCGGGTAAGGCGAAACCTGTTACTTCGTAAGGACAAGCATCCCCGACTGGTTGGCAGTGAAGGCCGATTTCATACCAGATGGAGGGCATGCCGATGCCGAGGTGTGGATCGTTAGCCAAGATAGGTTTGCCGGATTCGGTGAGTTTACCGCTGATGACCCAGTTGTTACTGCCGATGGCGGGTTGGTCATGGAAGAGGGGGCTGTTGGCTGTAACGTTGCCTGCGAGAACTGTACTTACTCCAACGATGCCAGCGGTATCGGTGTTGGAGGATGCTTTGAGGCTGGTGTCGCTGATGGGCAAGTCTTCGGCCTGCAAGATGGTTGGTTTCTTGCCGTCTGGTTGATCATAGGGATAGGGTGGGAGGAATTCGTCGGTCAACTCTTTGCCGAGTTTAGCGTACAGCTCGGAGCGGATGAGTTCGGCACCACGATTTCCACTTAGATTCCATGCCATTACTTTTGCCCAGACGAGCGAGTCGACAGGTGTCCACGGTTCGATAGTGATCTTCACACCTGTGACGCCGAGTAGGTTGTATTCGAATGCGAGCTGTCCGGCAGGACGATTGAGGATGTAGGCATTGACACCATCGGCAAAGGCCTGAAGGGCGGCCTTGCTATCGTCATCGTAGACGGTGAAGTCTTTTTCGGCAGCACTACGCCAGCCGACCGTGCGGATGAATACATCTTGCCCCATGACGTCTTTGTTTGCGCCTGTTAGTTCTTGAATAGTGCCACTACCGATGTGGCGGGAGAATTCCATCTGCCACCAACGATCCTGAGCTTGGGTAAAACCTTGCGCGAACATGAGATCGTGGGTGTTGGAGGCGTAAATTTGCGGGATGCCCCAGTTATCCCGAATGATTTCAACTTTATCGGTGAGACCGGAAATGCTCACTGCTTGTGCGCCAACCGTCGTGTTTTGAGGCTTGATGACGATTTCGCCGCTTTGTTGGGGGAGAGGCCCTTCTGTCCAACGGTTAAAGACGATCAGACCACCTACTATCACCAAAACAATAAGCAGTAGTAGTACGAGTACAATGTTGCGCAGTATTTTCATAAAGACTCCGATGCGATTTGGAACTATAAGTTGATTATGGTTGTACCGCATTTGGAAGGGAAGTGCTATTTCAGTTAGGGGTATGTGTTAATGGTTTCAGTGGTGGGGCGCATGTGATTTGATTCGCAAAATTGCAATTTGTGACGATTTACCGCTGAAATTGCAAACGGGAAGCCCGGCTGATGCTGCTGAATTTGCACTTTTGCAGCGCGGTAGATGAGGGAGATGCCGCTGAGTGCAGCGGTTGGCTCGGTCAAATCCGCCGCTGCATTTTTGCCATTGTTGTTTCAGCGGATTTGCGGGAGGCTGCCGCGCGACGTTGTGCATAGACCCAATCACGCAGGGTGCGTTCGGGAATGGTTGTATAGCGAACGGTCGCCATGATGTCCTGTTTGAAGACTTCTTTGAACAAGCGGAGGACGAGTTTTTTATGGGCAGGTGAGTAGCGGGTCATGTGGAGGTAGTCCTTTGTTCTTATATCGTGTTTGGCTATGACATTCGGACACGGCACGGGGTATCGCTACGATGGTAGCATTGCATTAAATGGTGTGCGGTTAACTTAACCTACATACCCCACCCCAACCCCTCCCCGAAGCGTCAGGGAGGGGCTTTAAAGATCTTTATGGATTGTTGCTTCATTGGTTATCACTGAAATGTATCTCAACCGTTTAGTGGGGTACTACCTCTACGATAAACCCTACTAATCGTAGCACAAATGTTTTGGCAAAGGGTGACCAAAATGTAACTCTTTCGCAGCGAGTTATCTAACGAAATGAGGGAGGAATTGAGCGCGCGGGTTGTGGGATGGTTAGGAAATGGTTTAGATGGATTTTTAGGTGAACGAAGGGCGCACAATCGTATGATGTGCAAGTGGATTTGCCAGCGGCAAACCCGTACACGAGAGATAGTTAATTGTTGAGGGCGTTGATCTGGGTTTGGATGTCTGTGGCGTAGCGGGTGGCATCGGTGGCGTGTTCACCGTTGGGCGCGAGTTCGAGGTAGTGATTGAAGTCGGCAAGGGCGTCGTTATACATGGCCTGTCCGGTTTGGAGGATGGAGTAAAAGAGGACGCCGCGATAGAAGTAGGCATCGGCATAGGTGGGGTCAAGCTCGATGGCTTTGTTGTAGTCGGCGAGAACATTATCCCACTGGTAGAGGAGAAGATAGGTTTGCCCACGTTCAAGGTAAAGTTGTGCTTGGTCGGGTATTTGGTCGATTGCGGTGTTGTAATCATTTACAGCATCGCTATATCGATCCAAAATGATATAGAACTCAGCCCTTTTTAGGATATGAAACGGTCTAAGATAGTCCCTAGTGGATTCTATATCTTTGTTCAAAATTTGTAAGGCAAGATTGGTTTGGTTGAGCTTCCAATAGGACCATACTAAATTCATCTCTGGAGCATAATTTGGGCCTGATCGTTCAGAAGGCAATGATATTGACTGAATAAAAAAATCACGAGCGGTTTCGTAATCTTTTTGTCGTATCGCACAATTTCCTTGATAAAAGGCAATCATGGCCTCGAGATTGTAGGTATGAAGGTGGGATTTTGAAGCAATGCTTTTGGCCTTAGAAAAATGTTCCTGTGCTTGCGCACATTGATTTAAAGTTAGTAATCCTAAGCCTGCAACCGAATTTACAATAATTGGAAATGCCTCGGAACTTGTGCTAGGGAATTCAATTGCGTATTCGGTTTGATCCCATTGGCTGACTAGAAAAGATGATATATCTGACATGAGATTGGAATTCAGTATTGTGAAATTAAATTGGATCGATTTCTCATCTAGTTTCTTATTCCATTTAGAATTGTTATCCCATACAACCGGATAATTTGCGGTTACCCATACTCCATCTTTTGTATTCGCGCATGTATTTGTCCAGATAATCTCGAAATCGTTCTTGAAAAATGCGGCTTGAAATTGTTGTCGAAGATTGTCTGCAATTTGTTCATCGATATGAAGGTCTAGGCAAATTGCAAGTTCATTCTTGGTGGTTTGTCGCGCGGCATTTGTGAGTTGTGGAAGCACAAAAAGACTTAGTAGCAAGATGAGCAAATAGTGTTTTGGAGCTTGCATGATTTCTCTAACTTAATATTTCCCACATTTTACAACATGGGGAAGCTTAAATGTGGGATTTCCCAAGTAAGTTGGGATAAAAGTATTAGTATTTGGGATACAGGGTTGGGTTACGCTGGCTTTTGAAGGCGTTTTGACGTATAATTCAGGGGTTAATAACTATCATTTGTTGGTTTCCATTTGGGATAAGCAAGCAAGTGATTGGGATAATTGATCAATCTCGATTTGTGAAATAAGGGCGAAGCGAACACTTCGCCCAATTAGTTTCGGGGAATAGACGCACCTATGGATGTCGGTCAAATTCGTCACGTAAACATCAACGAAGAGATGCGCGGGAGTTATCTTGATTATGCGATGAGCGTCATTGTAGCGCGTGCGCTGCCGGATGCACGCGATGGACTAAAGCCAGTACATCGACGTATTTTGTACGCGATGTTTGATCTGGGTATTCGTGCTAATACGGCATATAAGAAGAGCGCGCGTATTGTTGGTGATGTTCTGGGTAAGTATCATCCTCATGGCGACAGCGCGGTTTATGACTCGATGGCACGTATGGCGCAGGACTTCTCGCTGCGGTATCCGCTGGTAGATGGTCAGGGTAACTTCGGTAGCGTGGACGGTGATAGTCCGGCGGCGATGCGTTACACCGAAGCGCGTCTGGCAAAGATGGCAGAAGAATTATTGACCGATCTGAATATGGATACGGTTGATTTTGTCGATAACTATGACGGTACGACGCAGGAACCGAGTGTTTTGCCGGCACGGTTGCCGAATTTGTTGTTGAACGGCGCAAGTGGTATCGCGGTCGGTATGGCGACGAGTATCCCTCCCCATAACCTGCGGGAATTGACAAACGCGATTACCTATATCATTGACAATTATGGCCGGATTGATGATATCACGGTCGATGAATTGATGCAGTTTGTGCATGGGCCGGATTTCCCAACTGGCGCACAGATTGTGGTGGGTGATGAACTGAAAGAGGCTTACGCGACTGGTAAAGGGCGCGTGATCATGCGCGCGGGGGCGGAAGTCGAGGAAATGAAGGGAGATCGTTTCCGAATCGTATTCAATTCGATTCCGTATCAGGTGAGCAAGACGTTGATCCTTGAGCGGATTGTGGAATTGGTGCGTGAAGGTAAGCTGCCACATGTTTCTGACCTGCGTGATGAATCCGACCGGAATGGTATGCGCATGGTGGTGGAGTTGAAGTTCGGGGCGCAACCCAAGACTGTACTCAACCAGCTCTATAAATATACGCAACTGCAAAGCAGCTTTAGCATCCAGATGTTGGCGCTGGTGAATAATGAGCCGCGCACTTTGGGGTTGAAGCGCTGCTTACAGATTTATATTGAGCATCGCTATGATGTGATTGTGCGGCGTTCGCAATTTGAACTGCGTAAGTTGCAGGCACGGGCGCACATCCTTGAAGGGTTGCTGAAGGCGCTTTCTAGTCTCGATGCGGTTATCCAAACGATTCGTTCGGCGGATGATGTTGATGATGCCCGGTCTAAGTTGATGTCGCGCTTCGATTTGAGTGAGGCTCAATCGGTGGCGATCCTTGAAATGCAACTGCGGCGTTTGGCAGCGTTGGAACGGCAGAAGATTCAGGATGAATTCAACGAGGTTATGACGCGGATTTCGTATCTGGAAGATTTGTTGGCGTCACCGGAAAAAATTCTGGCTCTGATCCGCGAAGATTTGCAGCAATTGGCAGCGGATTATGGTGATGATCGTTATACCGAGATTTTGTACGGTGTGGCGACTGACTTCAATGAAGCTGATCTGGTGCGTGAAGAAGAAGTTGTCATTTCGATGACGGGACGCGGTTATATTAAGCGTGTGCCCGCATCGGCTTATCGTGCGCAACGACGCGGCGGTAAGGGCGTGACAGGCATGCAGACGAAAGAAGAAGATGCATTAGTCGATATGTTCGCGTGCAACAGCCTCGATCATTTGCTGTTTTTCAGCGATAAAGGCAAGGTGTATGCTGAGCGTGCCTTCCATATCCCTGAAACGGGACGTGCCAATAAGGGGACATTGATCCATACGATTTTGAATCTGGAGCCGGACGAGCGAATCACAGCGGTGCTGCCGGTGACTTCGTTCGAATTGGACGGTCATTTCGTAATGGCGACCAAGCGCGGACGAATCAAGCGTGTAACGTTGGATGAGTTTGCAGCAGTGCGTCCAAGCGGTTTGATCGCTATGGGACTCGAACCGGATGATTATCTGGGATGGGTGAAGTATTCGGATGGTGATCAAGACGTTATTATGGTGACGGAGCAGGGGCAGAGCATCCGCTTCCATGAGTCGGAAGTGCGCGTGATGGGGCGTCCGGCTGGTGGTGTCCATGCCATCAAGCTAGATGATGACGCTGTCGCCGGTATGGATGTGGTCGATGAGAACCATACCCATATGCTGGTGGTTACCAAGAACGGTTTCGGTAAACGGACGGAACTGAGTGAGTATCGCCAGCAAGGGCGGTACGGTTTGGGTGTGCGGACGCTGGCACGAAATGAAAAGACTGGCGAGATCGTCAGTGTGCGCTGCATCAACGAGAACGACGATATTATGCTGATCACGATGAATGGGGTTGTGTTGCGGACGCGATTGAATCAAATCCGTGAAACTGGACGCAGCACTCAAGGTGTCACACTGATGGATTTGTATAACGGTGACGAAGTGGTCGGTGTGGCGATTATGAGCGCAGAAGTGGTTGATGCAGTTGCCAGTGATGTTGAGGGTGAAGGCGAGATTACCGATGCTGGTACGCCAAGCGAAGAATAGGTCTTAGAACAGTCGTGAATTGATTGCAGGGGTGGCTTTGTAGCTACCCCTTTTTGTTTGTAGTGGGACTTAGTGATTGAAAGAAATAGGAAAATAAAAACGGGACGTTTACGCGTCCCGTTTGTGTTTAGAGCGGTTGGGGAAGGACTAGCCTTCGGCTTCTTCGTCAGCCTTACCCTTCTTAATGATTTCAACTTCACCTGTGCCGGCTTCTTCAGCTGCTGCGTCTTCTTCAGAACGTGCGGCGGCTGGTTGTGAGATACGGGCAATCATTTCGTCGGGGTCATTGAGAATGGTGATTTCTGAGTCCAACTTGATGTCACGGACATGGATCGAGTCACCGACATCGTTGAGGCCGGAGATGTCGATTTCAACCTTATTGATCAGGTGGCTAGGCAGGGTTTCGATGGAGATCACGGTAGGGCCGGTGACCAGAATACCCTTCTTGGAAGTCACGGCGGCGCTTTCACCAACAAAGTGCAGTGGGACATCGATGCTGATCTTGGCGGTCATATCGACAGCGAAGAAATCGACATGCATGATATCGTTGCGCAGGATGTCGCGTTGGACATCACGAGCCAAGACGGGGGTCGTTTTGCCATCGACATTGATTTCGATGAGGTTGGTACCACC
Organism: Aggregatilineales bacterium; assembly: GCA_044227005.1. Lineage (GTDB taxonomy): Bacteria > Chloroflexota > Anaerolineae > Aggregatilineales > Phototrophicaceae > CFX2. The sequence continues at coordinate 645,816 of JBGAFZ010000002.1, forward strand.
CGCACGCAGTAGTGCTAATTGGAGCGGGCGATAGGGCACCTGAAGATTTACAGGTTGTGCCTTCGGTCCGTAGACCGTTACAGGAACGATGCCCTGACGGCGCAGTTGACTAACTTTCTTGCCGACAATTTCACGCGATTGCGCTTCAATAACAAACTTTTCGGCCACGGTTGAACTCCTTGGTGTGCTGTCAGCCATCAGCGTTCAGGAATTCGGCCCACTCGCTTAAGGGGAATCGACAGCTTTTATTTCACTTAATGAATGAGTGCATTTTAATGGTGGGCGGCGGGTTCGTCAATGCCAAGTCCGGTTAGAAGAAGGGGATTGGGGTGTCTGTAGAGCGGTTTGAATGGCGATCAATCAAATAGCTTTATTCCTATATAGATCTAAGGCGGGCTGATAAGTGGGTGGAAGGCAGCTTTTGTACGAGCAGACCCTATTCATTAAGACGATTTGGATAAAGTGCATGAAAGTGTTCGATTCGCTTGACAGATAAGGGGGAATATGGTCGAATACGATTAACAGTTTACGTATTCATAAACCCAAAAATAGTATTTATGGCACGCAATAATAAGGTTGATCAAGGCGAACGTCCGATTACGATGCGGGATGTTGCCCAATTAGCGGGGGTCTCGCAGACTACTGTGTCGCGGGTATTGAGCCAAGCATCGTCACCTATCGCCATTAGTGAAGAGACGTATAAACGGGTACAGGATGCGGTTGAGCAGTTGGGGTATTACCCGAATATGGCGGCACGCAGTTTGCGTGGCCAAAGTACTGAGATGATCGCAATTATGATTGCGGATATATCCAACCCGTTTTATCACTCGATTGTTCAGAATGTTCAGAATGTGTCGCGGCAACATAATTTTGATGTGTTGATTGCGAATACTGATCACCTCTACGACAACGAGATTCATTTTTGCGAGGCGATGATGCGGCGTCCGGTGGATGGGATCATCATGGTTCCGTATCACTTGACTGACGATCATATTGATCAGTTACGGCGGCGGACAGATGTGGAAGTCGTGGTATTGGGTGAGCATATCCATCATCCGCAAGTGGATGTGTTCCACGCAGACGATGAAAATGCCACATACGATACGACAGAGTGGCTCATCAAGACCAAGCAACATGAGCGGATCGGGTTTATTGCGGTGCAGCATACGCCACCGGGTGATCGCCGTATGAGCGGTTTCACACGGGCGTTGGCTGCGAATGGGATGGTGCTTGATCAAACGTTCATCGAACAAGGGGATTGGTCGGTGGAGAGCGGGTATCTGGCGGCGCAGAAATTGCTGGCATTACCTGAACGGCCAACGGTTATCTTTGCTTGTAATGACCATATGGCAATCGGGGCGCAAAATTGCATTCTGGATCGCGGATTGCGCATCCCTGAGGATGTGGCGGTGGTGGGGTTCGATAATATTCCGCTGACGACGTTGGTACGTCCGACGATTACGACCATCGCGCAGTTTCCGGTTGAAATTGGCAATTTGCTGGCGCAGGCTTTGTTTGAACGGATTGAGAAGGTTTACAGCGGGCCGAGACGTGTTTTTGCCCGACAGATGGAACTCATCGAGCGTGATTCGACGTAGTAATACATGTCACATTCAGAACGTGATTCCCAAACAAATAATACTTATTAGGAGTACAACGTCTTGCTAGACTTTAATCGCTCCCCAAAACTATTTAGTGATCCCTTTTTGTCCTTTCATGCGCCGGTCAGTTTGGTTCCACATATTGAAGCTCGTGCTTATTGGGATAATCAGACGGTAGAAGTACGGCTACGTGCGCCTGAGTCAACTTATATTGAGGCACTTCGTTATAAATTGCGATGGGAGCTTCATTCGGTTGTGGGGGTAGAGTGTGTTGATGTGATTGGTGGTGGTGGAGAAACTAGCGGTTATGGGTCGGTACGCATTCCTATGGGGAGGGTTTCCCGGACGGAGGTGCTGCCGCTTAAATTAACGCTGCTGGATTATACAGGACACGAACTGGCACATCACTTTGAACAGTTGTTGGTTTTGCCATCCAGTGCAGCCCCCGCACGCTATAAGGATGGGCTGGCGGTTGTAACGTCCTCAAAAAGCGAAGCCACAATCTTGAGCCAATTTAACTACGATGTAGTGAGTCATTTGCACTCGCGTGTAGGGGTTGCCGTCAGTGATTCTCCCGACGATGTCACTCTTGATTGGGTGCGCGAAGGTGGGAAATTGCTCTATGTGTGCGAGGGCGATCATGCGCGCTTCTGGAAATGGAAGGGCAAGGGCGTGAGTGAAGGCAACTGGATTACAAGTTCGAGCTGGTTGCAACCAGAGGCTTATCCGAGCCTGAACGTACCTAACCCATTGCATTTACCGATCCAACGCTTGTTACCGCGGGGTAGTATTCATGGGTTTCCTGCCAAGGATCTGGTTGCTGAGGGCGATTTCCTTGCTGGAGAGGTGTCGGGATGGGTTCAGCGTCCGCGTATCCACACGGTACAATTTCGATATGGCACAGGGCAGATTGTGATGACAACCTATCCTTTATTAGAGGCACTCCGAAGCGGTCAACCTGATCCATTTGGCGTGGTGATGTTTAACGATTTGGTTGATTATCTAGTTTCTGACCAGTGCAAACCTGCTTTGCGAGTGGGCGACTAGCGATAGTTGCCACGAATGCCGCGCGGTTGCACAGGTAGGCGGGCTTCGTAGAGATGGGATACATCACCAACGGTTAAGGCACGCGGAACTGCCCATTGTTCGCTGCGTTCTTCAAAGAGGACAGTGGTTACTGAGCTGGGGGCATGCCAAAAGCTGCACCAGATGAGGGGCGGCGGGGCACAAAGCAAGTGCGCCAGCATGGCGAGGGCAGTGCCGTTGTGGCAAAAAAGCGCGATCTGGCGTTTGTCCGGCTGGGATACGCGGTAGCGGCGACCTTCGCGGATGTAGCCGTAACGGGCGACGAGTTCATCTGTAGCGGCACCGAGGGCGGCATAATCTTCACGGATGCGAGCAGAATCAAGGGGCGGGGTGTAACTCCAGCGGTCAAGGTCGAAGTAGGCTGGATCGCTGCGTAGGATTTCGCCGGGGATATCCCACACGGGGATGGCTTCTCCATCTTCGACAATGGCGGCGTAGTGCCAACCCTGGACTTCGACTGCCCACGGTTCAATATTCACTTTTAATTTGAGTAAGTCAGCAGTGTACTGCGCGGTCATATGGGCGCGGGGCATGGGCGAGGCGTAGATGGCATCGAGGTTATAGGATGCGAGACGTCTGGCGAGGGCGGCGGCTTCCAGTTCACCAGCGGAGGTGAGCGTGTCGTTTTCGTAGTCGGGGTCGGCGTGGCGGATGATGTATAGGCGCATGGGTGCTGGTTAGCCTCAGAACATGGTCAACTGATGAGAGGCATTATTGTAGCGCGGTTTGGTGGCATTGGTGTTAAGTGTTGGTGATGGGCGGGTTAAGGGCTGTTTGAGGAGGTAGGTTGGAAATATGTAGTATTTGGATTGGGCTATTTAGAATGGTACTTGCACCGAATCGTTATTGTGAAATAGGGTGCCTTAATAAGTCAGACTATGGTCTGCATTTGATTTATAATGTTTCCAAACAAATAATCAATTGCCAATTAAGTTGTCACTTAACAATGATTTCGGAGCCATAATGTTTCTCCCTGATGATTTTCGAAAATGCGTCATTTTTGTAGGTTACCAAATAGCAGATGAAAGCTACGTAAAATTAGGCACAGCTTTTTTAGTTAGTGTTCCATCTGAACGCGAGGGGCAAAATTTTATCTATATCGTTACAGCCAAGCACATTATTGCCAAAATCCGACAGATGGGATTAGACAAAGTTTGGTTGCGTGTCAATACGCATGAGAACTTTAAGTGGGTAGATAGCGATATATCTCATTGGGATTCGCATCCTGATGACTATAACCTTGATGTATCTGTAGCTATGGCTTTGTTTCCACCGGATAAGTTTGACTATAAAACAATATCTATTAATATAGGAGTAACGTCTGAAGTCATAGCTGAGCAGATGATTGGGGTTGGCGAAGATGTTTTTTTGACAGGGTTGTTTTCAAAACATACAGGAACCAAGAAAAATGTTCCTATTCTTAGGACTGGTGCAATTTCCCTCTTGGCAGACCCAAAAGAGATGGTTGAAGTTAAAATAATGGGTATCAATTGTCTGATTGAAGCTCACTTAATCGAGGCTCGTTCGATAGGAGGATTAAGTGGGTCTCCTGTATTTGTACATCTTGGAAATTTCCGTCCTCGTGGTACTAAACCTACAAACACCAACATCTTTTGGTTAGGCTTAATGCATGGGCATTGGGACATTGACCCGAGACCTGACGAGTATGAAGAGGATAACACTTCTCTTGAGCACAGAGAGAGGGTAAATATGGGGATTGCCATTGTAATTCCAGCCTCAAAGATCATCGAGGTAATTAACCTGCCTAAATTTGTTGACGCACGCAAGAAATACGATGGAGTATGGTAGCAGAGAAACGACGCATAAAAGTCTGATCATAAGCTAAAGGCATTCGAGATGCGCTCACATTATATTCCGCAGGCATATTTCAAAGGGTTCACGGATTCTAACGATAGAGTCTGGACCTATGACCTCTTAGGTGGAAATTGCTTTATTGCTGCTCGTACTAAAGTTGGTGTAGAAAAAAATCTATACAGTGAGGTTACTGAAGCACGTTTGGCGAAGGAAATTGAAGAAAGAAATCTTCCAATTCTAGATAAAATAATTAGCCAACACTTTATTACTGCAGATGAGAAACAAACATTTTGCAGTTATATCGCAAACATGTGTGTTAGGGTTCCAGAAAATAAAAACGTAATTGCGAAGCTGATTCCTAATGTGATTAACGCCACCTTGTGGGATTTGGCGAGGCATCATACTTATGTAAGTGGACAAAATTTAGCCCAACTTGAGCCGATTATGAGAGAAACGCGATTACGACTGGAATCTTTCGATCAGGTGAAGTTAATGTTTGAACATCTGGCGCAACCTGAAAGACTTAATTTATTCAAAAGTGTACTTAATAAGATGCGGTGGCAATTTCTTACTAGTTTAGATAGACCTTCATTTGTAACAAGTGATAATCCTGTTTTTTTCCCTAGAAACATGGGTATTAGGCATTCTGAAGTGATCTTTCCTTTGTCAACAACCGTTGTTTTGTGGGCAAATTGGGACTCGACACATAAAGGGCAGTTTATGCCTATAAATAAAAGCGCCGTTGATTGGATAAACAATAGAATTATTGGTACTGCAAATCGCTTTATCTATTTCTCCAGAAAAGTGGAATGGATTGATGAACTTGTTAAAAATCGTCGGAGTGAAGTAAAACAAGATAATTCTGAACTAGAATAACTAACTTCAAGTCCATTTTAGCGATATAACCACATAGATTATAAATGAAAATGGCGCCAAAAGAATCGGCGCCATTTTCATTTTCTAGCGGGTAACGAGACTCGAACTCGTGACATTTTGCTTGGGAAGCAAACGCTCTACCAACTGAGCTACACCCGCGTATGAAAGAAATTATAGGGTGTCGGGAGAGTGATGTCAAGAATGGGGCGTACTTTGGTACGTGGCTGATCGGCGGGAGTTGAGTCTCGGCAGGCATTTGTGGGCGATAGTATAATGCGCGTCTTGTCTGGTTGGTCATAGGAAAGTTGAGTCCCATAGGTGAAACGCTGGCGCGTAGGGCTGCTGGGGTTGGTTGTGAGTCTGGCAGCGGTGTATTTTATTGCCTCGCAGGTGAACCTTAACCAGTTGAAAGAGGCGATTGTTGGGGCACGGTATATCTTTGTGCTGCCAACAGCCTTTTTTCTGGTGGTGGGGTTGGTCACACGGGCGCTGCGCTGGCAAGTGCTGCTGGGTGGTGATTTGCCGCTGGGCAGGACGTTCAGCATTATGAACGTGGCGTATCTGGTTAACGGGGTGCTGCCGCTGCGAATCGGCGAGGTGGCGCGGATGTATCTGGCGACACGGTCGACCCCGCCTGTCCCACCGATGAAAACGGCCAGTACGATTGTGGTCGAGCGCTTGCTGGATCTGCTGGGTGTGGTAGTGATGGTGGTGCTGGCGCTGTTGATGGCGGGCGGTGCGGTTCCAGATCAGATACGGGCGACAGCGTTGTTTAGCGGCGTGGTGGCTGTGGTGGGGTTTGGTGTGCTGGTGGTGATGGCGCAACAACGTCCCTTGGCGCAACGGTTGTTGGGTCAAGCGCTGGGTATCATCGGGCAGGGCGGCGAGAAACCATTGGCAAAACGCCTGAGCGCGTGGCTTGGTCACTTTTTGGACGGTTTGCAACCGCTGACGCGTCCACGCAAATTGTTCGCAGCGTTGGGGTGGACGGCGGCAAGCTGGGGATTTTCGGCGATTGCCGGGTATATACTCATGTTTACGTTTTATCCACAGGCCAGTTGGGCGGCTACGCTGTTGTATATCGCGGCGGCGGCGTTCGCGATTGCTGTGCCAGCGGTGCCGGGTAATCTGGGACCCTATGAAGGTTCAATCTATCTGGCGATTAGTGTGATGGGCTATGCTAGTCCAGCCGGAACTGCCGTGGCTTTCGCGGTGCTGGTTCACGGCTTGAATCTGGCGGTTCATGCTGCGACGGGTGTGCTGGGATTTATCCAAGAGGGTATTTCGTTGGAGCAATTGTCGCAGGGTGTACAGGAAATGCGCCAGTCGTGACGGAGGAGAACAGTTGGAGCATGTCATTGGCTGAAAACGAAGCCTCAAAAAGAACGTCTGAGGTGATTCAAGATCTATCCGTGGCGGGCAGTGGACGTAAGCTCAAGATATTGATGTGCTTACTGTATTATGTGCCGCACCGGACAGGGTTAACGATCCATGTGCAGCGGGTCGCGGAAGAATTAGCGCGGCGTGGTCATGAAGTGACGGTGCTCACGGCACGGTATCATATTTCACTGCCACGCGATGCTGAGATGCATAACGGTGTGCGCGTGGTGCGGTTGTGGACCCCGCCAATTCCCATCAGCCGAGGATTGATTATGCCTGCGTATCCGTGGGCGGCGCTGGGGTTGATGATGCAGCATGATGTGGTCTTTGTGAACACACCGATGGCTGAAACAGCACTGATTAGTGTGTTGGCGGGAATTGCGGGTAAGCCAGTAGTAGCAACGCATCATGGCGATCTGATCTTGCCAGAAGGAACGACGAATCGCATCATTCAGAATGGCATGTTCGCGATGTTTAAATATATGGCGAAGCGGGCTGCGCGATTGGTTGCGTATAGTCAAGATTATGCTGATCACTCGTATTACTTGCAGCCGTTTATGAATAAGGTCACACCGATTTATCCACCGATCCATATGCCGGAAGCGGACATAGCACATGCGAAGGCGCTACGAGCAGAGTGGTCAAAAGATGGCGGGCCGGTTATTGGTTTCTCCGGTCGGTTTGTACAGGAGAAGCGTCCTGATTTGCTGATCAAGGCTTTGGAAGTCATCAATAAACAGTATCCGAATGCGCGGATCGTTTTTTGCGGGGAATATGAAATTGCCTACGAGGACACGTGGGAACGGCATCAAGAACTGGTGAAACAGTATCGCGACCAGTTGATCTTCCTCGGCCTCAAGAATGATATGCAGTATATGGCAGATTTTTATGCGGCCTGTGATGTGCTGGCGCTGACCAGTGATAGCGAATGTTTTGCGCTGGTACAGGTTGAGGCGATGTTGAGTGGTACGCCGGTGGTGATGACGAATACACCGGGGGGACGCGTCCCTGTGACGGTGACTGGTATGGGTAAGTTGGCAACCGCAGGTGATTGGCAATCCATCGGGGAAGCGCTGGTGGATGTAATTCAAAAGCGTGAGCAATACGTGAAATCGCGCGACGTCATCGAGGATATATTCTCGTTTCAACGAACTGTGGACGCTTACGAATCAGTTTTCCGGCAGTACGCGCATCAGGCATCGGACGAGCGTTAGCACTAACCTAGAGGACTATAAGCAAGTGGTTGATTTAGCGACGATTGAGCATATGACGCGGAATGAAGCCGATATGGCTTTCAAGAAGCGAGTACGAACGATTTTTGAGTGGATCGCGCCACGTGATGAGTCGGTGATTTTGGACTGTGCGTGTGGTCGCGGGTTTTACCTCAATATGTTTCGCTATGTGAGCAAATGTAAGTTGGTGGGGCTGGAACTGGATTGGCCTGTGATCGAAAAGGCGAAAACGAATGTCGGTCATTTGCCTAACCTGCTGCTGACTAACGCTAATATTTATCGGTTGCCGTATCCGGATAACACATTTGATGGTGTTATTCTTTCAGAGATTCTGGAACACATTGATCATGATGTGGACGGATTGAAGGAAGTTTACCGTGTGTTGAAGCCGGGTGGGGTGGTGGCGATCACTGTGCCGAACGCAAATTATCCGTTCTGGTGGGATCCGATCAACAAGACGTTGGAAACACTGTTCCATACCTATATCGGTAAAGGACCGCTGGCTGGTATCTGGGCGAACCACGTTCGTTTGTATACGGCGGATCAGTTGCGTAATAGTGTGTTGGCGGCGGGGTTCACGGTTGAAGAAGAACGGGCGTTTACCCATTCCAGTTTTCCGTTTATCCATAACCTTGTATATGGGTTGGGTAAGCCACTGTTGGAGGCTGGTGCGTTGCCGAAGTCGATGGCGAATGCGGCAGACCGGACAACGTTTGATAAGAACGATGGCAGTATGTTGAACCCGATGAATCTGGCGCTCTCGATCCTTAATTTCTTTGATCGTCCCAATGTTATGAATGAGCCGGCGGGACGATCGACAGTAAATTTGTGTATTAAGGGACGAAAACAATAGCGGATCGCTCAAAATTGGTGTAGTGTAGCCCTATTGCTTAGACGTGGTTTGTCGTCTAGCCGGACGTCTCGCATTTGATCACTCGATTACCACACATACAGAAGTAAAGTGTTTGAATATGACTTTTTCATCCGAACACGATGAATACCAGAATCTGCCTGAACATGAGGACATTACCAGTGGGGATGTAGGCGATACTGATATTGAGCTACCGACTGAGGTCACTAATCCAGTTGCCGAAGTGGTAGAGCCTCCCGCATCAGTTGACATCGCAGACTTAACGGTGGCTGAAGCATTCGGTCAGTTGCTTCGTTCTCCATCGCGTACTTTTCAGGCAATGCGGCAGGTTGTAAGTGCTGTTGATGAGAAGCCAAAGCGCGTGGTTCTGGAAATCACCAGTCCATCCACAATTGAAACAGATGTGGTGGTAAAACCGATACGGTCAAAGTCTCCACGCTTATCCGATGCGGAACGGGTGGCACGTCAGCGCGAGATGTTTCTATTGAGTACGCGGTTTATTGCGTTCATGGTGGCGGTATACGGCAATTGGATTATGGCGTCCGAGCGGACTGAGGAAGTCGGGTTGGCTGGTGGACTGCCATTCTTGTTTGCTGCATTTTGTATTTGGATTGCGGGTGATGTGTTTAGCTCGTGGCCGCTGCGGCGTGCCCGCACGGAAAAATCAGCCGACGAAATTGATGTTGTTCCGGTGGTCGGTTTTGGTGGACTGACGCGTGATATTAACCCGTTGACGATAGTGTTGCGTTTGTTGGGCGTTGCACTGGCTTTGGCCACGAGTTTCATTACTTTGTCGGCGACATCCGGTAATCGTTTTACCATGCTGGGTGTGGTGACATGGTTTGTCAGTATTGTGTTGTGGGTGATGGTGTTTGCGCCAAGCCACTGGGGCATTATCCCGCTCATCGATGCCCTCAGTAATATACGACTGCCCCGTGGGTGGACACTGGCACTGCTGCTGGGGATTATTGTCGTCGCTGGTTTGTTCCGGTTTACTAACTTAAATGGTATTCCATCAGAAATGACCAGTGACCATGTTGAGAAAATATTGGATTCGCAGCGCATTTTGAGTGGTGATCCACAGGTGTTTTTTCCTAACAATGGCGGACGCGAGCCGATTCAGTTTTATCTGATGGCGATTATTTCGGGGATACCCGGCCTCGGTTTGAATTTCTTCACGCTGAAGTTTCTTACGGCAGTAGAAGGGATGCTTTGTATCCCTGTGCTGTGGTGGATGGGGCGTGAGATCATCGGTGACGAAGAGCGTGATCTAGGAAATGTCGTAGGTTTGCTGTTGGCGGCATTGGTCGCGGTGAGTTATTGGCATACGATGTTGAGCCGCCTAGGATTGCGTATTGTCCTCACTGTGATTGTCACAGGATTGCTGATCATCTTTTTGAGTCGAGGAATGAGACGTAACCAACGGGGCGATTTTATCAAGGCGGGGTTGGTTCTCGGAATCGGTGTTTACGCTTATCAGGCTGTGCGCATGTTGCCAGTTGTGGTTATCGCTGGTGTGCTGCTGGCGATTATTTTTAGCTTGTTTCGCTCAGGTCGGCGGGTACAGATCACACGGTATCTGGTAAACCTAACGGTTCTGGTCATTATGACGCTGGTGGTTTTTGTCCCGATGTTGGGATTTGCGCGAGAGTATCCAGAGGATTTCTGGCGGCGTACGTCGGGGCGTTTGTTAGGGGACGATCTTGTTCAGGTGACTAATCCAGATGGTCAGGTTGTGACGCGCGAGGCGACGGCAGAAGAGCGCAGTGAAGCATTCAAAAAGAACGTCAATATTCTGGTGAGTAATATCCGGAATGCTGTTTTGATGTACAACTGGAAGGGTGATGTGGCATGGATTACGGCTGTGCCGAATCGTCCTGAAATGGATGTCGTAACTGGATCGTTACTCATCGTCGGGTTAGGGGCATGGGGCGTGCGCATGGTGAAGCGACGAGATGCCGTTAATTGGCTAATGCCGGCGGCGATGTTTATTATGCTTCTACCTTCTGCCTTGTCGATCGCCTATCCGATTGAAAACCCAAGCGCGACACGTACAAGCGGTAGTTTACCGGAAGCTTATTTGTTTGCGGCATTGCCGTTGGCGCTTGTATGGGTGGCTGTGCGACGTTTGTTCCCGAATGTATGGGGCAAAGTGGTGAGCAGCGCATTCATCGGGATCATGTTGTTCATCGCTGCACGCGCTAACTGGACTATGTACTTCGTTGATTTTAACGAGACTTATACTACGTCGTCACCAGCACCATATACCGAGGCGGGACGATACCTACGCGGATTTGCGGATAGCGGGGGAAGCCTTGGAAATGCCTTCATGATTGCTTATCCCTATTGGTGGGATCATCGGGCGGTAGGTATCGAGGCAGGAGTAACGGACTGGCCGAATGGAATTGTTGCCCGTGACGCTGTACCTGAATTCGTGAAGGAAACAGCACAGCGTGCTGATCAGTATCAGCTTAACCCTGATGAGGATCTACTATTCTTTTATAACCCACTAGATACTGATACGGAAGCACAATTACGCGTGTGGTTCCCTTCTGGAAGCAAGCAGATTGTCCAAAGTTATAAGCCGGGTGATGATTTTGGGGTATATCGTGTACCCAAATTAGGGACGCAGGGTTTGCTAGATTTTGAGAAACAGACCGGAGTTGCAACGCAATAGTGAGGAATATCTCGCGCTGTTGTGTATACCAATCCGACCTAACACGCTGATTTTTGTCAGTGATAAATGAGTTCGCCACCGCCAATGGTTGCATCGCTAAAGGGTAAATATGGTTGAAGCAGTTGTTAGTCCAGTAGATAAGCGGACACGTGGGCTGGGTATCAGCCGCAGCGATGTTCTTGTCGGAATATTACTTGCTATTGTGTTGTTGGGCGGTGGATATTTCCGCTTTACTGGTCAGAATTGGGATGAATATACCCTTTGGCATCCGGACGAGCGTTTCTTCACCAACATGACATCCGAGTTGAACGGGCCGCAGCGTTTTACGGATGATAGTATTGATCCGATTGAACAACAAACGAGTACCTGTTTGTCGCGATATCCTGATACGGGGGGGGTAGGCGGTTACTTCGACGCACAATGTTCGACGATGAATCCGAACAATGTGGGCGAAGGGTTGATGGCATATGGAACACTTCCAGCATTCATTACCCGGTGGACAGCGGATGCGTTAGCCCAGTTCCGGAATGATCCCGCAACGGCAGGTTATTACGGAGGACGGCAAGTTGGTCGGATGATATCTGCGCTGGCCGAAATGCTGGTTATTCTGGCGGTGTTCTTTATTGGACTGCGGTTGCACGGGAAATGGGTGGGGCTGCTGGCTGCACTCTTGTACGCGTGTACGGTATTCTCGATACAACAATCTCATTTTTATACCGCAGACGCGGTCGCCAATATGATGGTGGCGATGGCCATTCTGGGCGCGGTTTGGGTTCAAACTGACGGGCGATTCACGTCCTATATCTTTTGCGGGATTTTTTGTGGTTTGTCGCTGGCAAGCCGTGTGAATACAGCCCCTGTGATTGGTTTGCTTTTGCTGGCAACAGGCTTGCGTGGATTGCCTTTGCTCGACGGACGTTTGACGTGGAGTGAGCGTGGGCGGGTATTGGCGGGTTGTTTAGTCGGTGTGGTTGCTGCGCTTTTCCTCGCACTACTCATGTTCAGATTATTCAATCCGTATGCGTTTACCGGACCGGGATTCTTTGGCCTCAAGCCGAATTTCCGTTGGTTGCAAGACGTGGGTGAAGCTCAACATCTGGTTAGCGGCGAGGCAGAATCCCCGCCAAACTGGCAGTGGGCTGGGCGGACGGCGTATTTGTTCCCGTTGAGCAATATGGTTTTGTGGGGGATGGGGATTGCGCTCGGCCTGACCGGATGGATCGGTTGGTTGTGGTCGGGCTGGCGGCTGATCCGCGGTAAAGCGGGAGCCGTTCTCAATATCATCCCATTTGTATGGATATTGGTTTACTTCGGCTGGTTAGGTCGGCTGTGGGTAATGACCATGCGCTACTATTTTCCGTTGTATGCATCAATTGTGGTGCTGGCAGCGTGGTTGCTGGTTGAATTGGTCAAACAGGCGGATAAAGCGGGTGTTTCGTGGCGCAGAGTGGTGACGCGGGCTTTCCTTGTATTGGTGGCAGGGTTTACTGTGCTGTGGGCGGCAATGTTCACCAATATTTATCGGCATATGTTTGCACCTGCACAGTCTACCAACTGGGTGGCAGAGAATTTGCCGGCTGATTTCACCTTACAGCTTGAAGGTGAAAATGCACCGCTCATTAACATCCCTGTCTATAATCGACCGGGAAATGATGACACTCCAATTGACCAAGTTGCATCGCGATATGAGGACGGTCAAGTATTCATGCAGGCGTTTACGGCTCCTGCGGATGGCACGCTTACCAAAGTTTCTTCGTTGCATTTGGGCGATCCGACTGACTCGGCGACAATGAAGACCATCACGGTCAAGATAAATACCGCTGATAGTAATACGCTGATGGGTTCAGGTTCATTGACTTCCGAGTTTAAGCGGACCACTAGTTTGGTCGGGGATGCTTACGACATTCCATTGGCGCAACCCATTCTATTGACTAAAGGCACGATTTATAACTTTACTGTTCAAGTTACCGGCGGGGTGTTGATTAGTTCCGGTCCTGTTGTGGCGTGGGAAGGGCAGTGGGATGAAGTATCGCTGCCGAAGGTCTGCGCCATGCCGCCGGGATTTTCGATGGGCGACTCGATGGCGGCGAGCAACATCAGCGTAAGTAATTGTGTCGCACGGGATGTGTGGGGCGGACAACTCATACCGCAACAGCTTCAAATCTATTGGGAGGATGAGGCATCCAAGCGCGACATCATGCAGCGCGGGTTGGATAACTCGGACTATCTGGTTATATCAACCAATCGACGGTACGACTCGCAGTCACGAATTCCATATCGGTGGCCGATGACGATGCGTTTTTATGACGCGCTGTTTAACGGGTCATTGGGATTTCAACTGGAAAAGACGTTTCAGGAAACTTTTGAGTTGGGACCTCTGCGCGTTTCTGACCAGTATTTGCCGACTTATACCAGCCCTAAGTGGTTGAATGAATTTGAGGCGGAAGAAGCCTTCCATGTTTATGATCATCCTGCGGTTTTCATCTTCAAGAAGACCAGTGCATACAGTAAAGTGAATACTGAAGCAATTCTAAACAGTGCGCCATTGGCAAAGGTCGAAAATACTCGTACGCAACTGAATTGCCCACAACTGAGTTCGGCTTCACCCGTGAATTATTACTGCGATCCGACATTGGTTGGGGTTATTCCTCTCTATTCTGTTCCCGCTAGCAAGATTCCGACAGCGCTGCAACTGCCACCTGATCTGGCACAGACACAGTATGACAACGGGACGTGGTCGAGCCGTTTTCGGAGTTCGAGCATCGTCAACACTCAACCTGTGGTTAGTATTCTTGCGTGGTGGATCGTCATGATCTTGTTCGGTTGGGCGGTGTGGCCTCTGTTGTTCGCGCTGCTGCCGGGATTGGCTGACCGAGGCTATGGATTTGCGAAAGCTGCCGGATTGTTACTGGTTGGCTGGTTGGCGTGGTTTGTATCAAGCGCACGTATTCCCATGTGGTCACAGAGCGGGGTGTTGATAGCACTTTTGCTGATCGCCGCACTTAGTCTGGCAATGGGATGGCGCAAGCGGGATGATCTCGCTCATTATATCCGAGAACACGGACGGCGATTGCTGTGGATTGAAGTCATCACATTACTGACATTCATTTTGTTTTTGATCGTCCGCTTGACTAACCCTGATTTGTGGCATCCATACATGGGCGGCGAGAAGCCGATGGACTTCGCCTATTTTAATGGTGTCCTGCGGAGCACTGTGTTTCCGCCAATTGATCCGTGGCACGCAGGCGGGTACATCAACTACTACTATTTTGGTTATGTAATTGTCGGTTCACCGGTGCTGTTGCTGGGGATGATGCCGTCTATTGCCTATAACCTGATAATTCCTACATTGGCAGCGCTGACCGGGATGGGTGCGTTCTCGGTCGCATTTAACTTGGTGAGCGGCTGGCGTGAAAAAGCGAAGCCTGCAATTAAGCAAGAGTCGGTTGAAGTTCTTCAGATGGTCAATGTTGAACAGTTGGATAGTGAGGTTGTTGCTCAAACCGTTGCTGAGACTACTAGTGCCCCAGTTTCCAATCAAGAACCGACACGTTTGGGTAATCCGTGGGTGGCAGGGATCGTGGCACTTCTGCTTGCGGTAGTACTGGGGAATTTAGGGACGCCGCGCGTGTTCTTGAACGAAGGTATTTTGAAAGCGGGTGGATACCAACAACAGTCCATCATACAACAGCAATTGTTGTTGGAATACAAAACAGCGCATGGTACGGACGCGACGGGCGAAGATTTCCAGAAGATCGTCACACAGGCTAACGAAGAGTCGAATTCGTTCTTCGCAAGTCTGGCGCGCGGATTGAAGTCGGGTGTTAATAACGCGATTGCGCAGATCGCACCGAACCGATGGTATTGGGCGGCAACACGCATTTTGCAGGAGACACCGGATGGCGGTGGTGGTGCAATTGCGGAGTTCCCGTTCTTCACCTTCCTTTATGGCGACTTGCACGCGCATATGATTGCGATGCCATTGTTGTTTATCGTGATGGCTTTTGTGCTAAATGAGGTGTTAGCGGCGGGGGAAGATCGCCGTGGAAAGTGGTCGTTGTTTCTCGCGCTGGCGTTTGGTGGGTTGACAGTCGGTATGTTGCGGGCGACCAATACATGGGATTGGGTGACATTCCTGCTGTTAGGCGTTCTTGGTTTAGGATTTGCATGGTGGATTAGCACGGCGCGCATAACGCGGCGATCACTGTTGTCCTTAATCTTGAGAATCGCGGTGTTTGTGGTCGTTAGTGTTGTGGCGGTACTGCCGTATACCACGTGGTACGCATCGGTTTATAACCGCGCGTTGATTTCGGAACAACCTCGATCTGAAGTGTGGCGCTACCTGATCATCTACGGATTATTCCTGTTCTTGATTATCTCGTTCCTATTCTGGGATACCGTGCGTTGGATGCGCAGTGTCTATGTTCGGTCGCTGCGGGGTCAACTGCCGCTATTGTTAGCAGGTTTGTTGGTCATTGTCGTGGTTCTGTTAATCGCTGTGGTTTTATCCACATTCGAGATTCCTTTGAAAGTGACGCAGAGTGGATCACCTATTCAACCTGTGCCGATAGCAATTGTCACACTCCCATTGATATTGTGGATCGGGCTGCTGTTTGTACGGCAAGGGCAATCCCGCGAAATGCGTTTTGTTCTGGCTTTGGCAGGGCTTTCTATCGCGCTGACGCTGGGTGTTGAACTGGTGGTTCTTGATGGTGACATCGGGCGGCAGAACACCGTCTTTAAGTTCTATATACAGGCGTGGTTGATGTTGAGTGCTGTTGCTGGTGTCGCGGCAGCATGCCTGATCAAGAGTTCGGATCGGTGGCCTGCTTTCGGACGATGGGTTTGGTATCCTGTTGGTACGATATTGGTTGCTGTGGCGGCGATGTATCCGATTATGGCGACACGAGGGCGAGCGCAAGACCGGATGCCGCCAACTGGTTCAACGATGGCGGATGTACCTCTGACTTTGGACGGGATGGCATATATGAAATACGCATCCCAATATGAAGGTGATTCGGATTTACTTATACGCACGCCAACGCTGGCACCGTTCCCATTGAATAACGATTATGCTATGGTGCGGTGGCTGGAAGAAAATGTTCAAGGTACGCCAACGATCATGGAAGGTCGGGCAAGCGGTGAATATCATTGGGAAGCGCGTATCTCGATTTTGACAGGGTTGCCTTCGATCAATGGTTGGAACTTCCACCAACGGCAGCAGCGTACATTTGATCCTCTGCCGCGTGTGGTGGAGCAGCGTGTGGCCAATGTGAATGCGTTCTATGCAACGGACGACATTGGTACAGCGTGGAAGATTTTACAGCGCTACAATGTGGCCTATGTGATTGTCGGCGGGTTGGAACATGCCTACTATCCTGAGGCGGGTTTGGCTAAGCTGGATGTCATGGTCAGCCAAGGATTGATGGAAGTGGTATTCGAGCAGGACAACTCGAAGATCTATAAAGTGAAACCGGATCGCTTATTCGCACTGGAAGAGAGTGTGGCTGGTGGTATTTGATTGGTTCGCCCGTGAGGGCTGGATGGTACTTAGCTGGTGGTTGCTCGTCACATTAGCCGGTGTGGCAGTGTTTCCGCTGTGCGTTCGACTGCTAGGGGCACTACCGGATCGTGGATACACTTTAGCGCGGGCGGCGGGGTTGCTGATTACAGGATATGTATTCTGGGTGCTGGGGAGTCTGGGATTTCTCCGGAATACCAGCGGCAGTATCTTCCTGTCGTGGGTTATTGTGTTGGCGTTGGCATTGACGGTTTACTTTCGTGGTGGCGAACGGTTTGATTGGCGTGCTTGGTGGCGTGAAAATAAGACGGTTGTCATTTGTGGTGAACTGCTGTTTCTGGTTTTGTTCTTTGGTTGGGCGCTGATCCGTGCTTACCAACCGGAATTGCATTCTACCGAAAAACCGATGGACTTGATGTTCATTAGTAGTATTATGCGCAGCCCAACCTTTCCGCCGAATGATGGTTGGATGGCGGGGTATTCGATCAGTTACTACTACTTTGGTTACTTCATCGCAGCCATGTTGGCAACTGCGAGTGGGATTGCGAATACGATCGCTTTTAACCTGACAATCTCGCTGGTGTTTGCTTTGACGGGACTAACAGCGTTTGGTGTAGCTTATAATTTGGTGCGGTCACGGCAAATTGAACGAGCGATTGCATCCGCGCGTGCGCCGATATTGGCCGGTATTTTGGCTATGCTGATGGTTGTGCTGATGGGAAACCTGCATACGGTGCTCATCAATATCCCTTATGCGACCGGACTGGCGTCAGATAATTATCTCAAGTTTTGGGATGTGCAGCGATTTGAGACTGCGTTACCCGCACCGAATCCAAATTATAACTGGACGATTGAATGGTTTTGGCCGAGCCGTGTGCTAAAGGATTACGACCTTGATGGTCAACCGATTGGCGTCCAGCCGATTGATGAGTTCCCACAGTTCAGCTTTTTGCTGGCTGATAATCATCCGCATGTTATGGGCTTGCCGTATGTACTGTTGGCATTGGGCTTGGCGACCAACCTCGTCCTTAAAAAGCGGCGACCATCAATGGGTGAAATTGTTTTCTATGGCTTGTGCGTCGGCGCGTTGGTATTTCTAAATACATGGGACGGGCCGATCTATATGCTGGCGCTGGTTGGCGCGGATGGTTTGAGGAGGGTAATCAATCGGCAAGGGCGGCTAAGTCAGAGCGATTTCTTGGGCATGGCGGTCTTAGGAGCGGCGCTGCTCTTTTTGACTGGCATATTCTATTTGCCGTTTTTGATTAGCTTCCGGTCACAGGCATCCGGTTTTGTGCCTAATTTGATTACGCCTACCTATTTCCCGCAGTTCTTCATCATGTTCGGGCCTTTCCTTCTCATCCTCGCGCTGTTCTTGTTGAATGAGATACGTGTTGGTGGTCGGCGCATGAATTGGCTGTTGGCGGCACAAACAATACTCTCATTGTTCGTTGGATTGCTGGTGGTGGTACTTGTCTTGATCATCGTGGCGATGCGCGTGCCTGAAGTTTATAACAGTGTGATGCAGTTCGGGGCACGTTTCGGTGGGTTAGATCAGGTGCTGCCGATGGTGGTAGAGCGGCGTTGGGTGACATTACCGACAACTTTGTTGCTATTGGCCATGTTAGCGATTGTGGTCGCACGAATTTTCCCTAAACGATTGGCGTTTTTGGACGCTGAAGTTGAGCAAGAGTCGCGGCACGTCATCACGTATTCACCGAGTACTGGTATGGCGTTGGTTATGGTGGCGCTGGCTGTTGGATTGACTCTGGTTCCTGAATTCTTCTATCTGCGCGATAACTTTGGTGTGCGAATCAATACCATTTTTAAGTTTTATTATCAAGCATGGGTGCTGTTTAGTATAGCTAGTGCTTATGCCATCTATGTGATGATATTTGATGCTGATATACGACCTGTAAAAGTGGTGCGTTTGGCTTTCGGCGTGGTCGCTGTAGTGGTGATAGCAGGTGGTATGCTGTTCCCCATATTGGGCAATTATACGCATTCAATTGTCTTGGGAAATGGAAACCAGACAGGACTGTTAACTCTTGACGGTGGACAGGTTGATCTGGATAGAGACTATATTAGTACTGTTGATTATCAGTCGATCATGTGTTGGCAAAAGCAACTTGGTGACAAGCAAACCGTGGTTGTTGAGGCGCTCGGCGGTGCTTACGATCCCAACTTTGGGCGTGTAGCTGGACTCACAGGCGTGCCATTGCTTTTGGGCTGGGAAAATCACGAAAGCCAATGGCGTGGTTCGACTTACCCTGAGATTGTTGGAACACGTGGTACCGATATTCCGTCATTGTACACGGATGTGCGCTGGGAAATGGCGCGCACGATTATTCAGAAGTACGGGATTGGCTACATCTTTTACGGTTCGAGCGAACGTAGTAAATACGGTAGTGCGGGCGAAGAGAAGTTCATTGATCATTTGCAGCCAGTTTGTTCAGTAAATGACGGTAGTGGTCAAGCTGCGAGTTTATTCTATCGGGTTGATAGTTCGGCATTGGTCGCAAACAACGAGTGATTAGCGCGAATTAGAGTAAGAATAGAGTTGAGTTATGGATTCCATTCAGTCGTTTGAAAGTGTTTCTCTCCCAGAGCGTGTAATGCCGCGACGACTGGTTATTCGACGTGAGGCTGTTCTGTACATAGCCGTAGCATTGTTTTCATTGGTGTTGCGTGTGGCGCAGTTGGATGTGGTTCCAATGGGGAGTCATGAGGCAAGACAAGCGTTAGCGGCGTGGCGAGTCGTTTATCCAGAGGCGGCGGGTACTACCATTGTGCCTGAGAGTCCCTTGTTATTTGCGCTTCATACGTTGATGTTTAGCGTGTTGGGGCCGAGCGAGTTTTCGGCGCGGATTTTGACAGTATTTGCCAGTGTGCTGCTGGTACTATCGCCGTTACTGTTTAGCAGGTTGTTCGGTAAAACACGGACATTTGTGATGGTATTGCTGCTGGCGTTTTCGCCAACCTTGTTCGCAAGTGGACGTATGGATAGCCCTGTAGTCTGGACGATGTTGGCTGCCGTTATAGCGTTATGGGGTGTGTGGCGCTATCGCGAGACAGGGCACTCGCGTTTTGCGGTGCTGACAACCGTTTTTGTTGCGGCGATGGTGTTCCTGACTGATCCTGCGGGATTATTCGCAGTGGTGGTGTTGGTGCTGGCAGGCCTGTTTGCAATATGGTACGACCGAAACACTGTTGAAGAAGATGGCGAGATACTTGAGACTTCATCAGCATCGATCTATTCGGCATGGCCATGGGCTGCCGGATTACCGATTGCCGTGCTGGTGATTTTTCTCGTCAGTACGTCCTTCTTCCTGTATCCGACGGGTGTAAGCGCTATTGGGGAGTTGTTAAGCTCCGGTCTGCGAGGTTTGACTACGCCGCGTGCATTTGTGCCTCCATTTTTCGCGCTGCTGGCGACTGTGTTTTATGAGCCACTCTTGGTGATATCTGGTGTGGTCGCTGCTGTACGCTTGATCACATCAGAGAAAGTCAGTTGGGCAGATCGTTTCTTGTTGGGTTGGTTGATCTTTAGTATTTTGCTCAGTTTGATTTACACAGGCGCAGGAGCAGAACATACGTTATGGTTGGTGGTGCCCTTGGTGGGTGTAGCGAGCCGCGTGATTACTGAATTGGTTAGTGGTGGTCGGCGATCTTTCGCGCCTTACCATAGCAGGTGGTTGATTGCGCTGGTGGTTGCCGCGTTGATGGCGATGATCAGTGTTCATGCACAATCGATTGCACGGGCGTTGATGACTGCGCCGGATACGGGATTACAACAAGCCACTGTTAACCCTCAGAACCTGATCGGCATTATCATCGCTGTATTGCTGACGTTGATCGGATATTTCCTTGCCGGTAGCGAGTGGGGGGAAGGGGTTGCGATACGCGGTGGCGCGCTCGGCATATTGATTTTCTTGATGATTACTGGACTCGGAAGTGGTTGGCATATCGCGGTTGATAATGCAGATAATGCGGTCGAGTTTTGGAACCGATATCCCACAAGTTATCAGACGGCACAGCTACGCGATACTTTAGATGAACTGTCGCATCGCGAAACGTCAGGTTTTCCACAATTGGAAATTACTGTACTAGCACCTGATGACGGTGTTGTTGCGTGGCTTTTGCGTGATTACCCTAACACAACTTTCATCACTGATCCTGTAGCAGCTAAAGGGCAGGGTGTGGTGTTGTTGCCGACTTCATTGGCTAAACCAGATTTGGGTGGATCGTATGTTGGACATAGCACTGCAATCAGTAACAGTTGGGACTTTAGAAGTATTACTTTGTTGAATTTCCCGGCATGGTGGTTGCAGCGGCGTACATTGACCGGAAGCCTGCCATCCGATGCGATAACTTTGTGGTTACGGCAAGATATTTATAACGGCGTCAAGCCATTGGTTCCACAGTAAGGAATGGTTAATGTTGCTGTGTATAACTTGTCGTACGAACCATTGCAACTGGGATGGGATACTCTATGATTCAGCAATCTGAGGAAATAAGCGCTGTAATCAAGCGATGTTTGGCGGGTGATCAAGCGGCGTTTGAAGATTTGTATGCTTTGTGCGCTCCTAGTATTTATCGGTTGTGCTACGGCTTGCTGATGAATCGCCAAGATGCAGAAGATATTATGCAGGAAGCCTTTGTTTATGGGTTTAAGAATCTGCATCGTTATGATGGGGCGCGTGCGTCGTTTAAAACATGGCTGTATACGATTGCTTTAAGCCGCTGCCGGAATTTATATCGACGCGGACGCTGGTGGAATATTGCCGGATTGCTGTCACTCGATTTGCCAGCGCCTCATTCGGATGCACCGGAAGCGCGGTTGGCTGATCGGGATGCGAAAGCAACGATTGAGCATGCATTATCTGCACTGTCGCCGCGACTGAGGGAAGCCGTTGTCCTGCGTTACGGACATAATTTGACGTTCAGGGAAATGGCTGAAGTTATCGGGTGCCCACAAAAGACCGCAGAAAGTCGTGTGCGCTTGGCACATGAACAATTGCGAAATGTGTTGCAACCTGCTGGTGATCATTTGTTAGATGCACTTCTGGGTGTTGAATTATCATCATGATTTCGTGTAAACAGTGCCAAAACCATTTGGTTGGATATGCTCATCACGAGCTGTCGCCAAAGCTCCACCGGCGTGTTTCGGAGCACCTTGATGGGTGTGAGAGCTGTTATGCTTCTTATCTAGAGCATAAACGCTCGGTAAGTGAACTGCGGCGGGTAATTCCTATGGTTTCTAGCGGACGTCCTCCATCTTTTGAGAGGGTTTGGGCGGCTGCTCGTGCGGATGCAGTACGGCGTACATCTAACTATTATCCGTTGCGCTATGGTATGGTTATGCTAGCTATTTCGGTTCTGTTGCTGATGCCATTTGCGTTTGGGCGTACCAGCCATGTGTTAGCTGAACCGCCTACGCAACCTGCACCATTGTTACGTGTGACACCGAGCGTGACCGCAGCGACTGACACTGGTGTGGCTGTTGCTTATAAAATTAGTCAGACACCGGCACCTGCAAAACTGCCTTCAACTTCTTTGCCAATCGATGTTATCAGTACACCTTGATTTGAGGACGTAATGGACTTACTACGACAAAATGACAATTTGAGATCGTCAGACTCTCCTGCTGAGGGATGGTTTAGTAAATCGTTCCAAATCAATTGGGAAACGACCATCTATATCGTTATCTTGCTTTTGGCGATATTTACGCGTTTCTATAATCTGGGCGCACGTACGATGAGCCATGATGAGAGTTTGCATACCAAATTCTCGTGGGACTTGTACAAGAATGGTAATTTTCAGCATACGCCGTTGATGCACGGCCCAATTCTGTTTCATATGACGGCGCTGGATTACTTCTTGTTTGGTGATAACGATTTCACAGCGCGGATTTATCCGGCTGTGCTCGGTATCTTAATGGTGATGTTTCCGCTTTTGTTCCGGCGCTGGATAGGGCGGTGGGGGGCGCTGTTAGCATCGGTGATGTTCCTCATATCACCACTCATTTTGTATTACAACCGCTATATACGCGAGGATACACCATCCATCTTTTTCACGTTGATTATGGTGTATTGTACGCTCATGTATCTCAATGGGCCGCTCAAATTAAGGCGAAAAGCGCGCTGGTTGTACATCTTTTCGGCGGCGATGCTGGCGAGCCTCGGCACCAAAGAAGTTGCTTTTATGTATATCAGCATCTTCTTCGCTATTTTGTTTTTGTTCTGGTTGGTGCGGGTTGGTCAACAGTATTTACGGTGGCCGGGTAAGAGCTTATTCTATTTTCTCTCAATCACTGTGCTTCTGGGTGGAGTTACGGCACTAACGTTTTACGTGATTGCAGGCATCATCCCACTCTCACCGATGCCTGTTCAGGGAACTGCCGAGTTCGCGAGTCTCGTGAAATGGTCACTTACCGCGATATTTGCGCTACTGCTGGTCGTCGTGGGAACGATGCTGTGGATTTCGCGCAGACGATCGGGAAGATCTCCATGGATGGATATATTGCCCATGCTGGCACTCATCGTGGTGGTGACCAGTGTATTGCTGATTGTTGAGGAAGCATCCAAGATTCCAAAAGATGCCGAAGTGCCTCCAGTCTCAGTCCTTCCGTTTTATGCAGAGTGGATAGGGGCAGTTGTTATCATCGGTGTACTGATCTTCATGTGGCGATCGGGCATCTGGGCAAAATTGCGGCGCTTCCCTGAAGTCGATCTCATGGTGATTATGGTTACCCTCGTTTTACCATGGGGGACGCCTTTTATCATGAAGGCCATGCATCCCAAAGATGTGACTTCTTTGTTGGATGTAGCGACTACAGTTCAAGCTGCAATCCCATTTACAGTTGATTTGACGCAGACTGGTATGCAGATCGCATTGGTGTCGTTGACGGTATTGCCTGCGTTTTTCGTCTCGGCAACGATTGGATTAATCTGGAATCCGAAACGCTGGTTAATTTGTGTAGCAATATTCCATGCTTTGTTCCTATTCTTCTTTACCACCGTATTCACTAATTTGTACGGTATTGGAACCGGCATGTTCGGCAGCCTCGGTTATTGGTTACAACAACAGAGTGAACGGCGTGGTAGTCAGCCTCAATATTACTACCTCGGTCTGATTATGCCGTTCTACGAGTTCCTGCCTGTGATTGGTAGTATTTTGGCGATGCTCAGTGGTATGGCGATATTCTGGCGTTTCCGTCAGGACAGAATTGCAGCCCGCGATCGGCGTCGCGTGGAATCTTCACTTTCATTCTCCGGTAATGAACTGCCGAATATGGAATTGGTTAGTGGTGATGGAAGTGAAAATCTAGTAGTGGCAGAGCCTTTGCCAGTTGTGCGTCACAGAGGTAATGCTGACCCTGAAGAGTGGTTGGGGCGCATGCCGGTATTGATCTTCATTTCATGGTGGGCGGTTTTCATTCTGATCGCTTTCACTTTGGCTGGCGAGAAAATGCCATGGTTGGGAACCCATCTGGCTACGCCGATGATCTTCCTGACGGGTTGGTATTTCGGGCGTTTCTTCGAGCGGATTGAGCCAGCAGCATTCTTTAAACGCAATTGGATGTACTTATTGCTTTTGCCACTGTTGATTGTGGCACTGGCACAATTGGTTGCTCCATTTGTGTTTGGGGGTCTGGGTGGGTTGGAACAGATTCAACTGACTAAGATATTCCAATGGCTGGCGGGGTTTGTGGTTGGTGGTGTTGTGATTTATGCCATCGTTCGGTTGGTGATGCAATCAGGTTTCGCCCAACTGAGGGTGATGATCGGTGTGGTCGTATTTGCGACATTAGCATTCCTGACTTTCCGATCAGCATGGATGGCTGCATTTATCAATTATGACTTGGCAACAGAGTTCCTTGTTTACGCACACGGTGCGCCTGCAAACAAACAAGTTGAGCAACAGATTGAAGATTTGAGTAAGCGGATTACCGGCGGGATGGATTTGAAGTTCGCTTATGATTTCAAGATTTCATGGCCGGGGGCATGGTATTTCCGTAATTTCCCGGCAGGTGCTGCGAAGTTCCTCGGTGAGAACCCCAGTCCTAAGGACATGCAGGATGCGATGGTTGTAATTGTCGGTGATGAGAATAAACCGAAGGCGGTTAGTGCGCTTGAAGATAGTTACTATGAGTTCGATTACCCACGCATGTGGTGGCCGATGCAGGATTATTTTGGACTAACGGCTGACCGGATTATCAACACATTCGACATGACGAATCCTGCTTCTGCTGCGATCCGGCAAGGAATGTGGGACATTTGGTGGCGGCGCGACTATACGACTTATGGTCAAGCGTTACAGAAAGATTTTAGCCTGACGAAATGGCCGGTTGCTGATCGTATGTATGTGTTTGTCCGGAAAGACATCGCCGCACAAGTTTGGAACTTGGGTGTGGGCGATGGTCAAGCGTTGGCAACGAATGTGTTGCAGCCTAATCAATGTACAGCTAACTGGCAACCACTACAGGCGAACCAAATATATCAAGTCACCGGGCAAGCCGCGATTGCGATGAATCATCCTCGCCAGATTGCGATCAACGCCGATGGACAGATTTATGCGGTAGAAGAATTTAATCATCGTGTGTCGATCTTCAATGCCGATGGGACGTTCGCGAATAGCTTTGGTAAAGCCGGACAACTTTATACAGAAGGTGATCCGTACTTCAGTAAGATGAATGGTGCCGAGAGCGGCGGTGTGTTTAATCGTCCGAGTGGTATTGCGATTGGCCCGAGCGGCAATATCTATGTCTCTGATACGTGGAATTATCGTGTTCAAGTCTTTACACCTGATGGTAAATTCTTGAATAGTTGGGGGCAGCGAGGTGAGTTTGGCGATAAGGCGCAGGCTGAACCGGCTGACGGATTCTGGGGGCCACGAGGTATTGCGGTCGACAGTCAAGAAAATGTGTATGTGGCGGATACTGGCAACAAGCGAATTCGGGTTTACGCTAGTAATGGTCAGTATCTACGCGACATAGGGACAGCGGGCAGCGAAGTTGGTCAGTTGGATGAGCCTAGCAGCGTCACAATTGGTGATGACGGGCTATTGTACGTGACTGATTATTGGAATAAGCGTATATCCGTCTTCACATTGGATGGCGCACCAGTAACTACTTTCAAGGACTCAAGTGGGCGTTCGGTCAACAGCTTTAAGGTACGTGGTTGGGCAGAAGATCAAGGCAATCGCCCGTATCTCGCGTTGGATGCTGCGCGCAAGTTAATTTATGTGACTGATCCAGATGCGGGGCGAGTGCTGGTTTATGGTACAGATGGTAATTGCGTTGGTTCATTCGGTGAACTCAATCGTGACATTACTGCGATGAATCCGGGTCAGTTGAATAGCGTCGGTGGCATTACAGTAGATGCCGCTGGTAATGTGTATGTAGCTGATGCCGGGGCAGGGCGTATCCTACGATTTGCGCCATTCCCTTCACCCGCAGTTATACAGCCGCAACCTGTCGGTGGGCAGCAACAATCAGGTGTTGTTCAGCAGAATAGCGGTAATGGGGTCGAAGTTACGGTGGAGTTGGGTGCGCCTGTTGAGAACACCGCAGAGTTGACACCTGAAGTCACTCCCGCAGGGTAATTGGCTTGATGAGGCGAAGTGTCTTGTCATTTGTATGGTAATGTGATAGCATATTTGCAGTTAGGAAAAGTGGGCAACCCCCACTTTTCGTCATTATTGTGCAAGTTGCCTTGGTGGTTGTCGTCCCACGCTCCCTAAATTCGTGTATGATTAACCACAAATTATGAGGTTTTTATCCCTTGCGAGGGGGATATGGTCAGGGGTATATGAAAAGCGAGTTTGAAATCGCGTTTGGTGAAATTACAGAACTTCGGTCACTTCCGCGAGAAGTGGTGATGGAGGCGCTGCAAAATGCGCTAATCTCCGCTTATCGTCGTGATGTGGGTGCGAGCGCTGCGCAGGCGGTTGATGTCAAAATCGACCCGAATACTGGGCGTGCACGCATTTTTGTTGAAAAAGAGGTTGTTGAAGAGGTTATGGATGACCATACCGAAGTGACGCTTGAAAAAGCACGTTACTTCGAGCAGGAATGCAACCTCGGTGATACTGTTATGGTGCAGCTTGAGGGTACAACCAAGAAGTTTGGTCGTATTGCCGCTCAGACAGCCAAGCAGGTTATTTTACAGAAAATCCGTGAAGCTGAACGTCAATCGTTGTATGACGAATATATTGATCGTGAAGGCGATTTAATTACCGGAACTGTTCAAAGTGTGAATGCTGCTGTGATTACGTTGAGCTTAGGACGTGCAGAAGCGTTGATGCCACGCAATCAGCAAATTCCGGGTGAACGCTATAAGCCACATGATAAAGTGCGTGCTTATCTGTTTGAAGTTAAAAACAGCAATCGCGGTCCTCAGATTATTGTGAGCCGTAGTCATCGCAATATGCTACGCCGTTTGTTGGAATACGAAGTTCCCGAAATCTATAACGGCCAAGTTGAGATCAAGAATATTGCACGCGAAGCTGGTTATCGCTCGAAAGTTGCGGTAGCGGCTTTGCAAGAGGGCATTGATCCGGTAGGCGCTTGTGTCGGTATGCGCGGTATTCGTATTCAGAATATCGTCAAAGAATTACACGACGAAAAAATCGATGTCATCGAATGGAACCTCAACCAAGAACAATTCATCGCCAAGGCGCTGAGTCCGTCACGCGTGAGTGGTGTGTACTTGGAAGATGATCCTGATGCTGGTCGTACAGCGGTTGTGATTGTGCCTGATGATCAGTTGTCGCTGGCAATTGGTCGTGAAGGGCAGAATGCGCGTTTGGCAGCTAAGCTCACTGGTTGGCGTATTGACATCAAGAGTGTGACTGAGGCTGTATCTGACGCTTTGAATAACCTTGATAATCCTGCGTTGGGTGACCTCAAGATTCAGAATGCGACGATGGTCGAAGATGTTCAGCGTATCATTGAGAAGAAGAACGCGAACAAGACTGTTATGCCGGAAGAATACAATACACTGGCACGGTTTGCAGATATTGTTGAACGCCGATTGTTGGCACGGCGTGATGCTGCTCGTCAAGCACGTGTTGCTGAAATCAATGCGGTCAAGGCAACACTCCCGCAGCGTGCCTTTACACTGCCGATTACGTCTTTGGATTTGCCGGATAGCATCATTGAAGTGCTGCAAACACTGGAAAATGTCGGCGAAATCATGTGGCGTTTCCTCATCGATGAAGATCGTCTGCGCTATCTGTTGAAGGATTTGCCAGAAGATTCGTTGATGCGTGTGCAGGCTGCTTTGGACAAAATCGTTATTCCTGAAGGTGAAGAACCTACACCTGAGGAAATAGTGGTGGAAGCCACTGCTGTTGCTGAAATTACGCCTGTTATTCCGCAGGAAGAGATTTCTGAGGAAGATGTTGTTCTGTCTGGCGCATTTGGTGATGAAGATCTGCCAGTTGAGATGCCGAAGCCAGTCAAGCCGACCACTTGGAAAGAAAAACCAGCTGCTGTTGTTGCCGCAGTCGATGAAGAAGAAGATGATGATCTTCTGGATAACAAGCCGGGTGGCAAGAAGAAGAGCGAAAAGAAGAAAGAGCGCTTGCAACGGCGTCAGCTCATTTTCGACGAGGAAATCGGTCAGGTTATTGCCAAGCGTCGCCGTAAAGGTGGACGTGGTAATGATGAATGGGATGATGAATAAGTTCTGCTATGATGGCTGAACAATCACATCATATTAAACATATACCGGTACGGACGTGTGTTGTTTGCCGAGAAAAAGCCGGCAAACGTATGCTCGTCCGTATTGTCCGCACTGAGGATGGTATTCAGGTGGATAAAACAGGTAAAATGAATGGGCGCGGCGCATATTTGTGCGATCGTGTCAGTTGTTGGGAGAAGGCGGTGCAATCTAATGTACTGGCTCAGGCGCTACGGACACAATTAACCCATGAAGATCGTGAACGCCTACAACAGGCCAAGCCCAAAGCATGATGGGCGAGAATCATGAAACGACGATGGCATCCATCGCCAAACATCTATTAACCGCGATAGGTCTATGTTAAGCCCCTAATTGCTTTACCGGCCTGTCGCTCCTTAAAGTGGAGGTCTACGATATGGCACAGGAAAAGCAAGCGATTCTGCTCCCTGAGTACCTAACGGTACGTGAACTAGCTGATATTATTGGTGCAAGTCCTATTGAGGTGATGAAGCGCTTGATTGCCAACGGCATCATGGCTTCCATCAATCAACAAATTGATTTTGATACGGCCGCAATTGTGGCTGAAGAGATGGGCTTCGAGGCTCAATCCGCAGCGGCACTCGCGGTCGAAGAAGAAAAGCAGAAGGCCGTAGAAGCTCAGACATGGCGTAAAAAGTACGCAGATGAGAAGCCAGAAAGCCTTCAACGTCGTCCTCCAATTGTAACAATCCTCGGTCATGTTGATCATGGTAAGACAACGTTGCTGGATACTATTCGCAAGGCGAAAGTGGCGGCTGGCGAAGCCGGTGGTATTACCCAGCACATCGGCGCGTACCGCGTCAACCATAATGGTAACCAGATCACCTTCCTTGATACCCCCGGTCATGAGGCATTTACGGCTATGCGTGCCCGTGGTGCCCAAGGCGCGGATGTCGCAATTTTGGTCGTCGCAGCAGACGACGGTGTTATGCAGACAACCCGTGAAGCTCTCAGTCACGCTCAGGCAGCTAATGTGCCGGTGGTGGTGGCTATCACCAAGATTGACAAGCGCAATGCGAATGTCGAAAACGTCAAGAAAGAACTTTCTGAAATTGGCTTGACACCTGATGAATGGGGCGGCGATACCCTTGTCGTACCGGTTTCCGCTCAACAGGGTACAGGCATGGACGACTTGCTTGAGGCCGTACTACTTACTGCCGAAGACAAGGAGATTATCGCCAATCCAAAAGCGCTTCCTTCGGGAATTACGCTTGAAGCCGAAGTTAGCTCTCATCAAGGGACGATGGCGACACTGTTGGTGCTTAATGGCACCTTGAAGCGCGGTGATATTGTTATCGCCGGGCATGCGTCTGGTCGCGTTAAGGCCATGTTTGATGAGACTGGAAAGAAGCTTGAAGAAGCTGGTCCTTCTGTTCCGGTACGTGTGTTGGGACTCAGTGAGCCACCCCAACCCGGCGAAACATTTGAGACTGCTAAGAATGACAAGGCGGCCCGAGCAATTGCTGATGAACGTCGTGATGCGACTGCGGCACGATTAATTCGTCCAGAACGAGCATTTACGTTGGAAGATGTTTTTGCCCAGTTTGAGTCCGGCAAGGCCAAAGAACTCAGCTTGATTGTGAAAGTCGATGTTCAAGGGTCGCTGCAACCGATTGTAGATGGTCTGATGAAGATTAGCGGTAATAATCCAGATGGAATCACCATTCGCATTCTTTCTGCTGATGTGGGCAACATCAGTGAAAATGATGTGAATCTGGCGAGTGCTTCTGGTGCGATTATCGTAGGCTTCTCGGTGAATGTTGATAATGCTGCGCATCGTACAGCCGATTCAATGGGCGTCGATATTCGCCTGTATAACATCATCTATAAGCTGTTTGAAGATATTGAATTGGCGTTGCAGGGT
This sequence comes from Aggregatilineales bacterium, assembly GCA_044227005.1. Taxonomy (GTDB): domain Bacteria; phylum Chloroflexota; class Anaerolineae; order Aggregatilineales; family Phototrophicaceae; genus CFX2. Next base: position 676,465 of record JBGAFZ010000002.1, read on the forward strand.
ATGCTCGAACCCGTATTTGCTGACAAGAATATCGGAATGGCTGAGGTTCGTCAGATCTTCCGTATTCCCAAGGCAGGTACAATTGCCGGTAGTTATGTGCGTGACGGTGAGCTTAAGCGTAATGCCAAGGTACGCGTGAAGCGTGGGAACAAGATCATTGCAGAGAATTTGACTGTCGCGTCACTTAAACGTGAAAAAGACGATGTTCGTGAAGTGCGTTCAGGATTTGAATGTGGTGTCAGCCTGAACAACTTTGACGGATTTTTGGTTGGTGACATCATGGAATTCTATGTCAGTGAACGCGTGAACTAACGTAATAAATAACCCGTGGTACGCGAGGGGAGTTACTTTAGCCCCTTTAACAGGGGGCAATTGCCCCTTGTTTGCTGTTATAGTGCGGGTGAAAAGGAGTGAATCGTGTCTATCAAACAAGATCGGATGTCAGAGCGTATTCAAGGCATTCTTAGTGAATTGCTGTTGCGTGAAGTTTCTGACCCACGCCTTCAACACATTACTGTAACCGAAGTAAAACTCGATCCTGAGTTGATGTTTGCCACCATCTATGTAAACGCATTAGGCGATGAAAGTCGTGAAGGACAGGTCATGGCTGGCCTGCAACGCGCAAAAGGTTTTCTCCGCCGTGAAGTTGGGAAACGCATTCAGTTACGTAATTCACCCGATTTGATTTTTCATTGGGACAAAACATTGGAACGTGGTGAACGTATGCATCACTTGATCTCAAAACTGGATATTCCGGCTGCACCTCCCGCAGCGGTTACACCTGAGGTCAGTGATGATGACGAAGTGGAATGATTCAACATCGGCTGTGCAGCGGGCGTCATCTATCTTGATCGTGACGCATGTCAATCCTGACGGTGACGCTATTGGTTCATTGCTTGGGTTGACAATTGGTTTGCGTGAAATCGGAAAAGTCGTCGATGCTGCTGTAGACGGTGGAGTGCCAGATTATTTGCGTTACTTGCCTCAGCAAGAAACGATCATATCTGATCTTAAGCAGGGACAATGGGATCTCATGATCTCCGTGGATGCTAGCGATGAAGAACGTACTGGAGAGTCCGGGGAATACGGCAGAGCTCACAGTTCCAAAGTTGTCAACGTTGATCATCACGCAACAAACACGATGTTCGGTAACTTTCACATTGTGGAACCCTCAGCTGTATCTGCAACAGAAATCGTCTACGATTGGTTGCATACATTCACCCAGTCCATTTCAAAAGATGTTGCAACCGCATTACTGACGGGTTTGGTGACCGATACGATGGGGTTCCGCACAAGCCACGTTGTGCCCCGTACTTTGGAGGTTGCACACGCTTTAATGATGTGTGGCGCACCGCTGGTCGATATTATCAACCGGACAATGGTGAGCAAGCCTGTTAGTCACCTTTTGTTGTGGAAGCATGTTTTTCCTTCAGTAGAATACAATGATGGTATTGCGTCGGCAGTTGTCACGATGTTGGATGTGCAGGCAGTGGCTCTGGACGAAATGACTGATGCTGGACTGGTCAGCACACTGGTTGCCGGTGATGAAGTTAAGATCGCTGTGGTCTTTAAGGTGCTAGATGAGCAAAAGGTTGAACTGAGCCTGAGAGCCAAAGTTGGCTATGATATTGCATCAGTTGCATTTGCTTTGGGAGGTGGTGGACATAAGCCGGCAGCAGGAGCTACCGTCAATGGTAGTCTTGCAGAAGTAAAGGCGCGGATTATGCCGATGCTTCAGACCGTCATTGAAAAAGGGATTTGGACGAGTGGCTGAGGCATCAGGATTTCTCAACATCAATAAGCCTTTAGGCATGACTAGCCATGATGTTGTGGCGAAATTGCGGCGTGGTCTCAAGATCAAGAAAGTAGGGCATGCTGGCACGCTTGATCCTTTGGCAACAGGTGTATTGGTGATTTGTGTAGGAAATGCTACACGACTCAGTGAATATGTGATGCAGTCCAAAAAGACCTATCGTGCACAGATTCATCTCGGCGTTACGACCGATACTTATGATGCCGAAGGGTCTGTTGTCAAACGCCAAGATGCAAGTGGCATTCGTCGCGATCAGATAGAGGACGCACTGCGCGGATTTCTCGGTGATATTGACCAGATGCCACCTATGTATAGCGCGATTAAGCAAGGTGGGCGAAAACTCTATGATTTGGCTCGCGCGGGCGAAACGGTAGAGCGTGAGCGCCGCCGGATTACGATCCATTCACTGGATGTTGTGAATTATAGCCTGCCAGAATTTACGCTAGATGTGACATGTAGTGCAGGTACTTATATTCGCAGTCTTGCGTATGATATTGGCGAATTGTTAGGTGTCGGGGCGCATCTGGCAGGTTTAGCTAGACTCACTAGCGGACGATTTACAATTGAGACAGCGGTTTCACCTGATACGCTACTTGGTACCGATGATTGGGGGCAGTATCTTGTGTCCCCCGAAATGGCTCTGGTAGATTGGCCGCGCGTTGATTTGACGATTGAAGATACTGAACATATTATGCATGGTAGAGCGATTGTTATCTCAGCTGAACCCAATGCTATTGGCTTTGGGTATGCACCTGACGGACAATTGATCGCTATCCTGCGAGCAGATGATGGTCACTGGCGACCACATAAGGTATTCTCAAACGATTCTACTGGATAATTGATAGCATATATTTGGTATTGCGCACTAACATTTTCATGGAATGACTATGACGCATCTCTATAGCCTTGTCGAAGCACACTTGCCTCAGAACTCCATTGTCACGATTGGTGTATTTGATGGTGTCCATAAGGGGCATCAGTATTTGATTAAGCGTCTCGTAGAAGAGGCACATTCGACTGGGCGGTTGGCTGTTGTCCTAACATTTTTCCCACATCCTGATATCGTTTTGCGGGGTTTGCACGGGCGTTATTATCTGACCAGCGCTGAACAAAAGGCCGAGTTGCTCAAAAGTTTGGGTGTGGATTTGGTCGTCACTCATCCATTTAATGATGAAGTTCGTCAGCTACGGGCGTCAGAGTTTGTTGACCAACTGTTATCTCATCTGAAAATGAGCGCTTTGTGGGTTGGTTCTGATTTTGCGATGGGCTATAAGCGAGAAGGCAATGTTCCATTCTTGCGGGAACAAGGCATCCAAAAAGGGTTCAGTGTACACGAGATTGATCTGATTGAAGCCCAAGGGGGCAAGATCAGTAGCAGCCTCATTCGGCAAGCTGTCCAAGAAGGTCAAATGGAGAAGGCACGTAATTGGCTGAACAGAGCTTACAGCGTAATTGGTGAGGTTGTTCATGGCGAAAAGCGTGGTCGTAAAATAGGATTCCCGACAGCGAATACGTCTGTATGGGATGAATTGGTTCTGCCTGCAAATGGGATTTATGCTGGTTGGGCACGTTTGGGCGATGAACGCTTTATGGCGATGACCAACGTAGGTGTTCGTCCCACATTTGATGGGAAGAACGTCACGGTCGAACCTTATTTATTAGACTTCGACCGTGATATTTATGGACATCAGCTTGAAGTGTCTTTTGAAAAACTGTTGCGACCAGAAGCTAAGTTCAATAGTTTGCAAGAACTAATTGACCAAATTGGTCGCGATGTTGAAGAGGGCAAGGCGTTTTTGGAGTCGCTGCCGAGCTAATCTTCTTTCTTGGGTAAACGATATCCTAAGCGCCGCATGAGATCTTCATCCATGCGCCAATTTTTGAGTACCTTGACACGAAGTTCTGTGTAGACCTGTGTGCCGAGCATTTCTGCTAGTTCGGTTCTGGCCTCTGAACCGATACGCTTGATCATATCTCCACTCTTACCGATCAAAATCCCTTTTTGCGAGTCGCGTTCGACGTAAATTGTGGCGCTGACGTAGGTCATTGACTCGGAACGTTCTTTGTATTCTTCAACTTCGACAGCGACAGAATAGGGGATTTCCTGCTCGGTGTTGAGGATAATCTTTTCACGAATTACTTCGGCAGCGATGAAGCGCATGTTGACTTCGCTAACTTGATCGGCGGGGTAATAACGTGGACCAAGTGGCATACTCTCGCGCAGGTAATCTATCAGTTCGCTAACGCCATCACCTTTTGTTGCACTGACCAGAATTGCCGCGTCATTCTCAACGAGTGTACCATACATAGCGAGATGTGCTTCACGCTTTTTTGCGTCTACAAGGTCAACTTTGTTAAGCGCTAGCACAACTTGGGTATTGCCCCGGAATTTATTCACGAGTTCGGCAATTTGCAAATCCTCTTTCGTGGGTTCAACCGATATGTCGAGTACCCAAAGGATTACGTCACCGTCTTTCAAGGCTTCTTCGGCTACACCGACCATATACTCGCCAAGTTTGTGATGTGGAGTATGCAATCCTGGTGTATCCATAAACAGGATTTGGGCTTTGGCCTCGGTATAAATGCCGAGTTGTTGGCGGCGTGTTGTTTGTGGCTTAGGACTCACGATCGCTATTTTTTGCCCAAGTATGCGGTTAATCAGGGTCGATTTACCCACGTTCGGGCGACCAACAACCGCAACCACTCCGGAGCGATGGTCAGGCGGCAAAACATCATCAAATACAGTATCTAGATCATTCATGGCTTTATTTCTGCTTGCCATTCAGCAAGCGATAAGTAGTGTGGTATATATTCGAGTATTCGTTGCGGGATACCAGTTACATCTGCCGCAATGAGCGCTACGGGTTTTGCTAGTGGTTTTGTGGCTTGATCGTCGGCATAGACCAGCACTTCGGGCGGGACTGCCATATCCAACCTACGTACAAATAGCATGTCATCTGTGCCATCGTTGCGATATCCGACGACTTCTGAGCGAGGGTACAGATTACTGTTTTTCTGCAAGAAATCCCATGCCGTTTCGCCGGTTATCATGTCACCGTAATCCATAACTACAATTCCGGGGACAATCGAGATGTGTAATTTTCCGAGAAAACGGAGTCCGTAGCGGACGACAAAAGATCCACTCGCAACACTAGCAACGTCAGAGTCAATTGAAGTTGCTAGTGCTTGTTTATCACCGATTTGGATGATTGAACCTGAAAACAAATCGCCGATAGGTTCACGTTGTGGTATAGCAGAAGTCACAGTTAGTGATGAACCGCGGGATGCGCCTCAGCAGCCGGAACGATGGCGTGGTCGTCGTGCGGCTCACTGTGTCCATGTGGTTCTGCTTCAAGTGGTTGATTAATGTCATCAAAATGGCGTTGTGGTTGGGTGAGGCCAAACCAACCAATTGCACCTAGCAAGAATAATGCTAATCCAGTTAGGAATGCAACGCCTATTGAATTACTATCAGCAGCGTTGCCCTGGATTACGCCAATACTTAGTGCTGTCAAAATAAGAATTACACCTAGCCCCGCAATCATTGACATGCCAAGTACGGCTGGACTATGATTCCAACTGATTTTTTCAGAGACTTTCACAATACATCTCTCCCTAACACCCATTTTGGTGTGGTTACGCAGTAGACTACTATTTAAGTGTCATTATACCGCACTGTGCGCACTTTTTCCTCATTTTGCCGTGTGACTGGAGTAACGTCAAGCCAGATTTAAGGGTATTATTTTCCAACATCGTTTTATGGAGAGTTGAGATTTTATGAGTGATGGCAAGCCAATCGAACAGGTATATTTGATCCGGCATGGATTGACTGATTGGAATGTAGGGGGCAGGTGGCAGGGGACGCTGCCAATTGGGCTGAATGACGTCGGGCGCGCGCAAGCGAAAGCATTAGCTCAACATCTGGCTGATCGGAAGATTGGCACTATATTCAGTAGTGACTTACCACGTGCTTTTGATACGGCTTTAGCAATTGGCGCGGTGCAAGGCGTTGCCCCACAAACTGATGTGCGGCTACAGGAATTCAACCTCGGCATCTTTCAGGGGTTGACACGAGATGAAATCAAAGCGCGTTATCCACAGGAATGGCATGATTTTGAGGCTGATTATTGGGATTATGCTGTCCCTGATGGAGAGTCACGTCGCACGTTACAGGCACGAGCCTATCAATGTTTTGAGCACATTGTTGCACACTCTTCGGGTCCAGAACTAGCGATTGTTTCGCACGGTGGAACTATTCGGATGTTGCTCTTAAAGTTGTTTGAAGGTAATGCTGCCTTAAGCCACTATCATGTTGAGAATACCTCTGTGACTACCTTAATTCGTAATAACGATGCTTGGCAACTGCACGAACTTGCCGCAGTACAGCACTTATAAGTTCAATTGTGACAAATATCACATTTAAGTGCATTCATTTGTCGTGTAGTAATCGGCAGCACCTCCATTAGAATGGTCTCGACTAAACAAAACATAAGGAGCTAATCACGATGACAGCCCAAGCACTTGAGAAGACAACTCAGGTCGTACCCGATTATGTAGAACATACACAACTCCGTAATTGGGTTACTGAAATGGCCGCCCACCTACAACCCGACAATATCCATTGGTGCGATGGTTCACAAGAAGAATATGATGCGGTTTGCGATTTACTGGTTGAGTCTGGTACATTCATCCGCTTAAATCAGGAGAAGCGTCCGAATAGTTTCCTGTCTCGTTCTGACCAAGGCGATGTGGCGCGTGTTGAAGATCGTACATTTGTGTGCAGCCTCAGCAAAGTTGACGCTGGCCCAACCAATAACTGGATGGAACCCAGCGCAATGCATACGATCCTTGATGGTTTGTTCGAGGGCAGTATGCGAGGCCGTACCCTATACGTGATCCCATTTAGCATGGGGCCGTTGGGATCACCGATTGCTTATATCGGCGTTCAACTAACTGACTCGCCATATGTTGTTGCTAATATGCGCATTATGACGCGTATGGGTAAGAAGGTTCTAGACGTACTGGGCAGTGAAGGTGCTTTTATTCCATGCGTACACTCTGTCGGTGTCCCGCTGGAACCCGGTCAAAAAGATGTGGCATGGCCTTGCAACCGTGACAATAAGTACATTGTTCATTTCCCTGAAGAACGTGCAATATGGTCATACGGTAGCGGCTACGGTGGAAATGCGCTGCTAGGTAAGAAGTGTTTGGCGCTGCGTATTGCTTCAACAATTGCCCGTGATGAAGGCTGGTTGGCCGAACATATGTTGATCATGGGTGTCGAATCACCTGAAGGTGAAAAAACATATGTGGCAGCAGCGTTCCCAAGTGCTTGCGGTAAGACAAACTTCGCTATGCTTATTCCTCCGAAGGCCTTTGACGGTTGGAAGGTCACTACGGTGGGTGATGATATTGCGTGGATTAAGCCCGGGCCTGATGGACAGGTATACGCCATCAATCCTGAAAGCGGTTACTTCGGTGTGGCACCGGGTACTTCATACAAGTCAAACCCGAATGCAATGGAATCCTGCAAGGCTAACACTATCTTTACGAACGTAGCTTTGACACCGGATGGTGATGTTTGGTGGGAAGGTATGACAGATGAAGCTCCTGCACATCTGATCGATTGGACTGGTCAAGACTGGACCCCGGATTGCGGTCGTAAGGCTGCTCATCCAAATGCACGGTTTACAGCTCCGGCTGGTCAGAATCCGGTTATCGACTCGGAATGGGAGAATCCACAGGGCGTGCCGGTGAAGGCATTCATTTTTGGTGGACGTCGTAACAGTGTAGTACCGTTGGTCTATCAGGCGTTCAACTGGTCATTTGGTGTCTATCTGGCAGCGACAATGGGTTCCGAAATGACGGCTGCTGCTGCCGGTACCATCGGTCAAGTTCGCCGTGACCCGTTCGCGATGCTGCCGTTCTGCGGTTACCACATGGCGAGCTATTTCAATCATTGGCTGCAATTTGGTCGTGAGATCGCTAATCCGCCACGTATTTTCGGTGTGAACTGGTTCCGTAAGGACGCGAATGGTAAGTTTGTGTGGCCCGGTTTCGGCGAAAACATGCGTGTGCTGAAGTGGGTTGTAGAACGCGCCCATGGTAAAGCCGTTGCGGTTGAAAGCCCCTTGGGTTGGATGCCACGATATGAAGATTTGGATTGGAACGGATTGGATTTCAGCCGTGAGCAATTCTACAACGTGATGTCAGTTGATCGGCAAGGGTGGTTAGATGAAGTGCTTTCACATGAAGAACTCTTCATCAAGCTGTATGATCGTTTGCCAAAGGAACTGCTCGCGATCCGTGAGTTACTCATCTCCGGCTTGTGGCGCTCGCCCGAACATTGGGAAATCAGCCACGAGTAAGTTCTAAGCGAATGCCGGAAAATCATTAAGTCAACATTAGGGCGGCCTGACTGGTCGCCCTTTGTTATGTTATAATCGATCTGATATATACCAAAATGGAGAAGAATAGAATGGCTCGCAGCAAAGTTACAATTGTCGGTGCAGGCAATGTAGGCGCAACTTGCGCGCATTGGATTGCGACCCGTGAATTGGCAGACGTGGTGTTGGTCGATATTGTGAAGGGTGTTCCACAAGGTAAGGCTTTGGACTTACTGGAATCGAGCCCTGTAATGCGGTTCGACTTGAACATTACCGGTAGTAACACTTATGAAGCGACCGCGAACTCGGATGTTGTGGTTATTACCGCTGGCGTTCCTCGTAAGAAGGATCCGGTCACCGGAAATTTCCCAAGCCGCGATGATTTGGTGAAAATCAACCAGAAGATTGTCGGTGAAGTGACTCGTGAAGTTGTCAAGTATTCACCGAATTGCGTCATTATTGTTGTGTCAAATCCGTTGGATGCCATGTGCCATGTCGTTCTGCAAGAGAGTGGTTTCCCGTCTGAACGTGTTATTGGGCAGGCTGGTTCACTGGACACTGCACGGTATAAGACCTTTATTGCGCAGGAACTTGGCGTGAGCATCCGTGATGTTCATGGCATGGTCTTGGGTGGACATGGTGACACGATGGTGCCGTTGCCACGTCATACTTCTGTGGCTGGTATTCCAGTGCGTGAACTCATGGCAGAAGATAAGTTGCAGGAAATCATCAAGCGCGCCCGTAATGGCGGTGGTGAAATCGTTGGATTGATTGGTGTAAGCGCTTGGTACGCACCTGCAGCTGGTGTCGTTGAAATGGTTGAGGCAGTTATCCGTGACCAGAAACGAGTTATCCCCTCAGCAGTATTGCTAAATGGACAGTACGGATATAATGGATTGTACATTGGCGTCCCCGCAATTTTGGGTGCTAAGGGTGTCGAGAAGATTATCCAGATGGACCTGAACGACGAAGAAAAAGGCATGCTAGAAATTAGCGCCAAAGCAGTTCAGGATGTAGTCGGTATTCTCGGTTACTAGACCTAGATACGATTGTACTTTATTATAGGGGTGAAGTTGTATATTTCGCCCCTGTTTGTTTAGTAAGGTCTACAGCTTGAAGAGGTGGTAATGTCCCGGATCATTGATTTAAATAGTGGTAAGGCAATGGTCATCACCGATTTGCACGGTGCATGGGATGTATATCGTCGTCTGCGTGACATATTCTTGGAACAACTCGCTAAAGGTGAAGTGAACAGTTTAGTGATTTGCGGTGATTTGATTCATAACGAGGGCATGGAAGAATTCGATGCCAGCCTCGATATGTTGCTGGATGTTATGGCTCTTCAGGCCGAACTTGGCAAAGAGAAAGTTATCATGTTGCTTGGCAACCATGAGTTGCCGCATATTTATGGTCTTACTTTGGCTAAAGGCTCGGTAGAATTTACCCCACGATTTGAAAGCGCCCTCACGCGACTTGATCAACGCTATAAGATTCCGATCAAACGGAACGAAGTTCGTGCCTTTTTGGCAAGCCTGCCATTTTTCGCTCGTACCAAAGGCGGGGTGTTGATCACGCACGCAGGTGCCGCATCGGATGTATCATCAGCCAAGCATGTGGAACGCCTGTTGAGTTTGGAACATGATGACCTGATTGGGATTGCTGACCGCGAATTGAAGAAGTTTGATATTGGCAGTTTACAGCGCGGTTATTCGCATTTTACTGGTATTTCTTATGACGAGCAGGCGAAACATTACCTCGCGGTGAGCGGCTCTGAAGATCCTCGTTATAACGAGTTGTTGCGTGTGTTGTTTCTGAGTGGTCAGAATACTGATTTTGATCTGATGTGGAACACACTGTTTTCCCAGAACGAATTGGATGTCGGCGAATCGGCCTATCTCAAGACACTAAAGAACTTCTTGAGCTACTTTAGTACCGTGAGTAAAACCGAGTTGCGCGTTCTCGTATCTGGTCATATTAGTGTTAAGGACGGCTATGCTGAAGTTGGGAAGCAACAGCTTCGCATGGCAAGTTGCACACATGCGTTTCCGCGCAAATCGGCTCGTTACTTGATTTTAGATTGTGAAAAGACAGTCAACACCTCGGAAGATCTCATTCCCGGACTGCGTAATGTATTTGAGAATGGTGATCAACCGGCTGTTGCACCGAGTGTTGCGCCAATGAAATCAGCCTGACCTCTGATAAATTCGCTGACCGGCATTGCTTTCCGACCTGCTAACTGAATGAGATTAAGCTGAATGAGTCCATTTCCTGTGCCGACGCAAATTGTGTCGTCGCGCTTTATTATTTTCCCTGCTGATTCTGATCCGCTTATTGCTTGACCGCTCAAAATTTTCAGTTGCTGCCCTTTGAAGAATGAGAATGTTCCCGGCCACGGGGTAAATGCACGAATAAGGCGTTCGATCACATTTGCATCCTGTAGCCAGTCGATATTTCCTTCTTCTTTTTTCACTTGGGGCGCATAGGTTGTTCCGTTATCGGGTTGAGCCTGAGGAATAATGCTGCCATTCAAATAAGCTGGTAATGTTTCGATAAGCAAGTTCGCGCCCAATACCGATAACTTATCATGAAGCGATTCGCCTGTTTCATCAGAAGCAATGGGAATCGCGCGCATTTTCAGCATCGGGCCAGTGTCCAACCCTGCATCCATTTTCATGATCGTTACGCCGGTCTCACTGTCACCTGCACGAATGGCGGCTTGAATAGGGGCGGCTCCTCGCCAACGTGGTAAGAGTGAGGCGTGTACGTTGATCGAGCCATATTTGGGAATATCGAGAACTACCTGCGGCAATATCTGTCCGAAAGCAGCCACAACATACAAATCCGGTTGCCATTGCTTCAATTCTTCAATCGCTTCGGCACGACGGAGTTTTTCTGGTTGGAGAACGGGAATGTTGTGTGCTAGAGCAAGTTGCTTGATGGGCGACATGTGAATTTGCTGTTTGCGACCTGCGGGACGGTCTGGTTGTGTGACAACACCGATGACCGTGTACTGGTCGATTAATTGCTGCAAGATTGGCACTGAAAAATCAGGTGTGCCCATAAAGACAATACTGGTCATGAAGATGCTCCATTCGGGATGGTTGTACTGGTTGTCATGAGGTGCTAAACTGGTCACTTACCGTGAGCAGTGTTAAACGAAACTGCTGCCTAATAAGTGCTTATTTTAATAGCTGGATGCATGTGTGTCTACATTACCGAAACGTTGGATCATTGCTTCGCCTGCACCAAGAGAAATACTTAACCACTATCGCAATATAGGGACGGTACTAGCGCAAGTTCTCTATAATCGTGGTTTCACAACAGTAGAAGAAGCTGAATTGTTTTTGAATGCGTCGACCGAATTGTCAAATCCCTTTCAAATGAAGGGGGTCAATTCGGCGGTAGCGCGCATTCGCCAAGCCATTAAATTTCGTGAAACCATCGTTGTATACGGTGATTTCGATGCTGATGGCGTGACTTCAACTACATTGATGGTACAAGTTCTGACTGCACTGGGGGCGATTGTTAAGCCCTATATTCCCCATCGCGTTGATGAAGGATATGGTTTGAATAGCGAGGCACTGCTTCGGTTAGCACGCGAAAATGTGAAACTCATTATCACTGTGGATTGTGGGATTCGCTCGGTGGACGAAGTTGATGCGGGAAACGCCGCAGGTTTGGACATAATCGTCACCGATCATCATACGATTGGTCCAGAAATCCCGAAGGCGTTTGCGGTTATTAACCCCAAACAAGAGGACTGTAAATATCCTGAAGATATGTTAGCTGGCGTCGGTGTGGCTTTCCGACTCGCGGATGCGTTGTTGCGGGTTGCTAAGCAAAATAGGCAGGAAGTTAGCCTTGATATTGAAAATCTACTTGATCTGGTAGCAATTGGAACGGTTGCTGACCTTGCTCCGATGAATCGCTTGGAAAACAGGGTCTTGGTACGACGTGGGTTAGCAGTTATCAATCGTGCAGAACGCCCCGGCATACGGGCACTTTTGGAAGTGTCTGGTATCAAGCCCGGCGCTGTTAGCGCGATGAATATTGGTTTCTCGCTAGGGCCGCGTATCAATGCGGCAGGCCGTTTAGAGAGCGCTATGATCGCTTATCATTTGCTATCTGCGAATGATTATGGGACGGCGTTACGCTTGGCAGAACAACTACAAACACTCAATGTACAGCGACAAGATTTAACACGTGAGGCGCAAGAAGAAGTCCGTGCTATTGTTGAATCTGAACGGAGCGATACTTCATTGATATTTGCGGCGGGTGAGTTTAGGGCTGGCATCGTGGGATTGGTCGCAGGGCGTTTGACTGAAGAATATTCACGACCGACGATCATCATGGAAGCTGGCGAAAACGAAAGTCGCGCCTCATGTCGGAGCATTCCACAGTTTGATATTACCCATGCTCTTGATCAATGTGCAGATTTGTTGGTGCGCCACGGCGGTCATGCACAAGCGGCGGGCTTCACGGTTCTCAATGATAATATTCAAGCGCTTAAGTCGAAACTAATCGGCCTGGCAGAGGCTAGTCTTGCCGGTCAAGATTTGCGACCGATTCTAGAAATTGATGCTGAAGTTGAGACTCGGTTGTTATCTGAAAAATTGGTGCATGAGTTGGCGATGCTTGAGCCTACCGGCTATCACAGTTCCGCTCCAGTATTGATGACCAGCAATTTGCGGGTACTGGAAGCACGCACGGTTGGTAAAGAAGGTCACCATCTTAAATTGAAATTGGCACGAACGGGTCAATCACCGTTGGACGCGATCGGGTTTGGTTTGGGTGGATGGGTAGAGAACATGCCGGATCGTATTGACGCGGTGTATCAACTTGAGATGAACGAGTGGAACGGTAATCGCAGTATGCAGCTCAATCTGCAAGATATACGTCCGGCAGGTGGCAACTCATGAGAGTGCTATCTGTACGACTGATTGCGCTATTTATTGTGCTGGTTGTGCTTTGTGGGACGGTTGTGGCACAGAATGCGCCAGCGACCAATCCGTTTGGGGTTGTCGAAGGATTCTGGTTGCCAGATACGGTATGTGAATTGGGGGCAGGGTGGGAACGAATCATCTTTGATTGGTCAGAACATCAACCAACCGGACCGGATGATTGGTACACACTTAACGTGGATGATCGTTGGCTTCAAGCTGCTAAGGCCTGTAATCGTGAAGTTGTAGCGATCTTCAAACATACACCGGCATGGGCAACCGATGGTATTCCCGGCGCTGGTGTTCCTCGCGGTTTGTATCTCCCTATAGATGACCCGAATAATCTGTGGGCGCGGTTTGTACGACGGAGCGCTGAGTATTATGCGCCGCGTGGGGTTAGCCGTTTTATTATCTGGAATGAACCCGACATCACCCGTGATACCTACGGATTCGAATATGAAGGTTCACTGGATGATTATTTCCAGATGCTGAAGGTGGCTTATTTATCTTTGAAGGCAGGTAATCCACAAGCGGAAATACTTCTGGCAGGGACGACCTATTGGCATGACGTGAATGCAGGACGTCGTCTATATCTTGATCGCTTGTTGGAACGAATAATGAGTGATCCCGATGCTGCTGCGAATGATTACTATTTTGATGTGGCGAGCCTGCATATTTATTTCCGTACCGAAACGGTCTATGATATTGTCCAACAGACGCGGCAACTACTGGATAAATATGGTCTCAAGGGTAAGCGTATTTGGATCAATGAGACAAATGCGGGTCCAACAGATGACCCACTGTGGCCGGTGGTTCGCCCGCAGTACCAGATCAATTTGGATCAGCAAGCGGCTTATATTGTTCAGGCAACTGCATTAGGGTTGGCTGGTGGCGCCGAACGGATAGCGGTTTACAAGTTCTATGATTGGAACCTGCCACCCGGAAGCGAGTCGTTTGGATTGTTACGTGCTGATGGTTCTAAGCGTCCAGCATTTGATGCGTGGGCAATGGTCATCAAGCAGTTTGAGCATGTTCAGTCTGCGAGATATGCGCATACAGAATTGAGCGACGCCGTTCAATTCGTCCGTGAAGATGGAAGTCAAGTAATGGTGTTGTGGGCGCGGACAGCAACGGCTTCAAACATTACTGCCACTGCGGCGGGTGGTGCGCTTTCTGTGATGGATCAGTATGGGCATGTGCTGCCAAGTGTTGCCGATAGTAGCGGCAAGTTGGCCCTTGCCCTAAGAGGTGCCCGTTGCGACAAGAAAGATGGATGTGCTGTGGGAGGCGATGTGCAAATTGTGCAGGGCTCACAGTTCACGATACAGGAAATAACGTCTGCGAGAGCAGTTGAAATTAAGTTTGAGTAAGCTAGAGAAGAGGTTCTGATGTCATCAAATGGTCATAGTGCGCCGACAAACGCTGTTTCGGCGGGTGTGAATGAACACGGTGAAATAAAGTTCTCATATGGAGGTCAAGCCGTTATTGAAGGCGTGATGATGCGCGGGGCGCACAATGCGGCGATTGCGGTACGCGATCCTAAGGGGCAAATTGTTGTTCACGAGCAACCTTTGAATGCAACTTTGTATCGTGGGCGTATCGCGAAGACCCCATTTTTACGCGGTGTTGTTGGATTGTGGGACGCGATGGGATTGGGAACACGTGCGTTAATGTGGGCAGCGGATGTCGCATTAGGCGAGGAAGAAGACATTAACTTCAACGGTCCGATTGGTTGGGCGACTATCGCCTTTTCATTGGTGCTGGGTGTAGGTTTATTCTTCTTGTTACCCACCACACTAGCAACTGGAATTGCGCGTTTACTCGGATTGTCCCATGACGGTACTGCTGCAATTGGCCTGAATGCTTTTCTAATCAACTTGATCGAAGGCACTGTTCAATTGAGTTTGCTGATTGCTTACATATGGGCAATCGGGCGTATTCCTGATGTCAAGCGATTGTTTGGTTATCACGGTGCGGAACACAAAACAATTAATGCGTACGAAGCAGGTGCTGAACTCACCCCTGAAATTGTTTCCAAATACCCCATCGAACATCCTCGCTGCGGTACCGCATTTTTGCTCACGGTAGTGTTTGTGAGTGTCTTCGTATTTTCGTTGTTGGGACGTCCTCCGTTCCTGCTGCTGATCTTATCACGGATCATCTTCATTCCGGTCATTGCTGGAATCGCATATGAATTGCTACGCTTTACCGCGCGGAACATCAATAATCCCATAATCCGAATTATTGTGAAGCCGAATTTGGCACTACAACATTTGACGACACGTCAACCGGAACTGCATATGATAGAAGTCGCAATCGTGTCTTTCAAACATGTGTTGGCTTCGGAGGGGCTGCTGAATCGAGAGCAATTGATTATCCCTGAACCACGGCCTGAGGCGGTTTCACCCATTTTGGCTGAGGCAGCTAAGAACTGAATTTTAGCTCGTGACACTTTTGAAATAGTAAGAGGCTTCGGCCTCTTATTTGTTTCTGGGATTAGAGATGATCCAAGGTTGGGTTCCAAATTGTGGTGGTGTGTCGCTCTCGTCTTCATCAATCTGAATGTTGAAGTGCGCCCACAAAGCTGCTGCTTTATCAGGGAATTGTTCGAGCCATTGGGTGGGTTTCATAAGTCGTGTGCGATATACGGCTGCTGCGTAATGGCGAAGTTCTTCGCTCATGCTTGTCTTGGCAGCTATGTGCCGATCTATTAAGCGGACAAGCTGGCTACCTTGTGCTGTTAAGCGGTTATTTTCCACGAACTGCGTCATATTATTCTTTCTACACCTGACCCACTACAGCATCAGTCATCCAACAATCCACATATGGATGATCGTCCTGTTTAGATAATAACCACGCAAACATAGCCGTGTCACTATTCGTATGGATGACCTTGATGGTTTGTTGAGCACTTCGTCCTTTGACGACCATAACTCCAAATTCTGCACGTTCAAAACCGATGAGTGGTTTGTATGACGGTGTTTTTACCAGCTTGATAAAGTTTTCTATAGAGCCAGTGATCTTCTGGTTGCCGGGAGAGGCGAAGGCGAAGCAGATGCGAATGCCCATATTGTTGTCGGTTAAGTCGTTGTTTTGAAGTGTTTCCAGTTGTAGCTTCACTACCTGATCCGGAGAATATTTGGGATCAGGTTTTATAGCTGCAAGCTGTTGATAATAGTAATCCATAGACGTTAGGCCGTTTTTTTCGCAGACACCACATACAGAGGATCCGCTTGGTTCGGGTAACCTTCGGCAGGATTGGTTTGCTGTGCGTTGAGTGCTGACCAATTATTTGAGAGTTTGAAATACTGTCCGACTAATGCGATGTGCTGTTCGTCATTGGTTGCAAGCCAAATAGCAACGGCTTTGGTGGGAAAGCAACGGTTTGAGAAGGACACAATAAATATACCACCGGGTTTCAACACACGGTTGACTTCAGCGAAAATGGTAACAGGATCAGTGAGATACTGTACCGATACTGCACAAGTTACTGCATCGAATTGATTGCTAGGGTAGGGTAGCTGCGGAACCTGGTTGATGTTTTGAACCTGATAGCTGTTGAGTTGATTGTTTTCGGCGAGTTCTTGGGCATTCATCCCTACGCCAACGATTTGTGTTGGATTCAAGTCTGTAGGGTAGTGAGAGCGCCAACTGCTCATCAAGTCTAGATAAGTCCCGCCTGTCGGCAAAAGTTCGCGGTAGACATTAGTTAGGGCATTGATGGCATGTTGGTCAATATGAACTACTAAGCGAGGCGTAGTATAAAACAGGCTATCATCGCTCATATCTTGACGTTGAAAGAAGTCGGTTGGGAAGGGCGCTTGTGACATCAATTGATCCTACGACTCTACTTGAGTAGACTCTATTCTAGTTCGTTCGGTTGAGACTGAGATGAGAACAGGCTTACTTTTCGGCAGCCATTCGCTTTAGCTCATAAAGTTTAGTGAGCGCTTCCAACGGGCTGAGATTATCCACCTCAAGTTTGCGCAGGGCTTCGACTGCAGGATTAGTGGGTTCGGCAAACATCCTTAGTTGACCGGCTTCCTCACGTGCTTTTTGTTTGAGTGAGGCGGGAGGCGCAGGAACGGCAGACGGTAACTTGAAATCACTCCCCTGCGATTCGAGGTGGTGGAGTAATTCGCGGGCACGTTCGACCACTGGACGCGGCATACCGGCTAGTTGTGCTACATGAACGCCGTAGCTGCGATCCGCACCGCCGGGAATGACTTTGTGTAAGAAGATGATGTCTTCGCCCTGTTCGCTGACGGCCACGTTGAAGTTTCTGGTGCGTGGCAATATGTTAGGCATCTCGGTGAGTTCGTGATAATGGGTCGCGAATAAGGTGCGGCAGTTCAAACGCGGATTGTTGTGGATGTGTTCGACCACGGAACGGGCAATTGCCAAGCCATCATAGGTTGATGTACCGCGTCCGACTTCATCTAGGATGAGTAAACTGCGGTGACTGCTCCCCGAAAGTAGACGAGCGGTTTCCACCATTTCGACCATAAAGGTGCTTTGACCAGCGTGGATTTCATCTTGTGCACCGATGCGTGCGAAAATGCGGTCGACCAAGCCAATTGTGGCTTCATCAGCTGGAACAAAGCTGCCGATTTGAGCGAGTAATGTAATAATGGCAACTTGCCGGATATAGGTTGATTTACCCGACATATTAGGGCCGGTGATGATGTGAATGCGCGACATGCTATCAAAGTGTGTATCGTTGGGAATGTAGCGTATGCCATCATCGAGGAGCTTTTCTACCACCGGATGTCGTCCATCTTTGATGACGAGCAAGTCATTATCGGTCAGTGTTGGGCGAATATAACCCTCACGGACGGCGACTTCTGCAAGTGACAGCAGTGCGTCGAGATGGGCGACCGCGCGTGCGGTTTGCAGAAGTCGTGGGGCAGATTGTGCAATGTCCTTGCACAGCGCTTCAAACAGTTGGCGCTCAACCTTCAGGATTTCTTCTTCGGCATTCAGTACCAGCGTTTCATATTCTTTCAACTCTGGCGTAATGTAACGTTCGGCATTGACCAACGTTTGTTTGCGTATGTAGTCCGGCGGCACTTTGTCGGTATTGGCGTTGCTGACTTCAATGTAGTAGCCGAATACTTTATTGAAGCCCACCTTGACGCTGGCGATACCGGTGCGACGGCGTTCTTGTGGTTCCAGATTTGCTATCCAATCGCGGGCGTCGCGGGTGGCATTGAGAATATCATCGAGTTCTTGAGCATAGCCGGGCCGAATTGAGCCAATGGTGTTCAGAACGGCTGGCGGATCATCGTTGATGGCGCGGTTTACATGGTCGCTGACATCATCGCAGGCGTGCATGGTTTTGATTAAGGCAGCCAAAGATGGGGTTGGTTCGATGAGTTTTTGGATGTGTGGGACGATGTCCAAACTTTCTTTCAAGCCTAGGAGGTCACGCGGGCCAGAGCGTCCAACCAGAAGCCGGTTGGTGAGGCGTTCGATGTCCGAGATGCCTTTGAGCGCAGTACGGAGTTCAGCCCGTAGGACTTCGTCGGCAGCGAGGGCTTCTACGGCATCGAGACGGGCGTTAAGGCGATTTAGTTCGAGTAGTGGTTGGCTAATCCATGTGCGGAGTAAACGCGCGCCCATCGCTGTAACAGTGCGATCCAAGGTACTGAGTAGACTACCTTCCACTTTGCGGCTGCGGATGGTTTCGGTGAGTTCGAGGTTCCGCCGTGTGAAGGGATCCAGCACCATAAAACTGGCAGTTGAATAGGCACGGATGGTGGTGAGTTGGGCGAGTGTGCTGCGCTGCGTATCGCGCACGTATTGTAGAACTGCCCCCGCTGCTCGTACCGCCGCAGGCATTTCGCCTAATCCATAGCCATCGACAGTACGGGTGCGAAAGTGCTGGGTGAGCGCACCTTCGGCGTTGCCTTTTTCGAAGCGCCAATCGGGCACTGAACTCAAGTGGATGCCTTGAGGGAAGGACACACCACGTTCTACCCAAGAGGCGGGCATAATGACTTCCCGGGGGGAGAGACGCGCAATTTCTTCCACGACAAGAATGGCCGCATTATCGCCTTCGAGTTGTGTGGCTGCGAATTCGCCTGTAGAGATGTCAACGTAAGCTATTCCGGCACGAGTCCATTGCCCGTTTTCGGCATCTCCTATAGGCATGATTCCCATAAGATAATTGGCTTGATCTTCGACCAGCAATTCTGGCTCGATGACAGTACCGGGGGTGATGACGCGGGTGACTTCGCGCTCTACGATGCCTTTGCCATCGGGTTCGCTCATTTGCTCGCAGACGGCGACATGGTAGCCTCTTTCGATGAGGCGCGCGACATAGCCTTCGAGAGCATGATGCGGGACGCCTGCCATTGGCACCCGTTCTTCTTTACTGACAGGGCGGCCTGTCAACACAAGGTCAAGTTCCCGCGCAGCGACTTCTGCGTCCGCATCAAATGTTTCGTAAAAATCGCCTAGTCTAAAAAATAGGATACAATCGGGATATTGTTTTTTGATGTCGAGATACTGCTGGCGGAGCGGTGTAACACGCGCCATAAATGTAATCCTAGAGTTGTTATGGAAACTGAGTGAAATTACCCTGTAATTTTAACGAATCCTGAACATCCGTTCAACCGCAAACGCTTATTATACTCGCTTAATCTTTGTTGCAGGAGCACTGTTGCATATGTCTGAAGCCATTATTGCGGTGGACCTCGGTGGTACACGTATACGAGCAGCCCGTTTGAACCAAAATTTGGAGATTCTTGACCGGCAGGAAACCTTGAGTGATGGAGATCGCGGGTTAGCGGACACTTTGGTGCGGTTTAAAGAAATTGTACGGGCGGTATGGCCTACCGATGGAACCAAAGTGATTGGTATCGGCGTGTCATCACCGGGGCCACTGAACCCGATTACAGGGGTAATAGTTGCTCCTCCAAACCTAAAAGGGTGGCATAACGTCCCGCTGGGTGAGATCTTGCATGAAGAGTTCGGCGTCCCGATTTATATCGGCAATGACGCGAATGTGGCTGGTCTAGCCGAAACGGTGATGGGGGCAGCACAAGGATGCCGGCATGTGATCTTCATAACGGTAAGCACTGGTATTGGTAGCGGCATGATATGCGATGGCAAGATGTTGCAGGGCAAGGCAGGGTTGGGTGCTGAAGCAGGGCATATTATTATCCAGTCGTATCCGGCAGTTCGGTCGGTTGAAAATGAAGCAGCGGGGCCATCTTTGGCGCGTATAGCGAAGGCTCGTATTGAGGCTGGTGAACACTCGATTATTAGCGATATGGTTAAGGGCGACCTTGAGCAGATCAACGGTGCTACGGTGGGTATGGCTGCACAAGCGGGTGACCGTTTAGCGCTTGAGATTGTAAAGGAAGCCGGACGCATCATTGGATTAGGGATGGTGAGCTTGTTGCACCTATTTAACCCTGAGATCATCGTGTTTGGTGGTGGGGTCATCAATAATCTAGGTGAACTGCTATTTCTGCCGATACGAGAAGCGATACAGAAACATTGTATTGATGATTCTTATTGGCGTGACCTGCGGATTGAGCCTGCCGCGCTTGGTGAAAATGTGAGTATTTACGGAGCCGCTGCGCTGGTGGTTACGCAAGGTGGTTTGACTGATGTGAGTGAGGCTATTGCACGGCTCAAGTTGGCCTAATGTGTCGTTCGCAAGAAATACAATAGAAATACGCTAAGCTACTATTATTTGCTGTGCGGGTAGTGCTACAATCGCCGTATGTTAATGTTACCGGACTTCCGCGTTCGCCAGCGTGATTTCCTTCTGGAAATTTCTCGCGCCATGACCGCCCAGCTCGATTTGGCTGAGGTGCTGCGCTTGGTGTTACATGCTTCTACGGCGATGCTGGCGGGGAAAGTCGGGTTGGTTGCGCTACGTGATCCCAAAAATCATTATGCAATCCAATCGACGTTAGGGGTTGAAGAAGGCCATCTTCCGGAACTTAATCAGCATCTTGAAGAGATGGTTGCCAGCACCAATTGGGGTTACGACCGCGAATTCATCAATACCAAGCTTAATCAGATGGCGATTTCGCTAGATCGCACCTTGCGACAATCGTTGTTTTTGCCGTTGGTGATTGCTGAAGAACCAGTTGGTCTGCTGATCATTTTTCGTTCCTATTGGGTGCAACCGACTGAAAACGACCATCAAATCTTGCAAAGCTTTGCTGATCAGGCTGCGATTGCGGTGCATAACGCGCAGTTGTACGCGAGCATCAGCCACGAGCGGAAGCAGCTTGCGGCTATTTTGGATTACAGTGCCGATGGCGTCATGATGCTGGATACGCAATTGCGTATTCTAGGATTTAATATGGCGCTGGAACGCATGACGGGATGGTCGGTTCAGGATGCGTTGGCGCAGTTCCATGACGCTGTAATCACATGGAAGCGGTTGGAACGTGGCGACTTAAAGCAGGCGCTTAATGAGGGTTGGCCTTTCCGAATGGCGAAGGATGCTCCTACTGAAACGCTGTATGTTGAGGGTGATCTTTTGCGCCGCGATGGTATGACGCTTAGTGTAGGCATCACATATGCGCCATTGCTAGGTGACGACGGTACGCTGATGAACATCGTTGCGAATGTGCGCGATATTACGAACTTTCGGCGTGCTCAAGAAATGCAAAATGTTTTTATCTCGACGGTATCGCATGAGTTAAAGACGCCAGTTGCCTTGATTAAGGGGTACGCGGGAACTCTGCGGCGTGAAGATGCCAAATGGGATCCAAAGGTTATTCGTGACAGCCTTGAAGTGATTGAAGATGAGGCAGATCGTTTAACTGAACTGATTGAAAATCTGTTGGCAGCCAGTAAATTGCAGGCTGAACGGATGCGGCTTGATCTTGGTGAAGTCCAGATTGATCAGCTTGCGGCCAATGTGGTTGAGCGCTTCAAAACGCAGACTACTAAACATCAATTTGCATTGAGTTTTTCGGGTACGTTTCCGGTCATTCAAGGTGATGAAGTGCGCTTGAGGCAGGTGCTGGATAACCTCGTCAGTAATGCCATTAAGTATTCGCCGGACGGTGGTACAATCACGCTCGGCGGCGAAGTTGATGACCGTTACGCGACCATTTTTGTGCGCGACCAAGGTGCCGGAATCCCGGAAGCTGATCAGGAACATGTTTTTGAACGCTTCTATCGGGTAGACGGGCCACTGAGCAAGAAAACTAAGGGGACTGGCTTAGGTTTATACCTTGCGAAGGCTGTAGTTGAAGCTCACGGTGGTACTATCCGTGTCAAAAGTAAACCCGGTGGCGGCTCAACGTTCTATTTTACTATCCCGCTATAATCGAATAGCTTTCTCGGAGTTCTGATGTCAAAGACTATACAAACTACCATTCAGTGTGTTCAGTGCCGTCAACCGGTTCGGGCGACTATCCAAAGTGTGATAGACCCCGCCCAAAATCCGCAGGCGAAGATTGCACTGCTTGGTGGCAATATCAACATGGTGCAGTGCACAAGCTGCGGTGCGCCGAATACCGTTCTTTCTCCCTTGCTGTATCATGATGCTGCAAAAGAACTGTTGATCTCCTACGTGCCAATGGAACTTGGGCTACCTAAGGATGCTCAAGAAAAAGCCATCGGTGAGTTGATGCGTGATGTGACTTCTAATCTGCCACAGGGCGGTTTTAAAGCCTACATGCTACAACCACGTCAAGCGTTGACCATGCAGGGCATGATTGATCAGGTGTTGCAGGCAGACGGTGTGACGCCGGAGATGATGCAGGCGCAACGTGATCGGGTAAAACTGGTGGAAACGCTGGTACAAGCACCACCAGAATTGCTGCCTCAACTGGTGCAACAGCATGATGACAAGATTGACTCGCAGTTCATGCAGACCATGTCGATGGTTATTCAACAACTGTTGGGTGAAGGTCGGGAGCAGGTTGCCGAGCAGATCGCCTACATTCAGAACCAGATTGTGGAGCTTTCCACTTTCGGTAAGAAGCTACTCGAACAGAGCCAAGCGCAGGAAGCGGTTATCGCTGAAGTGGCTGATGAGGTCAATAAGTTGGGTGCAGAAGCCCAACGCGCGGATTTCCTGCAACTGGCAATTCGTTACACGGGTGATGAGCAACGTTTGCAGGCATTGGTTGGATTGGTGCGCCCCGTATTTGACTACGGTTTCTTTGAAGAGATGACGGCTTACATTGGTAAAGCTCCGGCAGGCGACCGCGCGCAGTTGGAAGGTTTGCGGGAGATGCTGACGCAATTAACGGCGATGGTTGACCAGCAAGCACAGGCTGCCTTACAAGAAGCGGTTGGTTTGCTTCGCGTGATTGCTAGTAGCCCAAATCCGGATGAAGTCATTCAGGCGAACTTGCCCATGATTGACTCGACTTTCTTGCAGGTGCTTTCTGCCAATATTCAAGAAGTCACACGTCGCGGCGATATTAATGCTAGTGCCAAACTGAAGGACATTTATAACCGTGTGGTGTCGGCACTTCAGGCCAGTATGCCACCTGAGTTGCAGTTCATTAACGAGTTGTTGAATGCGCCGAATGATGATGTTGTACGCAGCATGATCGCAGAACACGCAGGACAATTTGGACCGCCGTTGCTGGGTGCGATTGATGCGGTAGAACAACAGCTTGTGGGGCAGGGTGATCCGGCAGTTATGCGCCGGTTTGAATTGGTGCGGCGCGAGGCCACACAAGCACTCGCTTAAACTATAGATGATGGGGGATGAGGATAGCCTTTCGTATCCTTATCCCTATTTGGAAACACGATTTTTGCCATTTTATAGGCATATTTCTGGCCTTTTACCTGACGCTTACCCCACGCTCTGCCTCCGTTTAAGACTGATTTGCTACGACTTCTATCCATATCCCCTACTAGCAATGCATCTGATTTGGTACAATCTGCGGATTGCGAGCCCGTGTTACGCAAAATGTGTGTTAGGACGCGGTTCGGTATTGTAGAGTTGATAATCTGGAGAAGATGACTAATGCAACGATTTTCACGCTATTTTGTAGGGGCTGCAAGTGTGCTGGTTATGGCACTTGTTGTACTGCTGCTCTCGCTCCCAACCAATGCGGTTACGCTGGCACAAGCTGCGCCTACCGCAACACCTAACGATCCGATTTGGCGCGGTTTTTCTGCTTCGCGGGATGCAATTCAGAAGGCGCGTAAGGTCGATCTGACACTGGTCAGCAAGTGGGAATTTGAAGAAAGCGAATGGAAAGACAGCATTGATGGCTGCGTCAATCTGGTCGATATTACCCAATATCGCAAGATTTATTTTGGGTGGACGTACACCCTGACGAGCATGCGCGGCGATGTTTATCAGACACGCATCAGCTATGATCTCAAAGAAATCGCGGTGTGTGATAAGGTCGTCACGGCTGGCGCACCAGCGGCTACCGGTGGTACACCGAACCCCAATTTGCCTCCGCCTGTCGCGGGATCTGCGGCTGTGGGTGGTTTCGAACTGGGCGGTCAGGCACAGGATATGAGCTTGAACACTTTCGGTTTGATGAAGCGTGCTGGTATGACCTGGGTCAAGCAGCAAGTGAACTATGCTCAAGGCGAGAATGGCAGCAAGGTAGCCGGTTTGGTTAACGTTGCTCACTCGAACGGTTTCAAGATTTTGTTGAGCATCAAGGGCGATAAGAATGCTCTCGGTGCAAGCTTCGACAGCTATTTGGCCGGTTATGCTGGCTTTGTTGGTCAGGCAGCAGCGGCTGGCGCGGATGCGATTGAAGTTTGGAACGAGCCGAACATTGACCGCGAATGGCCGAATGGTCAGGTGAACGGTGGAACCTACACCAAGATGTTGGCTTCGTCGTTCAATGCGATCAAGTCCAGCAATGCGAACACGATTGTTGTGAGCGCTGCTCCTGCACCTACCGGCTACTTCGGTACCGCTGGTTGTACCGCACAGGGTTGCAATGACGATACGTTTATGAGCCAGATGGCACAGGCTGGCGCAGCGAGCTACATGGACTGCGTTGGTTTGCACTACAACGAAGGCGTCATTCCTCCGGGGCAGGCTAGTGGTGATCCTCGTGGTGGATACCCCACATACTACTTCGGTTCGATGTTGGCACGCGGTTACAACCCGTTTGGTGGCAAGCCAGTGTGCTTCACTGAACTAGGTTATCTGTCACCGGAAGGTTACAGCCAACCGCTTCCCGCAGGCTTTGCATGGGGGCAAAATACAACGGTCGCTCAACAGGCTGCATGGCTGGCACAGGCTGCGACTTTGTCCGCACAGAGCGGTCATGTACGCCTGATGATTGTGTTCAATGTCGAGTTCCCACTGTACACGGGTGACGATCCTCAGGGTGGTTATGCCATGCTGCGTCCCGGTGGTGGTTGCCCGGCATGCGATGCGCTCGGCGCGGTGATGAAGAAGTAAGTTCTTCACCCCATTTGATTGATGAAAGAGACGCTCTATAACAGGAGCGTCTTTTTTGTTGCTGCGAATGATTCGGTAAATCTGCACATTTTGCATTTTGTGAATCAACTTGGTTCGTGATTTTGGCGGATATGAGCGAGGCAACCGCTGAATATTCGCTATATTCTTCAGATTCTTCATTTTCGCAGTTTTCAGTTGCAAGTCTTCAGTTTTCAGTTCTTTGTTGCAAGCTTGAAGCCATCTGTTGCGTTTATGTCGGCGATGTCGTCGTCGTCGTCGTCGGACATATGGTCAAAGGTTAAAAGGTAAAGGTCGAAAGCAGTCGTCAGTGAAAATGGTGCACGCTGGCAAAATTGGTAGCAATAGCAGCATTGGCAAAGTGACTTTTTGTGGCAAGATTGCCGATGTTAAGTTGCTGCGGGACAAGAGGGCTTGCCAGCGGCAAGCCCGTACACAATACCCAAAGCTATCATAATGGATATAGAGAGCGTTGGGGTGACTATTTGGAAAACCATTTTGTAACTGTTTGGGTGGTGCGGCACTAACCTTGGAGGCAAGGGCGCGGTGGAGTTGGTTGAAGGGCAGTTGGAAAATGGTTTGGCGGCAAACCTAAAGTAAACTTTTAAAATAATACTTTTGATTTGCCGCGAAGCATGTTTACATATAGGTTTGGATGCTGACGTGGCTGCCATCTTTGGTGATGAGCTGCACATCGCTAAGTTTGGCGTTGGCGGATAATGCCGGTTGTTCAAGCAGGGTTAATTGGATAGCACCGAGTTGGAGTTGGGCGGTAGATGCTGCGCTTGGCAGGGCGGTGATGCCGGTCATCATATGGTACTCCTGAATGCCAGCCGCCAAGTTGGGGAGGGCGATGGATAGCCCTGATATGCCCTTGATGCCGTTGGGCTGAGTAGTGGTAGCCTTGTCATCCGGTACGCGCAATCCGCGGGGTGTTTCGTCCTGTAAAAAGAAGGGAGTCATGCTGCCATTGTCCCGAATGGCGGTGCGCCAGCGTAACTGTTGACCGTCAGGGCGGGCGCGGCCGTTGGACGGGTTGAGCGTGACTGCCAAACCGCGTGATTGCATGGCGGCGACATCAGCAGCGAGATCATCTGAAAAGAGCGCATAACCGCCCAAACCTTCACCCTGTACCATCAAGAAGAGAAAGTTGCTGCGGTCGGCAGGATTCAAGTTTTGGAGCAGTTCTGGCGAAGTCGGCGCGAGAAGTTCAAGATAAGTGCCGTCTTCGAAAACGATCAAGGAATTATGGGTTTTGCCCCCTGCGTGGACGCCACCGAAGAAGGGGTTAAACCCACGTGACTTATAGTGGTCGATGCCGACTTGAAGATCGTTGACGAGAATGATGGCGTGGTCGAAGTAGAGCGTCATGGTGTTGATCCTTAGAGGGCAGTACGTACGTGCCAGAGTTCAGGGAATAGTTCGGTTTCGAGGACGTCTTTGAGGTATCCGACGCCGTTTGTGCCGCCTGTGCCGCGTTTGAAACCGATGATGCGTTTTACTGTCGTCATGTGACGGAAGCGCCATTGGCGGAAGCTGTCTTCAAGATCGACCAGTTCTTCGGCTAGTTCGTAGAAGTTCCAACGGTCATTGGGACTTTGATAGACCTGCAACCATGCTTGTTCAACCGAGGCGTTGTAGGTGTAGGGTTGTGTCCAATCGCGGTTTGTGACCGTTTCATCGACGGTATAGCCGTTACGGGCTAAGAGCATGAGTGCTTCGTCATAAAGCGATGGACGGGCTAATTCTTGGTGCAGCAGGGCGGATAGATCGGGATAATGGCGGTGCGGGCGAATCATTACAGCGTTTTTGTTGCCAAGAATGAACTCAATCAGGCGATACTGGTAGGATTGGAAGCCTGAGGATTGGCGTAAGAAGGGGCGAATGCTGCTGTATTCGCTGGGAGTCATGGTCGAGAGAACATCCCACGCGCCGACGAGTTGTTCCATGATGCGGGATACACGCGCCATCATCTTGAAGGCAGCAGACAGATCATTGGCTTTGAGTCGTTCGCGCGCGGCGTTTAGCTCGTGGAGCATGAGTTTCATCCAGAGTTCGCTGGTTTGATGCTGGATGATGAACAACATTTCGTTGTGATCGGGCGAAAGCGGGTGTTGTGCAGACAGGACGCTATCGAGTGCAAGATAGTCACCATAGGTCATATCGTCGGCGAAATCGAGTTTCGCGCCGTGAGCATCAATGTTAGTTGCCATGAATAATTAATCTCCTGTATTGGCCAGCATTTCTTCGGTCAAGCCACATTCACGAAGGCGCTGTTCGTATTTGCGTAACACGGGGTGACCGTGATCGTTGAAGTGTCCCTTTACCTGTGTGTTATCTACCTGTGCGGCAGAGTTTGGTGTTTTTAGATCGGTCGCAAAACGGCGCAGTTTGCGTTTATATTCCCACTGTTCTAGCCAATTTCCAAGTGATCCACTACAGACCACTTCCAGCAGTTTTTTGAGGGCTGTGGCTGATTTGAGCTTTACTTCGGCCTCATCAAAGAAGGGATCAAGGGCGTTGGGTAATTGTTGGTAAACCCATTGGTTGGCTTCACGGAACAGGCGGTAATAATCTAGCCCATAGAGCGGCACCATCTGGGCGACTTCGTGGGCGAGGAAAATATCACGGCGGGTTTGTGCAAGTGAGGTTTCTGAGAGGACGTAATTCGGGCAAATTTTGACCCCGCGCAAGCGTCCAATACGTACCACGACAATAGCGAAGGCGCGGGCTAACCAGACGCGGTGCGGCGCGGTGACGAGGATGTAATCCAGATCATCGTCATCATCAGCAGCATTGCGGACGGCAAGTGCACCTGTTAGCGCGACCATGCGCACGAAGGGCAGGGCAGCCAGCCACCGCCCCCAACGATCAGCCAGCGGTAGCAGATGCTTGGATGCGGCCTCGCGTTTGAGCCTTGTCTGGATGATTTGCTCACGGCCTTTATAAACGATGTAGCTTTCGATGATGTCGAGTTTTTGTTTGAGGAATAAGGATGCGTTGAGTGTTTGGGCAAGTTCGGCAGTGCTCACTGGAGCATCATGAATTAGGAAGTGGTGTATTTCCTCAAGGTGCATCGGGAAATCGAACACATCTGCATAAAGTACCGTGCGGAGGATGGCTGCTTCGAGAGGGTGCATCGTAAAAAAGCCTCTTCTCTTCTTAATAAGTATGAGTCAAGCACGGTTACAACGTGTAGACAATATGCTAATTATCCCAATTCCATACCCATGTATCTGTAAACTGGCAAGATGTGTGGATGGGGTCAAAATTGACGACCGCGTTACCCACGCTACCTACGACTACCTTGTTTGGCATTTTTCCCGCGAAAGTGCCATCCACATAATACAGCAATTGATCTTTTTGCAATATCACGATGAGCGTGTGTTTATTGCCGTTAGCGGTGGGGAGTTCGGCGTAGATGCCCGGTGAAAACTGATCGCCATCGCGTGGCGAGACACCGTATGCCCCAGTTTGGTCGATGTAGGCGAGTGTGTAATGTGTATCATCGGTGGATTGCAGTATAAGTCCGCAACCGGTCATACCCGGGCTGGCGGCTTCCCACGAGATGGTCGTGCCGATGGCTAAGTTGCCGTAGGTGACTCCTCGTGCAAGTGGAACCCGTTCCACACCGGGGCGCGATGATTCGATAAAGCTTTCGGGAACCGTGAGCGACAGCTTGCCCTGTGCAGGTATCAGTCCGCGACGTTGTAGATCACGGGTAAGGTTAGCGGGTTGACCTAATACTATTTGTTGAGGGATCAGGAGTTGGCCGTTATCGAGGGCGGGAACGGTAACTACCAAATCATCAAAATAGGCGCTGGTTTGGCTGGTGAGTGTTGATCCTGTGCTAACGGTAAAGCCGATGATGCCACTATCAGGTAGGGTTGTGTCGCTGAGCCGCCCGAATAAGAGTCCATTGAAGAAGAAGTCGAATCCGGTACCGCTCACTAGTGCCGCGAGGGTAAATGTACCTTTGATGTTGGCAAGAGCGGGATGGATTGTCCAATCGCGAAGGATGGTGCTGGTGCCGTTTTTCTGGGCGATGAAGCGCCATTCACCTTTTGAGTTGAGGTTGAGCATGTAATATTTGTCAACGCTGCTTTGTCGGAGCGCCATGCCCATCGTCCAACCATCTTGCCCACCAATGACCGTTACTTTGGTCGAGACATAAAAATCGGAGAAGGGCGTTTGTTTCTGGTTGACGGCGGTACCACTCACATCAGGGCCGGACAATGCGAGTGCTAACTGGCCGTTGTCGGCGCTGATGGTGAAGGTTGAGTTGGTCGACTTGGTTATGTCTTGCCACTGAAGGTCACCGTTAAAGTTGTCATCGAGTGCGATCTGGCTGAAGCCATTTAGCATCTTGAGTTCGTACTCGCCGGATGTGGTGCCAATCCCGCTAACGGTGATGGTATATGTGCCTGTACGCGGCATGGTGATGGCTTCTAGGAGCGCATCCGGGCTGGTAGGGTAGGTGTAGTCATCGTTAGTGATTTGCCACTGCCCTTGATTGTTGCTGATGACCATCTGAGGATCGAGGCCGCCGGAGGTTGCATGGGTGATGAAGGAGAGGACTTCACCTTCAACCGCGTTAAACGTCCAAATCTGAAATGTGCCGTTTCCGATTTGGCCGTTCACTGGAGTACCAACGGATATTTCGCTGCTGGTATCTTGCGCTTGCACTCGCGGGCTTATGCCAATGAATATAACTAAGAGAGAGAGGGTCAGATAGGTTCTTAGGTGTTCCATCGCACGTATAGTTCGTTTAGCCGTTTGATGAAGGTTTCAAAGTCTGCCACGGTGAGTTCGCCACCGTCATGCCAACGGTGTTCTTCAGCGACACGGAGGCGTCGTTGTTCACCTGCTAGGCGCAATGAATCGGTGCTAGCGGCAGAGCCTTTGGTCTTTTCACTGTGGAGTTCAGTGAAGTTTTTCATTTTGCTAAGCCATTCCGTTTGTGCTGGCGAGGCAAAGGCATACATGGCGATATAGGTGTCTTCTTGTTGAAGCGCACAAGCCACCACGAACCAACCGCGTGGCATCCGTCCGCGACGTGGGATCTTGAACTTCCAATAGTATAAATTGGCGGTGGCATCGGCGCTGATGGCGGCTTCTAGCTTATCACTCTTGGTCAATTTGGCGCCGGTGGCATCCAAGCTCAGGAGTCGTTTGCTAGGCAACAACCGTTTGACGACGGGATCGGCAAAGCGTGTGATGATTGCGGCGAGGCCGAAGGCGATGAGTCCGGCAAGGATATTAAATCCATCGCTCGAAATTAGGGCGTTGGCAACCATGAACGTGATAACCAGTATGGCGACGAATAGGCCAACCATGCCTAGACGGACGCCATTGTGTTCAGGGTCTACGTGAAGTTGGAGTGAGTCTTGTTGGGGAGACGCATTCATGCAGATTGTTTCTCGGCAAAGAATATGACACGATCGGCGCGTGACACGCCGGGTTCGTAGTTTTCGAGTTTGTTATTCATGATGGTACGCAGGTTAAAGTGATTGCGTTGGAGTAACGACGCCACTGCTTGTACGGGGAAAGCACGTAAGACACGTCGCGCTTCTGTGCGTTTCCAACCGTTGTTCAGTTGGCGGTAAATGATGTAATTGACCGTTTGCATCTGACGCTCGTAATCATAATCCTTGGTACTAAAGACGCTCACATACTGCCCGTCGTCATGCACAAGTTTATCATTACCCCCAGCTACCGTGCTCAAGCCTTGCATGGTCAACATATCGAAGATGAACAGTTTACCATCTTCCAGGATACGGTGGGCTGTGGCGAAGACTGTTTCCAAGTCGCGCAGGCTGTTGAGTTCGTTGAGGACGTTGAGTGCGATGACCATATCGGAGGTCATGATCTGATTGCCAGTATCACGGATGTCCAGTTGAAGCCATTTGATGCTGAGACCGGGGATGTCCATTTTGCGCCGTGCGATGTCTAACATGTCGGGTGAGGCATCGACGCCGGTGATGGTGTAGGGGTATTGTGACAGGTATTCAATGGTGCCACCCGTGCCACAACCGAGCACCACAATGCGCCTCCCAAGCCAATCAATGTGCTGGGCGTAGTCCATCAGTTTGGGGGCAATACTGGTCGAATAGTCCGCCATTCCGATGGTGTCATATATGGGCGCTAATGTGGCGTAATCTCCGGACACGATAATTCCTTACTTCAAGTTACTCGGCAAATCATAGTCGCAAGCGTAGCACAAACGAACCTGATTTGCCAATCAGGTTGGATGTGGAATGTGTTTCGAAATAGGTGGGCGGCTCGGCCTAGATGGGCATCCGGTAGCCTTGACCGGGCACCGTGACGATATAGGCGGGATGACGTGGGTTGAGTTCGATTTTTTGGCGCAGGCGCGAGATATTGACGCGCAAAACCGAGTAGTCACCAACGTATTCATCGTTCCAGACGCCGCGTAGTAGATCGTCGTGTGTGACAATCTGACCCGCGTTACGCATCAAGGTGACAAGCAAACCGTATTCAATCGGGGTGAGACGCAAGGGCTGTCCACGAATGAAGGCGTGACGGCGAGGAATATCCAGCTCGAGCTGACGAACCGCAAGTTTGGTTTCTGGTTGTGGCGTCCAGTTGATGCGGCGGAGCAGGGCTTTTACACGGGCGACCAGTTCATCCGGCGAGAAAGGCTTGGATAGGTAATCATCCGCACCCGCTTCGAGTGCATTTACCTTGTCACGTTCACGAGCGAAACCGCTGAGGACGATCATCGGTAGGAAGGAGCGTTCGCGTACTTGTTTGAGTACGTCCAGTCCGTTGATGTCGGGGAGGTTGAGATCAAGCAGCACCAGATCGGGTGAGGCAGAGGCAATCTCGGTGAGTGCTGCTTCCCCACGATCCACTGATACGGCATTGTAACCAGCTTCATTCAAGAGGGTGCAAACTACTTCCGCGGTATCTTCGTCATCTTCGACGATTAGAATTTGGCGATTGTCTTGTACCATGACCATCGTTATTTGTCCTGCATGTGCTAATGCTTTTTATACCCGATACAAACGGGAATGTAACAATATGACTATAATCATAGCCGAAAAGGCCATTAGACGCAACAATTTGTTACATAAAGTTAGAAGTTCGTTTGTAAGAGGTTAAGGTTAAATAAAAACGCATACTCGAAAATGGTATGCGTTGATATATTTGGGCCGTGTAGGACTCGAACCTGCAACCCTCGCAATGTAAATGCGATGCTCTGCCAATTGAGCTAACAGCCCTCAATATCACTAATTTACATCAACCACTCCGGTTTTTCAATACCCGCGTATTCTTGAATTGCGCCCAGAACATGCTGAACAAGCCTTGTGTCATGAACTGATATTTCACAGGTGCCATAAAGCAATTTTCGTCCCTTTTGCTGGCTACTACTTGGACGACTGTTGACAATGGTTTTCCGAAGGCTTGATTGAGGGAGATCAAGGTTTTGAAGCCAGTATGCTTCGATTTCCTTTTGAGATAGGTCGTTTCCAAGATAACAGAATATTCGTAAAGCGATTTGATCCTGTGCTACCAACAAACAATCACGGAGGAACCGCATATAGAATGTCAACATTCCTTTGTCGGAATTGGAAAGTTGGAGTGAATTCTTTGTTTTGGAGCCTTCACCCCAATACAACATGCAACCCGCAAGATGCAAAGGATCGCCTTCGCGTGCTTTCTGGCGACCCTCGTCTTGGTATTGTTGACGGCGTTCGCGGCCTTTGATGGCGTTGGTATGGGCACCGCGCAGTTGTGCCCAATAGGCATAATGTTGTGCGTGCAAAGCGCTTTGTTGCTCTTCGGTGAGTACGATATCGCGCACCCATACACTCACAGAGCTTTTGGCGACGCCGAGCTGCTTGCAAATATCAGTGATGGCAAGCCCTTGTTCGCTGCGCAAGCGGCGTGCTTCTGCCCGTTTATCTTGCTTCATAAAGCGAACCTATATCTTTATTTAGCGACAAACAGATATTAGTTCGCTTTTGTGAAAAAACAACCTTATAGTTTGGGTGGCGTTACACCGATTTGCCCCTGATATTTACCCTTCTTATCGGCGTAGGAGGTTTCACACATCTCATCTGCCTCAAAGAATAGCACCTGTGCCAAACCCTCATTGGCATAGACCTTAGCAGGCAGGGGCGTTGTGTTGCTGATTTCAAGCGTGACATAACCTTCCCATTCCGGTTCGAAGGGGGTCACATTCACGATCAAGCCGCAACGGGCGTACGTTGATTTACCGAGACACACTGTTAGCACCTGACGCGGGATGCGGAAATATTCCAACGAACGAGCAAGTGCAAACGAGTTGGGTGGAATGACGCAGACGTCGCCTTTGAAGTCCACAAAGGACTCTTGGGAAAAGTTCTTGGGATCAACAATTGCCGAGTAGACGTTGGTAAAGATCTTGAACTCGTCGGCCACACGCAGGTCATAGCCGTAGCTGGAGACGCCGTAGCTGATGACTCCTTGGCGCACCTGTTTTTCGACAAATGGCTCGATCATCTTTTGTTCGAGTGCCATCTTGCGTATCCAGTGATCAGGTTTCAGACCCATTCTGTTTTCCTTTCAAACAGGTGAAGAAATGTCAAAAATTACATGCGTTCCGGCGCGGTCATTCCCATGAGGGTCAGCACACGCTTAAAGACGACCAGCGCTGCACGATAGAAACGTAAGCGAGCTTTCGCGAGTTCAGGCGGTACATCTCCATGCAGCGCGCGTACTTCATCATAGATCGGATGGAAAACGCCCGCGAGTTCATGAGCATAAAAGGCGATGCGATGCGGTTCCAATGTTTTCGCACATAGTTCGATGGTTTCACCGAGTTCAAGTGCCTTACGCAAGAAGCGCAGTTCGGCCTCACCGAGCAAGCTCAAGTCTGCGCCTTCGTCAGTTAAGCCACGCGCTTCGGCTTCGCGGAAAATACCGGCACAGCGCACATGGGCATTCTGGATGTAATAGACCGGATTGTCATTGCTCTGCTTGACAGCGAGATCAAGGTCGAAATCAAGGTGCGAATTGGCACTCCGCGCCAAAAGCAAATACCGCACTACATCGGCGCTGGTCAAATCAATAAGATCATCTAGTGTCTCATAGTTGCCACGCCGTGTGCTCATCTTGACTTCTTTGCCTTCGCGAATAAGCCGTACTAACTGCACGATGATGACGTTGATCTTGGATGCATCGAGGCCAAGCGCCGTCACGCCGTATTGAACGACTTTGTATTGCGCGCCATGATCCGCGCCTAGAATGTTGACGAGCAAGTCAAATCCACGATTGATCTTGTTAAGGTGATAGGCAATATCAGGCAGGGTGTAGGTGGGAATGCCATCACTCTTGACCAAAACACGGTCTTCTTCATCGCCAAAGGTGCTGCTGCGGAACCATTTGGCGGGCGCAAGGTTCTTGCCTTTCTCGCGTTCCTCGTCATCGGCTTGTTCGCGCACCGCACTGGAATAAATGTGACCGGCTTTATCGAGGGCGGCTAAGGTTTCCCAAACGGCTTGAGACTCAAAGAGACTGTTTTCATTGAAGAAAACGTCATGATGAATGTTGACGCGCCGGAGGGTGGCCTTGATGATTTCGAACATGCGCGACTCGGCATATTCTTTGAAGGTTTTCCAATCGTCATTGACGAGCGAGTCACCTTTTTCGAGTACGAGGTCGGCAGCAAAGTCTTTCAAATACTCGCCTTGATAGAAGGACTTGTCATCCTCAGCCGGAACCGTTACAGGCAAATGGAGGGCTTCGAGATAGCGTACCCGCATGCTGTTGCCGAGGTTGACCATCTGTACGCCGGCGTTGTTGAAATAATACTCACGTTCGACGTTGTACCCCGCGGCCTGTAACAAACGCGCAATCGTATCGCCAACCATCGCTCCCCGGCTGCGTCCGATATGCAGCGGGCCAGTGGGATTGGCACTAACGAATTCAACCTGCGCACGTTTACCTTTACCGAGTTCAAGAGCAAAGGCGTTTTCGCCTTCACGAATGATCTGTTCCGTTTGGGCTTGTAACCACGCGGTGTTCAATCGGAAGTTGATGAAACCCGGTTTGAGGACTTCAACTGAAGCCACAAAATCGGCTTTGGGAATACGGTTGGTGATGATCGTTGCGATGTCAAAGGGATTCTTGCCGGTTGGTTTTGCCAATTGCATGGCAACGGCACAGGCATAATCACCCTGTTCAGCTTTTTTCGGCGGACGAATCTCGATGACGGGTAATTCAAAAGCAGGTAGTTCACCAGCGCTTTGTGCGGCGATGATGGCTTGCTCGACGAGTTTAGCATGTTCTTGGGGTAGGAGCTTCAAGATCGTTCTTCCTCAGTAGAAACACAGAGGGAGCGACTGTACGAAATCGCGCCCCGAATTGAGTGTGCATTGTAGCAAATTTGAGGCTGTTAGTACAACGGGAAGAGGTCAATCACGCCATCGCGTCCCACTTGGGCAGACTTACCCGTGGCTTCGCATAGCCATTTACCTTCGACTTGTTTCATAGTGTGGGCGTGTTCTGGCGGGGAGCGCAAAATATTCTCAAGTGGTTGAACACCCATTGGCTCGGAGACACCCGCTTTGCGTCCCCAAACTTTGCGGTAGTCAACTTGCCAGATTTGTGCCTTCGCGTCGACGATGCCACTGGCTTTAAGCACATCCTGTAACTGCCCACTCGTCCACGTTTTGCCGGGCATGAGTTTAGTATTCACTCGCTGGCTGGTCAGCAACAATCCGCCGGGGCGTAATACACGTACCATTTCTTTGACGACTGCCGGAGGGTTCGTCATGAACTCCAGTGCCTCAAGACAGGTCACAACATCAAAGGTGTTGTCGGGGAAGGGGAGTGTTTCAGCCGGACACCAAATAAAGGTGGCGCTGTCATAGGGATAGATGTTTTTAGAGGCGTGGTGCAGCATTTTGCGGCTAAGATCGGCACCAATGGTATGCCCTGCAAACCCTGCATGGCGGGCAAGTGCTAGCGGAACCCGTCCGGTACCTGTTGCGACATCCAGCACCAAGGGATTAGTTTGTGGTCGAATGGCGTCCATCACTGGTGTGGCGATGTACATTTCTTCGTATTCACGGTGGTAGTGTTTGACACCATCATAACGGTGCGCGAACCGATCATAAAGCAGGATGACAACCCAGCGCCCTAAGTAAACCCCTTCGGTAGCGATTAACAACCACCAGCCTAATAGGAGCAGGGCAGCGATCACTGTGCCGATGAGAATCAGTCCTATAATGTCGGTCACAGTAACAAACCTTGTTCCCGCAGCCACGGCAAGCAACTGTCAATTCCGGTTTGGAGGTCAACCTTTGGCGCCCACCCCAATAATTGTTGAGCCTTGGTCATCTTGTAGGTTTTCTTGGATTGGAGGAAATCGACCAGCGTAGGTAGTTCTTGTGGTTCGCCACGCATGGACAGAAAAAGTTCAATCAGCGGAGCAAGAGGGCGCATGATAATCGGCGGAATCGCAAGCCAACTATTGTGTCCTGCGAGGCGTGAATAGCCCCCGAGAAATTCGCGCCACGATGGTGCCGGATCAGATGAGCAATTGAAGGCTTCCCCGACGGCGGCGGGATGAGTCGCGAGAACTGTCATGAGGTCAACCACATCCTCCACATAGATGGGGTGTGAATTACCGTGTCCATCACCGAGAAAGATGGTTGGTTTGCGCTTGCCTAATTTGAACATGGTCATAGTCCATGCATTGCTGCGCGGTCCGTAAATCATGCCGGGGCGAATGATGCTATAAGGGACATTATGTTGGGCTGACACTTCACGTAGTGCTGTTTCGGCCTGGGATTTGGTGACGTTATAAGGGACACGTTTCGGTTTTTGCGCGAAGTCTTCGCTAATGTCACCGTTATAGTGATAGCCGTACACTGCAATCGAACTGACGTGAACGACCCGTTGAACTTTGGCGTGGGCGGCTGCCAACATCACATTGCGCGTGCCTTCGACGTTGATGCGGTGCTGTAGTTCCATGTTGCCACCAAGTGCCGCCGCGACATGAAAGATGATCGAACAGTCTTGCGCAACCTGCTTCATGCGGTCGGCATTCGTGATGTCACCTTCTACGATGGTGATGTTGGGATGTTGGCGCAGCAAACCCGCTTTTTGAGGATTTCGCGCGAGGGCTTTGACCTTGACACCATCATTTGCGAGGCGCAGGGCAAGCGTTCCGCCGAGGAATCCGGTTGCACCTGTGACCAGAACTTGTTGACCTGCTAAAGACACATTAGCCTCACATTAGCTTATGAATGATTAATCACTCAGTTTGCCCAATTGTGTGATTTCCGGCCACTTTCGCGCGACCCAAAACACAACCAGAATGGTTCCAATACCACCGCTAACGACCGCGAATATCGGGCCGCCGATGGTGCCGAATAGGTTTTGTCCGATGCGCGTCACGAGGCCGGACTCGAAACCGCCTAATTCGTTGGATGCGCCGATAAAGACCGTATTGACCGCTGCCACACGTCCGCGCATTGCATCAGGTACTTTGGTTAGCATCAGTGTGCTGCGGACGACCACACTAATTTGGTCCATCGCGCCGATCATGATGAGCATGGCAAACGATAGAAAGAAGTTACTGGAAATACCGAATATGATGGTAGCGACACCAAATCCAGCGACCGCAATCAGTAAGGTTTTACCAGCTCGATTGAGGGGCGGAAGGTAGATCATGATGGCTGCCATCGTGATAGCACCGATCGATTGCGCGGATTGTAACCAGCCTAAGCCTTGAGGGCCGACATGCAGGATGTCTTTGGCATAGATAGGTAGGAGCGCAACCGCGCCACCAAAGAGGACTGCGAACAGATCCAGCGTGATGGCTGCCAAGAGGACACGCGAGTCCCGTAAGAAGCGGAGACCTGCGAATAAAGACGACAAGGTTGCCGATTCGGTTGAGCGCGCGATGGGACGTAAGCGCATGAATGTGACGGCTGTGGCGAAAATGGTGCACGATATGGCGTTGATGAAAAAGATTTCTGCGCCGCTCTTGAAATAGGCGAGCAGCAAACCGCCCAACGCTGGTCCAACTACTGACGCGATTTGCCACGCGCTGCTGCCCCATGTGGCGGCGTTTGCGAACAATTCAGGCGGGACGCTCTGCGCAAGCAGTGTGGAGTTGGCGGGGTCATTGAAGGCGCGCATGACCCCGAACATAAACAAACAGGTGTAGATGAGAATGAGGCTGCCGTTCGTACTGGACAGCAGGGCTAACCCTAACGAAAACACACCCAACCCAATCTGGGTAATGATGACGATATATTTGCGGTTGTAACGGTCAGCAACATGTCCCGCGAACAGCGACAACAAAATGACGGGTAGAATCTGTACCAGACCGACCAAGCCTAAGAAAAGTGCATCATGGGTGCGTTCGTAGATTTCCCAGCCCAAGGCCACACCGACCATACGCTCACCGAGTGAGGCCGTGAAGCGGCTGAGAATTACGAGGCGAAAGTCACGATAGCGCAGAGCCGCCAACGGGTCATGCGGTTGGATAGATGATTGCTCGTCAGCGGTTTCTTTCGGTTCCATGTACACCTACAAATGGACTAGATGGGCGATTTTAGTTATCGCCGATTAAGGTCAAATCCTCGCGGAATTGCATACTATACAGCTTGGCATACAGTCCATTTAGCGCCATCAGTTCTTCATGTGTGCCTAATTCGATGATTGCACCCTTATCCAATACGGCGATGCGGTGTGCGACTTTGATGGTGCTGAGTCGATGGGCGATGATGACCGTGGTGCGGTTTTTCATCAGACGTGCCAAGGCATCTTGTACTAAATGTTCACTCTCATTATCCAAGCTGGAGGTGGCTTCGTCCAGCAGTAAGATGCGAGGGTCTTTGAGAATAGCGCGGGCAATGGCTACTCGTTGACGTTGCCCACCGCTCAGACGGATGCCGCGTTCGCCCACAATCGTTTCGTACTTGTCGGGCAGTTCCATGATAAAGTCATGGGCGTTGGCTGCCTTGGCAGCGTCTTCAAGTTCGGCGTTAGTCGCTTCAAGTCGCCCGTAACGGATGTTTTCGCGGATGGTACCACCGAACAATAAAGTTTCTTGCGGGACAATACCGACCTGTTGGCGCAAGCTGCTCTGGGTAACTGATTTGGCATCTGTCCCGTCGATGCGTATTGCACCGCCTACGGGATCATAGAAACGAGGGATGAGATTGAAAATGGTGCTCTTTCCCGCGCCACTTGGTCCGACCAAAGCCACAATCTCACCCGGTGCGATGTCCAAATTGATATTGTGGAGGACTTCTTGGCGTTCATCGTAGCTGAAGCTGACATTGTCAAAAGTGATGCGTCCTTCGGCACGTCCCATTGTTTTGGCATTCGGCTGATCAACAATGGTGGGCTTTGTGTCGAGGATTTGGAAGACGCGTTTGGTAGCTCCCAAAGCCTCTTGTACCGAGGTGTATAGGCCGACGAGCGAACCTAATGCACCGGCTACAGTGATGCCGTAGATCAGAAAGCCGATGAGTTGTCCTCCTGTGAGACGTCCATCAATAACTTCGCGCCCACCAAACCACAGAATGGCCGCCAAGGCGCCAAAACCAAGGAAGAAGATCAACGGTCCGAAAATTGAGCGGACGCGGAGCAAACGAACAGCGGCATCAAAGGCTTTGCCGATGGCAGTCTGGTAACGACTGATTTCATACGGCTCGCGGACGAAACTCTTCACCTCACGGATATTTTGCAGGACTTCTTCGGTGACAACGGTTGCCCCGGCTATTTCATCCTGAATCTGGGTACTCATGCGGCGCAAGAAGATGCCGAAAATCGCGCCGAAGGCAATGATAACTGGAGCGAGCGCCAGTATGAATAACGTGAGGCGTGCGTTTAGGGCGACCATGACTACAATCGCGCCAATCATGATGATGGTCTGTTCGATCAACACGTTGATATTGCTGGTCAAGACCGTACGCATGACGGTTACGTCACTGGACAAGCGGGAGACTAACTCCCCCACTCGTCGTGAGGCGAAAAATCCCAGAGAGAGTGTTTGCAGATGTTCGTATAACTGCAACCGTAAATCAGTCACAATGCGTTCGCCGATGTAGTTCAGATTGTAGTTTTCGATCAGCGAGGTTACCGACCGCAAGAAGAAAACGAATAACAATCCAAGGGTTATTTGATCGAGCAACTGGACATTGTTTTGTTTCAGTACCGAGTCCACCACATTACTGATGACACCCGGGAATACGAGGCTGAGGATTGCGCTGGCGATGAGCGCGAGGATGGCTAAGACTAAACGAAGGCGATAGGGTTTGAGATAGCTGAATAATCGCCACCAATTCATAGGAATATCTGGAACTTCAGGCTTGTCTTGGGATGCACCACGCCGACCGCGTCGACCAAACATATCGGATTGCCTTCTACTTTAATTTGTGAGGAAACGCACAATAGTATGCGCTCGTTG
This sequence comes from Aggregatilineales bacterium, assembly GCA_044227005.1. GTDB lineage: Bacteria > Chloroflexota > Anaerolineae > Aggregatilineales > Phototrophicaceae > CFX2. The sequence continues at coordinate 717,437 of JBGAFZ010000002.1, forward strand.
AATTAGATTCGAGTTAGAAAGTGGTCTGATAATTAGAGGTTGAGTGCGGACAACCACGCGACGATTGATGTTTTACGAACCGGCAACGCTGATGACAACGCCCTGTGTATCCACCGGAACAACCCACGTCCGAGCTTTAAGTCCGCTGTTTTCGAAGGCGAGTTCCATCGTGGTCGCGATCATTTTGTGATTGGATTCGGCAAAGGCGATCATGGCAGGACCATCGCCACTCAAGCCCACTGCTAATGCTCCTGCGCGGCGTGCCATTTCGGCAACGTGGTCATAACCTGATATTTGCGGTTTGAGATAAGGCACATGCAGACGGTCATCCATCAATTGCCCGATGAGCTTGAGGTCACCGACGCGTAGGGCTTCTACCAACAGTGGAACGCGGCTCAGGTTAAAGAGGGCATCATTCAACGGCACGCGATCCGGCTTGACCTTGGATGAGTCACCCGTGTACTGTTTGAGTTCCGGCAGGGCAATCACGATATTCAACGATGAGGCGGGTAAAGCCCGATAAACCAACTGCTCACCACTGGTGAAACTGGCAGTTAGTCCGCCCATGATACTGGTCACCACTTGGGAAGGTAGATGGCTCACCAACGCGGCTATTTCTAAGATTTGAAAGCGGTTATAGAGACCGCCCATCAGGTTGTTGGCACCAATGACACCGGCCACCCATAAGGCTGCCTCTGCGCCAAGCCCACTGTTAAGGGGAATATTGTTACTGACCTTGACTGTTAGCCCTAGGATGGCATCTTCTTGTTTCTGGAACAGGCGCATGATGGCTAGGGCAGTTGGATGACGCAGACCCATGCCATATTTGCCCGCGCCTTCGCCCTCTGTTTCGACCACGAGTTGATCGTCATCACGACGGCTGATTTCAACGGTGGTGTAGAGTCCAATGGCTAAACCGAGGCTGTTCAACCCCGGTCCGAGATTGGTGATGGTAGCAGGGAGGGTGATTTTGACTTTATACATGGTATTTCAACCATCCTGACGGACGACTGGCAGAACGAAGGTGAAGGTGCTGCCGACGTTTAGGTTGCTGGACGCCCAAATGTCGCCGCCGTGGCGCTTGATGATGGTTTTGGCAATGGTCAAGCCGAGGCCGCCACCGGGCATTTCGCGTATTCGCTCGTCTTTTGAACGGTAGAGCCGGTCGAAGATCAGCTCAATTTCTTCATCTGCAATGCCGATGCCGCGATCCGCCACACTGAAATAGAGTTCGTTGCTATCACCCCACGCGTGTACGCCAACGGTTGTTTCAGGGTGAGAGTAGAGCAGTGCGTTATGGACGATGCCACGAATTGCCAACTCCAAACGTCCCTGATCGCCCATCACGGTTGGCAGGGGATTCTGGATCGAGGTTGCTATGGCGACTTGTTGGGTATGGGCGAAATCGGTTAGGTCGTTCACTACTTTTTCGATGAGCGTTTTCATGTCAATGGGGCGGTGGCTGAGTGGCATTCCGGCTTCAATCCATGCCAGATCAACTAACGATCCTGCTACATCGTACAATTTTGATGCGGTTTGTTTGATCCGTACTACGAACTTTTGTTGTTGCTCGTTGAGGGGGCCAAATTTTTCAATCAGTTCAGCGAAGCCTCCGATTGCGGATATGGGATTACGCAGGTCGTGCGCCATCGCCGTGACTAGTGCTTCCCGACGCGATTCAAATTCTTGCTTTTCGGTGATGTCTTGGAGAATGACGACGCGTGTTCCGCTTTCGTCGGTGCTGGCGAAACCCACTGCCAACCGCCGTTTGGGCAACCGGACGTTGAGCGTTTGCTCGCCTGCCCGGGTGAATAGGTTGAGCAAATTGGGGTTTTGTTGAAAGATTGCTGGTGCATCCTTGCCGATTGAGTCTTCGACCGTGATCCCCAACATGGCTGCTGCCGCTGGATTGATGCGCTGAATGATGCCTGATTGATCCGCCCAGAGTATTCCATCCGATGTCGTGCGAAAAATGAAATCGTTGATGGTGCGGTCAGGCATGGGTGTCGGTCACTTCCTGCCAGTCGTCGCCGCTGACTTGTGTTGTATAGTCGTTCGGGAATGTAATGGTCGTTGAGTCGGCGCGGCGTTCGATCACAACGCCATGTTGACGGACGGTCACAGGTTGTCCCCAAGTAAACGAACCACCCACCCACACTTTGTGGCTGGAAATTATGCGTATACCCAACACTCTCAGTAGTAGGTGTAAGGGGACGATGCCAGAAACGTTGGCGGGTTCACCTAAGCCTTCTGCTTGGTCACTGTGATAAAACTCGCTGAAGCGCTTGTTGGTTTTGAGCACTTGAGTTTGGACGCTCATAATGCGCTGTACGAGGGACGTAGCCAGTTCCATTTGTCCGGTTTCGATCAACGCTTCACCGATCAAGGTCAGCCAATAGAGTCGTACCCCGCCGCTGCCATTGGCGTTGCTAGGATCGTAATTCACATCCTGTGCTGAGTTCATGCTGACGCCGGAATTGCGCCAGAACAGGTCGGCATTGGTGAGGGTTTGGGTAAGTGCATCCGTATGATCGGCGGGTAAACTGGCTGTCCACAAGGGGAGTAGCGCGTTGATGTCCAGTCGTGTGGTATCAACGGTATGCACATCGACCCGATAAACACGGCTCAGTCCCTCGAAGGTCACACGGTCAATCTGCGAGAAGACTGCTTTGCAGGTGTAGACCCCGCGTCCACCTGCCCAGATGAATTGTTCGCCGGTCGCGATCTCGCTGATGGTTGCTCCTAGATGATCGAAGCCATCGAGTTTGAGTGTCATTTTGGGTAGGAGATTAACGCCACCTGAAACACGGACGGTGAGTCTGTTGGGCGGGTTCAGTTTTTCGGCGGGAAGGAGTTCATCCATGCCCCGCGCATCGGTGATGATGTCTACGCGACCTGTCGTGATGTGGCTGTCACGGTCACGGTAGAGATAGCGTTTCTGGTCGCTGTTCCACAACTGCTCAAGCGCTGATTCTAACTGTGTGATCTTCTCGTCAATCAGTTTTTCAGATGCGGAATCGCGCAGGTAATAGGCAATTTCTTTAAGGCTTTTGGCTTCCGAGAGCAAATAGGCGATCAAATCCGGTGTTTCGAGTGTTCGGATGTCCGCGCCACCGCCCCATGCTTGCCACGTGGCAAAGGTCGGCGTGAAGACATAGCCGGTTTGAACCTCATTTTGCCATTCAGGAAGTCCGTCAGCGTCTTTATCCAAGTCTATTTGGAGCCAGCGCTGGAAGAATTTAAGCAGCTTGGGGAAACTATCCTTGAGGAATTGGTTATCTTCGGTGTATTGGAAGATACCCCACGATAGACGTGCGAGTATCGGCATACAGAGCGTGCTTTGCTTCTCGCCACCTAAGCCCGGCTTGCCATCAATCCAACCGTCATTTTGTTGTACCGCGAGATAATTCAGCACGATGCCCTGCGCCAAATTAGGATCGACGCTGGCAATACCGAGTGCGGCTAAATAGGACTGTGGCGCTGCTTGTCCGTTCCAGCCCTTGTCGTTGATGTTGTATCCACGTCCCGGTTCACGTGTTGTGACGAACGAGGAATAGGGGAGGCTGGCAGTTGGTTTGAGAAAGCTTTGCACCAATTCGCGGTAGGAGAAGGCGATTGTCGTGTCTAGGTCGGTGTCACCAGTCTCTATCTGCGGAATGGCTTGTATGCCGGTTTCGATTTTGGTGAACGCCGCAGTCCAATCTGCCTGTAACCATTTTTGCGTCAGCGCCACAGATTGGGTGACATCGCTTAATCCGGCATGGACAATGCGTAGGGTGACTCGTTGTTTTGGCGGAACGGTAAACGTCCGTGTGAGTTTGGGGTTGCTGGGTGGTGCGTTCTCGATGAGTCCGTCTTCTAGCACCACAACAGGTTGAAGATTACCGACTTTGCCCAAGCATAGCGCATTGAGGCCCGTCGTGGACGGCAAGGGGATTAGTGCTTGCTCTTTGTTGTTCATGCCCACAAAGGCTACGACATCCAACTCAACTTCTAGTGCTTCGCTGTGGATGTTGGCTACCGTGAAGCGCACCCCGATGGCGTGACTTTCCATCGCCCAATATTCCGTTTGTAGACCGAGGTGCGGGGTCAATGCCGACTCGAAACGCAAGTAGCCGGGGGCGAAACCTGTCAAATAAGCCGGACGGGTATAAGCCTGCGCTTGATAGATGCTGCGACCATCATGTTGCCACATGGGAACGATGCTGACCAAGCCGGCTCTGCCACCGAGGCGGCTCTGAAGGGCGAGGGCAGGTGAGTCGCCGCTGCCGGGACGCACCTCCCATATTTGATCATCACGATAGTCGGTACTGCTCAGGCGAGCATCTGCCGCGATGTGTAAACAGTAAGGGGCGTTGGAGCCAAGATGCCAGCGCTGCAAGGTTTTCATCAACTACCCCCAAGTGATCGTATTATGGAATTAGAGCTTCTTCCAAGTCCCATCAACTTCGTTGAATTGGAACTTCTCGTTATACAAACTAAACAGAATATGATATCCCGGTCCTGCTTGCCACTGACCTTGTGCATCCACTTGTCCACCCGGATAGTATTCATAGTTGCTGACATATCCAAATTCAGGTGTTACCGCATATCCTAGTTTATCTTTAATTTCAGGATTGCCGCGCCACAGTTTACCAAATCCGCAACACGGTTGGAACTTTCCGTCCGGTGGGATGATACTGGGGTCTGTCTTGGGATCAGCATCGGTGTACGTGTCATCATAGACTTTCCATTCACCGGTACCCTGTCCATTATCATACATCACCCAAATTTGTTTGCGCGGTTGTATCCAGAACAGGCGACCATGTTCGAAAACTTCTTCAGCGACTTGTATTTGTCCCAATGTCGGCGTTGGACGTACGTCTAAGGTGGCTGTCACGCTTGGTGTGGCTGTCGCTGGTACTGCTGTATTGGTCGGGATCGCGGTCGGCACTTGTGGCGCAGTGGTGTCGGTTGCGGAAGAACTCGCGCTGCCGTCTGAGGGGGTTGCCGTAACCACCAACACTACTTTTTCGGTTTGTCCGCAGCTCGCTAGCACCATCATTAACGCAGCACACAAGATTAATCGTAAACGCATCAGCCTACTCCATAAACTACTTTGGCTGCTGTCTATGTAGCGACAGTGCCTATGAGATTGTAGCAGACGTACCCTATGTAGCAAGGTTACGCATGGGAAGCGGTGATTTATCAACGGTTATAGACAATCTGTCATGTTACACTAGAATAAGGATAGGGAAGGTGTTATGTTTCCATGACCTGTAACACAAGGTGTGGAGGATAGACATGCGACGTACATTCAGAATAATACTCGTTTTGATCGTAGGGTATTATTTATTACAGTGGTGGTTGGCTCAACAGGAGAAACAAGAGCAGCCTTCTGCTAAGGTGACGCCACCTGCCAAACCGCCCGTACCTGTTAAAGCGACGCCACAGAGCAGTGACGTATTAGCAGAGTTAGATGGCATCGGCCCTGCTTATGAACGTGCGCTAAATGCGGTAGGAATTCGGACGTTTGCTCAATTGGCTGCGCAGAATGCCGATGAGTTAGCTGCACGATTGTCGTCGGTGCGCATCACTGCTGCACGTATCAAGCGTGACCAATGGATTGAACAGGCTGCCGCACGCGCGTCCTCACCCGTATCTACATCAACACGTTGGAGTGCAAATGACGGCTATTCGGCCTAAAGGTGTGACCCTCAATAAGACAAAAGGCTTTTTGGAAATCATATGGGGTGATGACCGAAAGTGCCAGTACCCATTGTCTCAGCTACGAGAAGCGTGTCCCTGCGTTGAATGCCGCGGTGGACATGAGTATATGAGCCAGCAGTATGATCCCGAGAATATTTTGGTTCTCAAGCCAAAACGATCCTATGCGGTTGAATCGTTGGATCTCGTCGGTAACTACGCTTTGCAGCCCACATGGGACGACGGACACCATACCGGACTTTACACGTGGGAATATCTACGCCGTCTATGCCCCCCGGAGGTTGCGAGCGATGTTGGATAGGTCTGCTGTCGAGGAACTGCTCGGTTTCGTTGAGAAGAACATGATTTGCTCTGAGGCAATTGAACTGCTGGAGCGTTGTTTAGCCGAGCGTTCTTCCAAACTACTTGAAGATTTCATGGAACGCCAAATGTTGACGAATCCTGATTTTATGGATGTCATGCAAGATTTGGCTGAGAGTGTGCATCAACACATGATGGCGCTTCAAGAATCACTGTTTGATATTCGGTCGGACATGCTCCAAGCGCTGAAGGTTCGCTACCGGATAGATGTGACTCCGTTGGTTCCACTGGATTTGATTGAAGAGTATCATTTGCTTGAATTGGACGAGGCCGTCGCTTTCGTGACAGTACGCCATCCACAGTTATCCGATGCTGAAGTGGTGAATGTATGCCATACTTTGCATAACGCGGTGTTGCGTGCTGGTCAGATTACCCAGAGTTTGCAAATCGTCCGACAAATTCTAGAGTATATTTTTGACTGGTCGGAAGCGCTCAGTATCAACAGTATGCAGTCCTATTGGAAAATGGGTGGGTATCCGCAGTCTGCTGCGCAGATTCACTAACTGCACCTGTTTGATCCTTAAATCTATGTTGATTTGTGTAAAATGCCCATGTGTCGGGCATTTTCGTTTTATGTCGATTATTGTCAAGTCACTTGTTTTCATGCTGTTGGCTGTCATTCTATTCGTTAAGCGCTTGACTTAACCTTGAACATCATTGCCTTTAAAGCCACGAAAATTGTTTAATCGGTTAATGGTTTCCATAAAGTTAGTTGCTATAAAGATCTTATGTGTTGATCAAACTGTGTAAAATACCCATGTGCTGATTGCTTTCGATTTGCGTTGATCGATGTTATTTGAGAGGCTAGAGTTACATTTTCTAGGCTAACTTGTGGCTTTCATGATCGTGCCAACTCAATCAGACTTGAGCTTCCTTGTGCAAAGTGCAATATGAAATATGCCTTAATTACCCTCCATTTGCTTGCTGAAATGGGTTTGTACAGCTATATTGATAGTGATTAACACTCAGTGAGAAATACCCTCTTCACTCGGGTTAATTGATATTAGGACTACTATTAGTTGAAAGGCACTTAAAGCGTATGAAATACCGTAAATTATTGGGTTTGCTTTTGGTCGTAGTATTGGCCCTTAGCAGCATGAGCATCGCCTTTGCGCAAGATGCGACTGCTACACCCGAACCTACTGCAACGTTTGTCCCCTCGGCTGAAGGTACACTGACCATTTGGGCAGATGCCGTCAAGCTACCAGCATTTGAATCGATTGCCAAGAAATTTGAAGACAAGTATGGCGTGCCCGTACGCGTTCAGGTAATGGGTTTTGGCGATATTCGTAATAACCTGCAACTCGGTGGCCCTGTTGGTCAAGGTCCCGACATTATCGTCGGCGCGCATGACTGGATCGGTCAGTTGTATGGCAACGGTCTGATTTCACCGATTGACCTGTCACCTGAGGTGATTGCCAAGTTTGACCCCGTCGCTATCAAGGCTTTTACCTATGATGGTAAATTGGTCGGTCTTCCATATCTGACTGAAGCTGTTGCTGTGTATTACAACACCGACATGATTAAAGAAGTTCCCGCCACATGGGCAGACACCATTGCTTTGGGCGAACAACTGGTTAAGGACGGCAAGGCCACCAATGGTCTCGCTATTCCTAAGGGTGACCCGTACCATCATGAAGCATTGTTGACTGGTTTCGGTGGTTACATCTTCGGTCGCGATGATGCTGGCAACTACAACCCGAATGATGTCGGTATCGACAGCCCCGGCGCTATCAAGGCTCTCGAAGAACTTGATCGTTTGGTCAAGGCTGGTGATTTCAGCGACGCAGTTGACTACGGTGCAGCCCAAACCTTGTTCCAAGATGGTAAGCTCGCTATGTGGGTTACCGGTCCTTGGGCATTGAACGGCATCCGTGAAAGCAGCGTGAAGGATCATTATGCAGTTGCACCTTTGCCGAAGATGGATGGTACTCCTCGTCCGTTCGTAGGCGCACAGGGCTTCATGGTCAACGCCTTCAGCAAGAACGCACTCTTGGCTCAGTCATTCTTGACTGAATTTGTTGCAACCGACGAACTCATGCAGGCTCTGTATGAAGCCGTGCCGTTCGTTCCCGCTTGGCTGCCGTTAGCAGCAACCATCACTGACAAAGACCTGAAGGATTTTGGTGCATCAGTGGCCAATGGTGATCCGATGCCTGCCATTCCTCAGATGGCCTCCGTCTGGACTGCATGGGGCAACGCGATTACTTTGATCTATCAACAGAAGGAAGAACCTGCGAAAGCCGCGCAGGACGCAGCAGCCGCCATTCGTGCGGAAATTGCGAAGTCGGGTGGCTAATTAGTCATCACTAGTTTGATTGTTGAAGGCCGGGGGAATGTTTCACTCCGGCCTTCTTCATAAGTAGCCAAAGCTCTTTTATCTCCTAACGTGCGGTTTACAATTAGGGCGAAAGAGACGAATTATACCGGACGCTCTGATCACTTATAGTCAGGGGTAATTTATGTCAATCAGAAGCCTCATTATACGAATAACACTTCTTGGTCTTGTCGATGCTATGGTTATCCAACTGGCGTTGGCATTAGGAAACGGCGTAAGCCCAGTTTTAGGCATTGGTCTCATCATTTTTGCTGTACTCGCAAATATTGCTTTTTTGAGTGAACGTTTTTATCCGTGGCGTTGGGTCGTACCTGCCATGGCCGGTATGTTTTTGCTGGTTGTCTACCCAATCGGTTACTCGGCTGTGGTTGCGTTCACGAATTATGGCGATGGGCATCTCATCACCAAACAGCAGGTCATTAATCAGCGCCTTGGTGAAACCTATGCTGCGGAAGGTGCTCCGACTTACAAAGTTTATATATATACATCGGATGCGCAGGACGCATTTAGTTTTTGGTTGGTCGATTCAAATGGAAAGACCTACAGCTATGTTCAGGGGCAGAAAGGTCTCAAAGAGATTGCTGCCGACGATACTTCTGTAGGCGAACGGGACGAAAACGGTATCCCGAAAAGTCTGAACGGCCTTAAATTATTGCCTCCGGGTGGTGCGCTCCGTTTTGGTAAGCAATTGCAGGAGATCGCGATTGAAGCGCCTCCAAATACTATTAAGATTACCAAGTTAGGTATTGCAGCGGCGCAAGAAGCGAAACAACTTCAGCCGGTCTGGACGTACGACTCGGCTGCCGATACGCTAACGAACAATCAAACCAGCAAAGTCTATCGCAATGAACGTGGAAACTTTGTCACGGGTGAGGGCGAATCCCGTGAGGTCATGCAGCCCGGTTTCCCTGATTTTATCGGCCTCGATAATGTGGTACGTGTGATCACTGATCCGACCATCCGCGATCCATTCTGGCGCGTATTTATTTGGACGGTTGTATTTGCATTCGGAAGCGTTGTTTCGACGCTGACTTTGGGTTTGTTATTTGCAGTCCTACTGAATTCAAAAGATCTGCCGGCGCGCATCTTGTTCCGTTCTATTTTGATCATTCCCTATGCCGTTCCCGGTTGGTTGGTTGTTACGACATGGGCGGGGCTTATGAATCCGGTCTATGGCCCCTTCAACATCATTATCAAAAATATTTTTGGGGTTTCGCCACAGTGGTTTTCTGATCCCGGCTTGGCGAAAGTAGCGATATTGTTTGTCAACATGTACTTGGGCTTCCCGTACATGATGTTGATCTCATTAGGTGCGCTCCAAAGTATTCCTGAAGATATGTACGAGGCGGCTACCATTGACGGAGCAAGTACCTGGCAGCAGTTTCGTTCGATCACAGTCCCGCTCCTGCTGGTTGCCTTGGCCCCACTTTTGGTCGCAAGTTTCTCCTACAACTTTAATAACTTCACCATCATTGAATTGCTCAATAAAGGCGGTCCACCAATTGGTGCAGCAACCGTTGCCGGACATACTGATATTTTGCTGTCGTATACCTTCCGGTTGGCCTTTGCAGGTGGAACCGGTACGAACTACGGTTTTGCTGCGGCGATTGGTATCTTTATCTTTATGATCGTCGGTCCCATCACCTACTTCAATTTCCGCTTAACCCGTCGTCTAGAGGAGGTCAACTGATGTCTACAGTAGCACGAACCGGACAACGGAATAATAACCAACGGCAAGGCATGGTCGTAGCTAATCGCCGACGCAATATGATCCTGAGAGTCATAGTCTTGACCTTGGGATGTATTTTCGCCCTGTATCCGATCATTATTGTGATCAGTGCGTCATTCGATCCCCGCAACACATTGGTTGGAGCGTCTATCATTCCTCCCAATCCATCGTTGGCAAACTATGCCAAGCTACTAGACGGTACTCAAACACCGGTTCTAACGTGGTTGAAGAATTCAATCATCGTTTCTGGAATCACCACGTTGATCACACTCAGCCTGACTACCTTAGCGGCGTATTCATTGTCGCGCTTCCGCTTCTATGGGCGGCGTTCAACATTGCTGGCAACACTGGTAATTCAAGTGTTCCCGACCGTTGTAGCACTGGTCGCTTTCTATATCTTGTTGGATCAGGTAGGGAAGATTGTTCCATGGTTGGGTTTGAATACGCTAGGTGGTTTGATCCTCGTGTATTGCGGCGGTGCTTTAGGTGCGAATGCCTTCCTTATGAAGGGCTATTTTGACACCATTCCGATTGAGATTAACGAGTCGGCAAAAGTAGATGGCGCTACCGAGTGGATCACGTTCTGGCGTATTATTTTGCCGCTCATTCGACCGATCTTGGCAGTTGTGGGTATTTTGAGCTTCATCGGAACCTTCAATGACTTCTTGCTACCCCGCGTTCTGTTGCGAGATAGCAATACTTTCACCCTCGCTGTTGGATTAACCACGTTCCTAGACAATGGTTTTAACCAACGATGGGGTGTGTTTGCAGCAGGTGCGCTGATCGGTGTTATTCCGATCACGATCGTTTTCTTGCTGCTGCAAACCCAATTTGTGAGCGGTTTGGCACAAGGCGCGGTCAAGGGCTAACCTCAAGCCTTAGCCGCTGCTCGACGTCAACATGTTCATAGTATCGCGGCTTTGTTGTAAACACTCATCAACCCCGGCGATTGACCAACTCAAGTTGGTATCGTCGGGGGCGGTGGGGTTCAGATAATTATAGATTGTGCGAGACAGATCACTGATCAACGGGAAGGTATTGGTAGCCTCTAACCACACCGGCCCGTGCATCGCCACCACGAGCACATAATCCCCACCCGGTGAGAATACAATTCCCGCATTTCCGTGTGTATCATCAATATAGCCGTGTTTATGCGCCACTCGCGTATCCGGTGGAACACCCGCGCTCATCATCAGCGGCTCCCCAAGATTATTATCGCTCATGATATTGAGCATCTTGCGGCACTTCAGCGCATCAAATTGACCGGGTAATTTGGTCATCAATGCGCCATCCCCTGTGTTCGCACATTGGTAAATACTGGCTAGCAACCAACCCATATTATCTACGGTCAGTTGGTTCGAATAATCTGGTTGCGCGCGTAGTTGGTCAGCATTGGTGGTCGGGGCGCGAACGGGTTCAGGCGTTGCGTTCGGTACTTTGAACGGCGCGATGATGAACATATTGCCCAAGCCGAGGGTTTGCAGCATCGCCGTGACTTTGGCAGCCCCCTTATATTGATCGCCATCACCGATTTTGCTGAGCAAGGCGTTCGATGCGCTGTTCTCGCTGCACACCATCATGTAAGCAATATTGAGCGCTGTTTCTTCGTCTATCGGCCCCGGAATACTGCCGAATAAGGCCGTTAAGATCGCGATCTTGTTCAGGCTCATGCCGCTGAAAGCAATTTGATTGCCGAATGTCAGCGCTTCATTCGTTTTAAGGTTCATCACGAATAGGGCTGCTAGTGTGCTGGTTTCGGGAGCAAATCCAGCTTTGAGCATCATGCCCCACAGTTGATCGCCCAATGCCTGAAAAGCGGGGCTAATCACAACCGGACTACTTTCCAGTAGATGGCTGGCCTGAACAACTGGTGGGGTAGGGGTTAAGGTAGGCAAATTGAATGTGGTTTGCGTGATCAGTGGCACATTGAAGATATTGCCGTCAACCTTAAGTAAGTCATTCGCGACCCAACCGAATCCGTTTGGCGCAGCGGGAAAGCGAATTTGTATCCACGGGAACTGACTATGCCGCCCTGTGATTTCAAATTGTTGTCCGGCCTCACCCACCCCGATACGTGGGTAATCAACCCCCGGCCCGTAACGAATGTTAATTTCATCCTGCGCGGTGCCGATCACGCCGCTCAGGGGAACGGACGTAGCTGTTGCAACGACAACCGTATCGTTCGTTGATGGTGGCAGGGTATTGTTAAGCTGAGGTGTTAATGAGGGTGCCGGAGTGAGTGTTGGTGCGAGGTTGCTGACGACTAAATCGCTGAAGGGGAGTGTGTTGGCATTCCCAACCACTGTCACCAGGTCCGCAAATACCCAACCAATGGGTTGTTGCGTGGTAGGATCACCCAGCAGAAACCACGGATAGAACTGACTTCTGCCGAGTATTGGATAGCGCGTTCCCGACGTAATTTGTCCCAATAAGTCGCCATTAACATCGGTTGTTGCACGCAGATTAGCTTGCCCGATGGCTTCCGCCGTAACCCCGCTGGTTTGTCCTGAAACGATCATGGGCAGACCGATGAAGATAGCCATCGCAACAACCCAGATTAGTAAATATCGTTTGGTTATCATTCGCAGCACTGTTTACTCATCTTTTACGCCACAGAAAACGCATTATATCATGGTTAATCTTGCCCTAATGTGAGCTTATTTTAAGAAACTTGGTGTTGACAGTTAGGGTAGTTCTGCTACCATACTTAACACTTCATGCCGAAGTGGCGGAACTGGCAGACGCGCTACGTTCAGGGCGTAGTCCCCTTACGGGGGTATGGGTTCGACTCCCTTCTTCGGCACAAAATCCGGCGTTAGCCGGGTTTTTATTTCCTCGATCCTACGCTATCATGTTAACTACTATCGACTGTTTGAGGCTTGGTTTCTATGACCCCTGAGAAACCCAAACGACAAGAGCGTAAACGAACCAGTCAATTATCTGGTTTGCAGATTATGTTTGCTGCTATTCTGGCAATCGGCTTGATTTTGGGACTCAACTTCACCCGCTTATTTTCGGCGGGACAACCCCTACAACAGACCTACGCACAACTCGCGAACGAAATTAAGCAGCTTGAAAAAGATCAAGCGGATCTGACACGCGAACGTGATTATGTTCAAAGTGATGATTATGTTGAAAGCTGGGCGCGGGATGAAGGAAAGATGCTGCAACCCGGCGAGCATCTGGTCGTGCCAGTCGGATCACAGAGTTCTGCTGAAGCGACACCCGAGCCTGTTGAACAAGCGGTCGTACAAACCACGCCACCGGAACCGCCCAAATGGCAGCTCTGGTGGGCGTTATTCTTTGATACTGACCCGCCTCAGTTTTAGCTTAGCTACGGGCTTCTAACACAGGTGGTTGTGCTCCCGCCAATGTGATGATTTGTGCGGTGATTGCTGTATCACCGACCTTGAAGGTACTGCCCACTTCTGCTTGTGGAACTTTTACAAACCCGATACCAATCGCCTCGCCCCGTGGTGTTACGACGCTGCTGGTCAACGTTCCGATGGTGCTGCCGTCTGCGATCAACGGAGCAGGGGAGTCAATCATGCTTGAAAGTTTCAACGTAACCATCGTCTTTGCCAGACGGTTGCGGCTTTCCATTCGCGCGATAATTTCTTGACCGGTATAGCAACCCTTTTTGAAGCTCACCTCATCCCATAATCCGGCTTCCAATGGAATGAAATCGGTACTCAGTTCGCGACCAATGCCCGGTCTGCCTGCTTGAATACGCAGTACGTTGTAGGTCAATGAGCCTGCCGGACGTAAGCCATATGCTTGCCCAATCGTGAGGATCGCCTGCCATACGCTGAGGGCTTGTGCGCTCGTAACGATGATTGCCCACTGGCTACCCACCAATGGCTTGCGTTGAGCAATCACCACAGGCGTTTCGGCGATGACCGCATCCACACATACAAGCGATGAACGCTTACTGACTTGCGGCGCAATCTCCCTGATGATGGCCTCAGCGGTCGAGCCATTTAATCCAAACTGCACCGTGTCTACTGATAAATCACGGATTTTCATATCATCATTGAAGAAGACTTGGCGTTGCAGATACTCGCGCACAGCAGCACCACGTCCCGGTTCGGTTGTCACCAATGCCTTGTCGCCCCGATTATAAACAACCAAGCGGTCAACGATTCGTCCTTGCGGTGACGTCAGAATGGTTGGGCGGCCTTCACCCACAGGCGCACCGGCAACATCATTGGTTGAGATGCGTTGGATGATCTCCAGTCGATCTCGTCCTGTGGTTTCGAGGCGTCCTTCGTGGCTGCGCAGCATGAGTACCGCGCCTGATAGTGCTGCTTCGTATTCAGCGCTTTGATCACCGAAATGGAGCGGAATACCATCTGGTGCTAATACACCGCCTGATTGAAGAAGCCAATCTTGTAGCGTCATTAGTTTGCCTGACCGTGTACAACTGTCTGCAAACGCAATTGTGCTAACTCGCGGCGGCTGCGTTCAGCCAGTATTATGCCATGCAGTATTAGACTGGATTGGGCGAGCTGATTGTTGTAGTTGGTGATCAAATAATCACACTGTGGCGCGTATTGCATTTCCATTTCGACACGCTTCAAGCGCAAATCAATTTCGGCCTCAGTTTCGCCGCGAATGGTCATGCGTTTGACCAGTTCATCGACCGATGGCGGTTGTACAAATACGCGGATGGTATTGTCAGGATAGGCGTTGTGCAGATGGGTAGCCCCTAACACTTCAATGTCGGCAATGAGGTCTCGCCCGTCGCACATGGCAGTTTCAATGGTGCTGCGGGGTGTTCCGTACAGGTGATTATGAACTTTTTGCCACTCAATTAACTCGTGATCTTCATCCATTCGCCGGAATTCGGTCTCATTTACAAAGAGGTGTTCGCGCCCTTGTTGTTCTGTGTCGCGCATTGGTCGGGTGGTTGCAGTTGGCAGTTGGCGCAAATCGTCAATCTGCCGCAGAACCTCGTTCATGATAGCGTTCTTACCGGCACCTGCCGGCCCCACTAACACAAATAACAGTCCCCAGTGATGCGCTTGTTCTTCGATTATTGGCACAGTGTCCCCCGGGAGTGTGCAATTATTGTTTCTTAAAGAGGATGATACTATGGCGTGGCTTTGTATGTCCACTAGAAAATTAGAAGAGCAGGCTACCATCATGGTAAACCTGCTCTTCAATTCAAACCCTTATTTAGGCGTTTTAGGCTCCGCTGTTACCGATTACGATGTCTGTAATCCACCAACCGTCACGTGTCGTACCGTTCGGTGAGACCAGCTTAAATCGTAGGCTCACGTTCTGGTTCACGTATGAACTCAAGTCGTGTGATCGGAGTTGCCAGTCCTTACCATTAGATGGTGTCCAGTCGTTATCACCGAAGGTATTGGGGTCGCACGTCGTACCGCTTGGGCAGTTTGCGCTCAGGTTGGTTTGGTTCCAGACGAAACCGCCATCCGTGCTGACTTCCACACGACCGTTATTGCTTGCGGCGAAGTCGAATAACTGATAGAACTCCAGACGCGGCTTCCACTGTGCCGTAGTATATCCGGTCGGCGTGGTCAGGTTGATCACACCGTTCAAGATCAAGGCTGATTCGCTGTATGGTATTGTGTTGACTTCGGTACTGACCGCGCTAGCCTTTGGACTATCGCTGAACGAGAACTTGTTCGTACCGACCTGAAGTTGAGCGACAGCACTACCTGACCCTTCGTAATATTCGCCGATGATGCGGTAATTACCGGGATCAAGTGAAATGGCCTGATAATCGACAGCTCGCGAGTGTGCCGACCAGTGGCTGATCACATTCCATGTGCCCGATGGCAATCCATTCGGGGTGCCGCCGGCAGCAGTTTCAACACGTACATTGATACCGTCGTCTGATGTGGTGATGAAGGTATAAGCACCACCCGTTACCGTAATATCCCGGAAGAAACGACCAGCAAAGTAATTATACCATGTAGTGTCGCCATAACCACCCGGTGGGCGATCATCTGCCGCGAAGTCGAAGAGTACGTCTGGCGCAAAGTCCTTGATGAAATGCTTACCCTCGACTAGCATCGATGAAGATGTTCTTGTATTGATCCAATCCTCGGTGCCCGTAACTGTGCGAGGGACAAATCCAAAGAAATTGGTCCAGTTGCTTCCGGAGCAACTTGCAGTGCTCAACAAGCTTGCTGCGAACTGACCTGCTGTCTTAGCGTAGTTTGTCTTCGTCCAGTCAATACAATCGAACCAGTACAAGTTCCACGGGTTGGTGCCCAGGTCCGCCGGACCACCGCCTGAACCGCGCCATTGATCCGGTGCCAGACCCCAGTTACCTTCAGGGATCCAGTTGCGCATATTACGGGCGTTATCGGCGAAACCGACCGTGAACACGTCATTGGTACGGAACACGAATTGGATGTCGTCCAGCCACCAGCCGGTTCCTACGCTTGGATCACTGTAGGCGTTGATTACAAAGCGCACCTTAAGCCGTTTCCCGACATAGTTGCGCAGATCGATCTGTGGTCGATTCCATGCGTCGTTACGGCTGTTGCCACCCTTGCTCCAGATCATTTGCCACGAACTGGCACCGCTCCACGAGCTATTTGATCCGCCTGCATAGGAAGCTGTCGACCCCCACAGATATTGATAGTCGTATCCCATCAGATTACGTGGCGGAGGCGCAGTCGTCATTTCAGTTTCGTCTTGCACGGCGATTTCTACGGCAATCGTGTCGCTGGCACCGATGCGATAACGTGTCCAGAAGTACATAGTCGGTAGATCGGTGTTCTTCGTGCCGCGCAGATCGAGAATCTTGTTCATCTCGATGACGTTGAAACTCTGATGCAGATAATTCGTGTTATCGGTCGCAACATTGTGCAGCGAGTCGAGACCGCTATGGGAGTCCCAGTCAACCGAAGTCCATGTGCTGCCAGCCGTCCAGCGGTTATACCAATCGGATGGACTATCGATGTTATCCACCCAGTTTGTACCGTCACCAGTTCCAGCAACGGGCGCGCCCGTCTTGGCTGTGTAAGTGGTTGCCGGATCCCAGAGTTTGAACGATGTTTCGCTATATTCCTTCATCAAGATATTGTCGATGTAAATACCGTCCGATACCGATGTGTTCGAACTGGCATCGAAGGTGATCTGGAAATAGAAGTCATCGTCATACTTGTTGGTATTGGTTGTTAATGCCGTCCATGTGAGGCCGGTCACTTTTTCAATGGCCGCCCGCATGTCAAGTTCTTCACGTTCCCATACGACTTGGTTTACGTTGCCCGAGTTATACGTATAGGTCCATACAGATGTCGGGCTGATCGCTGTCGTACCACTTGCAGCTTGCGCGGCACGGAACAGTTCGATCTTAAAGCTTTCGCTAGCCGCGAGTTTACGCCAATGCCAGAACTGCAATACGGGGCGGGTCGCTTTACCGAATGCAGCACCATTTAAGCAACTGAAGTTACCGCCGGTGAGTAAGTTTTCGGGCGTGTCATTGTTGAAGTCGATCGGATAGCGTAGTGCCATGGACGTAATCTGTCCGTGGACATAGTTTCCTGCCGGACTGTCACTAAACGAGTTGCCGGTTTGGAACGCGCCGCTGGTCGTCGCGATACCCCACTGACCGCCCATGAGCCAACTGTCAGTTGTGCCTTCTGCATCGTCGCAGAAAGGATAATCGCTAAACTTCATCGCGCCTTCGCGTTCAAAGGCGATGTTGTCAATGTACCAACCGGGGGTTTTACCTGCCGCACCCGAGTATTCTTTGTTGTTGCTGATAATCAATGCAAAACGCAGACGGAAGACTTGTGTGTTCCAGTTCGGAATATCTTTGAGTTGTAACTGGTACTTCTTCATGACGTCCGTGACAGGGCTACCTGAGACCGGTACGCTCTGGATCGCGTTTGTACCGACTCGCACCCAGTTAGAGGGGGTGCCGGGAGTATCAGAGTCTCGCGTGTACTGGACTTCGATCGAGTCGCCGTCTTCTAAGCCGTACGCTTGATAGAACGACAGAATGGGGTAGCCACTGTCACTTTCCCAGTCGAGCGTACCGCCGGTACCGTCCGCATTGATTGAACGCAGGTCGATTTGTCCGTTGAATGCGATGTAGTGAATGCGATAATCGGTTGTACCTTGTTCGCTGCCGAATTTCACATAAGTACCGTTGTTGCCGTTCGCACCGCTTGTGACGTCCCAGCTCAGTGACGGGCCGCCCGAGTCATTCGATGCAACCGCTTTGTTGGTCAAGTCCCAACGACCGGATGTGACGAAGTCAGCCTTCTGATCCGCTACATCGAGGTTCCAGAAGTTGCCGCAGGTATACTTGCTGACGGTACAAACACCGAATGTCTTGGTGGCAATGGGTGCGCCTAAGCGAATGTCATCCAGATACCAACGGCGAACGCTGGTTGCAGCACCGCTTTCCATGACGAAGCGCCATGTAACCTTCTTGTTGATCAAGGCTGCCGGGATTGCGAACTGGTTGCGCGTCCATGCATAGTTCTTGCCGGCAGTGTGCAGTGTGTAACCCGGCACCAATGTCCAGTTCGGGCCACCGCTGAGGTCATCGTTGTATGGAACATACTCTGCCAGTTGTAGTTTGACCGAGGTGTCCGCTGCAGAACCAAAGTCCCAAACGTCCCAGAAGCTCATGGTTGGGCTGGCGACACCGGCCAAATCCACATACCCACGCAGCTCAAGGTTACAGCGCATATTCACAGGGAAACCGTTGGTTACGGTCGGGAGATTTTCTTTCCATGCGTAAGCGACCGTATTCGGTTGGCTACCTGTTACCTGTGTCCACGGGCACGAAGCTGCTCCACCACCCTTATTGGTATCGGCTGCGACGTTGGCCTTATTGGCTGAAATACCAAGCGTCAAGTTGGCACTACCACCAGCTTCATAGTACTCAACCACTAAGGTATGCGTGCCGACACTCAAGGTTTGGGTTGATGTCACAATTCCGCTTGAAGGCCAGTTGTTGATGACGGTCGTGCTGTCAATCTTCAACCGTGAACCATCATCACCTGCTAACGTAAAGTTTAGCGTGAGTGGAGTGTCAACCGTGATGGTACGGGTATAACGGATCGAGTAATTATCCGTCAACCAGCTATCCAACGGACTAGTTGTTCCCCAGTTAAAATTAATATTGAAGCGATACATCGGATCAATTTGCTGGTTGTAGAGGGTACGATCCGGCGTGCCACTGAGAGTAGTATTGGGGAAGTATTCGCCCAACCAATCCGCACCGCCTAGATACGCACTGGTGTCTACACGCCACCAAACCGGATTGTTAATTGAATCGACGTAGGGCGCATCAAAACCTGTGTCGGTTGCCGTTGCCGTCGGTGGCAAGGTCGGCGTCAGGGTTGGTGTCGCGCTAGGCGTCATCATGGTTGGCGTGGGGGAGGGGCCAGCCGTAAAGGTCGCCGTTGGCGGCTTAGGAGGGCTGGTCGGGAAGGCACGCGCTGCCGGCGGGTTTTGGGCGACGTATGTGACCGTCATCCAGAATGCAGTTGGACCGCCTCGTGCATAAAGATCTTGCGGTGTTCCTGTGATACCTACCAGATTAAACACCGTATTGCTGAACACATTGCCCAGCGCTGGACCGGTTGCTGCTACTGCTGCCACCAGCGCCATTACCACCAGCACCAGAATCAGCGCGTATTCAATTAACGCCTGACCACGTTGTGCCGGTTTGTGGGGTGATGTACTGGTTGTCGGTTCTTGCACCATATTGCTAACCCCTCATCCAATCAAAAATATCAATTGCTTCATTACCAGATCAAAGAATCTGGGAGTCATTACCAAAATACTATCTCTATCTTACTCGACTATTCGCAAATGTCAGTTTAGTTTTTGTCGGCATGTTGTTCAAATGCGTTGACAATTCCTCAATAGTCGCCCTTAAGCTTCACTTTTCGTTCACAATTGCTCCCATATGGTATCCTTTCTGTGTTGACTCATACGAGAGGATTTAAGTCATGACTGCAACAATCATTGACGGCAAATTGGTTGCCGACCGGATGCAAGAACAAATCGCCGCCGAAGCCGCCCGCTTTAAGGCCAAACATGGCTATCAACCGGGCCTAGGTGTCGTTCTCGCAGGGGATAATCCTGCTTCTGCCCAATACGTCCGTATGAAAAGCCGTGCCTGCGAAAAAGTCGGCTTTACATCATTTTCCCATGTAATGACTGCCACCAGCACACAACAAGAGGTTGAAGCGGCTGTTGCAGCTTTGAACGCCGATCCCAAAGTACACGGTATTTTGGTGCAGTTGCCGTTGCCCAAAGGTATTAATGAAGAAGCTGTTCTGCGTCTGGTCAGTCTTGACAAAGATGTAGATGGTTTCCACCCCATTAACATCGGTATGTTGGGCATGAAAGGCCGCGAAGCCTTGTTTACACCGGCTACCCCCACTGGATGTATGGTTTTATTAAAAGAAGTTGGCACACAGATTGAAGGTGCTAACGCGGTCGTCATCGGTCGCAGCAATATCGTTGGGCTTCCCGTAGCCCTCATGCTAATGAAAGCCAATGCCACTGTCACCGTATGTCATAGCCGAACCCGCGATATGAAATCTATTGTCAAACAGGCCGATATTGTGATCGCAGCCATCGGCCAAGCCAATTATGTAAAAGGCGATTGGCTGAAACCGGGTGCGGTGGTCATTGATGTGGGCACTAACAAGGTCGATGATCCGTCTGATCCCAAAGGCTACACGTTTGTGGGCGATGTTGAGTTCGAGTCAGCGATCAATGTAGCGGGTGCTATCACCAAAGTTCCCGGTGGTGTCGGCCCCATGACCATCACCATGCTGCTCTCCAATACCATGAAAGCGGCGTGGCGCATCGCGGGCGAATAATAGCGAAAAGTGGTGTAAATTCTTGCGTCCGCTCGCATTCCACATTACGCTATCCCTATTACTTGTAGGAGTAACGTCCGTGATGAAGGAAAAAGTGTGATGGCGCGGCAACCAGAAGATACACCATCCTTTGAGATCATAACCGTTGATTCACCTGTAAACAGGAACTTTTTACGTGAAGGACTGCGTTTGTTGGTGCAGTCCTTTATTGAATTCGAAATTGCCGACGTTATTGAAGCCGCACCCCATGAGCGTAGTTCCAACCGCCGTTCGTATCGCAATGGCTATCGTCGCCGTACATGGTTGACCAGCTTGGGCGAACTCGACCTCGAAATTCCCAAACTCCGCAAAGGTTCGTATTATCCGGCTTTCTTTGACACCTTACGCCAAAACGAATCAGTCCTGCTCGGTGTACTGCATAAGATCTTTGAAAACGGTGTCACGGATTCTGATGTGAAGAAAATTGTCCAAACAATGGGTTTTTCCATCAATCATCCTGATCAAATTGCTGATCTTGTCGAGCAACTTTATGATTTGGTCGATCGTTTCCGTGACAAGCCTCGTGCTCACGTCAGGCATAATCTGATTGCTGATCGCCCCGTCAATGCGATTTCAACCCATCTACTGGACTCACAATTACCCGATCCCCCTTATCGTCCAATGTTTTTATTTGAAGCCCATACCGATGAGTGGTTATCTGAATCGCTAACGGTTCTCATTCGGTTGCGTCAGGCGTTAAGCCACCAATCGGATGCTGTCGCTGCCTAATCGAAATCGAGTCGTTTCCCGCTAACTATACGCATCTCGTCCTGATGTCGGCACTTTGAATTGTGCCGACTATCTTTAATGTTGTCTGTAAAAGGAGAAGTATATGAGTGGTGTCATCCCAATGGTCATTGACCAACAGAATCATTCGGAGCGTGCCTACGATATTTATTCACTATTGCTCAAAGAACGCATCATTATGCTCGGTTCTGAGATCAATGATGCGGTTGCTAACCTGATCATTGCCCAGTTGTTGTATCTGGATAGTCAAGACCCCGATAAGCAACTTCAGATTTATATCCAATCCCCGGGCGGTGAAGTGTATGCCGGTCTTGCCATCTACGATACCATCCAGCAGGTCTCCGCGCCGGTTAGTACGGTTGCCATCGGACGCGCCGCCAGTTTTGGAACGGTTATCTTAGCTTCCGGTCGCAAAGGGCTGCGCTATGCACTTCCCAGTTCCACCATCCATATGCATCAACCCCTCGGCGGTGCGCAGGGGCAGGTCTCTGATATGCTCATCCAGATCAACGAGTACACCCGTCTCAAGCATTACCTTAATGATATCTTTGTCCATCATACCGGCCAAGACCTCTCGGTGATTGAACGTGACACCGACCGCGATATATTCTTGACCGCCCAACAGGCCGTTGATTATGGATTGATTGACAATATCCTGCTGCGTAGACCAACTTTAGGACATCTTGTCAACATTCCACAATCCCTCAAAATTCCTGCGACTCCCTAATTCAATCTACTTGCCATGCAATCTCATGCCCATATTGCATCATCTTGTCGGAGCATTATCCTCCGACAAGTGCTTCTGCATGTCGTTGTAGCTGACTGTTCTATACCTCGGGCTCTTATACACTAGGTTTACTTTAGGTTTGTCGGCAAACTGATTTCTAACTATTCGCCAACTAGTAACTCTGTTTCCTCTTTCAGAAGGTAAGCGCCGATCTTGCCAAAGAGTTACAAAATGGTTTTCCAAATGGTCACCCTTTTTCTTTCCCAATCATCTATGATAACTATTGGTATTCTGAACGGATTTGCCAGCGGCATATCCTCTTACCCGCCGCATCTTAACAAGCGTTTATCATTTCTATGGGGTCGTAGGGTCGAAATGAATTTCGACCGCCGGTTTTCTCACCACTCCACTACTCCAATGGGCAGCCTTGGCACATAATTGCCTTTTGCCATTGCTGCCATTGCTGCCATTGTGACCGAAGGAAATCCTGTGGACTGCCAAAATTGCCATCTGTCCGATGATAAGCGTAGCAATCCTGTGGACGACGACGACGACATCGCCGACACAAAACCCTTTAACCTTCTACTTTCAACTTTTAGCCACTGTCCGACATTGATAAGCGAAGCAATCCCGTGGGCGACTTTTGCGACATTTCAAAAAATGAAGGCATAATTTGGTGATTATGCACTCTTGGTCTAAAGCCAAATAGCGTTTAATGTAATAGCCTGAGTTTGATGATGTTTTCTGTAGACGACTAACGATTAACCAAAGACTAAAATCCGATGCTCAAAGACACTGTACTCATTAATGATTGGCATGTCATTGCTCGCTCAACCGATATCGTAGAAGGCAAACCGCTCCGTGCGCGCTTACTCGCCGAAGACCTTGTCATCTGGCGCACTGCGGATCGCATCATGGTTTGGCAGGATTTGTGTATCCATCGCGGTACACGCTTATCGTTGGGCACGGTTCAGGACGATACCCTGATGTGTCCCTATCACGGCTGGACGTATAACGCTGACGGCCAATGTGTTAAGATGCCAGCGCATCCCGATCAAACACCGCCAACTCGGGCTCGTGTGAATACCTACCGCGCCGTTGAATGTTATGGTTGGGTATGGGTAACCTTTGGTGAACCGGCGCATGACATCCCGTACTTTCCTGAATGGGATGACACCAGCTTTCGCAAAATATTCTGCGGCCCCTATTCCTATAAAGCCGCTGCGCCCCGCGCCGTAGAAAATTTCTTGGACGTGGCGCACTTTGCCTTTGTTCACGAAGGTTTTTTGGGAGATCGTGCCCATCCTGAAATCGCGGACTACGAAGTGACCACCGATGACAACGGCATCACCGCCGCCCCCATCACCGTTTGGCAGCCTGATCCGGATGGAACAGGGCAGGGCAAAGATGTGACCTATACCTATCGGGTCTTTCGTCCTCTAACGGTCTATTTTATTAAGCACATGCAGCAGCAGTTCGCCATCTATTTCACCGTCACACCGGTTGATGACCTTCACTCCCTCGGTTGGATGTGTATGGCTATGAATTACGGTTTCGAGATTCCCGAAGCTCAATTAATTGCCTTTCAGGATGAAGTTACCGCGCAGGACATCCCGATTGTCGAGTCACAGCGTCCTGAACGCTTACCGCTCGATTTGCAGGCCGAGTTGCATCTTCGGTCCGACCGTACCAGCATTGCCTATCGGAAGTGGTTGGGTGAACTTGGCCTGACCTTCGGCACAGCCTGAAGCAGATTCGAAGCCGTTGTTCTGAATCTGAAGAATTTGCAGCAGTTTCCGAATCTTGACAGCACTAACTTATAACAGGTTTATCGGCACGCTGACCATGACTGGCCCACCTTGTTTGGCGATCTCAGCCAGTATCGCCGCAAGAATTTCATCTTCGTGGTGCAAATTGTCGAGGTACATGCTGCCGTCTTCCGGCTGTGTTGAAGCTTTGAAAGTACCTTTTTCGCACAGCACACGTATTTGTGCCGGAACATTTTTGTACTCTGCCGACCATGTTCGCTCTGATGGAACCCCCGCACTTTTTAGCGCGTGGTAAATCCGATCCACAAAGTAATCTTCTTTGCTATACAAATCGCTGATGCGGGTGGCCTTCACGAAACGATCCCATGTAGTATGGATAAAGCTGATGGTTCTTCGGCTGGGGTTTAAAACAGGGGGTGTTTTCAGATGGATAGTGCCCAACTGTACCTTGTAATAGGCTTCATTTGCGCGGGGGTGGTTTGGTTCTTGTGGGATGAGATCCCGCCGATAAACGAGTTCGATGCCCTTGCGTTCTGCGAAATAGTGTATGCCACCATTTTGCTCACCAAAGGCTTTGCTTAAGAAAAACGCAATGTACTCGGCGTTAACGCCCCGTTGCATTTTTGCTTGGGGGATACGATACCATCGCTCCCCCAGGACCGTTTCCAGATCGCGTTTGCGGTTGATGACACCTACCAGTACGCGGTCTTCCGCAAACATGAATTAGCCCTTGTTTTCTTCGGTTTCGCGCAAAGTGTTGAGGCGTTTGTCAATTTCCTGAACGCGTTGTTGGTGACCAACCCACCACTGCGGATCGCGTTGTGCATCCAATTCCTGTACCGATTTACCCTGTTGTTCAACCCAAGTATAGTATTTGAGGTTGTGCCAGCGTTCGCGAACGTCTTTAGTGCCTTCCAGTACCCAATCGGTTCCTGCCGAGTGGAATACACCTTCAACGCGTCCGACGGCTGCTGCTTCATCCAGCTTGCCGTAATGTGCAGCCATTTCATCAATGACCGAGTAATAACGGTCGAGACTGTCTGTCGCTGCTGTGTAGATCACATCATCTTTGCCGAAGCCATAGTACTTGGCTGTCTTGATCGCACCCAAAATGTGGCAGATGCCGCTAATACCAAACAAATCACCCATTTTCTCGATCAATTCAGGATTTGCCCCGTAACGCTTAACCAATGTTTCGCGTCCTACCGGCTCAGCTAGCAGTTGGAGACCTTTTTTGCACTGAATATCATCGATGCACATCAATGCATCCATATTCAGGACATTGTGAATCCAGGTGACGTGCTTGTCACCGATGCCTTGAATATCATGCGAGCCATAGCCATTATTGAACAGGGTAGGGCACTGTATCGGTTCTAATCCGACATGTTTGCAATCGGGGAAAACTTGCTTGAGGCGGTCAGCCGCAGCGTTTGTACCACCGCTACCCATCGCCCAAACAAAGGCGGCAGCCTTCCCGTTACCAATACCTTTAGCCTGCAATTCGCCAGCTAGTTCTGCAATCGTGTTGCCGGTCACATGATAATGGAACCGATAGTTGCCCATCTGCTCGAACTGGTTCAAGATGCGGACGTTGGGATCTTGCCGTAAGCGATGAGTTTCGTCGTAAATTTCTTTGACGTTGCTTTCTGACCCGACCGTTTTGATGACGCTTGCCCCGTAACTTTCAATGCGTTCAAAACGTTCGCGGCTCATGCCTGCTGGTAATACCACCACGCTCTTGCAACCCATGCGTCCGCCGACCCATGCGCCGCCGATACCGTAATTGCCGGTTGAAGGCCATACCAAGGTATTCTTGCTGGGATCGACTTCACCGAATAATTCTTTTTCGAGTAGTACCGAGTATGCTGCTCCAACTTTGTGGCTGCCGGATGGGAATTCTTTCCCGAACAGCACCACGATATTGGCCTCTACACCTGTTAATTCAGGCGGCAAAACAATGTGGTTAACTTCATTTTGGGCATTACGCCATGTGATGTTGAAGAGGTTGATGGGGTTGAGAGGATCAGCTTTTAATGCTTGAAGTGCTTTCTCACGGATTGCCGGCGCAATCTTATTCGGGTGAAGCATCTCTTCAAAAGTAGGCCCTGTAATCACTTTTGTACTCCAATGTTAATAGGCTGTGATGAGCAAAGACACTTCACTCATCAATATTAAGTTCCATTTCTAGTTCATGCATTTCGCCTTGCACATCATCCCGCCTACGGGCGAGATGACGGTAGCGAGCCAACTCTTCTGGAGGGATTTTCTCCGAACTCCCCCCGTGAGCCATAATTAATTCATCAATCTCTTTATCTAGTGCTTCGTAAACCAACACAAGCTCTTGATACTTCTGTACCAGAGCCAATGGATTTTTGTTTTCTTCCACCATTATCCCCCCTCAGGCTGCGTCTATTACTCCGGCTTATTCTCGGTAGCAGGAACTGTTGGTTTATCCTGAGCACCATCAAACCCGACTTTTTCAGCCACGATGTACAGCGGTCGTCCGCGTGTTTCGTCATAAATACGCGCGACGTATTGCCCCAGAATAAAGAGGAAGAACAACTGAAATGCGCCAACCATCAACAACAAAACGATGTTGGTAACTTGGCCGCCCAAGAATTGGAAGCCGAGTATCAGGCGCAATATCGCTATGATAGGGATGGCGAATATGGCCAGCACACCCAATAT
This sequence comes from Aggregatilineales bacterium, assembly GCA_044227005.1. Taxonomy (GTDB): domain Bacteria; phylum Chloroflexota; class Anaerolineae; order Aggregatilineales; family Phototrophicaceae; genus CFX2. The sequence continues at coordinate 744,375 of JBGAFZ010000002.1, forward strand.
AAATGCTACATAAACCATGATTTGTAGTGGAAAGTAGGAGAAACCGGTGACTGCGTCCATCGCGAAGCGCACCATTTTTTTCAAGGGATACTTGGTTTCACCCCATTCACGGGCTTCGCGGATATAAGTCACCCCTGTTTGCTTGAAGCCAATCCAACTGGTCAATCCGCGAATGAAGCGGTTGTGTTCTGGCATAGAATTCAACGCATCGACGACTTTGCGATCCATCAGTCGGAAATCTCCCGTGTCGAGCGGGATTTCAACATCCGTAATGCGGTAGATGAGGCGGTAAAATAACTTGGCCGTCAGCAGCTTGAACCAGCTTTCGCCTTTGCGTTCTTGGCGCACGGCATAGACTACATGGTATCCCGCTTTCCAACGTTCGATCATGTCGAGGATCAATTCCGGCGGGTCTTGGAGATCTGCATCAATGACCACCATCGCATCACCGGATGTGTTGTGTAAACCTGCCGTAACAGCGAGTTGATGTCCAAAGTTTCGGGCGAAATTCACCACCTTAATGCGCGGATCTTTTTTTGATAGGGCTGCCAGCAATTCAAATGACTTGTCTCGGCTGCCGTCATTAATGGTGACTAATTCCCAAGTTTCGCCCGTCGAATCCATCACCTGTGAAATGCGTTCGTAAAGTTTTTGAATGTTGCCTTCTTCGTTGTAAATCGGTGCAACAATCGAATAACGTGGATGTTCGCTCATCTATCCTCACCCAATACCCAAAGCCTGCCGGATGGACTCAATGGTCGGCTGCACACGCAAGCCTTGTGCAACCGATTGTTGTGCTCGCTTAATATCTTTGAGACCGTTACCAGTCATCAATAATAATACTGATTCATCTGCGTGTAATAATCCTGATTGTACAGCACGTTTCGCTCCAGCGTAAACTGCCGCACACGAGGGTTCTGCAAACACCCCTGTACGCTGTGCCAATTCCGGAATCGCACTGATAATTTCCGAGTCGGACACTGCCATAAATGCACCCTTCGTTTCCCGAACCGCCCGTAGCGCTTTCGCACGATCACGTGGCACACCCGCAGAAATACTGTCAGCAATTGTGTCGGCTGGCATCGGTTTCATGTCTTCCGCTTGTAATCCGTTTTCCCACGCGTGAACCAATGCTGAGCTACCTTTTGCTTGTACACCGATTAAGCGTGGAATCCGCTGTATCCAACCTAATTGGAGTAAGTCGTAGAATCCTTTGTATACTCCCGCGATGATATTCCCATCGCCAGCACCGACCATCACGACATCCGGAACATTCCAATTCAACTGCTCGGCGATTTCATAGGCGACGGTCTTTTTACCTTCAACGGTGTATGGGTTCATACCCGTATTGCGACAGTACCAGCCTTCGCTCAAACACATCTGCGAGCACAACTCGAAGGCGACATCATAAGTATCTTCTACTAAGAGGACGGTTGCGCCATACACGAGTAGTTGGGCAATTTTAGCTTCTGGTGCGCTGGATGGTACAAATATGATGATGTTCATACCGACGGATGCGCCCACGCCGGAGAGCGCAGCAGCCGCGTTTCCCGTACTGGCCGTGCTAACGGTTCGGATACCTTGTTCCATAGCGCGTGCCACCACCATAGCGCTGGCACGATCTTTCAATGAACCTGTTGGGTTTTGCCCATCATCTTTGAGCCAGACCTGCTTTAGTCCTAATGTTTGCGCGACTCGTTCGGTATCATATAGTGCTGTCATGCCTACGCGGAGCGGTGGTACTTTTGCATCGGCCTCAATTGGCAGCAGTGCTTTATACCGCCACATCGATTGTATAGGGTTGTTACGCAGCGTCTCGCGATCCAGTTGCGCTTTCAGTGCGCCATAATCGTAGAGTACTTCCAGCGTGCCCACATCACCGCAGGCAGGGCAGGTATATTGAACTTCATTTGCGTTGTAGCTGCGCCCGCAGATGGGACAGCGTAACTCTTTAATAGTTGCCATCGGTTGTCTGCCCTAACTCAGTGTAAGTTTGGATCAATTCTTTCCCCAGTTGTGCGGGTAGATTCTCTTGAATTGTCTCTAGGCCTGTATGTTCTTTTACTAGCTTTGCAATAAGTGGATTAACTGCATGTTTGTTTTCACCACTTTTCCCTGCAATTCGATCATATTGCGGACGATAGACGTATTTCGATTTAGCGATGATCGAGAATACTTCATCAATGATATTGATCGGCCAGCGTTTTTCTTCTGGATAGCTACCGAGGATTTTTCGCACCATATAGTCTAGTTCTTCGGTATCGATAGGCATAAAACCTCTTTTGATGATTACCCACCTGATTTAATCGCGCTAATTCGATTTGGAAGCAATTACGCCGGGACGATGTGAGTGCCTGTTTCACCGCGAAGCGCCGCTTCAAGGTGCTGTGGATCGGTGATGATGGCTCTTGGCCCACCATTCCCAACGAAGTCAATCGCTGCTTCCACCTTGGGTAGCATACTTCCCACACCGAAATGACCCTGTTGCAGATAGCCTCGTGCTTCTTCTAGTGTGACGACGTCTAGTTCGCGTTGATCTGGTTTCCCATAGTTCAGGCAGACTTTTTCGACACCTGTTGAGATCATTAGTAAGTCTGCACGCAGCGTTTGTGCCAGCAACGCGCTGCACCGATCTTTATCAATCACGCTGTAAACACCCCGCAAACTGCCGTCTTGTTGGCGGATGATCGGAATTCCACCACCACCACAAGCAATGATGACATAGCCGCTCAACATTAATCCTTGGATGGCGTTAATTTCCATGATCGCGCGCGGAATGGGGGATGCCACCACCCGTCGCCAGCCACGACCGGAATCTTCCATGACTTGCCAACCCGCCGCTTCAAATTTGCGTGCTTCGGCTTCGGTCATAAAACCACCGATGGGTTTGGTGGGATTTTGAAAGGCTGGATCATTTTCATCTACGCGTACTTGGGTGATGACCGTCAAACATGTGCGGTTCATACCACGTCGGCGCAGCGCATCATCCAGACCTTGTTGGAGCATATAACCGATGCTCCCCTGCGTGTCGGCTACCACCAGATCGAGCGGAACATCATGAATGCCTTCTTTGGCAGCGATTTCCCCACGCCGCATGATGTAACCAACTTGCGGCCCGTTCCCATGCGTTACGACGATATTCCAGCCTGCCGTGACCATGTTGGCGATATGATCACACGTCTTTCGCGCAGCTTCCCATTGTCGGGCAATCCCGGGCTCTTTGGGATTTTCGATCAACGAGTTGCCGCCCACAGCCACAATTGCTAGTTTTTCAATCATAAATAGGCTCAGCTTTCGATAAGTAATTTTTGGAGTTCGTTGTATTGGTCACTTATTTGTGTAATAAAGCATATAAGTTGATTGGAATTTGAAATAGGGAAATCAGCCGTTAGCATCGACTTTGTTACTAGCGGCTGATCTAGACTTCCTAAAGCTTTAGCGCATGGTCAGCGCCATAGCTGCCTTTTGTACGTGCAGGCGATTTTCGGCCTCGTCATAGACCACGCTTTGCGGTCCTTCGATCACACCGTCAGTTACTTCGATGTTGCGGTCAGCCGGTAGACAGTGCATATAGATGGCGTCACGATTTGCGGTTGCCATGCGCTGTTCGTCGGTAATCCAATTGGTGTATTTCTTACCTATGGCTGATGATTCCATCTTGTCTTCAGTCGTCATCCAGCAACCCCAGCTCTTGGCGTAGACGATGTCTGCACCTTTGAAACCGGCGTTGAAATCATCCATCATTTCGAAGGAACCACCACTTTTACGCGTGTTTTCCTTGGCTTGTTCAACGATGTCTGGCATCAGGGCGAATTCTGGTGGGTGTACCAAGCGCACGTTCATCCCGTAACGGGTCATGAGCAAGATCAGGCTTTGCGGCACCGACAAGGGTTTCTGGTAGCTCGATGCGTATGCATAGCTCACATCAATCGTCTTGCCGCGTAGATCGCGCCCAAACTTCTCTTGAATAGTCATCAAGTCAGCCAGAATTTGGAAGGGGTGGTAAACATCACACTGCATGTTCAGCACCGGTACGCGGCTGGCCTTTGCCACTTCGCGAATGTACTTGTTGCCAAAGTTCCAGTCGCACTGACGAATTGCGATACCATCGGTGTAGCGTCCAATAATTTCACCAATTTCCATCGCCGTGTCGCCATGCGAAATCTGTGTAGTTTCGCTGTCGATAAATTGGGCGTGACCACCCAGTTGTGCCATACCGGCTTCAAAGCTGACGCGAGTACGTGTGCTGGTGAAGAAAAATAACATGGCCAGAACTTTGTCGCGCAACAAGGCATGTGGTTCGCCCAATGCACGCTTACGCTTCAAGTCCCATGCTACGTCGAGCAGGGTGTCAATTTCTTCACGTGTCCATTCCTGTTCGGTGATGAGGTCACGTCCTCGCAAATCGGTCTGCATAATTCTTTAGTCTCCTGTGTGATAATCAAGTAGTTCAGCCTGTATCATAGATGGGCTGTTTGGTTCCAAGCACGACAGATATACCGTCCATCTCCGTAGGGTTCGAGTATGACAATACCGGTATTATCCAACTTCAGTTTACCTTGCAATGCAGCTGCATTTACGCAAAGATAGGGTATGACGCTTACGCTAATGCCACCATGTGTAACCAATAATGTAGTTTCATTTGGATCGACGTTCATCAGGCAATGGTTAAAGCGATCAAAACCCTGTCGATAACTTTCACCATCGGGATAAGTTGCGTTCCAATCCCGTTGCTGCCAGCGTTCATAAACACTATAAAATTCGTTCCAACCCGTTTCGTCTGTACGCCACTCTAGCGCACCGCAATCCATCTCTCGCAAATCGTCAGAAACTGAGCAGGTGAGATTCAAGTGTTGGTTGACAATCTCGGCTGTTTGGATGGCTCGGTGGAATGGACTATGAACGATCTTGGTGATTCCTTTATCTACCAGCCATTGACCGGCTTTCAATGCTTGATCACGACCTGTTGACGTTAGGTCACCTTCTAACTTGCGGCAGGTAATCCTTCGCTCGACATTGACCGTACTTTGCCCATGCCGCATGATATAGATCAGATTCATGTATCAGTCTCCGGCAGTTCTTCAAACTCATATTCATCATAACTGGGTTGCCCGACGATAAAGGTCATCAAGACTTCATCATCATGGTTGAAAATGGGGCTGGAACTGTGTTGTTCAAAAAGCTCAGTGCTTGCCCATTGTTCGAGGATGATGAACGTGTCGGGCTGCGTGATGTCTTCAAAGATGCCAAATCCGAGGCATCCGGCTTGCCCACGGGTGCGCGAGACCATCCCTTTGGCGAAGAGCATATAAGCACCACGCTTCATGGGGTCGATAGAAAAACGGCTGGTGAGCATCAACATGATGATGTAACTCTATAAATGAATGGTGCGACCATTGGTAGCGTATTCATGTAAAAAAGCTTGTTGTTCATAGGACAAATCCTTGAATACGCATATTTGACGTTTTTCCACGACCTGCTTTTGCGCGTCAATTAAGCTTAAACCCTTGTTCAAATAGTAGGCATGCAGAATGGTTCCTGTACGACCTTGCCCTGCTATACAGTGAACCAATACTGGCTTGCTTAGTGCTTGCATCGCGTCAATAAAACGCAAGGCTTCGGTTGTTTGCTCAAGAGTAGGGGCTTGATAATCATCAATTGGAATGTGGAAAGGTGTCACCATGAGTTCGTTTAAGAGTTCTGCCGTGATCCCTTTTTGCGCCGTCAATGGCCGTTCGGTTAAGGTGAGGATGGCACGAATTCCCTGCGCGTGGAGAGATCGCACAGCATCCGCATTATAGGGTAATGGGCTGGCAGCTAAACTATTGGGTTCAATCCAACTGATGTTCATTGACTTATTTCCTTGGTAACAACCCCGGAAGCAGGGCGTACCATTCTGTGGCTTTTACAACATCGTCAAGAGGTACTTGGTCAAGAACGGTATGGGCGTGGATTTCGTTACCGGGGCCGTATCCAATGCTAGGAATGCCAGCTTTGCCGCACCAATAGGTTCCATTGGTCGAGAAATCCCATTTACCAGTGGGCAGCGGTTCACCCCACAGTAGTGTTCCAGCTTGTACGCCAGCTTGCACATACGGATCGGTTTCAGGAAGCGCCCACGCCGGATAAATCTTATCGAGCGGGAAAACAAAACCGGTATAGCTCGGAGTATCGTAGACCAGAATTGATGATTCGATGTCCTTGCGATCACCGACAACGCGCTTGACATGTTCGAGCACGGCTTGGGGTTCTTCTCCAAAGGTGATACGACGGTCGATATAGATCAATGCTTCGTTGGGAACTGCGTTAATGCTGGGGGTCTTGACGTGCATATCCGTAACGGTAATGCGTCCATGACCGAGGAATGGATCGTCGCCTAGTTCGGGTTCCAGTTTGCTCAGGGCATCAATTACGGGCAAGAGCTTATAAATGGCGTTGTCCCCGAGGAAATTGCTCGCCGCGTGTGCGCTCTTCCCGCGTGCCAGCACTTGCATTTCGACACGTCCTTTGTGACCACGATAGACTTGCATCTTGGTCGGTTCCCCAATGACCACAAAGTCAGGCCGTAAACCCTCAACTTCGACTAACGCGTGCGGTGCAATACCGTCATTCCACTCTTCCATATTGCCGAAGTAATAGGCGCTAATGCCTTCTAGCAGGCCAAATTCCTTAGCTAGCGCCAATCCATAAATCATGCCGGGGGTACTGCCTTTTTCATCACAGGCACCACGCGCGAAAAAGACGCCGTTTTCGACTTTTCCGGTAAACGGATCCCATTCCCATTCTTCTGGCGCACCGATGCCCACCGTATCAATATGGCTATCGTATAATAACTTGGTTGGGCCGTTGCCAATACGCCCGACGATATTGCCCATACGATCCCACCAAATTTCCTCAAAGCCTAATTTTCTCATTTCGGCTTCGGCACGTTCCCCAACGGCGCGGATTTGGCTGTCGTAGCTTGGGATGGCACACAGCTCTTTTAGGAAGGTGATGATGTCTTCGCGCTGTGCAGCTACTCGCGCTTTGATAGCATCAACGGTTGCTTGTGGTACTGTCATTTTGACCTCACAAATCTGAATAAAGAGAAACTATTCTGCCTCAAATCGGCTACACAAATAAATCCACAACTTTGAACTGCTCGACGTCTACCAAGCCAATATCTGTCAGCTTGAGTTTAGGAATGACTTCAAGCGCCATGAAGCTCATTGCCATGAATGGATCAGGCATGGTACTACCCAGTTGCTGCGCGTGAGTAATCATAGCGTCGTAATCATGACGAACCTGTTCAAGTGGTAATTCAGTCATCAAACCTGCAATCGGTAGCGGTAATGTGCCAAGGACGTCATCGCCATCAACTGCTACTAACCCGCCACCAATTGTTATAACGGTTTCGATGGCTTTCTTTATACTAGCATCATCCACCCCGATGATGACTAAATTATGGTGATCGTGCGCGACTGTTCCGGCTAGTGCTCCTCGTTTCAGGCCGAAACCCTTGATGAAGCCTTTGCCAATTCCACCGGTTGCATTATGGCGTTCAATGACCAGCATTTTGAGTATATCGCGATCGGTATCCGAGACTGCTTGCTGACCAATGATTTTGGGTTCATCCATCAGATGATCTGTTACGACCTGATCACCAACGCCGCCGATGACGCGTATTCGGTTACTTGTTGCTGGAATAGAAATATCGAGATTGTCGAGATTGATTTTGACGGACGCAGGGAGTTTTAACGGTCTCGAATCCGGTTTTGGTGTGACCATCTTGCCGTCTTGAGCCACCAGTTGACCGCGACGAAAAACCATTTCAGGTTGCAGGTTATAGAGGTCTGTAAAGACTACCAAGTCAGCCCACTTACCCGGAGCGATTACCCCGTAATCGTACAGGCGGAAGTATTGCGCTGTGTTTAATGTACCCATGCGGATCGCCATGACCGGATCGACACCAAGCGCGATGGCTGTCCGTATCATAAAGTCGATTGAGCCTTCATCCATCAGGCTGTTTGGTTGGCGGTCATCTGTGCAGAAACAGAGGCGGGTGTGATTTTGAGGTGTGATGATAGGTAGTAGCGGACGTAGATTGCGGGTCGTGGTACCTTCACGGATAAAAATGGTCAGTCCCAGTCGTAGTTTTTCGAGGGCCTCTTCAACGGTGGTACATTCATGTTCGCTGCCAATTCCTGCGGCTACATAAGCATTGAGAGGTTTACCACTAAGAGCCGGACAGTGACCATCCATGACCTTAGATTGGAAGCGGTCTAATTTATCGAGCATGCCTTCGTCACCATAAATGACGCCGGGATAGTTCATGACTTCTGCAAGACCGGTCACCCATTGATTGTCCAGAAGAGGGGCTAGATCGTCGGCTTCCAGTTGTGCACCACTGGTTTCCATGTGGGTTGCTGGCACACAACTTGGCGCATTGACGAACATGCTGATTGGACCGTCTTTTGCACGTTCCAGCATGAAGTTGATGCCTTGAATACCTAAGACATTGGCGATTTCGTGAGGGTCTGTGACTACAGTGGTAATGCCATGTGGCACAACCGCTCGTGCGAACTCAGGTGGTGTACAGAGGCTACTCTCAATATGTACATGGGCATCAATGAAACCGGGACATACATAACGTCCGCCAAGATCGATTTCTTGCTTCGCATCATAGTTATCACCGAGAGCGACGATACGTTGGTTGTGGATGATGATATCGGTCGGGTATATTTCGCCTGACCAGACATTGACTAAGATGGCATTGCGGAGTGCCAAATCTGCTGGATAATCGCCGCGTGCAACAGCCAAGTTATCTACGATGCTCATTTAGATTTCTCCTCAATTACAGTAATGAATACTGTTGTGTCATCAGTTGAAGTCTGTACAAGGTGTTAATCACCGTTGATCAATGCATGGGATATACGATTATGCTGTTCTATGAGCATAGGTAGGTCAACCGTTTGAATGTGCCCATCTTTGACGATAATTCGTCCGTTGATAATTGATAGGTCAACGGTTGGCGATGCGCAGAATGTAAGCGCTGCTGCCGGATCGTGTTGGGCACCTGCAAAGCCGATAGTATCCAGCCGATAGGCGATTAGGTCGGCAGACATTCCTGCGGTTATCGCACCGATGTCATCTCGACGCAAAACAGATGCTCCACCCAATGTGGCGACTTCCAAAGCTTCACGAGCGGACATTCCAGATGGATTTCCTGATACACGTTGGAGCAACATCGCCTGGCGCGCTTCATTCAGTAAATGCCCTGCGTCATTTGATGCAGATCCATCCACGCCTAAGCCGACTTTGACTTTTGCGTTCAGCATTTCACGTATGGGTGCAATGCCGGAGGCGAGGCGCATATTGGAGGATGGGCAGTGACATACCCCAGTATGGGTGTGCGAAAAAAGATTAATCTCTTTGGAATTCAACTTTACGCAGTGCGCGTGCCAAACGTCATCGCCCAGCCAGCCAACCGACTCGGCGTAGTCACCCGGTCGCTGCCCAAACTGTTCTAGCCCATATGCAATATCGTTGTCGTTTTCTGCGAGATGGGTATGCAAACTCACTCCATAGCTGCGCGCTAGGTGGGCTGCCTCTCGCATAAGATCGCGCGACACCGAGAATGGCGAGCAAGGGGCTACCACGATACGCAACATCGAATGACGTTTAGAATCATGATACGTTTCAATTAGGCGCTGCGAGTCCTTCAAAATGAAAGCCTCATCCTCGACAACTTTGTCCGGTGGTAATCCGCCTTTGCTTTCGCCTACACTCATAGAGCCACGTGCAGCATGAAAGCGAATGCCCATTTCTTGAGCGGCTTGAATTTGATGATCGAGGGTCACATCATTGGGATAGATATACTGGTGGTCGCTAGAGGTGGTGCATCCGGACATAATCAGTTCAGCCATCGCTAGCTTGGATGCGGTATAAAGTGATTGTCCTGTAAGACGTGTCCAAATCGGGTAGAGTGTTTTGAGCCATCCAAAGAGTTCGTCGTCTTGTGCAATGACGCGGGTGAGGCTTTGCACCATATGGTGGTGGGTGTTTACAAGGCCGGGGAGTACGATACGGTTCTGGCAATTGATGATTTCATCTGCCGATTGCGTCGACAACTCGGCGGTTGTGCCCACATGCTCAATAATGCTATCTCTCAGTAGTACAGCGGCATCCTTAATTTCGCGGCGTGTTGCATCCATAGTAATCAACGTATGGATGTTTTTTAGAAGCAGTGTTGCCATATTTCCCCTTGTATATCTTAGGCGAGTTTAGCACGGTGTGATTAAAGTCCACAAGAAGAATGTCGATTAGCGAATGGGAGAGGATGAAGATCAGCACAGGATGCGTTACACTACACGGGTTGGACTGGTAGGGGCAGACTATTAACTAACCCGCGTTTTTTCTGAGTAAGGTGGATTGAAGTGTTAATCACGAATGCCACGGTTGTAACATGGGGCGAGCCGAATCAGGTGCTAGCCGACTACGCTGTTTATATTGATCAAGGTAAAGTTGCTGACATCGGCTTAAGTGCTGACTTGATTGCGCGTTATCCGGCAGTGAAGCGTGTGGACGCGAAAGGCCAATTGGTGATGCCGGGTAACATCTGTGCCCATACTCATTTTTACGGCGCATATGCCCGTGGGATGGCTATTCCCGGTTCGGCACCGGAGAATTTCCCGCAAATATTACAACGGTTGTGGTGGCCTCTGGACAAAGCGCTGGATAAAGATAGTGTTCGAGCAAGCGCCTTAGTGTCGTTGGTTGATGCTATCAAGCATGGTACGACGACACTTATTGATCATCATGCCAGCCCTAATTTCATTGAAGGTAGTTTGGATGTAATTGCCGAGGCAGTTGATCAAGCGGGTTTACGAGCTGTGTTGTGTTATGAAGTGACTGATCGTAACGGTGATGATCAGATGTACGCAGGCGTTGCTGAGAACGTCCGGTTTATGAAGGCGCAGCATAGCTCTCGTATTGCCGGAACATTTGGATTGCATGCTAGTCTGACACTTGGAGAAGTTGCACTAAAAGCGTGTGCTGATGCGATACCAAGTGGTGGCGGTTTCCATGTGCATGTGGCTGAGCATGAGGCGGATGAAGATGATAGTTTGACGCGGAGTGGAGCGCGCGTTGTGCAGAGGCTTGATGCATTTGGTATATGGGGAGATAAGACAATTGCGGCACACTGCGTCCATATTGACGAGTCAGAACGGAAGATATTGCAGGACAAAGGTGTTTGGATAACGCATCAGCCGCGATCGAATATGAATAATGCTGTTGGGGCAATGGCGTTTGATAAAATGATGGGGCAGGGCATGCCGATTTGTATCGGGAACGACGGTTTTACCAACAATATGTGGGCAGATTGGAAAGATGCTTATTTACTGCATAAGGTGGTGAGCCGCGATCCTCGTCGGGCAAATGGTGCGGATATTATTCGTGCGGGTGTGTACAATAATGCGCGGCTTGCTGGACAGTTCTTTCCCAAAGCTAAGTTGGGCGAGATTAGTGTTGGTGCGAGTGCAGACCTGATTTTTGTGGATTATCACCCATTCACGCCCCTGCACGCAGGCAATTTGCCGTGGCACATTTTGTTTGGGTTTGAGTCTTCGATGGTGACTACAACCATTGTTGAAGGCAACGTTTTAATGCAAGATCGTCAATTGCTGACTTTGAACGAAGCGGAAATTGCGCGTGAGGCGCTAGCGTTGGCTCCTAAAGTGTGGGAACGTTACAACGCGAATGTTAGTTTACTTTAGCGGTCACTGAATGAGGAAGATTTCATGGCAGATCAACAATCAATCCGTATTGCTGTATTAGGCGGTACTGGAAAAGAAGGTTCGGGTTTGGCGATGCGTTGGGCAATGAATGGCTACAATGTCATCATTGGGTCGCGAGATGCAGAGCGTGCGTCCGCCCATGCAACTGAAATGAACAAGACACTTGGAAGCAGCCAAGTGGTTGGTATGGGAAATCCGGAAGCAGCCAAGTTGGCGGATATTGTGGTATTGAGTGTGCCGTATACTGCACATCAGTCAACCATTGAAGGTGTCAAAGATCAGCTTGCCGGAAAAGTGGTAGTCGATATTACGGTGCCATTACAACCGCCCAAAGTACGTACTGTTCATTTGCCTGAGGGAAAGTCTGCTGCGCTTGAAGCACAAGCTCTGTTGGGCGAAAGCGTGAAAGTTGTCGCGGCATTCCAAAATGTGAGTGCTGAGCATTTGAGCGATCCGCACCATGTTGTTGATTGTGACGTTTTGGTATGTGGAAATGATGCCGAGGCTAAAGCGAGTGTGATCAAGCTGGTTGAGGCCACTGGTATGAAGGGTGTGGATGCTGGTTCACTGGCAAATGCAGTCGCGGTTGAAGCGCTGACCCCTGTACTTTTGTGGATTAACAAGGCATATGGTGTTAAGGGCGCTGGTATTCGGATCACCGGGATATAACCATTTTGGAGCCGATTGTTAGTTCCCTCACAGTTTCTGCGCTGCCGGGTATTCCTCTCATAAAAGAAGGGGATGATTTACCTAGTATTATTCTTGATGGTGTACGACAACTGGGTTTACAACTTCAGACGGGTGATGCACTTGTTGTAACGTCTAAAATTGTCTCGAAGGCTGAGGGGCGTTTGTTCGATCTGCGAACGATTGAACCCGGTGCCGAAGCTCATCGGCTTGCGATTGAGACCCGCAAAGACCCGCGCATTGTTGAATTGGTGCTGCGGGAAAGTAAGAAGATTTCCCGGCAAGCCCCGGGTGTACTGGTTGTACAACACCGGTTAGGATTTGTTAGCGCGAATGCAGGTATTGATCAGTCAAATGTGGATGGCAGTGAGAATATGGTACTGCTGTTACCCGAAAACCCAGATGTTGCAGCATCAATCATTCGTGATCGGTTGAAAGAATTGAGTGGCGCGGATGTTGGGATCGTGATCAGTGATTCACACGGACGACCATTTCGTGTCGGTAATGTTGGGGTTGCGATTGGTGTGGCGGGAATGCCTTCAGTGCTGGATTTACGAGGTAAAGCTGATTTGTTTGGACGTGAACTCAAAATCAGTATTCAAGGCTATGCTGATTTGGTAGCGTCTACTGCGAATTTGCTGACCGGTGAAGCAGATGAGGGGAGACCGATTGTTTTGGTGCGGGGCTTAAACTATCCGCAGAATCACGGTACCGCTGTTGATTTATATCGTTCTCCTGAGCAGGATTTATATCGATGAGCGATGCCTCGGTAGAAACGGTGTCCACGCAGGGCAGTAAGCTGCGCGAGGCATTGTTCCTTAGGCGTTCGATACGGCGCTATCTCGATGTGCCGGTACCGCACGACGTGATTGGGAATATTTTGGAGGCAGCCATTTGGGCGCCATCCGCCCACAATCGTCAACCGTGGCGCTTCGCTGTGGTGGAAAATGCGCCACAAAAGGAAGAACTTGCACGCGAGATGGGTAGTCGCTTACGTCGAGATTTGACAGCAGATGGTGTAGCGCCAGAGCTGATAGAGGCAGATGCCGGACGTTCTTATGCACGGATAACCAGTGCGCCGGTCTTGATCGCTTTATGCATGTCGATGGTTGATATGGATGTTTACGAAGACGTGAAACGATCTTCGAACGAGCATATCATGGCTGTACAAAGTGTTGCGATGGCTGGTCAGAATATTTTGTTGGCAGCACATGATGCCGGTTTGGGGGCATGCTGGATGTGCGCTCCGTTGTTTTGCCCAGATGTTGTTAAAGATGTTCTGAAGATGCCCGAGGACTGGCAACCGCAGGCGTTGATAACAGTGGGCTATCCCGCAGAAGTGCGTGAAAAGACCCGTAAGTCATTAGAAACGAGTGTAATTTGGCGATGAAAGTAGTTGTGTTGGTCGGGGGTGTTGGGGGCGCGAAATTGGCTTATGGCTTGGCGCAGGTTCTACCACCTGAAGATTTGACGGTGATTGTCAATACGGGTGACGACACGTGGCTTTATGGTCTTCGGATATGCCCTGATCTTGATACCATAATGTATACCTTGTCCGGTTTGGTGAACAAGGAAAATGGGTGGGGTCTTGCCAACGAGACGTTTAATACACTTAGCGCAATGCGTCGGTATGGTGAGGATACATGGTTTGGATTGGGCGACCAAGATATGGCAACCCACATCTTGCGGACGCGCTGGTTACATGCGGGACATTCACTTACTGATGTGACGATTCAACTGACAAAAAAACTAGGTATTCATCAGCAGATTTTGCCAATGACGAATGCATCTGTGGCGACTATTGTAGATACAAAAGAATATGGCGAGATTGATTTCCAAACCTATTTTGTCCGGTATCGATGGCAACCGACTGTGACGAGCCTGCGATTGTCGGGTATTGGAGATGCCACAGTTAGTCCTGAAGTAGAAGCAGCGCTGAAAGCAGCCGACGCTGTTATCATTGGTCCGTCCAATCCGTGGTTGTCGATTGACCCCATACTGGCTGTACCGGGAATTCGCGATTTGATAACGGAACGAGGTATTCCGCGGGTAGCGGTTAGCCCCATTGTGGGTGGCGAGGCGATAAAAGGGCCGGCGGCCAAACTGATGGTCGAACTGGGGCACGAGTCATCATCCGAGGCCGTGGCTCAGTATTACGGCGATTTGATAAATGGTTTTGTTTACGATGTCGTTGATGGTGATTTGGTTTTGCCACAGCAATACGTGACGAAATTCGAAACAATCATGAAGACTGACGATGTTAAGGTGTCGTTAGCCCGAAATGTGCTAGAGTGGATTCAGAAGTGGGTTTGATATGAATTCTTTCGCATATATGATGTCCGCGAAAGGGGGTAGTGTGCAGTGGTTTCATCGGGACGTATTCCGGTAAATTCTGCAACAAGATGATATGGGTGTATGGGTCATTATTCCCGTTAAGCCGTTAAATCAAGCTAAAACAAGACTTTCACAGATATTGACTCCTGAACAACGTCAACATCTTGCTGAGACGATGCTCCGGCATGTGCTGGGTGTCGTGCAACATGTGCCTCAGTTGATGGGAACGTTAGTTATTAGTCGCGATAACAAGGCTTTGGCCATTGCGCGCGAGTATGGCGCACGGACGGTTCAGGAAAGTGGTGCGCCGGAGCTGAATTCGGCTTTGATGCGTGCTACACAAGTTATCGGACGCATGAACGCGAGCGCGATTTTGATTCTTCCGGCTGATTTACCTCTGATTGTGCCTGAAGACGTGCAGGGGATCATTCATAAAGGGGAATCAGAACCGAGTATCGTGATTGCGACGGATCAGCATAACGATGGTACGAACGCACTTTTCATTCGCCCGCCCGGTATGATCGATTATGCTTATGGGCCGGGCAGCTTCCGTCGACATATTGAAAAGGCACGCGAGGTCGGCGCTGACGTTCATATATATCAATCAGAACGGTTATCACTGGATATTGATATGCCGGCTGATTTAAAATTCTATACTGAATTGCCTGAGGGATACGTCTCTACTTGAGTATGCGAGCGTTCCACCTTTTTTTGTAAACACTGGAGAATATTATGGCTCATCGGGTCGCCCTTTATTTGCAGGATGCTCATTCTCTTCAAGACGCGATTAAATATGTGCAGTACGCCGAGTCACGCGGGTTTGAAGCTGTGTGGCAGGCTGAAAGCCGTTTGGTACGCGATGCTATCGTGCCGATGGCGGCCTTTGCGGCGACCACAACTCGTATCAAGATCGGGTCGGGGGTCATCAATAACTGGACTCGTAACGCTGGTGTTATCGCTGCGACTTTCTTGACGTTGGATGATCTTGCGCCTGATCGGATCATTTGCGGGATAGGTGCGTGGTGGGATCCTCTGGCACAAAAGGTAGGTATTAACCGCACAAAGCCATTGCTGGCGATGCGTGAAGTGGTTTCAACCGTGCGGGACTTGTTGGCACGGAAGCGTGTTACGTTTCATGGTGAGTTCGTGAATTTGGACGATGTTGAGTTGGACGTGGTACATGGTCGTAAAGAACCACGCAACGTTCCGATTTATATCGGGGCGACTGGCCCGAAGATGATGGCGCTTACCGGAGAAATTGGAGACGGTGCGGTACTCAATTATCTGGTGTCACCTCAATATAATGAGGGCGCGTTGGCTCAACTCGAAGAAGGCGCGAAGCAAGCTGGGCGTAAACTGGATGATATTGATCGCCCACAATTGGTGGTGTGCTCGGTTGATAATGACCGAAAGAAGGCTTTGGACGGCGCGCGTAAACTGGTGACTCAATATTTGGGACAGCAGCCTCATATTATGAAGGCGAGCGGCGTTAAGCAGGAACTTCTGGACGAAATTGGACAGGTGTTAACGTGGCCTGCGACGGAAGAACAGATTGAAGAGGCGATGCATCTGGTACCTGATGATGTGGTTCAGATGATTACCGCGTCCGGCACTCCGAAAGAAGTGCGCGCAAAGGTACGGGAATATGTTCAACATGGCGCGACCTGCCCGATTTTATACCCATTGGGTGATGATGTTCGTTTGATGATCGATACGTTTTCGGACGGTTATTCGGACTGATTGCTTGGAACAGAATTTGGTTGATCGAGAAGGCGACTATGCGAGTCGCCTTTTTATTTGCACAAATGACATTTTATCCGCTGAATTTGCAGGCGGGAACAGGGGAGCTTGGCGCTGAATCGGAACTTTTGCAATATGGGAAGCTCGGCTATGGTCGCTGAGCGCCGCATTTTGCTCCCGTGTGTCCGCCGCGTCGTCGGACTGTGACGTTGCAGTGGTTTGACGGGAGTGATCCGCTGAACTGGCACAGGCTTGAGCAATAGCAGTAGTTGAGTTCGGATGGTAAACGGAGGGGTAAAACTCATAGGTAGGTCAATCTAAGTGTGATTTTAGTTGAGAGATGTTGTTTGGTGGGTGAAGAAATATCACAACAGGTACATTTTTCTTAGTTCTATTTTAGAATAAATGTGCTATTCCGTCAAGCCCCCAGTTGGCGGTAAAATAGGGGTATGAACAATATTCTACAGTCGAGCGTCGGTCGTAGGCGCTCTCTTTTTATATGGGCGCTGTTTTGCATTCTTGGTGGCGTTACTTTCCTCGCTTATGCCTTGACGAGTATGGCTAATGGTCGCGGGGAAGTTGTCATGCCGTTGGATGATGTTTACATCCATTTTCAGTATGCGCGGCAGTTGGCAGTAGGACAGCCTTACGTCTATAACCCCGGATTACCTGCGACTTCGGGCGCAACCAGTTTTCTCTACCCTTATGTACTCGCAATTGGATATTTGATCGGCTTCCAAGGTTTGAAGCTCGGTTTGTGGGCGATGGGCGTGGGCGCGGTGGCACTGGCTTGTTCGATGTGGCAAGTTTATAAGCTGGTGCGCCGGTTTGGTGCTCATGAATGGTTAGCTGTACTGGTAGCTGTGGCATTTGGTGTGAACGGTTCGGTGGCGTGGCACTTTATGAGCGGGATGGAAACCGGACTCATGATGTTGTTGACATTGGGTACGTTACGAGTCGTGATCGCGCGGGTTCAAGATGATGAGGAACAGCGGCGACGGCCTGAAAATGCGCTGATTATTTGGGCGACAGCATTGGCTTTGATGCGACCGGAGGGCGGTTTGCTTGCGGTTGTTGCAGTGGCGGTTGTGTGGTGGAACGGTCGGGAGAGTGGCAAGCAGTCGAAGGGAATTAGAGGAGTCGTTTGGGATCGAGTGGGTTTGCTCATTCCGTTGGCGGCGATTGGTGTACAACCGTTGGTCAATTTATTGTTTACAGGATCGGCAGTGGCATCGGGGAATGCAGCGAAGTCAGTTTTGGGCGAGGTGCCGTTTTACTGGGACGATGTGATCAGACGGATTTTTGAAAACTTCGTGTGGATGTGGGTGGAGTTTGGAACTGGCAGTAGTCCGCGTGAAGGACTGTATATTATGCCGTTGTTGCTGGTGCTGGTGGTCATTGGTATAGGTTGGCTGGCGAGCAACCAAAAGCGGCGTTCGGTTAGCTTCATGCTGGTGCTGTGGCTGGTGGGTGGCACATTGATGCTGGCTACACTAGACACGGTATTCTGGCACTTCAAACGGTATCAGATGCCGTTTATTG
Source organism: Aggregatilineales bacterium (assembly GCA_044227005.1). GTDB lineage: Bacteria > Chloroflexota > Anaerolineae > Aggregatilineales > Phototrophicaceae > CFX2. Next base: position 762,455 of record JBGAFZ010000002.1, read on the forward strand.
GGTTGTTGTTTCCGGTGGCAGGATGGGGAATTGCGGTTGTTGCAGGGTTAATTCGAAAAGAAGATTTGGCATCGCGACAAAGAGGTTGGCGGGGTGTCATCGGGTACGTGACGGTTGGGGGAATGCTGGTAGTAGCGGCGATGACCAGTGCACAATTTTTGCGCTATTACAGCTTAAACGTGGGGTATGTGTATGCACAACCGCTGCAAATGGCACGATGGCTTCAGGCGAATACGCCGACTGATGCCGTTATCGCGGTGCATGATGTAGGTATGATGCGTTATATGGGTGGGCGGACAACATTAGATATGGTTGGGTTGACGACCAAAGGCGCGGCAGATTATTGGCGGAATGGGCCGGGTGCGGTGGCTGAGTTTTTGATGCAAGAGAAACCTGATTATATTGCATCGTATGGGCACGGTCACGGCTACGGGCTGGGAATGATTGCCGATACGGATATATACGGGCAACCATTGGCAAGTTTTCCGGTTGACATTGATAACAGTGCGAATGTGGCGCTGGCGGCTGATTTTCAAGGGATTTATAAGCCGGATTGGACAGCGGATACGTATACGGATAAGGCATTACAGTTTGGCGGGGAAAACTATGGATTTGATCGACAGTTACCTGCTGGCAGCGTGAATGTTGGGAATATAGCAAGCGAAAAACAAGCCAATTACTCATGGCATAATGCAGAACGGTTATCCGGCTTTCCAACGGAGGTGCATGAGTTCAATTATATTAGTTGTGCTACTGGTAACTGCCTGACTGTGGATGGTGGACGATTGATCAATGGTGAAGAGTCTTTTGATATGCCGACAGGGTTTGATTCTGCCAAAACGCATGATCTGGCACTGGTTACCCGTTTACATCCAGAAGACGCGGGGACGATTGATGTGTATGCAAATGGGGAATTGGTTGGTTCTCGTTGGATACCTGCAATGCAAGGGAATTGGTTGGAAGTCGTGACCTGCATCCCGGCGGCGGTGGTCAGCAAAACGTCTACACCTGATACTGTTCATATTCGCATTGTTCCGCATGTGTCGGGCGGCTTTTATATGCCCTATTATCATTGGATATATGGGTGTCCGCAGGCTGAACCCGCACCAAAAGAGCCTGTCAGCACGTTTCAAGATGGGGCGATAGAACTCGGTTCGGCGAAGCTGGATTATCAACCAGATAAGGCAACGTTAGGTCTTAATCTGGAGTGGTACACCGATGGAAGTGCCAAGGGCGATTATAAAGTGTTTGTACACTTGTATGCTGACCCAAGCAAACCGCCTGTGGCACAATTGGATATGAGGCCGGGGAAGGGTACGCTGCCACCGGGGAATTGGCTGCCGGGTGTGCTTCGGGACACAATTACGGTAGACTTAACAGGAGTGCCGTCGGGAAAATACCAAGTGGCAATCGGGATGTATGATCCGGTGACATTTGAACGCTTGCAACCGAGCGGTGGTGATGAGCAGAGTCGACTGTTTATTGGTGAGGTAGACATTCAGGGATGAGCGAAGATCGCGCTGTATTTGAGGCCTTGTTGGCTGCTAAAGAATCCGGCGAACTGGTGGCATTGGCGACAGTCGTCAATGTGCAGGGCAGTGTGCCGCGACATGCAGGTAGCAAGATGCTGGTACGGCAGAATGGCTCCATCGTGGGGACAGTTGGCGGCGGCTTGATGGAGGCGCAGATCATTAAGGAGGCGGTTGAGGCGCTACAAGATGGTTTGACACGCTTGCCGAGCTATACCTTGAATGATATTGCGAGTGGCGATCCCGGAGTATGTGGCGGGACAGTGCAGGTGTTTATTGAACCGTTAGGCGTGGCCCCAACGTTGTTAATTATTGGCGGGGGACACGTTGGTAAGGCGCTGGCCGAATTGGGGTTATGGACTGGTTGGCGGGTAGTTTTGTCGGATGATCGTCCGGCCTATTGTAATCCAGAATACGTGAGCGGACTGGCGGGATATGTGGTTTGTAAACCGAGCCAGATTAGCGAACAGGTGACGATTAATGAGCAGACGTATGTTGCGGCGGTGACACGTGGATTGCCGATTGATATTGATCTGCTGCCGACACTGTTGGCAACGAAAGCGGCTTACATCGGATTGATTGGTAGTCGTCGGCGCTGGGCATTGACGCAAAAGGAACTACGCACGGAACGGGGCTTATCCGATGCGGATTTCAAACGGATATATGCTCCGATTGGGTTAGAATTAAACGCAGAAACGCCTCATGAAATCGCGATTAGCATCATGGCACATATAACGATGGTGCGGCGCGGAGGCACTGGACAAATTATGCAATGGACGGGTGACGAGGTATCGCAGCTTGAGGGTGCGATAGTGAAATAAAGATAATAGATCAAATATCTTTTTAGGTAGGCGCGTGAAGATTTTATGTGTAAGTGATACGGTGATGCCGCAAATGGAAAGTGCAGTTAATCTGCGGCGGCAGTATTCCGATGTGGAATTATTAATTAGCTGCGGTGATATGCCATCGGTGTATTTGGAGTTTATCACCTCGGTATTAAATGTTCCTCTATTTTATGTGCGTGGTAACCATGACGAAGGCTATAAGGATTCTCCGCCGGGTGGCGAAGATTTGCAAGGTCGCGTGATCGAGTATGGCGGGTTGTCGTTTTACGGGCTAGAAGGTTCGATCAAATATAACAACAGTCCGATTCAATACACTGAAGGCGAAATGTCGCGGATGGTATTGGGTGCGGGGTTGCGGTTACGATACCGAAAAATGAAGTACGGTTTTGGTGTTGATATGCTGGTGACCCATTCGCCGGCGCGTGGCATACATGATGCGGAAGATGCACCTCATAAAGGGTTTAACGCACTGCTAAAGTTTATGGATTGGTATCAGCCACGGTATATGGTGCATGGACATGTGCATACTTATGACCGTCGGACGGTGACGCGTACACAGTATGCTAAGACCGATATTCTAAATATCAATCCGTCGATGGTATTGACGATTGAACCGGCTGCATCGCGCTGAGTGCGATGGATGACAGGTAACCTGTGCTATAGTGGGCTTAACATGGTAGAAGGGACGGGTTAGCGGTTACTATGTGGGATCAATATATTAATGTCAGTTCAGTGGCGGAAGCACTTGAGTTATTGGCACAGCATCGGGAAAAAGCCCGTGTGATTGCTGGCGGTACTGATATTCTGATTGAATTGGAGCGGCACCAACGACAAGGTGTTGAGGTTTTGATTGACATCAGCCGTGTGGCGGGATTGGACGCGATTAGTCTGCACGGCGACCATATCCGGTTGGGGGCGCTGGTTACACATAATCAAGTGGTGGGCAGCAAACTAGTTGTTGAGCGCGGATTCCCTCTGGCTCAGGCGTCGTGGGAAGTCGGCGCGCCGCAAATCCGTAATCGGGCGACGGTGGCGGGTAACGTCATCACTGGTTCGGCGGCGAATGACACGATCACACCTTTGATGGCATTAGGGGCAGAAGTACGGTTAGCGTCCGTGGATGGTGAACGTAGTGTTCCGTTGAGCGCGTTTTATACGGGGCTACGGCGTAATGTCATGCAGCCGAATGAGATGTTAACCGCGATTACGTTTCCGGCGCTTTCCAATATTGAACGTGGGATGTTCATCAAGCTGGGGTTACGCCGGGCACAGGCTATCTCGGTGGTAAATGTGGCGGTGGTGCTCAAGTTCGAGGGCGATATAGTTTCACAGGCGGCGATCACATTGGGATGCGTGGCACCTACGATTATTCGGGTTCCGGTAGCGGAACAGGCGTTGATCGGACGGAAGCTGTCCAGTGAGTCGATTGCGGATGCGGCGCGGTTGGCGGCTGCTACGCCGACACCGATCGATGATATTCGGAGTACGGCTGAGTATCGGAGTGAGATGATCCGTGTTTTGGTGGGGCGTGCGCTGCGTGCGTTGGAAGTGGGTAGCGAACGTTCGCATTGGCCTGAGAATCCAGCGTTGTTGTCGGGAAACAATACGTGGGAAGGTCTGACTGCTCAAGCTGTTTTTGACGGCGCACAGGCGATCAACACCACCGTGAATGGTCAGTCATACAGCATACAGGGCGGTCAAGATAAGACGCTGTTGCGATTTTTGCGGGAAGAAGTTGGATTACCGGGGACGAAAGAAGGGTGCGCTGAAGGTGAATGCGGTGCTTGTACGGTGTTCCTTGATGGCGCGGCGGTCATGTCGTGCATGGTTCCGGCTCCACGGGCAGATGGTGCGGAGATCGTCACCGTGGAGGGATTGAAGACAGAGGCACATTTGCATCCGATTCAAGAGGCATTTGTTGAAGAGGGGGCGGTACAGTGCGGGTATTGTACGCCGGGGTTCTTGATGGCCGGGGCGAAGTTGCTGGAAGAATTCCCAGAACCCACGCAGGAGCAAATTCAACAGAGTATCACGGGGAACCTGTGCCGTTGTACGGGGTACTATAAGATATTGAAAGCGTTTGAAGAAGCCAGTAAAAAACAATTGACCAAGGAGCAGAAACATGATTAATAAGCCTCAGCCTCGTGGTAGATCATTTTGGCCGGTTTTAGGGCTTTTGTTGGCGCTGTCTTCGGCTGCGTTAGCATATGTTTTCACGGATCCGGTACTCACGTTTCTCAAACAGAAGTTGTCCAATTTCCCGCCGCGGACGTCCAGCCTGATGCTGATCACCGGGATTGTCTTGTTTGCATTGATTGCCACGACGTTTTCGTTGATTGTGGCGATTGCGGTACCACGTAAGAAGAGTGGTGTGACAGAGATACAAATCGCGAAGAACCGTGCGGCAATGGTCAATGAGAAGGCGGCGCGGAAGATTCGTCAGCGTGATATTAACCGACAGAATAAGGCACGGTAGTTGTTATGGATCGTACAGTTCCTAAGACTGGCAGTGAAGAAATTCAACTTTATATGCGGACGTATTATTCTTTATTACGTTCGAGTCATTTGATACCGATCGAAACATTGGTCGAAAGCCACATCGCGGTGGAATCGTTGTTGCATCTGCGGGCGCGGAGTCCTGAGCCGGATACGGCGGCGTTGACTTACGCGACATTGCGGTTACCTGACTGTATGGTGGATGTGGAGCAGGTGCTTATTGGTCAGATCGAGCGCTCATTTGTTGAGGCTGGGTTTGGCGATATACAGGAATGGCAACGGGTGAGTGCGCCCGGACGGCGTCGACGTATGCATTTTGATGGTCAGAATGCGCTGGCGGTGTTTATAGCGAGTCGCTCGGACATTGATGATCTGGTGCCGACATTGGTTGCATTCCAAATCGAGTGGAACAAAATACACGTTCTACTACAGGTGGATGATGCGAAGGCAATATTGGCGGCGAGTCGTGGTAAGAAATTATCAAAGGCGGATCAACAGCTTATTGCCGATACGATACGTGTTCCGATTGATGATTTGCGACGGTTAGAAGTTGTTTGGGGTGAACGTTTCACCGAGACGTTATTCCAGATGGGTGAGCACCGTAAGCAAATTGGGTTGCGGATGCTGGCGGGTTCTCTGGCGGATTATCGACGGGCGACTGCTTATTGGTGGTCTGAAGTTGATGCGCAGTTGGATGAAATCGATCTGGAGGATCGCCCCGTCTATTTTGTGTCGAGCAACACCCATTGCCTTGCGAACCTGCTGACTGGATTTGCCCAGCGCGAAGAACATAATCTGGCGGAATATATCGAGCAGTTGAGCAAAGGCGATTTGATCGCTGAATATCAGGCGATTCGGGACAGTGACAGCCATAAGGGGCTGGATAATCTGCTCTATTATGTGCTGAAGAAGTATCTGGCTGACCACGGGCAAAAAGCACGTGATTCATTGACGGCAGACGAACGAACTATCGGGATTTATCGCGTGCCAAGCCGACATGGTTTTGATGTCGAGGCACAGGTAATTGATTTGAAACGTCTGCGGCTCGATTGGATGGACAAGCGTTTGCATGACGCAGTAGATGAGCCACGACTGGCAAGCAGTGATGCGCTTATTCTCAACATTGATTATCCATTGGGATTAGCTGCGTACGAACTGCTCAACCGCGTTACCGAGCGGGTAGGCAGTTTGCGCGGTGCATATATTATGGGTAAGTCTGCCACACTCAATGGACGAGTGGGTGACGTGATAATCCCCAGTGTGATCCATGATGAACATTCCCAGAACACATACATGTTCCAAAATTGTTTTTCGGCAATGGATATTGCGCCATTTCTGACTTATGGCATGGTTTTGGATAACCAGAAGGGTATCAGTGTACCGGGGACATTCTTGCAGAATCCACGTTACATGGATGTGTTCTATCAAGAAGGTTATACCGACATTGAAATGGAAGCAGGGCCGTTTCTATCGTCGATTTATGAGGCGTTCCGACCCAAGTTGCATCCATACAATGAGATCGTGAATTTGTACGGTGTACCGTTTGATATTGGGTTCTTGCATTACGCGTCAGATACGCCCATGAGTAAGGGTAAGAATTTAGGGTCGAGCAATTTGAGTTTTTCGGGCGTTGATCCTACATATGCTACCGCAATTGCGATTCTGCGGCGGATTTTTACGCAAGAGTCCAATCGATTGAAGCAAAAAGCGGTTATTCGGAGCAACGTGGCTGAGACTTAGACCGACTATTGCGTTGGAATGTAATTCATAACTGTAACTTAGGCGTGAATGTAGTTCACCATCGAGGTAATGATGCCGAAAGATGCACCAGTCACCATAGGTCAAAGTGTTATACGGCTTGATGCTGTTGGAAAAGTAACAGGTGAAGCTGCGTATCCGAGCGATATCAATATGGATGGGCAGCTTTGGATGAAGCTGCGATTCAGTGATCGGGCACATGCGCGGGTGGTTTCTATCGATACCAAAGCGGCAGAAACGTTGGCTGGCGTAGTTGCTATCTTCACTGCGAAGGATGTACCGCATAACGAATACGGTTTGGTTACGAAAGATCAGCCTGTTTTGTGTGGACCGGGTAGTAACAGCCAAGTTCCGGGTGCCGATATTGTGCGCTGTTATATGGATTGTTTGGCGGTGGTGGTGGCGGAGACAGAGGCAATCGCGGCCAAAGCGGCGAAACTCATTGATGTTACGTATGAAGATTTGCCAACGGTATTCGATCCGGAAAGCGCGATGCAGGACGGCGCACCGCAACTGCACGAGCGTAATCCAAACAACATTTTGTGTCATTATCGCATTCGCATGGGTGACATGACTGAGGGTTGGGCACGTGCAGACGTGGTTGTAGAGGGCGAATACCATACTGGCTACCAAGAACATGCATATTTGCAACCTGAAGCTGGGCTGGGATACATTGACGAACAAGGGCGGGTGACTGTCGTTGTTGCCGGACAGTGGGTACATGAAGACCAAGAGCAGATTTATCATGCGCTCGGTTTACCGCAGGAACAAGTTCGTGTGATTTATCCGGCGATTGGTGGGGCGTTCGGTGGTCGTGAGGATATGTCGGTGCAGATTGTGCTGGCGCTTGCGGCTCACAAATTGCGGCGTCCGGTGAAAATCATTTGGAGCCGCGAAGAGTCGATTTTATATCATCATAAACGTCACCCAGTCACTATTCGCGCCAAGTGGGGGGCAACTAAGGACGGCAAAGTGGTTGCCGCAGAAGCGACTGTTATTGGCGATGCAGGTCCCTATAACTACACCTCCACCAAGGTGATGGGGAATGCCAATCTAATGTGTACGGGGCCGTATGAGATTCCTAATTTGCACATTGATACATACGGTGTATTGACCAACAACATCCCTACGGGGGCATTTCGTGGGTTTGGTGGACCGCAGGGTGCTTTGGCGGCAGAAGGCCAAATGAACCGTTTGGCTGAAGCATTGAAGATTGATCCAGTAGAGTTACGGACGCGCAATATTATTCATGAAGGCAGTATCGCGAGTGTTGGAACGCCATTTCCTAAAGGTGTTACGATGCCTGAGGTGGTTGAAGCCTGTGCAAAGGAAAGTTTTTGGTCACAATCGGCTAAGGGGTGGGAACAGCAACCTATTGTGCAACCAGCCAACCCCGCCTTGCGGCGTGGGATTGGTTTTGCTTGCGGGTACAAGAATATCGGTTACAGCTTTGGTTTCCCTGAACAGAGCTGGGCAACAATAGAACTGCACGGAAACCAAGAAATCGAGCAGGTTGTGGTACGACACTCGGGTGCTGATGTTGGACAGGGCGCGCATACTGTTTTTGTCCAGATGGCAGCAGCGGCGACTGGTGTTCCAATCGAGCGAGTGCGGTTGATGGGGCATGATACATCAACGGCTGGCACGTCGGGCAGTGCTTCGGCATCGCGTTTAACTTTTATGGCAGGAAATGCAATCAAGGGGGCGGGTGAGCGTGCGTTGGAAGCATGGCAACGTGAGGAGCGTCCAGCGATTGCTACTTTCCAATACCGTCCACCCAAAACAACTCCCTATGATCCTATGACGGGGCGAAGCGAACCCAATTTTGCTTATGGCTATGTGGCACAGGCGGTTGAAGTTGAGGTTGATATTGAGACCGGACATGTGCGTGTGGTGCGTGTGATATCGGCTAACGACGTGGGTAGGGCGGTCAATCCGCATCTGGTACAGGGCCAAATCGAAGGCGCTGTGGTTCAGGCGCAGGGTTATGCGGTGATGGAAAATCTCGTGTCGGTTGAGGGTAAAATCCGCAATCCTTATTTGTCTACCTACCTTATTCCCACAGTTCTCGATGTTCCTGAGGAAGTGAAGTCTGTGATCCTAGAATACGCTGATCCGATTGGTCCGTGGGGCGCTCGTGGTATGGCTGAAATGCCGTTCCTGCCATTGCCTGCGGCGATTGTGGCGGCTGTTCATGATGCGACCGGAGTGTGGATGGATGAAATTCCGATGACACCGGATCGGGTTGTGTCGGCGTTGCGGCGTGAAGGTATTGGCGTGTTCTAAAAATGTGCACTGCCTAATTTCCTTTTAGGGAGGATAAGGCTTCGTCCGATCACAATCAATTCAATTTGGTGAGCCGGGTATGAAACTCCAAAAAGCATTTGAAATTGTTCCCGGCGATGTTGTCGCTTTTATCGGGGCGGGTGGTAAAACATCTGCCCTGATTGCATTGGGGCATGAACTCGCTCAATCCGGACTGCGTGTGGTTGCAACGACCACTACTCATATCGCAGTTGATGAACTGGATTTAATGCCGTATTCGATCACATTGGATAAGGGCACCAAACATTTGTCGTTGGCGCTGGGAGAAAATCGGTTCGTATTTATCTACAGCGAGATCAAACAGAGTCGCGTTTACGGCCTCGATTCGAACCAGATACACCATTTGCTGGACACACTTGATTCGGATGTGATGTTAATCGAGGCTGACCATGCGGACGGATTACCCCTAAAAGCTCCTTTCGCAGATGAACCCAATATTCCACCGGAAACCACGTTGGTTGTGCCGATGGCATCATTGGCGGTGCTGGGGCAACCACTTGACGATGAGCATGTTTATAATGCGTCCGCGATTGATGAGCGATACGGGTTTTTACTCGGCAATCGTGTGAAATCACCGTGGGTTGCCCAAGTTTTGCGTGATGAGGAATTAGGATTGCGGGGGGTTCCGACTACAGCACGTGTAATCGCATTTCTCAACCAAACACGGACTCAAGGTTACGCGCGGGCACGGGCACGATTGATCGCACAGTTTATCTTGCGTTCCTCGCGGATACATGGTGTAGCGTTAGGGGCAGTGCGGGGGAGTGAGCCGGTTTACGAGGTGCAGAAACATATCGGCGCGATTGTGTTAGCAGGTGGAATGTCACGCAGAATGGGGCAGGCGAAAGTGCTTTTGCCGTGGACGGGACGTAAGACGATTATCGAGCATATTATCGAGCAGTTGGCGTTGGCGCGTGTGCCACAGATCACGGTTGTGACGGGGCATCGTGCAGGTGAAGTACGGCAGCTTGTTTCACGGGTGGGGGCTGATGTGGTTCACAACGAGCATTACAGCACGGGTGAGATGCTCTCATCGTTGAAGGCAGGATTGAGAGCAATGCCAGCGCATATCGGTGCTGTGCTGGTGGTATTGGGCGACCAACCTCGTGTGCAACCTCGTGTGATAACACAGGTGATGATGGCCTATGCTGAAGGAGCAGGTGATATTGTTGCGCCGAGTTATCAGAAACGGCGCGGGCATCCGATTTTGATCGACAGACGCTACTGGGGAGAAATTTTAGATTTACCTGATGATGGCGCGCCGCGTGATGTGATCGACCGACATAAAGACCGAATTGCCTACGTGAATGTTGACACCGATAGTGTCCTGCGAGACGTCGATACCCCCGATGATTATCGGCAGGAGCGGCGTCTGGCAGGACTGGATAGTTAAGAGATGGTTTTTTCGAAGTAACCCCGTCTTAACGAGACTGGTCTGCGTGTGACGCTGCCATGCGCAAGCGTACGGAGTTCGTCTGCGAACTTCATGGGTGTAACCACAATCAAGACATGATGCGGTTTGAGGATGAAGTCAGGGGCGGGCGCGTAGTGGAAAGCTCCGTCTTCTTTGCGTATGCCAATCACTCCGGCTTTGAATTTATCGGTCAAGTTAAGAGTCTGGATGGATGAACCAATCCACGGGGAGTCATCCTGCATGTACAGCTCGGTGGTTTCGAGTTGAGCATGATAATTGTAGACGACATATTGTAGAAAATCGCTGACGGCAGGGCGGGTTGTTGCCAAGAGGGTGAATTGGGCAGCAATCTGGAACGGCGTGACCACGCGATCTGCTCCAGCCCGGCGTAGCTTTGGGATCATGGTTTCAGTTTGGGCGGTGGCGGTGATGAGGAGGCGTTTGCTGAAACCGCGACTGTTTAAGACGGTCAGTACACTACTGGCATCGTCTTCGATGGCGACCATGATGGCGAGGGCGCGTTCGACTCCTGCATTACGAAGGACTGCTTCTTGGGAAGGGATGCCTTGCACCACGCGAAAACCACGTTCGATTAGCTCATTGCTATAGAGCTCATCGTCGCTAATGATGACAAAAGGACGAGTTGGATCAAGTTGACTGACGGCGTTACGGGCAACGCGGCCTGTCCCGCAAATGATAAAGTGCTGCGACATTTGCGAAATAGCCTGTTCGCTATCTTCCAAACTATAGATGTGATCTGGTAGTTGATGTGGTTTGATTTGGATTGGGAGGCGCTGCCAATTTGGGAGATGGGGTTGTTCCGCGCCGGGTGCTCTACAAGCCAAGAGTAGTTGCCGGACATTGAGCGAGGGCGCTACGGTAATAAGTACATCATGCTCTGCAAGAACATAGGTTCCATTGGGTGCGTAGTCATATGTGCCGTCTTCTCGCCGAATGCCAATGACACCAGCTTCATATTTGTGAAAGAGTTGTAGTCCATTCAAGGTCTTTCCGATCCACGGCGAGTCTTCGGCTAGATCAAGCGGGATGGTGGTAATCTCAGAGTTGTGCGGGAACAAAATGTTCGAGAAGAATTCACTGACCGCAGGGCGTAAAGTGGCGTTGTTGAGGAAGCGGGCAGCTGAGTCGTAGTGGGCGATCACGCCGTTGGCTCCTACACGAATCATTTTGCTGGCGAGGTGTTCGTCTAGGGCGGCGGCGGTTATGTCGATGGAGGGATTCAGACTGCGAGCTGTAAGTACGGTTAGAAGGCTTTCGGTGTCGTTGTCGAGCATGACCACCATGGATTGGGCATGATTAATCCCTGCGCGTATTAGGATGTCGTCATTGGTCGGATCACCTTCGATGACAAGTAAGTCATTATCCCGTAAATGGGTGGCGAACTTGGGGTCAGGCGTGACGATGACTACGATGTCGAGGAAGCTTTGTTGTGATCGGAAAAGATTAGGGAAATGATGCGAATTTTCGTTGTTAAGTCGTACACTTTCGAGCAATGTTTTTACGGTTTCGTCAACCAGTTTGCCAGCACCACAAATAATGAAATGTTGTTTGAGGTGATCAATGGTGTGTTGGGTGCTACGTCGTTGACGGAGGTCACGTACGGCGGGGCTGAGAAAGAATGAGGCTGTGGCCTGCAATCCGTAGGCGACTGCTCCAAGTCCAAACAGAATGAGCAAAAGGGTAAATAGTCTACCGGCTGGTGTGTGGGCGACAACATCGCCATAGCCGATGGTGGCTAAAGTGATGACGGTAAGCCAGATTGAATCCAGAAATGAGAACTTTTCAAAAATCATGAACCCAACAACACCGATGGCGATGATAATGGCTATGGCTACAATGGCGATGCGAATTTGCCGCTGTGTTTCATTGAATGAATTCATGCGTAGTCTCTTGGCTGTAGAATTGGTTTGTGTTTGATTTGTGTATTATAGGGGCTGTGGAGCAAATGACGAACAGTTGTCATCAATTTGGGGTTGATGACAAACCATTTTCTAACCTAACTAGATGCTTTTGATACTTCAAGAAGGATGCTGTGGAAGGCGCTACTGCTTAAACCATTTTAAGAGGCGTGTGACTACATTGCGGCGCTTGAGTAAGTCCTGATTGATTTCTTGTTGCAGTTGATGGGTTAGGTATTCGAGTTCGGTGATGCGCATACGAGCACCATTTACGATCACCCAGCCATTGTCCAAATTCTGGATATCACGTGGTTGACGGTTATACAGTTTTTGATACGCGTCTGAATAATGGGCTATAACTTTATCGTGCGGTACTTCCATATAAAGTAGCTCCAACTAAAACTATTTAGTTTAATATTAACTCAAATTGCTAACGTTGGCCTAAAAATTGTACTATTTACCTATACCACTTATTAACGCCATTTTTCGGGAATAGCCCCGTTCTGGATGTGCACGGTATAATAGCCGACATTATCCTAGCAAGTATCTCATTGGAATGAAAATGAATTACACGCAATCTGATTATGAAAAGGCTGTGGCAGTTATCCGTTCCCGGACATCTTTGCAACCCATAGTTGGATTGGTGTTGGGTTCTGGATTAGGTGGATTGGCTGATACTTTAGAGAATAAAGTTGAAATTCCCTATAGCGAAATTCCCGGTTGGCCGCAATCGACGGTTGTTGGGCACAGTGGCAAACTGGTTATTGGATATCTCGAGGGTAAAGTTGTTGTGGCGCAGCAGGGACGGGCGCATTTCTATGAAGGATATGATCTACAACAGGTCACATTCCCGATGCGCGTCATGCATGCAATGGGTGTCGGTAAAGTCATTTTGACAAACGCGGCTGGTGGAGTGAATAAGTCTTACCGAACTGGTGATTTGATGTTGTTAAATGATCACATCAACTTTGTGGGTATGGTTGGTAACAATCCGTTGATGGGGCCAAATGACGAGCGTATCGGGCCACGCTTTTTGGGAATGGTGCATACTTATGACGCGGCTATGAGATCGGCTGCCAAAAAGATCGCAACTGAAGCAGGTATTCAACTGCATGAGGGTGTATATGCGTGTTTATCTGGCCCGAACTTCGAAACTCCGGCTGAAATCCGCATGTTGCGGGTGATCGGTGCGGATGCAGTGGGTATGTCCACCGTTCATGAGGCGCTGGTGGCGCGTCATGCCGGGATGAGTGTGATGGCTTGCTCCGGTATTACAAATGAGTGTATTGATGCAGTCGATGTTGACCTCGAAACCAACCACCAAGAGGTTTTGGATGCGGGGAAAATCCTTGTTCCCAAACTCACTGCCATTCTTAAGGGTGTAATCCGCTCTCTATGACAACTGTTGTCTTTTTCGTTGAGCAAATTGCGATTGGATTGTATATCCTCATCGGTGTCGGTATGTTTTTAATGCTGCGTCGGTGGTCACAAGCCAACTATGATTTGCGCTCCACCCAGTTCGAATTAGAACGTGGCGAATATCGCTATCGACGGGCGAATGCTGTTACGTGGTTTATTCTGCTGGCACAGGGAGCATTGATCGTCGCTGGTATTCAATTTGTGGTGGCACCGACTATACGCACAACTGAAGTATCAAATTCTGATGCAAATGTGGTGTTAGAACCTAAATTTGAGACTCCGCTGCCGCCTGATGTGAATTTTGGTCAGTCCCCAATCGATTCAAGTGGTGTGGTTATCGGGGATGATCCGAACGCGAATAAGATTCAATCCACAGATGTGCCGACTCCAACTCCTGTTGGTACGATATTGCCCAATCCTGATCCCATACAAGGATGTGATTCTCCACAGGCTCAATTGCAAATTCCGGGTAACGGCATGCTGATTTTTAATCCAGTTCGTGTGATCGGTACGGCATTTACGGACAATTTTTCGTCGTATCGTTTTGAACTGAATGGTCCGTCAACCAAGGGTGAATTTGCGGTACTGGGTGAATATAATGTTCCGGTAAAAGAAATAGGCGATTTGGGGCAGTTTGTCCCGGCCTTTTATGATCCCGGTAAGTATGAATTCCGGTTGACTGTTTTTGACATCACGAATGCACTTAAAGCGGCGTGTATGGTCAATATCACAATCAGTTTGCCAGTTCCAACAGCAACTCCAATTGCTCCGTAACGGATGACAATGTCTCGACCATCACTTGGATTTGTAGGTGTTGGGAAAGTCGGCGGCACTTTGGCGCGTCTATTGTATGCACGCGGCTATGTGATTCGCAGCATTCACAGTCGTAACGGACAAAATGCGGATGCGTTAGCCCAATTGGTAGGTGCTTCCTATGCCGAATCTGCATTCGGAGTTGTGAGTACTGCGGATATCACTTTTTTGACCGTCCCTGATGATGCGATTGCAGATGTTGTGGGGGCAATGAGATTAGAGCGACTCGATGGAAAAGGCGTGGTTCATACATCGGGTGTACATGATGATGCAGTGCTAGGATCGCTCGAAAAACAGGGTGCCATGATTGGCGGTTTGCATCCGATTTTCCCGTTTGCTGATGTTGATCAGGCGATTCGGAGTTTACCCGGCGCGGTGTTTGGGGTGCAGACAAAATCTGATGAACTGCGAAATTTACTCCATGAAATCACTGGTGTGTTGGATGGACATGTATTGACGATTGGCGATGGACAGAAGGCTTTGTATCACAGTGCTTTAGTGTTTGCGAGCAATTACGGTGTGACGTTATACGCAATAGCCGAGCGATTGTTGAGCCAATCAGGCGCTAACGCTGATGTGATCCCTGTAGCGCTTCATGGACTTTTGGCGGGAATGCTGCGAAATTTGGAGCAGGTTGGAATCCCTGAAGCGTTAACTGGCCCTTTAGTACGGGGAGATGTGGGGACGGTTGACGCTCATCTGGCAGCACTACAGGCTTATGACCCCATGCTGGCTGATTTATATACCCGATTGGCGTATCAGACATTACCGATGGCTAAGGCTCGCGGTATTGATACGCAGGCGATAGAAGCGAGTTTGAGAAGGAAAATGGATGATGCGGACGACCATACGTGATATCCAAAAAATGAAAGCATCGGGGGAGTTGATTCCGATGTTGACGGCTTATGATGCTACGAGTGCTTATCTGGGGGAACAAGCTGGCGCGGCAATGTTGCTTGTTGGGGATTCGGTAGGGATGGTGGTTCAAGGGAATCAATCGACCATTCCGGTCACGCTTGAACACATGATTTATCACTCGCAGATTGTGGTGCGGGTAACGGAAAAGGCGCTGGTGGTGGGTGACTTGCCGTTTATGAGTTATAAGGCGAGTGTAGAACAGGCGATGCTCAATGGAGCGCGGTTGATGCAAGAAAGCGGCGTGGGGGCGATTAAACTGGAAGGTGGCGAGTATATCGCACCGACGATTGATCGGCTGGTACAGGCAGGTATACCTGTGATGGCACATATCGGATTGACGCCACAGAGTGTTAATCAATTTGGCGGCTTCCGCGTGCAGGGAAAAGATAAAGATACGGCTGAGCGGTTAATTAGTGATGCACAGGCTGTGCAGGATGCAGGTGCTTTTGCGGTTGTACTCGAGTTGGTTCCAGAACAATTGGCACAGGAAATCACGAATAAGCTCAAAATACCAACTATCGGTATCGGAGCAGGGGCGCATTGCAGTGGACAGGTTCAAGTATTCCACGACTTATTGGGCTTGTATCCGTCATTTGGGCCGCGCCATGCCAAGAAATATGCGGATGCAGGGCAAGTGATTAAAGAGGCTCTGGCGCAGTATGTAAATGAAGTGAAAACGGCTCAATTCCCTACACAAGCCAATAGTTCCTCGATGAGTGAGGCAATTCTAGAAGAGATTCGTCATTTGCGGAGATGATTTGTGGACGTAATTGACTCGATTGAAGGCTTACGGAAGGTACGTAAAGCGATCACTGGATCGGTTGGATTGGTGCCGACGATGGGGGCGCTGCACGCGGGGCATATTGCATTGGTGCGACAGGCAAAAGCCGAAAACGATCATGTGATTGTCACAATTTTTGTGAACCCGACACAATTTGCTCAGAACGAGGATCTGTCCAAGTATCCGCGTGATATTCCGCGTGATCTGGACATGCTTCGACAGGCTGGAGTTGATCTGGTGTTTACGCCGACAGCAGATCAAATTTACCCAGCAGGTTTCCAAACATGGATTGAAGTAGAACGTGTTGCGCAAGGACTAGAAGGAGTGCGGCGTCCGGGGCATTTTAGAGGTGTTGCAACGGTAGTAGCGAAACTTTTTAACCTGACGCAGCCGGATTGTGCATACTTCGGGCAAAAGGATGCGCAACAGGCGGCGGTCATTAAGCAGATGGTGCGTGATCTGAATTTCCCGCTTCGGATTCGGATTTGCCCAACTGTACGCGAGGCGGATGGTTTAGCCATGAGTTCACGCAATGTTTATTTGAGTGAACAGCAGCGGCGTTCTGCATCAATTATTCGTCACTCGTTAGAAGCGGCGAGTGTGGTATATGAAAAGGGTGAACGCGACCCTATTGCAATTCGCGTAGTCATTGAGGACGTGCTGAAACGTGAGCCTTTAGCGCAAGTTGATTATGTTTCAATTGCTGATGCGGTTTCACTTCAGGAACTTGATACCGCAAGTGAACAACCAATACTTGTGTCGTTGGTGGTTCGTATGGGCACTACCCGATTGTTGGATAACATGCTACTACCTGAGGAGCTGAATGATATTGATGGACTTACGCGAACTCTCGGGGGAGGGTAGATTCTCATCTCTTACTCAGGGAGCATGCAAAACATCTCTTACACAGATTCGTATATGGTAGTGATATGTATTTTCCGAGAATGGAGTCAGGCATATGTACGGGTTGTTTAACTCAAGCTATTTCTTACTGGTGTTTATACCAGCGATTGTACTCTCGCTTGGCGCACAATGGTTGGTTTCTAGTGCGTTTGGCAAATGGACACGCGTTCGTAACTCGGCTGGATTAACAGGTGAACAGGCCGCTCGGCGTATTATTCAGACTGCTGGACTAGACGGCGTTCAACTTGAAGGTATCGCAGGGGTACGAACTGATCACTTTGATCCAACGAGCAATGTAGTGCGGATGTCTCAGGAAGTCGCTACAACACCATCCGTTGCTGCGATGGCAGTGGTGGCACATGAGTTGGGACACGCGCAACAGTATGCGGAAAAGTCGGCTCTCATTCAGCTGCGTAGTTTTCTGGTTCCTGCGATGCAGTTTAGCCCGATGATTTCTTACGCCTTGATTATGATCGGTCTACTGTTTCGTGTGGCAGGGTTCATGGAACTAGGTATTCTGTTTTATGGTGTAGTGGTGGCTTTCATGCTGCTGACGCTGCCGGTCGAAATTGATGCGAGTCGTCGTGGGCTGCGGTTGCTGGCCGCGAGCGGTTTGATGCAATCGTCAGATGATACAGGTGGTTCGCGTCAAGTATTAACTGCGGCTGCTTTAACTTATGTTGCGGCGGCGATCACAGCACTGTTGAACTTGCTATATTACATCAGCCTGTTGAACCGTCGCCGATAACATGCTCGTTACTGGAGTAGATAAGGTCAGCCCCAGTTTGAGGCTGACCTTTTTGTTTGTTTAAGTGTGACCACCGCCATCGTCGGAACCGCCGCCGCCACTTCCTCCACTACCACTGTTGCTCCCACCGCCGTGATCGTCAGTCGGGCTTGCTCCGCCCGAACTGCTGCTGCCTGATCCACTACTACCCGAGTCCGTGTTGCCCGAACCTGAATTTTGGCTCGAACCAGTTGTGGCCGTTGGCAAAATGGATGGCGCTTTGGGGAGATATATGGTTTCACCGACGAATATGCGGCTCGCATCAGTGATACAGTTGACCGCCATGACTTCGGCTAATGTAGCTGATCCACTGCTCGCCAAAGCCGACAGCGTATCACCTGTGCGAATCTTGTAGCTTATCCATCCATCCGGGCGGGTGGGTGCGCACTGCGTCGGAGTAACGATGATGATCGTCGGTATTATCGTTGCGGTTGGCACTTTAGTCGGTGGAATACGGGTCGCAGTCGGTACCGGTGTGGTTGGGCTTGGCTGCGGCGTATTGGTAATCAGTGTTGCAGTTAAAGAACTGGTTGGCGTGACGGATGGCGTCGCAGTAGCGCTGGGCGCGATCGTGCTCGTCAATGACGCGGTTTGGGTTGGTTCTGCTGTTGCCGGAACCAATGTGACTGTCGGCGTAGCGATCGGTGTTTCGGCTGATTCGATCACTTGAATACTCATAGCCGTCAATATGCTTGTAGTCGATGTGTTTGCAACGACGGCTACTTGATCACCTACATGCATCGACGTGGCTGTCGCAACATCATTGGGGACGACGACGGACAGTGATGCGATCACCCAATTCGATCCGGTTTGCGATGTAATCATGCCGTTGAAGGCGACTTCTTGAGAGCGACCAAGCGCCAGCAGTTGTTGAATTTCCTGAATGCGGCGCTGGTTAAAGCTAGTTTCAAGATCATCACTGTCGAACAGCGATTTTTGCAACCCTTCAGTGAACGTTTTGGCACCATAGAGCGAGTCACCGGGAAGTGAATTTTGCGAGACAGTTGCCAACCCACCGACTGAAATAAAGCCAATTATCAGGATAGCTGCCATCGCATAGACAACTCTGCGGACAACGCTTGAGCGTCTCGGAGGCGGGGCACGTAGAGCATCTTCAAAACGACGTCGGGCGTGGTTTTGCGCCATCTGGACTTCGGCAGGTTGAATTCGCATTCGCTGTACGAGTAACCCGGCTTCCAGCATAGGGCGCAGCGTTGAGGTAAATTGCGGATAGCGGCGGAGGCAATCGTCGATTGATTGTCCCTGTGCGATGCGATCTACGCAATCATTAAATGCATTCATTATATCGAGTTCAGCCATTGCCGAATTCCAGTCTGGTTTCGCCTAAGATTTGTCGTAATGCGTTAACGGCCCTAAATTGCAGCGATTTTATGGCACTAATGTTTCGATCCATAATGTCGGCTGTTTCTTGAAGACCAAGACCCTGTCCAAATCGTAGAATGAGCACTTCTTGTTGATCGGCAGACAATTTCAAGAGGGCAGATCTGGCTTGCTCAACTTGAAGGGTACGGAGGAATTGTTCCTCTGGCTCATCATCACTTGGAATAGGAGTCCATTCTTCTAGTGCTTCCGAAGTCATATTCTTATTTTGGCGATAGTGATCATGAAGACGATTACGTGCGACCCGGAAAAGCCATCCCCGTAAGCTATGGTGTGGGGCATTTTTGCCGCGTAATGTCTCCACCAATTTTATGAACACGTCACTCGCTAGATCTTCTGCCAATGCGGTGTCATCAACCCGTAAACGGATGAAGTTGTAGATTGGCGGAAAATAGGTGTCGTATATGCGCATGAGTGCTTCTCGGTCACCTTGCCTAGCTTGTGCCAGTAAACGGTCTTCAATTCCTATATCGGGAAGAACAATAAATATCATTACCCTGCCTGCTTGATCAGTCAATGCGAAGGCGCGATTAAAGGGAGAGGATCATTCCTCTCCCTGTTCCAGATAGTTTAGCGGATACTACTAACCGTGACCACTGCCTTCGCCTGAACCACTGTTACCACCGCTGCCACTGTTGCCGCCGTCATCACTGCCGTGACCGCCGCTGCCATTGTCATCTGAGTGGCTGTCGTCTGTACCACTGTGGTTACCATGATCGTCGGTTGCGCTGTCGTTACCATGATCGTCATTCACGTCATGACCTACACCGTCATCGTTGCCGTTGCCGCCATTGCCCGGGACAATGATGGGTTGTTTGGGTACAAATATGGTTTGACCGACCTGAATGCTGCTTGCGTTCGCAATACAATTGGCTGCTGCGATTGCCTGAACGCTGCTACCTGAGCCAAAGGCGATGCTCGACAATGTATCACCTGCTTGAATGGTGTAGGTTACCCAGCCTGCTGGTTGATTGGCGACGCAGTTCGCGGGTACTGTAACGGTGACAGGGATGGATGCTGATTCAACTTCACGGGCGATCCACTGACCATTGAGAACAATCACATGTACTTTAACGCGATCACCTACTGCCAAAGAGTTCTTGATTTCGGCATTTGAAATGTCAATGGTATGACCTGCTACATCAATGGTTGTGCTGGTAAGTGCTGAGATGTCGCCCGTAATCTCAAAGGCGTTCATCGGCATGGGTGTAACTGTTGCATCAGGTGATGGGGTCTGTTCTGCTGATGGTGTCCCTGATGCCGTGACGACTGGCTGTGCCAGTTCAATTTCACGTGCTACCCAATTGCCGGTGGTATTTTGGATCGCATGGACTTTTACCAGTTTACCAACTGCGACGCCGGCCTTAATTTCTGTACCAGTTGTGTCGAAGACCTGTGTTCCAACTGTAATGCTTTGTGCAGTCATATCGGAAACGGTTCCGATAATCTCGACTTCAGGTGTTGGTGTTTGCGCCATCGCAAATGATTGCGCCAACATTGCCATTAGAAGCACGATTAATACAGCAAGTCGTTTTGAGTTCAGTCGTACGTATTTAGAAACCATTTTTCTTCTCCCTAGATTTTAGTGACACTGACCATGTGTTGGTCTTTACACCAATACCGACGGAGAAATTCAAAAAAGGTTTCGCAATTGGTTCTTATGACTTTAGTACTATTCTTGGAACGTGGCGAAACTTACGTGAAATTGGTCACCTGATGGGCCACTTACTAGCCTAAAGTTGATCAGCTTTGTCACGTAGACGACGGATGCGCCCACGCCTGAAGCTCACTCGCTCGACGAAGTTCGCGATTTGCTGATTGAGCCGCTTCCATTGCGCGCGCCATCGTACAACCATGTAACTGAGTTGGCGGCGCTGTTGATTGATCGAAATGCCAGTTCGTACTTCAGGTGATTGCGTGCCGGTCCACTTGATGACCATAGAAGCCCATGTTAAGCCGCCACCAAATCCGATGAAGGCCGCATACTCTCCGGGTTTCAGCCGTTTTTGGTCAATGGCTTCACATAAGGCAATTGGGATGGAGGCTGCCGAGGTGTTGCCGTAACGATCAAGATTGACCGCGAATAATTCTGTATCGACTTTGAGTGAACGAGCAGCGGCCTGAATAATTCGGGCATTGGCTTGATGCGGAACTATGAGCGACAAATCCTCGATACCTATGCCTGCTTTGACTAGGGCTTGTTCAATGCTTTCTGCAATGACGCGTGTGGCAAATTTGAAGACCTCGCCACCGTTCATATACATCTTGTGCATCTTGTGACCATTGGAGGCAAAATCGGAATGATATAGATCTTCGCTGCCAACCGTTGGAATGCCAAGCAGGTCGCCACCAGAACCATCTGAGCGGAGGATGGCGGACATAATACCGCCTTCGACGTCACTGGCCTTGAGGACAACGGCTCCCGCACCATCGCCAAACAGGATACAGGTACCGCGATCTTGCCAGTCCATGACGCGAGTCATGGTTTCGGCACCAATCACAAGAGCAACCCGCATACTTCCGGATCGAATTGACTGAGCGGCCATATCGACACCATAAACGAAGCCCGAACAAGCAGCACTGAGGTCAAATGCCCCTGCACGGGAAGCACCCAACCAATTTTGAATCAGGGATGCGGTGCTTGGGAAGATGTTTTCGGGGGTAGAGGTCGCGACGACAATCAAATCAATCTCGGTTGGAAGAATATCTGCTACTTCCAATGCCTTACGGGCAGCTTTTAAGCCGAGGCTGGCGGTCGATTCAGTTTCCCCTGCGATGCGACGTTCCTTGATGCCCGTTCGCGACCGAATCCACTCATCGTTGGTCTCAACGATGGCTTCTAGATCCTGATTCGTCAGAATAGTATCAGGCACAGCCATCCCCCAACCCACTATGTGTGCATAGCGGGTTGATGGGACAGTCGGCATATCGTTATTTGGTGTGACCATTTTGTCCATATTTACCGAATATTACGACCGCATTGTGACCACCGAAGCCGAATGAATTGCTCATAACTGTCTTGAGTTCACGTTTAACACCGACATTTGGTGTGTAGTTGAGGTCACATTCGGGATCCTGATTGTCAAGGTTGACGGTAGGAGGGATGAAATTATCCCGCAAGGCCATAATTGAGAATACGGCTTCAACTGCGCCTGCCGCACCCATCAAATGACCAGTCACTGATTTGGTAGAGCTAATTGGGATTTCATAGGCGGTTTCGCCTAGTGCAAGTTTAATGGCGACCGTCTCACTCTTATCATTTAAGGGTGTGCTGGTACCATGCGCATTAATGTAGCTAATGTCGGTTGGTTTCAATTGAGCATCTTTGAGTGCCAATTGCATTGCTTTGGCCGCGCCTTCACCGGTTTCCAGTGGGGCAGTGACATGATAGGCATCACAACTTTGACCGTAACCGAGAATTTCGGCATAGATTTTGGCACCTCGCGCAAGGGCATGATCCAAGTCTTCCAACATAATGAGGGCTGCGCCTTCAGCGACAACGAAGCCATCACGGTCAACATCAAATGGGCGTGATGCTTTTTCGGGGGCATCATTGCGGCGAGAGATGGCGGTCATGTTGTTGAAGCTCGCCATCGCGATGTCTACCAAACCAGCTTCGCTACTACCCGCCAGAATGGCTTTTGCTCCACCTCGGCGGATTATTTCAGTGGCTTCGCCGATGCTGTTGTTACCAGTAGCACAAGCGGTCGAGATAGCGAAATTAGGGCCGCGCAAACCGTAAGTCATCCCAACTTTTGAGGATGGACTATCCGGTAGCATCATGGGAACCATCAAAGGACTGACGGCTTTGGCGCCTTTTTCCAAGAAGGATTTCACAGCTTCAAAAATGGAACCGATGCCACCAATGCCACTGCCCATAATACAGCCAACATCATATCGATTTTCGTCGGTGATGGTTAATCCTGCATCTGCCATGGCTTGCTGCGCAGCTACCAAACCTAATTGGGTGACGCGATCCGTACGCCGTGCTTCTCGTCGTCCCAAAACTTCATTGGGGTCGAAGTTTTTGACTTCGCCACCAAAGTGGTTTTCTAAATGCGACGTGTCAAACCGTTGTATTTTGCCGATGCCGGTTTTTCCGGCAGCTGCATTTGCCCAAGCTTCTTCTACTGTGTTGCCGGTCGGACAAAGGATGCCCATACCTGTTACAACTACCCGCCTTCGTTCCACAATGTTCCTCCAGACAGCGTTTGACGTATGTCAATCGCATGAATCTGCTCGATTAATTAAGAGTGCGCATTATAGCTATTTCATTTAACCCCTCACAAGGGCTGTGGTTGCAGTTTTGCGGCATTTTATCCCTGTTAGGCGGATGTTATAATCTGCTGTTTACGGAGGTTTCATGATTCTTGTTACGGGTAGTACGGGTTTTATAGGGCGACATCTGGTCAGTAGATTATTGGCAGATGGCTTGCGTGTGCGTTGTCTCCTGCCCGAAAATTACCCTCAACCCTTGCCATGGGTGGAAACGCCGGAGATCATCACCGGAAATCTGCGTGATGAAGAAGTTGCGTTTAAAGCGGCGAGTGGCGCCCATACCATTATTCATTTGGAAAGTGCGCAATGGTGGGGCGGTGACGAAGATTTGGAACGCGTTGAGTTGGTTGGTACTCGAAATCTGGTTACGGCAGCACGTGCCGCGCGTGTCGGGCGCATCATCACATTGAGTCATTTGGGATCTTCGTTATCTTCAGCTTATACGCTGCTGCGTATCAAAGGTTTGATGGAAGAATCCGTTCGAACGAGCGGATTGGCATACACGATCATCCGCTCTGGAATTGTATTTGGTGAAGATGACGCATTTATCAACCACATCGCGATGATGATGCGGGTTACACCACTGGTCTTTTTGATGCCGGGGCGTGGTGAAGTCGTGTTGCATCCGATTTACATTGATGATTTGATAGAGGCGATCGTACGCAGTTTGGAACTGGTTGATACGGTAGATACGATATTAGACATCGGCGGGCCGGAATATATAACCGTAGAGGATCTGATCTATACTGTGATGCGTGTAACCGGTATTGGGCGAACGGTTATTCCTACACCACCCTATTTATTGCGAACGCTATCCAATATTTATGGTCGAATTTTCCCGCGTTCATTGATGACGCCCCAATGGTTAGATATTTTGGCAACGAATCGCACCGCGCCTTTGGGAAATATCTATAATTATTTTGGGATTCGTCCGCGCCGATTTGAAGATACATTGTTGACCTACATGCCGGATAAGCCGTATTTGTTGCCGATGCTGCGGTATGCGATGCGTCGACGTCCACGTAACGCTTAAAATGATCACTTCTAGTGTGCATGCTTAAGGAAGAGGTTTTCAACTCAGGATGACTGAAATAACGAGCATCAGATTGTTGCAAAAGTTACAAGAGATGCATGAGGCCGTTGAACTGCAAAAGACGTATTGGGGCAATGATTTGGAGTCGGTTGTCCCGGCGCATATGTTGTATTCGCTTGCTACGTCTGGCGGACATATCTTGGCTGCGTTTGATGGTGACAAGATGGTGGCTGTCTTAATCGGCTTTCTGGGAACTGATATTCAAGACACGAGCCGACCTGCTATGGCGAATTTGCGCATTGTTTCCAAGCGCATGGTTGTGCTTCCAGAGTATCGTGGATTAGGTGTGGGATACAAACTCAAGAAGCGTCAGCGTGAATTTGCGATGCGGCAGGGTATTCGGTTAATCACGTGGACGTTTGACCCTTTGTTGGCAACTAATGCTCATCTGAATATTCGTAAGTTGGGGGCAATTAGTACCGCGTATCTTGAGGATTATTATGGTACTTCGACTGAGGGAGGACTGAGCCGTACAGGGTCATCTGACCGACTGCTGGTCGAATGGTGGGTTACACACCGGCGGGTGGAAGAACGCATTGCTGGTTCGCGCGGCGTGATTAACCTCAATCAATATCTGGAAGCTGAAACGCCGATTATTAATCCATCTAGTCTTAACGAGGCCGGATTTGTTGTTCCGGCTACTGACTTTGAAGTACCGACGAATTCGTTGGGATTGGTCGAAATTCCTGTTCGCTTTGAGGCGATGGCAGCAGCTAACATAGAGTTGGCTCAACAATGGCGGTTGCACAGTCGCAGTGTGATGAAGCGTATGTTAGCTCGTGGTTATACAGTGACCGATTTTGTACGTGGGACAATTGATGGACGTGAGCGGGTATTTTATGTGTTTAGTCAAGCAGACAAAGCCTTTGAGCGGATTGATTTGAGTACTAACTAAGCTATTGGCACATCCATAAGGAAGCTGATTTTGAAAGCAATTACGATTAAGTCGATCAAGTTGTATCCGATTGCGATGACGTTGGTGGAAACGTTACGCACCAGTTTCGGCGAAGAACCGTTTAAGACTGCGGTTTTGTTGGCTTTAGAGACGGACGCTGGCGTCGTGGGTTGGGGCGAGTCGTCTGCGGAAATCAATCCGGGATACAACTATGAGACAGTCGGTACATCGCTGCACATACTTAAAGAGTTTTTAGTTCCGGCTCTGCTTGGTAAAACGCTGACGAGTGCAACTGAAGTCCCGCATTTGTTAAGTGAAGTGCGTGGTCATGATCTAGCCAAACATGCACTTGAGGCGGCTGTTTGGGATGCTCTAGCCAAGACTAATGATGTGTCGTTAGCGCAGGCATTTGCGGCGCATTTGCCGAAAGATCATCAACCCCGTGGATATGCAAATGTGGGTGTAAGCATTGGTATCAAACCAACGGTCGATGAAACGCTCGAGGTAATTGCAAAGCGCTTAGGGCAGGGGTACGGGCGAATCAAGCTGAAGATTAAACCGGGTTGGGATGTGGAACTCGCACGCGGTATCCGGAAAGTTTATCCTGATATTGTTATGATGCTAGATGCCAATAGCGCCTACACTTTGGCAGATACGGAACACCTCATGCAACTTGACGAGTTCAATTTGCTGATGATTGAGCAACCTTTAGGCCATGACGATATTTATGAACACAGTAAGTTGCAGCCACAACTGAACACACCGATATGCCTCGATGAGAGTATCTGTTCGGCCAATGATTTGCGTCTGGCATTGGAATTGGGTGCCTGTCGCATTCTCAATCTGAAACCTGCGCGTGTTAGCGGTTATACGGAAAGTCTTGAAATCTACAAGATTTGCGTAGAACATGAATTACCACTGTGGATTGGGGGGCTGATGGAGACTGGTATCGGACGTTCGGCTAATCTGGCTTTCGCATCGTTACCAGCGGTCACTTTGCCCTGTGATATATCCGCAACTGACCGATATTATGATCCCGATTTGACAGAACCTCCATTTGTGTTAGGTGCGCATAGCCGTATTGCTGCGCCGACGGCACCCGGAATTGGTGTCGAGGTACGGATGGATCGGGTAGAAGCAGCGACCAAGCGATGGGCCGATGAACATGTTTACAAAAACTACTTTTAGGGGGAAATAATGTCATTAGGAAATACAACCGTCGCGTTTATCGGTAGCGGTGTGATGGCAGAAGCGATGATAAAGGGCTTGCTTAACGAGAAGCTCTTGATTGCTCAACAGATTATTGCCGCTGATCCGCGCGAAGAACGTGTCAACGAATTGAGCGTCAAATATGGTTTAAGGGGAACCACAGATAACGACAGCGCAGCTCTCGACGCTGATATTCTTGTGCTCTCGGTGAAGCCTCAAGTTTTGAATGAGGTGATGCCTGAGATTCGGCATGGGGCACATTCCTCCAAGTTGATATTAAGTATCATTGCAGGGGCGAAGATCAAGACCATTGCTGATGGGGTTGCCAATCCCAGTGTAGTGCGTGCCATGCCTAATACTCCGGCGCAAATTGGGCAGGGTATAACGGTTTGGACTGCCACCCCGGAAGTTCAACCTCCACAACTTGAACAAGCGCGGGCGTTGATTGGTGCGTTAGGTGACCAGATATTCCTAGATGATGAGCGCTATTTGGATATGGCAACGGCGCTCAGTGGTTCAGGACCCGCCTACGTGTTCATGTTTATGGAATCGTTGATTGACGCGGGTGTCCATCTGGGTTTTTCGCGTCGTGATGCGGAACATCTGGTACTCCAAACGATGCGCGGTTCAATTGAATACGCAGAGCAGTCGGGACTGCATCCGGCACAACTGCGTAATCAGGTGACCAGCCCAGGCGGTACTTCGGCGGAAGCGATTTATCATCTTGAAAAAGGTGGTTTGAGAACTGTTGTTTCGCGGGCAGTTTGGGCTGCATTCCAACGCTCTGTGGCACTGGGGGGTGGAACACCGGTACGCAATCCTGATATATTGGATGGTGATCGGTAGATTTCTTGCTTCAACTGCTCGAAAATAGATTGTAATTATGTGGGATAGTGAAGTTTCACTAAACCTATAAAGTTCCGTTTGTGAAAAAGTAGACAGATGACTTTCCATCAGTTACAATTCTGTCTATATTGGTGTTCGTTTCTCCGCATGGGCTTAAACCAGCGTATACGCTGTTAGCATAGTGGGAATATTAGCTATAGGTAGCAAGGAGGCCTCAATGGCTGTGATCTCCAACGATATTTATGAGTCATTGCTCAAACAGATCGATGGATATGGTAAGAAAGTTGAGTCGGTAGAAGTAGGTCGCGTACTCGAAGTCGGTGATGGTATCGCGCGTATTTCTGGTCTGGAAAACATTCGTTTTAGCGAGTTGGTACAGTTTACGAATGGTACACCCGGTATCGCCTTCAACCTTGAAAAAGATAATGTCGGTATCATCATCATGGGTGAATACGACACTATCCAAGAAGGTGACGAAGTGCGCCCGATGGGTCGTATCGCGTCTGTGCCGGTAGGGCAGGGTATGGTCGGGCGTGTTGTGAATGCGCTCGGTATTCCTGTTGACGGTAAAGGTCCAATTAGCGCGACAGAGTATTACAACATCGAACGTATCGCCCCTGGTGTTATTGAGCGTAAGAACGTCGGTCGTCCGTTACAGACCGGTCTTATCGCGATCGACTCCATGACCCCCATTGGCTGCGGTCAGCGTGAGCTTATCATTGGCGATCGTCAGACGGGTAAGACCGCAATTGCCATCGACACCATTCTGAATCAGAAGGGCAAGAATGTTAATTGCATCTACGTCGCTATCGGCAAGCGCCGTGGTGAAGTAGCGCGTTTGGTCGCATTGCTCGAAGAATACGGCGCGATGGAATACACCACTGTTGTCGTGGCTTCTGCTTCTGATCCGGCAGCTATGAACTACATCGCTCCTTACTCAGGATGTGCGATTGGTGAATGGTTCATGGAAAACGGCAAGGATGCGTTGGTTGTTTATGATGACCTTTCCAAGCATGCTTGGGCATATCGTCAGGTTTCGCTCCTCATGCGCCGCCCGCCGGGACGTGAAGCGTATCCGGGTGACGTGTTCTATCTCCACAGCCGTTTGTTGGAACGTGCCGCTCAGTTGAGCGATGCCCGTGGTGGTGGTAGCTTGACCGCTTTGCCGGTCATCGAAACCCTGCTTGGTGACGTGTCCGCATACGTGCCAACCAACGTTATTTCGATTACTGATGGTCAGATTTATCTGGAACCAGAATTGTTCTACGCTGGTACACGTCCAGCTATTAACGTCGGTATCAGCGTCAGCCGCGTCGGTGGTGATGCGCAGACGAAAGCCATGAAGAAAGTAGCAGGCGGTTTGCGTCTTGACCTTGCTCAGTTCCGTTCTTTGGCAGCATTTGCCCAATTCGGTTCTGACTTGGATAAGGCAACACAACAACAGCTTGACCGTGGTTTGCGCTTGACTGAATTGTTGAAGCAACCACAGTATCAACCGTTGTCGATGGCTGATCAAGTGTCGTTGATTTATGCAGGTACCAAAGGGTATCTGGATAATGTAACCGTTGATCGTGTTAAGGAATGGCAGACTTTGTTCCTGCGTACCTTCAACACCCAATATGCTGAATTGGCTAGCAGCATTGCCGAAAAGAAGACGCTTGACGAAAATCAAGAAGCCAAGCTGAAGGAAGCACTGAATACTGTTAACGCGAGCTGGAGCTAATCCCGCTTTACAACTCACAACAGGGCATGGTTAAACATGCCCACATGTGCTTTTGAAAGCGGCATAAGGAGAAAATTATGGCTACAGCAGGTGAAGTAAAGAAACGTATTCGTAGTGTTAAGAATATTTCCCAGATTACCCGTGCGTTGGAAGCGGTATCCGCATCTCGCGTGCGTAAATCTCAAGCACGTGTATTGGCAAGCCGTGCCTTTGCTGAAAAAGCATGGGAAATTTTGTTGAATGTGCAAAGCACTAGTACCAAGGGTATTCCGCTGCATCCATTGTTGACCGCTCGTTCAGAAGTCAAGCAAGTGATGGTCGTGCTGATAACCTCAGATCGTGGTTTGGCTGGCGCATTTAACTCCAATATCATTCGTGTTGCACAGCGTTTTGCCCATCGCATGGGGAAACCTGTTCGTTTTGTGACAATTGGTAAGAAGGGGCGCGACTCGCTGATTCGTTCCGGCGCAAATGTGATCGCAGAATTTAGTGCTTTTGGTGCTGATCCTACGGTTGCTGATATTGCACCTGCTGCACGTTTGGCGATTGAAGAGTTCTTGTCCGGTACGGTAGACGGTGTGTTTATCGCCTATACGGACTTTGTGAACACGCTTACCCAACGACCGGTTGTCTTGCCGTGGTTGCCACTGCTTCCGTTTTCGACTGAAGACACCATATTGAAGGAATCCTTGAAGGATATTCCTGCTGTGAGTGCCTCGAAGTCCGATTACGAGTATGAGCCTGATCCAGCAGCGATTTTGGATGAAATCGTACCGCGGTTTACCGAGTTACAGTTGTATCAATGTTTGTTGGAAAGCCAAGCAAGCGAGCATTCATCTCGTATGGTTGCCATGCGCAATGCTTCCGACAACGCAACTCAACTTATTGGCGATCTGACACTGATTTACAACAAAGTTCGCCAAGCGGCCATTACCTCCGAAATTCTGGATATTGTGGGTGGTGCCGAGGCTTTACAGTCATCAATTGACTCGTTGGCCGACAAAATCATAAAGGATATTGCTAACTCTAAATAATATGGAGTGAGCAATCGATAGATCAGCAGAATGATTTGCGGGGCAAATTTAGAGGTGGGCAATATGAGCCACCGCGACAGCACTTAAGAGGAGATAAACCAGTATGGCAGAGATTCAGGGGCGTGTGTCCCAAGTATTAGGCGCGGTGGTGGATGTGAATTTCCCTGCCGGTCAGCTTCCAGATATTTTTGAGGCTATTCGTGTTCCTCGCCTTGAGGGACAAGATGACCTTATTTTAGAAGTGCAGACACTTCTCGGTGATAACGCAGTGCGTACCGTTGCTATGGATACCACCGACGGTCTACAACGTGGCGTTCCGGCGTTTTCAACCGGTGCACCGATCAGCGTACCCGTTGGCCCAGCGTCGTTGGGACGCGTGTTTAACGTATTGGGCAAGCCTGTTGATGGTGGTGAGGCTGTTCCGGGTTCGTCACCACGCCGCGCAATCCATGCTCAGGCACCAACGTTTGAAGAACAATCAACCAAGATTGAAATCTTTGAAACCGGTATGAAGGTTATTGACTTGGTCGCTCCGATGTCCAAGGGCGGTAAGGTCGGTATTTTCGGTGGTGCAGGCGTGGGCAAGACAGTTACCATTCAGGAACTGATTAACTCGATTGCGACCCAGCACTCTGGTTTGTCGGTATTCGCGGGTGTAGGTGAACGTACTCGTGAAGGTACAGCGCTTTATCATGAAATGGATGAAGCAGGCGTACTCGATAAATTGGCAATGGTGTTCGGTCAGATGAATGAGCCGCCGGGTGTGCGTCTTCGTGTGGCGCTCTCCGGTTTGACCATGGCGGAGCATTTCCGCGATGAAGGTCGTGATGTGTTGTTGTTCATCGACAACATTTTCCGTTACTCACTGGCTGGTTCGGAAGTATCGGCGCTGCTCGGTCGTATGCCTTCCGCGGTCGGTTATCAGCCGACACTGGCTGATGAGATGGGACAGTTGCAGGAACGTATTACCTCGACTACCAAGGGTTCGATCACATCGATCCAAGCCGTGTATGTGCCGGCAGACGATTACTCTGATCCTGCGCCAGTGGCCGTGTTTACCCACTTGGACGGTACGATTGCTCTGGAACGTTCGATTGCTGCTCGCGGTATCTTCCCTGCGGTTGATCCTCTGGCAAGCACCAGCAAGAACCTCGATCCTTTGATCGTTGGTGAAGATCATTATCGTACAGCTCGTGAAGTGCAGCAGATTCTTCAGCGTTATAAGGACTTGCAAGACATCATCGCTATTCTTGGTATCGATGAATTGTCTGATGATGACAAGTTGCTGGTGGCACGTGCACGTAAGATTGAACAATTCCTGAGCCAACCGTTCTATGTCGCGACACAATTCACTGGTCGTGAAGGGCGTTATGTGAAGGTTAAGGATACCGTCGCTGGCTTCCGTACCATCCTCAAGGGTGATGTCGATCATATCCCTGAGCAGATGTTCTATATGGCTGGTGCCATCGACGAAGTTCTCCAGCGTTACGAGCAGTCACAGAAATAAACCCATTCGATTGTTGTAGGGGTGTCTCGCTGATGCCCCTCGACTTGAAGATGGATAGGGAGGCAAAATGCCAATACATGTAGAAATTGTGACGCAGGAACGCAAGGTCTTCGAAGAACGTGAAGCCGATATGGTGATTGTTCCCGGTTCTGAAGGCGAGATGGGTGTATTGCCTAATCATGCGCCAGTGCTGACGACGATGGGTTTCGGTGAATTGGTCGTTCGCAAAGGGAACAAGGAAGAACGTTTTGTTATTTATGGCGGTGTCGTGGATGTCCGCCCTGACAAAGTCGTTGCTTTAGCCTATCTGGCAGAATCGTCATTTGCTCTTGACGAAGAAAAAATCGAAGAGGCGCGTGTACGAGCAGCTAAGATGATGGCTGAAGGTGTTCCTGAAGCTGAAAATCGGACGGCTGCACTCGAACTTCGGCGTGCGGAGTTGGCTCTTAAGGTCAAGAATAAGCTCAAGAGCCGGTCTGCATCCATCCTGCGTATCGTGAGCGAAGACGACAACGAGTAGTTTTCGTAGCAATGTATGATTAAACAATAGGGCAAGGTAATCTTGCCCTATTTGTTTTTCATAATGATCTCCATACAACCAAAGATGTATGGTATAGTAGCGCACTAGGGTATTGTCAATGAAATGGTTTGAATGAAATGGGATTATTCCAAAAACAGCTCGGTGTTGACCTCGGTACAATCAATGTCTTGATCTACGAAAATGGTCAGATTGTGCTTCAAGAACCTTCTTTGGTAGCGTTGACTGCTGAAGATGAACGTATCGTTGAAATTGGTCAACCTGCTCGTGAAATGCTCGGCAAAGTTGACGACGAGGACATTCAAGTTGTGCGTCCTTTGCGTGATGGTGTTATCGCGGATTATGAAGTGACTGAAGTCATGCTGCGTCACTTTTTTGATAAAGTTGCAGGACGAGTGCGTTTGTTCAAACCCACAGTGATGATTTCTGTTCCGTTTGGTGTAACTAGCGTCGAAAAACGCGCTGTGCATGAAGCTGCGTTGTCTGCTGGTGCGCGTGAGGCTTACCTCATCTGGGAACCGTTGGCAGCGGCCATTGGGGCAGGGCTACCAGTTAGTACACCTGCCGGAGATATGGTGATCAACATTGGCGGTGGAATCACAGAAGCAGCCGTCATTACCATGAATAATATTGTTCGCGCAGAGAGTGGGCGCGTGGGTGGCCTTAAGCAAGATGAAGCGATCCAAAGCTACGTGCGGCGTAAATATAATTTGAGCATCGGACAGCCTACCGCTGAGTCTGTCAAAATTCAGGTGGGCGCTGCCATCGATATTGGCGAGACCATGTCCATGGAAATTCAGGGGCGTGATAACGTGAGCGGATTGCCGCGTACGGTAACCATTACGACTGGTGAAGTTATTGAGGCGTTGCAGGAACCATTGGCTGCAATCGCAGGTGTCGTCAAGTCAGTGTTAGCCACAACACCCCCTGAACTTGCTTCTGACATCATCGATCGCGGTATTGTGTTAACAGGCGGTGGCGCATTGCTGCGTGGAATGGATCAGTTCTTGACACGTGAAACCGGGGTACCTGTATATCGCTCTGAGAATCCTATGATTGCGGTTGCTGTTGGGGCAGGGCGTGCGCTGGAAGATCAGTCGATTTTGCGGCGTATCGGACAGATTTAAGTCAGGTAGAATGTCATTCGCTGCAATTGAACTACGGGATCAATGTACTGAACTTTGACTTCAGGCGGTACATTAAGTGTCATCGGCGCATAGTTCAAGATTGCGCGGACGCCTACTTCAATCAGTTTATTGGCAACTTCTTGAGCTTTTTCGGCTGGTACTGCGATCATCGCGATTTTGATGCCGCGTTCTTCAACAATTGATTGCATCTCGTCAATTGGGTGAACTAGAAATTCCCCAATTTTCTTACCGATTTTGTGTGGTGAGTTGTCGAATACGCATGCAATTCGAAATCCGCGATCTCCAAAACCTTTGTAATTGAGCAGCGCACTACCTAGATCGCCCGCTCCAATTACTGCAACTTCCCACTCCTGATTGACCTTCAGAACTTGGCGCAACTGATCAACCAAATAAGAAATCTGGTAGCCAGTGCCTTGTTTACCGAAGCCCCCGAAATGTGAGAGATCTTTGCGTATTTGGGCGGAACTAATTCCAAGCCTACGACCAAGCTCATGCGAAGAAGTGACTTCTTGGCCTTCGTGTGCGAGACGTGTTAACGCACGTAAATATACAGGCAGTCGCCCGATTACAATATCAGGAATAGATCCGGGCATAAGGGCCACTGCTCCCCTAGCGAATACAAATCGATTGTGAAAGATAACGCATTGTTAATATTACCATTCTCGTGTTTTTCGCGCCAGATTAGTTTTAGCTTTAGAGGCGCATGAGTGCTACAAGGTAATACACTGAATTATGCTATCATAGTCCAATTGTGGAAAATTGAACAATCAGTATCTTTAACTACGCTCGCTTGAGTATCGACAGGTCATAATTTAAGTGTGTAGTATTGCAAGTGGGCGCTCGTTGAATTTGTATCCATAATAAGTGTTAACCGCCTCACATCAGTCCTTCAATGTTTTATTGGCTACTATGATTTCGTTGGCTATGGGTGAGTTTTTCGGTAATTTTCCCGCGAATCAGGCAGTTTCTTCAGGCCGCAGTAATACGTTACTTTATGAATGAGGTTTGATTGATTGTGTTTAATGACAGGTTGTCACCGTTCATTAACAATGATACGATAGTTCTATTATTTCAACGCAACTGATCACAACTCTGTAGAGAAAAATTTGAGGTATCGCCATGTCCGCGCCGGATAAAAACGGGATTCAGAATCATGACATGAATTTGCAGGCGGTTCAGCAGAGTATGTTGGACGGCCTAGGGCAATTGGCATCTTACTTTGGCTTTAGCAAGGTTATGGGACAACTTTACGGCGCATTGATGCTCAGTGCTGAACCCTTGAGTCTAGATGACTTGGTCGAATTGTTGGATATTTCTAAAGCTAGCGTCAGTATGAACCTGCGCACACTTGAACATCTTGGTATGGTGCGTCAAGTCTGGGTCAAAGGGCGCGGGGATCGTCGGAAGTTTTATGAAGCCGAGACTGATTTCTGGCAGATTATCTCTAACATTCTTGCTGGGCGCGAGATGCGAGATGTATCACGTGCCTTAAATGTAATGGACGAGAATGCTGCTCGCCTTTCAAATTCGATGTCCAAAATGTCTGAGGAAGACCAGGAATTGGCGAAGTTGTATTTGGAACGTATGGAGCAGATGCAAAGTCTCTTTCGTTTTGCTCAACTCCTCATTACAAGTATATTGGGCAAAGCAGGGGAGATGGATGTATCGCAAGTTTCTCGAATTGATCTGGAATGATTTACCCCTTGTGAGCTATTTGTAGCTCGCATATAATCAATTTTTGCGGGGATGTGGCGGAATTGGCATACGCGCATGACTTAGGATCATGTGGTTCACACCTTGCGGGTTCGAGTCCCGCCATCCCCACCTCATTGACGAGCACTGTTTT
Organism: Aggregatilineales bacterium; assembly: GCA_044227005.1. Classification (GTDB taxonomy): domain Bacteria; phylum Chloroflexota; class Anaerolineae; order Aggregatilineales; family Phototrophicaceae; genus CFX2. The sequence continues at coordinate 797,880 of JBGAFZ010000002.1, forward strand.
AAATGTCTAATAAAAGATTTACAGAATTCCCATTTTCATAGTGCTATAATTTGCTCTACTTAACCTCTGCAAGGATATGGTCTTGAACATCCAAACTGAACGTATTGAAAATCATAAAGCTCGATTTACTGTGGTACTGGAACCTGCTAAATTGGAACAGGCCAAGCAGCAATCTGCGCGTAAACTGAGCCAAAAGTACAACATCCCCGGTTTCCGTAAGGGGAAGGCTCCTTATAGTGTTGTGCAGCGCTTCTTTGGCGATGCGACAATTCTTGAAGATGCTATCGAAATTCTTGGCAACGATGTCTATAAGCAGGCATTGGATGAATCGGGTATTGCGCCTTATGCTCCTGGTCAACTTGAAGACTTCAAAGCAGACCCCGATCCTACATTCACGTTTGTAGTTCCTTTGCAACCGACGGTGGAATTGGGTGATTATCGTTCCCTGCGGTTGGAATTTACGGAACCGACCGTCGAGGATGCACAGGTCGAAAAGGCCATGCGCCAGTTACAAGAAGAACAGGCGTTGTACGAAGAAAGCTCAAAACCAGTTGATATGGGCAATCGCGTCACGTTGGAGTTGTATGCCAAGTTGGTCGGTGAAGACGCTGCTGAAGCCGAACATGAACATGCTGAGGGTGAAGAACACGATCATGAACATGCCGAGGGCGAGGAACATGACCACGACCATGAACATGGGCACGATCATGGCCTAGGTGGGAATGAATTTATCCACGAACACGATGCCGTGATGGTCTTGCGTGAAGAAAATGAAGAACCTGCGCCCGGTTTCCGAAAGGCTATCCTTGGCGCTGCGATTGACGAAGAACGTACCTTTGAACTGGAATACCCAGAAGACGAAAAAGAGTACGAAGAATACGCCGGTAAGAAGGCTCAGTTCAAGGTCAAAGTCAAGAAGATTGAAAATGTTACTCTCCCATCGATTAACGATGATTTTGCGGCACGTGTGACTGAAAAAGAAGAAAAGCCATTAACGCTGTTGGAATTGCGGATGCGTACCCGCGAAAATCTACAGAACTCGGTAGCACAGCAGGCCAAGAGTAATTTTGCTGGTGAGGCTTTGGACGCATTGGTCGAACGTGCAAGCATCGCTTTTCCAGATGAAATGGTTGATGACCAGACCGAGAGCTACTTGGAACGCCTTGATCAGGATTTCCGCCGTCAAGGACTGACACTTGAAGATTATATGCGTATTACCAATAAGCAAAAGCACGATCTCAAGGCTGATTATCGCGATATTGCGGTCAAAAACTTGAAGCGTGCGCTGGTTTTGCGTCAAATCCGTGAAGTTGAAACCATTGATATTTCGGATGATGCCATCAACGCCGAAATTGACAAGATGTTGCTCCAGTTTGGTGAGCAGGCGGCTAGCTTGCGCGGTATGTTAGATACCCCCCAGATGCGTGAGAACATCAAGAACGATCTGATGGAACAGGGAACACTCGACCGTATTGTTGCAATTGCCAAAGGTGAAGCTCCAGCATTAAGTGCACCAGCGGTTGAAGACGTATCATCTACGTAGATCTCAAGCATAAACGAACAGAAGGAGAATCGAGACGATGGAAGCTTTTAATGTAATTCCGATGGTGATTGAACAAAGTGCACGCGGCGAACGTGCATATGATATTTTCTCCCTACTGCTGCGCAATCGTATTGTTTTGTTAGGAACTCCGATCAACGATCAGGTCGCAAATTTGACCGTTGCACAACTGTTGTATTTGCAGCAAGAAGATCCTGATCGTCAAATTAACATGTATATCAATTCACCCGGTGGTGTGGTGTATGCTGGTTTGGCTATTTATGATGCCATGCAGCAGATTTCATCACCTGTGAGCACTGTAGCAATCGGCCTCACTGCCAGCTTCGGAACCGTTCTCTTGACTGCTGGTGAGCATGGACTGCGTTATGCATTGCCAAACGCGACGATCCATATGCATCAACCTTTGGGTGGTGCTCAGGGGCAGGCTTCTGACATTGTAATTCAGGCGAATGAAATCATGCGCTTGAAGGACACTCTGAACAATATTTTCGTCAAGCACACGGGACAAGAACGTGAAGTTCTTGAACGTGATACTGATCGTGATATTTACTTCACCCCGGAACAGAGCGTAAAGTATGGTTTGATTGACTCTGTGTTGGGTGCTGCTCCGAACGGAGCGCCAAAGGAGATCGGTAAGGCGTGAACTATATTCCGGGTAGCCACCATTGTTCGTTTTGCGGTCGAAGTGATCTAGAGGTTGAGCATTTAATTGCTGGGCCGAATAACGTTTATATTTGCAACCGTTGTGTTGAGCGGTTGCAGATTAAGCTGTTGGAAGCGCAAGGTGCTTCACCTTATGCATTTCCGTCCGAGCAGTTTCACATCGAGCGATTGATTTCACCGCGCGAGATGATGGCTCACCTTGATGAATATGTAGTGGGGCAGGAACAGGCAAAGCGGGTTCTGAGTGTTGCCGTTTACAACCACTACAAACGCGTTCAATCGGAAGTATCGGCCGATGGCGTGGAATTACAGAAAAGTAATATTCTGATCGTCGGTCCAACAGGTAGTGGTAAGACGCTAATGGCGCAAACCATGGCGCGCATGTTGGATGTGCCATTCTGTATTGCAGATGCCACTGCGCTGACTGAAGCGGGTTATGTCGGTGAAGATGTTGAGAATATCTTGTTGCGGCTGATCCAAGCTGCTGATGGCGATATTCCACGTGCTGAAAAGGGCATTATCTATATCGACGAAATCGATAAGATAGCGCGCAAGTCGAATGATAATCCGTCCATCACACGTGATGTGTCCGGTGAAGGTGTTCAACAAGCACTGCTGAAGATTCTCGAAGGTACGTTGGCTAATGTTCCTCCACAAGGTGGACGTAAACATCCTCATCAGGAATTTTTGCAGATCGACACAACCAATATTCTTTTCATCTGCGGTGGAACTTTTGCGGGTATTGAAGAACGCATTAGCAAGCGCATTGGAAAGTCAGGTACGCTTGGTTTTCATTCAAGTGTCCAATCGCCAGCCAAAGATGAGACTCAACTGTTGCACGAAATCAGCCCTGAGGATTTGATGGCATTCGGTTTGATACCGGAATTTGTGGGACGGTTACCAGTTTTGGTCAATGTCGATCCACTTAGCCGTGAAGCATTGACCCGCATCATGGTCGAACCCAAGAATGCGTTGACCAAACAATACCAACATTTGTTGGCATTGGATGACGTCGAACTGGCATTTGAAGAGTCTGCATTGGGGGCTGCTGCTGATTTGGCGATGGCACGTGGCACAGGCGCACGCGGTCTCCGTTCGATCATTGAGAGCCGCCTCTTAAATGTCATGTTTGAGATACCGGGGCGTAAAGATATTCGGCGTGTTGTTGTGGATGAAGATGTGATTATGGGTAAGATTAATCCCAGAATCTACACCGACAACGATGTACAGTTGGAGTGGTCACCGGACGGTCGCTTAAAACCGGCTGCGTAATCCGGACAGTGAGATCTTTTAGAGAGGCTACACAGCCTCTCTTTTGATTCATGGCAAACATATGTTACTGGAACATTGACGGTAAAATGACCTCGGCTCGTCCTGCTACAAGATCTTTGAATCGGCGTGCATCAGACTGTGTGTTTGCGTTCCAATTGCAGGGAATAACCCAACGGGGTCGCATCTGTTTGACAACCTCAGCCGCATCTTGAACGCTTAGAGTTCCATTGTCATCTATTGGCAAAATTGCTATATCAGGATGAATAGTGGACATTTCAGGGATGATTTGTGTATCCCCTGCATAGTAGATGTCGTAATAGTTGACTGAGATGATAAATCCTAGACCGCCATCTGCTTGCGGGTGTTGAGTACCCAAAGGTGAATAGGCAGGAATTGCTTTAATTCCAGCGCGGTCAATCATCACGCTTTGCCACGGACGGATGACTTTGCTGCCTTCAATTTCTTGTGCGACATATTCATTGGTCAAAATCTGGGTTTGCGGGCCTCTTAATTTGGTAATATCGGCCATCGAGAAATGTTCATTGTGATGATGTCCAACCAATATGACGTCTGCTAAAAATGTGTTGCGCGTCACCCGGGAAGGGTTAATGTAAATTAAGGGTGGTCCCTGAATGAAGAAACCCCCATAGCCTAACCACTGAATTTGTTCAATCATATCTTTGCTGCCATTATACGAACCGTTTTCACAATAAACGGTTCGTTAAAATTGATCTTAAGTCTGCTTGTGCAGTATCCTGAGTGTACTATATAATTTACGTGACTTCATGTTTCCACATGTCTTTTTTTACGCAATGTTAACGCGTGTACGAACTGCGCTACTCGAATGATATTGGCTGGAGGAATTGATGACCGACCAAATGAATCGTAACGCTCCACCGCGCCCGCAACAAATCAAGAAGTTGACAGGGCCGATCGGTGGGGGAAGTTCTGCTTCGAGTCAAGTTGGTAAGGATGGGTGGGCGCCGCCACCACTTACTAAATTGGAAGATACCGGACTGAACGCACTTAATGTGGCAGACTTGGTACTCAAAGTCCTGTATTTAGGTGGCGTGCTGGTCGGCTATGAAATTGCCGAAATTGTTAAACTACCTTATACGGGCGTACTCGAAGGCGTTATCGATTTCCTTAAACGTGAGAAATATATCGAGGTGCGAGGTTCTGGTGGTATCGGTGAGTCATCATATCAATACGTTATTTCGGCTAAAGGTGCTGATAAAGCCCGTGAGGCCACTGAGCGTTCTCAATATGCAGGGCCGGCACCCGTTACACTTGAACAATATATTGATTCACTGAAGGCTCAAAATCGTGAACGTTTAACTGTTCATGAGTCCGAGTTGAAACAGGTTCTCAATCATCTGGTTATTTCAGAAGAGATGCTTGGCAAAGTTGGCCCTGCCATCAATTCTGGACGTTCGATTTTCTTGTATGGCCCACCCGGAAATGGTAAAACGACGATTGCAGAAGTCGTTGGTCGTTTGATTCTCGGTGACGACATGTGGATACCCTATGCTATCGATGTCGATGGTATGGTCATCCGCGTGTTTGATGATGTGAACCATGTCATATCAGAAAAAGGGGCAGTTAAGCAAGCTACCGGTATGATTTCTGACCCACGCTGGGTGCGTATTAAGCGTCCTATGATTATGGTCGGTGGTGAACTCACATTAGCCGGTCTTGATCTGGTATATGACGACACCAATAAATTCTATGAAGCGCCGTTTCAGGTTAAGGCGAATGGTGGCATGTTCTTGATTGACGACTTTGGTCGCCAGCAAGTTCGTCCTCGTGATCTTTTGAATCGCTGGATTGTGCCGTTGGAAAAAGGCGTCGATTTCCTCACCCTTCATACTGGGCGTAAGATTGAAATCCCATTTTTCGTAATGATTGTGTTTTCAACGAACCTTGACCCGCGTGAATTGGTAGATGAGGCGTTCTTGCGTCGTATTCGCCATAAGATCGAAGTTACTGACCCAAGTTATGAGGATTTTCGCGAAATCTTTAAGCGTATGTGTGACATCAAGAAAGTGCGCTACGACGAACAGGCGTTGGCGTACTTGCTGAAGGAATGGTACATCAATCATGATCGTCCACTTCGGAGCGTACATCCGCGTGATATTTTGAACCAACTAATTGACATTGCGAGTTATCTTAATCAGCCACCTGCGTTGACCCGCGAGTTGGTCGATCGTGCTGCGGCATCATATTTTGTGAAGTTGTGATTTGAACCGCGTTCTAGACAGCAGTACAATAAGGCCACTTTCATGAGAACAAACTCGTTTGGTAGAATTTGATGGCTAAAATACACAATGGTACTGCTGTCCCTCGTCATTTTGTCTTTGTCACGGCTTCTGGTGCAGTAGTTGCTCAATTGAGCGGCAATCGAGGACAAGATCTGTACAGTGGGCAGATCGTAGAGCTTAGTGGCAGCACACAAGGCAGCCCCGCGACAGACACCGAGTTGGATCGGCTGAAAATTGCTGGTCGCGTTGATCACTATGACCCAACATATGTATGGGTAACTGGTTTGCCTGAGCCGCATGTTTATGATCCGCATTTATCCAGTGGGGAGGGTGTAAATCGCATCCGTACGTATTACATCAATACGTTATTACCCGCAACTAATCTTGAAAATGTACACAAGTTTCTTGAACAAGCTCAACTGGGGCATGTTTGTAGTGCTGAATTGCGTTCTAATCTTGTGGCTATCACAGGTGCTGATGGCGCTCTGTTTGGCGATATGAAACATGCCGAAGATGTTTTGGAGCATTTGCAGAAAATTGCCCACAATATTTTTGCAAAATCAGTTATCGCCTTTGCCAATGTGGAAATGCGGGATAGCCAGCTTGTACATGAACTGCGTCCCAATAATGCAACCTCAGAATTAGAAGCGATTATTGCAGCACAAAGTGACACCAGTGTCACACAGGATAAGTCACTGCTTCTGCTTGTTTCCTCACTTGAAGAACGTAAGCTGATTTACAATCTCTGCTTGGAATTAAAGATTTCGGTGCAAATTGCTGCGACTGCTGCCGAAGCGATGACACATCTTGAGGATGAAGCAATAGATCTCCTAATTATGGATCTCCTGTTGCCAGATATGCATGGCTGGGAGATGCTTGGTAAATTGCGTGAGGTCGAAAAGCTGCGTCACTTGCCCATCATTTTGATTGCTGATCATGCTATGCCAGAAGATGCTTCACTGACCATTGCAGTAGCCAACGTCGATGTTTATCTTGAGCGACCGCTGAGCAAGGCACGTCTACGGCAGAACATTTGGATGGCGCTCAGTGGGCGACCGTAATTGTACTGCTGCATGCTTCAGACACCCCGATTGATACGTTCATCAAAGTTGTGCTTGAGGTCAATCTCATAAATGGTGATTGCGCTCGTTTTAATAGTAATTTGCGCATTATTTGTCTTATTCGCGGTAGGCCGTGAGCCTATTCCGTGGACGAGCCGATTAAGGCGTATGAATGCCGGGGTTGCTCACCAAGCGGAATGGATTGCACCTGATGACATTGTTTCAAAAGTTCGTGATGATTATTTACAGGCTATAGAGTGGCTGCAAGATGCTGCAAAGCACCAACACGTTGACGACTCATCACATTATTTGACAGGTCGTTTTTTGACCCGTTTTCAGTTAATCAACAATACTCGAATATCATCACGCAGTATTCGATTCAACAGCGTTTTGATTGCGCGCCACCACGTTAAAGTACGTCAATTTTCTGAAAATGGTAGTTGCTGTCTGGTAATAGACGCGCAAACCGTGCGAAAGATGAACTCGTTTCAACCGAATCATCCAGATTGGATGCTGGTGCAGGAATTGGGAGACTGTACTGCCGTCTTTCGGATGGCTTACGATGCGACTGAGAAGCGCTGGAAAATAGAGGCACTTGTACAGGAGTTGCCAATCGGTTGGGGGCTTATAACAGATAATGGGCCCTTGCGCTTATGGTCTGAGTTGCCAACGTCGATCGGTCGCGATAATTAGGCTAATTACTTGACGTTGTATGGTTTAGAAAGAAGCACTATGATTTTTCTCACAGGTGGTACGGGGTTTCTGGGGCGACATTTGGTTCCCGCCTTATGTCGTGCCGATTACTCGATGCGTATTCTCACACGCCATCCTGAGGCCAATGGTTGGTTAAAGCGTTACCCCAATGTAGAAATTATAGCGGGTGATCTACATGACACTGAGGTCATTGCGAAAGCGACTCAAGGTTGCAAATATGTGATACATGCGGGAGGAATGTTCCGCTTCTGGGGAGATGAACGTGCCTTTGCCGAAACAAATGCTCGCGGTACAGAGAATGTATTAGAAGCAGCCCGGAAGGCACAGGTTGAACGGTTCATCCATATTTCAACCATTGCGGTTGTTGGCGAGCCTGATCCAAACCGGATTGTAGATGAGACGCATCCTGCACATCCGACTGACCCCTATCAGCGTAGCAAATGGCAGGCGGAGCAAACCGCTATGCGCTATTTCCATGATTATGATTTGCCTGTGGTTGTGTTGCGGCCGGGAGCATACTACGGCCCGCTCGGTCAATATGCTTTTAATCGGTTGTTTTTCAAAGACCCCATGCGTGGCATTATTATGCAAATCAATCGTGGGCGCTACATCATTTTCCCTGCCTATATCAGTGATGTTGTGCAAGGAGTTATAAAAGGGCTTGATCGTGGTCGTTTAGGTGAAGTTTATAATATTTGTGGAGATTGGATATCCCATCGCGATGCTTTCGACATCGTCTGTAATGAAGCTAATTTGCATTGGCCGCGCTTACCAATCCCCGGTTGGCTAGGGATCAATACAGCTCGTATTCTTGAAGCGCTTTCGGTTCTAACGCACACGGAACCCTTCTGGCCGTTGAACCTGCGGTCTTACGTGTATAATAGCTGGCGCGTATCGAGTGACAAGGCTCGAAATGAACTCGGATTTGAGCCGACAGATTTTCGTGATGGGGCACGTCGCACAATCGCATGGTATCGTGCTGGTCAGCCTGAAATGCTGCCAGAGTTGGATTGCTAGATGATCTCAATTGTGAGTATGGATTAGGAATGCAGGTGTAGGTTGTATGTTAGATGATGTCAAGATTTATGTCCGCAGCGGTGATGGTGGCGATGGTATCGTTGCCTTTCTGCGCGAGAAATTTATGCCACGTGGTGGTCCAGCCGGCGGCGACGGCGGTAGGGGAGGGGATGTGGTTATTAAGGTCAATCCTCGCCTGAACACCTTGTCGCCGTTCCAAAGAGGCGTTCATTTTAAGGCTGATAGTGGCAAGCCCGGACGCGCCAAGAACATGAGCGGTCTCAGTGGCAAGACCATTGAAATAGATGTGCCACCGGGCACGGTCATCAAAGATGCGGAAACGGGCGCAGTTATCGCTGATCTCGTGCGCCCTGAAGATCGCATCACCGTTGCTAAAGGTGGACGTGGTGGACGCGGTAATCAACATTTTGCTACCGCTTCAAACCAAACCCCGCGTATGGCTGAAAAAGGATCACCGGGGCAAGAACGCTGGTTGATGCTTGAACTTAAGCTTATTGCAGACGTTGGATTTGTTGGCGTGCCGAATGCTGGTAAATCAACCTTGCTATCAGTAGTGAGTAACGCCCGCCCGAAGATCGCAGATTATCCTTTTACCACGCTTGAACCCAACCTCGGTGTGATGCTATATGATCAACGAGACATGGTTGTGGCTGATATTCCCGGATTGATTGAAGGCGCGCATATGGGTGTCGGGCTGGGACATTCGTTCTTGCGGCATGTCCAACGGACGCGTGTGTTGGTTCATTTGCTGAACGGCGCCAGTGAAGACCCTATCGCAGACTTTAGCCAGATCAACACTGAATTGGCACTGTACGACGAAAAGCTTGCTGAAAAGCCACAAATCGTCGTGTTTACCAAAATGGATTTGCCCGAAGCGCAAGAGCGTTGGCCGAAGGTTCAGGCTGCGTTGAAAGCACGGGGTATTGACCCGATGTACATTTCGGCAGCAACTCAGCAAAATGTCAAAGATCTCATCCAGCGCATTTTCAAGACCGTTGATGCATTGCCACCGGTTGAACAAGTGCCGATTACTGAAACGCCACTCTACGAATTACCAGAGGAAGAGGTTGTATTTACAATTGTCCGCGAAGGCGAGAGCACCTATCGTGTCAACGGACGGCGTATTGAACGTGCTGCTGCAATGACCCATTGGGATTATGAAGATGCCATTATGCGCTTCCAAGACATTTTGGAAACATTGGGCGTCTCGGCGGCTCTTGAGGAGGCAGGCGTTCAGGTTGGCGATACTGTTTACATTGGTGATTATGAACTCGAATGGTCTGACTGAGGACGCATGGATCGCGTAGGTATACTCGGCGGCACGTTTGATCCACCCCATATGGGGCATCTGATACTTGCCCAATACGCATTCGATGCGCTCAAACTCGATCAGTTGTTGTTTGTACCAGCCGCAAATCCGCCACATAAGCAAGGCGATACCAAATTATCAGTTGAGCATCGCCTTGCAATGTTGCAGTTGGCAATAGCAGATAATTCACAGTTTTCTATGTCGAGGGTGGATGTTGATCGTCCCGGCCCTCATTACTCTGTGGATATGTTGCGGATACTCCATTCTGAATATCCCCAGTCTGATCTGTATTTTGTGATGGGAGGCGATTCGCTGCGTGATTTACCGAAATGGTATCAACCCGATCAAGTGATTCGGTTGTGCAAATTCGCGGTGATGCGTCGTCCTCAAGCTGATATTTCAATCGATATGCACCACGATCTATTACCTGAATTGGCGGGGCGACTGGTGATCATCGACGTTCCTCTCATCGATATTTCCTCTAGTGCCATTGTTGCACGCTCATCCTCGGGACTTAGCATTCGATACTTAGTGCCGGATGCGGTTCTCGCTTATATCAAAGCCCATCAACTCTATAGGTAATCCTATGAAACGTTATGCGATTGCAATTGTCATGGTTGTTACCGTTATTTTGTTAGCGACTATTGTTCCGCCATCTTTGTCAGCGGAAGCTGCCTTGCAATCCGCACCGACGTTGGTACCGCCGACGCTTGTGCCTTCACAAGATATTGCGGTCAGTGATGTTTTGCTTACGGAGTCATCATTAGTTCAAGTTCAAAAAGATGGCGCTGTTCGTGTAGGTTTACTCTACAATGCGCCACCTTTTGGCACCCTCAATGTACGCGGTGAAGTGTCAGGTTTTGACGCTGATTTGGCGAAAAAGATGGCTGAAGCCTGGGGTGTTAAGTTTGTTCCGGTGCAGGTTACTCGTCAGACAGGTGTCGAATTGTTGAAATCTGGCAAGATTGACATGTTGTTAGGTCTCCAAACACATCGCCGTGATATGGACTCACAGGTCGAATTTAGTCTGACGTATTTTGCCGGTTCACAATCTTTGCTTGTGCGCCAAGACGACGGTGCCGCACGTTTAGCTGATATGGGCGGGCGGAAAATTGGCTATGTTTTGGGGACACCGGCTGCGGAGGCAATCGGATTATGGCAGCAACGGTCGGGTATTGGAGCGACCATTCAATCGTTTTTGACCATCGACCAAGCCTACTCGGCTTTGGTTAACAGTGAAATTGACGGTGTAGTTGATAGCCGTTACCAGTTGTCGAAGGTCATTCCACAGCCCGGTATGGGCAAAATCTTGGACGAGGCAATAGGTCCTGAACCCTATGCGATAGCTGTTCGGCGGCAAGATCTCAATTGGCGTAACCTGATTAACAAGACCCTACAGTATCTTGCACAAAAAGGTGCGTTTGGAGAATTGCAGAAGTCTTATCTGGCTGGCCTGAATTATGCGGGGAATAATCTCCCTATATGGGGTGGTATTGGTGATGAAGCCCCGAAACCTGCCCAATTTGCGCAAGATGTTCCGTATCCAAGCCAATATACTGTACCGCGTTTGCAGCAAGGCAAAGCCATTCGGGTTGCTGGCGTAACGGATTTACCAGCAGATGCCCCTGAAAGTCAAAAACGGCTTGAGGCCACTAACCGCGCCGTGATTGAAGCAATGGCAGCAAAATGGGGTTTTCGAGTCGATTATATTCCTAATTCAGTGGCGAATGCGGTTGATCTAGTTGCCAGTGGACAAGCCGATATTGCTATTGGTGTGCCACTCGATTGGACAGCCGCTGATAAAGTTGACTTGACGGCTCCCTACCTATTACATGGTGAACGAGTGATGGTCAAGAAGAGCGATGATTACGAGACTTTCCTTGACTTAAGGGCGCGTATTGTCGGTGTTTTTAGCAATGAAGCCGGGGTGGAAGATCGGGTAAAAGCACTGGCTAACAGCGCTAATGCGGCTGTGCGCACCTTCATCATTAACAATGAACAGGACGCGGCTATCGTTATCTTGTCACAGAATAATGCTCATGCTGTATTTGGTGATAGCCTGAAATTGATCGCTCATGTGCAAGCGAATCCCAATGACTTGCGTTTAACCCACCGCGGTACAAATCCTGACGCATGGTATAGTCGCGTATATGTGGGTATGGCAGTACCTCGCAATGATATCGACTTTCGTTTACTGGTAGAGTACACGCTTCAGGAATTGTCGCGTAGTGGGCAACTGCAATCGCTCTTGGGGCAGGTTTTGTTGCCCGAGGATATTCCTTCAACGGATATATGGCCGGGGGTATCTGATTATTTGGGCTTTAAGCTCGGCTAACTGCTCATACGCGAATTTCGTTTGCCTCAGAAATAACAAGTGGCCGGTACTGTACCAGCCACTTTTATATTCAAGCTGTGTCGCTGACTACTCCGTTTTCCCAAAATACTTGCTGTGCTCGTCATCACCACCCACTGGAACTGTTATTAACGCGGGAATCAATGGTTCAGGTGGAGGTTCGATTTCAGCTTTGGTTTCTTTCGGGTTTGATGACTGGTTTAGGTTAACCATCGTGATTCCGATGACAATGGCGATGCTGCCTGGAATTTCCAATATATTAGGTACTTCGCGAAAGAACAGAAATGCCAGTATCGCGCTAATGACAATTCCAAATTGTCCGACCACGCTAACGAAAGTGGCCGGCAGCTTTCGAAGGGCATAGTTGTAAACTCCATGTCCGATCAGTTGAGGCAAGATCATTAGCATAACGATGGCAAAGTATGCAGTTCCGTCATAGCCAACGAAACTCTGCTGGTTGACTAACGCGACTGCCAAACTGGTTAAACCGCCAAACGTGAATACCAACCACAAATAGGGCAGGTACGACATTTTGTTGCGTGAACGGCGTCCAACAATTGCGTAAATAGCACCTGTGAGTGCCGCTGTCATTGCCAACCCACTGCCGAGCAGCGGATTATCCCCAAGCGAATGATCACCGCTACCCGCTAACGTAATGATGATGCCTCCACTCAATGTAATCGCCAGTCCGAGCCAAATGATGCGACTGAGTCGTGTCCGTAATATCGTGACTTCAAGTATCGCGACCCATATCGGTAAAGTGCCGCCGAGGACGCTGCTCACAAGTACAGATGTGTGCCGCAGCGCTTCGAAACCCGACATGAGGTGAATTCCGAACCATAGACCACCACCAGCGGCGATTAACACATCACGTTTGTTTAGTCCTAGAATTTCGTGGCGATGATTGCGCCACACGATAGGCGTGATCACGATTGCGCTCAGCAGTATGCGGCCTGAAATGATTACTGGTGTTGGCATTCCGTGGTGTTGAGCGATCCGACCGAAGATTGCTGCCCAAGCGCCTGCGAATGTGCCTAGAAGCAGCAGTAATTGTACGCGCCGAACCGTATTTGTAGGCGCTGGAATCCTAAACGATAACATTGTCATGGATGTTGTTACTTCTTTTGCGTTTGACCTAAACTTGCGAGGATGACCCCAAATATAATGATAACACTGCCTACGATCTGGATTCCTGTAGGAAGTTCTGCCAGCAGTAGAAATGCCACGATAGCACTGAGTACCGGCTCAAGTTGACCAGCAATACCTACGTAGGATGCAGGGAAGTAGCGCAGCGCGAAATTGAGCGATGAATGACCGATAAGCTGCGGAATGAGCGCAGTTGCGACCAACAACAAATAACCCTTCAAACTGTAGCCTAAAACCGGAGTTTTTGTGATCGCGACCAATATGAGTAGGAAGATGGCCGCACAGCTATACACGAGCCAAATGTATGGAAGTAGCGAAAGTGTCGCTCGTAAATTGCGTCCGATGACGAAATAAGCGGCCACTGCAACGGCTCCAATTAAGGCTAGTAAACTGCCAGTGTTGGCTTCAAATTGAATGCTGCCGCTTGCAGGTAGCGCAACGATAACACTGCCCAAAATACCAACCCCGAGTCCGATAATAACCCAACGCGCTAATTTCGTACGTAAAAAGATCACTTCGAGTATGGCTGCCCACAAAGGATTGGTATTAACCAACACCACTCCCACCAATACACTGGTATATTCGAATGACTTGACCCACGTGGCAAAATGAATCGCAAGAAATAGTCCCGAAACAGCCGCTAGACCAAATTGATTGCGATTTAACTGTTGTAGTTCTGCCCGGTAACGACTTAACGTGAAGGGTGCCAAGACTATTGATGCGATGGTTAATCTGGAGGCTGCGATTAAGGTCGATGGTACGCTTTCGGCTTGCGTCAATTTGATCAGAATTGAGGCTAATGATACGGCTAGGACGCCGATAGCGATGACAATATAAGCCTGAATTGGGATTTTGGTGGATGCGTGAATGGATTGTTCCTGCGTGGTCAAAATAGCAACTCTTAAGCAGGCAACAAAATATAGATTGCCAGCTTCTCATGATTTGTTTATAAACTTATGATGTGACTTGTAATGCTCATGTAGCATACTTCATAATTGTTCTGCTGGGCTAGTGCCACTAATCTGTACCAAAGGTCAACTTGGAAACAAGCTTGCCTACGGCTAGAATAAGTGTGTAATAACCTTCTTCAAGTACCACACTAAGGAGATTGACAATGGCTTTTGAACTTCCTGCTCTTCCATACGCGACGAATGCATTGGAACCCCATATTGATACACGCACGATGGAAATCCATCACGGTAAGCATCACAATGCTTATGTTACTAACCTGAATAAGGCTCTCGAAGCCCATCCTGACCTGCAAAGCAAGACCATTGAGCAACTGTTGACCTCATTGGATAGCCTTCCTGAAGCGATCCGCGGTGCCGTTCGCAACAACGGCGGCGGACACTACAATCACACCATGTTCTGGCAGATTATGGCTCCCGGCAAGGGTGGCGAACCCACTGGTGATCTCGCCGCTGCCATTAACGCCGCTTTCGGTAGCTTCGCCGCTTTTAAAGAGAAGTTTGCTGCTGCTGGTGTTGGACGTTTTGGTTCAGGTTGGGCTTGGCTCATCGCTGATAAAGGTGGTGCGGTGAGCATTACCTCGTCTCCCAATCAAGACAACCCAATTTCCGAAGGCAAGACTGCTATCTTGGGCTTGGATGTATGGGAACATGCTTACTATCTGAACTATCAGAATCGCCGTCCTGATTACATCGCCGCTTGGTGGAATGTGGTCAATTGGGACGAAGTAGCCAAGCGTTACGCCGCTGCTAAATAAGCATTAAGCAACTACTCATGCGCTGAAGTTCGTTACAATCATCGCGTGGAAAAGTGAAAGGCGTTACAATCAGTAGCGCCTTTTTTGTTGCACACTGTTACATGATTAAATAACGCGTCAATTACGCGAGGAGTAAAAAATGGCTGATGTTCGTATTGAAAAAGACTCGTTGGGACCGGTCAGTGTACCTGCTGGTGCATATTATGGCGCACAGACCCAACGCGCCGTCGAAAATTTCCCTGTAAGTGGTCTTAAGCCCTATCCGGCATTCATTTGGGCCATCACCATGGTCAAGCGTGCCGCAGCCGAAGTTCATCTTGATCTAGGCTTGATGGACGAAAAAATGGCAAAGGCCATTATGCAGGCTGCTGATGAAATCCTTGAAGGCAAGCATGATAGCCAGTTCGTTGTTGACCCATTCCAGGCCGGTGCAGGCACCAGCCACAACATGAACGCCAACGAAGTCATCGCCAACCGCGCCAACGAGATTCTTGGCTACAAGCTTGATGACACCAAGAAGCCTATTAGCCCTAACGATCATGTCAATATGGCGCAAAGTACCAATGACACCATTCCGACCTCGATTCGCTTAGGGGCGCTATGGCGTTTGAATGAATTGACTGCATCCCTCAAAGCGTGCGCAGATGCACTGCGTATGAAGGCTAAGGAATGGGATGATGTCACCAAGAGTGGTCGTACCCATTTGCAGGATGCAGTGCCGATTCGCCTTGGTCAAGAAGTTGGGGCATGGGCAAAAGCTATCGAACGTGATATTGAGAAGGTCAATCAAGCGGCTGAAGGGCTGCGTCGTTTGGGTATCGGTGGTACCGCTAACGGGACTGGTTTGAATGCCCATCCCGAATATCACAAGCGTATGGTCGCCAAGTTAAGCAAACTTACTGGCCTTGAACTCTACGAATCAGATGACTTGTTTGAGTCCATGCAATCAATGCAGGACGCAGTGTTCTTCTCCGGTGCTATTCGTACCGTGGCGCAAGACCTCATTCGTATTGCTAATGACGTTCGCTTGCTTGCCAGCGGTCCAACCACCGGTCTCGCAGAGATTACCTGCCCGACGGTGCAACCCGGTTCTTCGATTATGCCCGGCAAGGTCAATCCGGTGATGGCTGAAATGCTTGACATGGCGATGTTCCATGTCATCGGCAAAGATGTGACCATCATGATGGCAGGGCAGGCTGGTCAGCTTGAACTAAACGTGATGATGCCTATCATTGCTCATGATTTGTTTGAAGCGATGCATGTTATGATTGGTGCTGTAAACGCCTTCACCACCAAGTGCGTTGTTGGATTGATTGCTAATCGTGAACAGGCTGAAGGTTGGTTGGCAAAGAATCCGATCTTGGTTACGGCCTTGAATCCGATCATCGGCTATCTTAAGGGCGCAGAAGTCGCCAAGAAGTCGCTTGCCGAAGGACGCAGCATCCGTGAAGTGGTCGTTTCGCTCGGTTATATGACCGATGCGGATGCAGCCAAAGCCTTGGATGCGCGTGCAATGACCGAAGGTGGCATCAAAGAAGGTGTCAGCGGTGGTGGTTAATCCTGAAATAAAGGAATTGTAAGATACACTTACGTTGAGGATGTGGTTATCATAGGCTATAATCACATCCATCATCTTTTCCTCATTTGAATAGTAAAGACCTTATCTGTGCAGAATCGAAAGATTGGGAAATACGAAGTAATTGAACGGCTCGGGCGCGGCGGTATGGCTGAGGTTTACCGCGCCTATCAGGGCACGCTTGATCGCTATGTAGCGATTAAAGTCCTCCATGCCTTTCTCGCGGATGACCCTGAATTTAAGTCGCGTTTTGAACGTGAAGCACAGAATATTGCCAAGCTGAAGCATCCTAATATCGTCCAAGTCTATGACTTTGATTATGATCAGGAAGCTGAAAGCTATTACATGGTCATGGAGTTGATTGACGGTTCGACTCTTAAAGATCGTCTATCGTCCATCATGGCGCGGGGTGAGCTGTTGCCACTCCCCGAAGTCATTCGTGTAATGCGCGAGGCTGCCAGTGCATTATCGTATGCGCACAGCCGTAATATGATCCACCGTGACGTAAAACCTGCCAACCTGATGTTGGATCATGACAATCGTGTTGTGCTCACCGATTTTGGTATTGCCAAGATTGTGACGGGCGCACAGTTTACTGCTAGCGGTGGCATGGTTGGGACGCCCGCCTTCATGGCACCTGAACAAGGTTTAGGTGAAGCGGGTGATGAACGTTCTGATTTGTATTCCCTCGGCATCATTATGTTCCAGATGTTAACGGGGCAATTGCCGTATGATGCAGAAACGCCGCTTGCGATAATCCTCAAACACTTGAATACTCCCACGCCTATTGCACGTGACATTAATCCAAATATTCCCGAAGAACTGGATCGTATCGTTCGTAAAGTGATTTCCAAAGAAGCCGTTGATCGCTATCAATCGGCTGCTGCTTTAATTGAAGATCTAGATCGCTTTGCTAGTGCTAACGCTGATATAGATATACAGCCAAAGTCATTCTTTGCACCGCCTGAAGCTCATGGCGGGTCTATTGTAAATGCTCCATCGGATACGCAGACTCGTCCCACTTCAATTGGTAGCACTACGACCTTGATACCCGGTCAGCCGGATGTGACCAAACCCGCAGCGCCACGGTCGATGTGGCCTGTGTGGGTACTTGGTGCTGTTGTGGCTCTTTTTATCATTGCATTTGCCACCCGCATCATTCCTTTTCCTAGCTTTTTACAGAACCCCACTCCTACTAATGTGGCTGCCGTGCCAACAACAGGGGAGACAACTGAAGCTACTTCACCAGTTGTGATTTCGAACACGGATGTCCCAACAGCAACTAGTGCTCCAACTGACACAACAACACCCGCTATTACATTCACGCCCTCACTAACGCCGACTCCTTCATCAACGCCAGCCACTCCGATTGCGTTCATACAGGCAAGCAGTAACGGTGAGATTGCCTTGCAGGCGCCGGATGAAACATCTGCCAAGATGGTGGATATTAAGGCAGGCGAACAGGTTACGATTGTGGGCGTTAGTCCTGATAGTTTGTGGTTTCAGATTCAGAAATCCAATGGTTTACAGGGATGGGTAAAAGTATCTGCGCTCGATGCGTATGGTGATACGAAACTGATACCCGTGGTAAAAGCGCCAACCTTAACACCAACCAAACCGCCAACCTTAACGTTGACACCGTCATTCACTCCATCACTCACATTTACACCTACACCAACTGCGACTGCTACGACCAATCCACAGCAAACAGTCGTTGCATTGACCCAAACAGCCGAGTCCCAGAACGCGACCCAAACAGCTTGTAATTTAGATTACGCCGCTGATGTTACCTTGGTTGATCCGCCAAACATCAAGAAAAATAGTGAGGGTCTTTATGTACTTTCGGTTGATACCAAGTTCACGCTAAAAATTCAGATTACCAATCTCAGTGCGGCAAATTGCGATTGGGCAAAGAGTACGGTATTGCGTTATTCGTCGGGCGAAGATTTTGATGTTGAGCGCTTTATCTTCTTCGATAATCGCGATGTAGTCGTAAAACCGGGTGATGTAGCAACTATTACATTGGTGGGTAAGACGCCAGCCAAAGGCGGCAATCAAAAGATCACCGGCACTTGGATTTTGCAGACCCCCGGTCGTATCACAATCGGTGATCCACTTGAGATCAGTTTCCAAGTTTATGGTTAGCGATTTGATAAAAAGGCACACAACGCAATGAACCGTGAACAATCATGGTCTATTGTTACAGAGTACACGCAGGGCGACTCATGTTAGCTATGGAAACAGCGATGAGTGCCTATGCGCCTCGATTCGATGGTGATCCTGAAGTATAGGTTGTTTCGGCTTAGTACACGATTTTGACTATGAGCGTTATCCAGATGTTGCCGTTGAAGGTCATCCTGTGGTGGGTTCCCAAACCTTATGTGACCGTGGTGTATCTGAAGATATCATCAAGGCTCGTCTTTCCCCGTTTAGCGATAGAGAAAATGGTATTTAGGATAGTGGAAGTGCAGTGATTCAGATAATACATTTCTGCGCTGCTGAAAGTGTATTCTGAATATTTTCAATGGTATGTGCACTACTCAAGAAACCGGCCTCAAATATGCTGTATTTCTCGCGCAATTGACAATACTCAGACATATAGCGACCCGCTTGACGCATCAACCAGATAGGCGTGGCATCAGTTGATTGGCGACGACAGGCCCGTAAGAAACGGCTGTTATCGACTGATCCTGTTACTTTGAAATCCATTGAGCCGCCTCTTTCGCGAAGTAGGTCAAAATCATATCCGCGCCAGCCCGCTTGATGCTGGTGAGGGTTTCCAGTGCGCAGCGTTGCAGGTCGATCCAGCCATTAGCACCAGCAGCTTGGAGCATGGCGTATTCACCGCTCACCTGATAAGCGGCTAAGGGCAGGTCATAGGCTTGGCGCACCGCGCTCACGATATCGAGATATGGGAGCGCCGGTTTCACCATCAGCATGTCAGCACCTTCAGCGACATCCAGGGCAACCTCTTTGAGTGCTTCGCGCTTGTTAGCCGGATCCATTTGATATTGGCTGCGGTCACCAAATTGGGGTGGGCTTTCAGCCGCTTCACGAAATGGTCCGTAGAAACCACTGGCATATTTGACTGCGTAACTCATCACGATCACATGGTCAAATCCAGATGTATCCAACCCTGCGCGAATGGCACCTACCATACCATCCATCATGCCTGATGGTGCGATGATGTCCGCTCCTGCTTCGGCATGGACGATGGAGGCTTGCGCCAAGAGTTCGAGCGTAGGATCGTTCAGCAAATAGCCTTCTGGCAAGTGCGGGTTGTAATGGGCTTCACCACGCTGGTTGATAATCCCGCAGTGACCGTGATCGGTATACTCACATAAGCACATGTCCGAGATCACCAGCATATCTGGAACGGCATCTTTGATCGCCCGAATTGTATTGGGGATAATGCCGTTGGGGTCATAGTTTTCGCTGCCGCACGCATCTTTGGTTTCGGGGATGCCAAACAACACAACCGCTGGAATACCGAGGGCGTAGGCGCTTTTGATCTCACCAACCACCTTGTTGATAGACCATTGATATTGCCCCGGCATGGAGCGAATCGGTTGTTGAATATCATGTCCGTGCCGTACGAACAGCGGGTAGATGAAGTCATCAGGCGCTAAGCTGGTCTCTCGTACCATGCGGCGAAGTCCCGCCGTGCGGCGTAAGCGACGGGGACGCAGAGCAGACGACTGGTGTGTAATTGCGTCGTGGTGATCCGTTTCGAGTCCTGTCATGAGTCGTTTCCTCGTTGTGTTGGAAGGCTGAAAAGATGTGCTAATGCCTTGATCAGACCTTCGAGTGTGTGTTCTGATGCAACCTCAACTTGCTTGAAGCCCAAGTCGCGGGCAGTCGCCGCTGTTTTAGAACCAATACAAGCGGCACATAGATCAGTAGCATCCTGCAACTGTCCAGCTTCTTGGTCAAGGCGGTCGATGAAATAGGTCACGGTCGAAGAACTGGTGAAGGTGATAGCGTCTATTTGTTGATGTGTCAATAAGTTTGGTATATCCATGCCGCCGGAACCACAAACCGTTTGATAGGCTATAACGACGGTGACTGCCGCACCACGCTGGATCAGCATGTCAGCGAGGATAGGACGGGCAATATTTGATTCAGGAAGGAGTACACGTTCTTGAGAGATGACTGATAAACTCTTAGCCAAGCTTTCGGAATCATAATTGGCAGGCAAATCAATACTATCGAGGTCTAGCAATTGTTTGGCGCTAGTTGCCGTGGTTGGACCGATGGCAGCGGTGCGAAAAGCCGTAGTCACCAAAGGGATATCCAATAGGCTCAGGCGTTCGGCAAGGGCAAAGACAGTATTGGCGCTGGTCAAAATCAGCCATTCATAATGTCCGGCAGCCAGATCAAATAGGGCTTTGTCGAGAGGTGCTGAGTCTGCGGCAGGAATGATCTCAATACAGGGATAAGACAATGACACCGCGCCGTGTAATTGCAGCATATCATCAAGCGCTTTGGCCTGATGTGCTGCGCGGGTATTGACGATCCGCTTACTGGTCAATGCTCCGGTCATACACCCCGCTCCATGAGTGCTTTTGCCCCTTGCGCCAGCGCTTCCTGCGCCAATGAAAAACCAGCTTGATACGCGCTGGATAGGTCATGAGCAGGTGCCGTGATAACCACATCTATTTGCTGACTGCCGTCCGGTGCCGAAACACGCCCACGCAAAACAAGCTGCTGGTCATGCCAATGCGCATTGGCAGCAACTGGAATCGAGCAACCACCGCCTAAGCCAGCCAGAAATGCGCGTTCTGCGCTGACGGCAAGGGCTGTTTCAAGGTGATGGATGGATGCGAGTGTTTCCAATATGGCGGTTTCATCACGGGATTGAACCGCAATCGCCCCTTGACCGGGTGCAGGGAGCATGTCATCGAATGTGAACGTTTCGCTCACTACATCAATACGTCCGAGTCGTTCCAATCCGGCATAAGCCAGCACGATGGCATCGTACTCAGTCTCAGGGGCAAGTGCTTTACGGATGCGTGTATCCACATTACCCCGAATATCCAGAAAGTGGAGGTCAGGGCGCTGATGAAGCAGTTGGGCGGCGCGGCGAGTGCTACTGGTGCCTATGCGTGCGCCATCCGGCAAGGTGGCTAAGGTATACCCCTTACGGCTAACCAGTACATCAGCAGGGTTAGCGCGTGCTGCTATCGCACTAATTACCAATCCGGCAGGGTTTTCGGTCGGCAAATCCTTGAGACTATGGACGGCGCAATCAATCCGTTTATTATGCAAATCCGTTTCGAGTTCAGCCGTGAAAACCCCTTTACCTCCCATGAGTGGCAAGGGCGTATCCAGAACGTGATCCCCACGCGTTTTGATGATTTCGTACGCAACATTCAGTGTGGGTATCGCGGCTTGGAGCAGTGACATCACATGCGTTGTTTGCCAGAGAGCAAGATCAGAACCGCGTGTTCCAAATCGCAGACTGCTTAGCGTCATATTCATAACTGTTGCTCGATCCTTGTTGCCATAATACACCTGAGATCACATGGGTTAGTCATGTGATTAAGTGTGCCACACCGTATCAAATCCTGCTGGAATTTGATCTACCCCAATAAAATAGAGTGACAGTTTCGTGTATTATATGTTTGTGATCAAATATGTACATAAGGATGCAATTTATGGATCGGAACCGGGCATGGGACATTGTCTGTGAGTTCGTAAAGTCTGACAGCTTGCGTAAGCATATGCTCTCAGTCGAATTTGCCATGCGAGCGTATGCTCAGCATTTTGGAGAAGACCCCGATAGCTGGGGACTAGTTGGGCTATTACATGACTTTGATTGGGAAATTCATCCAACTCTTGAGCAGCATCCAATTGACGGTGCGCCAATTCTAAGGGAAAGAGGCTTAAGTGAAGCAGATATACTAACGATCTTAAGTCATGGTCCACTAGGCGAAGGAGATCGTGTAACCCCGCGTGATAAAGCTTTGTTTGCTGTGGACGAACTAACCGGTTTGATAACCGCTGCTGCTTTAGTCCGGCCTTCCAAAGATGTGCGAGATGTTGAGGTATCTTCTATTCGCAAGAAATGGCGCGACAAAGCCTTCGCCAAAGGTGTCAATCGTGAAGACGTTGAGAATGGTGCCGCATCCCTTAATGTGGATTTATGGGAATTCCATGTTCCGTTAGTATTAAAAGCTATGCAAGATCACGCTGAAGAATTAGGGTTGAAAGGGCAGAATCCATAATAATCACAATATCTTGTCATGGGTTAAAGTCATTCGAAACGCGACCTTATCCATGTCAGAATGCAGCTGGGTTAGGGTTCCCTACACCCCTAGTCCATTCGTGAATGTATTTTGAAATCAAAAGAGACTCAGTTGAGTCTCTTTTATTTAGGGCTAGGTTGTCTTAGAGCTGGACGTGGACAGGTGTTCCCACTTCCACGAAGTTGTTATAGAACCATTGCGCTTCCTCAGTGGGCATATTGACGCATCCGTGGCTCATCGGGTGACCGAAATTATTGTGCCAATAGGTACCGTGTAGCGCGTATCCTTGGTAGAAGTACATCACGTAGGGCACACCCGGAAGATCGTAGCCAGGGCCAGTCATGCGTTGTGCTTCCAACATGTGATAGACCTTGTAATCTCCAAGTACAGTCTCTGTGCCCGGTAAACCCGTTGAAACGCGCAGCGAGCGAACCAATACACCGTCTTGATAGGCATATACCATTTGATCACTGAGGTCAACGACTACCTGTCGCCCCACATAAATCGTCGGTGGATCAGGCACAAATTGAGCTACTGAGGCTGGTGCCGCGACCACACCGCCACCACCGGCATCTGTGCTTCCGCTGACGCCGGGAATGGTCAACGTTTGTCCTGCGTAGATCTGGTCTGCATTTGAAATGCCATTAGCGGTGGCGATGTCGACCCAACTCACACCAAAACGATTGGCGATTTGCGAGAGATGTTCGCCAGCCTTGACAACATAAGTTGTACTGGGAGGGGGTTCTACTGGTGCAGCTTCGACTGCTGCCGGCGCTTCCACGACTGCTGTGGGCGCACTATCTACAGTAATTTGAGTAGTATCGGCAGCGGGTGCTTCTTCGGGAGTTGTCGCCCACACGATCAGTTCTTGTCCCCTAAGAATGCGATTTGGATTGTCGATCTTATTGATCTGCATCAACTGTGCAACCGTCATGCCAAATTTCGTCGCGATGCTCGCTAACGTATCCCCATAAGTGACTGTATATTTGGTCGGTGTGCCAGCCAAAGTCGGATTTTCAACCGTATCGGGTGCTGGATTATAGTCGGGGATAATGAGCGTCTGCCCTGCAAAAATTCGACTTGCATTGGTGATGTTGTTAGCTTTAGTGAGTGCATCCACACTAATGCCGTAATGCAAAGCAATGCGATACAAATTTTCACCACGCTGGACAACGTGAGTAGTTTGGTTGTCCTGTGCAGCAATTGGCAATATGGTGAATATTCCTAGTAATACAATCATGACAAGAACATGGGCAAAATTGAATACAATGCGGCGCGACATAGTACATTTCTCCTAAGTGGCATCTCGGGTTGACTTAACCTTACATCATCTATTTATTTAGGTCAATTTCACTTATCTTCAGCCTTATCCAATAGCGCAATTGCCTGAGTCTGTTTTTGCCAGTACAATGAAAACCTTGATGGACTCTATATCAAGCTGCTGAGATAAACCGAATGCTGGTACGAGCTTACCGCCTGTCTGATAAATTGGGGATCGCCCTTCTAAAATTGAGTGTTGCCTTTGGTCAACTTTCTCTAGTCGGGATTTCGCGTGTCACGTCAATAGGTGGGCGCACAGTTGGCGGTATTTTTGCAGTTATTTTCGGCGTGATTTTTGGAATATTGCGCGGCATTCTGAATGCTGTTCGCACTATTATTGTTTTCATCTTTCGTTTGGTTGGTGGTGGGGCAAAACGGGCATCACAACAAGCCGCTGGTGCTGTCGGTGCCTCAACGAGCACAATGATGGCGCGGCGTGCTGCACGTGCAGAGATGAGCGCTACTGTAACTGAAGACCCTCTCCGCGTACAAAATCGCACCTTGAGCGTACTGGTTTTGTTGGTGTTGGCCGCGTTAATCGGTGTGATTCTGTGGGCAACCAATCCTGCCCGAAATCCCCAAGTACCACTAATTGCATCGGGTAATGATGTTTCGTTGGTTGCGACTAATGTGAATCTAGATGCTACGGGCGCACCCGTGTTGGGAAGTACAGCCGTCCCGACAGCGACCCTTTTGCCGCCAGTCTTGGAAGCACGTGGCACAATTGCTTACGTGGCGCGCGAAAAGGGACAAACTGATATTTGGGCGTTAAGTATTGGCAACCGCAGACCTATACGCTTAACCAACAGCGCGTTTGATGAACGCGATCCTGCATGGTCACCAGATGGTACCAAATTGGCCTATGCTTCTCGTCAGGATGGCAACTGGGAAATCTATATTTATGATGTGGTTGCTGGCGATACCAAGCGCATGACCTATGATTTGTCGTTTCAAGGTTCGCCGCATTGGAGTCCCGATGGTAAGTTCCTGACGTACGAGAGTTATCAGGGCAATAATCTTGATATTTATGTCGTACCAGTAGACGGTTCACAGCCTGCCTTACGCGTGACCGATAATTCTGCGCCTGATTTTTCGCCCTCGTGGTCACCTGTAAACAATGGCCGACGCTTGGCTTTTGTCTCATGGCGTAATGGCAATCAGGACATCTTTATCTTCTCTTTAGATAATCCAACTGACTCGGCATCCATCAACATAACCAATACCTCTGACCGTCAAGAAGATTATCCAGCCTGGAGTCCTGACGGTAAATACATTGCCTACAGTGCGCTTGATCAAGGTATCGAAAAGGTTTTCGTGAAGGATGTTGATAATCCGCAAACACCTGCCCAAGTAATTACACGTGGGCGTGCGCCCGCTTGGTCACCTGATGGTTCTAGTTTGATTGCGGCAGTTGATTCTCAAGAAGGGACTCAGTTTGTAGCTACACCCTTTACGAGTGCTGGCAATACAACACTGGTAGTTGGCACCGCTGAACGCGCCACTTCGCCAGTTTGGACGGGGCGACCGTTACCAGCGGCGCTTGTAAACAGTGGTGGATTACCGTCCGGCGTACCTCAATCCCTTTATGTGGAACAAATTGGTAGTCCAGATAAGAACGGCCATTACGGATTAGGCACGCTTTCCAATGTCGTGGTTTCTCGCTCGGAACAATATTTGAGCGACACCGTAAACGACTCCTTTAATGCGCTCAGGCAACGAGCGCTTCAATCCGCTGGATGGGATTTCCTCGGCAAGCTAGATGACGCTTTTTGGTCATTCCTGCCGACACCTCGTTTACCTGATGCAGGTGAAGAACGTCGCAATTGGTATTATACGGGACGTGCCTTTGGTATCACCCGTAACTTAATTGCCGGCTTTCCGCAGCAAATCGAGTTGGTGCGCGAGGACATTGATGTAAACACCTATTGGCGCGTTTATGTGCGTGTCAGTGAAGATGCTGCCCCCGGCGAATTGGGAGAGCCTTTGCGCCGAATGCCATGGGATATGCTCAGTCGCAATAGCGGCGACGTGCAAGCTTATGACGATGGCGGAAGATTAAAAACTGAGGTGCCCGCTGGATACTATATTGACTTTACTCAGTTAGCGGAAGATTATGGATGGCAGCGTTCACCAGCCGGTAGTGATTGGCGTGCTAATGTGAATGGTATTAACTATTGGCTGTTTGAAAAGAACGATGGCTTAAGCTGGTATGATGCTATGTTGCAGTTGTATAACAATTCTGAGCTAGGTGCTTTTGCCGCAACTGCGGTTCCCGTTTTGCCAACTCAGACGCAACCATAGGAAACCTATGCGACGCGATGGATTTTCGACAATTTTTCTTCTTATAGTCGGATTAGCGGGTTTCGGCCTAGTTGTATGGTTGAATGCCCGGCCTAATCAATCGCCTAGTGTCATCGTAATTCCGACTGTCGCCCTTCCAACCGAAGATAGCAATTCATGGCAATCCGTTTTGAGCGTCGGTTTTGGGAGTAATTCAACACCTCTGCCGACCGTGGCCATTCCGACCGCGTCGTATATGCCCCCGACCTTACCCGGTAGCAGCGATACGAACCTCACGCCAATTGCTCCGTTGCAATTAACAAGTGTGGCGCAAGCGCAATTGAGTGGCGCTGTTACACCAACCCGCCCGTCAGCACTTTCCGAGCAGTCAACCGGCGTACCTGTGACGGTCGAAGTTGTTACCCGTCCACCTTCACAATGGCAGCCGCCTGCGCTTATTCCGCCAATCTCACGCGACCCATTCGGTCGTGATCACTTTGTTTTCGCCCGACCGGTCGATTCGAACGCCACCAATTCAGCTTTGCTCTCCTATACCTTTGGTTCTGATGGCCCGCAGCAAGAAAGTCCGTGGCGTGTGCATCATGGTATTGATATGCCCAATCCCATCGGGCAAACAGTACGTGCTACTGGTGTCGGAACAGTGATTTGGGCAGGATCAGGTTTTCAAGACTCTCCTAGCTACGGCAACGTCGTACAGATTCAACATGACTTCGGCTATAACGGCCAAACCTTATATACACTGTACGCGCATCTGTCTGCTGTACTAGTCACACAAGGTCAACGTGTCAATCTTGGTGATCCTATCGGTCTAGTTGGTAATACTGGACGTGTCAGCGGCCCCCATGTGCATTTTGAGGTTAGAGTAGGGGAAAATCGCTATCGCGCCACCTATAATCCGCTTTTATGGATGGTGCCTTATGTTGGGCATGGTGTCATTGCGGGGCGTGTTGTCGGACCCAACGGAAACGTACTGCAAGATCAAAATGTCACTGTGATGGACAATCGTACCGGTCTGGTAATTTCTTCAACGACAACCTATGTACTGCTCGATAATGGTTCGGATGTAAAATCAGATCCACTCTGGCAGGAAAATTTCGTATTGGGTGATATTCCAGTTGGTCGTTATCAGGTCATCACCAATATCGATGGCCAACGTGTGGTTGAACGTGTGGATGTATCCGAAGGGATGACCACATTTGTCGACCTTGCATTAAAAGAATCTTCAGCTACCGTTACGCCTACGGCCTCACCATAGCGTGGGGTGACCGTAGTGCAACAGCATAGCAAGCCTGCCGAGATTGGGCTAAACTCACTCGGCCTTTATCGGAAACTAACAACGAAGGAGAGACCTATGACGTCCTCTCGATTGAAGCAACTCATCTTGACCGTTATGTTTGGTACGATGCTCTTGTCGATCGGATTACTCCGTGCACAAGATGCTACGGCTCGCGCGCTCACACCGGGCATTTCGGCCTCAGGTAGTTTGAGTGCTACCAATTTGGCTCAAGTGTACACGGTGAGTGTGTCTACGGGGCAGGCTATTTCAGTGACCGTGACCACTAAATCCGGCAGCCGTTTGGCATTGCTGGCAACAGACGCCGCTGGTACCTCTTTGGGACAATCGGTTGCCTCTGCTGCCGATGCCAATGTGGTTCTGGAAAATATCGCGATACCAGCAAGTGGCACCTATTACTTGACCGTTCTAGATGCTGCCGGCGCACCGACTAAAGATGTTGCCTTTGAAATCACGTTTCAACTAGCAACACCTGCCGCAACAACGACGCTCCCCACTGCTGGAGAATTGCTGACGGCCACGGGCCTGCAATTCAAACTGTCTTGGGATACGGTTGCAAACCTCGATATGGAAGTCCGTGACCCAATTGGTGGTAGTCTGTTCTGGGAAACACCCACTGTCACAAGCGGTGGCAAGTTTAGCGCCAATGCTAATGGTGCTTGTAATGCTTTGTCACAGACTCCTTCCGAAGAAGCTTCATGGTCTTCTGGAGCAGTGCCTACTGGAAGCTATGAACTGATTGTTTACTTCCAACAACAAAAAGATTGCCCGAATACCAATCCCGCTAACCTCACACTAACGGTTACGCTCGACAGCAAGCAGGTTTCAGAGGTTAAGGCAACCATTCAACCGGATCAAATCTATCTTGCCAGCGTGGTAATCAATGCCGATGGTACGGTAACGAGTGGTGCTAATGGCGTGAAAGTTGATCCTCCGACTGTCGCTGGCATTGATCTTAAAACCGCAGCGCCCATCACTCAGAATATACCTGTATCTGGTGTAATTACATCCAAGCAACCTTATCAGGTATACAGCTTCGCGGCTCAATCTGGTGATGTTGTTTCAGCGCAACTTGATGCCAATTCTGGTAGCTTAGATACACAACTTCTGCTGGTTGATCCAAGTGGCAATATCGTCTCGAGCAATGATGATCGCGAACAAGGGGTGACCAATTCCTTGATCCAGAACTTCTCAATTATCGTTTCTGGCTCTTACGCGTTGGTTGCCACACGCTATGGACAATCGCTCGGCGGTACCGAAGGCGGCTATAGTTTGTCACTCACAGGGGCTGTGACTCCTGTCGTTGAAGGAACCCAAACCGCAAATGTGCAAGTTCCAACCTTCGCCAATGTTCCTCGTGGGTCAGTTGAGGTGAGTCTACAGTGGAGTACAGGCGCAGATATTCAATTGCTTGTGCGTGACCCGCAAGGAAACTCGGTCTATGATGGGAAGCCAACCATTCCCAGTGGTGGTGTTGCCGCAGCCATTGGTAACGATAGTTGCAATGTATCCAGCAGTACTGCGCCATTCTCGTACATTTATTGGCCGGAAGGTCGCTTACCTACCGCTGGCCCATATGAAATCGAAGTGCTCTATCAGGGCAATTGTAATGATACCCGCCCCGTTCAATTTGTCCTGACGGTAGTTGCTAATGGTGCTGTCGTCCTGCAGAAGAATGAACTCCTTACAACTGACCAGCGTTATGTTGTGAGCTATAACATTGGCCTTGATGGTCAAATTACGGCTGGCGATGGTGGCATTTTCGGAACCAAGCAGAAGCCAGACGCTACTTCCTTGTTGACCGATGTGGTTGCAGAGTTGCCTTCTGCGCCGATTTTGACCAACGCACAACCGGTATCGGGTAGCATTCGACTGAATAACAAATTTGATGTCTATGTCTTTGATGGTAAAGCAGGGCAGGTTGCAACTGTTGGAATGGAGCGCCTGAACGGCACGCTCGATCCAGTCCTGTTCTTGGTTGGGCCGGGTGGTGACCAGTTGACACAAAACGACGATGCCGCTGCTGACACCACCAATTCGCTGATAAACAATTTCATTTTACCCGTAGATGGAAAGTACACCGTTATTGCCACTCATTTTGGTGGACAATACGGCGTCACTGCCGGGGATTATCGTTTGACTCTACGGTTGAATTAGAAGCAAAAGGCTGTACAATACGGGGGCAGTTGTCAAATTGCCCCTTTTTGTTTATGGAACTAATTGGTAGCCTGACCTTGAAAGTGCATCCTAATATGAAATCACGCTTTTTATTGCCAGGAGTATTGCTTCTGGTTGTTTTGATTGCCGCCTGTTCTCCTGCCCCCAATCTGCGCAATCCCAAGTTCTTAAAAGATAAGAGCATTATTACGATTGATGAAAAATGTGATGCGCCCTGCTGGCGTGGAATTACACCCGGCGAAACCAAGTGGAGTGACGCATTAGTCATACTCCAAGATCAAACAGATCTTGATGATCCTCAAACTCAGGCTATCCCCGATTCAGGATCAGCCGTAGGTGCAAGTTGGCAGCCTACCGGTGGTGAATCGTGCTGTCAGGCGATTTCTGAAGACGGCAAAACAGTGAGTTCAATCTTCCTGCAAGTTGCACCGGATGTCACGGTGAAGCAATTGATTGACGCACGTGGCGAGCCTGAATACGTACTGGGTACACCGGGCACTGATGATCAAGCCATCCTGAACCTGTTCTATCCCAAACAAAATATGATTGTGTTTGCCTTTGTGGCAGGTGCTGCCAAAGGTGTGTTGAGTGAGACGAGCGAAATCATCGGCGTGTATTACACAACACCTGATCGGATGGACTTGGGCGTCAAGTTGAGCAACCTTTACGGTTGGAAAGGCTATCAACCTTTCACAGCTTATGCACCGGACAGTGCGACGCCTGATTTCAAGATTACCCAGAGCGTGACACTAACCCCAACGGGGCAGGCTGGCGCAGCGTCAACAGCCGAGGCTACCGCCACACCCGAAGCGACTGCTGAAGCAACACCGTAGGCGCAGTTGTAAAATAGGTTTATAACGGCCAGAGGCCGATACAGGTTTAAATGGAGTAGCAAGGAACCATTATGAGCGAAGAAACGACGACAACTAAGCCCTCGTCGGTGAATGAACTGACACCCAAGTTGGAACTCAAGGGCAAAGTGAAGCGCCTTGAGCTGTACGGCGCGTTTGTAGACATTGGTGTTGGGCACGATGCCTTGCTACACATCTCACAATTGGGCAAAGCCAATGTGCGCAATGTGGGCGACGTAGTCAAAGTTGATGAAGAAATTACGGTTTACGTCTTAAAGGTTGATGCGTCTGCTGGACGTGTAGCTGTATCTTTGGTCAAACCCCCTGATTTTACATGGGATGACCTCAAAGAAGGCGAAAACGTCACCGGCAAAGTCGTTCGTATGGAAAACTTCGGTTTGTTTGTGGACATCGGTGCAGAACGCCCCGCTATGATCCATGTCTCTGAATTGTCCGATAATTTCGTGAACTCGCCCTCGGATATTGCCAAAGTTGGCGATACCGTAGAAGCTCGTATCTTGCGCGTGAACCCCAAGAAACGTCAGATCGACTTGACCATGAAGACGGCTCCTGAACCGGCTCCGGAAATTGAAGACGTGGTTGAAGAAGTTGTCCCGACCGCTATGGAATTGGCTTTGCGCGGCGCAATGGACGATAAGAAGACCGCTCGCTCACGTCATGAGAACAAAGAACGTGAACGTCGCGAAAAGATGTCTCGCGAACGTGACGATATTATTGCGCGTACTCTTCGTAGCCATTCGTAATCGTCTCAAAATTATGTGTCAATCAAAAGCGGGACTTTACATAAGTCCCGCTTTTATTTTCTAGCCAGCTTACATGTTCAGGCTTCGTTTGAGTCGCGGGATCGAGACAAAGAACAAAAGCGTCATGGTGAGTTCATGACCCAAGCACCACATGCAGAATGCATGGAGTTGGAAGGCTTGTAGATAGACCAACCACACCGAAAACAGAAACGCAAACAAGATAATGCCAAACTGAAGCATGACACCAAATTCTTGCAAAAACGCGATACGATTTTGTAGCAGCAGCAGGGCTGCCAAGACGAGGTATGTGGCAAATCCGAGATAAGCGATCGGAATACCCAATAACTTCGCATATATGCTGCTTTGTACAACTTCGCAGTTGAATGCACCACCCTCAATACAAACGGTGGGTACCTCGGTCAACTTCACGTAGGTTAGGTACCCGCTGATCAAAATGCCAATGAATACGAGTACTAGCGAAATGGTGCGCAGCCAATCGCGGGCTCCATTCGTAGCATTTTCATTAATTGGTGCGGTATCGATACTTGACATGTTACCCTCAATCTAACTCGTCTAAATTGCGTAGGATACGAATAGACACTGTGCTTCCAGTGCCTAGAAATGTGACATCTTCAGGGATAATCATAAGGCCATCTGCTAACATCATTGAACTCAATGCGCCTGAACTCTGTGTACCGGTTTGTGTGGCTACCCATCCACTGCCTTGACTGTCTCTGCTCAATTTTACGCGGATGTAACTACGCCGTCCATCTGACTGAATATCTTCACCTGTAGTAGCTTTTATCATCGTGGCGTCATTTGGGCGCTCTCCCATCTTGAGCAGGGTAGGGCGGACGAATACATCAAACGTGACCATCGCGGATACCGGATTTCCTGGCAGTCCAAAAAATGGCACATTTCCAACATGCCCGAATGCCAGCGGCTTACCCGGTCTTAGGTTAATACGCCAGAAATCCACCATACCAAGCTCATCAATGATTGTTCGGACGACATCAAACGCGCCGACCGAAACTCCTGCCGAACTCAGGATGAGATCAGGTTTTTCTGCCAATGCTTCATGAAATCGTTTGCGAACATCCTCTAATGTATCACGTGCCGTAGGGATGCGAATGGGAATACCCCCATGTTCTGATACCAACGCCGCTAGTGTATAACTATTGCTGTCACGAATTTTCCCCGGCGTCAGCGCCTCATCAATCCCAACCAATTCATCTCCCGTTGAGATAATTGCAACGCGTGGTCGGCGAACTATTTCAATGTGATGTTCACCAATAGCTGCCAACAATCCAATTTCGGCAGGTCGCAATAATGTCCCGCTTCGGATAATTTGTTCACCCGCGTGAACATCTTCGCCCACCAATCGTACATAATCACCCGTGTGGATACTTCTGTTGATGCTCACCTGTTTTGGCAGTGCTGTATCACTTCCCGGTGTCCATTTAGCATCAGTGCTTTCCACAGGGATGACTGCGTTAGCGCCGTCCGGTAAGGGAGCGCCGGTCATGATTCGTGCCGCTTCTCCCCGCTTGATCGAACCAGTTGGTGCACTTCCTGCGGGAACATCCATCACTACCTCAAGTACCACTGGATGCTCAAGGCTTGCTGCATTAATATCTTCTGCTTGAACCGCAAAGCCATCCATACTTGAGTTAGGAAAGGGTGGTAAATTCCCACTGGCATAAACATCTTGCGCGATCACTCGCCTTAGCGCATTTTCAAGTGCTATGGTTTCAGTGGCTAACGGCGTAATCTTTGCAAGTATTCTTGCCAATGCCTCATCTACTGTTAGTAATGCCGCCACACACACCTCATACGTAGTTTCTATTATTGCTGTCGTATTATATCAACAAGTTATCTGAATATTAGCCATGCCCTTGTTATGGTTTTCAGACGCGAAATGTCATGATTTTACTTTTCCCTCGACCACTACTTTCCATAAAGAAAGAGTCGCAAACTAATTGATAGAGCATATAATTAAAGGCACATGTTTGCCATTAATATTTGCTTATAGTTAGGCTAAACAGACATATGCAAATGCAACAGATCGCCGGATTAAACCTTGAGTCTATTTTGGACTTACTGCCTGACCTTTCTGTGAATGATCGCCTGTTGATCGAAAGAGCATATCGGAAAGCCGAAGCGGCGCATGCCGGGCAAATGCGTAAATCTGGTGAACCCTATTTTACGCATTGTATAGCGGTTGCGCAGATCCTCGCCGAAATGAAACTCGATGCGGAGGCGATTGCTGCCGCGCTGATGCATGACTTGGTTGAAGATACCAATATCACGGTTGAAGAGATCACCAACGAGTTTGGTAAGAATATCGCCCATATCGTAGATGGCGTGAGCAAACTCAAGAATCTCCCCATCAAAGTAGATGCTAACAAACGCGGAAAAGCCGCCGATAAAGAACTCGAATACTTCCGCAAGATGTTACTCGCGATGAATGATGACGTACGTGTTGTGCTGGTCAAACTTGCTGACCGTCTACACAATATGCGTACTCTCCATTACATGTCGCCTGATAAACAGCAGCAGAAGGCACAGGAAACCCTCGATATTTTCGCCCCGCTTGCCAATCGTTTGGGTATCTGGCAGATCAAATGGGAACTTGAGGATCTCAGCTTTCGCTATCTTTTGCCTGAGAAGTACAAGGCGATTGCTGCCGCTGTAGACGAGCGTCGCGCGGATCGCGAAAACTATGTCAATAACGCTATCAAAACCCTTCGGGATAAACTCACTGCTAATGGCCTAACCAAAGTGGTGATTAGTGGTCGCCCTAAGCATATCTACAGCATCTACAAGAAGATGGATCGCAAAGATGTGCCTATCGACCAGATTTATGATGTTCGCGCGCTGCGAGTCATAGTCGATGATCTCAATCAGTGTTATCAGATTCTGGGTATCGTCCATAGTCTTTGGCGTCCTATCCCCGGTGAATTTGATGATTATATCGCCGCCCCGAAAGATAACTTCTACCGAAGTCTGCATACTGCCGTTCGTGATAATCAGGGTAAGACCCTCGAAGTTCAAATCCGCACATGGGAAATGCACGAAGACGCTGAATATGGTATTGCGGCTCATTGGCGCTACAAAGAAGGTAACAAGAAGTCGCGCGACGAAGCCTTCGAGAATCGCTTGAGCTACTTGCGGCGTCTGATGGAATTCGGCCCAGAGGCCAAAGATGCGGCTGATTTTGTAGACACGATGAAGAACGAGTTATTTCAGGATCGTGTCTATATTTTTACCCCTAAAGGTGACATTGTTGATTTGCCGCTCGGTGCTACCCCTATCGATTTTGCTTATTACATCCATACCGACGTGGGGCATCGTTGTCGTGGTGCAAAAGTGCAGGGGCGCTTGGTTAATCTGAATTACCAGATGCGCACTGGTGAGCAAATTGAAATTTTAACGTCTAAGCGAGGTGGGCCGAGTCTCGATTGGCTTAACACCGATTTAGGATACGTCCAAACGGCGCGTGCCCGCGACAAGATCAAAGCATGGTTCCGCCGTCAGGATCGTGAGAAACATATCCTCAGTGGGCGCGAACTGCTTGAACATGAATTAAAGCGCTTAGGTGTCGAGCATACTTCGTTTGAAGATGTAGCCAACAATTTTGGATATGAGAAACTGGAAGATTTCTTGGCCGCTGTCGGGGCAGGGGATATAAACGGTCCTCAAATTGCCACCAAGATTTTGGAAGCTGAACGCCACGATCATCAAAAGTCTTTGGTTGAGGAGATGCTTGAGACTCAGCAACCTGTTCCATCTCAGATTCAAGTTGAAACCAACGGCATCAATATTAACGGCCTCGGTGGCATGTTGGTGACGCTCGGTCAGTGTTGTAACCCTATGCCGGGGGATACCATTGTGGGTTACATCACTCGGGGGCGTGGCGTTACGGTACACCGCGCCGATTGTCGCAATATGCAATCGCATAATGAGCCGGAACGCTTGGTTGATGTATCATGGGGTATAATGCCAACTGAAGAACGCTATGCCGTACCGGTTGAAATTGTGGCGTATGACCGAGACGGTCTCCTCCGTGACATCAGCACCATAGTCGCGGATGAAAAAGTGAACATGACCAAAGTTGCCGTTACCACCCGTCAGAACGTAGCGGTTGTCCAATTGACGATGGAGATTGCCAACTTCCACCAATTGACACGTATCTTAAATAAGATGGAACACATCCAAAATGTCATAGAGGCGCGGCGTCGCAAGATGGCATAACAGGATCGTGATTTGCGTGGATGTTTATTCAAGCTATAATTTCTATTTTATAACCACAAATATACTCTTTACTAACCTTGTGGCTAAAACTGTGCTGATTGGAATGACCGTTTATGCTCGATTTTTTGCATGAGTTAGTTCGTGAACAAATTGCTGCCTTAGACTCAAGCACAAAAGTTGTGTTTATTCAGCCATCATATCTTCCTCAACATGCTGTGCTTACAATGGTATTGCAGGAACCGGATTGCTTATACTTGGATGTTGGCAATCAGGTCTTGGCCTTACGAGAGAACCTTAAACAGGCACTCACTGCGCAGGTTGCCAATGCGGATCTAGCATCGGTGCGCCTCTTGATACTCGATGAGTGTGATCGTGCCCCCGCTGATGAAGTCGAGGCTGTGTTGCTCGATTTATTGCAACAGCCTAATCTACGCATATTAATTCTCAGCCGCCTTGTGCCGGATTTCCTCCGTACCAATGAATTTATTCGTAGTCAAACCCGCATCATCCCCAACGAACCTGCTCTCATGTTTCCGGATTATCTTGCCACTAGCCAATCGACCCTCTTGGAAGTTCGCGCATTAGGTACAGGTCATGTCCTGTTAAATGGAATTCCAGTCACGGACTGGGATGGCGAACTCCCTCGTAACCTGTTCTTTTACCTAATTGATCGCGGTATGGCGACTCGTGCACAAATTTTTGATGCATTTTGGCCGGAGTTATCGGTTCATGAGGCCACTAACGTCTTTCATGTCACCAAACGCAAGATCAATGAAATACTCGGGATGGATATTACCTACTATTCGGGTGGTTTTTATCGTATCGCATCCGGTATAGATTTGATGTATGACGTTGCCTTGTTCAAGGATTTGATGCAGCAAAGCGCCATTGAAACCAAATCTGCCGCGCAATCCTTACTCGCACGTGCTATTCGCATGTACCGGGGTGATTTTCTCATTGGTCTCGACTTGAAAACCAACCCTTGGGTGCAAACGAGGCGTGACGAATTGAGCCAACTTTACGGTGAAGCCTTATTTGCGCAAGGTAAATTAGTCGAACGATCTGGTAATTTGAAGGTTGCCTTAGGGCTTTTCATTCGCGCCAGCGCCCTGAACCGTCAACGTGAGGATTTGGCTGGCATTATCATGGGGTTGTACCGTGATCTCGGTATGTTCGCGGATGCGCTGCAAACCTATGACCGCATTGAGTATGAGATTTCAACCACCTTGGGCATTTCGCCCGCGCAGTGGTTACAAGATTTAGCCGCTAATATTCGTACACATGCCAAGACGGTGGCTGCCAAGATCTCACAGTAGTGCTCTGTATTGACCTTGGCCTAACCACCGGTTCTTATGTTATGAGTCAACAGGCTCCGGCATATTAACCCGTTGTTGGTAGTTAACAACCGCGACGACCTGTTCGTTATCCCGCATTGAAATGATAAAGTCCCCACCCGCTTTACCACGTGGCACTTGTGGCGCGCGTCCTAACCGCATATAAAACGCCTTCTTGCGGCTTGTGAGCGCGACAATGTTATCATCCTGCCGCCCGATAGTCGTTGCGGCCAACCCCCTGCTGCTTTGTGGCAAGCGCATCCCGATCACGCCGCTGCCAGCTCGTCCCTGTGACGGATAATTGGCAATAGGTGATATTTGAGCGACACCGTCATCCGTCATGCTCCACACATACTGGTCAGGGATGACTACGAAGGCACCAATTACACGGTCTTTTTCGTTCTGTAGCTTGATGCCGCGCATACCTCCGGCTGG
Organism: Aggregatilineales bacterium; assembly: GCA_044227005.1. Taxonomy (GTDB): domain Bacteria; phylum Chloroflexota; class Anaerolineae; order Aggregatilineales; family Phototrophicaceae; genus CFX2. Next base: position 835,539 of record JBGAFZ010000002.1, read on the forward strand.
TAAACCTGTAGGCCGTACATCGCTTTCGCTGAACCGGATAGCTTGCCCCATTGCTGTGGTCAATACCACTTCGTTTTCGCCATTAGTGACCATTACCCAGCCAAGTTGATCATCTTTTTCAACATCCATGACTGTAAACGCATTGGATGTCATGCCCGGTACATCTTCGATTCGCAACCGTTTGACTTCTCCGCTGCGTGTCGCAAACATCAAATAACCATGTTCCAGCGATTCAGGTAGCGAAATAGCCGCCGTGATATTCACCGTGCTCGCTAACGGCACGAGGCTTGGGAACGGTGCGCCTTCCGCAGCTTCAACAATCTCAGGCAACTGATGTACTGGAATTGTGGCGCATTGCCCATCGGATGTGAACAAATAGACAAGTTGTGCAGTGTTCGTCGCCATCATGAAGCGTGGCGGATCTTTCAAATCTGCGGTGACTTTCGGCTGGATGTTTTCGAGGCTACGACCCATCTTGCCATCTACGGTGACTGTCACCCATGTATCTTCAGATGGCACTAGCAAATCGCTAGTTTGGATCGCAGTGGCGGTGCTATCCATGATGACTGTTCGGCGGCGATCTCCGTAAGCATCTTTGATGACACCCAATTCTTCCGCGATGAGTTTGCGCTGTTCAGTCTGGCTAGCGAGCAATCCTTGTAAATATTTGATGAGTTTGATCTTTTCTTTGTACTCATCGTCAATTTTCTTGCGTTCCAGTGCTGCCAGACGCCGCAGTTGCATGTCGAGGATGGCCTGTGCCTGTATCTCGTCTATCTTGAGCAAATTCATTAAGTTCGTGCGCGCCGTGTCAGGCGTTTGTGACTTACGAATGGTCGCAATCACCTGATCCATTGCATCTAACGCCTTGAGCAACCCTTCAAGGATATGGGCGCGTTCTTGTGCCCGTGCCAGATCAAATTGGCTGCGTCGTTTGATGACATCTAGCCGATGATCCAGATACACTTTCAGACATTGTTTTAAGCTCAATGTGCGTGGTTCGTTGTCAACCAGTGCCAGCATATTGATGCTGAACGTCTCTTGTAATGGGGTTAGTTTAAAGAGGCTTGCAAGTACAGGTGTTGGTTCCACGCCGCGCTGCAATTCAATCACTAACCGCAATCCTTGCCGATCGGATTCATCCCGTAAATCAGCAATGCCTTCTAACTTTCCGTCACGTGCCAATGAAGCGATGCGTTCAATCAATGACGATTTATTGGTTTGATAGGGCAGTTCGCTGACAATAATACGTGACTTACCGCGTCCCATATCCTCCATGTGGATTTTCGCCCGCATAGTGATCTTGCCGCGCCCTGTTGCATACGCCGAAACCAGCGTATCCTCATCGGTGTCGAGTCCGTCAATATGTCGGTAGACCAGTCCGCCTGTAGGGAAATCCGGTCCTTTCACAAAGCGCATCAGGTCTTGGACACCGATGTCTTCCATGTTGTCCCATTGTTCGAGCATGTAACGCAGCGCATCACACACTTCCATTAAATTGTGTGGAGGGATGTTGGTGGACATACCGACTGCGATACCTGATGAGCCATTAACCAGCAAGTTCGGAAAGCTGGATGGCAATACTGTCGGTTCGTTTAAGCTACCGTCAAAATTCTCTGCGAAGTCGACGGTTTCTTTATCAATATCGACCAGCAACTCTTCGCCAATTTGCTCCATACGTGCTTCGGTATAGCGCATTGCTGCTGCGCCGTCACCGTCAATACTACCGAAGTTTCCTTGACCGTCGATAAGCTCATAGCGCATCGAGAAGTCTTGCGCGAGGCGAACCATAGCTTCATAAACTGCCGAATCGCCGTGCGGATGATACTTACCCAACACCTCACCGACGATACGCGCACTTTTCTTGTAGCTACTATCCGAACGGATGCCCATGTCGTACATAGCGTACAAAATGCGCCGATGAACCGGTTTGAGTCCGTCCCGTGCATCCGGTAGCGCACGGGCTACGATGACGCTCATGGCGTAGTCGAGGTACGACTCGCGCATTTCTTGCCCAATATTGACCTGACGAACGATCCCGTTTGTCATAAGAATGTCCTGAATTGTCGTTTAGCGTTGATGTGAAATGTCATTCTAGGTATTCAGCTGAACGCTGTCAATCACCTATATTATGAACATAAATTCTATGATACCACACAATCTTTCCCGACGCCTCCCCGACTCTCAGCGAATTCTTATAGCCAGTCATGTTGCTCTGTGATACTATGCTTCCTATGATAAAACTAAACTTCTCACGCCACTTTTGTGCCTTTTTGTTGCTGTCCGTGTTCACGGTCTCCTGTTCACCGCAGCCACCAATCGTCATATACGTAACTCCCACCCATGATGTGCAGATCGCGTCGCTTTCTACGACAGTGCCTACCTTACCGCCACCGACTTCAACTCCGGTGCCACCGACGATAACACCAACGTTGACAGTGACGCCGCCTCCAAACGGCTCTTTGTCGCCCACAAATACGCCTCTAGGGGCATTAATTGGTGGTGACTACACCTTACCGCCGACATCTACGCCAGAGCCCACCTCGACACAGCTTCCTCCTACGACACCGCCGACTTTGGAAGCCTCGCAAGTGCCTCCGACTATTGCACCGACGATTCCGCCAACTTCTGGCCCACAGCCGACAGTCCCCAATCTAGACGCTGCTCGCATGGGAATTCAACTCGATCCTAACCTCGATCAGAATGATTGGAACAAAGCGCTCGATTCCATAACCAACCTTGGCGTGAAATGGCTCAAGGTTCAGATATCATGGAAGCAGTTGCAGCCAAACAATGCTTCTGAAACCAGTGAGGACTTTCGCCGCCTCGAAATCTATCTCGAAACCGCCTACAACAAAGGCTTAGATATTCTCATCAGTGTAGCGAAAGCACCTGCGTGGGCGCGTTCCAACCAGACTGAAGATGGTCCACCGGATGATCCCAATGCCTTAGCCAACTTCATCAATTTGATGACTCAAGAATTTGGTACTTCCCTAGATGCCATCGAAGTTTGGAATGAGCCAAATCTCTCGCGTGAATGGCAAGGGCAGCCTTTGAATGGTGCAGCCTATATGAAGCTGCTTATGCCGTCTTATAACGCCATTAACGCCTATTCTGAGGCCATGAAGACCGATCCTAAAAATCCGCGTGCCGTACCGCTGATGATTATCACCGCCGGACTCGCGCCGACCAGTGACAACGCTGAAATTGGATCGCGTGATGACCGTTCCTATCTGCAAGAGATGTACAATGCTGGCTTAGGTAATTTGCCGGATATTTACGTGGGTATCCATCCCTACGGTTGGGGCAACCCGCCTGATTCGACTTGCTGCCAGATGAGCACTGACCGTGGATGGGATGACAACCCTCATTTCTTTTTCTTGGATAACATCAACGCTTTTCGTGACATTATGGTCAAGAATGGTCACACCAATAGCAAGATGTTTGCCACTGAATTCGGTTATGCCACATGGGATCGGTTCCCCGGTGATCCGCCGCAACAGTGGATGGCCTACAATGATCGTATGGCGCAGGGTACCTACTTAGTGCGTGCCTTCCAGATGGCACAATCTATGGATTTCATGGGACCTGTCATATTGTGGAATCTCAATGTCGCCAACAAAATCACCATTTCTAATCGGGATGAGATGGCAGCTTATAGCATTACCTTCCCCGGAGATCAATGCAATCTCAATCTTGATAGTCCTAATCGCACCGAGCGCCCCGCCTATTGGATGATTTATGACGCTGTTCGTCCCGACGTTCAATTACCGAGCTACTGCAATTAGGTCGATCGGCTTGAACCTGCCATTACGTGTTTGTTGTTAGGGCAGGGCTACTAAACCGGAATCAAAAGCGCGAGGTGTAAACCCCGCGCTTTTTTGTTTCCTGATGGACGAACCTAGTTGTTCATCCCCATGTCTTCCATGCCTTCGTTATCGTCGAAGCTGTCCTCAATGACCGAGTCCAGAGCGCCTTGTGCCTCAAGTGTAATGTTAGGCGCCACCAGTTCGCGATCTTGGTAGGTATGGAAGCCCGTACCTGCTGGGATCAGTTTACCGATGATGACGTTTTCCTTCAGACCGTACAAGTTGTCCATCTTGCCTTCGATGGCCGCGCCAGCCAACACCTTGATGGTGTGCTGGAAGCTCGCCGCCGACAGGAAGCTGTCCGTGCTAAGTGCCGCCTTGGTGATACCCAGCAACACCGGAGCGCCTGCTGCGGGTTCTTTACCTTCAGCGATCAAACTTTCGTTTGAATTCAACAGCTTCAGGCGGTCAATCAATTCGCCCGGTAGTAGCATACTATCACCGCTGCGTGTGATCTGAACCTTCGACAGCATCTTGCGGATAATGACCTCAAAGTGCTTGTCAGCGATGTTCACACCCTGATTACGGTACACATCTTGTACTTCCGTCAGCAGATAAATCTGCGCCGCCTCAGCGCCCAGAATACGCAGGATGCGATGTGGGTTCTTGGCACCTTCCGTCAGTTGTTGACCGGCGGTAACATGTGCGCCGTCAAACGCTTCAGGGATCAAACGGGCATTCGATGGAATATCATATTCCACTTCTTGACGCCGTTCGTAGCGAATGTACATCGTGTGGCCTTCCAGATGGACGACCCCGTGCATCTTGGCAATGATCTTCTTGCCTTCGCCACCCGCTTCTTGGACGATAATTTCGCCCTCAGCGACTTCGCCTTCGTCTTCGACCAGAATGTCCCATCCAACTGGGATTTCATGCTGTTCGCTGAATGCTTCACTGTCGATGACCGTAGCGATACGGACACCGTCACGCTTGCTTAACCGCAGAACACCACTGATGTCCGTGACGACCGCTTCACCCTTTGGCTTCTTACGGGCTTCGAACAATTCTTCAACGCGTGGCAAACCGCTGGTGATATCACCGCTTGCCTGTGCCGTACCACCGCTGTGGAACGTACGCAGTGTAAGCTGTGTACCCGGTTCACCGATCGATTGGGCAGCCACGATACCAACTGCTGAACCAATTTCGACCATCTCACCGCGACCAAGATCACGACCATAGCACAGGGCGCAGATACCATGAATGAGTGCGCAGGTCATTGGGCTGCGGACGTTGACCGCTTCCAACTTGCTGTTCTGGATTGCTTCCGCGACTTCTTCCGTGATCATTTCGTTACGGGCGACGATCAATTCACCGGTTTCAGGATCGTATGTATCCTTCGCTGCACATCGTCCGATGATACGTTCGTACACCGTCTGACCTGCAATGTCGTCAGCGCGGCGGATCCACATGCCTGCTTCAGTGCCGCAGTCCATACGGTTCACAATTACGTCTTGCGCCACATCGACTAAACGACGGGTTAGGTAACCTGCATCTGCCGTACGGAGTGCAGTATCGGCCAAACCTTTACGCGCACCGTGTGTCGAGATGAAGTATTCCAGTGCGTTCAGACCTTCACGGAAGTGGCTGCGGATGGGCAAGTCGATGATGCGTCCCGAAGGATCAGCCATCAAACCACGCATACCCGCTAGCTGGGTAATAGGACCAAAACCGCCCTTTGTCGAACCCGAAATAGCCATAATCGCGATTGGACCGTACGGATCCAGTGCCTGCCGGATCATATCTTGCAGACGATCTTTCGCGCGTGTCCATTCGTCAATCGTAATCTGATAGCGTTCTTCTTCCGTCAACAAGCCACGGCGGAAGTCACGTTCGGCACGGTCAACCACACCTTCAGCCTGAGCCAGAACATCCTTACGTTCATCGGGGATGGTCAAGTCAGATACTGCGATCGTAGTACCGGAGATCGTCGCATAATGGAAGCCGAGATTCTTGATCGCATCTACAATATCAGTCGTGCGTTCAGCACCAACTTGTTGGTACGACTTGGCGACCAAATCTTGCAGTTGCTTCTTACCCATCGTGTCTTGAACAAAGCGCATCTCATCCGGCAGAATGCGGTTGAAGATGCAGCGTCCGATGGTGGTCGGTTCAGGATCAACTTGCGGTGACCGGTCATCATAGATGTTGCCTAACAAGATGGGTGTATGCAGTTCAACCAAACCGAGGTTGTACAGATATTCCATCTCGTCCATGTCAACAACTTTGCGCCGTTCGCTCAAATTAGTGACGGTCATCTTTTCGATGGCCGCTTTATTCTTCTTGATGCGCTTGCGGAAGTCATGCACGTTATCGATGATGCAGTCCACTTCGCCTTCCAGAACCGCGCGGATAGCACGATCTGCGGCTTTTTCGATGACCTTGGTACGACCATTGTCATCGGTTTCAGTCACATCATTAAATACCTGCACACCCTTGGTCAGATGATTTTGGGTGTAATAATATCCCGGCGACCGGAATGCCACGCCTACCTTGACGCTGCCATCCAACGAACTCATTAGCGGGAACTTGGAGGCGTTTGCCTTCAGGCTGATGATTTCAACGGTCGGATCCATGGTCAGATAGTAGTTACCTAACACCATGTCTTTCGACGGACCGACGATTGGCTGACCGTCTGCCGGCTTCAGCAGGTTACGGGTACTCAGCATCAATTCGCGCGCTTCCTGTACAGCCTTGTCACTCAAGGGCACATGCACAGCCATCTGGTCACCGTCGAAGTCGGCGTTGAATGCCGAGCAGACCAACGGGTGAATTTGGATCGCCTTACCTTCGACCAGTTGTGGTTCGAAAGCTTGGATACCCAGACGATGGAGTGTAGGGGCGCGGTTGAGCAGAACTGGACGTTCCTTGATGACTTCTTCCAGCACTTCCCATACTTCTGGCTTCTCACGTTCGATGATGCGCTTGGCACCCTTCACGTTGCTGGCATAGTTGTAACGAACCAAACGGCTAATGACGAATGGGCGGTACAATTCCAGCGCCATAGTCTTGGGCAAACCGCACTGATGCAGCTTGAGCTTCGGACCAATAACGATGACCGAACGGCCTGAGTAGTCGACGCGCTTACCGAGCAAGTTGCGGCGGAAACGCCCCTTCTTACCCTTAAGCATGTCGCTCAATGATTTCAGTTCACGGCGACCACGGCGGCTCAATGCCTTACCGCGTTGGCTGTTATCAACCAAACTATCGACCGCTTCCTGCAACATACGCTTTTCGTTGCGTACGATAACGTCCGGCGCACCCAATTCCAGCAGGTGCTTCAGACGGTTGTTACGGTTAATCACGCGGCGGTACAGATCGTTCAGATCGCTCGTCGCGAAACGTCCACCGTCGAGTTGCACCATCGGGCGCAGATCGGGCGGGATAACCGGCAACACGGTCAAAATCATCCATTCAGGACGGTTGTCGCTCTTACGCAGGCTTTCCACCACGCGCAGACGCTTGGTTGCTTTTTTCTTGCGTTGTTTGGAACGGGTGGTGCGGACTTCATGCCACAACTCAACCGCCAACTTATCCATATTCATGCCCTGAAGAATTTCGTAGAAGGCTTCCGCGCCCATGTCGGCGTGGAAAACCTGTCCGTAACGGCTCTTCAGTTCACGGTAACGGGTTTCTGGCAAGAATTGCAGAACGCGCAAATCTTGGAGTTCGTGACGGGCTTTCTCAGCTGCCTGACGAATTTGTGTCATCCGGCCTTCGAGTTCAGTCCGATGCTCATCCATGGTCTGGGCAGCATCACCCGAAATCGAGTCAGCTTCCAGATCCAGCTTACCCAGCTCGACCTGACGCATATCTTCAATTTCAGATTGAATGTCGCTCAAGTAGCCATTGGTTGCCGTTTGAATGCGTGAAATGTGATCATTGGTGATCGGTTCACCTTTTGCTGCGATCACGGTGTTAGCAGTCGCAAAATCAATATCTGACGCCGCAACTTGCCCAACCATCGACTCAACGCGGGTCTGAATAGCTTGGGCTTCTTGCATGACTTTGTCGCTCAAGCGGCTCAGTTCATTATCAAAATGATCATGAATGCCCTTGACGCGTTCTTCAAATTGTCCCAAAGCACTGTCGCGTTGGGTACGGACAGTTTCCATCTGTTCTTCGATGTCGCCGCCCAATAGTTGTTCTTTTTGAGCCAACTCTTTTTCGACGCGGCCAAGAGCCTTTTGACGGGCTTCTTCGTCCACGCGGGTGATCACGTATTGTGCGAAATACAACACGCGGTCAAGGTTGCGGCGGCTAATGTCCAGCAGCAAACCTAAGTAGCTCGGTACACGGCGGGTATACCACACGTGAGCGACTGGAGCAGCCAGCTCAATGTGTCCCATGCGTTCGCGACGTACTGAAGCGCGGGTGACTTCAACACCGCACTTATCGCAAACAATACCGCGGTACCGAACATTCTTATACTTGCCGCAGTAACATTGCCAGTCTTTTGTGGGGCCAAAAATGGCTTCACAGAAGAGACCATCTTTCTCTGGGCGCAGTCGCCTGTAGTTGATTGTCTCTGGCTTGGTAACTTCGCCATATGACCACGACCGAATTTGATCGGGTGAAGCTAGGCTTACTCGAAGGGCGCTGAAATCCTTTGCTTCCAAGGGGTCTACTCCTCTGCGCTAAACCGAAAGGTTATGGGTGCGAATGTACTAACAATTAAATCGAGGAATTGCATAAGTGACCGACAACGAAACAGCGAATTGAAAACTTTCTCTTCGCTGTTGGATATGATTTGTGTGTTTCCGAGACTCTACGTAAAGGGGAATTATACGAAGTTTAACATCAGAAGTCAAGCTATTTGCGCACTTCAGATGATGAGAACTTCATCAACTTCCTAAAGGCTTTGTCGCCTGATGCTTTGTTCCACCGCAAGTCGTGAGCAGAGCGTTGTTTATGCACGGCTTGTGTCAACCGAATTGCTTATAATGCGGACATCATATGGTGACATCGTTACCGATTGCCCGATGGGTAACCCGGTCAATACATCCTCGAAATGCTTCTCGCCAAGTTCAACTTGTTGTTCTTTGTCGGTGAAGTTCATAAGAAATACATACCGTTGGTTATCAGTTTCTCGTACCTGCGCAGTTACTCCTCTGGGCAAAGAACTTTGTAAAGCACGAACAATGTTCTCCGATTTGATGAGTGACGCATAGAAATCTGCAAGCAATGCATCATCAGTACGTGCCGCGATGAAATAAGCTTTTCCGCTTCCATGTTTGTTGACTGTCAATGCCGGATAACTTGCATAGAACTCCGAGTCATAGCACGCAACCATCTCGGCAGTTTCAAGCTGAATCAGTTCAGCATATTGCTTGAATTGGTATGAGCCCTGTAATTGTAAGTCATTGCCTTTACAGAATGTAATTGTTCCTTGCGGGTCATCGGTTAATGCATCTATTTCCTCAGAATAGATACCCAATGTCCGGCGCAAAGCAGCAGGGTAACCGTTTAGGAAGCATAAATCGCTATCATCAACCATCCCTGACAGATAGGTCGCTACAAATACGCCACCACCTTGAACGAAGGCTTCAATGCGTTCTGCTAATCCAGCCTGCATCAAATACAGCATCGGTGCGATCACGATCTTATAAGGACTAAGATCAATATGGGAATTAATCACATCAACGGTGACACCATGTTGCCAAAAACTCGCGTAATGGGCATGACAAGTCGGCTGATAATTCTTGCCAACGGTACGTGACAATTGGGCATTCTTGAGTGCCCAACCATTTTCTAAATCGTATAACACGGCGACCGAAGCATGGTTTATGCTCGATGCCAAATCTGATAAATGTTCGAGAATTGAACCCACTTCACTAACGTCACGGAATACGCGAGTGTTGGCGGAATTGAGATGGGTCATCACTGCGCCATGAAACTTTTCCCATCCCCCGCGATTCTGTCTCCATTGGAAATACTGTACGCTGTTAGAGCCATGTGCCACGGCATGCAAGGACGATAATTTGTGAACACCGGGTTTCTTTAACCGACTAATTCCTTGCCAATTGGTGACACTTGGAGTGGATTCCATTAGGAAGAAAGGCTGCCCTTGCTTATATGAACGATGCAAATCATGGTAGAACGAGGTTTCAATAGCGGCTAATACATCATCGTCCACATGCCATTGTGGATAACTATCCCACGAGATGACATCCATATGTTCCGCAAAACGCCAATAGTCAAGTGCGGCATCAGGTCGCATAAAATTGTGCGTGATTGGGATGTTTGGTGTAATGGCGCGTAGTGGCACAGTTTCGGCTTTGAAAAAATCCAGTGCTTGGTCACTCATGAAGCGCTGCCAGTCGAGCATTAGCCCATGCGTAGTCTCGTCCAGCGGTTCGATCTGATCCCATTCGGTATATCGATGACTCCAGAAAGTTGTCCACCATGCACGATTGAGGGTATCTAGATCGGCATAGCGATTTTTGAGCCAACTACGAAAAGCGTTGTAGCACAAATCACAATGACATTGAACCCCACCATACCCACCATATTCATTCGAAACATGCCACAATAAGAGAGCAGGGTGGTTTTGGTAGCGCTGTGCCAATTGTTGGTTGATTTGGCCGACTTTTTCCCGATAGATGGGAGATGTGTAACAGAAATTTTGCCGGACTTTATGTGGCTCACGCTGGCCTTGAGCATTTACGCGCCGTGTCTCGGGGTATTTCTTCGAAAGCCATGCTGGAGGTGCAGCGCTCGGCGTAGCCAGCATAGCTCCGATGTCATTGGCAGCGAGTTCGTCCATCAAACGATCTAGCCACGAGAAATCATAATGACCATCGTCAGGTTCCAGTAGCGCCCACGAAAACATCCCGATGCTCATAACATTGCAATGTGCTTCTTTCATCAGGCGGAAATCATCCGCCAGAATTTCAGGACTCTCAAGCCACTGTTCATAGTTATAATCTGCACCATGATGCAATTTCCGAAATAAGTTTCCTAACCGTTGGTTATTCATAATGTTTTTGTTCTTTCTCGCCGAAAGCTTGCTTTAGCTCAAACTGATTTTTGACCAGTACTAAATTGACTCGATTGGAATATTTGTGCTATAATAGCTGTGCAATCATTAATGTTGATTGATCAAGAAATTTATATGAATCCTTGATATGCTTGATACGTACCATATCAAAATAATAGGATTGAATTTGACAATCTGCTGCGCCAATCTCCCTCACATCCGCCAGAGTAAATTGGCAAATTGCACGCGGTGGCAATCTCCCTAAGAACCGCTGCACTCAACGGCTTCAGCCGAAGTATCTGCCTCACAAAAATGTCGATTCAGCGGCATTGAACTGGCTTGCCGCCTGAAAAATCAGCGGGCAATCGTCACAAATTGCACACTTTGAATCTTTGTCGACAATCATCTCTGACCATCTGCCATTACTGTTGATCGTGGAACGGAATAAAAAGGGCAGGTATTTATCCTGCCCATCTGATTATGTCACCAATGTTTACGTCAGACTTTTTCAGCCTGTGTACGTGCTACCCGTAACCTCAGGAATGCGTCCATAAACTCGTTCAAGCGTCCGTCCAAGACCGCTCCTGTATTACCCGTTTCGAAGTCAGTCCGGTGATCTTTTACCATCTGATACGGATGCAGTACGTAGGATCGAATTTGGTTACCCCAACCAGCATCCACATTTTCGCCCTTCAAAGTCGCCAGTTGGGCTTCTTGCTTCTGCCGTTCCATCTCAAACAATCTGACTTTCAAAATCTGCATAGCCCGTTCACGGTTTTGTTTTTGGCTGCGCTCATTCTGGCACTGCACCACAATCCCGCTCGGCATATGGGTGATCCGTACTGCGGTATCGTTCTTCTGAACGTTTTGCCCACCGGCGCCACCAGCCCGATACGTTTCAATTCTCAGGTCTTTTTCGTTGACTTGCACATCAATTTCACCCTGAATATCGGGCCACAATTCGACCTTTGCAAACGATGTATGTCTCCGGTTAGCCGCGTCAAATGGGCTTAAACGCACCAGCCGATGAACCCCTTGCTCGCTCAATAAATACCCGTACGCATATTCACCGCGTACGCTCATCATCATACTTTTGATGCCCGCTTCTTCACCGTCGCTCCGGTCAAGGATTTCAATCTTGTAGCCGTTTTGCTCTGCCCACCGCAAATACATGCGTTCCAGCATTTTCGCCCAATCCTGAGCTTCCGTTCCACCAGCACCAGCATGGATCGCAAAAATAGCATTTTCGCTATCATATGGCTCAGAGAGTAACGCTTGAAATTCCAACTTATCAACGATCTTACTCAATGCTGCGACTTCAGTCGTCAAATCCTCAAGTAGGCTTGGATCATCCATTTGAGCCAGTTCAATAGCGTCGTTGATTCGATTGGCGACACTCTGCCAGCGTTCGACTTCTCCCTTGAGTTTCGCGAATTCCTGCATGATTTTCTGTGCAGTTTCAGGGTTATCCCAGAAATCAGGAGCGCCTGACTGTTCCTCTAGATCACGAGCCTGTTCGCTCTTACTGCTGATGTCGAGTCGCTCCATCAGCCCATCAATCCGTTCTTTCATTTGTTTCAACAGGCTGATCAAATTATCCATGTATTCTTTACCAAATCCTCCTCAACAGGCCTTGATACCGGGTATGCTTAGTTTTCGTCAAACAGGCTGTTTACAAAGTTATCGGGGTCAAAAAACACCAGATTGGTGACACCTTCACCCAGCCCAACATAGTGTACGGGCAATTTAAGTTCATTGAAGATTGAGAAAATCATCCCGCCCTTTGCCGTACCGTCTAGCTTGGTCACGATGATGCCGGTGACATTGACCATTTCTCGGAACTTCTTGGCTTGCTCCAGCGCATTCTGTCCTGTCGTCCCGTCCAGTACCAACCACACTTCATGTGGCGCATCCGGCACAACTTTGGCTGATGTCGCTTTGATCTTCGCCAGTTCTTCCATCAGATTAAAATTCGTATGCAACCGCCCCGCCGTATCCACGATCAGGATGTCGCATCCCCGTGCTTTTGCTGCTGTAGTCGCATCAAAGACAACCGCTGCCGGATCAGACCCCGGTTTATTCGCGATAACCGGAATACCAATTCGTTCGCCCCATGTTTGCAACTGTTCAATAGCTGCCGCACGGAACGTATCGCCAGCCGCTAACATTACTTTACGTCCGTTATTGTTTAAACGGTTCGCAATCTTTGCGATCGAAGTCGTTTTGCCTGACCCGTTCACACCGACGATCAGAATAATCGACAATGGTCGTCCGCTAATGTTAGGTACAGGTGGTTCAGCCAACAACGACCGTAGCACTTCTTTCAGTGCCTTGTTTATTTGATCGCTGCGGGTGATGCCTTCTTTTTTTACCTTAGCTTGAAGTTCTCGTAATACGCGCTGTGTGGTCGGAACGCCCATATCAGCTTGGATCAATAATGCCTCGACATCATCCCACGTCTCATCCGTGATCTCGGAATTTCCGAGCATCTGTGAAATGCGACCAAAGAACGATTGTCGTGTTTTTGCGAGTCCACTACGGAAGATGCCCACAGAGATAGATTCTCCTGTACAATCGGCTAAAATAGAGTCGTCCAGAAGTTAAAAGTATACAACACGCCCAATGATAATTGTAGTCTAGAGGAATTCCATGACCGATAACCCACAACTGACGCACCTAGATGAAAAAGGCGTGGCTCGCATGGTTGATGTTGGCTCAAAACCCGATTCTGAGCGTATTGCGCTTGCGGGCGGTACAGTATTTATGAAACCTGTCACCTTGCAACTCATCCAGCAGGGCGCACTCAAAAAAGGCGATGTTCTTTCTGTGGCGCGCATTGCGGGCATCATGGCTGCCAAAAAAACATCTGATCTCATTCCGCTCTGTCATCCCATTGCGCTTACCCATTTGGATGTCGAGTTGACGTTGGATACTGCCGAAAATGCTGTTCGCATTCTTGCTACGGCTCGGACTACAGGCAAAACGGGTGTCGAGATGGAAGCCCTTACTGCCGTGACTGTCGCTGCATTGACCGTCTATGATATGGCGAAGGCAGTCGATCGCGAAATGCGCCTGAGTGAGATTCGGCTGCTCGAAAAACATGGCGGTCAACATGGTGATTATAAAGCAGAGGATAGATAATGCAGCTTCGTATACTATTGTTCGCCACCCTTAAAGACTTGGCTGGTCGTAATCGCCTTAGCCTGACCATCCCGCTTGAAAATGCAGTTGTATCAGATGTGCGCCAGGCATTGGCGACTGAATATCCATCCATGAAAGCGAACCTTGATGCCGCAATCGCTGCCGTCAATGAAGAGTATGCTTTTCCTCAGGATGCCGTCCATGATGGCGATGAAATAGCCTTTTTCCCGCCAGTAAGCGGTGGAAGTGGCGAATTCCCTGAAGTCTTCAAACTAGAACCCGAACCAGTGAGCACCGATCAATTGGTCGCGGCCATAACCGTTCCGGCAACTGGCGCAGTTTGTGTGTTCAGCGGAATGGTACGCGGCGAAACCAACCGCGACGGCGATGCCCACCACACCGAGCATCTCGAATATGAAGCCTATGAACCAATGGCGATTGCCAAGATGCGTCAGGTGGCTGCCGAAATTCGCCAGCAATGGCCGTTGGTGCAGGGAATAGCCATCGTACAACGGGTAGGTAAGTTGGAAATCGGTCAAAACACCATTCTGATCGCCTGTTCATCTGGACATCGTGATCAAGGTTGTTTTGAAGCGGCACGCTATGGTATTGATCGCCTCAAAGAAATCGTTCCTGTTTGGAAAAAAGAAATACGTCCGGATGGTCAATCTTGGGTTGAAGGGCATTACCTGCCCACGCCCGATGATCGTCAATAAAATGATTTAGGGCGGCAATTCCGATACGAATAGACTAAAATGCCGTTCTATTTGTAAAACGGTATCGTTTTGCTGAGGAGTTAGAGAATGACACGTCGTGTTGTGGTAACTGGAATGGGAATGGTCACCCCCTTAGGCTTAAACGTCGAAGAGACGTGGGTGGGTATTACTGCCGGCAAAAGCGGTATTGGCCCGATTACCTTATTTGATACCAGTGATTACCTTGTGAAAATCGCTGCTGAAGTCAAAAATTTTGACCCTGCGAACTATATGCCCGCCAAGGAAGTTCGTCGGCGTGATCGGTACCAGCATCTGGTTGTAGCCGCTGGCAAGCAAGCCGTAGAACATTCTGGAATTCAGGTGAACGAATCCAACCATCACCGTATTGGTACCATCATTGGATCTTCAGTGGGTGGGGTAGGGGCATACTGGGAACAGGCGCAAGTACTGATTGAATCCGGTGATCCTCGCCGCATCTCACCCTTCGGTATTCCCATGTTGATGGTCAATGGTGGTAGTGACCTCATCAGTATCGAGTACGGCACGACCGGAACCTCTGCTACCCCGATTTCCGCCTGTGCCACAGGTGCCGATTGTATTGGCATGGCCTTTGATCTCATCCGTGCCGGACGTCTCGATGCTGCCTTCGCTGGTTGTGGTGACGCCCCCATAATCCCCATCGGTATCGCTGCCTTCGACCGCGTGGGAGCATGTTCCCGTGAGAATGATGACCCCGAACATGCCATTCGCCCCTTCGACAAAACCCGCCCCGGTCTGGTTTTCAGTGAAGGTGCATGTGTCTTAGTGCTTGAAGAGTATGAGTTTGCCAAATCGCGTGGTGCCAATATTCTGGCTGAACTGGTTGGTTATGGCTCAACGTCAGATGCCTACCATGTGACCGCACCCGAACCCAATGGCGTAGGTGCTAGCTTAGCAATTCAACAGGCCTTGAGCGACGCAAATCTGAAACCGACCGATATTGACTATATCAACGCCCACGGTACGGGAACATCCCTCAACGACTTGATGGAAACCAAAGCGGTGAAGCGTGTATTTGGCGATCACGCGTACAAAGTTCCGATGAGTTCAACCAAGAGCATGACGGGGCATGGAATGGGTGCTACGGCTGCGATTGAAGCCGCCTTTGCTGTCTTGGCAATTCGCGATGATATTGCGCCGCCCACCATCAATCTCAACACGCCTGACCCTGAATGTGACTTGGATTACGTGCCCAATCTCGCTCGCCATATGCCGATTTCGTGTGTCATGAGCAACTCATTCGGTTTCGGTGGTCATAACGTGTCGCTCATTTTCAAAGCCTTTGCAGACTAAGTGTCACGTCACAGAAAGAATCCCTAACGATGACGAATTCCTCAACACTCATAAAGGGTATTGACCTAAAATTTCGTGATCCTTTGCTGCTGCGGCAAGCATTGACTCATCGGTCTTACATCAACGAGCATGGCGCTTCTGATACCGGCGATAACGAACGTCTAGAGTTTCTTGGTGATGCCGTCCTAGATTTTCTCGTTGGCGATATGTTGTACCAGCGTTATGCCGAAATGCCTGAAGGTGATCTGACGCGCTTGCGTGCCGCTCTCGTCCGTACAGAGTCACTGGCTGCTTTGGCACAACAATTAGGGTTGGGGAGCGCACTGCGCATGGGCAAGGGTGAAGAAAATACCGGCGGGCGTGAACGCCAGACGAATTTGTGTGCCGCTTTCGAGTCGGTGGTTGGCGCGTTATATCTCGATCAAGGGCTTCCTGCCGTACAAGAATTTGTCATCCCGCACTTGAATCCACTCTTGGAGCAAATTATCACATCTGCCCTTGATCGAGATGCCCGTAGTAGCCTCCAAGAATGGAGTCAGGCTGAATTAAACTTGACACCTATATATCGCACCGTCTCGTCGTCCGGTCCTGACCATCAGAAGGAGTTTCTGGTGGAGGTTCTCATCGGCGAGACGGTAGCAGGGCAAGGTGTTGGACGTAGCAAACAGTCTGGTGCACAAGCTGCTGCCCGTTCTGCTCTTGATAACATCAGCAACGGTACATTCCCGCCCAAATAATCGCGCTTGCTACGACCCTTTAATGAACGTCTCAATCACCGCTAGTCGATGATCCGATGCATTGGTATCAATTGTGTTGGCTCCTACAGGCACTAGTGACCGACGCCACAACCACAGGTAATCAAACTGCACTTTGGGATACCCGGTGCGCCACAACGTCGCCGATAATTCCTGTGGGAGTCCTGTACCTGCAAACGGATCAAGGAAGCCCGCACCACGCATCTGGTCTCCCAGTGGCGAATCGGGAATATTGTTAAATGTTCCCCCAACCAACAGGCGTCCATTCTTGTCGTTAGCGTATTGTGTGTTCAACAACGCGAAAATCTCATTAAGCTGTTTTTGCTGATCTTGTTGTTGTTGCTCAACGCTGCGTTCTTCTGTAGGTTCGAGCAGATACTCCAGTCGCGTGTTGTAAAGCGTAATAACACCCTCGTCTGGTCGAATCTGTACCCGTTGCAGACCCGTTTGACTACCATTGCTGCTAAGCAAGACCCCTTCGTCATTCACAATTTCAACGCGCGACAGTACTGCTAGACCTTGTAAACCCTCATTGGTGGGGAAGAACCGCGCTCCCATGCCCAGGCGACGTGCCAGCCACAAAACTTGATCGACGCCAAAGCTCGTCAATCGCCCGATTTCGACTTGTTGTAGCAGCACCACATCGGCGCCGCTTTGTTGAATTGTCCGAGCAATCGAGTCCAAATCAAAATAGAAGAATTCGTTGAATCCTGCATGGATGTTATAGGTACCAATACGAATGGTATTCAACGGGGTTTGAGGGGTATCTCGAACACCTTGAATAATCGGAGGACGCACAGCCGCCGCTACCCCGATACTAACCCCCGCAGCAATCACCAGACCGAAGAAAGATTGCCATCGTGTGCCACCTGTCCACGGAATACGCCGACGTGTTTGAACCATCGGCAGTGCTCCCAGAAATACACTGAGTAGCAAGACGCCCAACCCAAATCCCCTAAATGCACGCAAGAACGGTGGGACATAAGGGTTGAGGAATGCCAGATCAGACGGCATATTTTGCACATAGCCATAGTCGTATGTGAAATTGTCCGCAGCCGTCAGCAGCATAAATACCAGTACACCAGCCACCAACCACAATCCAGTGAATTGCCGTTCTTTTTCCCCGCGTGGACGAACCAGCCACCACCACAATAAACTGGCGCTAAATTGGGCAATAACTAACGCTACTCCAGCCACAATGCCTTGGAAGCGCGTCCCAAAGACGATCATAAGCGCCATCAGCAGCATCCACAACCATCCACGCGCATTCTGGTCAAATAAGCCCACAAAATTGCTAGCGCGTTGTCTGACCCACGGAATGAGTGGCAACAACGTAGCCAATGTCACGAATGGTGCCAGCGTCGTATAATCAAATCCTGCCCGTCCGGCGATAGAATTAGGGATAGCCAGTAGCGACAGTTCGATGAACAGGAGTCCCCCTAAGCCAATCCCGCCCCAAATCGGCATCAAGCCGTAATTGGGCATAACCTCACTTTGTTCAATCTTCTGTTGCCGCCCTTGACCGATTGTGGTGACGATTGCCAACAGAATTGCTGCCACAGCCAATCCAAACTGAATGTTCAGATACTCCGGTGACCATGACGGATCAAGCGTATTTCCGACCGCCCTGAATACTTGATCTGCGCCTATACCCAATACAAACATGTACGGCAATGCTTGCGCTCTGAATCGAACCAGCATCGTGATATAAACTAGACCACCCCCAAACACCATCCCCGCCGATATGATCGGGCTGATAGTGGTATTGGCGATCATCAACGTGCGTCCAACCGCCATCAATGCCACCGCTAGGATAGTTACCCATCGGATGCGTCCTAATAGCAGCGCTAACAACGGCAGCACCAGCATGTACACCAGAAACATAATCTCATTGGTTACAGTGGTGGCGTCAATCGCTCCGGGAATTCCAGCAGGAATCGTAGCGGGATCGAGGCTCAAAACGATCGAAGCCCCACCGACACGGCTGTAGATCATGCCGATCAAGAAGCGTGTCGCACTGATAAAAAAGACACCCATTAATGCAGCTTCAATGATGAAGACCTGCTGCAAGCGTAAGCGCAGGCGATTACGCATAATGACTCCTAGCGTGATGTAGAGTTCTGAACAAATTGTTAACCACTATTGCTGATATAGTAGAAGTGTTAATCAATACAAGCCTAGACAAAGTGTACAACAGCGATATAATCCCGCAAATTTCGCAGCAGGAGGCTGATTCTCATGGAACAAGCAGATACTATACTGACGCACGGTATTATCGTCACCATGAACCAACAGTTTGACATTATACACGATGGCGCCGTAGCAATTCGTGATGAGAAAATCATCGCCATTGGTTCAACCGCTGATATTACCGCACAATTTCAATCCGATAACATAGTTTCGTGCGCCGATCAATATATTCTCCCCGGCCTTGTGAATGCTCACACGCATGTTCCTATGACACTCTTACGCGGCCTAGCTGATGATTTACGCCTTGATGTTTGGCTCATGGGCTATTGTATGCCAACTGAGCGTGAATTTGTTACGCCCGAGTTTTGCCGCTTAGGAACTGGTTTGGCATGTGCTGAAATGATACGCAGCGGTATCACAAGTTTTGCCGATATGTACTATTTCGAGAAGGATGTTGCCCAAGCAACCGCCGACGCTGGTATGCGTGGCGTATTGGGACAGACGATACTCAAGTTTCCTGCTCCCGATGCTGAAAGCTATGAGCATAGTTTGGACTATGTCGCACAGTTCATCGAGGAATGGAAGAATCACCCCTTGATTACGCCTGCCATTGCGCCCCACGCACCCTATTCAACTACGCAGGGCTTGCTCCACGATTGTGCCCAACTCGCCATTGCTTACGACGTGCCTATTTTGATCCATATCGCTGAAACCAAACTTGAACAAGATGATAGCATGGCGCTTTATGGTAAGACCGTAGTGCCGTGGGTAGAGGAAGCGGGTTTGTTGGGTGCGAAAGTGTTGGCTGCTCACTGTGTACATATCACCAAAGGTGAGATGCGCATCTTACGCGAATATCAAGCCACCGTCGCTCATTGCCCGACCAGTAACTTGAAACTTGCCGCCGGTATCGCTCAAGTTCCGCAAATGCTTGACGCACGCTTAACAGTTGGCATTGGCACTGATGGCCCTGCTAGCAACAACGACCTTGATATGTTTGAAGAAGTCCGTCTAGCAGCTATTCTCGCCAAGACCGCAGCCAACGACCCTACCGCAGTACCTGCCCGTCAAGCCTTGTTGATGGCAACCCGTATGGGAGCTGAAGCATTATTTATAGGGGATCGTACCGGTAGCCTCGAAGTCGGCAAACTTGCTGATTTGATCACCGTCGATGCTGGCCCCGTTCATAATATGCCTCGTTTTGACCGTGACCCGAATGCTATTTACTCACGCATTGTCTATGCCAGCAAGAGTACCGACGTGCAGCACGTCATCTGCAATGGTAAATGGTTGATGCAGGATCGCGAGTTGTTGACGTTGGATGAGGCCGCGCTGCTCCGTGAAGCGAGTGAATATGCGGTAAAAGTTGATGCTTTCCTCGCCCTGCGCGAGAAAGATACCTTACGTAAACTATTGGCGATCGGTGGTCTTGAGCAAAGCGAGAGCTTTGAAGTGCAGGTCAAGGCAGTGATTTCAGATGAAACCGTTATTGAAAAATTACTCACGCATCGCAATGTGGATGTGCTGAAATCCATTCATTATCGCCAATATGACACCTATTTCATATTTGATGACCCTGAAGCCGGACGTGTTCGCTACCGTGAAGACGATATGCTGGATGAAAAAGGAAATGTGTCATCAGTTCGCACCCGTTTAACGTTTACTACCACCACCAAGGAAAGAGATTATCACTCGGTGGTATTGCTCTCTCGCTCGCGCTTCATATCCAAGGCTGACCGACCAGTCCGCTTCTATCGCGAGTATTTTCAACCGCAAGCCGAGCGCGAACTGCATAAAGATCGGCGCCGTTGGCACATTCACTATCAAGACGTCTTGTTTTACATCAATTTAGATCGTGTCTTGAAGCCGGAATTGTCCCAGACCTTCATCGAGATCAAGAGTCGTACCTGGTCGGCTTCTGATGCTGCCAACAAGGCAGATCGAATCACAGAGATGCTCACTATTTTGGGCATCTCTCAATCCGATACCATCAAAATGGAATACTTGGACTTTCAACCAACCGTTGGCTAATTGATGTCGCCGACCTTCGCAGGGGTTCGACCCCGGAAGCAGTTATCACAGATGTTGAAACGATGCTTAATCGAAAGTGGGGTACCGCATCGCGAGCATCGTTTCATCGTGTTAATTTTTCGCAGAAGCGCGCCGTCAATTTGAAGTGAGCATTCCATACGGATTTCCCGCACTTCATCCCCGTGTGGTGCAAATGCACCAAATTCGCGCCGTTGTGACAGCCACAGATAAATATCCGCGCACGACACGCAATACTCGATGCTTTCAAGCTCAATCGTGTTGGTAATCTCGGTTGGCGCGACCGGAGGCAGGGGCAGGGCTTTCCCCGTTAGAATATGGCGTGCACATTGGTACCAATAATCACGTGTACTTTGGCGGGTAGGCGCATTAACCAGTTTCAATGCTGCTTCCAGCCCTAATAAATTGACTTCTCTATCAGTCAACATATTGGCTAATTCAATTCGTTCGCTCATATCGGCGGTTTGAATAGCCGACCGTAGCGAATCAGGGATCGATTGCAGCGACGACCACTGGGTTAACTTGTTGGCAAGATTTCCCGGGATGAGTTCCAAATCTTCAACCGTCGGCGCGACTCTAGCATGGGTTAAAATCTCAGCCGGTTCATAGAACAACTGCCGTATGACCTTGAGATCACGTTTACTGGTAGCCCCGACCTCGCCAACAGTCGAGAGTCCATAACGTCCCGCTCGACCACCAATTTGTTGTACTTCGGCGGCACTTAACAACCGCACGTTTCGCCCGTCAAACTTCTCAATCTCATAGAAACACACATAGTCCGCTGGTAGGTTCAACCCCATACCGACCGCATCAGTAGCGATGCAGATTTCCGTTTCCCCATTTGCAAACCGATCAGCTTGTTTTCGACGTACTTCTGGCGGCAGGTTACCATAAACGACCGATACCGTCCGCTTCATACGTTCCAGTTCTGTCTTGAGGTGTAATACCAGTTGCCGTGAAAATGCCACCAATATCGTTCGAGGAGGCAGTTCTTGTAGCGGCCAACTCCGATCCGCAATCTTGATCGGTGCAAGTCGTTCGTGTTCTACAATCTCCAATGGGATTGCGGCTGATGTCGCCATCTGTACTATCAAACCACGGACGGTTTCCGGTCCAATGACATGAATATCAGCCGATTGTGTCTCCATCAGTGCGCGTGTCCACGCCCAACCACGATCTGCATCCGCTAACATCTGCGCTTCATCAATCACCACGCAGCGCCCGCTTTGTTGGGGATTAAACATCTCCACCGTCGCCGCAGTGATGGTTGCATCAAAGACCGGAATATGTTCTTCACCGGTCAATAAGTTACAGAACACCCCTTGTTGATTCATCCGGTCGAAGATTTCAAATGCTAGCAGTCGCAAAGGTGCCAGATACCAACCACTTCCAGCCTCCATCAATGCTTGTAGTGCTTGATAGGTTTTACCGCTGTTCGGTGGGCCAACGTGCAAAACGATGCGCTGTTCTGCACGTCCATCATGTCGCCATGTTGGGAATGCTGCTACCAGTTTCGCCCGTAATGAAGAACGGAGTTCGCGCTCGGCTTTTCGCTCTTGTTCAAGCTCTTTATTTTCAGCTTCACGTTCTTGTTGGCGCTGCGTACGGAAGGTTTCGGTTCGTTCTTTTAGTACAGCCCGAAACTCACGGTACGTTTCTGGCAAGTCTAGCTCGCCACGCAATTCTCCCCATCGGGGTTCACCGCGCCGCAGCCCGATTTTCTGCAACCGTCGCTTGATACTCGGGAAGCTTGTATCCAGAACAATGGCCAAGTCGTTGGCGGATACCAGTTCGAATGCAGTGATGTGTTCCGCATATTCTGGATTTTCAAATGCAGCTTCTACAGCGTCAGCCGGTATACGAAGCCGTCCTTCCGGATCTTCAAACGCCTCAATCCGTCCCTCATCGATTGCGCGTTCCAGTGTGACTTGCCGCACTCCGATGCGCTGCGCCGCGCTCCCAACTGTGTACGTACGTGCCAACACTTGCATCCGTACATTTTTACCGTCGCGCACTCCGGGGCGAATGACTGTTCCGCATTTCTCGAGCAGCTTTTCCCATGATGACGCAATACTGTCAGTCGCTATTTGCCGTGCCGTGTCAGCATCTGCCGTAGCCAACCGCAACCATGTTATCGCTTGATGTTGCGCATTCATGATTTGCAACGGTTTTAACACATCGAAGCTAATCAAAGAATCAATCGAATATGCGCCGAATTTCTCGACCAAATCGGCTTCTAGCGCCACTTGTCCTGCCATCGCACCTAAATGTTCAGTGACCAATTCTTGGATTGGCGCTAGTTTCTCGCGTGCTGCGATTTGCTTGATGCTGCGGCTACTCAGTTGCAGTGGATCGTAAACTAAATCATCAAATCGTTCGAGGTAATTTTGTTCCACTAATATCGATACAATAGATCGATCTGCTTCGGTGTCACATACAATATCCAGCCGACTGTATCCGTTTGTTTGGGTTAGTTTTTCTAAGATCTGTTCAGCCGCCGGCCCAATCTGCTCAACAAAGTTTTTTCGAGCAGTAATGCGTTCGCTTATCGATAAATCGACGAATGCCCCTCCGGGTTTTATAGCAGGAAAGACCGGTTTGGCCCACTTACGTCTCTCTTGCATCTCTTCTTGGGTGATGCGTGTGGTGTCATACCACCAATCACCTTCGCGTCCTACCTTTTCTGTGATGAGTGATGGAAGCATACTCCGCTGCAACGCAATTCGTTGGCAGAGCATATCGTACCGGATGAATCCTTCCGGTATGCGTGATAAAACGTTTTCAATGATTTCAGACGTAGGTTCAAGTTTAGGCATTAGTTATTGCACAGTAGTTTGTTGATTTTGGATGGGAGTAAAGTGTTGGGACTGGAACTGTAGCGTAGCAAAATAGTCGTCAAGTGTTTCGGCTCTGCGGATTAGGTCGACGTCACCATTGGGTCGCAGCAAAAGCTCTTGTGGTCGCAGCCTGCCGTTATAATTAAATCCCATTGAATGACCATGAGCACCGGTATCGTGGATGATGAGCAAATCTCGATCCTCAATTGGCGGTAGTGGCCTTTGTATGGCGAATTTATCATTATTCTCGCATAAAGCCCCCACCACATCAACTACCTCTTGAGAGTTTGCGGTGTTCTTCCCGTAAACTTCGATGTGGTGATACGCGCCATACATCCCCGGTCGCATTAATGCTGACATCGACGCATCCACCCCGACGTATTGCCGGTAAGTGTCTTTGCGGTTAATGGCCTTCGTGACCAGTACGCCGTGCGGTCCTGTCAGATATCGCCCGCTTTCCATATGCAGGTGGGGAGCATAACCATATTTCAATCCGAATTCCTGCAACTGTCTGCTGATTGCCTTACCTAACGCCACTATGTCCAGTGCTGAATCTTCAGGGCGGTAAGGAATACCCAAACCACCACCAATGTTGATGAAGTCGAAGGTAATGCCGAGTTTCTCTTTTGCTGCTGCGATCAGGTCGAGTAGCATTTTTGCCGTTTCAACCATATAGCCATAATTACGCTCGTTGGAAACCAACATCGTATGGAGTCCGAATCGCTTGACACCCATGTCTCGCGCTCGTTGAAAGGCAGTCAAGAATTGAGCATCGCTAATCCCGTACTTAGCCTCTACCGGATTACCAATAATCGCATTTCCGGTGCGTTTTTCGCCGGGATTGTATCGGAAGCAAATTCGATCAGGAACTTGAGGCAGCTTATCCAGTAGGGAGATGTCATCAAGATTAAGGATGCATCCACCGTTCGCCAATGCTGTTTCAAATTCGGTTGTGCTGGTGTTGTTCGATGTGAACATGATTGCGTTTGGCGTTGCGCCTATTTGTCTGCTCAACACCAGTTCCGCCACCGAACTACAATCAAATCCAAATCCTATATCTTGGATAATCGACAATATATGTGGGTTAGGTAGTGCCTTGACCGCGAAAAATTCTTGGAAACCCTTAACTTCTGCAAAAGCGGATTTCAACAAGCGTCCTGTATTACGAATCCCCGCTTCATCGTAGATATGAAAAGGGGTGCCGAAATGCTCCGCAATAGCTGGCAAAATAGGATTAAGGCGATCTTTGAAGGGTTGCGACATCGGCATATAAAGAACCTAACACGTATATATACTTCTGGATTATAGGGTGGAAAACGCTATCCTGCTTCTCCACACCACTTCCACTGTCCATCTTCCTGCACCACATTATATTTAGTGAGGGGAAAGTTGGTGTTTTCCCCATTGTATTCTGCCACTATTGCACCGCTGCATGTCACTGTATTGGTATTCGCATCTTTCTGACATGTTGCGTTTTCGAGGTGCGCTTTTACACCACTAAACGACTGGGCTTCTCGATCAAGGTTTGCTTCTTGTGCGCTGCACAGCAAGTCGCGTAACGTGTCACGTTTCGAATCAATCTTAGCCTGTAAGTATTGCTCAACCATTTTTCCCGCGTCGCTATTGTTAGCGGTACTGCTCCCGTTATTCCCGCAGCTTGCCAACAAAATAACCATAATGATGAGTTTTATGAGCGATGTGCGTTTCATTTTTGAACCTCAATACCCAGTTTGTGACGTATATCGTCAAGTGTACAAATCGATAGTAAATTATGCAGGCTCACGCCATAAAATGCCTCGTGACCGGTATCATACTTCAAATAGTTGAACCCGCTCACCTTGAGATGAACTTTATCTTGGTCGAGTCCATAATCTGGTAGTATACGTGCCGCAGCCCACAAATTGATCAACGGAATTTGATATTCTTGCGCTAAAGCAATCAACTGCAAGTTGAAGTTGATGGATTGCCAGAAAAATTCCTCATCGGGATGGGTGCTAAAGGTTGAAACCACCGGAATGACGCCGTGTTTCAGTGTATCCTCAATAATTTGCCGCATCTGTCCTGCATATTTGTCTTCCGTCATGCTGCGAACATCATTCGGCCCAAACATGATAAACGCCACGCTAGGCTTTTTGAGCCGGAACTCGCAATCCAAAGGGGTTTCAGCCGCTTCACATTTAGATTTGTCTGCCCAAAACGGATCGACAATCCCATATGTGCTCATGCCAATCCGCGCTGCTACGCTGTCTGTTGCCATTGATTTGCCATAGTAATGTACGGTATCGGTTAAGTAATCATATGGCCCCAATTCCAACTGGTCATTACTCATCGGTATCAAGTACTGCACATTGGCGCTCAGGCTGTCACCAACCTTAGTGATTGCATTGCTGGCATTGCCTGAGTTCTGACCTTCTTGGTACAGTGTAGCCATTGCATCGCTAATCATAGGGATGACAGGTATCGCATACAATTTCGCGAGTGATGTGCTGTTGACCGTGGTTGGATCTGCATCTGCTACCGTGCTATTGATGGGAACATCACCAAAGTGCAGATCAGAATCGCGGTTCAAATATCCTGCTAGTACCCATCCATCTTGTACGACGCTGCCATCCTCGGTTTTACGTTGGATATGAACCCACGTACCAGTATGATTGCGCTCAATGATGCTGACTGGCAATCCGGGATTCAGCTTGCCAACTTGCTGGAAAGTGTCGCTTGGCCCTGAATACAGTAAGGTTTCGCGGAAGCCTGTAGTTTGTGGAATATCCAGTGCGGCTCTCAATGTTCCTGAGAGTGCGACCACAAATAGGACTACTGCACAATATCTGAATAATCGCATGGCTAGAAAACCTATATTGCCTTTATCAGACACATTATTGAGAAGTAAATTGTTATGCTTGCCGTTCGG
This sequence comes from Aggregatilineales bacterium, assembly GCA_044227005.1. Taxonomy (GTDB): domain Bacteria; phylum Chloroflexota; class Anaerolineae; order Aggregatilineales; family Phototrophicaceae; genus CFX2. The sequence goes on from JBGAFZ010000002.1 coordinate 862,312, forward strand.
ACAACCATTTGTCGCGATTTTTGCCGCGTGCAATCTTGCCGCTGGATGTTTTGATAAGCCATCCCTTATCCACCAATGTCACAAAATTCAGCGTGATGTCACTTTGTCTGGAAACATGTTGTCGAATCGCCTGTGTGATTTGCTTACGTTCTGCTGCATCAACCGCATCAACTTCCGCTACGACTGCGATCAGTTCAGTGCCTTCACGTTCATCAGGCACACCAAAAGCCACTGCACGTCCCGGATGTACTCCCGCAACAGCGTTTACAATTGCTTCGATGTCTTGTGGATATACATTCTTGCCTGCGTTGATGATCAAGTCTTTGCTGCGGCCGACGATATAAATCTCGCCATCCGCCACATATCCTTTGTCACCGGTACGATACCAACCCTCGCTATCAAATGGCTGTAAATCATCGCGTTTGTAATAGGCTGAAAGCATGCAGTTGCTTCGCACGAGAACTTCGCCAACTTCTCGGTCATCCAACCGTAAACCGGTATCATTTACTACCCTGACTTCGGTTCCCTTAATCGGTCTGCCACACGAAACCAACACCTCTGCGTCAGATACATGACTGGTGGGTATTGCCTTGAGCGTGTTTTGTAGAGCGTATCGCTCAACCATGTCAAATTTCGGTGCTACCCCAACCTTCGTTTGAGTAACAGCAAATGTGTTTTCTGCCATTGCATAGCTGACGGTCAGTTGCGCTTGCGTAATCCCGTTTGGCGCGAATCGGTCAGCAAACAGGTGATGGCTATCATGTCTGACGGGTTCTGAGCAATTGATGAACGCTCTCATGCTTGAAAGATCGAGGCCGTCACTGTCCCGTTGACGAATAGTACGGGCACAGTGGTTGTAAGCAAAATTGGGTAACCAACACAGAGTTGCCTTGTAATCATGTATTGCTTTGATAAGTAAAGCCGGATGCCGAACCCAATCAAATGGTGACATAAGCACGAGTGGGATGCCTTGAATGAGCGGTTGCATGAACCCTGCGATCAGCCCCATGTCATGGTACAACGGGAGCCAACTGACGATCACATCGCGCTCATTTAATGCCAGGGCATCGCCATAACTCGCGAGCTGGTTTAGGACCGCCTCGTGTGACAGTGCCACGCCTTTTTGCATACCTGTTGTCCCGCTAGAGTGCTGCAAGAAAGCAATATCCTGTGGTTCAGGACTATCAACTGCCAATCGGTCATCGCTGGCATGAACCATTGCCTTCAACTTCTCTGACCCATAAACAGGGCAATCAACTCGCTCGGCTAATGTGGGCGCGAACGCATCTGTAGTGAGTATCGCCTTCACTGTCGAGAGTCTCACTAATTCCCCGATATCCCGCATATAAATATCTGGGTCGAGCTTTTCTGTCAATGTAGGGAACATTGATGGGATCGCTCCTAATAGCATTGCACCCCAAAAAGCAAATATGCTTTCTAAGTTCTGCGTGTGTGCAATGATGACCAGATCCCCTCGCTCAATTCCAAGCGATTTTAAGCTGTATGCATACGTAAAGACCGATTGTTTGAATGTGGCTCGGCTAATTGTAATCGGCTTGGCATCTGTTTCAACATAAATGATCGCCGGTATGGTTTGATCGGCGTGAATCAGCGTTTCGGCATCCAGTAATGATTTATACGCGTGACGAGTAGACAAACTCAGCATAGCAGCCTATTTAATATCCCGCATAATTCGTGCTACCATCTGCGCGAGGGTATCCATTTTGGCAACCGTCAAGTCAGGGTCAGGGATATAGACGTTAAATTCCTGTTCGGCAAACACGCCAATTTGTGCCAATGAAAAGGAGTCGATCATTCCGCCTGTAACCACACCTTCATCATCTGCGAGAGCGTACTGAGGATCGCGTACCAGATCCTTCAAAATAAACGACCTGAGCTTATCGTGAACAGTTTTTTCGTCCATACAAACCTCTCTTATTGATCGATAGGGGTCGAAACCGCTATGATCGCTTTACCGACCAATTGACTCAGTTGTTGCGATCCATGTGGCGTCAAGTGTACCGGGCTATCCGTGAAATCTACAGGCGCTATAACATCCCATAAATCGACATAGTGCCAATTATTCTTCTGAGATTGAGCCAATAATAAATCACGATACTTGTCATATGCCCACTTTGGATACCAGAAATTGTAGCGAACGTTACTGTTTCGTCCATCTGCAACATAAATCGGTTCGTTAACCAGCAGAACAGGAATAGCTCCAGCCATCTGATTGCCTGCCGCCACAACATCTAGCGCAATGTCCATGTCGTGTAAGCTCATTGCTGGCGTAAAATCGTGCCATGTTACATCCGTGTCGAAATCATTGCTGCGTGGTTTATAAGTCTCGTATACCTGATCGATCCCTGTTGCCACCCAATTAATCCCGTACAATTGAAGTCGCCACCAATCCGCCAATGCACGTCGCTCTCCGACCAGTGTTCGATCCATAAAGCTTGGTTCTACAAACCGCTTGTCTTGAATATCCAACTTCAAGTTGTATTTGTTAATCAAACTGCGAACGCGAACCGCATTATTCTGGACAATCGGCGCCTCAAGTTGTTTGGGGTAGGGCAATGATTCAAGTGTGACCATCCACACAATCAAATCGGGTTGAAAATTCTGCGCGTATTCCATGAGCATCAAGTCTTTGGTCGCCGACATAATCGGGTGTCCCAGATTATATGCCGTGACTGTTTTATCCCCGACCTTGAGACCCAATGAGTTGAGGTTGCCGGTCAACGTTTCAGTGTTATGGAGCAATACCCCCCACACCGAAGAGTCGCCGATAACCACCACGCGATATTCATCTGCTCGTTTGGGTTGTGATATCCGATGTGAACTGAACATCGCCGCAAGGCTGTTCAAGCTTAGGTTATAGGCTGCGCTGCTTTCCCCATACGGTAATCGTTCCCGCCCCTCTACCAGCCAATTGTAAATCGACAATCGCCCGATAGCTGGAATTGGACTGATTACTGCGAATACCAAATTGACCAATACGAAAAGGACGCCTGCTTTCAATAGAACACGCCCGAAAAATCGCCCTGTATAAGCGTAGCCACTCAGCCAACGCCACTCGTTCATCGGATGATCCCAAATAGACTAGCGTATACCCGTAAAGCGGATGACACATCCGGCATCACGAACCACACCCATCCCAGTACCACAAAATGAAACGTCGCTAGCACCCCAACGAATTGCCACATCTGTCGTTTTATTGGGGTTTGCTTGAGACTGCGATACCATCCACGCGTTTTATCCGACCACAGCTTATGGATAAATAGGCCGATTCCGTGCCATAACCCCCATATCGCGAATGGCACAGTGATACCATGCCACAATCCGATCACTAGCATTGTCGCCACCGTACACACCAAAATAATCATGTTGTTGGATAGTTTTTTCTTGCGCCTGAGGAGGTGTCGTGATAGCGGCGAATACACATAGGCGCGTACCCAATTGCTGAGTGACATATGCCAGCTTTGCCAAAAAACTGTGATGTTATTTTTGAAGTAGGGCAGAGCGAAATTTTCAGGCAATTGAATCCCGAACAATATCCCGATTCCAATCGCGATGTCGCTGTATCCGCTGAAGTCGCAAAACAACCGTATGGCGTAACTGTACAGCATAATCCACGTCGACCCGCTGCTCGTGATTTGTGTGAAGTTAGTTGAATTCAGACTGAAATAGGCTAATCCATCCGCTACGACAAACTTTTTGAATAGCCCGACACCAATCCGGGTTAATCCTACTGTGAGACGATTCGCATCCTGACCTTTGAATGTCGGTAATCCCTGAAGGTCAGATAAAAATCGTTCTGCGCGGTCAATCGGTCCTGCTGCGTAGGCAGGAAAGAAAATAACATAAGTGATGTATTCACGTAGACTAAGTGCAGGCAACAGTCCGGATTGTCGATCACGTAGCGTATGTATCAACCGAAAAACCACATACGAGAATCCCAGCCATTGAATATCCACTGCGCTTGCTAAACTTTGATCTTGCCCTGTTTGTACTCTCAATACCGAACTAAGATCACGGGATAAAACCTCACTTTTTAGTATTACAAATAGACCGATCAGCCCAATAATCGCGAGGTTAATCATGCCTGTGGGCACCACTTTTTTTCGTATCAAAAACAGTATCGCGACAAACCCTACCGCGCATAAACCAATTTGCCATGTCTCAGGAGGTCGAGATGTCAACGCCACTGGCAGATCGATATATCGCGTCAGCGTGAGCACGATCATAACCGTGATCGTGACTCCTAGCGTGATCCAGTTTTCGCGCTCTAGCCCTGTCGTGTTGTCGCTTGGTTTCCGCGTCATAAACCAACATGCCATCGTGATGAATAACGTGGCGCTAGGCAAACTATAATCCAACCAGCGTATATTGAGAGTAGGTTGTAACCAATAGATAGCCAGAATGCTGCTGATGAGAAGTGTCCATTCGCGCCATCGAGCAGGTAGTACGTGTAGATAGATAAGCCCGAAGCCTATAAAAATGGCAATATGACTAAGTTCCACGCCTCAAAATCCCTGATAAATCCATTGGGGTGCGGAATCTGTCGTCACAATGATGAGCAATATCACGAGGATACATAGACCCAACGCGAACAGATTTTCACGGCTGAAGATGCGGTTAAGCATATACGTCTCTAAATAGTGAGGTTGAAAATACGTGCAATACTACCGCATCTCAATAGCAAGAGTAGAGGCGCGAAAACGTTCTCAATTAGCCGACTGGATTTTCGAGCCTGAAACCATGCCCACGAACGGTCACGATATACTGCCCGTCAGGGTCAACCTCGGCCAAACGGTCACGTAGACGACGAATCAGTGCATCAATCGCTTGTTCACTCACACCTTCGCCCATTGCTTCCGGCCATACAGTTTCAATCACATGATCGCGTGTGCAAATCCGTCCCGCATTGACGAATAGCAGTTCTAGCAATCGGTATTGAGGCAAACTGAGTGGTGGATTGAGTTCTACACCTTTAACAAAGACGCGCCGCGCTTCTGGATCAAGTTTGAGTTTGCCGCTTATGAATGCAGGTGGTTCGCTTGCTAGTGGACTCGTTGCATTTGAGTCGATAAATTTGAGCCGAACAGCCAACGCCACATGGATTTCATCCCCATCATGGAGTTCGCGGGTTCCTTTAAGTTGTAACCCGTTGACCCATGTACCATTCTTGCTATCCAAATCTTGAATGTGGTACAGATCCCCTTGTTTATAAATGCGGATGTGTTGCCGCGAGATTTGTCGGTCGGGGAGCGTCAAATCACATTCCTCGTCACGCCCAAGGACAACATTATCTTTTTCAACAGGCCAGTGCCGTATGGGTTGGTTTTCATCCTGAATAATGAGGATTGGCTGGTCTGTATCAATTCTTGACATGAATCACTAACTCCTCAAAGAATGAATGATCGACATACATCTAACATTCATGATAATAGCATTAGCTTTTAGCCGCTAGCAGCAGGGATTGTCACGGCTTCTGATTCCGTAACACCCACCCACAAACCTTGGTCGGAATAGATTGCCCCCGTACTACCTGCTGCAACCTGCGCTACACCTGCTGATGTGTTCCGATAATAGGCCTTGAATGTATTAATTCCCTGTGTCAGCCCCAGTGCTGAAATCTGTTGGAATGTCCAAGCTGTGTGGTGTATGCAGCTTTGCCGTGGTCCAAGTAATCGAATGTCGGCTTCTGGTATCGAGCCGCCGGTGTTTTGTCCACGCGGTACAACTGAATTTGAATTAGGGATTAATCCCAATCCACTGGTAACGCCATCATCACCATAGCGAACTTGTGCAGGGTTGTAATAGATAGCGACGGTTCCCAAGGAATTGTTGGTGATAACGATACTCACGGTCAGTGTTTGCCCGGGTTGTGTCGGCAGGGCGCTCGTTCGTACCTTCAGACTAATCGGATTGACCGCCGCTCGCCCGATCAGCGATTGGTGTTGTGATCGATCGTTTCCAGTGCGTAGCCAGGCACACATGATGCTTTCATCCGCACCGGGAATGATCGACGGTAATAGGTTTGGCAACATTCCCGGTCCTGCGAAAATTGCCAACAGAACCAGTAAAAATATTGCCACCAGCGTATTAGGACTGCCTGCCCGACGAAAATAGCGCATGGACTAACCGATTCCCTTAAGCCATCCATCAACAAGTTCTAAAATACGGTCACTACCACTACTCGTATTGTGCCACAAAATTCCTGGATCGTGACCCCTAAACCATGTATATTGCCGCCTTATAAAGTCATGCGTATTATTTTTGGTAAGGATCACTGCTTCTGTGAGCGGAATTTGATCTAACAGGTGAGCGCTTAACTCGGCATAACCTAACCCGCTCATTGACGGCAATTTGCGGTTGTACCCCGCGTCCAATAGCCGTTTGACCTCTTCCAAAAAGCCTTCCTGCATCATCACATCGATTCGTGTATCGGCTTGTCGGTAAAGATCATCCCGTTCCATGGTCAATCCAAGATGCAACATATCATAGTCTGGTGGTTGTTTACGCTGAAGTTCGCTGATAGGTTCACCCGACACAATACAAACTTCCAACGCGCGGATTACCCGTCGCACATTTCGATAATCAATTGCTGCCGCTGCGGTTGGATCAAGAGTTTCTAGTCGCTTGTGTAATGCGGCCGCGCCTTCGCTCTGAGCAAACGCTTCCAGTTCTGCCCGCAATAATTCATCCGGTGCTACCTGTGGGATCGACCAACCTTCTACCAGCGCAGAAATGTACTGACCCGTTCCGCCCACCAACAACGGGACTAACCCTATGCTGTGAATCTGATCAATAGCCTCACGCGCCAGCTTTTGATACTCTGCCAGTGACAAGTTTCCATCAGGTTCAACCACATCAATCAAATGGTGTCGAACAGCCGCCTGTTGCTCAGGTGTAGCTTTAGCTGTGCCAATATCCATCTGCCGGTAGATTTGTCGGCTGTCCGCGCTAATGATCTCGCCATTAATGCGTTTTGCAATTTCGATTGCCAATCCTGTTTTACCCACAGCAGTTGGACCGAGGATGACGAGGAGTGGTTTACCAGCCAATCGCATCCTCGACATGCTCAATAAGAGTTTGCCCTGACCGTTGCACAGCAATCCCAATCGCATCAATCCGCCACGCTTGTTGATCAAGTTCGTGGCTCTCGATGTATTCCTGTGCTGCCGCTACCATTTTGATTTGCTTACGCTTATTGATGCTAGCAAAGGCTTCCTCGGTTGTTTCTGAATGACGGGATCGAACCTCAACAAAGACGGTCATGATGCCTTTTTGTGCTACGATGTCAATTTCTCCGAGTGAACAGTGCCAGTTTGTAGTGATAATCGCATACCCTTGGCTTGTTAAATAATCGCAAGCGAGTTGTTCTCCATATTGACCAAATGGTTGTTTTTGCTTTTTTGAGGACATAATTCAGAATGTGCTATCAGTGCGCGTTTAAACAATATCCATAGTTTAACATACCCTCTAAATAAAAATCCCCTGAGCGTGTTAAGACCCAGAGGATTTCATCAAACTTATGCTAATCAGTTTAGTCGTTAGTCAGCGCCGCTCTTGGCAACCGCTTCGACCATCTTTTCTGTTTCGGGATCGCTGCGCTTGCTGCGTGCGACTGCCCACAGGATAACGCCCAACAGTACGAACATGACAATCACAATGATTGCACGATTACCTTCAGCCCCCGGAGCTGCCGCGGTCACAACTAGCGGTGCAACCAGCAACGCGACGAGGTTGACGACCTTGATCATCGGGTTCAATGCCGGACCGGCTGTATCCTTGAACGGATCACCAACGGTATCACCTACCACGGCTGCCTTATGCGCTTCCGAACGCTTACCACCATAATGACCTTCTTCGATGTATTTCTTGGCATTGTCCCATGCGCCACCTGCGTTACTCATGAACACAGCCATCAATTGACCTGCGAGGATGATACCGGCGAGGAAGCCTCCCAGTGCTGCTGCTCCTAGCAAGAAACCGACGATAATCGGCGTGAGCACCGCGATGATACCAATCGGCAAGAGTTCGCGTTGTGCTGCCTTGGTGGAGACCGCTACACATTCTGCATAGTCCGGCGTCTTTGTACCCTGCATAATGCCGGGGATGCGCAGTTGTCGGCGTACCACACCGATCATTTGGAACGCCGCACGGTTTACCGAGCGGATCAGCAAGCTGCTGAACAAGAAAATCAAACCGCCGCCTATCAAGAAACCGATAAACACAATCGGCTCAGCGATGTTAATACCGGTACCGAACAATGTGCGGTTGAGTGGGACACCTAGACCAAGTTGCACCACACGTGTATCCGTTAAGAACGAACCGAACAACGATACTGCTGCGATAACGGCTGAACCAATCGCCACACCCTTGGTGATAGCCTTGGTTGTGTTACCAACAGCATCCAGTTGGTTGAGAATTTCACCACCGGCACCGCTGCTTTCACCGGCCAATTCCGCTACGCCTTGCGCGTTATCGCTGATGGGGCCAAACGCGTCCATGGCCACGTTGTTACCAGTCAAGGTCAACATACCGATACCGGTCATTGCTACGCCATAGAGCACCGCTGTGAACGTATCAACAACCTGTGCACCGCTGCCGTTGGTAATCGGGAACAACCCGAACACAATGACGCTTGCCAGAATACTGCCAGCGATTACGATGATCGCCCACACGCTGCTTTCCATACCACCGGACAGGCCGCTAAGGATGGTCGTTGCAGGGCCGGTCTGTGTATTGCGGGCAATTTCCTGTACTGGAGGATGTTCTGTGTCAGTGAAGTACGCGGTTACTTTATCAATGACAATTGCCAGCACTACACCAATCAATACAGCAGCCAGCGGTTGCCAGATAATGTTTCCGCTGTTGATATTGGGATCGCGCATGTAGAACGCCGTGAATAGGGCAAACAGAACAGCGCTCAAACCCGCAGCAACATAAAACCCGCGAGTGATGACATTCAGCGCATCTTTGTCACCCGTAGATTTGACCAGATTGGTGCTGATGATCGAAGACAGCACGCCGATACCGCGTACCACCAGTGGGAAGATAATCCAAATCGGGCTGCGTGTAACTGTCGAAAGCGCCAGACCAAGGATCAAGCCCGAAACGATAGTGACTTCATAGCTCTCAAAAATATCAGCCGCCATACCAGCACAGTCACCGACGTTGTCACCGACGAGGTCAGCGATAACAGCAGCGTTACGTGGATCATCTTCCGGTAGATCAGCTTCAACTTTACCGACGAGGTCAGCACCTACATCTGCTGCTTTAGTAAAGATGCCACCGCCGACCCGCATGAACAATGCCAGCAGCGTACCGCCAAAGCCAAAGCCGAGCAGTGCGTCTGGTGATGCGATGCCAAAAATAATGAAGATGATGGTACCGCCAAACAAACCGAGGCCGTCCGTCAACATACCGGTAATGGTTCCCGAACGGTAAGCGATACGTACTGCGTCCGCATATCCACGCTTAGGATCAACCGCCGCAGCGGCCACGCGCACATTACCCTGTACCGCCATATTCATACCGACAAACCCGACCGCAGCCGAGAAGATTGCACCCATCAAGAACGCACCTGCGCGTCCCAATGCGATACTGAGACGTGCAGTTGTACAACTTGCAGTACCTTGCTGCACAATCTGGGCTTCTTCTTGGTACACGACAGCGTTTTCTTGCAGCAGTTTCAATTCATTTGCTGCAATATCCGGATTTGCCGCTGCGATATTGCTCTGAATGCTAGCGGCGTTTGCAGTCACGCTATCACGCGCTGCTTGTGCTATTTCCGGACAGAAGTGTTCAATCGCGTATGGAGTTGGGTTGACCACATAAACACTAAAGAAAAGCACAACTACCAATATTGCGATGAGGACTGCGATAATACGAAGTTGTGAACTTAGATACGCATTAGCACCTGAGCGTATATAGCCCCATACTTCTTGCATTTTCTTCGATCCTTTGCCTTCGGCAAGGATCTGTCGAGTGAGCATTCCTGCATAAAGTAATCCTGCGACTGCGATGCCTAAAACTATAATGATGAGGATATTTTCTGTCGAATTCAATTCACGCATGTTTCATATTTCTCCGTAAACAGAACAAATAATTAGTCTGGTGCGAGTCGTGTCATGGGTGTACTACAGTGATATGGCTCCCCCTAATAGTCTAGCCTAACCAGATAATCGAAGTTTATCGTACTTCTGGACTCTGTGTCAAAAATACTTTTATAAGGGAAGCGTATAACAAAATGTTGCGGGCTAGGGACAATTTAAGGCGGATTGTAGTATACCTATAAGTTGGTGGCGCAAAATGTTAATCGGGCTTCCTCAGGGGGATGTCGCTATGCCGAAAATTAAAGTTAACGGTGTCGAACTATATTATGAAGATAATGGCGGTAGTCATAAAGAGACCATCGTCTTCTCACATGAGCTGCTGTTGAATTCGCGCATGTTTGATGCACAGGTAGCCGCCCTAAGCAAGAATTTTCGCTGCATAGTCTATGATCATCGCGGGCAGGGGAATAGTGAGATCACCACCTCAGGCTATGACATGGAAACGATTTACGAGGATGCAGCCCAACTTATTCGGAATCTCAATGCCGCGCCCTGTCATTTTGTTGGTGTTTCGATGGGAGGTTTTATCGGCATTCGCTTGGCTGCCCGGCAACCCAAACTTCTGAAGTCGCTCACACTCATCGAAACTTCTGCCGATCGTGAGCTTGAGCATAATGTAACCCGCTACCGCTTACTCAATCAGGCATTCCGCTGGTTTGGTCCACGTTGGGTCACTAATCCGATGATGGATACGCTCTTCGGGCAAAAATTCCTGAGCGACCCCTCACGTGATATTCAACGGGATGAACTAAAACGCCAGCTAACTTCACTGGATCGCACCGGCACGCCTCGCGCCATCTCTGGTGTGATCAGTCGCCATAGTGTTTACGAAGAGCTTGCCAACATCAAACTTCCCACGCTTATATTGGTTGGTGATCAAGATATCGCCAGTATGCCCGACAAGTCCAACCGTGTCGCTGCCAAAATCGTCAATTCCAAAACGGCTGTTATTCATAACGCTGGGCATTCACCCACCATTGAAGAACCCGCAATGGTCAACAATCTATTGGAATTGTTTCTGAAAAATTTGAACAATCCGAAAAACTGAATCCAGTTGGAAATAAAAACGCCCACTTAAGGGCATTTTATTGATCAATCGTTTGAAGACCGACGAAGGTTAATTGCTGCGTGCAAGTACTTTACGGAACTTATATCCGTAGATGATCATGCCCCGCGCCCCTTCAGTTGTCAGCTTGCGAGTTACCATTTCAACCTTGTCGCCAATGGCTACCGGCTCATCAATATCCGTGATTTGGGTTGTGATGATCGGACCTTCATCCAGTTTCACCAACGCCAATGTATACGGCGCTTGATCATCAAAACCTTCTGGTGTTTCCTGTAATGTCGTGAAACTGTAAATTTCACCGGTTCCAGCGAAAGTGAATTCCTCACGCTGTACCTCAACCTCTTTACGAGTGGTCATTCCTAATGTCCTAGCTTGCAGCCTTCAGAAGCTTCTTGGTTTCATCAACCTGAGGTTTCTGTACGGGTTCAGTTGCGGTTACTGGGGCAGGACGATTCTGGAGGCTCATTTCGCCATTTTCGTAGCGAACACCTTGTAAACGATAACGTTGTGCGTTTAGCCGCCAGTGTCTTGATATTTGCATTTTAATCTCGCTCCTGTTTCATTCGTCGTTATTGTGCATTTTTGCACGAGACTGATCAAATACTACCTTGATGTGCCTATCAAAACCTATCAAATCCCGCCTGATAGCTATCACATGCCTCAATTTCTCCCGTAAATAAGGAAAAATTGACAATCCTAAATCTGTAAAATGTGCGCGATCGCTGTGCTGCCCAAACCGCCCAGATTTTGAATAAGTGCCGTCTTTGCATTGGCAACTTGGTTTGCACCGGCCTGTCCACGAAGTTGTAAGCAAGCCTCAACCGCTTGATACACACCGGTTGCCCCAATCGGGTTACCACGAGCTTTCAATCCGCCAAATGTGCTAACTGGGATTGAGCCACTAAGCCCTATTGCGTTACTTTGCGCCAGCTTCCAACCCTCGCCTCGATCAGCAAATCCGGTCGCTTCCAATGTCAACGCACTTAACACAGTATAGGCATCATGCAATTCAAATAGGTTGACATCTTTCGCAGAAATTCCTGCCCGGGCATAGGCCTTATGTGCGGAAATATTCGCCGCCTTCAAATACAACATATCGCTGCGATCTTGCAAAGCCAGCGTATCGGTTGCCGCTGCGCTGCCTGTAACCTTTACAGGTTGTGGAACCATATCCACTGCTCGGTGTAAGCTGGTGAAAATCACACTTGCCGCACCGTCTGCATCGGGCGCGTTATCAAACAAGCTTACAGGCTCAGAAATCATTGGGGCTTTTGCGAATCGTCCTGCTTTAATACTGTTGCGGAACATCGCATAGTCACTGCGTCCGCCATTCGCGTGGGCGTTAATGCTAAAGCCTTCGAAAGCGTTCAGATCCAATCCGTATTCAAACATGTATCGTCGCATCAACATGGCGGCTAGGGCAGTGAGGGTTGCGCCATGTGCTGCTTCGTAATCAGCATCCAAGCTAACATTTCGTGCTTCAACACGTGCACTTGCCAGCATATCTGTTGATTTTTCGACGCCAACAACTGCTGCTGTTTCCACAGCGCCCGAGGCCACCGCCAGATAAGCTGTGCGAATTGCTGCTGCGCCCGATGCTTCTGCTGCCTCAACTGTATACGCTTCTACAGGCGTTAAACCTGCATAATCCGCAATCAACGCACCAAGTTGTGTTTGACTACTGATGTTTCCCCCGTATGCATTCCCGACGTATAAGGCATCAATCTGTTCAATTCCAGCGTCTTCCAGTGCCAGATGAATGGCCTCTGTAGCCAACATCCGTAAACTACTGTTCCAATGTTCCCCGACGGGGATTTGTCCGACGCCAATAATCGCTACATCACGCATGTTGGATTAATCCTTCAGCTTGCCGCGATACCGGCAGTAAGTCGCATAATCAATCTGTGTGCGACGACGGATATAGTCTTGTGTGGATGGTGCGCGATTCCGTGCGGCATCGATCCGGTCAGTGACAATAATATCGAATGCGTCCGAACCTGCGCCGCTGCCGTAACTAATCATCAGGATACGGTCACCGGCTTTTGCCACGTCGAGTGTTGCCGTCAGACCCAACATGCATGAGCCTGAATACACATTCCCAATAACCCCTGCCAGTAGCCCGTGTTTGATTTGCTCAGGTGTAAACCCTAGCATTTCCGCCGCACGACTGGGGAACTTGACGTTTGGTTGGTGGAACACGGCGTAGGTGTAATCCGTTGCCTTGGTTCCCATCAAATCCATCAGTGTTTGTGCCGCTGATGTGACATGTTCAAAGTAAGCAGGTTCACCCGTAAAGCGATCACCGTGGCTTGGATAATTTTCCCCTGGTCGTCGCCAGAAATCAGGTGTATCAGTCACATAACTATAGCTGCCTTGATACACCGCGCATGATTCCTCAGCAGGTCCCAGCAAGAACGCCGCGCCACCGGAAGCTGCCGTATATTCCAAGGCATCTCCCGGACGCCCCTGCGCCGTATCCATGCCGATGCTCATTGTGTAGCTAACCATACCGCTGCCGATCATACCGATCGACGCCTGTACTGCTTCGGTTCCTGCTTTGCACGCAAACTCGAAGTCTGCTGCTTGAATATTGGGTGATGCACCAATGCTTTCAGCCACTATTGTGCTCGTAGGCTTGACCACATATGGGTGGCTTTCACTGCCGACCCAAACCGCACGAATCAGACGTGGATCAATGTTCGCACGTGCCAACGCATTACGTGCCGCTTCGACCGACATTGTAGTAACGTCTTCATCAAGCCCGGCGACTGCTTTCTCTGTGATTGGACTTCCCCCTAAGCCGTTCGTCCAAATACGCGATACTTCTGTGCCCGGTAAACGGTAACGTGGGACATACGCGCCGTAACCCACAATACCGACTTTGCGGTCTGGATGCATGATTATCGAGGAATTCATGTTCGTAGCATTTATTGTCATTGCTTTATCCTATTGCTTTTCACCATACTCAACACGAGGTTGTAGGCTTGTAAAGTGCGCTAAACAATTAATATCCTCTCTTCTTAATGATAAGAGCATATTCGTTATTTACGCAGTGAAAAAATTCCTAAAAACATATATTCTGAGTAGATACGTAGTTATCTTTAGTGGATTGTCGTAACTTAGCCAGCCGTATTCGTACGGGTTTCGGTAAGCTCATTCACCAGCGCTTTGGCGCGTTCCAAACGGATGGTGCCTTCTTTGACCATTGCCGCAACCACTCGCCCCACCAATTCTCCGCTTGCTCCGGCCGCTACCGCGAGTTGCCGCGCATGCATACGCATATGACCACGTTGGATACCCTCAGTTGCCAACGCTTTGATTGCCGCTAAGTTCTGTGCCAACCCGACTGACGCCGTAATCTCGGCCAGTTCTCGAGCGGATTGTGTTCCCAAAATCTTGAGCGCCAATCCAGCCGTTGGGTGTACTTTTGTCGCGCCACCCACCGTTCCTAATGCCAACGGTAGCTCGATTGATCCGTGCAGATTACCATCGGCATCCTGCCACCACTTGGTTAAGCTCGTGTATTGCCCGTTTCGTGCTGCATAAGCATGTGCGCCGGACTCAATCGCTCGCCAGTCATTGCCCGTGGCGATTACCACTGCATCGATCCCATTCATGATGCCCTTGTTGTGGGTTGTAGCGCGATATGGATCAACTTCCGCGAATACGCCCGCCTCGACAATCGCCCTTACTGCCTCTTCACCAGTCAGGCTATCCGATGCCAGTTCCTTGGCAGGGATCATGCCTTCGGCCCGTGCCTTACGCTGATCTGTCAGATTTGACAAGATGCGCAGGTTAACGCGCCCACCTGTCAAAGCCTCAATCTCTGGCGCTAGATGTTCAACCGCCGTGTTGATAGCGTTTGCCCCCATCGCATCCCGCGTATCGTATAGCAGATGCACGATCAACATCGAACCCGCTGCGCTGTTCACAAACGGTCGCACCTGAATATCACGAGCACCACCCCCATGCTTGACGATACTCCCTCCGACCGAGTTGGCTTCAACCATCAAACGTGCTTTGTTCGCCAGTACGATTTCAGCCGCCGTGTTCACATCCGCCAGATCCAAAACTTGTATCTGACCGATCATCACTGGTTCATCACTTGACGTTACGAACCCGCCACCTTCACGGAACAACCGCGCCGCATTACTGACCGCCGCCACCACGGAGGGTTCTTCGATCACCATCGGCACCAGATAATCTTTACCGTTGACCAGAAAATTAGTGGCGATGCCGAGGGGCAGGGCATACACGCCGATCGCATTTTCGATCATATTCTCAGCTTGGCTGGCGTTCAGTCCAGATGTGCCCTCTAGAATATCTTGCTCTGCCTGCGTCAAATTCGCCCACTCTGCAACCAGTGCATTCCGCTCTTGCAGTGTTCGTTTGTAGAAACCAGATATGCGTGAAGAACGAGTCATAAACCATCTCTTTCGGGTGACACACCTCAATAGTCTATCAGTGGCGAACTTTCAAAAGCTATCAGGTTGGTGAAAATCCGCACAATCTAACCAGAACCTCATGCTTGTCAGATAGGGATTGATAGCGATTCAAGTAGGCGCTTATCCTCCGCTAAGGAAACGCTTCCGTTCCCTAAATCAAAAATTCGCCTAGAATGGATGACTAGACGCTAAAGCCAGATTGTCCCGAATACTTTCAACATGAACAATTCCACCTTTGGCGCAGAAGCCCAACCGATATGAAGTACGCCCTCGCATTTATCCTACTTATCGCCACACTGTTGGGTACATCTGCCATTGCAGGTGATAACCCTCAGCCCGCCTCGGCAACAACCTTGCGTCGCATCCGTGTTCCCATTTTGATGTATCACTATGTCAGCGATTTACCACCCCGTGCCGACAATATCCGTCGCGGCTTAACGGTCACGCCGGCCATCTTCCAATCGCACATGCAGTATTTGCACGATCAGGGCTTTAACACCATATCCCTGTATGATCTCAACACTGCCTTGACGCAGGGAACAACCTTACCCCCTAAACCTATTGTCCTCACATTCGATGATGGCTATCTAGATGCCTACACCAACGTATTTCCAACCCTTAAACAATTTGGCTTTGTTGGGACATTCTTTATCATCACATCCCGCCCGGACGCCAATGACCCGCTCTACATGTCATGGCCTCAAATCAAAGAAATGTCTGATGCAGGCATGAGCATGGAACCGCACACTAAAGACCATCTTGATTTGCGTGCTCGTGACCACGACTTCTTGATTTATCAAATGCAGGGCAGCATCGAGAGTTTAACGGCCTACACAGGGCGCACACCCCACATGTTTGCCTATCCTGTGGGACATTATGATGCGGCGACGATAAAGGTCGCCAAAGAATTGGGGATTTGGATTGCTGTTACAACCCGCAATGGAGACTTGCAAACCACCTCAAGTCGCTTACGCCTACCGCGTTATCGTATCGCGGGTAATATGTCAGCAGCGGCGCTGGCATCAGTTCTGAGCCACGCTTACTAACAAAAAACCCGCCGTAGATGGCGGGTCTGCATAACTGAAAATCACTTCTGCCTAATCGGGCAGAATTTTGGTACCCATGAACGCATCCAACCACGTCACACAAATTAAGACGATTGGAATGTACGTCACAATGAAATAACCAAACCCGAACTTGGCGAGGGTAATACCTGCCGACTCAGGTTTAACCAGGGGGAAACCTACCGTCACCAGCAAGTAAACAATTACAAAACCCAACGCGAACGAAACCAACCAAACAATCAAGCGCCTAACATTCAGCGATGACATAACTCTCTCCCGGTGAAGTCAATTTCCTCAATGCCTGTAATTCTAACCTGCTCATACCAAGATATGCAAGTCTTATCCGCGACATGATAGAAGTCACATTTACGTCATGAAGGTTGCGAATCGTTCAAAACATTGTTAAAGTTGCGAAACATGAAATAAGCACATCCTAGCGTTAATCAAAGTGTTATCACGTTTACATCGGAATGCTGTTACGCTAGACTGTTAAATGTACAGTTGTTACAAGGGGTTTTGCATGGGTGATCTATTTGACAAAATGCGCAATGATGAACTCATCAAGCGCGCAAAAGAAGCCACCGAAATTGGGATGTATCCCTATTTTCGTGCGCTCAGCCATTCAGAAGGGGTCACCGCTACCTTCGAAGGCAAAGAAGTGGTTATGCTCGGCTCGAATAACTATCTGGGTCTGACCACTGATTCCCGCGTTCGCAACGCAGCCATCGAGGCGATTAAGCGCTTTGGTACCAGCGTCACCGGATCGCGTTTTCTAAACGGCACACTAGAACTACATCTGGAACTGGAACGTCGTCTGGCGAAATTTGTCGGCATGGAAGCCGCTGTCGTATTTTCCACCGGCTATCAGAGTAATGTCGGTGCGATCTCGGCCATCGTTGGCCCCGGCGATTATGTCATCTTGGACAAAGATGATCATGCCAGCATCGTTGATGGTGTCAGCATGTCACAGGGTGAGATGAAGCGGTTTCGCCACAATAGCTTGGATAGTTTCGAGTCGGTGCTTGCTAAATTGCCCGAAGAAGCGGGTAAGTTGGTCATTGTCGATGGCGTTTACAGCATGGGCGGCGATATTGCCCCTTTGCCTGAATTAGTCGCCATCAGCAAAAAGTACGGCGCGCGTATTATGGTCGATGATGCGCACGGTCTCGGCGTCACGGGTAAAGGTCGCGGTACTTCTGCCCACTTTGGTCTGACCGATCAAGTTGATTTGATGATGGGGACATTCAGCAAGAGTTTTGCCTCCATTGGTGGGTTTATCGCCGGTAGTGCCGAAGCCATTTACTACATTCAGCACAAAGCCCGTTCACTGATTTTCTCGGCTGCGTTGCCAGCGCCACAAACTGCTGCGGTGCTTGCTGCTCTCGATATTATCGAGTCCGAACCCCAGCATGTACAAAATCTGTGGGATAACGCCGATTACATGCGTAAAGGCTTCAACGAACTCGGCTACAATACCGCCACCAGCAACACACCCATCATTCCAGTGATCTTAGGTGAAGACTTCCGTGTAGCTTTGGCATGGAACGCGCTCATTGAAGAAGGTGTCTATACCAATCCTGTTGTGCCGCCGGCCACACCACCTAAGGGAGGTTTGCTGCGTACCAGTTACACCGCGACACATCGTCGTGAACATCTGGATCGTGCTCTCCACGCCTTCAAGGTCGTCGGTGAACGCCTCGATTTTATCCCGACCCATCCGGAGATGTCAGCCGCCAAATAGAAACGCCTGATTGAATCAAGGGGATACTCGCCTGAGTGTCCCTTTTTTATTGGCTAAACCATCATTGACGCCCTGCAATCTCAACAGGTACTGTTGTGTCTTGAGTTCTGCAAATGCCGAATTGTTTTATGTTGTATTGAGGATGACTTATGGAAGAGTTTATCTTTGGAACACTTGCGACTGATCAACTAAAACTGATACATCACCGTGCGCGGCGGAGCGGTTTGCAACACGCCCATGAAATCACCCCGCGTGATCCTGAACCCGGTCAACCCTTTTCACTGACCGTATATGTCGGTGCCAATGTCTCAGTCGATCGCGTTTACTGCTACTACACCAACAACGGCGCGCAACCCGTTGGCGAAAGAGGAATTGCCCACAGCGGCGAGGCCGTTCCCTTTCAACTGGATGGCGTGGTTTGGGATACCTTGTCATGGGGTTACCAGCAGCGTTGGGTGGCAACTATCCCACCTCAGCCCGAATCCTGCTATTTTCGCTACCAAATCGGCGCATGGGCAGATGACCAGCCCGAAACCTTTGCCGACTGGCCCAACGTCAAGTACGCGGGTGAAATGGCCGCCTCCGCTTTCTTTCGCGGTGAACTAGTCTCAAATGACTTCAATACAGGCGACCCAACCAAACCTTATACTTTTGCCATCTCCATCGACAAGTTTAAGCCACCCCGTTGGGCACGGAGCGCGGTCATCTATCACATCTTTGTTGATCGGTTCTTTCCGGGGCAGGGCAATGATTGGCTGCAAACCGACGACCTCAATGGTTTTTGTGGTGGCACGCTCTGGGGTGTAGCCGAAAAACTCGATTATATTGCCGAGCTGGGCGCAAATACCATTTGGCTGAGTCCCATTTTTAAGAGCAATACGCATCATGGCTACGATGTGACCGATTACGCCGCTGTTGAACCACGCCTCGGTGGCGAAGAAGCCTTGCGGCATGTCGTCAATGAAGCCCATGCCCGTGGCATTCGCGTCATCCTCGACATCGCCCTTAACCACATTTCAGACCAGCATCCGTTTTTTCAGGACGCCCGCACCAACCCCGATAGCAGCCATCGTGATTGGTTCACTTTTGATAACTCCGAAGTCGGCTATCGGTCTTTCTTCGGTGTTGCCACCATGCCCCAGTTGAATGTCGCCAATCCCACTGCCCGTCAATGGTTGATCGAGACTGCTCGGTTTTGGCTGCGCGAATATGACGTAGATGGCTTCCGTTTGGATGTTGCCGATGGCCCCGGCCCTGACTTCTGGTCATACTTCTGGCCAGCCGTCAAAGCTGAAAAATCCGATTGTTACTGCTTTGGTGAAGTGGTCGATGCCCCCGACATTCAGCAGCAATATGTTGGACGCCTCGATGGTATCCTAGACTTTCACCTCTGTGATGCCTTCCGCCGCACCTTCGCTCAACGTCAGTGGTCAGAAGCCGACTTTGACCGCTTCCGCTCGCGTCACTCTCAATCTTTCCCTGCTGATTTCATCATGCCCACCTTTGTCGATAATCACGATATGGATCGCTTCTTGTTTCAATCGGGTGGCGATAAAGAAGCCTTGCGTCGTGCTGCCGCCATTCAGATGAGCTTGCCCAATCCTCCCGTAATCTATTACGGCACCGAAGTCGGAATCACACAGTCTGTCAGCGGACAGGCTGGCTTTGGTCTGCATGTCAACCGCGTTCCCATGCTCTGGGGTGACGAACAAGACACTGAACTTTTCGCCTACTACAAAGGACTCATCGCCCAGCGCCGTCGCTAAGCGCCCAACTGTCAACTTTGCTTTTATCAGGGAGGACACACCGTGCTCCCTGATTGTCTCTCATCCCCTCACACATAAATCTCAAACAACAGAAATCTTGCTGCCACTGCTGTAGGGACATGGCATGCCGTGTCCGTCAGTCATCCTAAATCCCCATTAATCGGCTTATCTTGTGGCTTTTCCCTCGTATAACGATAAACCCCAAATCATATTTTTCTGATCTAAATAACACTCTCGTTCTGCTTGGCGCAATTGGCGATTTAATATTTTCATTCAAATTATTATAAACTGTGTTTAAATCTGCAAACCACCACAAACGCATATTCAACCAGTCGCCAACCTTCCCACCAACCCCACTCTCTCAAAATCGTTAGTGCCGGTCTTCAAAAAGAGTTACAAAATGTTCTTCCAAATGGTCACCCTTTTGCCCATAACTTCGTATAACATATCTATAGGGTGTAGGGGCGGAATTTATTCCGCCCGCGTAATATCTCCTGCCGCACCTTAACAACTTCCTCCCGTCTAGACTGATGACCGATAACTGGAGACTGACGACTGAAGTGGCACAAAAACCCACTTTGCCATTGTGACCAACGGAAATCCTGTGGACCGAAATTGTGACCGAAGGAAATCCTGTGGGCTGCCAATTTGCCATTTGTCAGTCCGACACTGACGACACCGCCGACTGTTGCGATACAAAACTGCACTGTGAATGTGAAGAATGTGAAGAAATTTGTGAACAGAATCCGATTCTCAACTGCAACAACAACAGCATCAATTTCGACGATAAGCGTAGCAATCTTGTCGACGACGACGACGACGACACCGCCGACACAAAACATCCCCACTCATTGCGAGGATTGCAACAACACAGCCCACCTTCGCCGCCACAATAAAAAAGGGCGCTCACGCACCCTTTCTTGATCAAATCACTATCCGCCCGTGTTACGACTGAATCTCGCTGATAAGTACCGGACGCCCTTCGAGCTGTGATTTCTTCGCTGCCATACCCATCACCACCGGAGCACGCCCATCCGCACCACTTACCGGAACTGGCTTGTTATTCACAATTGCGTCCACGAACGCTTGCATTTCGGACGCATACGATTGCGTGTACCGTTCCATAAAGAAATTGAGTGGCAGATCGCGCTTGATACTCTGCCCATTGCTGATTGTTGCCGCGTTCGGATATATATTGTCGGTAGAAATCGCTCCTCCGCTTCCGAACGCTTCAACACGCTGGTCATAGCCGTAAACAGCTTTGCGGCTGTTATCAATCGTCACTGTCGCGCCGTTAGCGAATTTCATTACCACGAAAGCCGTATCCACATCACCAGCCTCGCCAATCGCTGGGTCAATCTTAACGCTCGCGACCGTATACACTTCCACTGCTTCACTGCCGGTCAAGAAACGAGCCATATCAAAATCGTGGATCGCCATATCCATAAAAATCCCACCCGACACCTTTACATAAGCAATCGGCGGTGGGGCAGGGTCGCGGCTGATAATATGTACCACGTGCAGATCTCCAATCTCTCCAGTCGTGATCGCCTGTCGTACCCGTGCGTAATTTGCGTCGAAGCGTCGGTTAAAGCCAATCTGGAGTTTGACGCCAGCTTTCTCAACAGCCGCCAGCGCCGCATCAATACGCTTTAAATCGAGGTCAACCGGCTTTTCACAGAAGATATGTTTACCTGCGGCTGCCGCTTCGATGATGATCTGTGAATGGGTATCCGTTGCCGAACAGATCGCCACTGCATCAATGCTCTTGTCCGCCAAAATGTCCTTGTAATCAGCCGTCGCCTTTGGCACATTCAGCTTCGCGGCTAAATCTTGGGCCGCCGCAGGGATGACATCTGCCACCGCAACCAGATTCACATTTGGTACGCGTTGTACCAAAGTTTCAGCATGAACTTTACCAATGCGCCCCGCACCAATTACACCCATTTTTAACGTCATGTTGTTTTTATCCTTGTTATGGAGGCATCATCTAGCGCTTATTCCTGCGCGTAGTTTGATACCTCGACTAAATTTCCATCTGGATCTCTGAAATAGACTGAGGTCAATTTGCCGATTGCACCCGTTCGCTCGACCGGCCCCTCAATAATGTCGACCTGTTCTGTATGAAGATGTTGAACGACCTCGCTTATTGGTGTAGAAGCCACAAAACACAAATCGGCAGAACCCTTAGTTGGTAAGATCGCTTTAGGTTCGAATTCTTTACCGTATTCATGCAGATTGATCTTTTGTTGACCGAAAACCAATGCTTTTCGCCCGTTTTCAAAAGTCACTACGCCCATACCCATCACGCGCTTATAAAAAGCACAGGTCACATCGATGTCAGCCACTGTCAACACCAGATGGTCAAGGCGTTCAATCTGCATAAATCGTAACTCAACTATAGATAGTGCTGTTCTTTGGCCTTCGCTGCCTCGAATTGCTTGCGGGCTTCTTGTACGGCTGGATTTGTCGAGACTTCTGCTACCGCTACATCCCACCACGACTCGTATCCACCAACTCGCTGTGTGCGGTCAGTTTCGACCACGATGCAAACCGTTTGACTCATGCTTTGGGCTTTTTGTATCGCGTCCGCGAGTCCATCACGATTGGCCGCTCGGATGACGTGCGCCCCCAAACTTCCGGCATTCGCACCATAATCCACTGGTAGTGTGTCACCGTCTAAATGTCCAGAATTGCCTCTGAAACGGTACTTTGTCCCGAAGCCATCGCTACCAACTGCCTTGGACAAGCCACCGATGCTCGCATATCCATGATTATCCACGATGATGATAATCAGTTTCACGCCTTCCTGTACTGCCGTGACGATTTCAGAGTTCATCATCAGGTACGAAGCGTCACCCACCATCACATAAACCTCCCGCGATGGATCAGCCATCTTGACGCCTAATCCCCCTGCGATTTCGTAGCCCATGGTCGAGTTCCCATATTCCATATGGTATCCCTTTGGATTACGCGTGCGCCACAGCTTATGCAAATCTCCCGGCATACTTCCGGCTGCATTTAAGACTACATCCTCAGCCCTAGACAGTGTATTGACCACACCAATGACTTCGCCTTGGCTCATCAACGGACCATGTTCGAGGTTATAAATCCGTGTTACCTCTGTATCCCACTGGCTGTTGTAGTGTTTCGCCCGATCCTGATACGCCTTACTGGTTTGATAGCCTGAAAGGGCACCGAGCAGTTCTTCGAGGGTAGCACGTGCGTCTCCCACTAAAGGTAAAGCATTGTGTTTGTACGCATCAAATTCTGTTACGTTGATATTGATGAACTTGACATCATTGCTTTGGAAAGCGGTTTTTGAGGCTGTCGTAAAATCGCTATAGCGCGTACCGATACCGATGACCAAATCCGTTTCTCTTGCGAGGATATTTGCCCCGGGAGTTCCAGTAACCCCAATTGCTCCCAAATTCAATGGATGGTCATAGCTTAAGGAGCCTTTACCAGCCATCGTTTCGCCACTAGGAATGCCGGTTTGTTCTACGAATTGACGTAGTGTTTCTGTAGCCTCGCTATAAATCACCCCACCACCTGCCACGATGATCGGTTGCTTACTCTGCTTAATCCATTCGATAGCTTGCTTGAGCCGCCCTAAATCAGGTCTATTTCGCGGGATGTGCCATACCCGTTTCTCAAATAAGCTTGACGGATAATCAAATGCCATCGCTTGTACATCTTGTGGCAGCGCGAGCGTCACTGCGCCTGTTTCAGATGGTGACGTCAATACCCGCATAACCTCTGGCAGGGCAGCAATTATCTGCTCCGGACGGTTAATTCGATCCCAATAGCGCGATACGGGCTTGAAGCAGTCGTTCACCGAAAAGTCTTGCGAATGTTCCCATTCAACTTGCTGCAGAACCGGCGCTTGCACCCGTTCCGCGAAAATATCACCCGGTAGTAGCAGAACAGGTAGTCGATTAATCGTCGCGACTGCTGCTCCTGTGACCATATTTGTTGCACCCGGCCCAATTGATGAGGTGCAAGCAAACGTTTGGAGACGGTTCTTCATCTTTGTATACGCCGATGCTGCGTGAACCATTGCTTGTTCATTACGTGCTTGGTAGTACCGGAATGAACTCGCATATTCTTGTAATGCCTCACCAATGCCCGCTACATTCCCGTGCCCGAAAATGCCCCAGCATCCCGCGAAAAAAGCATTTTCATGCCCATCTCGCTCAACATATTGTTGTTGCAAAAACTCAATGATGGCCTGTGCCATCGTTAGTCGTTTTGTTGTCATCCATAAATCCTTCAACTAAATGTGTTCTGGCACTTGCCTCTCAAATCGGCAAGTAGCTAGCACGCATGAGTAAGTACAGTAACTCTCGTTTTGGCTGGTAAAGTGTCTAGGCTTATTGCAATCTGGTTGTCACACGCGAAGTCAACTTCGTCCGGATTAAAATAGTTCAAGAATGACTGGATCCAAAACGTATTGCGCGGCTTATACCGTAATGTCCTAAAATGCATGGGAATAACGAGCTTAGGCTGTGTGCGCCGAATTATCGCGTCCAAATCATCTAGATTGATTGTAGGATGTCCCCCGGCCAGCGCCAGCAGAATATCGACGCCTGCGAAGAATTGCATCTGTTCCTCACTGAGTGCGTTCCCCACATCGCCTAAGTGTCCGATGCTAACTCCATCCACAGTAAACCGATACATGCCATTCTGATCAGGATCGTGGAATTGATGATCGAGCGCTTCCATAGCTTGAATCGCTTGTATAGCGATACCTTGCTCGGTTCGCTGCCCACCTTGTTTAGCGAGTTCCAACGCATTAATCACGACTGGACTGCCGGGTATCAAGTCAGCTCTGCAATGAAATGTGTCATTGTCGGATGAAATGATCACAATATCCGGTGAGTCTGGAATTGGTGCATAGCCACTGGTTTGCGGCGTATACGGATCTGTAATCACACGTTTCCCATTTTCTGCCGTAATCAAGAAGCTTGCGTGACCATACCATTTAATGTGCATATCTTTACCTATGAATATGAATTATTAAATAAATCAAGCGCATCCCTCAAATGAAGACGCCAATGCTGCATTATTTTACGATTGGTAAACGTGGATCAATTCCTGTCCAGGTCTCTTTAACCCACGCGTATGCAGGGTCATCGGCGTTCGCCAGAGATTGTGCCGACCCAGCTAGAAAATTCAGATAGTACGTAGTATATCCATGAGCGCTAACCACTGGGTGATAACCTTCTGGTACTAGCACCATATCATGTTGTTGTGCCATCATTACCGCATCGATGTGCCGATCATCTGTATAAACACGCTGATATGCATATCCTTCAGGGCGATCCAGTTTATAAAAATAAATCTCCTCTAGATCAGCCTCAATGACTTTGCCTGTCTCATCGACCCGATGTATGTCATGTTTGTGAGGAGGGTAGCTGGACCAATTGCCCCCGGGCGTATAAACCTCAACTACAACCAATCGTTGACAGTTGAAACCGGGCGGTAAAATGCTGTTGATCTGTCGGGATGCATTGTTACCCCCGCGCAGTTCCACTGTGCTTGTTTCAGGCGTTACCAACTGCGCCGGATGATCTTCTTCAGTCTTTACCCAACAACTCGCTACCTCAAACCCATCAGTGATAGCCTCGATTTCAAAGTCGGTATTACGTGACAGGTAAACGGCATATGGTTTACCCTCAAACACGTTGACACGTCCGCCAATGTTCAAGAAGTTACCAGCGCTTGATCGAACATTACACTTTCCACCGAAAATCACATGCACATACTCGTTGTCACCTGTCGTGCCTTTCCACGTTTCGCCAGCATTAAGCCGCCTCGCTGACATATTTAGCCATTCCCAACCGGCCTGAGCAGCTGAAACCTCCGCAAAAACGCCTGTGTTACCGGTATCTTTCGAACGAATAAGCATAGTTTCAGCAGTATATTTCATTGCAAATGGCTTTCTAAAATCTGAAAATTTATTCTGGATTCAGATGATCTAGTTCTTCAAAATACTCACAGATTATAGCACGCGTAATTGTCCAATAGTAATGTTCCAATTGGACTGACAGAATGCAGTTAAATGTGTTCTCGTTGATAGAGCGATTTATATCGAATCTTGTGCGCGTGTTTTTAAAAAGACTTGACCAATGATTTGTCTTGAGTTAATCTATGTAAGCGTTTACAGAAAGCGCTTACATTGGTTGTGGTTGGCTAGAGTAATGAACATATGTCACCCATGAATGAATTTACCCGTGCCACAATTGATGATGTTGCCCGAAAAGCTGGGGTGTCAATTGCTACGGTGAGTCGTGTCATCAACAAGACGGGGCAGGTAGCCGAATCAACGGTCGCGCGTGTAATGAGTGCTGTTGCTGAATTGCAGTATTCACCACATGCCGCCGCACGGGGACTCGCCAGTAAAAGAACCAATACGATTGGTCTAGTGCTTCGGGACATTAGTGGTGATTTTTTCGGCCCTATGTTGCGTGGTATCGAATCCGCAACGCGCGAATACGGTTTCGACCTGTTGATTCATTGCACGTACTCCTCCCAGTCAGGTGAATCTCATCATAGTTATCCTTTAGGTGAACACAATTCCGATGGAATCATTGTATTTACCAATAGTCTTGATGAGTCTGAAATTCAGCGTCTATATAAGTCGCAGTTTCCTCTCGTATTATTGCATCGGTCGCCACCTGCAGGGCTTGATATTCCTTTTGTGGCATTTGAAAACAAAACTGGTGCTCGAAACCTCGTGGATTACTTGATAGAAACCCGTGGCTATCGTCGTATAGCATTTTTGCGTGGACCAGATGAGGCCGAAGATTCCTATTGGCGCGAATTGGGATACCGTGAGTCACTGGCCGCTCATAATATCGAGTTTGACCCACGCCTTTTTGGGGTAGGGGGGTTCAATGAAAATCAGGCTTATAGTGCAGTTAGTACACTCTTAAGTCAGAAACTACACTTTGACGCTATTTTTGCTGGTGATGATGACTCTGCCATCGGTGCATTACATGCTTTAACTGATGCCGGTATCCGCGTCCCGGAGGATGTTGCGTTGGTCGGCTTTGATGACATTCGCCCATCTCGTTACCTCACGCCACCGTTAACGACCGTCCGCGCTCCCATTGAAACCGCCGGTTATGAATCGGTGTGCCAGTTAATTAGCCTAATTCAATCAGGTAAGGCGGAAAAAGAAACATTACTACCGACAGAACTCATTATTCGTCGCTCCTGCGGCGCTACTGATTAACCAAAAGTATGTGAGGACTAGAAAATAACATGAAAGTTGCTGTGATTGGTGGCGGATCGTCATATACGCCAGAACTCATTAATGGCTTTTTAGCACGCCAAGATACCTTCCCGATGACCGAGCTTTGGCTCATGGACATTTTGCCCGAACGTTTGGAGGTCGTTGGAAAATTTGCTCAGCGTATGGCGAAAGCTGCTGGTGCACGTTTTGAAGTTCACCTAACGACTGACCAACGCGAGGCAGTCAAGGATGCACAGTATGTGACCACTCAGTTACGTGTGGGCTGGATGGCTGCGCGGCGTGAAGATGAATACTTGGGACTACGGCACGGTTTGATCGGGCAGGAAACCACTGGGGTAGGTGGTATGGCTAAAGCCCTTCGCACAATTCCGGTAGTTCTGAAAATCGCGGCAGACATGCGCGACTTAGCCCCCGGCGCTTTGCTTGTAAACTTCACCAATCCGGCGGGATTGGTTACAGAAGCCTTATCTCGCTATGCATCTGATGTTCCATCGGTTGGAGTATGTAACGTGCCGATCACTACCAAGATGCATATGCTGGAAGATTTAGGTCTACAGGCCAAATCTACCGATGCCCATTTGGATACCTTAGGGTTAAATCATTTGACGTGGCATCGGGGTTTCACCTTGGACGGCGAAGACTTGTGGCCGCAGATATTTGAACAATATGTACAAAAACTTCGCTCAGAACCAGACCCTGCTTGGGATATCAATACCATTGAATCCCTGCAAATGATTCCAAACTACTATCTACAGTACTTCTACTATACCAACAAGAAGTTTGATGAGCAGAAAAAGTGGCCGCCATCACGTGCTGAAGCGGTGATGCAAATTGAGGATGAACTCTTTAAGCAATACGCCGAGCCTGATCGTACCGTACCCCCTGACGGCCTAATGAAGCGTGGTGGTGCATATTACTCGACCTTAGCGACGCAACTTTTGAATGCACACTACAACGATTTAGGGGAAACCCATGAGGTTAATGTCCCTCATAGAGGTGCTGTTAAAGGTTGGCCGCAAGACTGGGTACTTGAAATGCCCTGCAAAGTAGATGCGAAAGGTATACATCCGTTACCGACCGATCCTTTGCCCTTGCCTGCATTCGGTCTAGTGGCACAGATCAAGGCCTATGAATTACTTACCGTTGAGGCCGCTGTTCATGGTGACAAAAATGCGGCGTATCAGGCGCTATTAGCGCATCCCTTAGGGCCATCGGCCGACAAAGTTCAAGTTGTACTTGATGATTTGCTTAAGACAAATAAGCCATATTTGCCACAGTTTTCAATTGACTAGACTACATTCAAAAGGTATCAACCGTGAAACCCAATCCGACCTTGAAACGCCTCGGCTTTAGTGACAATGATCGTGCCGTAATTATTCACCTTGATGATGTTGGAATGTGCCAATCCACGTTATCAGCCTATGATGATTTGATGGATTTTGGTCTCGTTTCTTCTGCGGCAGTGATGGTTCCCTGCCCATGGTTTCCTCAAACTGCTGAATATTGCCGTCGTCATCCGGAAGTTGATATGGGTGTTCACCTAACTCTAAATAGTGAATGGGATGGATATCGTTGGGGACCTATCTCTACTCGAAATCCTGCCAGTGGACTAATTGATGACGAGGGCTACTTTTATCGGCGCCAGCCACCTGTACATGCGAATGCTGACGTGCATGCAGCTAAGGTCGAAATGCAAGCGCAAATTGATCGTGCCTTGGCATCCGGAATAGATCTGACTCATATTGATAGTCACATGGGGACTATTGCCCACGAGAAATTCTTGTCGAACTATGTTGATCTCGCCCAACAATACAAGTTACAACCAACTATTTTGTTTAGGGGCGATAAAGTTGGTTTTCGTGCACGTGGACTTGGTGATGCACTGAGCCAAGAAGCGGCAGAACTAAATGAGATGTTGGAAGCATCAGGGGTTCCCTTATTGGATCATGAAGTTGGTATGCGCTTGGACTTGCCTGATGACCGTATCGGACATGCAAAACAACTTTTCGAAAGTCTTCCAGTTGGGATTACCCATTTCTACCTGCATGCCGCTATGGATACACCTGAATTGCGCGCGATAGCACCCGATTGGCAATGCCGTGTCGCCGATTATCACACCTTCCTCAGTCCTGAACTGCGTAATTTCATTCGTGACCGGGGTATTCATATTATTGGTAACCGCGTTTTACGTAATTTAATGCGGCAGTGATTTATGAAACAATACTTTTTGGGTGTTGATGTTGGCGGTACGAAATGCCACGCCGTCGTCAGCGACGAAACTGGGCAAATTCTTGGGTTTGGTACGGGAGGTACTGGCAATCACGAATCTGTAGGCTATGACGGCTTTGCCAGCGTTCTTGAGTCTGTGACTGCTAGCGCTTTGCACGGTGCTGACCTCCAAAAAGAGTCATTAACTGCAATCGGTATGGGTATCGCTGGTCTTGACTGGCCGAATGATGAACCGCTGCATCGCCAAGTGATTCGTCAATTAGGTTTAACGGCTCCGACAGGACTTGTAAACGATGCTGTAATCGGATTGATTGCTGGTTCGCGAACAGGTTGGGGGATAAGTCTCGTATCAGGTACTGGTAGTAATTGTCGTGGTCGAGATAAACAGGGTCGCGAAGGGCGGGTATCCGGAATCGGCACGTGGTCGGGTGAATATGGTGGTGGTGGGGATTTGGTTCGTAGAGCTATGCATAGTGTGACAAAAGCTTGGTCTTTGCGCGGACCTGAAACACTCTTAACTCGAAAATTTGTTGAACATGTTGGCGCAACGGATGTGATGGATTTACTAGAGGGATTGTCTCGTGGACGTTTTCACCTGAACTCGGCATCAGTTATGATAGTTTTTGAAGCCGCTCGTCAGCAAGATCCCGAGGCGATAAGTGCGATTCATTGGCTTGGTTCTGAGCTGGGAGATCTCGCAATTGGGGTTGCTAGTCAGCTAAAATTCGAGGAACTAGAGTTTGATCTAGTGTTGACTGGGAGCATTTTCAAAGGTAGTCCATTAGTTGCGGCGAGTGTAGCCTCTACTGTTCACAAGATAGCACCCAAAGCTTCGCTAGTGAGGTTAACGGCTCCGCCAGTTGTAGGTGCTGTTATGCTTGCAATGGAACAGGTTAACCTAAATCCCTCTCCTATACGTGATCACCTGATTCAATCCACAAACCACGTTTTGGGCACTTCCTACGACCCTAATGAGGAATAAGCACAATTGAGGGCACATTGTGCCCTCAGCCAATTCTCACTGACTTAATTCCCTAGTAGTTTTTCGTATTCGTTCTTTATCGTTTCGAATCGTTCTATACTATCCTCAAGCCCTCCGGGACGATTGCGGATAAGCCAAAGTTCTTTCTGCTTGGCAACCACGCTTTGCAGCTCGCTTTTTAACTCACTTGGCGTTCCTTCTTCATCGGTGATAAATAGCAGCCGATGTGCTGAATGAAGCAATAGATCGGCTGCTTGCTGAAACTCTGCAACTATAATGTCCGCATCTTGCCGCTGTATTTGGGCTTGCTTGATCGGTGCAATAACATCAGTGATGGTTTGTATAGAGCGCCGCAGAGTATCAGGATTCATATCAGCTTTTTCATTTGCCCATGATTCATACATGTTAATGCCGTATTGAAGTTTGTCTGCCGCAACCTGCATCGTATACGCCAAGATTTGACCATTAATGTGTTCTGGACCGATAATTTTATAGATTTCACCCAGATCGTACGCCAGTTTACCCATTACTCCTGCCGCATCGTTGAACACAAACCGATCTAGCAATGGCGGTAAATCAATTTGTGCATTTGCCTCTAGTCCCCACGACACAGCCGCGCCATATGCAAATCCCAAATAACTGACTGAGAATGGTTGCCAATGCCCTCGATCACCCCAATCTGTGTTCAGAAAGCCAATCGCACCATGTTTTAGGCCACTAGCTGCGCTTATTCGGCAATTATCAATCGCATTATCCGACCGACCCGCAATACTATTCCAACTTGATGTACCGGGGCATACATAAAAAGGAACTTTGGAATTTTCGAGTAGTGTACATTGGCGTTCCCATTCTGCGGCTGCTTTTTCGCCACCTTCATATCCCCAAAGCATAGCGGTCACATCCTTGGGAAGTTCAGGAACCAAATCTGGATAATGAACAATAATGTCTCCCCAGAACTGCATCTTATGGCCGCGTGCTGTGACTTCACTGTGCAGTTTGGTAATGTAGTCTAGATATACCCGTCCACCGCGAGCATCAACTTCAGATTTGCTTTTGCCTTTACCAAGTTCCCACGGTTCATCACCACCTACATTAAATAGTTGGCTTGAAAAATGAGGGAGTAATTCATCATACAGACTAGCCATAAGTTCGATGCTTCCGGGATCAAGTGGATTGAGCGTAGTGGGTGGGCTGTACTCTCCCCATGGTGCTTCGAAACCATCAGGACATTCAGCCAAATGATGATATTGCTTATGTTTCAGCCAGCGCTCAACATGTCCCAAACTGTTTTGATTGGGCACGAGTTCAACATGGCGTTGTCGGCAATATGCATCCAACTTGAGAATATCTTCACCCGTAAATGGTGAGGCTTTGGCCCACACATCAGGATGATTGCGATAAGCAAACGTATGTTCCATATACAACTGAAGCTGATTTATTTTTAGTGACGAGAGTGTGTCAACCAGATCAAGGATGGTTTCCAGTTTAGGTACTTTATCGCGACTAATGTCCAGCATGACACCTCGTGCTGGAAAATCCGGCCAATCTTCAATTTGCAGGCAAGGAATTGTTCCTTTGTATTGCTGGAGCAGTTGCTTTAGTGTACATACGCCATAAAAAATGCCATTTGCGTCACTCGCAGCGACGGTCACTTGGGATTCAGCGACTACGATTCGATAACCTTGTGCATGAGCAATCGAGTTATCTAGTTTGAGACTGATACCTGCATCAGGGTAACAATTTCCCGCAACAATCTCCCAATTGAGGTGTGCTGATTGTGTGACTGTCGACTGAAGTAATCGGGCTTCAAAGAATAATGATGCGTTACTTATCGCAATGAGCGCTGTGTGAGGGAGTTTGTAGGCACCTTCAGCGAGTGATAAATGCCGGGGGGCTGGTAGTAGAAGTGGATGTAAAGCCATATTGATACCTTTCTTTAGTGCCCCATATCAATGCGATAAACCACATATCACATCGCAAATAGGCAGAGCTGAAAATCCGTAGATTAGAAAATGAGAAGTGATAAAACACTTCTATTATATCCTGCCTTGACTGAGCACATAAGTTGCCAAATTGGACGTGTTTGGTCACATGGTCAGTTGTGACTTCATGACTATGATAAGAAGGACTATACTATACGCCCTTTTTTATAGGCAGTATTTCTAGGGGTTAATCATGCAAAGCGCTCAGTTACGTGCAGGTATCATTGGTTTGGGAGTAGGAAAAGCTCATGCAAAAGGCTACACGACCAGTCCGGATGCGGAACTGGTAGCCGTTTGTGACATGAACACTGAGCGTTTACAACAATTTGCAGACGAGTGGAAGGTCACCGGACGGTACACCGATTATCGTAAGATGTTAAAAGATGAAAACCTTGATCTAGTGAGCATTTGCTTGCCGAATGCCCTACATGCTGAAGCCTCGATTGCAGCACTTGAAGCGGGAGTCAACGTCGTTTGCGAAAAACCCATGGCAGTTAATACTACCGAAGCGAGGGCCATGATTGCTGCGGCCTCAAAGAGTGGTAAACGCTTGATGATGTCTTACAACTACCGCTATCGCTCAGATGCGCGTTGGATTCGA
The DNA here is from genome assembly GCA_044227005.1 of Aggregatilineales bacterium. Taxonomy (GTDB): domain Bacteria; phylum Chloroflexota; class Anaerolineae; order Aggregatilineales; family Phototrophicaceae; genus CFX2. Next base: position 895,576 of record JBGAFZ010000002.1, read on the forward strand.
CAAATTATTAGTAGTGGCCAACTTGGTACGATTTATCATGTCCAGGTTTCGTGGCGTCGCGAGACCGGCATCCCCGGTTGGGGATTGTTTGGTAGCAAAGCGATGTCAGGTGGTGGAGCGCTAATTGATTTGGGCGTTCATGTGATTGATTTAGCCTTGTGGATGATGGATTTCCCTGCTGTTCAGACCATTAGCGGGCAGACTCGCAGTCTGTTCGGACCAGTAGGCCGCAAGACATGGGGTCGTACCCCCGGTCAGAAGATCGAAGGCGGATTTGATGTAGATGATGGTGGTGTAGCGTTCATGCGGTTAGAAAATGGTGCCAGCATGGCCTTAAATGTGACATGGGCTGAACATACGCAACCTCAGGAAGATGCTTATAGGGTTGAAGTACAAGGTACCGAAGGTACGGCAATTTTGCATGTTCGGAACTACAAGAATGAAGATACACTGCGTTTTTATGCCGAAATGGCTGGTCAGCCAGTGACTGTAATTCCAAGTCTTCGTTTCGATGCGCCACAAGGCCACGAGGCACTCATAATGGATTTGGCAAAGAGCATACGCAATGGTGAAGTTCCGGGTACAAGCGGAGAACAAGGGTTAGTAGCCGTAGAAATATTGGAAGCCATTTACGAGTCATCCCAAAGTGGACGGGAGGTGGTATTTGGCAGTAAATAGATCTGGAGACCTACAGGCAGATAACCGTTGGTTGATGGGGTTTATTGCACGCCACAAATGGGCAGCTATCGGTTCATTAGTGGCGGGCGCTATCGGTGGTGTTACCTCCGCAGTTGAACCCTATCTAATTGGCAGGATTATTGATGGCATAAGTAACCAGATGTCATTGCAGACTTTGGGACAATATGCGCTGCTATTGGTTGGATTCGCGATTGTCACAATTGCAGCGTTTTTGGGGCAGCGTATCTGGAGTGGCACTGTTGCCTATAATGTTAATTACGATATTCGCCAATCCTTATTTGATAACTTGCTGACCCTTGAGCAGCATTTCTATCAGAGCTATCAAACCGGCGACTTAATTTCGCGCATGTATAGCGACCTCGATATGATTTGGCGGTTATTGGTCATTGGGTTTACACGGTTCGGTAGTGCTGCTGTAACCCTTATAGTTGCCTTCGTCTTGCTTGCGACCATCAACTTGCCTTTGACGTTGTTCGTGTTTGTCATACTAACAATATCTACAATAATTCAAACACGAGTGGGTAGTGCTCTTGCTCCAGTCTTTGAAAAAGTACAAGAACAAGCAGGGACGCTATCTGCGCTAGTACAAGATTCTGTTACAGGCATTCAGACAATCAAAACGTTTGGGCGTGAAGCTGGTGTTGCAGAAAAATATAAACAGGAAAATTTGGAATATAAACGGCGCTGGTTATTTTTCAAACGACGCAATGAACCTGTAGGTATGTTGCCAAACATGATAAGCGAAATGACCGGTGCTATAGTCGTAATTGGTGGCGGTATCCTTGCCCTTCAAGGATCACTTACCATTGGGAATTTCGTACAGTTCTTGGTCTATTTGGCACTGATCAGCAATGTCTTGCTCCAATTGGGGACGATTTATCAACGTTATGTTCAAACCGAAGGGGCATTAACCCGCCTAACACCCTTGCTGAGAACAGCCGAGATTCGCTCTATGGAAGATGCCATACCGCTGTCTCAACCGCGTGGCGAAATCACTTTTGAAAACGTAGGTGTTCAAGTTGAAGGTAAGTGGTTACTTCGCAACATCAACTTAACAATACCTTCAGGCAAGGTAGTTGCTTTTGTTGGACCGACAGGCTGTGGCAAAACTTTGCTCGTGAGTTTACTTGCGCGCGTGACCGATCCCACTGAGGGGCGCGTGTTGATTGACGGCAAAGATGTGATTAGTTTGGAACTCGGCTCACTTCGTCGTGCGATTGCCTATGTGCCCCAATCCACATTTCTCTTTAGTCAACCCGTGCACGCAAATGTGCGTATGGGGCGAGAAGCCGTCGCCGAAGAACAGCTTGACGAAGCCATCTCAATTTCTAGGTTCAAGAACGACTTACCCCAATTGCCACATGGCCTAGATACATTGGTGGGCGAAAAAGGCGTGATGCTATCTGGTGGCCAGAAACAACGGGTGGCAATTGCACGTGCTATCGTGCGTGATCCTGCCATAATGGTGCTCGATGATGCATTATCCAGCGTAGATACGCATACTGCCGCAGATATTTTGAGTGACCTTCGCCACGTGCTGCGAACTCGTACCAGTTTGATAATTGCCCATCGCATTGCAACGGTAAAAGATGCTGATCATGTTGTTGTGATGGATAACGGTCAAATCGTGGAAGAAGGCACACATGATACTCTTATTGCGCAGCGGGGGATGTATGCTCGAATGGTTGAACGTGAATTGAAAGCGGAAGATTACCAGCATCTCGCTGAACATCATCAATGACCGGTCAGTCTAGTATTCCCTGAATTATCCCCAAAATTTACTTAGTCGCGAGACGAAAATTCAATGAATGCAAGAATAAATGGCTCAAGCTCTGATATCTCGCAAAAGCGGCAGACTGAGGAAAATATTAGCGATCGCTATCTCGTATGGTTGCTAGGTAAATTCTTGTCGCCTTTTTGGAAAGAATTAGTTGCAATTTTCTTGATGCTTATTGGGGTAACCGTTCTCTCTTTGCTACCACCCTATCTAACCCAGCGGGCAGTAGATGGTCCAATTCAACAAAAAGATTTGGGTGCATTAATTCCATATGGCGTCGTTTATCTTTTGTCAGTGATAGGGTTATTTATATTTAGGTTTGCGCATACTTTTTTGCTCCAAAATGTCGGTCAAAATGCCTTGGTTAACTTGCGACAAGCATTGTTTGAACACATCATACAACTAGATATGAAGTTTTTTAACAATACGCCTGTTGGCCAATTGGTATCTCGACTATCAAATGACATCGAAGCCTTGACCGAATTGTTATCAACCAGCATCGTGATCGTGGCGAGTAACATGGTCACCTTGATAGGTATTATTGGGGTCATGTTTGCCATCAATTGGAGATTGTCTCTTCTAGGATTAGCAGTCTTACCTATTATGACAGTTGCTACTGTTTACTTCAGACGCAAAATCAGAGACCAGTCAAACCTTTTTCATCGTGTTGTGGCAGAGTATTTAGCATTCATAAATGAACAGTTTGGAGGCATGTTGGTCGTTCAATTGTTTGGACGCCAAGCAGTAAGCCAACAAGAATTTGAAACAATTAACCGTAATTACCGTGATGTTCATATGCGAATTCGCGATTACTACACGGTTTATGCGTCCATACTCCAGTTACTTACGACCATTGGTTTGGCTTTGGTTCTATATGGCGGTGGTCAAGGCGTAATTGCGAAATGGGCATCCCTTGGCATGTTGATCTCATTTATTCAATATACCCGTCGTACTTTCGAACCGATCATGCAGCTTTCGGAACAATTCACCCAGATTCAGACTGCGCTTTCAGCAGGTGAACGTATTGCTCGCATGTTGAAAGTAGAATCTGAAATTGTAGATAATCCAACTCCTACCGACATTGTTACTTTTAAGCAGTCCATACAGTTTGATCACGTTGTCTTTGGCTACGAGCCGGGAACGCAAGTCTTAAAAGATATATCGGTGAGTATCTTGCCGGGACAAAAAGTGGCGATAGTAGGTGCAACCGGAGCGGGTAAGACATCTTTAGCTGGTTTATTGGCACGCTTTTATGATGTGCAAGAGGGCAGGGTATTAATCGATGGGATCGATATTCGCGATTTACCTCTAAATAAGTTGCGTCGCTATGTCTCCGTCGTGCCGCAGAGTCCGTATTGTTTCAATGGAACAATCGCTGACAATCTGAAATTGTTTGACCCAACAGTTACGAACGATCAGATGATATCCGCTGCAAAATCGGCCTGCGCAGCACCATTCATTGATAAATTACCGGGAGGCTATGATTATATGCTACTACCCGGAGGTGCAAATCTTTCGCAGGGACAACGACAGCTACTTGCCTTGGCGCGCGCGCTTATACATAGTCCCGAGAGTATTTTGGTGTTGGACGAAGCGACCAGTAGCGTAGATACTGAAACTGAAGCACTTATTCAAGCAGGATTAGCATTCGTACTAAAAGGTAGAACCAGTTTAATTATTGCTCATCGTCTTAGCACTGTACGTGACGCAGATCGTATACTTGTTATGAAAAATGGGAAAATTATCGAGGATGGCAATCATCAAACATTGTTGGCGCAGGATGGTCTGTATGCCCAGTTATATCAGCGACAATTTGTCGATGATATTGATGTCGAGCCTGTATCGATAGCCGATTAATCTGGTGGTTATTAACCACAAACTAGCATCTGATTAATTTGTGTGAATCAGATTGGACAATTTGGAGTATAATTGATTATAATAATGATTGGATAATTACGATCATCGCCCGATTATTGCAGTAGTTCCTTCAGGATGTGTGTATGAAATACTCTCGACCGCCTGTTTGGATGGTGTTGGCCTTCTTGTTTATCACACCGTTCGTGGCCTTTACGCAGGACGGCGAATGCACCGCATTTGTAAAGCAGGCGCTTGCTGCTACCGACAAAGTATGCACTGATACGGGACGTAATCAAGCATGCTATGGTCATATTAGTCTTGATGCACAACCTCAAGCCCAAGATTCATCGTTCAAATTTAGTGAGGTTGGTGACAAGGTTGATGTCGCACGTGTAAGCCGTCTTCGATTAAGTCCAATGGATGTTAAAACTGATCAATGGGGTGTTGCTCTTCTGAAGGTTCAGGCTGATATTCCTAACAGTATGCCAAATACCAATGTTTCGGTTCTTGTGTTTGGTGATGTTGAACTTGAAAATGCCATTCCTGATCCAGTGCTGCTTGATGTGGTTGTAGCTGGACCAAGCAATGCTAATATTCGGCGCCAACCATCTAATCGTGCCTTTGTATTAAGTAGTCTCGCGCCAGCAACAAGGCTTCAGGCTAAAGGACGTTCAAAAGATGGAGCATGGTTGTATGTTGGTTTGCCAAATGGGCAGGGGAGTGGATGGGTACGCCGCTCATTAATGAAAAGTACTGAAGATTTGACTACTTTGAAGGAACTAGATCCTAGTTTAACTTCCTATGGTCCCATGCAGGCCTTTTATCTGCAAAATGGCAAGAAGCAAACTTCTTGCCAGAATGTTCCAAATGATGGCATCTTGATTCAAACACCGGAAGGTGTTGCTCAAGTTCAGTTGTGGATCAATGAAGTCAAAATCAAGCTTGGTTCTACAGCATTTATACAAGCATCCCCTGATAAGAAGACAATGACTGTGAGTACGCTTGAAGGGGCAGCTCATGTAGAGGCGATGGGTGTTGAGCAAGTTGCTGTGGAAGGCACAAGTGTAAGTATCCGCGTCGATGAAAATTTGGTGCCGGTTGCACCACCGAGTTTGCCTCATGCATATAATTTGAGTGAGGTTCAGTCGTTGCCTGTGCAAAGTTTGGAACGGCAGATTACCGCAGCGGCGCCTGTTGAACTAACGCCTACTTATACGCCAACTGAAACATTTACAGCCTTGCCTACTGAAACGGTCGTGGTGACATCATCACCGACTTCTACAAGCACTTTAATGCCTACAGTCACTCTTATTCCCGTGACATCGACAAATACATCTGTACCTTCAGCGACTAGTGTTCCGTCGGCAACCAACACAGATGTCCCGCCGGTTGCAACAAATACCGACACGCCACCAGTTGTAACTAGCACAGATGTCCCGCCAGTTGCAACAAATACCGACTCGTCACCAGTTGCAACTAATACAGATGTCCCATTATCTGCGGCGAACACGGACGTACCGCCAGGTGAGACGAGTATTCCTGTGACTACAAGCGCTGGGGGGCAAGCCGGAGCGCCTGTTACAGGCACAGATGTCCCGTACGCATTCGCAAGTGATACACCCCCTGCTTAGCGCAGATAGTCACAAATAAATTTTAGAAATAAAAGACCTGCTTAAGCAGGTCTTTTATTTACCGTAAGTTAGTTGTCGTTAAGGATTTCATAGGTTTGAAGCCAATCACATGCCCAAACTGTGTTAGTGCGATTGCGAATTACGTGAATGTAACATCAAACGTGTATTGGGTTTCAGTGTCAGTTAATAGTTTGAATCTTAGAACCGAAAAGACATACGTTAGGTAGTTAGCTATGTTGTAGTGGTGGAAAAGTAAGTCGTTAATAGTTGCGATCGTTTCATCACTTACCTTATGACTAGAATCCTCATAGTGCAGCATCTCGGGTAGATTTACAGGTGTAACACGAAAGAGTAATCTATGCGACAGACTACACTATGCCCCCTGATGATACTCAGTTGTCTACTGTTCCTATTTCTAGCACCCTGTCAGCCTGCGTAAGGTTCTACTGCGATACAGGCTCCACTGACACTGATTGGAGTGAGTCTGGGCATTAATCCCAATCCACTAGACGTTACCATTCCAGTCGGTGCGAGCATGTCATACGTAATATCCTGTTGATCTAGTACCCTAAGTGGTGAGATGGGAAACCAAGTATATTCCGAACGCGATCAAGACTGAATTTAAAGGAGGTACCGCTCCGTGGCAGATAAGGTTGGTAGTAACGACTGATGCCAAGCTAGAAATAGGCTTGCATACGTTTAATGCGGTTACGACTAAGTTCGTCCATGTACCTGTAACTATGACAGTGGGAGAGTGCGTCTAGAGCGAGTAGGGTAAGAGTAACGTCAGCATTAACTCGAATTTGGTGGCATTGATCATTGCAGGTAAGTCAGTGGTTGAACATGGTTTACTGGTTCCGATCCAAGTTTGTGGTGGACCGAAACATATTCTGGTAACCATTAAGGAATCGATTGCTGAGGATAGTTCGATTATGAATCCACCGATGCCTTTATACCTATTCCGGAGCGAGGTATATCCAGAACCAAATAATATAATGTCCCGCGGCATCGAGGAATCATATAACGTGCAGGTTCCGAATTATGAAATATGTTGGAGCTTTCGGAGATAGTCAAGCGTATTGATTTTAGTTAAGATCAGGGATTTAGATCGAAGGAAAAATACATAGAAAAACGACGATGTCTTGATTTGGAAGTCAGTTCATCTTGTCCTATAGACTACGATGAATTGACTGATGCCACTGACCTTATTACAAATTTTGGACAATATTGGCAATGTTGTCAAAAATCGGAACAACAAGCTTTATATGGCGACTTCGGTGTGATATTGGGTATAAATGAAATCGCCTCATGCTTAGTAGCTGAGGCGATTTCGGAAAAACTATCAACTTCGGGAGCGACGGGTTTCGCACCCACAGTGGATACGAAATTTTCATTCAACAGGAGAATTACACTCCTCCTCTTCGCCGCTTAATTCAACAACTTACAACCTAAGTCTCATCTGGTTTCCAAGTTTCGCAGGTGTACCGAATCACGTCAAAACGGTACTTCTACAAGAAATAATTGCGCAAATCAGACACGCAATCTAGAGGCGAGATGAGACAGAAAACATTAGGTAAACCGCACCAAATCGCACTATTCAATTATTTGTCCGAAAGCTAATTCCAATGATAGGGGTTTGGCTTCTTTTGATTCTGACTTGGAAGAAAGGATGTGAGCATGCTTTCCCAAATTAAACCGTTAACGCAAGAAGATCGACAACATGCCCGCAGCGCAGCAGCAGAAGCAGTAATGCGTGATATTGGGGAATACCCGCAGCGAGAGCATTACAACCAGCACACCGCTCAGCGTTATCCGCCCAAAGTGACGAAGCTCATTACTGGCTTGTGCATCGCCTTGTTGTTTGCGGCATTCACCCCATCGGCCATCCGTCTCTATGTGATTGGCTCCAAAACTTTTGGTGCGGCTGTGCCCTATGAGCTGGCCATGGTCGCGGTGGGTATCGCTACGGTGGTAACGGCCGAAATTGGTCAAGTGGTCTTCTCATTGGCTTTAGCCACTCTCGGGGCTACCAAGAGTGCGCGACGCTTGTTGTATTCGAGCATGGGCATCGCAACGGGGATCGCACTGGTCGGAAATATTCAGGTCGCCCTGCCCGGCCATGTCGAAAGCCCATTTGCGTGGTTGGAAGCCATTGCACCGCCACTTATGGTGTTGAGCACGGCCTACGTCCTCAAAGAACAAATGCTGATCGCCATTGAGCAGCGCCATGTCAACGAACGCGCCTATCAGGAAGCAGCGAGTGATTGGCAACGTGCAACACTGAAACCAGAAGCACACTCCCTGTGGATGCAGTTCTATGCTAACGCATTGCGAGATGCATTACGGAAAGCGAATAACCGCCGGAAGGAAGCTTTAGAAGGATTAACCACGGCTGACTGGCGAGCCTTGGTCTTCCGCGAACTGCAAGCCGACAACTGGTATGAGGAACCACCAACAGAAATTCAACTTACCACGGTTGAAATGGAGGAACCTAAAGAACAACGCCCTTTAGTGCTCAGCGTCAACGGAACCAGCAGTTATCACCCCAGCGAGACCTAGCAACGGGACGGTGTCGAGTGTGTGGCGACCCGCTGTTGAAGTCTAGTTACTACGCCGGTCGCCCTCGGTTGTACTGCAGCAATCGTTGTAAGCAGGAAGCTAAATGGGACCGCTGGCGAGCGTCCTTAGAAGCATTTCGTGTCAAACGTTGAAGGAAAACAACCCATGAGCAAGCCGAGCATCATCCCAAACTGGAAATATCAGAAGCCGTCAAAAGCGGGCTACAAAGGGCTGAAGAAGCTGCTGAAGTATGTGTCTTGTCGTGAAAATCCTGATCATCGCCCGCTGGATTTGAGTGACCGCTGGACGGATTGCGGCCTGGGTGCCAGCTGGCGCGAGGTCTACGAAAAAGCGGGTGAGCTGTCCGGTCCGTATGTACTGGCTCATCATCTTGTGATTGCCCCTGCGCCTGACTTGATGGTACTGGTCCCTGAAGATCTCCGTAACGAGCTGACCCGTGAAGTGACCGAACGCACAATTGAGAGTTGGTTTTCAGCACGGGGATTGAACATACCGCAGTACAGCTATGTCACACATGACCGCGATACGGACGATGACTATGGCTTACAAAATCTTCACACCCATGTGTTTGTCGCTGGGACCGTCGAGAACAATCTTGGAGAACGGGAATCCCATCGCGTCGAACGGCAGCAGGTTTGTACTGACCGGGGTGGATTGAATCGCGAAGACAATCTCCATCATATCGCCCGGCAGGAATTTGAACAGGTACTGGATCGCACAATTGGGTGGGATTGGCGTCTACTACGCGAGGTCGAACGGGGAGAACCGACCATTCCATCAGAGATAGCGCATACCGAACCGGGTGTCCGACAGAATCAGGAGATCGACCTGTAGGATGGCGACTTTATGTGTCCTGCATCAACCTCTGCCGTATACCAGGCAGGCGATTGGCTTTGCGCCAATCGCGCGTGTACCACCTGTCCTACACAAGTGTGTAGGTCGATTCGCCGCAGGTGGGACACGCAACCCACCACATTGTTGGGGTGGCGAGTTTAATGAACTCGCTCCTCAGGTGCCGGAGAGGCTCTGCGCACCATGCCTACGCATGGCACGCCAGCGACGCGGTGGCCGCAGCCCGCCGTCGCTGAAACCCACGGCACAACACACTTCACTGTGCCACGCCCATCCGCAATATGCAATTTCGTCCGAAGAATAAACCAAAACAGGGGAAATGATGTCTGACAATACGAAATCTCAGTTCAACAACCGCCTGACCGTACATATCACCGGAGCGATGAATGACAGGTTGGAGCAGATTGCCAACCAACGCGACGAGCCTAAAGCCGAGGTGGTACGGACGGCACTGCGAATGTATCTCGACGAACAGGAAGACCTGATCGGCAGCCGCAAACATTTTACCAAAGCCTTCCAACGGCGCATGGACTATATCGAATTCATGCTCACAGCAGTGTTGTGGATGCTGGGCAGCAGTTGGTCGCTGGTTCACACCCAATTGTCTCAGAATGAGTATCCGGCGGGAGAACTGATACAAGACGCGATTGCCGGTGCTCGCCATGACTTTGATTTATTGCACCGGGTCTTAACACAAGCGCTACTGCAAAAGGCTGAAAAATACGAACCGCCAGCGTAAAAACAACTGGCGGTTGGCTCGGAATGATGTTTCCCGAAAGTCTAGATAACCTGAAGATACATCATTCCGGGTGAGCTGTCCACCAATTTGTATGACGACAATCACATCATATATAAGGAAGAACTCACGATGATGTCCTCAAATTTGCCACCTATAGTACAGGCGGCACAAAAACAACAGCTACTATCCGCAGCCTTAAGCTATGCGGCACTCGGCCTAAGTATTATCCCATTGGATGGCAAGCGACCGGCCTTGACCAGTTGGGCACAGTACCAGCAGAAAGCGGCCTCATCCGAGACCATTCAGGCATGGAACGCTGCTGGTTTATTCAATAATATTGGCATTGCCTGTGGAAAGGTGTCGGGCAATCTGGTTGTGCTCGATTTGGATGGTGCCGCCGGGTATCCCGCCTTTGCCGCCACCTTTCCATTATTGGCCGAAACCTACACAGTTGCCAGCGGCGGCGGTGTAGGCAGACATGTCTATTTCTATATTGGCAGCCCAGCGCCCAGTGTCAAAGCCATGAACACACCGATTGGTAATCTGGAGCTTTGCAGTGACGGACGGCAGGTGGTCGCGCCGCCCAGCATCCACCCGATCACGCGAAAGTCTTACCGGGTTGAAAAGCCACTCGACATTCTGCGTGTGCCCGACCTGATCGAATTAGCCATCTGGATTGAAGCATTCAAACCCCGCCAGCCGGTTCAGGAATGGCAGTCACCTGCCAGATCAACCTTTCCGACGAATAATGTGAGCCTTAATCCTTATGTCATGGATGAGGTTGCGAGGACGCTGAACGGCAGAGGGTTCAAGCAGTATGGTGACTGGTTGCATGGAACCTGCATCCATCCGGAGCGCCACCAGAATGGCGACCGCAACCCTTCCTTTGGTTTCAACACCCGCACCGGTTATGGCTACTGCTACGTCTGCGGTACGATGCTGGCAAAAGAGATTTGCGATGTTTTGAATATCGACCCGAACCAACTGGGCGGACTAGTGGAACAATCCCAGCCTCCAGTGATCAAGCCGCAACCCGATGAGCGACGAAAACAGGCTCCTGACAGACCTAACGATCCACAGGTATCGGTAATAGCGGATTACAAATTACCAGACTGGTTGACGCAGTATCTCGACTGGTCAGGAACGACAGGCAACCAGACACCGATGCGCTTTCATCAGGCAGCCGGATTATGGTTGCTGGCCACGTCCGTCGGACGCCGGTTGTACGGGGAAGCGCCGTGGGGGGTGAAGATTTACCCTAATTTGTATCTGATGCTAGTCGCTGGAACGACGTTTTATCGCAAGTCCACTGCTTACAAGTTAGCAGAACAAGTTGCACGGGCGGCCATCCCACACATGCTCATGCCGACACCAGGTTCTCCCGAACGTTTTCAAGAGGCCCTAGCCGGACGCTTGCCCACCAACTTTGACAAACTAGGGATAGAACAGCGCGACCGGTTGACCAAAGCCCAGCCGTTTGCGGCCCAGCGCGGTTTACTTAAAGACGAAGTCGCCGGTCTGTTCGGAGCCATCAACAAACGGGATTACATGGTCGGAATGAAAGACTTGCTGATGGAACTCTACGATTGTCCGGACTACTTCGACAAAGATACCCAGACGGGCTTGAACATCGTTGAGAACGCAGCGCTCTCCATTTTGGGCGTAACAACACCAGCCAGCTTATCAGGGGCAGTCAGCAGCGGCGATTGGGACAATGGCTTGCTGATTCGGTTCGCACTGCTCACCCCTGAGCCTGACTATTCTGAACGGCCAACAGCCAAGGACTATCGCGCTGTGCCACAGGGATTGGTCGATGAACTCCGCAGCTTACATGAACGGTTACCCGCACCGCAAACCAGCGAATTGGGCATGACCGCACCGGGATCCCTGCGGCTGAATGTGCAGTGTTGGGAGCAGTGCCAGCAGTATGGCGATTGGCTGCGACGGAAGTGCGATCCGGGACAGGATACTGAACTCGATGACCGGCTCAAAGGGGTGTATGGACGGATGCATGTCCAAGCCTTCAAGTTGGCTTCCCTGTTCGCAGCGTTGGACTGGCTCAAGACTGCCGATGAAACGCCCACCGTAAGTGTTGACCATTGGAACTCAGGACAGGCGGTGGCAGAAAGCTGGCGGCAGAGTGCCCACGGATTGCTCGAACAGCTTGACCGCAGTGGCGAGGCAACCCTTGAACGCCGTCAACAAGACCGAATGCTGACTCTGATCCGTTCAAAGGAGAATATCGGCGTTGAACTGCGTGACTTGTATCGCCAGATGCATGTCACCGCTAAGGCTGGTCGGCAGGTGGCACAAGAGCTGGTTAAGGCCGGTTTGGTAACAGAGGTGCGCATCAATGGGGCTGAGGCTTACACCGCTATTGAATACCGCCCAATAGCCTAAAGTGGGTGACTGGCGTGACAAATGTGACAATTGACTCTGTAACAACCTGAGTCTGTCACAGAACCCTATAGTCAAAAAGATCGGTCAGGAAATGGCATAAAGATGGGTGAAAGCCAGTTTGCTAGCCGAGATCCGAAAACAGTACAGAAGCTTATACCGTCATCGAGCATCATTCAAACCCGTAATTTTGGTGACTGGCGTGACAAACGTGACAAGTGACTTTGTGACAAGTTCAGATTGTCACAGAGTCACATTGGCACAGAGTCACATTTGTCACACGTTTTGAGGAGCAGAAACATGAACCATAGCCAACGGATCGCTTATGTCGCCCGTCAGCGACGCCACTTGACCAAACCCATCGTTCGTGAAGTAGTCGAACGGTACTTTGAGACACTCGCAGAAGAAATTGCAGCGGGTAACTGGGTCGACATTCCCGGTATTGGCAAGATTCAAATCAGCCGCGAGCAAGGTACAGGCTATGTGACTGTCTTTGCAGCGGGTGGACAACGGATGCGTAGAAAGGTGCAGATGCGTTTACGGACAAAACTGCGTTTGTACGAAAAGTTTAAGCATCGGTGTAAATCATAAAACTTAGGACAAGTAGATCTACTATGAATCTCTCGTTGACTGGTCAGACCCAAAGTGATATATGAACCACCTTGAGCCACCTGACGCAGCGCTAGATTGATAAAAGCTTATATAAGAGACTTCAATCTCTCCTAAAGCTTTATTCATACCAGTTTCGGTTTTCTGATTTGAAGCAATAATTTAGTAGAGAAAGTGCATTCAGCCTAAGGAAAAGAGCGAGACGACAAACCTGTGACAACAGAATCTGATGATAAAGAATATATGGAGCGCAATTTAATGCGTACGGGAGTACATATAAAGTCCGCTATCGTAGGCTAAACGTAGAGTAAGCGCTATTTTAGAAAGTCACTAAGTTCCATAGAATCATTTTTTATTTAGGTCTTGTAAGAGGGTGCTTTATGCATCGTCGCTATTGGTTTCTATATATTGGGCTGTTGCTATTGTTGTTCGCTAGTGGTGCAGCTAATGGTCAGTCGAGTGCAGCAGATCAACTCATCGTGACTGAGATTCTTCCTGAACGCGACAGCACCCAGATTCAAGGGAACAGCGTCATTACCATAATTTTCAATCGTCCAATTATTCCCCTTGGGCCGGTTGGAGATACGACCAAACTACCTCAACCACTCAATATTCAGCCAGCAGTAAAAGGAAAAGGTGAATGGCTGAACACCTCGGTTTATATCTTTCGACCTAACGGCTTTATGCGCCCTAACACTCGTTACACCGTCACGGTCAAAGCGGGCCTGACCAGTACCGATGGTTTGACACTTACCAAGCCATATCAGTGGTCGTTTACGACGCAAATGGCGCAAATCCTGCGGGTAGAGCCTAATCCCAACAGCATCAAAATATTACTCGAGCCTGAAATCAAAATTTACTTTAACCAACCGGTGGACCGTGCCCAAGTTGAAAATCAGTTTTATCTGCATACTTTAGGAGAAGCCCCTCCCTCAGTGAATGTGCTGCCAACCTTGGCATCCGTCTCTGACTCAGATCACAATTCGTCATCGATCAACGTGGTGGCAACGCTGGCTCCGCCAACACCTATTCTAAACACACCGTTACCGCCGACCCCCGATATGTCTCAGCAATCTATTAAAGGTTCCTTCAAATGGGAACCTGACAGTATGATCGTGACGTTCAAACCCCATAAACGCTTAACATTGAACACCTCATATGAATACGGAATCAACAGCCACACTAACGGGTTGGAACTGAGCGGTCAAACCCGCTCGACATTTACTACAGTACCCTTACCCGATTTCGCAGCGACGTCGCCGACTGATGGCAGTCAGAATGTCTACAGCGGTGGAGCATCCATTAGTTTTGTCTCGCCTATGGATGCAGATTCCTTCGAAGGCAAGATTACCGTTGATCCAAAGCCACCTTCAATCAAGGAATATTATCAGTACAGCAGCTATCAACTGTTATTCCCTACCAATCCGCGCACGCGTTATACAATTGCTGTTGCCCCAGGCCTAAAAGACCTTTATGGCAATATCTTGAATAAAGGACTGACGTTTTCCTTCACAACCGGACCTGTACCGCCCAACATATGGCTACAAGCGCCATCCTATTATGGTTTTTACAGCGCCTATAACGAAACTACTGGATTTTTTGTCAATCATGTGAATGTTGGGATGCTAGCGAACGATTTGTATCGTCTACCAACTAATAACTTTCTACAATTACAATTTGGTGAATATCGAAATCCACCCTATAACCACTATGAGCCTTCACATTCAGATTATTTGAATTCTAACCTTACGCGCCTACCAAATGAACCTGACCAATATTCACACACCTATGTCAAAGTTGGTAAGGACGGCCCTCTTGCTCCCGGTCTGTATTATCTCCACATCAGCAGTTTAGTTGGCTTGCAGCACAATCGCCCATTTTTCGATTCACGGGTCATGATTGTGGCGACGACCAACCTTACGATTAAAGCTTCCTTAAACAAAGTCCTAGTCTGGGCGACCGATATTCGAACTGGCAAGCCGGTCGGTAATGCACCGCTCAAGATTTATGGCATGGGCGAAAGAATCTTGGCTTCTGGCTATACCGATGCCAACGGTTTGTTCGAAGCGAGCACACCTGCTGTGACCAGTGTATTAACCTCGGATCCGCGCATCGCTGTTCTGCAAACCGAAAACCTGTTCGGTATTGCTTCCAGTAATTGGGCAGACGGCATTGATCCCGGTTGGTTTGATATATCCACTGCATTCGCACCTGATCCACTGCGCACCTATATATACACAGATCGCCCCATTTATCGTCCCGGTCAACGTGTAGAATTTCGAGCAGTTATTCGTAACAAAGACGATATGACCTACACACTGCCGAGCATGGAATCAGTTCCGGTGCAGATTTTCAACAGCAAGAACGACATCGTCTTTAGTCAGGAATTACCCCTCACTCAGTTCGGAAGCATCAATGGGACATTTCAACTGGATCACGATGCCTCGCTCGGTTATTACCGGATAGAGGTCAGCATCCCAAACGGGAACCTAAGCGGCAACGAAAATCGGACATCAATCGGGTTCTCAGTTGCGAAGTATCGAGTGCCTGAATTCCAAGTCAGTGTCAAGCCTCAGGAAGCACAGGTATCACAAGGCCAAACGCTGCAGGTCACCGTTTCGAGCAGTTATTATTCTGGAAGTCCGCTGAAGCAGGCGCATGTTCAATATCAGATTGTTTCGCGACCAGATTCGTTTCATTACACCGGTAAAGACCATTATAACTTCGCAGATCAAGAAGCGGATGATAGCTACCGCGCGCAGTACAACAAAGAAATCGCGAACGGTGAAGGCACAACGAACGATCTGGGGGTGTTCGTAATATCCCTTCCAATTGAATTAGCTGATCGTCCATACACCCAGACCTATACCATTGAAGCCAATGTGCGCGATGACACCGGACAAACGACCTCTGCTCATACTGCAGTGTTAGTTCATGCGGGTATGATTTATGTAGGGGCAAATCCGGATCATTACGTGGCAGAAGCAGGTAAATCTAGCAGCTTTGATCTCATCGCTGTCGATTTAGAGAGCCAGCCAGTCTCAGGACAAACAGCCAATGTGGAGATCGTTGAAAAGCGATGGAACAATGTGCAGGAAGTCGATGATCAAGGGCGAACCACATGGACATGGGAAGCCGAAGTTCTGCCAGTGACAAATGGAGTGGTCAAAACGGATCAAGACGGCAAAGCTACTTATAGTTTCACGCCCGCCCACGCTGGTATATTTCAAATCCGGTTAACCACGCGAGACAGTAGAGGCAACGAAGTCCGCAGCTCGACTGGCGTTTGGGCCAGTGGCAGGGAATATGTATGGTGGAAGCAAGATAACGACAACCGCATCAAAATCATTCCTGATAAAGAAGGCTATCACATAGGCGATACGGCTGAAATCTTGATTGCTTCTCCATTCCAAGGAACGTCGCAGGCGCTAATTAGCATTGAGCGTGCTGGCGTGATACACACCGAATTGGTAACCCTTGACAGCAACACCTATTTATACCGCTTACCGATCACCTCGAACTTTGCACCGGATGTATTTGTGAGTGTGATGCTAGTAAAAGGCATCGACAAGAATAACCGCGTTGCAGCCTTCCGTATGGGGCTGACACAGCTTAATGTCGATACCGAACAAAAACAGATCACTGTAACTATCAGGTCCGACCAACAGAAAGCTGAACCAAACGACACCGTTCAATACACCATTCGCACAACCGATTATCGAGGCGAACCAGTTAGAGCAGAGGTGGGTGTGGCACTCACTGATCTAGCTTCACTCTCACTGGCTGATCCGAATTCACGCCCATTAATAGATGTGTTCTATAACCTGCAAGGGTTAGGGGTTCGAACCGGAACAGTCTTAACCATGAACATCGACCAAATCACGCAGCAAATCATCGACACGATTAAAGGCGGGGGTGGCGGAGGGCCTGAAGTTGGCATATCAGAAATCCGCGAGAAGTTTATTGATACTCCCTACTGGAACGCGACGCTGATGACAGACGACAATGGGGAGGCTCACTTCAGCCTGACGCTGCCTGATAACCTGACGACGTGGCGGCTTGATGCTCGTGCTATCTCTAAAGGGGATGATGGTATCCTGCTTGTAGGACAAAATACCGCCGATTTGATTAGCACCCGTCCGCTCATTGTACATCCAGTGACACCCCGTTTCATGATCGTCGACGATATGATTACACTGGCGGCAATCGTGGATAATAATACGGCTAAGGATTTAAGCGTCGATGTGTCGTTGCAAGCTTCAGGCGTGATAATCAAGGATGCGTTGAAGCAAACGGTGACGATCACGGCGGGCGGACACCAGCGGGTCGAGTGGCATGTACAGGCTAATTACGCACTAAACGCTGAAATTATATTCTATGCCAATGCGGGTGATTACCAGGATGCCACACGCCCATTAGTCGGTGAGGGAGATAAACATCTCCTGCCAATTTACCGTTTTGAAGTGCCTGAAACCGTGGGTACAGCCGGAATGCTACGCAATGGAGGTAGTCGTACGGAGTCAATTAACCTACCCGAAAATTGGAACATTAGGAAAGGAGAGCTTGACATTCACATTGAACCATCCCTAGCTGTAACCACCTTGGCAGGGTTGGATTATCTGAACAATTATCCTCATGACTGCATTGAGCAAACAGTCAGCAAGTTCCTATCGAATGTCATCACTTACCATGCTTTAACTGCGTTGGACATGAAAGACCCCAGTTTGAAAGCGAGCCTTGATCGGGTTGTGGACGAAGAACTTCAAAATTTGTACAGTACTCAAAAGTCTGATGGCGGTTGGGGATGGTTCATTGAAGAACCAAGCAATCCTCTTACAACCGCTTATACTCTTATCGGTTTAGCAGAAGCAAAGAAACAAGGCTTTGATATCGCAGATAACCGTATTAAGTCGGCACAAGGCTTTTTACAAACCACCTTTGTGATTCCTGACCTGAACACACCACAATGGCAGCTTAACCGGCAAGCGTTTGTGTTGTATGCGTTGGCAATGTCTGGGGCACCAGACATTGCTCGCAGCGCCAACTTGTTCGACGTTCGTGATCGTTTGAGCTTCGATGCGAAGGCGTTCTTGGCACTGACATTCAATTTGATTACGAAAGATAACACTCGCAGCAGCACATTGATGAGCGACATCGTCAACAGGGCATCGATGAGTGCAACCGGCACCTTCTGGAAAGATGATTACTTCGATTATTGGAATTGGGGAACCAATACCCGCACGACAGCCATAGCATTGGATGCTTTGATCAAATTGCGTCCTCAGAGCGAACTCATTCCGAATGTGGTTCGCTGGCTAATGATTAATCGCAACAATCGTGTCTGGAACACAACTCAAGAAACTGCATGGGCGTTGATGGGACTCACCGACTGGATGGCAGCAACTGGCGAAATAAAGCCAGACTACGATTATCAGGTGAACTTGAACCAGCAAACACTATCCCAAGGGGCGATTACGGCTCAAAATGTCACTCAGTCAATTGACCTAAAAGTTCGGGTAAGTGATCTGTTGAAAGGCGAGGTTAACCATCTGGTCATCGAACGCAGCAATGGCCAGGGCGCTCTATATTACACGGCTCATCTTGAAACCTATTTGCCTGTGTCACAGGTTCTGGCGCTGAACAAAGGTATGATTGTTCAACGTTTCTACAGCCTTCCTGATGATGAAAAAAGACTGCCCATCACTCAGGCTTCAGTTGGCGATATAATCCAAGTCCATTTGACACTGATCGCGCCTCACGACCTTTATTATGTCAACATTGACGATCCCATTCCAGCAGGTACTGAAGCCATTGATCCGCATTTAAATAGCAGTCAACAAATTGGTGTACGGCCCGGTCTTAACAATGCCAATCCATTAAGTAGGGGGTGGGGATGGTGGTGGTTTAGTCACATTGAATATCACGACCAGAAAGTATCCTTGTATAGCAGCTATCTTCCCGCCGGAACGTACGAGTACGATTACTATGTTCATGCAGTTATTCCGGGCACATATAATGTGATACCCGCAACGGGACAGGAGTTTTACTTTCCGGATATATATGGGCGAAGTGCAGGCAAAACATTTACCGTGTTGCCGACAAAATGATTTACGACATCAATGTATTGATCATTGGTCGGTGATGATTGATGGTGGTATATCCAAAAGGTAGATTTATTTATCTCCTGGTACATTCGCAACTTTCAGGGAGATGATGTGCAGAAGTCAATTAACCTTGAACATCATTGAGACCAAGACATATATTTCAGCTTAATCCGTATTGGCTTACACGACTCTCAGCTTGCTGCAAACCTTCACGAAAATTGTGTAAAGAGCCATGGAATTTAAGAAGTCAACCGCACCCAATAGATGAGGAAGCAAGCAGATGGGCGTTATTTTCGGAAAGTGCGGATACTTGGTTGGGAATTAGGTTAAGAACGCCTATTAGGTCGTGTAAAGCGGGGTTATCGTGACCTATTTTTCTACGGATAATAGTTCTTTATTTCCGGAGAAACGTAAGGGTTTTGGTCAGGTGTAATGGGTCATTGAGAGTCTATTTTTAGCTTATCTCCAAACTATTGTGAATTGAATATGGCTTGAAATTTACGCAGACGTAGGTGAGGCGGCAGGCAAACGTAGAAGTGGATGTTACCATAAATCGATAGTCTTGTGAGACTGGCATTTAGGGATGGTGACAATTTCATGGATAAATTTGCTCGGCAGCCATATCGTTATTCGCAACGTTTGAGTCGTATGTTTAGCGGGTATGAATTCATTTTTGTCTTAATTCTCTTTATTGCATTCCTTGTTCGGTATATATCGCCTCAAGTTCCGCTTCGCTACTCAGCCAATGAAATCTTGCCAATAACTGAAAGTATTCCATTCAACCTAGGCTGTTCAGCAATGGCCTTGAAGCAAGCTGTGGAGGCGGCAAACAACAACAATCACGATGATCTCATCAACCTCGCACCGAAATGTGTCTATGTATTGGAATTACCCTTAAGCCCCACATTGACTATCGCTCCTGACAATCAACACAGTATAACGATTCATGGCAATGGAGCGACGATCAGCGGTGGTAACCAGATGCGCATCTTTCACATTCAACCCGGTGCGACCATAACTCTCGAACAACTCAACATCCGGGATGGCAGACCGTCTGGAGAAGAAAGATTAGGCGGCGGCATATTCAATGATCAGGGAACCATCACCATCCGCATCAGTATCTTGGCAGACAATTTAGCGAAGAACGGTGGAGCGATTTTCAATGATAAGGGAACAGTGACGGTAGAGAAATCTTTATTTTCACACAATGAAATTGAAGTGAACCAAAACAATGCAAACACCGAATCTGCATCGGTTATCAAAAGCGATAGTCTGGAAGACAACCTTGCAGCGAACGGTGGCGGAGCGATTTTCAACAAATTGGGTACGGTCAACATTTCAAACAGTACTATGGCCGATAATCAAGCGGCGAATGGCGCTGCCATATTCAATTATGGGGGTACACTATCCAACACTTTCACAACCTTTTCAGGCAACTTCGCGACCTATAATGGCGGCAGTATTTACAACAGTGGTGGCTTTGTATTCCTGACCGATACAACCCTAACTAACAATTCAGCGGGTAGAAGCAGCGGAGTTGTTAGCAACTGGCACGGTCAGATAAACATCAAAGGCAGTATCCTAGCCCGTAACACTTCACCTGTTGGAGGCGTCATTGGGAATTTTGAGGATGGTACTCTAACCATTGCCGACAGCAACTTTTACAATAATTCAGCCGAATTTGGAGGCACTATCGACAATGAGGGTCGCACAGAGATTAGCAATACGACCTTCTCAGACAATGTGGCTATGTTTGGCAGCATTATTGAAAGTAATAACAAGCTTATCATCTCCGGCAGTACGCTTTCCAATAACATTATGAGCAACAGTTATGGCGGTGGCAGCATAGGGAATACCGGATCAGCTAGAATTATCAATTCGACCTTCTCCGGTAATTCCGCCGTTAACGGCAGTGCGATTTATAATCAGGGCAGAGAGATGGATATTATCCACAGCACCTTTGCCGATAACATCACGAACGAAAAATATGGGGCAGCGGTGTATAACGCCGGTGGAGGTTATGAAATGACAATCAGCTATAGTATTCTTGCTAACACGTTGTATGGAAAAAATTGTCAGGATATGACTATAGGTGGTTATGGTATTAAACAGCCTGCACCGAATTGGATCAGCGATGGATCGTGCGACCCGGCCTTCAGCGGTGATCCACTGCTTGGCCCATTGAAACTTTATGCCCCCGGCATGACAATGACCTACGCTTTACTGAATGGCAGTGGTGCAATTGATGTCGTTCCTTGTGATCCGGACATCCACTATGATCAGCGAGGTGTTGTTCGCCCGCAGGGCATAAACTGTGATTTAGGCGCATACGAATATACGGTTATTCTGTCTCCTAGCTCATAAGTGA
Source organism: Aggregatilineales bacterium (assembly GCA_044227005.1). Lineage (GTDB taxonomy): Bacteria > Chloroflexota > Anaerolineae > Aggregatilineales > Phototrophicaceae > CFX2. The sequence continues at coordinate 917,189 of JBGAFZ010000002.1, forward strand.
ATTCTGACCTTTACAAGGGAGCGGATGCCACTGAGTCTTGTTTGCGGTAACATACAAAGTATTGTCTTGTATCTCAAAAAAGCTCCCAGGTAAACTTATTCCACACCCAAAATAGGTTTTTAAATAGCCCTTTGAAAATACTCTATTGGATTTTGTTTATCTACTTCCCTCAATAGAATTGCAAGAAAACCGTTCAGTTGTTTACCTCGAAAATTGCAAGAGAATCGGTTGAATATCATTGCAATTCTAGACTGAAAATATTCGCAAAACACCTATGTTTTGCAAAAAGCTCGTAATGAAGAAAGTGGAACGTTCTTCATGCAATTCCATATGCTAGATGTCTCATAAATTCGACAAAACAAATGTCCGCTATTGCCCCATTTTACAGATCGTGTTGACAAGTCCATGTTACTCGCGGTAACATATTATCAGTTTCATGTTACTGCAAGTCACATGGAGTCTTATCATGACCTCAAAAACCGCTTCAAATCGGCAAAACGGCAAACATCAGCTTGATGAACAGCGTGAACATATTCTAGATGCTGCGGAAAAACTGTTTCTGCTGCACGGCCTCGAAAAAACCCGCATGATCGACATTGCCAACGAAGCCGGAATCACCAAGATGACCCTTTACCGCTACTTTCCGGATTTGGATTCCATCGCTTTTCAAATCCACGGGCGCATGTCGCAAAAAATCATATCCACCATTGCGTTCGACCCTCAAGACTTAGAAATCACGCTTGAGAATGCCCGAAAAGCCAGTCAAAGGCTGATCCATAACTTCCACGAACTGCGAGATGCTTACCGTTATCTTGGGATGTTTGACGCCATTTATTTGGATCGGTTTACGGATGCCAATGTGCCGCACCAGACCATAGACAAACTCAACCTCGTCATGCCGATTAGCCCTGCTTCAATGGAAAGTGCCATCAGCAGCAGCCCCGATGGTGTGCGTTTCAACATGATCATCAGTACGGTGAATTGGTTTTTGCAAAAGAGCGCAATGCGTGACGATATGAATTGGCACAACGACCACGCCGCCTTGGATACACACCTCGCGGCATTTGAAGACATGATTATGGTCTATATACAGCATTGTTTGCAGCAGGCTCAGAACGAGCACAATCAGCAGTCATCAGAGACCAATGAATAGTTGAGACTATTGTTTACTTCAGAATATAAAGGGAAACATCATGGAAAATTCGGTTTCGTTGCATATCGCTGCTGATCGTGGCTTACACCCGGTCAGCCCAATGCTCATCGGTATCTTTCTCGAAGACATCAACTTTTCTTGCGATGGTGGCCTCAATGCCAACATGGTGAACAACGCCAGCTTCGACGGCATTTACCTGAGTCGCAAAGGCTATGGTTTTTTCCGCTCATTTATCTTCAAACCTGATCCACACTCTGTTTTTGACCGCCTGCGCTATTGGAAGCTCAGTGGTGGTCAGATGCAAAGCTTGCATGACAAACCGGTCGCTGAGAACAGTTGGTATGCTCGTGTTCAAGTCAGCGGACAAGCCCACCTCGAAAACTTAGGGTTCAATGGTGGCAAAGGCCAATCGAAGTCCTGCGCCATGTCTATCAAATCAGGGCAGGATTACGTCTTCTCGGCTTATGCTCGCAATCAGGGATATCAGGGAAAGATTACCGTCACGGTCACGGATGCCAATGGCACCGCATTGACATCGGCAGCCATGCTCGTACCCACCCATGATTGGCAGCATTTCCAACTGACACTGTCTGGAAAACAGACAGGTTACGGTAAGCTTGTGCTGCGCTTTGAAGGACAGGGTGCGGTTGATTTAGACGGCATTAGCTTGATGACAACCGATACATGGGGTAAAGACAATCCCAAATGGAGTCAAGGCAAGCTGCGCCGGGATATGGTCGAAGCTCTACGCGACCTGAAACCACGTTTTCTACGCTTCCCCGGTGGTTGCATCGTCGAGGGCAATGGACCGGATAACGAATATAAGTGGAAAGAAACGGTCGGCCCCCTCATTAACCGTAAGGGCAAGTACAATCTCTGGGCGGCAAGCCTTCCGGATGGTGGTTATTATCAATCCTTTCAGATTGGGTTTTACGAGTATTTTCTGCTCTGTGAAGACTTGGGCATTGAGCCTCTGCCGACGGTTTTTGCAGGACTCAACTGCCAGTTCCGCAGTCATCATCATCTCGAAACCAACAGCCCTGAATTTCAAGAACAAGTTGTACAAAACACGCTCGACCTCATCGAGTATGCCAATGGTGACCCCGCTACAAACCAGTGGGCAGCACTGCGAGCCGCTGCCGGACATCCAGAGCCATTCGGCTTAAAGTATATCGGCATTGGTAACGAAAATCATGGCGAAGACTATCTAGAGAAATTTACGGTTGTGAAACAGGCTGTTGATGCACGCTACCCCGGAATGACCTGTGTCATGTCAGCCGGAGCCAGCCCTGAGGGAAAGGGTAAGGACGCTTCTTGGGATAAAGCGCGCTCGGCTTTCCCTGATGTGCGTGTTGATGAACACTGCTACAATCGTCCGTCATGGTTTATACAGGGTTACCACCGCTATGACGACTATCCTCGTGATAGTGCGAAAGTCTATATGGGTGAGTATGCGGCAAACTTTCCGATGGGGATACCGTTTGTAAGCATCAAACCAAATGCTTATCAGACAGCCTTAGCCGAAGCGGTCTTCCTCGCCGGACTTGAGCGCAATTCTGATGTAGTAGCCATGTCGTCCTACGCGCCTCTCTTCTCGCTTTGTGAAGGGTCGCAGTGGCCACATAACCTGATTAATTTCAATCCGGCGCATATTCTGCTCACAACCAATTATTTCGTTCAAAAGCTGTACAGTGCGACCGTTGGTGATACAGTGGTCGACATGCAAGGCGAACTGCCGTCCGGCGTGTTTGGGAGCGCAACCACCACAAAAGATCATTTGATCATCAAGTTGATTAATACAAACTCGCATAAGATTCAGAGTCGGCTTAACCTGTCCGGCGTTTCGGACAGTCAAGCACAGGTTGACTATCTCCAATCTGACGATTTACAGGCTGCGAATGCGATGAAGTTCGATAACGCGCCCAACTATGTAGTCAGACCTCAGAACATGAATGTTAATGTGCAGAATGGCACTGTTGAATTGACGCTTAAGCCAAGCAGTTTTTATGTGTTGATGGTGAAGCGATAGGCTGACACAGAGCAAGGTAGATAAACTCCATTTGTACAAAATCCCAAACAGGGTAGAGACTGACACTGATGCAGTTAGTCAGTCTCACTGTGTAATTCTTAATCAGCACAATATTCATTCGAAATAACTCCCGATAACCCGCTTTACAGGAATTTATGCGTTAGCCTTTCTTTAAGATGTGCTTCTTGATCCACCGGCTGAGCCTGACCTTAGATGTTTCGTAACACTGCGCAATAAACTTTTGGAACGATCCGTTAGCAATCAGTGCTTCAATTTCAACTTGGTACTGATCGAGCATAATCTTCCCTACTCCGCTTGGCCGTCCTAATTTTACCCTTGCCCTTTTTCTAGCGACCAGCTCTTCGCTTGTTCTTTGGTAGATTAGATAGCATTCGCTTTCAGCAGCGATGACAAAGGCCGTTGCCACAATTTTGGATTGGAGAGTATCATCCAAGTACTAATTCCGTTTTACTGAATAGATGTGAATCCCCTTCTAGTCAGAGATCGCCAAGATTTCGATGATTTCAAGCATCGATTGACCAAGACGCGACAGTTCACTGACGATGCGGCTATCATCCTCTCTAACCCAGCAATGACTTGGTCGATTGTCCTTTTCTTCCATGACACGCGCACTGAAACTATTTCTTCAAACTAAACGACTTTGCCCAAGTTCTGTTCATTGGCCAGATGCATAGAATGTCAGCGCGGTCTTTCTTCAAATCTTGGTCATCAGTAGCGACTCGAAGAGAAGTATTGGGTTTTTGACGCCTCATGGACATTCACCAAAAATGTATATGTGGATAAGGATTATTATCGCAATACCAGACGCGTACGGTTTAGAAAAGATTGCAAGTAAACGATCCATTTCTGCAATACACTACCCTGCAATTTGAAAGCAATTAGCGTTTAATAGCGACCATTCATTGACATATAAGTTCGATCCGCGAAGAGTCGAAGTCAACATATGGTTATATGGTTGTGTTGCTAATTCTCGTAAAACATCAAATTACATCCAAAAACTGGAAAATTACTAGTTAAACAACTGAAAAATTCCACATTTCCGAGTGGTCTACTTTGATATGCTGATTTTTACTTTGAAGCTAACTTCATTAAATCTTGGAGATCGTCAGGAATGCATAAAACAATGGAAATGCCGTTAGTTGAAACTCAAGCTCTATGCTTCAACAAGAGTATCAGTTTGACACTAGTCTTTATTTACGCTATCTTGTTGACAACAATCCAATATAAAACGAACCGCGCAGAGTATTCTAGTACTCTACGCGGCTCTAGCCCGACACTGAACAACCCAGTGAACGGGCTGCGACACATTATATTTCATCATTGTAATTCTGGCTTGTACAGATTGAGCGGCTCGACTGATTCTTCTTTTTGTCGGTTAGGCCGCTTTTTGTTTGGGTGTGTGAGGAGATGTAGCCATGCCTAAATACATCTTCTCAAATGGAATAGTTCGTTTTACCACAGGTTTGCCAAAACCGCGGCGTGTGAAGGGCTCTAAAGAACTACCATCTGTCATCATCGTATTTCCTAATCCAGTCGCTAATCGGTCTGAGCATGAGAAAGCGCGCGAAAAAGATGATAAATCCCGAACTGTCGCCGAAGATTGAAAAGCGTATTCGATATGCGATCTACACTCGCTATTCCTCAGATATGCAAAATGACTTGAGCCTGGAGGCGCAGGAAAATCGATGTCGAGAGGCAATTGTTAAACGCGGAGGTGTAGTTGTTAACGTATTTCAGGACAGTGCAAAAACCGGATGGAGTTTGGATCGAGAGGGATTCACTGAACTGAGAACTTCCGCCGAGCATGGGAAATTTGATGCTGTCATGTTTTGGAAATTTGACAGGCTGGCACGTAATCATGAACACGCAGTCATGATTAAGATGCTGCTCCGCCATGAATATGGACTAAAACTTTATTGCGTTGAAGGTTTTAGTGAAGATGAAAATGCCTCGCCCTACTCTGCCATGATGGAACAGATGTTAGCGGTGTTCTCAGCATTTTATTCAAAGAATCTGAGCAGCGAAACTAAGCGCGGAAAACGCCATCGTGCAATGAGCGGAGAATTTAACGGTAGTATTCCACCTATTGGATACACTCTTGTAACAACTGCGCAAGCGACGGATGAAAAACCTCTAGGATTGTATATAGTTCCTCGTGTAGCTGCTGTAGTCCGTCGGGCATTTCGGATGTATGCAACAGGGAACTATAGCGACGCAGACATAGCTCTTTGGATGAACAGACGATCTGTAATCCAAATCTTGCGCACAGGGCGACAACCAATTAACAAGGAAATGGTCCGCGACATGTTACAGAATCGTGTCTATACGGGTCGAGTGCCTCACACGGATACAATTTACGGCGGTTCGTTAGGTGAGAAGAAAGCGAGTAAACGCCATCGTTCGGAATGGTTTCAAGGTAAACACAAAGCCTTCATTTCTGATGAACTATTCGATCAATGCCAGGTGGCACGAGCTGGAATGGCGCGCCATCGAAATGCATCAAATAAGGAACGTGTCTACATCCTCTATGATCGTGTCTTCTGCGCTCGGTGCATAGGCAATAAACCAACAGGATTGGTTGATGACAACTATGGGCGAATGCGTCCTAAATATCACAATCAGCGTGGATTTGGTTATTACCATTGCCTCTCACATGATCGCGGATACAAAAAATGTGGACAATTAGCCATCCGAGCCACTGACCTAGATGACCAAGTCGCGTGGATATTAACCCACATGGTCATCCCCAGTGACTTCAAGGAACGTGTTGAAACTGCCGTGCGCGCCCGTGTGGAAAATGCGGCAGCATTACAAAGAATGGAGGAACTCAAGGAGATAATCGAGCGTATTGATTTCAGGTGGGATCAGGGATTTATAACAAAGGAGGAATACATAGAAAAACGACGACATCTTGATTTGGAAGTCACTTCACTGCGTCCAATTGACTATGACGAGTTAAACGAGGCTGCCGACCTTATTACGAATTTCGGCAAATATTGGGAAGGATGCGAAAAAATGGAACAAACAGAAATAGCACGACAGCAACTGGTTTCTAAGATTGTCGAACGTGTTTTCGTCCACGAGGACAAGGTGATAGCGCTAGCCCTTTATGGCGATTTCGGCGTTATATTAGGTAAAAATGAAATCGCCTCATACTTGGTAGCTGAGGCGATTTCACAAAACCTATTAACTGACACCGAACATGTTACTTATCGTAACCACTTCGGGAGCGACGGGATTCGAACCCGCGATCTTTGCCTTGACAGGGCAATATGCTAAACCGCTGCACCACGCCCCCTAACTTGAGGTGAAGTATAGCAGTCGGACTAGGCAGTGTCAATACAAAATTTGCACAATTCTGATCAATTTAGAACCCGTTTGAGACCGTTCCATAATTGATCTTCAATATCAATCGTGCCTGCCTCTACAACCGATTCCATGAACTTGTCACCACGTTCACCCGGAACCAATATTTCTTCAAAGTCAGGCAACTTGGTGGCATTCTTTATGCGGTTCGTTAACTCAGATACTCGCTCGGCGAATGAATTTCCATCAACAAGCAGTTCGGGATCAATAACCAATACCAAATTGCCCCAATCCGTTTTGCGGCCATTAGAATCTTTGGTAGTACTAACCAATGGGTGAGTCAGCACTTCGACAAGCAAAGCTAATGCGGCACCTTTATATCCACCGAAAGTACGAATTGCCCCACCTAAAGCAGCACTTGGATTTGTCGTTAAAGACCCAGTGCTATCATAAGCAACGCCATCAGGAATTGAACGACCTGCCGTTTTGGCTTCTACAATTCCAAATCGGGCAATGGCGGCCGTAGCCATATCAAACACGATAGGTTTACCAGTTGTTGGAATTCCAAAAGCCAATGGATTTGTACCGAAAATAGGTTCATAAGAACCATACATAGCAACATATTCGCCAGAACCAGAAAATACCAAACCAATAAACCCGGCCTGAGCAATTTGGTTTGCGTAATATCCAATAGCACCAGTTGAACTATTGGTATTGTTTGTCCCAACAATTGCAATTCCATGTTCACGTGCTTTTTGGAGTGCTAGCGAGGTAGCATGTGTGAGAACAACCATTCCGGAATTTCGCCCGCCATCAAGTAAAGCAGACAGTTTCGTTTCTTTTATAGCTGATACTGGTTTAGCTGATTTGTCCCGAGGCATACCTGCACCAATCAATTTGACAATGCCTTGGTTATTTCCCCGTAACTGCGCGTACATGAGTACATCCAGTATGGTTTGAGCTTCCTCGGTTGGGTAACCGCTCCGACTTAACACCCGCAATGTAACTTGCTTTAATTCGTCTATTTGTACTTTCATATCCCTACCTTTCAATAAAATCTATTAGGCAAAACCAGCCAGTTGGCAACCGCCGACTGATGTTCCCAGATCTTGCAGCTGATTAATATCAACCCAAGCCTCCCGCATTGCATCTTTATTGTCTAGTATGCTAACAGATACAGCAGAACGAAATTCTTGGCCGGGTTCCAACATCATCAATCGGTTATTACGTCGCGCCGCATTTTGTCCTTCGGGAATACAATTGCCAGGCTCAATTCCACTGACATATATACCTTGCCGAGTATTTTTCCATTGCGTGAAGTAAGGCAAACTGGCGGTGTCCCAGTCGAGCGCAATCGCCAAGCTCTCGTTACCTAACATGATCTTGGTAAATCCATTTGACTTGGTTTTAAGATGATGAAAAAAGACCTGTTCCTCGTACTGAGGAATGGCAGAACCATATTCCCACCATCGATTTTGCCCTGTGCGAGCTGTGGCATCGCGTGGAAACACTCCAGAATTCGGAGTATGCAACCGAGCACCCTCTCGTACCAAAGGATATCCAAGATTAAAATGATACAACAACATTAATGGAACAGAACGATCTCCTCGATTCGTGATGGTATCCCAAATCGTAATTGTGGGATGGCCTAATTCGAGGCCGTATGAACGCCGCAATACCAATTGTTCACCAAACAACTTGGCTTCAGTCACTTCTGCATTCAACCAGACACTATAATCCGATTCACCATACCAATGACGATCAACGCTTAGGTCTCCAGCACGCAAGCGACTATATTGTCCGTGTATATCACGCGATTCCTGTGTGATATCATCTTGCTCAGGAGGACCAACATGAGATAATCCACAAGTTGTCAACAATCCTCCATTGAACTGTCGCAACCATGATTGTCCAAATTCAGGAGGATGGGGAGATCCCTGACTAATCCAGGTTAAGGGCAAACCGTTATAATGTGCTGTCCATATATCCATCCCTCGATCAGGCAAGATGGTGAAGCTCAAACCGCTGCAATTATAGGCCTCGATTATTCTTATGCCATTCGGAAGTGTCGATTGTCGAAAATCTATGAACTGACGCATATCAACACTATGACGCTCAACTTCAGTGCGCGTCAGGAATTTTGGTTCAAGACTCATGACATTTCTCTGGTTTCTTAGTTAGTAATTGAACGATGTGGTCAGAGACGCTTACTTCCGTGTACGCGGATCAAAAACATCACGCAGACCATCACCGATAAAATTCAATGCCATTACAAGTGTAGCAATTGCAAGACCGGGGAATAACCACATCCACCACTGGTCAAAGAAGTCGATCCCAACGGCGACCATGCGCCCCCATTCTGCTGTCGTTGGTTCTGGCCCCAAACCTAGAAAACTCAAACCAGCAAAAGTTAGGATCGCATTACCAATGTCTAGGGTCGTTAAAACCAACATGGGGGATAGGCAATTTGGCACTATGGTTTGAAAAAGCATATAAGCACCGGATGCACCTAGGCTCTGAGCTGCTTCAACATATTGGCTCGTTTTCGTGGATAAGACTAAACCGCGCATCAAACGCGCGTACGATGGCCACCATACGATAACAAGTGCCAGCACAGCATTTCGAATATCAGGACCAAGCGCCGCTGTAATCGCCATAGCCAAAATAATCGTGGGAAATGCTAAAAACAATTCGGTGAACCGCATCATCAGTTCATCCCAATTGCCGCCCAAATAGCCAGATACCGCACCGACAAAGGAACCTAAGAGACTTCCAAAAACAATCACAGCGATACCAGCAATGATGGTGATACGTCCGCCATACAAAACACGACTGAAGATATCGCGCCCCAACTCATCAGTTCCCCAAAAGTGTTGTTGACTCGGTGCCTCAAGACGGTGATCAATATCTTGCGCCGTAGGTCCATAAGGAGCGATTTGCTGTGCAAATACCGTTGCAGTCAACCATATAATGGTCACTACTATACCGATCAAAACAAGCGGATTTCGACGCAGCACGTACCGAACTTGAGCTAAACGATCACGCCAATCGGATTCGCGGGTCGAGGAAAAAGTAGAGGATGTCAACGACGAAATTCACTCCCACATAGATTAATGCAATTAACATACTAATTCCCATAATTGCAGGGAAATCTTGCGAGGTCGATGCCTGAAAAGCATATCGACCTATACCCGGCCACGAAAAGATAGTCTCCGTCAAAACAGCGCCGGAAAGCAGGTTGCCAAATGACAGACCAATAACAGTAACAACCGGAATCAATGCGTTCGAAAACGCATGTCGCATTATGACTACACGCTCGCTCAAGCCCTTCGCCCGAGCCGTACGAACATATTCTGCGCCTAACACTTCTAACATGGATGATCGTGTTATTCGCGAAATTAGGCCTGAAGTATAAACGCCAAGAATTAAACTTGGCAAAATAAGGTGTGAAAGCGCATTCATGAGGACATCCCCACGTCCTGCAATAATGCTATCGACCAGATACAAACCAGTTACGAGCGCAGGCTTACTCATGCGAACATCTAGACGTCCGGGACCTGCCGCCAAACCAAGCTGAGCATGAAAAATTGAAAGCCCCAACAAAGCAAGAACAAATACGGGGAAACTTACCCCAATTAGCGCTACGGTACGGGTCACATAATCAATTAACTTGCCACGCCAAACCGCCGAAATGATACCCATGCCAACACCAAGCAGTAAACCAGCAATGATAGATGTGGTTGCTAGTTCAACCGTAGCTGGTAAAAATTGACGAATATCATCAAGGACAGGACGCTTGGTTTTAATTGATCGACCGAGATTGCCTTGCAGCATATTCCCTACATAGGTGAGATACTGCTCGGGAAGAGACTTGTCGAGTCCCCATTCGCGCCTGAAGGCAGCCACAATTTCAGGATCGTTTTGAGATTTTTCCGGCAAATTTGCTGATACAGGATCAGACGGAATCGCGTTCGCAATAATGAACGCAACTAAAGTTATTCCGATTACCAACGGAATCGCAAACAAGAAACGACGAACGATATACAGATGAAGGGGCATTATGTGGCCTCTAACCCACTAGATTGGGGTGAACGATTGGCTCACCCCAAATCTATAACAGACACTACTTGCGAACTATTCGACGCGGCTCAATGTTGCAATGTCAAGGAGCCATTGGGGGTGACGGAACACACCCTGAATGTTATCGTTGTGCCCGATTTGAATACTACCTTGTAGGAAAGGAGCATAGGGGCCATTCGCCTGCCAGTAATCTTGTACTGCAGCAAACAACTTAAGGCGTTCATCAGGATTAACTTCGGCAAGGGCTTTGTCGCGTAACTCAATCAAGCTAGCTTCAGCGTCTTTTTCGAGCCACTGAACGCGAGTACCACCATTGCGCCCCGGTAAGAAGTACAAGTAATTATCGGGATCGAGATAATCAGGTTGCCACCACACTTCAAAGAAACCAGATTCGCCAGCACGAACCTTCTCAATGAATGTGCCAATATCGCCCGGTACAAGCTTGACCTTAATACCCACTTCTGCCAAGTCAGAAGCAAGCTTCTGTGCCAAGGTTTCGATATTTAGACCTTCTTGTGTGTAGGTAGGATATTCGAGGGTGGTTTCAAACCCATCAGGATAGCCAGCTTCGGCCAACAATGCCTTAGCTTTATCCAAATCACGTACCAACGCCTTATCGCTGCCATATGCGCCAAACATGCCGACTGGTAACATGGCGGCTGGTGTTACAGCGCCCGGGCCTGCAATCTTACGAAATCCTTCGTAGTCCAATGCATAGCGAACTGCCAATTCGACCTTAGGATCAGCCAATGGGCCACCAAACTTCGGATCGCGGTTCATTGCTAGGTAATGGAGTGTAAATGAACCAGTGGTAAATACACTCAAACCGTCAATAGCATCAATAGTTTCAACCTGATCCGGTGTAATATCAAGAGCGATATCAATGTCACCAGCCTCAAGTGCAACTTTCTGAGCAGCTGATTCAGGAATGTTTTGCAGAATTACACGGTCAAAAAACGGTGCAGTTCCCCAATAGTTTGGATTACGTACAAAAACAACCTGTGTTTCTTTTTCGTAGCTTTCCAACACGTACGGGCCGGTACCGTTTGATGAAGCTGCAAACGATGCTTCGGCTTTGTCAGACTTATCTGCGTCAGCCGCGTCAGTACCACCATTTGCCTTAACCGTATTAGCGCTTAAGACGCTAAAAGGCCATGCAGCAAGCTTAGCCAAAATCGCTGGATCGGTTGCAGTCAACTTAATAACTACAGTTGTTGCATCCGAAGCTTCTACACTAGCAATTGTAGCAGCCAAGAACGAAGGATTACCTTTGATGTTCTGGAAACGCTTGTACGAGAACACAACATCATCAGCAGTCATCGGCGTGCCGTCAGCAAATTTGACATCATCACGCAAATGGAACGTGTATGTCAACTTATCATCAGAAACATCCCAACTCTTTGCCAACAGAGGTTCAAATTTATCAGCTGAGTCAGCGGGGAAAGTTACTAAAGTATCATAAGCCGCCTTCAAAGTGATAATACCAGTTGGTGAGTATGAGCGAGCAGGATCCATCGAATCCAAGAACTCTGCTGCACCAACTACCAAAACTTTTTCGTCCTGGGCATGAGCTGCCGTCAGACTAAGCGCCACTGTAGTGATAACCACCAACAAGAGGGTTATTAAACGCCGCCCCTTAAATCGAACGAACATATTGTCTATCCTTCCCTAATACACTGAGTAATAACGATGAAGTAAAAACCACCAAAGAGGTAGCCCTCTTAAGAGTTAGTAATTGTAAACGGATATAACCATCTCGGCAAACCAATTTTTTAGACCACTTTTTCGTGTTATAGTTTGTGCAAATATCATCAAACACTCCATTACAGGTGGTTACCATGGATTATTCTGATCGCATCCAACGATTTCAGAAACTCATTGCTGGAAAAGTCGATGTTGTTTTCCTTCCCATTAGCACGGATTTACAGTACTTGACGGGAGTACCTCGCGATATCCCTAATTATGGCGCTGTGATGCATCCGGGCGCTTGGTTAGAAGGAGCATGGCTCACACCAAACGCTGAACCGATCTTACTGTTGCCCAGAATGACTGCTGAATTTGGTGGGTTGAATCAACTTTCAAGTATTGAAATTCGCGTTTTGGGGGATTGGGATGATCCTTCGGTTTTGGTGCGTGATATTCTAAAAGGATTCAAGCTACCGGCTCATCCACGAGTAGCAATCAGCAATCAGACCACTGGCGAAACCATTGTTAACCTCCAACAAGCCGTACCAGATGCACAATTTGTATCAGCCACAGATTTACTTCGCAACTTGCGTGTAATTAAATCAGAAGATGAAATTGCTGTCATGCGCCGCGCCGGAGAGATTACAGAGGCCGCATTTGCTGACGTTATTAAGCAACTTCGGATTGGCATGACTGAGCTTGAAATCATGTCAGAAGTTGATTATCAAATGCGCAAGCACGGTTCACTCGGGCCATCATTTACTACGTCATTGTATAACTCGGGGCCAAATCACCCTCTGCTATTTGGTCAACGCCTAGCAACATGGCCGCGAGTACTTACAGCACCGGTTTCAATCCTGTTTGATTTCGGTGCAGTTCTTGACGGATTTTGCTACGACTATGGTCGCACGGTCTCATTCGGTGAGCCGCCGGAAGAATTTCAACGGGTATACAAGCTGGTCATGGCTTCTCAGGCGGCGGGCATTGCGGCACTGAAGTCTGGCCAAGCCACGACATCACAAGTCGATGCAGCAGCTCGCAAAGTTATTGTTGATGCTGGGTATGGTGAAACGTTCCGTCACCGACTTGGACATGCGATTGGTATGGATGTACATGAGCCGCCATTCCTCACCAAGGGAGATGAAACACCTATTCAGGAAGGGATGCTTTTCACGATCGAACCCAGTATCACCCAGTTTAACACCTTTTCTTCACGTGTTGAAGACGTGGTTGTTGCGCGCCCCAACGGTGGTGAGCCACTAACACGCGGGTTCCAAGCACTTATCATAATTGACTAAGGTTATGACCTAGATGACCGAAAGACTCAACATATCATCAGGAACCAGTTGGGAAAAATTGGCAGGATACTCACGAGCGGTACGAATAGGCAACCTCGTACATGTTTCTGGGACAACAGCCACCGATGATGCCGGCAATGTAGTTGGTATAAATGATCCATACACTCAAACCAGCTACATTATCAAGAAAATCGAACGTGCGCTGATTGAAGCAGGTGCGGTATTGACGGACGTTATCCGCACTCGAATATATGTTACTGATGCAAACCAATGGGAAGCAGTCGCACGTGCCCATGGAGAGTTCTTTGGGCAAATCAGACCTGCCAACACGCTAATTGAAGTCAGTGCGCTAATTGGTGAGGGATATTTGGTCGAAATCGAAGCAGAAGCGGTTATAAAAGCACCATGAAGTTTAGTTTGCGATTTAACAATGATCATCCTGTCACGAACTATGTAAGATGGGCTAAGTTAGCGGAAGCCACTGGTTTCGACCAGTTTTGGGTGAGCAATGATCTGTTCTTTCGAAGTGCGCCTGTAATTCTGACGGCAATTGCATTGGCAACGCAGAAAATCGAAATCGGCACGTGTATCCTAAACCCATATACGATAAGTCCTGCGGAAATAGCCATGATTGCGGCTACATTAGATGAGGTCTCATCAGGACGATTCAACTTGGGCTTATCATCTGGCGCATCTGATTTCCTAAGTTGGGTGGGGATTGATGCTGATAAACCACGTACAGCGGTGGTCGAATCAGTAAACGCTATCAATAATTTGTTATCAGGTAACCATGCAACTCTAGATGGATCATTTTTGCGTTGGACCCAAGAAACCTATCTACGTTTCGAACCAAGGCGACATGTACCCATTTACATTGGTGCCATGAGTCCAAAAATGTCCGAAGAAATCGGAAGAATCGCTGATGGTGGACTGCCTTTGCTTTTCCCACCTGAGCACTACAAGAATGTGTTGCCGCATATTCAAAAAGGTGCACTATCAGCTGGTAGAGATATAGGGACAATCGATATCGCAGCGTGTATTTGGTGTTCAATATCCGATGACAAATCGGCAGCAGATGACGTTCTCAAAGAGAAAATCGCATATTATGGTCATGCCTTTAGTGAGACAATACTTAATCAAGTTGGGCTAACACATACTGATTTCGAACCCATTCAACAGGCTGTAATGACCGAAAATAATCTCGCTAAAGCAAAAGCGATGATTACCCCCCCAATGCTCCAATTTGGCATTTCTGGAACCAGCACAGAATTGATTCAACGTATTGAGAAATTAGCAGATGTAGGGGTTCAACATATCAGTTTCGGGCCACCGATTGGGCCAGATATCGATGAGGCAATTAACACAATTGGTCGCAAGGTAATTCCATATTTTAATCGTTAATGTTCAATCTAAACGCTTACAACCTCGATTTCAGAGCCTAAATCTTGCGCTCTTATACCGAAAAAGGTATGCTGAAATCAGATAATGTTATATTGATGTTGATAAGTTGCTTTTCCGCATTTTGGATAGGAATTCTAACTAAGTTCGAAAATGAAACCTTCATCAACATCGATTAATTAAAAAGGAACTAAAGCGCTGCAATGAAACAAATATCCCTTGGCAAATACCGAGCGCTACAACAATGTAGCAGTTCTGGAGGAACATTTGCTATTCTTGCAGCTGATCATCGGGGAAACTTGCGTGATGCTCTCCAACAATACACGCCCAATCCAGTTACGGATACGATACTATCTGATTTCAAGAAAACGCTCATTGAGACACTTGCAAGAACAGGCAGCGCCGTATTGTTAGATCCCGAATTTAGCGCGGCACAGCTGATAGCCTCAAATACAATCTCAGGGCAGCGAGGGTTATTGGTTGGTATTGAGAAAACTGGCTATTCTGGCGACCCGACCGCGCGCGAAAATTCATTGCTACCGAATTGGGGAGTTGCTAAGGCCAAGCGGATGGGGGCAAGTGGCATCAAGCTGCTAGTACACTATCATCCTGATTCCCCAACAGCTAGCCAAATCGAATCACTTGTCGCACAAGCTGTACAGGACTGCGTGGCTCAAGATATACCGTTGTTTCTAGAGCCCATTTCCTACTCTCTGAAAACCAATCAGAAAACTCTGCCATCCGTAGAACGACGTGAAGTTGTCATTGAAAGCGCAAAGCGGTTTTCTGCACTCGGCATAGATGTTCTCAAGGCTGAATTTCCACTCGCTATCGAATCCGATCCTAATCCACACGATTGGGAAGGCGCATGTGCTGAGCTTTCAGCAGCTTGCTCTGTACCTTGGATTCTTTTGTCCGGATCTGTTAGCTACGACACTTATGTCCAACAAGTAACAGTTGCCTGTCAGAACGGAGCTTCCGGAGTAGCTGTTGGCCGAGCCATTTGGCAAGAAGCAATTCCATTAATGGGTGCTGACCGAGAGCAATTTGTGCGCGACATTGCTTGCAGACGTATGGAACGCATGACAGCCATTTGTGATGGACTTGCACGTCCGTGGACAGAATTTTACAAAGTCGATGAAATCACACCTGATTGGTACGTAAATTACTGATCGCTATTCCAATATCTACAAATGAAAGCTAGATTATGTCACACATTGAACGTGAAATTGCTGAGCAACCAACAATTATTGACAACCTCTTAAAACGAGAAGCAGGTACTGCCTCAAAAATTGCTCAGGCAATACGAGAGTTCGACCCTGCTTTTATTCATATCGCTGCACGTGGTACCTCAGATAATGCCGCCCGATATGCCCAATACGCTTTCGGTATCCATGCCCATTTACCAGTGGCATTGGCTACACCTTCAATCCACACTTTATATGAAACATCTCCCAAACTGGGTCGGGCGCTAGTCATTGGAATTTCACAATCCGGTAAATCTGAAGATGTATGCCGCGTCATCACGGATGCACGCGCCCAAGGGGCATTGACTGTTGCAATAACAAATGCACCAGACTCGCCATTGGCACAAGGAGCACAATTTCATCTTAATCTTATGACTGGTCCGGAACTCAGTGTTGCGGCTACAAAAACATATACCGCTCAACTAGCAGCAATTGCTTTATTGATGACAACATTGGTTGATGATGCAGAACTAAGTGGGCTATTGAACAAGTTGCCCTCATTTGTGAACGAAACACTATCGCTTTCAGATGGAATTGCTGAATGGGCGCAACGTTATCGTTATATGGAACGTCTCATAACGATTGGTCGTGGATACAATTACTGTACCGCTTTTGAAATCAGTCTAAAGATAAAAGAATTGTGTTACATTAGTGGTGAAGGCTATAGTGAAGCGGATTTTCGACATGGGCCGTTTGCCTTAATCGATCCCGGTTTTCCGGTCTTCGTGGTGGCACCAAATGGAAAAGCATTACCGATCTTAACAGATTTTGTATCAAAGCTTTCCGAGCGGCAGGCCGAAACACTTATCATTTCAAACGTATCATCGCTACTGGAACAAGGGCGCAAACAGATGCAATTGCCACCCTCGATGCCAGAATGGTTATCGCCAATAGCAGCCGTGATACCGGGACAAATATTCGCAATGCGATTAGCTATAGAAAAAGGTCATGCAGTTGATGCGCCACGTGGCTTAAATAAGGTAACGGTTACACGTTAGGTTTTTCGTGTAGCTCACATCGACAATTAATCTATCGAGAATACCTACCATAACTATGTCCGATACAAAAGTCTGTACAGCATGTGGAAAAACAAATGACAGCACTGCTTCAGTTTGTGCATTCTGTGACACGCCTTTCATGGCTATAGTTTTGTCGCAAACAACATCACATGTTCCCCCTCCACCTTCCAGCAAACAATTTACACCAGAGAGGGTCATACAACTAACAGGACTGTATGCCGATCTCCTCGTATTTCAAATCGCCAGTTATGAACAGCCTTTACTGGTTAAGGTGTCCGGGGCAACAGTTGTCATTGGCAGATACAGTCCTGGAGAGAAACCACCTACAGTTGATCTCACTCCATTTAATGGGAGTTTGATGGGTGTTTCCCGCAAACACGCAATGATCATAAAGGACGATGAAGGTTACAAAGTCAAGGATCTTGCCAGCACAAATGGAACATGGCTTAACGAAGCAAAGCTGAATCCACAAGAATTACATCGCCTTAATTCGGGTGATATTCTACGTTTGGGGCAAGTCAATACAAATGTTTATTTCAGGCTCGCCCCAAGTAGAAATTCATCAGAAGTTACATTGACCCTTCAAAATGAAATACAAGTGTCCAAGTCACTTGAACTAACTACTGTGACACTTGAAAGTGTTTTGATACCTTATCTAAAAGCACTGGAGGGTTTTCAGAAAACCTGTGACGAGATCATGAACCAACCTGTATCTGAAATGTTGGTGACGAATGTTCTGAAAGATCCCGAAAAAGCACAAATTATTGTTAAGGTGTCTGGATTATTTCAAGCATTTCGATTGCTCAGAATCAACGTTCAACGCTGGCGCGAAACTCACATCGAAACAATTACAAAACTTAATCAAGAAGCAACGCCTGCAAAATTTCCTGATTGGTCAATTTTAGAATCAGCACATAGCAGTGAAGAAGGGCAACCTGATTTGACGCTTCAAAAGGCGGGGGTAGAACTTGCTCATGAAATCTTTGCTGATCTTGCCCCACATAGAACTAAAGAGGAAAACGAAATACACATCCCTAAGTTGTTGCCGTATTTGCAATGTGTTGCATTGAGTCCTCTAAAAGTTATCGAAGACACGAATTAGTTCACTTACCATTCTTCAGGAATTTATGACTGCTGACATCACGAATCTATCGGGACAAACAATCAAGGGTTATGAACTTCGTGAACTTATCGGGCATGGCGGATTTGGTGCGGTTTATCGCGCTTATCAGCCAAGTGTTGATCGTGAAGTTGCTATTAAGCTAATTTTGCCCGAACATGCTGATAATCCAGACTTTATCCGCAGATTCGAATCTGAAGCACAGGTTGTCGCTCGACTAGAACATCCTCACATTACCCCTCTATACGACTATTGGCGAGAGCCGGGTATGGCGATTTTGGTCATGCGTTTACTTCGCGGGGGAAGCCTCCAAGACTCGCTTGAGCAAAAAGGGGCATGGAAAGCACAGGATATCATACGGCTTGTTGACCAAATTGCAGGTGCTCTAACAACCGCGCATCGTAATAACATCATTCATCGCGATCTTAAACCAGCTAATATTTTGCTTGACGAAGAAGGAAATGCTTACCTAGCTGACTTTGGTATTGCAAAGAAGCTGACGCAGCAACAACAAGTAATCTCGCAGGAGGATCGCTATGGTTCACCTGCATTTATTTCTCCAGAACAAGTAATCGGACAGGCCGTATCACCACAGACCGATATTTATAGTCTGGGCATGGTAATTTATGTATTGCTTACCGGCCAAACTCCATTCTTTGACACAAGTACAGATACAGTTATTCGCAAACAGCTCAGTGATACGCTGCCGCCTATTCAGACTCTGCGACCCGAATTGCCGTATGCAGTAAATATCATCATCTGGAGAGCTACATCAAAGCGTCCAGAAGCGCGTTATCCTGATGCTAACTCACTAGCTAATGAACTTAGGCAAGTCATTGCACCAGATAGCTTAAGCAATGTTCTTACACAGATTTCAACCCCTGGTATCCCACGCGTTTTTTCAGGACCACAAAATCCGAGTACTGTCATTCTTGAAGCTCCATCTGTACTAGCAAATCCGTATAAAGGACTAGCGGCATTTCGAGAAGCAGATGTCGCAGATTTCTTCGGGCGCAAAAACCTGATAGAGCGTTTGGTAAAGAAACTCGCGCAAGGTGAACATGGCTCTCAGTTTCTGGCGATTGTAGGGCCAAGTGGCAGTGGAAAGTCAAGTATTGCGCTAGCAGGGCTCATACCTGCATTAAAACGTGGAGCGCTTTTTGGTTCACAAGAATGGTTTTATCTTCAAATAACTCCCGGAAATAATCCGTTACAGCAATTGGCAGACGGGCTATTAAGTCTCGCGGCCAATAAACCTACCAACCTAACTGAATTATTTGGGCCATCAGACACAGTATTGGCAGGAATTATCCCGACCATCATACCGACGGATGATAGTGAGCTTGTTTTATTAATTGATCAATTTGAAGAACTGTTTACGCTTGTTACTAGTGAGGAAATACGTAGTCACTTCTTACGGCTACTCACAAATGCGATACAAACACCTTCAAGCCGCCTAAGAGTTATCATAACGTTGCGTGCAGATTTCTACGATAGACCCCTTCAATACTCAGGTTTAAGCGAACTAATGCGTGATAACACTGAGATTGTCCTTCCTATGAGCCTTCCCGAAATGGAAGAGGCCATTGTTGAACCTGCGGCACGTTATGGGATTCAGTTTGAGAATGGGCTAGTCTCGCGCATCATTAGCGATGTCAACCAACAACCCGGCGCTTTACCATTACTACAATTCGCCCTCACCGAACTGTTTAACAAACGTGATGGATATTTGCTCAAAACAACCAGCTACGAAGCAGTTGGGGGCGTATTCGGTGCGCTCGCACGGAGTGCCGAAGAATTGTATCAGTCACTGGACTCCTATAGCCAATCGGCTACTCAACAACTATTTCTGAGATTGGTATCACTCGCCGACGGTGCGGAAGACACTCGCCGCAGAGCGACACGTTCAGAGCTAAACATCATTGCCAATGATAAGAGCATCGTACAGCACGTACTTGATGAATTCGGCAAACACCGTCTATTAACATTCGATTATGAACCCGGAACACGTACGCCAACAGTTGAAGTCGCACATGAAGCGCTCATCCGCGTTTGGGATCGGATGCGCGAGTGGTTGCAGACAAGCCGCGAAGAACTTCGCCTACACCGACGATTGAGCGTTTCTGTTAACGAGTGGCAAAATGCGGCCAAAGACAAGAGCTTTCTGGCATCTGGTGCCCGCCTCGTCCAATTCGAAACCCTCGCTATATCCCCCGTAATTAAGCTCACACCTGATGAATCGGCTTATCTTTGGGCAAGCATAGAAGCACGCCAAAGATTAACGCGTCGATTGCGCAACATCACGGTCGGTGTTGCTATTACCGCGGTCATCGCGACGGCATTGGCGTTGTTCGCATTTGACCGCCAACGAGTAGCAGAAATTCAGACTCAACGCGCAAACACTGAGGCAACAGTCTCTCGATCTCGCGAGCTTGCTGTGACTGCACTACGCCCAGAAAATCGTCTTGATGTTGCACTTTTATTAAGCCTAGAAGCATTGAATACATCCGATACATTCGAAGCTCGCAATAGTTTGGTCACAAATCTTGAAGCGAAACCTCAATTAACACATTTCCTAACTGGACATACAGACACCGTTCGGGCAATTGCTTATAGTTCTGACGGACGTCTTTTAGCCTCGGCCGGGAAAGATCAAACTATTATTCTCTGGGACACTCAGACTAATGCTCCTATTGGCAATCCTTTAAGCGGACATACCAACTGGATTAATGGATTAGCTTTTAGTCCAGATAATAAAATGCTCATTTCAGTAGGCATCGATGGCACAATTCGTCGTTGGGATACGGCAAACGGTAAAATTACCGGACAGCCCATAACTCCAACCTCCACAGAATTGTGGAGTGTTGCCTATGCACCGAACGGCAAGACATTCGCAACAGGCGATAAGGACGGTTCTATACAACTGTGGGATGCAAAAAGTGGTGAATCAGTTGGTAAGCCATTGATCGGGCATACTGATCTCATATATGCCCTTACTTATAACCCAACAGGCACGATGCTTGCTTCAGCAAGTGGTGATGGAACGATCAGACTATGGGATGCAGACACAGGTGAGGCAATTGGCGAGCCACTTGCCGAACATAGTGGAAGTGTGTTATCGCTGGCATTCTCGCCGGATGGTTTACGATTGGCAACGACAGGCGTTGATGAAACTGTAATTCTCTGGGATCCATCGAGTGGCGAGTATCTCAATGAAATACAAACTGGACATACCAAACGAGTGAAGTCGTTAGCATTTTCACCCGATGGTACTGTTTTAGCAACCGCTAGTGACGATAATACAGTTCGGTTATGGGATACGACTACGCTGGAACAAATTGGTAATAATCTCACTGGATATTCAGACCATATTTGGAGTATAGCGTTTAGTCCTAAGAGTTCAACTTTGGCGGTAGCTGGGGCCGATAACGCAATCATGATTTGGGATCTTGCAGCGAAACAACCCTTAATTGATACTGTTCTTCCTCAAGCAAGCAATGTATTGGCAACGGCATTTAGCCCAAACGGGAAAATATACGCCTCTGGTGGTGGTTCAAAAGGAGACGACTACTTAATTCATCTTTGGGATTCGGTGACAAACAAAGAGCTAAAGACGTTACCAAATGATAAAGGCTACATAACGGATTTAGCTTTTAGTCCTGCCGGAGATCAATTATTGTCAGCAAGCAGCGATAACACGCTTCATATCTGGGACATAGCTAGCGCACAGTCACTCACAACAATTGAACTCACCGGTGATAATCGCTATATCCCTGTTGCCTTCAGTCCTGATGGTCAAACTATCGCAAGTGGAAATTCTGATGGTCAGATTTACTTGTGGAATGCTAAGACTGGGCAGCATATCGGACAGTCTTTGGTGGGGCATACGGGCGCTATATTAACGATAGCTTTCAATCATGATGGGTCTCAACTAGCATCTGGTAGCGCAGACAAAACATTATTGTTGTGGGATGTCGCTCGGCAGAAGGTAATTGGCAAGCCATTTGTAGGACATTCAGACGAAATATGGTCAGTTAAGTTTAGCCCTGACGGGAAACTTCTTGCAAGTGGAGGAACCGACCGTACAATAAGGTTATGGAATGTATCGACCCAGCAAACTGTTAATCAACCTTTACTTGGTCATACCGATCGAATAAAAGCATTGGATTTTACTCCAGACGGAACTATGTTAATTTCTGGCAGCCAAGACAACACGATTATCTTGTGGGATTTGGGACAAAGATTACCGCTTGGAAAACAACTGTTAGGTCACTCCAACTTTATTAATTCGTTAGCTATCAGCCCCGATGGCAATAGTCTAGTTTCAGCAGGTGAAGACAATCAATTAATTAGGTGGAATATTAGTCAAGATAAATGGCGACAAAGCGCATGCAACATAGCCAACCGGAACTTCACACAAGCTGAGTGGGATCGTTACTTCAATCAAGCGCCATTTGTTCCAACGTGTCCTAATTTACCGTAATTACCCTCGACGGATTTGAGCGGTGAATGTGCGACAAACAATGATGTTCGTGTTTTGACGGTTGTGATTCTATTCAGCCAGAAGATGAATTACAAAATATTGATGGCAGCAGCTGAGGATACTTTTGGAAGGTGAGTTTTTTGTAGAGCCTAGTAACGCGCGTGGCGTACATTATAGATGAGGGTGACTTCTGTAAAAGTGCTTCTTGTGCTAGATCTCCATCGATAATGTCTTTAGGTTGTGCTGTATGTTGGCGTTGCCACATGACTTGCAGCACTGTTGCTTTTGTCAATTTGGCGGAAATCCCAACTCTTGTGCTACCGAGCTAAGAAATTAGGTTGGTATTATCCAATCCTGATTGCGGCAAATAATTGCATCCAAATCATGTTTCGGGCATTTACTATTACATTGGAGACCAGATGAAGACTCGCAAGAAAATATCCGCAAATCAAAGTTCAATCTATTTGTGTGCACCTGTAAATGCCCTTGTAGAAGGCATCTATGAAGAGAATATCCTGATTAGTGAAATTAAGAAGCATGGTGACTTTGGGTTGGGAACCTTTGATCAGTTAGACGGTGAAATGATCATGCTTGATGGGAAGGTATATCAGATTTTTGGTGATGGACGTACAGCGTTGGTTGCTGACGATGCTGAAACCCCCTTTGTCTGTGTAACCTTTTATGAAACACATAGCAGTGAATTTCTTGAGCGAGACATGACATACCCAGAATTTCTTGATTGGGTATCCAGCCTGCTACCATCTCGCAACATATTCTACGCTATCCGTATCGAAGGTATCTTTAAGACCCTGAAAGTACGTTCAGTACCTAAACAAGAAGCCTATAAACCCCTTGTTGAAGTAGCAGCCCATCAACCGGTTTTTGAATTTCATGATGTTACCGGTACTTTGGTTGGCTTCTTCACACCAGAATTCATGTCATCAATCAATGTGCCGGGATTACATCTCCATTTTCTCTCAAGTGATTTACAACACGGAGGGCATTTATTGGCTTGTGAGCCGCAAAAGATTCAGGTCGGAATCCAGTTTATTCCGCGCATGGAGCTTTCGTTGCCGATTACACTTGACTATTTGACGTGGGACTTTAGCCGCGATATTGGTGAAGATTTACATAAGGCTGAAAACTAATTCGAATTATGATGGCTTTTGCTATAAGGTGAGCATGTTGTTTGGTCTATAAAGGTATTTCGCGAAACTGAATATGTTGGGTAGCATTCTTGTGTTCTAAAGATAATTTGTTCATAGATGAGGAAATGGAATTAACGATGGATCTGATTGCTCCAAAAAATGTGATTAGTGAATATACACGCCTATACACATCTGATCGCTTTCCCGATGGTCGGCCACACGTTCCAGATGATTTGCTAAAGAGATTGGAGACGGCTACAACTGAACAGGCTTGGGGGGTGCTGCGGAAACATGGCTATAATTTTCAATTTGAAGGTAATTGGCTAGAGACTCACCCGAATAAGATTCTTGTTGGACGTTGCGTTACGGCTCAAATGTTGCCTTACCGACCTGATTTTCATGGTCTCGTGCAGGAAACCGGTGTAAACCAAGGTCGTATTGGAGGTCAGAACTCGTGGGTAATTGATACCTTGGTGGAAGGTGATGTCTTGGTAGTTGATCTCTTTGGCAAGGTTAAGAATGGGACATTTGTAGGCGATAACCTGTCAACATCCATTCAATCGCGTACCAAACGTGGTGCAATCTTGAATTGTGGTATTCGTGATTATCAAGGCATACGTGAACTAACCGAGTCGGCTTTTTTCTGCAAAGGCGTTGATCCTACTGCTATTGCTGATGTTACATTAGCGGGTATCAATATTCCTATCCGCATCGGCGAGGTCACTGTGTTACCGGGTGATATTGTATTGGGTACACCTTCCGGTGTAATTTTTATTCCACCACATCTTGTGCAAGAGGTAGTGGAAACTGCCGAAGATGTGCAATCACGCGATACTTTTGGCAAATACTGCTTAAGTATTGGCAAATATACACCTGGGGAAATCGATGTTCCAACGTGGCCTGAGCATATTGAGGCGGACTATCAAACTTGGCTAACCAATAAATAGGAGATCAAACGATGTCAGATCAACTCCCTGTTGGTTCGAATGTTAGTACACATTCACGACCCTCTGATCTTAAAATAACAGACCTGCGAATATGTAACCTTCGTGGGTTACCAATGGACTGTACGCTTCTTCGCATTGATACCAATCAAGGGATTAGTGGCTATGGCGAGGTTCGTGACTGGGCTAGTCCTTCCTATGCCTTGATGTTAAAAAATCGTATTTTGGGAGAAAACCCCTGTAACATTGATCTGGTGTTTCGCAAATTGAAACAATTCGGTCATCATGCGCGACAGGGTGGGGGCGTGTCTGGAATTGAAATGGCACTATTTGATTTGGCAGGTAAAGCATATGGCGTGCCTGCTTATCAGTTACTAGGTGGCAAATTCCGCAGTAAGGTTCTGTGCTACTGTGATACTGATTCTGTGCCAAATGGGAAACAGATGGGTGAACGCCTACGGCATCGTATGGAACGTGGGTTCAAATTTCTCAAAATGGACGTTGGGATCGGTTTGTTAAAGGATGTCCCCGGTGCGCTTAGCGCTCCACCAGAAATGCTAGATACGACCGATATAATGCATCCTTTTACGGGTATCCAAATTACTCCTGCAGGCATTGAGTTTTTGGTGGACTATGTTCGTCAGGTGAGGGCAGAAATTGGCTACGAAGTGCCACTAGCTGTGGATCACTTTGGACACATAAATCTTGAGTCGTGTATTCGAGTAGGGCAGGCACTAGATCAGTTTACGTTGGCTTGGTATGAAGATATGATTCCTTGGCAATACACTGATCAGTACCTGCGGCTTTCACAATCAGTGTTGACCCCGATTTGCACTGGCGAAGATATTTATCTCAAAGATGGTTTTCGCCCCTTGCTTGAAAAGCGGGCGGTTTCGGTCATTCATCCTGATCTTGCTACTGCCGGAGGGCTTCTAGAGACTAAGAAGATTGGTGACCTTGCGCAGGAATTCGGTGTTGCAATGGCAATGCACTTCGCTGGTTCTCCAGTTTCTTTCTTGGCTAATATTCATTGTGCTGCTGCTACTGAGAATTTTTATGTCCTCGAGAATCACTCGGTTGATTTGAACTGGTGGGATGATCTAGTCGAGTACGCGGATAAACCGTTTATCCAAGATGGCTATGTAGCTGTGCCTGAGGCACCGGGTTTGGGGCTTGGCGCTCTTCGTGAAGAGGCCATCCGCGAACATATGGATCTTTCGCGACCAGGTGGTTATTTTGAACCATCTAGAGAATGGGATGCTGAAAAATCCCACGATCGGTTATGGAGCTGAATTTGTAACCGCTACATAATGGTGAAAAAGGAATGAGTAACAACAAAAGCGTACTCATTCCTTTTTGATTCGGCAGTTCCCAATTGATCATTCTGAATTGTGACCCAATCGTCTGATTCGAGCTTGGCATGGCCTAATCATTTGTACTGTTATGTGAAAATCGTAGTGACTAGTACTATCAGTCCGGTACTATTCAAACCGATCAATGGTATAAGTAATGTTGCTAGTGTACTGCAACCCGAATTCGGAATAGGAAATCCAAAGTGGAAAACCTTAATATGTCACGAATAAATGAAATTACAACCCGCTATGGTAATGGTCTATCAGCGGTAACGCGAATTGCCATATTTACAATAATAGTTGGTGTCTTTCAAGTCTTTCACTTGCAAGCGAATCCAATAGCGCTTCCGTCAATGCAATTGGCTTCAAATTTCGCTGTTGGATTCAATGTCTATGGAATGGTGCATTTCAATTATGTTGATACCTATCCGCAAATGGTAGCAAATGCCCAAGATGTGACACTAAAAGAGATCCAAGGTATGGGTGGCAAGGTCGCTCGTGTATTTGTTGCGAACTCTTTAATTACCGACGAAGAGGCTGCCAGAAGGCTTGATGTTCTGTTGACGAAGGCCGAGACTTATGGCGTTCAGTTGATTGTAGCTCTTGTAGACTCCCATCTTGATCCCAAAAGAGCACCAGTGTTATACGGAAATTTCCCGTCTGGAACCGATAGCTATTATACATACATAGGGCAGTCGAGTTGTTGCTTACTTGCAAACAATGATTTCTATAATTCACCACAATATCGGACACGTTACCTGAAGTTTATCCAGACTGTAATCAATGCCAATAAGCATCATCCTAATATTTATGCGTGGGAACCTGGCAACGAACTCGAGATAGGGGATTATCGCACTAAAGATGTAGTGATCAATTTTCTCAACTTTGCATTAGCCGCTGTCAAGGCTGCTGATCCTACTCGACTTGTCTCTACGGGAATGATTGGCGCGACATATCGAGGTTTTAGTTTCGGTGATTTATCGAATTTTGATATCATTACCTTGCATGCATACAATGGTGACAGGCGCGGCACAGTAGATGCCGATTGGGCAAAAGCTCACGGGAAGAAATTTATCGTAGAAGAAATCGGTTATGTAGCACTAAATAATACAATCAACCGCCGCGCGCAGTTGACCGCCGAGATTGAGTTTTGGCGTCAGTATGGTGCCTCAGCGGTTCTCCAGTGGGCTCTAATACCTAGGAATATGCAATGTTGCGGTGGGGACAATCGCTTTGGCATGGATACAGTTTGGCACGGCGATTACGATGACTTATTTGCCATGTTCAAAACAATTGCGTTGCAAAGCGCTGTGCCGACGATTACACCGACCCCAGCGCTCACCCCTACGCCAATCATTGTCCCGACAGCAACACCCCCTACAGGCACAGTGTTATCTTTAAGTTTTGATCGTCAAACTGCCAATCTTGGTGACACGGTAAATGTTGCAGTGCAGGCGCTAAATCTGATAAATGTGTATGGTGTCGAGTTGCACTGTAGCGCAAATCAGTCAAATTTGCGTTTTCTGGGGACAACAAATGGTACTTTATTTACCGCTGCGAGTGATTTAGTCATTCAGAATAACTTGGGTGCAGATGGTAGTTTGGGATATGCCGTAACACGTCTCCGACCTTCAGACCCCATAAATGGTAATGGTCAGCTAGTGAATATGCGTTATCAGGTGGCTTCATCAAATCCTACAACAGTTAGTTGCACGGCGATTGCTGTAGATCGGGATGGTCGCGATCTTCCGTTGACGGTTGTGAATGCCGGTTTCAATGGCGCTGCTCCAGCCGCAAATGTAACTTCCCCAATTGTGACTTCGTCAACCACGAGTGTGCCCTTAACGGTAAGTGCTGTTATTCCAGCCAACTCAACGATCAGCGGGATTATTCGGATACAAGGGCGAACAAACAATGCTGGGGTGTCGGTGAGACTGCTCACGGATACTGGAAATGTTGTGCAGGAATCAACTTCATTGAACGGCGGTGACTATCGTTTTGATAATGTTCAAAGTGGTGTATACAAAATTCAACTAAGTTGTTTGTATTGTCTCACATTGACTCGTTCGCTCACGTTTGGCGCAAGCAGCACTCCACTATTTGTGGGAGATGATCAGTTGTTATTTGGGGACTTCAACATTAATCATACGATTGATTTGGCCGATATAACTTTAGTCGGAACAAATATGGGGTTAAATGTGCCACCAGCACCTACTGATGTTGACCTGAATGGCGATCAAGTCATTGATATTCGTGATCTAAGTGTGGTTGGAGCGAATTTTGGGCTAAGCGATTCTGAATTGAGCGCCAAATAGTAGTACTTAAAACGGCAAGATAGCGCGAATGGACATGCTATCTTGCCGTTTATGATTGAACCCCTTAATAACCGTTGATTAAAATCTGCGGTTTTGGGGTAGTAAGTGCTATTTACTTCGGTCGCTGGGTTGCCAGCGTATTTTTTGCATCACCATCGATGGCATATGAATGGAAGCCACCCGTGTCATCAGCAACGTAGATAATTCCATTAACTACGATCAACGATTGCCAATGAGCGGTGCCATTACCACTTGTTGCCCAGAGTTCGACACCGGTTTTTGGATTTAAGGCGCGTATAACATCCGAGTTGTTGTAATAAAGAATGCCATTGGCAATTATCGGAGAAGTGCCCCGATTTGCGTTTGCCCATTGTTTCTCAAGGAACGGATTTCCATCGGCATCTAGTTTAATTTGGAATGCGATCATTCCGTCCGTTCCGTTGACGTAGTAGACCCATACTGCGCCGTCTTCGGGATTTGTCCAACTGACTAGAGCATTGCGCATCATATATAGTTGAGGCAATTGATCCTTGAATTGGGCAACCTCACCACCTACAGACCCAGGTTGTCCTGTGCCACTAAAATCACTGATATTGATAAGCCAGATTTGACTAGCTTTACTTCCCTGCATAAGCAAGCGCGGAATTTTGCTTCCTTTGGGGGCAACTACCATGAGCGGTGAAACGCTACCAACATCAAGGTCAAAAGTGTCCAACTGCTCATAGCCTTCCGGCGTGAAGCTGTCTAACGGAATACCGAATTCGCTGCTACCATCAGGATTTAAGGCGAGTACTGAGTTTCCCCAGTGATAATCATCAGGACTAAACGGTCCGTTTCCGGTTGCTACGTAGATGCGATCGGTTTCTGCATCATAGACGACTCCGCTTCGCCCCCACATGCCAGATTCTTTTTCATTGCAATATGGATCTTGTGTACCTTTTGGATACAAATGATCGTTCTTATCACTACAAACACCATTAAAGACATTCTGTGTTCCAGTAGCCAGATTAATGGTTGTCAGGCTGCCTTGATATTCTCCTAATGCTCCGGGTGGGGGAAAGCCATAGGATGCATGAGTTACATACAGATAGCTCGTTCCGTTACGTGCGGTAGCAATAGCAAGGTTGGATGAACCCTTTTCATCATATGGTTTGCGCGTAGTCAGTTCAGGCCAACCGCCATCGACAATTTCTGTACCATCTTCAACTTTGTATTTGTGGACGTATCCTGCTGGACTGTAGGCATAAACGAATTGGCGATTCGGATCAATAGCTGGTCCACTCGTAGTGAAACACGGATAGGTTTTTTCGCGACCAACACCATTGTTGACGATGCAATTGTCTGCTGGTTTAAACTGACTCCAGATTACTTCGCCTGTAACTGCGTCCATTGCAACCAGTCTGCCTAACATCGTGTTTACAAATACCAAATCTTTGACTCCCGTGCTGGTTGTTACACCAGAAAGGTAGACAGGAGGGCTATCAGCGCGTTCTTCAAATGTTACGTCAAACATCTTCTTCACACGTTTCAAGCTCTTAGCATCAAGGATATGCTCGTTGGGATTTGTACCACTTTTTTGTGGGTCAAAGTTGAACTGTAACCAATCTGTTGGTTTGTCATCTTGAGCGGCAATTGGACTAATGCTTATGAGACCCATCGCCATTACGACGACGACAACATATAACGCAAACATTGCTTTGACTGGGGATTTCATAGGAAAAGACTGCTCCTAACTCTGATATTTATGTGCGCAAAGATTGAGACAAACATTTACTCAGTACTTTTAGAATAACACCAAACTAGCATTCGAACTTCATATATTTAATTGACTTTACATGTCTTTTCTTAGGAGTGGTTGCAGATAGACTATTCCTAAACCAATTGCAATGATCGACTGGCTAAATAACCATGCAATACCAACTCCTGTTATTCCCATTATTGGTAATAATATAACGCTACCCCCTAGAACCAGAACGCATATGAGAAATTGAATGAGGATAATCGGCTTTAGTTGTCGTTGGACACGTGCTACGCCCATGTAGAACGCAATTATTGCGCTCGGCAAAACGGAGGCTACAAGCAGTCGTAACAACACTGAGCTTTCCGTTGTGTAATTCTTGCCGAACAAACTCAGGAGAAGTGGAGTGCTGATGATCGCAAGTACCACCAATGGGACAAGTAAGCGCATGGTGTTTACAAGCGCACTTTTTGTGTAACTTCGTAATTTTCGCTCATCCAGTGCAGCTTCGACTGTAAGGGATGATGACATATTGTTCGCCACCATGACTAACGAATTGCTGATTGTCCATGCAAGATAAAAATAGGCATTTGCTTTGGCACCAGCTAGCTGTGTGACGATCAATGGCAATAACAGTGTTGACGCAAGCGTGAAGAGCGAGCCAAGGTAGTCGCTCATTGCAAAAACACCCACTTCACGAACTGTAAGCGGAAGTTGGTCATTCTTGGATCGTTCGACATGAATCGGTAAAAGTCGTCTAAATATGGCAATGTTGATAGGAATAACAATTGCGATCATGGGTAATGTCCATGAAGCAAATATTCCATACAAGGGCATTGACACGCTAAATACAACTAACAATATCAATTTCAGAATCGCGAAAAGGGTATTTTCAACTGGTATCCACAGTGCGCGTCGTAAGCCAGTAAGGATATTGTCCTGAAGGACGAAAATATCCCACCCCATTATAGAAATGATAAACCATGGGATAAATATTGGACTTTGCAGCAAGGGATTCAAAGCTGGTGACCATAACTGAAGTCCGGCAAAGAAAATGATGCCAATTACTGCTGATAATGTGACAGTCACGCCATAAGATAGTACCACTATTTTGAGAGATTTTGTGCCTGCACGTGGCAAAAATCGAATAAGAGGACTTCGAAGATTAAGTTGAGAAATCCCAGATAGCAGCATCATCGCTGAAATGGCCGCAGAGTTTAATCCCACTATGTCTTCAGGATATCTTCGAGCTGCCAAAATCCAATATAGAATACCGAGACCGGATGTTGATAACGCACTAAGTACAAGTGCATAACCATTGAGAAACAATGGTGTTTTGAGGTGCGCTGTTAAGCGTTGGTAAAAGCTAGAGAACCCATTTTGGTAGTTCATACCGCTACCGAATCCGCTTGAGCTTCGGCGAGATCATAGTAAAAGGATTCAAATTTTGGTACTGAAGCATCAGCCGTAAATTGAATTGCACGCGCATAACCTGCTTTCCCAAATTGTTCTCGGGTGATTGGTTCGTCAATGAATCGTTGCATCGCAACCTGCAAAGCTTCTTTATCTCCCGCTGGCACGAGAAAACCAGTTTCTCCCTCAATGATGATGTCGGTATGGCCTCCCGGTTTAACCCCAATCATGGCTTTGCCTTTGCTCATACCCTCAAAGATCACTGCTCCCAAAGGTTCAGGCCATATACTTGGAGCAACGCCGAATAGACATTTTTCCCACGCTAACATAACATGATCGTGTGGGACATTGCTTAGGACGACTACGTTGCTAGGATATTCAGTGGGACTGTCTGGCCAAGCAGTGCCAATCAATACCAGTGGGGGAGGGGATGTCAGTTTTTTGTAGGCATCCAGCAAAACATAGATTCCTTTATGTGATTGAAGTGAACCCACAAAGAGAATGAAAGGCTCTTTCGGTAAAGATGACAGAAATTTGCGGCTGTGGTCGTTGGCTACTGGGTTGTTATCTAGCGATTCAAGAAAACTGGGTATGATTGTCTTCTTTATGGTTTTTTGGCTTGAAAGAAAATACTTTTGGATTTGCTCTAGCACGTAAGTACTTATTGCATGCAAACCTGCCGTCTTTGACAACAGAAGCCATTTGAATGTAAAAACTCCGGGTACAGAAGCTGCTGCTTTTACATAACCATATGTAGAACCGGCACAGGCAAAGCACTTTGTAAGTTGCGGGCCGTCACAAACCTTACCTTGGTGTAAAAATGTGTTGATCGCACAAAAGTATCCATAATCGCGGGTCGAAACGAGTAGGGGGACTTTGCTTCCAATGAGACCTGCAGCGCAAGAGTAGGCAATCCATCCACTGCTGTGAACAATATCGATTCTGTGTGTTTTGACTAGGCGGCGTAACTCAAGTGCCATTCGTGGATCAGGAAATGGTGGATGATAGCGTCTTCCTGCTTGTTTAGAAAACCACGGCACACTGGTGAACAACCCCTTGATCCTGTGAATTGCCACACCATCTTCATTTGAATATTCCTGTAATCCGTGATGCCAGGTAGTCGCAACATGAACCCTATGTCCACGAGACGTAAACGTCTTTGCAAGCAGTTGTGCTTGACGTTCTGCGCCACCAATAAACGGTGGATAAAAATCGCTAACAATAAGGATATTCATAGACCGTACATTGGACTTAATGAGGTAGTTCGAGTGTTACGCGTCGGTACACCGCTTCTGGATTATCTTCTCTGTACAAGAGTGCTTCCAAATTCTCGACGTCAGACCCAACAGTAATGTTTCGAGACCAAGATTCGCTTGGCTTCAACGTGATTGATTTCCACTCTTGGACGACTGTATCTTTAGACTTCAATTGGATGTTATAAACCACATCTGAATGTTCGACATTCCGTATTCCAATGGCGATGCTCTTATCGGTAGTTTTGTCCGCTGGAACGATCCAGAACTCGGTGAAATTCGATTGCCGAGCTTGGTTAGCTCCCATATACGATACAATGAGCGCGCCACCCATAATGATCACTGCGTAAATCAAAATGAGATATTGCGACTTATTTGGTCTAGGTGCACCGTTTGTGCCAATTTGCTGGGGTTCAGGATTTCTACTGCGCTTTACGTAAATAAATGCGCTAGTAATATAGGTAAAAATGCCAAGTGCCAGTACAAAGCTCTTAGCTTGAATCCCCCATGGGGAAACCGCCAAAAGTAGTCCGGTTACTGCAACAATTGCAATGCTCAAACCACCTGCATAGATCGGTAATTCGCTTAGTTGTATCGGTTCACTTGAACTGGTCAATAGATTGAATAGCAGGTAACCCGGTATGCCAAGTACCAGAGGTACTCCCACAACCGTGCGGAGTACTACACTTTCTATTCCAATGACCACTAATATGACTGAAATTGTAGCAATTAGGTTGACTACAATCAGGTCAAACCATTTACGGTTGCGATACAAGGTTGCGAACATCATATATCACAATGTTTCCATTATCGAATATCCGGCTCATGCCCTTAACTCGATCAAATTTCTGTAACCATGGCAGCTTAATTGGCTCTGTGCCGGAGTTTATGCTTGGTTCGCCCGTTTCAAAATAGACGCCTGCAGATGGTAGACTAGTCGAAAGTCGGTAGTCCACAACCATGTAATCGATCAATCCCTCGCGCACGATCCGGGCCTCATTTTGCCCGAAACGTGGGGAGAAAAAGACACGTGCTACCGGAAGTTTTTCGTTATAAGACGTAATTGGGAACTGATAGCCATAGCTGCCCATTAATTGACGGTTTACACGATCTGTAATAAGCCGATTTCCGGCTCCCAGCCAGTTGAACATCCACCTAGAAGCCGATATTCCTTGGGTCTCGATAGAACGTGTATCTGCTGATACTAAATAAGGTCCGGGTAACCGTGCCCACGGTGCCCATCCAACGATAATTCCGCCGAGACAAATTAGTGTCACTAGAACAACCGCGCCGCTATCAAGTATTGCCCATGAACGCCTATCGTAGCGTTTGACTAACCGACGAGCAACTAACGGCCACACTTCTACGATTCCTACCGCGATAACAAATCCTACTGGTATAAAAATAAACTCTGAGGTTCTGTTAGAAATCTCGGCACCCGCACGAGTAAAGCGTGCAATCAGGCTCAATGGATACGCGATAGTGACCAGCCCCATTGTCAGTGCAAGTGCATTAAAACGATACTTACGCCAGATGGCAAAGTAACCAAATGGAATGCTGCCCATGATGAGTAGGGGCATTGCTATACCGGTAATACGCTCCCATAAAGGGGCGATATAACCCGACGAAGATTTGAACAGTTCACGACCGGTAACTTCACCACGAATAAGCTTGATGATCTCCGTAATCGTTCCCGAAAAGTGTGGAGCAAGGTAACCTGTTGTTGCGCCACCAATGAGGCCAAACCAGATCAACGTAAGCACGACTGCAATGATTGCAAAACGTATTGGTGTGACTTGTGGTTTCTTGAAAACGTAACGTAGCACCAGTCCGATAATGACCCAGCTCAACAGTATTGCCGATAGTGCATAAGACGTTAAATGATGGGTGATGACTACACTGGCAATCAGTAACGTACCAAGAACCGTGAGACGCAGTTTGGATCCGAAAGTAGTCCAGTTGACAGATGTAGATGCTAAGTAAAGTGTCAGCGCCATCAACGGCAGCGATAATGACTCGTAGGAGTACTGTGACGTAAAAAATAGATAATTCGGATTAGCCGAGTAAATTAACATGGCTAATCCTGCAACGCGCGCAGATTGGCTAATGCGTTCGTAGAGCAAGAATAGCGAGATCGCTAGTACTACGCGCCCCAACAACAAAATGAGATTCCCTACCGCAAAAACCGACAATCCAGTGATGCTGACGAGAGCCGAGCTAACGATTTCTAGGCCGGGATATAACGAGCTAATAGGGAGCAGAGGATTAGGCTGAAACACTTTACCGGTTTGCAGTATGTCAGCAGCCGTACGCCAATGAGTGAATTCATCTGAGAAGGTGAAGTAAACAGGGCTGTGCAATATCTTGATGATGAACAGTGCTACGCTCAGTACAGTCACCAGTAACAGGCGTTCCCACCGACTTGCAGAGTTAGTAGTCAACCGCGCTGCGATAGGCGCATAAGTGACCAATATACCTAACCAGAACAAGATGTCATTCGAATTCTGGTTTTGCCGTGCGCCGTTAAATCCAACAGCGATGAGTAATAACCCAACACATGATGATAGTGTCAATAGAGGAAACCATCCGCCAGATGGCATCGTAATAGTTTCCAACCAGCGCTGTGCCTGAGGCATAAAATTCTGATCGCTTGCAGTAGACGCCGCAAATTGCGAATTATTCTGTTGGTTGTTCGACACATTTGTGCTTTTTGAGTTCATGAAGCTGCGATTATCCGTTCCTGACTTAATATCAGGTTATATTTGTCCACAAGTTTATCAACAACCTGATCCCATGTAGGAAGCTCATGTTGAACAGTATTATGCGAATATGACCTTGCTTCAGCCTTAACGACAGCTTCTGCAAGTTCTGAAATGGTACAATCGGGGTCAACAAATGTTATGGAACTGCTACCTTCTCCAAGGTACTGAGACACTTCGTGATGTGCAGGAATACTACTGGCTATGACTTTTGCCCCGCCTACAGCACCTTCCAAAAGGCTTATTCCAAAGGCTTCGTGCTTAGAAATACTCACGTAAACATCAGCAGTTTTAAACCAGCGCCATAAGTCTTCTTGCGAGACATAACCTAAAAGCCGAACACGGTTCTCTAGATGCAAGTCTCTAACAATGTTAGCAAGTTCTTCACTTGCCGGCCCCTTGCCTGTGATTGCCAGATGATATTCCTTGGGCAGCAATGGCATTGCCTGAGCCAGTTTTGATACCTGCTTGTAATGCTCTAAACGCCCTGCTGAGAGGATTAATTTTGAATTCCCCTCGCGTGGAAAAGGTTCAGCTTCTAGTAACGAACCCAAATCCACACCGTTTGGAATGACTGTAGTGGGTAGTGAGGCACCGAAATGCTTATGTATAAGCGTCTGTTCTGCTTCAGAGACACAGACGATAAGATTAGCTTGATTAATCATCCAGTTGCCCGGTATCCGGTACGGGATATGCAGCAATTGGCGGAAGTTTGAATGACCCGAACCGTGATAATGAGGCGTAACGACAAAAGGAATGCGATATTTTCTTGCTGCAAATGCGGTTTGCAGTGCAAGCGGCGTATGATATGAATGGGCATGCAATAAGTCGTATTGCCCCGCATGTTGATTGAGCCAGCTTGCTAGCGTAGGTGAAATGAAAAATACTGAATCGTTTCCAATAGTTCTGAATCGGCGTATATTTACGCCTTCGATTTCTTCTGTTGGTGGCAGTAGCCCTGTGGGATCAGTGGTAATAATATCCACCGAAATGTTGCGCTTGACTAAACCTTCGGCGACTTCTGTAACGTGTTTTTCCACGCCCCCAATATGCGGTTTATATCGAGGGGTTACAATTGCGATTTTAGTTCCAGTCATTTTAGGAAGTGACTTTCTGTGCCGTAGCGATGGATTTGAAAAGGTTCCCAAATTCCATAACGGTTGTTTGCCACGAATGAGGATCGGTGAAGCGCTTCCCTTTTAACTCATATGCTCGGAATACAGCGCGCGTAAGTTCTTCTGGAGACTCTGGTGAAACTAAAATCGCACCATCATATTGGGCGACAGCTTCTTTGAGACCCCCAACTTCCGTAACAACGACCGGAAGTCCGTGACTCATGGCAATGTGCAGTGGACCACTTGCCGATGAACGCCGATAGGGTAGTACAACCACATCCGCGTTAGCAAAGTGGGCTGCGACCTCGTCATCCTTAACGTAGCGATTGACTAATGTGATTCTTTCACGATAAGGGCTTTGCTTAATAAGGTCGATTGGCAAGCTCCAGCCTTCCCAGCTTTCACCAACCACAGTGAGCCAATACTTGCTAATTTCTTCTGAGGGAATAGCGTTAAATGCCAGAACCAGATCTTCTAGACCTTTATACGGTCGAATGACACCAAAATAAAGCAAATTGCAGACTTGGTCAGTTGGTATTTCTTGCGTATTTAGGTCTGTTTTTGTTAAATATTGGTCATAAGGACCGTGATGGATAATCTGTATCTGGTCATGTTTCAGATGATAGTGGTCTGCAATGATGGGTTTGTCATGTTCCGAATGAACGACAAAAGCCGATGCCATACGAATGAATGGCTTCATCAAAAGTTTCAGATAGATGTTTATGAAAGGAATACGGAGTTCAGCTGTATCGAGTAATTCGTGGAACTCGATAATCACTTTAGCACCTAACAAACGACTAACAAGTGCTAAAAGGACGTATGTATGCAGTGCTGTTCCCGTCCACCATTGAAAAATTAATACGTGAGGACGCTCACGAACGAGGAACACAAGAGCTTTTAAGATGCTCGGTATCCAATGCCAGTCAACACCATCGAACACACGTATATTGTGGTCGTATTCGAGATCAGTTAGTTTTGTGCCAACCCGATTTCGTCCCGGATATAAAAATGTAGGGATTAATTGACGCATCAGAATAACCGAAACGGAGTTTTCGCTATTCAATGCATTCGCTAAACACAGCGTATAGTAACTAATCCCACTCAGAAATCGAGTTCCTGATCCAATAATGCAAACTTCTGGCGCCGTACGAGTATCTGACACTTTTACTTCCCGCGTTCAGATTTTCTTTGTTGCTTCCAAAGCGAATTTGACCGATTTAGGGGACTTTGTAGCTTTGAAACGTTCATTGAAAATCGTTCGTAGAACGCGCAGGCCGTCTGGAACAGCTCGTAGATTACTCTTGCCGTACATTCTGAGGTGTTCAAAACTGGGCAATTCGGCCACCTTCAATTTAGCTTGCAGCGCCCGAATGTTCATGAGTGTTTCAATCTCAAAACCATCGGCATCAAGGTCAAGTGATGGCAAGACATGTTTCCAAAATGCGATATAACCATAGCAAAGATCGCTAAAAGTGGAGCCATAAAGCATTCGAACGGCCCAAACAAAACCGTAATTTGCAATCTTTCGTTCAATAGTCATGTCGCTGGTGCCGCCGCCCTGAATGAAACGGGAACCTTTCACAAAATCTGCACCGGCCATCAGTAAGCCCACATAACCATAAATTTCACGTGGATCCATAGAGGCGTCAGCATCCAACATCACAATGATGTCTCCAGTTGCAGCCGCGAAGCCTGTGGTTAAAGCGGTGCCTTTGCCGCGTCTGGATTCAGTAATCACACGTACTTCTGGGCGCAATTTCAGAGCAACTTCAACTGTGCCGTCTTTTGAATTCCCGTCAACTATAATAATCTCATTGACCCAACTTGGAATTTTGGGCAACACGTGGGGTAAATTCTTAGCTTCGTTCAGTGTCGGAATAATCACACTGACTGTTGGACTTTTGGAGGATCGTTGGGGGGGAATCCAACTATCAGATAATTTACCCTCATCTATTCCAATCCAATGAGTCGCTGCTGTGCTTGGTGGCGAGATACTTTCGGCTTTAAGTGAGGTGTCATTTGTCTGTATCATCATACCCCTGAAAAATAGTGTAGTTTCTTTTTATTAAGATTGAGAAAAATCGCTTTGTTTGGACAATCGTTTATAAGGTAAGGATCGTGACTTTACGTTTTTAACCAGCAGAAAGTAAAAAATACCAAATGTGATATTTGGATGTTTCACAACTGATCTAAACTTTAGGACTGTTCCTAACATATTGTTTGGACTATATCTGGCATGCCTTACATCCGACTAAAAATGGATTTACATTTTTCAGTTTATCTGTTCGTAATTATCGGATTATTACCTTAATTAATAGTGAATTTGTAAGGTGGTCGCACAGAATTAGGCACGATTTGTACTTAAATTCGGGATTTCCAATCGAAAAATGCGAACCAACGCAAGTTTTACAGATTTAGTGACATGCGGTTATACGAATTGGGCTGAGGATGTGAATCGATTTTGTGACACTATTATAAGTATAGTATAAGGGGATTATGCTTCTATCATTTTTAATGAAGGTACTTCTTTCAAACAGTGCGACTGGATGTAATGCTTAGTTCATGCCGCTAGCTCGCATTTCAACACGATAAGTGGCATGAACTAAAGGCAGTGTTAGTATTTTATTTTCCGCAAAAGTCAAAGTCTTCAAGTTTCAATGCTGATGTATCCCATATACTCCCTAATAAATGGATTTCTAGGTGTTTGACCTTTATCTCTCCGTGCTCAGCGAATAAGGCGATGCTATCATCGGACTGTTTGGTAAACGTTAAGCTGGTGATGGAGTACAAACCATCCTGCCCAAAAACTTCGACTGACGACTCGTCAACAAATATATGTAAGCGCAGTGTGTCATTTGCTAAGGAAATTGGTGCGCCGAAAGCGGGCGTAAAGGCATTTATCGTACCGCCATCAGTTTTATCGGAGCGACTGACGTATAATTTGGACTGTTTAGTGTTATACACAATGTGTGTCTTGCTGTCAGCACCACGCTGTACATCAATTCCAAAACGTTCAGCACTACCCGGTTCTATCTCAGTAATGATTTCCAACGTACGGCCCTGAACATTGTCGAGTAAAGTATCCTCAGATATCGTGAGGTTATCCCATGTGCCAATTGGTTTACGAAGCTGATTAAATGCTTCTACTGGCACCTGAATCATCCGGATGCCTTCAGATGTTTTCACCAGTTGTAGTTCACGTGGTAAGGTGTTAGCACCGCGCCAGCGGGTAGTAGGGGTGCTCGCGGCGTACTGCCAATTGCTCATCCATCCGATATAAGTCCGTTTATCTGTTGGCATGTCACTGAACGTCGTTCCAGCGTAATTATCTGGTCCGTAATCTAACCATAGCATCGGATCTGATTCATTATAGGTGAAGGTTCGTCCGTCAAAATCACCAATAAAATAGCGAACTCCGCCACCACCTGCTGGAGCCATTTGGCTCACACTGCCTAGCAGTACCCACTTGGTTTGTCCTTCGATCTCTAACGGGAACAGATCTGGTACTTCCCAAACGCCACCTGCAAGGCCACCCGTCAGCTTGGATGTCATTTCCCAATTAATCAGATTTGGCGACGTGAATATCTGTAATTCGTGACCGGCGGCAATTACCATGATCCATTGTTTGGTTCCGTCATACCAAAATACTTTCGGATCGCGGAAATCTTTCGCAAGCGCGCCAATGACGGGATTCCCTGCATATTTTGTCCATGTTCGACCTTTATCAGTACTGTAAGCAATTCCTTGCGACTGGTTTTGATATGAGTAAATGGCTATGAGTCCACCTCCCTCAACCAACCCGCTGGTGTTGTTCGCATCCACGACTATGCTGCCTGACCAAATCGCACCAATGTCATCAGGAAAGAGGGCTATGGGTAGTGTTTGCCAGTGTACAAGATCAGGACTGACCGCATGTCCCCAATGCATCGGCCCCCACACAATATCCTGAGGATAGAATTGATAAAATAAGTGATACTCACCCTCATAGTAAACTAAACCATTTGGATCATTCATCCACTGGCATGGTGGACTGTAGTGGAATTGAGGTCGAAACGGTTCCTGATAAATCGGATTGTCTTGAGCCATAATGATATTCCCTGCAAGCAATGACACGGATATGACGATAAATAATGTTCTGAGTCGGAAAATCTTCAAGTTAGTCATAGTATATCTGCTTTTTAGAACGCTTATGTACACTTGCTACGATTCTGCTGAATTAAGGATACCTCTTTTATGTAAACCATATATGCCAATCGATCGGAATTTAACCACCATCTACTAGATTCAGGTTACAGATTTTGAGCGTTTTGTATCGAATGTTTGGTTATTTTGGGCTACTGAATTCGCTTTTCACGATAGGGCTTGTGGTATAGAATGAAGAGTTGTTGGTAATTTAGTCGAAAGGTGAATTGAAATGCAAAAAGTTCGGTTTCTTTGTGTAGCTATTGCAGCTATTTTTATGTTACCGCTCTCAAATTCGCTGGCTCAAGATAATACTCCTTTGGTCGGTCTCAAAGAAGATTGTGCCGCACCTACCCAATTGCCCGAGACCGTAAACATCGGTGCTGTTTTTGGCTTAACCAAAGCTGTTGCCGTGTACGGTACAGCACAAAAGAATGCCGTTGATTTGGCGGTTGAAGAAATCAATGCTGCCAAGTACTTGGGTGATAAAACCACGTTGGTTGTGACAGTCGAAGATTCTGCTGGTGATAAGGATCAGGCTGTTGCTGCCATGACTAAGCTTATAGATGAAGATAAGGTGCTGGCCGTGTTGGGACCGACTCTTTCATCAGAGGCCCTAGCAGCGGATCCTATCGCTCAAGAAGCCGGAACCGTGGTCATGGGTGTGAGCAATACCGCTAATGGACTCACAACTGCCCAAGGCATGGGCGATTATGTATTCCGCGATAGTTTGCCCGAATCAGCTGTAATCCCCGGTACAATTAAGCAAGCTGCTGAACTTCTAGGTTTGAAGAAAGTTGCAGTTTTGTACGGTAACGACGATGCTTTTACCAAGAGCGGTTACGAAATCTTCAAACAATCTTTGGCGGATAACAATATCGAAATTACCGATGAAGAAACTTTTGCAAAAGGCGATGTTGATTTCAATGCTCAATTGACCAAATCGATTGACACTCAGCCCGATGCAATCGTTGTTTCCGCACTAGCCGCAGAAGCTACACAGGTTATTATTCAGGCACGCGCATTAGGCTATACCGGCCACATTATTGGTGGAAATGGCTTTAACTCACCAGCCGTGCTTAAGAACAGCGGGAAAGATGCCGAAGGATTGATCGTCGGTGGCGCTTGGAACTACGGTAATCCTGATCCCTCCGAAAGTAGTGTTGCCTTCGTCAAAAACTATGAAGCCAAATATAGCAGTTCACCCGACCAGTTCGCTGCACAGGCTTATACGGGTGCTTGGTTGCTTGCTACCGCTGTACGTTGCGCAGATTCTGTTGATCATAAAGCGGTACGCGATTCGCTGGCAGCTATTCAGGACTTTAACAGCCCGCTTGGCGTGTTTAGGTTCGATGAAAACCGTGATCCGGTGCATGCCCCGATCGCACAAATCGTTGTTGATGGTAAGTTCGTGCCGCTGGCAGTCGCAATGAAGTCGTCGTAGTTGTCGTTAATCACAGGGGAGATTAAGCTAATCCTCCCCTGTGGTTTTGAAAGAATGCTTTATTTTAAGAATACATAACTCTGAATTGCTAAAGAAATACTGTTTTTGAATTGACTCTATGAATATCACTCAACAAATCGTAAATGCTGTTTGGCTCGGCGGTGTATATAGTCTCTTTGCACTCGGATACGCGCTTGTATTTAGTGTACTAGGCGTTCTGAATTTGGCTCACAGTGCCATATTTATGTGGGGCGCATTTATCGGTTTGGCTGTAGTAACTCAACTAATGTTACCAATCTGGATTGCTGTCCCCGTGGCGATGCTGTCCGCTGGTGCGATTGGGGTATTACTTGAGGCTGTAGCGTTTGCCCCTTTGCGCCGTCGCAATGCGCCCCGCATCTCGCAATTGATTAGCAGTATTGGCGCATCCATTTTGCTCGTGAATATTGCTCAAATAGTTTTTGGAACAACTCCTCAAAGATTTCCACAGGGAAGTATACCTACAGGTGCACTGCAAGGATTGCCGTTTCGGGTGACCCCCGTTCAAATCGTGATATTGGTCTTTTCAATTCTCCTCATGATATGTCTTCAATACTTGGTTATGAATACGCGTGTTGGTCAAGCCATGCGTGCGGTTGCCTTTAACCAGCGTGTGGCAGGTCTGTTCGGGATTCATTCTTCGCAGATCTTCCGCATCACATTCTTTTTAGCTGGTGCTTTGGCTGGTGCTTCTGGTGTGCTGTACGGACTCGCCTACAATTCAATGACCCCCTTTATGGGAGATGCCATTTCACTTAAAGGGTTAACCGTAATTGTGTTGGGTGGTCTTGGTAACATCAAAGGCGCTGTAGTAGGGGGCTTCTTAGTTGCTCTTCTGGAAACATTTAGCATAGCGGCAGGTGGGAGCAATTATCGTGATGCCATTGTCTTTGGTCTTCTCTTCATAATTCTACTCTTTCGTCCTCAAGGCCTTGTTGGTCAAGCCGACCAGAGCAGGGCATGATGATGGATGTAATGCGCAGTATTGGCATTAGCGAGCCTGTTCTACAATTCATGCTTGTAAATGCGATTTTGGGCTTGAGTGTTTATCTGACTTTATACACCGGCATGTTTTCGCTTGCCAATGCAGGCTTCATGGCTCTGGGTGCGTATGTTGGAGTAATCATTACGCAAACACTCCAAATGCCGCTCTTGATAGGCTTGATAGCCGGAATGCTTTTGGCTGGTCTACTCGCAATACCAATCGGTCTACCTGTACTTAAACTGCGTGATATTTATTTGGCGATTGCAACCATCGGATTCGGTGAAGTAGTTCGTATAGTGATTTTAAATTTCGATGATTTTGCAACAACCCTCACTGGTAAACCGGTCACCATTACGCAGGGCGCATTAGGAATCAGCGGAATTCCGAAAATAGTTCAAACATGGCATCTCGTTTTATTTCTGCTGCTTGCTGCGTACTTTGTTGCTCGCCTGCATCGTTCTCGTTTTGGTCGAGCAATGTCTGCTATTCGGCAGGATGAGCAAGCGGCCTCAAATCTCGGAATTGATGTTGTCTATACCAAAAATGTTGTCTTCGTAATGAGTGCAGTCTTGGCTGCCGCTGCTGGAGTACTGAAAGCGCACCTGACGCGTACTATTGATCCGAGCGACTATGGCTTCAATCAGGCAGTTGAAATACTCACATTTGCCGTGTTAGGGGGAACAACTACCCTTATTGGCCCCATAGTTGGTGCGTTTGTATTGACCGCCTTGCCGGAAACACTACGAGCCTTAAAAGATTATCGCACCATTGTGAATGGCGTAATCTTGTTAGCGGTAATTTTCTATTTGCCGGGGGGGCTTGCAAATCCCAGTATGTGGTCAAGTTGGCTCAGACGGCTTCGGAAAATTGGTCAGGAAGAATCTTTTACCAACAACAGTCTTAAATAATCAAAATGATGATTGGTTCCAAACAAAACTATGCTTGAACTCAGCAACGTGTCTCGCTCGTTTGGCGGGTTACAAGCACTTAAAGATGTGACGCTTTCTGTGCCCTCAAACCAGATTGTTGGTTTGATCGGACCAAATGGTGCTGGTAAGACCACCCTTATTAACAATATTAGTGGCTTGGACCATCCCACCAGTGGCAGCATCCGTTTTAAGAAGACTGATATACATAATCTGCTTTCGCATCAAATTGCACGTCTTGGAATTGCGCGTACCTATCAAAACATTCGCCTCTTCGGTGACATGACCGCACTCGATAACTTGTTAATCAGTCAACATGCCCGTGGTCGAGCAGGCGTACTGGATTCTTTACTGTTCTCTGCTCGTTACCG
The DNA here is from genome assembly GCA_044227005.1 of Aggregatilineales bacterium. Classification (GTDB taxonomy): domain Bacteria; phylum Chloroflexota; class Anaerolineae; order Aggregatilineales; family Phototrophicaceae; genus CFX2. The sequence continues at coordinate 962,013 of JBGAFZ010000002.1, forward strand.
GAAAGAAGAACAAGCATTTCGCAAGAATGCCGAGCATTTGCTAAAACAATTCCATTTGCACGCTGTAGCACATAGTCGCGCGGCCAGCCTTCCTTATGGTGATCAGCGGCTTCTTGAAATGGCACGAGCGCTAGCTGCGCAACCTGGCTTAATCTTGCTTGATGAACCAGCCGCAGGTATGAATCCGGTGGAAACGCGTCAATTGGGTGACCAGATTATCCGGTTGAAAAATGACGGAATCACTATTCTCGTCGTCGAACACGATATGTCGCTCATACATCAAGTCTGCGACTTCATTTATGTATTAAATTTTGGGCAGATTATAGCAAGTGGAACACCCGATCAGATCAAACAGAACCCTGTGGTGATCGAGGCCTATTTAGGACAGGAAAATAATGGCGCTGCTTGAAGTTTATGACATGCATACGAGTTATGGTGCAATTAACGCGCTGCGCGGTGTTTCATTTAATGTAGAAGCAGGGCAGGTTATTAGCCTGATTGGTGCTAATGGGGCAGGCAAGACGACTATCCTCAACAGTATAAGCGGCTTGCTCAAACCATCACGAGGCAAGGTTGTTTTTGACGGTCATGATATAACGGGTTGGCGTAGCGATCGAATTACGCGCTTGCAACTCGTACAAGTTCCTGAAGGACGCCAAATAGTTGCCACCATGACAGTGCTAGAAAACTTAATGCTAGGAGCCTATCAACGCAAAGATAGGATTGCCATCAATCAAGACTTAGAAGAAATATTCGAACGGTTTGTTCGTTTACGTGAACGCCGTAATCAAAAAGCTGGATCGTTAAGTGGTGGCGAACAACAAATGTTAGCGGTTGGGCGAGCCTTGATGACCCGTCCTCGGTTATTGATGTTGGATGAACCCAGTATGGGACTCGCGCCTATGCTCATAAATGAAGTCTTTAGTATCGTGGCCGATATAAAAGCACGAGGTATTCCCATACTTCTTGTGGAACAGAATGCCCGTAAAGCTCTTCAGATTGCTGATTACGCCTACGTTCTCGAACTCGGTACCGTAGCGCACCATGGGCCAAGTGCTAACCTACAACAAGATCCAAGAATAATTTCTGCTTACCTCGGTTAGCTGTTTTTGGGGCAGGCATGACATAATATTGGCTGACACTCAATAGGTTACGTTAACAAGTACTGCGCTTTCTGCCTAATTTAGTCTAGACGAATAGCTCTTGTTATAAACTGTCTTTCTCTTTGTGTGACATTGAATTGATTATTACTTAAAAGGGATCAAAAATGGAAAAAATAGGAATAGGTGTTATTGGGCTTGGTCGGATGGGGCAGGTCTATGCAACCTTCGCCGCAAGTCAACACGCCGACGCCAAATTAGTCGCTGTTGCAGACATGCGTGAAGATGTAGTCGCTTCCTTTGCTGATCGGGTAGGTGGGGCGAAGACTTACGTTGATTACCATGATTTATTGCTAGATCCAAATGTGCAAGCAGTGATCGTCACAACCCCAACCAGTACGCATCGTGATGTTGTGATTGCTGCTGCTGCTGCTGGTAAAGCCATTTTCTGCGAAAAGCCTACTGCATTAACCTTATCCGCGACCGATGAAATGATTGAAGCAGTTGAAAAAGCACATGTCATGTTTCAAGTTGGCTTTATGCGCCGCTTTGATACCGGTTACGCCGCTGCTAAACGTCAAATTGAGGCTGGTGCAATTGGTGATCCTGTCGTCATCCGCTCAATCGGACGTGATCCATTTCGCACCAGTCTTGAATATGCCAATCCAGCCGTAAGTGGTGGCCTTATCCTTGATATGGCTATCCACGATTTTGACCTCTTGCGCTGGTTGATGGGTGATGAAGTACAGCGTGTCTACACCGAAGTCGCGTCCTTAGTCTATCCTGAACTACAAACGGTGGGTGATGTGGATAATGCCATGATCAATGTGCGTTTCGAAAAGGGGGGTCTAGGTAACGTCGAGGTAAGCCGTACTGCAAATTATGGCTATGATATCCAATGCAATGTCATTGGAACCAAAGGTGCTTTACAAATAGGCTACCTCCAAGAAACCCCAGTATTGATCTTGACGCCTGAAGGTGCCCGCCATGATGTCGTGCCACATTTTCCACAGCGCTTTGGTACAGCCTATACTACTCAAATAGCACATTTTGTCGAATGCCTGCGCGATGGTAAGGAACCGAGCGTCACCCACATAGATGCTCGTGCAGCGCTTCAAATTGGCCTTGCTGCAACGCTTTCTCAGCATGAAAGCAGGATTGTGTACGTTAATGAAGTTACGGCCTAGTAATCCTATTCAATACAAACTAAAAGGAGCGCTGAAGCGCTCCTAATGCCAATTCGATATCATCCACTACTGACTGAAAAGTAGCGGTACTGCGCACGATGGCGTTGATTGGTTATTCTGCGTAATCACCGTCAACTTCACCCAATAAATGCCCGGTGGGAAAATGCTCGTGTCAATGTCCCCTAGGGCACCGTTTATCACAGGTTTAATGTAACTGTTGTACAACGTATACACTTGGTTGCTATCCGGTCGGATTTCAATCTTGTAGAATGCAAACCCGTCTACTGTTGCCGTTCCCTCAACACTTATAACCCCACTGACCAATTGACCGACCTTCAAGTTGCTGATCAATGTACCTGCGTCTTTACACCCTTCCAACGCAAATGATGTGTTTGAGGCAGTAGGAGGTAAGGGGACAAAAAGACTTAATCCAACACGGATGTTATTTGCGTTTGCAATACAATTCGCTTTTTGCAGCACTTCGACAGTAGAGCCTGATTTTTGTGCAATCGAAACCAACGTATCTCCACGTCGTACGACGTATGTCGTCCAACCATTTGGTAATGTACACGGTACAGGCGAGCTAGTGACGGTTGCTGACGGTTTTGTTGGTGATGCCGTTGTCGTTGGTACTGGCGTCTTTGTAGCGATAGTCGTCGCAGTTAATGTGAGCGTTGCTGTCGCACTTGGAATGGGGCTCGGTGTGTGTGTTGGAGCCGGTGTGGCGCTTGGTTTAGGTGTCGCCGTCTTGGTCTGCGTTGCCGAAGGCGCAATTGTTGCACTTGGCTTAGGGGTATTTGTCGCTGGAACGGATGTTGCCGTGAATGTTGCTGTTGGCGGAACACGCGTCGGCGTTGAGCTTGGTACAGCGGTCGGTACGATCGTTTTCGTATTTGTTGGCTTCGGAGTATTGCTTGGGATTGGTGTAGCCGATGCCTTAGGTGGTTGCGTTGGTTGCTTGGTCGCACTCGGCACAGGCGTTGATGTATTTGGCTTAGTCGTATTAGTTGCACTAGGAACAATGGCAATTTGTTTGGTTGCGCTCGGAACCGCTGTCGCCGTAATCGGTTTTGGTGTGATGCTCGCTGTAGGAGCAATTGTTGCCTGTTTGGTCGCACTCGGTACTGGTGTTGCACTCACAGGCTTCGTGGTGCTCGTTGCTGTCGGAGCAATTGTCGCTGGTACGACCGTGTTCGTTGGCTTAATTGTACTCGTCGCGATCACATCTGTTGCGGTAGCAGCTTTAGGCGTTGTAGCTGTAGCCGATGGTTCTATCACCGTATTCGTTGGCACGACAACTGTATCTGTAGGGCTTACTATCGTTGCACTGGCAACCGCTGTCGGTGATGCCTCAACACGAGCCGTGATTTCAGCCGTAGCCTCTGTTGCCGACTGTTTGGCAACTTCGGTTTGATTAACGAGTGTCAGTACCCCTACTATTGCCTGTGGCGTCGCTGTTGCTGCCTGTCCTGCACCACCCGATAGCGACAAAATGATGGCAAATGCTACTGCAAAGGCCAATACACCTACAGCTACAATTGCGACGATAAATTCGTTTCCAATGTCACGCTGCATCTTTTATCCTTCAGTTTCCAACATACTGGTTATCGGAAGCGCAAAGTAAAAAATGCTTCCGACATTGGGTCGTGTTTCGATCCATAAACCACCACCGTGAGCTTCTACCAATGTCTTCGCGATGGATAGCGCGACTCCGTTATCACCCAATCCAGTGATGGTAGCGTTCTGTGCCTTATACTTGCGTGAAAATACCCGAGCTACTTCTTCAGGTGGTATACCACCACCCCGGTCTTCTACGGATACAAGAACACAATCTGTCGCAGAAGCGAGATTACCGTTTGTTGACAACTTTACTTCTTGCCGATGTGCCGTCACACTAATTTGACTATCCGGTGGAGACACCAAATAGGCATTCATCAAGATTTGGCTGATGACTTGGCTGATCGCATCTTGATCAGCTTCGATGGTCGGTAAGTTATCATCAAGGTTCAGGTGAACCGTCAAACCTTTTTCACGGAATTGGTACGTAGAATTACTTATCGTATCTTCAATCAAATTGACGATATTGACAGGTCTCGGCACCAATACCAAACGGCTCGTATCCAGTGCCGCAATCCTTGTGAGGTCATCGGTGATTGATGATAGCCGCGTGATATTTGCCGCGACACGTTGTAGGAATTTGCGTTGCATCTCACCGAGAATGCCTGCCGACTCGTCCATCAGCAAATCAATGTAGCCCATAATCGAAGTGAGTGGGGTACGGAATTCCTGTATCACGTTGAGTGTGAGTTCTGGATCGTGTTTCCTGTTCTCATTCTCATCAACAGGTTCATCGACTTGCGTTGTAACTCCGCTCGAAAGTCTTAGCACCGAGGCTTTGTTTTGTGCCTCTGCCAACATAGAGCGTGTTTCATTAAGTTCACGTTCGAGTTGATTTCGTTGTTCCGAAACCGTATCAATGAGTGTGGTCAGTGACTCGATATTCTTATCTTTTGCCTGACCTAACTCGGCAGGTTGACTGCCTGCTTGTTGTAATAATTGATCTCTTTCCACCTGCAATGCTTGCTTCTCAGCTATCAAGTGATTTTGGCGGCTGGTGAGATCACTTTTGTCATTAGATAAGATTTGAAGTTGCAGCCGTAACTTGGCTTGTTCTTGATGTGCCTCTGCTAATTCCAGTTGGTAACCGGATGCTTCTGCCAATAACCTCGCGCGGTTCTGTTTGATCGAATCTTGTTTTGCCAGCAATTCATTGCGCTCGTTACGTAACTGATCCCGTTCCATCGTAAGGGCTTCACGGTCAGATGCTAGGTTGCGCATTTCAGTTTCGAGGGCTTGGATACGGGTTGCCCGCTCTTTTTCGCGTTTGATTGAGTCCTCATGTTGTACACGTTCGTTCAACAATGCGTTTCGCTCCAGCGCCAACGCATCAATCCGTTGCTGTAAGCCAGTGCGCTGTTCAATCAATTGCGTAATGAGTTGCGCCATCCCGGACGTGCTTTGTTCGATACCCAACGCCTGTAACTGCGCCGAAATGTCGCTCAATTTACCTTGTAGTTCGTCTCGCTCCGCTAACATGCGTGAGTTATCACTATCGATACGATCCGCGACAGTTTCCAGCGCCAATGTCGGGTTGATCTGTTGGTCAGCCGCCCGCATTTGCGTCAACTGATTTTGCAGATTGTTTCGCTGGGAAATGAGATCCTCCTTTTCCCGTCGCAAAACTTCAACCATGTGCTTGTAAACGGATTCGTTGCTGTTCGCCGTGGCACCTGCTAATGCGGTCTCAGCTTCTTGCAGGCGCGCGAGCAATTGTTCGCGCTCACCGCGTAGATTTTGTTGCTCGTCAGTCAATGTCAGTATGCGTTGGGATACCGACATGCCTTCTTCAGTGTCACCCAGTGACGTAGTAATGCGATTGCGTTCAGAATCGAGTTCAATCTTGAGCTGCACAATTTGGCGGCTGAGATCATTAATTTGGTCACGTGATGCCTGTAAGTTACTCTGCATCTCTTGTCGTGCCGCGAGTACACTACTGTCATTAATCTCTTCCAGCGGAATACCTTGTACCAATGCTTGGATTGCCCGTTCTTCGGCTTTCAATCCTGCATCGCGCGCCGCATAGCTTAATCCCAGCAAATTACCTGAAATGATGCCGATGCCCTTAAGCAGTTCGCGTTCACTTTCATCAAGCTCACGTTGCGAATATGGCATCGCGACCAGCAGAATTCCAATCAGATCTTTTCCGCGTGTTAGTGGTTGGAAATATGCCGGTCCGGACTGCTCGATATCCAAGCGATTGTACATATCTCGCAGTTCGTTGGTATTGCGGTCTGTATACAGGGGGCGCTGCGAACGCCGTTCAATTGCATTAACCAATGTTGGTTGGTTATCGAGATTGATCGACATGCCAGCAATTTTACGCTTCATCGATTTGTCGTATGCATTTGCAAGATCGGCATAGTTTGCGTCTTGCAACGTCAAAATCGCGCCGATGTCCGCTTTCAGCGTATCCAATACTGCCGATATGATTTTTTCCGGAATATTGTTCGGCGTAGCCTCTTCTAAAATCAATCCAAGAATTTTGAGCAATTGGATAGAATCGCGTTGGGCAGGAGAAACAATCGGAGACAGCGAAGTACTAAGAGGTGCTTCGTGATCAGATGTTGTGTCTTTGGGGCGTGTTGCCATTGGCAGGACACTGTTACGCGCGGCAAGTTGTTCCTGTGACGCTAACTCACCTTGTAAACGCTGCATGACCATTCGGTAAATCAATACTGGTACAATCGCTAATGCAGCGAACAGCGCTAAACGAGTAGTTCCTGCATAATTTCCCAGTATGCTCAGTTGATTGATTTGGATAAGTGTTCCGCCAAATCCAAGCGCCAGCAATACAAAGAACAATAATTTAAGTGGCGCATCCGTAAACCGTCTGAATGAGACGACGACTAAAACTAGCCCCAACACACTCACTACAAATGTCGTGAATGTCCACATAACGCCAAAACTACTCAAATTAAAGTTTGTATAATCACCTTGAGCAGTCCATTGGATTCCGGTTATGATGTAAGCGACTAAACCGACGATGAGCAGCAGGAGTAAGACAATATTAGCCGTGCGGCTCCAATGAGCATCGTCCGATGTAAAGAAAGCCCATCCAATAAGCAGGATGATGGCAAGGTTACAAATACGTTCCAATGGTGGAAGGATTGCGTTGATGTTTTGTGCCGAGATAACACTATACAGCGCGCCAAGCATGACCACGACCCACGCCGCAAGTATGCCAAGCATCGCAACCATATAGCGCCCCGCAGCCCTATTTTGTGGCTTCCTGAAGCGCTCACTTAATGCCATGAAAAGACCCGCTTGTGTTAGCGCGATAGCTAGCAAGAAATAAATCAGGTCACCCGGCGATTTAGTGAACAGGTTTAGAAAATCGAGAGACGTTTGAGACAATTTGCTAACCCTGCTATAACTTTTGAGGATATATTGCTAAGTATAGCATACACATTCTTTCTGGGTGTCTGCATTTTCGTTTGTTTTAGCAAACGAATGCTTTGGATTTGCGTTGACCTTGGTGCTGTTCTTCATTTACACTGAAGCGCGAAATGTACGTCTAGAAGCTGGGATAAGTATTGAATTCATTTATGCGTCGCCTTGCTCAATTCCTACAAAAAGCACCGTGGATTATTGGTTTCGCGCGGATACTTTGGCGCATAGGCCAACCTAAATTCACAGCGGGCGCGGTCGGCGTCGTGTTCAATAGTCAGAATCAAGTGTTATTGGTTGAACATGTATTTCACCCCTACGCACCGTGGGGCTTGCCCGGTGGATGGATTGATCGCAATGAGAATCCATCACATACTGTTGTGCGAGAGTTGCAAGAAGAACTCCAACTGACTGTTGAAGCTAAAATACTCCTACTTGCTGAAGTCGATTTTGGTACTCACTTGGATTTTGCCTACCTTTGTGAAGCTAAGGGAACTGTTGGACAATTAAGCAGTGAGCTTCTTGGTTATGCTTGGTATAACCTTGATGCCTTGCCTAAATTGCATCGCTTCCATTACCGTTCAATAAATGCTGCTCTACAATGCAAATCGCAGTTAGAAACAATAGGTTCAGCGTGACAACCATGGGAACATTGAACAAAAGACGCAAGCGGCGTTCACTGCCTATCTTGCCAATTATCTCTATATTGATGATTGTGGCGGCTGTTGGGCTATTCATTTTCAATCTTGTTCGCTTTAGCCAGCAACCGGATAAATTGCCTGCTGATGTTTCGGTAGCGGGGGTATCTGTCGGGGGATTATCAAAGCGCGAAGCATTGACCCAACTAGTCGCTGCCTATCAAAAGCCCGTTACACTATACTATGCTGATAGTCCAATTCAACTTGATCCGACTTCCGTAGGTTTCTCCGTCAACGGCGAGTCCATGCTCGCGTCTGCCAGCGCGGTTGGTGATTTATCGGGTAGCTTTTGGTCGCGCTTCATCATCTATCTTGTGGGGCAGGAGACCCAGAAAACCGTTGATGTTCCTTTATCAGCACAATTCCAGCAAAACTTAATCGAGCAATTTTTACGCGATATTAGTGCCCGCTACGATCGCAAATCTGGCGAGGTCAGTTATGATGTAAGTACCTTGACCTTACGCCCCGGTGCCTCTGGTTATTCGCTCGATGTTGCCGCCTCCATCCCCTTGATCGAGAAAGCCCTTCAAAGTGCAACTGATCGTGTGGTTACCTTACCCTTTACATCCTCAAGTGTGAATTCCGGCAACATTGCAACCCTACAAAAGATGATCGAAGACTATTTGGACACCAAAGGTTTCATCTACGACGGACAGACTACTGTAGCATCGGTTTTCGTTGAGGATCTCCGATCAGGCGAAGAAGTTAATATTAATGGCGATGTAGCCTTTTCTGCCGCCAGCACCATCAAAGTACCGATTGTATTGGATTATTTCCGTCAGCTTTGGGTTGCCCCAACCCAGGATGAAGCATGGCTGATGGCAAACTCGTTGTTATGTAGCAATAACTCCTCATCCAACCTCATGATGCAAATCACGGGAGAACGTGCGGCTATTCAAGAAAATATCGATCCCGGTGATGATAACAAGAAGCTTTTCACCGGAATTGGGGACGTCACCAAAAACGTTCAATATCTCGGGGCACGCAATACCTACATAACGGCGCCCCTTGTGTTAGGTATTCAAGGACAACAGCTAGGTTCTATTCCTGCGCCCCAAACGTCACCTAACAAAAACGTTAAGACCGAGTCCGATCCCTATAACCAGACGACCACTGAGGATATGGGAACCCTGTTTAGCATGATTTATGATTGTGCCAATTATGGTTCTGGCCTGATGACTGCCTATCCCAATGGCGAATATACCCAAACCGAATGCAAACAAATGTTGGAACTGATGAGTGCCAATGACTTACTCCGGCTTTTACAGGGGGGTATTCCCAAAGGCGTTCGCATTGCCCACAAGAATGGCTGGGTCTCCGATATGACTGGCGACGCTGGCATTGTGTTCCCGCCAAATGGTCGCGACTATGCCATTGCCGTTTATCTCTGGCAAAAGACGGATTTTCAAGACTTTACCAAACTCTGGCCAATGATCGAGGATATTTCTCGTGCCACATGGAATTATTTTAATCCTGATAATCCGCTAATTGCGCCTCGTACTGATATACCTGAGACGGCTCAGGAATGCGCTGGCAACTTCCTGCCGCCTCAAGGACAGGTGGATTTGAATAATATCAATGGTTGGCGCCAAACACCAACACCAGTGCCATCCGGCTAAAATATGTAATTTTGAGTTTCTGAGGTTTGCATACTCGAACGTATTGTTGTTGACAGCTATGGAACTTATGTTCTAAAATGAAGTTGCGATGAATACTAGGTAGCACCACACTAAGTGGTGGATTGGGATAGAAAAGAAGAAGGTTCATGAAGCAAACTGGTTGTTACTTAGGCAATCAGGAAAACCACATGAACCTTCAAAGAGTATTTTGTCCGAATATGGCCTGCCGTGACAAGCATGAAGTTGGAAAAGGGAATATTGTTTCCCATGGAAAAGCCCGAGAACGCTGCAAATGCAAAAGCTGCGGCCATACCTTCTCGTATCGACGAGGAACGATGTTTTACGGACTGCGAACGGATACCCAGATGGTGACATGGGTGGTCGGGTTAATCGCATGGGGTTGTCCAGTGGCAGCGATTGTGGCGGTCTTTGGGTTGGATGAACGCACCGTGGCAGACTGGATGCATCGAGCGGGACAGTACGCAGAAACCTTTCATCATCAACATATCCAAGAAATCGATTTGCAACAGGTACAAGTGGACGAAATCCGACTGAAGATGCAGCAACAAGTGGTGTGGGTGGCGATGGCGATGAGCGTTGGCAGTCGCTTGTGGCTGGGAGCGGTGTGTCGCGTAAGGCGTGACACACATCTCGCCAAACAGATCATGACTTGCATCTACAACTGGGCTAAGCAAGTGCCACTGGTCATTGCCTTTGACGGCTGGAGCGCTTATCCCACTGCCGCTGCCTTTATCTTTCGAGAACCCTGCACCACTGGAAAAGTCGGCGGGGTTCGCAAACAACTTTGGAGCGAACTGCATCTCGTCCAACTGGTCAAGTACGAAGCGCAAAAATGGGTCATGTGTCGTTGGCTCCTATTGGGTTCATACCCTGTCATCCGTCAACTCCTGGATGTTACTCAGGGCATGCATACCACCATTAACACCGCCTACATTGAGCGTCTCAATGCCACCTTTCGCTCTCGTTTAGCTTGTTTCGCGCGTCGCACTCGTTGTCCTGCTCTCAAACTCCAAACTGTTGCTGAGCGCGTGTTTCTGGTCGGCTGTTTGTACAACTTCTGCTGCTTACATTCGTCTTTGGATACAAAAACCCCGGCTATGGCTGCGGGCTTAACCGACCACCGCTGGTCTTTGGACGACTTCTTGTGGGCGCGTTTGCTCCCTCATTTTGCCTCCACCGCTTAGTGTGGTCCTACCGAATACTATTTGGAGAGTTTGTTGGCTTGTGGCAATTAATCCCCGCAATCGAGACAAAATAGTGCAAAAATTGCAGCAATACATCCCAATTTTCACGCGGCAATAACGACCGAGCCACACGCCTAATTAGTGCTATTTCAGCGGCAATCAGCAACACAATCGCTGGCAGAAAATGTTAATTCAGTGGTTTTTAGCGGTCTTGCCTCTGTGCAAATCGGCGGATACAGTCAGAAATCCGAATAACCGTATTCAATTGTTTAGTATTGGTCTCTTACAGACGTTTACTCATGGTGAGTACATTATAGCTGCCATCGCGTGAGTAATGTACGTCATCCATGATTTCCTTTACAAAGAATATTCCCCAACCGCCATGTTCGCGTTCTTCTAGCGATGTTGTTGGATCAGGGTTCTCTCGTGCCAGTGGGTTGAACGCCGGACTTTCATCACGAACCTCTATGACGAGTCCTGTGGGGGCTTTGTAACAAACGATCTCAATGGTCTTATCGTCGCCATTAAGTTGATAGCCATGCTCGATGATATTGGTGCAAGTTTCATCTATGGCAAGCGTGCAGTGATAAACTGACTTTTCGCTCAAGCCAACATCCTGCGCGATAGCCGCCACAAAATCACGCGCAAGCGTAATTTCGTCTAATCGACCCATAATCGTGAGGCGATTTTCGACAGGATACATCTGAACTTACTCTGTACCCGCTGGTTTGTGTAAAAAGTTCATCATGCGAAACTGCTCAATGCTAATGATTGATCTGGGAATATTTGGAATATGGTATCAAGACCTGCCATCTCAAGCACTTCAAGTACCCGTTCGGATGGTTGAGCGAGGCGTAAATCACCTTTACCACGGACTTTTTTCAGTGCCGAAACAATCTCCCGTAATCCTGCACTGCTCATATAATCAACGCTGGCCAAATCAACAACCAACTGCATATTGCCTTGATTTATCTCGCCCATCAGTGCTTCGCCCAGTTGGCTTGCATTCGTGCTATCAATACGACCGGATACCTCAATTAAGGTAGTTTGTTTTTCTTTGGTAACATTCACATTCATCTGTTGAATTCCTTGTCTTGTCGTCCCACAGCCACACGCTGATTCGAGCTGTAGACATAAATGAGTATACACTAAAAGGCACTTACACGTCACCAAACCCAATTTTCTGATAGTGTATAATCATTCTCCTTGAAATAACCTATATTGAGAAGGCATCAACATGGATGGCGGTATAGTCATTCTGCTCATTTTGAGTTTGGGAACGGTAATGTTTGTTCTACAGCGCACGGAAGCAAAGCGCCGCCGAATAGTTATGGTGGTGATGTTTCTAGTACTCTTAGTTTTAGGTTGGTTAGTCAATGTGCGTGCTGCGTGGGGCGAGGCCGTTGTGGGGTTAATCGTCGCGCTTGTACTGAATTTTCTCTTTTATATACTTATTGGTCGTTACAATCCTGTCGGAAGTAGCGATGATATCCACGTATTAGGGATGGATGACTGAAATGCTGCATTCCTCATTAAGCTCACGAGGAATGCAGTCATGAAAAATGCTTTACCCGATAACGTTGAGTGGAATTACATCGCTATTTTGTAGCATAAGTACGCTACAACGTGCTGCGATGAGTTGTGCCATGCTTTGGAATGCTACTGCTGCCGGGTTTTCTGGTTGGGTGACCGCAATCGGACGACCATAATCCCCACCCTTCCGAACCTCTGCCTGCAACGGAATACGTCCTAAGAATGGAACGTTCCGTTCTGTTGCCAACTTTTCGCCACCACCCTCACCAAAGAATTCGCCAGCCATGTTTTCCACAACCCCGATAATCGGTACGTTGAGTGTTTCAAACATCGCGATACTACGTAAGGCATCTGAAACTGCCACATCTTGAGGTTGTGTTACGATCACCGCACCAGTCAGTGGGAATGACTGCGCCAGTGAAAGTGGAGCATCACCGGTTCCGGGGGGAAGATCAACAATCATATAATCTAGTTTGCCCCAATTCACATCCATAAAGAGTTGGCGGATGGCACTATGGAGCATCGGCCCACGCAAAATCATAGGTTTGTCAGGGCTGGTTAGAAAACCGGTACTCATGACCTTAAATCCGTATGCTTCCATCGGCAGCATTTTGCCATCGACCACCTTAGGACGACCGTATCCCAGTCCTGTCATAGTAGGGATATTCGGGTTCAGGATATCGCCGTCAATTAAACCGACTTTTGCCCCTGCTGCTGCCAGCGCTGCTGCCAGATTGGTTGATACGGTACTCTTGCCAACGCCACCTTTACCGCTTGATACTGCGATGAGGCTGCGCATTGGGACATCGAGCAAACCGGTAATTTTACGATCAGTGGGTACTTGTGAATCCCATTTGATCTCTAACTTCTGGATACCCTCGATATGTCCAAGCACCGCTGCGTTACAACGATCCTCAAATACATTCTTGAGAGGGCAGGCTGGCGTGGTTAGCATGATCGTGAATTTCGCAATACTGCCGTCCACAGATAAATCACGTACCATGTTCAAGGATACGATGTCCCGATGGAGTTCAGGTTCAATCACGGTGCTAAGCGCCGTCATGATTTGCGCTTGTTTGTCGCTCATCTGTAATTCCTTCACTTTTTGAATTGACTGGTAATTATTATAGCGGTGATGATAAAAATAGGTCAGTGACTTTTATCACGCTCATATCTAGATTGGGTGTCACATAACGCATGCCGCTAACTAATTTGACCCGCAAACTCCACAAATCTTACGTTATGGTCATGTTGTTTGCACAGGTTCTATGTTTGCCATCGACTTGTCAGGTATATAAAAACGAGGTGCTATTTGCACCCCGTCTTAATATTTAGGCTATTTGTTGGCTTTTTTCTCGCGGATCTTCGCTAACATCGCCTGTTTGTCAAACTTGGGTTTCTTGTCACCGCTCGCCGCCGCAGGTTTCGCTGCATCTGCTGCAGGTTTTGCCACGGGACTTGCTGCTGCTACCGGTTTTGCTTCTTCGACGGCGACAGCTTCAGGCAGTGCATCTGTGAGTTTCCGCACGGGGAACATATTCTCTTTAGTGGCCGGAGTGGCTTGTTGACCGGCCTTCTTCATGGACTTCAGTGTATCAGGATGTTCCCATCCACCACGATCCACCGCTTCTTGAAGAGCGGTTGTCGGCGCAATTGTCTTCCAATAGCTGTGCGGCTTGGATAACTTTTGCTTGTCGTGAATATGATTATTGGTGCGGTCATAGCTTGCCAACTCATAATCATGATCCATCTTGATGGCATCGAACGGGCAGAACTCAGCGCAGAAACCGCAGTTCATGCAGATATCAATGTCGATGAAAAACGCTTCTGGTTGCGGAACTGGACGTCCTGTCACTGGATCAGAACCACGAACAATCCAAATACATTGCGGTGGGCACACCTTGGCGCAAATGCCACAACTGGTGCACCAATCTTCACCCATCCGTGTCGGATCTTGATCCTCTGTCACAAGGAATGGCACAAAGCGGAAACGTTCTGGTACCGCGATTTTTTCATCAGGATACTGTACCGTAAAGGCACCTTGTGTCTGTAAACCCTGCCGTACCTGAAAATTCTCTTGCCGCATATACTTTTTACCAGCATAGCGGATATCATCAACGTAGGTATTGAGGAAGTGTTTGAATGTGACCCAAAGTCCATTCGCAATACCTTTACCGTACATAGCGACTCCTTACACTATCAAACAGCGGCACGAAAACCATGCCACCATAGAAATATGTCTTAACTAGCGATCAGTTTCACCCAAAACGATGTCGATGCTGCCCAAAATGGCGACTACGTCAGCGACCTTATGCCCAACACACATCGGGCCGAGCGCTGTCAGGTTGATGAAGCTTGGGGCACGAACATGATAACGCCATGGATTTTGTGGGCCTTTTTCATCACCCGCAGAAACTACATAATAACCCAGTTCGCCCTTTGGATTTTCGACCCGACCATACGATTCTCCCAGCGGAATACGAGGAAGGTATTTCTTATCTCCAGCGAATATTGCTTGGCCTTTAGTCATTTCAAGGCGCGGCAAAATTTGTTTGAGTATGCGCACGCTTTCGCGCATTTCATCCAAACGGATCAAATAACGATCGTAAATGTCGCCGTTGTACCGTACCGCCACATCAAAATCCAGCTCGGGATAAATGCTGTATGGATCTGCTTTGCGAACATCATATGGGACGCCGCTCGCGCGAAGTAGCGGTCCAGCGGCACTGTAAGCGATAGCCATTTCAGGTGGTAAATAGCCAACGCCAATAGTACGCGATTTGATGATTTCACTTTCAGTCAGGAATGCATCTAACTCGTCGATTGAACGTGGAATACGTTCGTTAATCAATTCCGTCAGATAATCCATCGTGTTGAAATCGCGGATCTTGTCATTTACTAGGTTCATGACACTTGAAATACGTTCCGGTATATCTTTAAAGACACCACCGAAGCGCATGTAGTTACACATCATACGACTACCTGCTGTCGCCTCAAAGAAATCAAGGATTTTTTCGCGCTCAGCAATGGCGTATAGAGCAGGGGTGAAGAACGCACCGAGGTCATTTAGCAAAAAGCCAATCGCCCAATAATGGTTGACAATACGAGTCAATTCCACCATCAATACGCGGATGACTTCTGCGCGATAGGTTGGTGGCTGATACTTCGCACCCTTTGCCATTAGCTGTTCAACGGACATGGCGTATCCATGGTTGTTTCCCATGCTGCTGATATAGTCGAGACGATCGGTAAACGGCATGTTATGATTCCACGAGTTGCGTTCGCCGATTTTCTCATGGTTACGGTGCAAATAACCCATCACTGGTTCTAGTGATTCGATCGTTTCACCGTTCAACGTAACAATCATCCGGAACACCCCGTGTGTGCTCGGATGATGTGGTCCCATATTCACGACCAGACGATCCGTCTTAAGTGACGAACCGCTATCAAGCTCTTGCACGCTTACACCCAAACCGAGATCACTATAGAGTGATTCTTCAGAAGTGTCATTCAACTTCGAAAGATCAAAATCGGCTGGATAAGATACGTTCTTGCCGTAGATGTTGCTTTCTTCGGCACGTCGTACCCATCCTTCGGGCCAACGGCTTTCAAATGGTTTGTGATCTTCTTCGTAGTAGGCTTCGTGCCAGTCTTTCCGCATGGGATGACCATTGAAACCTTCCCACAGGAGAATGCGCTTAAGGTTGGGATGCCCAGCGAACTTGATGCCGTAAAGGTCAAAAGCTTCGCGTTCCTGTAAATCCGCACCCGGCCAAACATCAATCAATGATGGGATTTCGGGGGTATTCCGGTTAGTTTGCGCCTTAAATAGAAGCGCTGGCCCACCTGCTGTTTTGTAAGCGTGGTAGACCATTTCCATTTCATCTGCTATACCATGATAGTCTACTGCGGTAGCACTTGATAGATAGTCGTAGCCCATCTCATCACGCATTGCAGTTGCGACTTCTACCAAATGATTTTTGTCAACGATAATGCCGCTATACCCTTGGCGGGTATCATCTTTGACCGCATTCGGGAATTTTTCCTTCAGCGCAGCAATCGCAGACTGGATGTCATTTCTTTCGACAATGGCGTTATCAGTCATTATTGTTATCCCTATTTCGCCTTCTTCTCGCGGATCTTCGCTAACATGGCCTGCTTATCAAACTTGGGTTTGGCGCCACTTGTCGGAGCAGCGGCCTCAGCAACCGCAGCAGGTGCTGTCGGTTTGGCTTCCGCAGCCGCCACAGGTGCAGGTTTTGCAGCAGCTTCCGCGCCACCCTTTGCCTTTGGAGCCATCTTAGGAGTATCAACAGGCTTCAACGCTGGTAATTCACGCATACCGAATGGTTTGCCCGCAGCGGCGAGTTGTGCCTGTCGGCGAATAAGATCCATTTGACGTGGATCGATAATATCTGGCCCAAGAATTGGAATAGGGGTCGGTTCTGACGGTCCAACACCATACCACGGTACATCATCCAAGTTAGCAAGTGATTGCCCGTCAATCTTCTTCTGAAGCGCGATCAATCCGTGCAACAGCGCTTGTGGGGTAGGGGGGCAACCCGGGACATAAACATCAACAGGAATATACATGTCGATCCCTGATACGACATTGTAACCTTCCTTGAACGGTCCACCGCCACTTGCGCAGGCACCCATTGCCAGAACATACTTCGGTTCCGGCATCTGGTTGTAAAGGCGAACGATCGGAACAACCATCTTTTTGGTGACCGTTCCCGACACAATCATCAAGTCGGATTGGCGCGGACTGGCACGCATGACTTCCATGCCGAAGCGCGAAAGGTCATAACGCGCTGCCGCAGTGGCAATCATTTCAATCGCACAGCAAGCAAGACCAAAGAGCAATGGCCACATTGATGACCGTCTGCTCCAGTTGTAAATCTTGCTAAGACTGGTAATAGCGACGTTTCCCTGCATCTCATCCGGTATTGGGAACTCGGTGGCGTGTAAATCACGCAGGTCGAGTTGAGCCATTATGGGGTGACCTCCTCATACCACTCCCGCAAAATCTCGTTTAATATCTCCTCGTTAGCTAGGCGAGGATCATCAGCGAAATTGGGCAGCGTGGTTACATACTGATACAACTGATTTAAACCAATAGTGTCGATTTCAACATCAGGATACGTAGTTGTGAGACTCAGCACAATTTCGTACGTCGCATCCCAATATAAATTCCCTGATTGTGAAATTTCATTCATGCTCGATAGCTTACCGCAAAACGCTTCAAATTACGACAACCAATGTAAGAAAAATGATTCTATTTTGGTTCGCCTAATATGCTTTCTGTATCGATTTGCGCGCGCTGCAAACGTCCACTGTAATCAACATATACCGACTTCCATTCCGTGAACGAGTCCATACCTGCCAAGCCTGCTTCTCTCATCCCATTTCCAGTACCGCGCGTTCCACCAAATGGAAATTGTATCTCTGCGCCTGTTGTCCCATGATTGATATAGACAATGCCTGTTGTCAAATCACGAATCGCTCTAAATGCTGCATTTACATTTTCGGTGAAGATACTGCTGGAAAGCCCATACGCGGACTCATTATTGACTTCAACAGCTTCGTCCAAACTTTGAACTTCAATTGCGCTTAGGACAGGCCCAAAGATTTCTTCACGTGCAATGCGCATGCTGCGGCTAACATCCGAAAAGAGGGTAGGGGTATAAAAGAATCCCTTGCCCGTATCAGCCCGTTGTCCACCGACTAGCAGCTTCGCACCTTCTTGCTTGCCGATTTCAACGTATTTCTCCACTTTGTCGCGCCCTTTAGCATTCACCAATGGCCCGACGTTAGTATCATCTTGCAAACCATCCCCAACTTTAAGTGTTTTGGATTTTGCAACCAGAGCTTCAATCAGTTTACCCTTAATTCCGCTTTGAACAATTAATCGACTCGTAGCGGTGCAGCGTTGCCCTGTGGTACCGAAAGCACTCCATGTAATCGCTTCAACCGCCAGATCAAGGTTGGCGTCATCAAGAACGATAATGGCATTCTTGCCACCCATTTCGAGGGTGACTTTTTTGCCGAGACTGGCCGCCTGTGAATAAACCTTCAGACCTGTATCCGTCGAACCAGTGAATGAAATGACTCGCACATCAGGATGATTAGCGAGCGCCGCTCCAGCTACACCTGCACCGGTTACGAGATTGAGTACACCGGGTGGTAGCCCTGCATCTTCAAATACCTTCACGAAAGCCATGCTTGTTGCGGGTGTATCTTCGCTCGGTTTAAAAACAACACTGTTGCCAGCAATCAACGCCGGGAGCATCTTCCAACTCGGTACTGCGACCGGAAAGTTCCACGGTGTGATTAACCCGATAACACCGACCGAGTCGCGCATCGCCATACCAAATTTATTCGGCATTTCAACTGGCGCGGTATAGCCGAGTAGCCTGCGACCTTCACCACCCATGTAGTAAGCCATATCAATGGCTTCTTGAACATCCCCGCGTGTCTCCGCGAGGATTTTTCCCATTTCCTGTGTCATCAAGCGTGCGAGTTGTTCTTTACGCTCTGTGAGCAAATGCGCGACACGGTATAGGATTTCCCCACGACGTGGAGCCGGAGTTAAACGCCAGTTTTTGTATGCAACTTTCGCAGCCTTAACTGCCGCATCGACATCTGCTGCTGCGCTGTTTGGGGCGTATCCAATGATGGCTTCAGTAGCAGGGTTATAGGTCGGAAAAGTTTCGCCGGATTGCGCATCAACCCATTTTCCACCGATATAATTCTGCACATTTTCAGACATGTAAAAAGCTCTCTCTCAACAAAATCGAGGAATAGTTCTAGGGGCAAGATTTTGTAGGCGACAAAATAGATCGCAAGTATAAGAAATGCAGATTCGTTTGTCAAGCAGAGCAACTCATTTTCGCACAGCGAAGTATAAGTGTTCGTGCCTGTTATCCTCTATCCAATTGTTCAACAGCCAGTACATCTAGTTCAAAGCCAAAGCAACTTCCTTGACCTTGTGTTGACTCAACTTGAATCGTACTGCAATGCTGTTCCAAAATCATTTGAACTATGGCTAGTCCCACACCCATGCCCCCGAATCGGCGTGTTGACGAACCGTCAATTTGATAAAACGGTTCCAAAATGTGGTCGAGTTTATCCGGCGGAATACCTATGCCGTGGTCGTGAATCTTTACAGTGACTCTTTGACCAGCAACAGTGAACTCTGCGGTCACCTCATCTTGACTAAACTTGAGTGCGTTATCCAATATGAGTTGGATCGCAGTGACAAGGCGCTGTTTGTCGCATAAAACAGCGCAATCATCTTGCTCAGAGTGTAACTCGATACGCGATACATCTTTCTTGTGTTCCCATGACCGTCCAATGTTGCGGATTGCAGCCTGTATAAGTTGGACAACGGGCACAGCAGTGAATGATGCCGCATCTGACTTGTCAATCATGAGTTCATTAAGCAGAGTAATATTGCGTATACGCCCTTCCAGTCGAGTAGTAGCTTCCATGGCCAGTTCGACAATTGCGGCGTTTGTGTTTACGTCTTCGCTTAACAATGCTACCGCCGACTTTACCTGTAACATGGGGGTGCGTAGTTCGTGCGAAACACTATGAACTATAGCTTGCTTGAGTAGGTTTATCTCTGCGTGGGTTTGATTAGCTTCTACAAGATCCTCTTGGAGTTGCCAACAACGTGTTTCTAGTTCGCCAATTTGTTTTGACTGCTGCTGTCTATGGCGAGTTTTTGTGAGTAGTGCTTGAATAACTGGTTCAATATTAGGCAGGAAACTCGTGGGAATAACCTGATCTGAATACTGAAAATACTCGCTTGGCGGATCATTGTTGACGATAATTAGGATGGATCGCGAGCCAAGTGCTTCGTGAATGACTTTAACTTGCGAACAATCATCCCCACTGGAAATGACAACATGAGGAGCATATTGTTTGAGAGTCTCGTCGACGCGTCCTTCCGAACACGCTATCTGTACACAATACATTCCCTGATTCAAGTATGACGTAATTTCGCGAGCGAGCTCTGCATCATGACTCATGATGAGGATAGACAATGCTTGCGTTGTGTCATTTACTGCTATAGTCATTGAACGATGACCTGGGAAACTAGCCTTTTCGCCCATCATATCACGAAATTAAGTGGGCAAACGCAGCCCATATCACTTCCAAACACACTCCAAACCCAATCGTCTGTTTAGTATCAAATCACACTATTTTTGGTCATCATCCTGTAATGCTTCCCAGAACAGATTTAGCCCCGGTCGCTCCGCATTACATTTAGGACAACCCACATAGGCATCCGCAATTGCAGTGCGGTGGCGTGTACAAGACGCTTTGATCTCAATTTGGCGACCTAGCCCTAACAACTTTGGCTTTATGGTCACCACCAGTTCGAGTGAGGGACTTGCATTCGCATTCAGAATTTCAGGCACCGCACACAATTTGCAATCACTAGGTTTCCATCGAAGTGAGTCCGGATTGTGGTTTACAAGCCGGCACTCTTGGATGTTTCTTCCGCGATGAAAATCTTCATGATAATGTGGACAATCTTTGCCTTCAGGAGTTCGCATAACGATACCTCTTGTCTAAAAACAACGGCATGATTCACGTTGTTACATCACGCGTTGTTAACCCATTTTTGTGCTGCATTGGCGAGAGTTTGCAAAGTCCCATACTGTATCGTGCAATCGGGCAACGAATCCAGAAAATCCTGACCATAGCTTTTGCTCATAAGTCGTTTGTCCAACAGCACCACGATACCCCGATCCGTCTTGTTACGGATGAGCCGACCAAATCCTTGTCGGAATCGCAGAATAGTTTCTGGTATGGTGTACTCTTTGAACGGATCAGTATAGGTTTCGGAACGCGCCGAAATGACAGGATCAGTCGGGATAGGGAAGGGGAGTTTAGTAAGTGCCAGTGCGCTTAGTGCTGCCCCCGGAATATCAATCCCTTCCCAGAAACTCTTGGTTCCCAACAAGATAGCTTTCTCAGTTGTCTTAAAGCTTTCCAATAGTGTTTGCCGATTACTGGTATCAAGCTGATCGTATACAGTGATGTCACCCAGTGTCAAACGCGGACGGATTGCTTGTGCAGTTTGTTGTAGTTGTGTGTAGCTTGTAAACAATGCCAATGTGCGACCGCCCAATGCGGCTGCTAGTTCAACCAGCGCCCGTTCAACCGCTTGCTGGTAACGCCCCCGTTCATTTGGATCAGGCATATCATTTGGAATGAAAACCAATGTTGACTGACGATAATCAAATGGCGAACTCAGAGTCAGTGTTTCGACATTTTCAGCGTGAAGTGTCTTTTGGATGTACTCGAATGAATCTATGGTACGCAGTGTCGCACTTGTCAGGATAACCGATTTCTTATCCAACCAGAGATGTTTCTCGACCAGTTTCCCCACATTTAGCGGCGCCGTATTGATCGAAATGCCATAGTTTGGATTAAGGTACAGCCAATATACCGTATCATCATCGGGACTCTTGATCAGTGCATTGAGCGTAGTACGTGTTTTTTCGAAGTAATGCAGGTAAGCCGATATGCTAGTTGCATCATCATCAATCGTAGGAATAGGATATTGTTTGAGTCTGCCAAACGCTGGGACGAGCCGCCGTAATCCATCCTCAATTGCCACAATGAATTCTTGGACGATATTCCATTGTCGGTCGACCGCCGCAAATTCAGCTTTTCGCCGGATTTCTGCCGTGATACGGGTATGACTGCTCGTGTCCGCATTCGGATTGTATGTGATGTTTCGGAGTGACGTGAATAGATTCGCAAAGTGCGTTTCTGTCGCAATGGTCGCATTGCGAAAATTCCCTAGAAAGTCGATTAATCGCTTGCCTTCATTTGCTGGCACGAAACTTTGAATGCTGTTTATCAGTTCGTTCAATAAACTATGCTTATTACCCGCCAAATGCCCAAGTTGATATTGAATGCTTGATTCGTCGATTCTGACGCTGAAACTGTTGGTAATCGCTTCTTCAAGGTGGTGCGCTTCGTCTATGATGAGGTGATCGAATTCAGGGATAACATGATTCTCGTTGACAGCATCAGCTAATAACAACGCATGATTTACAATCACAACTTGTGCTGTCTCCGCCGCCTTACGTGCGCGGTGGAATGGACAGGCTCCTTGTGTTGCTGCCTCACAGCGTTCAACAGTGCAATTTTCGGCATCCGCGCTCAACCGTTGCCATGCGTTTTGTTCTACGTATGCACGAAGGTTGAGTTGGCTCTTTTCGCCGCTACCACCCTCAGTCAGCCATACCAGTACTTTTGCCAGTACTCGCAGTTCATCGGTGGATGAAGGCCGTCGTCGTCGCATATCCGTTAATCGAACAGGACACAGATAGTTGGATCTACCCTTCAAAATAGCAGCTTGAAAAGGTGTGTTTAGCGCTTGTCTAAGTATCGGAATGTCATTCTCAAGAAGTTGATCTTGAAGGTTTAGCGTGTTACTCGACACCACCACCCGCTGTTGATTTTTTGTTGCCCACAACACCGCTGGTACGAGATAGGCTAGCGACTTACCGACACCCGTTGCCGCTTCAACAATCAGATGATTGTTCTCAACAAATGCAGCATCTATTTTCCTTGCCATATCGACTTGTTGCGGACGACTTTCATAGTGGTCAAAGACTTTTGCTAACGAACCACCTTCACCAAAGACAGAGTCAACTGTTTCCATGCCGATAGGTGTGGTGTTCCTTGGTGCAGCCTGGGCTGAATCGGCAGAAGGTTGGATACTATAAAACTGGATTGGTTCTTGTTTGGACGTACCTTTGGCGCTATTGAGCTGTTCCAATGCATACTCAAATACCGTGCGGGCATTCCAATCCGTATCTTGGGACAAATTGACGATTTCATGAATGAGAGTGGGAGGCAGCGCCAATATTTTCTTCCACATTGCCCAATAGAGTAGGGCAGATGCACGCGCATCGTTCAGTGCTCGATGTGCTTCTGTTAGCTCTATCCCAAGTTGTTGAGACAGGCTGGATAGGCTGTAACGGGTCGCTCCCGGTACAAGCACGGCCGCCAGATCATAGGTATCAATCCACAGGTTGTTTTGGAATAAACCATGCGGATAGAGGAAACTCAGATCAAACCCTATGTTGTGCCCGATGATCGGCGCATCGCCCACAAACGCATGAATGCCCGACAATGCTTGGGCGAGCGTTGGTGCTGCCGGATGTGGCGGTTCACCTGGTTTGTGGAGTTTTGGCAAAAAGTCATCGTTACTAATTCCGGTAAGAGTTGTGACTTCCGGAGGAACGGGACGCCCCGGATTAATAAGAGTGGAATATTCCGCTGTTACTTCGCCATCCCGAAAGCGTACCGCCCCAAATTCGATGATGGCATCAGTCTTCGAGTCAAGACCTGTGGTCTCTAAATCAAGCGCGACAAAATCACCACGCATTATGTGCTCCAATCAAGGTTTATATCCTATCAATAGGACAGGGTAGGCAGTATAGCACAGCCCCAAAATAAAACATCCCTGCCATTTTGTGGCAAGGATGTCCCCCAATCATCTTCGTAATTGGCTACTGTGCGGGTGTAGCTTCAGGAGTGGCTTCACTCGTCGCTTCCGGTGTAGCCTCCGCCTTCTTGGCAGCATCATTTGCTGCATCAACGAAAGCTTTTTGCAGCGTTTGGCGCAAAGCCGGTAGGCTACCAAAATTGATTCCGATCAACCCTGATTGTTCAAATGCAGGGAAACTGCTATCACTCGCCATAAACCAGAGCAGTGATTGCACAGGTGTGTTAGTGAGTGAAGCGGTCTTTACCAACAATTGAGTGTCGCGGATCAATGGATATGTCCCATCAGAGATGGTTGCTTCACTCGGAACCACGCAACCATTACCACTGTTGACTCCCACCAGTTGGATCCGTTGTTGATTGTTTTTGACAACAGATTGGTAGTCTGCCCAACTCATATAAGTCAAACCGCCATCGACATTTGCTGTGGCGGCTGCACGGTAGAGCGCATCACTATTGATTTCGACGTCACCACGTGCAATAACAGGCTTTCCGGCTGATTTTTCGAGCAACAAATCAGTCAGATCATCACCTTCTTTTGGAGTGAACAACGTAATTGCTTGATCTGCGAACGCGGCGTCAACTTGATTCCACTTGGTGATGGTCTTGGCTGAAGCAGCGTCCCACACTTTTGTCAGTTGATCAGTGGTCAAGCAAGTGAGATAGCTGCTCGATGCATTGCCGACGAGCACAACTGCTTGTTTACCAAGTTCAATACTCAGTGTCTTGATATTGTTCGCTTCGCAGTTCTTGGCCTGTTCATCCGTAAGTGGCGCGTTTACTGCGGCGATGTCCACCTCACCGTTGCACAAACGGCGGATACCAGCCGTCTGACCAGTGAGCTTAAGATCGGCTGTCAGTGTCGAGATCTGCTGGGTTAATACGCCCGTCAAATTCTTCAAATAGGTTGATGCACTGGAGGCACCTGCTATTGTGACCTGACCATTCACATCTTGCGGAATTTGGAAGGATGTTGAAGCTTCGCTAAATGGGCGTGTGTTACCAGAACCTTCCAGCGCTTTCTTGTTGGCGTCTGCGATCGTCGATGTTGGGACACTCAACCCCGCATCTGTGACGGTCTTTGCAGCATCTGCGCCAATCATATAAGCCAGCAAATCCTTGAGACCCGCTTTGCTTAGGCTTGCGCGGTTAAGGTAGACAAACAATGGACTGGTTGCCGTGTATGTACGTTGTTCAACAGCTTCCGCCGAAGGTGCGGTACATCCAAATGTGTCGTTGACGTTCAACTGAAGGATTTTTACGCTGCTTCCAGCGGCTGCTGCAACTGGTAGACTTACAACCCCGATAGCACCCTTGGATTTTGCGACTTCGGTAATAACATCCGTTTCTTTTTGTGTAACGGTTGCATCACTACGGAAACCATCACCCTCGATCAAGCTGTCTATTACAGCATAAATCGCTGATGAAGCCGGTGGAGTTACAACGTTCAGTGCAGTATCGGCATCCGCTGGTTTCACCTGATTCCAATTGGCAATCTGTGAGCTAGGTGCGAAAACGCTATTCAGCTCGGATGGTGTTAAGCATTGAGCGTATGCGGAGTCTGGCGCTGCAACAAAAGCGACAATATTATGGGCAATCAATAATTCGGTATAATCAATATTGTTGCTAGTGCAATTGCGGCTTTCTTCTGCCGAAATCGAGCGATTCGAAGTAGCGATGTCCGTTGTCCCTTGGCAGAGCCGTTCAAATCCGGTACGTGTTCCAGTGACTTCAGACTTAACATCGATTGTCACACCGCTTGCGCTCTTGAGGCTGTCAAACAGTGGGGCAACGATGCCAGAGCCTGCGACCGTGACGGTACTGCTATCTTGGGCTGTTACGTGACCAAAACTGATTAAAAGCGCAAGTAGGATCATACCACCTACCCGACGCTGAAATGCTTTCATGTGAGATACTCCTTAAGGAAGCCTGTATAGCAACGTGCTTAGCGGGAAAGATTGTACTCTTATGCCCTTAATTGTCCAGCCAGACTTTCGTTTTTCGGACATAACAGGGCACTATAATGATGTAAATGTTAAGTTTACCAGCGAGTGACCACTATATGACAGATTCAGACCAAAATGTTTATGAGCTTGTAGGCGGTGATGCAACTTTCCAACGGTTGGTGGAATCATTTTACCGCCGTGTTGAAGCGGACCCTGTTTTGCGCCCCATGTTTCCCGATGATCTCGAACCCGGCAAACATTGGCAGTATTTGTTCCTGAGCCAGTTCTTTGGCGGTCCCGCACGATACATCGCTGAACGTGGACACCCGCGCCTCCGTATGCGTCATGCACCGTTTATTATCGACCAGCAAGGTGCCGAGCACTGGTTGAATCATATGTGTGACGCAATTGACGAGGTCGGTATTCAGGAACCCGCACGCGCCATTATGCGTGAGTACTTCGAACGCGCTGCCAAATTCATGATTAATACAGAGTCCTCAACTGAAAATTTGATGCATTGGCAAAATCATCCGAAAGATCAATCATCATGAGTCAATCCCGTAGCGGGAAATCCCTAAAGCAAGCTCGTGAGGATCGAAATCGACCTGTCGAACGTGTCCCATTAGTGACCTTCTTAGTTCGCAAAATCCTTAATTGGCCGCGAATAATACGTATCCTCATCATCGGTATTTTTGCAATTGCTGTAACTGCCGCCGTATTTCCATTGGTGGATTATGTTTACATCACGCGTTTTTTTGATGAGAAGTACCGGATTCTTCCGTCATTTGCTTCTACCGCACTAGGTATAATAATGTACGTGATTGGATGGTGGTTGCTGGTTGGTACACGGGGTGAAGCTCGGCCTGTGCGTCCGGCTGTGTTTGTATACATGGTTTTGGGTCTGGTAGTGGTTATTTTTGTCTTGAGTTTGATGATGAACGGTTATTACACGGCTAATTTGCCAGTTACTTAGGGTGGAGCGCAATCAATGAAGAAGATACTTGCCATATTCACGCTTGGATTTGCGATAGTGGGGTGTTCACCTCAGGCGACGGATGTCATTCCTACGTTGATACAAACGCCACTGCCGGCTGTTGCCGCTACTGAAACGCCTATACCCACGGTCGCGCCAACGCAACCCCCGGTCGAACGTCCTACGCTTCCTCCAACGTGGACACCATCAGTGGAGCCAACCGATACCATTACTCCTACAACGGAAACCCCAATTCCACAAATTACCGCGGCGCCTACCCTTGCCGCATGTGTTCCGTTCGATATTGACCGCAACAAGAGTGCTGCAACTTTCACCGTTGGTCAACCGACACAGGTGTTTTGGGTTGCCGTACAAGGCGCTGCTCGTTATCGAATTGGTGTTCTTGATGGATCTAATCAGGAAATATTTTTGGACTACTCGATTGAGCCAACTTTTACATTTCCAAGTGATTTGTTTGAGGCTGGTAAACGTTACGCGTGGAGAGTGTATCCCGAGGATTCACTGTCACGCCAAATGTGTTTTGCTGTGACCGGTGATATGTCCCCGGGCTAACGCTGCTACGATATAGTACATCCCCGCTTAGAATTATTTTGGCGGGGATTTGAAATTATATTCCTCAAATGCTTCTGCAGTCCACGGGAGCGCCGTCTTAAAGAAATGATCATAGATGGCTTGCGCGTAAACACGAATTTCATATTGGGCATCGCCAGCCATACGCAGTCTCAAGAACTGCATGAGGTTATGCGCATCAATTTTTGCCACCCACGTGTAATAGACGCTGAACCCCGGCAGAAATAGCCGCGCCATTTCTTTAGAAACTCCTGCTTGCAGCGCTTCTTCGTACAGGTCATAACCCTGCTTGTAGAAATCATTCAACTTGTCAGTCAGCATCTGGTTAGTTGCGGTATCAACTTCACCTTCGCTAGCTTGCTTATTGCTAGCTGCCTGTTTGCGCCATACATCAGGAATGTAAAAGTCATTTTCCTCAAATGGTGTATAACGTCCCGACTGCGCATTGAAATTCCATGTGCGATGACGCACCCACTGCCACCATGTCACCAATGGAGCACGCACACGAAACTTGAATTCGACCATCTCAAATGGGCTAGTATGATGATTGCGCAGCAAGTAGAAAAGCAGCTTCTTGTCTTTTTCTGGACCCTTGCTTTCGCCCATGAAACTCACACGTGCAGCGTTGACAATGGCCAGATCGCCGCTTACGCCGGTTGCCGGATGAGGCAGCAGGTCAACCAGTTCAATCCAACCCTTGTCCAGTACCTCAACGCGTTTTCCGATCAATCCCTCAGTCGGGTTTGTTGTCATATCATTCATCCAATGAGTGTCATTTAGGCGAAATAACTTAACGCCATCCGAACGCGATCCTCTACCGTTGCCGGTGCATTCTTTGGCAACGATTGAATGGCGGTTTGCGCTTCAACAATGCTATAACCCAATGCGACCAGTGTATCCAGAACATCGCTGTTCAAATCATCAAATTCGCTGGTTGGGGCAGTATCCAATCCTAGCTTAAGCTTGTCTTTCAACTCAATCAGAATCTTTTGTGCCGATTTATTGCCAATACCCGGTACGCGGGTCAAGATCTCTGCCCGTTCGCTGACGACCGCGTTTCGTAGACTGTCGAGGCTGAGCGTACTGAGAATCGCGAGACCTGTTTTCGGCCCAATGCCGCTGATGCTGATTAAGATCTCGAACACATCCCGCTCGGTTGTGGTCGCAAATCCGTATAGCGTGAGCGAGTCTTCACGGACAATCAATGTCGTGTGAAGGAATGCCTCATTGTCCACATGTAATCGTTCTAGAGTGGGAAACGGTACAAATACCTTGTAACCAAGTCCACTGGATGTTGTAATCACACCATAATCTTTACCCGTTGCCGCGACCATACCTTGGATACTGGCGATCATAGATAGTCTTTCCCGTCAATAACTAAGGCCGTCGTACCGTGAGTTATGCAGATCCGTGATGGCAATTGCCAACCCATCAGCCGCATCATCCGGGCGGGGAATCTCATCCAGCCCCAACAAGATGCGCACCATCTCCTGCATTTGAGGCTTTTTGGCACCGCCGTATCCCGCAATCGATTGCTTGATAGAGTTTGGTTTGTACTCAGCAATGGGCAACGCTGATGCAGCGAGCGCCGCAAGAATGACACCGCGACCCTGCGCAACGGTAATTGCGGTAGTAACATTCTTAGCGAAGAATAACTCTTCAACCGCAGCTCGATCCGGTTGATATGTAGTGGTTAATTCGCGCACTCCGTCGTAAATCAGCTTGAGTCGCTCCCACATCGGCATCGAAGGTTTTGTGGTAATCACGCCATACGCGATGGCTCTCAGTGAACCATCGCGCATTTCTTCAACCACCCCATACCCGACGGTTGCCGTTCCGGGGTCGATGCCTAAACAAATCATTAAGCGGTCTCAAGTGCGGCAATTACATCATCTGTAATTGCTAAGTTGGATGCCACGCTTTGCACATCGTCAAGTTCTTCAAGCTGCTCCATGAGCCGCATATTCTGAACCGCTTTTTCGACAGGGATTTCGCTTTCGTTTTTTGCTTCCCAGCGCAGTTCAGCATCAGCGATTTGATAACCACTCTCCGCCAATGCCGTTTCTACTGCGGCGAACATATCGCGTGGGGTAGAAACGATCACCGTACCATCTTCATTCGCCACATCGTCTGCACCAGCTTCTGCAGCGGTCATGAAGACGCTATCAAAATCTAGCTTCTCGCCTTCCAGTGAAATGAAACCCTTTTTCTCAAACTGCCAGCCGACAGAACCTGCCGATGCGAGGCTTCCTCCAGCGCGGTTGAATAGACGCTTCACTTCAGCTAGTGTACGATTCTTATTGTCTGTCAGCACATCAATCAGGAATGCTACACCCTCTGGCCCATAGCCTTCATAGGTGATTTCTTCCATCATTTCACCGTCTGCGCCGCCTGTGCCCCGCGTAATCGCACGCTCAATGTTTTCACGAGGCATGTTACCGGCTTTGGCTTTTCCAATCGCAAGTTTGAGCTTGGTGTTAGAATTTTCGTCGCCGCCACCTTCACGAGCCGCAATCATAATATCCCGTGCCAACCGCGTAAAGATTTTCCCGCGTTGGGCGTCAGCCGCACCTTTTTTACGCTTGATAGTAGACCATTTACTATGTCCGGACATGGCCTAATCTCCATCTAATTTACATCTGAAAATATTGTGTAGGATTATACCTGAATGCCGTTTGTGCGTCGAGATGAAGGCTTTGGCTTGGGTTGATGCGTCACTATGTTATAATCTGATCGCTTCACCAAAAACGGTTTGATAACCGCCGTTCAACAGGATACAACCAGTGGCAAGTTTTGACCTTGTGAATCCTCCCTCTCCTAAAACCATCATTGATCCCCAACGGCGAGCATGGGGAATCATGCTTATATCGTTCGCAGTGTTTTGCACAATCTGCCTTGTATCCGGTGTCGGGATTACCTATTTCTTGTTTCAATCAGCTGTTCCACTTGATGCCATGATGCAAGTGGGGCGGGGCAGTGGTGGAATCTCAGGCCAAGAAGCAGTTCGTTTAAATGGTGTCGTATCAACCACCGATACCTTAAGTACCGACATATTATCTCAAGCCACTTTGTCTCTACGCGATGGCTTGGATAATCATCAGATGGTTACTGCTGTCACTTTACGGGGTGAGACTTCATTGAAACTAGCGCGAGGTTCTCGTCCTCGCTACCAGTGGAGTAGTGGTCAGTATATAGTCGAATTACAGGATTTTACCGGCGAATTGAACATATTTGCGCCAGGTAAATTATCTCGTGAATTACAGTTAAGTATTATCACTCGCGCGGGCGATTTGATTTATCTCCGTTCTGGTGGACAGTATATTTTGCGGGCGTCTGATACACGTGTTCAGGTTATCAATCAAGATGGTGATGTAATCCTAAAGCCTTCTAATGTTGATGTTGGCAAATCAATCCCCATCAACAGTCAGGGCACGATCAACTACACTGTTAATCCTCAAGAAGTAGTGCTTTCTCAGTCCTATACCAACTTATTGAGTGAAGGCGTATTTCAAGATGTGATTCGTGAACCATCGGATCCGGACACAACAGGTCAACCATTCTTGAAAGATTGGGTGTGTAAAGATAACAGCGATCCAGTAGGGCAGGCACTCCCCGGTATAGTCGATGGACGCGCCGTCTTGCGCCTAATACGTGCCGACAATGCGACATCACATGGCGAAACAGGTTGCGTTCGCTCGTGGGGTACAGACGGTCAGAACGTCGCCAGTTTTAACTACCTGAGTCTCCGCGCTAACTTCAGAATAAATTATCAATCACTAAGTACTTGTGGGCAAGATGGCAGCGAGTGCCCCCTGATGCTACTCGTAGAATACCGTGATCAGAAGGGGATTTTGCGCCGTTGGTATCATGGTTTTTACGCTCGTGTGGATCCGGATCGCAATTTCCCGCTCCAATGCAACAGTTGCCTTCAGGAGCATGAACGCGTTTACGAAAAGGCGTGGTTTACTTATGACAGCGGAAACCTACTCAACCTGATAAGCAATCCCGATCAACTGGCGGAACAACGACCTGTTGCTATTGTAGATGTTCAATTTAAAGCCTCTGGTCACCAATACGATGTGGAGATTAGCGACTTAGCATTGTTCGCAGATTTGAATCCAAATCCATGATCGCTAATCCACGAATGCGAGTCCGAGCGCCTTCAAGGAAACCCACTGGTTGTGTCCCATAATCAGATGATCGATCACTTGAATGTCCAGTAATTTCCCGGCAGCTATTAGTGTGTGCGTTAGCTCTAAATCTTCTGGCGATGGCGTAGGGTCACCCGAAGGGTGATTATGTGCAATCACAAACGCTGGACTATTTCGGGTGATTGCCTCGCGGAACAGTTCAGATACCCGCAATATCGAAGTGTTGAGTGTCCCAATATAGATTGTCGGGCTTGCGATAACGCATCTTGCTGAATCCAGCAGCAGAAGCCTGACGTGCTCTTGATGCAAAAACTGCATATCTGAAAAGAAACGGGCTGCGTCTTCTGCCTTGTCAATCGTAACTCGCTCATTTACGGGTAGTGTCATAATACGTTTGGCCAGTTCGATGATTGCCATGAGTTGAGTAACTTTGGTTGGCCCTAATCCTGAAATTTGTAACAGATCATGCTGTGTTGCTCGTGTCAATCCAGCCAAACCGCCGCACGTCAACAAGATTTGCTCGGCAATCTGAAGCACATTTTCGCTAGCAGTGCCTGTCCGTAACAAAATAGCAATCAAATCTGCATTTGAAAGCGATCCCGCTCCATGAACCAGCATCCGTTCACGTGGACGCTCACTTGCGGGTAACGATTTTAGATTGGTGGATCGATTTGATGGACTCATGAAATCAGTCTGCTAAGTGCTTTGATTATTGATTGCAGGGTATGATACTCTTACTTTGGCTTTTGCGCCTACACATGCGCACTGATATACTGGCATGAGGTTTAGTCTGAGGGTCTGGAGTTCCCAAAATGGGTGAGTTGCTAACGGGTTTAGGTTTGTCCAGTGATGTTGCACTCGGCATAACCATCTATGGAATTGTAATTGTTGCAGCCTTATGGTTGGCTTTAATTGTGTGGGCATATCGCGATATGCGTTCGCGTTCACGAGATACTTTTGCCCACATTGGCAGTTTATTGTTGGTCGCCTTACTGACCATACCCGGTTTGATTATCTACCTCTTGATTCGCCCACGCGAAACCTTAAGCGAAGCCTATGAGCGCTCGCTGGAAGAAGAGGCCTTACTTCAAGAAATTGAGGAGAAACCAACCTGCCCGGGCTGCGGTCAACGTGTGCAAGATAATTGGCAAGCCTGTCCGCACTGTTTTACTCGCCTGAAGAAACCTTGTACCAACTGCCATCAAATGCTGGAACTATCGTGGCAGGTCTGCCCGTATTGCACTGCTCAGCAACGTGCCACAGCCGAACCTGTCTTGCCCACACCAACATATGCCCGTCCGACTAACGTTCCCGAACAAAGTACATCGGGAAACCAGCCTCAAGCACGCCGTCGTGCGTCATCACGAGCCCCTGAGCCATTGGAATTTGTTGAGGGCGACGACCTGTAAATCGCCGCCCTTTTACGAAGATACTGAGGATTAGAACGCGGCTACATCACCGACGGTGTGGATCTTCAAGAAGTTAGTTTGACCTCCAACACTGAACGGTACACCCGCGATAATGATCAGCGTGTCGCCAATCGTGACCAACTCGGCATCTTCTGCCGCAGTGACCACTGATGTAATCATTTCATCAATTGAATGAAATTCTGGAATCAGCAAGGGGAGCACACCCCATACTAATGCCATCCGATGTTGAGTAACCTCATTTGGGGTAACACACAAAATCGGCGTCTTCGGACGTTCCTTAGCCACACGCCGTGTTGTATAACCTGTCAATGTCGAAGTTACGATCACCTTCGAATTGAGCGCTTCCGCAATCTGGCAGGTTGATTGGCTGATCGCGTCCGAAATAGCTTGGTTGCCTTCCGCACGTGGATTGCTGATAATGTACGGTTGCTTGGCGCGATTATGCCAGATGCTATGTTCCGCAATCACCGCAATCCGTGCCATCGTTTCAATCGCAATCACTGGATACTTGCCTGCTGCGGTTTCGTTACTCAGCATGACCGCATCCGTACCGTCCAAAATCGCGTTATAGACATCGCTGGCTTCTGCGCGCGTTGGACGGGGATTCTCCACCATCGAGTTCAGCATCTGCGTTGCGGTGATGACGGGCTTTCCCGCCTCATTACACAACTCAATAATGCGCTTCTGATGGAATGGAACTTCTTCTGCCGGTGTTTCAACACCCAGATCACCACGCGCGACCATGATGCCATCCGAGACTTCGACAATCGACTCGATGTTCTCAAGCGCTTCATGCTTCTCAATCTTGGAAATGACTGCGACGTCACCTCCTAGATGTTTGATGAGCCATCGCATTTCTCGAATATCATCTTGCGAGCGAACAAACGACATCGCCAGATATTCAGTATGCTTGCCTAGCGCGAATTCGACGTCAGCCCGATCTTTTTCCGTAATAGCTGACAGAGTCAGACGTGCTTTAGGCGCCATGACTCCCTTGCGCGAACTCAGCACACCGGGAATGACCGCCTCGCAAATCAATCCGCGCGCGATCGTTTGCACGACCATCATTTCCATATTGCCATCATCGAGCAACAGTTGCATTCCTGCCTTGATATCCTGAATGAATTCAGGATGTGGTAGCGAGATGACGCCATTTTCTCCCGGCACATTGTCTAATGTGAAGGTAACCTTATCGCCCTTTTTCAGGACGAGTGGCTCATTTGCAACCTTACCAATTCTAATCTTCGGACCTTGAATATCACAGAGAATCGCAACGACCGCTCCTTCTTCTTTTGCGATTTTGCGGATACGGTCGATATTTTCCCCATGTGTTTGATGATCGCCATGAGAAAAATTGATACGCGCGACATTCATTCCGCTGCGGATCATTTGCCGAATGGTCGCTTCGTCACGGGACGCAGGACCAATTGTGGCTACAATTTTGGTGCGTTTACCTTCAACACCTAACTTGTTAGACAAGCTGATTTTCCTTTCGCATGAAGCTGATGAACTAAATCTTGAGATTGGTGAAGGCTTTTAGACCCGGATAATAGGCAGCGCTGCCAAGTTGTTCTTCGATACGTAACAATTGGTTGAACTTCGCAACCCGATCAGAACGTGCGGGAGCGCCTGTCTTAATCTGACCAGCATTCAATGCCACAGCCAGATCAGCAATGGTGGTGTCTTCGGTTTCACCGCTGCGGTGGCTGGCAACCACAGTCCAACCATGACGTTGGCTCATTTGGCTTGCTGCCATCGATTCAGTCAGGGTACCAATTTGATTGACCTTGCACAGCAGTGAGTTTGCCGCTTTTTCCTTGATCGCACGTTCAACGCGCTCAACATTGGTAACCAGCAGGTCGTCGCCAACGATTTGAACACGGTCACCGATAGCAGCGACTAACTTAGACCAATTTGCCCAGTCATCTTGTGCCAAACCATCTTCGAGCGAAATGATTGGGTAACGGCTAGTCCAGTCCGCCCAGAACTCGACCATTTCCTCACCCGAAAGGACGCGGCCTTCAATATCCAGATGATATTTACCATCACGGTACAGTTCCGAAGTTGCCGGATCAAGCGCAATACGGATCTGTTCACCGGGGGTATAGCCCGCTTTTTGGATGGCTTCCATGATGACATCCAATGCTGCTTGGTTGGAACCGAGGCTTGGTGCAAAGCCGCCTTCATCACCGACTGTTGTGCTGTGGCCTGCCTTATGCAGAATATTCTTGAGTGATTGGTAAACTTCAACGCACCAGCGCAGTGCTTCACGGAACGAGTCAGCGCCGACTGGCATTACCATGAATTCTTGGAAGTCAGTGCTGTTGGTCGCGTGTTTACCGCCGTTCATGATGTTCATCATAGGAACGGGCAGGGTATGGGCATGAACGCCCCCTAAATATGCATATAATGGCAAATTGACGCTGTCCGCCGCTGCACGTGCCACCGCCAGTGATACGCCGAGGATAGCATTCGCACCGAGGTTGGATTTGGTCGGTGTGCCGTCCAGCTCGATCATGGTTTCATCCACAATCTTTTGTTGTGCGTACATACCGCGCAGAGCATCGGCCAACGGCCCGTTGACTGCATTGACTGCCCGTAGTACGCCCTTACCACCATAGCGCTTCTTGTCGCCATCGCGCAGTTCTAGTGCTTCATGGTCGCCGGTTGATGCGCCGCTCGGAACCATCGCCCGTCCGAATGCGCCGTCCGCTAAGCGAACTTCAACCTCGATAGTGGGGTTGCCGCGTGAGTCAAGTATTTCGCGACCGTGTATGTGTTCAATGATAGACATGTTGTTCTCCTATGAGATTAGTGAACAGAACAATTCCTCAAGCAATGTGTATCACTTGATTGATCTTTTGTGGTGTTCTACGAATTGCAAACCCTAATGATATACCGATTTGTTCAAGTCGTCACCTGTTATCTGTAAAATTTTTCCCGACTAACCTATAATTTTCAAGATTTGATGTGATTTAACGGAAATAAGGATTAATGTTAACAAAACGTATTGTCTATCTGGATCATTCCGCGACCACCCCCACTGACCCTCGCGTTGTAGAAGCCATGCTGCCTTATTTTTCGTCCGTTTACGGCAATTCTTCCTCTGCCCATGCATTTGGTCGTGCAGCTGAAGACGCCGTTGAGACCGCTCGTGAGACCATTGCACGCCTATTGAATGCCACACCCCATGAAATTATATTCACCAGCGGCGGTTCTGAATCGGATAACCTTGCCTTACGTGGCGTACTTTGGGGACATCTCGAAGCGGGTGATCCTGCTCATTTGATCACCACAACTGTCGAACACACCGCCATTACAAAGACAGCCGAACAATTGCGGAATGTCATGGGCTTTGATTATTCACTTCTGCCTGTCAATTCGCGTGGTTCAATTTCCCCTGAAGACTTTAACACCCACTATCGTGCTTCGACACGCTTATTGAGTGTCATGTTAGTCAATAACGAAGTTGGCACCATTCAACCCCTTGCTGATATTGCTGCCAGAGCAAAACAATCAGGTGTTCTTGTGCATACCGATGCAGTACAGGCCGCTGGTCAAGTATCATTGAATGTTGAACAATTGGGTGTCGATATGCTCAGTCTATCGGCACATAAGTTTTATGGCCCCAAAGGAGTAGGGCTACTCTATGTCCGAAAGGGCGTAAATCTCGTTTCCAGTCAAACAGGTGGTAGCCACGAAGAGAATAGACGCGCTGGCACATTGAACACGCCCGGCATTATCGGTATGGCTACGGCTTTACAACTGGCCTATGATGAACGTGAACAAAGGATAAGTCACTTTACCGCCCTTCGTGATCAACTCATTGACGGCGTCCTGACTCATATTTCGGATGTACAACTTACGGGTGATCCACACAACCGCCTGCCTTCCAATGCCAGCTTCCTGTTTGCTGGCCTCGATGGGAATTCCCTTGTGTCCCATCTTGATCTACGCGGAGTTGCCGCCAGCAGCGCATCGGCCTGCAAAACTGGTAACCCCGAACCATCTTCGGTTTTATTAGCAATGGGGTTTTCCCCGAAAGAAGCGTTAGGCAGTTTGCGTCTAACCGTTGGTTTGCAGACATCTGCAGATGACATCGCATATACTGTGAATACATTAGGTGATGTAGTCGAGAAGTTACGTAAGTTAAATCGAGAGATGGCGCTGTGAGCGATAATTCAAACATTCGTGTAGTGGTCGCGATGAGTGGCGGGGTTGATAGTTCGGTTGCGGCGGCCTTGCTGGTCGAGCAGGGTTATGACGTAGTTGGCATGATGATGCGCTTGTGGTCGGAAGAAACCGTTGTAGGGGGCGCCCATAATCGCTGTTGTACGCCCGATCAAATGGCGGATGCTCGTCGAATAGCCGCGCAACTTGGCATCCCGTTTTACGTGCTTGATACCAAAGAAGTCTTTCGCAACACCATTGTCGAATTCTTTGTTGATCAGCATCGGCAAGGCGTAACCCCAAACCCTTGTATGGAATGCAATCGCCAGATTCGCTTTCGCTATTTGTTGCAAAACGCCCTTGCGATGGATGCTCAGTATCTAGCAACTGGCCATTACGCGCGTGTCTCGCAAGATAATGATGGTCGCTTCACCCTCAGCAAATCGGCTGACTCGCACAAAGATCAAAGCTATGTCTTAAGCGTACTGGGGCAAGAACAGTTGAGTCATGCGCTCTTCCCCGTGGGAGTATATACCAAACCTGAGGTACGTCAGATTGCTGCCCGTTTTGGCCTTCCTACCGCCAGTAAACAAGATAGTCAGGATTTGTGTTTCATTGGCGACAATAACTATCGGCGCTTCTTGACCGATCATGCTCCCGATGTCATGGTGCACGGTTCTATCGTGCGCAAAAATGGTGAAGTCATCGGTGAACACAATGGCTTAGTCAACTACACCATCGGCCAGCGTAAAGGACTTGGTTTATCAACACCCGAACCTCTCTATGTGATTGGCATCAATCCGCAGCAAAATGTCCTAGTTGTTGGTACAGCCGATGAATTAGGTCGGGGCAGCTTGACGGCCAAACGTGTTAATTGGGTAAGCGGCATTACACCGACTGAACCCTTTCGCGCCGAAGTGAAGATTCGCTATAAATCCACACCCGTACCAGCTTTGGTCGAACCGTTGCCCGACTCTCGCATGTCCATCACCTTCGACGCCTCCCTGCGTGACATCACACCCGGTCAAGGTGCAGTGGTATATAACGGCGATCAAGTGCTTGGCGGTGGTGTCATCGAACGCCCAATGAACCAATAGGATCCATTACGTGATGTCAGGATTGTTTTGGGGGAATGGTAATGAAGACTTTGGGACACATAATAGTCTATGTGCTGTGTGCAACATTATTTGTCATACTTGGCTTCAGTATATTTCTTATAGTAAGTGATTTTGCGCGTGATGTTCTTCGCATACATGAGACAGTGAACAGAGGAATATATTCGGCGATTCAAGCCATTTTAACCATCGCAATTTGGGGTGGCTCCTTCCTAATTGCTGTTCCTATGAAACGTAGTTTGATGAAGTATTTAAGAAGCCATTTGAATATTGGGATTCGAAACGAATGAGGGTAGTATGAATAGATGTCAGATAAATCATGCCCTCACTAATAGAAGCCAATTTCTCATAATCTTTACTTGAACGGCTCTAATGACCAATTCAAGCGAAAGTACCTTCAACAATCTGGCATCTAGGGTAAGACGGCAAATCCTTTTTGCGTAGCTGGTGTTATGTTCCGGGTTTATATTGGGTTTGTTGCCAAACCAATTTCTAACCATTAACCAACTTCATAGGCGAGAGCCTTGCCTGAAAAGTTGGTACCAAACCACCAAAAAAGTTACAAAATGTTCTTCCAAAATGTAACCCTTTGCCTCACCATTTCCGCTATGATGTCTATGCGGTGTTGAATCTAAGGCTATTCCGAACGCTTATTCTCGCACCTGCCGCACCTTAACACTCCTATTGCTGACCATGACTGGCGACTGAATTGGCACTTACATGTTTTGCCATGCTTGCCATTGCCGAAATTGTGACCGAAGGAAATCCTGTGGACTGCCAGTTTTGCCAACCGAACCCTCTTGCTAGCAACTGAGGCCTACTTTCGGCCTTTACCTTTTAACCTTTAGCAATTGTCCGACGACGACGACGACGACGACATAAAACTGCACGAGTGAAAATGAAGAATGTTGCGAATTAAGAGTTGTCAATTCGCATACCCCACAAGCAGAATGCGTATTTGCGGCCCAAATAACATCATCAACGCTGTCCCAGCCACAATATAAGGCCCATAAGGAATTGCCGCGATCATACTCGAATCGCGACCGACTAAGCGGCTTCCAACCAGATAGAAGAGTGCCCCCAATGCGCCCAGAATGACCGTCAGGAACATAGCGAAAAGCATGTCACCCAGTCCCAAAACCAATCCGCTCAGGAGTGCCATCATCACATCGCCGTAACCGAACGCGACCTCACTGATGTTGCGACCCTGCACTTGGTTAGCCATATAAACATAACCAATCCCGCCCAGATACAGTACAAAAAACGTCCCAAAACCCAAAGCCCCACCCAATAATGAGCGTTCCAGACCCGGTGGAGCACTGGTTGTCAAAGCGTCCAGAACGGCCAACACGCAGGATGGGATAATCACAATAAACAGAATGAGTTTGTGTTCGAGGTCAATCACAGTGATCAGTACGAATATGGCGATATAGGCTAGCCAGTAAATGAGTTGAAGAGTGTCAACCTTTGGCTCATTCACTTTGATGAAATACGTCAAAAGCATTCCTGCTACGGTTGCAACTTCAACCAATGGATAGCGCCACCCCAGTTTTGCTCCACCAGCCGAAACACGTTTGCCGCTCAAGAAGGCTGTCACGCCGAGCCATGCCGCAATTGGTCGTGGAGTGCCATCCGGATATTGAGGTGATTTTGCTGCAACACGTTGGGGCAGGGCATCCGCCAATACGTTGATCAATCCGCCCGCGATAAGTCCTGCTAACACGATAATAATGATAGGGATCAACATGTTGATAATCGACTACTTTCTGGGCTTAATGACCGGGAATAATGGGAGCAGGGGGCAATAATGAGAGTGACAGCACAATTAGAAATGCAAAGGCAATACACGCTGCTAGAATAACTGCCCGTTTGTGAGTTTGCGAGAGCGGCTCTGGTTCTGGAGGCGGTTCTTCTCTCGAAACAATGACCTTGATTGGCTCAACGCGGTCGCGTTTTATCGACCATGCCGCGAGATGTGTTTCTTCTCCACGAAATCCAACAATAAGGTACGCCGTCTCGGGGTACGCTGCCAATTGAATGTCACTTTGCGAAGGAATTGGATCAGTTCGCGGATGGGAATGATAAAAGCCCATGATTTTTTGCTGTTCGCGCTCAACTCGCAAAAAAAGCTCCACCACTGTTTTATCATCCATCCGGTAATTGTTTCGTGGGTTCTCCGCGATGTTAGGTACAGGCATAACTTGCGTAACGTGGTTTCCTACGCCTAATACAATACCGCAGCATTCATCCGGTTGGCTCTTTCTTGCATGTTCTGCAAGGGCTTGCGATAACTCAGGCGTCATCCACAGTTGCATACCAGTCTCAATCACCCTTGTGCAGTTGGAGGCGCTTCTGGGATGACAAACGGTTCAACTTTGCGATCTTGTGGCGGTGTTCTGGATTTATAAAAGAGATCGACTTCAAGAGTGTATTCACCCGCCGGTTCTTTAATATTTCGAATATGCAGCGTGAATTCCATATCATTGTGCATCGTTTCAATAATGTTCAGTTCACTAACGATCACATTATCTTTGTTACGTGCAACGATTAACACATTTGGTCGTTCCAAAAAGGCTGTGACCTTCACATGTACCCGAACCCTAAAACGATCCGGATACGGCATAACATGGATCTCTTCAATCCGAATTTCATCTGGAGGGCGTGGTACCTGATTCGACGGGAAAAGTGAAATTTCCATGTGTATTGTGGTCTTGTTCTAGGTGATCTAAAGCGTAGATTGTAGCTTTTGTAATGTTGCTAAGGCAATATCGAACTGCTGTGAAGGCACGAGTATATGATCTCTTGAGAATGCGGCAATTGGTAGTATCGAAACTTCTGCTTTCGCGAGCGCTTCGCTTACCGTCGCCATAAACCCGAATAGGTTAAAATCGAGTTCTAGATCGAATGTAATCAGTCGATATGAGCTTGGAGCTAAAGCATGTCCCTGTAATCTGTGCTCAAAGTCTTCAATAGCGTCACTAGGAATGATTAAGCTGACCTCATCTTTGTCGACAATCAGTGCACAAAAAGCCTCACCAATTTCAGCTACAACTCCGGCTGATACCGTTATAGCACGGGCGGGTAGCTTCAGCACGGAATAATCAATCCCATCTGAAAAAAGTGTCGCTTTTTGTAATGCCTGAATAACTGCCTGATTCATAACCCCGACCCTCTATTCATCAAAAAGATAACTGGATTCTGCGTAGTACCGAATTTGTCGTCTCGTCAGTTTTTCTTGGATCCACAGTTTCAAATGTTCATTCTTTTCACCCAGACTAGTCGTTTCATCGCGAAGTAAATCCAGTGGGTAGTTTACTTTTAGCGCTCGCCCCTGAATGATGTGTCTGCTAATCCCCGGCGGTAAGTATGCATTGTAACGTGCTGCCGCCATAATATCAGATGGTTGATAATGCGGGAACTCGACAATTGCAATGGCTGTCGGATGAAGCACCCAAATATCGGACGGCTCAACAAGAGCGGTGCGCTGAAGTACTGCGTGTTGTTGATAAATGCTCACTACTTGTCGTAGTGCAGCATTTCGTTCATGTGTATTTTCGACCGGGGACATTAAGGCTATTACCGTTCCATCTTGGAACAGGATATGAGCAATGGCTGTGCTCTGTTGCCCTTCGTGTATTTGAATATCTCCCAATTGCTTGAGGTGCCTGAGCAATTCTTCGCGGTTCCAATTACACACGAGATGGCGCCACGTTTTAAGTTCAACAAATCCACTTTCATAAGGTGCAACTTGAACCAAAATATGAGGGTATCCTAAGTGGGAGAAGGCGTGAAAACGGTTGGCGCCATCCAGTACTAGATATTGGCTCGCTCCCATTGGAGCTACAATTGGGGGATTAATGACAACTGTCTCACTGGCCAGTCGCTCAATCAGTGGTCGTGATCGTTGTGAATCGTTATCTTCGTGTGGATGAAGAGTTTCTGTGCGCACGATTCTGAGGTCAGGTTGAGGCGCTTCGGTATGCGTAATTGCCATAATTGGTTATCCATAATGAAGCGAATAGAAACGCTTTATGGTAGATTAGCACGAACGCAGTACCTAAACAATTTACACTCCGTGCAGAAAGTACAAGGTTGGACATAATGGGTGCAAATCAGCAAGGGGCGGATGCGACACAAAATCGTTGGTTAATAATTCCTCGTACCCTGTGTTTTGTATTGAACGGGCAGGATGTTTTGTTGATGAAACGTGCTCCCCATAAACGCGTCTTTCCCAATCGCTACAATGGGGTAGGGGGACACATCGAGCGCTACGAAGACCCTTTGACGAGTGCGCGCCGCGAAATATTCGAGGAAACTGGACTTTCAGTTCATGATCTTCGCCTATGTGCAATTTACAACATTGATGCAGGTGCTTCGACGGGTATAGTGTTGTTTGTATTTATTTCTCAAAGTAATTCTCGTCAGGTAATCGCAAACGATGAAGGATCATTACATTGGATTCCGCAAGCCAACTTGCTTGAGTATGATTTAGTTGAAGATCTCCCGATAATTTTGCCTCGCATACTCGCAATTGACTCTACTGCTGCTCCGTTTTTCGTTCATGTCAGCTACGACAAGGATGATCAAATTCAGATGTTTTTTGCTGATGCATAGCGCAGGTATTTCGATTGACAAAGTTATTGGATACTGATCTGCAATATACGATGGATAAGTTTGGT
Source organism: Aggregatilineales bacterium (assembly GCA_044227005.1). Lineage (GTDB taxonomy): Bacteria > Chloroflexota > Anaerolineae > Aggregatilineales > Phototrophicaceae > CFX2. The sequence goes on from JBGAFZ010000002.1 coordinate 1,004,958, forward strand.
GAATATTTTAGGATGATTCATGACCGAGATTGATCATAGTGCGGCGAATAATAATCCCCCGACTCTAACTGCCAAATCACGCAGTATGTTTCGTAGATTTGGATGCTGGTTTGGTCTTTTAGCTTGGATCATCTTATTGTTGTTTCCTTGTTTTGCCATAGCGCTCATATCACAAGGTGAAATAAGTGTTCAGCTCGGTGACGTGCCGGGACAAAGTCTTCGTATCTGGTTGATTCAAGATGCTACTGAGCGTGGTATTGGTATTGCGCGTCCAATGACCCGTGTGCTAGACGAAAACACGGTCTGCCTACAAACCGACACAAATTTCATCCTGTGGGCTGGAAGTGGTCAGTCTGCGAGTTCGTGCGAATGTTTCTTTAAGCAGTCTGATACGTGGATTTCTGCAACTCTGACACAAGGTACGTGTAATCCGTAGTATTATATGTGGGTTGCAACTTTTATTCTCAAATTTTAGGTTTGTACTCGATATGGCTGTCTTACAAAATGTTGATACCGGAACATTGCTATTGTTGGCAGTGGGATGTGTTGTGCTCTGTGTAGTTGGGCTGTTCTTGTTCTTCGGTTTACAACTACTGGGCACAACTTTACATACCTTTGTAGGGTTGGTAGAACTCTTCGGCAGTATTATAAATGGCGGTCCAGTCGCATGGTGCGGATGTCTAGTTGTCGTATTTCTTTGCGCTGGCCTAATTGGTGGGGCGTTGCTGTTTACCTCTTGTAAGGCAAATCCCACTTCTATGAATTTTTGCCTGTTCTTTCGTTGAGTAATACCACATGAATTCTATTCAGCAGTTGAACGAGTCCATAAAACGCGAGGCAGGCGCCTTTCTTGAGGTCGCTAAGGAAACCAGCCAAGTTATTGTCGGACAAGATCGGCTAATAAATCGATTGTTGATTGGATTATTGTGTGGTGGTCACATCCTAATAGAAGGTGTGCCCGGATTGGCAAAAACATTAGCTGTTCGAACGCTCTCAGATACAATTCAGGCGAAGTTTCAACGAGTTCAATTCACCCCTGATTTATTGCCTTCGGATCTGATCGGTACACAAATTTATAACCCCCAAACGGGAGAGTTTTCACCCCGGTTAGGACCAATATTTGCGAATATTGTCTTAGCCGATGAAATTAATCGAGCTCCCGCAAAAGTTCAGTCTGCCTTGCTTGAATCCATGGAAGAACATCAGGTTACGATTGGCGATAAGACCTACGCTCTACCTACACCTTTTATGGTTATGGCTACCCAAAATCCGATCGATCAACAAGGTACATATTTGCTTCCAGAAGCACAACTTGATCGCTTCATGCTCAAGGTAATCTTAGGCTACCCTTCTCGTGCTGAAGAACGAATGATTGTTGATCGGATGACAAATGGCGGAGAACCTGTTGCGCGTGCTGTCGTTGACCTGAATAGTCTCAAGCAAGCCCAAGACGTAGTGCATACCATCTACATCGATGAAAAGGTGAGCGATTATATTCTCAATATAATCTTTATGACGCGCGATCCAAAAGGGAACGGTGCTAAAGATTTGGCTAACTTGATTGAGTTTGGTGCATCGCCTCGCGCCACAATTGCCCTTCATAAGGCAGTAAAAGCCTATGCCTTTTTGCGCGGTAGGGGCTATGTGACCCCAGATGACGTCAAGCAACTTGCACCTGATGTCTTGCGACACCGAATAATTGTTTCGTTTGAAGCACAGGCTGATGATGTGAATAGCGATCAAGTAATAGAACGGATTTTGACACGTGTTCCGGTGCCATAATGATTACATCTGATGTCTTCCGTAAAATTCGCTTGATTGAATTGATGACTCGCAAACTTGTAAATGACTCTTTTGCGGGTTCTTACCACTCTGCATTCAAAGGTCGTGGGCTCGAATTTGATGCAATTCGACCTTATGAACCCGGTGATGATGTTCGTCTGATTGATTGGAACACTACCGCACGGATGGGGCAGACTGTAGTTCGTCAATACATCGAGGAACGAGAGTTGACGGTATTATTGTTAGTCGATACAAGTGCTTCTTGTTTGTTTGGGAGCACTTCGAAAACAAAAAGAGACAGGGCTGCCGAGGTTGGTGCTGTATTAGCCTATTCGGCTCTCCATAACAACGATAAGGTGGGACTGGTTCTATTTAGTGATGTAGTTGAACACTATGTTCCACCTAATAAAGGTCGAAATCACACGTTGCGGCTTATTCATGATTTACTGACACGAATACCATCTCAAAAAGGAACCGATATCGCAGCGGCACTGAAGACAGCTAGCCGTTCACTAAAACAAAAAGCGATTATTTTTCTTCTATCTGATTTTGTTACACCTGTCGACACATATGCTACGGAATTATCTCTCTTAGCCTATCACCACGACGTAATTGCCTTGATTTTTAGCGACCCAATCGAACAATCGATGCCCGACATTGGATTGGTTCGCATCGAAGATGCTGAAACTGGACAAATTATCTGGCTTGATACACATGCTTCAAATTGGCAACAAGAGTTTTTCAATCAATCCGCGCGTTTACAAAAAGTTATTGCTAATACCCTGACGCAGTCGATGGTAGATTTCGTTCATATTGGGCATGAGGATAATTACGCCTCCAAGTTGGTTACCTTTTTTCAATCTCGGGCGCGTTCTCGTCATCAGTAATCCATATGATCAAATGTCTCATCTATTTCTTGAGCACAGTAGTTATTTTGTTTGTTTTCGCTACGGTACATGCTGTTGATCAAGCCTATCTGTCCGCAGATAATATGCAACCAAAACTTGGCGAACCGATCCAGTTATTGTTGCACATTCGTGTTCCTAAAGATGCGAAGCTAATATTGCCCAATTTTGTTAATGATTTTGCGCCACTTACGATTACAAAGGTAGGTTCGCTGAATGTCATTAATCCATCAGATAACGCTGATGTCGAATATCAGGTACCGCTTACTGCGGTGTTGTGGCAACTAGGTATATCAGTAACGCCAGCACTGAACTTAAGTTATCAAGTTGCGGGTAAATCACCAGTGGATTTGCGTGTCGAACCACTCCAATTTGATGTGCCAAGTACATTATCTTTAAATGATGTGAATTTGCGACCGTTCAAGTCTCAGATATTTCTCCCTTATGTGCCTGCTTGGATACCCTTGTCGTTAGTGCTTTTTGTATGTGCGATCATCACATTCATTATTCGGTTGCGACAAATCAAATTCTGGAAACTGCGGGGTCAAATCATTGAACGTCAAAAGATGTTCAATATGGATGTAACGCAGATTTTGAATACCTTAGAGCAAGTGCAAGCATCCACTGAATCGTCGCTTTACATATTTGGCCAAGTAACTAACTGTTTAAGGGCTTACATCAAGCACCGTTATGGGATTGAAGCACTAGACTTAACAACGGTTGAATTGATGGATAATCTACGGCAAAGAGAACTCCTGCCCAATGACGAATTTCAGATATTGTTGGATATGCTTAGGCGTGCAGATTTGGTGAAGTTCGCCCGTGCGGTTCCTAAGCATACAGTTGCTCAGCAGTATGCAACCAAAGCGGCAGAGTGGATTGTTGCTGTTGAAGAAACCCTTGTAGATCGTGTTTCATGATGTGGCGTTTTGCACAACCAATTATCCCGCTAGCAGTAACGATTGTTATCATCTGGTGGTTATTACGTCAACGAAATGAGAAGCAAATAGCTCCAGCTATTCGATATCCTGATATTCGTGTGTTTGCCGGTTTATCAAGTAGTTGGAAAGTGCGTTTTCGATGGATTCCAGATGCACTAAGGTGGGTTAGTGTTGGATTAATATTGGTTGCGCTTGCTCGTCCTCAGTCGGGGCAAAGTCGCCAGATTATTCGTGGTCAAGGAATTCAGATTGTTTTGGTTCTTGATATATCAGGCAGTATGGAAGCAACCGATTTTGGGACGCAGAATCGGTTTGAAGCCGCGAGAGCGGTGATAGACAAATTTATCCAACGGCGTGAGTTTGACAGAATTGGATTAGTCGTTTTTGCACGCGACGCGTTTCAACTTGTCCCACCAACTCTAGATTACGATGTGCTACGTGATACACTTTCCAAAGTTCAACTTGCGACGGCTCAAGGTGTGGCTGATGGAACGGCAATCGGCTCAGGCTTAACCTCTGCTGGCAACATGCTTCGATCAGGTGAAGCCGCAAGCAAAGTAGTGATTTTATTGACGGATGGTGCTAGTAACGCAGGAGATATCGGACCGTTGACAGCCGCAGAAGCACTAGCGGCACTGAACATGCGAGTTTACACAATCGGAATGGTTCCGAATGTATCGACCAGATTTGACAACAGTGTTGATGAAGCGACGCTTAAATCCGTGGCAACAATAACCAAAGGTAATTATTATGCGGCATCAAACGAGAATGATTTAGAGACAATTTATAGTCGTATTGATTCTCTCGAGCGTTCGGACATTGAAAAGCAGGTGCAAATACTGTGGCAGGAGCGCTTTCAACCATTCATTGCTTTTAGTTTGATATTCCTCATTATTGAACAGCTTTTGCGCCAAACTGTCCTGAGAGTATTTCCATAATGTCGTTTCAAGATCCATTTCTGTTGGTTCTATTTATACCTGTAATGGTTGTTGTTGTGCTTGTATGGGTACGACAACGATCATACTTGATACGAATCAAACAGTTTGGCCTCAATAAAGAATTTCAATATGGTCGGCATTGGTTACGACTAGGGATATGGGTAGCTGGATGCGTATTTCTTGTACTTGGGTTAGCAAGACCCGTTTGGGGGACTGAGTTCGAACCGATACAAACGCAAGATGTATCAATTATGTTCGTGCTTGATGTCAGTAAAAGCATGGACGCAAATGATCTTCAACCCAGTCGTCTAGAACGTGCCAAGCTTACTCTTAAGGAATTGCTCGAGCAGCTTTCGGGTCATGAAATGGGATTAATATTGTTTGCGGCTAAGCCAGTGGTGCAATTCCCGCTTACTGTTGACAGTATATCCGCGGTCGCACAAGTAAAAAATGTGAACACTAATCTTTCTTTGTCCCAAGGAACGAATATTGGTGCTGCAATTCGACTTGCCCTAAAATCACTAGAATCTGCAAGCTCTGACAATCGCTTGATTATGTTATTGTCCGATGGGGAAGGGCATGATGATAATCTTGATACGGTTTTATCAGATGCCCGGCAAGCAGGGGTTTTGATTTATAGTTTGGCATATGGGACTGGTACTGGCGCTCTGATTCCTGTGCATAATTCTGATGGAAGTATAGTGGACAAAAGAGATCGGGCTGGAAATCCAATTGTTTCAAAACTAGATGAACTTCGATTGCGTCGGATTGCTGAGGTGACGGGAGGCATATATCTGGATATAGCTGCTGAGGTCAACGAAACTACTGTGGTTGTAAAGTCTATAGATAAGTTTGCGCCCATTCTTGCTAATCGCGGTGTTCAAGCGAAAGCAGTTGAAAGGTTTGATTTGTTTCTTGCTTTAGCTGCAATTATGTTAATTGTGGAGATTCTTATTTTAGGCTCCTTCAGGACTCGTCACCAATGAAGTTCAGCGTCAAATATATTTTTATATCCCTAATATTGGGCTTTGTGGTTGGGTGTGATGCAATTCCTGCCGAGCGTAATAATGCTGGAAATGAATTGTTTAATCAGTCTCAATACCAAAGTGCTCTAGTTGCTTACCAGATTGCACAGGTTGGATCTCCTGATAGTCCCGAAGCATATTACAATGCAGGAAATGCTTATGGCATGATTGGCGAGTATAAGAAAGCAATAATTGCATTTAAACAGGCATTGAAAACTGCGGACTTAGAATTTCAAGCTCGTGTTTACTATAATCTTGGCAATACTTATTTTATGGCTCAACAGTTTGATGATGCCATAGGTGCTTTTCAACAAGCATTGATTTTAAAACCGGATGATGAAGACGCACGTCATAATCTCGAACTGGCGATCGAAAATGCAGAAATTGCTTCCCCAACTCCTTCCCAACCAACTTCACAGGGAAGTGACCAATACACCTCTACACCGGAGTCTCCTAGTCGTTCTACCGAAAGCCCAATGAATCTGTCAACGGAATCGCCCACCCCAAATGGTACGGAGAATGATGTTTCGACACAAGCAACTGATAATGTTCAAACTCATGTACCGATGAGTAAAGAAGATGCTCTTGGAATACTAGATGCTGCACAACAATCTCAGCAATATTTGCCCGAAAACAAAATTGATGATCCCGAAACATCCGATAACGATTGGTAACTTGTATTGTAGAGCTATCATCATTTTCCTTATATTCATTGTAATTCCGTTTCTGATGCCTATAAACGCAGAAGATGTACAGGGTGATGTATATGTTGAAGCATCTGTAACTAATCCCAGTCCTTATGTTGGTGAACAGTTTATATATACATTTAAACTGTATGATGCCCTTGCTATCGACAACCCCCTATATCAGCCTTCTGATTTTGAAGGGTTCTGGAAAGTAGATATCGGCGTTGTATCGCAAACTGTAGAACAGATTGGAAGTCGCCGATATCAGGTCACTTCGATCGCTACTGCATTATATGCAACGCGTTCAGGTGATTTGACGATCCGTCCCTCAAGCGTGGTTTTGCCCGGAACTAGTTCTCGCCCAACCTCAACCTTAGCAGCAAGCCCAATTCGCGTAAGTGTAAGAGCTTTACCGGAAGGTAAGCCGCCTGAATATACCAGTGCAGTTGGCAGTTTTGCCATGTCTGCGACTATTGATCGTCAGACCTTAGGCGTTGGTGAAAATGTGGCCATGTTGTTGACTATAGTAGGTTCTGGAAATGTAGAAGAACTGGCTCCTCCAAAACTTCCAGATGGGTGGCGCTCGACCATCAATCTGGGTGCATACAAGAGTACTTTTGAAAACGGAGAAGTTACGGGTTCCCGGACGTATCAAATCGTATTTATTCCTACGACAGCGGGACAACAGGAATTGCCTCCCATTAAACTAGACTATTTTGACCCTGTTACCCAGACATATCGCTCGCTAAACACAGCACCTATTCCAATTCAAGTGTCGGATACTTCTGTCACGTCATCTAAGCCCAATCAAATAGTTATCGAACCTAGCTTAACTCTTAAGAGCATGGGTAATTTCGACACAAATGGTACCAACCCCTTTGTATTTTTGTTTATGGCTTTAATTCCTTTTATTGTTGGAATTAGTGGTTGGATTTGGCGTAAATTGCGTATACAGAGACAAATTGGTCAAATAAGACTAAACCAGCAATATGCGCTCCAGCGGACACTAGATCGGTTGAATCGAATGCCTTTTCACGGAGCAAAGCTCGATTATGAAGTCCTGAATCAGGTTGTTTCTGAGTATGTTGAAAATAAATCAGGTCTCGATTTGAAGGTTAGTAGCCTTAATGACATTGAGCCATTCCTAAAAAATACTTCTAATGTAGCTGCAATCTTTAGTGGATTTCAGTTAATCTCGTCTCTTATAGAAGAAGGATTGTTTTCTCCTAATCCGTCTCCTCTGAGTTCGCAGAAATGCGATGAAATCGTGAAACTCTTAAGAGAGATTGACGCTATGTGGAGTATGAGATGAAGCGCATCACCATACTAGCCGTAATGATGTTGATGTGTTCTTCTGTTTTTGCGCAAAATGATTTTGAGTCGCTTGCGAGCCGAGCGGAAGTTGCATATAACGCTGGTGATTTTGGTACTGCTGCTAAATTATATCGCCAACTCGTTGATGAGGGTGTCAAAAATAATGAGGTTTATTTCAATCTAGGAAATACCTATTATCAGCTAAAAGACTTTGGTCATGCGCTCCTATTCTATCGGCGGGCAGAATTGTTTACACCGCGAGATGAGAATTTGCGGCTCAATATGTTGCGTGTTCGAGCGCAACGCGTTGACGGTGTGAGTACCGAATCTGGAATTGATTGGCAAATAGTACATCTAACAAGTGATACTTTATCTATCGATGAGTTGATTTGGTTACTCATTGGTTTGTTATGGCTGTGTTGTTCACTTGGTATAGCTTATTGCATTAAACCCGCTAGGCGTGCCGTACTAAAATGGATGGGTGCATTTAGTTTTGCAATGTTGGTTGTAGCTAGCGCATTGTGCTTAATCCGAGTCGTTGTGCAAGATAAGCATTTATCCGCTGTAATTGTGTCGGAAAATGTCTCAGTTATGACAGGTCCGGCCAACGATTACCTTGAAATATTCATCCTACATGCTGCAAGTGAGATTAGGATTATTGAAACGAAAGAGGGATGGGTAAGGTTCCAGTTGCCGGATTTACGTGAGGGGTGGATAAAAGAGAGTAATTTGGAAATTGTGTAAAACGGGTATAACAATCAATGCTATACCCGTTTCTTTAATAACTTAGCAGCTATTTCAACAAGTCAGGAATCTGCTCTGGATTGTCAGCAACTTTGACACCCGCAGCTATCAAGGCCGCTATTTTCTCGCTAGCGGTGCCTTCGCCACCTTCGATGATGGCGCCTGCGTGTCCCATGCGAGTACCGGGAGGGGCACTCTTACCGGCGATAAAAGCAGCGACAGGTTTGGTCATGTGTGCCTTGATGAATTCGGCAGCATCAATTTCTGCTCGCCCACCTATTTCACCAATCAAGACGACCTTTTCAGTTTCTGGATCATCTTCAAACATGCGAAGAGCATCCACGAAGTTCGTTCCGATGACCGGATCACCGCCGATACCGAGGCATGTTGTTTGTCCCATACCTGCTTGAGTGAGTGCAAATACAACTTCATAGGTAAGCGTACCGCTCTTTGAGACCACTCCAACATTTCCCGGCTTGGCAATATAGCCCGGCATGATGCCTACTTTGGCTTGTCCCGGTGTCAACAAGCCGGGGCAGTTGGGGCCGATCAGCCGGCTATTGCTGCGTTTGACATAATCGTAGACTTTGATCATGTCCAAAATCGGGATACCTTCAGTAATACAGACGATCAAGTTCACACCAGCATCAACTGCTTCATAGATCGCGTCAGGCGCAACACCAGCCGGTGCATAGATGATACTAGCGTTTGCACCTGTAGCATCAACAGCCTTTTTGACTGTGTCGAACACTGGTTTGCCATGAACCCATTCGCCACCTTTGCCCGGTGTGACACCACCGACGACGTTGGTTCCATAATCAATCATTTGTTTAGTGTGAAAGCTACCTTCACGCCCTGTTATGCCTTGGACAAGCAAGCGTGTGTTTTTGTCAGCGAGTATTGCCATTATTGGGCTCCTTTGGCCGCATCGACCGCTTTTTTGGCAGCTTCGGTTAACGTTGCAGCACTGGCTAGGGTTGGGATATGAGCGGCGTCTATGATGGCACGACCTTCTTCTGCGTTTGTGCCAGCTAATCTGATGACCATTGGGATACTGGTTTTAACCTCGTCTAGTGCTTGAAGAATGCCACGTGCAACTTCATCACATCTGGTAATGCCACCAAAAATGTTAAATAGTACTGATTTTACATTGGGATCGGCTAAGATAATGCGAAGTGCTGAGGCCACTTTTGCGGCTTGTGCGCCACCCCCAATGTCAAGGAAGTTGGCTGGACCGATACCATCCCCGCCATACAACTTGGTCATATCCATCGTTGTCATTGCTAAACCAGCGCCATTCACCATACAGCCAATCTGACCGTTCAATTTAACGTAGCTGATGCCTGCTGCACGAGCCTGCGTCTCTTCGATCGGTTCAGCATCGGTATCACGCATGTCAGATAAGTCAGCATGACGGAACAAGGCGTTATCATCAATAATCATCTTGCCGTCTAGTGCAATCAACTGATTATCGCCGGTGATTACAAGCGGATTTATTTCGGCAAGAACTGCGTCACTTGCCATATAGACTTTGAATAAAGTTGTAGCGATCTTGGTGAATACTTTCCAATGTTCATGCGGAAGATTGATACCACTGGCGATATTGCGTGCTTGATAGTCTAATAAACCTAGAAATGGATCAATCTGTTCACGAATGATGGCTTGTGGGTTTTCACGTGCAACCTGTTCAATTTCGACGCCGCCTTCTGAGGAGGCCATCATGACAGGTTTGCCGATTGTCCGATCATTGACGATGCCAAGATAAATTTCTGAAGCAATATTAACTGCTGGGTCAACCAGTACCTTGCGAACGATGAGACCTTTTATAGTCATCCCAATGATTTTGCTTGCAACTTGTTCTGCTTCTTCTGGTGTTTGTGCCAGTTTTACTCCACCCGCTTTGCCACGCCCGCCTGCAAGTACCTGAGCTTTGACAACCACAGGGCCATTCAGTTCGCGTGCGATTTCATACGCTTCTTGTGGAGTACTAGCAGTTTTGCCTTTCATGATGGGAATGCCAAAATCTGCAAAACGAAATTTAGTTTGGTATTCGTGAAGATTCACGGATTGCCCCTCCGATTAGGTTGATTTTTAGGTAAACAAGACAAGTATACACACGAAAATATGAATAGACACGGCAAAAATGCTTATGGTAGACTGAAATTAATAATGTTAATCATTTTGTTTTGCGTTGTCCTGTTCGAAGGTAGGTAATCTTATGGCACCAATTCGTGTGGTGTGTATTGAAGACGAATCAGAGATGATTGATTTAGTGAACATGATCCTTTCACAAAAAGGATATGAAGTTATTGGTGCTCCGGGCGGCTTACAGGGCCTACAGACTGTCGAAGATACTCAGCCAGAGTTGGTGTTGCTTGATCTGATGATGCCTGATATGGATGGTTGGGAAGTTTATCAACGTCTTAAGTCAAATCCCAAAACTGCTTCTATACCTGTCATAGTTGTAACAGCCCGAGCACAGAGTATTGATAAGATCCTTGGATTACATATTGCTAAGGTCGACGACTATATCACCAAGCCATTCTCACCGACTGATCTACTTTCTGGTATTGAAAAAGTTCTTAGTAAACGTTCCTAGCTCTATCACAAATAGGGCGTCAATCTAGGAATATACATGTTTTATTTTGGGTCTTTTGCGTATTGTGCTGATTATTGTGCAAAAATTAGCCCTCTACTCTATAATCACTACTATAATTAGTTGAGCCTTCTACATACAGTTTGGAGCCAGTATGAAACGATTATTCAAGAACCCAATTCTACGTTCGATTTGGTTGTTACTTGCGCTTATATTGGCTACAGGAGTAGTTTCGGCGCAAAATCAAAACTTGTTGACGAACCCCGGTTTTGAACAACCATTTACTTCGGTAGCTGGTACTCCGCCGCGTTTAGTCGCGCAGGGGTGGTCCCCATGGAATGTTGGTGGTGGTCAATCTGCATCTGAAAATGTCCAACCTGAATATTATCCGGCGACCGATGTGACTAATGGGTTGGGTGTCCCACGTATTCGTAATGGGAGTGATGCACAACAATACCACTCGTTCTTTGCTACTCACGATGGCGGTTTGTTCCAAAGTGTTGGTGGTGTAACGAGCGGAACTCAACTTCGGTTTAGTGCATACGTTTATGTTTGGTCGAGTACTTTTGATGACCCAAACAAAAGCGAAGATCCGGGTGGAGTTGTCGTACAAGTTGGCATCGACCCGACTGGTGGAACTGATGGTAGCAGCGCCAGTATTGTGTGGTCAGCCCCGTCAATTCAGTATGATGCCTATAACGAGTATTCAGTTATTGCGGCCGCGACGAACTCTACTGTTACAGTTTGGGTTCGATCAACAGTTAGCACGCCTGTAAAGAACTCTAATATTTATGTAGATGATGCATCATTAGTTGTTTCAAGTGGTGGTGGAACTTCAGCAACTAACACACCTGTTGCATCTCTACCCACAAAAACGAGTGTACCAGCGTCCGCAACACCTACCAAGACAGTAGCTCCACCGAGCAATACGCCCGTTGCTCCCACTGCTACCACTGTTGTTGTCATTCCGGCAACGGCAACAACTGCACCTTCTCAGCCAACTGCGACTGTAGCGTCAACTTTAGTTCCGCCTACATCTACTACTGCACCAATTGTGCCATCGGCCACAGTGCCGCCGACAGCAACACAAGAAACTGCTGGTGCGACGCCAACGGGTGGTGTAGACAATGTTCAATATCCGGGACGCGTAGTACATGTGGTTCGTAGTGGAGATACAGTTGGGAATCTGGCTACTCTGTACGGTAGTAGTGTGGAAGCTGTGATGGCGGCCAATAATTTACCTGAGAGTGCTTTGATCAAAGTTGGTCAGGGGTTGGTTATTCCCGTACGCTTGCTGTCTCCTGCTACGTCAACGCCAACAGCGACACCCATCGCACCAGTTGCAACTGCGACTGCTGGGAGTGTTCCTGTTTCAAACAATGTTTATGTTGTTCTACGTGGTGATACTTTGGGCAGAATTGCTATTCGATTTAACACGACGACAGCTACACTGGCACAACTTAACGGCATTACTAATCCGAATACGATCTATGCGGGACAGCGGTTGATTATCCCTGTGGTTGGATCAGAAGGGTCGGTAACCGCTCCACAACCACCGGCAGTGACCGCGACTCCTGTACCGGTTACTGAGAACACAACCTATGTTGTGCGACCAGGGGATACACTGTTTAACATAGCCCTTCGCTTTAAGGTGACCGTGTCTAAGCTCGCACAAGCCAATGGTATTAATGATCCGAACCGCGTGTATGTTGGTCAGAGGCTGATCATTCCATGAGTAAGTCAGTTGTTTTGAAGCAGTCGCGTAACAACAAGGTCGTGTTAAAGCGGGTCAAACTTTGTGACAATTTTTGGACGCGATTTAGAGGGTTGCAGCTTGTTCGGCATTTACCCGAAGATGAAGGTCTATTATTTGTGACTGGCTCAGAAAGTCGAACCAATACGACAATCCATATGTTTTTTATGTTCTTTAGTATTGGTGTGGTTTGGTTAGACGCATCTGGAAAAGTCGTAGACAAGTGCTTTGCAAAACCTTGGCGACCAGCCTATGCTCCTAGTAGCCCTGCTCAGTATTTTGTAGAGGCAAGACCGTCAATACTGAAAAAGGTGGAAATAGGTGATGTGCTGCGATTTGACGAGGTTGCAGCATGATGGTTCGGTGGTTTTCAGTTGTATTGTTAGCGGGTATGCTCTTGTGGCTACCCGCTTCCTCTGTAGCCCAAGATACGAATAATCAGGTTACGGTTCATGTTGTGCAACGGGGAGAAACTCTCTTTAGGATTGCTCAACAATATGGCCTGACTGTTGACTCTATTGCCACATTCAACAGTATTGCAGATCCGACGAATATACAGGTCGGGCAACGCTTACTGATACCTTTAGCGGGTGCAACTCAAAGTGAATTACCTGCGACTCATGTGGTGCAGGCTGGCGAGACACTTAAAAGCATTGCTACGCTTTATGGTTTGAGTATTGAAGATCTTGCCGCTCGGAATAACCTAACTGATGTTAATCGCATTTATGTCGGTCAGATTCTGAATATCTCATCGACTGTCGTATTGACGCCCAGTCCGATTCCAACCGTCGAACCAGCAATTGCGGAGGCTGTTAGCCAAGATACAAAATCTCTTTTGTACACGGTTAAGGGCGGCGAAACACTGTTTCGCATAGCTACACGATTTGGTTTGACTGTAAATGAGCTGGCAAAAGCCAATAACGTGGATGATCCCACGCTGATTTATGCCGGTCAACAGCTTATTATTCCCGGCGTGAAGCCCCCAGAAATCGCTCTTGACCTGCCTTCTGAAGTGTCCAAGTTTGAAGTTAATCCATTGATCTTTGTCGAAGGTGAGACCGGGTTGTTCAGGTTGACTACAACCGCACCTATGACAATTAATGGGACATTCTTGAACAGGACTTTATCCGCAGCAACTGATCAAGGATCGAATGTGTATAGCATTTTGGTAGGCATACCAATGTTCACTGAAACCGGCGTGTATCCACTTTCGTTGAGCCTGACTGATACTGCTGGAAAAGTAATGTTGCTTGATGTCAATATTCAGATTTTGTCTGGAGCTTACAGTAAAGAATCGATTACTTTAGCCTCAAATCGAACTGATTTGCTTGATCCGGATTTGGAAGCATCGGAACTGCAAACTATGCAGCAGCTTATGAGTAATTTTACTCCGACGCGGTATTTTGACGGCCCCATGAGTTTGCCTGCCGCAGCAAGTATTTCGTCTCCGTTTGGACGCAAACGGTCTTATAACGGTGGGCCATTTGATCACTTCCATGCCGGTACTGATTTTGCTGGTGCGCCGGGAACCCCGATTATGGCTGCGGCGTCAGGATATGTTGTGTTTGCCGGAAAGCTTGATGTTCGCGGAAATGTGACTATTGTTGATCACGGTTTGGGAATCTACACGGTATATTGTCACCAAACGAGCCAAAGTGTAAAAGTAGGTGATTATGTTAGCACCGTTCAACCGATAGGCACTGTTGGTTCAACTGGTCGTGTGACAGGGCCACACTTACATTGGGAATTGTGGGTAAATGGTGTACAAGTCGATCCGATGCAATGGGTTCAAGAATCGTTTTCATAAGGTGTGTGGATGTCAAACGAGCGAGTTAAGCGTATGTTCGGTCGGTTACGGAGCCAAGATAAGCAATCTGGTTCTGAGGCTCCCCCCACGCAACGTGCTCGGCCACGTGCTGAATTCACATGGAATGATTTTAAAGTAAGTTTGAAATTGCTCGTTAGACGCAGTATATCCTCATCCGTAAGTGATGAACTCACTCTTCCTGATTTAACCGGGCAATATGATCATGAATTGTATGTGCGCTGGTTGCAAGCGATTTGCCTGATACCGTTTTTTAGGGAGTCTCAGGTTAGTAGCCAGCTATTTGATACTAATATCGATTTATGCCTTCAGCTTCGCCATAGACTGACCCCCTATTTGAAGGCTGTAGTCGCATCAAGTCGTGACTATAAGTGGCCGATTTTGAGTTCGTTTGAAAAAGCTGAACCCGACAATTCTAAAGCACGCGGTATCGATGATTGCTACTTATTAGGTAGTTGTTTATTTGTAGCACCCGTTATCAATCAAAGTGCTTTGCAGCGCTATGTTTATCTGCCGTCGGGGCAGTGGTATAACTTCTGGAACAATCAAGGTTATGCAGGTGCACAGTATATTGCTGTAGAAGCACCACTCGATAAGGTGCCCATCTTTGTGAGAGCTGGTACTACCCTGCCACTTCTTGGTAGTTCACATGAAGAGACAGGTGAGACGCTTGTATACCGCATTTACCCCGGTGAGCACGAAACAGTTTTGTACGAAGACGACACGCGCGATTTTGAGCATGAGCGGGGTGACTATCGTTGGTTGTATATTACGGCTGGGTGGGATGATGGAAAGTTAATTATACGGCGCCGAGTTGCAGGTCAATATAGTCCCCAATACACCAGTATCCGTGTTGAAATAGTCGGACTTGAAGGGCAACCGCATTCGATTCGTATTGATCATCGCCCAGCGCCTTTGTGGTTTGTGGACGATGGAATATTGGAGTTTACGACCGACACATTTCAGATTATTGAGATTGCAATGACTGGTGATGTTGAGGGTTAAGGGGGGAATGTTAGGAAAAAGTCAAACGGGATGGTACTGCTACCATCCCGTTTTTATTTCTAGACGTTACTTATAGGCTGGATCAAGCGCTTCAAAGTTAGTGAATAGGAAATGATCGTGGTAGTAATGTATCCATAGGAAGGAGAGAATAGCTGTGTAGTAAGCCGTATCAAAGTGCCGGTTCGGATCGATGTTGGGGATGATGACACCAGCCAATTGGTAAACGATGATGAAAACGATGATTGATCCAACAAGCATCATCGTGCTCAGGGCAAAAAGACCCCATGAGTCTTTACGATTGCTAAAGCGGGCTACCAATGGAGCACTCTGGTTAAGGTTGCCGTACTGCTGTTTAATCTTGATAATGTAGAATGTGATGGCGAGATATTGGAATGAGTGCCAAGTATTCGCACCCTGGAAAGCAGTATCAAGATTTGGGAACGCCGCGAGCGGGAAGAATACAATTACTGTTAGGGTAATGAAGATGGTTTTCGGCCAGTTGATGATGCCTGTGCGGTACTCATTGATGGATTTGATGATATAAGCGATAGCAGCAACCACGAACACACCGGCAGCCGCATAGAAGAACCACGATGCCTGGAACATGGTCGGGATGACTTTGGTTAAGTCATTGGTGCCAACTGCAAATGCGCCAATACTAATTTTGTAGGCGGCCATCGGGAAGAGACAGGTTAAAACAACTGCATAGTCAATAATGCGAGCTTGAAGGCTAACAGCGCTACCACCTTTTTGGAGGATAGCGTGCTCTTTGTGATTGTAAAGCTCAACGATGTAAGTCACCTGATGCATAACGTGCAGCATGGCCCAGAAAAAGAAAATCGTGAGCAATAAGGTGAGGTTAAGGAAAGCCAGCGAGACAACGATGATTGGGATAATGATCGAGGAGCGAATCAACATCGGATAGCGCTTCTTGAAATCTTTATCCAAACCTGTACGCAACATGGTGGACATCATGTGTGGACCACCAACAGCGATGGCGACGAAACCATTTACAATATTACGACTCACATCCGCGTCTAGATTAAAAATCCGGATACCGAGTATGTAGAAAATGTAAGGCATCGGAACAACAAAGACGCTGAGGATCATAAATATCATATCCCAGCGGCGATTACGCAACCAAAGACCGGGGCGGTCCTGACCTAGAGTAGCTGCGGATGAGAAATCGGCAGTTGTAGCACCCATTCAATACCTCCTTGCTGATGTGAAACTTTGCGTTTTCTGGCTAATCAAATTGACAATATAGATGAATTGCTTAGCCTTGCAAAGGAATTCTATCGTAAAGGAAGACAGATTGCTACATCTAATGAAAAATTAGTGAGGAACCTCATGATGTTTGCGGCAGCGTGCTTCATAGGCTTCTTGTGCACCGACCATGATGATGGGGTCGTTATAACGGGCAGGCTCACCATTCACCAAGCGCTGGGTACGGCAGGCGTCTTCACCGCAGACCACGCAAATTGCATGGAGTTTGGTGACATCCTCGGCGATGGAAAGAAGCTGCGGCATGGGGCCAAATGGCTCACCACGAAAGTCCATGTCGAGACCGGCGACGATTACGCGAATACCACGGGCAGCGAGTTGCTGGATAATTTCGATAATTTCCATATCGAAGAATTGAATTTCGTCGATCGCAACAACGGTAGCTGTTGGGGAGAGGTTTTCAAGGATTTCGTGGGCTTTGGTAATCGCTAGGGCTTCGATGTTTTGGCCACTGTGGCTAGAGACATGGAGGGTACTATAGCGATCATCAATGGAGGGTTTAAAGACCTGAAGTTCTTGTTTGGCGATGACCGCGCGGCGTGAGCGGCGAATTAGTTCTTCGCTTTTACCACAGAACATACTACCGCAAATGACCTCGATGCGGCCTGAAGAATGAATCATGACACTCCCTCTATTCAAAAAGAAAGGCAGACATGCGCGTGACATGTCTGCCTTTAAAAAATCATACTAATGGAGACTACTCGGAAGCGGTCTCGCTGGTTTCTGTGGTGGCCTGCGGAACATCGTAGCCACGAGCACGCAGGAGCTTCTTGAGATCGCTCAGTACCTTACGGCCGATACCGGGGATTTCGAGAACTGCCTGTTCACCGGCGGTTTCCAGCTTGTTGAGGAATTCGCCAACGGTGTTAATGCCGTTTTCTGCGAAGATGGTGACATAACGCTTGCCGATGTCGAACTCGCTGATTGAAAGTTCTGGCGAGGTGAGCGCGGCAATCTTGGCTTCGGCTTCGGCACGACGGCTGTCGCGGGTTTGCAGACGCTTGAGGAAGCGATCAACCTGTCCTTCGGTGTCGACGATACGTTGTTCGCCGGTATAGAAGGGGTGGCAAGCAGAGCAGATATCGGTACGGATTTCTGCGATGGTTGCGCCGGTCTTCCATGTGTTGCCACAAGCACAGACGACGGTGGCTTCGGGATACCAGTTCGGATGAATATTGGCCTTCATGTTATTTTCTTTCCGGCGTTACGGCCCAATTGGGTGGCGTAGCGCACTACACGGGTTATTACTGTTTAACTTCAGCTACCGGATAGACGCTGATTTGTTTCTGACCATCGCGACCACGAATACGTTCGAACGTGACAACACCTTCGGCAGTTGCGAAGATGGTGTAATCACGACCGAGACCGACATTGATGCCGGGGCGGAAGTGGGTGCCGTGTTGACGAACGATGATGGTTCCGGGGACAACGTGTTCGCCACCGTAGGTTTTTACACCGAGGCGTTGAGCATTGCTATCGCGACCGTTGCGGCTTGATCCACCGCCCTTTTTGTGAGCCATGTTAGGTGTCTCCTGAAGTTAATTAGACGGTAATTGCATCAATACGGATACGGGTGTAATACTGGCGATGACCAGCCATCTTGCGGAGGTTGGTCCGTTGGCGGTAGTGGAAGACCATGATCTTCTCGCCGCGAAATTGTTCGACAACTGTGGCACTGACTTTGGCGCCTTCGACACGGGGTTGCCCGAGGACGGTATTATCACCATCACCGATGAGCAGGACGTCATCAATGACAAATTTGTGATCTACGTCGTAAGGAAGTTTGTCGACGTCGAGGGTCTTGCCGACTTCGGCGCGATACTGCCGACCGGCAGCACGGATTATGGCGTACATTGTTTGCTCCCAATCTTCACTTGCCACCGCCGGTTGCATCACTTTCGGGACACAAAGAACGGGGAAAATTGGCTGTGAATGCGGTTGTAAATAGGCTTGCACCAAGAGTTGGCGCAATCTGGTTATTATACGGGAGAGGGAAGGGGTGCGTCAATGTTAAAGTTAGGCGATAGCTGATATTCTCCGGTCGGCAGTCTAAAGCCATTGAAGTGCGTAAAGAATATGTTTTTTGTGGCGGCATTGATAATGCCATGCATTGGTTGACGCCACTGGTTCATTTTATTCGGAAAATGCACTCAAAGATTGGGCGTGTCAGATGTTATTACGGGAGAATGTTCAGAAGATTCTTCAAAATCTTCAGATTCACTCGTGCAGTTTTGTGTCGTCGTCGTCGTCGACGTCGGACAGTGGTTAAAAGGTAAAGGTCGAAAGTACGCATCAGTTACCAGCAAGCGGGTTCGGTTGGCAAAATTGGCAGCATTTTCGGCAATGGCACAATCTGATCAGGGGGAATGTTAAGGTGCGGCAGAATAAGAAGGTATGCCAGCGGCAAACTCGTACAGCGGTAAGTCTGTAAATAAAGCCCATAGTTATGATACTGGATTTAGAAGGCAAAGTGGTTACCATTTGGAAGAACATTTTGTAACTTTTTTGAGGGGGTAATGCTAACCATTTTGAGGGAGGAAGGTTGTTAAATAGGTTGATGAATGGTTGGTTTTGGGTAGAGCAAGTTTGTAAATTTAAACATAGGTGATAATAATTGCTATTTGATTGGAAATATAGATGGTAGGAAATATGGAAAACACAGCATCGTCTCATTTTAAGGTGGCGAAAGAAAAATTCCATAACCGTGATGTAGAAGGTGCTATTCAAGAACTGGATCAGGCTATTCAGATTGAACCAGATAACCTTGAAATTACTTTATTGCGAGCAGATTATTTATTTCGTCTCGATAAGTATCAGTTGGCATGTGACGATTTTACTAAAGTTATTGAGTGCAGTGATGACATAGACGACTTGGAACTTGCATATAGCTGGCGGGCACATTGCTATCGTGGGCTAAGAAAATTTCGTGAAACGATTGAAGATCTAGACTGGCAAATTGACCATGGCTTTGTGACCGCTAATAAGCTTGCTTGGAGGGCTGAACTAAAAACGGAGATTGGATATTTTGAAGGCGCTATAAGAGATTATTCCGCCGCACATCAGATAGCTCCTGATGCTGAAGATCTGCTATTAGGACGGGCACATGCATATTATGCGACCAAAAGATATTCTGAAGCACTCAATGATTTAAACCAGATTTTGACATTTAAGGAACGATTATTTCATACATATTTGGCAACCATCTATTATTGGCGTGCCAAGATATATTATCGCTTTGGCATGATGACAGAGGCACTTGCTGACTTAAACGAAGATATGCGATTGAGCCGAAAAGATACATTTACAAACATTTTAGATTGTATCAAATTGCTCGAGGATTAAAGGTAAAATGTTATGAGATGAACATGGCATCGCCGAAGGAGAAGAATCGGTAGTTATTTTGTTTGGCGGTTTCGTAGGCGTGGAGGATGTTTTCGCGTCCGGCGAAGGAACTCATCATCATAAGGAGGGTGGATTTGGGGAGGTGGAAGTTGGTGATGAGGGCATCAACGACGCGCCATTTGTAACCGGGGTAAATGAATAAGTTGGTATCTGAGTCGAAGGCGGTGACAGGTCGCCATGCGCAGATGTCACCAATGGCTTCGGGATGGGCGGGATCACCTCCGGCGCTGAGGATGGCGGCGGTTTCGATGGTTCGGGTGCTGGTCGTGCCAACAGTGATAATGCGTCCACCGGCGAGTTTGGCTTCGTTGATGAGGCGAGCGTCGTCTGAGGAAAGGTAGGCACGTTCGCTGTGCATGTGGTGATCTTCGATGTTTTCCACTTTGACCGGTTGAAAGGTGTCTAGTCCAACGTGGAGGACGCAGTTAGCGATCTTTACGCCTTTATCACGGAGTTTTAAGAGCAGTTCAGGTGTGAAGTGTAAGCCAGCGGTGGGGGCGGCGGCAGAGCCTTCCTGTCGGCTATAGACGGTCTGGTAGCGCTCGGAATCCTGTAAGCGGTGGTGGATGTAGGGGGGTAGGGGCATCTCGCCAAGTTGGGTGAGTAGGTCGTTGACGGGTTGGCTGAAGTTGATGATGCGCTCGGAGGCCTCAAGTTCTTCTATAACGGTGGCGGTGACATCGGTGCCAGCGAAGTGCAGTTCGAGGCCGGAGAATACTTTGCGTCCGCCAGCGAGTACGTGCCAGCGAGTATCGTCCAGTTGGCGCAGCAGTAGTATTTCAACTTTGCCGCCGGTGGATGCTTTAGTGGCAAAGAGGCGAGCGGGAATGACCCGGGTGGTGTTCATGACGAGTACATCACCGGCATGGATGTAGTCAATAATATCGCGGAAGGTGTTGTGGGCGATGGCTCCGGTGTGACGATCCAGCCGCATGAGCTTGGATGAGTCGCGGGGTTCCAGCGGTTCTTGGGCGATAAACGATTCGGGTAGATTGTAGTCGAAGTCGGAAAGGTTCATTGGCGGTTTATCAGGCGAACGATGATATTTAGGACGATAGTGAGGACGACACTGATGAGAATCATGCTGACGATGGGTATGAAACAGGAGAAGCCCTGACCTTCGATTCGGATGTCACCGGGGAGGTTGCCGAAGTTGGCAAAGAAGGGAATGCGCGCTACGAGCATGAGCAATCCACCGAGGACAGATAAGACGATGCCGATGATCAGGACAATGCGACCGAGTGATTGTAAATCCATGTTAGAAACCCACCCATAAGTTACGTTCTGTCTGGCGAATGATTGTAAGTTTTAGGCGAACACCGCATGCTGTGACCTTACTATATTATGCCGTGCTCGTTCAAAAAAGGGTGGGCTGATTGGTGTTATTATCGGGCAATGGGATGCCCATATGCTCATAGGCGGAGGCGGTGGCAACGCGTCCACGAGGGGTGCGACCGAGAAAGCCTAGTTGGAGCAAATAAGGTTCGCAGACATCCATGATGGTGGCGCTGTCTTCGCTGATGGCCGCAGCGATGGTTTCGAGGCCGACCGGGCCACCCCCGAACTTTTCGATGATATAGGAGAGAATACGGCGATCAATGTCATCAAGACCGAGATGGTCGATGTTGAGGAGTTCAAGGGCTTCTCCGGCAACAGGGCCGGTGATGATGCCATCGGCACGGACTTGCGCATAGTCACGTACACGGCGCAGGAGGCGGAGGGCAACACGTGGTGTTCCACGGGCACGGCGGGCAATCTCGGAAGTTCCTTCGGGGCGAATCTCGATTTTGAGCATAGAGGCTGCACGGTCGATGATGTGCTGCATGGCCTGAAGGTCATAGTAATCAAGGCGAAATTGAGCACCAAAACGGTCACGGAGGGGGGCTGAGAGCATGGCGAGGCGGGTAGTCGCACCAACAACCGTGAAGCGGGGCAGGTTAAGACGGACGTTTTTGGCGCCGGGACCTTTGCCGATGACAATGTCTAATACGAAGTCTTCCATAGCGGGATAGAGGACTTCTTCAATGGCGCGTCCGAGGCGGTGGATTTCATCAACAAACAAGATGTCATTTTGCTTGAGGTTGGTTAAGATAGCGGCGAGATCACCGGCACGTTCTATAGAGGGGCCAGCGGTGATGCGGATGTTCACGTCCATCTCGTTGGCGATGACATGGGCGAGCGAGGTTTTACCTAGACCGGGAGGGCCATAAAAGAGTACGTGGTCGATTGGCTCTTTGCGGTTTTTGGCAGCATCGATGAGTATCTTGAGATTTTCGCGGACGGAGTCCTGCCCGACAATGTCGTGCAACATCTTGGGGCGCAAGGCGATATTTTCACGGTCGTCGCGGCGGCGACCTCCGCTTACCATCCGTCCATCATCGGACATGCTCTAGCTCCTTAACAATATCCGCTTGAATATTGTTTTGTTTTCAAGGCGGTTGTGGTTCATTTCGACCCACATCTAGTTTCTGATTTTCATGCTCAGTTTGTAGCGTGAAATTAATGTGATTTTACGTTGGTGAATAATCTGTTCTATTGTAATGGGAGCGAGCACAAAGGTGCAACAGCGTCTTTGACAGCCGAGTCTGCAACACGTACAATTAGCCCATTTGTCTTCTGAAGGAGGTTCCCCCGTGTCTCAGGTGCATGTATCTAAACATCCTCTGGTTTTGCATAAATTAACTGCGTTACGCGATAAGGATACTGATCACCGTGCTTTCCGCGAGTTGGTGCGGGAGCTGGCGTTGCTGCTGTGCTATGAAGCGACTCAAGACCTTGAAGTCAGCCCAAAGAAAGTTATGACGCCGATGGGTGAGGCAGAGGGGTATAAGGCGGATCTGGCCATTGGTCTGGTGCCGGTGCTGCGCGCAGGTTTGGGGTTGGTTGAAGGGGTCATGGAACTGCTGCCGAACGTGCAGGTATGGCACATCGGTTTGTATCGCGATGAGAAAACATTGCGGCCTGTTGAGTATTATAATCGGTTGCCGACCGCGCCTACTGTGCAGGTGTGCATCGTGCTTGATCCGATGCTGGCTACTGGCGGATCTGCTGTGGCGACGATTGACATTTTGAAGCGTTGGGGTGTCAAGCAGATTAAGTACCTCGGGTTGATTGCTGCGCCTGAAGGGGTGGAGCGTTTGACCGCGGCGCATCCTGATGTGCCAATTCATATCGCGTCGATTGATCAGAAACTCAATGATATTGGTTTTATCGTGCCCGGTTTGGGTGACGCTGGCGATCGCCAATTCGGGACATAAGGACAAATTGTGGTTGACTCCGGAATATTCGTGATGGTGTTTGTGATGGCGCTGAGTATTGCGCTGATAGTCGGGCCGATTGCGGACAGGCTGGGGAAACGCTACAAAATTGTCTCCATGATGGGTGGGCGGCGCGTGAATGATGTGGATGCACGCGGCGTTTCGAAGCTGGGTGGGCTGTGCCTGTATTTGTCATTCACAATTACTGTGCTGCTTGCCCAACTACTGCCTGTTCCCCATCTTGACCCCTACGAGAATATACGCCTGATTGGTTTGTTGGTGGGGGGAACGGTCATTTTTGTGGTCGGCCTGCTAGATGACATTTATCAGTTTCGGGCGCTGAGTATCTTTACCGGACAGTCGATTGCAGCGGGTATCGCGATTGCGTTCCAGATTTTCATCGAATTCTTCAACAATCCGATCACCGGACAGCAAACTGTTCCGTGGGCGTACATCGTCACGGTGACGCTGAGCTATTTCTGGTTGGTGGGGATGATGAATACGGTGAATTTTCTGGATGGGTTGGATGGACTGGCCGGTGGAGTGGCGTTTATCGCGGGGAGCATGTTATTTGTGAACAGTGCTTTGCGAGTGACGCCTGCGCAATCCAGCGTTAGTTTGTTGATGTTGGCGCTTATGGGGGCCTCATTGGGATTCGTGCTGTATAACTTTTATCCGGCGCGGATCATTATGGGCGGTGGGGCGTTCTATTTAGGATATTTATTGGGAACGCTAAGCATCATTGGTGGGGCGAAGATGGCGGCGATTTTGCTGGTGATGGGGCTGCCATTGATGGATTTGTTGTGGCAGGCGATCAGCCGTTTGCGGCGTGGGAAGAGTCCGTTTGAGGGCGATCGAGGACATGTTCATTTTCGATTACTGGACATCGGGTTTAGTCAGCGGCAAATCGTGGTGGGGTATTATTTGTTCTGCGCGTTTTTTGGGGTGTTGACACTGGTTACTGAAAGCCAGCTGTTTAAGTTTGTCACGCTAGGCGTTATGTTGTTACTGGTTGTGATCGGGTTCGTGATGTTGGCACGAACTCATCAGGCAGGGTCTTCGAAATCCTCGTAAGTTACTTCATCCTCGTCATCTTCTTCGTTTGGGTTAGTGCTCGATGGCTTATTGGTTGTGTCGGTATTCTTTACTTCGATCTCGTCATCGTTATCGTCGTCGGTATCCTCAATTTCATCATCTTCTGGGTCGTCCTTGGATGCGAATGGGCTGATTGGCTTGGGTGCAGGTTTCACCGGTGATGAAAATGGAGAAGCCGGAGCCGTAGTGGTTGGTGTATTGCCGACGGGTGTTACAGGTTTATCGGCTGCCGGTGGCGTAGGCGACATCAAGCTGCCGGGGGTCGCGGGTTTAAACGGTGATGATTGAGTGCCAGACGGCAATCCGGCAGGTTTGGCAAGCGGAGCAGCAGGATTGGACGGAACGGGCGATGCGCTTGGCGCTGCCAGTTTTTCGGAGACTGCGCCAGAAATCATTGCAGGACCGGAGCGTGAGTCCGCTTGAGGTGAAAGTGCAGGTTTGGTTTCCTGTGAGATTACAATTTGTGGGCTGGGGGTTACGGCTTCCTTGCCGGGTGCGCCCGGAATAGGGAAGGCCAATTTATAAACTGATGGTGGGCCGGATGGGGCAGGGGCGGCGCGCTGCGCCCGTTGTTGGGGTTTGACTGCCAAGGCTTGTTGACGGCGAGCGAGTAGTTCGCTACGGCGTAAGGTGATCATCTTACCGTTTTCAAAGGTGGCGCTGTCGCCCGTGATGCGTTCAATGATAGCTTCCATAGTGCCAAGTACGGCGACCATAAAGACATCAAAGCCGATGATGATGGCAAAGACGCTAGACAGGGAGTTGAGTGCGTTGGTGACAGGGCCGCGCAAATTGTTCATAACGACTTGATCGCCTGCACCCAGAATATACAGGGCAGCGATGAGGACGCCAATGATTGATAGCACGATACGCCAACCGCGCAGATTGGCGAAGTTAGGCATCATGGTGTTGCTGATGGCAAAGGCTAGATAGACCCAAATCCAGAAATCAGGCGCGTCGGTAAAGTGCGCGAGGGCGGCGGATATGTTTATCATGAAACCGCCGATGTTCATTTCTGTTAGAAATGAGGGGACTTCAAGAATATTGTTCGCAATGAACCAGACTGCAAATAAACCTATGAGTAAGGGTGCGGTGCTGATGACGGCAAGCCGAAAGGGACTAACATTCTTTGAGAGCCGGATGAAATCCAGTTTAAGTTCGCCGATTTCCTGTTTTTGCGGCCATTGTATAGTGCGTTCGGCGCTGACATTCAGGAAACCGGCGGAAAGCCAGAAAACTAGCTGGTTGAGGATGATGCCCGGTAGGAAAAAGGCATAGTAGAGGATAGTCGTGGTCTGATACTGCTTGGTTACGAGCCAGCCCACCTTGAAGATGTGCTGGTGTAACCAAACCTCAAGCTGACGTAATACATAAAATAATGTGATTACCGCCAGCCAAGGTGCAATCAGATCCAGACTTGTCAGATTAGACGCCTTTCGCCTTTGCAGCGGCCTCGATCATCTTGGTGAAATCGTCTACTTTTAGCGATGCACCACCGACCAATGCCCCATCAATATCCGGTTGTGACATGTATTCTTGCATGTTATCCGGTTTTACGCTGCCACCATATTGAATGCGGACGGTATCGGCAATGGCTTGACCGTACAAGCCAACAAGTGTGCCACGAATGGTTCCACCGATGATGTCATTGGCGAGTTGTGCGCTGGCGCTCTTGCCGGTTCCGATGGCCCAGATGGGTTCATAGGCGAGTACGATGTTTGCCATATTGGCGGCATCGACACCATTGAGTGCTGCACTTACTTGCCCACCGACTAGTTTTTCGGTGAGACCCGCTTCGTTTTCGGCAAGGCTTTCACCTACTGCAATGATGGGCTTGAGACCGTAGGCGAGGGCGGCCTTGACCTTTTTATTGACGGTTTCGTCAGTTTCGTTCAGATATGCGCGGCATTCAGAGTGACCGATAATGACATATTCGGCAATTCCTTGCAGCATTGTAGGGGCGATTTGTGATGTAAACGCGCCTTGAGCTTCCCAATGGACGCTTTGAGCACCGACGCGAATATCAGTGGCTTTAAGCGCATCTGATACGGCAGCCAGTGATACAAATGTGGGGCAGACAACACGGTCAATACCGGCAAAGGGAGCAAGCCGCGGGGCAAGCTCGCGAACAAAAGAAACGGATTCGGTAACTGTCTTGAACATTTTCCAGTTACCCGCAATGATTGGTTTTCGCATAGTGATTAACAAGCTCCTAGTTGGATTTGAGTAATTCCGTGACACGATCTGTTACCCACTGAGGGGTATCGGCGACTTGCAATACTTCTTTCCACTCTTTTCGCGCTTTATCGGCATTACCCTGCGCTAGTAGCAGCTCACCATGAACTAAGTACGCTTCAGGCAACCGAGTGGTTGCATCTGAGAGACGATTGTAGGCCGCTTGAGCGAGTGGTAGCCGTTTTTGAGTGACGAGTATTTGCACCGTCATAATATCAAATAAATCGGGTTGTTGAAAATCTGGAATTGATTGATTCAGGCGTTCTAATTCACGCATATTGATGTCATCAGGGGTTTGCGCCGCGCTATAGAGCCTTGCTCCGACTTCAGCACGAACGGCCTGATAGCGTGATGTATCGTTTTCAGCGAGGTAAAGTGCCTGCCCGTCAAGAAAAAGTGAGGCTGTGAGATGCTGGGTGTCTTTGGCAATGGACGCGGCAGCCAATAAGTAGGTGATTTTGTCGTTTACCGTCTGGTATCCATCACGTATGGCTTGTTCGGCTTTATTATTATCGTTTTTCTGCCATGCAGTTCTGGCAAGTTCGAGATATGCAGTGCCGTCGTTGCCAGCAATTGCTGATGCGGTAGGCAACTGATCGACAGTTGATATTAATGTGGCAGGGATAGACGTTGTTGTACTGCTTAACGATGCAAGAGTGGGCAAAGGCGTTTCTTGAGATGGACTGGAAGTAGCTTTCATGACTATTGCCGCCACGCCGATGATGAGAATGAGGACAAGCAGACCCACTCCGACTAGCCATTTTGAATTGCTGGAGTCATTTGGTGTAGCTTGAATTGGGTCGGTAGCACCTACTGTATAAGACGGAATGGGAGCGTTGGCTGTTGCAGGTGGTTTGGTTGCTGTAGGGCGTTTCTCCGCGACGGACGCGCCACTGGTAAAGGCTTGGTTGAAGGCTGTGAGCATCTCGACGGCAGATGTAAAGCGGTCAGCAGGCGATTTCGCTAAGGCACGTATCAGAACCGCTTCAACTTCCGCATTCACTGTCGGGTTTATTTCACGTGGGGAGGGGAGGGGGGTGTAGATATGGTCGTGAACGATGGCATAGGGCGTGTTGCCACTAAAGGGAACCTTCCCGACTGCAAATTCGTAGAGAATGACACCGAGTGAGTAGATGTCGGTGGCAGGGCCTAAATCGTCAGTTCCTTTGGCTTGTTCGGGTGACATGTAATGGGGCGTACCCATCAACATGTCCTGACTTAGCGTGGATTGTGAGGCTTGAGTCATACGCGCGAGGCCGAAATCGGTGATGTAGGGGCGATTTGCTGAATCGACAAGAATGTTGGAGGGTTTAATGTCTCTATGCAAGACGTGTCGTTCGTGAGCGTAAGTGAGGCCTGCTGCGACGGCAGTGAGCATATCCAGAATGGTGGATTTTGAGGTGCTGGTGTCGGTCATAAACTCTTTAAGGGTCACGCCTTCAACCGATTTCATAACCAGATAAGGTTGTCCCTTGAAGTAGTTGAAATCGTAGATGGGGACGATATTGGTATGGTCAAGACTGGCGATGATTTTGGCTTCACGTTCGAAGCGCGTGAGGAAGTTCACATCGTCCACATAGGATTGTTGGAGGAATTTGATGGCGACATTGCGTTCTAGTTGGGAGTGGTAGGCTTTGTAGACTGTTGCCATACCACCCTGCCCAAATTGACCAACGATTCGATATGGTCCAACCATATCACCAGACTGGAGCGCCATAAAACCCCCATTGCTGCGAAATGAACGTCACCTCATTATATGCGGGCTATGACGCACCAAACAATCAATAAAGTGTTATCGAAGTGTTACGCTTTATCTTTGAGCGCCACCACACCGGGTAAGGCTTTTCCTTCGAGCATTTCCAAGCTAGCACCACCGCCGGTTGAAATGTGTGTGATGCGGGAGGCAAGACCTGAGGCTTCTACGGCTGCTGCTGAGTCACCGCCGCCGATAATGGTTATTGCGCCATGATCGGTTTGTTCAGCGAGGATTTGAGCCACCGCATTGGTTCCCTTGGCAAAGCTAGACATTTCAAAGACACCCATCGGGCCGTTCCATACCACAGTCTTGGAGTCTGATAGTTGCTTCTTAAAGAGTTCAATAGTCTTGGGGCCGATGTCATAGATGCTCCAGCCATCGGGCACACCATCTGCCACGTCGATGATCTTGGTGTTGGCGTTGTTGTCGAAGGCGTCACCGATGATAGCATCGATAGGGAGGACTAGTTTTCCGCCGGATTTTTGGAGTAGTTTAGTAGCGGTTTCGATGGCGTCAGCTTCTACAAGCGACTTGCCGAGCGCGCGACCTTGCGCTTTAAAGAAGGTGTTTGCCATGCCACCACCGATTAGCAGGTGGTCGACCTTGCCAAGTAATGCTTCGATGACTTCGATTTTATCGGATACTTTGGCACCACCGAGAATAGCAATGAAGGGGCGCTTGGGATTTTCCAAAGTGGTCGAGAGATAATCGAGTTCTTTTTCCATGAGCAGGCCGGAGACTGCCGGTAGGTAGCGCGTTACACCCTCGGTTGAAGCGTGGGCGCGATGGGCAGATCCAAAGGCATCGTTAACAAACACGTCACCGTGTTTGGCGAGTTTCTGTGCAAGTTCGAGGTCGTTCTTTTCGTCACCCTTATAGAAGCGTGTGTTTTCCAAGAGGAGTATGCCACCATCAGACAGTTTGGCGACGGCTTCGTCGGCTACTGGCCCGACACAGTCAGTCGCAAATTGGACTGGCTTGCCGAGCAAGGCTGCCAAGGCTGGCGCTACGGGTGCTAGGGAGAACTTGGGATCGGGGCCGTCCTTGGGGCGACCGAGATGCGACATGAGCACGAGTGCTTTGGGATGTTGGTCAAGGATGTATTTGAGGGTGGGGACGGCAGCGCGGATACGTGTGTCGTCGGTGATTTTGCTGCCTTCGAGGGGCACGTTGAAATCGACACGGACGAGTACTCGTTTGCCTTTGAGATCAATATCGCGGACGGTCATCTTAGCCATTAGGACATCTCCTGTGAGATAAAAGAAGCGTGGCGGAAAGTACGCAGCGCCTCGAAACAGAGCAAGGAACACGTGTTGGCGGGGATTGCTACGCGTTTGTGTGCGTGGTTGCAATCACCTAGGTAACGGTATCAGATTTTTGATCTGACCGGCAAGTTACATACATCATGGTGAGACATGATATATGAATGTAGCAAATCAAAAGCGAAATGACGAGGCTTATTCGGTTAAGTTTCTATGAGTTGTGGCTTTGGTTGGCGTACACCAGCGCGTTCTTCTTCGCTAAGTTTGAGGATGGCGGCTACGAGTTTTTCGGGATCATGTCGCCATGGACGCTGGTTGTCGGTTAAATCGGCATAGCGAATTTCATAGCGCTGCATTATGTCATGGTACTTTGGGACAGGTTGGACGTAGTGGGTGTTTGAGCCAGCATTGAGTTTGGGGTAGGCATCGTTGGCGAGAACGGCTTGAATTACACCGCGTCCGACATGTCGTTCGAGTGCCATGACGTGATCCGCAACAGTGAAACCATCGGTTTCGCCGGGTTGGGTGGCTACATTACAGACATAGACCACGTAGGCATTGGAGGCGCGAATGGCTTCGGCGATGCCTTTTACGAGGAGGTTGGGCAGGATGCTGGTGAAGAGGCTGCCGGGGCCGATGACCACGAGGCCTGCATCGAGAATGGCTTGTACACTCTCGCTATAGGCTTCGACGTTGGAAGGGGTTAGGCTGATTTCCTCTATTTTGCCGCCCGCTTCGGTGATGTTCGATTCACCGAGAATACTGAGCGGTTGTGGTTTACCCGTTACTGTGACTATTGCTGATAAATTGACATCTTCTAGGGTGGCGGGAAGTACGCGACCCTGAATATTTAGAACACGTTCGGTTTCGATAAGCGCGGTTTCGATGCTGCCAGTTACACCTGCAAGGGCACTAATAAAGAGATTGCCAAAGGCGTGACCGCTGAGGTCTCCAGCGCCAAAGCGATATTGGAAAAGTTGAGTCATGAGGCTTTCATCATCGGCAAGGGCAGCGATGTTGTTGCGGAGGTCACCGGGGGGCAGTACGCCTAATTCACGGCGGAGGCGACCGGAACTACCGCCGTCATCAGCGACGGTCACGACAGCAGTGATATTACTGGTGAAGGGTTTTAGGCCTCGTAACACTGAGGGGAGACCTGTGCCGCCCCCAATGGCAACCACTTTTAGGCCTTTTTGACGGACACGGTGTGCGTATACGTTGTCAGCGACTCGCCCTTGCCGCGCCTGTCTATATGGGGCAAGGATATTCCATGAGAGTTTAACCACCGAGACGATAACGAGGGCAAAACCTGAGGTAATGGTTAGGCCCGCAAAGAGGATCTCACTTAGGGTGCGGAATTGAAGGATAAATTTTATGCCAAGACTGTTCAGTATGGCATGGGTAATTCCGAAGGCGACGATGGCTACGCCTGCTATCAAAACGAGGAGCCAGCGCTTAACGCCAACGCCAATGGTAAACCACGCAGTCACACGACGATATCTTTGCATAAACATTACTCAATTACGAATTGTATATATTTTAGAAGCGTACCATCGCTGTGATGGTGTGTCAAAGTTAAGGTTTGGGTGATCTGAGAGAGAAATACATGGCGATCAATGCAGTAAGTAGGGTTGCGCCACCGATTAGCAGTGAGGCATCAAACCAGAATTGCTCGGGAAACAAGCGGATTAGTGTGTCTGAATATTCGAATTGCCACGTGCCGCCTGCGAAAAAGAGGCCGTGAAAGGCGGTGAAAAAGGTATCCCAACTGGTAACGGCAATGATGACAATTGCCAAGATGAGTCCAATTGTAAACCGACTGCCGTTCAGTAATGCCCTGCGTAGGTCGGTGCGGTTTGAGCGCCAGAGTATGAGGGATGCAGCGAGGGCGATTATCCAGCCGATGAAGGCAGACGCAAATGCGTATTGCGTCACTGTTTTGACGTCACGCATGTGGTGAAGTTCGCGGGTGTTATACATTTCTTTGCCGTCGGGAAAGCGGAGATCTCCTAAATACGAGATGTCCTCACCGTTCAGTAAGTATTGGATTGCGAATGGAGAATATGCCAAACGATCTTGAATGGTGAAACTGTAATAATCTTCAGGAAATCCGGGGCGCGTATATTCAAATTGTGGAAAAAGGGGTGACATCACGATGCGGACGAAAACCATAACTACCAAAAGTGGAAAAGCAATTGTGATATATAGGCGTAGAAACCATGTCAGGACGGCGAATGGGCGAGATTGAGGGGCAGTAATCATAGGTTATGGTTGCTTTGATAATTCATTCATGTCATCGGACAGGAGAAAGTTGACGACTAATGAGTCAACGAGTGTTTCAACTGGTGCGTGGTCATCTGTGAAGATAGTGGTTGATGTATGTGTTGGTACAAGTTGGTGGATACCCCACTGAAGCGAGTCAGTCAATAACGGGTTGGCATCAGCTGATAAGGAGCGGAGATTGGTTGTTAAATTTTCATCAGTGGTGGGGTGGAGTGTTGCGACCAAAATGGTGTTGAATGAAAGCGGGACATCCATCGCGTGGACTGACGGATAGACTTCCAATAAGGTGGATGTAAGCGCATCGACAAGGCGACGATCTGTGTTGGTGCGTCCTACATTGATGGCAACTACGCCTCTTTCGGAAAGATGGTCGCGTACTTCCTGAAAAAACTCGACGGTGGTTAAGTGCCAAGGGATGTAAGGAGGGCGGTAGGCATCAATGGCAATGAGGTCGTAATGTTTGTCGAGATGGTTAAGCATATAACGGCCATCTTGCGCGTAGGTGGTGAGGCCGGGCATCATTTCGGCGTTCATTTCGAAGTATTTGGCGCCAGCATCAATGATGTCACTGTCAATTTCGATGCCATCAATCGGAATGTTGCCGTAAACGGCTGTGTGCTGACGGGCGATGGTACCTGTTGCTAAGCCTATGATGGCCAATGACTTTACATCGGATGGTTGCATTGGCGGAGCGTTGAAATAGGGGGCTGTGAGGAAAAAGCTCCACGTGCGGTGATTGTCACTGTAGGTATTAGGACTCCATTGGCTATGGATGCCTTGTCCCTCATTGAGATAGAGATAACGGTTGCCAGATGTATCCTCCTGCACCTGAATGTAGTTGTATTGGCTCTCTTTTTCGTAGAGGAGTTTTGCGCCTGCGGCAGGCGGCCTCAATGGCCCGTTTAATACCAAGAGTGCAAGAATGGTGACTACCACAGGCATCCATAGCCAGCGCAAAGCGGATACGCCTCTGTGTTGCCAAAGTCCAACAATGGCAACGGCGTAGAGGACTCCGGAAAACAGCAAGAAGGTGCGAATAGTGCCTAGCTCAGGAATAATGAGCAGGACGGGTAAGTAGGTGCCGATGAGACTGCCTAAAGTGCTGATGGCATATACTCTACCGGATATTTTGCCGGCATTAGCCAAGTCTGCGTTATTTGATACTGCTAGCCGAATAGCAAACGGAGAGGCACAGCCTAGTAATGTAACCGGAACGGAAAACAAAACCAGCACCGCTATGAAAGAGCCTATTGCTAACGAGGCTTCGGCACCAGCAACAGCAGTGGCTGCTGTTACGAGTACTGGTCGAGCTACTAGTGGAATTAGGGCGCTCAGAAATGCCCCCCATAACAAGATACTGTAAAAGGTAGTAGCGTAGGGGGATCTATCCGCCCAGCGACCACCGATAAAGTAGCCTGCTGTGAGATACAGTAAAATTAATCCGATGACATTCGCCCAGACGATATTGCTTGAGCCAAAAACATTGCCAAGCAAGCGAGAGGCGGATAACTCTACCGCAAGGGTTGTCATGCCGCTGATAAAAACAGCGACGTATAAATATCTACCAGAGGACTTTGATGGACTATTCGTTTGCACTTTGGTCATTTGATTCGTAAATTATCACCAGATGATGAGCGTATATGAAATCAAAATGATTTGCTAGAGGAGAATTGATGAGCAAGTATGAGGTTCGGAGTGCGACTGTCGAAGATGCAGGGGCGATAGGCGGCATTATCAAGGCAGTATGGCCGGATAGCGAAATCAACATTGATCGCATAGAAAATGTCATCAGTAACACTGAACATTCAACCATGGTTGTTACTCTTGAGGGAGCATTAGCTGGTTTTGTAGATGGTTTTATGACTACTTCAGTGGATAGCAGCCGACGATGGGAAGTTGATCTGTTAGCGGTTGATCCACAGTACCAGAGGAGAGGAATTGCGGCATCGTTGGTTATCGCGAATACCCAAGAGGGCTTCCAAAGAGGCGCAACGTTAGCTCGGGGGTTGGTGGCGGTTGATAATATGGGGAGCCAAAAATCATTTGAGCGATGCGGGTATAAACTGGGTGAAAGTATTTGTGATTTAATGGTATTTATTTCGCGTAGTCATTCATCACTTGGGCAGATTGAGGTTACAAAGGCATCTATCTTCGCAGTTCAGACCATGAATTACACAGGATTGTGGATTGAAGGCGATAGAGTGTCAAAGAGCTTTGAACAAGGAAAACTACAACTTGCGACAACCGATTACGATTTGGTTGGAGCAGTAATTCCAGAAAACGAAGAGGAACTCATTCAGGAAAGTCAAAAAATTGGATATGAAAGAGTAGGGCGTTTCCACTGGTGGCTACACCCCCTAATTGGCACTTAATTGAAGCGCGAAGACTTAAACAAGCTAATGTCGTATTGTGTTTGACCTGTCATCGAAAGCTCAGACAAAATTTTGCCGATGATTGTACTGAACTTGAAGGCATGACCAGAACATCCACCAGCAAACACAATGTTTGAGTATTCAGGGTGCTTATCAATAACCCAATGTTCGTCTGGTGTCATTGTATAGAGACAGACACGCATTGAACGTAGACTCGTGACAGCAGGAATGTATTGGCTCGCGAACTTCAATACTAAGTCAGCTTCTTGCTGAGAGGGTACATAATCAATCTCAGAAGGATGATTGAAAAGCTGACCCCCATGCCAAGCGATTTTCAGCCCTGATCCTTGATGACTCGCCATTCCGTAAGGCATGTGCTGAAATTCGCTAGACGGCAAGTGGCCGATAAAAGCTGGAAAACGGCCAACTTCAAAGTCGCTAGGGGTTTCAGTATTGAAATACATTTCTTGACAACGCGAAGGCGTGAGGGGCAGATTTAGACCAAGTGTAGCAAGGAAGGATTTCGCCCATGAGCCTGCTGTAATAACCATTTTAGGGGCTTTATAGATGGTGTCGGCAGTCATTACTTCGACACTGTCATGGACGGCTTTAATACCCGTTATCGGTGTGTTTGGCTTGAGGACTGCGCCGTGTTGTTCGGCTAAACGAAGATGGGCAAGCACACACTTGGATGCTGATAGTATTCCCGCGTCTTCTTGAAATAGGACGGTCATGTCATCAGGTAGATGGAATTGCGGATACCGTTTGTGGGTTTCTGCTACCGATAAGATTTCATGGGCAATTCCAGTTTCATTCAACGTAGCGATGATTTTTTGAATACCGGGAGCATCAGGTGCGCCGAAGTCAATGCCGCCCGTTTTGGTATAGAGTTTTTCGCCAGCCTCTTGCTCTATGTTTTTCCACATTGGGTAAACTGCTTTTGCGAGTTCAACGTATTGGGGATAATCGTAGGCATAGCGGATGATTCTTGAAAGACCATGTGAACTGCCTTTTTGATGGTCAAATTCAAATTGCTCTAGTAAGAGAACTTTTTGACCCGCTTTGGCGAGATGATAGGCAGCGGCACTGCCCATCGCTCCGGCTCCGAGAATAATTACATCATAGTTATTTGGCATGTTAATCCCCTTTGCTAGAGTGTACGTTGTGATAGCACTGCGCCAATGTCATCATTCTTTTTGACAGTCAATGTTGGTATGCGAGCGAGTTGCAAAAGTGCCGTTAGGTCACCTGAAGGCATCGTTCCGCCAAATGAGTTCGGATCAATAAGAATGCACATGGGACGAATACCGCGCCGTGACAGGATTTGGGCTTCCGTTACCCAACTTGGATCTAATGACGATGTGATGATGATGAGGGTTGTCCCACGTGTAAAGTAAGGCGTTTCGAGCGCAAGCATTTGTGTTAGTGAATAGGTACTGAGACTTCGGGCAACGGCTAAGGTTTGTAGGATGCGATTTAGTTGACGATTGCCATGTTCAGGTTGAAGGACTTCACGGGTCGGTATATATGCGGCAAAGCCTAACGCACGTTCCGAATCGGTGAAGTATTTGGACATTGATGCTGCTACCACTACAGCATATTCTTCGGTCGAGGCGGGGATACCGCTACTGGTTGCAATAATACTGCGCTTAGGACCTTTGCGTTCGAGTAAGGGATCATCCACGATAGATGATGCCGAAAAATCGACAAATAACCATATGTCGACCATCGGGTCAATTTCAAATTCTTTGACGATTAGACGATCTTTGCGTGCAGATGTTGCCCAATGGATGCGGTTGAAGCTGTCGCCTGAAACGTAATCACGCACGCCCGCTGCATTGGTGGTGATGTTGTGGGAGCGTCTGCGTTGCGAATCGCCGCCTGACATCTGCCCGATGGGCAAGTCAATGTGATTGATGGGTATGGTCTGTGGGTAGACGATGACTTTTGAAGTTGATTCAAGATGACGAGGCGACAAGAAGAAGCCAAAGGGGTCGCCACTCTTTAGTGTCACTGGGCCGAGTTCGAATTCACCACGAACGAGACAGAGCGTTTCTACTGTCCATAGGTAACGTTTCCGACCTCCTAATGCCGGAACGACGTGACTCGCATAGTGGCCGGGTAAAGTAGAGTGATCGCGGACTTCAAGCCAGAGTTTGGGCAATATGTTCCGGTTATAGATAGTGAAGGACTCTTCGAGTTTGCGACCTACTTGTGCCCGGCGTGCCCGAGTCTTGCGGCTGATGGTTAACCAGCGCACTGAAATCCATGCCCACACAAGCGAAACGAATAATAAGCCTCCAAACAGGTAGGCGAGCGTAAAGAAGAACGCTCGCCCTGTGAACAGGCCAGTTAACAAGGCAGCAATCAAGAGTGCATAAACCGTATTACGGCGGCTCGACATAACGGTTTACCGCGGCGAAGCGCCGGGAACGGCTGTAGCGGCTAATACATCTTGAACCACTGTGCGTGAAGAAATGTCCTTGATACGGGCAGCAGGGCCAACTATGACACGGTGGGCTAAGGTTACTTCTGCAAGTGCTTTGACATCGTCGGGAATAACATAATCTCGACCGGCCATAGCTGCGCGCGCTTGCGAAGTACGGAATAAGGCGAGTGATCCACGAGGGCTGCTGCCGAGATAGACATCGGGATGTTGACGAGTTGCGTTGACGAGATCAATGATATAGCGCTTTACTTCTTCGGCTACATAAATCTCTTTAATCGCCTGTTGAGCTGCTACTAACTCTTGTAAGCTGACAACTTGCTGTAAGTTTGCAATTGGGTGTTCATATTGTTGGGCCGAGAGGACAGTGAGTTCTTCGGCAGGACTCGGATAACCAAGCTGTAGGCGGATCATAAAACGATCGAGCTGTGCTTCCGGCAAGGGGAAAGTTCCTTCATACTCAATCGGATTCTGGGTCGCCAAGATCATGAATGGATTTTCCATGGGGTAGGTGACACCATCGACGGTGACTTGACGTTCTTCCATTGCTTCTAGCAAGGCCGCTTGCGTCTTGGGCGTGGCGCGATTGATTTCATCTGCCAGGACAATTTGAGCCATGATAGGACCAGCCCGAAATTCAAATTCGCGCGTTTTTTGATTGAACAGCGAGACACCAGTTACATCGGACGGCAGCATGTCCGGCGTGAATTGAATTCGGCTGAATGTACATCCAATGACACGGGCAAGGGCTTTGGCTAACATTGTTTTGCCGACCCCCGGTATGTCTTCGATGAGTATATGACCTTTGCAGAGCAGTCCTAGAACAGCGAGGCGGACTTCGTTGCGTTTGCCGATGATGACTTGCCCTACGGATTGAGCAATACGTTCGGCTACATTTTGCGCAAGGCCGATTTGGGGTGCCATGTTAACGGCGCGTGGTGTTTGACGAGTGTTTTGTGGAATATCGGTCATTGGTTACCTGCTTTTTATCCCATTATGCCTATAAAGGGTAAAATTAAACCCGTTGATTGCCCTATGTTACACCACCAGTATAGCGGAAGTTGATGTGACTTGCTGTTTATAGGGTGTTTAGTATAATAGGTGGTGGGTAAAATGACTTTACAGCACTATAATTTCTTCAACGTGTTCAATACTTGTAAATCTATTTTGTGAAACTCGTAGTACAATTTCTGTTGTATCTCGTCAATATGTGATGTGGTTTGAAATCTTGCTGATTAATGCCTACCCGGGGCTTATGTAAAAGCGGGCAACTTGAGAGGAGTGCGAGTATGGCAAAATCGCGGACAGAATTGATGGTTGACCGCCTACGCGATCTCCAGTCTACGACACCAGAGATTGAAGCGTCAGCCGTGGTTAGTGTTGACGGTTTGATTATGGCTTCGTCATTGCCTGCCGGTGTTGAAGAAGACCGTGTTTCGGCTATGTCTGCGGCGATGCTCTCGCTCGGTGAACGAATTTCTACGGAACTGGGACGTGGTCTCTTGGATCAAGTGTACATCAAGGGAAAAGGCGGCTACGTTATTTTAATGTCAGTTGGCGATGAAGCTGTATTGACTACATTGGTTCGTGAAGGTGCCAAGCTAGGTCTGATATTCCTCGATATGCGTCGTACAGCTGACGACCTAGAAAAACTCGTCTAAATCGAAGTTCGGTTTGGTACTCGGTCTGCGAGTGCCAAATATTATCTGAAGCACAGATTGGCGGGAGACATCTGTATTCCCGCCGATCTTTTTGTTTTGCATAGGTGATTATCGAAATGCCAAAACCAAAGTATATCTTCTGTACAGGCGGCGTAGTTAGCTCGGTAGGTAAGGGCGTTACTGCGGCGGCTATAGGTCGTATTTTAAAGGCACGTGGCCTTAAGGTTGCAGTTCAAAAACTTGACCCGTATTTAAATGTTGATCCCGGAACGATGAGTCCTTATCAGCATGGTGAGGTTTTTGTTACTGCAGATGGGGCAGAAACTGATCTCGATTTAGGTCATTATGAACGCTTTATCGATGAGAATCTTGATCAAAATTGCAATGTGACGGCCGGTAAGGTTTATAGCACTGTGATTGACAAGGAACGTCGTGGTGATTATCTCGGCGGCACTATTCAGGTTATTCCGCATATCACAAGTGAAATCAAGCGACGCATTGGTCTTGTGGGCAAAGAGAATAATGCTGATGTAGTGATTGTAGAAGTCGGTGGAACCGTAGGTGATATTGAGAGTTTGCCGTTCCTTGAGGCTATTCGCCAGCTTCGAAACAATCTGGCGCGTAACGACTCGCTTTCCGTACACGTGACGTTTTTGCCATATATTGGCGCGACCGGGGAACTGAAAACTAAGCCAACGCAACACAGCGTGCGTGATTTGCGCGGTATTGGTATTCAGCCACAAGTCATTATCTTGCGGACAGATCATCCGGTCAGTAAAGAAATGACAGATAAAGTCGCGCTGTTTTGTGATGTAGAACCAGAAGCAGTTATCCCGCTTGAAACGACGGACTTGCTATATGAAGTTCCGCTGACGCTCGAGGATGCGGGGCTGGGTGAATATTTGGTGCAGCAGCTTCAACTTGAGACGCCAAAACCGTCGCTTAACGATTGGCGCGCCATGACCCGCCGCATGCGTGCGGTGCAAAAACCTGTAAAAATCGGGGTTGTTGGTAAATATGTGGAACTTCATGACGCTTATATGAGCGTGAAGGAAGCACTTTTTCATGCATCCGCTTTCCAAGATGTTAAGCTGCAAATCGAATGGATTTACTCTGGCGATTTGGAAAAGGAAAAAGGCTGGGACAAGCTTGAGGCGGTAGATGGAATCGTGGTTCCAGGTGGATTCGGGCATCGCGGGGTGGAAGGAAAGATTCTCGCAGCACGGTTTGCACGTGAGCGTAAAGTTCCGTATTTGGGTTTGTGCCTTGGTATGCAAGCCATGTGTATTGAATTTGCCCGCAATGTTCTTGATCTAGAGAATGCAAATAGTTCTGAGTTTGAAGTGAATGAACACGCGGTTATTGATTTGATGCTGGAACAGCGTGGAATCACCGAAATGGGTGGGACTATGCGACTTGGTTTGTACCCGTGCAATTTGACTCCGGGCAGTAAAGCTGCACACGCGTATCATGATGTTGAAGTGGTACAGGAACGTCATCGGCACCGTTTCGAGTTCAATAATCGCTATCGGGAAGCCTTTCAAGAACATGGAATGTTGTTTTCAGGACTTAGCCCAGATGGTCAGTTAGTTGAAATTTCAGAAGTTAAGGATCACCCATTTATGGTCGGGAGCCAATTCCATCCCGAATTTCTGAGCCGACCCGAAATGCCCCATCCGCTGTTTGCTGAATTTATCAAAGCGGCTGTGGGTTATCACCAGAATGGTCGTTCCGGAAATCTGACATCAGTGACGGCCAATGGGCACCAAACAGAATCAAAAGAGTAGGGCAAAATAGGACGATGCAATGAGTATTGAAAGTTTTGTGCACGCAATGCCTAAGGTTGAGGTTAACCTGCGGCTAGAAGGTGCGATTCAACATGATGTATTAGTGGTGATTGCGGAACAAAATGATGTTCCGCTTACCACGAAGCCGAATAAGGCGCTTCTTAAATTGCTGGAACAGCCGGATTATACACAGCTAGACGATATGTTTAGGCGTGCAAGCAAGTGGTTGCAGCAACCTGAGGACTTTACACGGGTTGTATATGAGATTGGCGTATCCCTTGCAAAGCAGAATGTGCGATATGCTGAAATTGGGTTCGCACCTTCTCTTTATGCCGAAAATGGAATGACCTTCGAGCAACTCTTAACTGCTTTGAATGATGGGCGGTCACGTGTGGAACGTGCGTGGAACGTTCAAATCCGATGGATATTGAATGTTTTTCGTGATGAACCGCGTAAATTGGATGATATTGTTCGGTGGGGGGCAAGTACTGCTGCTATAAAGGGTGGTGTTGTCGGTATTGGGCTGATTGGTCGTGAGGTTAGGGGCTGGCTAGATGAATTTGATCGCCCGTTCCGAACTGCGCAGAAAAAGGGATTATCGCGGAGCGTTGAACTGTTTGACAATCAAAACGATGTTCAACATGTTTTGGAGAAAATCGAACCTGAACGCTTCGTATGCGGTTCGATTATCGCGCACGATGATGCAGTTATGCGAATGGCGAGTGATAAACGTATGCCGCTCAATGTGTGCATGGGACACAGCGTTTCCGCCGGAAAAGTTGAGTCTTACGCAGCATTTCCGTTACGCCGTTTGATCGATGACGGTGCCGTTGTTAGTTTGTGTTCAGGTTTGCCGAGCTTGTTCAAGTTGAACTTGACTGGTCAATTCTTGGCCGCTATACATGATAATAAATTGTCAGTTGGGGAACTTGAGGCTGTTAGCTTGAATGCCATAGGCGCGAGCTTTATGGCTGATGAAGAAAAAGCCACAATGACAGCATCCTTCAAGGCCGCATTTGAACAACTACAAGTTGAGCATGGTGTCACGCTAGATACATCTGCCTAGAAAGAAAAACCGTCGGTTAGTCAGCCGACGGTTTCTTCATTACGTTGTTGGGGCTTTAAAATCCACAAAACGATAGCCAATCCCTCGTTCTGTAATGATGTACTTGGGATTTGCTGGATCCTCTTCAATCT
The DNA here is from genome assembly GCA_044227005.1 of Aggregatilineales bacterium. Taxonomy (GTDB): domain Bacteria; phylum Chloroflexota; class Anaerolineae; order Aggregatilineales; family Phototrophicaceae; genus CFX2. Next base: position 1,046,509 of record JBGAFZ010000002.1, read on the forward strand.
TTTCTCGTAGATAATTCACATACAAGCGCACATAGTGAGCTTCATCTCGGTATTCGTAGCCCCAGACTTTCGCAAGAATTTGATCATGCGGAACTGTCCAGCCTGCATTTTCAATAAGGTGATAGAGCAGGCGGTATTCTGTTGGACGTAGCTTTATGTGTTCGCCGTTCACAATCACTTCTCTGCGGTTAAAGTCAACGCTGAGGCGATCATCTATTCGTAGAACGGCGAGTTCAGGTGTGCTAGAAGGAATTGCGGCACGACGCAATACGGCTTTAATGCGGCTTGATAGCTCTCGCGGACCGAATGGCTTCGTAATGTAGTCATCCGCGCCAAGTTCAAGCCCGTAAACGCGGTCATTCTCCTCACCTTTAGCGGTCAACATGATTACCGGAATGCTCGAAAACTCACGCAACATGCGTAGGGTCTCATATCCATCGAGTTCAGGCATCATAACATCCAGTAGGACGAGATCGGGTAACTTGGTACGGATAGCTTCCAGTGCTTCAAGCCCGTTGTGTGATTCGATAACTTGATGCCCCTCTAGCTCGAGGTTCATCCGAATAAATCCAATCATGCGCGGTTCGTCGTCAACGACAAGGATGCGTTTGCTGTCGCGTTGGTTTGTTTTGGGTGGCCTTGTTGTCATCTTGTCCGTTTCAGCTCGTTTACTACGGCATTATTAGTCATTACGCCAGAGTTGTGGGAATTCATCTTGTGCATTACCGCTCGGCAATATTTGAATAAAATTGATGCGCGACCACGGTAAGATTATGGTGGTGACTCCTTCATCAATCCATTCAACTTCGCGATCTTTGCGGTCACGAGGATTACGCCCCATAACTGTGATATGAGTTGGGTCAGGAAGTTCTTCAACATCCAGTTTGACGGGTTCACTATTAGAGATGTGTACGAGTACTGTAATCATGGTTGAGTTTCTTTGTTCGCTCCGTTATTTGAAATATACGTGCGCGACTAACTTACCTAGTCGTATTTCGTCACCGTCGCGCAGGATACGTGGCTGATCTGGCACTAAACGCTGACCGTTTAGATGTGTGCCGTTTGCGCTGCCCATATCGACCAAAGTTAATGTGTCATCACTTCTGCAAACTGCGGCATGAATTCGGGAAACCCCTTTTTCGAGTGCTCCAAACGGGGTCAGGTCAAGATCCGGCTTGGTGGTGCTGGTCGCATCTGATCGACCGACCACGAGCTTTTCGCTGGGCTTAAGAATGATAGGTTCAGTAGCGTCACGGATATGGAGAATGATAAATGCATCATGTCCAAATCGTGCTGTTCCCCAAGTGACTTTTGCGGCTAAGTCCGCAACTGATTGATCAAATCGCTTGGTTGGCGAGACTGTGATCGTTCTTTCGGCGATGGCATGGAGACTTTGCCCACATTCTTCGCAGAATAGCTCTCCTTCGCGATTGGGGTGACTACAATACTGACAGGCAATCATTCAGCTTTTTCCTCTGATGATCCTAAGAGGAGGTATCGGGTTTGGTATTTCAATGTTTTGCGTCCTGAATCCGATAGGTTACTGGTGTGAGCAACTCGAAGCGCTTCTGCTCGTGCTTCGTGGGCTAGGCCTTCTTCACCAATAGCTAGTAAGCGTGTCGCGAGATTTTCCAAGCGACGTGTGGCTTCTTGAATATCGCCAGTAGCCAGTGCTTCCTGTGCGCGTTCTTGCATACGATAAAGTGTTAGTTTACCTAAGGCATCCAAAATGGCAACCGGCGGCTCTTCTGATGATGGTTGATCGGTGATTTCTAAGGATATATCACTCAGTGCCTGAAATTGCTGCTGCTGATTTGACAATATGTCACCATAGGCTACGAGCCGGGCTACTGAACGGAAGCCAATCGGCATGTTTGGTGGCAACTGAAATTGAAGCAAAACCGAGATTAAGCGTGTCGCCTGCAAGCTACCCAGTTGAGTGTGGCTTTCATTGGTCGGAAGCGGTTGTGGGTGAGGGGCGAGCCTGAAGGCTGATTCGATTTTGACATCTGGATCTGTTGCAATAGAAATGCGAACCCGTTCAGCAAATGCATTACTCAAGTTGCGAACATGGTCATTCAGAAATTGAACCACAGCATTAGCGGTATTTATATATGATGATGTGCCGCCAGTGGTGGAGGCTAGTTCGTCAAGAAATTCATCGTTCCATTCTTGACCAAGCCCCATCGCGCTTATGGATATACCTTCACTTGATGCCTCACGCGCTAGGTCAAGGCATTTGTCTTGATCTCCAAAGGTGTTTCCATCCGTGAGCAAGACTATATGATTGACAAGTTTTGGCCCCAGATAGCGCCGATTTTGTTCAAGGCCTTTTGAAAGACCATTGAAAATTTCGGTTCCACCTGCAGCGGCCATCATACTTATTTTTGCTTTTAGGTTTTGTTTGTTGGTTACTGGTGTAGCCGCAATAATAACTTCAGCACGGTCATTGAATGCAACAACTGAAAGAATATCTTTCTCTGAAAGCTGGTCAATAATTTGGTGGGCGGCGACCTTAACTTTGTCCATGCGGGTGCCGTTCATGGAGTTGCTATGATCCAGCACGAGCGTTAGGTTTAACCGGGATTCGCGCTGAGATTGATCTTGATCACGCGCACGCGGATCTGGCAAGATTTCAGCAAGCAAATAAATGACTTGAGGCTCTTGCAGGGGCATGATTGAGCGCTTGCTAGGGGTTACGCGCAAGTTGAAATAGAATTGACCGTCCGTGTTGCGCTTGTAAAATTGGGAGTCGTATTCTCTGCGCCGCATCGGATCAAGCAAAACTTCATAGGCGATTGTTACATCTTGAAACTGGGTGGCTGCACCGAGACTGTCGTGATTTACGTCAGGATGCAGTCGGCGCGCAATTCGTCGATAAGCACTCTTGATTTCTTCTGTTGTTGCGTCGCGCGCAATTCCCAATGTTATATACGGATCGATATTAAGCGACATATTTTCAACTTTGCGGAATAACCAAATTAATGAGCCGGAATCCTTAGTAATATTACCGTGATATTGTCGGTTCCCCCGTGGGTGTTGGCTAGTGCTACCAGTTTATCACAGGCTTCTTGTGGATTCGAATGTTTACTGATGATATCTGCAATCTCTTCTTCGGTAACAAGATTCCACAGTCCGTCACTGCATAGCATCAATTTTGAATTTGGCGGTAAGCGACGAGTTAGCGCATCGACCTCTAATGACTCGCTTTGCCCTAATGCGCGATACAGAACGTTTTTCTGAGCATGGACGCTGGCTTCTTCCGGGGTTAGTAGATTAAGCTCGACGTAACGTTGCACTAGAGAGTGATCGCGGGTAATTTGCTCTATGTTGTCTTTTGTAACCAAATAGATACGGCTATCGCCAACGTGAGCTACATAGGCTAGGTCCCCAATCACAGCGACAGCTGTAAGGGTGGTTCCGCCATCCGGTACTTTGATTATGATGTCTGCGTTGGCTTTTTGAACGGCTGCAATCATGGATTCTGTAACTGGTACACGCTCGGTATCGTCATCACTTACCAGCATGGGAAGGAAAATATGATTGGTGATATAGGATGCCACCATGCTCGCTGTAATGGCTGAGGCTTTTTCGCCATCATGATGACCACCCATACCGTCCGCAACTATGAAAAGACCGAAATCTGGACGCTGTTGGGCGCTGCGACTTGTCGAAACGAATGAGAACACGGCATCCTGATTGTTTGTGCGCACCATGCCAACATCAGTGGCTTGACCGAATTGAAGGTGCTCATTACTTGATGAAATAACCGTTTCAGGAGGTAATGGGCGTGTTATTCCATCGGCAATATTCATCGGCGGTGCGAATTCTGTTGGCGTGGTGGGCGGCAACGGTGTTGTATTGACGACCGCCGGAGTGATTTCGATGACTCCCGGTGATGTTGGTTTACTAGGTGCTTCAACCTGTGCCGATTCTTCGGGTTTTGTGTTCGCCTGACTAAACAGACGGCGGAATAAATCCATTTTAGGCTCCCATTTTATGGCGTATAGGGTTAAGCACGATCATTACTCAGTTACCCTGCGGCCAGAGGCAACGCGTACAGGGTCTTATCAAGGGAACCAAACAAAATACTATCACCGGATATGAGCGCTGTAGATGTAATTGGTCCACCTGTCTTGAACTTCCAGCGTTCTTTTCCTGTTGCAATATCGACACAGTAGAAATGGTCGTTGGTGCTACCGAAGTAGATGGCTCCTTGATGTGCGATTGGAGAAGATATGATTGGCTTTTCGGTCGCAAACTTCCACTTTTCTTTAGATGTTTGAGCATTTAAGGCGTACAGATTGCCGTCTGCTGATCCGAAGAATACTAAATCACCTTCAACAATCGGTGAAGAGATAATAGGACCGTTAGTGCGGTAACGCCACGAACTAAAGCCGTTACTGGCATCAAGCGCATAGAGGAAACCGTCACTGGAACCTACATAGCAAATGCCTTCTGTGGTATCTACAAAAGGCGATGATGAAACGGCACGCTTGGTGCGATAGCTCCACTTACGTTTACCATCTAGGCCAAGTGAAAAGAGTTCACCAGATTCACTGCCTACGATTACCAGATCGTTTGCAACAACCGGTCTACTACGGACAGCCTCACCCAACTGGTATTTCCAAAGGAAACGTCCATTTGGAGCTCCGAGGGCATACAGATGTCCATCATCACTGCCAAAAAAGACTGCATCAACTTCAGTCGCGAGACGCGCTGTGCTACGGATTTTGTCCTGAGTGGTATATGACCAACTTATTTTGCCATTGCGATAATCAAGGGCGTAGAATGTTTTGTCTTCTGATCCGAATAGTACCAAGCGATTGCTTTGATCTACGATCGGTGATGACGCAATGCCGCCATGGGTCGCATATTTCCACGCAAATGCCCCTGTGGCGAGATTAAGGGCATACACATTGGTATCATAAGAGCCAATGAAGGCGTACTCTTTATAGGCAGAAGGTGTGCATCGGATTTCATCTTCAGCGCGGAACTTCCAGCGCGGTTCGATGTTTCCGTGTGAGTCGAGGCCGGCAAAGAAGCTCGTTTCACTACCTTGCGGAGCGGCCTTGGTACCGTTGCTCGCCGAGACAGAGATTTGTGGTTTATAGCGTAATTTTTCTAGCTCCGATTTCATTTCAACACAGCTTTGGAAACGATTCTGTGGTTCAAATGAAAGTGCTTTTTCAACAACCTGTACCAATAAGTCGGGGGCGGCAGGGTTGAAATCTTGTATTGGACGTTCTGCAAAGCTAAAGGGAGGCTCTAAACGCGGGTCTTTGCGCGTAAGAATGTGATGCAACGTTGCGCCTAAGCTGTAGACATCGCTTAGTACCGTTACGTCGCCTTTGTATTGCTCTGGCGCACAATAACCTTCAGTTCCAATCATTGTGTGCTTTTTTGTACCGCCATCGAAGATTTTGGCGATACCAAAGTCAATAAGGCGAATCTTGCCGAATTGATCCACCATGATATTTGAGGGTTTCATATCACGGAACACGATTGGCTTGGGTTGTGTGTGCAAGAATTCGACCACATCGCAGAGGTCAATGGACCACTCTATGATTTTTTCGATGGGCAATTCTTTAGTTTGCGCGAGCAGGGTTTCCAGATCGCGTCCGTTAATATATTCCATGACCAAATAGACGCGGTCATTTTGATCAAAGAAGTCGAAAATCTTGGGAATAGCCGGATGATTGAGCGTAGCGAGGATGTTGGCTTCTCGCTGGAAGGTCTTGAGGGTAGACGCGTGTAACGTGGGATCAGTTGTCGGATTGAGCATTTCTTTGACGGCCACCAATTTACGGACGTCTGGGAAATTCAAATCGCGAGCCTGATAGACCGTACCCATGCCACCACCGCCCAAAACCCCGAGAACTTTGTAACGGCGTTGCAGGACGGTGTTCGCCTGAAGTGAACTATCGGTCGAATCTTCTCCGCCCATTCCGGCGAATTGAGTCGTTTCGGGCATAATTATATGGTTCCTATAAATACAGACACAGTGGATGATATATGCGTCATCAATTATTATATGAGAGTCACAAAGATACCGCAATCGGTGAAGCATTAAGCTAAGTTAGGTTGAAATGACAGAACCCGCGTCTTTATATTTACACATTCCGTTTTGCCGCATTAAATGCACATACTGTGCATTTAACACTTATGTTAACCTCGATAATCTCATTGAGCCATTTGTAGAGGCTTTGATTAGCGAGATTAGCCTTTTAGGACGCAGTAAACCCGAACAATACTTGCACACCATCTACTTTGGTGGCGGTACTCCCAGTCTGCTCAGTGTCAGTCAACTAAAGCGTATATTAGTTGCAATCAAGGCTTACTTTGTTGTTCTGCCAGACAGTGAGATTTCGATGGAGTCTAACCCTAGTGATCTTACCTCTGATTATATGGCGGGTGTTCGTTCTATTGGAATGAATCGCTTGAGTCTTGGAATGCAGTCTGCTAATGAAAAAGAACTGAAGTTGTTCGAGCGCCGACATGATTTAGAAGCGGTCATCAAAGCAGTGGATGCGGCACGGCGTGGCGGGTTTGATAATTTAAACCTTGATCTCATATACGGTATTCCGGGGCAGACATTGGCTGATTGGGAAAATAGCCTTAAGGTTATGCTTCAACTAGAACCTGAACATGTATCGCTTTACGCGTTGGGGTTGGAAGATGGAACACCGTTAAAGACTTGGGTTGATACTGGGAAATATCCAACGCCTGATGATGACCTTGCTGCGGATATGTATGATCTCGCTACAGATATGCTTTCTGGGGCAGGGCTAGACCAATACGAAATAAGTAATTGGGCGAAGCTAGGTTTGGCTTGTAAGCATAATTTACAGTACTGGCGCAATTTACCTTATCCGGGAGTAGGGCCGGGGGCACATGGGTATGCGGGAGGGGTGCGTTACTCAACAATACTCTCGCCACAACGCTATATTAGTGCGATGAAGAATCTTGACGCGGAATTCGTCTATCCACGCACGCCTGCTGTAGATCAGGCAACAGTTGTTGACCGTGAAAGCGAGATTGCCGAAACACTCATAATGGGGTTACGGTTGACACAGGAAGGTATTCGGCGTGATCTATTTCGTGAACGCTTTGGTACCGATTTGTTGGAAGTTCATCCTGATACTATTGCAAAGTATGAGAAACATGGGTTGCTGCACGTAGACGAAGAAGTCGTCCGGCTTACGAAGCAAGGACGACTTCTCAGTAATATGATATTTCGGGATCTCGTCTAGGTTAGTAATTGCGTGCAAATAAACTGTTTACGAGTTGCATGAGCCAGTCCGATGCTTGTCCTTTGGGATTAGCTGATTCGAGCGCATTTAAGGCAGTTCCGTAGTAGCTTTCTTCAGATTCGCGGGTGAAATCCTGCGCATTTAGTTTATTTAAGGTCGCTACTGCTTCATCAACATCGGCTTGATGGAACTCTTTACGATTATATATTTGGACTAATTCCGGGCTGTGGCTTAAGCCAAATAAAACCGGTAGCGATTTTTTGCGCGAGAGAATGTCTGTGGCGGCTGACTTACCTGTTACGTGAGGATCGCCCCAAATTCCTAATATATCATCACGAATTTGGAAGGCGATTCCGAGATTTAGCCCGAAATCAGCATAGTTTTTGGCGGTTGCTTGATCGCCACACCCAATGAGCGCGCCAATTTCAGCACAGGCAGAAATCAGGGCGGCCGATTTACCTGTGATCATTGATACATACTCATCTGTGGATACGGTAGCTTGATGCTCAAAGCGCATATCCAAATGTTGACCACGTGTCAACTCTAGCATCGTTTTGTTAAATATTCGCCAAATGAGAATAAGTGATTCACTAGAGATATTGCGTGATAAGCGTTCCAGCGAGTCGTAGGCCATTGTAAACAGGGCATCACCAACGTTAATGGCGTTGGCCTCACCCCATACTTTCCATAGAGTTGGTCTGTTATGACGCAATGGACTGTCATCTTGAATATCATCATGGATGAGTGAGAAATTATGCAGAAGTTCAACTGCTGCCGCTGCTGGTAAAGCTGATCTCCAATCCCCACCAGAAGCTTCTGCACTTAGTAATAGTAACATGGGGCGAATTCGCTTGCCTGTTGGTATGTTGCTTGGATTGCCTTTTTCGTCAACCCAACCCAAAGCGTACTGCAACATGATACCCATGTCATTTGGTTGATTCGCTTGCGATGTCACAACATCGCGCATAAATTGATCAAGTTCTACCCAATAGCGTTCAAAAAATGCTGTTAACACGTGATGATTGTCCTAAACCGTGAGTAAGGTTGTCTGTTGCAACTGATTAATGGTTCGTGCGCCGCTGCACAACATGGTTATTCGAAGCTGGGCTTTTGTTTCTCGGATAAGTTGATCCACAGCTTCACTCGACTGATCGGCAGCTTTCAAGAAAGGCCCCGCCATGCCACCGGCAATTGCTCCAAGGGCTATACACTTGGCAATGTCTATACCATCTCGTAGACCACCGCTGGCGATGATTGGTAGCTTAGGGGCTGCTTTGGCTGCATATTGGATTGCAGTAGCTGTTGGTATGCCCCAATCTGCGAAACTGCCTGCAACACGCGCGTGGAAGTCTGTTGGCGCACGGTGATATTCTACTTCACTCCATGACGTTCCACCTGCACCGGCTACGTCAATAGCAGAAACGCCTGCATTAGCGAGGTCGCGCACGTTTTGTTCAGAGAATCCCCAACCAACTTCTTTCGCGATGACAGGTACCGAGACATTTTTGCAGATCGTTTCAACTTTGCTTAGCAAACCAGCGAAGTTGGTATCCCCTTCGGGTTGAACTGCTTCTTGCAAAACGTTGAAGTGTAGAATGAGCGCATCGGCCTCAATCATGTCAACGGCTTGCTGACATTGTGTAATGCCATATTTGTAATTCAGTTGTACCGCACCAATATTGGCAAAAAGCAGTATATCTGGGGCAACATTACGCACCTGATAGCTATAGGCTAATTCGTGCTTTTCAATACCTGCGCGTTGTGATCCTAAGCCCATTGCCACGTTATGTTGTTGCGCAGCTCGTGCGAGATTTTGATTAATGGTATGAGCTAGCTCAGCGCCACCTGTCATTGATGAAATGACGATCGGGGCTGAAATCGTTTTGTTGAACAGCTTGACAGACGTATCAATTTCTGACAGGTTCATTTCCGGTAAGGCTTGATGCAAAAAACGATAATGTTCCAAACCTGTGGTGAGGTGAGGGAATTGGACGTCTTTTTCTAGATTTATGCGGATATGGTCTGTTTTGCGGCTTTCAGTTGTAACTGGTTCCGTTACTTTACTCATGTATCGGTGTTCCTTAGTTTAGTGAATTTAATCGTACCTGATGCGATCAGCCAATGTCAATAACATCACACTGGCAGTCAGCATGTTTAAGGGTATAATGTTCAACTGCTGTGTTAAAAATCACAATGCCCCACCATTTGGAGGTAGAAATGGCATCAACTGAAGAACGTGTTAAGAATATTGTAGTCGATTTGTTGGGTGTGGATGCAGACCGCGTAGTACCTGCGGCTCGTTTCCGCGAAGATCTTGAAGCCGATTCACTCGACCTTGTCGAACTGATTATGGCGTTTGAGGAAGAATTCGGCGGTGAAATCACCGACGAAGATGCACAGAAAATTACGAGTGTAGGCGAAGCTGTTTCCTATATTCAGAAGAATATGGGCGGAAGCTAAAGCGCTTCAACCTTTTCGGCAGTACGTAAACAGAGTAGTTTAGCTACTCTGTTTTGTTATATAGCGAATTGATAACACCCCCAAAGCAATTATCAGTATGTATCCGCTAATGCCAATCTGAATAGGTAGGTTAAAGTTTTGCAGTAACCTCAGCGATTGATTTAGTCCTATGGATGCGGAAACAGCACCAATGGCCGCAATAAGACTCAGTAAGAATGGCTTTACGGTGGCTAACCTCCTAGGCAGTACAATTGCCCCTGTGATCAGTGTCCCGACTGCAACAAGAAATTGTTGGCGATAGTTGGCATCATCGCGATAGATTGTGAAGAATTCGAGCGGAGGGAGCAGGGCAATCGCGGTTAACAATACAATGGCCATCCCGAAAAGTGTTCGATTGGGTGTTTGTGATATGTCTGAGGCTATCAGAATTCCAATTACAGCAAGTGGAAGTCGCAGCGCTAATGATGACCATAAGTAAGGGGTAGTCTCCCGTACTATTGGGTGCAAGCTGGCCCATTCCGCAAGATCGTATGCGCCGAGGCTTAGAGCGCTTGCGGGTGTTGTGACCCAAGGTAGGATGTAACATAGCAAGGTGATGGCTAAGAATAGGGGAACAAAAAGCGAAAGGTTTGATTGTTTCATATAGAGTGTTTAGGTTAATTCATCAACAAATGCGCGGATTTGATCATCTTCTTCACGTTGGGCAGTAAAGAAATTTACCATAAATTGACTGCGGCGTTGGCGCAATGCCATCGGGGCTACCGCTCGTATATCCGCAATGTTGGCAACATCACGACCGTCAGCAGCAGCATGTGCGCGTGCTGCTTCAAACATGGTGTATTCTGCACGGTGCGAGTCAATGTCTAGTTTTTGTACCAAGGACAAGCCTAATTCAACTGCATTGTCGGCAATCGTCGTTTCTTTGAGTAGTTCACGCGCTAGGATGATTTCATCACGGGTTGCCGCAGTGGCTTGCTCCCATTGACGGATAAAATGCGAAGGAGTTTCCCTGTAGCTGCGTACACGTTTATAAACTTCAAGGCGTTCTTCTTGTGCAGTTAGGCCCCGTACATTTACCCGAAGGCCGAAACGATCCAGAATTTGCGGACGTAGCCGACCTTCTTCCGGGTTCATTGATCCGATAAGTACGAAACGAGAGCGGAAAGTACCGGACATCGCTCCACGACGCACTGTATAGGTGCCCTGTGCCGCTGCGTCAAGAATTGCATCCACTATTTCATCGTTAAGTAGATTTACTTCATCTACGTATAGCAAGTTGCGATCGGCACGTGCTAGTATACCTTTTTCAAGGCGGACCCGTTGTTGTTGGATGGCTACGCGTTCGTTTATCCCACCTACTACATCTTCCAGACGTGAATTTAGCGGGAGTTCTACTAACTTTACCGATTCGTAATGTGATATTGCTTCTCCTCTATTAAATTTTTCGAAGCAATCCGGATAGAGAATGCGCGCGTTATCAGACTGCATCTCATGCGGCAAGACACCTTCATCACAATCACTGACTTCGACGTCGGGAAGAATACCGGTCAAGCTGCGTACTGCTGTGGTTTTGCCGATGCCACGTGGCCCGATGAGTAGGACACCCCCAACTGCTGGATTGATAACTGAGAGCATAAGGGCAATGCGCATTTCGATCTGCCCGACAATCGCGAGGAAAGGGTAGGGGCGTTGATCCGCAATGCCAGCATCGGGTATATCTTCTGCTAATACTGCACGAGCACCAGATTGATTAAGCAGCCTAAGTAATACCGATTCTTCTAGACCGCTGTATTGAGGTAAGAGGTCACTCACAGTTCGTTACACTTTCTATTCTGTTTAATACATCATAACTATAGTGGTTTAGGCACTAGGAGAGCAAATTCTTGTAAATGCTAAGTAGCTGAGTGGCTGACTTTTCCCACGTAAATTGTTTTGCTCGTAGGAGTCCTTTTTGTGTTAACTCGTTGCGCAAATTGGTATCTGTAATGAGACGGAGTAAGCCATTTGTGATTTCATCCAAGTTATAAGGGTCGACCATGATTGCAGCATCTCCTGCAACCTCGGGTAGTGACGAGATGTTGGATGTGAGGACTGGAATTCCACTTGCCATGGCTTCCAAAATTGGGAGACCAAAACCTTCATATAGTGACGGAAAAGCAACACATGTGGCGTTTTGGTAGAGTGCTGGCAAGTCCGCATCGTCTGCGAATCCAATAAAATGTACGTATTTATCCATATGAGTCTCGGAAATGGTTTGATAGATGGGACTATCAAGCCAGCCTTTACCACCGGCAATCACCAAGTGTATATCGACGTCGATCTGCCGAAGTTGCGCAAGTGCGCGAATTAATCGCTCGTAATTCTTACGCGGTTGAACGGTTCCAACCGAAAATATATAAGGCACTGAACCTAAGTTATATTTACTTCGCATAGTCAATAACCAAGCAGCCCCAATTCGATTAAAAAAACGACTATCAACGCCTGATAATAAGACCGTAACTTTACTCGAATCGACACCATATAGACCAACAATATCATCTTTTGTAGCTTGTGAATCCGCCAGAACATGCGTAGAACGACCTATAGAACGTGGGACAACATAATCAAGATAAGCTTTAAGAGTAGGGGATGCTGAATCGGGAACACGAACAAAGGACAAGTCATGTACTGTCAAAAGAGTTTTTACACCCGGTAGAGTAGGGGGAAGCACAAAATCTGTCGCATGAAACAAATCAACAGAACCAATAAATACCTCAACCGGCAGAGGGATATTCGCCCTATGCCAAAGACGTGCTAACCACTTCGGAGTTACGCGAGTTGATTTATACGTAAAGTTTATCGGAACCGATAGTAAATCTGAGGATGTGTAACCTGAAATAAACAACCTATAAGATGTGTCAACGTCTAACAGCGACAGGGCGGTAACTAGTTCGCGTACATAGCGACCAATCCCACCACCCTGTTCATACGCAGGAGTATAGTCAATACCTACAGTAGACAATTGACTACGCTACACTTTATTTACTATCGACATCGTTATACGTCCAGCGACGATTAGCGAAAAAGTTCCAGAACGTCACAACGACCACACCAATAACCATAGCGACCATTGTCCCTAGTTTGTCATCCGCAGCCAATGATGGGATATAGCCGGCGCGGAAAATACGTACAAATGGCAATGCAGCCGGCATTAATAACAAACCCAAGAAATGATAAGCCGTAGTGATCCAAATTGTACGCCCCAACCAACCAACCATACTGATAAAGGCAAACATAAATAACTGATTACGTGCAGAACGTGAGCGTGAATCAGGATAGGTCCAAATACGATTCCACGTGAAGTTACTCAGAAGAGCCGCAATAAATGCAACTGTGGTTGCCACAATAACATTGAGAATAATACGATCACCAGTTGGGCTAGTTGGCGGTAAGACTGTTGCCTGCAAGATAGTCACTGTACCAAAGTCAACTATAAAACCGACAATGCCAACTACTAAAAATTTAAGAAAGCGTTCGACTTCTTTCGCCTTATCACCAAATCGCGATGCAATCGCAAGAATTATGATATCGAGCGGGTTTCTTGATGCGGAAGACCTTAATGTGTTTGATTGATTCACTGATTTATATCCTTACAGTTGTCTTGGCTTCTTTGTGGATTAACACAAGTACACTTAACATAATTGCGAGATGGAAAAAGAGATTATTTACATAAAGATTGTCAAAGAAACTATGTACTGCTATATATACCCACGCACCTATTAAGCCAATAACAACTAAGCGAGACAAGCTGTCTGGATGAATCGTTGCTTCTACAGACCTGTAGAATATTGTGATCCATACCTTGCCATATCCTAACAAGCCTATTATACCGACTTCTGCGAAAATATTGAGGTAATAATTGTGGGCATGCCCTAGAGGTTCTGACCAATTGATGAGCTGATAAGTTGGATAAGCGGCAGCGTAATTTCCAAAACCGACCCCCAACCAAGGATGTGCTGCAATCATATTGAGAGCAGCTTGCCAATGGGCGAGGCGTTCCGCAACTGCAAAGTTATCAGGGGTTATATCTACGCCTCGCACATCTTCAAAGGCGAAAAATTCATTGGTTGATGTCTGAAGACGTTGAACGATTGATTGCGGCAATAGACCGCTAAACCAGAGGCTTATCGAAACAAGCCCAATGCATACGAATAAAATCAAACCTGATATTTTTTTACGGGGCAACAAAAATGTTATGAAAAGGAGTGCCGTAGCCAAGCCTAGCCATGCCCCACGACTCCATGACATTCCGATTGCGATGAGCAGAATTAGCGAAGCGAATCCATAAAAGATGATTAGGTAAAGATCAAGAGGTTTGTGACTACGTTTCCATTGAATGGCATAGCCGAAGATACACATTATGCTTACAGGGATGAGCATTCCCATAAAGCCACCAAATGGATTTGGTTGCCCAAATGTTCCGAAGGCACGAAAAAATCTGTCGTTAATAAGGAGATGTAGCGCACCGCTCCCACCAAAAAATTCGTAAACTCCGATGAATGCATTTGCCAAACCAGACAGTACAAGTGCGAAAATCAACCATTCCCATGAAATTGATGAAAAAAGATTTACTACGACAGTAAATAGCAAAAATACCAGTAACCACTTCGTCCATTCTAAGAGCCACGCATTAAGTGAAGTTGCAGCTAACGCAGATAGACCAGTTACTATTATGAATAGGATAAAAGCACTAGATAGGGGTGTCCAGAGAGTTACTGGATTGAAGCGGATTTTAGATGCTCGTACGTGACGATAAATCGCCCAAGATCCGAAGAACAACAATAAGGCTATTTGACCTATATCCAATGGCAACTGAACTGCGGCCTCCGTTGCAACTAGCACACGCAACGGAGACAAAATCAATAACGTAACAAGTGCTGTAAGTGGATGTATGATTGCTAGAATCAGTAGTCCGAGAACTACAGTTAGGATAACTGTTAGTGCGATAGGCTGTGTTAAGGCAACTACGCCAATTACAACTGCTGCGAGAAGTCCAAAAGCGGATAGATTTAACCTGTCCGCTTTTGGACTAGAGTACAAACGAATCACACAACCTCGCGAAAATATTCGACCGTTTTTTGAAGACCTTCTTTTAGGTCTACCTTTGGTTCCCAACCCAATATGGTACGCGCGCGCGTAATATCTGGTTGGCGTGTTTGAGGGTCACCCTTTATGCGTTCATCCTTATAAATGATGCCTGCTTTGTTACCTGTAATTTCATTAACTGCTTCAGCGAACTGAAGAATTGTCATTTCCGTAGGATTGCCAATGTTCACAGGTTGATTGTAGTCAGATTGGAGAAGTCGATACAGACCTTCTATGAGATCACTGACATATTGGAAACTACGGGTTTGAGCGCCATTTCCATATACAGTCAATGCTTCACCACGGAGTGCTTGCGCAATGAAATTAGGCACCACACGACCGTCGGCTAAGCGCATACGTGGTCCGTAGGTGTTGAAGATACGGACAATCTTAGTATCTACAGCATGAACATTGTGATAAGCCATTGTGATTGCTTCGGCATATCGTTTTGCTTCATCATATACCCCGCGTGGACCGATTGGGTCAACATTACCCGCATACGATTCTTTTTGAGGATGTTCGAGTGGATCGCCGTAAATTTCAGAAGTTGACGCAATTAAGAAACGCGCGCCTTTCGCCAATGCAAGACCTAATGCGTTGTGGGTACCTAATGCACCTACTTTTAGTGTCTGAATTGGTAACTTGAGGTAATCGATTGGGCTTGCTGGAGAAGCGAAGTGCAACACGGCATCCAGCGAACCACTGATGTAAATATAG
Source organism: Aggregatilineales bacterium (assembly GCA_044227005.1). GTDB lineage: Bacteria > Chloroflexota > Anaerolineae > Aggregatilineales > Phototrophicaceae > CFX2. The sequence goes on from JBGAFZ010000002.1 coordinate 1,062,063, forward strand.
TTCGTGGTGTCATGACGGATAAAGCTGAAGTTTGGATTGCCTGCTAAATGAGCAATATTACGTGTATTGCCTGTAATTAGGTTATCCATTGCGATGACGGTATGTCCTTCTGCAAGGAACCGATCGCATAAATGAGATCCTAGAAAACCAGCACCGCCAGTGATGAGTACGCGCACTTAATAATCCTCTGTAACATATGATAGATAAAGGCTAAATCGAGTGTACCATAACTTACTAGAGGGGAGTATGTTGGTTTATACGGTGACTTCGCCTTCACCAGTACTCTTTAGCTGGTCAATCTGACCTGTAAGTTCGTTTTGAAAAACGGAAAGTGCAGTGGGGTTATCTAGGCATACAATAACTAGTTTTAAGAAACGTGGATTCTCGAAGGTGTAATCTATAATCTGAGTAAGTATGGTGCGGGCGCAGTTTTCAAGTGGATAGCCAAGAACACCAGCAGAAATTGCCGGCATTGCTATTGATTTCAGTCGTGCTTCTTCTGCCAAGCGTAGGCAAGCAAGGGTTGCATTCGCTAATTTACCCCGTTCACTGCCTTCGCCCCAGCGAGGACCAACAGCATGTATGACTTTCTGGAAGGGGAGATCACCTGCATCAGTAATTACTGCGTCGCCGATATCACACCAACCAATATGCTTTACTGCGTCTTGGAGCTTGAAACCGGCTTGTGTTAAGAATGCTGGAGGTAGATGGAGATTGGGGTCTGTCGAATTGACAACAGCATTTACCGCAAGTGACAGGATATCAGCTTGCGTGATCTGAATAGTGACTTTATTCACCCTAATTTTCATCGGCGACCCTCGTCACGGATAGTGTAGATTACACCATCATATTAAGGGTTCGTCAATAGATCGCACGTTCGTCTATTTGTACAAGCGCAAGTAATAGGATGAAAATGTAACTGAGATCCTGTACGAAAACGCTATTATCAATTAGCCCGTGTCCAAGCAAGTTGACCATACTACCAACGGTTCCGATGAGAATGGCGTAAAATTCTGGTGACTTTCCTCGCAACGCCTGAAGCCTTTTTTCTGCTGTGCGCCAAAATGCGATTTGAATAACAACCAAGAGTAGTGCACCGATGAATCCTAAGCGAACCCAGAAATCTAAGAGGATGTTGTGAGGGTGTGATAGGTTAGGTTCCTGCCATGCGTCCGGCAGAATGTATTTACCACGAAATTCATATAAGAATTGATCTAGTCCTAATCCGGTAAATGGATGGTCGTGGATAATATTTATCGCACTTAACCATGCTCGTACACGATAAAAGTTGGTTCCGCTGGAAAAATCAAGAACGCGCGCAAATCGTTCGGATTGTAATGAAAAAACGAAGCCAATCAGTAAGACGATAACGAAACCAATAACAAGGTAGCGCCCACGCCGACCAAGCGATAACCAGAGAACTACAATTACAGAGATGGGAACCCCGATAAAGATCCCGCCTACACTTTGCGTCAGTAGCAATGCTATTCCTATAGGCGCAAGTGCTACCAGATATACAACGCGCCAATATTTATTCGGCTGAAGTATCCCAAAAGCCAGTAGGAAAGGTATACATCTACCTAAAAACAGAGCAACATTGTTGGGTGAGCCGTAAACACTAGCAAGTCGTCTAGCTCCGGCCTCTGCCGTGATAACTGCCTCACCTTGAAAATATTGGAACAGGCCAATAAGCGCGACTAATAGGCCTGCAAGAATGAATGCGTTAACTATTAGGAGCAACTGACCTTTTGTTAATTTGCAAGTACGGTAAATTACATAGAAGAGCAATGGTTCGATGAAAATTACACGCAACTCTGTAATGGCAGGCGCACGCCGTTCAGTCCAGAGTACTGAGACTATCCCAATTAATGCCCAGGCTACTACCAAGTAGTCAATCATACTAAGTGATAACCACCATGATTTCAGTGGGGTAATAGGAAATTGTGATACCGAGACTTGCCTCAGCCGAGCATTGTTATTGACCAGCCGTAATAGCCACGCAGTTGAAGTCAATATAATCATTATCTCAGCTAGCGGGAAGGCAAATCGATAAAGTTCGACGGGAAATAAGAAAAACGGCGACCAAAATATCATTAAAGCTAGACCAATATGAGGGTAGTTGTAGAATATGGCGAGCAATACTAGTGATGCTAGCACAGTCATCACAATGCCCGGTTGCAGCTTGAGCAATCCACTGGTTGCAATTGCCAAAAGCAGTGACAACGGTTCGTGACGGAAAATGTTGGTGGTTCCATCTCCCCATGTGAGTAACATGCCAATTAAGAGAACGATTGATGATAGGACACTTATAATAAACTGAACCGATGCGCCAAAGTAGATTGTCAGGCGTTGAGCCATTACCCCAACAAAGCCCCGTTTTAGAGGGCGAGCACTCATTAGAACGCTCAGTGCAGTGAGAAGAGAAGTAATCACTCCCACAGCGATACGGTTTGCAAATGGTGTAGATAGACTGCCTGAACTGACCGCAAAGCCAGCAATAGCCCAGCGATCCCACCCGCGATCTGCTATTACACGAAGGGTATGAGATGATTCCGGAAGGTTCTTGGCGACCGATACTAAGTTAACCTCAGGAAGTAGGGAAGGGCTAGTCAACACTATGTAATGGTTGCCTGAGGCATCCGAAGGAGTTGAATTTGCTTGGTTACCCTCAATTGAAGGATATAGATATGCTGTATAGTTATCTTGTCGTAATAACAATGCAATATCTGTACCGGCAAAATCAAAAGCAAATTGACTGTCCTGTACCCAACCAATATCAGCACCAAGTGAACCAAACGTCCACACGCCACTATATCGTGCGAAAGGATTCACAGCCGCGTACAGTCCATTTTGAGCAATCGGAATTGATTTGTTGGATGATAAGCTACTTAACAGAGCCGATGACCGATTATTTTGATCTACTAGCGCAAACCCCCAAAGTGGGTCTTGAGAATCTGCAACTGGCTGCCAATGACTGAGTAGCATACCCGCTAGCCAAGGCCATTCGCGCTCTACACGATTTAATGCTTCAAAGGTGTATTCAACTTGTTGATGAGATGAAACGCTTCCCCAAATGGATGGTTTACCTTGCCAATTATCCGGGAGACTATTCCATCCCCATTCACTGGCCCAAATAGCTTTTTTTGCATCCCCACTGCGAACCATTTCCTCTCGCAATGCGATAATATGAGAGAAGTTCAGTTTATTAGCGGAGACTGTGCGATCATCAGGTGACACACTAAACCCATAAGGTTTGGCAGCAAGCGCATCCATATAATCTTTGGCACCAGCGGCATACATAGCACGCAAAAAGAGGATATCGGTTATGTTTTTGGGGCCAGTTTCGATAGTGGGCGCTAGGGCAGCAGCAATAACAGTCGCAATTGAGTCATTAGCGTGAATTACCTTGTAAACTTCTGCAAGTACTGCTGTATAGGCTGTGGGATTGGGTTCTTGCTGTCCCCAAGCAGCGATCAGATTAGGTTCATCCCATACTTGATAGTAATCGACTTGACTACTATAACGAGCAGCAAAGGCTCCAGCGAATTTGGCGAATGCGTCGATATTCATGGGAGGAGATGTTGGTGTCGGTGTATCTGACTTAGCCCATTCGGGTTCAGATGTCAGAACTACAATCGGTTTAAGTTGCGGGTGAGTTGCAAATGCTGCAAATATTCTATCAACGGTTGACCAATTTAATTTACCATGTTCAGGCTCGATATCCGACCAGCGAATATTTTGGCGCACCCAAACGATATGCGCTTCCTCCATCAGATTGAGGTTCTGCTCAAGTTTAGCTGCGTCATACTGCGTTAGGTCAGCATTGACGCCTAAGCGTGGGACTCGAAAAGGTAAATTTGAATCTTCGGTAGGATCAACGTAACCGCGAAGTTGATAATCCCGTTGTTGTATCGCGTCAACTGTTAGAACAACACTGCCTAAAAACAGTATCAATGTGATAAAGAATATTAGGCGATTGCGTATCATTTTGCCCAAATCGGGTTTGATGCCCGACCATCTAAAGTTAATTGATGACTGATTCCGGACTCAGCGTCAATAACCCACAGATTGCCTTGATAAATGATGGCAATTTGATGCCCATCAGGACTCCATGTAAATTCACGATCCTGAAATATTGACTCTTGGGCGACCAAGCCCTGTTTATCGTTGCCGGGGAACAAAACACGTTCGTTACTGCCATCACGGTCAGCTATCACAAGGTCATATTCACCATTAATGGTGTTAAAGGGATCACGCGCCTTTAGGTAAGCCATGTAACCTTTTGGAAATTTACTATCAGAAGGCACTAGAACGGGAGAAAATTGCGGAGCCGACCAAATTCCAGAGTTCGGTGCAACACTAGAATTGAAAGTGCCATTTACATCTGCAATTGTAACGTTGAAAGCAGGGCTATTCTCCGGGCTTTCATTGCCAACTGGCGCGCCGTGAGTTGTTGTCAGAAGCAGTAAATTATCGGGTGACCATGACAGTGTAGAACGCCATGACCAACCACTGAATGGCACCAAAACTGCATATTTAATGATTGAGGGGTCAAAATTACTAATGTCCCCCTTTAAGAGTGTTGCAGTATCGAAGATGCCGATTTTATCGGCTTGCGCCCACGCGAGCTTAGTTCCGTCAGGTGACCACTGGAAGCGAGTTGCCCACCAGCCATATAATCCACCGCCAGAACGTTTCAGCAACTGCTTCACACCCAACGATTCACCAGTTTCGGGGTCAATTCGCATTTGCCAAAGGTCATGGAATGGAAGCCAGCCAGGGGTTGCTTGGCTGGGTTCAGCAGAAGAATAACTGATCGTGTTTTGAAGTTCGGGTATCCAATCTGCATAGAGGATGTTATCAAGTACCAAACTCACAGATGGAGACGGACGGCCTACATCAGAAATCATCCACAAGTGATTGAAAGCACTGTTTGAGTCGGTTGAATCGGCCTTCCGCGTAAATAACATTTGACGCCCATTTGGAGCGAGAACAAAGACATGATTATCCAGATCACCTTCGGTGGTTATCGGTTTTTTGGAAGTACTGCTCCCCTGAATAATCCAGACATTGCCATTGCTCTTATATGCAATTGTGCCGGTAATAGGGACTGGTTCAACTTCACCTGATACACCAATGTAGATTATTTCATCTTGAGCAGCCTTCACTTCGGTGGTTCTGGTTATCACACGATCCTTGGGGGTTCCGTCAATAATAGTGACACGGTAGCACGTTTCCTGAGATCCCGCTTGTCCCGCTTTAACCACTTTTTTCTCGCCGGGTTTTAGGCCTTCGTTCAATACTTGAGTTTGTTTATATGGAACTTCGGAGGTCTCACATTCTTCTTGCTCTGAAACCCGGGCAATTGTTATTTGCATCCCATCCGCTATTTGCGTAAACGGCGGCGGATTCACAATATCTAGCTCAGAGTATTGAACATCAACTTTAGGGTCTCGAAGAAATTCATCGATAGTGGTAGCAGTCGGTACATCGAAGGTACGCTCTCGGCCATCAGCAATGAGTTTTACCCGTAGTTGCGCTGTGTTTTGTGGTTGCCTACAGGCGGCCAGCAAGACCAATAACGACAAAACAAGGATGTGGCTAGTGATACGCAAAGAATGCTTCTTAAGTTCCATATGGAATTCAATCATGTTTACTCAACGTAGGTTCAATATAAACCAGACCTCATAAATTTTACGAGGTCTGGTTTTTGCTTAGTGGCTCACGGAAGTAGTCGCGTTAGTTCATTATGGCTTCCAAGTCGGTGAACCATCGTTAGCTGTGCCGTCTGAAACCTTTGTTACAGCACTTCCGTCACTATTCATAACGTATAGTTGCGATAAGCCATTATCTTGCGAAACGAATGCAATCTGGCTTCCATCATGTGACCAAACCGGATGCGTGTCTGGCCTGCTAAGATCCGAAATTCGTGTTGGGTTAGAACCATCGGAACCTATAACGTAGATTTGAGCTAAGGATTCGCGATCAGAGACAAATACGATACGACCACCATCAGGTGACCATGATGGACTTGAGTCTGTACTTGCAGGACTATTCGAGACATTTGTTACAGTTCCATCGGACGCTTGGGTATAAACCTCATTATTGCCATCGCGATCGGACATATAGGCGATACTCGAGCCGTTAGGTGATGGGGCAGGGTTCGTTTCATTTGATGGTGCATTAGTGAGATTTACCGGATTACTTCCATCGGCATTCATGGAATAAATTTCGTAATTGCCATCACGGCTCGTTGCAAATATAACCAGTGAACCATCTCCAGACCACGTTGGCGAACTGTCAGTTGCTGGATTATCCGTCAAGCGCACAACGTTGGAACCATCCGCGTTCATCACATAAATCTCATCGTTCCCATCACGATTTGACACAAATACAATGCGATTGCCATCCGGTGACCACGATGGGCTTGTATCACCCGCACCATTATTTGTTATGTTACTCAGCGTACCCTCTGTGCCCAACACATAAATCTCATCATTCCCAGTTCTATTTGAAACAAATGCAACTGGATGATTAATTGGTGGAAGGGTATTGGTTACCGCTGCGGCATTCACCGTGATGGTTTGCGGGGCTGATGTGTTGCTGCCACCCAAGCCACTGACTGTCAGTGAGGCGTTGTAGGTACCTGCAGTCGGGAAGACGAAACTGGTGGTGGGTGTATTGGCCGTACCGAGCACGTTACCCGCCGCATCCGTGAACGACCATGCCAACGCATTGAAGTCACCGCTTGATGTGCTGGTGAAGTTGACCGTCAGCGGAGCATTGCCCGTGTTGGTGTCTACCGTGAAGCTGGCGATAGGTGCCACCGGTGCGGCATTCACAGTGATGCTTTGCGGTGCTGACGTGTTACTGCCACCCAAGCCACTGACCGTCAGTGTGGCGTTGTAGGTACCTGCAGTCGGGAAGACAAAGCTGGTGGTCGGTGTGTTAGCCGTGCCGAGTACGTTACCCGCCGCATCCGTGAACGACCATGCCAGCGCATTGAAATCACCACTTGATGTGCTGGTAAAGTTGACCGTCAGCGGAGCATTACCTGTGTTGGTGTCTACTGTGAAGCTGGCGATAGGTGCCACCGGTGCGGCATTCACAGTGATGCTTTGCGGTGCTGACGTGTTACTGCCACCCAAGCCACTGACTGTCAGCGAGGCGTTGTAAGTACCCGCAGTCGGGAAGACAAAGCTGGTAGTGGGCGTGTTGGCCGTGCCGAGCACGTTACCCGCCGCATCCGTGAACGACCATGCCAGCGCATTGAAGTCACCACTTGATGTGCTGGTAAAGTTGACCGTCAGCGGAGCATTACCTGTGTTGGTGTCTACTGTGAAGCTGGCGATAGGTGCCACAGGTGCGGCATTCACAGTGATGCTTTGCGGTGCTGACGTGTTGCTACCACCCAAGCCACTGACTGTCAGCGAGGCGTTGTAAGTACCCGCAGTCGGGAAGACAAAGCTGGTAGTGGGCGTGTTGGCCGTGCCGAGCACGTTGCCCGCCGCATCCGTGAACGACCATGCCAGCGCATTGAAATCACCGCTTGATGTGCTGGTGAAGTTGACCGTCAGCGGGGCATTACCCGCGTTGGTGTCTAGCGTGAAGCTGGCGATAGGTGCCACAGGCGCGGCATTCACAGTGATGCTTTGCGGGGCTGACGTGTTGCTGCCACCCAAGCCACTGGCCGTCAATGTGGCGTTGTAGGTGCCGGCAGTCGGGAAGACGAAGCTGGTGGTGGGTGTATTAGCCGTGCCCAGTACGTTACCTGCTGCATCCGTGAACGACCATGCCAGCGCATTGAAGTCACCACTTGATGTACTGGTGAAATTGACCGTCAGCGGAGCATTACCCGTGTTGGTGTCTACCGTGAAGCTGGCGATAGGTGCCACTGGTGCGGCGTTCACCGTGATGGTTTGCGGGGCTGACGTGTTGCTGCCACCCAAGCCACTGACCGTCAGTAAGGCGTTGTAGGTACCTGCAGTCGGGAAGACAAAGCTGGTGGTGGGTGTGTTAGCCGTGCCCAGTACGTTACCTGCCGCATCCGTGAACGACCATGCCAGCGTATTGAAGTCACCGCTTGATGTGCTGGTGAAATTGACTGTCAGCGGAGCATTGCCCATATTGGTGTCTAGCGTGAAACTGGCGATTGGTGCCATCGGTGCGGCATTCACCGTGATGGTTTGCGGGACTGACGTGTTGCTGCCCGCACTGTTCGAGACAGTGAGATTCACAGCAAATGTTCCTGCATTAGGATATGTATGAGATGGATTTACCTCAGTGCTTACTGGTGAACCATCGCCAAAATTCCAACTACTAGTCAGGCTTTCGCCAGTTGATTGGTTTGTAAATTGCACCACAAGCGGAAGACTCCCGCTCGTCGGGTTGGCGCTAAATCCTGCGACAGGCAATGCGATTGGCTTGGTTGAAGTAACTGTAGACTGTGTTTCACTAGTGCCACCGGCGCCAGTGACCTTCAACTTAACTGTAAATGTTCCTACAGTACTGAACACGTGGGATGTATCTTTGTCGGTGCTTGTTGCTGATCCATCGCCAAAGTCCCAAGCGTAACTTGCTATAGTACCCGTAGAATTGTTCGTGAATTGAACAGTTAAGGGTGCATCTCCGGAGGTCGTGCTTTGGGTGAAAGCTGCCACCGGCGCATCAGGGGGTTTAATGGCGGTTATCTTGCTTTGTACAACATGTTGTCCACCGGGGCCGATCGCAGTGAGCTTAACTGTAAATTCTCCAGCGGTCGCAAATGTGTGTATCGGATTCTTGTCGACGCTAGTTTGTCCGTCACCGAAGTCCCAATTATAGCTGGTAATCTGTCCAGTAGACTGATTTGCGAATTGAACAGTTAACGGAATGTTGCCTGTAGTCTTGTCAGGTGTAAATGCTGCTACCGGCGGCGGATAGACCGGATCTTGCACTGTAATCTTCCGAGTTACGAACGACGTACCACCGGGACCGACCAAGCTAAGTATCACGTTGTACGTGCCTACGGCTACAAATTGATGTGTTGGGTTTGGATCAGCACTGGTGGTCCCATCACCAAAAGTCCAATTATAGGTTGTAATGACACCTGTAGATTGGTTCGTAAATACGACGGTTAGGGGCGAAGAACCACTTATTTTGTCTTGCGTGAAAGCCGCAATTGGTGCTGAAGGACTTTGTACATTGATTTGCTGTGTAACGTTTGATGTTCCACCGGGGCCACTAACTTGAAGCGTCACATAAAATACACCGGGGCTGCGAAAGGTATAGGATGGGTTAGCTTCGGTACTGCTACCGCCATCACCAAATGACCATGCGAAATTTGTAATGTTGCCGCTTGATTGGTTGATAAAACGAACAACCAGCGGTGCTTGACCAGTGGTTCGGTCTTGAGTGAAAGCAGCGATCGGTCGTGGGATATTCGGTGTTACTGACGGGATTGGCGTGGGAGCTTGATTCTGAACACGTATATTGTTAACAACCGTGGCAAGGCTAGTACCATCGCGTAAGGTTACTTTTAGACGTACTTGATATGTGTTATCCTGAACCAACGTTGTGTTCCAAATACCTAGTAGGCCGTTGAAAACAGGATTCTGGGAAATACCACTTGCGGGATACCACAAATTACCGGGATTCGGATCAGGACCGTATTCGAGCTGATATTGCAGGAATAGCGGATGTATCGCAGCACCTAAAACTTGGACATTACCAGCAACGACATTCCCTGGTATAGGTGATAAGATCACAATACTAATCGGGGTAGGGGTGTTGGTGGGAAACGCTGCAAATGTGGGTGGTAATGAAACGGATGTAGGAGGCAAGACCAATGATTGGCTCGTTGGTGGTGCAACTTGAGTGATGGGTAAGGTTGTAGGTAACCCATTATTTGATGAAATGAGTGTTCGTGTAGGCGCAGATGTATTCGTTGGGATTTCTGTTAACGCAAGTTGTTGTTCAGGTGAGTTACTCAAGTTACACCCAGCAAGAACTGCTGATACTAGAAACAATAGTACATATACAAATCGTATTTTGGCTAAACGCGCCATCACTTTACTTCCCTTTCTCGATCTCGCAAAAACATATCATGGTTGATTATAGCAGTGATTAAGCTGCTCAACCTGACGATATACACACTATTTGGCACTGTATTCTAGCTTACTTGTTGCTGCTTAAAACCAGTGCTAAACTATTTTTATTAGTCAATCCCAGTAATGTATAGATGCTTGAAAAGCATCTAGCGCCTCATTCCATGATGTTTAATTCGACCCAGTGAAGGACTAAAAATGAAAGCTCTTATTGTTGATGATGAGCAAGCAATCCGTGACGCACTCGGTCGTAAATTGCATCGAGAGGGATTTGAAGTTGTTTTAGCCGCAGATGGACTAGAAGGTTTACGAGCTTTCCATGCTGAACATCCGGATTTGGTTATTCTTGACATTGTCATGCCGGGTGGGATGGATGGACTTACAATTTGCCAACGGATTCGGGAAATTGACGATACTCCTGTTATGATGCTTTCTGCGCAAGCGATTACAGAAGAGGATATTGTTGAAGGTTTGCATGCGGGGGCTGATGAATATCTCATCAAACCAATCCGGCTAAATGAGTTTGTAGCGCGAGTGAACGCGTTGTTGCGCCGATCACAAATCGCAGTGACCGAAAGTCAACAGGGATATAACGATGGTTATCTCAATGTTGATTTACATCGGAGACACGTATATGTAGATGGGCGTAAAATCCATCTCACTCCGACTGAGTTCAAACTACTTGCAACGTTACTAGAAAATGCAGGACGGGTCGTAACCCAGCGCGATTTGTTGGAGCAGGTATGGGGTAGGGAATACATTAACGATATCTATTATCCACGCGTGTATGTGAGCCAATTGCGCCGCAAAGTGGAACCTGATCCGGCGAACCCGATTTACATATTGACTGAACATCGCATTGGTTATCGGTTTGAAAAGCAACCTCCTATGGCTCCCAAGACATAGAAAGTTATGTCATTTTTCAATTCAATTAGTTTGCTCTCTAATGGGCTAACACTGGCATTATCCTTAGGCTTTTTGCTCATTGTCTTATGGAATGATGTTCGTAAAGAACTCAATCAGTTTTTTGCAACATTTCTGATCCTCGTGATGCTGTGGAATATTGGTTCACTATTCATATTAGCGTTGTCACTCACTTCGCCAGACGCAACAATCATAAAGTTCGCGACAACTATTATGGAACTTGGTTTTACCGGTTCTAGTATTGCAATCTATGCAATGACGGCTGTGTTGGTCGGGGTTCATACGCGCAGATTTCGCCTCCTGGCTTTTACTGGGTTGCTCCTTATTCTTGTTTACCAAGCAGTGCTGATTGTTGCATCTGCACCGATTCAATTTGAGACATTGGGGGACGGGTTTTACAAATACCGATTTCAACCACTTTCTGCCTTGTTTTATCTTATGTTCGACAGCGTCACCCTGTATTTAGTGTGGCGTTATCGCCGGAAAGTGCACTCGGTTGGGCTATTTGTTGGTATAAACCTGTTTGCAGTTAGCCAAAGCCTTGGATTTCTCAATCCAGAACTCAGAATTGCGTCACTATCAATCACAATGGGTGGCATAGCCTCATTGTTAATGAGTTTTTCGATGTTACGGCGTGAGATCATTACACCACTTGCTGAGCGGGTGTCACAGGTAGAGGCTGTACACAAAGTTAGCCTTGCTATCACAAGTCATATTGCTCTAGATAAAGTTCTTGATCAAATCGCGATACAAGCAGTTCATTGGCTCAACGCAGATGCTTCGGGGATTTTCCTTAAGACAAAAGACAATCAAATTGAACTCGTTACTGTTTATGGTCTGCCGACAGGTTTTGTAAATGGTCGATTGAAGATGGGCGAGGGGGTAGCTGGAAAGGTTGCGCTGACCCAACGCTCAATCTATCTTGAAAACTATGGACGTGACTGGAAATCAACACCCGATTTTGCGTTGTCACGTGAAACATTTGGATCCATCATCAGCATTCCACTTACTTATAATGATGCAACTATAGGCGTTCTCACTGTTATTGCTGGAAAACAGGGGAGGTTGTTTCAACGTCAAGACGTGCAATTGCTGGAACTTCTTGGTTCACAAGCTGCGGTTGCTATTGCACATAGTCGATTATTCGGTGAACAACAAAGCCTTACTCGGCAAGTTGAGGCCGCACGTAACCAACTAGAAACGGTATTAACGAGCACAGAAAATGCCGTTATTGTTGTCAATCGCAAATTACAACTTGTTTATGCAAATCCTTCCGCAAAAACACTGTTTGTGGATACTATCCTTACAGTTGGTGATTCGTTACCCCGATTGCTACCTCGAAGCGTGTTTCCCAATAATTCTCATGCAGCTTTGCGGGAGCTATATAAACAACAAGCCTATACCTATGAAATTGTGATTAGTGGAAGAACATATCTTTGTCACGTAACAGCTTTAGGACAAGATCAGAATTCGGGGTGGGTCGCTGTCCTTAATGATGTTAGCCAGCTTAAAGAACTAGATCGGCTGAAGAGTGAAATGATTAGGATGGCGAGCCATGACCTCAAAAATCCACTTCAAGCTGCCATGGCAAATCTAGAATTATTGCAAGATGACTTAATGGCAAACGAAAACTCTGAAGTACACCTGTCGATAAATACAATCAATACGCAACTTAATCGTATGAATCGGATTATCAATGGTGTACTAGACCTCGAAAGGATTAAAGGCGGTCAGTTAGTGACTGAATGGTGTTCTCCTAAAGAGATCGTTTCTGAAGTCATCAATGATGTGCAACATTTGATCGAGCAAAAACACATTCACATAATGACTGATATTCAAGAAAATCTTCCGCCATTTAAGGCTGACCTCGATCAATTTAGTCAAGCGCTCTTTAACCTGATTGAAAATGCGATTAAGTTTACAGAGAACGCGGGACAGGTTAGTATTCGGGTGACATTGGAGTCGAACTCCACCTTGCAATTTGCTATTGAAGATACTGGTATCGGTATACCGGCTGAGTTGCAAGCGAATGTCTTTGAGCGTTTTTGGCGAGGAGGGCAGCGTGGCCAGAAAGGCGCTGAATATATCACAGGTACTGGCTTAGGATTAAGTCTGGTCAAAACCATCGTTGAGAATCATAATGGTAAAATATGGCTCACAAGTGAGCAGGGTATAGGTACTTGTTTCTACGTCGATATTCCTATTCCTATCAAACCCGAAGTAGTAGCTTAAAAGCTGGAAACATGAAAATAGCTATTCGCATTGTTCTTACGTCGATCCTTATGTCTTTGTCATTAATCCTTGCGAAAGCAAGCCTCGCTGACTCATCGCCGTCACTTATTCTGAAACAACAGGTGACCATTACACCAGTAGCGGAGGCGACTGAAATCCCAACGTCCGCGAATGGTGAAGAGATTGTTTCTTCTGTGGGATTCACACAGAAAGATTTGTCATTGCTCACTGGCAACATTCAACGCCCAAATGCACTCGTTTGGAATGACGGCAAGATATTCGCTGCTTGCAGTGGTGACTGGACCGTGTACCAAATTGATGCTGATACAGGCGAAACAGCACAATATATCTATGGTGTAAAAAATGCTCATAGCATGATTGCAAAGACTGATGGTACCAAGACAAGTTTGTGGATACCGGACTTTCAATCGAATAATTTTGTTGAGATAAGCCAAGGCGTTGTCAGGAACATCGCAACTGATTTGAACGGGCCGTGGGGAGTTGCACAAGTCGATGATAGTCGATTCCTGATAACCAATCTTCGCGGGAACAACGTCGTAAGTATTGGGGCAGATAGTACAAAGGAAATTATCACAAAATTACGCTCCCCAACAGGGATTGTAGTTGATGATAAGTACATCTACGTTGCTAATACGGGAAGTGCGCGGCGCGCTATAGAATGGTTTGATTTACCAGCAGGTAATGATGTGTCTATCAACGCAGAAGATAAATCGGTTTCCCATGCACTTGTTAGTGGATTGCAAAACGTTACAAATATTGTAATGGGAGCGGATGGTCTTCTCTATTTCGGATACTCACTTGGGACTAGAGGTGTAGTAGGGCGTGTTGATCCCTCAATATGCCGCCAAAATGGTGGTTGCACTAATGATCAAACACAGATTGTTATATACAGCGAGCTTGCAGCTCCTCTAGCAGGAATCACATTGTCTCCAGACATGAGAATCTATATCCACAGTATATTTAGTCCGGAGATCTATTGGGTAGACTTAAAGAAAACGCCTCTAGATCAATAACGTACCGAATAAGAAAACGCGAGATAGTGCTAACAACTATCTCGCACCCATTCTGTCCTTGTGTAGGCGATTTTCCAGATATACAGTGCCCATTGATAGCACTATGGTCAAATTGGCATATAAAAATGATAAGACGAGCAAGCCCTCGGGGTAACGGAAATTATTGCTCGAATATTGCCTAGTCAAATATGAGATTTCTGGTACCGCGACAGCCGATGCCAAAGATGTGTCTTTTAACAGGAAGACAAAGTTATTGGCTAGTGCCGGCAACACATTACGTATTGCTTGTGGCAAAATGATATAGTACATGACTTGCAGATAGTTCATGCCTAACGATCTACCGGCTTCTACTTGTCCTCTGCCAATACTTTCGATACCAGCGCGAAACACTTCTGACATAAATGCACCGTATGTGACGGCAAACGCCAACATAATGCGCACTTCAGCATCTATATCGCGTGTACGGAGAACCGTGGTTGCTACTTGATCGGACGGCACTCCTACCAAACGTTGTATAAGATCATCTAATATCGGAATGTTAGCCTTATCACCATTATCTGAACCAACAACGATGTTCACAATTGCTGGTGTTAGGACAAAATTAAATATTAGGATGATGACTAATAATGGTAACCCGCGAAATATCTCAACATAGAATGTAGACAAATTGTAGATAATTATATTCTTTGATATACGTCCGAAAGCGACTATCAATCCAATTATTATTGCGGCTATGAATGAAATAACTGTAATTCGAATTGTTGCTGCGAGTCCGGGAGCAACATAATTCCAAACTTTTGTCACTTCGGGTTGTGTAGCGATACTATAAAGCACCAATAGATCTACAAGGACAAACATGATTAGCCAAGTTCGATTTTGAAGAATTCTTCGAACGAAGCCCTGAATATTCACAAGCTGTGATGGGCGCATTGGGTTGTCAGGTTGTTGATCAAGCGTGGGAAGTGATGAAGCCATTTAGAGATCCTTATGATAGTCATAAAACAAGGGGTGAGCTTACGCCCACCCCCAAGATCAGTACATCTCAAGTAACATTGTTACTTAGGAGCATTGAACCATTTGTTATAAATTTCATCCCAGGTGCCGCTGGCCTGCAACGCAGACATTGCCGCATTCACAGGTTGAACCAACTTGCTACCGGGAGGGAAGGCAAAGGCAAGGCCTTCGATACCATTCAATGACTCTGGCAGAGTCTTAAGTCCACCCTGTGCCTCAATGTATCCTTCTGCGGCTGGACGATCGACAACAACAGCGTCAACATCATCGTTCTTGAGCGCTTCGATAGCAGGTCCAAATTGATCAAAACTCTTCACATGATCGGCGCCGAAAAGCGCTTTGGCAGTAATTTCGTTGGTTGTACCGATTTGCGTTCCCACCATGAAATTATCGAGCTTCTTCAGTTCGTCAGCAGTGGTGAAACGTGTATCATTGTCACGAATCAACAAGGTTTCGTCATATGCCTGATAGAGTTGTGAGAAATCAACCGTCTGATCACGTTCTGCTGTATAGGTGATACCATCTGCAGCAACATCGTACTGGCCATTTGCAATACCGAGAAGCATACCGTCCCAAGCAACTTCTTCAAACTTGGGAACACAGTTCAATAACTGACAAATTGCAATAAATGTGTCGTAATCCCAACCCTCACCTTTACCGTCAACAATTGAATTGTAAGGGGGATAAGCATTTTCGACAGCGATTGTGATTTCTTTCCCACCGAGATCAGGCCATGCAATTTTTGTTGTTGTGTCTTGAGCAACAACACCCAAAGCCGGAATCAAGAGCGCTAACATCAAAACTACAAGCACCCATTTGCGGTTCTTCAATCCCATTATCATTTCCTCCATAGAAGTCTTACACATAATACATGTGGTTCGAATATAAGTAGCACGAACCATGTGCGCAGGATTTTACCACGCAAGACAAGCATAGCAACAATTTGATATTGCCACAGGGTGTGAGATTAACTTAGATCTGAAGTAGACAACTTTGTTACACGAGTCATGAGTTAACTTCCATAAATTCCGAGCCGCGAAATGATTGTTTATCACGTATATGTTTGAGCTTTTGTGGTTTTGGAAGCTGTTTGAAAGCATATTCGGCTTTTAGTGCTTCAGGCCGGTTTACAAATGACCATGCCGCAAGTAACACTACCGGACGACGGGATTTAGTATAGTTTGCTCCACGCCCTGCATTATGTTTGGAGGTACGGTTTTCCAAATCTGGTGTTATGCCGGTGTAAAGTGTGGAATCACTACACTCCAAGATATATAAGTACCACGGCTGGGGTGCACGCAAGACGTAAAAATAGCGACCTTCAAGTTCAACAAAGTCGCTCGCTATATATCCTGCCTGAAAAGCCGTCTGAAGGGCGGTACGTAATGCAATGCGCCATTCCAATGCTGAATGAGTACTGTCCAATTTAATTGAATTTATGTTTCTCGGAATTTCAACAAGATAATTCTTGTGTTGGAGCGAAAACTCCTGAAGGGCAGGGGAATTGTTCTGACCTTCAAGCAAGCAGTTGTTATCTGAAAACTTTTCTGGAATGAACGCCTCAGAAAATTCCTTCTTAAGTGCTAAGCGCTTTACGCGAGCATTTTTTAGGTTCCAGACTACTTCAACGCGATCAGAAGGTAATCCAGCATTGATGCCATCTGTCATTTCCCCATAGTAATTAACACGGTATGTGCTTGTAATTCCGCCAAGTACATGAAGGTTAAAGTTAGCATTGCCTCTTTGAAGCGGGTCAAATGTCCAGCAAATTTCACTATAACCATTATTCAATGCCCAATTTCGCTGATACTGCTTAATCTCAAACCCGATTCCTTTACCCTGAAAATCAGGATCAACACCAGCCATATGCGACCATAATCTCTTGCGGTCGTTCCTAGACGTTGGGAACATTAAGGACATGCCAACAAGCTGTGTACCATAGTATGCTCCGACAGAGAGGCTGCCATTATGCACCATCGCGTGGAGAAGGTTTGATGGAACGGCATCTCGTGGTGGCAGCCCCCAAACTCGTATCTCTAAATCAACGGCTTTTTCAAGCTCTTCCATCGATTCAAGTGGACGATACTCAATATCCAAGGTTTATTTTCCGAGTGGGTCTGCCAGCAATAGGCCAATCAATGCGATAAGAATACCAAGATTTAAGGTAATAACGCCTATAAGGTGTAATACCTGTGATGATGCATATACATCTATCAATTGAAGCACAAAGCTTATAATAATTAGGCCGATGCCTACAACAACAGGAAGACCTCGGCGCTTTGCCATAAACTCAGAAAGACTAGCAATACGATTTGCTAACCAGTTTGACTCATCAATGCGTTTAAACATGTTCCCATCCCATTACTTGACTTGGAATTGCTTAAATCGTTCCTGCAGAGAAGGTGGCAGTTGGACAATCAGAACTACGCCCTCTTCAGTGTGTTCTTGTTTTTCAACCGTCGCTAACTCAAAGAGTTGTGAGACAAGATCTCCACGTTCGTATGGCAAGAGCAGAGTCGTCTTTCGCATATATGAATTGAAGACATTCTCGATAGCTACTAATAAGTTTTCAATACCGACATTGTTTTGAGCCGAAGTAGGTATTTCCGCAACATATTCTTCTTGCCCAATTCGTAAGGGAAGGGTAGATTGTACCCATTGATCAATTTTGTTCCAGACTAAAATACGGGGGACCGGAGGCATTTCAAGCTCTGCAAGTGTATCTTCAACTGATTCGATTTGCTGTAACACATTTGGATGAGAAGTGTCAACAACATGAAGAAGTAAATCGGCTTCAGTAATTTCCTCGAGTGTTGCACGAAATGCAGCAATCAAGTTGGTTGGGAGTTTTTGGATAAAGCCTACTGTATCGGTCATCAAAACATGTCGCCCCGAAGGTAAATCCACCTTACGGGTTAGGGGATCGAGTGTTGCGAATAACTGATTTGCCACATAAACATCTGACCGAGTTATCGTCCTTAGCAAGGTTGACTTGCCTGCGTTTGTATAACCAACCAACGCGATAACAGGAATTCCAGCGCGACTACGTTGTCGTCGATATTGGCTACGATGCTCGCGTACATGTTCCAAGTCTTCTTTGAGTTTTGAAATTTTGCGGCCAATTTCTCGTTTATCTACTTCGAGCTGGGTTTCACCCGGACCGCGCAAACCAACTCCTCCACTACCACCTCTTGCAGCGCCACCACCGGCTTGTCTTGCCAAATGCGTCCATTGACGAGTGAGGCGCGGTAAACGATATTCATATTGTGCTAGTTCAACCTGTAATGCACCTTCTTTAGTGTGTGCATGCTGCGCAAATATGTCTAAGATCAGAGCTGAGCGATCCAGTACTTTGAAATTCTCCCCAAATTCACGCTCTAGTTGACGTTGATGCCGAGGTGATAACTCATCATCGAAAATAATCGATTGGGCACTGAGTTCGGCTATTTGCTCCCGTATTTCTTCTACTTTACCTGATCCTACATAAGTATTGGGGTCAATTTGTTGCATCTTTTGAACTGTCTGCCCAACTACCTCGAGGCCAGCAGTATCTGCCAACATTGCTAACTCTCTAAGAGAGTCTTCCAAGGTTAGTAATGGTCTTGTGTTTTTGATCTGGGCACCTACCAGAATTGTACGTTCTTTGCTGGAACTATTCTGCAATACTTCATTCATATAAATGGGTCACAATTCTATGCTTAGCTTTTATATACCCGGTTTGAGTACCAATCTTTGAGACGGATTAACGCTTCTTCTAAACGCTTATCTGATATACCAAGACTGATGCGAATGTATGGTTTTCCGCCGGGACCGTATGCACTTCCCGGTGCAAAGGCGACATGAGCTTGCTCAAGTGCATGATTCACGTAAGCATCACCATCGCCATCTTCCACACGTGCCCAAATATACAACGATCCCTTTGGTTTTTGGGCTGTTAAGCCGATATAGGGAAGTGCTTCCATAATACGATCACGCCGACGTCGATAAACAGAGTTTCGCTCATCAATCCAGCTACGAGGAGTAGTGTCAATTGCAGTGATACCGGCATCATAGATGGGGCGGAAATGTCCACTATCTACATTGCTTTTCACCTGTAACAACGTTTTGATTATGTTTGCGTTCCCGACAGCAGCGCCGAGTCTCCATCCTCCCATATTGAAGGTTTTGGAAAATGACATAAATTCGATCGTGCAGTTTTTAGCATCCTTTGCCTCAAGGACACTCGATGCAACGTATCCGTCATAAGTAACATCGACATAAGGATTATCTGAAGCCAAGATTAAGTCGTGTTCATTTGACCAATCTACTACGCGTTGATAAAAATCAAGCTCGGCTGTAGCACCAGTAGGATTATTTGGGAAATTTACCCACATGAGTTTTGCGCGATCTGCAATAGAATTTGGCACCGAATTTATCTCAGGAAGGAAATCTGTTTCCCTAGAAAGCGGTACCCAATGTACATCACCACCCGCGAGGCGCGCCCCCATGGAATATGACGGATAACTAATGTCTGGTACGAGTGCCAGATCCCCGCGATCTAAATAGGCAAGGCTCAGATTGACTATGCCTTCCTTACTACCAATTAAAGGTAGCACTTCGGTGTCTGGATCCAAGTCTACTTGAAAACGTTTTTTGTAGTACCGAGCGATAGCTTTTCGAAATGAAGGTATACCTCTGTAACCAGAATACCCGTGCGTTCCGGCTTCATGAGCTGACTTCGATAACGATTCAACAACTGCGTCCGGCGGTGGTAAATCAGGACTGCCAATATCAAGACTAATGACATCGATGCCTTGCGATTGCATCGCCTGAAGTCGTTGTGCAATAACAGCGAAAAAATATGTTGGAAGATTATTGAGTCTAGAAGCACGTTCTGGCATGAATTACTCCGTTGAAAAAGCAGGGGTGTAACAAAAAAGCAACGCCCTAAGTTCGATTTTGGGTGCGCCATGCAGTTTCATCGGGGACTGCATTACCCATTGGCACCATCAGATGGAAAGTGCTACCGGGGCATTGGCTTTCATCGTAGCCATCGCTTTCAGCCCAAATAGTACCGCCATGTGCCTCAATAATCCCTTTGGCAATTGGAAGCCCGAGTCCGGGGCCGCCTCCCTTAAATTTCGTCTTACCACTAGAGTGCAATGACGCGTCTCCCAGTGCTGAAAAGCTGTCAAAAATATGGGGGAGGTTGCTCGGAGCGATTCCAACACCATTGTCTACAATCATAATGTCTGTAAAACCTGACAGTGACCTTGCTTGTATGTAGACCCGTCCGCCGTCTGGCGTATATTTGACGGCATTCATCATAACTTTTTGCACTGCTTGTAACAATCGATCAGGGTCAGCGTAAGTAGCTTCTTTAGGAATAGTATCCCGATCTATTTCAATCTCGACTGACCGAGTGGAGAATTGTTTTCGGACATTTTTCTCGGCAGCATTTAATAATTGATTGAACCAAACTGGCTGAAAATGAAATTCCATTATTCTTAAATCGAGGAGTGATACATCAATTATATCATTGATAATATCCCTCAATCTTTTTGTTCCGCTTTTGATTCCGTCAATAAGTAAAGAGGATTGTGGATCAGAAGCCGATGTTGCCACCATATCCACATAACCTTCAACAAGCGTCAATGGAGTTCTTAGTTCATGGGCGGCAACTGCAATAAAATTCGATTTACTCTTGTCAAGATGTTTCACACGAGTCTGTGCCTTGTGAAGTTGACGGCGCATATCATCCAAAAGGGAATCGTTTTCGATACCCTCAAGGTATATCATTGCTTCAGTGAATATGAGATCACACTCTGTTAGTAAAGATATCGCTTGGTCTGGTGAACTTGTTTCAAGTACTTGAGACCACAACACTCGCTTCAACGTGACAAGCAACGGTGATAAGCTGGTTGCCTCTATATCAGTTTGAATACTTCGCCCTTTAACCCAATCAGTCAGTATTGTGGAAACCGGCGTCAACGAGTCCGTTTCAGCAGCTTGCGCAAGTGCATCAAAAAACACGCGCACCGACTCTGCAATTTGGAGCTTTACTGTTTCGTCTTGGGATAGTCTGGTGACTGCGTCCTCAATTACAGTTTCTGAATAGATTTTCAGCCAAGATTGCAAATCACGCATTTTGTGTTCAATTTCCTGACACAAATTCAAACTCGATAGGGTTACACATTATATTGTTTAGCAGTCGATGATTGCAAATAGGTGTCATTCAACGACTCTATTGATCGGGTCATGGCCGCATTAGCACGTTCCGCATATGCAGCATAGCGATCCCTTTTATTTTTTACTGGATTATCCAACTCGTGCATAATGCCAAAATTCGCTTTCATCGGTTGGAAATGCTTTGGTTCAGCATGAGTGATATAGTGACACAATGCGCCAATCATTGTATCGGTTGGTAGAATAAATTCAGTTTTGCCCTCAAGTTGGCGAACAAGATTAATAGCCGCAACAAGACCTGTTGCAACATTACCAACATATCCCTCAACCCCTGTTATTTGCCCACCAAAAAATAAGTTAGTGTTCTTCCGTGAACGCATTGTTGGTTCAAGGAGGGTAGGGGAGTTAATAAAAGTGTTTCGGTGCATTTGTCCCATGCGGACAAATTCGGCTTGATCAAGTCCGGGTATTAACCGAAGGATTTGTTCTTGCTCTCCCCACTTGATGTTGGTTTGAAAGCCTACAATATTGTATAGGCTGCCGGCCAAGTTGTCTTTTCGAAGCTGAACAATAGCATGTGGCCTTTTGCCAGTGCGCGGATCTTTCAATCCAACGGGTCTCATTGGGCCATAGGCCAATGTGTCATCCCCACGTGAAGCCAATTGTTCTATGGGTAGGCATCCTTCAAAAAAGTGTGGATCATCACGCTCGAAGTCGCGTAGTTCAGCGGTTGAAGCATTTCGAATAGCTTGAACAAAGGTATCGTATTCTATTTTTGTCATTGGACAATTGATATAGTCACCTTCGTCTTCTTCGCCTCTATCATAGCGACTTGCTCGAAATGCGATAGACATATTGATGCTTTCCGAGGTCACGATGGGGGCAATTGCGTCATAAAAGTACAAATATTCCTGACCTGACAATTGTGCAATTGCAGCAGCTAGACTTGGAGCAGTCAATGGACCAGTTGCTATGATAGTTGGTTCCTCTGGAATATTAGTTATCTCTTCGCGAATCACCCGGATATTAGGGTGAGACTCAATTTTTGAGGTCACTAAAGCGGCAAATCCTTCACGGTCAACTGCCAATGCTCCGCCAGCTGGTACTGCTGTTTCATCGGCACAACTTATTAGTAGGGACTTGAGCTGCTTTAATTCATTCTGCAACACTCCCGTCGCGCGATCCGCTAATTTTGATCCCATCGAGTTGCTGCATACAAGCTCCGACAAACGATTTGAGACATGCGCACCGGTAGTTCGATGTGGACGCATTTCATATAATTCTACCTGCCAACCACGTTCAGCGATTTGCCATGCTGCCTCTGACCCCGCAAGGCCACCGCCAATAACTTTGACTAATTGGGTCATATAGATCACCTTTGGTTCCTGTGAGTACTATTGGTGTATTAAGTTAATTCTTTTGCAAGCGTGTAATATGAAAAGATTTGCTGTGCCGGTTCAGTATTTGCAGGAAGCATGTCTAGTGCTGATTGATAAGCCTGAACTGCTTGGCCGAATTTCTTTAGTGCAAAGCAAGCACCGCCTAAAAGTTCGTAGACTCGGTAGTCTATAATGTCTAGTCCATCTTGGCGAGCAATATTCAAAAGACGGTTTATGCTATCAATAGTTTCGGAATAGGCATGTTTTTTGTAATAACAGCGCGCTATTTGTTGGTAAAGGGACAATTCCCAAGGGTGATCAGGATTATACTGAAGAGCGCTTGTATAGTCACTAATTGCATCATCATATTGCCCAAGGTTAAAGTGGGAGTTTCCCCGCATTTCATAAACGCGAGACCATGTCACATCTGCGCCGGGCGGTCGTTTAGACTGTTGAATAAACATATCAAGATAAGTAAGTGTTTGTTTACCATAGTTATCCAATGTGGAAAGCAACTCTGTGACATTGAGAATTGCCTCGCTTAGTGAGCGTTTTTCTCCGTTGTTTGTTGCTGCCAAATTCACTGCTATTTCAGCTGATTCCAATGCATGGTTAGTATCCCCAGATGCTTTGAATACGCGACTTCGCAAAATGTTAATTTGGACTAGCCAATAATTATCTTCGGTTTGTGGAAAAGTATCTAATGCACGATCCAGAAATGCCAGTGATTGTTGTATATCCCTGTGTTCATAGAAGGCAATAAAGCCTAGGCGCTCATAACAATAAGCTGTCAAATTCCGGACATGGCTAGCTGCAATAAGTGCCATTTGAAAGTATTCTTCAGAACGAGCAATGTCATTTTGAGTGAGTAATATTCTTCCTTGCTGATAATATATCCAGCCAAGATTAGGATACGTAGGAAAGTTATCTACTATTTTGGTGTAGGCTTCAAGTGCTCGAAGTGTGTCGCCTCGATCTGAGAAACCAACGCTTGCAAGTTCAAATCGTGAGAAATGAGCATCGCCCCAAACCTCTAAGAATTGTTCAGAATGGGAAACATAGTCGGGATTAAGCGTCTGAACTAGATTTAAATCATTAATGGCATCATCAGGTCTGCCGGCAAATAATCGCGTACGCGCACGATACATATAGAGCATTGATAGATCTTTTTGCGGGGGATTCGACTTAATTAATCGTGCAATGATAACATCCGCTTTTTTTATGTCGCGTTTCGCAATGAGTGATTCAATTTGCGGAAATTCGTTCATAGCACAACTACTAAGCTCCTTAACTATAATTGGGTAATTATACCTCATCCCCGAGTGACATAAGAAAAGCGCGACCGTATTAGCCGCGCCTCTCATTTCAACGTTGAAGATTTGTATCAAAAGATACTAGGGTTTCGCCCCAAGAATGATAGTTGCGTTTTGCCCACCTAATCCGAAACTATTTGATAATATGTACCGTAACCCTTTAGCGTCTCGCGCAACATTTGGTACATAGTCCAGATCACATTCAGGATCTGGGGTTTCATAATTAATAGTGGGATGTATGATTTGATCAAACAATGTCATTGCACAAGCGATAATCTCGATCGCGCCTGATCCAGCTAACGCGTGTCCCATCATGCTCTTAGTAGAACTTACCGCTAAATTGTAGGCTTGCTCGCCGAAAACATGTTTTATAGCAAGTGTTTCCATTGCATCGTTGGCTTTAGTGGAAGTTCCATGAGCGTTAATGTATTGAATATCTTCTCTGTTTACATGAGCATCATCTAGTGCCCACTTCATTGACCGTATAGCTCCACGACCTTCAGGATCTAACGCCGCAATGTGATAAGCATCTGAAGATGATGCATGCCCTAAAATTTCAGCATAAATTCGGGCGCCGCGCTTAAGGGCATGTGCTAGGTTTTCGATAATGACGATGCCACAGCCCTCGCTAAATACAAAGCCGGATCGATTTGCATCAAAGGGACGGCTAGCAGCGGAAGGATTATCATTGTATTCGTTTGCAAGAGCTTGCATTGCATCGAAGCCTGCAATTGCGTAATCTTGAAGAACAGCCTCAACACCACCGGTAATCACTACATCAGAACGTCCATTGCGAATTAGTTCGGATGCTTCACCAACTGACTGCGTACCTGCTGCACAAGCCGTTGATGGGGCGTTGAGCGGACCTAATGCCCTAAAGAACTTACTCACATAATGCGCAGGCATATTGGGAAGTGAATTGATTAATGACAATGGGTTAGGCTTAATGTAACCAGATGTTTTGTATTTGTAGGTGCTTTGTTCGGCCATTTCGTGAGCACCTAATGATGACCCAATTACAACCCCTACACGTTCACCTTCGGCTTCAATCATTTCTGTATTGAAACCAGCATCTTCAAGTGCCATACTTGCAGCAGCCACTGCTAGTTGAGAAGCGCGCCCCATGCGCCGAGCTTCTTTGCGATCAATATAGACAGTAGGATCAAAATTCCGCACTTCACCGCCGATTTGAACAGGAACATGATCAATCGGGATCGTTTCAATTCGACGAATTCCAGATTTTCCTGCTTTGAGACCCTCCCAAAGGCTTTTTGCAGAGCCTAATGCAGTCATCGCACCAAGACCTGTTATTACCACGCGCGGACGGCCATTTCGTAATAATTCCACCTTATCCATCTCCATTTAGTCATTTAATCAGGAAGGCTTGCGAGCCCTCTTGCAATCGATTGGATAACCTCACCCTTTACAGCCAAACGTGCTTGGCCGATTGCATTCTTGATTGCTTTTGCATTGGATCGTCCATGTCCTATAATTACAACACCATCCACCCCTAAAAGTGGTGCGCCTCCAATTTCAAATGGGTCAATCTGCTTATATACTTTTCGGAATGCGCGTTGAGCTAGTAGGCCCCCGACGGTTGCTATAGGATCACTTTTAATTTCTTGCCTAATCAGTTTGAATAATGTATTTCCCATGGCTTCCAGTGTCTTGATAGCGATATTGCCTACAAAGCCATCACTAACAATCACATCAGCTTCACCCTGCAACATTTCTCTGGGCTCGATGTTTCCGACAAAATTGAGTTGAGAATTCTTGAGTAACTCACCCGTGTCGTGAATTAGTTGATTGCCTTTAGTGTCTTCCTCCCCGTTAGAGAGCAAAGCTATTTTAGGGTTTTGACAACCAATTGCCTGTTGCGCGTAGATTTGACCCATTATTGCAAACTGCAATAACCAATCCGGCTTTGAGTCAGTATTTGCGCCGATATCTAGCATTATGATGGTACGGTTGTTCATTACACGAATAATCGAACTTAGGGCAGGGCGCTTTACTTTTTCAATCCGCTTAAGGGTGAATAAAGTAGCAATTGCCATTGCTGCCCCCGTATTTCCGGCAGTAACAAACGCGTCGGCTTTTTTCTCTTTGACGAGATTCATACCAAGATGCATAGATGAGTCTGGCTTTCCTTTACCAACTACACCTGGTTTATCATCCATCAATATCGCGGTAGGAGTATGAACAACTTCCAAATGTAACCCTTTGGTGTCGTATTTTGCCAACTCTAATGAGATTCGAGTCTCGTCACCAATTAGTAGTATAGTGTCATTGAACTCACGCGCAGCAAGGATTGCACCTTCAACATCCGGTGCTGGACAATTGTCACTTCCCATTGCATCAAGTGCAATTCGCATGTAATTTCTCTCAATCTTGGTCACATAATTGCAATCATTGACTTGAGAATAGCAGAAATTGCATAACACTTCCAGCTATCTTGGTTTAGGGAATTGACAGCCATGGGCACATTAGTATAATGGTTGTGATGTAGGGAAGAAGCCCCGGTGGCGGAACTGGCATACGCGCACGCTTGAGGTGTGTGTCCCTCACGGGTTGGAGGTTCGAGTCCTCTCCGGGGCATTATAAAAATCCACTTTCAACGGTGGATTTTTATTTTCTTGTGTTAATAGTTGAGGATTTGCAATCTCAATGTTTGCACCTTGATGAACTTAAGTGTAAACTGCCTATTATGATCAAATCATTCGCCTGATCGTCATCTCCCAGCAGGAGAGTAGCTGAATGAATCAAAATATCGAAAACTCCTTACAACAAGCATTTGGCTTAATTGAGGCTGGAAAGTTAGAAGATGCAAAGGGACTTCTTCGTCCTATTCTTGAAGTCGAAAAGGATAATGCAGATGTATGGTGGTTGTACTCACATGCCGTAACGGACACCGAAACGGCGCGGTTAGCCTTGTACAACGTCCTTCGGATAGAATCTGACTATCCTGATGCGCGCGAATTGTTGAATAAGCTGGAAATACAGCGCGAAACAGAACACACAGACGGTATCGTAGATGTCACAAAAGATCCTGACTTTATCCCTCCAATGCCTTCAAGTTTGCCAAGCATCACGGCGCTACAACCACGAAATAGTACTCCATTAAATCTCGAAGATGATAATCTGCCCGATGATTTAGTATCTGATGAGGCAGACGAAGCGTTTTATCGTAGGCCAATTTTTTATGTTCCAATCATTGCTTTATTGCTGATTGCAGCATTAGCCGTTGTTATCACGAAACCATTCGCGAATAATCCTGTTCCCACTCAAGTTCCAGTTTCTACAGTTGATTCTGCAACGATTGCCACACCTACAGTCTCGTCGCTTGCTATTGAGGCATCGCCCACAACGAGTACGGAACTAGATGTGACAACCGAACAGCCTATTGATTTTTCAGCCATTGCAAGTACATTTAGCGGATTTAGTCTTGTACCCGATACTGGCATCAATATTGTTGACACCAGCTTTGGGAAAACTCTTCTTGCAAATGTATGTTCTGCGCCGGGCAAGGAAATGCGCGAACTGCTGCCGAAGGCTATGTCGATATTAGCTAAATCTAGCAGTAACTATGTATCTCATGTTCAGGCAATTGCAGTTCGCATGTTGGATTGCAGTTCAAACAGCACATTACTTTGGATTGGAAGTGACATCGGTGACGCAATTGCGTATGCAGGTAACTCAATAGGTGACAAAGAATTTCAAGCAAAGTGGAAACCCATCAAATAATCGGTAATGTAGAGCGTTCTGATGAGTTTCCACAAACCAGCGTGTTTTTTAACTGCTCAAGTCTTTGGTTGTTCCGATGGGAGTCGAATAGTAAACGTGGTGCCAGAATCTAGTTTGCTCTCGACTTCAATGATCCCATTGTGATTTTGGATAATCCCATAGCTTACAAACAAACCAAGTCCTGTTCCGTTAATTTTCGTCGAAAAGAACGGATCAAATATTTTGTTTATTTGTTCCGGGGGGATACCACAACCGGAGTCTGTAAATTGGGTAATTATTTCGCCTTTGTTTATCCAACCCTTAATGCTTAGCACTCCACCACGATTCATTGCAGCCTGAGCATTAAGAACTAAATTCATAAATACTTGCTCAAGTTGATCTTTGTTTCCGTAAGTGGGTAGTTCACTTGGTATGTTTAGGTCAATTCGCATACCTTCTTTTTCAAAGAATTTGCGATTCAGGCTTGCAACGGTTTCAATCGTCTTTCCTACATCAAGTAATTCCATTTCCAAATTGCTGTTGTTTCTCTTTCCCGCGAAATCCAGTAACTGATTCACAAT
Organism: Aggregatilineales bacterium; assembly: GCA_044227005.1. Taxonomy (GTDB): domain Bacteria; phylum Chloroflexota; class Anaerolineae; order Aggregatilineales; family Phototrophicaceae; genus CFX2. Next base: position 1,090,510 of record JBGAFZ010000002.1, read on the forward strand.
TCGGCGAATACGCTCAACGCTCTCTTGCGTGATTTGGATGGCTCTCTTATCAATAGGTATGTTGTTCTGAATATCTTCTAGCATATCACCGAGGTTTATACGAATGGGTTGAAGCGGATTGTTAATCTCATGCGCTATGCTTGCAGCTAGCTCACCAATTGAGGCAAGCTTTTCCGAGCGTATCAACATTTGTTGGGCTGATTTCAACTCCGCTGTTTTAGCTTCGACCATAACTTCTAGTTGAGACGAATATTTGATTTGAATTTCGTAGAGTTCGGCATTGCGAAGGGCAAGTGCAGCCTGTCGCCCAATACCTTCAAATAGGCGAAGGTGGTTATCATCATAATCCTGCGTCGCGCTATCAGAGGCGAGCATCAACATTCCAAGTAGTTTGCCGCCATGCTGCAAAGGAACTGCGATCCCATTCTTGAAATCGCTCCATAACCCATCATTTGCCTGATTCCAGTATATTGAATTACCGCCTGTCAAAAATTTACTAACTATGAATTGATGATTGCTGTCAGTAATTCTATGAACAGGAAATGCTTTGTCTTCAAGCCTAAACTGAATAAGGTTAAGATTATCATCGAACTGATAAATCACAGAAAATGAGCCGGGTAACAAGTCGAGTACTAAGTATGGAACCAAATCAAGCAATTCATTAACATTTACATGTTGATTCAAAGCTTCGCCAACACGTAGAAGGATTTCAAGTTCTTGACTTCGACGGTGTAGTGCCTCTTCAAGTTTACGTGCGCGTATTTTACTACTTGCCCGAGCCAATAATTCTCTCGGGTCAAATGGCTTTTGCACAAAATCATCAGCTCCCAAATTGAGGCCGTAGGCAATATCAGTTGGTTGCCGAGCTTTTGCTGTTACAATTATGGTTGGAATATTTGCCGTAATTGGATTTTCGCGTAATGCCTGAAGAGTCTCAAAACCATTCATCTTTGGCATCTGCACATCAAGCAGGATGAGATCAGGTAAAAGCTCTATTGCTGCCTGAAAGGCCGATTCTCCATCGTAAGTACTATGTACACGGTAGCCTTCTCGTTCAAATATTCGTGTTAGCATTACGGTAGTCTGTATCTCGTCGTCAGCAACTAACACTAATGAAGAGGCTTGGTTTTCTATCATGTCCAAATTCCTAGTTGGGTGCGTAACGGTACTCATAGGGTTACAAAAGATCAGCACTATCAGCTTGATATAGTGAGTGCTACAATTTTCGACACAAGAAATGGGTTATACACATTTAGCAAATGCAAACACAATCTACTATCATTCATAATTATAGACGATCTCTGTTATTTGGAGCATTAATTGGGTTCTGTATTGGTGTGGCGTTTGTAATCGGTTTTTTTGCGCGAGGATTTGTTGACCCAGGAAAGGTACAAGCCTCAGATGAAAAGTATGCATTGCTCCGCGAAGTCCAAACGCTTATAGATCAACACTATCTACGCCAACAACCTGATGTGCAACAACGTGAGTATGGGGCGATACGCGGGATGATTGCAACATTGAATGACAAATATACATTTTTTGTTGACCCACCTGTTGCAAAGAGTGAGTCTGATGTATTAGCAGGAACCTATGGCGGTATTGGCATTCAGTTAGAACGTGCTGAAGATGGACGTTTGGTTATATATCCCTTTAAAGAAAGTCCTGTATTGCAGTATGGTATTGAAGAGGGTGATGTTCTACTCGCTATCAACAAAAAAACTATCGATATAACGATTCAGCCGGATGTTCTCGACCAGATGTTAAGGGGTGAGGTTAAGGATAACAATGGGGTTGAATTGACAGTCAAGAAGGGTAATGGCAAGGCATTCACAGTAACGGTACCATTCGTCGTTGTGAATGTTCCATCGGTTACATGGCGTATTGTTCAAAATAACCCTACTATTGGCTATGTGAAGATATCGCTTTTTACGAGTCGAACCCCAGATGAATTAAAACAATCACTAGAAGAATTGATCGCGCGCAAGGTTAATGGTATCGTGCTTGACCTAAGAAATAATAGCGGCGGTTTGCTTAAAGAGTCTGTAGATGTTGCAGGAGAGTTCCTTGAAAGTGGTATTGTGGTTTATGAAAGAACTAACTCTGTAGAAAACCCACTGACTACATCGAGTAATGGGATAGCGAATAGGCTTCCACTTGTCGTGTTAGTCAACAATGGAACTGCAAGTGCTGCTGAATTGGTGGCGGGTGCAATTCGGGATCGCCAACGCGGTATCCTAATTGGTCAAACGACATATGGTAAAGGAACTGTGCAGCAGATTTTTCGACTTTCAGATAACTCCTCATTGCATATTACTGCCGCAGAATGGTTAACTCCAAATCATCAACATCTAGATGGCAAGGGGCTAGAACCTACAATATCCATGATTCCTGATGTTAACGGCAGAGATGTTGAACTCGGTGAGGCTGTAAGGCAGCTTTTGCCGTTAATTTCACAAGGAAATTAGCAAGGTAGTTATGGCAGATATAAAACTTGTCACACGTAATCGAAAAGCTCAACACGATTATCATCTTGAGCGTACATTTAGCGCAGGTATCGTGCTTCAAGGATCTGAAATCAAGTCTATTCGTTCTAATAATATCAATCTTCGCGATGGGTTTGTTCAAGAACGCGATGGCGAACTTTGGTTAATCGGTGTCCATATTTCACCATACGAACAAGGGGCTTTGTTCGGGCATTCTGATCCTGTGCGACCGCGTAAACTCCTACTGCATAAACGTGAAATTGCTCAGATAATTTCACAGAGCCGAGAACGTGGATATACAGTCATACCAACAATGGTATTTCTTGAACATGGTCGTGCAAAAGTAGAAATTGCTCTGGCAAAAGGCAAAAAAGAATACGACAAACGAGAAACAATTGCTAAGCGAGATGCTGATCGTGAAATTCGTCGTGTCATGAAAGAAAATTATCGATGATGCAGGATCTGCCAAGGTCTATAAGGGAAATCAACGCACTTCCGGATGAAGAGAAACTAATTATCTACCAGATGTTGTTGCCTGAGTGGTTACATGGGGTCTATGCAATCAATAAGAAGACTATCAGAGAAGATGGTAGCGCACAGATTACTATAAGGTGTCCAAACGGGAGCAGATCAGTAGAAATAGCGGCAAAACGCAATGCTTTAGATGTAGATCCAATTCTATATTTAAACATGGCAGATACCTTTAATAATCAGCTACTTGTATTGCTTGTTGTGGTTAATGATCTTGATTCACCGAGATATGATACAGATGTTGATAACTTTGGTAATCAAACTCAATTTGGAACTACCCGAAGGAATCTGGTTGCAGAGGAGCTAGCGATGAAAGCTGGCTTGGCTCCGGGCCAAATCAGAAAAGGTTTAAGATCCTTTAGTCAGTCAGTCCCTATATTCGAGAGATTCATAAGCAGAATGGGGCATGATCTGTTCTTAATTGAACCATTGGCATATCACAATGCCTGGGTATTTGAGAGATATGGGTTTAACTATATCCGTGGATACAACGAAATGTGTCGTATAGACCGCGAATTTAGACCCGGTGGCGAAATCTACTCGAAACTTTCAGATCAAAATACATTTAGGGCAATCAATAGTTGGAGAACTGTTCGAGGTCGATCGTGGGCTATACATGATGGGATTTTAGGGCATTCTTTTACTGGCTTTCAAATGTATAAGCGTTTAGGTAAACATGCAGGCGTTTGCACCTTCCCTGATGCACAGTGGTAGAGATTGAACAAATTCTAGTAACTGAAGACTACGTTCGCGAAGCACTCGATAGCATTTTGCATGGTGTGTCATCAGAACGTATTAACCCTCTTGAACAACTTCAGTTAATCGACATCCATATGGCGAGTGCTGATTTTAAGTTTTTTCGTCGCCCACGCTATTATGCGCTTCACGATAGCCTTATCTCGATGATTCGCACTTTTTACCTAGATCTTCGAGCCCTATTACTTCTAGATTCTCTAGAATTACCTGTTTCATTGGGTGTAGCAATTGATGCTATAAAAGAGGATTCTGAAGATGGTAATGCTAATTTAATCGGCTGGTCCTGGCTCTATTTTCATTATGTTGAGTCTCACTTAAGTAACCTGAGTTCGGGATAAGGAGATGCCTCTCAAAGAGAGATAAGATACTCTCAAGGTTAACCACAACCAGAGAGGCATCCAAAATGAGTTTACTGGAACTATTCTGCCATGTCGATGATTTCTGGCTCAGCTTTGTAAAACAATGGGAAGCGGAGCAGTTACAAAGTGGAGAAAAACAACGACGACGGGCGGGACAGTTGTGTGGCAGTGAAATCATGACCATTTTGATCTACTTTCACAGCTTTCGACAGCGCGACTTTAAGACCTACTACACCCAATTCGTCCAAGTGCACTTGCGCGGGGAGTTTCCGAATTTGGTTAGTTACCAGCGTTTTGTGGAACTTACACCTTCAGTTTTGATCCCATTATGTGCTTATCTGCGTCAGTGTTATGGACAGTGCAGCGGGGTGAGCTTTATTGATTCGACACCCTTAGCCGTTTGTCACAACCGTCGCATTACCCGTCATCGGGTGTTTCAAAATGTTGCCCAGCGTGGCAAGAACTCAGTGGATTGGTTCTTTGGCTTCAAACTCCATCTGGTCGTCAATGATCGCGGTCAACTGCTGGCTTGTCGCCTTACCACTGGCAATGTCGATGACCGCATCCCTGTACCTCAACTGACTAAATGGCTGTGGGGTAAGCTCTTTGGCGACAAAGGTTACCTTTCTCAACCATTGACCGAACAATTACTCCAACGGGGTATTCATCTGGTTACTCGTCTCAAATCCAAGATGAAAAACCGCTTGATTTTACTCTCGGACAAACTGCTGCTTCGTAAGCGCAGTATCTTAGAAACCATCATCGACCAGCTCAAAAATATTTCTCAGATTGAACACACCCGACACCGTAGTCTCGCTAATTTTATGGTCAATCTTGTTTGTGGGTTGATTGCCTATTCTCACCAGCCTACTAAACCTTCTCTTGCGCTTGACCTCCCTCAACTAGAAGCCCTTATCCCGAACTGAGGTTAAGTATATCCCAGACCAAGTTTTGTGAACTTGCTAGTATCGAAACCCGTTCAATTCGGCGTTACCAAGTCCGCGCTATAAGGCAACTCGCCAACCAAATAATCAAGAAAGAACAGGTATTAAGGGAAAAACAACGAAGAAGCCGATTGTTCCAACAACTTCCACACAAAGGCAACGTTCCAACACTTTTCGAACGAGATGAACAACTAAACGAAATACAAAAAAGCGCATCTAAACACTACCACGTCATAGGAAGTGGAGGGATCGGGAAAAGCGTCTTTGTTGAAGCTTCTTTGATGAGGAAAATCGAGGCTGACGAGGTTGATCATATTGTTTGGCTCGATTCACCAAACACTATTGATACCATAACGCTAAGTGTCCGAGAACGCTTACTAACTAGTGACAGTAAGATTTCCGTGAAAGATCTTCTTTCTTTAAAATCTGTTGCAATAGTCCTTGATGACGCTAAAGCGTTGGCAGTCGAAATCGTTCAATTAGAAAACCTTCTTTCAGAGTTCAGCAATGCGTATATTTACATAACAAGTCAGATGTTTATTTCAATAGGTAATTGCCTACAAGTTAAACTCACAGAGTTGTCATTATCCTCAATACAAGAACTGACACGTTCTTTAAATGTGAGCTTTGAAGCAGATACTTATAGTCAATCAATCTGGCGCTTTGTTGGTGGAAATCCTCTAGCTGTAGAGTTGACTATAAAAAACCACATGTTTTTTGAACTGCAACAAGCTAGCTTGTTGACGTTGACTAGTTTGTTTTCTGGATTATTCACAAATTTAGTATCTTCCGCACGTTTAGCTTGGTTGATTTTGGCGATCCTTAAAGAAAGTTCTTTTGAGATATCAAATTTAGATGATGCGTACATAAGTATTGACGACTATAGTGTTTTAATTCGTGTAGGAGTGGCTGAAAGCTCAAACTCAAAAGATTCATTTGTGAAGTTAACTATTTCAGCTAGGCAATACATTCGATCATGTTACTTAACTAATCCAGATTTGCAAAAACTTATGCAACAATTAGTTATCAATCTGAATTCTAGTAATAACTACTCACTGAGGGGTTCATTACTGCTAGCCGAGTCAATCCTGTCATCTGACTGGCTCGCTTTAAGCGAGGTTGAATATTGGGAGTGTTCTGTCAACTTTTGGAAAGAGGGAGTGAGGCATGGTCACTATTTAAAATGGTATGCTATTTTAAGTAGATTTGCCAGTGATTTATCTCATGCGAATTTAGCGCTAGCGATTGGGTATGGCATTTGTACAAAATTTCTAGGAAGGTGGAGTGACGCTGGTGAGATTTTTAGTGCTATCTCTCAATATGCAGGTATGCAAGGAATATTCACACAGCAGAGTGAGGCATTATGCGAATTGGCAATCTTGTTTCGTTATCAAGGTAACTACAAGAACGCGGTCATGACGCTAGACTATATAGACTCGTTCGCCGAAGCAAATATTAGTCTTGATACCCGTCAAAAAATTCTATGGGAACGAATAGAGATTGCGCTAGAGTTAAATAACGTTTTTGAAGCCAAGAGGTTGTTGCAGTTTATGGCTGACAATGCTTCGCAACGCCTTGTTTATCAACTTGAAATCAGTATTAGGGACACAATAAATCGATTGCCAATACCGTTCATTGAGTCGATTGGTGATATGCTGGAATCGCTTTTCGTTGATAATTATTCACTAAAAGCGAGAGTACATGTTCTTATGGGGAGGATTTATCAAGCAACCCGCAACTTTGAATCATCTGTTAAACATTTAACAATAGCGCTATTATTTCTGAACGATCTAGATAATGATCCATTCGCACTTGCTAGAACTCAATCTAACTTAGCTGCCGTATTGATACAAACTATGAATATGACTCAGCCAATTCAGTTACTAGAATCGGCGGAGCACATTCAGAGAATAATAGGTGATAGAGTCGGTTTAGCCGCTACCTTGCACAATAGAAATGTGTTATTGCGAAACATTGTCGATTGACCGACTGACAAAGTACGATAGAATTAATAACAACTAGCGCCTATAGCTCAGTGGATAGAGCATCGGTCTTCGGAACCGGTGGTCGTGGGTTCGAATCCCTCTGGGCGCACCTTGAGACTACCCAACTTTTCCATCAGCATTTGTGGTGTATCAGTTGGGTATTTTTCTCTCAATTCCTCAAGCAGCAAGTTCTCATCATGAGCCGCCTCATGTTTTGCCTCTAAGTCTGCTGGCGTTGCTAACTGTTCGTCGGTTAAGTAATCAACAAGTTCTAGTTCGCCCTTTGAATAGAACTTGGCAATTGCCCCGCCATTGTGCAGTACCGCATGAATATCACTGACAAACATAATCCCCACAACTTGCTTACCCTCAACATAGACACGGCTTATGATCCGGCTGATAAGTCTGTTCTGTTCGTCAATGTCACCATTACAGGCTTCAAAGCGTTCTGTGAAGTTGTCTATCAGATCGGCGGCATTTTCGAGTAGGTCAGTGTTAGCCGCTGGCTTTAGCTTGTCATACTCGCGCTGTAATTCGGCTCTTTTAGTTAGGTATTCTTGTTTGTCTACGATCAAGCCATAATCGAAGCGAAAATCCATATTCTCTATGATCTGATGTAGCTCATTCAAACGGGCGGCGATTTCTGCTGTTTGTGTCTCTGCTGCGATAGCTTCTATAAGCTGCTTACGCCAGTTTTGAGGCAATTGTAATGATCGTAGGACGAATAACACCTGTTCGTCTATGGTTTCGCATTTGACTTCACCTTGAGCGCATGTATAGCCGTTTCGTCTGGCTACGCATGTGTATCGGCTATAGAAATTTTTCTTGTTTCTATGGAGAGCCGTTCTACAGTGACACTTACCATTGCGCCCCTCTTGAACGCAACGCCAGCAATAAACCAGACCACCCAACATATAGCTATAGCTTGCATCGCTGACCGTGCCAGTTTTGCGCTTTCGAAGCTGCCTATACTCTTTCATCTCTTGAACTTTGTTGAATAGTTCTACGGGTACAATTGCCTTATGTCTGCCTTGCGTGGTTTCAATCGGATTATCATACATACGCTGTTTGTTTGATGAATAGCGGCTCTCTTTGTGGGAAAGCTGACCGATATAAAGCGGATTGCTAAGCATCTCTTTTACGCCATCAACGTTATGCAAACCGCCTCTAGTGGTTTTCAAGCCCATATCATTGAGCATACTTGCAATGTCCACTAGAGAATGCTTACCCGCTGCGTAGGTTTCGTAAGCCAGCAATACAGCGGCGGCTTCAACTTCATTAATGATTAGATCGGTGTATCTTTCCGGCTTGACCATATCGTAACCAAACGGGCGACGAGAGCCTAGATAATGCCCACGCTCAAATATCTCTCGTTTGGCGCGGCGGTACTTCTCAGATAATTCGTTGCTGTAATACGCAGCAACCGCCGCCATGACATCCTCATTAAATCCACCCGCCGCGCTTTCGTGTATCGTATCGCCCTCACTGGCAGAGTATACGAACAGATTACAGTCCTTACGCAGATATTCTTTAGTCGAAAAACTGTCAAATCCATCTCTAGCCAGACGCGACCACATAGCAACGCATACAGTGTCGAACTCGCCACTTTTTGCATCAGCTAACAATTCTTTGAATGCATCGCGCTTGTTTAATGTTCTACCGGACTTCGCTTCGTCGGTGTATATGCGTATGAGTATCGCGCCTTTGCGTTCTACCCACTCTTGAATGAGCTTTAATTGAGTTGCTAGGGTAGTGTTACCGCGTTGTTCCTCTGATGAGTACCGAAGATAAGCAGCGACACGTAGGGGGCGTTTCTGAGAAGCCATATGATCGTATCCTTTCAACGCTATCTCGAAAATAGGGTAGCGAGTAGCAATACGAAAGATATACAATCTTTAGTAGCTGCCTCGCTGCTAGTACCAGCTTGGTTGTCAGTCCGTGCTAGATGTTGACGCATTTGGCACGGACGTTAAATACACGATAGCACTAATTCAAATTAGAAACAAGTAACGGACTATTATTCATATTGTGACAAATATGCGTTTTACTTATTGACAAATAGCATTTTCGGGGTTATAATTATACATAGGTTAAACAACACAAGTTAGACATTTCATACCGATCAAGGCAAGGCGTTTTCTGAGAGAAATCTCGGTCAACGCTCTTTTTTTATTGCCATTTTTTATGGAGGGCAAAATGAAGGATAAGAAAGAACTCACTCGGTTAGCAGTTCGTCAGAGGAATTGTCGTGCTAATCTCAAGCGCAAGTTGGCAGAGGGCGCACCAGCCAAGACGATAGCCTATTACACACAAGCTGTGAGGGTTGCTGAGGCAGATTACAAAGAATACCGCCTCAAGTATTTCGGCTAGGGGTGCTATGAAACTTACTCGCGCACCACCCGCAAGCAAGCGCATTCGAGACGCTGGCTACCATGAGCCAGTAGGGATACTTGAACACATCCAATACACGCTGCTAGAAAACAGCTTTCAGCATGACGATCAAACAGAACTTCTCAGACAACTTTTAGCCGCAACACATACCACGAACACATTACTTCAATCGTTGGTTACACAACAACAGAATAGCCCCAAAACTGCTGTCTCACTGTCTCATGAGACACTTGAGACACCTAAACGTAGCCTAGAACGCGAGAGTTTACAGCTACAGAAGGCAGTTGCATGGCTCATAGCAAATGACACTGATTTGAAGCTCAGTACGCGCCAAGCTGAGAAGCAATCAGGCATTTCGAAGGCAACAATCAATAGGGCGCAGCAATGGATAAAAGAGGAAAGAACGATATGAAGAAATTGGTAGGTCTAAGCGTATTCAAGAACAGTAAGGATGAAAGAGTAATCGTCCTAACTATCGGTAACAACACAACAGTATTTCATTTATCAGCCGAATAATCGGCAGAAGGAAAATCACAATGGCATTCGATCTCAATACACATCTTCAAAACGAACGTACCAAAAAAGAGGGCAAGGAAGGCGCTAAAGTGAGAGCGCAAATTGCCTCAAAACTGGCAGAAGCACAAAGGCTTGAGCAGCAACGCGGGTTAGATGCGAAGGGCGCTATGTTGGCTGTACAAAAAGCAACGCAATTACGCACCGAAGCGGGGGCTCTTCAAGCCTATTTGGGAAGCCCACAATTCGAAATCATCTCTTCGGTTATCAACAGACAATCCGATGAAGCCACCCTCTTGATGTTCAGTGATTTACAAAGTCAGTACATCGAAGAACAGGCAGCGCGTCAATCACAAGTCAACGCATTGATGAGTAACGCTGTGAACTTCTTGATCGGTACTGATACCCGTGATCTGGAACGTCAGATCAACCGCTTGCTAGACAATGGCGAAGATGTGCTGACTGATAACAAAGGTAACAAGTACGTCCGTTTCGAACTTGCTGAAACCGCTGGTAACGTCAACCGTGCAATCATGACACCAGAAGGACAAGTAGGGTTCGTTGTAGAAGCCCGTTCAGCCGGACAAGCTGGCGAGTAAAACATGGCCTACAAAACATTTGAAGGGGCGGCTAACGCCCCTCATGACTTATTCAGCAATACCCGTGAGATACATCTCTCATGTGAGCCTGAATTCAGCCGGGTATATGGTTGGAAAAAAGTAGCTGGCTTGATCGCTGCTATTTGGTCAGAGGCGATTACAAAGCACGGCTCTATGAATGGTGACATGGTTCATCTGAATATTGATGATTTCTCACTAAGACGCTCTCTTTGTCCGTTTCGCTATGTCGAATTCAAAGCTGAAAAGCTGTCAACTGTATTCAGTGTGACCTATGCCCCGCGTCCTAAGTATTTCACAGCGCAACTGACAAAAGTAATTCTGCCTAATGACGTGTTTTATCGTGTGGATAAGCCCACTGATGAGAAACGAGAAAGCGCAGAGGTTACATTTTTATGAGGCGCAGACGCAAAAAGAAGATGAGCGAAGTGTGGTGGGATGCACATATCGCAGACAAGGGTATTAACTCTATTACGCTCAGTAGAGCTAACAAAGGTGATACGAGAGCGATTGCGTTCATTGAACGATACAACGAAGCAACGATAAGGACGTACATCAGACGTTTATTTCGAAAGAAACCATAAAAGCAAACCGCCCACAACTGCGAATTGTGGGCGGCTACCGAACAAAGGAAATGTTCTATCTTGATACAATCTAGTCTATCACAAATTCCGCTTTATATCCATCCTTTTCAGGTTGGAAAACCGAAAAATCTAGCCTATGCAATGGCTACATTCAATTGGGATGAATTAATCTTTGTACCGAATGCCGCTACCCTAAACGACATACTCTATACACGGGGCTTAGGTGTCGTTTTTGGCGAATGGGATGTCGAAAAATGGAAGGCTGAAAAGAAGTATAAAACGCCACGCCATGCCGATTACTTTCTCGGCTCTAATATGTTGTGGTATGACTTCGATGAAGGGCTACCCAACCTATCACACTTATCACCCGTTGATGCATGGAATGAGCTTGTAGGGCAGCTTGTGGATAATCCGATCATTCGAGATTATTCCTACATGCTCATTCCATCTAGCAGCTACACGTCAGCACTAGATGATGAGGGTACAGGTAGCAAACTAAGACATCACATAGGTTTCAAGTTGGATGCATTCATAACCGACATCAAAGAGTATCAGCGCATATGGGATGCTTTCGCGCTTGCTGCTAACTTCGATTTCAAGGTTGACACGGCTATGCGTTGGGGCGGTCAACCGCTGTTTGGTACTCGCTTTCGGTATATTCCAGAGGATACCTATTTAGAGCCGTATTCGAGTGAAAACGAACTATCGATTGAATATCTGCGAACTTTACCCGCACCAACGGAAGAGAAGCCGCTGAAAGTGTCGGTAAAACGCCCACAAGCGTTTTCTAGCAGCGGTGAGTATGCCGTTATGAATATTCCTCTTGAAAGCCGCGTACAGGCGTGTATAGAGCATATTCAGACGCAACCGCACAAGCTAACTTATCCTCAGTGGTTCGTGCTGCTTAAAAAGGTGTGGCAAGCCAGCGGAGGGGATGAACGGGTAAAAGATGCACTCATTGAATGGTTTGGGGCGTGGGACGAAGCCGACGATCATAAATGGTATGACGACATAGGCATAAGCGAACCTTCGGAAGAAATCAGCCCGAACAATATTCTTGTGCCATATGTGCAAGAACATCCTGAATTGTCCGGCTATTTGAAGGGCTTAGGCAGCTACCTTGAGCCGACACACATTAACCGTGAAAGTGACGTACAAACGGGCAACATAGAGGTATTTGGTACACAGATCAACATAGGCGCTATGGGAACATCCAAAACCGATTACATCCCCAAATTAGCCCGTATGATGCAAGCGGGTGACGTGATTTTAGTGCTATCTCATCGCATCTTGCTTACGAACTCGCTCAAGGGTAGTTTGGCGAGAAAGTCTGATGATGTGAGGGTTATTCACTACACAAGCAAAGACAATGATCTGAATGAACTTAGCAAGTCAGAGAAGCCATGCATCATTGTCACAACCTATAACAGCGTAGGCCGGATTTATGACACTGTGCAAAGCATGGGGATGAATTTGTTTGCGCTTGTCATGGAGGAATTTGGTCAGAGTTCTACACTGTGGGATTTGATGAAAGAAACTGCCCGTGCAAACTACGCCAAACTTGAAACAGCGATTGAAAAGGCTACCTATGTGATGATTAATGATGCAACCGCTGTACAGGACGATCTAGCATGGCTCAAGGGCATAAGAGGGGATGACGTTGCAATAGTCGGGCATACAGAACCACGCTATTCAAAGCCGCCTCTGACAATCCAACCAGCGCACAAAACAAAGGCAATTCGTGACATCATGCGTTGGGTAGCAAGTGGCAAGCGTATAGCCGTTGCATTCGAGTCTAAAACGATCATGTGGGATTTATACAACATAATCCGTGATAAGTATCCCGAATTGACCGTGTTACCGATCTATAACCCTTCGAAGGATGAAATCAGCATCTTTCAGGACGAAGCAATGGCCTTCGCTGCTAATCCAGATGATGAAATCAGCAAGTATCAGATCATCCTATACACCACTAAGGCAGGTTCGGGCGTGTCGGTTACTTATCCCGTTGATGTGGTGTTTGTCTGCTTCAATTTCGACACACTCACACCCATTGATGTTACTCAAATGGTAGCCCGTTTTCGTAACACCCCTCTGATACTTGGCTATCTATTGCCCTCAGACGCAAGGGTAGGCAATGCAGAGGAAAAAGTTAGCACAGAACTAGCCTACGAACGCGCTCAAGCTGCTAGGTTTTCAAATGAGTTCGATTATGTGGATTTGATCGGACATTCTTATGAGGAATTCAACGCAGCGGGAAAGCTACGCCGCGCCCATGCTCAAGCTATTGGCTTGCCCGTGTTCCTAGAAGCCTTACAGCGCAATGGCTATAAGCCTGATGTCATAGGGGGCAGCTTCGAACCTATAGACACGATCAAACAAACGATAGATCAAAACCGTGAGGAATGGAAACAGTATATCGAAATGGAGTACCCAAACATGCCACTGATTGCACGATCTGAGGAATACCGAAGTGATGAAATGCGAGAACTCGCAAAAGGCTTAACCCCCCAACAGCAATTCGTAGCAGCGGTTAGGCATGATGTACAGGCGAAAATTCCCAACAGTACAGGCGACATAAGCAGCTTAATGGCACAACTTGACGATTATAGGGCGCGAAATACGGTTGACATGGCGCTTAACCCTAATGAGCGTCAAAAGAGTGTCGAAAAGGTTGTCAAGGCGAAGCCACGCAGCATAACGAACAAACAGAAAAAGGAATTCTTCGCTGTTTGGGACAGGCTTATGATGTTTATGTCTATCTCGTTTGTGTTCCCTACGCCTGATGGAAAATGCGAGTGGGAAAGCTGGCCTGAATTCTTCGAATGGGCAAGCGCAAGAGGCGAGATATATGATCGGCTCAAGGGTAGCAATCAACGCAAGTTCGCTGAACTCATGGAGGGCAACGACGACGAAGAAAAAGCCTATAAGCTGCTACGCGCCTTTGCTCAGTTTGGCGGCTTAAAAATCCGCAAGAAACGTGTACGGTTAGGGGATAGTCTAGGTTACACAAATGTAATCGAAAACTTACGAGAAGCACTCTTGAACGCACGGGCTAGAAAGTATCATCGTGAAACAGACTACGCGCTGCTACAGAGTGGGACAATTCAAGCAATACCCGACGATTTCAACGAAGATTTTCCCGTTTCGTGGTCTGATGTGTTCGCAAGCATCTTACAAGAGTTCGCAAGCCTAAAAGAAGCTCTAAACTCTGTACGTATGGCAACGGTCAATGAATTCAGCGAACGAATATACGCATATGTTGACGCTGGCTACGAATGGGACACAGCACACAACAAAGCCCGAAACGACATGGAAGGGCTATACGGAACATTCGCGCCCCCCGCAACGTTGACGTTGATGGAACAATTCTAAAGTTTGTCACGGAAATGGCCTAAAATTTATATAGGAGTTTTGTATTTTTTAGGCCAAAACCGTGACATTATTCATTCATAAGATAATCAAAAAGGCATTGCACGCCCCCGCAACGTTTTAGCATTTATAGAATTTTGTTCCGATTTCGCCCAAAAATTTATATAGGAGTTTTGTATTTTTTAGGCCAAAACAGGAACATTCTATTCATTCATAAGATAATCAAAAAAAGATTGCGTTGGGAAAAATCGCCCTCCCAAAAGTGTAAGCCCTATGAGGGTGGGCGTTCTATCAAGGCGTGGGGGGTCACACCCCCTATGACGATCATTTGTATCACCCCCATAAGCGTGTCACCCCTAGCCCTCAAATGACGCTTGTATCAACTACTTATTACTATATCTATTATCACTACTTGTATCTATCTTGCGCGTACATACACACTCCATTGGACATACTCTACTATCGACTACTCAGCACATCAACGCACATCACACACATAATTGACACACTTGATTAGCAACACACAAGTGACTATAATTAGTAGTTGTAAATCAGTGTTTTAGTGTAGTAACTATTGATCGGATGTGTAGCAATCATGAATGATCTAATTAGCACAGCGCAAAGCATCATAGCAGTTGATAACACCCCCTACAGCAAGATTGTAGAACTCGCACTCGCAACAGTAGGCAGCAAGTCACAGCGCATCTATGCCGATTGCTACAAGCGATTTGCTAGGTTCTCTTTAGAGCGTGGCAATAATCCCGAAAACCTTAACCCCCTTGAAATCATGGCATATGTCCACAGTGGTGACTACTCGCAAGCCACGCGCAAACATCATAAGGCAATGCTGCTTACGCTGCTTAAAGTCGCTACGATCATTGATGCAAGCTATCAACGCAACCTTGAAGCCTTGAAGCTGCTTAAAGTTCAAAAGACAGAAGCCAAAGGCAAGTTAAAAGGCCGCCCCAAACTATCGGCAGGGCAGGTTGAAAACGTCTTTGCGAACGTAACAGGAAAAGGCGCAAAGCTGCTACGTGATAGGGCGCTGCTATCCGTGCTTTTTTATTCTGGCTTACGCCGTGAGGAATTGCGGCTCTTAAAGTGGGCAGATATAGACCTAGAAGCCCATACAATCGCAGTACGTGGTGGAAAGGGGCGGGATGAAAACGAAACAGAATACGCGCCTATCTTGTCTCAAGAGGCCGTTGATAGCATAGCAGCATGGAAAGACATATCAGACGGGCGTGAATGGTTCGCTTGCCCCGTCATGAAATCAGGCAGAATAGGCGCTGACAAGCCGATCAACGTTAAGCCGCTGTATGAGCTATGTAAGGCTCTTGGATTTGCCCCCCATGCCGCCCGTAGAACACTCATTACAAGCGGCCTAGCCAGTGGTAGCAGCGTAGCCGACATGAAGAAAGTAGCCAGACACAAAAACGAAAGTACGACACTCGCCTATGCAGAAGTTGAAAACGTCAAAGACGCAGCGGCTAGGATTAAGCTAGGGTACTAACTTATAAGTCGATACATATGTACAAGCTCTGCATATGTATCATATCGTAATACATCACGCAGTAGCAACGCGGCGCTGCACCTTACCCCCCATTTTTCGAGAATTTTTGAGAACAAAAAATGTGTCTATAGAGCGCGAATGCGTGGGGTGAGGCGTATCTGTTTTTGTCCCGTTTTTATGACCATTGTAATTAATTTGAATGGTAGTCTGTCGCCTACCTTTTAGGGGACAAAAAAGCCTATCATTTTACCGATAGGCTTTTTAGATGCGTTGGCTCAAGCCGCATATTAATTAGACGCTGTTACGGTCAGATGTATTACGTTTTTGATGCCTATCGTAACACATCAGCGAGTAACATTGCTCTTCCTTTCACGATAGGCGCGTTGTTTACAGGCATTGGAGCAATACACTACGTTAGCAGCTAAAGCATCACGCCTAAATTCCTTACCGCACATCTCGCACGTATGCTCAATGATCGTACTCGTCTTAGTCTCTACCATGCGCTTGTGAGCTTCCTTGTAGCTGCTTGCGCGTCCTGCCTTGATACGTGCGGCCTTCACTCGGCAAGCATCAGAGCAAGTCACCTTACCCTTACGGGCGTGTGTGAAGTGCAAACCACAAACAGGGCAGACCGATAGGTAACGGGCAGTCCATACGCTATCCTCTGTTATCTGTTTGGCCTGTTTCAGCTTCCAGAACGCTTCAAATTCCATAATGTTACTCGCCAGTGTGTTACATTTACGATCTGAAGTGTAACACTACTGACCGTAACATGTCAAGTGACTTGCATACACGAAGGTATGGACACAAATAAAACATCTGTGCTATCCTTCAATTTATCACAATAATTAGACCGTGAGGACGTTGACAGTGGCTAGAGAGCGTGGGTTAGTAGTCTGTTCAGAGTGCAAGGAAAACGTTACCAATGGGTCAGCTAATATTATGGTGAACAGTGACGTATTTACCCGTCTACACCGATATTCTGATTTGAGAGTGATATGTAAGCCCTGTACTATGCGGATTGATAAGAGAAGCGACGGTGTACGCTACCACAGCATTTGGGAATTGCATTCTGTGCGTGACATGCCAATGTTTTACTTTGGTCAGCTAGTAAACGACTTTGTTCACCCTTCAAATCATAAATGGGACATAGAAGCAGCGGATAGTTTTGTTGATGTTCTTATTGAACTCTTGCCCCCGCAAGTTGCCAAAAACTTACTTCAAACATATTTTGCATCAGAAGAATGGGACGGTGAGGGCATACGTTCAGAACGCTTCTTTGAGCGTCGTAAAATTGGGGAAATTGAAGGAAGTCGTGTTCAACATCATAAAGATGAATTCAGAATGGATGTAAGATCACCAAACGATGATGAAGTATGGTAGCAAACAAAAAGCCCCGTGTATAGCGGGGCTTCTCTCTTTCAGTTTCGGCTTGCTGTTGATACAATCGGTGGTATTAACATAATGCGTCTTGTTGGTATCAGGGTTGAAGCTGAAAATCCCTCTGGGCGCACTTTAGCAAACTGGCATCAGATTGATGCCAGTTTTTTGTAATTACACTTGTGGCAAAGGTATTAGGTAATGTCAACAGATTTACGAAAGCGTGTATTATCTGGAATTCAACCATCTGGGAATTTGACCATTGGAAATTATCTTGGAGCGCTAAAACAGTGGGTTGCAGAACAAGAAACATATGAGTGCTATTTTTGTGTAGTAGATCTACATGCGATTACGATCCAGCAAGATCCATTACAGCTTCGTGAAAAGACCCGCCAAGTTGCAGCTTTATATATTGCGGCGGGTTTGGATCCTAAAAAAGTTACCATTTTTGTACAGTCGCATGTTACTGCACATGCTGAATTGGCATGGATACTTACGTGTGTGTCGCCCGTGGGGTGGCTCAGTCGAATGACGCAATTTAAGGATAAGGCTGCGAAACAACACCAAGACTCAATTACATCTGGACTGTTGAATTACCCCACTTTAATGGCAGCTGATATTCTGCTTTATCAGGCACATGTTGTGCCAGTTGGTGATGATCAGCGTCAACATCTCGAATATACCCGCGATTTAGCACAACGTTTCAATTACATATATGGAGATACATTTGTACTACCAGAAGTTATGATTCCTAAAGCGGGAGCTCGAATTATGGGGCTCGATAATCCGTTAAACAAGATGAGCAAGAGTGACGGCGCAGACAGCCATGCCATTTATCTACTTGATCCAGCAAATCGTGTAAAGAAGAACATCATGCGTGCTATGACTGATTCGCTGAATATGATCGAGTTTAGTAACGTACCTGAAAGGGCAGGCATAAATAATCTTTTAACCATTTACCAGAGCCTTACACAATTAACCCAGGATCAGGTTATGGCTGAACTTAGTGATAAGGGATACGGTGACTTGAAAAGAGCAGTAGTTGAAGTCGTTAATAGCACATTGCAACCATTACAAAAGCGATATTCTGAGATAATGAACGAGCCAGGATATCTTGATAGTATCCTCTATGAAGGCGCTGAAAAAGCTCGCAATATGGCTAACCAAACTTTAAGAGCTGTGAAAGAGAAGGTTGGGTTCTTGCCTCCTAGATGATGTTGTATTGGTGTCAATGCTTGACCCGTGTGCATTGTACTGTTAAAATTGCATTTGCCTTTGGCTCCATTCGTCTAGAGGCCTAGGACGTAGCCCTCTCAAGGCTAAAACAGGGGTTCGAATCCCCTATGGAGCAACTTTTCCTCTCATTTCCCTCATTACACTTTCTGCATAATTCGAAATCCAATAGTGGCGTGATAGCATAATGGGTCAAGGTAGTAGTGAAATGAGATTTGTGAACGTTGATAAGCGCTAACGAAGGATCCACCGAATACGGCTCGCTCCCCTATAGAACCAACGTCAATTAGTTCTTTGTTTGTATCGGAATATTCAGCTTGATCTTCCTTTGGTTTGACGTTCAAGCACCATTCCCAGACGTTCCCTGCCATATCATACACATTGAAAGGGCTCACCCCGTTACTATAACGCATCACAAGGGAAGTCATCTTGATTTCACTTTCACGCGTATTGCAACGATTTTTGTCAAAAGTGTTCCCCCATGGATAAAGCCTGTTGTCATCACCTCTGGCAGCACGTTGCCATTGTATTGCAGACGGAAGCATTGTAATAGAATTTTGCTTCACACTTATCCAGCGGCAGAATGCCATTGCATCGTACCAATTCACCATTTCACGGGGGCGTTCATCGCCCTTAAACCTCGCTGGTTTAGGCTCAGGATTATTAATTCTCCAATTATAGGCCTCTGGTGAAAACTCCCACCATTGTGTATTTCGATAGCCTTCACCATCGTCACAAAATACTTGGTATTGATTATATGTGACTGGATATTTGCTTATTCTGAATGATTCAACAGAGATCCGTCTTTGCTTAGTTTTCTGATGATTATCAATCTCGTCAATCAACACGTGACCTGATGGTATTTCACACCACTCTAGTAATGGCAACGAAAATACCGGCTTTGCATCTAGTTTTTCTGTAATTGCGACAGACTGTGGCTTATTTATCTCTGGCTTTGAAAGAAGTTGAGCAAGTTCATCTGGGTCATAGTCAGGAAAATCACGTCTAAACGCCTCAAATGCTTCTAGGCCCAAACGACGTGTTCTTGACAGCTTCACTAATTCGGAAATCTGTTTATATTCTCGTTCAGCTTCCCGAAGATATGATAATCGTTCTAAAGCAGTTTCAGCTTCTCGCAGAAGGGCATCCAAATTAATGAATCGTGAAGTAAAACCGCTTTCTTTAGCCTGCTTTAGGAGGAATACCGCTTGATCAAATTGTCCATTCTCCATAGCAGATGCGGCTACGCTTATAACATTTGCGGGGTTGGTGACTGGTGGCGCAACACGATCGGAAGCGATAGCTGAAACAGGAAGGGCAGGGTGCTTTCGGCGCTCTGCGATATAGATAGAGTTCAATAATACTTTGACAGCCTCAATTGTAATTCCGTTTGTTAAGTCAACATACTGCATATCTTTTATATTGTCGGGGAGTTTAGCTTCATCCCGTATAAGAACCGGAACTATATGCTTTCCCAGGCTTTGAGCTAATTCAAACTCCTTGCGACAATAATCGGATGCAATTGAATCAGGTGACAGTAGATAAACAAAACTCTCACACCAATCCAACCGTCTTAGTATTTCCTTCCACCAATTCTGACCTGCGTACAATCGCTGGTCATACCATGTTTCATGTACATCAAGTGTGTCCACAATTTGAACACAAAAGGGCTTGTCAACGCGAGCATAGCTTACGAATATACGCATTTGTATTTCTCATCAGTGTTACGCACATGATTTAATGTGCTTGACTATTACGCCATTCATTAATGGCATTGGTTGCATCTATGGAATCTATTTGTTTAAGTATATCAATAATAACATCACATATCCTCTTTTGCTCCCAATATGGCCCTGAGGTGTCTTTGAGGCTTGGGATTAATGAAGTAAGCATTGCAGCATTCGCAATGCCCGATAATCCATTGGCTGCCGCCCACCTAACATGTTCACTTTTATCTTGCAGACCTGCCACTAGAGTCTTTTCAGTATCTGGATGTCGCAACTTTCCCAGACTCTCAATTGCAACCAATCGCACAAACTCTTCTTGATCTAGTGCAGCCAGCTCAAGCGCCTTTAGCGCTTCTTCCCCTCCAAGTGAACCAAGCGCTTCCGCTGAAGCCTCACGCACTATCGCATTGGTATCACTAAGGAGCTTGGCCAGACCGGGGACAGCATTTTTGTGGCCGATTTCCGCTAGGGCACGAATAGCAGCAACTCTAATTTTCCAATTCGCGTCATCGAGAGCTCGAACGAGGTGCGGTATGACTTGTATATTTCCGGTCCAGCCTAATACTTCTATACCTGCCCAACGAATTACCCAATTCTCATCATTGAGCGTTTCGAGGATTTGATTGATAGTATTTAAGCTCGTTTTTGCGCCAGATTTCTTGACGAATTCTTTTAGGTCCTTTGCAGCATTGCTAGTATTATTCCATGTTCCATTGCGGAGGCGAGTCATAATCACCAAAAATCGCTCATTCTCTAAACTAGAAGCTTGTAGTTGAACCGAACTACCGTCACTTAATTCATCAGAACCGAGATGATCAATTCCGACTGCCATATATGGCAAGCTCGATTGTTTTACATTTAGGAGACGCTCTTTTACAATTTTAGACGTCTTTTGCGGGCTACCAGAACTTTGTCCCGATTCGATTAGCCCTAGATTTCCTAAAATTCGTGAAGCAATAGTACTAACAGCAGACTTATTTGTTCTAGATTTGCTCATATCACTTAAACAACCTTTGAGTCTTGTTATTACTTTTTCATTGGGTATGAATGCACCAAGCTCAGTAACTGCTGCAACTTTAACATCAGGATCACTGTCAAAGGTCGCTGATATTAAGAAATCAATGATTGCACTAGTCTTGACTTTGTCTATAGCACCAATTATCAATTGCCTAATTGCTATGTTGCATTGGCTAAAAATAAGTGTGAATTCTTTTGGATGTTCACTCAAAAACACCGACAAGGCGTAACCAATTTCATTCCGAATTGTGGCATAATTTGATTGCAGGAATTGGACTAAATATGGGACACATGTAACGTCGTTTATTTTACCCAAACTTCTTATTGATTGGATACACACATCATTATTCGTGTCAGAAAGCCGAGAAATAAGCGCTGGGACAACTGCTTTATCGCCAAGTTCTCCCAAAGCCCATGCGGCATTTTCCCGAGTCTTAGCAATATCACTATGAAGTAACCTTAAAAGGGTTGGCAAACTATCAATACCAAGTCGTTGAATGGCGTGTCCTATGTATTCCCTATTGTTTTCAGCTAAATGAGTTATAGCTTCACTCAATCCCGATAAAACTCCAATTTCCACTCCAAGGAATTGACGAAACGCCTCTAGTCTTATTTCCCACAATGCACTGCGCATTACTTCAAGCAGGATTGCTTTACCTGAATCGCGGTCTAGTTGGTACAAAACCAATGCTAAATCAAGACGAAAATCGCCACCTATATTCAGAAGTCTCACATTACGATCTATTACATTATTGTAGCATGCCGCAGACACATTCGCACCCATTGCAACACAGTTTAGAGCCAATATAGGGTCTCTATCTGATATCTCATCCACCAAGGTTTCCTTATTAGGAGCAAGTAATGTCGCGATTATCACAGGGGTGTCCCAGAAATGCTGTTGTCGCCTATATCTGGTATTAAGATTTACTTGGGGCAAACCAGGCGGTAATCCTTGCTCAACGATATATTTCCCAGCAAAATAATCCTGAAATAACCTGAGCGAAAAATGAATTCTATCCGCTTCAACGCGCAGAATTCCTGCTTCAAGAAACCTTGAGATTATAGATCTTGATGGAACAATAGCACCTAGCTCTTCGAAACTAAGGCTTTCAACCTGTTTCGTGGTTAGCGCTTTTGCTAAAGCTAATAAAGGACTGATTTCAACACTTTCAAGGGACTTCGTATGATTATCCGAATTGGCAATACTCATCAGCTCTTTTATAAGCACTGAGTAATAATCTGCTAGCCTAAGTTGCGTGATATCTTCTATTGAATTGAAACGCAAAGTAAGAAGTGTGGCTACGAGTATGGGGTTTCGTAACAAGAACTGCTGATAGGGAAGGGGGGATTTGGAATCTTGAAGGAAGTACCGGCTAAAGGGTGTGCTTGAAAATTCATTAAATAATTCTGCTATCTGTACCCAATCACTATTTGAGTTGGTAACAATAGGCAGATTTTCAGTGTTATCAAAGATGGGATTTCCTTCATTGCCAAAGAATATTAAGTATTTGGGCCGTCGTGCTCCCCAAAGCCACTCCTCAAAAGTAGCTTTGTGTGGATGTGAAAGAAACGAATCGCTGTCAGACCCATAAACATATATTGAATAAACGCCGCTGGCCACGTCGTCAATTACACTAGGGCTCAAGAAAATTTGATCGCTTAACCAGTTACCCCATGACTGATCTTTGTCCCACAGATCAAGATTTAAAAGTACGGGAATTGGAGCATTTTTTGACAACTCTCGTTCTTCTATTGCGTTGTTCAGCAAATGGTAGACAAGAACAGATTGATCCAAATGACTACAGCTCAAGATAAATGTTTTGCAGTGCTTCCACAGATCACTAAAATGCTCCAGACGCGTTGAAGTCACCCCATTTTTTGAGATAGCAAAGCATATTTTATCAAGGACACGATCAAAGGGTGACCTGTTATTGGAACCAGAGACGAAATTATTGTGTTCAAGTAACAGCAATGGCTTACAGAGACTTCTAAGACGTGATTGTAGTGAATTTATGTATAGTTCTTCAGGCTTCGGATCAACTACAGTGACTTTACTGCGCAATACATTTTCAACATCCTTAAGTACTACTGAAAACTCTAAGCTTACAATGTTAGTGCAATCAATTAGGTGGGTTAGGGGTATATGTCCAGCCCAGTCATCAATAGAAATTGGCATCCTCAATATTGGAATAACCAATTGAGATCGCTCAACTAAATCGTTTAAAGATTTTCCCTCAATACAATGTAAATATTCAGGGCGTAATATAAGAACTAAAGCTTCTGGACTTTCCGTTATCTTAGAATTAGGGATCTCAGCAATACTTTCAGTAGCGCTCAATAAAAGTGGATGAAGACCTAAGGCACGTGTGTGCGAATACAAATCTAGCGCTAATTCACAGTCAAGGGGGTGATAACTTATGAGAGTTGTCATACTTTGTGGGAATAATTCACTTTTACGTTACGAAGCTTCTATTTATTATAACTTGAATCGCTCCCATATTAGGTAAATTACAAATCTGTAATCTTTGTTAATCGCAGCGCATTTTACTCATGATAATGACACTTATCACTAAGTAATTGATGCATGATATGATAAGTGATGACAAAAAGATGGAAACTCATGACTGGAAAACCGCAAAATAATCCCTAACTTAAAAGTGAGACAAATTGGATGAATAACTCGCGAAATCGAAACCAATCGATTGGTTTCCGGCAACACGAAGTTGGTTATGTAATGGAACGTTGGCGAGCTGGCGATTCATGTTCATTGGTTGGAGTTGGCAGCGTCGGAAAATCCAATCTTCTTCAACATCTTTCTAACGAGACTGTTCAGTCGTTCTATATGAAGGATGTAGTTGGAGGAAAAGCATTCAAGGCTATTACAATTGATCCTAGCATGCTGGGGCCGCTCCCATCTGTAACGGCTGATCAAGTTGCTATGCGGTGCTGGGCCGGGTACGAACTCATGATGCATAGATTATTCTTAGCATTTTACCCTTTTAGTAATTTATCAGAAGATGATGGGAGACTATTTTACGAAACATACCAAGCACTTCAAGATGGGAACAATCCGTTGTATGCGTACATGGGACTTCGCTACTTCGAACTTGGGCTTGAGCTTTTCATGAAACAAGGCACTCAAGTTGTATTTATGTTTGATGAATTTGAGGAAATGCTCAAACAACTTCCAGTCAAGTTTTTTCTTACATTAAGAGGATTGCGTGACGCGAACAAGAAACAAATCTCATATCTTACTTTTACGCGCTCACCATTATCGCAACTAGTCAAACAATACGACATCAACGCCCTTGACATTGAACCGTTTACAGAGCTATTCAACGACAATTTACTTTATGTAGGGCCTTATAACGAAACTGATGCAAGAGCGATGGTAGCCGACCTCGCGAAACGAAATGATAAGAAATACGAAGCATACGCACTCGATTTTATTCTGTGGGCGTCTGGACGCTATGCGGGCTTACTGCGATCAAGTTTCAGAACACTAGATAGTCTCGGCCCCCTTGACGCAAATACAGTTATGACAAGGGGTGAAGACCTCTTACATGAACTTTCATCAAGAAGAGCTGTGCGCTCGGAATGTGAAACAATATGGAAAAGTCTCACTGAAGAAGAACAAAATATGCTTAGGGAATTTGCAAGCAGTCGCCCTAGTATTGATCCAAACAACTATGAGGTTCAACAAGTATTCGCACTATTGCAGCAAAAACAACTCCTACAATTACAGGGCAATCGTGTAATCATCTCGCCTCCTGTGTTTCAAGCCTATATTAAATATTTACCTGCCGACACATAGCCAATCACTTCATTGTTTCAGTTCTCAGACTATGTAATCACATAGTCTGAGTAACACTATTTATCGGTTCTACTCTTCATGATCTCATTTGCGATGAAGGACCGAACAGCGCTTAATTCAGAATTCAAAGGATCTAGAGTCTCTGCTCTAAGTAAATATTCTTTTGCACCTTCGTCGTCTCCATTTTCAAAGACAAATTTTCCCATTAACGATAACAATGTGGCGTTAGATGGTTCAATTTTGAGACCATTTTCCAATGTGGTAAGAGTCAAATTACTCTCACCAAGCTTCCATAGAACTTTTGCGAGTAGTGTGATGACTGACGGATCAAACAGCGAGGTTTCCTGAGCATCAAGAAGAACTTCTAGTGCATCATCCGTTTCATTCCAACTTAAATAAATCTCAGCAAGGAGCCTGTATCCCTCAATGAACAAAGGCTCTTTTTCAATTGCCTCTTCAAGGGAATCTGCATATCTTGTTTCAACCTGCCCTTTTGCATCCAGCACATCGCGTATCTCCCACAGCATTTCGTCGAAATTTGGGTCGTCAACTGATAGACGCAGGTTCGCCATAGCAGACTGGATATGACGAGGTGGGTTACGGGATTCCATATTAGACAAAGTGGCCTTTGCTTGTAGAAGATCACCACAAGCAATACACCCCCTGACTAAGTTAAGTTGAAGATTTAGATCATCTGGACGATTCGACTTCACACGCTTGAGAACTTCAACCATTGTTTGCAGATGTGTTTCATCGAGGTGGTCGATAACTGAAGCAGTTGAAACCCCGTCTTGATCCTGTTCAACGAGTAGCTCACAATAACGCCAGAGATCAGGGTCTCCCAGTAGAATCATATCCGTAACCAGCAATGCTAATGCATCCTTGTTTGATGCATCGCGCTCAATTGCCCTGCGGAACGACTCACATGATTCGCGGCGATTACGCAGCTTACTAGCGTTGGTAACAAAGAGATAACGTTCTAGAAATGGTCGACCTGAGGCAGAGATACGCTTTGAAAATGGCTTTAACTCAATTTGACGTTCATCAAGCAAATTAATCAGGACAGCATACTTTTCATACATTTCACTTGTCGCAACATTGGTTTCAATTGCACGCTGATAAACATCAATAGCAGACAGAACTTGGCCAAATGCTGAATATAATTCAGCCAAAGTTGACCACAACTCTGGCATTTCAGGGTGTGATTCGAGGCTTATTTCTAGTAAATCAAATGCTTGTAAATCGAATTTTAATCGAGCGAGTGTTTTCGCTAAGATAAGTACTGAAACGGGATATTGAGAAAGTTGATATGTGGCGACACTAATATTGGGAAGCAGGATTTGATCCCAGGATGTTATGTCACTCGAAATGAATCGAGAAACTGTATTTGATAGTAACCATGCCCCAAAATCAGAATTGGTTTCACTTACTAACTGTATTAATTTCACTTGGCTTTGCAGCACGGTTTCAATTTCTTGAACGTATCCCATCATTTCCAAATAGTAATCATTTTCCCAAAGAAATATTGCCTTCAGAAATTCTTCTAGATACGTAGAATTTGATGAAACAATCGGACTATATTTGTGTGCTGGTACACCGCTATCACGAATAAGCCATTGAACAATTTGCGTACTACAATCAAGTAGCTGATTCAGTATCTCTACAAGCGATCCTTCATACGTAACATCTAACAATTCGTTATCGACACGTGCATCATCTTCAACATAAAGCGAGAGCTGATACTTGGTACCCTGCCAGCCGAATGTCCCCCAAAGGGCTACATTTTCATCTAGCCCTTCTAATTCCCAATCATCAATGTCGAATTGAGAATCTTCAATACTCCAAGTTGAACCTAAGTCAACTTTATCGACACGGGATAATAGACGATACACAGATACGGATGAATACTCTTCAAGTAATGCGGCTAGTGCCAAACCTACACCTAATGCAAGTTCCGGATGAGTGTCACTAACTATAGGCCACATACCAATGCGCAACAATGATTTTTGCGGGGTGGAGAGAGTTTGCTTCGACTGCAAGTTCAACGACTTAATTCTCAAACTTTGTTGAGTCGCTACCATTAGCTTTTGAGCAAAGTCAATCATTTGATAGAGCTTTCAATGTATATTTTGAGACAAATAGGAGTTTAGTCCCGATATTGGTCAATTGTAGCGAGGAATTGCTCTACCGACACAGGTTTGCGGACATAGTCATTACAACCGGCTTCAAGATAGAGATCGCGATAAATGTGATCATAAGACGTGATGGCGACAATTGGTACTAAAACCCCATTGTCGCGTAGTGCGCGGGTTAACTGTAACCCATCAACACTACTTGATCCTAGGTGCAAATCAATAATGATTAAATCACAGGAACCAGAATTTATTTCAGAAAAAGCTGTTTCAACATCTAGATATGTTGTTAAATTGTCATTACTCATGTGACAAATACGCTCCATGAGTGCAATATTTGCCACATTATCTTCGACATACGTTATGTGCATGACTTATTCCGGCAACTAAAAGGTGCAGAAACTTACTCTCTGCACCTTCAACAATTAACTCTCATTAACCCGATGTATTGATAATCGGCACGCTTTTAATGCTACCGCGGAACACAGTAAACTCACTATTAACCCACCCTTGACCAAATGTTCCTTCCACCAAGAACCAAACTCCATCTTTGGCAATGCCAATAACTGGAAGTTCACTTCCTCCGGGATAGGTGGCCAAAATTCCAAATTGCGAACCAGGGCCACTGCGAACGTTAAGGTAGCCTGTATTAATAACAACGTGCGGAGTTGCAAGTCCAAACGATACAGGTGCGCTACTATCACCACCGCCCTGCCCTAAATCTGCGGTTGTATTCTGGAGGATTGATAAATCAATCTCATCGGTCGGCGTTCCTGTACGTCCTACAACAGCGTCAAATGGAACCCAGCCCTGCGTACCATCGCCAAGTTCGATTTGAACAAATTGGCTATCCTTACTGATGTTGATCAAGAAACCTTCGCGTCCCTCATTCAACACTGGCAATTGAGCACTTCCTCCACCCGGCATTTCGCGCATAGCAATTGCATTGCCTCTGATCGAAACAACCTGCCCCGATACATGTGACAAGCGCATTGATAACTTAGCACCTTCAACCCAACCGACACCAATGTCAGGTACATCAAGAGCAACCCAATTAACATTGTTCTTATCGTTAGTGCTATTAACAATAGTGTAGTCAAATGTGTCATCACGAAACAGGGTCGTAATTGCAGGTGCACCATCAACAGGCTGCGTACGGGCATTTACAGCTTCAACATTAACGACAGCACGAAATCGTTCTCCCGGACTAGCCGTAGTAATACGCCCAGTTGAAAGCGTAAAACGCATGGGGGAACCGATTACAGGTGTTGTATCAGTAGTACTTACGACGCTACCACCACCCTGTCCATTGTCTGACAATCCCAAAGTAGTAGGCGTAGATTGTGCTGCTGCCGCTATTACATCTTCCAGCGTTACAACCGGAACATTGCTAAAACTACCACGTGGAGCCGCATATTGGATATTAACCCAACCGACACCAATTACAGTTGATACTTGGAACCAGACATTATCTTTCGCTCGCCCAATCACAGGCAACTCGGTACCACCTACAACAGTTAGTAGTACAGAGTATTGCACACCTGGGCCGGTGCGCACATTTAGGAAACTCGTGTTGACAATTAATTTAGGTGAAATAAATTGTGCTTGTTGTTGCGATTCATTTGCGAACGTAACCGATATCATTCCAAAGCAAGAAGCAATGAGTAGCAATATGAGGAACATTCTGGATCGAGATTTCATTCTTCATCTCCTGTGGCCAGTTATTCTGGCTTGTATGGTCAAGCCACTGATATACAGTGCATAAATTTAGATAAGTATAGATGAAAACGCAAATTCGCGCTTGTCTAAATTTGCCTTACATTTGTTGTGTGTAATGCAAGCCCCCTTTATAGCTAAAGGGAGGATCAAAACACCTCACTTACATCTTTTCTATAGCTAGAAAGCACGTTATGATCATGTGGATAATAAGCAATTCATTTAAGGTTTACAGTGCTCAAGTACCAATCACAAAACCCGTCCAGTGAAATAAATGGACAATTTGCAAATCATCTCCTGCTAAACTTAAATCGGCATATGAATCTATTCGGATATAAGTTGATTGAGTTACCTATCATAGAATCAACCGATTTGTTCCTAGTGAAAGCTGGCGACCAAATCATAAATAGTTTATTTACTTTCGAACGCCAAGGCAGACAACTGGCTCTACGCCCTGAATTCACTGCATTGGCTTCAAACTACTATGCGCAAGGAAAGCAAGAATCGATCGTAAGGTGGCAATTTGCGGGTAGTATTTTTGAAGACAAATCACACGTTTCCAGTGATAACTTTGAGCAATTGAGCATTGGTGCTGAACTTATTGGCCTAAAAGGAAGCTCAGCGGATGCTGAAATAATCGCAATGGCGGCAACCGGGTTACAAAAGATAAATATCCCAGATGTTCATATTACAATTGGCAATATAGGTTTAATCCGTGCAATTCTTACACAATTTGATCTGGATTATCGGACAAAACGTTTTTTGTTACACTATATTCCAGCGCTCAATGACCCACTTAAAGGTAAAGATTGGGTAATTGATCAGTTTAATAAGGAAATGTCGATATCTGGGGTACATTCAAGTGCTGGTGTTCCATCGCAGACCCTTATGGTTGAATCACAATCAAGTGAAACGCCGAATAGTGAACGTACCATGGGAGGACGGACCCAAGCGGAAATTGCTCAAAGGCTAAAATTGAAGCGCCAACGTGTCGCTGATCGCGACAAGGTGATAAATGCCATTGATTTCCTTTGGCAATGGTGTGAGTTGACTGGCGAACCCGAGCCCATATTTAGCCATCTCAACATGCTGGTTGACAATAACAGCATTGCTGGCCAACTATTACGTGAGTGGCAGATTGCTGTGGAATTGTTAGAAGTTTACGGATTCCCTTCGTCAAATGTCACGATAAAACCTGATCTAAATCGAAGTTGGGAATACTATACAGGAATTATTTTCGAGTTATACAGCTCAAATCTCCATGTCGGCGGAGGTGGACGTTACGATGAACTAGCTCGCTTAATGGGAGCAAATAGCGATACTCCATCTGTAGGATTTGCATATTATGGCAATCAACTTAGAGAAATAATTAAGCCCACGTCAGATTCTGTTGATCCGACAGTGACTATTGAATGTGAAGCCTCATGCATCGCTAATGCGATTGAATGGGCAACGAGAATCAGGACTGAAGGTATTTCTGTAAATATACTACCCTATGCATTAGGCGCTGATAATCTCGCAAACACAATCAGAGTAGATTCTTCGAAAATCGCGTCTTTTCGCGGCGAATCTTTTGTTCTCGACCAAACTGATTTACTCATAGCAGAATTGAAATTATAGGCATATGACATCACCACTCACACTTGCACTTCCAAGCAAAGGCGCGATCGCCGAACCAACGATAAGCTTTTTGCGTGACTGCGGTTTACGGGTCGAGAAACCAAACCAACGCCAATATACTGGAATTATTCCAGCAGTCCCTTCTCTATCTGTACTTTTTCAAAGAGTTACGGATGTACTGTATAAGGTTGCTGATGGCACTGCCCAAATCGGTATTACTGGGTTTGATGTCTACAAAGAAAATCCACATAGCAACTTAGTTGTCATCCAAAAATCACTTGGATATGGTCATTGCAGCTTGGTTGTTGCGGTTCCGGAGACGTGGATTGATGTTACCACTATGTCAGATCTCCTTGATGTTGCTCTTGACTTTAGAGAACTCAAGCAACGTAATATTAAGGTAGCGACCAAATATCCTTTACTTGCTCGACAATTTTTACACGATCACGGGATACATCACTTCACATTAGTAAAGGCTGAAGGAGCAATTGAAGCTGCGCCAACGTTGGGCTATGCAGATCTCATAATCGACCTAACACAAACTGGGACAACGCTTCGCGAAAATCACCTTAAGATTCTTAACGACGGTGTCATCATCGAATCTCAAGCCTGTCTCATAGGAAATCGTGACATTCTCCGAAATGATCCAATACGGCTTGACACCCTTCGCGTGCTAATCGAGTATATTGATGCAGCCCAACAAGGTCGGGGATACTTTCAAGTTGTCGCAAATATTAAGGGAGAGACACCTGACTTAATCGCCAAGAGAGTTTCGTCGAACGCGATTACACATGGATTACAGGGGCCAACAATATCCCCAATTTACAATGACGCAGATGAAAAATGGTTCACCGTAACAATAATAGTTGCAAATGACAATTTATTACCGGCACTCGAACATATTCGTTCAATTGGTGGCTCACAAACAATTGTGAGCCCTGTTAGATACGTGTTTTTGGAGAAATCGCCAGTATTTCAAAGTTTACTTGAGGCTCTCTAACGGGAGAGTCTCAAATCATCTGCAACGCGATCAAGTGTACGGTCTATCCTGCTTCTCAGATTATGACTTTCGGCACCCATTTCCACCGACATAGTCAGTCCCAGTAACGCAATTTTAGGTGGGAATTTTTGAGAATCAGCAAGATTCATTGTCAAGAACGGACAGCAGAATAGTGCTGATTTCAAATATTCGCGCCAATCTTCGCGTAGCATGTGGTGCTCTAGCAAGTACCTCATCAACGGGATGATAACGTTAGTCAGTTTACTTTCAAGAAACATGTCACGAACTTTGTGAGGTACGTAATCATGTTCAATGAATAAAACCTCATCTTTGTGTCGCATCTGTATTTCGAAGGTATTAGCTTTGATTACAGGAAAATACATCCACATAGCAAATACGTTGTGAAAAATAGGCTTAACTAAATCAAGTAATGGTGAATGTCTTCCAGCAAAAGCAGGATCAAAATAGAGTAATGATGGAGTGTTACTATTTTGAAAAAAGATATTCCCATTATGAGCATCACCGTGACCGATAACAGAAACACTTGATTGAGCAGGGTTAAGAACCGTAATTGCACGTTGGATAATTTTGTCAATTGTGTCATCGTATTGTTGACCGTTAATCACCCACCGTAGATTCCTTACTACTCGCATTGAGTATGAACTACTGGGTAGCACAATCTCAGTAGTGTCATCTGGTTTCCCTTCACCGTAAAATCGATTTAACCTACCTCCAGTAAGTCTGTGATAGAAAAGTTGGTGTATTGGTGACCTAGCAGCTTCCACATCTGTCTGAATCTTCATTGTGCTAAGATACAATTCAAGTAGATGATTATCTCCTGCCTCTTGAGCAGCTTTCAGATTTTCAAACAGATCATCATTTCCACCTTCAATCGACCAAGCCAAATCAAACACCGAAGGTTGATCAACAATTTCATATATTAATAGTTGTCGACCAACCTCTGTTGAACTAAAAATGGGGCGAATAATTGGATACCCTGCATCGGCTAACTGGTTGGCGTTATAGTACTCACCTATAACTGTATCGGGTTCGGTATGGGTCTTGAAAAAAAGGCGCTTTCCATCTTCGACGGTTAGAAAACCATTGAATGAATTAAGGGAAACAGCAAGTGGCCTAAGTTCGACTGATACCACTTTATCAGAATAAACATCTCTCAGAAACTCTTTCAGTAGCGCCTCAGCCTCAGCCTTTTGAGCAAACTGCATTGTCTGAATATGCTGGATTAGGTGTTCACTCATAAGCCAATAATCTCATTGCGCTTGCGAATCGCCATTGCATGAGCAGGAAAATCTTCGTAATCAGCAAGGGTGGTCGTTATTCCCTGTAACTTTGCATATCCTTCTCGTGATAAATACCCCACTCCGCTGCGTTTTAGGAAGTCGTGCACACTAACTGATGAGAAACTGCGAGCAAATCCGCCGGTCGGTAAAATCGCATTGAGACCTAAACAATAATTGGCTGTCGGAATTGGCGTCAGTTGCCCAAGCAAAATCTCACCTGCATTCTGTATTTTGTTCAACGTTATGAATGGCTCACTGGTCAACACTTCTAAATGTTCTGGAGCATAGTCATTAACAAACTGGATCGATTGTTCCAGGTTCGCAGTGAGCAACACACCACCATAATTTGACAACACGTTCTTGATAAAAGCTTGTCGCCATTCGGGTAGTTCAGCTATATATGCGGGAAGAATATCCAAAACTGCTTGCGCAATTTCTTTACTGTGGGTAACAAGGATTGCTGCCGATTCTGGTCCATGTTCCGCTTCCACCAAAAGATCCAACGCCGCTAAACGTGGATCAACAGTTTCATCAGTCAAAATTATAGATTCACTTGGGCCGGCAGGCAGACCGACATCAACAGTACCATAAAGGAGTCTTTTTGCGGCAGAGACATAACTGCTTCCGGGACCAATTATCTTACTAACCTTCGGAATCGTCTCAGTGCCAAAAGCAAGAGCAGCTACTGCTTGCATTCCTCCGACCACATATACATCGTCAACGCCACATATCTCAGCTGCCACTAACGACCCTGCGTCGGCTTTTCCGTCGGGCTTACTGGGTGTGACAACTACAATCCGTGGAACGCCCGCCACTTTTGCTGGTGTTGCCAACATAAGCATCACCGAGGGGAATGCTCCTTTCCCACGAGGAACATATAGCCCCGCACTTGCAATAGGAGTTATACGCTCACCTGCCATGATTCCGGGTTGCACCTCAGTGAACCACATCGATTCAGGCATCTGCTCAGTATGGAACTTCTCAATATTGGCATGAGCCTGAGCAATAGCATCAATTACTTGAGGACTTAACGAAGAACGCGCTTCAGCAAAATCATCTTTTGTGGCACGCAACATGCCAACTTCAAAATCAGGGGCATCAAACTGGCGTATATATTTGACTACTGCTGCATCACCCCCAGTTCGAATTTGATTTATTACGTCTTGCGCAATTGGAAATAAGTTTTCGATATCGGTTTCCGCTCGTCGCAGTAGCCGTATTAACTCACTTGCTGAAAGTTTGTTAAGTTCCAAAAACTGAATCATGTGCTATTTCCCTTTGGAAATGGTGAGGTAATTATACCCACCTATAGATTTTACAAGACCTGTATAGTGCTCAGTTTACTATATTTGATGGACGATGGTTTCCATTCCATCGAATTATCGGTAGTAATGCACTCTGTTTTTCACGAATACGTTCCGTGTTAATCGCCAAATCACGTATCATGAGTTTGAGTTCATTGGTTAAAGAACCAGAAGGTTTATAACCTATCGCTATGAGTTGGTTGCGATCCGGTTTGTAGTAGTGTTTATCCATTTCTGTACGAGGATTATCATAATGACAAATCTCAACATTGCGACCGTATTCAAGTGCAGTTTTTTGTACTGCAGCAGCCAATTGATCCAGACTGTATGTTTCGTCAAATTGATTTATCACCCTGTATTCACCTGGATCGGGAGGATTTTCTAGAATTAGGCTTATACATTGCATGGAATCCCGAAGCGGCAAAAAGCTGCGAATTTGCGAACCACTCCCAAATACGGTAAGAGGATGTCCTATAACTGCTTGACAACAAAACCTATTAATTACAGTACCAAAACATTGATCAAAATCCAGTCTTGTCGAAAGACTGGGATCATTCTCCGTCTCGTCAAATTGGGTTCCAAACACGATACCTTGCATAATGTCTGTGGCGGTTAATCCCCAAGTTTTACAAGCGAACATAGTGTTGTGAGAATCATGCACCTTACTTAAGTGATAGAAACTATTTGCCTGACGAGGAAATGGTAACTTATCTTTCCGTCCACGATACTCTATTTCAAAGAAGCCTTCAGGAATGTCAATATTCGGAGTCCCATACTCTCCCATAGTTCCTAATTTTACTAGGTGAGACGTTGGACAAATCTCCCTCATTGCCCACAGCAAATTTAGACTTCCAATAACGTTATTTTGCTGCGTAAAAACGGAATGTTCCTGATCAATCATGGAATACGGAGCAGAAGGCATCTCCGCAAGATGAACAATCGCATCTGGAAGGAAATCAGCAAGAAACGACTTTAGAAAACTGTAATCCTGCAAATTACCATACCGAAAAACCAATTGTTTTCCATAGCGATGGTGGAAAGCTTGCTGACGCTCATCAATCGATCGAATTGGCAATGCACTTTGACTGCCAAGTTCTTCAACCCACTGTCTACGAAGTAAATGATCAACTCCGGCAATCGTATGACCCCGTGAAGCCAAGTACTGAGCCAATGGCCACCCTAGATAGCCATCGATACCGGCGATAAATACTTTCATAACACGAACTCCACTTTACGACTTTGTATTTACCGCCGTCACATTAGGTAGATGACGACAACTGCAACTCTGGTTGAAAAGATCCCAAATATCCTTTCACAGCCAACAACTCTGCATTGAGTATACTGCATCCCGCAGCACCACGAATTGTATTGTGAGACAACGCCACGAATTTATAACCCAAAATAGGACATTCTCGTAATCGACCTATGGATGTTGACATTCCATTACCTGCGTTACGATCACGTCGACTTTGTGGACGATCAATTTGAGGTAAATAGTATAGTGGATGTCTTGGAGCACTCGGCAAATTTGCAACTGTAGCCGACGCGCTAAAATGCGTCCAGATATCAATTATTTCGTCTAGACTTGGCTTCGCTGCTAATTCAATCGACACATTGACTAGATGTCCATCTACGACTGGAACACGATTACACGATGCGCTTACCTTCGAATTTAGCCATGTGATTGCATTACCTTCGAAGTCGCCCAACATGCGTAACGTCTCTGTTTCAAGTTTTTGCTCATCCCCACTAACATAGGGAATCATGTTATCAAGGATATCCATCGACGAAACGCCTGGATAACCAGCACCACTAATTGCTTGTGCGCTTACAATTAACATCTTCCGAATATCAAATTTACGTAATGGCGCTAACGCCATAACTACAGGCATTGCGGTACAGTTTGAATTTGCAACGACCGCGCCACTTTTCCAACCGCGTTTTTCGCGCTGGATATCAATCAACTGAGCATGATTCTCATTCGCTTCAGGAAGAAGCAATGGAATATCTTCTACCATCCGGTTAACAGACGCATTAGTACATACAACATGCCCTGCCTCTGCTAACTCAATTTCCCTCTCTTCAGCGGCTTCTTTAGGGAGTGCTGAAAACAATAAGGGCGAGTCGAAATTGCCATCAAGTGGTTTAACAGTTAGATCTTTTACTGATAATGGAGCACTTCCATCTAGAACCCAGTTCGTAATTTCACCGTAGGGCTGACCAGCGCTTCGACTTGAGCCAATAACTTCAGCTACATAGAACCACGGATGGTTTTCCAAAAGTTGAATAAATCGCTGCCCTACTGCTCCGGTTGCGCCTAAAACAGCCACTCCAAGTTTCTGCATTTCTGACCTTCTATCCTAAATACCAACTGTTTCATTGCCGGTCTTGACCGCCGGATATGATCCCAACATTTTTACAAATGACGCACGTTGCAACAATCGAGCTAACGCTTCCTGACATACTGTATCTTGCCAATGCCCCTCAAAGTCCAGATAAAACACAGGTTCCCAAGGGCGATTGCGACGTGGACGAGACTCAATTTTAGTAAGATTTAATCCCCGCGTGGCAAATTCGCCAATACAATCGTAGAGTGCAGCGGGGCGATGACGCGTTGCAAAAATGAGTGAAGTTTTATTGTACTCACCACGAGGAGGATCATCATGCCCAAGAACCAAGAACCGCGTGTAATTAAACGTGACATCTTCTATTTGGGTTGCAAGAACATCTAATTTGTACAGTTCGCCTGCAAGTTCACTTGCGATTGCCCCAACCCCAGGTACAGGATCAATAGAAAGATCGTGTGCTGAACCTGCTGTGTCATACCATGGGATAGATTTTATATTGTGTCGTTTTAAAAATTGAGCACATTGAGCTAATGCCTGAGGATGTGATCTTACCGAATGTAGCTGTTCAATTTTTTGACCATTAGTTGTTAGTAATGCATGGTGAACATGTAGATAGACCTCTGCTTGGATAAGCAAATCGTAGTCCATCAATAATTCATAAGCTTGACTTACCGCACCTGCCAATGCATTCTCTATGGGCATTATGGCATACTTCACTTGACGTGATTGAATCACATTAAATAACTCTTGAAGCGTCTCACAAGGACAAACTTCTACAGTAGATCCGAAATACTGACGAAGAGCCTGCTCAGAATATGCCCCATGAATCCCTTGAAATGCAACCGTGTCTGTCACGTGCTATTACTCTCAATCTAGATAGGAAACCAAACAGAGTCTCAAAGATTAAATATCTTCGAGATGGTAGCATATGACTATATGTCCGTCAATCACTGTATGGTTTTGTAATTTGACAAGAAACTTGCTACGATGATAGACTTTTTATGATTTGCATCATAGAAATTGTCTTGGAGTAAATTATGCAGGAAACTCGTCAGTATATCCTTGACATTCTAAGGGAAAAACGACAAGCCACAGTTGACGAGATGGTTGGCGACTTGGAAAAAAGACGTGGTTCAGCTATTACTGCAGTTACTGTCCGGCATCATTTGAATGAGTTGCTCAGAGAGCAATTAATTACAACCACTGATTTAAAGCATAGAGATTCACCTGGGCGTCCACAACATGTATATATGCTAACTAGTGCAGCACTAGATTTTTTCCCTAATAATTACAAACTTTTGCTAAACAGTATGCTCGGGCAACTATCGAACAAATTAGAAGTATCAGAGATCAATGTCCTGTTTGATGGTATTGCCGATAATATGGCGTCCCAGGCCGAAATCCCTGCCCTACCACTCCCAGAGCGTTTGGATTATGTTGTTCATTACCTAAATGAGCACGGCTATAAAGCTCAATGGACACACAGTGAAGGTGGGTTCTTATTGTATACTACAAATTGCCCATATCATCATATTGCTGAGTCAAATCAAGTGTTATGCAATATGGATATGAGAATGATTTCCTCACTCTTAGGTATCGTTCCTCGACTAGTATCACGTATGTCAGATGGCAATTCAGACTGTTCATACTTCATACCTGATACAACAATAATCTCCCCATGATTGTTATGATCATCATCAATTTAATTGATTTTTGATGACGGTCGTGTTATAGTAACAACAATCTGAGATCATTAATTAGGAGTAGAAGAACATGGCTGTAATTGAACAGGAAACCATGCCAACAACGATTGAGATTACGCCTATATTGTCCGTGACTCCTTCTGCGGTAGGCGTAATTCGTAATTTACTGCAACAACGCAACATACCAAACCACTCCTTGCGTGTTTTCGTTTCGGGCGGCGGTTGCTCTGGAATGCAATATGGTATGGCTTTCGAAGAAACAGCGAAAGAGTTCGACAAGGTTGTATCTGTTGATGGAGTATCGCTTCTAATCGACTCAACGAGCCTTATGTATTTGCAGGGTGCCACAATCGATTATGTTGATAGCTTGATGGGTGGTGGTTTTCGTATTGACAACCCCAACGCAGTATCAAGTTGCGGTTGTGGAAGTTCATTCCGTACCGGAAATAGCGAAGGTGAAAGCAGTGGCGGTTGCGGCAGCTGCAGTCACTAAATTCTTGTTAAGTGAAATAAAACAGGCTGTGCCTCGAAATGGCAGCCTGTTTTATTTTCGCATTGAGCTAACTAATAGTCCTAGTATGCCAAAACCACCTAGAAACAAGATAGGTAGAATAGGTGGAATTCGTGAGGGTAGTTCTATATCAATTCCTTCAGGCACATTCGTCGCTAATATGCTATCCGTTGACTGACCTTGAGGAGTCGATATAGATAAGTCGGGGGGAGCTGTGAATGTTGGCAAAGGAGTTGCACTACCAACTATTGATCCGTTAGTTAGCTCAGTCGTGTTACTACCACCAGGTTCAACTGGAAGTGGTATTACCCCTACCCCAGCAGTTGCGGTCAAAATACCCCCGGGCGTCTGCGTCAAAAGGCCTAGTGTTGCACTTATTTGCTCAGAATTTACATCAGGTGTTGCAGTACCTAGTGATAGATCCGGAATACGATTTGTATTTCCGCTAACATTTACCAATTCGCTAAAAACCCATCCAATTCCACTAGGTGATTGATCATATTGAAATTGATACCACTGAAAATATCGACCAATAATAACGTAAGTATCACCCGTTCGTATTGTACCTAATCGATCAGATTCAGGATCTGGCTCAGAACGTACATTAGCCTCTGTAATTGCTTCTAGCAGCGCTGAACCTTCAGGTGTTGGGGTTCGAGTTGAACTAGATGAAGTAATATTCTGCGCATCAGTTGGAACAATAGGGAGCGGTGTCGGTAAACTTACCGGGACAGCCGTAGCTGTAGGAGGCACTTGGTTAACCAATTTAGCTTCCACATTTCCACTAAATAACAAAACACACAGTAGAACTAAAAACACAGAACATTGATTAATACGCATAATTGTTACCATTTTCACCATGATACTTGATTAATTGGCGTGAGCCGTCCTTGTTCAGCATCGCGTCGTTCATCGCCTTTAATCATGTATCCTTGATATTCTTGATTTTCAAATTCCATCACTCTCCAACCATTCATTACAAATGGTGGTGGCATGGTATCGCTAGTACAAAAACCACAACTCACGGGTACCCATTCGCCGTTGTAGCGGCGCGCAATGTGCATGTGTGTGGCGTTAGAGAATCCACCCTCACATGATGGCTTACCTATTGGATCTCCAATGTTTACGCGAGAACCAACAGCAATTCTACCGTCAGTCGCCATATGTAAATAGAGAATCGTCCAACCTGTAGTTTCATTACCATCACCATCAAGGTCAAGCACAACCGATCCTACGTCACTGCGAGCAATTACGCCTGACGAAACAGCTGTTG
Source organism: Aggregatilineales bacterium (assembly GCA_044227005.1). GTDB lineage: Bacteria > Chloroflexota > Anaerolineae > Aggregatilineales > Phototrophicaceae > CFX2. The sequence goes on from JBGAFZ010000002.1 coordinate 1,130,637, forward strand.
CCCAATAATCCGAAACGTAGCACGATGAACTTCCTTCGGGACGATCATCAGGTGGTGCAAAGTCAATCGCAGCCCAAGCACTACCACTACCCCATCCACCATGCGGTCCGCCAGTGAAAAACCATGTTTGACCTTGTGAAAATGGAAGTGTCAACTCAGGTTGTGTGATGTCCTTTGGAACAGGTGGGTTCAAATCCATATTGACTGAATTTCCAAAAAGTGTATCGTAAGCATTCAAAAATCCATTTGATTCAATGGCATTCGCCCAATATTGATAATCTTGCTGTACGCTAAAGAAACGCTGAAGTGCAACAGTTCCCGCATTTAATAGTCTTGGTACGTTTATGCGTGTGCCATCCTCAAACTCAATCAAATTGTATTCGTTATATTTTCGGCCGTAATAGCCGTAGTTCAATTGATTTGCTGCCCAACTTAGCTGTTTATATAGTCCACTTCTATCAACCCCATCTGGAGAAGGTTTTCTCTGAATTGGGAATTGCTTGCTATTTTCATCTACTGTGAGCTGGGTAAGCCACTGTGACTGAAATTCTAGTATCGCCAATAATAATCGCGGATCAACACTATATTCCACCGAAACGCGCCCTACGACTTCTGTAGCAGTTAACAACTGATCATCAACTATGTCGGTTGCGACTCGAATGTATCCCTGCTGGTCACTTACAAACTGTGCCAGGTCAAAATTGTTACTTTCTGGTCCACGCACAAGTAAGCTATCAGGGATAATTACACTATTGGGAGAATTTCGAGAAGGTTGAGAAGGAAGTAAAATAACCTGCCCTACCGTAAGAATATCCGGATCAGAAATTTGGTTGAGTTTTAGAATTGCATTAATACTTACACCACTTTTCAATGCAATTCCCGATAACGTGTCGCCTGCCGCCACCACATATGTTGAAGTAGATAAAAGATCAGTTGAAGTGGATGATGCTATGGTGGGCACAATTACTGGCTCAACTGAGATATTACCCTTTGTCTGAGTTACTGGGGTTTCAGTTATAGATGTGATTACAATTGCAGTATTTGTTGCTGTAACCACGATTACTTGTGGTTCGAGCTTAGTACAAGCAATGATGGAATAAGAAGTAATGACTATCCAGCTAATTAGTGGCAGCTTTCGCAATATGTTCTGTATGTGAAACAGATTAACGCGATTTTCTCTCATTGAGGGTTTCTCAAGCCGTAGTGTATACTAAATAATTATGGTGGTAAGATGAAATTATCTGAAAGTTTAACTCAACCCGTATAGGAGTATTACGTAAATGGCTACTCAAGCAGAAGTTGCTGAGATTTTTCCAGTGATGTCTAGTCGTTTTGTGCCTGCGAAAGCAGAAGGTGTAAATGCGACAATTCAATTTAACCTTAGTGGTGACAATGGCGGTCTATTCTGGCTGAAAATTGGTGACGGAAAATGTGAATCTGGCCAAGGACAAGCAGAAAACCCAAAGATGACGCTTAAGGCCGCTGCAGATGATTGGTATGCTGTCTCTACCGGTAAAATGGGAGCCATGCAAGCTTTCATGAGTGGCAAGATCAAAATCGAAGGAGATATGGGGATGGCAATGAAACTACAAACGATGTTCGCAACATCATAGTTACTCCCAACCACATGTATCTACCGCCCGGGAAACCTCTCCTGGGCGGCATAAATCAATTCCAATCAGAAGCATCAAAATCCATATCGAGATCAGCACCTACCATACTGGCATAGCCTAGCGCATCTTCGATAGCCTCAAGCAGATCTTCATCCTTGGCTTCTTCAGCGTCCTCAGCCATTGCGCTAAGAAGTCTCGTCGCCTGTGAACCTCCAATTTCGCCTAAAGACCATATTGCCACCAGTTGAATTTCTCTTTCATCAACCACAGCAAGCTGCCCTAAGAGTGGAATTGCATCACTGATTTCCAGTTCTCCTGCGGCACGAGCTGCTTCGTATCGCACTTCAGGATCATCACTCCTAATCTCTTTCAACACAATTTCAGACCACTGTTGGTCATATGATCGTCCCATTGCATATAGTGCGCTAACACGCATCAGTTGCTCATCACTCTCATATGCCTCTGAAATGGCTTCAGCGACGAAATCAAGACTACTATTGGAGATAGCCTCTAGTGCACGTCGACGAACCCTAATATCCTCCGTATTATCATTCAATAAACCAATCGCAACATCTTGAGCGTGCACACTGTCTCTATCAGGTATGTCACCATATTCACCCAACAAGATAAAACGTCCGAGTTCACTTGTTGCAGCAGCTCGGACATCAGTGTTTTCGTCATTTTCTGCTAAATCAATCAATCGGGATAGAAGATGTAGCGATTCATCTTCCCACAAAAGATTTATCGCAGCAATCTTGACATCAGGGTCCGAATCATCGAGGACTAGATGACCAAAAGATCTAAAATCGAGGTCAAAATTAGCCTCACTTGCTTCAGCAAGTTCCGTAGCAACCTTAGTTTTATACTCAGACGATAGTTTCACCCAGGCAGGACGAACAAGCTCTAAACTTACTTCATCCAAACCTGAAAGCCCATAATACAATGCAACAGGAACATGGTCAGTATCACTTTCGACTTCAAGAATGGTTATAAGCTCATCTATGCTTGGCTTATTTGGAGGCTTAATCTCAAAATTATCATCTTCTTTGTAATCGTCAGTCACAAATGACTCCTTACTTAGGCAATGCGTTAGTTACTGGATTTATAACATCATTGAGTAGCACGAGAACAGATAAGGACAATAGCAGTGCAAGACCGATTAAGTGCACAAGCCCTTCGCGCTCAGGTGATATCGGTTTTCCGCGGACAATCTCAATGATTACGAATAATATCCGTCCACCATCGAGTGCCGGTATAGGCAATAGATTGAAAAACCCAAGCCCAACACTGATCGTCGCTATAAACAATAGAATAGGGGTGATGCGCTTCTGAGAAATACTTTGCTCAATGAACACAGCTCCAATTTGGCTGATGCCCAAGACGCTTACTGGACGAGCCTCTTGAGGAGTGATTGCACCGCTCAATAAACGAGAAGGCAATTCAACCACCGAAGAAATGACATCGACGACATTCCTATAGCCAAATTCGATTGCTGCTCCAAGTGGTTGCGAAACATAATCAATCTGGGGTAATGTTGAGAAAGTCAATCCCAATACGGGATCCCCTCCCCCATCTGTAATAATCACCCCTAAAGAACCTTGCCCTTGCGGTGGATTTGCGCGAGGAACCAAAGTTACATCTAGCGACTGACCATTTCGCTCAAGGGTAATGGTCACTTCCCTGCCTACATTGTCACGGATTTTTGAACGAAAATCAGCAAGACTGGCAAGTTTCACATTGTTAAGCGCAATAACGCGATCGTTAGTACGAATATCCGCAAGAGCAGCGGGAGAATCCTTGCTTACACCTTTTACCAATGTAAAAGTTTGTATAGGTGTTGTATTTAGACCATTTGTTGCAGGGACGGTAATACTTACTGGTTCGTTATTTGAGCCACGGAGAACGCTTAATTGCACTGGTTGAGAAATTGAATCGTAAAATTGTTTAGTGAATTCAGCACCATCCTGAAACTTAGTTCCATTGATGGCAGTAATGATGTCATCCTGAAGTAAACCAGCTTTAGACAAGACTGAGCCTGCATCTAGCTGAGCTACTTGTAGGCTTGCGCCTACGACTTGTTGAATACCCAAGAGCGCAACAATCGCAAACAGCACAAAAGCAAGAATGAAATTCGCACCAGCTCCGGCAGCCATAAACCAGATACGTGCTAATGGACTGGCTTCGCTGACTGATCTTGTCCTCGTATCAACTTCATGTGTTCCGCCCAAATTACGACCATGTTGTCGTTCAATGAATGCTTGTCGATCTTCTTGTACACTGGCGTCATCCAAAGGACGAATAACATCCTCACCTAATGGTCGTACGAAACCACCCAAAGGTATCCAGTTTAGAGTAAACTCAGTCTCTCGCCATGTAAAAAGCCTTCTTACTTTTGGCGGAAACCCTAACCCAAATTCAAGAATAGTAATCCCGACTGATTTCGCAGCAAAGAAATGTCCAAGCTCGTGAATCAGTATTAGCGGAGTCAACACGAGAATGAATGCTACGATAACCACTAGCGGATTGTTTTCAAACATCGAGATGCATCCTTATTGAGATGATTAACATCTCTATCTTCACAATAGACAGGCATTATAGAGTTAATTCACTGCGTAAATCAATCAACCTTCATTGACTACTAACATCGCCTGTATTGACTATATAGGCACCACTTCCTGCGCCTGCAACCTTAATATCTACAATACCTGACAGACCCTTTAGACGTTCAATTACCTTTGGAACGTCTTCTCTAATACAAATACAATGAACGTTTGGTCCGGCATCCAATGTATAACAAACTTGTAAACCTTCTTCGCGCCAAACTCTGACTTCTCGGATTATTTCTAGGCTTGTGGGAAGCCAATAGAATAGAGGTGGGCGGCTTGTCATCATCACGGAATGCATCAAATTGCTATCTTCTTCAACTACACTCGCAAATGCTGCGAAGTCTTTCTTTAACAAAGCTTCCTTACACACTTCTAATCGATCTGAAACATGCAACAAACGGCCTTGCTGTAAATCACTTGTATGCGCAGATTGATGCCCTTCCGTCGAGCCTACCTTTTTATGAGAATCACTGACAACAACAATTACATCGACTAAATCCCAATGCTCAGGAGGTGCAATACTGGTGGCAAAGGAGGTTTCGTGACTGTTACCTTTAAACCACTCTACAAACCCCGTTGGAATGGATCGTGATGCAGATCCTGAACCTAAGCGTGCTAATGATGAAAGCTCTTGTTCAGACACATTTGCTCCCGCCGCGCTAATTGCAGCAAGCGTTAGTGCAGCAAAGGACGAAGCGGATGAAGCTATTCCAGCCCCCATTGGAAAGTTATTATGCGATATCACGCGCGCATAAACTTGTACAGCAGGAACTCGCTTCCGAAGATGATCAAGGTGTTTGATAACCCTTTCAAGGGCAATACCAGTTTGCGCTTGACCATTCAATTCGAGGCTATCGTATGTAACATCATTGTCCCAAATTACTGTAGTTTCTGTATACAATCCATCGAGGTTCATACTCAAGGACGAATTCTCCGGCAATCTCAAGTCCTCGTCGTTGTTTCCCCAATATTTGATAAAAGCAATATTAGCGTGTGCTCTAGCCGTAACTTTACTGGACATTGTTATCGTCTTTACCTAACTATGTTTGATGAATGGCCTATATTGCCACTTTTGTGGTTCACCGCGCAAGATAAGGGATATTCTGCAAACTATTAAGATGCAGACCTATGCTATATAATTATAGGGCAATTATGCGTTTCCAATCATATCAGGAGAATCAATTGCGATCTTTGATTGGCCTTTTTCGGACTATGCGCCCCAAGCAATGGACGAAAAATATAATTATTTATGCTGGGTTGGTGTTCGACGGGCAGCTTTTTCATCTTGATGCGTTAATGCGTGTCACATTTAGTTTTATCTTGTTGTGTCTCGCAGCCAGTACTGTATACATAATCAACGATTTGGTTGATATTGAACGTGACAAATTACATCCGAAGAAAAAAAAGAGACCGCTTCCTTCTGGTGAACTTCCAATACCTTTGGCGCTTTCTGCTGTAATCATTTTTCCTCTGATCTCAATTGGCTTCGCTTATTTACTTAGTCCAATCTTTGCGATCATTTTGTTTGTGTATATTGTAATTAACATTCTGTATTCATTCCGGTTGAAGCATGTTGTTTTGATTGACGTGATGACAATCACCGCTGGCTATGTATTGCGGGTTGCAAGTGGCGCAGCAGTGATTACAGGGGTTAAGTTTTCCCCTTGGTTATATGCCGTGATTGCGTTACTTGCTTTGTTCCTTGCAATCACAAAACGGCGTCAGGAATTGTTGGCGTTGGGGACAAATTCAGATACAATCCGACCCATATTCAAAGAATACAATCTTGCGTTGCTTGATGAAATGCTACGTACTGTTAGCACAAGTACATTGGTTGCTTATATCCTCTACACTATCGAATCCCCTTCTATACTCCTTGCTAATACCAAATTGGCACTGATCACTGTACCTTTTGTCTTGTACGGCCTGTTTCGCTATATGTACTTGATCTATGTGAAAGGCGAAGGCAGTGCTCCAGACGAAGTGCTATTGACAGATCATCCTCTGCAATTAGCAATACTTATGTGGGGCATATCATTTATTATCGTGCTATATGTTGTACCTGCGCTGATTAATCAAAGCTGATTACATGGATAATACTTTCACGGCATCAGCCAAAATTATCTTGTTAGGTGAGCATGCGGTTGTATATGGAAAACCCTCTATCGCAGTTCCATTGTCAACATTACGTACACAAGCCAAAGTCACATCACTACGACCGGGTTCTGGTTTAAGAATAACCGCAAGTGATCTGGATAATAGGTTATTCATTGTAGACACATCCTCTAGAAACGCTGAAGATCCAATAACTGTAGCCAGTTGGTTAATGCTAGATTATTTAGGGCTTCCGCCTCCAGATGCAAATATTGTTTTACACTCTGATATCCCTGTCGCGAGTGGAATGGGGAGCGGTGCTGCACTTACGACTGCTCTCTTCCGTGCCCTGCTAGGTGCTTTGAACAAGACACTCCCGGATGATCAACTTAATGAGCTAGTTTATGAAGTTGAAAAAGTACATCATGGAACCCCTAGTGGTGTTGATAACACTGTGATTGTTTACGAACAGCCTGTTTACTTCACACGAGGAATAGCTCCGCAACGACTAAAAGTTATGAAGCCCTTCAGCTTGTTGATTGCAGATACAGGCGTAAGTGCTTCAACAAAAGTTGCAGTCAGTGATGTTCGCAATTTGTATGATAGCCAAAGACAATTTACGCAAAAATTAATAGATTCAATAGGTGAACTCGTTCTTGGTGGCCGTAGGGCAATTGAAAATAATGAAATTATCAAATTAGGAAACATCATGAATCGAAATCATCAGTTTCTGCAAGATCTGACTGTTTCATCGTCTTCTCTCGATGCTCTAGTTCAGACTGCTAGAAAGGCTGGGGCAATTGGAGCAAAATTAACAGGCGGCGGACGTGGTGGCAACATGATAAGTTTGGTTACGCCGGACTCACTCGATTCAGTAAGAGCAAGTCTATTAGCTGCCGGTGCAGCGCACATTTATGAAACCATTGTCCACTAAGAGGATTACAAACAATGTTGACATTAATTAAGCTTGGTGGATCTCTCATTACGAATAAAAAGCTCGAAAGAAGTTTTAGGCAAGATGTAGTCAAACGTCTGGCCGATGACATTGCTGCCGCTTATGCAGAAAATCCAACAACTCGGCTAATTATAGGACATGGAAGTGGCTCATTTGGACATTTTGCGGCTTCGCGGGCAAACACCATCAATGGGGTACATACTGCCGACGAATGGAAAGCTTTTGCTTATGTTGGCAATACTGCCGCCGAGTTGAATTATCTGGTTTGCGATTGCTTACAATCTGCAGGTCTCCCTGTATGGCGTATTCAACCATCTGCATCATTAATGTCCGAAGATGGTTACGTATCGTCAATGTCTCTAACAGCTATAAAAGCAGCAATTTCTAATGGATTAATCCCATTAGTTTATGGGGATGTTTCTCTAGATAATGTGCTCGGCGGAACAATAATTTCTACAGAAAAGCTATTTTTCTATTTATGTTCACTAATTCCAGTAAATCGGGTATTTCTATTGGGTGAGGTTTCAGGTGTGTATGACTCACATGGAACAGTGATTAGCACGATAACAAATGCTAATTACAGTGGCTTAATTTCGGCACTTGGAGGTTCTGCTGGAACTGATGTGACGGGAGGCATGGAGACAAAGGTAGAAGATATGCTACAGGTGGTCAAGACAAATCCCAGCGTTACAATCAGAATAATGTCTGGACTAGAAGCAAATCTCCTAAGGGATGCACTCATCGGGAAGGTTCACCCCGGAACACTAATTGCGAGCTAGCTTGAGATTCGCCACGTCTGTTAATTTGCAATTGTTACATTATTCATTATCGGAACTCCTAAAGCATCATAGCTTAGCGTCAACACAGAAGTATTGACGACATCCAATCGAATTGGTTCGCCAACCGGCAAGATAATTGCTTGATCCATGATTTGTTGCTGTGCTTGGATGTAGGCAGTTAGCCTCGTTTGTGAATCCGAATTTGTGGCTCCTTGTATTAGCAATGACGTTAACGACGCATCGTCATAATTGGACCAGCTATATTGCGCAGCAGGAACAAAAAACTCATTCAGTATAGATGGATCAGTACCTATCGCAGATATTGCTACAAGATTATATTCACCATTCTCAACTTTTCCTTTTAGTGCAGTAGCAGTCGGAACCACTACGGTTTTTGTTTTCACACCAATTTGTTGCCATTGTTCCGATAGTATCTTGGCTATGCGAGAAAAAGAATCCCCTGACTGTATTAACATTGTAACGGAAGCTTCAACTCCTCCAAGATCAAGGTACTTATTATTGTCGAAGTCCAAATAACCTATGGACGCCAATAAGCTCTGAGACTTCCCAATATCAGACGCGTACACTCCTTCGAGTTGGTTCGCGTAGAACGGTGAATTTGAAGTTAAAGGAGTCCATCCAATAGAAGAAAATCGTTGAAATACACTATCAAGAATTAAGTTTCTATTCGTGCTATACAACAATGCTTGACGAAATACGGCATTGTCTGTAGGAAAACGACGAGTGTTCAATAGAAATTGAAGCGGTTGTCCCATGAGCTTTACTGGAATAATACGCACATTCGCATTTCCAGTTAGTGTCTGTGCATCCTCAGAACGTAAATCAGTTACTAGTTGGTCACTGCTTGTTGCAACTTTGGACAATCTCTCTTTCGCATCATCCACAAATGTGAACTGAATCTCATTAACCGAATTCGGAGAAGACCCTGAATAAAATGATGGCCCCCATTTGTAATCAGGATTGCGTCGCAAATCAATTTCTTTCCCCGGCAAATAATTCACGAGTATGAACGGGCCGGTGCCAACTTGGTGAAACTGATACCTGTTTGCAGAATACAACTCAATCGAGTTAGGGCTTGTCATCCCAAGATATGGCTGCGCCAAACCATCCAGGAATGGGGCATATGGCTGGGATAGCTTAAGTTTTATTGTGTAATCGTCAACCACTTCATAACCTAAATAGTATTTGGACAGATATATGCTTGCCTTTCCATCTTCTGAATGCAAGGTAGCGATTCTGTCTAAATTTTTGGCAACGGCTTTTGAGTTAAACACTGTTCCATCCTGAAACAGAACGTCTCTTCTGAGTATAAATGTGTAGACAAGGTCATCACTCGATATTGTCCACTCTGTTGCTAATCCTGGAATGATCTTTTTTTGTTGAGGCTCTAGATAAACCAAAGTGTCATAGAGTTGGCGAAGTATGATGGCGCTGTCAGTTTCAGTTGAGGAATGGGGATCTATATTGCCGAGTTCACCGTTAAGCACAACATGTAATGTCAAACTTGAGTGTGTTTCAAGAACCTGCCCTCCTGAACACCCCAGAAGGATGACTAGAAAAATAAGGTTCCAAGATAATTTACGCAATCGATAAGCCATGTTCAGACTTTCAACCTCGACTATAATGCATTAGCATTTTACGAAGATATGTAGTTGGGCGGATTAACAATTCAACATGGCATCATACGGTAACTTTATAACGCCACCTAACGAAAACAAGGAAGAATATCCTTATGCACCTGTCTGGCGAGCACTGAGTGTCGAAGCGGGAATCTTAGCAACTTCTGTCTTTGTACTTTATGCGATCATATCCATATTGAAGTTGGCTACTCCAACAAGGCTTCAACTAGCTTTTGGAATTGGACTAGCCATTAGCCCATTAATATTATGGATATTGTTTTCATGGTTTGCCGAACGCAGAGCTTCTGATCCACGTCGACAGTTGATTGCCGTAGTAATAATTACAATGTTAACAGCAAATTCAATCGGAATACCTATACTGGATCAATTCTACCGCACAACACAATGGCTTCCCCTAGCCCCCGCAGTGAACCGTATACTGGGATATACATTGACCGCTGGTATTGTTCAGCAACTTATCAAGTATATCGTGATACGGTACATAGTTTGGCCCCAAAACATGCGCATTCGTCTCGATGGTGTAGCGTACGGAATTGCGTCAGGAATTGGATATGCTACGATTCTCAATCTACAGTTTGTTACACTTACACCTAATGCTCCGCCTGATACGATTGCTTTTCACGTATTTGCGAACTATGCCCTTCATACAGCAACCGGCATATTGATTGGCTATGGTTTGTCAGAGACTTGTTTTAGCAATCCAACTCCGATATTTTTGTCAATTGTTCTGATCATTTCAGCAGTGGTTACGGGTATTGCTATACCTATTCGCGCCGGTTTAGTTAATACAGCACTCACAATATCTGCAACAAGTTCACCTAAGTCGCTGTTAGGTCTGGGATTTTCATTCGCTGTTTTAATCGTAATTACTCTTATTGTTGCCGGATTAATTCGGAATGCCGACAGATTGGAACGTGAGGCTCGTGCAGATATAGAGGAATAGTTAGCATGGCAAGATTTGTGATGCAATCTCTGTCTCCACAACTTACATTTCGACAGAGATGGAACCATTACTTATTGATTTTCACGGCAATAATCAGCCTCGCAGCTGCGGGATTTTTACGTGACAGCGCCCTTAATGCCGTTAGTACATATGTAAATGCTACAGCCGGCATCACTGCAAAGTACCCAAGAAATTGGCTCATCGATACTAATGGTGATTATGTATTTAGAGTGCAAGACATTTCTCGGGTTGGATTTAAAACAACCATTCAAGTTAGCGTGCAAGCAGTAAGCGCTAACACATCGACTCGTAATATAGTTGATGCACTTACTCTAAATCGATCACAGTTGCTTGCCGCCTATCGTGCGCAGCCGACTAACAATGATTTTGTATTACCAGATGGGACAATTGCAGCGGCAGTAAATTATACTTATGCAGCAATAAACACTGATCCTTTTCTCGAAACAGTTCCGGTTGTAGTTAGAGGTATTGATATTTTAACTATTAAACGCGGTCAAGCAGTGATTATTTCATTTATTAGCGATTCGAACAACTACAAGGATGATTACGCAACATTTGACCGATTCTTGAGTACGTTAGAGTTTTGATCATGAGAGCAATTTACAAGCGCGTCGCCATATATCTTGTACTAGTGTTACTGCTAATCAACTTTCAGGTAGCTATTGCACAAGGAACAACGGTCGATTTAGATCGCCTTGAACGTGCAACGGTCTATATCATGCAAACAGACAACGTAGGTACGAATCTTTTGGTGACCTGTGTGAGTTCTGGAACAATTGTTAGCCGAGATGGACTAATATTAACAAATGCACATAGTATTTTGCCCAGTAAAACCTGCAAAGGTCAAACACTGATCGTAGCCATGACGACGAACGTGAACGAACCCCCTGTGCCACAATATCGAGCAGAAATTGCTCAATCAGATGTTGGAATCGATTTAGCCCTGCTACGAGTGACGCGCGAGCTGGATGGACGTCTTATTGATCCTGCCACACTTACGCTTCCGTTTGTTGAGTTAGCAGATTCTTCCACGGTCAAACTCGACGAGACCATTACAGTAGTAGGTTATCCAGGTATTGGGAACGATGCTGTGTCAGCTGTTCGCGGTACGATAACCGGTTTTATGTTTGAGCCAAGTAGCATTGATATTGGTTCAGCTTGGCTTAAAAGTAGTGCAGTCATACCGGGAACTATGTCTGGAGGAGGCGTTTATAACCAACAGAGCCAACTTGTTGGGATTCCAACTACAGCACCCATTACCGACAACAACGGGATTGCCACAAACTGCGTACCCATCCAAGACACTAATAATGATAAGGCAGTCAATGAAAATGATTATTGCGTACCCACTGGAGTATTCATAAATGCCTTGCGCCCGTCAAACTTCGCTCGTTCACTTCTACGTAGTGCATCATTGGGGCTTTCCCTTCAAGTCTTATCTAGTTCAACAGTGAATACACGGTCATCTAAGCCTGCCCTATTTAAACGCTTATTCTTCGCATCGTCGGTAAATCCAGCAGGCATGCCCTCATCAGTCATAAGCACTTTGCCGGCTGGCAATAACAACTTGTACCTATTCTTCGACTATGAAAACATGTCTTCAGACACCGTATACGAACTACGAGTAACCACTGATAACATACCAAATCCCATTTTCAGTTTGTCACCAGTCAGGTGGAGCGGTGGTGAGCGGGGAATGTGGTATATAGGAAGTGGTGGTCAACCATGGCCAAATGGGGTTTATGAATTCACATTGGTTGCAGATGGAGTAGCAGCACCATCTCAAAAAATTGTTATTGGTGCAGCGCCAAGCAACGAACCTTCTTTTAGTGATATTACTTTTGGATTACTGGATACACGAGGACAACCCCAAGGAAACGGTTATGTACTTCCTACCGGAAATATCGCTACTGCACGGTTTATATACCGGAATTTAGTAGATGGACTGAACTGGATTGCAATATGGTATTTAAACGGCAGTGAGATTAAGCGCATAGAGAGTGTTTGGTCAGCAGGAGCGAACGGAGCAACGGTAAATACCAGTATCGAAGTTGCTGAGGGGCTACTACCTGGAAGTTATCGTTTAGAATTATACATTAACAATCGCCTCCAAGCGACTTCAGATTTTATAGTTGCAGGGTCTCAACAAGGGGCATTGCCTCAAATATTTACCAAACTCCGATTTACAACGGCTAATTCCGATAGCGATGCATTTACAAGTACCTCGATAAACAATTTCCCTCAGAACCTTCGGTCACTGTACGCATTATTTGATTGGGAACAAATTGCTAAAGGGACATTATGGACCCTTAAATGGCTAGTTGACGGTATCCCATTTTATGAGCAAACATTGCCTTGGAGCGGTTCAGAAAGTGGTCAGAATTATCTATTGCGATTGGATGCGCCATCCGGTCTTCCCGATGGAACCTATACGGTTGAATTACGTATCAACAATGTCTTAATTCAAAAAGCTCAAGCTCAAATCGGAATTGGCCAACTTCCAATTGACCAATTTGCTCGCGCAAGTGGTGTTCTGCTTAGAGGAACGATACTAAATGCTGATACTCGGCTAGGTATCCCGGGTGTAACTGTTATAATAATCAGTACAGATTTCTCTGTAAGCGAATTCACATGGAATCAAGATCAGATTTATGATTTAGCAGTAACTGACAACAATGGTGTCTTTGAGATTAGCCGACCACTTGAATATAGTACCGATGAGAAAAACATTGCTTATAGCGCCATCATTTCAGCGAATGGATATCTTCCGCTTTCCGCCGATGGCATTGAAGTCAAAACGAGTTCACCAAACCCACTTGACCTAACCATTTACCTAACCAAGGATTAAATACCAAATGTCAACCAAGCAACGTATCGACATTCTGGTTCTTGAGCGAGGTCTCGCATCTAGTCGTGAAAAAGCACGCGCCATGATTATGGCAGGTGAAATCCTTGTGAACGGACATCCCATTCCAAAACCGGGCGCATCTGTTGATCAGAATGTTGAAATTGTGGTCAAGAATAAGCCGCGATTTGTAAGTCGAGGTGGCGAAAAACTATCGTGGGCACTTGAGACGTTTAGGTTGGAAGTTGCAGGACGAGTTTGTGCAGATGTCGGCGCAAGCACAGGTGGATTTACCGATTGTTTGCTTCAAAACGGAGCACACCGTGTTTATGCCATTGATGTAGGTTATGGACAAATTGATTATACTTTGCGCCAAGACAATCGCGTAATTGTGATTGAACGAACCAATGCAAGATATCTCGAACAGCTTGATGAGCAAGTAAATTTCGTAACGGTAGATGCGTCATTTATCTCCTTGAAAATACTGCTTCCCACAATAAAAAAATGGTTACTACCCTCTTCTGACTTGGTTCTACTTATAAAGCCGCAGTTTGAGGCTGGACGCGACGAAATTGGCAAGGGAGGTGTTGTGAGAGATCCTAAAGTGCACAAATTAGTAATCAAAGAAGTTTTATCGTTTGCACGACAGTCAGGGTTTGAAATTTGTGGCCTAACTACATCGCCTATTAAAGGGCCAGCTGGAAATGTTGAGTTCTTGACTTGGATTAGAAATGAGCGTGTTCTAGAGACTGAGCTAGATATTTCAGCACTTGCAGAGTCGATCAGCTTATAAAGCTGTGAATGTGATCTACTCTAAGCTGTATTGTTGCCTGTATAATCAACCCACACAGATAATCAGAATTGATATAACACATGACACGAACCGACATTCGTAATTTTTCAATTATTGCTCATATTGACCACGGCAAAAGTACGTTGGCCGATCGGTTATTACAGCTCACTCATACAGTGGCTGATCGCAATATGCAAGAGCAACTCCTAGATAGTATGGATCTTGAGCGTGAACGTGGAGTGACGATTAAGGCCTCTGCTGTTCGCATGAACTATCGAGCAAAAGATGGAAAAGACTACATTATCAACTTGATCGATACCCCCGGTCATGTGGATTTTAATTATGAAGTCAGTCGTGCTTTACAATCCTGCGAAGGTGCGGTGTTGGTAGTTGATGCCAGTCAGGGTGTAGAAGCACAAACACTTGCGAATTTATACCTAGCACTCGATCATAGCCTTGAGCTAGTGCCTGTCATCAACAAGATTGACTTGCCAGCTGCCCATCCGGCAGAAGTAGCAAAAGAGCTAGAAGATTTACTAGGTATTTCGTCAGATGAAATGATCCCAATATCAGCCAAACAAGGACTAGGTGTTCAGGATGTACTGGAAGCGATTGTAGCTCGCGTACCGTCGCCAAAGGGCAATTCAGACGCGCCTTTGAGAGCATTGGTATTTGATTCTCATTACGATGCATATAAGGGCGTAATAGCTTACGTACGCGTCTTTGATGGCAAGCTAAATCCCCGATCGGTTCTTCGATTAATAGCAACAGATGCAAAGTTCGAACCTGTTGAAATCGGCGTATTTAGCCCCCAGATGCTGGTAAGAGACTCATTAGAAGCCGGTGAAGTTGGTTACGTGGCAACTGGCTTCAAAACTGTACAAGAATGCCGAGTGGGTGACACTATTACGCTGGCTACCAATGGTGCCATCGAAGCTTTACCCGGCTATGAACGAGTAAAGCCCATGGTATTCGCCGGGTTCTATCCTACAGATAACGATGATTACAGTAATCTGAGAGAAGCCCTAGAAAAACTCCAGCTCAATGATGCATCTTTAGTGTATCAACCCGAAACCTCTCAAGCTCTAAATTTTGGTTTCCGTGTAGGATTTCTTGGCCTTTTCCACATGGAGATTATTCAAGAACGCCTAGAGCGTGAATATGATCTCGACATATTGGCAACTGCGCCCAGCGTTGAATATGAGGTTGTCTTGACCAATGGTGAGACGATACAAATAGATAGCCCTGCTCAGTTACCTGACGAATCGAGCATTAATGAAATTCGCGAGCCTTGGATGAAGATCCAGATCTATACGCCCCAAGACTACATTGGAGCAATAATGGATTTGGTCATTAAGAAACGCGGAGAATATATCACTACTGAATACCTTGACCCAACGCGTGTTATGCTTCACTACCACATTCCACTTTCAGAAGTAATTGTGGACTTTTTTGACCGCCTCAAAAGCATCACAAAGGGTTACGCGAGCATGGATTACCAATTCTCCGAGTACCGTTCTGGTGATCTTGTAAAATTGGATGTGTTGGTGAATAACGAACCCATGGATGCGTTAGCAATGATCGTTCACCGTGAAAGCTCATATTACAAAGGTCAGAAGCTAGTGACTAAGCTCAAAGACCTTATTCCGCGGCAAATGTTTGTCATTCCTATTCAAGCGGCAGTTGGTAAGAAGATTATTTCGCGCGCAAATGTAAGCGCAATGCGAAAGGATGTTTTAGCCAAGTGTTACGGTGGCGATATTTCCCGCAAGAAAAAGCTGCTAGAGAAGCAGAAAAAAGGTAAGAAGCGAATGAAGATGGTAGGATCGGTTGAAGTCCCACAAGAGGCATTTATGGCAATCCTAAGCTTGGATGATGAATAGCTTTTAAGTTAGACGTCGTTTACCCAATTCAAAACGGCCTGCCCTTGCCCTTTTGACAACAAACGTTCGCTTACTAATTCGTTTGCAAGATCAATCAGCCGTAATACCGATGTAATCGATATTGCGGCTGATTCTTGTATATGGCGCATTTCAAGAAGTGCTATCACCTGTTGAACATCTAACCCTACGCTGTTAGCTTCAGTGATCAACTGAGCAACCTTCGTCATATCCTCGATACTATTTACTAACAGTATCGACTTATCACCGGAATTATATGCACCAACCAAATCATAGACACTAGGTTGTTGCAGCCCTTGGCTATAAACGAGCGAAGCTTTTGACTGTAGACAGCATGCCACTCCTAAAGGAATAGTACTCGAATTCACCAACAAATGAGTCGTTTCAGAATGCTTTATCTGCGACAAAACAGTGGTTGCTACTTTCATTAACAACTCGGGATATGCGGGTAAATATTCTGGGCAAAACCTCACGGGAACAATTTTGTCAAATTGTTGAAATCGCCCAAATTGGAGAATACCCGTATTTAGTAATGCTTTTCCAAGTGAAAACACCATGCACGTACCTCAGATCAATAATGAGTAACCTTACAAATTATCAACCGCTTATCTTGTCTTGTAGCATCTGCCACAGCATTGACATTGCCCAAGTACTAACCCAAATTGGAGCGGTTTCACCTTGACCACCAAATCCGTAAACACGTGATCGGGTACCATTTGGAGTGAAAACTGCTATAGCAGTCCCATTCTCGGAATCAGCGTGCTGATCGCCCATATTAGGATTGCTAATGACAGCTATTCCAGCTGTGGAATTACTTAATTGGCTAATCTTTTTGGCTACTGACTCTGCCATCTCGCGAATGGTAAGTGAATTGTCGATTCCAAAAGCATGTTGAACCGTTTCAGGAGTGTCGTATACTTCATGCCAAATTAACGACGTTTCATTGTCATTTACGCGTGTTAAGCGTTTGCTGATCGGATCACCAACACCTGTCTCAGCTATTGCAAGTGTCATTCCATTAGAAACAAGTAACTTTACCAACACGTCCTCTATTTCATCTTTGTCTACACCAAATATGAACTTCCCGATCCGCTGCCTAATCTGCACTTCTACGGACGAAATCATTTCATCAGCAATATGTTCTGTGTCCGCTTTTGCGGTTATTCGTACGTCAACCTGCCCCGCATGTGCAGCAAGTCCAACTGTAGGATTAGACATTTCCAGCAAAGTTACACCGATCTCATTGTCAAGTAAACTTTCACCGATACCGGCAGTTTTCAGAACCTTCGCTTTGATTATTCCCGACCCTAATCGGTATCGCTCCTTAAGATGTGGTATAACCTTCTCATTCATTAGGAACTTCATCTCGCGCGGAACACCCGGCAAACTTATAACAATGCTTCCTTGGTGTTCAACAATAAATGATGGTGCTGTTCCTACTGGGTTCTCAATCAAAATTGAATTATCTGGAAGAAATGCTTGCCGCTTATTGTTTTCTGTCATTTGTGCTCGAAATCCGGCAAACCTTTCTGCAATTGCATCTAGTAAGTGCTGGTGAAAAGTGAGGCCGCGATTTGTAGCAAGCGCTATGGCTTGCCGTGTCATATCGTCAATTGTTGGTCCTAATCCACCACAGGTAATGACAACTTGTGCCCGCTCCATCGCAATCCTAATTGCAGAGGCAATGCGTTCCTCATTGTCGCCCACTGAGGTCATAAAATACAAATTGATACCTATATCCCGTAGTGCTTTTGCTATGAAAACAGAATTTGTGTCTGTAATTTCACCCAACAAAATCTCAGTGCCAATTGCAACGATTTCTGCGTTTATATTCTCAGTCATGTTATACTCAACTTTAAGTAAAGATTTCTTCTAGAGATGGTACTTGATTTGGAGAATTTTGCATATTACATTTCTAGTACAATCTCCATGCAAAATCTCATGATAAAAACCCTGAATGTGTCATGAGTTCAGTTTGCAAAATAAAAACTAGACGCTATAATCACTGCAATAAGTAGAATAAAACACAAAGCAAATACTTTGTGCAAATTCAACAAATTATTGTCTGTAAAAATGCTCTTACCTAAACGATAAATATGGAGGATGTAAGGTGGCAAGCGTAACGTTTAATCACGTCTACAAACGGTATCCAGGCGGTGCTAATGCCGTCGCAGATTTACACATTGAGGTTGCGGATAAGGAATTTCTTGTATTCGTAGGGCCGTCAGGTTGTGGGAAATCAACAAGTTTGCGTATGCTGGCAGGTCTAGAAGAAATCAGCGAAGGCGAAATTCTTATCGGTGACCGTGTCGTAAACAATGTTGCTCCAAAAGATCGTGACGTGGCGATGGTGTTCCAGAGTTACGCGTTGTATCCTCATATGACAGTCTACGATAACATGGCTTTTGGTCTCAAACTTCGTAAGACTCCCAAGCAGGTCATTGATCAACGTGTACATGAAGCTGCAAAAAGTTTAGGTATCGAGCAATTGTTAGATCGTCGTCCTCGTCAACTTTCGGGTGGTCAGCGTCAACGTGTTGCGGTAGGTCGCGCCATTGTACGTGAACCAGCAGTCTTCTTGATGGATGAGCCACTTTCAAATCTTGACGCCAAACTCCGTGTTGAAGCCCGTTCATTCATCAGCAAGTTGCATCAAAGACTGGGAACCACATTTATTTATGTGACTCATGATCAAGTCGAAGCTATGACCATGGGAACCCGTATTTGCGTACTCAGCGCAGGCGAACTGCAACAGATTGATACACCGTTCAATTTGTATCATAACCCACGCAACTTATTTGTTGCTGGATTCATCGGCAGTCCTTCAATGAACTTTTTCGATGCCACCCTTAAGCAAGATGGCAATAGCTTGGTTGTTGATACCGGCATATTCAAACTACCAATCCCAGCTGAACGTGTTGACTCATATAAGTCCTATGCTGGCAAGAAGGTAGTATTTGGTATTCGTCCGGAAGACATTCACGATGCTGATTTCCAACCACCGGGGATTATCCCTGCCCTCGTCGAAGCAAACGTCGACGTAGTTGAGCAGATGGGTAACGAAATGGTTGTTTATCTTGAAGAACGTGGTTCAAGCTTTATTTCCCGTATGGATCCTCGTACACGTTCACGTGTTGGACAACGTATGGGTATCGTATTCAATCTCGAAAACATGCATCTCTTTGATGTCGATAGCAAGTTATCACTTGCCTATGACTACAAGACAGCAGAAGCCGCAAAAGCCAAATAGCTTATTGCCTTAGCATTTTTATAAAGCCGCCCACACTTCAGGGCGGCTTTATATTTCCCATTGAAGATATGGTATCCTACTCCCGTAACATTATTTGCACTAACCCATCATTAGCAGAGGTTCAATTTCCAGGTGAAACTAACGGCTTATAATCAACCAGAATTATTCTTAGAGTTACAGGGAGAATGGAATGACCTTCTTTTCTGCAGTAATTCGAATCGAATCTTTAGCACATGGGAATGGCAATCGACATGGTGGTCTGCATATCACCCCGGCGAACTTTGGGTAATTACGTGTAGAGATGATTCAAATCGTCTTATTGGTCTTGCTCCTTGGTTCATTGACACTACTGAAAAATACGGAAGAGTTGTCCGTCCAATTGGATGTGTTGAAGTAACAGATTACTTGGACATCATAGTTGATAGAAACTCCACTCAACTAGTGTTTGAAGCGTTATCAGATTTTGCATTAGCGAACAAACAGCTTTTCGATATTATCAACTTGTGTAATCTGCCCGAGGCTTCACCTACATACGAGCAATTTGCGACCGCACTTAATCAACATGGGTTCGAAGTCACACTTACGCAGCAAGAAGTGTGCCCCGTTATTCACTTACCCTCAACATGGGAGGGTTATTTCGAACTATTAGACAAGAAACAGCGTCATGAAGTCAGACGTAAACTGCGGCGTGCTGAAGGCGCACCCGAAAAGATCGAATGGTATATTGTTGGCGAACAACACAATCTAGATGAAGAAATCGAGAAGTTTCTACATCTGATGGCCGCGTCTCAATATGAAAAGGCCAAATTCTTAGAAGATCCACAGAATATGGCATTCTTCAAAGCCATTGTTCCAATAATATTCAAGAACCATTGGCTTCAACTTAGTTTTCTAGTGATCAACGATGAGCCGGCTTCTGCTTATCTGAACTTTGTGTACGGTGATAGTGTTCAGGTCTACAATTCTGGCCTTGTTCCAGACAAATATGGACATTTAAGCGCTGGAATAATACTGCTAGCCCACAACATTCGTACAGCGATTGAAAACGGCTACAAAGTTTTCGACTTTTTGCGGGGGAATGAAATTTACAAGTTCCGAATGGGCGGACAAGAAACGAAGGTTTTTATGCTTACGGCGCATGTCAAGCCATAAATCACACTTCACCCTGCAATAGTTAAAGACAGCCTCAATATCAAACGGCTACTTTAGCTATTGCAGGGAAGCATGTCTCTAGCCACCGTATGAGTTAGGGATATCTGCCACAGTGACGGATATATAGGGTTCATTCTCTTGAATGGCAAGTGTCTCGTTTTCCGCCATTAGTATTTGCCCTTTATGATACAGCACATCGTTGAATGCATCATAACGATAGCGTCGGTTTACCCAACCATATTCCGGATGTTGAAACATCACATTAAATTGAACTGCTTCATCTGCCAAGATGATCTTTTCGTCAATGATCCAAACTGGTGCATATTGATTCAAATGTGGTTTGGCTTTTGCATCACGCTGGGCTCGAAGTGATTGTTCTATATTCATATTTGATTATCCCTGATTAGGTCGTACTACAAACTATTGTAACGATTTAGTGATAGTTCCGACAAGCGAGTTCACTCGATTCTGGAACTAAGGCATAGAGTATGATATTATCCCATCAATCCCGCAAATTGGAAACCATTAGAGGTACTTTCGTTTGAAAGAAATTTGGCAACTCATGTGGTCCCGCTTTAAAGTAATCGCTGGTATCATTGGCGATGTAGAAGCGAGCATAATTGCAATCGGATTTTACTACACTATTCTCGTACCATTCGGCCTACTAGCGCGATATTCCGGAAAATCACTGAAACAACAACCTAAGGTTGCTTGGCTTGAACGTGAACTTGTCCCATCAGATTTGGAAGCTGCCAAGCGGCAGGGTTAAGTCATAATGTATATTCTAGGTATCTCTTGTTACTATCACGACTCTGCTGTGGCGCTGATTAAAGATGGTCAGCTTATCGCAGCTGCGATGGAAGAACGATTTACAAGAAAAAAGAACGATAATGGTTTCCCGACAAAAGCCATAGAATTCTGCTTGAAACAAGCAGGAATTAAAGGGCAAGATCTAGACTACGCGGTGTTCTATGAAAAACCGCTGGTCAAGTTTGAACGAATTCTCTTGACCACCCTTGAAACGTTCCCCAAGTCAGCAAGCGTATGGCGTGATGCCATGGTGAATTGGCTTAAGGATAAATTGTGGATAAAGACAGAGATACAAACCAAAGTCGGTGTTAAGTACGACCGTATTTTGTTTTGCGATCACCATATGAGTCATGCCGCAAGTGCGTTCTTCGCTAGTCCATTTCACGAGGCAGCGGTCTTAACCATTGACGGTGTAGGCGAATGGACGACGACAACTCTCGGGAAAGCAACGAGCAAGTGGGTCAACGAACAGTCTGGGAAAAATGACATAGAGTTATTTCAGGAACAGAAATTCCCCCACTCAATTGGGTTACTTTATTCTGCTTTCACGGCCTATCTTGGCTTCCGCGTCAACAACGGTGAATATAAAGTAATGGGAATGGCTCCCTACGGTCAACCCCGTTATGTTGACAAAGTACATCGCCTGATTGACATGAATAAAGCTGATGGTAGTTTTCAGCTCAATATGGACTATTTTAGCTATCATTATTCGGCTAGTGAAAGCTATAACCAGCGTTTTATAGACCTTTTTGGCTCCCCCCGCCCCGCTGAAGCAGATTTTTTTACATCCGTTACTAATCCTGAGCGTTCTGGTGAAAAAACCGCGATGGATGAAAACCAACGGTTTGCAGATGTTGCAGCTAGTATTCAATTAGTGACTGAAGAGTCTCTGATTAGTATGGCAAATTATCTGCATAAAAAAACTGGCCTTAGCAAACTTGTTATGGCTGGTGGGGTGGCACTGAATACAAAAGCAAATTATCGAATTCTTAATGAAACGCCATTTGATGAGATTTATATCCAACCCGCAGCAGGTGACGACGGCGGTGCACTTGGGGCAGCTCTATGGGCGTATCACATTGCACTCGACAAGCCTCGAGATTGGGTAATGCCACATGCTTATTGGGGACAAGGGTATAGTGACGCAGAATGCGCTGATTTTCTGAACTCGAAAGGCGTTAAGGTCGAATCTTTTATTGACAACGATGATAAATTGATTGATGCCGTTGCACACGGACTGACCCAAAAGAAAGTTGTAGGTTTTTTTCAAGGCAGATTTGAATGGGGGCCACGAGCACTTGGCAACCGGAGTATTTTAGCGGATCCAAGAACCGAAGAAATGAAAGAAGTTGTAAACACAAAGATTAAATTCCGCGAACCATTTCGCCCTTTTGCCCCGGTAATCCTTAGAGACCGTGCTGCGGAATACTTTGACTACCCCGATGTGCAAGTACATGAAGCTCCACGCTACATGTTGATGGTTGCGCCAATTAAACCAGAGAAACAGAATCAAATTCAGGCGGTTTGTCATCAAGGTACTGGACGGTTACAAACGATTGAGAGAGAGACAAATCCTCGTTATTATGGAGTTATCGAGCGGTTTGATCAACTTACAGGTGTACCCATAATTCTGAACACTTCTTTTAATCTGCGTGGTGAGCCTATAGTTACATCGCCTAAGGATGCATGGAATACATTTCAAAATAGTGATATTGACTATTTGGTTCTGAATTCGTTCTTAGTACGCAAACCAAAGTAGAGGTGTTCTATGCGTGATTTATTAGCCCGAATGGGTATTTTGGGCGAGCTATTAGGATTTTTATGGCGACGAAAGCTGTATTGGTTAATTCCGATGATCATTACACTTATCGTGTTTGCAATATTTATCATTCTGGGTAGCAATCCAGCTTTACAGCCATTTATCTACACGCTGCACTAGAGGTGATATCAGTGGACAAGTCTGTAATCGTTATTTTGATTATATTGGCTATCTGCATATTGGGTTCCTTCCCTGCTGCAAAAATCTCAAAACGGAAACAAAAGATCTATTCCGGTGCTCTGGGGCAGATCTTTCACCATATTGCAGTAGGTGCTTATGTAGGGGTTGCTCCGGCTGCCCTATTAGGCAGCATACTCGTTGGACCGCTTAAACTGGGAATTCCTCTTGCATTAACTGGCCTTGGGTTAGCATTTGTAATGCTCTTTCTTTATGCGTTAGCAGAACGTCCCGCAAGAGTTGGAATAGATGTTGAAGAACATACATGGACACAGGACGATGCCAGGTCCTCGGGTATGTAGTATTGGATTAGCAAGCGTCTGTGTTTTAGCATAAATCGCAGACGCTTTATTTCCCCTCGTTCGCTAGATGCACACATTCTGGATTAAAGGATAGTATAGCCATGCCGCGCGCTTTATTGAGTGTTTACGATAAGACTAATCTCGTCAGTTTTGCAACGAGTCTGGTTGAGCTGGGATGGGACCTAGTTGCGAGTGGTGGTACAGAGTCAGCACTTCGTGCGGCGGGGTTGCAGGTAACGCCTATTGAACAATTGACTGGTGTTCCTGAAATGTTAGATGGGCGTGTGAAAACACTTCATCCTGCAATTCATGCGGGGATACTTGCTAGGGATAAAGCAGAGGACTTGGAAAGTCTTGAGAAATTTGGTTTTGCTCCAATTAATATGGTAGTCTGCAATTTGTATCCTTTTCAACAGACTGTTTCACAGTTAGGTATTAGCCTTCAGGACGCAATTGAGCAGATAGATATTGGTGGTGTCACTCTTTTGCGTGCTGCTGCAAAGAACTTTTTTAATGTTGCTGCAGTTAGTGATTTTAATGACTATACGAAGATCAGTGCTGAACTAAAAGCATCTGGGAACATTGACTTGGCGACCCGTCGTAAATTGGCAGTAAAAGCATTCGCACATACACGAGATTACGATACGGCAATTCACGCATTCTTGTCACAAGATATTGTACCAAGTCTTGTGAATACAGAACTTCCGCAGCATTTATCTATAGGTATGCAACGCGTAGAAAATCTCCGTTACGGGGAAAATCCCCATCAGGCAGCAGCTTACTACAGTCGATCTTCAAATGCTGGACCATTAAACGGCACCGTACTTGGTGGAAAACAGCTATCGTATAACAATATCCTTGACCTTGATTCAGCTTGGCGAGCGGCAAGTAGCTTCAACGAACCCACAGTAGTAATAGTTAAGCATCTTAACCCCTGTGGAATTGCAACGGGAACATCAATTACAGAGGCGTTTCCCGGAGCACTTGCGTCAGATCCAGTTTCTGCGTACGGTGGCGTCATTGCTGTCAACCGAATCGTGGACGAAGGATTTGTAGAAGCATTAGGCTCGCTGTTTGTTGAAGCAATCGCAGCCCCCGCATTTTCTCCAACTGCCCAATCGTTACTTGCCGACAATCGTAAGAACTGTCGATTATTGCAAGTTCCTCAACCGTTCAATGGTAGCGAACTTGAGGTACGCAGTGTGCAGGGTGGTTGGCTCGTACAAATCGCAGACACAGGCGATCCTTCAGGAACAACACTCCAAGTTGTTACCAATCGTCCTCCAACGCCAGAAGAACGTACTGCTTTACAATTCGCATGGAAGTCAGTGCAACATGTCAAATCTAATGCAATAGTCCTCGCAAAGAGTAACTATACGGTCGGTATTGGTGGTGGGCTTTCCAGTCGAGTCGATGCGGTAGGTCTCGCAATAACTAAAGCTGGGGTACGAGCTAATGAAAGCGTATTAGCATCAGATGCATTCTTCCCATTTTCAGATAACATTGAGATCGCAGCACAAGCGGGGATTACAGCAGTGATACAACCCGGCGGATCAATTCGAGACAAAGTAGTGATTGAAGCAGCAAATAAAGCCAACATTGCCATGTTATTTACAGGAGTGCGGCACTTCAGACATTGATCGCTGGCACTTATTCAACCTAGCCTTGCTAGCAAAGAATCGGCTCTGCTATAATGACCTGCATCGCCACCTTAGCTCAATGGCAGAGCAACCGCTTCGTAAGCGGTAGGTTGTGGGTTCAAGTCCCACAGGTGGCTTCTTTGATGCCCGCGTCAATCAATCCGATGCGGGCATTTGTGTTTAAGTCCAGGAGAAGAAAATGATTGAGAAACAACGACCAATCACGGTTGCGGTTGTTGGAGGCACTGGTGCTGGTAAAACAACCATATCCAATGCAATTTTGGATCGAGTAGGCAGCCACAGGATCGCTTATATCCCCCATGATGCGTACTACAAAAATATATCTGATATTCCATTTATCCAGCCTGGTGTGCGTAACTTTGACCATCCAGATGCACTAGACACATCACAGATGGTCGAGCATATTATCCAGCTCCAAAATTGGCAACCAGCACAAATTCCAGTTTACGATTTCACATTGTATCAGCGAACGAATAACATGCAATTGGTTCAACCTCAACCAATCATTCTCATTGAAGGCATACTTCTGTTTGCAGAACCAGCATTGTTAAACCTATTTGACATAAAAATCTTTGTAGATATTGATGCGGATATACGTTTCATTCGAAGACTTCAACGCGATATTATCGAAAGAGGCCGAACTATAGAATCAGTAATCAACCAATATCTCACTACAGTCCGACCAATGCACCTTCAATTCGTTGAACCGAGTCGCAGATATGCGGATGTCATCATTCCAGAAGGTGGTTATAACCATGTAGCAATAGACATGGTAGCAGATCGTATCCGAACAATGCTTGGGAGTATCGAAACAAAAATCGGTCACCACGAAGACTAGAAGCATCAAACTTGCCCTCAATCCACAAGCCTCATATAATGAAATAGAGGGAAATTCGTTTAAAACCAATTAGCACCATCAACTGGTAATCGAGATAATATCAGTGACAACATCCACCCAATCAGTTTCTTTTGACACAAAAGAATTGATGTCAATTCTAAATAGTGTTAACTCCCCTATCATACTGCTTACCCCAACCTACCATATCATTGGTATGAATGAGCAAGCACTAGCCGTTTTCAAGTTGAACACAAACAACGTCGAAAATAAATCACTATCAGACCTCCCGAATGGTAATCTGCTTAGCGAGCTCTTTAATAGTAGTAATACACTGCGTGAATGGTCGTATGATGAAAACGTGTACGCGCCAAGCCTAGCTTCAGGAAGCCACGGTTGGACAATTCTCTTGTACAACATAAGCCATTACAAACGTCTCGTACATAATCAAAGTGAATCGATGCGGTTCGCATTGCACGACCTACGATCCCCATTGACCGCAATACAAGGCTTTGCAAGTATGATGGATGCAGTAGGTGAGTTAAATGAAAAACAAAAATACTTTATAGACAAAATTTTCTCTGGCGTTGCCCAGATGACAGCGCTAGTTGAAAATGTCCAAGATGCTGGACGGTACGATCCTGATTCTGGTTCATACCAGTTGATGCGCAGCCCAACTGATCTGGGGCACATTGTTCGTAAAATCGTCGATAACCGGCTTATCCCGGCTGAGAAGACATTAGCGGTAACTGTCTCAGTAGTGGAGAATCTGCCAATAATTAATGCTGATGAAACGATGTTGCATCGGGCAATCAGCAATTTAGTCGACAATGCAATAAAGTACACGCCCGATAAAGGCTCAATTCATGTTTCGATAGCAAAATCTGAGAATAAGATACTGGTTGCAGTTCAAGACACAGGATTGGGAATCAGTCCACAACATCAAGAACAGCTTTTTGAACGCCACACCCGAATATTCCGCCCTGAATTCAAGAAAATTAAAGGGACTGGATTAGGGCTATTCATCGTACGAAGTGTTGCACGACGTCACGACGGTGAAGCATGGGTAAAAAGTGAAGAAGGACAAGGAAGCACTTTCTATATCAGCATTCCTCTTGAAGGTGAAAATCTCCTCGCACCTGAAGATTAGTGATCGAGATCAAAAGAATAAGGCACTTACTTCAACTAAATAGAACGAGTGCCTAGAATAGATGACCTGATGCCAATTCAAATATTGCCTGAATTTGTTGTTGCTCAAATTGCAGCGGGTGAGGTCGTCGAACGCCCTGCATCAGTTGTCAAAGAACTTATGGAAAACGCACTCGATGCCGGTGCAAAGAATATTCGCATCGAAATTACAGGTGGTGGTAGACAGCGAATCAGGATTAGCGACGACGGTACAGGAATTATTCCTGAAGAAGTCGAACTCGCATTTCAACGCCACGCCACCAGTAAACTCCAAACGGCAGATGACTTAACTTCAATTGAGACATTGGGGTTTCGTGGTGAAGCATTAGCAAGTATTGCGTCAGTAAGTCAATTAACCATTATCACACGGCATTCAGCGGTCGATTCCGGTCTTTTGTTACAGTTAGCGGGTAGTGATATTATACGGCGACAATCAATCGGCGCCCCGGTCGGAACTGTAATTACCGTTGAGAATTTATTCTACAACACCCCTGCTCGCCTTAAATTTCTAAAGAAAGAAAATACCGAGAAACGCCAGATCGCACTTTACATTACCCGCTATGCGATGGCTTATCCTCATGTTCGGTTTACATTGGAACAAGATGGCCGTGAAGTCTTTCGATCAAATGGTAGTGGACATCTCGCTGATGTTATCGTATCGGCCTTAGGGTTAGACAATTTCAAAAATATGGTTGAGGTTACTGGATACGACTCAAATCAAGAACGTCGACCAGAGATATTAGTCACGGGGTATAGTTCAGTCCCCAATCTGCACCGTGCTGATCGCAACCACATCACATTATTCGTAAATGGACGCTGGATACAAGACACACGATTGTCATATGCCATTACGCAGGCTTATCACACTTTCCTAATGAATGGCCGCTATCCAGTAGCAGTCATTATGGTGAAGTTACCGCCTGCTGAAGTTGATGTAAATGTCCATCCAACAAAGGCCGAAGTTCGGTTTCGTGATCCCGAAAGTATCTTTAGTGCAGTACAGCGTGCTGTGCGACGTGCCGTCGTCGATTTAGCCCAAACGCCTGCTATGCGTGGTGGGCACTTCGGCGGTATAGGTCTAAATTATGACAATGAGACTCAATGGCAAGGTCATAATACCAAACCTCATCAACAGCTTGGTATGAACCTCGATTTACATTCTGCGGGGGCATACACACGGACGCCACTAAACCCATCACAACTAGATACCGATAGACCTGACGCTATTCCGGAAGGTATCGGATTACCCCAAAAACCACGAACTCTGCCTATTCTGCGTGTTATAGGACAAATAGGAGCAACATACATCGTCGCAGAAGGCCCGTCAGGGTTGTACTTAGTCGACCAACACGCTGCTCACGAACGTATATTATATGAGCAGTTTATGGATGAACATTCTCGCCATGAACAAGCTACACAGTTATCACTTACAGCACAAACGCTAATACTGCCACCCATAGAAGCACGCTTAATTGATGAAAATCTAGACACTTTACGCGGCGTCGGATTTGATCTAGAACCCTTCGGACCAAATACTTACATAATCCGAAGCGTACCAGCACTACTTGCGAATCAATCTCCAATAGAAGTACTAGAAGGCATCGTCGCAGATCTAGAAGCTGGAACTAGCCCGGGCCAGTCAGCTATTGAAGACAAAATCATTACACGAGTCTGCAAACACGGCGCAATCAAAGCAGGTCAAATTTTAAGCGTGGATGAAATGCAATCTATCATCCGTCAGCTTGAGCGTTGCCGATCTCCCCATACTTGCCCTCATGGTCGTCCAACCATGTTGCATATGACTAGTGAACAACTAGCGCGAGAATTTGGACGACTAGGCTAATTATCGACTCTGCCATACAAAGGTGTGCTCAACAGGCTCACCTCCCACCTTACCATATACTTTATCAGCATTGGGTCGCGCGACCCAAACCATCCAACCAAAAGTATGAGTCTGACCATCAGTTGGAATGAGGCTATCCGGCAATAGGTAGGACGTATCACGGGTCACAGCTTGTAGTACAATTTTGCCCAGTGTCAAATCTGTCACTTGGACCAAATAAACCAAAGAAGGATCAAGAACCCCTACCCCTACCCACTGCAAGCTAAACACACCGGCTCCAGCTGATGCACCGTCGGGCGGAAAGATAGCAACAGGCGCAACAAAAGTTGCAGTCGGAGTTGCTGTTTCATTACCAGACGGCGTAGGGGACAGTGTTGGAGTGGGAGTTGGTGCTGGCACCGTAATAGACTGACCAACTTTTAGAGTGACATTACAGTCTGGCCCACCACTAGGAATTTCGGGATTACACGAGAAAATCCCCGGCAAATCTGGGTTCAACGCAAACAAAACACCTAGCGTTGTGTTGATGTTTTGGGCGATTCCGACAATCGTATCATCAGGCTGGACAACATATTGGTTTACTGAAGAAAACTCGGGGATATTTGGCGAATTTGCAACACTGGTCGCCTGCACCGAAACAGCCGTCTCAATATTTTCAGGTGTTGGAGTCGAAGTTTGACGTGGTATCAATATTACAGTTCCCGGCCCCGGCAATATGTCCGCGCTTTGGATACTATCATTCAAGCGAACAACTTGATCGATGATACTTCCCGGTGCAGTACTAAAATCACTATAGCCAAACTGTTGAATAATGAATCCTAAAGTATCTTTATCCTGCACAGTATATTCATAAGGTCCTGCCGTAGGGCTTGGAGTATACGTCTCAGTAGGCGGTGCTGACGTACCTGTTGGCGTCGAACTACTAACCGCAACTTGTTCAATAGGCGCTTGAGTAAGCGTAACTGTAGCACTTACAGTGTTCGTCGGTATTGGTGTTAGTGAAGCAGCAACCATCTCAAGTGTGGGGGTAACACCACCTTGCGGCGCGCCACCACAAGCACTTAAGCCAAGTACTATCCCGATGAAACTCAGTTTACATAATATACGACGCATTTATGTTCCATTTCCCCGGCCTTGCCATGTAAATTGGCGAGATTCGGTGACAAAACTTGGCTTATCTGGTTGACTTTGTTTTACAACACCAACATTCCACAGGTAATCATGTCTATCGTTCTTTTGACTTTGCCATTCAGCAGGCAAAATGAACAACAATCCTTGTGTCATGGCAGTAAAAACTTGCTTACTGGTTAAATCTTCAACGCGCACAAGATATGCTTCATCAGCACTTAAAGCGCCGGTGCCAACCCACCGTAGTGTGACCAGGTCATCTTTCCTAAAAAATGCCTTGTCACTCGGACTTAGAGAAGTAGGGACATTATAGGTTGGCGTCGCCGTCGGCGTAGGTGTTTCGCTTCCTGAAGCAGTCGGTTGAATCGTAGGGGTAACAGTCGGCGCAGGAACCCGTACCTGCTGTCCCGGATACAGCAAAACTGTACAACCAGGGCCGCCCGAGCCAATACCAAAATCACATTGAGAGAAAGCAATTTCGGGATTAAGTTCAGAAAGTATGCGCAGCGTTGCTCCATAATCGATAGCAATGTTCGTGATATTCTCTTGCCCTGTTACCGTATGCCAAATCACATCAGCCTGCAATGTTTCTGTAGGTCGTACTCTTACACCGGCAGAGTCTCTCACGCTGCTATCAGCCACTAGAGTGCCTCCCCCAACATTGGAGCTAGCGCTACCACTCGGGGACGCAGTGGGAACAGCGTTAGCATCAACCGTAGCAGTCGGCCATGGAACTTGTACTGACTTACCAACTTGTATCTGGTTCGGATCAGTAAGATTATTCATATCAAGAACCACTTGCATCAAATCCTTGTATTCGCGATGACCACATCGAGCGATAATGGCAATTAAACTATCATTCGGCTGTACTTGCTGAATACAAGGTCCCTGAGTCGGAGTAATAGTGGGCGACTCAGTATAAGTCGGGGTGGGAGGTCCAAGCGTTATAGTAGCAAGCTGAAGCGTAGGCCGTGCCGTGTTTGTGACGAGCACAGCGCCACCCACATCTGATGTAGGCGTAAGCGTGCGATCTATTGCTAAGGGCTGTACTTGCGTTGGTGGCAAAGTGACATTAAGCAACCGTGCTCCAACAAAAACGAGTGTAGCGATACAAGCAATTAACATGGCAGTCACAAGCCCACCAATCAAGTATGTCCCCCCCCTCCAATTCAGATTCCCTTCCAATAAATCAGTTTCACCATGCACTCCGGCATAATCTGAAGTCGAATCGCCAACGGAAAGTTGATTGATGACCTGCACGTTAGTCAGAGTGGTTCCGCAAGTACTACATAAAGCAGCATTCCGGTGATTTGGAGTATCGCAGATAGGACAAACTTTGTAGGCCTGAGACAATACGTATTCCTCATTTCGGACACAATTCAATCATTATAAGTTGCCAACCCTATGTATGAGGAGACTCAACAAATCTTACAACGGCTATTATTAATCAGCATCGGTGTGAGCACTTAACAGGATTTTCTCATTCTTTGGAGAATACTATACCCTCGTTCATTTAGTCACGAAGTCGTTCGTGTCGCGTTGCCCAATCGGTGGTTAGTCGCGCATTTGTATCATCCCAAGTCCGAATTCCACTGGTAGCATCAGCAGCCTCTACATTACATGCCCCAACCGCACATGCCCAACGTAAAGCATCAATCGGCGAATATCCTCTGAGCATAGCCGCAAGGAATCCAGCATAAGCCGAATCACCTGCCCCAGTGGTTCCGACTACCTGCACTAAATATGCAGGTATCCATATTTCTTGATCTGCCCATTGATTTGCGTCAATATTGATCTGTGACAATCTACTGAAAGATTCAACTTTGCCAGTTTTTAAGTACATTCCATATTCGCCTAACTTGAAACCAGCGATAACGACTCCCATCGCCAATAGCTCATCCGCTAACTGGCTTAAATACGCTGTGGTCAAGTGGCTCATAATATTTGGCATCCACTGATCATAGTCTTTTCGCCGTAATGTAAGAAGCATTTCCTCAATACTGGGGAGAAATATGTCCACATTTTTGAGCGTACGTCCAAAAATGAGATTCCAATTCAGATGAGCAATCACACCATTTGGATCCGGTTGCGCCATATCAAGAGAGGTAACAACGTCGACTTCTTTGGCTTTCGCAAAAATGAGTTGTAGATCTTCACCATCCGCCTCGACAAGATGAGGAAGTAATGTGGGGTAACCTAAATGGAATATCTTCGCATTTCGAACCAGTTCAAAATCGATATCATCGACGCCAAAACTATCATTTGTGCCCGTACAATGTAAGAAAGTACGATCAGAATTCAATGGCGATAACGCAATCGTACTTGAACTCGGGTAGCCAGTCTTAACTTTTACAAGATCCGCCAGTCGCGGATCACGTTGCCTCAAATACATCAATATCATTTGGCCAATTAAGTCATCACCTACAGTAGCCAACAACTGAACATTAATGCCCAAACGATGAAGTGCCAATCCTGTATTCGAAACCGCTCCACCCGTAGAAACGGCAATCGGATCAATATTATACAATCGCCCGGGAGTCACCATATCTTGAGAGCTAACGTGGCGCATTCCGGGTATCAAATCGAGACATAAATGACCACCTACTATGATTTCATACAATTCTGTCATAATTAATCTACCTGTCGTACATACTACATTTGAAATAAACACTAACGCAATAAAATCTGCACTTCGCGTGTTGGTCACACTAAACACTTGGATAGATCAAATTCTATACATTGATAGGCGAATTACAAATGACCAGTAGTCCCTTTACACAGTCGCGTTTGACACATTTCGATGATAAACTCGAACAGATTTATCAAATAGCGTGGAAAATTCAATGACTGCAAAGAAACCATCGCGCCTAATACGTTTCCTCAAATTCGCAATATTTTGGATTGTGTCAATTGCACTGATCATTGCCATTGGTGGATTTAGCAATGGTGCGATTCAATCAGCGTCGCGCTTCATAAACGAACAAGCAATATCGGCAAATCGGGAACAGTCCTACATTGAAACAGAAGCAGCTATATTGCCGACTTTAATGACCAACACACCGTTTCCGACTGCAACTCCAACACCTTCGGCTACCGCTACTCCAACACAAGTACCAACAAACACGAGCACGCCCTCGGCAACCCCAACAGTCACACCATCGTCGACGGCTACAGAGACTCCTACAACTGTTCCCAGTGCTACGTCAACAAACACAGCACAACCGATAGTCGTCGCTCAAGCATTCGCAACTAACACCGCTCGCCCTATTGAAATAACCATACCAGCTCTAAATACTTCAGTGGCAGTAACTCAACCGGTGACACCAACAGTAGGAAGCACCGAAACAGCAACTGCAACGCTGTTACCGACAGAACCACCGGTTACACTTCAAGTTCCAACAACAGTGTCAAATGCTTTACCAACGCCCTTGTTACCGGACAATGCAGACCCAAATCAGGTCGCCCCGACAGCGATACCCACTAAGGTGCCACTCATTGACCGCAAGGGATACGATCTCGTCAATATCATGTTATTGGGCATCGACAGCGAACTTACAGGTGACAATATTGATCGTACGGATACGATGATTATTGTTTCAATCAACCGCACCACAAATACCGTTTCGATGCTCAGCCTCCCACGTGATTTATACGTCTACATTCCCGGTTGGACGATGCAACGCCTGAACTTAGCGTTTACGCACGGAGAACAGGTTGGTTGGACTGGCGGGGGATTTGGACTGCTACGTCAAACTATTTTCTACAACTTTGGCATCAACGTACATTACTACGTAGAAGTAAAACTAAGCGGTTTTAAGGAGATCATCAACACCTTGGGCGGGGTAAACCTTACCGTCGATTGTGCTATTCAAGATCGCGAATTAATCGGCGCAGAACCGCCCGCTCAAGCAACCGGCCCTGATGATAAAGGCAATTACATACTTCCAATCGGAGCCTATACACTGAATGGTGATGGAGCACTATGGTATGCCCGTTCACGCCATAGCAGTAGTGATTTTGACCGCGGTCGCCGTCAACAACAACTTCTGCGTGCAATATGGCGAGCTGCGCGCAGCAATGGCCAAATTACGAAGCTACCAGAGCTTTGGGCACAATTGACCCAAGTTGTACAAACAGACCTTAAATTCGAAGATATGCTTGGTCTACTGCCCTACGCACTTAACATTGATCCAGATCGCATTGAGCATTTTGTTTTCCAACGCCTCTATCACACTACGCCATGGCAACCGCCAGACGGAGCCAACGTACAACTTCCCGTACCAGACACCGTCCAACAGCTCATGGAGGATTTTTACACCCCTCCGAGCGAAAGCCAGATCGCGCTGTCCGGCGTCAAAATAGAAGTTCGGAATGGTACTACCAATCCCGATTGGGATCGCGTTGCAGCAGATCGACTCGCATGGAGTGGCTTCAATGCAATAGCATCTGGAAATGCAGATAATACTCAATACAGTGATACCATTTTGATTGATCACGCAGGTCAAACAAAAGGTAGTAAGATTGCTGACATTGTCAAAATACTAAACATTAAGCCGGAAAATATCCGAGTGGAACCTGATGCCAATCGAACCGCCGATTATGAAGTCATTCTCGGCAGCAATTACAACTCATGCACCTATCAGGTTCTACAACCAGACGAAACAGGTTGATAAATGATAACGGCTACAATTTTGTGGGCAAAGCGATTGCTGATAGTAGCAAGCATACCAACATTAATTACTGCCTGTGCAATAAACGACACGGGCAAGAGTGCAACCACTCCAATTCCAATCATGCTTAATGCGCCGGTAGCAATAGTTATTGAAGGAAATTGTAACGTAACGGGCACACTAGAAGAATGGCTTCAAGTAACTGCTACTGTCCGCCAACAATTTCAAACGCGCCTCAATGAAGCAGTAGCCAAAAATGTGTCCGAGGTACGCGATGATACTTTGTATTTAGCGAGTTTACGGGACACAGTTGCGAAAACAATTACACCGGATTGCGGTGCTGATGTACAAAACATTTTGATTACGGCAATGAATAGTGCGGTTGACGTACTACAAGGCTATTACAATCGAACCCTGTCGGGGGATATTAACGCAGCGCTTGTTGACCCTTTAAAAGGTCTTTCACAAGCAGAAACGATGCAAAACGACTTAATTACACGTATGAAAGAGCAATATCAGGTTGAGAATAACATGACACCTACACCAGCCAGTTAGCTGATCTCGGTGTCATCCAAGCGAATAAGGTCAGCCTAATCGATTGAGGTAGGATCAAAAGCGTCACGTAATCCATCGCCTATGACGTATAAGCACAACACCGTGACCACTATGAGCAATCCCGGGGCGATAACCAAGTAAGGACCTTTAGTGAAGAAGTCATTAGCTCCGGTTAACATGTTGCCCCAGCTCGCCGCCGGTGGCTTTACGCCGAACCCTAAAAAGCTAAGCGCGGATTCGACCAAAATAAGCGTACCGATATCCAGCGCCAATGTTATGAAGACAACCGACAGCAAGTTGGGAATAATGTGCGAAAACATGATATGAGGCGGTGAAGCACCAATCGCACGAGCGCTGATGATGTATTCACGCTCACGGATAGACAGCGTTTCGCCTCTTACCAACCGGGTAATACCTGTCCACCCCAAGAAACCGAGAATAAAGACTAACGCAAATGGTCCCCCGAATATTGTTCCAGTCAAATCACGGCTACGCAAGACAATACCGGACACAATAATCAACAAAAACAAACTGGGAATTGAATCAAGTGTAGTGATGACCCAGTTAATAAAGTCATCAACTAAACCTCCGTAGTAACCTGTCACAACCCCTAGCGAAACACCGATCACCAAGGACAGAATAGCGGAAATGAAGGCAATTGACAGTGAGATCTGACCGGCATATAGCAAACGTGCAAGATGATCACGTCCAACATCATCTGTACCTAGAATATGACCAACCGTACCCGGCGGCAAAAACGCTTTATCAATATTGGTGGAAGTATAATTGACATTCAGAACATAGCGTTCAATCAATGGCGCGGAAAAAGAGAGAATTGCTAAGACAACAATTACGCCCATTGCAATGAGAGTCAATTTATCACGTCGCAAACGTCGAAGTGCTAATACAGTTAGCGACTCACCAACTTTTTTAATCTCTTCCCCCCCCAAATCAACTACGATCGGGCTCGGTGATTTTGTTTGTGAAACCATTGTTATTCTCCGCCCTAGCCAAACCGAATACGAGGATCAATCAGGGCATACAAAATATCGGACAAGACAAATCCAAGAATAGTTGCAACAGCACTCATGATCACAACTGCCATAACGACTGGGTAATCAAGTGCAGTCAAAGCGTCAATTGTTAATCGCCCGAGTCCCGGCCACGAGAAAATCCGCTCGGTAATAGCTGCACCAGCCAACAAACCAGTGATAGCAGGTCCAAGGAATGTTGCCAATGGCATCAAAGCATTTCGTGCGCCGTGTTTAAACCACACTTGCCGCATGGATAATCCTTTTGCCTTTGCGGTACGGATATAATCCTGCCCGATAACATCCAACATTGATGCACGCATATACCGTGAATATCCGGCAATACCGCCTGTAGCCAGAACGAACGTCGGCAGAATGAGATATTGAAGTCGCATATAAATGGGGGGAATACCGCCTGTCAATACTGTTGGTGCGCGACCACCCATCGGCAATATCGGGCTAACTTTAGGAAACATTGCAGGATTCACATTATGTAACCACTGCGGCAGCAGTGAACCAAACATCAAAATCAAAACCAATCCCAACCAAAACACAGGTACGGCATTGAATATAACTGCAACAATTCGGGTTATGCTATCGAACCACCCCCCCTTCTTCACAGCTGCGACGATGCCAATTGGTACACCAATCACCACTCCGAAAAATAAAGCCGCCAAGCCTAATTCTAGAGTCGCAGGTATGCGCTCGCTGATAATATCAATAACCGCGCGCCGCTGACCAAATGATGTCCCAAAATCACCTCGCAGAATTCCTAAGCGAGTCCCCGGGGTATCTGGGATGCCATCATCATCAGTATCAATCATTCGCCATTGATCGCCAATCAACCACCGCAAGTACTGTATTGGCCATGGATCACCAACACCCATTTGCCGAGCAATACGTTCTTTTTGTTGTGGAGTAAGCTTAGGATCACCTGACAAGGCGGCAGTTGGGCCACCGGGAACCAATGACATTAGTAAGAATGTCATTAACGTAATCCCAATTAACGTTGGGATTGCTTGTATAAGACGTCGAATCGTATATTTGACCATATTTTCAACCTAACCCATATTACTCAGTCGATTGGCAATGAAAAGTATATTTATGAGATTTACATTAAGTATTATTTTATATATTCGGAGTTGTGGGAGTTAGTATTGTTATACTAACTCCCACAAAACTAACTGTGATTTACGGGGTCTTCAATGCCCACGTATCAGTATTCCAATACAGTTGGCTCGGGTAAGGAGCAAAACCATTGATATTCGAACTTGCCGCATACATACCCTCGATTGAGTACAAAGGAATATAGGGCAAATCGTCCTGCATAATCTTCTGGATCTTATGATAGATATCTGCACGAGCGACCGGATCACAACCGGGGAGAACACGTGCTTCTTCCATCAGCTTGTCGATTTCAGGATTGCTATAGGACATATTGTTGCTGCCGCCCGGAACCACATCACTCTTGGTGGTGAAAATCTGGGTCTGGTCGGGATCATCTGGGTAACCATTACGCCAACCTAGAACGATAGCATCAAACGTCTGAGCATCCATGATGTCTAGCAAAGTGTTGAAGTCAATCGCTTGGAAATCAACCTCAAAACCAATCTGCTTCAGTTGATCTTGTACCAATGTACCCACGGTACCACGTCGGCTATTACCTTCATTGGTATAAAGTGTGAACTTCAAAGGAGTACCATCAGGAGCATACTTGGCACCCTTAGCAACACGCGGGGTCGCAGGATCGTTGTCAGCATCAACAAAACCGGCTTCATCCAACAGCTTCTTGGCAGCCTCAAGGTCTTGGCTGATTGGTGCCAAATCCTTATCAAATGCCCATGAAGCCGGGATCATCGTAGAGGGCATACGCGTGCCATAACCAAATACTGCACCCTTAACAATTGCATCAACATCAATTGCCTTGGCAACTGCTTGGCGAACCAACGGATCACCAAATAGTGGGTGATGACCTTGATCCAATGCAGTACCCTTGTCATCAAATGCACTTTGTGGTGTCTTAGGATCGGCATAGTTCAATGCCAGATAGTCCCACGCATTGCCGGGGAATTGGAATGCAGTAACCTTACCATCGGTCTGAGCCTTCAAGACATCATCGCGACGACCAACTGCAGGGGTATCGATGACATTTGTTTCACCAGCCAGGAACTGTTCCAAAGCAACGTTCTGATCTGGCACAACCTTGTAGATAAAGCCAGTTGGAATGACCTTACCGTCAGTAGCACCACCATAACCTTGGTTAGCCAACAAACTAACCTGTTCACCGGCACGGAATTCACCGAAGCTAAAAACACCACTGGTTACAGTTGGGTTCAAATTGTAATCAGAAGTACCCAAATCCTTGTATTCGGCTGGCAATGCGTGTGCAGGCATCGGTACGAGGCTACCCGCGCTTGCAAGAGCCGTGCAGTCAACATTCTTAAATGTGACTTTGAATGAAGTATCGTCTACTGCTTCAACCGAGTCGATGATGTCTAGAAGGAATACTTCTTGAGTGTCGACAACACCGCTCTTGATAGCATTCCAATGATAAACAATATCTTTAGTGGTAATCGGTGTCCCATCAGTCCACTTCCAATTATCACGCATCTTGAAAGTGTACACCTTACCACCTTCGCTGATTTCCCAATCAGTTACTAGTGCATCAGGAGAGTCCTTACGGAAAAGCGAGGTAGCAGGATCAATACTGATCAGATTTGGGAACAAGAAACTAATCATGCGGGCTGATGATGTGTCGCTTGCGAGCACAGGATTCAATGTGGCAGGATCACCACCAGCATTGCCCTCAATAATAATTCCGCCCTCACCCGGTGCAGGTGTATCCTGCGCCACAGCAGGGACGACCAACGACAGTGCTAGCAAAGCAGCTGTCCCAGCCATCAATAAACGACCAAAATGCTTCATACTATATCTCCTTGCATCAACAAAAAACTGACATTTGACACACGTCATCACTAAACCTTCATCGCACTTTCAACACTGCCGATAAATACTCGATCGTGCTAGATAAGGTTCAGATTTGCGTGTAAGTCCCCAACACCGACTTAGTTTAGCATATGCTTACAAAACAGCAACAAAAGAGCCTTCTACTTTGGTACCAAATCCCAAACTAGAAGGCTCCATTATGGTTGTCGGGGCGGCGGGACTCGAACCCACGA
Organism: Aggregatilineales bacterium; assembly: GCA_044227005.1. GTDB lineage: Bacteria > Chloroflexota > Anaerolineae > Aggregatilineales > Phototrophicaceae > CFX2. The sequence goes on from JBGAFZ010000002.1 coordinate 1,170,448, forward strand.
CCTCTTGCACCCCATGCAAGCGCGCTACCAGGCTGCGCCACGCCCCGTAATGATGGCAAGTATAGCTGAAGCACATTGCACACTGCAACCCCAAATTACATTGCATACCCAATCACCCCAGATGAGACTTACCATTTCCAAACTCAATAATAACCAAATACATTTAGGCACTCTCTGCATTTCGTTAGAATCTTCGCATGACAAAAGTTACCAAAATGTCACCCTACTCCACATGTTATGTGCTACCATGGTTATATATACAATGACGGTTCAATGTGATTTATATGATTTCACATTCGCAATTTCTAGTTCGATATTTGACGGCAATCCTCGAGTAATGCACTCACTATGCAACAATTTCAGCGGATCTCCTGCGTGTAGCCGCTGCACTAGCACAGGGGTGGCATCACGAGAGGATATCACTGCACCCAGCGGCACACTCGCTCACAGTCGCATCGCAACAGTGTAATTTCGGCGACTTCTCACGTCATTCTCGTCTGTAGATTCAGCGGCAAAAATGCACAACAAGAATTAACGTGGTTGCATCCAAAGCTCAGCCCTCATATACTTAAGCCCGTTCAATAAATACTATAGAGTTCACAACATGGAAAATCCAACCATAAGATTGACTTCACTGGCTGCATGCGCGGGTTGAGCCGCAAAACTAGGTCCTGGTGACTTGGCGCAAGTTTTGCAGCCGATTAGTGGAATGTTTCAACCTAAAGATTACCCTGCCCTGCTCGTCGGTTTAGCGGAACCAGACGATGCTGCCATTTTTAGACTCGACGATCAGCAAGCAATCATTTCTACGGTTGATTTTTTCCCTCCAGTTGTTGATGATCCTTACAGCTATGGCGCTATCGCCGCTGCGAATGCACTGAGCGATGTCTATGCAATGGGCGGACGTCCCATAATGGCGATTAACTTAGCTGCATTTCCTGATTACTTGGATCGCAACATTCTAAGCGAAATCTTGCGTGGTGGAGCTGAAAAAGTAAAAGAAGCTGGCGCCGTTATTGCTGGGGGACACACGGTGACGGATCAAGAACCCAAATACGGGTTAGCCGTCACAGGATTTGTGCATCCTAACCAAATTGTCACAAAGGGTGGTGCAAAACCCGGCGACCAACTAATCCTCACAAAAGCTCTTGGAACCGGAGTAATTACAACTGCCCTCAAACGAGGCATAGTGGATAGCGATGATGTCACTTCAGCTATTCAAAGCATGACCAGATTGAATCGAAATGCTTCTCAACTCGCCATCCAATATGGATGTCATGCCATGACCGATATTACAGGTTATAGCCTTCTCGGTCATAGTCATGAGATGGCACACTTGGGAGATGTTGATTTCCACATTCAGGTGAGCAACCTAATTTGGTTATCGGGTGCTTTAAAGTATGCTAGACAAAATATCTTCCCCGGCGGGAAGCAACGAAATAGCGATTATTTCGCGAAATGGGTCAATTTCGATAGTACCCTGTCAGAAATATTTCAGAATTTACTTTTTGATCCTCAAACTTCAGGTGGTTTACTTATTTCTGCCTCTCCTGAATCAGCCCGTCAACTTTGCTCATCATTAGTCGAACAAGGCGAACCAGCAACGATAATTGGATATGTCACAAGTGGAACCGGCCATATCCACGTGAGCGCCTAAACAGACCAACCAATTCATACTGTTACTCGAAATCTCGAATGTATGCCTTGCCTCACTTTGCTTCAAACTGCAAAGTGTATTAGCATTGTATTTTGGTTAGAATTAAGTTTGTCGCTCAAACTTGTCTGGAGGTACGATGATGTCTACATTTCCTTCTCCTGTAGCAAAGCCTTCAACCGCTGGAGTTGGGCAACTTGCGATTGCTCGAACAGCTTCACCCTACGTAAATCTAAGAAACGGCCCCGGTACAAATTACCGTGATGTCGGAGATATTCGTAATAACACAATCATTGTTTATTATTCTACTTCTCGAACCAGCACAGGTTGGATTTGGGTTGAGCAGAGTACCATTAGCGGATGGGTATCAAATACAGTTATCACGTTCGAAAATGTTGCTGCTCCAATGCCAATCCCTCCCCAGCAAGCTACCCCCTATGATGGAAAATTTGGCATTTGGCATTGGAAAGGTGATTCTATTCCAGAAACCACGATTGACGATGTAGCTCGAAACATCAAAACGGTTGCACCTAACGTAACCCAAGTTTGGGTTAAGATCTGTGACGCAACACCACGCGATGGAGCTCAATGGCAGGGTTATTGGGACACAAAACGGAGTCTCGCAATAGACGGTCCGCAAAGTATTGATCGGTGGGTTGCCACGTTAGCGAAATATGGTATGGAATTTCATGCTTGGTGTGTCCCAAAAGGAACTCACATGGAGGCAGAAACAAATATTATCATTCAGGCTTGCACGCGACCGGGGGTGAAGTCGCTCATTCTCGATGTAGAACCCTATGATGGCTTTTGGCAAGGAGGACGCGACGGAATTCGGCCTTACATGACCAGAATTCGGCGCGCAATTCCCGGTTCGTTCCACATTGGAATGTCGGTTGACCCCCGAAAACAGCACTATGACAATATATTCCCTACCGAATGGTTCCCATTTATCAACAGTATTCATCCTCAAGACTACTGGGCAACATTCCGCCGTACACCAGAAGATGTTCTTCGAGAAACATATGAAGTCTGGGGAAGCTATGGCCGACCAATCATCCCTGTACTCGACAGTGATGCTGATCCAGATGATATGGCAACTGCTATTACGCTCGCAACACAACGCCATCGTGCACGTGGGCTAAGTTGGTGGCGACTTGGCACCATAACACCAGCTGGTTGGAAAGTAATAAACACACCAGTCAATGGAACACCTAGTCCAAGTCCTCTTCCGCCGGTCGATAACGTGGGGCAGGAACTAACGATTAAGCCAAACGATGTCGGGTTTGCTAGTGGCCGATATTCCGATCAAGTGAATTTTTCCAACTTTCAGAACACATGGGGCTGGACATCATTTTATAAAGCCACCGAATCGCAGACAAGTAAAGTTTGGGTGCGTTGGACACCTCAGATTGCTGCGTCAGGTAAATACGAGATAGCGGCATTTATTCCGGGACGACACTCGAATGCAAGGAATGCACGTTTCAAAATCAACAATGTCAAGGGAAATACGGGCGAGATAATCGTAAATCTTGACCAATCACGATATAGCAATGAATGGGTAACACTCGGCATTTTTGAACTAGATAAGTCCATAGTGGGAGCTGGAACTGTATTCCTCAATGACCTTACTGGAGAAACTGGTCGGGAGATCGTTTTTGATGCGCTTCGATATCGCCAGCTATTAGGAACACCTACGCCTCCGGCAGGTACTGGGTATTCATCAGATGGATTTGATGCACCTATTGGAACTGTAACGGACCGGCGGTTAACAACGGTGTGGCCGGGGAAGTGGATTGATGCCAGCCCGTTTGCTCGCTTGTACTTTGTAGGCACACCTCAGGAAGCTTATCATACTGGCGCTGACCTCAATTTACCGCAAGACGGGGATGCACACACGCCAGTGTATGCGGCTGCTAGTGGAATCGTGACATTCGCGAGTCGCCTACCGGCATGGGGAAATGTAATTGTCATCAAGCATGATCCATTAGCAACTAATGGTCGGGTTTACTATACACGCTATGGTCACAGTGAAAACTTACGTGTTAAAGTCGGGGATAGAGTGACTAGAGGGCAGCAAATCTCGCAAGTAGGTAATGCATTTGGAAATTATGCATATCATTTGCATTTTGATGTTAGTCCAACCAAAATCCTTGAAACAAATCCAGAGCATTGGCCAGCACGAAATCTTGATCTGCTCTTAGCCAACTACATTGATCCACGCGATTTTATACTCAAGAACAGACCAAAAGTCTAGATAAACAGAGGGCATTCTGTCATAAACTAAAGTGCCCTCCATCCAATGTCATGAGCCAGTTACTAAGGCTAGAATAAGCCCCAGTCGTCGGCAGCGCCTTCTTCCATCATGCTTGGATCCCACATTTCTAAGCCCATCTCAATGGTCACAGGACGACGGAGATAATTCTGCGCAGTTCGGCGTGTTTGCTCTAATAACTGCGGTGCATATGGGCAAAACGGAGTAGTCATAATCATTGTGACATGCGCGCGGTCTTCAAACAGCTCTGTATGTCGAATGAGGCCTAATTCGATTATATTCATGCCGATTTCTGGGTCAACGACCTCTCGCAGCGCTTCCAATAGACCTTCTTCTGTAATTTGGGCTTGTTCCGTCATAGCCAATTTATTCCTTTGAATAACAACTGTCGTCGCATAGTAGCATAGGGTAATTTTGGAGTCAATTTACGTAATAAGTAAAACATTAATCCTGTCAGAAGATGTTGTTTCAACCATACTTTACGAGAATATGACGTAGCAAATTGTACTCTATTAATTTTTATAATCCCAATCATCATTATTGACAAGGGCTTATTTAAACTGATATACTGACTATTAGTTTATACCTACGGGTACAAAGAAAATTTAACCATCATGAAATTAGGAGGAAGTGTCTCGCATGGGCGCAGCACTCGAAATCCGCAATCTACACGCAAATGTTGAAGGCAAACCTATTCTTAGGGGAGTCAACCTGACAATCAAGCAAGGCGAAGTTCATGCTTTAATGGGACCGAATGGTTCCGGGAAAAGCACGCTGGCAAATGTTCTACTTGGACATCCAGCTTATGAAGTTACAGATGGCGAAATCATATTTGACGGCAAGAACATTCTTGATCTAGAACCTGATGAACGAAGCCGCGCAGGTTTGTTCCTTGCCTTCCAATATCCTGTGTCGATCCCAGGAGTTACTCTTGCTAACTTCTTACGACAAGCCATCAATTCACGCATGAAAGCTGAGAATCCGGATAGTAAAGGAATCTCTATACCTGATTTTCGTCGTTTATTGAAATCCAAGATGGATTACCTGCAAATGGATCACAGTTTTGCAGGGCGATATCTGAACGAGGGTTTCAGTGGCGGAGAAAAGAAACGCGCAGAAATTCTTCAAATGGCTACTCTCAATCCCCGCATAACTATTCTAGACGAAACAGATTCCGGCCTTGATATCGACGCGCTGAGAATTGTAGCTGAAGGGGTCGATAAGCTGAAGGGACCTGATCTAGGCATTCTGGTTATCACTCACTATCAACGTATCCTGAATTACATTAAGCCACAATATGTCCATATCATGTTTGAGGGACGAATTGTGGAAAGTGGTGGCCCCGATTTGGCTCTCCATTTAGAAGAAGCTGGATACGATTGGGTTCGCGAAAAGTACGCCGAAACTGCAACAGCATAACTGCAACTCAAGGCATAACAGGAGAGCAGAATGGTTGATATTGATCTGATACCGAGCGAAAAACAACTCAGTGAAGCAGAAGCTGCGCTAAAAGAAGTTGGCGACTCGTACGAAAACACATATGGCTTCCATGATGACGACGTCAAATACGCATACAAAAGCGAAAAGGGATTAACCCGTGACGGCGTTTATCAAATAAGTAAGATGAAAAATGAGCCAGAGTGGATGACAGACTTTAGGCTGAAAGCGTATGACATTTTCCTAAGCAAGCCTACCCCCAACTGGGGAGGCAACCTTAGTGAGATTGATTACGATGACATCTACTATTACGTCCGTGCAACCGACCAACTAGGACGTAATTGGGACGAAGTACCTCCTGAGATCAAGGATACATTTGACAAACTCGGTATACCTGAAGCTGAGCAAAAATATCTTCAGGGTGTAAGCGCACAATACGACTCTGAGTCCGTTTATCATAACCTTCGAAAAGACCTTGAAAACAAAGGGGTCATTTTCCTTGATATGGATTCTGCTCTACGTGAATATCCTGAAATCGTCAAGGAATACTTTGGCACGATCATACCGTCAGCAGATAATAAATTTGCTGCACTAAACAGCGCAGTGTGGTCGGGGGGATCGTTCATTTATGTACCCAAAGGCGTACATGTAGATATGCCATTGCAGGCATACTTTCGCATCAACACCAAAAATATGGGACAGTTTGAGCGTACACTCATCATCGTCGATGAAGGTGCTTACGTCCATTATGTAGAGGGCTGCACAGCTCCAACATATAGCTCAAACAGCTTGCACAGCGCGGTTGTTGAAATCATCGTTAAGGAAGGTGGACGTTGCCGCTATACCACCATCCAAAACTGGTCAAACAACGTATTCAACTTGGTCACTAAGCGCGCCATTGCCTACAAAAACGCGACTATGGAATGGGTTGATGGTAACTTGGGCAGTAAGCTCACCATGAAGTACCCCGCAGTGCTCTTGGCTGGCGAAGGAGCGCATGGGGAAGTACTCTCAATTGCATTCGCAGGCAAAGGTCAGCATCAAGACGCGGGTGCAAAGATCACACATCTCGCTCCTAATACAAGTAGCCAGATTATTAGCAAATCCATCAGTAAAGATGGCGGTCGTGCAAGCTATCGAGGATTACTCAAGGTTGTCGAAGGCGCAGATAACGTCAAGAGCAACGTAGTATGTGACGCACTTCTACTTGACGACCACAGCCGCTCAGATACTTACCCATCGATTGAGATTGATGCGAAGAACGTCACCATGGGACATGAAGCATCAGTAAGCAAAGTTGGTGAAGACCAACTCTTCTACTTGATGAGCCGTGGTATGAGTGAAGATGAAGCCAATGCAATGGTCGTTAACGGATTCATTGAGCCATTGGTCAAAGAATTGCCCATGGAATATGCTCTCGAACTAAACAGACTTATCCAGATTCAACTTGAAGGCAGTATTGGCTAACTAAGCCTAGCCCTGCCCTAGCTTCAACTTATGACAGGCATCTCAAATGAGTATGCCTGTTCAATACTAATGAACGAGGAGTATAGATGGTGGTAGCTGTGAAAGGACGGCGGCGTTCAGATGCGCCTGCTGCGCCGAGCTATACACAGAATGATGTAGAAGCTCTTAGCGCCAAAAACAATGAACCCAAGTGGCTATTAGAAAGCCGCTTGGCAGCATGGGAACTTTACGAAAGTATGCCCATGCCAAGTCTTACTACTGAGGAGTGGAGACGCACTGATTATCGCCACATAAACTGGGATGCTGCTGATAAAATCATCTCGGCCAATGGTGTGACAATAGACAATATTCCTACTGCAAACCGTGATCCACTTATTGGGGATGTACAAGGTGGATTATTGGCTTTTGTGGATGGCAAGGTTGTGCAACATGAAGTCGCCAGCAAACTCAGTGAACAAGGCATAATTTTTACTGATTTGCTAACTGCCTGTAAAGACCACGAAGACCTTGTTCGCGCGAATCTGATGACGAAAGCTGTTCGACCGGGAGAGGGAAAGTTTGCAGCCCTTCATGCGGCATTATGGACACATGGGATTTTTGTTTACGTCCCCAAAGGGAAAGTTGCTGAAATCCCACTGCACGTCGTAATGTATAACACACACCAAGGGGCAAGCCTCGGACATGTCTTGGTTGTACTCGAAGAAAATGCACAGGCAACCATCGTCGTAGACTATGCATCAGAAAAAGGGACGCAGCACTCGGCCTACATTGGCGCAACTGAGTTACTGGTTGGAGATGCGGCAAACCTACAATACGTGGCGTTACAGGACTGGAACAGACAAACCTACGAATTCAGTCACCAACGAGCACGTGTTGGACGCGATGCCAATCTTGATTGGATCGTTGGCACGATGGGTGGACGGTTGGTTAAAGCTTACCTAGAAATCGAGCTGGATGGTAAAGGTGCAAACGGTCGCATGTCAGGCTTTTTCTTCGCAGACGGCGAACAGCTATTCGACCATGATACGCAACAAAACCATAACGCACCAATGACTGTTTCAGACCTCCTATTCAAAGGGGCTGCAAAAGATACCGCACGTACAGTGTGGCAGGGTATGATCAAGTCGTTGCCGAAGATGCAGAAGATTGATGGATACCAAGCTAGCCGAAACTTAATGCTGAGCGATGATGTGCGTATGGACGGCATACCCGGCCTAGAAATTGAAGCCGATGACGTGAAATGCTCACATGCAGCTACGTTTGGTACGCTTGAACAGGAACCGATATTTTATCTCATGAGCAGAGGTATTGAACGCCCAACAGCCGAACTCATGGTGATAGATGGTTTCTTTGACGAGTTGTTGGCGCGTATTCCGTTTGAGCGAGTTCGTGAGCGCCTACAGGCCGCGATGGAATCCAAGATCGTCGGTTAATCGACTTCAAAACTAACTACATCGCAATACAAAGGCGCATACATACAAGTATATGCGCCTTTTTGTTATACTTGAGCCATGTAAGACGAAAGAAAACCAACATGACTTCTGTCCATACTAAAGCAGACTTTGATCTTGAGGCTATACGGTCTAGCTTTCCAATACTCCAACAGACTCATAGTCCCAACATACCTTTGGTTTATTTGGATAACGCAGCGACAAGCCAAAAGCCAAACAGCGTTATTGAAACCATGAATACATATTATCGCGACTACAATGCGAATGTGCATCGTGGTATTCATAAACTGAGTGAGCAAGCAACAAGCGCATATGAAGAAGCACGTCTGAAAGTGCGCAAGTTCATCAATGCAGCAAGCAAGCGTGAGATCATCTTTACAAGAGGCACCACTGAAAGCATTAATCTGGTTGCACAGACTTGGGGACGAGCAAATCTAGGTGTTGGGGATGTAATCGTATCAACAGTTATGGAACATCATTCAAATATTGTACCCTGGCAGATATTAGCCTCTGAAAAGGGATTTAGTATTCGATTTATTTCAGTTCTGCCGGATGGAACGCTTGATATTGAGCAATTGGACACTCTTCTGCAACAAGAACCGGTTAAATTGGTCACTTTGATGCATGTTTCAAACGTGCTAGGCACCATTAACCCTATACAGGAAGTGATCGCGAAAGCACATCAAGCTGGAGCGTTGGTGCTGGCGGATGGAGCACAAAGTGTTCCTCATATGCCTATAGACGTGCAAGCGCTTGATGTCGATTTCTTCGTGTTTAGCGGGCACAAGATGTTAGGACCGACCGGAAGTGGCGTTTTGTATGGAAAACGCGCATTGCTCGAAGCGATGCCTCCGTGGATGGGAGGCGGTGATATGATTTCGAGTGTTAAACTTAGCGGCAGCACGTGGAACGACCTACCCTACAAATTTGAGGCAGGTACCCCTTCGATAGCAGAAGCAATCGGGCTAGGGGCGGCGATAGATTACCTAACTAACGTAGGGATGGATAACATTTCCAAACATGAACACGATATTATTGAATACGCGCTAAATCATCTTCAGGAAGTACCAGGATTAACCGTTTATGGTCCTTCCAGCGATCAAAAAGGCGCAGTAGCAGCCTTCACAGTCGAGGGAATTCACGCACACGACATCGCACAATTATTAGACTCGGAAGGTGTGGCGGTGCGCGCCGGCCACCATTGTGCAATGCCTTTGCATGAACACTTACACGTCAATGCGACGGCACGTGCAAGTTTCTATCTCTATAATACGTTTGAAGAGGTCGATTCACTCGTTCGCGCGTTACATAAGGCACGTAAAACCTTCCGGCTTTAGGAGATACAAATGGACATGTATCGTGAGATTATTTTGGATCATGCACGAACCCCACATCATCCGGGAGTGCTGAATCCGGCAGACTTTGACCATGAAGAACACAACCCTCTTTGTGGTGACCGACTGCACCTTACACTGCGCGTCGATGAAAACCGTGTGATAACAGATGTGGCTTGGGACGGTGAAGGCTGCGCAATTAGCCAAGCAGCGGCTTCGATGTTAGGCGACGAAATCGTTGGAAAGACACTGGATGAAATCACTCATATCACCAAAGACGATATTTTTGAGATGGTCGGCATCCCGCTTACGATTAATCGGGTGAAATGCGCTCTCCTTTCACTCAAAACGCTGATTATCGCAACAAATGGTGTAACCAACTGGCAAACTATCGAAGACAAGGAAGACTAATATGGGCAAAAGCCCCATCATAGAGTTTGTGACAGTAGCTACAACACCTGAATTACAACCCGGTGAGCGCATGGTGGTTGAGCTGGGACGTCATTGGGTGGCAATTTTTAACGTCGAGGGGAAATACTACGCCATTGAAGATGTATGTACACACGATGATGGCCCGTTGGTTGATGGGGATCTCGCTGGGTGTACGATTAGTTGCCCACGACATGGCGCAACATTTGATATTAGTACAGGTAAGGCTCTGACTGCTCCAGCATTGATTGACGTGCAAAGTTATGATGTACAGATTGATGGTGAGAACATTCAGATTCGCCCACGCTGACAAATTTGCAATACTTCCGCTGATATGACAGGCGGGAACAAGGGAGATTGGCGCTAAAACTGCACAACTGCAATACGTGAAGCTCGGCTAATGCCACTGAGCGCCGCGACTGGCTCGCGTATGTCTGCCACGTCGTCGGCGTTGTGAAGTTGCAGCAAGTGCAAAGGAGAGTGTCGCGGAGTATGGCAAAGTTAAGCGTTTCATGTAAAGTTTTAACCGTCCCATCTCTTTGATGTGATCGAATACTGTTCAGTGGTCATATAATACATGACAGTTTGTGGGAGCTTCCGTACAATCCATTCTTTGGAAAGTTCCGCATTACGAATTTTGCAACCACTACCGCAACTAACATAGCACAAATTTTCTCAATTAGGGTGACTCTCCGGTATGAATCGGGTTAGGAATAAATCATGTTACCGTTAGAAAATATCTATCAGGGAAGAACGTTGGTATTCGGTCATCGTGGTGCGCGAGCATATGCCCCGATGAACACGATCCCCGCATTTGAATTAGCACTAAAACAAGGAGCTGACGGTATCGAACTGGATACCCATCTCTCCAAAGATGGTCATTTGATCGTCCTACATGACTTTAGCGTCGACGCGACAACAGACGGTAAAGGATTGGCAAAGGACATGACGCTTGCCGAGCTTAAGGCATTGGATGCAGGAAGCAGCTTTAGCGAAGAGTATGCCGGAACACGCATTCCAACATTGGATGAGGTCTTTGAGGCCGTTGGTAAGAAGCTCTTCATTAATGTGGAGATCAAGTCTGAGACGAACGAAACAGATGGGGTTGAACAAGCAGTAGCAGACTGTATTTCCCGACACAATCTGGCAAAGACTGTCATCGTGTCATCATTTAATCCGCTGGCACTAAAACGTTTCCGGGCAATTATGCCCCAAGTCCCAATTGGCTACCTCTATGAACCTGAGTATGATTTTCGGTCAGAGATGGAAGGTTTTCCGCATGAAGCCCGACATCCCTATTATGAAATGATTGATGCGGCCTACATGAAGTGGGCCAAAGAACACGACTTCCGTGTTAATACGTGGACGGTTAATGATCCTCAGATCGCGGTGGCGTTGCGCGATCTAGGTGTAGACGGACTGATTACGGATAAACCCGATGTGATTATTGAGGCGCTGCGTGAAAGCAATCGCTAAGCTGTGGTGGACACTGGTACGATTTGGATTCCGGTTGTTATACAACGAGATGGCATTCACTTATGATATTGTGAGCAGCGTCGTTTCGATGGGCGAGTGGCGATCATGGCAACGGTCTGCGCTGAAGCATCTCGACCCGAACAGTGGAAAGCGATTGTTGGAACTGGCGCATGGCACAGGCAATTTGCAGATTGATCTTGTAAAGGCTGGCTACGATACCGTTGGCTATGATCTGTCACCCTACATGGGACGGATCGCACAGGCAAAGATGAAGCGGCAGAGGCTAACCGCCAAATTGGTACGGGGCAAGGCACAACAACTGCCCTTCCCTACTGGTAGGTTTGATGCTGTCATCAGTACATTCCCAACGGATTTTATTTTCGCAGCGGAAACGTTGCGCGAGATTAACCGGATACTTGGGAGTCATGGGCAACTGGTTATCGTGCCGAACGGGGTGCTAACAGGTGGCGGAATTGGCGAAGCGGCTTTGGAGTGGTTGTATCGCGTAACAGGTCAACGCGGAGGACAAAACACTTCACTCAGCGACTACTTCGCACAGTTTGGATTTGAGGTGAGCGTTCATGAAGAACGATGCCGACGGAGTATTGCGCAGGTCATCGTTGCGCGGAAAAAGGTCTAGCATCTACTCCAACGCTCTGCTATACTGACTCGCATACGGTGCCAGTAGCTCAACGGCAGAGCGCTGGGTTGTGGTCCTAGATGTTGTGGGTTCAAATCCCATCTGGCACCCATTCAACATATCTGATTTAAGATAACAAAAACAGGTTCGCCACATGCGCGAGCCTGTTTTGTTTTGTATACAACCAGGACTGAAGTCTTAAATGAGGCCGGGGAAGAAATCCGTCTTGATGTGATCGCGGTGAACACCCAAGTTCAGAAGCATGTCCTGTGTTGATGTTACCATTGCATTGGGGCCAGATATGTAGAAATGACACTTTTTGTAATCGGGCACAGCATCACGCAACATCTGTTCGTTCAAATAACCTACTTTGCCCTTCCAAGAGGATGATACTTGTGTAGGATCAGTCAAGGTGTAGATGGTCTTGATGCCTAATTTTTGCCGTGCTTTCTCGAACGTGTCTTTATAGACAATTTCATCTTCTTTTCGATTGCTATAAAAGAGTACGATATCACGACGCTGAGACACATCAAGCAAGGTCTGAATCATGCTTCTGAACGGTGTGATACCAATGCCACCCGCTATAAAGACACATTTCTGATTGAGCGCTTTTGGCAAAACAAAATCACCTGCCAATTGAGCGGCAACGATCTCGCTATCTTTCTGCATCGCCAACATTGCCCGTTTGTAGCTACTGGACTGCGCATAGAATTTGATACCAAGACGTAAATTCGTTTCGTTTGGTGAGGATGCTAAAGTGAAATAGCGACGGTTTCCACGACTATCCGGGTAGTTGTGACCCAGCGTCCATTCCATATATTGACCGGGAGCAAAGGCAAACTTCTTGACTGGCTCGAAGATAAAGTCGTATATGTCGGGTGCAATCTGCACCTTCTCTTTCAATTTTAGAACTAGTTTGGTCTTTGGACTAACCAGATACGAGAATACATTTCCTATCAATATCGCCAATTCAGGTGTGAAGTAGAAGCTACCAAAGTGCAATTGCGGTGCAAAGAACACACCGACGATCGCACCGTAGATAAATTGTAGGTGTTGAGTTGGCGGCGTTGTGAGCGGCTCTGTAAGAATAACAAAGCCGAAAAATAGCAGCGGGGAGCTTAATACAGTCAATTGTAGGGTTGAAAGTAAATTGTCATGCTGAAGTAGGGAAAAAGCCAAGACGGTTAGCAAGGCAGCGCCCAAGAAGACAAGCAGTAATCCAAATCGTCGGATTTTGCGGACAAGCAGTAAGCCACCAATCAGGACAAAGGGAAGCATGGGTAAGGTACCGACCCACCATGTGGCAGCCTGATCAATTGCCAAGGCTGTTAGTGCAACCGCAATCGCGACAGGATTGAACACATGCTTGTAATTTATGGCGAGAATGAACTTGGATGCCATCGCTAAGATTGATACCCACAGCAAAAAGTAGAGGTCAGGCATCTTCTGTAAGGGCACAACGGGCGTGATGATGAGTGCCAAGATCAGCGCAGAGATGTAGACAGACTCTGTGTTGGTGGGTGCGGCAAAAGCCATCGCAAAAATAGTATTGACAATCCAGCAAGAGGCCAACAAAAACATAGTCGTAAACAGCAACGAAACCGGACTAAAGGATAAGAGTCCAATGGCGCTCAAAACACCAGCCACAGCCAAGAGACCAATCAAATAGTATAGTACGAGCCGATACATCGTCACGCGGTCTAGTAGGCGATCAACTGCTTTAATCATGAAGTGTGTACCTATCGAAACCAGAAGTAAAAACGGCCTTCCCAGATTCATCAATCATGTAGCCTTCCAATCCATTCACTTGTTGGATGAATTGGATACCTTCGCGCCCCATAGCAAATGCCGCCGTCGCATAACGATCTGCCTCGTAGACATTGGGACCGATCACAGTCAAACTGACAATATCAGATACGGTCTCGTAACCGCTCACGGGATTATAGATATGATCACCGCGAATATAGGTGCCTGAAGTCGCGATACCCATATCTGTCAACGAGAGAACTTTGACAATCTGATTGATGTTGAACGGGTTGCGAATGCCAATACGCCAATTGTGTCCTTGTCCATTTTTGCCAGCCAACTGGACATCACCACCGGCATCAACATAGTAGTTCTCAAATCCTTGTTTACGAAGCAATTCGGCAGCGTTGAATATCGCCCAGCCTTTGACTACGCCAGAGGGGTCATAAAGACCACCTTGTTGCTCAATATTGAAATAGCCATTGGTATCACGACGGGTTTGCTCGGACAGTTCAAATACTTTTTGCATATCTTCACTGGCTGATTTCACAGTCAAAAGCCCTTGATTAATACGCGAAATCTCACTATCGGCCTTGTAAGTACTGAACTTATTGTCCACATACTGGAAGTAGTCGAAAATTCCATCTAATGTAGCGGCAGTTGCTGCAGGATCAACCACTTCTACAGTGACAGGCATCCCCATCAAGATACGTGTTTGCCTCATGGTTACACATGCGCTTGTCGTAAGGCCGAGTCCAGTGACATTACAAATGCTTGACTGGTAAAGGTTGCGCCGGAGATCAAATCGACATTAGCACTTTGAACCTGTACGGCTTCTTCGGTCAACCACGGGGTCGCTTGTTGGTTGATAAAACGAGAGGTACGCCGATCTTGCGGATAGTCCAAGAATTGTACAGTCGTGATTTTGCCACCTTGTACAATTGCCTCTACTTGCACATTTCCATAGTAAGCATCTACGACAGGACCAATATAGGTGCCATCTTTGTAAATACTATCGGGAGTTGCAGTCGGTAGTACAGGAACGGGTGTTGCGGGTACATTCGTCGGAAGGATAGTCGGTAATTCAGCAAACACATTAGTGGGGCTGGTTGTATTTGGAGACGCTACACCAACCGTAGCAACTGGCACATTCGGGATTGCCGTTGGCACGTTGGTAGCGACATTCATTGCCAGCGAATTTGCGCCCTGTGCGGTAACGGGCTTCGAGCTTGGAACTAATTTTGTGGTGGGATCAACCGTATCCGTGTGGCTACGAAGCGCATAGGCGATAAAAGTAAACACAACAAAAAAGGATAGTAGAAACTTCCGAATAGCGAGGGCATAACGCGGGGTGGAAGAAGATGATCGGCTCATAACCTATATATCCTTTACTTATGTACAGGATGATTATAAGTTAGCAAGCAGACGAAACGTTAAATCAACTTTTGAACTACCTTAAATCTACCTTAAATCTGACGTTGTTCTAAGGTAAAAACTAAGTAGGGCGGCGGATTGAAACTCGTTTGCGTCGCATGACCAGTCGCAGGCCGATGCGCGGTTGCAAAGAAATGGTGATCGGAGCTGCAATTACAGATGCAACGGGTTCAGGAATAATGACACGGCTGACTTCCTGTGTTTGGCTAGGACGTGGTAGGCCGAACAACTCAAACACGCTCATTTCGCCAGTCGCCATCTTGACCGTATCCGGTACTGCAGAAGAACTCTCTACAGTAGACAATTTCGCTTCTAACGGAGGGATAATTTCATCAGGGTTTTCTGGCGTTGGCTCGGGAACTTCAACCGAAGCATCCGGTTCAGAAGGCACTACAATCTGTTGAATTTCTTGGGTGGCGCGTCGCGCAGTGTCGCTTAGGTCTAAGGTTGGATTTTCGACAGGTTGACGTGGAATGAAATCCCGCGCATCATCCAATTTCACCGATAGGATCGGATAGACTACAGGTTCGACACGACCAGTGTCCGGATTATCAACCGGCATGGTTGTTTTGGATGCCGTATATTCGCTGGCTGCCGCCGGTGAATCCACAGTTACCGGCGCACGAGGACGGGTATCATCTGCTGATATGGGTGGTTCAACAATGCTGGATACAAATGACGGTTCAGCCGCATCCGATACAATTTCTGGTTTAATGGGTTGGTGACGCGGGCGATATTGAGTCCGTGACTCGTAGTCGGGAGCATCGCGCATGAGGGACTTCACCTCACGCGGTTTGTCCTCCGGCATCACTTTTTGGAGTACTTTCCACAAATTCTTGAGGCTGTCGATCATTGCGCCTTCAAGCTGGCGCTTTAATCCAACCGCGTTGCGCACCCCTGCCAGCATACCGCTGGTTTCATAGGTGAGTGTCCACTGAACAACAGTACCTTCTGCAATCTCTTGAAGTCGAATGCGTCCTTTGCTTTCGCGAAAGGGAGCGCCGTCTACAAAGGTGTATTCATAACCGAGGCCATCGTACCATGCAGTTATTTCTGCAACGTATGAGCGTCCGCCGGTTGTGGTATAACGCCAGCGAACACCTGCGCCAGTATGTTTAGTCGTCAATAAGGAGACGGATTTACAATCCACCTGCCAAGCGGAGTTCTGAGATAGATCGCTCAGAAATTCCCATATCTTTTCGGGTGACTTTGGAATTAAAATGCGGTGGTCTAAAATGGTCATCAGAAATAATAGTGTGCAATAACAATTGAATGGTTAACGGTCGACTTTGTGTTACACTGATTGCATCAAGAATTGTACCATAGACCAGTCCAAGGGCACAATTCGACCCAAAAAGGAATTAATGTGTTTGGACCAACGACCATTTTCGGGTTTATTCTAGCGACATTGTTTGGCGCGGGATTCCACATTATTGTGGGAGGCGATGCGCGACGGTTAGCACTCTTTTTGCTGGCGGGATGGATTGGTTTCGGGTTGGGACATTTGCTGGGTGTCATGTTCTCTGTCGATATATTCAACATCGGCACACTCCATATCGCAAGCGCATCATTGGGAGCGATTCTAGCGCTCATTTCAGCGCATTTTCTTACCACAGATAAAAATAACCAACGTTCACTGCAATGAAGGTCTTTCATGTCACAAACTAATCCGCCAACTGCTCCAACATCATCCAGCGAGACGAAAACGCCATCCAAGTGGACTGTTCAGCGTATTGTGTTTTTAAGTGCGGGTGTGCTGGGCGGCATTATCGCGATCGTCTTTGTCGTTGGCGTACTGCTGGCATTTTCCGGTGAGCTTGAGGTCACAGCACTTCGCATTCAGTACATCCGTAACCTATTCATGATCGTCCTCGCATTTGAGGGCATCCTCATCATCGGGGCAATCGCAGTGCTGATCGTACAAGTCACGAGACTCATCAATATGCTGAAACGTGATGTCAAGCCGGTGCTTACGACTGCTCAAGAAACAGTTCAATCAGCAAAAGGCACTGTGGATTTTGTTGGTGATAACGCGATACGACCTATTATCCGCACAAGCGCCTTTATGAGTGGTCTTGGTGTCGTCCTACGCGATGTTGGTGGTATACGGCGCGCGATACGCAGAAGCAAACAGAACGGTCAAAAATGAACGCAGACAATCAACGTGAAAATCTAGATGGCGGTTTGTTATTGGGTGGATTTGTGATCGGCATAATAATTGGTAGTGTGGTAGCGTTGTTTCGCGCACCCCGCAGTGGCAGCGTCTTAAGACAGGAAATATCTGAACGAGGCGATGCTATACGCGAAAAACTCGATACCGCAATTCAAAGTGATCCACTGGCTGAAAGTATGGCTGAAGGCAAAGCAGCGGCTCGGCGGCGCCGGATTGAATTGGGTTTCAACGAATAAGTTAATTAGCCTAAACTGGTCAACGCCGCAGAAATCGCATTAAGAACGTTACTAGCGATTACACTGCGCGTATTACCAAGTCGTTCGGCAGCAATATTCCCAGCTAATCCGTGAATGTACCCCGCAGATACAGCAGCCGCATATGGTTTGACACCATGCCCTACTAAGCCTGAAATCAACCCAGCTAATACATCTCCAGTACCAGCAGTAGACAGTGCATCTGATTTGAATGGCAAAGCAGTAACCTCGCCAGATGGATGTGCAATCAATGTGTGTGCACCTTTCAAAACGAGATTAACATTCCATTCAGTGGCTTTTTCGCGGGCAATCTCCCATCGTCTAGACTGGATATCACCGATAGAACTTTTTGCAAGCCGTCCCATTTCACCGGGATGTGGCGTGATGATAGTGTCGGGGGGTAACAATTTCCACCAACTGTCGAATTCGCTCAGTAGGTTTAGTGCGTCCGCATCAATGATAAGAGGAGGTAATTGTTGCTTTAATAATTCAATCAGAAAGGATTTTGTCGATTCTGATTTGCCCCACCCCGGTCCTACAAGTAAAGCAGTGTAACCGCTTAATTCCTGCAACAAGATGGGGAGCGCCTCCGTCGATACGAAGCCGTTTTCATCGGGTAATGTCAACCAAGTTGGTTCGAGAAAGTACCCGCTCAAAGCGGATACGACTGCTTGTGGTGCGGCTACAGTAACAAGACCACTGCCGGAACGATAGGCGGCTGAGGAACTCAAACCAGCGGCGCCGATATAGTTTTTTGAACCGGCAATGACCATCACCTTACCAAAAGTGCCTTTATTGGCATTTGCAGGACGAGGTGGTAACAACGTGGATACGTACGCTGCATCTGCTAGAATGTTTTGCACTTGGTTTAATTGTGGCAATTCATCATTTATGCCGATTGTCGCTATTGATAACTCACGGACATATGAAGCGGCTGGAAAGGTAAACAAGCCTTTCTTAGCAGCAATAAAAGTCATCGTTTCATCGGCAGTAATGGTGGCCGAATCTGCTGATCCGGTATCGCAATCTATTCCACTTGGGCAATCTACGGCAATAACATATGGTTTATAGTGTCGTCTAGGTGACGGCTTAGCAGGATAGATAGTATTTCCTTGAGAAGACTCAGGTAAATATGTTTCACCAAGCGCCTGATTGACTACGCGAAGTATTTTAGATGCATCGGAACGTAACGGCAGCTTCAGGCCAATTCCAAACAAGGCATCCAAGACAATATCTGCACTGGCGACCATATTGCGTAGAACTCGGCCATCATGGTCGTCAGGTGCAAAGGCAACAGACAAATGTGCGTCGAGAACAGCTTGATAGTTAGGATCATCGGATGTACGCGCTTTGGAAAGATAAAACCGCACGAGTGCTGGCGATTGTTCAGCGATAATACGTCCCGCTACGAGGCCATCGCCACCATTATTGCCAGCACCGACCAGTACAGTGACACGCGCATCTTTTTTATCGCGTATTAGTTCAAGTGCGCGTTCAGCAACAGCCCTTCCAGCATTCTGCATCAAGCTATCGTACGACAGGCCAGAAGCGTCGGCAGCCGCTTCAATTTGTCGAACTTGCTCTACAGAGACGACTTTAATGGTCATGAATCACCCCACATCTATTTTGGTTTGGATTATACCCTTGAAGCAGAAAACAAAAATCCAGCACTGAGGCTGGATTTCAAGTTTATATTCAAGTGCGCAAATGTTAGTGGTCGCGGTCAACAACCATGTTGGCTAGTTCGATCAGTTCGCGCTTCGCAGGAGAATCAGGGAGTATATCAAGGCTACTGATCGCAGTTTGTGCCAAAGCGCGAGCCTGCATACGGGCTTCATTGATGGCATCGCCCTTCAAGATTTTCCGCTTGATGGACTCGACAGGGTCAACTTCTTCAACAACCGCTTCAGCTACAGCACCGTTGCCATGCCCGTTATTTGAGTAAGCCGCAACATAACCACGACCTTGTGCCAAGTCGATACCAGAGGTCTTGCCTAACTGTGTACTATCAGCGGTCAAATCCAGCACATCATCGACGATTTGGAAGGCTAAGCCAACGCTGTAACCAAATTGCCCCAAGGCCTCAACTATTTTCTCATCAGCATTCGCCAATTTTGCACCGATACAACCCGCCGATTTGAAGAGCGCGGCGGTTTTGAGGGCGATAATGCGATAATACACTTCACGCGTAAAGTTATTCTCTTTGACGGCAGCGGCCTGTAGTGTTTCGCCTTCAACCAGCGCAACAGTTGCTTCTGCGAGATCAATATTGAGATCTTTGTAGGGAGCCATTAGTTCATAGACTTTTGTAAAAAGGAAGTCTCCGGTAAGCAAGGCGAAAGTCCGTCCCCAAATGGCATTTACAGACGGACGACCGCGCCGTACCACACCATGATCATTGATGTCATCATGAACTACACTAGCCGTATGCACGAGTTCGATGGCAGCTGCGGCAGGAGCTGCTTTTTCGTAATCAGTCCCACCTAAGGCACTATAAGCCAGCATAACAAGGCGAGGGCGAACGCGTTTACCCCCTGCATCCAAGATATGGCGACTTGCATCACGCAACGTCTTAACGTCACTATTGACCACGTCGAACATTATCTTTTCAACCGATTGCATAGCCTGTTGTAGGGTCATTGGTGACTTACCTTTTATCGTCAAAATCAGATCGTTTGTTACTTTCAGAACAAACTAAATTTAGTATACACTGAACGTCAATGAGTGTCAACGAAGCACGATTATTTCACACTAATGCTTAATTTACGCTCAGAACCTTCGCTCCGTTGACCGAAATTCCGGTACAACGGGTAACGTTTTTTATATTTACCGCATCATACCCTGCTTGCATTGCAGTGGCAACTTTTGAAGCAATTTGCTCATCATCACAAATTGCACACAGTGTCGGCCCTGCCCCACTGATGACTAATCCCAATGCACCAGCATCGTGCGCAATCTTCCGCATTTCAAAAAGCAAGGGCATCAAATGTGCGCGGGCTGGCTCGATGACATGGTCGCCTTCCATGGCTTGAGCCATTGCTGCTAAGTCGCCCCGATAGATCGAGTCAACTAGACGCGCTACATTGGCCGTTTGAGAAACCATCGTTTTCAACGGAATAGATGCTGGCAGCACTGCACGTGCCATCGCGGTGGGAACGGCTACGTCGGGCGTAACCAGAGCCAAATACAAGTTGGCAGGAATTGGCAGGGGATGAATTTGATCGGCATCAATACCGGTAACTAAGGTAATGCCACCAAACAAACATGGTGCAACATTATCTGCATGGCGACCACTCACAGCAGCTTCCCCGTCCAGAGAGGGCGAAAGCAACTGCTTCATTGATAGAGGTGATCCAAATAAGGCGTTGACAGCTACCGCTGCTGCAACAGCGCTGGCACTGCTACTGCCTAATCCACTAGCGAGCGGCAGATTCTTTTTGATGATAAGGTTCACACCTTCATTTGTACCTAAAAGCTTTAGCGTACTCGCGGCGGCTATTCCAGCGGTGTTTTTATCGGGATCACGGGTTAATTGCCCACCATCTCCTTGAATATCGATGATTTGAACTCCGGGCTGATCACTGCGTTCAGCACGAACAATATCGCCGGGTTCGTGTAATGCCAAGCCAAGAATATCAAAGCCAACTCCAAGATTCGCCATTGTGGCGGGCGCGAAAGCCTCTGCACTGGTATTCATCATGAGAAATTGTTATCCTTGCGGTTTGAAATCAGTCACACAATGGTGAAAAGAGCATGTTGAGCATACTACAATGTATGGATTGCGGTCAGCAATACCCAGTTGACAAAATTATATACTCCTGCGAGAAATGTGGGGGGCTACTAGATGTTCAGCATGATACTGATTACTTAAAAAAGACGATCACTCGCGAACTTTTTGATGAGCGGCTTGGCACTCTCGAAGCACCTTACAATAGCGGCGTTTGGCGCTATAAAGAGATGATCTATCCAGATGTGCCCAACGATATGGTTGTCAGCCGCCCTGAAGGTAATACCAATCTCTACAATTCCCCGAAATTAGCTGAATGGGCCGGCGTCAAAACGTTGTACCTCAAGCACGAGGGCGAAAATCCAACGGGATCATTTAAAGATCGCGGAATGACAGGTGGGGTTACGCAAGCCCGTGTTCTAGGCATCCGCCGTGTGAGCTGCGCATCAACAGGCAATACTTCAGCTTCATTAGCAGCATATGCCGCATGGGCCGGTATAGAAGGCATTGTTTTCTTTCAGAATAAGCAGATTGCGATGGGTAAATTAGCACAGGCTATCGCCTATGGTGCTACAGGTATCCAAGTGGATGCCGATTTTGACCGCAATTTGGAACTGGTCCGACAAGTGGCTGAGAGCCTAGGGATATATGTCCTTAACTCGATCAATCCGTTCCGTCTTGAGGGACAGAAAAGCATTATGATCGAGGCGATACAGCAGCTTCGATGGAAAGTACCGGACTGGATTGTCGTGCCCGGGGGCAACCTCGGTAATAGCTCGGCCTTTGGCAAGGGGTTACATGAGTTATTTGAGCTTGGCCTGATTGACCGCCTGCCCCGATTAGCAATTATCCAAGCGGAGGGTGCGAACCCCCTGTATCGGAGTTACCAAAATGGCCTCACAGCGTTAGAACCCATGCACGCCGAAACCATTGCGACCGCAATCAAGATTGGAAATCCGGTCAACTTCAAGAAGGCAGTACGTACACTGAAATGGACGGATGGTGTGGTAGAGGAAGTCAGTGATCAAGAGATCATGGACGCGAAGGCCATGATTGACCGCCAAGGATTAGGTTGTGAACCTGCATCGGCTTGTTCATTGGTTGGTGTTCAAAAACTGGTTCAAAAAGGTATCATCAAACCACATGAAACCGTTGTCGGTATCCTGACTGGTCATGTGCTTAAAGATGCAGACGCAGTAATTAATTATCATAGCGATCGTCTAGAGGGTATCCATCCGCGGTTCGTGAACAAACTTTATCAGTCAGAGGCCACGGTAGAATCGCTGAGCGCTATTCTGGAAGCCAAAGAAGCTTCACCGGCATAGTCTTACGCGAGAAATCTACCTTAGAATCAAAAAGCGCGAGCAACTGCCCGCGCTTTTTTAATTGCACACAACTTATATGCCAGCCAGAGCTTGTTGGATGTCGTACAGAACGTCATCGGTATCTTCTATGCCAATAGCGAAACGTACGAGATTGTCTTTGATGCCTAAGGCAAGCCGTTCCTCACTGGTTTTTTCGTAATAGCTCATCAGTGCCGGTTGCTCGATTAGGCTCTCAACACCACCGAGACTCGGGGCGATATAAGGGATTTTCAGGCGGTCGATAAAGCGACTGGTAGTTTGCAGGTCACCCTTGACTTCAAAACTGACCACGCCACCATATCCTGTCATCTGGGCAGCAGCAATTTTATAGTCGGGATGAGACTCCAAACCGGGATACCAGACACGCTCAATACGTGGGTGATCATCTAAAATACGTGCAACCGCTAATGCTGTTTGGTTCTGTTGTTGGACACGAACGCCGAGCGTCTTGATACCACGATCAAGGAGATAAGCGTTTTGCGGGTCAACTATGCCACCTAAAACACCCCGTGCGTCACGAAGTGCCTTGATGCGATCCGCTCGCCCTACTACTACCCCTGCCAACAAGTCATTATGACCTGATAGATACTTGGTTGCACTATGGACGACAAAATCAATGCCCCACTCCAATGGTCGTTGGTTAACAGGCGTGGCAAAAGTGCTGTCAATCATCGTTAGGATGCGATGCTTTTTGCCAAGCTTGCCGATACGATCCAGATCAGCGATACGCAGATAGGGGTTGGTGGGACTTTCAGAGATAATTACACGGGTTTTTTTGGGGATTATGGCAGCTTCCATCGCATCGTAGTCGCCCATCGGCACAACAGTCGTTTCGATGCCAAAACGCTTCAGAAAGGTTTGGCAGAACTGACGTGTACGGCGATAACAATCATCGGTCATGACGATATGTGCGCCTGATGGCAATACTGAAAGCAATAGTGATGTGATCGCAGCCATACCCGATGCATACAGTACGGCATCTTCACCAGAGTCCATCGCCGCTAATTTACGTTCCACAGCAGAGACCGTTGGATTGCCGTAGCGCCCGTACTCTTCACGGTCATCGCCATCGCCCCACGTTTTGCGCTCCATGAAGTCGATAAGTTCTTGAGTATCGCCAAAGGTATAGGTAGCCGTTTGGACAATTGGCGTATTTAGTGAATTAAAGGCTTTACGCCGCTTTGTACCACCATGTACAGCACGGGTACTCTTGCCCTGTGGTTCTGCCAGATTATCTTTTGCAGTCTCATCCAGACCGTTATCAGCATCTCTCAACGCCATGTATAAGCCTCCAACCACTAGAAAATAAAAACCCGGACTCTCCATATGAAGAACCGGGTTGGCTTTACCGATAAAAAAGACTTTGGTTAGAAGTCTTTGAGTTGATCCCTGTGTTTATGAACAATCAGGTAATCACTCTCATCTGTCAGCTCACATGCCGACGGACTTGGCACCTTCCCATCATTTGGGGGTTGCCACGGTGTCTCAGGGCCGTTCCCTCAACCGTTCTTCATAAGAGTGTGTAAAATTCAGTTGTTATGGGTAACAGAATAGCACAGCCTAGACAAAAGAGCAAGAACATTCGAGGGTTCAAATCATAGTATAATGGCTGGTGAAACGTCAGGTACGGAGAGCCACATGCGTTTAGAATTGATGATTATGAGCGGGGTAGAAGATGGCCTGCGCCTCAGCTATACCGACGAAAATGGAGATGGTCAATTCAACGACGACAAAACCATCTGGAAGATCAGTATTGGTCGCAAAGAAGATAGTGATATTTGCTTGCGCAACGATTCATTTATCTCCCGCCAGCATGCTTATATCTGCCGTGAACAAGACCAATGGTGGCTGGAAGATTGTGAAAGTACCAATGGCACATATGTTGAACATGCGGATAGCGACGCCCGTGTAACCGGTGTGATCCCTATTGAGCCCAATCAGTTGTTCCGGGTCGGACACACGTGGATGCGCATAGAAGAAACTGATATATAACTCATGACGGTTATCAGCCTTAAAGACATTCTTATCAACGCACGGCAGGAATCCGTACAGATGCGCCACCATTTTCTTGGTGTAGAGCATCTTTTTATTGCTATGTTACAGATACAAGGCGGCATTACCAGCAGCATCATCGAAGATTACGGGTTAACAGCAGAGTATGTGATTGACGCCATCCGACGCAAAACGGATAAAGGAACAAACCAGCGTTTGTGGGCGGGATTTCCCTACACCCCTCGAACTGAAATAATCCTTGATATTACGAATGATCTGGCAATGGATAGCGACCTTACGGAAGCAACCGAGCGCGAATTATTAGTCGCGATTTTGACCGAGCATGATAGTCTACCTATTCGTGTCTTACAGGCATTAGGGTTGAACCTCAAAGCAGCAACTCTGTCCGCATTAGGATACGATCCGAAACGTGAACCCCAAACCCCTGATATTCATATCGAGTTTGCAGAATCGTTCACAACTACTCAGCCTATCGAGCGTGAACAGCTTTTCGTGCTTCGGCGCATGTTTAACAGTCACAAGACTATTCGCGTGGAACAACGGTTAACCGGGTTTAGCGGGGCATTGGTTCTGGTGGTCACACCAATACAGGCAGATTTCCACGAAGACGCCCCAATTGTGGTCAAAATTCATGATGCAGACAGTATTCTGGATGAAGTCCATCGCTACGAAACCCACGTCAAAAATGCGCTACCGCTGCAAACCGCGCGACTCGAAGACAATCCAGTCAAACCAGAAACGTCCGAACTGGCTGGCATCAAGTACACATTGGTGGCACAAGCCGGTGGTATACCCATGGATTTGCGACATCGGGTTCAAAACAGCGGTACATCAGAACTCAGTCATCTTTTGCAGAAAGAACTTTATGCACAATTCAAAATTACATGGTGGCAGGAAAAACGTCCATTTCGCTTCCAAGCATGGAAAGAGTATGACTGGCTACTACCTCCGCTTCTAACACTCGACTTCATACCTGAGAATGATGAACCTGAGATGCCATTGGTCGTGAAAGTACCCATTAATCGTGCGAAGCTCAAAACGAAACTCACCGACTTAAAATTCGGTGACGATGTGGTACTGGAGAACTTCACGGTTCAAAAAGTCGACAAAGAACACAATCTATTGAAATTGGCAGTTGGCTTTGGCAGCGAGGCCGACAAACGCGCATACAAAATCGAATTGCGGGGCGTAAACAATCTTTCGAAAACATTTTATCGCGGGGAAGTCATCGACAGTTTATCCGGCACCGTGTGGAAGACACGTTACGACTTGATGCTCGATGCAGTACGCGATCTCGAACCCGATTTTGATCCCGTAGACCGCTGGATTAGCCTGGATGAAATGCAACTGCCTAATCCATTATTGACGTACGAGAGCTTGCTCGACCGGCAAATCAACGGCACCATGAGCAAGATTCATGGGGATTTACATCTTGGAAATATCATTGTTGGGCCAAACAACAGCATTTGGTTAATTGATTTTGGTCATACGAGGGATGGTCATACGCTGTTTGACTGGGCAACATTAGAGGTCAGTCTTCTGGGTGATGCTCTGATGACGCTGCTAGACTCAGACTGGAATTCTGCAAGAAATGTCGTTAAGTGCCTGATCGCAGCGAGTAGTGGTAATGACAATTTCACCGATAATGATCACATCTTGAGAACCGTTGAGGCCGTCGCTGCTGTTCGCAAAGTTGTGCAAGAATGCCTTGCGACGGAAGACAACTGGTACGAGTATTTTGTAGCGCTGGCACTATGCGCATTACGCGCCATATCGTGGAAAAGCATGTCGTTGGGCGGTAGGCGAGTCCTGTACTTGGTATCGGCGATGGCAATATTCGAAATGAACCGTAAATACCTAACTACAGCACTCGATTCACCATCGCCGGACTTAACAGACGTGCTCCCAAGCCGAGTTCCAAACCCCGGCAAGAGAGAGAATTAGTTAAAGATTACCAAGAACGGTCTGCGTGTATTCGGTCGTGCTGATGTAAGCACTACCGCGAGTCGCAATATCAGCCGTTCTAGCACCAGATGCCAATGTTGCATCAATAGCATTCTCAACGGCTTTCGCCTCAGCTTCGAGTCCCAACGAATAACGCATCAACATAGCGATGCTGAGAATCGTGCCCGTCGGATTGGCCTTCCCCTGCCCTGCGATGTCGGGAGCGGAACCGTGAATAGGCTCATATAAACCAAACTTGCCCGCACCTAATGAAGCGGATGGTGACATACCGAGTGATCCACCCAATACTGAGGCTTCGTCACTCAAAATATCGCCAAACATATTGCTTGCGATAATCACATCGAAGCTGGCAGGACGTGTAATCAGGTACATTGAACAGGCATCGGCAAGAATGTGTTCAAGCTCGACGTCCGAATAGTCTTCATGAACCTTGGTTACAGTTCTGCGCCATAGGCGAGAACTTGCCATGACGTTGGCTTTATCAACCGACGCCACTTTCTTACGGCGTCCCTGTGCGGTACGAAACGCTACATGCGCAACACGTTCGACTTCAGGAACCGTATAGATTTCGGTGTCATAGGCCGTATCGCCATTACCTTGATCCTGACGTGGTCCAAAGTAAAGACCGCCAGTCAATTCGCGGACAAATACCATATCGACGCCGTCAAGAAATTCGGGGCGCAACGGAACATGTTGTGCGAGGGCAGGATACGTCTTGACGGGGCGCAAATTGGCAAACAACTCGAAGTGTTTGCGTACAAGAAGCAATCCTTGCTCCGGACGAACAGCGGCCGCGGGGTCTGACCACTTGGGACCGCCCACCGCGCCAAGTAAAATTGCATCCGATTGTTCACAAGTTTTGATCGTTGATTCAGGGCAAGAGTCGCCAAATTTATCAATAGCGTTTCCACCCATTGGCGCTTCATTGAAAGTAAAGTCATGACCATACTTTGACGCGATTTTCTGCATCACCAATATGGCTTGCGAGGTCACTTCAGGACCAATTCCATCACCCGGTAAAACGGCAATTGTAGCTTTCACTTTGTATACTCCTCATAAAAACGGGCTGGATGCTCACCAGCCCGTATCCAAATCTATATATGTTTATAAGCCTATCAAATTCTGCCCAAATTTGCGACAGTCCGCTCATTTTGTATAGTACCGGTATTGAGCGTATTTTTCGGCTCAAACAACATGATATGTACTTCCTCAGGTGCAACCGGCATATGTTCGACCCCATGAGGGATGATCACAAATTCGCCTTCATCTAGCCAAAGGTCTTGATCGCGCAATTTCATCAGCAATCGCCCTTTAATGACGAGAAACATCTCATCCTCAATTTCGTGATGGTGCCAGATAAATTCACCCTGTAATTTCACTAACTTTACAGCGGACTCGTTTACTTCACCAACAACCTTGGGACTCCAATGATCATTAAAGAGCGCAAGTTTTTGGCCGATATTGATCTTTTCAATTGCCATGTTATACAGCGCTCGCTGCTGACCTAACCTCTTGGTTCGGTTCGTGGTGTGCCAAAATCAGTCCATATTCAACACTATCAACCAAGGCTAACCAGCTGGCTTGGATAATGTTCGCACCTGCACCAACGGTGCTCCAGCGGCGATGATGATTTTGGGTGTCGATCAATACACGGGTTGTAGCAGCGGTACCGTTATTGCTATCAGGAATACGAACCTTATAGTCCGCAAGCTGGAATTCTGCGAGCTGCGGATAGCGCGGTATGAGCGCCTTACGCAAAGCAAGATCGAGCGCATTCACTGGACCGTTGCCATCTGCCGCAGTATGAACAACATCACCATCAATATCAAGTTTGACCATTGCTTGGGAAAGAGCGTGACCGTTACGTTCAGATACCAATACCGTGAAATCAATCAAGGTAAAGATGGGCTTATAGTCGGGTTTCACACGGTGCAAGCGAATCGCAACGGAGGCTTCTGCACCTTCAAATACGAAACCATCATTCTCCAGACGCTTGATTTCATCGAGAACCGCAACAGCTTCGTTTTTGGAAACATTCAGGCCAAACTCTTCAGCCTTACTCAGTAGATTGCCTTGACCGGACAAGTCCGATACCAGTACGCGCATTTCGTTACCCACGAGAGCAGGATTAATGTGTTGATAGCTATCGACATTACGACGAATAGCCGCTACATGAATACCGCCTTTGTGGGCAAAAGCACTTTTACCAACATAAGCCAAATGATTGTCCGGTGACAAATTGGCGATCTCAGCGACTGTCCGCGATAGAGTGGTTAATGTCTGGAGATTCTCTCTTGCAGGCAAACATTTGTATCCCATCTTTAACTCAAGATCAGGAATAATGCTGCACAAGTTTGCGTTGCCGCAGCGCTCGCCATAACCGTTAATGGTTCCTTGGATTTGTACAGCGCCAACTTGAACCGCTGCCAGTGAATTAGCAACGGCGAGTTCACCATCATTATGGGTGTGAATACCCAGTTTTACCGATGGGAAGGCTTGTTGTACGGCGTTTACAAAATGCGCGACTTCCCACGGTAAAGATCCACCGTTGGTATCGCATAACACAACGATGTCAGCACCACCTTCGATGGCTGCACCTACAGTGTCAAGCGCGTACTCCAAGTCGAGCTTGATCCCATCAAAAAAGTGTTCAGCATCGTAAATGACTTCTTTGCCGAGACTCTTAAGATAGCGCATGCTTTCGCGAATCATACGCAGGTTCTCATCGCCAGTCGTTTGCAAAACGTCCGTGACATGCAGCATCGAAGTCTTGCCTACAACTGTCACCACCGGAGTTTTTGCATCCACAAGCGCAATGATATTGGGATCGGTTGCTGGATCACTATTCTTGCGGCAGGTCGAACCAAAAGCGGCAATGCGCGCATGTTTTAGTTCAATGTTTTGTATGGCTTCGAAGTAGCCAGCATCTTTGGGGTTCGACCCCGGCCAACCACCTTCGATATATGAAACACCGAGATTATCCAGAAGACGGGTGACTTTGAGTTTATCGGCTAACGAGAGGGAAATTCCCTCTCGCTGCGTACCGTCGCGGAGCGTCGTGTCGTAGATCGCGACATTCATGGCAGATTATCCTTTTAGGCGGTTGTTGCAACCCGCCCAACATTTGCGCCCTCGTACTTTTGTACGTCTGCGTCGAGAGCAAGCAAAAATCCAAGTTGATCAACGCCGTTCAAAAGGCAATAGCGCGAAAACGAGTCAATGGGAAAACTAACAGCTCGACCATCAGGCAGAATGACTTGCTGCGATTCAAGATCAACCGTAACCTGTGCAGTCGGATCTTCCTGTGCAATGCTGATCAACTGCTTGTGGGTCTGTTCATCAACGATGACAGGAAGCAAGCCGTTCTTGAGTGAATTTCCTTTGAAGATGTCCGCAAAGTAGGTGCTGATCACCGCTTTGAAACCCGCTCCCATCAATGCCCACGGCGCATGTTCACGCGAGCTACCGCAGCCGAAATTATGACCACCGATCAATACCTGAGCATTCTTGTATTCAGGTTGATTCAATGGGAAATCAGCTTTGGGTGAGCCATCAGCGTTATAACGCCAATCGGAGAAACACGCTTGCCCTAGACCATTCTTGTCCGTGACCTTGAGATAACGTGCAGGAATGATTTGATCAGTGTCTATGTCGTTGTTCGGCAGAGCAACCATGCTCCCCGAAAATTTCTTAATTGGTTCCATTAGTTCACCATCTCTCTCGGGTCAGTGATAACCCCATTTACCGCCGTAGCCACAGCAGTCAACGGACTGGCGAGGAAAGTGCGGCCGCCCTTGCCCTGACGTCCCTCAAAGTTACGATTGCTGGTACTGACGGCGTATTGCCCTGGTTGAAGTTGATCACCATTCATGGCGATGCACATTGAGCAACCCGCCTCACGCCATTCCGCTCCGGCAGCCTTGAATATTTCATGAAGACCTTCGGCTTCAGCCTGTGCCTTGACCTGCTGAGAACCGGGTACCACCATCATACGTACGCTGGGCGATACTTTACGTCCGTCGATTAATTTAGCAGCTTCCCGCAAATCCGATATGCGGCTGTTGGTGCAGCTACCAACAAACACAACATCGACTGGCTTACCGATCAACTTTTGACCGGGTTGGAGATCCATATACTTGAGCGCCTTATCCATCGCCATCTTTTCACTGAGATCAGTGAACTTATCCGGATCAGGGACGTTAGCCCCGATTGGCATTCCCATACCGGGGTTGGTTCCGTAAGTGATCATCGGCGTGAGTTCGTGGGCATCCAAGACAACTTCGTTATCAAAGGTTGCGCCATCATCCGTCGGCAATTGACGCCATGCCGCGACAGCCGCATCCCAATCAGCACCTTTTGGTGCATAGGGACGCCCAGCCACATATTCAAACGTGGTGTCATCTGGGGCAACCATTCCAGCGCGCGCACCACCTTCAATTGACATATTACAGATGGTCATGCGGCCTTCCATGCTCAAGCTACGAAGTGCCTCACCCATGTATTCAAATACGTATCCTGTACCACCGCCAACACCAATTTTGGCAATCACTGCCAGAATAATATCCTTCGCAGTGACTCCCGCGTGAAGCTTACCGTTTACCTTAACTGCCATCGTCTTTGGAACGCTCTGAAGCAGACATTGGCTAGCCAAAACATGTGCCACTTCACTGGTGCCGATACCAAAGGCCAACGCGCCAAAAGCACCGTGTGTACTGGTATGGCTATCACCGCAAACGATGGTCATTCCGGGTTGGGTCAAGCCTTGTTCCGGCCCGATGACATGAACAATGCCCTGTTTGGACGTTCCAAGGTCATAGAGCGGAATACCAAAATCACTACAATTCTTACGCATAACGTCTAACTGTGCCGCTGCCATTTGATCAGTCACGGGGATGATACCCATAGCATTGCGCGGTGTCGTAGGCGTGCTGTGATCCATTGTCGCCATCGTACGATCTGGACGACGAACCTTCAGACCACGCTCACGAAGGACTGTAAAGGCCTGTGGTGAGGTCACCTCATGAACCAAATGCAGATCGATATAAAGAACTGCCGGGGTATCAGGTGTTTGAGGCCGTACGATGTGGTTATTCCACACTTTTTCAAATAGGGTACGAGGTTTATTCGTGCTCACTTGGTTACTCATTCAACTCATTTCCGATATACATCTAAGACAGGGGCGAGTTTATCGCCCCGTTTCACTACTTCGCTTCGTTCTGAATACCAACTGCGGACACTTCACCTTCAGGTTTGTGTCCTACCATTCCTAACACTGCAACCATACGATTGACAGCAGCAAGATATGCTTTAACACTGGCAACG
The DNA here is from genome assembly GCA_044227005.1 of Aggregatilineales bacterium. Taxonomy (GTDB): domain Bacteria; phylum Chloroflexota; class Anaerolineae; order Aggregatilineales; family Phototrophicaceae; genus CFX2. Next base: position 1,202,606 of record JBGAFZ010000002.1, read on the forward strand.
ATAATGTCATCATCGGCACCATAGCCACCGAAAGACCGTTTATCTTCACCAGCTGGCGCAATTCGAACCGTCACTTCACCTAAGGCATCAATACCTTCGGTCACACTATGGACACTATATTCAATCAAGCGATTGGGAGCCTTCACGATCAAGTCAACCGCGCGATAACAAGCGTCCACAGGCCCAGTACCTACTGCCGCAACGATTACTTCTTCGCCTTGAGGATTACGAATTTTGGCCGTTGCGGTGGGCATTCCCATCGTGCCGCATGTCACTTGAATGTTGACAAGGCTGAAGAACTCTTCAGGACCATGAAATTCATCAGCAATCAGTGCTTCCAAGTCCGCATCGGTCACAGTTTTCTTAGCATCAGCCAAATCTTTAAAACGGGCAAATACCTGATTGAGCGCATCGCCTTCAACCTTGTATCCCAGTTCATCCAAACGCACCTTCAGTGCGTGGCGACCACTGTGCTTACCTAACACCAATCGACTCTGTGTTAGGCCGATTGTTTCGGGAGTCATGATCTCGAAGGTAGTGGAATTCTTAAGCATACCATCTTGATGAATACCGGCCTCATGGGCAAAGGCATTCGCTCCCACAATCGCCTTATTCGGTTGGACGTGCATTCCGGTATAGTTGCTGACCAAACGACTAGTCTTCATGATTTCGCGCGTATTGATATTTGTGCGCAAACTATAGAACTTGGAACGTGTGTGGATCGCCATCACAATTTCTTCCAAGCTCGTATTGCCTGCACGTTCACCAATACCATTGATCGTCACTTCAACCTGACGAGCACCTGCCATCACCCCCGCCAATGAGTTTGCGGTCGCGAGACCCAAGTCATTATGGCAATGTACTGACCAATAGATACCACTGCCGGGGCCACCACCGGGTGTTTCCGCAATCAAGTTAGCGATGAACTCACCGTATTCTTCCGGAGTCACATAGCCAACTGTATCCGGAATATTCAAGGTCGTCGCACCGGATTCGATCGCAATTGCACAGGCTTCTATCACATATTGCAGATCAGCGCGTCCCGCATCCATTGGGCTAAACTCGACATCAGGGCATAAACTACGCGCCAGTGAAACACCTTGGCGAACAATCTTCAAGCCTTCTTCACGCGTAATTCCACTAATGTGCTTGAGATGAATATCGGACATACCAAGGAAAGTGTGGATACGCGGCTTGGCAGCACCCTTAACACCTTCCCAGCATGTCACAATATCCTTCTCACGAGCACGAGCCAAACCACAAATGATAGGGCCGTCAGCTGTCCCAACTTCATGCGCAATACGTTGTACTGCCGATAAATCATCTGGCGATGCGGCTGGAAAACCGGCTTCGATCACATCAACACCCAAGTGGGCAAGTTGGCGTGCAATTTCCAGCTTCTCGGCGCTACTCAGGGTAGCACCGGGGCTTTGTTCACCATCGCGCAGGGTGGTATCAAAAACGCGAACTAGATTTTCGTCCATTTGTACTGACATTTCAGGGTGATCCTCTCGTTGATAAGGTCATGCTTATAAATGATTACTGTTCTAAGGTCAGCAAGGCCATCTTCGGGCATTAGACCACCCCCTTTCGGACAACTACACCATCGTCATCATCCATGATTATCATTCCTACAAAGTGTTCACGAAATGGTGTGCATATACAACTAGACTAAGATGTTCAAAAACACCTTAGCTACCGGAGCTCGCATCCTGCTTAATGCGCTTAGCATTCAAGAATGGCATCATATCGCGCAAATTGGCACCCACTTCTTCAATGAGCAAATTGTGTTCTTTATTGCGGCGCGGAATAAAGTTCGGGCGACCATTCTTGACTTCGGCAATCCATTCACGAGCGAAGGTACCATCTTGAATACGGCTAAGTACGCCAGCAAATTCTTCCTTTACCATACCTTCAACCTGATCACCAACGACATAACCACCATATTCGGCAGTGTCGCTGACGCTATACCACATGTAGCTCAAGCCACCTTGATACAGAAGATCAACGATAAGCTTAAGTTCGTGCATGCATTCGAAGTAAGCAACTTCAGGTTGGTAACCAGCTTTGACCAATGTTTCGAAAGCGGCGCGGATCAAACCAGTCACACCACCGCACAAAATAGTCTGTTCACCGAACAAATCGGTTTCGGTCTCTTCTTTAAAGGTTGTTTCGATAACACCTGCACGGGTGCAACCAATCGCCTTGGCATAGGCCATACCTAATGCCTTAGCCTTGCCAGTCGCATCTTGATGAACAGCCAACAATCCGGGTGTACCAGCGCCATCCTTAAACACTTCACGGACACGATGACCGGGAGCCTTCGGTGCAACCATGGTCACATCGACATTGGCTGGTGGCTTAATTTGACCGTAGTGAATATTGAAACCATGTGCAAACATCAACATGCTTCCAGCCTTGAGGTTCGGGCCAATATCGGTCGCGTAAACATCAGCCTGCTTGGTGTCAGGTACCAAGATCATGACGACATCCGCTTGCTTCACAGCGTCTGCAACCGAAAATACTTCGAGACCGTCAGCCTTCGCCTTTTCAGCGCTCTTGCTACCAGTATGCAAACCTATGATGACTTTAGCACCACTATCCTTGGCATTAAGCGCATGGGCATGTCCCTGACTACCATAGCCAATGACTGCAATTGTCTTGCCATTAAGAAGGGACACATCACCATCTTTGTCATAATACATCGTTGCCATTTAAATCTGTTTCTCCATATATGAGGGCAAGTGCCCTTAGCAGCTAAATGAACCCACAACAGGTTCACATCATGCCGTTATTGTAACCAAAGTTAATCATTTCGCCGCCCCCGAAACAATGCTCCGGGGATTTGAAATCGATAATCGGGCTGAACATCCATCGCATCACGCACTTCACTGGGTGCACCATCAAAAAGACTCTTGAGGATAGCAACATAGGCATCTGGCGTTGCCATCCGCTTTACCCATGATACAAAGTCAAGCGGTAGCTGCCACGTAAAAGCGACTTCTGCATCAAAACCTGTATCACGCAACATAGCTTTCCACTGTGAAATACTATGGTCGCGAACATGTGACGGATCGCGAAGGAGTTCAACCGTTTGCAAAAACGTATCTAGTGTTGGGTCTTCAGAGGCAACAATGTCGCTCAGAATAAATTGACCACCCGGCTTAAGGACACGCGCAAATTCTGCCAATGCTAGAGAAGGCTGCGGCCAATGATGGGCACTATAGCGTGACACTACGATATCGAAAGATGCATCCTCAAACGGTAGCTTTTCAACATCGCCATGCCGGGTCGAAACATTCGTAAGACCACGCGCGGCAGCCAACTGCGTCACTTGCTCTAGCATTGACAGTGTGAGGTCATAAGCAATGACATGTGCGACATGTGGAGCAAACGCCAAAGCTGTGTGCCCTGCCCCACACCCAGCATCAAGTACAAGTTCAGTTCCCGTAAGGTTTGCGATCTGAACCATGCGGGAAAGGTCTTCACCGCTGGCATGTACCGCGCTGGTCGCGTAGTTTGCGGCTACGTTTCCGAACTGATGTTGTACTGAAGCTTTCACATCCTGCATCATTGCTCTCTTTTCTCTATGCGCTTCAAACTGAACTAAACGCCGGTAGCGTCCAAATTGCTGGTTGCAATCGGCACATTGATAATAGGTTCATAGTCGCTGTCCAGAATACGAATACCGCGTCCCATTGCCACCACACCGGTACGAACCATTTCCATAATACCGATCGGTTCAAGCTCAGCAATGAGTGCCTCGACGATGCTTTCCTGTGCCGTAATCTCGATGATCGCGACTTTAGGGCCAATGTCCACGATACGAGCCGGATAGCGGTCACAAATCATTGTCACGCCGTTACGCGAATCCACGTCATCCGTACGCACCTTGATAAGCGCTAGATCACGGCTTACGAAAGGTTCTTCAGAGATAACCTTTACATCTACAATATTGACCAACTTAAACAAGTTTGCTGCGATACGGCGACCATTCCCTTTCTCGGCATCAACCACAATGGTCATGCGTGAGAGATTAGGGTTATGAGTACGCCCAACTGTCAGGCTATCAATGTTAAAATTGCGACGACGAAGCATACTTGCAACGCGATTCAAGACACCCGGGAGGTTCTCAACCAACGCCACCAAAATCTGCTTATTTGAATTCGGTTTATTAATCATGATTGCACCTCACCCGGCTTGGGACGACGTAACATATTATCCAAATCAGCACCCGCAGGAACCATCGGATAGATAATTTCTTCTTTTTGGATCACATATTCGATCAGAACTGGTCCTTCATGACTACGCGCAAACTTAACCGATTCTTCGATTTGGTCGCGGCTTGTTACGCGCATCGCCGGAATTCCATAGGCCTGCGCGAGTAATACAAAGTCGGGGTCAAACATCGGTGTAGCTTGATACCGTTCCTCATAGAAGAACTCTTGCCACTGGCGCACCATACCCAAGTAGCCATTGTTCAATATTGCGATATTCACTTTGACGTTTTCTTGTTTGGCCGTTGCCAGTTCACATAACGTCATCTGGAAACCACCATCACCGACAATTGCCCACACTTCTTCATCTGGTTTGCCAAACTTAGCACCAATTGCGGCAGGGAAACCAAAACCCATAGTTCCCAAACCGCCACTCGTAATCATCGTCGAAGGACGTTCGTGTGGATAATATTGCGCCTCTAGCATTTGATGCTGACCGACATCACTGACCGTCACAGCATTACCGCCTGTGTGCTTCCATAAATCATTGATGACTTGGGCGCCCCACAACTTGCCTTCGCTGTCTTGATGCAAAATGTCGCGCTCGTCGCCATCTTCTTGCCACTCACGAATACGCCCAACCCATTCACCATGCTTTTGAGATTTTAGCTCTGGTAAAATCTGAGAAAGTACGATCTTCAAATCACCGGCTATACCTACGTCCACGCGAACATTCTTGTTGATCTCAGAGGGATCAATGTCGATATGAATTTTCTTCGAGTTAGGTGAATAGGTTTTTAAGTTTCCGGTCACACGATCATCAAATCGCATGCCTAAGCCAATCAACAGGTCAGCTTCTTGGATTGCGAAGTTACAAGCAGCCGCACCATGCATACCCATCATGCCAACGGTAAGTGGGTGATTTTCGGGAATCGCACCTTTGCCAAGCAAAGTGAGTGCTATCGGAATCTGCGCACGTTCTGCCAATTCCTGCAACTCGTGCGAAGCACCTGACATCACAATACCATGTCCCGCAAGAATAACAGGTTTCTTAGCGTTCTGAATTAAGGTGATAGCATCTTCGATTTGCTCATTGGTGGCGCGAGTAATCGGTCGATAGCCACGCATAACGATTTCTTGTTCAGGATAGATGAACTCAGTCACCGCATTCTGAACATCTTTTGGAATGTCGATCAACACCGGCCCCGGACGTCCTGTCCGGGCAATATGGAACGCTTCCTTAATTGTGTACGCAAGTTCGGTCACATCAGTCACCAAATAATTATGTTTGGTGATCGGAATGGTGATACCTGTAATATCACATTCTTGGAAAGCATCCGAGCCAATGGCACCACGCGACACCTGCCCCGTAATACAAACGATAGGGGACGAATCCATCATTGCGGTTGCAATTCCTGTGACCAGATTGGTCGCACCCGGCCCGCTGGTCGCGATTGCAACGCCGACCTTACCGGTTGCACGTGCATACCCATCTGCCATATGCGATGCGCCTTGTTCATGACGTACCAGCACATGCTTGAGTTGTGGATAGCGAGTCATGGCATCATAGGTAGGCAAAATTGCCCCACCCGGATAACCAAACATGATATCGACCCCTTCACGGATCAGACACTCCATCACTATTTCGGCACCAGTTAATTTCATAACTTCTCTCTCCTCATCTCAGCCAGTGCATCTCTGCGACTGGACATTGTTTTCTTCGTTGCTATGGTGAGCTTAAGACCGTTTCACGGGAGTCAGCCAGCCATATTTGTCGGCCTTCGTTCCAGATGTAATTGCAAAGAATTCGTCTTGAACAGCCTTTGTAATCGGGCCGCGTTTACCAGCCCCAACTGGAATGCGATCCACAGAACGAACTGGTGTTACTTCGGCAGCGGTTCCCGTAAAGAACATCTCGTCCACAATGTAGAGCATGTCGCGCGAAATGGCCTCGTGACGAACCTCGACACCCATGTCCTTCAGCAAGGTCAATACGGTATCACGGGTAATGCCCATGAGGATCGATGACCCAACACCGGGCGTATACACAACACCATTGAGTACCACAAATACATTTTCACCAGCGCCTTCGCTGATATTACCGTTAAAATCCAGTGCGATGCCTTCGCTAAAACCGTTGTCATGCGCTTCCATACTAATGAACTGGCTGTTCACGTACTGTCCGCCGATTTTGGCTAGCGATGCTCCTGTATCAGGAGCCATACGTCGCCACGAACTGACTTGTACATCGACACCTTGATCAATGGCTTCGGCCCCGAGATAACGTCCCCATTCCATTGTGATGATCACGGCTTCAGTGGGGTTCTTACGACCTTCTACACCGAGCATATTTGCGCCACGGAACAAAAGTGGACGCACATAACACGATTCATGCCCATTACGGCGAATAATCTCTAATATCGCTTCGTTAATCTGATCTTCAGTAAAAGGCACTTCCATACGTGCAATCTTTGCCGAATTAAATAAACGGTGTGTGTGCGGTTGCAAGCGAAATACCGCTGGCCCCTGTGGGGTTGAGTAAGCCCGTACGCCCTCGAATACGCTTGAACCGTAGTGCAAAGCGTGCGTCATGACATGTACAGTTGCCTCCGCCCAAGCGACCAATTCCCCATTTTTCCAGATATATTCAGCAGGCATACTCACTTATCTCCGTATAAAATAAAAACGCTTTCCTGATCTTGCCGTTTTACCGGTTCAGATGCTGGAAAGCGCATAGTAAACAAGCGTTTTGAGCGTTACGTTGACGCATACTCTCACGAGTCGACGCGCAACTATCACACGTATAGTCGTGGTGACATGAACTAGTTTGAGAATTATGTTGCATCATCGTACTAAACATTTTCGCTATAACCCGTTTCGTTAACCTAAACAAAAAGCCCCCTGCTTGGGGGGCTTTACTGTTATTGTTTTACTGTTCAGTCAGCGCCCAAGCCGTTATAACCCGTTGGTAAGTACGAGTACAATAAGGCTAATAAGGCTAACGACAATCACAATGTGCTTTTGGTTGTTCATTATTCGCTGACCAATGTCCGAATTACTTTGTATAGAGTAACGAGGATCAACAGACTTGTCAACCCTTTCGCCTAAATCGCCCTAAATTCAGACAACTTGCCCTATGTTGATTGTACAGACTGCCCACTTTGATGATCACTGAGCCATTTGCGAGCTAACACAATTTGCTGTCGTACAGCTTCTGGCGCTGTGCCACCTGCTGCTTTACGTTTTGCAACCGACGCAGCAAAATCAAACACCGATAGCACATCATCTGTGAACAGGTCAGATAGCTTCTTATAGGTCTCAAGTGACAACCCCGACAACTGAACACCCTGCTCCGATGCCAATCGCACGGCCTGCCCCGAAACGTGATGCGCTTGGCGGAATGGCAATCCCTTACGAACCAAGTAATCGGCTAGATCGGTAGCGAGCATATCCTCGCCCAGAGCGGCTTTCATCTTATCTGGATTGAGGTGAAGTGTCTTGATAATCGCAGTGACAACCGGCAACAACAGTGTAAGCGTATCTACACTATCGAATACAGCCTCTTTATCTTCCTGCAAATCTTTGTCATAAGCACTCGGCAGACCTTTTAGCACAGTCAGCAAGCCAGTGAGATTTCCCACCAATCGTCCGACCTTGCCACGCGCCAGTTCCATCGGATCAGCATTTCGCTTCTGCGGCATGATACTTGAGCCAGTACTATAGCGATCATTCAACGTGATGTAACCAAACAATGGATTACTGTAAATGATCACATCTTCAGCTAGTCTGCTCAAATGCGTACCAACAAGAGCCATCGTAAATAGAAATTCAGCAACAAAATCCCGATCACTCACCCCATCGAGACTGTTTTGCGTGTAACCATTGAACCCAAGTTGTTGCGCAAGAAACGCTCTATCAACATCAAATGGGGTTCCAGCTAATGGGCCTGATCCCAGAGGTGAGATCGCAGTCCGCTGTTTGGCGTCCGCCAACCGATCACGATCACGACTAATCATCCAAAAGAAGCTCATCAGCCAATGTGCCGCGGTAATCGGTTGAGCCGGTTGTAGATGGGTATATCCCGGCATAAGCGTATCCAAATGCTGCTCAGCCTTTTCAATCAAAGCAACTTGCAAATTGCCAAGCAATACATCCACTTGTTGCATAGCATCGAGTACCCACAGTCGAAAGTCTGTTGCAACCTGATCATTACGACTGCGCCCCGTGTGCAATTTTCCGCCAACTGAACCGACCAACTCGGTCATACGACGCTCAACTGCTGTATGAATATCTTCGTCGCCTTCTTTTAACTCGAATGTTCCGGCTTCAAATTCTTTCAATACACGCTTCAGACCATCGACAATCACATCAGATTCTTGTGTCGTGATGATCCCAGCCGCTGCAATTGCTTGAGCGTAAGCGATGCTTCCGGTTATGTCTTGTCTATAAAAGCGTTTGTCAAAGCTAATGCTATCCTGTAACGCTCGCAAATCCGCATCGCTCGGTTCAGCGAATGCCCCGCCCCACAACATCATAGTCCTACTTATCCCCCTGCCGATAACGACTTTGACCAGTTCGTTGAATCGACAATTGCGCATCAACCTTTAATGGCAACCCAAAGAGGCGGATAAATCCTTCAGCATCCTTCTGGTTGTAGACATTTTCTTCACCGAACGAAGCATAGTCTTGACGATACAAGCTGTATTCACTCTTGCGACCAGCGACCAGCATGTTACCTTTATACAACTTAAGGCGTACGACGCCGGTAACCTGTTCTTGTGTCACTTTCACAAACGCGTCCAAACCTTCGCGCAGACGGGTATACCATTGACCGTTGTATACCAGTTCGGCGTACTTGAGGGCAATCTGGTCTTTATATTGCAGGCTGTACTTATCAAGACAGATTGCTTCCAACAAGGTATGAGCACGATGCAACAATGTACCGGCAGGTGTTTCATAGACACCGTGGCTCTTCATACCTACTAAGCGATTCTCAACGATATCCGCACGTCCGATGCCATGTGCGCCAGCAACTTTATTCAGGTGCATAAACAATTCAACCGGCGGCATCGCTTTTCCATCTACCGTAACGGGGATGCCTTTTTCAAAGCCGATTTCAATGTACTGGCCTTCGTCTGGCGCATTTTCCGGGCTCGTACTGATCTGGTACATATCTTCTTCTGGTTCATTCCACGGATCTTCCAGCAAGCCACCTTCATGACTCAAGTGGAAAAGGTTACGATCGCGGCTATAAATCTTCTTTTCAGTGGCAGTCACAGGCACGTTAAATTCTGCTGCATATGCCAAAGCGTCTTCACGGCTGCGAATATCCCATTCACGCCATGGAGCAACAATCTTCAATTTGGGATTCAGTGCCATTACGGTCAGTTCAAAACGTACCTGATCGTTTCCTTTACCGGTAGCACCATGAGCGATCGCATCTGCGCCTTCGAGTTCGGCAACTTCTACCAAATGCTTTGCAATTAAGGGGCGCGCAAATGACGTTCCCAAGAGGTAATCACGTTCATACACTGCACCAGCCTGTAAGGTTGGGAACACAAACTCAGTCAAGAATTCTTCTCGCAAATCGCGAATATAGAGCTTACTCGCGCCAGACTTTATCGCCTTTTCTTCAAGGCCAGCCAATTCTTCTTCTTGTCCTAAGTCAGCACAAAAACAAATGACCTCAACATTGTTGTAATTATTCCGCAGCCACGGAACAATCACGGACGTATCCAGCCCACCACTGTAAGCCAGAACAATTTTCTTGATACCCTGTGCGTCTGCCATACTATCCTCTTTTACCATCTGAATGAAAAACCCCGTTTTGGTCGGGGTTACTTACAACGTAGGGCTGAGGATAACGCGCCCGTAAGGTTTTCGTCAAGCGTGACACTCGGCATAAATGTTGTGGCAATCAGAGCGAAATAATCCCAGTGGGATATGCGTCTAGATAATTAACCAACTTACATCCATTTACTGGCAATCTGATCTCAAAATGAAACTCATGGCCGAAATAACCGTGATACTCGTGTAGCGCACAAAGTATACAAAGCCAAGTAGGATGGCCTTAGAAGTGGTGATAATGCCCACCAACTGCTATATTCAGATGAAAATCTTCGCTGATCCAGCCTACACTTAGGAGACTTGAAATGCAAATTCTTGGAATAGACATTGGGGGTTCTGGTATTAAGGGAGCGCCTGTTGACATAGAGACTGGCGAGTTGGCTAGTGAACGTTACCGTATACCTACACCAAATCCATCTGAGCCAGATGCAGTAGCCGATGTCGTCAAAGAAATTGTCAAGAACTTTCAGTGGAAAGGACCAATCGGATGTACATTCCCTGCAATCATCCGTCGTGGTGTGGTTGAAAGTGCCGCTAATGTCGATCAGGGTTGGATCGGCGTTGACGGACAAAAGCTCATTCAAAAGAAAACTAAATGCCCTACTGTCCTCGTTAATGATGCTGATGCCGCCGGTATTGCTGAGATGCAATTTGGTGTCGGGCGTGGAAACGATGGTGTGGTAATTATGCTAACTTTGGGAACAGGCATTGGTAGCGCAATCTTTAATAAGGGCGTGCTGCTGCCGAATACAGAGCTTGGGCATATTGAAATACGTGGTAAAGATGCAGAACTCCGTGCGTCTGACCGTATTCGTCAAGAAAAAGAACTCGATTGGGAAGCTTGGGGAGAACGCGTCAACGAGTATGTCCAACGCGTCGAGTATCTTTTCTCGCCTGACTTATTCATAATCGGAGGCGGCGTTAGCAAAAAAGCTGACAAGTTCCTACCCTATATTCACCCGGCACATGCCCAAATCGTGCCAGCACAACTCCTCAATGACGCCGGTATAGTTGGCGCGGCTATGGCTGCTGCTAGCTTGGTGAGATAAACATATGGACGCGACTCTTCTCAAGCAGCAAGCCGCAGAACGCGCGGTCGAATTTATCGAATCAGGAATGGTTATTGGGTTGGGTCACGGTTCAACCGCCATTTGGGCAACTCGAAAAATCGGCGAATTGATCAAAACCAAACAATTGACCAACATTTTAGCCATTCCTTGCTCCGCGCAAACGGAAGCTGAAGCACAACAACTTGGCATTCCACTTACAACGCTCGAACTTTGCCCCACTATCGACATAACGATTGATGGCGCGGATGAAGTAGCCCCTAACTTCGATGTGATCAAAGGCGGTGGAGGCGCATTATTACGTGAGAAAATCGTAGCACAAGCGACCCAACGCCAAATCATCATTGTCGACGAATCGAAGTTATCTCCTGTTTTAGGAACTAAGTGGGCAGTACCTGTCGAGGTCATTCCGTTTGGGTATGGTTCGCAAAAACTCTATCTAGAGAACCTCGGAGCAGCAGTGAAGATAAGACAAAAAGCTGACGGTTCGAGTTTTTATACCGATCAAGGCAATCTGATACTAGACTGCAATTTTGGCGCGATTTCTGATCCTACCTCACTAGCAGAAAACCTTAAGCGCAGAACTGGAATTGTTGAACATGGTTTATTCATCCGGCTGGTAAGCGATGTCATCGTCGCCGCCACCAGTGGTACACGGCAACTGCAAAAACAAAGTTAAGAGACGAAAGGTAAGCACATGAAATTCGCAATGATCGGTCTCGGACGCATGGGCGGCAATATGGTCAAGCGATTGCTCAGAGGGGGTCACGAAGTTGTCGTCTGGAATCGTAGTCAAGAACCAGTTCAAGAAGCCGTAAAGGAAGGCGCTATCGCGTCTACAACGATTGATGACCTCGTGAGTAAGCTAGAAGCCACGCGGGTTGTCTGGGTAATGTTGCCAGCCGGTGACGTTACTGACGACATGATCAAGACCCTGTCCGAAAAACTGTCAAAGGGTGACATCATCATTGACGGCGGTAACAGTAACTTTAAAGACACCATTCGTAGAGGTGAGGAACTGACATCCAAAGGCTTCCATTTTATTGACGTCGGTACGAGTGGGGGCATTTGGGGTATCACAGAAGGCTACAGCATGATGGTCGGCGGCGCAAAAGAAGCAGTAGACCAAATTCGTCCACTCCTAGAAACACTTGCCCCCGCACCAGATATGGGTTGGGGACACGTTGGGCCATCGGGTAGCGGTCACTTCGTCAAAATGGTTCATAACGGTATTGAGTATGGCATGATGCAATCGTTCGCCGAAGGTTTTGAAATCATGCGTGCCAAGAAAGATTTCAATCTCGACATGTCACAAATCGCGGAACTATGGCGCTATGGCAGCGTCGTCAGATCGTGGTTACTGGACTTAACAGCGAATGCACTCAAAGAAAACCCCAATATGGATGGTATCAAAGGTTGGGTAGCTGATTCAGGTGAAGGACGATGGACTGTATTCGCGGCAATCGATGAAGACGTCCCTGCCCCAGTCATTACACTATCACTCATGATGCGCTTTGTCAGCCGTCAGGATGAAAGCTACGGTGCAAAACTCTTGGCTTCTATGCGCAACCAATTTGGTGGACACGCAATCAAAAAGGAGTAATTTGTGGCTGAAGAAAACGGAGCAACGATAGTTATCTTCGGAGCATCAGGCGATCTTACACAAAGAAAGCTGATACCCGCGCTCTACAATCTATTCCGCAAAAAACGTCTACCCGACATCTTCAACATCATTGGAATGTCTCGCACAGTATTCACGCATGAAGAATTCCGCCGGCAAATGCATGATTCCGTTAAGGAATTTAGCGCGGAAACCTTCGCAGATGAATATTGGAAGCCATTTGCTGAACATATCTGGTACACACCAGGAGATGCCGCGCAAGCAGATCAACTGGCCGCAGCAAAGTCATTTATAGAATCAAAGGAAAATAGTAGCAGTAATAGGCTCTATTATCTTTCGGTTGCGCCCAACCTGTACCCAACCATTATTAACAATCTTGGGCAGCTAGAAATGACCAGTGAAAGCACTGGATGGCGCCGTATCATCATTGAAAAACCATTTGGAACTGACCTAAACTCAGCACTCGAACTCAACAAAACAGTTCATGCCAATTTCAACGAGAGTCAAATCTACCGGATAGATCACTATTTAGGCAAAGAAACGGCACAGAATATTCTATTCTTCCGTTTTGCGAATACGATATTCGAACCGGTATGGAATCGAAATTATGTCGACAATGTCCAAATCACAGTTGCAGAAACAGTTGATGTAGGACATCGTGCAGCCTACTACGACCACGCAGGTGTAGTCCGCGACATGTTCCAAAATCACATCTTGCAGTTGCTGGCATTGGTTACGATGGAAGCACCGAATGGTTTCAATGCAAATGACTTGCGCAATGAAAAAGTCAAGTTACTGAGCGCAATTCGCCCGATAGCCTTGCGGGATACCGTACGCGCCCAGTATGAAGGTTATGTGGGAACCGACGGCGTCGCACCAGATTCACAAACTCCAACCTATGCCGCACTCAAGCTTCACATCGATAACTGGCGCTGGCAAGGAGTCCCGTTCTATCTACGCTCAGGCAAAGCGCTCAAAGCCAAAACAAGCCAGATACGCGTGCGATTCCAGCGACCACCGGGCATTATCATCAACGCGCTAAATGATGAATCCTGCACTCCCAACACATTGACATTGTTCATTCAACCAGACGAAGGAATTCACCTGAACTTCCAGGCCAAAGTTCCCGACTCAAGCCAAGATACGCGTGATGTGGATATGGAGTTCACCTACAAAAAAGCATTTGGTGAACAACAAATCCCTGAAGCCTACGAACGATTGATACTGGATGCACTTCATGGCGATCCGGTTCTGTTCACCCGTAGCGATGAAATTGAGCGGTTGTGGACGATCATCGATCCAGTACTAAAAGGTTGGGAAACAAAAGCTGCCCCGCCAGTTGTAAAGTACAAAACGGGAACGTGGGGACCGGTTGAAGCCGAGACGCTGCTCGCAAAAGATGATCATGTTTGGAGGCTAGCTTATAAGCCAGAGGGCACAGAGTGAGAGAAATTCGTGTCCTACCCGATGGTGATGCACTCGCAACCATGGCTGCAAACACGATTCTAGAACTCTCAAAGAAAGCAATTCAGGAAACAGGGCGATTTACTATCGCTCTGTCCGGTGGATCAACGCCAAAAGCTCTTTTTGAGCGACTTGCTGCTCAATACAGCCAAGCTATTGATTGGAACCACACATTTGTTTTCTGGGGAGATGAACGTTGCGTCCCGCCCGAAGATGCCGATAGCAATTACAAAATGGCGCAGGATACGTTACTTGACCATGTTCCATTGCCATCTTTGAACATCTACCGCATCAAGGGTGAACTTCCACCAGAAGATACAGCGTCCCAATATGAGGAAACACTGCGCGATTTCTTTCATAATCAGGTGCCTAATCTAGACCTAATCCTATTAGGCATGGGTGATGATGGGCATACTGCGTCGTTGTTTCCCGGCACATCAGCAGTGAATGAACATATTCGATGGGTCGTACACAACTATGTTGCAGCAAAACAAACGTGGCGCATCACGTTGACATTACCGGTCATCAACAATGCGGCCAATGTCATGTTCTTGGTCAGCGGAATTAGCAAAGCGCAACGCCTGAAACAAGTTCTACAAGGTTCGTATGAGAAAGATCAATTGCCATCACAACTGATTAAGCCCACCAATGGCAACTTAATCTGGGGAATTGACCAAGCTGCGTCGAGCCTTCTGTAAATCGTCATTGTTAAGCCAAAAACGCCCTATTCATTAGTAGGGCGTTTTGACTCAGATAACTTATGCGCCAAATACTACTTAAGACCAGTATTGGCAATACCTTCTACAAAGTAACGTTGTGCCAGAAGGAACAAAATAAGAGGCGGCAGAATCGCAACTGCGGCACCGGTTAACACCAAATTCGGCTCAGCGGCCGCTGCGGTTTTAAGCTGACGCAATGAAAGCGTCACAACGTGATTAGCAGTATTCGAATCACCGATGATGACCAACGGCCACAAAAAGCTATTCCATGCGTATAAGAATGTGATAATCGCCTGAGTTGCAATCGCCGGTCCACTCAACGGAACGAATATCCGCCACAGAATGCCGAACCGACCTAAGCCGTCAAGAAGTGCCGCCTCTTCTAAATCTTTCGGTATGGTGATGAAAAATTGGCGCATCAAGAAGGTTCCATAGGCGGTGAAAATCCACGGCAAAATGAGCGCTGCAATCTTGCCTTGCCAGCCAATAATCACCATCAATTGGTACAGCGGAATAATGAGTACTACGAACGGAATCATGATCGTACCGAGATACACTAAAAATATTGCATTCCGTCCACGAAATTGTAGCCGTGAGAACGCATAGCCACCCAGTAACGAGGTTATGACCTGCCCTAAAGTCACTAAGATAGTAACAACCGCGGTGTTCACCAACGAACGGTCAAGATTTTTCAAGTTGATGACCGTATTGTAATTCTGGTACTGAGGATCAACTTTCTCAGCCAGTTTTGCCGTTCGATCACTAGCAAAAGTTTCAATACTCGCATCATTGATATCAACAAATCGTTTCAAGCCGCGCCGATAAGCGAGCAATAAATCTGTTGTCGTCTCACCGAGCTTGACCGTATAAACGGGGAAGTCATTACCACCGACAGTTTGTGTTTTACCGGTATCAATTGCCTCACTTAATTTGATCAACTGCAATCCTGCGCTTGACTGTGGATCAGCGGCATTGAGCTGGTCAGCTGTCGTGAAAAACCCGAAAGTGGTCACACCGGCAGATTCATCAATTAGCATCCTATGGGTCTGCCCGTTGATTTCAAATTCATAGACCGAAACTTGCTTTCCATCTCGCTCGATAGTATCGGCAGAATAAGGCAATAACCGCGGCGGGGAATGATAAACATCTTGTGTTTGCTTAAGCGATGTAAAAAACATGTATAGAAACGGGAAAACCATTAGGAACGCTACAGCAGAAAGCAAAACGTAGGCCGCGATGCGTATAACCCAATGTCGGACTCGTTCGATTTGTTCTCGATTGCCTGTTTTAGAACGGGTCGTGGTAGATGAACGAACTGTAGAAGTCATTTTCACGCCCTTTTAATCACTATAAGCTTGGTTACTACGTGACAAGCGGAACTGTATGACCGTCACGATGAAAATTGCAATGAACAGCACCCACGCAACCGCCGACGCATATCCCATGCGGAAGCTCGCAAATCCCATATTGTAAAGGTAGTACACGCTAGTCAATTTAGCCGTCGTCGGATTATTTTCCCCGATTAAAGAAAATGGTTCTGCAAATGCTTGTAGACCACTAATTAAGGTGGTTATTGTCACAAAGAAAGTCGTCGGACCCAACAAGGGCAACGTAATCCGCAAGAAGCGCGTCCAACGATTGGCACCATCCACTGTAGCGGCTTCCATAACCTCACGCGGCATCCCCTGCAACCCTGCCAACAAAATAACCGTGTTAAAACCGATCACTTGCCACGCCGCCATAATAACCACTGAAAGCATCAATACGCGGTCGTCTGTTAGCCATTGAATCGCAGGATTGGCGATTTGCGTCCCCAACAGTCCATTGATCCCATTAACGAGTCCGGTAATGGCATAATTGATAAACCCAACTCCGGGGTCATATAACCACTGCCAGATCAGGGCAACACCTACTACTGCTGCAATTGAAGGTATAAAGAACAACGCACGGAAAAACTGCATCCCTGCTATCTTGGAGTTCAGCAGCATCGCTAAAGCAATGGCAGGTGGGATACTTAAAATAAGCAGCAAAATACAGTAGAAGAACGTGTTTACGAAGCTGATCCAAAACAACGTGTCATTCGCGCCGATTACAATCGTTGTGCCCGCTATAGAAAAGCGTGTCAACTCGGCGTGACCATCTGCTATTACAGCTTTGGCCGGTTGATCAGGCGATTGCAAGGTGCCAAAGCTCAGACTCAGCATTTCACCGTAATTCTGAAGACCAAGAAATTGTGCCGGATTTTGCTGTACTGGATTGTAGTCAGTAAAACTCAGATATAGCGAAAGTAGAAGTGGCCCTGCAAAAAACAGAGTAAAACTAATGAAATTTGGCATCAAGAACAACCAGCCCTGCCAAGTATCACGTTCAGCAACTGTCTCATTGAAAAATTCGCCAAGGCGTAGCAGATAGAAGGTGACACCACCAAATACCGCCATAGCAACCAGAATGACTAGTGATGTGGGTCGAAGTATCCCGCTAATTAAAGAAGTCAATCCGCTTACAAGCAATCCGGAAACCAAGAATATGATCAATACACACAGGGCCATAATCACTATGCCTGCGCGGGTGACATACAACCTTAGCGACGTATCATCCGGAAAGCGTCCGCCGACCCAATACACTACATAACCGAGCGCAATACCCCAGATCCACGAGATGTTGTGATAAAGACCATCTGTCAGGTTATCAAGTCCGAGGTACAACCCTATCACATGACCGAGGTACAAAGACGCCAAAACGAGGCACACGAAGTTGATCGCCATAGCAATCAAACGACCAGCACCTTTTATTTGATATACAAGATAGGCTGATGCAAAAGACGCAATCGAAGCCAATCCGAGCAAAAATGCAATAAAAATCTGAATTACATTTCCGAGATTAAAAAGACGTTCAATTTGTAATACTTGGCTTGCAGCGAATATAAACCCTACGCCCACTATGATTTGCCAAATGACGACACCATAGAGTGTTGGTGGGAGATTATTCGCTTTTGGGTGTGCTGAACCCATAGATCGGGAAGACGAGGTCATCTTATGAAGCTCCCCATTATTAATAATTAGCGGATTTGACAGCGCGTACTGAAGAATATCAGTGGTGAGCCAGCGAACCGACTCACCACTGATCATGCGCTGAGGGCTACTTCTTGAAGAACGTATCCATCTGGTCGCAAACAGTCTTTGTAAAGTCTTCCGGCTTCACGCTACCGCTCATAACCTTAGTTACTTCACCACCAATTGCGGCGTCAAGTGCATCGTAGTCAGCAGTCCACAGAGGACCTTCTGCGACGCCGTATGACAATGCATTGGAGAATGCAGCATTGTTGAGGTCAGGCTTCACGTCAGTCAAGCTCGTCAAGAAAGCATCAACAGCTTCCTTGCTGTTCTGGCTGGGGAGGTTAGCACCCTTGGCGGTAACCTGTGATTCGACATCAACGCTGGTCAAACGGGTTACGAGGTCAAATGCCTTTTCCGGGTTAGCAGTCTTAGCATTGACGACGTATGCACCCCAGAACAACCAATTGCTCTTGCCACCATTCGGGGCGGTTGGCAATTCAGCAACGTTCCACTTGAACTTAAGGTTCTGGATTGCGTTCGGGGTAGCCCAACGGCCATTCATGAACATACCAACGGTACCAGCAACAAATGGTGCTTCAGGATCTGAACCGAAAGGAACAGCCCAACCATTCGAGTAAATGTTGCTCAGGAAATTGAAAGCATCGGTGGTCGCTTGTTGATTCAGTCCGCAACCAGTACGATCTTCGTTGAAATAGTTGTTACGACCATTATTGGCAGCGGCATTGATCCACACCAACCAGTTTGCCCACCAACCGCTCATGCCAGCGCCGACGATCTTGTTGTCGCCGCTTGAGAGTTCACTGATCGCCTTAGCGGTTTCGGTGAAGGTATCCCAGTTCCACTTGCCATCTGCAATCAACTTGGCAGGAGTATCAATACCAGCTTCTGCGAACAAGTCTTCGTTGTAGTACAAAGCGAATGACGAAGCATCACGTGGGAGACCCCAGAGTGCCTTGCCACCAGCAGGATCAAAGGTCAATTCTTTGATCTGTTGAGGATAGTAAACGCCAGTATCGAACTTAGCGCTATCAGCCAAATCAGCGAGATTGAGGATTGCGCCAGCCTTGGCAAAGCTTGCCAGACTTGCACCCGGGATCCAGAACACATCCGGCGCAGTACCAGCCGCAACTTCAGTTAACAGAGTCTGCTGATAGCCAGCACCTTCGGTTCCACCGGCTTCATATTTAAGCGTGACACCATCCCACGCTGCATCAACGCTATCGCTGATTGATTGATACAGGTCAATCTCAGCCTGATTATCTGGACGTGTACGCCAACGAAGTTCCACATCGCCTTGGGCTTGAGAAACCAAAGGAATAGACAACGACATCAAAAATACTGCTAAAACGACGACTAACAAACTACGCTTAGACATTTCACATATCTCCTAAAATCTCACCGAATCGAAATACATTAAATTTTGAACCGAACAATACAGAATTACTCGTGCAAACCACCCCCTTCCAAAGGATTATTAGCGCTCATGCGGCGCGGCGGTTGATTGACGAACAACAAGTTGTACCGGCAGTAACAGCGGTTCAACTGGACGGTTTTCAAACACTTGAAATAACATGCGAACAGCGGCTTGCCCAAGTTCACGTGCGCGTTGATCGATGGTGGTCAAAGCCGGTGAAAACGCAGCAGACATCGGAATATCATCGTAACCAACTACACTTAGGTCACGAGGAACTTCTCTACCAGATTGGCGCGCAAACTGTATAGCACCCAATGCCATTCGATCATTGAGACAAATAATGGCGGTAAGATTTGGATGTCGGGCTAGTAATTCTGAGGTACCATTTGAACCACTGACGGTCGAAAAATCACCATTGACGCGAGGAAGTGAGTCGAAATCGATATTTGCCCGACGAGCGCCTTCTCGTAACCCTGCAATACGCTGCTGAACCGAATAATGGAGTTCTTCGGGTACGCCAACAATACCGATGTGTGAATGTCCCAATGAAACAATATGGTCAAAAATCTGAATGAAGCCAGAAAAATCATCGCTTTGAACACGTTTCTGGGTAGCATAATTGCCAATGGCCACAGCAGGAATGTTGAGCGCCTCAGCAGGAGCGATGACTGACGTTATCGGAACATTGTCGAGTGCGATAATGCCTTCGATGTAACGGCTCTGTAGCAATTGTTGATAATGCTGATCTGGCCCATGTTCGCTAAGTCGGGGCGTACTCAAAAGTATGTTATATCCACGCGGGGTACATTCTGCTTCAATGCCTTCAAGCATTCTTAGTACCAGCGGGTCAGTGAATATCGTGTCGAATACGTACGGAAATACGACCGCGATGATGTTAGTCTTACCCGACGAAAGGGCACGTGCGGCGAGATGGGGCATATAACCGATCTCGTCCACTGCTTGCATCACTTTTATTCGAGTAGCTTCTGTAAAATAGGGCGTATTCGAAAGCACCTTGGAAACAGTTGCGGTCGACACACCAGCTTTTTTCGCTACGTCTTCTAAAGTTGCCATAAAACTAATTTCTTCAAATACATATCAACAGTTAAGCGCTTAACTGCGCAGTTTAAAAAAAGAGCGATCAAATTTCACATTTAGTTAACCGCTTAACTACAAGATACCGACTTTGGCTAGGGCTGTCAACCCTAGCCAAACATATTTGTGCAAATTGTCTAATTACGGAGATAAAATCGCGCCAAATTAGGCGACTGCGGTAGGTTTGAGGCTTAAGCGATCAGGAGCAACACCATGTCGGCTTACGAGAATCTTGGTCGCTCGTTCCACTTCTTCCTGTTGCTGGCTTGCAGACCATCCCAATACATTTCCCAATATTGCTGCGGTCTCCTGTAACAAAGCACCTGTTACATAACCTAACATCGCTAACAGGGATCGGCGCAACAACAAATCTTCTAGATGGACAATTTTCTCACGCTCAGCCAAAAACCTAATTTCGCGCTGGCTGTAATTCGGTTGAGAAGTTAGAGCTTTATCCGGCTCTTGCACACAAAACGCAGCAATTTCACTGGCATACGTACCATAGCGATCAAACAACACTTTAACCCGTTCAGCCGAAAGTCCAGTTTTTTGCTGTAAATCGCTTAACCACTTACGTTGTTCACTTTCCGACACCGGATAGCCCTTACCACCGCCAATTTTCGTATTCTTAGTATCAGATTTTCGGGATAAACCTAGCCGTTGCAGAACCGCGTCAGCTGCTTGCTCAGAGAATGCTCTAAACGTAGTCCATTTACCACCTACAAGTGCAAGTACAGGGAACTTAATCTTGGCATCAGGCTCGATCACCCGAATACTGTGGTCGCGGCTAATTGCCCCTGTGCGCGAGGCACTGCTGTGCGGGAGCGGTCGAACACCACAGAACCAAAACACGATTTGTGAGCGATCAATTTTGATGTTGGGGAATACATAACTGACAAGATCAATCATGTACGCAACTTCATCTTCAGTACAAGTGGGATCAGGAATCTCACTACGAATATCAGTCGTACCCAGAATCACCTTATCCAGCAGCGGGAAGATCAGACAAATGCGTCCGTCCTTATTTTCAAAGAACATCTCATGTCCATGCAGAATTTCATGGAGTGCGGGATTATCGATGAGAATGTGCGATCCTTTGGTACCACCAATAAACTGCGTCTCCTCACCAATTGCCCGATTTGCTAGATCGATCCATGGTCCAGCCGCATTAATAACGAGCTTCGGTTTGATCTCAAATGTTTCACCACTGAGTTCGTCTTTGAGCGTAACTTTATCCCCTGCTCCACCAGCGAGGCTAACGTAATTAAGTGCGCGTGCCTTGGGATTTATTGCCTCGGCATCCATCACCATTTCGAGGCAAATACGTTCTGGATACGGCATCCATGCATCATAATAGGTCGCCGTACAAACAATCTTGTCGTTCAGTTGCGGTCGTAACTTGAGTGACTCATCACGCCCGATTAGGCGATGTGTTGGTAAACCTTGTTGACCGCGTGTAAACCAGTCGTACATCATCAACCCTAGCTTGATGATTACGCCGCCACGTTCAGACGGTTTATCGCGCAAATTCAAGAACTTCAGCGGTGCATTCAAAAAACCCGAAAACCAACTATATATTGGAATGGTAGTAGGAAGCGGCTTGGAATAATGCGGTGCATTGTGCAGCATTCGATTCCGTTCCGTTAAGGCTTCCCGCACCAAACGAAACTCGCCATTTTCAAGGTATCGGATTCCGCCATGGAGCATATGTGACGAACCAGCACTAGCGCCGTTACAGAAATCGCCTTTGTCCACCAACCAAACATCAACTCCTTGCAGCGCCAAATCTCTAAAAGTTCCAATGCCATTGACACCCGCACCGACTATGAGTACCGATACATCTGATTGATTCCTCAATGCGTCCAATGCGTCTTTTCGGGTCATCTTACACCGTCCTTAAATTGACTTCTCGCAAACGCTCACACCGCCATACGCATGAACCATGCATCAAGTTCTTGCTCACTAAGGAATCCATCCGCAGCACTCGTAGCGCCAATCTTATAGGACGCGTACACCATTGCCTTACGAATAGACTCGTACGGATCGTTCGTTTGCTGATAATAATGAGTAAAACAAGAAAAGAGTGCATCCCCTGCGCCAATCGTACTCACGATAGGCCGCGTATTAACGGCAGGAATGCGCTCCATAAAATGATCTGATTTAACCGAGAGTAGTGCACCCTGTGCGCCAAGCCCAATCACAACAATTTCAGTCCCATATCGATTGATAAGCCAATTTGCCCAATCTTCCGGTGAGCAGGGAAGGTGCTCATGGCTCATGAACAATATATTTGCCGCTGCCATGTAATCGCGGTTATACGAATCCTCAATATCCGAAATAGCATGGACATCAGTTGCAATCAGTTTTCCGGCGCGTCGCGCAGTTTCGAGGAATGGACGCGAAAAATTGATATTGCACAGGACAGCCATTGAACACTCGGCCAAGGCCTGTTCAAACAAAACTTGGGGATAAAAGCTGTCTTGAATATCTTTCAAATCGACATTGATTTGCCGATTCCCATACGAGTCGTAAATCACAACAGAATGTGGAGTTTGCTTCAAACGATCAAGCACATGCTTCCCACGGATTTCTTCATCGGCCAAAGCTTGCTTAATCAGCTTTTGAGCTGGATCTTTACCCACCAGCGACAGAAAATTTACAGTGTCACCAAGTCGGGTCAGTGCTTTTGCTACGTTAAACCCAACGCCCGATACCGAACTATTAACACCATGAAACGGATACAAAACGGGACTATATTGAATAGGAAATGAATCGACCTTGAGGGTCACTTCTATATTGGTCAAACCAGCAACAAGAATTTTACTCATAATGAGATTCCCTAATTTGGGCAAATACCGATAAACCTAGGATTGAACACTATCATTAATTGCGCCTAAAATTTATTCCGCCCAATTCATAGCCCGTTCAACTGCACGCTTCCAACCACCATATAGTGAGTCGCGCTGTTCACTTGACATATGGGGTTCAAACGTCTTTTCAACTGCCCATTGCTGTGCAATTTCTTCTTGGGATGACCAAAATCCGCTAGCCAAGCCTGCAAGATACGCAGCCCCGAGCGCTGTGGTTTCAGTCACAACCGGACGCTGCACAGGCACGCCTAGAATATCCGCCTGAAACTGCATCAGGAAATCATTGCGCACCGCACCACCATCTACCCGTAGTGCTTGAAGTGCTAAACCCGAATCAGCGCGCATCGCTTCAATCACATCGCGAGTCTGGTAGGCAATACTTTCTAGGGTCGCACGGACGATTTGTGACCGTCCGCTTCCACGAGTCAAGCCAACGATTGCCCCTCGCGCGTACTGATCCCAATAAGGCGCCCCTAGTCCAACAAATGCCGGAACCACATATACCCCGCTAGTATCAGCAATACTACGCGCGATTGCTTCGGTTTCAGAAGCATTCGATATAAGTTTCATTTCGTCGCGCAACCATTGGATCGCAGCACCAGCAATGAATACGCTACCTTCCAACATATACTGCATCGCGCCCTGCCCCACCGTCCAACCAACGGTTGTGAGCAAATTATGGTGCGATTCCTTTGCACTTGAACCGGTATTCATCAGCATGAAGCAACCCGTACCATAGGTATTCTTCGCCATACCGGGTTCATAACAAGCCTGCCCGAAAGTTGCCGCCTGTTGATCACCTGCAATTCCTGAGATTTTGATCGGTGTACCGAAAATCTCGGCACTCGTCTCTCCATAAATCATGCTGCTCGGGACAACTTGCGGCAGCATTGATGCCGGTATATCGAAGTGCTTAAGTACAGTACTCGACCACCATCGTTTATGAATGTCATAGAGCATTGTGCGGCTAGCATTACTCACATCAGTAATGTGCAAACGTCCACCCGTCAACCGCCAGATCAGAAAACTATCAACAGTACCAAAAGCCAGACGCCCTGCTTCAGCTTTTTCACGCGCTCCCGGTACGTTTTCTAGTAGCCATGCAACCTTAGTTCCTGAAAAATAGGCATCCGTAACCAAACCTGTCTTTTCGCGGATGGTCTTGTCAAACCCTTCCGCCTTTAACTGGTCACAAAATGCTGATGTCCGGCGATCCTGCCAAACAATCGCATTATGGATTGGCTGTCCGGTTTCTCGATCCCAAATCAGCGTCGTTTCCCGTTGATTGGTGATCCCGATCGACACAATATCAGCAGCGCTCACTTTATGCGACTCCATGACCTGCCGCGCAACCTGATATTGCGACTGCCATATCGCTTCAGGATCATGCTCGACCCAACCTGGCTTCGGATATAACTGAGGAAACTCTTGTTGAGCCGATGCAACAATCCGACCATTTCGATCAAAAAGGATAGCGCGTGAAGAAGTGGTACCTTGATCTAAAGCGAGGATATACTTTGACATCAGAATAAGTTCCTAAGTTCAATGATCTGTCTTGGAAATATTGTAACAACCAACACATAACTTCGCAGCAAATTTTGTGCAGCGAGCAAGACTATTACACCCACTCGCTGCATGGCAGTTATCAATTTCTACTGAATAGTGATTGTCGTTTCAGCATCCGGCAAGCCCTTTGCTTTGGCACGAATGGTAACTATACCCGTTTCATGCTTGGCACGAACGAAAAATGCTGCTTGCCCACCAACAATCGGGAATGGGGTATCGCCAATCAAATCTGCTGGACCATCAATCGTAAAGTCAATGACTTTGATTGCATATGGCAAGCGATTGCCGTATCGATCCACGATCTTAAAGACCAGTCGTGTCATATCCGCGCCGTCAGCATTCAGCACAATGTCGTCAGGTTCCAACGTCAACTTATATGGCAACGGGCTACAATCAATTCTCTGTTCAGCGACCTTTTCGCCTTTGTAGTAACCAATCACATGTAAAAATGGCAACTTGCCGCCCCATGTCAACCAAAGTTGCAAACCCGGAATCGTGAACGGAGGATGCGCCAAGTTCGGAAATGCAGCACGATCTGGCTGATAGCGTCCGAAATGGTTTTCACCAATATACAAGTCAATTTCATCGCAGTTGCTAAATATGGTCAACGGATCATTACCGCCACCACTACGATCGCCCATCGACCAGATCGTTGCCGGTCGTAATACGGGTCGCACTTCAGGCGAAATCTGACTCTCATAGAAATATGCAGCATATTTCGGCAACCGGAACATGTCCATCACGCCGTGATAACAAATCATGTCACCCGAACCAAATTCCTTATGTGTATTGTAATCAAAGGCGCACCATCCAATGGCACCTGAGACATTAGCCATGCCCATTTGCTTATCTTGCACACGGGCATGTCGCAGCGCATGCTCAATCATGCGCTCTTCTTGATCAAAACTCTTAGTTGGGTACATATGCCCATTAAACTCGGTAACCAGATACGGGGTATGAACCGGCTCTACAACTGAGTTTGAAAAGTCATTGTACGTAAAGACATCTTCAAGGAACTGGCTGTCTTGGAAGTAACGCACACCACCAGTTGGCCGCGTCGGATCAAGCTTGTGCGCCAAGTCATTCGTTGCGCGGTACAACGCTTCATTATCCTGAGATTCATTGATGCGCACCCCCCAAATGATTATCGAAGGATGGTTCCGGTCGCGCATAATCATTGCTTCAACATCGCGCAAGGATATGCCCTGCCAATCAGTATCACCGATGTGTTGCCAACCGGGGATTTCTTCAAACACCAACAAACCAATCTCATCGCATCGGTTTATAAAATGTACTGATTGCGGATAGTGTGACGTGCGTACAATATTGCAGCCCAGTTCGTGCTTTATGATTTCCGCATCTTTGCGCTGCAAGCGTGCTGGAGCAGCCGCGCCGATAAACGGATAAGTCTGGTGACGATTTAAACCCATCAACTTGACATGATTGCCATTGAGATAAAACCCACCATCTTTCCGAAATTCCGCTTCTCGGAATCCAATTCTAAAATCAACGCTATCAACTGGCTTAGCTTTGCTATCAGCCAATACCGCAGAAAAGTTATATAGAGTAGGCTTTTCAAGCGTCCACAATTCAAATGCTTGTGCAGGAACAGATACAGTCACCTTAGTATCATCGTGCGGAGCGATCTCAACCTTTGTAAACGCAACGGTATCACTTTGATGTTGAAGACCCGAACCAATTTGAACAACTTGGTGCATACTCGTCGTATTCGAAATCAAGACGTCAACGTCAACTGATGGTGCACCACTCAAAACATTCTTGGTGCGCGCAAATACATCTTTGATGTACACAGGTTCGACATAACGCAGCTTAACTTCGCGGTAGATACCACCAAACGTCAAATAATCCACTACAAAGCCAAACGGCGGAATGTCAGCCCGTTCGGACGAATCCAACCGAACAGTCAACAGATTTTCACTGTTTTCTTTAACCACATCCGTAATATCAAATGAAAATGGTGTGAACCCGCCTTCGTAGTCGCCCAATTTGACCCCATTAAGCGTCACCTCAGAAGCGATCATCGCGCCTTCGAAGTCTATGAATACACGGCGTCCATTCCTCGCTTCGGGTAGATTGAAGCGTTTGCGATAGGTTGAAATAAACTGATACTCAGCATTATCAAAATTGTGGTAAGGCAAAAGTTTATTTGTGTGCGGAAGGGTCACCCGCTCAAACTGGCTATCCGGAGTGCTAGCTTCTACATCAGCTGGCGCAAACAGCCAACCATCGTTAATCGAAATAATGGAACGCATGGCGATCAAATCCTTAAAATGTGAAGGCATAGTTAAACGCTTAACCAATTCGTACTTAATTATAGACTGCTTTATCAATCATTCGCAATACGTGTTGGCCTAAAATAACCCTACCACAAGCCCATTTTCATCCAGATCAACACGTTCTGCCGCAGGGTGAACAGGCAGTCCGGGCATCGTGCGCATATCGCCACAAAGCGGGTAAATAAACCCGGCACCTACCGAAGCACGCACTTCACGAATGGGCAACCGAAATCCGGTTGGCGCCCCCTTTATTGCTGGATCAGCAGTGAAGCTCAAATGAGTCTTAGCCATACAGATTGGTAGTTGACCAAAACCATTCTGCTCAAATGTCGCAATCTGCTTATCTGCCTCCGGCGTGTAATCCACACCATCAGCACGATAGATCTCGGTTGCGATGGCTTCAATTTTGCGTTTAATAGGCCACTCAACCGGATACAACATTTGGAAGTCATTGGGCTGGTTGCAAGCAGTAACCACCATTTCAGCCAATTCTGCGGCACCCTTACCGCCTTCAGCCCAATGCCGTGAGACTGACACACCCACAGCACCTGCGGCCATCGCAATCTCGCGTATGGCATCCATTTCCTTTTCGGTATCGGTCGAGAATGCATTGATTGCCACAACCGGATTAACGCCGAACTTCCGCATATTTTCGAGGTGTCGTACCATGTTCGCCGCACCGATTTCCACATCAGCAACATTTTCGCTGATAAGACCAGCGTCAAGCGGTTTACCCGGCGTAATTTTGTATTTGCCTGTATGAGCCTTAAGCGCACGAACCGTCACCACGAGTACAGCAGCATTCGGGCTAAGTCCCGATGCACGACACTTAATATCGAAGAACTTCTCAGCGCCAATATCAGCCCCGAAGCCTGATTCGGTAATCACATAATCTGAACACTTCACCGCAATCATGTCCGCTAACACCGAAGAATTGCCGTGAGCTATATTGGCAAACGGTCCACAATGAACAATCGCAGGGGTATTCTCTAGCGTTTGCATTAACGTTGGCTTTATTGCGTCCCGCAGTAACACGGTCGCTGCACCGCCAGCCTGCAATTGCTCAACCGTAATCGGCTTCTTATCCTTACTGTATGCGATGACCATCCGACCAATACGAGACCGCAAATCTTCAATCGACGTGGTTAGCGCCAAAATCGCCATGATCTCTGAAGCGACCGTAATATCAAATCCAGTCTGGCGGGGAATACCATCTGCCTTATCCCCCAGACCGACAATCACATTTCGCAATGACCGGTCGTTCAAATCCATCACCCGTCGCCACACAATATTGTGTTCATCAATATTGAGCGCATTCCCATGATAAAGGTGGTTATCAATCATTGCCGCAATCAGGTTATGTGCGGCAGTAATAGCGTGTATATCACCGGTCAGATGCAGATTAAAATTCTCCATCGGCACAACTTGGCTGTAGCCCCCACCGGCTGCCCCACCCTTGATACCAAAGGTTGGGCCTTGTGATGGCTGGCGAATCGTAATGGTTGCACGCTTGCCGATGAGGTTTAGGGCTTGTCCCAGTCCCACTAACGTCGTTGATTTCCCTTCTCCGAGTGGTGTAGGGGTAATCGCAGTGACATCAATATACTTTGCAGAGGGTCTATCCTTGAGTCGATCCAGAACGTCGAGATTAATCTTCGCCATGTACTTACCATAATGCTCAAGATCATTCTCAGGATCTAAACCAAGTTGTTCTGCAATTTTATTAATATGAACTAACTTAGCTGCTTGGGCGATTTCAATATCCGAGGGTATTGCGGGCATGATGATCACTTTCGCAAATGAAATATGTATCTGTATAGTAAACGCAAAACAATAAGTCCCACAATATACGCTTGTCATGCAGCCAGTATGCCAAGCATCTAATTCTCTGGGTAATACAGTGATTCAGATGCGCCACTGACTATGTGCGAATTCCTCGAAGTTCATGCTGATAATTTCGTGAACTGCTGACATATCACTACTGCACGATCACCGGCACAATATTTCTCTACATCAATGTTCGCACAAGAATTATGAAGCCGATTTGGCAAAGTTAACAAACATGTATACAATTCTGCCTTACGAACCTTTTAGGGGAAACCTGTGTATATCACACAGAAGCATTGATTGATGTATTGTGACTTTTTTTAAGGAGTGAGATTATGAAATCTGTTTTTCGTATGGTTCCACTGCTAACAACAGCAGTAGTAGCCTTAGGCTTGGTCATGCCGGCCTTCGCGCAAGACGCGCTGAAGCTCGAAGCACCAGCCTGCGGTGGTGACTATAAGGGTAGTATTAAAGCGATTGAAGCACCCGATAAATATACCTTCAAGCTAACGCTCTGTGCACCTGATCCTGCACTGCCTTCAAAGGTAGCATTCGCAGGATTTGCTATTCAATCATCGGATAACTTGAAAGCCACTGGTGGCGGTGGTGATTTACTGAACAACCCAATCGGTACAGGCCCTTACAAACTGGAAAAGTGGGACAAGGG
Organism: Aggregatilineales bacterium; assembly: GCA_044227005.1. GTDB lineage: Bacteria > Chloroflexota > Anaerolineae > Aggregatilineales > Phototrophicaceae > CFX2. The sequence goes on from JBGAFZ010000002.1 coordinate 1,232,354, forward strand.
TAATGAACTAGTATTAACTGCCAATGAAAACTATTGGGGAGATGCCCCGATTGAAAAGACCGCCATCATCAAATGGAACTCTGAAGCGGCTGCCCGTTGGAACGAACTCCAAGCTGGCACAGTTGATGGTATCGCCAATGTCGGCCCCGCTGACTTCGCCACCATCGAAGCCAATCCCGATTACAAGCTGTATCCCGGTCTGTCGACCAACACCATGTACCTTGGGGTGAACAACACATTCGCGCCGTTTGACAACATTAAAGTTCGCCAAGCGCTCGCCTATGCAATCGATAAGCAACGCCTTGTGGATAATTTCTATCCCCCGGGATCAACAACTGCCGATCAGTTTATGCCCCCCAGCATTTTCGGTTATACCGCCGATTCAACGACTATCGCGTATGACCTCGAGAAGGCCAAGGCTCTCCTCGCGGAATCAGGCGTAGCACTGCCCATCAAGGTACAACTCAGCTACCGTGATGTAGTCCGTGGCTACCTCCCACAACCCGGTGTTGTTGCCACAGATCTGCAAGCACAACTCAAGGAAATCGGCATTGAAATCGAAATCAATGTTATGGAATCGGGTGCATTCCTTGACGCCGCTTCCGCCGGCAAACTCCCCATGTTCATGCTTGGTTGGGGCGCAGACTATCCCGATGCGACCAACTTCCTTGATTTCCATTTTGGCACTGGTTCAAATGACAGCTTTGGCGCAAAAGACCCTGTCCTCACCGATCTTTTGACCAAAGCCGCTCAACTCTCGGATCCGGCAGCACGCCTAAAACTTTATACCGAAGCCAACAACGAAATCGCTAATTTTGTACCCATGGTTCCAATAGCACATGGTGGTAACGCCAATGCTTGGAAAGCCAGCATCAAAGGTGCTTACACCGGTGCAGTCTCTGCTGCACAATTCCGTGTAATGGAAAACCCTGATAGCGATCAGATTGTGTTCGAACAGAATGCCGAGCCAATTAGCTTGTACTGCAATGACGAGAGCGATGGCGAAACCTTCGCTGCATGTGAACAAATTACTGATTCACTGCTCGGGTTCGAGTTAGGTGGCGGTAATGTTGTGCCCGCTTTGGCTACTGAATGGTCGGCAAACGCAGACTTGACCGAATGGACTTTCAAACTCCGTGAAGGCGTTAAGTTCTCGGATGGTTCTGAATTTGACTCAGCAGATGTCTTCGAAACCTACGCAGCAATGTGGGATGCTAAGAATCCCCTTCACGTTGGTCGTACGGGCGCGTGGGATTACATGACTGGCTATTTTGGTGGCTTCTTGAACGCACCAGCTAGTTAGTAGTAGCAATACCTTTTTGATTTGGAACACGCAAGGCGGGTTGCCAACGTTGCACCCGCCTTGCCATTTGTAGAGTATGTAACTAAACGGTTTATATCATTATGTCAACATTTATCCTTCGGCGACTCATTCTTGCTATTCCGGTCTTATTTGGAATTCTTCTCGTCACCTTTGCGCTCGGACGTTCAATACCGGGCGATCCTTGCCGCGCTATGCTAGGCGAAAAGGCCACTGATGAAGTGTGTGACGCCTTTGTTCTACGCTTTGGCCTTGATAAACCAAATATACTAAACATACCAAAATTTATTGAAACCAAAAACGTCTCTGACCTTTTTGATAGTCAATTTGCAATCTATTTGGTAAATGTGTTCAAAGGGGATCTCGGTGACTCGTTGCGCTATGGCCGCCCTGTTACCACTCTACTCGTGGAACGATTACCAGTAACCATCGAGTTAGCCGTCACTGCTCTACTACTTGCAATTGTAGTTGGCATTCCACTCGGCATACTATCGGCATACCGATACAACTCAAAATTAGATGTCGTCACCATGATTGGTGCCAACATCGGGGTATCTATGCCGGTCTTCTGGCTTGGGCTAATGATGGCTTTTGTATTTAGTGTTCTCTTAAAGAATACCCCGTTTGTACTTCCACCTTCTGGTAGGCTAACAGCTGGCGCGGATTTTGCCCCCTTTTATGTTACGTGGGGATTAGCTGCAAATGAACAGGTAGCCAGCGGCTTGCTCATCTTTATTTCGCGCCTAAATATCTTAAATTCAGTGTTGACATTAAATGGTCAGCAATTCGTTGACGCAATCCGCCACTTAATACTTCCGGCGGTGGCGGTAGGAACCATTCCCTTATCAATTATCGCCCGAATGACCCGTTCTAGTGTCCTCGAAACACTTGGTCAAGATTATGTCCGAACGGCTCGTGCGAAAGGCTTATCTGAATATCGAGTTGTCGTGCGTCATGCCGTTAGCAATGCCCTACTTCCAGTAGTTACCATCATCGGTCTTAATTTTGGCGGTCTTATAGCAGGTGCTGTGTTAACTGAAACCATATTTGGCTTTGCAGGTATAGGCAAAACACTCTTTGAAGGCATTACTGCACGTGATTATTCGATAGTACAAGGGGTAACGCTTGTAACTGCTATTGCCTTCGTCGTCATAAACTTATTGGTGGATATTCTTTACGGATACGTAGATCCACGTATTCGATTGAGTTAGTTGTAAGGCATTATCAGCTATGTCAAGCGCAAACCCTAGCATTATCAACATCAAAGAATCGCAAGTTCTACCTAAGGCAGATTCACAAAATATATTTTTTGAAACCCTTAAGAACTTGAGGCGCAACCGATCAGCCGTAGCTGGCGCATTCATTATCGGATTCCTTATCTTCATGGCTATCTTCGCACCAATTATTGCCACACATGATCCAAATCTATCAATGATCGGTCAACCCGGCGAGAGCGGAAAATTGCCCGCAAGTGCCCCATGCATCAAAATCCTCGGATGTGAAAAACCCCAGCACCTACTTGGGCTAGATTTAAATGCCCGTGATGTTTTTAGTCGTCTGGTTTATGGCGCTCGTGTTTCACTTGTAGTTGGTATAACCAGTGTCACATTTGCCATCATTGTAGGTACAGTGCTTGGATTAATCGCTGGTTACGTAGGCGGCTGGACTGATAATGTCATTATGCGCATGATGGACGTCCTGCTTGCATTTCCATCTCTATTATTAGCGATCACAATTGTTACGGTACGTGGTCCCGGTTTGGAAAACGCCTTGTTAGCCATCGCCTTCGTTTCCATTCCTGTATACGCTCGTCTAGTTCGTGCCAGCGTTCTCTCCGTAAAAGAATTGGAATTCGTGACCGCCGAACGCGCCCTCGGTGCGCCACCAGCACGCATCCTGTTCCAGCAGATATTCCCTAACACATTGACCCCACTCATCGTCCAAGGAACGCTCGGCATTGGCGGCGCAGTCTTGGAAGCAGCGGCACTTTCATTCTTGGGCTTAGGTGCCCAACCACCGCTGGCTGAATGGGGTCAAATGTTAAGTGAGTCGCGGAACTATGTATTCACAGCCCCACACCTCGTTTTCTTTCCTGGTCTAGCGATTATGCTAACGGTTCTGGGTTTTAATCTACTGGGCGACGGCTTACGCGATGCCCTCGATCCACGCCTGAATCGCAATTAACCTTGTATGATGCCTAGCACTGCATCATACAAATGACCGTTCGTTGCAAACGATTCGCCATTATAAATGGTTGGGGTACCTTTCCAATCGGTAAATGTACCACCAGCCTCTTCTAAGATGACTTGTAGTGGACCGCAGTCCCAAATCGCCATCCACGGGTCGATCATAATATCAGCACGTCCGGTCGCAACCAGCGCATATCCGTATGAATCACCCCATGTGCGTTGAATGTAAGTCGAGTCAACTAACTTATTCCACGGACGAACTTTGTCACCAAACTTCGAGTAATTGATCTCGCTCCCTACAAGAACAGCGTCTTTTAATTCCTTCACATCAGAGACATGCGCCCGACGTCCGTTCCAGAAACACCCTCCCCCACGCGTTGCATAAATCGTTTCATTCAGCGCAGGGAAATTTGCCACCCCTACCAAAGGACCTTTATCGTCCGTCACCGCGATCAAATTAGAATAGAGCGGCACACCTTGCACAAACGACTTGGTACCGTCAATCGGGTCTACCGTCCACGTAAGCCCACTAACGCCTGTTTGTGTACCGAATTCTTCACCGATAATCCCATGATCAGGCCAATGTTGAGTAATCAACTCGCGCAAGCGCTTCTCTGCCGTCTTATCTGCAATCGTCACAGGCGAATCATCACTCTTGCGCTCGGCAACAATCCCATTCTGAAAATATCCCAGTGTGATTCGACCAGCCTGCCATGCCGCATCTAATGCAAAATCGAGCAAATCGGAAATCTTTGGTGTATCCATAGCCATCTCCAGTTAACAAGTAAATCAGTGGCTATAATACCTGTTTCAACATCATTGTTACAATCTGTCCAATCTACAATTTCAGAAAGCCAAAGGGAATCTCATGAAAATGCATGCCGCTCTGTTACTAGAGGCGCATCAACCGTTCATCGTTGAAGAAGTAGAACTAGACGAACCACGTGCGGGGGAAGTACTCGTTAAAATCGCCGCAAGTGGTGTTTGCCACAGCGATTATCATATGGTTTCTGGGGCTACAAAACACCCTATGCCAGTAGTCCCCGGTCATGAAGGCGCAGGTGTTGTGCAAGCCGTAGGCGCAGGCGTAACCCGTGTGAAAGCTGGCGACCATGTGACATTAAACTGGGCACCGGATTGTGGACATTGCTTCTATTGTCTACGGGGCAAACCCAATCTTTGCGAAACCTATATTGACCCCATCTGGGCAGGCACAATGCTAGACGGTACCACCCGTCTGCACTGGAAAGGCCAGACCGTATACCATTTTTCAGGACTTGCTAGCTTCGCTGAATACGCGGTTGTCCCGCAGGAAAGCTGCGTCGTCATACGCAAAGATGTTCCCTTAACGGTTGCCGCGCTCGTCGGATGTGCTGTTGCGACCGGCGTCGGGGCTGCTATGTACACGGCAGAAGTAAAAGCCGGTGAAAGCGTCGTTGTATTTGGTTGCGGTGGCGTTGGATTGAATATCCTTCAGGGCGCGGCATTATGCGGTGCCGAGAAAATTATCGCCGTCGATTCAAATCCTGCAAAAATGGAAATTGCACGTCAGTTCGGCGCAACACACACGATTTTGTCATCCAATAATCCCATTCAGGTCATCCGTGACATCACCAACGGACGCGGTGCCGAACACGCCTTTGAAGCCGTAGGTATACCTTCGCTACAAGAACTTGCGCTGGAAGCCATTCGTCCCGGCGGCACACTCACGCTAGCAGGCCTTTCTGCTATGGGTACAGGTACTAACCTCCCCGGTGCCATCATTACCCGCCAAGAAAAGGTGATTAAAGGCAGTTACTATGGTACGGTCAATGCCACTCGCGATTTCCCGCTTATGCTTGACCTCTACATGTCCGGCAAGCTCAAACTTGATGAACTAGTATCACAAGAATACAAGCTCGATCAAATCAACGAAGCCTACGATGCAATGTTGAGTGGTTCAGTTGCACGCGGCGTTGTGGTCTTCAACTAATAAGCTACTCTCCCTTAAACTGTGCTGGCCGTTTTTCGAGGAAAGCGGCCACACCCTCCATATGATCTGATGTCTTTCCAGCTTCTTCCTGTAGCCTTGCCTCGGAGTGAAGTGCCTCCTCCAAAGTACTCGTGCTTGCAAAATTTACCGCCTGCTTAATCAGGCCAATTGTCTTGGTCGGTGCAGTCGCAAACACCTTTGCCATCTGTGCAACATGCTCAGCCAAATCGGCATCAGAAACCACTTGGTTAATCATTTTCATCTCTAGAGCCTCACGCGCGCTGACCCGCTGACCTGTCAACATCAGTTCCAGCGCCTTCGTCAAACCAACAATTCGCGGCAATAACCATGTTGACCCGCTGTCAGGCACCAATCCGATCTTCACAAACGCTTGCAGGAAGCTAGCACTCTCTGCAGCAATCCGTATATCACATGCCAACGCTAGACTCATCCCTGCACCCGCTGCCACACCGTTTACAGCCGCAATTATCGGCTTCTGCAAACTCTGCATAGCCAGAATCAGCGGATTATACGTAGCATTCAAATTGGCTTCGTATGAAAATCCCCCGCTCATCATGGCTTCTGAAGCAGCAGCTAAGTCGGCTCCCGCACAAAATCCTCGCCCTGCTCCGCTTAGAACAACCACGCGGACAGCCGAATCAGCACCGGCTTGCACAAAGGCGTCTTTAAGCTCACGCAAAAGGGTTGGCGTCATAGCATTGAGTTTTTCAGGTCGATTGAGCGTAATAGTCAAGATACCATTGTCGATGGCATACAAAATAGTTTCAAATAGCATGCGATTATCCTTCCGTTAAGCACTTGGGAAAGTTTTCTGGAACATAGTAACATATCCGCAGCAAACAATAATATCCATCAGCTAGATGATGAAGTGGAAAACATAATGAACAGTATTGCGGTTCTCACAAGCGGAGGCGATGCCCCGGGTATGAATGCGGCGGTACGAGCGGTAGTACGTACCGGTATCGCGAAAGGTTGGGAAGTCTACGGCGTCCAGCATGGTTATGCTGGTCTCATGAGCGGTGACATGCAAGTCATGGGGCAGCGTGATGTTGGCGGCATCGTCCAACAAGGCGGAACGATTCTCGGAAGCGCCCGCGCCCTAGAATTTAAAACTGAAGCAGGTCGTCAAAAAGCACTGCGTGAATTGAATAAGCGTAACATTGGTGGCCTCGTCGTGATCGGTGGCAACGGCTCCCAAACCGGCGCAAATGCCCTGTCTGAGATGGGATTTCCCGTAGTAGGTATTGCCTCAACCATCGATAATGACCTATACGGCTCTGAAATGACCATAGGTGTCGACACAGCACTCAACATCGCACTCGAAGCGATTGATCGCCTCAAAATTACCGCCTCATCTCACCAACGCGCCTTTTTGCTTGAGGTAATGGGACGTGATTGCGGTTATCTGGCCTTAATGGCTGGCATCGCAGGTGGTGCAGAGTTCATATCAATTCCTGAAGTCCCGACAGAACCAGAAACAATCGCTAAACAACTCCATGCTGCCTATGAACGCGGTAAGAAACACAGCATAATCGTGGTAGCCGAAGGTGCAAAGTATAATGCTGAGACCTTAGTCAGTTACTTCAAAGAGCACAAGGCCACTCTTGGATTTGAACTGCGCGCCACCATCTTAGGGCATATTCAACGTGGTGGTGCACCAACCGCATTTGATCGCATCCTAGCGACACGCTTGGGTGCCGCAGCAACCGCCTGCCTCGCGCGGGGAGAACATGGCGTTCTTGTCGGCCTCAACAAAGGAATTATAGACACAACAGCTCTATCTACTGTCGTTGCTAACAAAAAGAAGTTGGATTTGACACTCATTGACCTGCATCAAGAACTTGACGGCTAGGATCATCGATAACAAAGGGGGCAACCACGCCCCCTTATGTCCTCAGTTTAGTTCCCCAGTTGAATAAGTGTGGTACTAAACGGGGGGATGGATTTCAGTGGCACATAGCCATCAAACCCGCCGTCAGTATTGGGTTTCAAATCGGCTACATCACCTTCACCCAGCAATAACGAGCCTTTTTGATCGCCAGACAACCCACTCTTGGCAACACTCAAACTATAATCAGCCACTTCGGTCTTACCGAGATTGATGATCACCAGAATCTGTTCGTCTGAACTCTGACGAATATAGCTGTACAACGCATTATTGCTACTTTGAACAGGCGTAAATGACCCCACTCTCAACGCCGAATGATCGTTTCGTAAGTGGATCAAAGTGCGATAATGATTGAGCAGTGAGTTTGGATCGTTACCTTCGATTTCAACATTGAACTCAGCTTCGTTCGTACGGCAATTCTTACCTTCCATAAATGCTTCATTGCGCGGCGTACTATCCCACTGCATAGGCGTCCTAATGCACTCATCGGGCTTACCACCGATCATGCCAATTTCTTCACCATAATACAAAAATGGGACTCCACCACCGGTCAACAACATCGACGATGCCACCTTAACTTTGTCAGGACTCTTCCCCATTTCATTCATTAGCCGATAACCATCATGATTCGTCAGGAATGGCGCATATTGTCCCGGCTTATACAATCCCAGCGCACGTTTTTGAATCGGAGCCACCGCATCGCTTGTGCCACGTCGTGCAGAATCCAACATTGTCTGCGCTAGGTCAAACTCAAAACCCATATCAAAACCATCCGGCATATACTTTGCGACATCAGGGCTGTTCGTCCACAACTCTGCTACCGTAAACGCATTCGGATTTATTGCATTAATGGCTGCATTCCAATTCTTCGCCCACGCAATATTCCCGTCGGCATCTGCGAGTTTACCGGGATCTTCTACGTAATATCGCGCCCCGTCCATACGGAAACCATCCGCGCCCATGTCAGACAACCAGTACTTTGCAATATCTTGTGATGCTTGAACCACTGCCGGATTACCAAAGTTAAGATCAGGCATACCGTCCCAAAACACCGCATAGTAAAAGCGCCCATTCAGCTCGTACCACACAGTTTGGTTCCACGGGCCAAGCTGCAATGGCTTCGTATCACTCCATCGGTACCATTGATCATGTTCTGAACCTGGCGTCTGAGAATCTTTGAACCACGGATGTTGGCTGGAAGTATGGTTCAGAACCATATCAATGATGACCGCAATGCCCCGCTTATGAGCTTCAGCAATCAATTTCTTAAAATCATCATTGGTACCGTAATCCGGTTCAACCTTCATATAGTCCGTCACGTCGTAACCGTGATAACTCGGTGATTCCATGATCGGCATTAACCAGATACCAGTAATTCCTAAATCGGTATTGGTCTTAGGATCACCGTCATTTAGATAATCCAGCTTGCTGATCAGCCCCTGCAAATCCCCAATACCATCACCGTTACTATCTTGAAAACTACGCACAAAGATTTCATAAAACACCCTGTCATTCCACCATGGCAAACCATCAGTACCCGTTGTAGTGTCTTCCGCATGAATTGCACTGGTCGCCATGCCTAAAGCCAATAGGCACACACCAACCGCTATGACAAACAATCGTTTCTTGACCATATACACACCTCTACACTCTAAAAAACAAAGGCGCTCACTATATTTGAACGCCTTTTGACTAACTTGCCCATTTTTACAAATCTATGCATGCATATCAGGAACCATTGCTCGATGCCGCTCTACCAGAGCCTTCAAGTGATAAAGCAGCAAATCTACATCTTCTGCTGTGTTATGTTTTCCGAGCACAAACCGCATTTGCCCCATCAAACGATCTTGATCCACATTCATTGCCAGCAACACATGACTCGGCTCTTGCTGCCCGGTTGTACACGCACTGCCGCCACTCGCACCGATTCCCACTTCATTCAAATCCAACAGGATTGAATCGCCATTCAAGCCCTGCATCGTGAAGCTCGAATGCCCCGCTAACCGCTCAGTCGGATGCCCCGTCAATCCAGCTTCTGGAATCGTCTTCAAGACCCCCGCAATCAATCGATCACGCAGAGGGGTCAACCGCTTAACCGTTGCCTCACGCTCGGTCTCTGCCAATCGTAAGGCTTCTGCCAATCCCATAATTAACGCGACCGGCTCCGTACCCCCCCGTCGGTGCGCTTGTTGCCCGCCACCAATCAATTGAGCCACCAACGGAATTGTCCGCCGCACATACAGCAATCCAACCCCTTTCGGGCCGTAAAACTTATGTGCCGACAAACTCATTAGGTCAACATTTAGAGCCTTCACATCCAGCGGCAGTAACCCTGCGGCCTGAACCGCATCCACATGAAATGCAACTTTACGTTTCCGAAGTTCAGCGCCAATCTCAGCTATCGGATTAATACTGCCCACTTCGTTATTGGCATAGATGATACTCACTAGAACAGTATCATCGCGCAGCGCATCAATAACCTGCTGCGGCGTCACACGCCCATACGCATCAACGGGCAAAAACGTCACTTCAAAGCCGTCTTCAATCAGTTCTTTTGCGACATCCAACACGGCATGATGTTCAGTTGCCGTCGTGATAATGTGCTTGCCCCGTCCCCGAACGCGCATACCTTCCGCCACGCCACGCAGTGCCAGATTATCACTTTCGGTTCCACCACTCGTGAAAATCATCTCAGCCGGATTGCAATTCAACACAATTGCGATCGTTTCGCGTGCCTGAGACAAAGCATTCTTCGCCGCTTTACCGGCCGTATGCAAGCTGGAAGCATTTCCAAAAACAGTCGTCCAATAAGGCATCATCTCATTGACCACGCGTGGATCAGTGGGAGTAGTTGCGCTATGGTCGAGATACGTAAATCGCGCTGTCATAATAGTTCTCTTCCTTTCCGTCCCTAACGTCCCATCCGACTAGGTGACATTTCAGTCGGTTGGTTTTCCGCAGGCAGTGAATCAGCCCGATAATGTGCGCCTCTGCTGGTACGATTACGCTGCGCTGAAAACGTTACGATACGTGCCACTTGCACAGCATTACGTAATCCGATCAAAGCATCATTCAACCGTTGACTACGATAAAATTCTTCAATCTCGTGCCACAAATGTCGCAATTCACGTTCTGCGCGGGCTAAACGCTCTGCGGTACGAACAAGGCCAACGTAATGCCACATCACATTCTTAATAGTCATCATATCCACTTCGATCAACGCCGGATCAGGTTCAGTCTCACCCCGATAGACCCAACTTGGCACACGTGCATCGTCCACAGGATCACGTGGGTTTTGCTCGATATGTTCTGCCGCCCGATCACCCCACACCAAACCTTCAAGTAGGCTGGTGCTAGCCAAACGATTTGCACCATGCAATCCTGTGCAACTAACCTCACCTACCGCATATAAGTCACTAAGTGAAGTCCGTCCCCACTCGTCAACCAGAACACCCCCACAAAAATAGTGAGCAGCCGGCACAACTGGCACAAGCTCGGTTGTGGCATCAATACCAAATGCCGCGCACGACTCCACCATTTGTGGGAAGTGCTGCCGAATGAACTGAGGTGATCGCTTGCCTGCAATATCAAGGTACACATGCTCGTACCCATTTTCCAACATTTCCATATGAATGGCACGCGCCACTACATCGCGGGGAGCAAGATCTTTCCATTCCGGCGAATAGCGTTCCATAAATGGCTTACCATCCGGCGATACCAGAACCCCGCCCTCGCCCCGCACAGCCTCGCTAATCAACAAATTTGGCGCACCACGAACACTCAATGTCGTCGGATGAAACTGGATGTACTCTGAATTGACAACCCGCGCACCCGCGCGCCACGCCATCGCCAATCCATCACCACGCGCACCCTTGGGGTTGCTCGTATTACGAAATATTTGCCCTAGTCCGCCCGTCGCCAACACAGTATGAGCCGCCAACACGCGGATAATTTCGCTATTTGTGCGGTTAAGTACATAAGCACCGTGGCAGCTTATAGCGTCATACACCGCCACCGGATCAAGTGAGTGATGAGGAAACGTGATTAAGTCAACCGCAGTATGATCAGCCAGCAACGTCACGTTTTTGCGAGTTGCCAGTGTATCCAACATACCTTTGACAATAGCACCGCCCGTTTTATCCCCAACATGGATAATCCGCCGCACACTATGTGCACCCTCAAGCCCATAGACCAGCTCGCCCCGTTCGTCACGGTCAAACTTTACGCCGCAGCGCTCCATCAAAACTGACCGTACCAACTCCGGTCCGGCATCAGCTAGCAATCGGGCGGCTCGTGGAGAACTTAACCCCGCCCCTGCTTCCAGAATGTCATGTACCAGCAAATCGGGCGAGTCATCCAAACTCCGTGTTACGATACCGCCTTGCGCCCAACTTGAATTCGTATCCGCAGGATCAGACGCTCGCGTAATAATAGTCACATGATGCTTTGCATCATCACTCAGATGCAAAGCGGTTGCCGCACCAGCGATTCCACAGCCAATAATCAGTGTATTCGTTCGGATATCATCCACGTCTATTATCTACCTGGGTATGGAAAGCATACGATCAAGCGAAAGTTTGGCATTGCGTTTCACCGCATCCGGCACCGTAATTTGGTTAATCACACGCCCCTCAACCAGATTCTCCATCACATTCGCCAGATCAATCGGGCTAATCCGGTACATTGTGCTGCACAAACAGGAGAATGGTGAAAGTAGTTCCACCATCTTATCCGTGTACTTGTTCTTTAACCTGTTAACCAGATGCATTTCCGTACCAACTGCCCACTTGCTCCCCACCGGAGCCTCGTCAATCTTCTTCACAATGTAGGATGTTGACCCTACAAAATCCGCCTTATCCACCACCTGCATCATGCATTCAGGATGCACAACTACATTCACATCAGGGTGGTGCTTGCGCCACAAATCGATATGCTCAGGCCGGAATTGCTGATGTACGCTGCAATGTCCGCGCCACAGAATAATCTTCGCATTCCGAATTTCATCGTCGGTCAAACCACCGTACGGCTTAAACGGGTTCCAGAGCACCATTTGCTCAACAGGAATGCCCATAGCCTTGCCCGTGTTCCGCCCAAGATGTTGGTCAGGGAAGAAAAACACTTTTTCACGCTGGGCGAATGACCATTTAAGCGCACCATCCGCATTGGAGGATGTACAAACCGTACCGCCATGTTCACCCACAAACGCCTTTAAGTCTGCCGCGCTGTTCATGTAGGTCACAGGCATCACGCTGTTTTCGGGATCATCACCCAATACATCTTCCAGTTCAGACCACGCCGTCAAAACCTGTTCCAGATTCGCCATATCCGCCATGCTGCATCCCGCCTGCATGTTCGGCAGAATCACCACTTGGTCTTCACGCCCCAACACAACCGCACTCTCGGCCATAAAATGCACACCCGCGAACAGGATGTATTTCGCTTTAACCTTTGAGCCTTCTTGGCTCAACTGGTAACTATCACCTTGAAAATCCGCGAATCGCACCACTTCATCCCGCTGATAATGATGACCGAGGATGACGACATCTTCGCCCAATTGCGGACGTAGCTCTTGAATACGTGCAATCGCCGCAGCTTCTTGCTCAACCAGCGTCTCATTCGCTGTAATGTCCAGAGGCATAACCATTTCTGCCATACTGTACTCCTTATTCCAACGCTACAAACGTGTAATCTTCATCGACAAATCAAGCGCAGGTGCCGAATGCGTCAACGCACCAACACTAATAAAATCAACACCCGTCGCTGCCACAGCCGGTAAGCGCTCCAAACTCATATTGCCGGAAGCTTCCAAAGGAACTTGCCCGCCAGTAATAGCAACAGCCTCCTGCATCTGCTCATTTGTCATGTTATCCAATAAAACACGGTCAACCTTTAACGGCAGTACTTCTCGTAATTCATCCAGCGTTCGTACCTCGACCTCAATCGGGACTTGCTTGGCCTGTTCATGGCGACGCACCGCTTCTACCGCCGCCGTAATACCACCAGCCCCATCAATATGGTTATCTTTTATCATCACCATATCATATAAACCGATACGGTGATTTTTTCCGCCTCCCATAGTGACGGCATATTTCTCTAAAGACCGCCATGCAGGTGTTGTTTTGCGGGTATCCAGTATAACAGCCTTTGTACCACTGACCGCCTTCACAAATTGGGCAGTTAGGGACGCGACGCCGCTTAATTGTTGCAGAAAATTCAACGCGACCCGCTCGCCTGTCAATACCGATTGTCCCTTCCCCTCCACTTCAGCAACCAATGTCCCGCGTGTGACAGGCGCACCATCTTCAACAAATACTTGCACAGAAACCGATACATCAACTTGTTGAAACACCATTGCGACCAATGGTAATCCGGCAATCACACCGTCTGACTTAGCTACAATTCGCCCACGCAAACGAACATAATTGGGCAACGTAGCCTTGGATGTTAAATCACCCGCCACACCCAAATCTTCTTCTAACGCCAACTTGATCAAATGCGAGGCTGAATCCAAATCAAACATTATACTTTTGTAGTCTCCATTGCATTAATCTTGGTTAAAACTTCTTTAAGAAAAATTGTAAGTAGGCCAAAATGCACACGCACTTCAAATACCGAAAGTGCGTGTGCAAACCAGTTCTAAGTATTGGATGTGCCTAAGCACCAAATCATTACGGAAGTTGTTCCAGCGGCTTACGATTGCCATAGCTCAGTTTCGTACCAGCAGGCAATCCAGTCCATTTCACCGCGTTTCCGATGACCAGTTGAACTTCTTTATTATAGTATGTCGGATAGGTTTCATGTCCGGGACGGAAATAGAATATCTTGCCCCGTCCACGCTGATAGCAGCATCCACTGCGGAAAATCTCGCCACCCTTAAACCAGCTCACAAACACCAGATTGTCGGGGGCAGGAATATCAAAATGTTCCCCGTACATCTCTTCATGGTCAATCTCGATGCATTCACCTAACCCCTCAGCGATGGGATGCGACGGATCAATGACCCAGATACGCTCATTATCAGTCGCTTCACGCCACTTTAAATCGCAGCTTGTCCCCATCAACTTCTTGAAAATCTTCGAGAAGTGACCGGAATGCAGCACGATTAAGCCCATACCTTCCAGCACGCGCTTATGCACACGCTCAACTATCGCATCATCAACATCTCCGTGTGCCAGATGCCCCCACCATGTCAACACATCGGTCTCAGCAAGTACCGCCTCGGTCAAACCATGTTCTGGCTCATCCAAAGTCGCCGTGCGAACGGTAAATCCTTGTTCCTTAAGAGCATTTGCAATTACGGTGTGCATACCCTGTGGGTAGATTTTCTGTACTTCAGGATTCTTCTTTTCGTGACGACCTTCATTCCAAACCGTTACACGCAATGTCATTTGCAACTCCTATTCTGTTATGAAAACTTCACTGGCTTTCCATTTTTCGCTGCGGAAGCCTTAATTGCATCCCACAGACGCGCCATTCTCAAACCAACTTCTGGTGGGCTTGGGTTAGCAGTCACCCCACTACGCACATTCAAAAATTGCTCCCAAACATGCATGGATTGTACCGACTTAACTTTACTTAAACGCTGTGCCCCAACCTTCTGAAGCTCTAGTTGTTCGCCCCAAATGCCCGTTCGAATAATTCCGTTTGTACAAAACACGCGAATGTCCGAGTGACACGAAGGTATTGCCGAACCACATGCATTAAGTGTGACCATGCCGCCCGACTTTAAGCGTGCCATAACCACAGCCCGAATATCAACTGGATGCCCATCGTTCTCCATCCAAGCCGCAACCTCTATGAAATCCTCACCGGCCAAGTCTGCCACTGTATTCAGCATGTGCGCACCAGTATCGAACAAGAAGCCGCCGCCCGAAAGAGGTGGATCTTGGCGCCATGTACCATTAGTCGCGTCTGCCCAATTCTGCCACACCATCGCATTGATGTTGAGGATCGAACCTAATTTCCCCGAACGCAACATATCTACCGCCGCTCGCACCTGTGGCGACAAACTCCCTTGGAACGCGACGACCAATAACCGCCCCGTTTGATCACGAGCTTCGATTAACGCTTTCGCCTCAGCAGCCGTCATCACCATAGGCTTTTCGAGCAGCACATCCAATCCGGCTTCCATACATACTTTGGCTTGCTCAAAGTGATATGCGTGTGGGGTAACAATAAAAACTGCATCTAACTTTTTCGCGTATTGCTTAACAAATTTACCCCAATCAGGCTGGTTCGGGGGTGCATCAATTCCTTTTGCCTTAAACAATTCGACCGTTGCTTGATAAGCCTCTTTTGAAGGCTCACAAACCGCCGCTATTTGAGTATCACTTCGCTCAAGCATCGTAGAGATGTGGTGTCGTGCCATACCACCACAACCGATGAAACCCATGCGTACTTTCTTTTCAGGTGCCATATTAAAACCTTTTCATAAGTGTATTATCGTGTCTGATTGTACCCCAATTTAGAGAACATAAGGCACCGCTTAAAGCCAATAATGGTATACATCAACCGTCCCCATACGGTATAATCCTCAACATTAATCAAATCATGTTTGCAGAGTGAATAGAGGCCATAATTGTCCGTTGAGAAGCAACCCATCACAGCCGAAGATTTGTACCGTATTACCTTGATCGAAGACCCGCGTATCAGTTCCGATGGGCGTTGGATTGCCTATGTACAAGTAACCACTGACAAACTCGATAATGGCTACAAACGCAACATCTGGCTGGTTTCTACCGAAGGCGGCAGCCCCATCCAGATCACACGCAGTGGAAAAGACTCCCAACCACGCTGGAGTCCCGATGGTAAATACTTGGCCTTCACCTCGGCGCGGGATGAAAAACCACAAGTATTCTTGCTACCCATTACCGCACCCGGTGGCGAACCCCGTGCCTTGACCAGTATGCCTAATGGAGCGACCAGCACCGCGTGGTCACCGGATAGCACCCATATCGCATTTCTGTCAGCCATGAACGCCGAAGCACGTTCGCGCGAAGACAACAACATCGAAGACCCCAAACCGCAGGATAAACTTGAGGGAAAACAACGCAAGGAGCGTAAAGACCTCGAAGAATCCAAGCGCTGGGACCCACGTATCGTGGAGCGCATCCCCTACCGCAGCGGCACCAATTTCCTAACGGATAATTTCACCCAAATCTATGTTGTGCCAGTTGCGGAAGGATTGCCCAAAGAACAATCCAAACCCCGCCGCCTCACCAACATCAACGCTGATCACAATCCACCTCAATGGACGCCGGATGGGCAATTCATTCTGTCAGCACGTATGAGTGATCCAACCACTGATGAACCGTGGCGTTGGAGTGTCCTCTACCGTATCAACGTCGCAGATGGTTCTCATGAACAATTGACCGAAAATGACTTCAGCAGTTTTGCACCTGTTCCATCCCCCGATGGACAATGGATTGCTTTCGGTCGCCTTCCCCGTGAACGACTCAGCGAGCGTTACAATCGGCTAGCAGTCATGTCCACATCGGGTGGTGAAATCCGTGATCTCAATCTCTCCCTTGATCGCAATCTCCTTGACTTCAAGTGGTCGCCCGATAGTCAAGCAATATTATTCACCGCTGGCAATTCGGGTCACGTCGAACTCTATCGCGCCAACTTTGCGACCGACAACAGCATCGACACCATCATCGCCAAACCCATGGATATTGAAAATGTAGATGTCCATCCGGACGCGGGAATCGCCTTCGTCGGTAGTACCGAAGCCAATCCCTGTGAACTTTACTGGCAAGACTCCAGCATTGATGACGCTGTTCAAATGACCACCGTTAACCAGAAGTTCTTGGAAAGCATTCACATCCAGCCCTTCCACGAACTCCACTGGAAATCGCCCTCAGGCACCACCATTCAAGGTTGGTATGTCCTCCCTGTGGGCTATGAAGACGGCAAACAATATCCTCTCGCGCTCAACATTCATGGTGGCCCACACATCATGTGGGGATCGACCTTTAAATCCATGTGGCACGAATGGCAATTCCACGCCGCCCGTGGCTACGTCAGTTTCTTCTGCAATCCCCGTGGTTCTGATGGCTACGGCGAAGCCTTCCAGATGGAACTTCACGGTGCATGGGGTCCTATGGCAATGGAAGACATCATGGCGGGTGTCGATAGCATCATCGCCAAAGGCTTTGTTGATACCAACCGGCTTGCCATCACAGGCGGCTCGTACGGCGGCTTCATGACCACCTGGATCACTGGACACACCGATCGCTTTGTGACCGCGGCAGCCCTACGCGGTGTCTACAACATGCTCTCATTCAGTGGCACAACCGACATCGTCAGCTTCACCTCTAACGAAATGGGTGTTGAACCGTGGGAAGACCCGACCTTCCTCTGGAACAACTCACCCTTGGCGCACGCCCACAAAATCAAGACGCCGATGCTCCTCCTCCACAGCGAAAATGACTTCCGCGTCCCAATTTCGGAAGGCGAGCAAATGTATACCTATATCCGGCGCACAGGCGGCAAAGTTAAACTCATCCGTTTCCCGCGCGAAGGTCACGACATGACGCGCACAGGTGAACCCGAACACCGTGTCAGCAGCCTAACCCATGTCATCAACTGGTTTGATGACTATTGTTACCCGCAAAAATCCCAAGCTGGACAGGAGTAACGTATGACCACCGCCATCCCCATGTTGGAACGCGCTCGTGAAATGCAAGACACACTCATAGCATGGCGCCGTGACATTCACATGCATCCTGAACTGAGCTTTCAGGAATTACGTACTGCCCGTCTAGTAGCGGACACCTTACGTGAAATGGGCATTGAGGTTGAATCCGGCGTCGGCAAAACGGGAGTAGTGGCACGCATCGGCGAAGGCCGTCCCGCCATCGGCATCCGCGCTGACATGGATGCACTACCCCTCCAAGAAATGAACGATGTCACTTACAAATCGCTCACGCCCGGTGTCATGCATGCCTGTGGACACGATGCCCACACCGCCATCTTGCTCGGTGTCGCTCGCTTACTGAATAATATGCCGGATCGCCCCTCGGGCGAAATACGCTTATTGTTCCAACCCTCAGAAGAAGATGAGGACAGTGATCGCAAAAGTGGCGCGGTTCGCATGATCGAAGATGGTGCTCTCGAAGACCTTGATGCCGTTATCGCTCTCCATGTCAACAGCGGTATGCCCGCCGGACAAATCCGTGTCGCCACCGGCCCGAACTCGGCTTCCGTAGACTCCTTTAACGCCACCATCATCGGTGAAGGCTGTCACGGCGCGTATCCCCATCAAGGTGTTGATCCGATTTTCATCTTGGCGCAGGTCATCAACGCCATAAATGGTATTCGCGCTCGCCGCATTAATCCGGTACGTCCCGCCGTTATCTCGATTGGCGCAGTGCACGCCGGATCAGCTAACAATGTCATTCCTGATGAAGTTCAAATGAACGGCACTATCCGCAGTTATGACGATGAAACCCGCGAACAACTCTGGAAAGAACTCGAACAAGCCTTCAGCATTACCCGCGCACTCGGTGGCGACTACAAACTGGAAATCATCAAGAGCTACCCCTCACAGCACAATGATGCACAGGTCGCCCAACTCATCCGTGAAATCGGTGTCGAAATGCTTGGCGATGACAGCCTTTACCCTGAAGAACCCGGCATGGGTGCCGAAGACTTTGCCTATATGACTCGCAAAGCACCCGGCGCGATGTTCAGCCTCGGCGCGAAATTTGATGAAGTCAACCGTCCCCATCATAGTCCCATCTTCGACCTCGACGAATCATCTTTTGCCATCGGCGCGGCCATCCTGACCGAATCAGCTTGCCGCCTTCTCAAATCCAAAGCCTAAGATTTTAAGGGGTTTGCCGCGGTAAACCCCTTCTCCTCGGCTATTTGTGCTTTTCCACAAAGTCCAACGCTGGTGATGGACTAATCGCGCTCCATCCACCATCTACAATCAAAGTCTGTCCCGTAATCTGTGATGCCCCCGCCGACAAGAAAAACAGCGCGGCCTGTGCGATATCATCCGGCTTGCCAACTTTACCCACAGGCGTGACCTTCCCCCATACAGCGTCATAATTCGGATCATCGGCCAGATTACGTGGCGTAGTCGTTGCCCCCGGCGCTATACAGTTGACCGTAATCTTGTAAGGCGAAAGCTCCACCACCAAATTACGTGCCAGCATTTCCAACCCCGCCTTGCTCATCGAATAGGCCGACAAATATTGCAGTGCCTGATGCCCCGTCACCGATGACATAAACAAAATTCGCCCGCCCTGCCCCTGCTCGCGCATCTGTTTTGCTGATGCCTGTGCCAGGAAATACGACCCTCGCAAATTGACCGACATAACTCGATCAAACATATCCTGCGTATAAGTGAAAAAATCGCCCCACACTGTCAGGCCAGCGTTACATACAGTCATATCCAACCGACCAAAATGCTGAACAGCCGCAGCAACCATTGCCCTTACCGTATCCACGTTTCCCACATCACCTGCAAATGGTTCGCATATCCCACCCGCAGCGCGTATTTGACTCGCCGCTTTCTCAGCAACCACAGGATCGACATCGTTTAGCAATACCGATGCCCCGCGCGCTGCCAGATGCTCAGCAATCGCATAGCCGATACCAATCCCCGCTCCCGTAACAATTGCAACCTGTTTATCAAAAGAAAAATCGCCCATAAGTAAAATTGCTCCTTAACAAACAAACGGCTATTATACTGAGACAATCGTAGCTACAAAAAGTGAACTTTTATGCCTAAAAAACAGCCAATTCCGGATTTGAACGCTATCCTCGGATCAGCCCATCAAGTTTCCACCTCGCGCACCAAAGGACAAGCCCGCGAAGGCAAGTTGCCCCTTACTGGCGATATGCTCTTCAACGAACCCAGCGGCAATCTCTTCGGCCTCACCCAAAACGTCGCGATGGGCTGGAATCCTGAAGAAGTCAACAACGAACAATATGTCATCCTCAGTACACACGGTGGCTTACGCGCCCCTGATGGCACGGCTGTCGCCCTCGGTTACCATACTGGCCATTGGGAAGTAAATCTCCTCGTTCAGGCCGCCGCCGAAACCTTCCGTGATCAAGGAGCAGTGCCGTTTGCCGCCTATTGTACCGATCCTTGTGATGGTCGCTCGCAGGGCACTGATGGCATGATGGATAGTCTACCCTATCGCAACGATGCTGCGATGGTCATGCGCCGTCTCGTCCGCTCTCTGCCCACTCGTGATGGTGTCATGGGCATCGGAACCTGTGACAAAGGTTTGCCTGCTGTCATGTTGGCCCTCGCCGGTTGTACCGATCTCCCCGGTATCGTAGTCCCCGGTGGTGTCACATTACCCACCCCCGACGCTGAAGACGCTGGTAAAATCCAGACTATCGGCGCCCGTTACACACAGGGACTAATCACTATCGAATACGCCGCCGAAATGGGCTGCAAAGCCTGTGGCTCCAGTGGAGGTGGTTGTCAATTCCTCGGTACGGCTGCCACATCGCAGGTCGTTGCCGAAGGCTTTGGCCTCACCCTTCCCCACAGTGCGCTCAGTCCTTCTGGTGAACCCATCTGGCTCGATATGGCAAACCGTTCCGCCTTAGCCCTATTACGACTAAAAGCCAACAACATCCCACTCTCATCCATCTTTACGCCAGCATCTGTCGAAAACACCATGCTCGTTCATGCCGCCTTCGGTGGATCAACCAACCTGCTCCTTCACATTCCCGCCATCGCCCAACAAGCGGGACTTAAACCACCCACCGTCGATGATTGGAACCGCATCAACCGCAGCACCCCACGCCTTGTAGATGCCTTACCCAATGGGCCGCGCTTCTTCCCCACCGTTCAGGTCTTTATGGCTGGGGGAGTGCCCGAAGTCATGCTCCACCTTCGCAACATGGGCTTACTCAACACCGATGCCCTCACCGTCACCGGAGAAAAACTCGGCACTGTACTAGATTGGTGGGAACAAAGCGAACGCCGCCATGAAGTCCGCAAACGCCTTATTGAGAGTGACGGCATCGATCCTAACTTGGTCATTATGGACGCCGACTCTGCCCGTGCCGAAGGCCTCACCAGTACTGTTATCTTCCCCACTGGCAACCTCATGCCACTGGGATCAGTCATCAAAGCCACTGCCATCGATCCGTCCGTCATTGACGAAGATCAAATCTACCGCCAACGGGGACGCGCCAAGGTTTTTACATCCGAACGCACTGCCATCAAAGCCGTCAAAACAGGTGGCGTCCAGCCCGGCGACATCATGGTGCTCATTGGCATCGGCCCGCTCGGCACAGGTATGGTCGAAACGGCTCAAATTACCTCTGCCCTCAAATATCTCGATTGGGGCAAACACGTTTCATTGCTCACCGATGGTCGTTTCTCCGGTTTCTCAACAGGCGCTTGTGTAGGGCATGTCGGGCCGGAAGCGCTTGCGGGTGGCCCCATCGGCAAAGTCCGCGACGGTGACCTCATCGAAATCATGCTCGATCGTCGCAATCTTATCGGCTCGATTCATCTGGTCGGTACTGCTGACCGTGAACTCACACCAGATGAAGCCTCACTGGTTCTCGCCACGCGTGACCCGCATCCAGATTTACACGTGCATCCAAATCTCCCCGATGACACCCGCCTTTGGGCAGCCCTACAGGAAGCCAGTGGCGGCACGTGGGCAGGCTGCATCTATGACACCGACAAAATCATCGCCGCCCTCAAAGCGGGAACACAAGTCTTGGCACAACAAGCCGGAGTTTCTAGCTAACCAAATAATCTCGCAGGGGTTTGCCATTGGTGAACCCCTCATCATGTAATCGCCTCATAACTCTGCAACTCAGTGAAATCCTAGACACATATTATGATCTTGGTTTAAATCCACAAACCATGCCAAACACTTTGCCTACCATCTACCAACCAATTTAACATTCGTCAGCCGAAAATTAGTTTATGCACACGCCCCAAAAGAGTTACAAAATGTTCTTCCAAATAGTAACCCATTCGATTTGTATTTCGACTAAACTGGTTAGACAGACAGGTTTATCAAAGAGCTATTTATAATGCTTTCTAATCCCATCAAACCACGTCACAATAACTCGCAGTTCACTGTCTTTCCTTTGCGTCTTTGCGCCCTTGCGTTTAAAAGTCTGCTACCGTTCCTCTGTGCCTCTGTGGAAAAGCCCTTTTTTCTTCTGCATTCTCTGCGTCTCTGCGGTAAAAACCTCGTGGTTCTGCATTTGCCTTTGCAGTTTCAGCGCCAATCTCCCTTGCAACCGCTGCAATTGCACAAACCGACGACGCGGCAGACATACGGGAGCCAACCGCGGCGCGCAGTGGCAACAGCCGTGCTTCCACGCTGCATTAATGTCGTTTTAGCGCCAAGCTCCCTCATTCCCGCCTGCAATTTCGGCGGAAGGAGTGCAATTTGTGCAATTTAATGCATTACCCCAAAAAAACTAGTCATTATCCCGAACATGGGCGTTCACAATCCCATCCAACATCGCCTCATCCACCCCATTAAAAATCTCACCTGCTGGATAAATCACGATGTTCGGGCCTGCCCCACACATGCTCAAACAATTCGCGATTTCCAACTTCACTGGCTTCGGGTATCGGTCACCGTTGACCTCATCCACCAGCACTTCCAACCGCTTAAGAAGCTTATCCGCCCGTCGCCCCATGTTGCAGTATTGCCCTCGGCACACCACCACTCGCTTCCGCTTCGGACTCGGCACATCACTCATAAACACAGCTTTCCAACCATCAGAAAGTGGCTACCAACCCATCTTTACGGGGATCACTTCCCCCGAACAAAACCCCTGTATCCGCGTCTCGCCGGATGATCTGCCCATCCCCAAACACCCCGCGCCCACGTCCACTAACCGGCTTCACATGGTGACCCAACTCCGCCAAACGCGCCATCGTAGCCACAGGGATACCTTCTTCCAGCGCCAAAACACTATCACCTGTCCCCTCTTCGAGGCAAAAACGTGGCCTATTAAGAGTCTCTTGTGGATTAAGCCCGTCATCCACCATAGAACTCATCACTTGGAAGTGCCCCTGTGGCTGCATAAACCCGCCCATCACACCAAAACTACTCCACAGTTCACCATCCTTCAGCGCCATCCCCGGAATAATCGTGTGATAAGGACGTTTCCCACCAACCAGCGTATTCGGGTGCCCTTCTTCTAGGCTGAAACATGCCCCGCGGTTCTGCAAAAACACGCCGGTATCTTTCGCGACAATTCCGCTGCCCCATCCAAAATACAAACTATTGATGAACGAACATGCATTCCCTTGTCCGTCCACCACACTCAAATAAACCGTATTCGTCCCGCCGAATGGCCGACCATAATCAGGTGGGAGCATCGCCTTTTCAGCCGAAACCAACCCGCGCCGTTGTGCTGCATATTCCGCACTTAACAACGCCTTAACTGGAGTCGGATTCGTGTCCATATCCGCGATATACTGTCGTGCGTCCGCAAACGCCAATCGCATCGCCTCAACCATCAAATGTAGACGCTCAGGTGATTCCCACGCCATACTGCCCAAATCCCATCCAGACGAGATATTGAGCGCTTGCAAAGCCGCTAATCCCTGCCCGTTCGGGGGATGCTCAAACACCTCAATCCCGCGATAATTGGTAGAAATCCCATCACCCCATGTTGATCGGTGTTGGCGCAAATCCTCATGTGTCATTACACTGCCTAACCGCTGCAACGTGGAGATAATCGCTTCAGCAACAAAGCCACTATAAAACGCCTCCGGACCATCTTCCGCAATCGCCTGTAATGTATTCGCCAATCCGGGAAGCTTTACCACTTGTCCGACCTTTGGCGCACGCCCATCCGGCAAGTAATCCTCCGTATGAACACTTTGGCGCAAGAACCCCTCAGTCGCCCCCCACGCTGCCCCAAACACAGGATGCACAGGATACCCATCTCTTGCATAATGAATAGCATCAACCAGCACATCCCGAAGCGTCATTGTCCCATGTCGCTTGAGCAGATCATGCCAACCAGCTACCGCCCCCGGCACTGTAACCGCGTGTGGACTCCGCTCCGGTATAGATTGATATCCTTGCGAACGTAAGTCACTCAATGTCAGCGCCATCGGTGCGCGTCCACTCCCGTTCAGTGCGCTAACCTGTTTCGTCCGCGCATCAAAATACAAAGCGAAACAATCCCCTCCCACACCCGTTGATGCTGGTTCGGTCACATTTAAAACAGAAGCCGAAGCGATCGCTGCATCAGCCGCGTTCCCACCTGCTCGCAAAATCGCTAACCCCGCTTGGGATGCCAACGGGTTACTTGTAGCAACCATCCCACGCCGCCCTGTCACCATCGACCGCCGGGACTGAAAATCAAACGACATTGTTTTCATAAAATTCTCCCCTTGTTACTCTGGCAAATACTACCATATTCCACCTTCCAATTGTGACTAGCCAGTCTACTTGGTATAGTGGTAAGACTACTTCACAATAAGGAATTCCTATGCGCGAAGCTGTTATCGTAGCGGGCATCCGCACCGCTGTAGGCAAATCTCATCGTGGAACGACTCGCAATACCCGCTCGGATGAGATGGCCGTAGCGGTCATTCGCAATCTGCTTGACCAAACACAGGGCAAATTGGATCCAGCAGAAATAGATGATGTCATCATGGGCTGTGCTTATCCCGAAGGGACGCAAGGGCTTAACTTCGCTCGCGTCATCGGTTTGCGTGCCGGTTTGCCAGTAGAAGTACCTGCCTTTACCATCAATCGTTTTTGCTCCAGCGGACTTCAGGCCATTGCGGTCGCAGCCGAACGCATCATTTCCAACAGTGCCGACATTATTATCGCCGGTGGTGCGGAAAGCATGTCGCTTGTGCCAAGAGGCGGTGTTCGTCGCAGCCCCAATCCCTATCTGATGGAAACCTATCCCGACACCTATATCGCAATGGGATTTACAGCCGAGCATGTCGCTGATGAGTACAATATCAGCCGCGAAGATATGGATCAATTCGCCTACCAAAGCCATCAAAAAGCAGCACGAGCGTTAGATTCTGGCGTCTTCGCCCATGAAATTGTTCCGCTTTCCATAGAAGAAAAAGATGTGACGTCAGATGGCAAACCACATATTTTAACGACCATGTTCAATCAAGATGAACATCTAAGGCGCGATACCCAAATCGAAGGTCTCGCCAAACTTAGGCCAGCCTTCAAAGAAGGTGGGCGAGTCACAGCAGGCAATTCAAGTCCCCTCAGCGACGGTGCTGCCGGTGTCATCGTTATGGAAGCCACCAAAGCGGTACAACTTGGCCTCAAGCCTCTTGCACGATTCGTCGGTTATAGCGTGGCCGGTGTTCGTCCTGAAGTCATGGGCATCGGCCCTATAAACGCCGTGCCAAAACTCCTCAAGCGCAGCCAAATAAAACTCGATGATATTGACCTCATAGAACTCAATGAGGCATTTGCTTCACAGTCACTTGCAGTCATACGTACCTTGGGCTTGAATCACAACAAGATCAATGTCAATGGAGGGGCTATTGCACTCGGTCATCCGTTGGGTTGTACAGGCGCAAAACTGTCCGTCCAACTGATCAATGAGATGCAGCGTCGAAATAGCCGCTATGGATTAGTAACGATGTGTGTCGGGGGCGGTATGGGCGCAGCCGGAATTTTCGAGAATTTGAATTAAAAAGACGGGGAATGATCCCCGTCTTCGTCTTCATGAAGCTATGGCAGTACTTAATTCTCGCCCAGGTACAACTTCCGCACTTCCTCGTTAACGAGCAGCGCGCTTGCACTATCACTCAACTTAACCACGCCAGTCTGTAATACATACCCACGCTTTGCCACTTCTAGCGCCATTAACGCATTCTGTTCGACCAACAAGATCGTTGTACCTTCAGCGTTAATCTGTTTGATGATTTCAAAAATACCTTCAACGAGAACTGGAGCAAGTCCCATTGATGGCTCATCAAGTAGCAAGACACGTGGTGCCGACATCAATGCACGCGCAATCGCCAACATCTGCTGCTCACCACCGGATAAAGTTCCGCCCTTCTGCTCCAAACGCTCTTTCAAACGAGGGAACAGGATGAACATTTGCTCCATACGTTGTGTGATTGTGGATCGGTTGGTTACGTTCCATGCGCCAATTTCGATATTCTCGCGCACCGTCAGCAAAGGGAATATACGACGTCCTTCTGGCACATGCCCAATCCCAAGTGCCGTTACTTCATGCGGCTTCATCATAGTGATATCACGCCCATCCAAACGAACTGTACCAGATCGTGGATGTACCATTCCGCTAATCGTACGCAGCGACGTACTTTTGCCCGCACCATTAGAGCCGACTAACGTAACGATCTCACCTTGTTCTACAGTCAGGGTTACACCTTTTAGGGCATGAATGTGACCATAGTAAGTATGTACATTTTCAAGTTCCAATACCACACTCATGACTGCTTCCCCCCACTTACGGCATCCATATCAGCCGTAGCACGCCGACCAAGGTAAGCCTCAACTACACGCGGATTAGCGCGAATTTCGGCAGGTGTTCCCTCGGCAATCTTTTGCCCATAATCCAAAACGCTGATTTTCTCACTAATGCCCATGACCACGCGCATATCATGTTCAATCAATACGACTGTCACGCCGCGTTCATCACGCACACGCCGGAATAATGTCATCGCATCAACACTCTCATTAGGATTCATACCGGCTGTAGGCTCATCCAAAAGAACTAACTGAGGATCACTGGCAAGCGCACGTGCAATTTCAACACGTCGCTGATCTCCATAAGGCAAATTCCGGCTGATCTCATCACCTTTATCGGATAACCCCACAAAATCAAGCAGTTCAATAGCTTTTTCGCGCACGCGCTTCTCTTGGCTGGCAAAACCTCCCAGACGCGAAATCGTCTGGATTAAAGACACATTTAAACGTGAATGCATGCCAACCATCACGTTTTCAAACACAGTCATCCCCGGAAACAACCGGATACTCTGGAATGTACGTGACATTCCAGCACCATTCACTTGATCTGGGCGCAACCCAACAAGCGATCGTCCACCAAAGTTAATCACCCCAACATCTGGCTTGTAGATACCGGTCAACAAATTGAACAGTGTTGTTTTGCCTGCACCATTCGGCCCAATGATCGCGCTGATACTGCCCTTCTCAATACTGATCGAAACATCGTTCACAGCGGTTAGTCCGCCGAACTTTTTGGTCAGTCCACTGACTTCTAAGATTCCCATAATGTTTATGCCTCCCCTGCGGTCTGCTTTTCAGCTTTAGCCTGCTGCAATTCCAAGCGACGACGACCTTCAGGTAGAAGTCCAGCGGGGCGAAAAATCATCATAAGAATAAGCAGGATACCAAATACGAACCGTTCATACTTAGCCGGTTCAAGTTGCGTCGGCCAATTGCGAATGTGGAAATCACCACCACCAACTGCAATCCCTATAACTGCCAAAGCGAGCAAAGCAAAAACTACAGCAATGATAATGTTGTAAGGACCAACCTTGGTCAGTTCATTCTTAGTGAACCACGGTTTGATGTTCCTCCACGCAATCCGAACTAGCAATATCGCTACAAGAAGTGCCACTATAATTATGATGGCCTGTGGCAGGACAGCATCAGCATTACGCCAGGCGTTAATTTGAAGTGACAAGTTCTTAAGTACTTGGAGGTTCAGTAAGGTAACGACAACGGCACCCAATAGAACACCCTGAATACTCCCAATACCTCCTACAATGACCATAGCAAGAATACTGATGGATTGAATGAGGCTAAAACTTTCCGGACTAACAAAAGTTTGTTTGGCTGCGTACAAAACACCAATTGCGCCTGCAAACGAAGCGCCCATTGCGAAGGCAGTTAACTTCATACGTACTAAAGGCACGCCCATCGCAATAGCAGCAACCTCATCTTCTCTAATAGCCGTCCATGCACGCCCAATCGGGGAATTTTCTAGGCGTCGCGCAATCAGAATGATGATAACGATCACCATAATCGCGATAAAGTAAAATAGAAGTTGCTGTGTCAATGGCTGCGCATTGGTAATATCAAGATTGAGCAATCGTTCAACAGTGGTGACGAAATCACGCAAGAACTGTGGTATCGGCGGACGTCCTACACCATCTAACCCTTGTGATCCATTTGTAAAGTTGATAGGCGGAAAACCCACACTATCCGAGTTTTGTGCGAGAATTCTAATCATCTCACCAAAACCAAGTGTAACAATTGCCAGATAATCGCCGCGTAACCGTAGTACAGGCAAACCAAGCACAATACCCGCTACACCAGCAACAACCACGCCTATAATCATGAACAAGTAGATGTAGCTGCCCGGCACCACAATATTGTTAATCTTAAAATACGTTTCCACAGGTGAAGTAAACATCGCCCATAGGTAAGCACCAACTGCGAAAAAAGCGATATAGCCCAGATCAAGCAAACCAGCAAATCCCACAACGATGTTTAGTCCAAGTGCAAGACCTGCAAAAATACAAATCTGAATCGTGAGCTCGAGGTAACTACCGTCATACATCCCCAAAATGGGAATGATCAACAAAAGCAAAGCAACAATCACAATCGCTTTTATTCGGCGATCAATAGGCAACGCCAACGTAACAAAGGGGGACAACACCAATGGTGGGAACGCCAGCGTACTCAAAAGTGGGAATATAGTACTACGCCGATCTAGACTCGTTAATACAAAGACTGCGATACCGATATAAATCAGCAAAAATGGCACGGCAACCGCCGGATTACGGAGTAGGCGTCGCAAATTTCCAAATGCTTTGTCGGAAACTGTATTGATAGACATCTTTACACCTTCTCATCCACGCGTTCACCCAACAAACCACTCGGGCGGAAAATAAGAACGAGAATGAGTACAATAAAAGCAAAAATATCGGTATAACGGATCCCTAAAGCAGGGAAATAAACCAGAATACCGTTTAGAAACGACTCGAGCATCCCAAGCATAAGCCCACCGAGCAACGCCCCTGTAACATTGCCGATTCCACCAAGAACCGCTGCCGTAAACGCCTTTAATCCAGGGATGAAACCAACGAAAGGATCAATGGTTCCTACATTCATTCCAAACAACGAACCCGCTGCGCCACCAAATGCACCGCCCACAAAAAACGTGAGTGAAACCATAAGATTAACATTAATGCCCATTAGCGAAGCAGTAGTCATGTCTTGTGATACAGCGCGGATACCTCGTCCCAATTTCGTTCCATTGACGAAGTAATTGAGTGCCACCAACATTAACATCGCCGCTACAATGACGATAATTGATGTAATGCGAATATTGATTGGAGTTTGCCCAAGAGTAAGAGCAATAGGAGTGCTAAGTGCCGGTATTGTTGTAACAGGATAGGTCAGCTTAAAAGCATTGCGGGTTACTGCTTCAAAAGCGCGCACGATATCAGCCAAAAAGAATGAGATACCAATGGCAGAAATAAGCGGCACAAGTCTAGGAGCACCGCGCAATGGGCGGTAAGCAACACGCTCAACCACAACTGCAAGAACACCACTACATAACATTGATGTTGCCACCACGACTATCACCAATATTAGTGGACTCCAAGATTGCACAAAACCAGCATCTGAAATTCTCTTGAGGACCTCAAAACCCACAACCCCACCAAACATAAAAATTTCACTATGAGCGAAATTAATAAATTTCAAAACACCATAGACTAGTGTGTAGCCTAAAGCGATCATTGCATATACGAAGCCAATCGTCACACCACTAATGATCATACCCGGCAATTGACGGCCAATTTGAGTCGCAAGTACGATATTGGGGCGTGGCTCAGGGAACAAAAAAGCGAGTATATAAGCAAACACAGTCATTAGGAGCGCTGCACCAACGATAAAGATCACCATTTGTCCGAGCGGCAGCACAACAAAGCGATAAAACCAGCTTGAAGCAAATCGATTAGAAACCATATAAAGCTCCGTAACGCAAAGTCTTAAAAAAAAGCGGCGGTGCGCATTTCTTGAAAATACGGCACCACCGCCACGATTACGTGAGAATCTTTTACTTGCCTGTCATGCTTTCAACAAGGGCAGTATACGGCGAAGGAACGCTGACCGTATCCAGCAATTCATTTGTCGGCCACAGAGCAGGATCTGCACTCTTAACCTGTGATACATAGTAGTTGGCAGCTGCACGATCACCATATGCATCGAACGTAATTGTGCCAGTCAACCCCTTGAAATTGGCAGTTCCGCGAACTGCAGCAGCAACCTGAGCGCGTGTGGGAATTTCACCGCCAGCCAATTCGGCTGCCATCTGGATTGCATGCAAAGCAACTGCGGTTGCATCATATGACTCAGGGCCGTATGGCTGAGGATTCTCGCCGTATTTAGCCTTGTAGTCTTCAACAAACTTGGCTGCATCAGGGAAGACCGAGAGAGGACCAGCGGCTGAAGTGTAATAGGTACCAACAGCAGCATCACCAGCCAACTTGGCAAAGTCAGAAGCATCAGTGCCATCCGGCCCCATGAAAATACCAGTGAAGCCAGCAGCACGAGCTTGGCTCAAGAACACTGCGGTTTGGTCATAGATACCGCCAAAGTAAAT
Organism: Aggregatilineales bacterium; assembly: GCA_044227005.1. Lineage (GTDB taxonomy): Bacteria > Chloroflexota > Anaerolineae > Aggregatilineales > Phototrophicaceae > CFX2. The sequence goes on from JBGAFZ010000002.1 coordinate 1,263,307, forward strand.
CGCATCTGGTGCGGTTGCCAAAATAGGTTGGATAATACCGTCAAAATTCGACTTTTCTTCGGTACCTTCAAAACCAGCTACAGTGATACCATCTGTTTCTGCCTGAGTCTTGAAGAACGTGGCAACACCTTGGCCGTACGGAGTCTTGTCATGCAAAACGTACACGCTCTTAACTGTACCGAGTTTGGCAAGGAACTTAGCACCGGTTGGGCCTTGGTTGTCATCACGACCGCAAACGCGATTAACGACTGAGAGACCACGAGAAGTAACACGAGGATTCGTATTAGCAGGTGAAATCATCGCGAGGTCATTGGCGTTGTAAACTTCAGACGAAGGAATAGCAACACCGCTGTTCCAGTGACCAATCACGACCAAAATCGCGGGGTCTTGCACCATGTTCTGGGCATTCGACACGCCAACATCAGGAGTTGCTTGGTCATCAAAAGGTACATATTGGACATCAAATCCCATATCAACCAACGGTTGCTTCAAATCAGCAATCGCTAATTCAACTGCATTTCGCATGCTTGTGCCAGAAAGTGCTTGCCCACCAGAGAGCGGACTTTGCGAGGCAATCTTAATGACCTTCGCATCTTGCGCACCAGCGATTGTTGCGCTGAGAGCCATCGCAACGACCGCCAACAAAACAAAAAGAATTGAACGTTTAGTCTTCATATCTGTCTCCATAAATTGTGTAATCAACTACACTTCGATATTCTTATGTATCACGCGCTTCAAATCACCAGAAAAACTAGTCAAATAAATCTCTTATATTCTGTTAATTTGGTACAGGCGATACAGTGAATGGAGAATAACATGTATTACACAAACCGACAAGTAAATTTTGTCAAGTACAAATAGGAACCAATCTATGACGAATTCCAGTACGTTTCGTGGCGTGATATTTGGACTACTAGCAGCCACGATTTGGGGCGGCATGTACGTAGTTTCCGACGTTGTGCTAAAAACAATTCCCCCATTCAGTTTATTGACTACACGCTTGCTTCTAGGCATTCTCGTGCTCGGAGCAATGATTTATAGGCAACGAAAACAATTCACAAGACCTACTAATCGAGAGTTATTTCAGATTCTAGGCATTGGGTTCCTAGGGTTTGGTATAAGTGTTGGGGCACAGTTCGTAGGCACAGACAAGTCATCAGCAATTAATGGTTCGTTAGTTACAAGTGCCTCCCCTGCGTTTATCCTGATATTCGCGGCAATCTTACTCAAAGAAAAACTAACCCTCCAACGTATTGCAGCCGTACTTCTAGCCACAATTGGCGTGATTATCATTGTCGACTTGAGCAAAGCGGATTTCAGTTCAGAAACCTTTAGTGGGAATATAGCACTAGCTGTTGCAGCCATTACATGGGGACTTTATTCGATACTCATTAGGCAAGCCAGTGCAAAAACAGACACGTTAATCGTCACATTCGTGGCATTCATCGGAGGATTGTTTCTTACCATCCCCGCGTCGGTTCTCGAACTGCAAACCAGACCAATTGGCACTGTCGATTTAGGTACATTGATTGGTATTTTGTATCTAGGTGTCATTTCAACTGCGGGTGCAATGTGGCTATGGAACCGCGCATTCGCCCTAATTGATGCTTCAATGGCATCATTAACATTCTTTGCACAACCTTTAGTGGGTACTCTGCTGAGCATCGTCTTATTGGGACAACAACTTCAATCCACGCATGTCATAGGAGGTGTGCTAATTGTTACCGGAGTACTGCTATCGGTAATCACACCTAAGCACAAAGGTGAATTAGTCTCTTCAACAAGTTCTCCCAAATTAGTCAGCACGGAAACACCCTCATTAACCGAGTGAATAAAACAAATGAATACACCCCACCTTCAGCCAAAAGAATTTCTGGACACCTTGATATCGCTACCTAAGCTATATGGGGGATCAGTCTCACGCGATGGCAAATGGGTAGCTTGGATGTGGATGGGGATCGGTTCAGCTATTGATATTTACTGTGCGGTCAGCAATACCGCCACCCCACCGATTCGTATGACCAACACACATAGAAACAGCTACTTTGTATCGTGGCTACCAACCAGTGACGGCATCATACTTGCCCAAGATCAAGACGGTAATGAACGGTTGCAGTTATTTAGGGTGATGATAAACCAACCTAACCAATTGGAGCCATTAACTGAGCCTACTCCTCAATACTATATTAGAGGAGGTCAGCTTCATCCAGATGGTAGGTGGCTTATCTATGCGGCAAATATGGATGATGAGACGGGTAAAGAGATTGAACCAACTTTAGTCTATCGTCACGATTTGCAAACAGGTGCACGGAAAGCCATAGCTAGACCTCAAAAAGGAGCTTATTACTTTCCACTTTTGAATAGCTCGGGAACACACATTTTATACAATCGCAAGGATATTCATCCGTCAGGCTACCAACTTTGGCTTGTAGACATCGATGGTAAAGATGACCGAGAAATCGTAAACGTTGGCGATGACAAAAAAGTGTACGGCTCGTGGTTCCCAGATGGCAAGCATATTCTCGTTAGGGCAGAAACCGATCTACATCATAAAGTGGGAATTTATGATCTCACCACTGAATTGATTGACTGGCTAATTGATGATCCAAATCGCAATATAGAAAGCGTTTATGCACCGTTCGGTAGCCAACATATTGTCATAAACGAGGTGCGTGAGGCACGTCTCATAAGTTCACTATTTGAAATTGAATCTCGAAGAGAAATCACAGTATCGCTTGCTCAAGGCGCCATCCAGCCAATTGCCCCAGCAAATGATGGGCGTTGGATTGGCAAGCTTTACGGTGCACACGTCATTACGGATTTGGTACGGTTTTCACCTGAAAATCTGGAGCCTACATCGTTTGAAACTGTTACACAGGCGAGTAATCTTACACGTATCACGTCAAATGATTTGGCCCAAGCCGAAGACTTTCGCTGGCAATCAGTTGACGGGCTTCCCATTCAAGGTTGGCTATACCGACCTCGCACAAACGCAAAAGGCACAATTGTCGTTGTTCATGGCGGGCCAACATGGCACAGCGAAGATGCGCTTGATGATCAAATTCAGTTCTTAGTCTCGCAAGGTTTCAACGTCCTTGATCCCAATTATCGAGGTAGTACAGGATTTACCCGCAGTTTTACTGAAGCAATTAAGGTTGATGGGTGGGGCGGAAGAGAACAAGAAGATATTCGCACAGGCATCGAAGCACTTATCGCTAAAGGCATAGCCGAATCGGGCAAAATCGGAATAACCGGCACCTCGTATGGTGGTTATTCGTCATGGCACGCAATCACCCATTTTACGAAGGACATTGTGAGCGCTGCTGCTCCAATTTGCGGCATGACGGACTTAGCCGTAGATTACGAGACTACGCGTCCAGATTTGCGGCCTTACAGCGAAGAAATGATGGGTGGCTCCCCTCAACAAATTCCCTTGCGATATCATGAGCGATCTCCTATCAATTATGTAGGCAATATCCAGGGCCGTTTATTGATCATTCAGGGACTTCAAGATCCAAACGTAACTCCCGAAAATGTACGCACTGTCAAACAAGCATTGGATAAGGCCAACATCGAATATCAATTACTTACCTTTGACAACGAGGGTCACGGTATAGATCGCCCCGAGAACCTAAAGATCCTCTACACAGCACTGGTTGAATTTTTCAGTCAAGCGTTTATGGATGAATCTCATGAGTGACTCTAACATTGTATGGCATCCTTCCAGCGCTTACACCGAAAACAGTGCTGTGAAGCGGTTTATGCATCGGCACAACATTGATACCTACGAAGATTTACTTGACCGTTCAAATAACATCGTGTGGTTCTGGGATGCATTCATACAATTTGCAGGTATTGAGTTCTACAAACCCTACAGTCATATAGTCGATTTGTCAGCAGGACTGCCGTTTCCAAAATGGTTTGTCGGTAGTGAGATTAACATCGCGCATAATGCCCTCGACAAATGGGCAATGAATGCAGCCCACCAAAACGACATCGCCCTCATCTGGGAAAGTGAAAGTGGTGAAATAGAAACTTACACTTATAAAGCTATCTTTGAAGAGGCCAACAGAGTCGCCAACGCATTACACGCATTAGGAATTCAACGAGGTGAACGCGTCGCAATTTACATGCCGCTTATACCGGAAACGATCATGGCCGTATTTGGTATATACAAGCTAGGCGCCGTTGTTGTACCGCTATTTTCTGGCTTCGGGCACGATGCGATTGCATTTCGGCTGAACGACGTGGGCGCAAAAGCTGTTATTACCGCGGACGGTTTCTATCGGAATGGCAAATGGCAACCGATGAAAACAGTCCTTGATACCGCGTTACAGAACGTACCAAGCATCAATTTTGTGCTGGTAACCAACCGCACTTCAGGGCAAAAGTTAGAAAACGAGCGCGATCACGACTGGGCAGAACTTGTTACGCCGCAATCGCACCACTTTGACACTGTACATACACAAGCCGAAGAAATCTGTATGATAAGTTACTCATCAGGAACCAGTGGCAAGCCCAAAGGTGTCGTTCAAGTCCATGGCGGTGTCGCCGTAAAGTCAGCCGAATTTGGAATATTAAACTACGATCTACATCACGGTGACGTGATCCACCAAATTACTGATTTTGGTTGGATGATGGGACAGGCACCTATGTTGCGTGGTTATTCGGCGGGTGCAACCATGTTACTCTATGAAGGTTCACCCACGTTTCCTGATCCAAATCGCATGTTTGAACTGATTGAAAAGCACCGCATCAGCGTATTTGGAGCACCCGCAACTGCATTGCGTATTCTTAAAACACAAGTTCCAAATGCCCCCCAACAGCACGATCTCTCATCAATAAGAATGCTTACCCACACAGGCGAACCGATAGATACGGATACATGGCAATGGTATTTCAGTTGGACAAATGGTCGTGCACCAATCATCAATGTGAGCGGAGGCACTGAACTCTTCGCCGAAATTTTATGTTCCAGTTTTATGCAACCACTCAAAGCAACCTGCCTAGGAAGAACACCCGCAATTAACCCAATTGTCGTAAACGAACAGGGACAACCAACGACGAATGGCAACTCGGGCTATTTGTGCTTTACCCTGCCACAACCTGCACAAACACGTGGTTTTTGGAACGAAGACAATCAGCGTTTCCTGCAAACCTACTTCCCGCACGGAATACAACTATGGTGGCACGGAGACATCGCCCAAGTGGATAAAGACGGTTTTTGGTTTCATCAAGGTCGCGCAGACGATGTACTGAAAGTAGCTGGTCGACGCACAGGCCCCGGTGAAATCGAAGATGTCGTCAGCCAGCTTCAAGGAGTTCAAGAAGCAGTCGTAATTGGCATCCCGCACCCAGTTAAAGGAGAAGAGGTAATTGTTTTCGTGGTTCCCAAACCAAATACCAGTCTATCGATTACAGAAATTAGGTCTCATGTTATTGAGTGCCTTGGCAAACCCTATGAACCGGGCATGATCCATCTTGTTTCCGAGCTGCCCAAGACACGCACAGGCAAGATCATCCGACGATTGATCAAGAAACATTACATGGGTGAAACACAAGGCGATACGTCGAGCTTGAGTAATCCTGAAGTGATAGCCATGTTACCACGTCACGAACCATGAGAACCATCGCTGGTAACCGGCGATTTTTGATGTTGTTCCTTCACGAAAAGACCCAATAATAATAATGCGCCGAGTGTCAGAATTGCGGCAACCACCGCATTGGCGCCAAGTCCCGACTTGAACAGGAGTGGGCCGAGCAAAGAACCAGACATCCTGCCCAATGAATGTGCTGCGGCAGCTAAAGCCATCAATGTTGCACGAGCAGGCGGCACTAACTCGGTCATCAAAGGTAAACTGGTCACGATTGTAAATTCGAAAGCAAGATAAAACAGAAATAGCCCCACTAGGGCGCCTTCGATGCGAGATCCAAGTACCGGCAAAACCAAACAGGTCAACGTATAACAGACCATCCCGATGGCTAATGCACGCCGCTTGCCCAAGCGATCAACAAATCCGGCCACAAGACCCTCTCCAACAAGTTCCGCAACCCCAATCACAGTAGAAGCTAACCCTAAGGCAGCAACCTTGAGGGCGAAATTATTCTCCATCCAACTACCGTAAACAACATTTACTGTTTCATTGCTCGTCGTTACCAGAAATGCTAGACCTAAGGCTGCTATTGCTGCTGGATGTTTCCGAATTATTCCGAAACCTTGAAGGATAGAGGGGCGAACCACATCTTTATGCTCTACTTCAGTTGGAAGCGTTCGCCAAAGCAACACAAGTATGCCAACTGCAATCAGAGCAAAACATAGGAATGGCGAAAACCAGCCCACTCGTTCAATCAGGAACCCAGCCAAGGGGATACCCAACAAAAACGCCCCCGACCAACCAAACTCAACAATACCTGCGGCCATACCCCGCTGGCGATAATCCACACGGTCTCCCATATATGCATAAGTAGAGGTATCAAACATTATTTTGCTTATACTGGTCAAAACTAATGATGCGATCAAAACAGGGTAGGTTGGAACAAAAAATACCATTAGCATGGATGTGATGAACAGCAAAAGCCCCACGATCATTGCCCGTTTGCGGCCCCATGTATCCGCCACAGAGCCAATGAGCGGACTAAACAATCCGACGGCAGATCGCAAGGTGATACCAAGTGTAATGGCCGCCTCGGTAACACCTAAGCCACGTGCAATAAATGGCAAGAACGGATAGATCATTCGAAAGCCGCTATTCATGATTGTACGGATGGTCAGGAATAGCCCTAACTGAGCGTACAATTGGATACCTTTTAGGTGTTTTGGATTGTCTGTAACCCGAGTATCAGAAAAAGCCATTAGTTTGTAGTTCCCTATGGAAAGTTATTCAGGAAAACTAGATTCGGCACGGTAAGCCATAGATAATTTATGCTCTAAAATTTGTTCGACACTAAAGTCCTGTAACTGCAAATATGCACTTGCGACATCCACCAGTACTGAGTTCGATACGAGCCCGATTAACTCAGAATGATGAATGCCAGTTCCGTCACTTTCCGCAAGGTGGCGAATTGCCTCAATTACCGGAAACAGCGGACTAACAGCGGTATTGGTGAAATTTATTGAAACCTGTGCATAGCCTTTTACTAACATGCCAAGTGCTTTAACATGCGGGAAGCCACCTGAAGAAAATCGAATTTGCCGGGCGATTTTTCGAGCAATCCGAACATCGTTAGTCGTGAGATAAACATTGAATGCTACCAGAGGATATCGTGCGCCAATTATGGTAGCGCCTGCCGTACCAAGAACAGAAGGACCAAAATCAGGGGTTCGGTCCAGATTACGTCCAATATCATCCTTCAGAGCTTCGTATTGACCGCGCCGGACATCTTCCAAATTCTTGCGATGAGATCGAAGTGCTGCCTCCTGATAGAGATAAACGGGGATATTCAACTCATCACCGACTCGTTTCCCTAATTGACGAGCAAGATTCACACATTCTTCCATTGTGGCACCGGAAAGCGGCACAAACGGTACAACATCAGTCGCACCCAAACGAGGATGCGTCCCGCGCTGCACATCCATATTGATTAAGCGAGCCGCTACTTGAATTGCTTGATACGAAGCTTCGACAACGGGTTGCGGTTCACCAACAAATGTCACTACGGAACGGTTGTGATCGGGATCACTAGAATAATTTAGAACCAGTACACCGCTAACAGACTTAATGGAATTAACAATGGCTTCAACGACCGACTGATCGCGTCCTTCTGAAAAATTCGGAATACATTCTATGAGCGTCTGTTTCATGGTTAGTTGCCAACACATAAAAATAGCCGCAAATAGAAGTACCCGCGGCCTCCATATTGTATCAGGTCTAGTTATTCATCGCCTGCTACACCCATATCGTATTGCAGAAGAAAGTCTAGTGGAATTTTGTTGTTTAACTTTCGAGATGCTATCATGTATCCTTTATCAATAACGTACTCCAATTATAGGATGCACAAATGACGCAAACTACGATTTTATGTCTCGCAAGTTACTTCAAAGGCGAAGCCTTTTTGCGACAAGCAAAAAAAGAAGGAGCACGTGTTTTATTGCTGACCGAGGAAAAACTCGCTCATGAACAGTGGCCACGAGAAAGCATCGACGAAGTCTTTTTGATGCCGGATATGACCAAGACTCAAGACTTAATCTTTGCGATCAGTTATTTATTCCGAGCCAACAGAATTGATCAAATCATTGCGCTAGATGAGTACGATGTCGAAAATGTTGCGACCCTTCGAGAACATTTACGCCTACCGGGTATGGGACAAACTCATACACGATATTTCCGGGACAAACTAGCGATGCGAATGCGAGCCAGCGCAAACGGCATTCGTGTACCCAGATTTACATCAGTCTTTAACTATGATGTCATTCGAGAATACATGAATAATGTACCCGCTCCATGGGTACTCAAGCCACGCACCGAAGCAAGTACAATGGGCATCAAGAAGATCAATAATTCTGAAGAACTTTGGCGCTGGTTTGACAAACTAGGCGATCAACAATCGAGTTTCTTACTGGAACAATTTGTACCGGGTGATGTGTATCATGTTGACTCCGTTGTCTGGGACGGGAAGATCGTATTTTCCAGTTCTCAAAAGTACGGAAAGCCTCCGCTAAGTATTTACCATGATGGCGGAATCTTTACCACACAGACCTTATCACCCAAGTCGAAAGACGCGATTGCACTCAAAGAAATCAATGCAGCGATGGTTAAGTCCCAAGGCATGGAGCGAGGTGTTACACACGCCGAGTTCATCAAAGGGCATGAAGACGGCGAAATGTACTTTTTAGAAGTCGCTTCGCGGGTAGGTGGCGCTAACATCTCTGACCTAATTGAGCATTCAACAGGTGTTAATCCATGGGCAGAGTGGGCAAAACTTGAGATTGCAACCATCCGTGGCGAAAAGTACCAAGCACCAAAAGCATTCCAGAAGTACGGCGGATTAATCAATACATTGGCGCGGCAGGAACACCCAGATATGTCCGGTTACAATGATCCGGAAATTGTCTGGAAAGCTGACAAGAAAGACCACGCTGGACTCATTGTGGTTTCAGATAAAGTTGAACGAGCCAACGAACTCATCAATAGTTATGTGCAACGTTTTGCCAACGACTTTCTAGCAGTTGGCACGCCAAAAGAGTCGGCACATTAATCTGCTCACAGGCAACATCTGCCTGAAGTAAACAGTTGAATGTGTTGTACAATAAGCGCTCCTTTATCCTGTAACCCATGCGCACAGCCTAGGGTTCTATTTTAAATTTGTATGGTCTCAACCAAATTCACATCGAACTACCCAAATTTCAAACCCGGTTCACCGACCTTACTTTCGACACCGGAACGGACAGGTGCATTGCCTGACTTTACCGGCAAAGGCATCACGATTGCCTTCATAGATTCGGGTTTCTACCCTCATCCTGATCTTGAGGGACGAATACTTGTTCATGCGGATGCATCGAGCAATCACATTGTCGAACAGGTTACAGACTTCAATACGAATGATTTGAGTTGGCACGGGCAAATGACTAGTGTAATTGCTTGTGGGGATGGGCGTGTATCCAATGGCAAGTATAGAGGTATCGCTTCAGGAGCGAACCTCGTATTGGTAAAAGTAAGTACGCCAAAAGGACAGATTAAAGAATCGGATATACTGCGTGGACTCCGTTGGGTAATTGATACATACAAACGCTTCAATGTGCGAGTGGTCAATATATCTGTAGGTGGTGATTTTGTTCATAACAGCCCAGATCATCCGCTGCATAAAGCGATTAGCAAGCTGACAAAAGCAGGCATCACCGTGGTAGTAGCAGCTGGAAATCGGCACGTTAACCACCTGTTGCCCCCAGCAAGTGCAGCAGATGCCATCACAATCGGAGGGATTGATGACCATAACAGTAATGATCAATCCCAAACTACGCTGTATCACCATAACTACGGTCAAGTTTATGATGGAAGCCAGAAGCCTAATTTGTTAGCGCCTGCTAATTGGCTGGCTTCTCCAATCATGCCAAACTCAAGTGTATCGAGGGAAGCTTATTGGCTAGGGCAGCTTCTTAAGAATCTTACAGCAGAAGAACTTCAGGGCATCCTGAACCAAGGTTACAATGATCTTGGATTCGGCAAAGATGATGTGCATATAAATGACAATTTATGCCGTCAACTCGAATCACGCATTCATGCTCACAAAATCGTGGATTCGCAACACCAACATGTTGATGGAACATCGGTAGCAGCGCCCATCGTAGCATCAGTTATTGCCCAAATGTTGGAGGCGAATGCTCGTTTGACACCCCGTGAAATTCGCGCTATTCTGACCCGCACAGCTCAACCAATACCTCGCGCACCCATAGAATTACAAGGTGCAGGTGTATTGAACGCTCCAGCAGCCGTTAAAGCAGCACTAGCCAAGTAATTTATGAAATGAGCAACAGCATACATGAACCGTGAATATCATCGCTGGTATAGCCCTTCGCTTAACCGAGATATGGAACTCTTGATATTTGGTCATTCCGGGGCAAAAGTACTGATTTTCCCAACTTCTAAGGGAAAGTACTACGAGTGGGAAGACCGCGGCATGATGAACACACTCGGTGAACAAATAGAGCGCGGTTGGCTTCAAATCTGCTGTGTGGACAGTGTTGATGCAGAAAGCTGGTACAGCTACGGCGTTCATCCCGGTGCGCGCGCATGGCGTCATACCCAATATGATAATTACCTGTATCACGAAGTCCTGCCATTGATGGGCAGCAAAAGCAATAATCCATTTCTGATGACCGTGGGAGCCAGTTTCGGTGCGTTCCACGCCATGAGCTTTGGCCTGCGTCACCCTGACAAGGTTGATCGCATTATTGGCTTAAGTGGTTTATATGATATTCGAGGCTTCACCAGCGGTTATTCGGACGACAATGTTTACATGAATAACCCAATGCAGTTCATTGCGAACGAGCATGATGAAGGACGACTGGCATTACTACGGCACATAGACATTATCATGGCGACCGGACGCGAAGATCGTCTTATGGGAAGTGCGCGGAATTTCTCGGGCTTGTTGTGGAATAAAGGCATCGGAAATGCCCTACGTGAGTGGGATGGCTGGTCACATGATTGGCCTTATTGGCAAAAAATGATAACGATGTATATCAACGGACACGATTAGTAGGCAAGATAAAGTAAATTTTGCTATAATCTCGCCGATTAAATACTGAAGTATTGGAGGCACGCTGATGGCAACACGAAAGACCACCCCTGCTGCAAAGACTACTGCTCCCAAAGCGAAGAGCCGTGCCCCCCGAACTCCTCAAGAACCTTTGAAGATCGGTCTATTTGTTGGGCGTGAGTGGTCATGGCCTCCGGCGTTCATTGAAGAAGTCAACCGGCGCAATGAGGGTGTGATTGCGGAATACGTTAAGGTCGGGGGTACGAGCATGAATGAGCCTTGCCCTTACCGTGTGATTGTAGATCGCATTTCGCATGAAGTTCCTTATTACCGTTCATATCTGAAGAATGCCGCGTTACAAGGCACTAAAGTTGTTAACGATCCATTTATGTGGACGGCAGACGACAAGTTTTTCGGCGCTTCACTGGCTGACCGTTTAGGTGTGGCTTCACCTAAGACGGTTGTACTCCCCAACAAGGATTATGTACCGGGAATCGTCCACAATGAAAGCCTACGTAACCTCACCTACCCCATGGACTGGAATGCATTGGTCGAAAAAGTGGGGGGTATGCCCTGCGTTCTCAAGGATGCACATGGCGGTGGCTGGAAAGAAGTCTACGTAGTCACGAGCGTACCGGAACTAATCTGGCGCTACAACGAAAGCGGACTACTGACCATGATCTTGCAAGAGTTCATACAATGGGATAATTACGCCCGTTGTATGTGCCTTGGACAAGATGAAATATATGTCATGAAATACGATCCAACCAAGCGTAAGTACCATGAGACCCATGATTTTTCACCGGAACTGCACGAACGGATCGTCAAAGATGCCAAGACGTTGGTGCAAGCCTTCGGATATGACATGAATACAGTCGAGTTTGCGATCAAGGACGGCATTCCTTACGCAATTGATTTTATGAACCCTGCGCCAGACATGGACATCAATTCACTTGGAAAAGTCCATTTTGATTGGATGGTCACACACATGGCAGACATGTGCATCAAGATGGCGAAGTCGAAAGAAGCAACTCGTGATCGTTATTATTGGGGTAAGCTCGGAAAAGGCAGCAAATAGAATATGCCTACCGATGCGATTGACCTTTATCACAATTTACTCAACGATCAAGTCGCAGCCGATACCAGTGCAGAATTATATGCGCGGCTGAAACCGCAGGGACTTTACTTTGGTGATCGTCCGCTTTGCACAGTCATTCGCCCGCACTTTTATCTCGCTGAGCAGTGGGACTACCTGAAACGTGAAACGGAAACGCTCCTAGGGGCATTCTCGAGGCTGCACGCGGCGTGCTTAACGGACGCGGGATTACGATCACAACTCGATCTTGAACCGTATGAAGAGAACCTCTTTAGCCTCGATATTGGTGGGGCTGTACCCTGGACAACATCGCGACTCGATTCGTTCTTCGTGGCACAAGATCGCAAACTCTATTTTGTTGAGTACAACGCAGAAACACCAGCCGGAATGGGATACGAAGATGCTCTTTCCGAGCTGTTCATGACACTTGAACCCATGAAACAATTCATGAAGCATTATGCGGTACAGAGTATGCCGATGAGCGGCAAGCTGCTGGCGGTACTGATGCGCGCATACCGTGAATGGGGCGGAAATGGACTACCTCAAATCGCGATTGTCGATTGGGGTCATGTTCCTACGTTGAATGAACATGAGATCATCCGGCGCTTTTTTGGACGGCATGGTATCAAAGCCGTATTGGCTGATCCGCGTAACATGGAGTACAAGGACGGCAACTTGTGGATCGGTGATTTTCGCGTCGATATGATATACAAGCGGGTGCTGTGCAGCGAACTCATCCACCAAATGGGGATGGAGAACCCGATTGTACAAGCGATTCGTGACCGTAAAGTGTTTATGTCCAACTCGTTCAGCGCGAAGCTGCTGGCAAAGAAAGCCAGTTTGGCGATGCTGAGCGATGAGCGAAATGCACATCTGTTTGACGACCAACAACGGGCTGCGATCCATGCACATATTCCATGGACACGGCGTGTTTCTGACCGGAAAACCCTGTATCATGGGCAAGAAATTGATTTGTTATCGTTTGTGGCTGAAAACCGCGACCGGCTGGTCCTGAAGCCCAACGATGAATACGGCGGAAAAGGTGTGGTGATTGGCTGGGATACCACGGCAGAAGAGTGGAGCCAAACGATCAAACAAGCGGTCAACGATTCATACGTGGTACAGGAAAAAGTAACGGTCATTTACAAGGATTTTCCCGCTTATATTGATGGTAAGTTGAACATCAGTTCACGGTTTGTAGATGCTAATCCGTATGTTTTTGACGGACACACTGTTCACGGATGTTTGACCCGTTTGTCATCGGTAGCGCTTTTGAACGTAACGGCTGGTGGTGGATCAGTCGTACCGACATTCCTCCTGCAAAAACGCACTTAGGCGTAAATAATGGTGTGATCCGTTTAAAGCGGTTAGTGTTAAAAATCCACTAACCGCTTTTGATTCACTCACTGCACAATTTGCATATTTGCCGCCGAAACGACAAGCGGGAGTGAGGGAGAATGGCGCTGAATCCACATATGTGGGACACGGGAAGCACGGCTGGTGCCACTGCGCGCCGCGATTGGCTCCCGTATGTCTGCCGCGTCGTCGGTTTGTGCCATTTCAGCGGTTGCACGAGAAATTGGCGCTGAAAATGCAAAGGCAAAAGCAGAAACAAGAGGTTTTTACCACAGAGAATGCAGAGGAAAGGCAGAGAAAGATTCACAATAACGGCTCCAAGACACAATGACACAACGCAGACTCAGGGTAGCATAAGTGGTAAGCGAAAGGGTTACTATTTGGAAGAACATTTTGTAACTCTTGCGTGAGTTTCAGACTAACCGTTTTGAGGGAGCCAGTGTGTTAAGAAGGTTTACCAACCGTTGTGAAACGGTTTCAGACGGTTGGTAAATTTAAACCTAATGTATATAAAGCGAGGATTGCCCCACCGATTGCGGCGGAGTAACGCGGCTGCGGCAAATCTGGTAGACCAAGCAATTCACAGAGCTTCAAGCTGAGGGGGTTGGCAAATGACAACAAGCCACCCGCATAGGCAATTGGGAGCGCTTCCATATGAAGCCGATAATTTACAGCACGAACCGCAAGTGCGAGTTCCTCGGCGGCGCGGAGGACAATATCAGCAGCTACCGCATCGCCTTGTTCAGCCTGCTCCAAGACTTTGCCTGCAAAGGTAGCGATCTCTTTGGTACGGCTGACACCCGCATGGTAAAGCCAAGGAATGATGGATTCGACATTGGGTAAATCAAAGGTCTGAAGAAATAGATTGGTCAGCGTGGTATGACGTCCACGACCATCGTCATCACGTATGGTGGCCTTCAGCCCTTCCATACCGATCCAATAGCCACTGCCTTCGTCACCGAGTAGATAACCACGCGCACCAATAACTACATAGTGACCGGGAGTCCCTACCCCACAGGCAAGACTGCCGGTTCCTGATAGCACAAGGATTCCTTTGCGCTGTCCGTGTGCGCCGACCAGTGCAATTTCGTGATCGCCACTCGGCGCGATCTGCGCTTTGGGGGTGACGCCTGACACGACTTCACGAAGCCATGCTTCAGAGTGAGACGCCTCGCCACCTGCTATGCCAATACCAACCGCCGCAATTTGATCCGTGGTCAAGTGAGCGGCGGCCACTGCATCACGAACAGCGGATTGGATAGTTTTCATAGCGACATCACGCCCAACCAAATTGGGGTTAGAAGTCGAACCTTTGGCTTCTCCAACAACTGTCAATTCGGGCGTCACCACAGACACACGCACTGTGCTGCCGCCCCCATCAATACCGATTACATAAGTCATTCACGCGCCTCATTAGTGAAGCGATAGGCTAAAAGGATCGGAATAAAGGTCGCTGCAATAACAAACAGAGCCGCGACATTGGTTACAGGACGATCACGAGGACGGAATAGCTGACCATAAATCCATATTGGAAGTGTCTGCTGCTGCCCTGCGGTAAATGTCGTCACAATAACCTCATCAAATGATAGTGCAAAGGCTAACATTCCACCAGCCAAAAGTGCTGTGGCGATGTTCGGCAAAATGACATAACGGAAGGTTTGGAAGGTAGAGGCACCCAAATCCATTGACGCTTCAATCTGAGAATAGGCGGTTCGACGTAAACGCGCGACCACGTTGTTGTAAACCGTAACGATACAAAAGGTGGCATGACCGATAACAATCGTCCAAAAGCTGAAGTTGATACCCGTCAAACTGATGGCAGACCGGAGGGCGATACCCGTCACGATGCCGGGGAGCGCGATGGGTAAAATCACCAGCAAACTGATCGCTTCACGACCAAAGAATTTACTTCGATAGATGGCAAGTGCCAGTAGTGTTCCCATCACCAAGGCCATGAAGGTAGCAACGAGAGCGACCGTAATTGATAGACCGAGTGCTTGACGAAAGTCGGTGCGCGTCAAAATCTCCGAGAACCAACGGGTAGTTAGGCCGGGGGGCGGAAATCCGAACGAAGCTTCATCGGTAGTAAAGGCATACAAAATGACAATTGAAAGCGGCAAATGCAAAAATAGCAGTGCGCCGATTGTTCCTAATTTTAAGCCGAGTGAAGCGCGCGGTGTGCCGTCGCTAGTGGAATTAGAGCGCATCAAAGGCCCCCTGCTTACGGGCAATTAACAGATAAATACCCATGATCACAATGGGAATGACGGTGAAAGCAGCGGCCAGCGGGATATTTCCAGCCGTACCTTGCTGCACAAATACAACCTGACCAATGAAAAACGATGAGTTCCCAACCACACCGGGGATAATGTAATCACCGAGTGTCAGGGAAAAAGTAAAAATCGAACCAGCTACTACACCGGGCCAAGCTAATGGGAGGATAATGTGGCGGAAGGTATAACCGGGGGGTGCGCCTAAATCTCCCGAGGCTTCGATGACTGACTTGGGTACACGTTCGAGAGCCGCATTGATAGGCAAAATCATGTACGGCAGCCATATGTACACGAAGACTACAAACGTGCCTAGCATTGAAAATGACAATGATGACCCACCGAGGCCGGGAATATTCAAGATGGCCTGTAAAACACCACCTAACCCACAAAGGTTAAAGAGCCACGTCACAACACCTTCTTGAGAAAGGATAATCTTCCACATGTAGACGCGGACGATATAGCTCGACCAAAGGGGCAGCAATACCAACAAGTAAAGAATCGCCCGCATGCGGTATTTGGCGAAGCGCGCCATATAGTAAGACAGCGGAAACGCAATGAGAGCCGAAGCCACAGTCACAGCGATGGCCATCAGGAGGGTACGAAAAACCACATCCATGTTGGCAGGGGTGAATAACTGCTTTTGGTACGTCTGGAGGCTGAACTGGCGAATAACACGTCCGGTAAAGCCATCCAAACGGAAGAAACTCTGGGTGAGCATGGCGCCCAATGAACCGAGGTAAAAAACACCTAACCAGAGTAGCGGGAGAATCAACAAGGCCAGCAGCGACATGTTGGGATGGCGGAAGAAAAAAACACCCACCCGACGCATAATCGTCGGTGCTGGTTTGTTTGAGGGAATCGTGGACATAGTGATCATTCCCCCACTAACGGACGGTTATTCGACTTGCTCCAAACCAATTGGACACGGTTTCCGCGCGCCGAAAGCACATCCATAGATGTGGCTTCCAAATTTTGCTGAACAACGGTCACATCCGCGCCGCCTTCGACTTCGATCAAGTAGCGGGTGTTAATGCCTAAATAGACCACATCACGAACGGTTCCGGCTAAACTACACATGTCAGAAGTTGGTGAGAAGCCAATATCAACGATGCGAATCTTTTCGGGGCGAATGGAAAAGGTATTTGATGAACCTGTCAATTTTTCAGCAATAGCGCCTTTGATGAGGTTAGAAGTCCCGACAAAACCTGCCACAAAGCCAGTGGTTGGGCGTTCGTAAACATCAGCGGGTGTGCCAATTTGCTCGATTTTGCCATGATTAAAGACCGCCAAGCGATCACTCATGGTGAGGGCTTCTTCCTGATCGTGCGTCACAAAGATGAAGGTGATACCGACCTTTTGCTGGATAGCCTTTAATTCAATTTGCATTTGCTGACGGAGCTTCAAATCAAGCGCACCAAGAGGTTCATCCAACAACAATACACGCGGATGGTTGACCAAGGCACGCGCTAAAGCGACACGTTGACGCTGTCCACCGGATAGTTGCGACGGTTTGCGATTTTCAAGACCGGGCAAACGCACCATCTCCAGCATCTCGGTGACGCGGCGTTTGCGTTCAGCAGTAGGCACCTTCTTGATCATCAGGCCGTAACCGACGTTTTGACCGACTGTCATGTGCGGAAATAAGGCGTAGTCTTGAAAAACCGTATTTACATCACGCTCGAAGGGTGGCACACCAGCCATCTCTTGACCGTGAAGCAGAATACTGCCGGATGATGGTTGTTCGAAACCAGCGATAAGGCGCAAACAAGTGGTCTTGCCCGACCCAGATGGGCCGAGCAAGGAGAAAAATTCACCATCATAAATATCGAGATTGAGGTGGTCAACTGCTTTGACATCACCAAAATGACGGCTCACGTCCATCATACGGATGGCAATTGAAGCCGATGATTGTGCGTTCATATTAGCCGTTCTTTATCATGACGTGTTTGGTTATCTTATAGTCGGACACTGCTTCTGCCGAGAGATCTTTGCCGACACCCGATTGCTTGAAACCACCATGCGGTGTTTCCGAGGTGAGCGGAATGTGGTCATTAATCCAGACCGTGCCGAATTCCAATTGGGCAGATACACGCATCGCACGTCCAATATCTTTCGTCCAGACGGAGGCGGCGAGACCGTAGTTGACGTCATTCCCCAAGGCAACGGCTTGCGCTTCACTGTCAAAGGTGCTGATGGTGATGACGGGGCCAAATACTTCACTCTGAATGATTTCGGCTTTTTGGTCGGCATCAGCGATCACGGTTGGCTCGAAGTAATAACCGCTGCCGAAATCCTTAGGAATACCACCACCCGTTAACACTTTTGCACCGCTGGCCTTAGCCCGTTCAACAAAGCCTTGCACACGCTCGCGCTGGATACCGGAAATCAACGGTCCCATCTGCACGCCGTCGTCGTACGGTAGGCCGATCTTTACCGCGCGCATCGATTCGACGATGGCTTCAGTGGCATCTTTGACGCGGCTTTTTTCCACATAGATGCGTGTAGCAGCCGTGCAATCCTGCCCCGTGTTGACAGTACTGGTGAAAGCGGCTGTGCCGGAGACAGCCGAAATATCCACATCATCAAACACGATGAAGGGTGCCTTGCCGCCGAGTTCAAGATGGACACGTTTAAGGGTATCGGCAGCGGTCTTCATGATCTTCTTGCCTGTACCCACTGAACCAGTGAGGCTGATCATACGCACATCGGGATGTTCAACCAATGCCTGCCCCGCGTCGTTCCCACCGCTGATAATGTTGACCACGCCGTCTGGAATACCAGCCTCGGCGATTAGTTCACCAAGCATCAAAGTGGTGAGGGGTGTGGTGGGGGCTGGCTTGAGGACGATGGTGCAACCCGCCGCGAGCGCAGGACCGATCTTCCAAATTGCCATGAGTAAGGGGTAGTTCCAAGGGGCGATTTGCCCAACTACACCAACCGGCTCACGACGATAAATAGAGGTGTATCCTTTGGCGTACTCACCTGCTGTGTAGCCGTGGGTATCACGGGCGGCAGACGCAAAGAAACGCAGGTTGTCTACACCAAAGGGGAGATCACCACCGAGACTCACCATCTGGTAGGGTTTGCCGGTATTATCTGACTCAACCTTGGCGAACTTTTCTTTGTTGGCATCCAAGAGGTCAGCGAGTTTCCAAATTGCAAGGGAACGTTCGCCGGGGGTCAATTTCGACCAGCGACCGTCGTAAAAGGCTGTGTGTGCCGCTTGAACCGCAGCATCAACATCGGCACGACTGGCATCAATTACTTCGTCAAGCTTCTGGTTGTTGGCGGGATTCTCAATCGCCATCATCTGGCCGCCTTTTGAATCCGTCCAGCGACCATCAATCCACAATTTATAAGCCATAGTGATCCTCGTAAACGTTGATTTATGAAAGGACGCTGCGCCCAGAATGAGTCAGCGTCCTTAACAGATTAATCTAGGGCGTCACAGTTAGTGCAACGATGGACTAACGACCACCGATTACCGCAATGTAATTGGTTGCCCAATCCGAGTAGGGAATGCAGACATCACCGCGATCATCACCGCAGGCGGCAACAGGCGTCTTCCAGAACTTGATCTGTTCGAAATTCTCGAAACCGTTGATCTTGCAACCTTCGTCGGTCAGCAGTTCGTTTCCGGTGCATGCAGCAGGTACCGACGGCACTGAACCGAACCATGAAGCGACGTCACCTTGAACCTTGGGATCGATCGAGTGTTCAAGCCACTTGTAGGCACAATTTGGATGGGGAGCATCCACATGCATCATAGTGGTGTCTGCCCAACCGGTAGCACCTTCTTCGGGGATCGTGCTGGCGATCGGTTGCTTATCAAATTGCAGAACGTTGACCTGATACGGCCATGAACCGGAAGCGACAATGCCTTCGCTGGTGAAGTCGGTCACCTGAGCGGTGGCATCGTGCCAGTAACGGGCGACGATTTCACGTTGTTTGCGCAGCAGTTCCAGAACCGCGTCAAATTGCTTCTGGTCGAGTTCATAGGGGTCTTTGATACCCAATTCGGGGTTCTTCGCCATCAAATACATGGCGGCATCGGCAATGTAGATTGGACCATCATATGCCTGCACGCGACCCTTGTTTGACTTGCCATCAGGCAGATTTTGTTCGGTAAACACGACGTCCCATGACTTGGGGGCTTCTTTGAAGACATCAGTGTTGTACATAAGAACGTTTGGACCCCATTGATACGGGACACCGTAGTGTTCTGGCTTACCATCTCCATCTTTATCAACGGTGTACCACGGTGCATTTTGCAGACGTTCGTCAACATTCTTCCAACTGGGGATCAAGTCGGTGTTGATGGGCTGTACGCGATCACCATAGACCAAACGCAAGCTGGCATCTCCCGATGCCGTTACGAGGTCAAAAACACCTTCGTTCATCAGCGAAACCATCTCATCCGAGGTGGCTGCCACTTTAACATTGACCTTACAACCAGTGTCGGCCTCAAAGCCAGTGACCCAGTCATAGTTCTTGTCGTTTTCGCCGCGTTCGACGTAACCCACCCAAGCGATGATGTCCAATGCACCTTCACCATCACCGACCTCAGTCTTTAATGTTCCTTGGGCAACGGTCGCGTGAACCCCCAACAGCATAACTGACGTTAATGCCAAAATCATCACCAAAAACTTACGCATATTTCCCTCTTTTCTCAAAATAAAACATATCTTGCCACCGACATTATAACCAGTGTTGCATGTAGTCTCAAGCAAATTAGCAGATTATTTCAATATCTATGACGAAACAGTTTCTCGGCTTGAGGGCAGAGCGCACAATTAAGGGCGATATTGATTGATCTCATCACGCAAGCGCTTGACCGTCCCGTTGGGATTATCAGAGAAAATCACACTACGGGATGAATTAATCAACAACCCTTTACCGTCTGTAGAAACCCCACCCTCAACTACTTTTTTCAGTGTTCCGCCCTGTGTGGTCACAGAGGGTACGAGAATCGGCAATGCACCGATTAATTGACGCGCAATCTGAACTTCTTGTGGGAGCGTTGAACCTACAATAACCATACAATTCTGATTGGTGTTCCAGTCATTGGTAATCTGATCAGCCACATATTGCCACAAGGGTCTCCCACCAACGTCTAAATCTTGAATATCTTTGTTGGCGGGTGCTGATGTCCGGCAAACGATTACTGCGCCTTTATCAGCACGATCCAAGAAGGGTTGAATAGCCTGTTTACCCAAGTAGGGATGCAGTGTTACGGCATCAAAGCCTAACCAATCGAAGACTGATTCCATATAAGCGGCATTAATGGTGCCAATGTCTGCACGTTTAGAATC
The DNA here is from genome assembly GCA_044227005.1 of Aggregatilineales bacterium. Lineage (GTDB taxonomy): Bacteria > Chloroflexota > Anaerolineae > Aggregatilineales > Phototrophicaceae > CFX2. The sequence continues at coordinate 1,284,540 of JBGAFZ010000002.1, forward strand.
GCAGATGGTCAAGATTTGGGGATGGCGCTCCTGCAAATAGTCGATGGTCATCTTCAGTTCAGCAATACCACGATCACCACGGGCTTCATAATAGGCGCTATTGGGCTTATAGGCACTCACGTAATGATGCGTTTCTTCGATCACCCAACGGTTAAAAGCGAATTGCGGAAATGGATCATCGCGGAACTGACGCGGGATATATTTGATGTCACTATCCAAACCTACACAGACCAGAGAATGGGATTGGTCAACGCGAGCATTGTATTTTTCAATGGGATTCATGACTTACCTATGTCTCGTTAAATAAGCAAAAATTCTGGCAGATCATAACAGAAAATCAAAATTCAAGCAGTCAATTGGACGAACGAATATTTATCCACTGCGTCTCTGTTCACATGCAGACCAGAATGATAAGATAACAGGCATCACACAATAGGACAAAATTTCAATGTCACAAAGCTTTTCACACGACACTTTTCTAAGTCCGTTTACATGGCGCTATGGTTCAGACGCTATGCGCTCAATCTGGTCAGAATCACACAAACGCAAGTTGTGGCGACAGATTTGGGTAGCGCTGGCGGAAGTTCAACAGATGGCGGGTTTAGTGAACGCTGAACAGGTCGCTGATTTACGCGCTCATCAAGACGAGATAAATCTTGAACGCGCACACGAAATAGAATCCCAAATCCATCATGATTTGATGGCCGAAATTCGCACCTACGCCGAGCAATCCCCGATTGGGGGTGGAATAATCCATCTAGGTGCAACCAGTATGGATATTGAAGATAACGCCGAAGCTATCCGACTGCGGGAGAGTGTGGCGTTGTTGATTGACTATGCGCACCCCTTCCTCGAACAACTGGCGGTTCTGATTGAACGCGAGGCAGATCATGTGTGTATGGCCTTTACGCATCTGCAACCTGCCGAACCGACTACAGTGGGGTATCGGCTGGCGGGGTACGCGCAGGATTTTCTGACGGATTATGCGGCGCTGCAACAAGCTTTGACTAACTTACGGGGTAAAGGATTCAAAGGCGCAGTTGGTACGGCAGCATCGTACATGGAATTGTTATCTGGTACAGATATGAGTCCCGCGCAGATGGAAACCCACATCATGGAAAAGATTGGGCTAGAGAGCTTCACGATTGCAACCCAAACCTATCCACGCCGACAGGACTGGGATGTCATCAATGCACTGGCCGGCCTAGCGATGACCATCTACCGGATGGCATTTGATATGCGCATTCTACAATCACCACCATTTGGCGAATGGGCGGAACCCTTTGGCGCCTCACAGGTTGGATCGTCCGCTATGCCATTCAAACGCAACCCGATTAACGCCGAGAACCTAGACAGCCTCGCACGTTATTTGGCTACCCTGCCCCGCGTGGCGTGGGACAATGCCGCTCATAACTTATTGGAACGTACGCTTGACGACTCAGGTAACCGCCGTATATTTTTGCCGGAAGCTTTCTTGACCGCCGAAGAGTTACTGATTCGCGCAACTAAATTGGTTAAGGGATTGCGGATTGATGAAGCGGGGATTCGCCGCAATTTGGATACCTATGGGGTTTTCGCTGCAACTGAACGTCTCTTGATGGAAGCCGCACGAAATGGCGGTAATCGTCAGGATTTGCACGAGATCATCCGTGAACATAGCTTGAAGGCGTGGGAAGCAATTCGCAATGGTCAGGCCAATCCATTGATCGAGAGTCTGAGCCATGAGCCACGCATTACGGGGTTAATTGCGTCTGAACGAGTTGTGGAGTTACTGAAGGCGGATGCCCATATCGGTGATGCACCTCAACGGGCACGACAAATCGCAACACTTATCCGCGAAACAGTGGGAAAATCAAAGTCAAAGTAGTTAAGCGGGAACAAGACCTAGTCTTTTTTCGTAGAACCTGACCACGTTCCAAGATCCGATTTTCCATTTGAAGATGCCGCCGAGGATGTTTTAGCAGCAGTCGTATCGGTGATGGTGGCATCTGATTTGATTTGCTGGACTTCAGATTTGGTGGCGTCAATGGTTTCTTGAAGGGGTTTGCTGATGGGTGCAACCGCCTTTTGAACCTGTTTGTTGATTTCAGTGTTCAGGCTTCCGCGCGTCGGAATGCTCTTGGGTAATTCGATATCGACACCTGATTCGTTTAATTCCTTTTGGACGTAGGTCATGGTTTCAGCCCACATGGCGCGAGCTTTAGCCGTATATTGCCCTAAAACGTAAGCCCATTGAATCATACGCTTTGGCCCAGCGACGACCAACATAATAATTAAAATCGCGACGAGTTCTGCGCCGCCCACGCCAAAGATTTCCATGCTAAACCTTTCAACTGCTTGCTTATTGATGGTCAAGCAGCAAAGCAAGTTACATTATTTCATGAATGGATTTGATTATAAGCCCGCTTCTAAACTGCTTCAACTATCTCTCATCACCTGTCAAGCAGCGGCTGTTAGTATCTCTCGCATTTCTTCGGGCGTCAATTTAATCGGATTGCCCTGCATGGAACTGGCTACAGCCGATTTCTCGATTAGCGATGACAAATGCGCCTCGGTCATGCCATAGCTAGCAAGGCCGGGGATATTCAGGCTCTGAGTTAAACGATACACCCACTTCACACCATCTTCGGCTGTCGCACTTTCATCGCCCGTAAGTAGACGGGCAACAGTGTCATAACGAGCCAGATAATCAGCGGTTGGTTGACGTTGATGCAAAGCGCGGACATTCATATCCATGACGAAGGGCAGCAAACGCGCACAAATGCCGCCGTGTGGCGCATCAAACATACCCCCAAATGGGCCAGCAAACCCGTGTACGGCACCTAATTTGGCGTTGGCTAAGGCTAATCCGCCTGACAAACTGACGTAAGCCATATCTTCGCGTGCGGCAGCATCATCGGGGTGTTCATAAGCACGTTGTAGGGACAAGGCCGCTCGTTGGATGGCTTCTTTACAGATGGCATCAGTGAGGGGATTCGCTTTGTTAGATGTGAAGGGTTCGATGACTTGCGTTAAGGCATCCAAGCCACTTTCAGCGGTCACATTAGGCGGTGACGAATAGGTCAACATCGAGTCAACGAGAGCCACACGAGCTAGCATCAGAGGGCTACGTAAGCTAACCTTCACTTGATGTTCGGGCGAGGATAGTACCGCGTTGCTGGTCACTTCTGAACCTGTACCTGCCGTTGTGGGAATGGCAATGAACGGCGCGGATTGGTTCTTCACCGGTTGACCGCGCCCTATAACTTCGAGGTAATCCAACGGATCGCCCGGATTGGTGAGTAAGGCTGCGATGGCTTTGGCGGTATCTAACGCACTGCCACCCCCGAAACCAATAACCATCTCACATTTTGCCTCAGACGCGATACGCACCCCTTCGCGTGCAGTTTCAACGCTAGGTTCACCCTGCGTCGGAAAGAGTGTGACATCGATCTGTTGAGCTTTCAGCAAATCAACCACTGCTTGGGCACGATCTGGATGACGTCCAGTGACCACTAAAGCGCGTTTACCAAATGGAATCGCTATCGTACCGAGTTCTTTGAGCGTTCCTGCACCAAAGATTATTTTGGTGGCTGTTACAAAATCAAAACGCATTAGGTTAACCCCACGCTGAATCATCAGGCGAAATATTCACATGCTTAATTCCTACTCGCGGTTCTGCCATCATATCAGCGACTGCATCACGCCACTTGAGATAGTGGGCGGTCTCGCGGTGTTTGGCGGGTGCATCTTCATCACGAAATACCTCGACCAGCGTAAATCGTGTTGGATCATCCACTTGCTGCATGAAATCAAAACGCGCTATACCTGCTTCCAAGCGACTATCACGCGCGTTTGCGTTGGTGGCTGCAATAAAGGCTTCCACAGTATCCGCTTTAACGTGAACTTGAACAACTGAAATCAACATGCACAATTCCTCCAGAGGTCATAAATTGTCGTCAGGCGACCAATTGGCCGTCCAGCGAGGATCAATCTCGTCTCGCACCAATTGATAACGAATATCAGTTGATAGGCGCATGGTCATGCGAGTATTGCTGGTTGAGGCATGGATCATATACGGGCTGTGAACCATCATATCACCGGCCTCGTAGTCAGCCATCAACCAACGACTATTTAAGCGCACTGCCAGCGAAGGCAAATCCTTCGTCAGCCAGCCGGTCTCGCTCATATTTTTGTTGTAGGCATTGATCTTTTCTTCGGGTGATAATTCAGCATTCTTGACACTGAATTCGGCCTCAAGCTGACGCCCCAAAGCATCCGAACCTTCCAAGTAAACCAAACCGCCCATCTCAACCGGAACATCTCCAATCGGAATCCAACTGGTGCAGACACGATCCGTTCCCGCGCGGAGATAGGTCAAATCATAGTGAGCGCCGGTGCAGGTATCGTCTGGTGTATTCGCACGAATGAGTTTACGTTTATGGAGGTAAACCGACCCGCCGAGCAACGCTTCATAGAATTGCCAGATTTCAGGGGCGAGACAGAAAGCTTCATAAGATGCCCACTGAACAATCTCTCCCAATATCTTCGAGACACGCCCCTTGCCACCCCCAGAATACACCCCATCTACAGGACTTGAGCCTTCGGCCAATAGTCCACTGTCAATAAAAGCTTCAAAGAAACGGCGGCGAAAGTCGAGAACATTTTGACGATCGAGGATACCCTTAAGCCACAAATAGCCCTGCTCTTTATATTGGGTACGGAGTTTATCAATGGGCTGATGGGGATCTGAAGGCGTTAACCAGCTGAGGCGATCCGGTGAGTTAGCTAAAGTGAATGTATTACTGGTTAAGGGTTGTTCCAATTGGCGCATATGCATCAAGAAGTCTCCGTACAAATAAGGTATATTTAGACGCAATGTTAACGGGTGAGGCGATTACCTGCAAACTTCACATTCAAAATCGAAATCTTGTTATAATATCAGGGTATTATTCGTTACACACTACATCGCATCAAAGTGGATGACGGATGGTGAAAGGGTACGTGATGACTACATCCAACAAAAGAATTATTGCATACCATATATCGCGCCTACAGGATAAGAACCGGGATGTGCGACTCAAATCGATTGCCGAACTAGCCCTGCTGGTCGACGAAGAAGCATTGAGTGCATTACGCACACTCGTCGAGAAAGACCCTGACACCGAAGTACGCAAAGCGGCTCAAGAAGCTGGCCGAGCCATCTTCATCAAACTCCGTGAACAGTCTGCGAGCAGCAAGGGCTAACAAGCAACCCAGTACTTAAAAAGGGTAGGACATAAGTTGCCCTACCCTTCGCACTTACACCGTTACTACTTACACAATCCAGCGATTCGTTCGCTTATCTGAGCAGCACTGGCTTCCAGTTCAGCTAACTTGGTGCGCTCGCGCTCAACCACATCGGGACGGGCGCGGCTCACAAATTGCTCATTCCCTAACATGGTCTTGGACTTTGCAATTTGTTCACTGAACTTGGTTAGTTCTTTCGTTAGGCGTTCACATTCAGCCGCAACATCTACCAACCCCGCCAAAGGTAGATAGAAAGTCACGTCGCTAACCACCACGGATGCTGACTCATCGGGTGCAGGAGCATCTGTGGCCAGTAGCGTCGTCTGAGACACATTACACAAGCGCGAGAACAGGTACCCGTATTGTTCAATATGAGTACGATAGCTACCGGGGGCAACTAACGCGCTGATTTTGTGCGACGGATCAACAGCATATTCAGACCGAACGTTACGAACACCGCGCACCAAATCCATCAACACAGTCATTTCGGCTTCAGCTTTTTCATCGAGATACGCGTTGTCTGCAAGCGGCCACCGCGCCACAATCAAGGCGGAATTGGTGTTGGGTAAATAGCTCCACAGTTCTTCGGTCACAAACGGCATATAGGGATGCAGCAGGCGTAAGGCTGTGTTAAGAATATGTAGCAACGTACGGCGTGTATTCTCTTTGGTTTTGGCATCCCCTTCATACAGAGGATATTTACTCACCTCGATATACCAATCGGCGAACTCACTCCACAAAAAGTCATACACTTGCCGCCCTGCTTCACCATATTGAAAGGTGTCAAACAGGTATTGAACGCTACTGGTCAAGCGTGTGAGACGGCTGACGATCCAACGGGACGGCAGATCCAATTCCTTAGCAGGTGGCAATCCGGCAGGAACGTCACCATCCAAGTTACCGAGCACGAAGTTGGTCATCTGCCAAATTTTGTTGACAAAGCGCCAGTTAGCCTCAACTTTTTCACTGTCGAGGTTAATATCGTTGCCGGGAGTACCACTCGTTGCCAATGTGAAACGCAACGGGTCAGCACCATATTGATCGATCAATTCGAGCGGATCAATGGTATTTCCCAACGACTTGCTGATTTTTCGACCAAATTTATCGCGAATGAGGCCATGCAAGTAAACGGTGTGGAAAGGCGCTTTATCCGTAAACCACAACCCCATCATGATCATACGTGCCACCCAGAAAAAGAGGATGTCGTAGCCTGTTTCCATGATTGAGGTCGGATAGAAGCGTTTCAAATCGGCAGTTTGTTCTGGCCACCCTAGCGTGCTGAAAGGCCACAATCCACTACTAAACCACGTATCCAAAACGTCTTCTTCGGCCTTCCAGCCATCACCCTTGGGCGGTTGCTTACCCACATAAATGGTGCCATCTTGATGCACCCACGCAGGGATGCGATGTCCCCACCACAATTGGCGGCTAATGCACCAATCCTCGATGTTTTCCAGCCAATGGAAGTAGATTTTCTCGAAGCGTTCCGGCACAATTTTGATGCTACCATCACGAACAGCAGCAATCGCTTTATCCGCTAGGGGCTTGATTTTGAGGAACCACTGAATGCTCATGAGCGGTTCGATAACTTCGCCACCGCGCTGACTACGCGGGACAACGTGGGCGTGATCAATCACCTTGTCGGTCAAGCCAAGTGCGGTCATGTCTGCCCAGATTTTCTCGCGACATGCAAAACGATCCAGTCCTGCATATTGACCTGCATCTTGGTTCATCGTTGCATCACGGTTCATGACATTGATGAACTGTAGCTTATGCTTCATGCCGATTTCATAGTCGTTGAAGTCATGCGCAGGTGTAATTTTAAGTGCACCCGTACCAAAAGCACGATCCACATACTCGTCCGCAATCACAGGGATAGCACGGTTAAGTATGGGCACATGGGCCGTTTTGCCAATCAGGTGTTTGTAACGATCATCATCCGGATGGACGCAAACCGCAGTATCGCCGAGGATGGTTTCGGGACGTGTGGTCGCAACCGGAATAAATTCACCGCCTTCAATCGGGTATTTGAAGAAATAGAGCTTGCCCTGTTCTTCTTCGCGTTCCACTTCAAGATCAGAAACAGCAGTTTGAAGGCCGGGACTCCAATTCACCAGACGCGGCCCACGATAAATTAAGCCCTGATTGTAGAGGCTGATAAACACTTCTTGAACCGCATTTGAGAGACCATCATCCAGGGTAAAACGCTCACGTTCCCAATCACAGCTTGCACCCATTCGCCGAAGCTGACCAGTAATCGTGCCGCCGTATTTCTCTTTCCACGCCCATGTACGTGCCAAAAATTCCTCACGACCGATTTCTTGCCGACTGGTGCCCTGATCACGCAGCATCTTCTCGACTTGGAGTTGTGTGGCGATACCCGCGTGGTCGGTGCCGGGAACCCAAAGCGCGGCCTTACCACGCATCCGTTCGTAACGAACCATCAAATCTTCTACGGTCGTGAATAAGGCATGTCCGGTATGCAACGCACCTGTGACGTTAGGCGGCGGCATACTCACGGTAAAGGCTTCGGCATCAGGGGGTGCGACCTCAGGCTTAAACCAGCCACTTTTCTCCCACCACTGATAGATGCGACTCTCAGCCTCTTTAAAGTCGAAATTCTTAGGCATCGTCTTGGTCATGGCAATCCTTAGCTCCCTTACTAGAAAACAAAAAACCTCCCGTCCCAATACAAGGACGGAAGGCTTCTCTTCCGTGGTACCACCTTGCTTCCTCACACAACAAAGTATGAGGCACTCATTCGCTATTACGGGCGCAACCGTCACAACTTACTAGACTTCAGTCGTGCAACTCCGGGGTGACGTTCAATCGATGCATGCCAGTGGGCTTCCAGCCGATGACCCACACTCTCTATCGCAGGGGCACAAACTTACTTTTCCCCATCACAGTCTTTGATGAATTATTGGTGAGTATATCACGCCTCAAATTTAAGCGTCAATACTGCCGCTGGCGAACCGCCAACAATTAAGGCTCGCTTGCACCACCTATCTATATATGCTAGACTCTTTTTATAGAATAAATCTACTTATCCCAAAGAAATTGAACCGCATGGCTGAAAAAATTCTCATCGTGGATGACGATTTAGATAGTCTGAAACTAATCGGATTGATGTTGCAACGACATGGATATGAAGTCGTCGCAGCAAATTCCGGCACACAAGCACTAGCGAAGGCTTCAAACGACCATCCCAGTCTCATCATTCTAGACGTCATGATGCCTGACATGGATGGATACGAGGTATGCCGGCGCCTCCGTGCAGATGCCGAAACACGTCCGATTCCGATCATCATGTTCACAGCTAAAACGCTGGTTGATGATAAAGTTGCAGGCTTCGAAGCAGGTGCGGATGATTACCTCACCAAGCCAACGCATCCTGCTGAATTGGCTTCACGCGTTAAGAGTGTACTCGCACGCAGTGGCGTACCCCAGAAAAAAGCAGAACCTCAACGGGGCAATACGATTGGTGTGATCGGCGCAAAGGGCGGCGTAGGAACCACTACCGTCGCGCTCAATATTGCTGCGGCCTTTTTGACCAAGACCGAGAAGCCCATCGTGGTTGATTTCCGGCTTGGATCAGGCAGTTTGGGTTTGTCACTCGGCTTTAACCAGTCTTACGGCATGGCGAATGTCCTTAGCAAACCCACATCCGATATACGTGCTTCAGTCGTAGAAGGTGAACTCGTCACCCATGCCTCTGGCATACGCGCATTACTTTCGTCAATTCGGACTAAAGAAGCGCTCATTAACTTCTCGCCTGACTCGGCTTCCGCTGTCGTCAAGACACTACGCACATTAGGAAATCCAACCGTTTTTGATCTGGGTAGCGGCCTGAACGCGGTCAGTACCCGTTTGCAGCGCGAAATGGATCAGGTCGTACTGGTAGTAGAACCCAATCCAGTCGCATTAGCGATGGCACGTGACATGCTTCAGGAAATGGAACCACAAGGCACGAATGCAGGTCGAATCCATATCGTCGTAGTGAATAGAGTTCAATCCAGCGTACAAACGCCGTGGCACGAAATTGAGCAATCACTCGGGCATGAATTACGAAGCATCATTCCGGCAGCTCATGACCAAATCTTCCAAGCAGTACGTGCGGGTACGCCAATTGTCACGGCACAACCCGCTCTTCCCATATCAACCCAAATCATCAAATTGGCCGATGAATTAGCGACGCGGCTTAAGGCGATGGTTCCTAGTGAAGCGCGGCCATAACGCCTATGATTGCCGGTCAATCGTTTATGTATGGTGAATGAACAAGTACAAATTGCTGCCCAATTATTGTCTTCAGCTCAATCAGCAGTTGCATTAACGGGCGCAGGAATTAGTACACCGTCAGGTATACCGGATTTTCGCAGTCCAAAATCCGGTCTTTGGGAAGGCATAAACCCTTTAACGGTAGCCAGCATCTATGGCTTCCGACAAGATCCTGAGGCCTTCTACAACTGGATTCATCCACTGGCCGATGTAACCATCAATGCTCGCCCTAACCCGGCTCATTATGCAGTTGCTGCCCTCGAAGCGCATTACAAGCTCAAAGGGGTCATCACCCAAAACATCGACATGCTACATACGCGTGCTGGTAGTAAGATTGTGCACGAGCTACATGGTCAACTACGTGAAGCAACTTGTATTCACTGCTTCACTGTGTTTCCGGCTGAGCCAATTATTCGGCAGTTCTTAAAAGATCGTAATGTGCCGCGCTGTCCGCACTGTGGTGACATTATTAAACCGAACGTCATCCTATTTGGTGAGCAGTTGCCCATACGTCCGTTAATGGCGGCGCAGGATCTGACACGCAAAGCAGATTTGCTCTTAATCGTGGGAACATCCCTTGAAGTTGCGCCTGCATCAGATTTACCCATGTTGGCACTGCGAAATGGCGCTAAAATAGTAATAGTTAATCTAGAGTCAACGCATTTGGATAAAGTTGCAACAGTCGTTATTCATGGTGACGCGGCAAGCGTATTGCCAATGATTGTGCAGCAGATGGAGAACATACATGAGCATGACAGTCAACAATAGCGGTGCTGACCAAGTCATCGCCCATTATCAGCGTTTGATCGAAATCAGCCAACAGTTGAATTCAACGCTTGATCTCGGGAGTCTACTCAAAAAGATTATTTCCGCTGCCCGTGAACTCACCAACACGGAAGCTGCGTCAATTATGTTGATCGAACCTTCAACGGGTGATCTGCGATTCGAAATCGCTTCCAATATCCCTATACAGGAAATGGAAGAAATCATCATCCCCAAAGGCAGTGGTATCGCGGGTTGGGTAGCGTTACATGGCGAACCGCGCGTCATCAATGATGTGACAACCGAGCCGACATGGAGCAATCGTGTTGATGATACGATTGAATTCCACACACGCAGTATTTTGGCAGTGCCTCTGCGCACACACACTAAAGTTATTGGTGTGTTGGAAGGCATCAACAAAATTGGTGGCGGTGGTTGGACAGAAGACGACATCAACACATTGAATACACTTGCTAGCCAAGCAGCAATCGCTATCGAAAACGCACGCCTCTTCCAGCAAAACGACTTCATCGCAGAAATGGTGCATGAGTTACGCACACCCTTGGCGGCATTAAAAGCCAGTACCGTGTTGTTGTTGCGTCCGGATTTGCCGGATAATCGCCGTCACGACATTATTACGACCATGCATTCGGAAACAGAGCGGCTATCCCGTTTGACGAGTGAATTCTTAGATTTGGCACGGCTAGAATCAGGGCGTGCACGCTTAGAAACCTCACGATTTGATACCAATAAATTACTCGAGGAAAGTGTCGATGTCGTCGTGCAGCAAGCTAATGACAAGAACATTTCAATCACTATTGAATGTGATGGAATCACGGCCAATGCTGATCGCGGTAAGATCAAACAAGTGCTCTTGAACCTATTGACCAATGCTATCAAATACAACCGTGAGGGCGGCAAGATAATGGTCGGGGCGCAACCCGTCATGAACCATGAAAATGCACCTTACATCCAAATTTCGGTGAAGGATACGGGTTACGGCATCGCCAAAGAACATCAGAAACATATGTTTGAGAAGTTTTATCGCGTAGCAGATACAGCAGGATTTACACAGGGGACAGGCTTAGGACTAGCCATTGCGCGCCATATTGTCGAAGGACACGGTGGGCAAATTACGTTGGAAAGTGAAGTAGGGGTTGGCTCTACGTTTGCCTTCACCATTCCGCAAGCTGTACGCTAAATATCCAGCAGATACTTTAAGGCTCCGGGTTGCGCTGCGGCTTGCATGGCTGCAACCGAGTCATTAAGAGAATAACGCCCATCGATTAACGAAGCTGTATCGATGAGGCCACGTTCAAGAAGTCGGAGTGCTGCGGCAAAGGGTCCGCATCGACTTCCAACGACTCTAATTTCGCGAACTGCGACTTGTGTCATATCTACTTGAGGGAAACCATTGAAGGTACTCTTGAGGACGATCGTACCGCGTGACTCGACCACAGTTAAGGCATCCGCAAATCCTTGTGCCAATCCGGTTACATCAATCACAACTTGAGCCGATTGCGGGGCGAGGTCTGCCAATTCGCACGACGCAATACCCCACTTATTTAGAAGTTGCGATTGCTTTTCACGTCGTACCACGCCAACAACGTCAGCGCCTGTCAGCTTTAAAACCTGCGCCACCAACATGCCGAGCTTTCCCACACCGATGACCACTACTCGATCACGCGGGGAGATGTGAACGGCTTCAGTAACCTGTAAAGCAGCCGCCAAAGGTTCAACAAATACCGCTTCATCATCTGAAATTGAGTCAGAAACGATGTGTAGATTACGGGGTGGCAAAGGCAAGTAATCCGCAAATGCGCCGGGGTGCTTACGAATGCCGATGGTCGTGCGGTTCCGACATTGGCTGGGGATGCCTCGCAGGCAAAAATCACATTTGCCGCAGACCACGCTAATTTCACCAACCACACGTTTGCCGAGTAGCTCAGGCGAGCCATCAACGACATTCGCAACAAACTCGTGGCCGAGAATGCCGGAAAATCCGTACATCCCGTCCACGAGTTCTAGGTCTGTATTACAAATACCGGCGCGCCGGATTTTGAGAAGTGTCTCGCCGTCTCGAATCTGTGGCACAGAGAGTGTCGTTTCCAGATGCAATTGACCGTCAAAAACCAACGCGCGCATAGATTAAGCCTCGACCGAAGCCAACGCAGGCTTCTTGCCAAACAAATTGAACGGAAATTCGCGCTTCTCCCACGAAACCAACAATGGAACCGCGATGAAGATCGACGAATAGGAACCCGTTACCAAACCGCAGAACAGAATGAACACAAACTGCTTGATGCTCGCACCACCAAACAACATGATGGCGATCATGACGAAGAACACGCTGATCTGGGTGGTCAAAGTACGATGAATAGTTTCCAACACACTACGATTAACGATTGTTTCGTATGGTTCACCAAGATGGCGCGGAATGTTTTCGCGAATACGATCAAACAACACGACCGTATCTTGCACCGAGAAGCCAACAACCATGAGCATGGCGGTTAAGAAGAGTGCATCCACTTCCCAGTTAAAAACAATACCCATCAATGATTGAATAGCTGCGACAATCAACACATCATGGATCATGGCGATAATCGCGCATACACCATAACGGAATGCATCCGGGACTGAACGGAATGCCAAGACGATAAATGATGTTACAACCAACGCACCCACCAACACAGCGAACAAGGCTGCACGGGTGACTTCTTGACCAATCGTGGCGGACACACTTTCATCGCGTGACAAAGTACGGTCAAGTGGGGCTAAGGCATTCAAATCATCAAGAATCTTACGTTTCTCGGTCTCTTCATGAAACGAAGCACGCACTGACCAACGAAATTCAGACTCGTCACCCAAGCGTTGAATAGTGGCAGTTTGATCGCCGTACTTGGCAAAGACTGCGCGAATATTATTCTCGTCCGCACCAGCACCCGTGAATTTCAGTTCATAGATACTACCGCCAGCAAAGTCGATGCTTAACTTAAAAGCAGTTCCACGTGTGGCGAGGGAGTAAAACATAATCAAGAGGCCGGGAATGATAATCGCCAGCGAAAAAGTGTAAAACCAACGCCGTTTTTGGACTAAGCTATACATGTTATTTCTCCTCGGCCTACACGCCCATCAACCACGGACGCTGCTTAATTGCGCCACGGCTGATAGCAAGAATGATATGCAAGAACGTACGTGTAACGATAATCGCGGTAAATAGGTTCAGCATTAAACCAATCGCTAACGTCACAGCGAAGCCGCTTACGGCACTGGCTCCGGGCGTTTGACCGAAGAGGAACAATACCGCGCTAATCAAAATGGTTGACAAGTTCGAGTCGCGAATGGAAGTCCACGCACGCGTAAAGCCTTCATCAACCGCGGTATCCATGTCTTTGCCTGCACGCATTTCTTCGCGCATACGCTCAAAGATAAGAATATTACCGTCAACGGCTGTACCGATTGAGATCAAGAAACCGACAATCGCGGGCAACGTCAAAGTAATCGGAATAATCTTGAACATGGCAAGGTTGAGTACGATAAACACCAGAAGCGCGAGGCTGGCAGCAATACCCGGTACGCGGTAGTTGATGAGCATGAACGACAAGATGATGATTACACCCACCACGCCTGCACGAATGCTCAAACTAACAGATTCTTGACCTAGTGTAGCGCCGACTGTTTCACTGCTGACAACACGCAATGGAATGGGCAGTGAACCAGAACGCAATTGCAGCGCCAACGTTTGAGCTTCATCTTGGGTGAAGTTACCCGTAATCGTACCACCCGAGTCCAAGCGAGCTTGGATGGTTGGAGCTGAAAGAACGATGCCATCAAGCACAATCGCCATCGGCTTGCCAATCGCGCCACCTGTGAATGGACCAAATACCTGTCCACCTTCTGATGTCAATTCAAAGCGAATTGCCCATTTGCTGCTCTGGTCTAGCTGAGCCGCAGCACTTTGAAGTCCCGAACCGGTCATCACTGTGTGGAACGGTTGGCCAGTTGTTGGATTAGGCACACCGGGTTCTTCAGCGGGAGTTACAGGTGTAGCTGCTGCCACTTGTTGGGTGGCTTCGGCTGTAGCTTCGGCAGTTTGTTGTGTGGCTTCTGCGGTAGCATCAGGAGAAGCGGTGGCCTCGGCCTGAGCCGCAGTACGCGCCTCTGCTGCTTGAACCTGAGCATCAGTCAAAATCTTGCGTCCCACATATTGAGACACATTTGAAACGTCAGAAAAATCCACAAACTCAAGCAACGCGGTCTTTTGAATAAGATCAACGGCCTGACGCGGATCAGTCACACCGGGGAGTTCAACCAAGATACGGTTGCTACCCTGAACCTGAACGGTCGCTTCACCGACACCCAGTGAATTAACGCGCTTGCTGACATTATTCGATGCATTGCGCAGATCCTCTACAGTAAATGAACCTGCGGGTAAGTCTGCTTGCAACAATACGCGCAGACCACCAATAATATCCAACCCATAGACCTGCTTAACATTCAAAGCAAAATCATCTTTACAATTATCATCAAAATCGACATGGATCCCTTGATCTGGCTTAACTGGATTATCAGTACCACCATAGCAAGAGTCGGAAACATTACTGAGTTTCGTATTCGGCAAGCTCACCCAACCAGCAAAAAGGGTGAGCAAGAGAATAAGAATCAGCCAACGAATATGGCCTCGCATAAATGAACCTTTCTTGAATTTATCGCGCTCGGATAGCATGCCTATCCAGCAAATATGACCACAATTATGATTCTGAACTTGAAGGCGGTGTATCGCCTAAACCCTTACGTGCAGCCTCAGCAAACGCTTCTTCATCATATGCTTGTACCAACGCTGCCGTTACCAGTCGCACGACCACACCATCTGCAATTTCAACCCGCGCAATGCCTTTTTCGGCATCAATTGCCAATACTTTGCCGATGATACCCCCGTAAGTCACAACTTCATCCCCTGCCGCTAATGCTCTCACATATCGCTGGCGTTTCGAGAAGTCACGCTGTTTGGGATAGATCACCATCGCCCAGTAGGCACCAAGACCTAAGAGCATCACTACCGCTAAAAGTACAAATTCCATACACCGGATCTTCCTATCCAACCAAAACCTGTGCGATTATATCACCGCACATCAACCTTACAACAACCAGTTAGGGGCCTCTGGTGACTTGTAGGGTACCAACGCCTTGTTGATAGTAAGGTCCGCCCTTTGGACCAACGGCAACAATTAACGTATATTGCCCGGGTGGGACACCATTTGGAACGACAAATCCATGCCATGTCGAGAAGTGTCCGCCCCAGTTCGCGGTATGGTAATCACCGTCAAAAGCAGGATTGCCTCCTGCCATATCAAGTCCTTTTACCGCGATATGCAATTCTTCGGGCAAGATACCAATGACTTCCCAATCAAGGCGCACCCGTACTGCCCCACCGCTTGATGGAATAGCCTGAGCGTCTGAAGCCACACCAACAAGGCGCATGTTCCCCAAATCAAGCTGCATCGATTGTAGAGTTACGGGAAGTTTATTGGTGACCCGTTTGAAAATGGTCACCGGTCCAGACGAGTACCGAACATCGTCAAAATCGACTACTGGCTGATAATTGGCATTAAACCATTTGTCATCTTGAATAACATAGTTATATAAAACCAGTCGCTCACCGCGAAATCGTTGGAATACTAGATAATCCGGTGCATAACCCACTAACCAGCTATAAAAATCATCCCGTTTGAGTCCGGCAGATACATCCGGTTGGAGCAGACCGAGGTAGTCTGTCATGTATCGGCGTGCGTAAAACCCAATTTGGCCGACTTCAGCAACCCCGATAGTCGCTTCCGCTGGCGTGTTTTTATCCAGCCACTCGCCTGTTTCGCGATAGACATTCCAATCTACAATTGGGAGCATGACATCAACGTCACCGCCGGATTGTATACGCTGCCGTATCGCGACCAACGACATCGCCTGTGCAACCAGACCAAAAACAGCAATCGCGGCCACCAGCACGGTGGCGAACTTAATCTGGCGCAAGTGTAAACGTTGCAGCAAATAATCTAGCCCTAAAGCAGCAAGTAACACACTCCCCGGCACCAACGGCGCATAATACCAACGATACGGGGCTACCTTGAGCAGTATGTAAGCAAGTAAATGTAAGACACCCCACACCACGATGATGAATGTGGACGATGTCAATGAATTAGCCAGCCCGAACAAGACGAGTAAAGCGAGGGCAATGTAGAGCGGGCTTTGAAGCATCAAGCTCCGAAGGATAAGCCTTAACCCATCCCATGTTGTGACCTTGACACCCATGCCCGTAATACCTAACACGGCTTGGGCACTCTTAGCACCGAGTGTCACAGGGAAAGGAGAACCATAAGTTGCGAATGCCCATAATCCAAAGAATATCAAAGGCACAAGACCTGCGACGACAAAACGTACAATTGGCATCCACCAACGATCCGTCGTAGATAGACGATTAATCGAAATACCCAGAATGCTCAACCCAAGTAAACCAGCAGGCAGCGCAGCATCCGGTCGTGATAACGTAGCTATCCCTACCAGCAAACCAGCCATGCCCCAACGAGCATCTTGCAAAGACCACACCGCCCCAAGTACCAGCATAATCCAGAAGGCAGTTTCCATCCCAAGTGCTAGCCACAACGGGCTACTCAGCACATATACCAAACCACCCCATAGCCGAACACTTTCAGACATTCGTAATGGCAGTAAGCGATAAATTAGCCAAGCACCAAGAGCAATGCTCAGCGTTCCGATTAAGCTACCCAAAAGATGAAAATCGGGAATGATGAAACTCAAAACACCTAACAACATGGCATATAGCGGAGCAGTAGTACTAAGCACATTATCACCGGGGTTGTAAACCAATCCCAAGCCCCGTGCAAAGTTGCGGGAGTAGTGATATGTAATAAAACTATCATCCAGTCGGAACTCTGACATCACGGCTAACCAGATGACTAGAGCAACGGTGACATAGCCTGCCAAAAGTACCAACTGACGATTGCGACCGCTGATATGCTTGACCATAGACAACATTATCCCTACAATAGCCGTCGCATTATACACAAATGTAGAGTAAGCGGTACACTACGTTTGCTCGGGAGGACTTTGAATGCGCAACACAAAGAAAATTTTGGTGATTTCGCTAGTGGTCGTTTTCGCGCTCAGCGTTTCCACTATGTTCGTGAACGCCGGGCAAAAAGTGCTCAATATCAATAGTGGTGATGCCAGCACAACATGGTTTATCACAGGCGAACAAACGCTGGTGATGAATGGTTTTGACCTGACAGCACAGGGATTAAGTTTCCCTGCCACTATCGACAAGGTGAGCATTTCAGTAGATACCGCCGTCGCAGGAACACCTGTTGACGTGGTCGTGTATCAAGATGCAAATGGTGGTACGCCTGTTGATGCCACATTAGCCGGACAAGGACAAGCGACCATCACCCAAGCAGGTGTGTTCACCTATACATTCCCCACGCCGGTCACCATTACACAGCCTGTCGTGTGGGTCGGTTTCTACCTGCCAGTCAATTTTAAGTTTCTATCCGATAAATCCGGCACATCAGTCTTGACCTACTGGGCTTGGACACCGGGTGGACGCTTCGATCTGAGCAAACTCTCGACCGCCAGCGTTCTTGGACCGTCAAACGGTACTGCGCCTGTGAGCTTGAATCTCAAAGGCATCGCACGGATCACGGCGGAAATTAGTAGCGCCGCTGCTGGAGTACCGACGACCGTTCCTGTTGCCACAGCCGCTACCGGAACCAATCAAATCGCTGCCGCGCCAAATACCGACCTCAGCCCATTGAAGGTTTATCCACCAGCATGTGACACGCTTTTCTGGGATACAGCCGACGTCGGCATCAGCTACGGTGGCAAAATCGAACCGCGCTGCACCGCAATTTGGCCGGGTTATGCACCAGCCGCACCAACCGGTTATGCCCGCAAGCAGATGTATTACGACATCACCTTTTACAGCAATGCCGGACAATCCATCAGCACGCCGCTGAGTATTCCAGTAACCCATTGTATCGCTGCAAATCCAGCGGATCTCGACCGCGCGTTGGTCGGTATTGCGTCCGGATCACCTCGCAGCTTCAAGATCCTTCCGACCCTACGCGTCGGCAATCTCATCTGTGCTGAAATTGACCGTAGTGGTGGTATTTCATATTTCGTACCGGGCTAACTCAGTTTTGTAATGTAAAGGAACTTGGCATTTCATGCGTATTGAAACAAACACCGAACTCGTCAGGCGCAACCGTCGTACAGCTAATATTCTGTTTTTCTTCAGTATGGCTGTGCTGATCGCCGGATTTCTGGTTGCGAATTTGCAGCTAACGGCAAAAGATGGACTAACACTTGCGCTCTCGGTCATTTTGCCGTGGATCGTGTTGCCATTAGGCTTCATCAGTACATTGATTTCAGTACGCATGACCAACCTTTGGGTACGCCAACCACGCCCCGAAAAAGCCATTCCCGAAGGCTTAAAAGGGCTTAGCAAACGTAGCGTTCTCTACAATTACTATCATTTTCCGGCTCGCCACGTGCTTATCGCACCGCAAGGGGTGTTTGCCATCGTGACCCGTTTTCAAGATAGTAGCTATAAGGTGGATGGCGACAAATGGCACTCCCTCGGTGGGCCATTCGCAGCCATCGGACGATTCTTCCGTCGCGACGGAATCGGTAACCCCAACGAAGATGCCTTAAAGGCCGTCGCACACGTCAAAAGTCTGCTAGAGAAAAACGCTCCTAATGTGGAAGTTCAGCCTCTGATTATCTTTGTTGACCCCAAAGCACGTTTGGAACTCAATAATCCAACCATCCCCGTATTGTATGCCAGCGAAGACAAAGAACCGAACTTGCGCGACTATATGCGTCAGTTGAGCCAAAAACAAACGGCGCTATTAGAACAACCGGCCCAAGCGAAAAAGGCTACAGGCAAAGGCAAACCGGAACAAAAGCCCGAAGTAGGCATCATCAATCCGGAACAAGTGGCTGATGCATTGGAAGAAGCCACGATTATTAACTGATGACCCCTTCTAGACCGCTTTCTCGAACACTGCCGATCATGATTACGATCATCATGGTCGGCTTCTTTTTACGCATCTTTCATCTGACCACTGTGCCACTGCGAGGCGACGAAGCTTTCAGTGTGCAATATTGGGCAGGGCAGCCCCTAAGCGAATCGCTCGCCAAAACCGCTACTATCGAACCGCATCCCGTCATGACCTATGCAACCTTTAGGGCATGGGGGCTTGTTGCTGGAACAAGCGAACTCGCCATGCGCCTGCTTCCCGCACTGCTAGGGCTTTTGGGCATTCCGGCCATTTATGCGGTCGGCAAACGGCTTGGCGGTACACAGACCGGGCTACTCGCGGCAGCTATATTCGCGGTGCATCCCTTTGAAATATGGCACGCACAGGACGCCCGCAACTACGCCATATGGGCCGGTATCAGCCTAATTGCACTATGGTTAGGTTTGCGTGCAGTTGAAAAGAACCGCCGCTTTGATTGGGTTCTATACACCCTTGCTGCCAGCCTTGCCGCCAACATTTTCTACACCGAAATGCTGACAATGAGCGCCTTCGGTATTTATGTGCTGATTACCTACTGGGACAAATGGAAACGAGTCGCAAGTTGGATTTTCGCCGCAGCTATCGCAGGTGGATTATCCATCGCTTCATTCGTTATCTTCCAGCTTCCGCTGTTTGCACGCGGCGGATATACGGGCAGCATTGGCGGAACACTCGACATAAGCCAATTATGGACGCACTTCTTACCAGTCCTTTTCTTTGGTGAAATCACACTGCCGTCAGCCACGCTATCGAGCCTCTGGTGGATCGTCGCTATCATAGGCGCAATTGGATTGTATCTCCTGTGGCGTACTCAACGCCGTCTTGCTCTCCTTTTGACAACGCTCGCAATAGTACCGCCGCTAATGCTGACAATCTTGTCGTTACGCCTCAACATCTTCACACCGCGCTATGTTTTAGCGATTGTTCCAGCTTTGGTATTAATTCTCGCCACACTCATCATCTATTTGTTTCGTCGGCGCACTTGGTCAAAAGCATTAGCGGTATTCATTGTAGGTGGTTGGCTTGTGGTGGGCAGCATAAGCTTACGAAATTACTACTTCGACCCTGATTATGCCAAAGCACCCAACTGGCCGACTCTCACCCGTTATTTGCAGCAATATAGTCATCCCGAAGATGTCATCATCCAAAGCGCGGTAGATTCGGCGTTCGGCTATTATTACCATCAGGGACAATCTACCGAAGCACCGGATATTGCGCTGCCAGAAACGCCTGCCCAACCGGCGGCTACTATCCGAGCAAAGCTCGATGATTTAAGCCAACAGTATGCGTCGATCTGGCAAGTGGGACAGGAATTTCCGGA
This sequence comes from Aggregatilineales bacterium, assembly GCA_044227005.1. Taxonomy (GTDB): domain Bacteria; phylum Chloroflexota; class Anaerolineae; order Aggregatilineales; family Phototrophicaceae; genus CFX2. Next base: position 1,305,261 of record JBGAFZ010000002.1, read on the forward strand.
TTGGCCAAATGCGGGAGTTGTCAAAAGCTGGCTGGATGAGCATATGCAAGTGGTTTTAGAGGGTAAACCCGGTGGCCTCAATATGCTGCAATATAAGCCTTGGGATGTCCCTGCAAGTGAAATTGCGCCACGTAATCTAGCGACATTTGGAGATGTAACCCAATTGGTGGGGTACAACATCATTCTGCCATCCGATAAGACTGGCAACATGACCATCTGGTTATACTGGCAACCCTTAAAAACAACGGATACACCACTAAAGGTATTCGTGCATTTGTTGGGCGCCATTAATCCGGCAACAGGATCACCGTTATGGACACAAGATGATCGCTTCCCACAAAATGGGCGTATCGCAACACAAACATGGCAACCAAACCACCTCTATCGTGATGTCTACACACTCCCCTTAAGTAATGTTTCGGACGGAAAATATACGCTTGAAGTCGGCTTCTACGATCCATCTACAAACGCACGTCTCACAGTTGGAACAGCAGATAGCTATGTCTTGCAATCAATCGACCTGAAATAAAAGAGGCACATGGGTATCCATGCGCCTCTCAACAATTCAAACAAACGATCTCATTACAAACTGTTGAGCTTGGCCTGCCATTTCTCGGTAAGCTTGGTATAAATCGCTTCCGAGATTTCACCCTTAGCCAACTTCATATCCAAATTATCCAGCAACGCCTGAATTTCTTCCTTGGTCTGCGGATTATCGGATACAGGTGCAGCGGGGGCAGCCCCACCCTGTTGCTTGTTCATCATGTTCATCATCATTTGCTGCATCATGAGTTGCTGTTGAGCCATCTGTTGCTGCAACGCGGCCTGATCTGGATTCATTGCAGCGCCAATCTGTTGCCCAACGCCTAAACCAACCCCTGCACCAGCCATCGCGCCACCCACACCGGGATTAGATGCGGCTGCTTGAGCGATATTGAGGCGTTGTACACGTTCCCACATATCGAGGCTGACATAGTTACGCAGTTCGTCCGCAGACACATCTTTAGCTGTGAATGGGTTCGCTTCAAACGCCTTGATTCGCAACCCTAATGCGCGGAACTTTTCGTTGAGCTTAGCAAGCATTGCCCCTTCAAGATCGCCTAACAGCTTGTTCGCATCAGGAATAGACTGTGCACCGGACGCACCGATGAGTTGAGCAATCTCGCCCAACAACATGGCCTGTACACGGTCTTTGATGTCATTCATCGTCACATATGGGCGACCAACAGCATACTGCTTGACAAACAGCATCGGCTCATCAATACCAACATCAATCACGCCGTGCGTAATCAGCAGTACCGCGCCCAACCCTTTGCCGGGGGTTTCCATGACAATCGGGGTACTGGTTCCCCAACCAACCTGCGGCATATCTTTGAGGTTCACAAAATACAGGTCAGCCGTGAACGGGGTACGTCCACTGGTCGCCAGCCCGATTAAACCAGATAAAATGGGCAAGTTAGCGGTCGAGAGCATGTGCCGTCCTGTGCCCAAGACATCTAACGCTTGGCCGCCACGCACAAATACTGCCGCTTGGCTTTCACCCACGATAACCTGAGATCCCATCCGAAAGTCGCCGCTGCCCTCTTGCGGTTCACGCCATGCAAATTCTTCAGTCCCCACATTTACGTGATCAACCACATCTATCAAGCGAGGCATCAAATTTCTCCTTGTTCGATTATCAAAATTCGTTCTAACAAACTACTACTGCTCATCCTAGCTTATACCGACTTTGCTAAATTTGTCAGTACACCTTCGCGCAGCGTAAAAGCGTCATTCGCTTCAATCGTCAATGCGTCCAAAACAGCAATCGCCTCAGCAATACCTGATTTATCAGCAGCGGCCTTCGCCAACCCATTCAACGCTGTGTCAAATTTATCTGCATACGCTATCAACGCTTCATCAAAACTGTAGAGCTTATCCATCTCTTCCGGTCCAATGCGCAGCGCTTCCATAAATCCGGAATAACCCGGTGCCGCCGTTTTCACAAGGTCACGGAAATGTTGGAGTTTGCTTTTGGCGCTGCTCGTCTTGCTCATAAAGCTCAGACCGCCGTTATCCAGCAAGGTTTTTTCAATCTCGGCTAAACGATTTACCCGCCGTGTCAATTCATCCGCTATGTGATCACGCAACATCCGATCAGCTGTCCGGCGTGCTTTATTATCCAAATATCCAGTAAAACCCGGTATGCGTCCAATCAAGCGTTCAAGTGAGCCTTTTTGGCTGACAATCCGGTCGTAAAGTTCTGACATGTTTATTCCCTTTCCTGAATAGAATATGTACTCATTCTATAGCACATATGCATCCCACTTACCCCCAAATATAGGGAGACTATCTTAAGACTAGGTCAAAAAATACTCGGTTCCACAGAATGGACACGCGACAGTACCCTTGCCTACCAGCTTGATTTCGCCACCACAATTCTTGCACTTATCGAGTGTCCGCAAATTTGCCGCATCAGACGAGTAGATGATGCCTTTATCCCAATTCACGTATCCGCTGAATACCTGCAACCCAACCAATTCATGTACCAAGTTTTTGACATTATCGACGCTCGTACGCATCTCCAATGCAAGGTCACTAACTGCCACCTGCCCACGGCTCTTCACAATATCTAGGAGTTGGCGCTGTTTCTGCATTTCAGATTCAGTCTCGGCTTCTTTACCACCTTGCACATATAGGTAAATACCAAAGCCCGCCAGTAATGCTACTGGAATAAATGCAATCCCACCGCCAACCAATGCCCCACCGCTTTGAAGCTGCCCACTCGTGACTTGAGTCGCCAACCACAAACTGGCAATCACGGCAATGCCAAAGCCAACCACTATCAAGATGATCCCAACCAACCGTCCGGAATTCATGACCTCAGTCCTTTATGTACACTAGCCACAACAATTGATTGCACTACCATTACGCTAGCTAGCCGAACCCTCGACCGCCGCCACCACTGCTTCCACCGCCAAAACCACCACCACCGCTCCAACTACGTCCGCCACTACTCCAACGCCCACTTCCACCGCCCGAAGATTGTGGCTGACTGGTCATTACACGTGATGCGGAATTCAACATACTTGTTAGCCCACTGGATATATTCTGTAATCCACCGGACATATTACGTGACATGCTATCCAGCGATACCCCACCTGAACCATGCGCCAATTCACCAGGCAAACCACTTCCACCCATCGGATGATGTGGGAACGGCGAACCAGCATGGTACCCACCGTGGTAGGGCCCCCCCAGATAGGTTGGATAGTACCAGTACGGAATTGGAACGTTCGGCACCTGTGTAAACCGGCGCACCCATGACCGGTCGAGACCAAATGCCACCGCATATGGCAAATAGTCGTCAAAATGTTTCGCCGCTTCGGCTACATCCGAATACTTTTCCAAATTTCGCAGATATTCATAGAACGCACGCCACTTAGCCGCTTCTTCTGAACCTTTTCGGGTTTTCGCTGGCATGACTTGCCCTACAAATAATGCCACAACACCGACCCATCCTAGTGCCACCGGCACTAAGATTAGGGCACCACTTACCGTATCAATAAGGCCGGAAAGAGGGAAAAAGCTCACAACTGCCAATACCAACAATCCTGCGCCAATACCTGACCAAATTGCTCGTGTGGTTTGCGGGTTGGTCGTGAACAGCCCTTCATCAACCAATGCCCGATACAAGTCGGATTGCAGACCAGAGATGACCATATAGAACGTGTTGCGCATCGAGTCCATCGTACGTTCCATGCTGACCGCAAATAGAGCATTGAGCATACGTTTCTCGTACTGTTTCAAATCGGTTGCCGCTTTATCAGTCCGTTTAAACGTGAACTTGCTAGTTTTACCAATCCCCAAGAACCCTTCTTCTTGATTTTCTTCCATAACCAAATAGCCACGACGAGCCAGATCAATCAGGATCGAGATAACGTCTTGAACATCAGCCTTCTCATCAATCATCGTACCAACCACAGCCGGCGATAAATCATCCGGTGGTTCAGTTAGGAACTTCGGCACAGGGCCAATCTTGGGGTCACGCCCTTTGGTATACCAACGCGTATAGATGAGTAACGTGCCGCCTACCGCAATCAAGAGCGATACCGCGATCAACCCGACGTCGATAAGGGGTTGTGACGCTCGTCGTTGGTCAAAAGCACTTTGCCAATCCGGTGCTTTACCCGCCGCATTATGTGGATATTGCACGCGAATCTCAAACGTCTCGTCGCCACCAATCTCACGATCAGCCGTCGCTGTAACGGTCGTCCCCTTCACATTAACCGTACCGGGAACGCCATAGGTTTCTACAGGATCAACACCTTCACGCGGAGCATATCCTTCTGGCAAAACCACCGTAATAGTACTGCTACCCACCGCAAAACCAGAATGATCCGGCGGAACGGCTGACCACCACAATTGATCGCCACCGCTATAACTACGTAATGCGCCGGACACACGGTAATTGATTTCAAACGTTTGACTGGTATCCCTCAAGGGCTGAAAGAAATAGTAGAGAAGCGACAACCCATCAGTCGTATTTTGGGCGCAGTATGTCCCCGCACGCTCGGCACCACACGACTCGCTTAGTGAACGTCCATTCTCGGATACCGTCACGTTGGTGATGGAATCGAGATTAGTCAACGGAATCGTAGCCGTACCAAAACGAAAACTTCCACTGAAATCAATATCATAGGTCTCGGTAACGCTGAATGTATTGGCATTCACATCAACGTTGTCGATGAGAACATCCCAACGATTCCAGTAAACCGATCGAGATTGCGCACTAACGGAAGAAACGAGGAGTGTAGCGAGTAGCAGAGAAAGGAGAGTCGTAACAACAATGCGTTTTTGCATCTTAAACCTCCGCGAGAAACCGCATACTAATTATAGCATGACCTATTTCGATTATGTTGGCGGGATGTGCCATTCAGGTGTAATATGACCCCTATAAAGAACGCTTGATAATCCCCGTCATTAAGGAGAAATCGCAATGCGATACCCCCGTTTCGCCGTAATAGTCATGTGCGTGATTTGCATAAGTCTGATGGTGGCAATCACCAACGCTGCTGACACACCAACTCCCGCAGCGCCGCCCGTGACCAGCACCAGCTATACCGTGCGTCAGGGTGACACCCTCTACAAGATCGCCGTGCGCTTCAAATTGACGGTCAAACAACTGGCAGACGCCAACAAAATCACTAATCCAGCCCTAATTTACGCAGGCCAAACCCTTCAAATTCCGGGCACTGCACCAGCCAACCCAACGGCTTCTGCTCCCAGTGCCACACCACAACCGACAACAGTGCCACAACCATCGGGAGGCTACACGGTGCAACGTGGCGACACACTCTTCAAGATTGCCGTGCGTTTCAACACAACGACTGCCAAATTGATCAGCCTAAACAGCTTGTCTAATCCTAATGTCATTTACGTTGGACAGACCTTAAAAGTTCCGGGGAACGACAGCACAGTTGCCCCTACTCCGGCTCCAACCACCCCTTCCAACCAACCACCTGCGCCAACCGCAGCCACCAGTAGCGGCACTGTACCTGTGGGTTATGGATTTGACTACGGCATCGAAGCCTTTACCGATGAACAGGATATCGCCACAGTCACCGCACAGATTAACCAGTTGGGTATGCATTGGGTCAAACAAACGATTTACTGGCGTGATATTGAACCTGTTCGTGGAGAAATTGACTTTGCTGCACTGGATGAAATCATCAACCGCTATACCAGTGCCAACCTCAAAATCCTCTTGACCGTGACCTCATCACCGGCATGGTCACGCTCATATATTTTGGAGAACGGCCCATCTGATAATCTTGCGGATTACGGCACCTTTGTGGCTGCCCTCGCCCAACGCTATGCCGGACGTGTTCAAGCCTACGAAATTTGGAATGAACCAAACCGCCGTTCGGAATGGTCATGTACTGAATCGACTGATAAGCCGAGTTTCTGCAAGGCACATTATAGCGACTTACTCAGCATCGCTTACAAAGCGATAAAGGGGGTGGATGCCAACGCGGTCGTGGTCAGTGCCGGTTTAGCGCCTACTGGTTTTAACGATCGCATCAATGCAGTCGATGATCGTATTTTCCTTAAAGATCTCTATGCCGCTGGACTTGCTGACATGAGCGATGCAATCGGTGCGCACCCCTTGGGTTGGGCTAATCCACCGGACTCGGCATGTTGCACCGCCTCCGCAGGCGTCACAACTCATTTTGAGAATGCCAGCTTCTATTTCCGCAATACCCTCGATGACTATCGGAAAATTATTGTGGATAGCAAAGATGGCAGCACCCCCATCTGGGTGACGAAATTTGGATGGGGAACGAGTGAAGATACTAACGCTCCCGATAAGAATGATGTTTTCCTGACATATACCAGCCTTGAGGAACAAGCCACCTACATCAGTCGCGGGTTTGAATTGGCAACCGAACTTGGCTTTATCGGCCCGATGTTCCTATCCAATTTGAACGGTTGCCAAGCAGGTGGTGATGTCGACTCGTGCTATTACAGCTTGATCGCACCTAATGGCACTCCACGTCCAGCATTCGACAAATTAGCTAGCCAACTATCAGGCAGTTTCCCCGTACCCGCACCAGTTGATCAGGCCACAGCGACTCTTGAAGAGTCAACTCCACAACCGCAAGTAGCGCCAATGCTGGAAACCACGCCCTTGCCGCCAGAAGATCCTACGATTGAACCGACGGCAATCGGCTAAACATTGACACCAAATAAAAGAGCGAACTCACACAGTTCGCTCTTTTATTTTCAGTTTCTTATAACCTACCGTACGGCTGACGCGTACATGTGCGCCATCTGTAGCGCTTCTACCGCCAATTGCTGGCGCAAACCGTTGGGTTCTAACACTTCTACCTGTGTCCCCCACGAACGCAGCCACGGCATCAAATCATGCCAATCCGTTACTTGAACCGTTAAGGTACAGCGTTTATCTGGGAGTATTTCAACTTGCTGAGAGCTATGCCATAAGCGTTCACGAATCAACGAGGTGACGTCCTGAGCAAAAGCCAACACCACTTTCATACGGTCGCGCCCATCACCATCCATGACCCCCCACACGGTTTCGAGGTACGGTCGGCGATCAAACTGCTCAGGCATTTCGTATTCTTCATCCAGCAATTTTGCCCGCTTGATCCATTCGATTTTGAGAACTTTGATCGATTGGCTCAACGCATCCTGCCCAACTGTGTATAATCCGCCAGTGGTCGTCGGCTCGATGAAATACGTGCGAAAATCCCGCACATACGACTCACCATTCTTGCTGCTGCTGCCCCATAACCGAATCGTTCGACCTTCAACCCACCCACGAATAATCATTTCGAGGACTTGCACATAATTGCGGTCAACCGGATTACCACGTATCCAATCGGCAATGTAATCCACATGAGATGACAATGGCTCCGGCAGTGCAGCACACAACTTATTCAACGCGGATACGATATGCGGATTCTGTTGCTCCGCGTTGCGCGTAAAGGCTCTAGCTGCCAAAAACAAGGCAACCGCCTCATTAAAGTTCATGCGTACCGACGCCAAGTAATAGTCGCGATTGAGATAAAAACGACCATCTTCCTGTGAAATCGGAATGCCTAGCTTTTGCAGCGTTTCCAAATCACGATACACCGTTCGCCTGTCTACATCGCAAGCTTCCGCAATTTCAACAGCACGCAGTCCTTTCCCGCTTCGAAAAAGGAGCTTTTCAATTACTGTCAGCCGTTCGCCTCGGTTAATGAGTCGAGCACTCATATCTTGTCCCCTAACAACCGTCATTACAAAGCAGTATATCAGTATTCGATTTTGCGCGCTGTGCCAAAACATGAATAAATCAATTCTGTCTTAATTATAAACAATGAATTGCCTAATCCGTTTGGAATAATTTCGATGATTGTTCTATCAACGGGGGAACATTACAGATGCACGTCAAAACATGACTTCATAACGGCAACTGTTATGAAGTCACAAATCACAATGAACTGAATTAAAAAGTTGATCAGCGACTTAACAGGTGAATCTTATGAAGTCGGCAGTCTTGAAGTTATGTGACTGCCGAGTCTAGCTAACCGCCTGCAAATCGCGCCAAATAGACCTGTATCCACAGAGGAATCAAGCACAAGACGGCAAAAAACGCCAACACGGCCAGCGCAATCGTCACGGCATCCAGTGCTGGTGGAACCCCTTGATCGCGGTCATATTGATACAACGGTTGGCTATTGCCGGGTGTACCCCACTGTGGAGGGGTCGGTTGCGGATACTGTTGTGCACCAGACTGAGCAACAGGTTGCTGCTGTTGTGGGCGTCCATATGAAGGCGTCTGTGGCGCTTCCGGCGCAAGGCTATAGCGTTGAGTAGGCTCATTTGTAGCGGGTTGTCCCTGCGTAAATGGCAGTGGCGGCGGTTGTTGAAATGGTGATTGTGCATTCGAAGGCTGCTGCCCCTGTGTGAACGGCAGCGGCATCGGATTTGCTGGCTGATTGGATGAAAATGGCAGCGGAGCAGATGGCATTGATGATTGTGGTGGGTACTGTGGTTGAACAGGCGGCGGAGCATATTGTTGGGGTGGTGCTGCCTGTTGCGAGAATTGAGGCGGTGGTTGTGGCGCAGGCGGACGATATGCTGGCGCGTTAGGCGACGTAAGATCCCGTCCACGATCACGGTAACTTTCCAATACGTGCCCTAGTTGATCTGCCGTCCGGTAACGCATTGCCGGCTCTTTGCTCATCACTTTGTAAACGATTTGCGACAAGGCTTCTGGCACACTCGGGTTAAACTCGGTCACCATCGGTACACGATCACGGATATGTGCTAATGCTAACTGCTGTTGGTCACCACCGACATAAGGCAAACGACCGGTCAGCATTTCAAACATCACGATACCAATCGAATAAACATCAGAAGCAGGCGTGGGTTTCTCACCCTTAGCTTGCTCTGGTGCGAAATAATGTGGGCTACCCCACACCACTTGTTGCTTTTCGGGTGGTTGAGTGTCACTAAATGCCTGTGCAATACCAAAGTCAGTCACTTTGACCACATCGCCACGTGTCACCAGAATATTTTGTGGTTTCACATCAGCATGTACCAATTGTGCCCGATGTGCAAAACCAATTCCGGCACAAATCTGAATGGCAATCTTAAGCGCCCGATCAACCGTCAAGATACCTTCAGTCTTGATGATTTTCTTCAGGTCTTGACCATCGACAAATTCCATTACGATGAACTGCGTCTGTCCATCACTGCCCACATCGTAAATCGTAACGATGTTCGGGTGTTGCAAATTTGCTACGCTACGGGCTTCATTCTTAAATCGGGTGAGGAACGTGGGATCGGCGGTTAGGCTCGGTCGCAAAATTTTCACCGCCACAGTACGGCTTAGTTCAAGATCCTGCGCCTTATAAATAACAGCCATTCCGCCTGAGCCTTGTTGAGCCATCAAGCGGTAACGACCTTTTAGAACGGTATCATTATTGTTCGCCATGAGTTATCCCATCATACTCACATGTTAGTTGGTAAATCATTACATTTCACGGCTTCATCAACGGGTCAAATAGTCGTCGGTATTCTAACAGAGCGCCTCGGTCTGTCATAGACGCGATGTAATCCGCAACCACCCGTTCAATTGGCTTGTCCTTCAACAATCGCTGGTATTCAGTCGGCAGTTGGCGTGGTTCCTGCAAATAACTGCCAAACATTTCCTCAATGAATCGCTGTGCCCGTGTGGCCATTCGCATAACCCGAAACTGAAAGTACATATTCTGATACAGAAAGTCCTTCAGCGCACGATTAAGCACTTTGATCTCGTCACTATGCGAAACAACCTGTTCACTATGTTGCTGAATATCGGCTGCGGACTTGGGTTGTAGCGCATCAATCCGCGCGGACGTGGTACGCAGCACATCATCGACTTCGATACCAATCAGTTCACGGATCAACAAATGCCGTGTGATTTCATCTAGTGATGAATGTCCGTTCCACCCTGCTTGTTCACAAACCCGCCGCCAAATTTCCAGTTGTTGCAAGTCATCCAACAGGATCAAACCCGCCTGCAACCCGTCATCCAGATCATGCGCGTTGTAAGCTAACTCATCGACGATATTCGCAATCTGCGCCTCAACACTGCCGCGCCGTGTTACATCAAATCCAGCAACGTGACTCAGATCATATTCCGTCTCGTGCTTGGCAATACCCTCTAATGTTTCATGCGTGAGATTCAAACCCGACCACTGCGGATAACGTTGCTCCAATTGGGTCACAACGCGATAACTCTGGTGATTATGATTAAACCCGCCACATGTCTGTGTGAGCTTATTCAAAACCCCCTCACCCGCGTGTCCAAATGGAGAATGTCCGAGGTCATGCGCCAAACAAATCGCTTCCACCAAATCTTCATTGACAGCTAATGCCCGTGCAATCGTCCGCCCAATTTGTGCGACTTCTAACGTATGCGTCAAACGGGTGCGATAATAATCACCCTCATCATTTACAAAGACCTGCGTCTTATATTCCAATCGTCGGAATGCCGCTGAATGCACAATCCGATCACGATCACGCTGGAACGCTGTGCGATAGTGCGGTTCAGGGTCATGATGCTGGCGACCACGACTATCCTGGCTCAAAAGAGCGTAAGGCGCTAATATGTCACTTTCGATTTGTTCGAGCCGCTCACGGTTCACAAACATGCACCACTCCTCACAAATCAATACTGTTATTGTACTCGCTTTCCGGATTCCTGTGGCACGGTGCCAAAAGTCACTGGAAACGATGATAAACTATACTGTTGTGGTTATTTAGCATAGCGCTAAACTACACTCGTGAGATGTCAATTGAGTATGATTGTGAGTATTATGTCCAAATCTGCCGTCGTTTGGAGTTTATCGCTATTCACCCTTGCTGCAATTTTGACGGGTGTATTCTTGGCGACTCAAAGTGCTATCCCATCGGGTACATTATCTGCTGCCGATGGTACTGCTACCCTCTGCGCGGTTCAAACCGCCTTGGGCAAAGAATATGTCATGATGTACGACGTCTTTGGAACCACCTCACCGATTCCGCGTGATGCCGAACGCGCCACGCTTACCCCATTACCAACCTCGGTCAGTGAAGGCGATGCTACCCGTGGCAAAGCCATCTTTGAAGGCGCAGGTGCCTGCAACGCTTGCCACCACACTACTGATAATCTCACCGTCGTTGGTCCGTCATTGCAAGGTATCGCTAACGTCGCAGCTAGCCGCGTGCCCAACCTAAATGCCAAAGGCTACTTGCGCGCATCCATCCTCAGTACCAACGAGTACATCGTTAAGGGCTTCGCAGAAGGTGTCATGCCCGTTAGCTATGAGTTCCTACTCAAAGCCTCTGAAATCGACGATGTCATCGCCTACCTATTGACGCTGAAGTAACAAAAAACGCCGCAGAGTATAGTTATCTGCGGCGTATCCAGTATCTAAACTTCAAACCAGTTTAAGCGCCCAACACACCCTTAATATCCGGCACGATAATTTCGGGCGCCGTGTTGTATGCATACGTTCGTATCCACTTTCCATCGGTGCTCATCAAAAATGAAGTAGCAGTATGGTCAACCGAATAATTCTTTCGTAGACCTTCTGCATCCTTAATGACAAACTCGCCGCCATATTGATGTATGACATCTCGTGCCGCAGTCTGATCGCCCGTTAGCCCCACGAACGCAGGGTCAAACATAGCGAGATATTCATTCATACGCGTAGGCGTATCACGCTCACCATCCACGCTGATAAACACGAAGTTAACCTTATCAGCCTGCGTTCCAAGGGCATCCTTTACCTGCTTAAACCGCGCCAGAGTCACCGGACACACATCCGGACAATGGGTATATCCGAACGCCAGCAAAATCAACTTGCCCTTGTAGTCATGTAACGAAACCTTCTCATCCGCTTGATTAGTCAGAGAAAAATCGACTATTTCCTTCGCCGGATCAATATTGGTGATCGGTTGTGGAGTTGGGGGAACAGCAGTCGGTCCTGTCGCAACCGCACCTCCGCAACCAGACAGAAGCAAAGCCACCACAATTACAATAACACTCGATAAACGTTTCATCATTACCTCGCATCCTCTTCAAGCAAACAAAAAGGGGTGCATGCACCCCTCTTAAGTCGTAACTTCTTACGGCATCATCTTCACGGGCACGACCACACTGACTTCCAAGCCGGACTCGAATACCAATGTTAAGTTGAAGGTATCACCGGGGCGCAGGTCACGTGTCAAATTATTGGCCATAATATGATACCCGCCGTGTGCCAACTCTACTTTACCACCTGCCGGAATTTCAATCGAGGGAACTTCATTCATTTGTGCCATTCCGCTGGCATCAACCACCGTCTGATGAACTTGCACTTCATCACTAATATCGGACTTCGCGCCAACCAATACTTCACTCTTGTCACCGATATTCTCAATGACCATGAACACGCCGGTCACACGATCCGAACTCATGTCCATACCGCCCATCGCAGCCTCTGGTGTAGCTTCTGCCCCCATATCCATACCACCCATCGAAGATTCTGGCGTAGCTTCTGTCTCCATATTCATATCCATCGCCATATCCATAGTCGTCGGACGGGCATAAGCACCGCTCACCTTGATATTGCCATTTGTCGCCTCGCCAACGGGAGCACTCGAGCCAGCCACACCATCTTGTGGAAGCAATACCAGAGCCAATGATCCATCACCAGCGCTGCCAACGATTGCTGCTGTAAAATATCCCGCTGCGCCATCAGGTATCATTAGCATAAGTGGTTTTGGTGTAAGCGCTTTATCCGTAGCTTCACCTGCTGGCACCAATAGCACTTCCGCCATCGTACCGCTGACGGGTTGATAAGCACTCGCGGATTGGAATTCCAGCCCTTCGGCTACACGCGCGCCACCTACGTAAACATCCAATTTCCCTTCACTCGCTGCAAAATGGGCAAATCGTAATGATGAGCCATCCATCGCGAGAATGCGCCCACCCAAACAGCAAGCAATAAGTGCAACAAGGAATAGTCGTCCAAATACCTTCATCACCGTTTCTCCAAAAGTAAATAGATATACATCTCATACTTTAACAAAATATCGCATATTTTATCCTATGAATAACGTCACATACATGGGGTGATGATATGCCTGATTTTACACATCGTCGAGAAATCGAGCACGACGACCATCAGTACAAAACAGGAAGTAAAAACACCAACGGAATTATTGCGTACCTCTCATTACTGAATTACAATTTCGCGCTTCATATATTGATCATCACTGTACACCACCATGACCAATCGAATCGTTGGCGCCTATGAAGTAATCGAGCAAATCGGCACAGGGGGAATGGCGACGGTCTTCAAAGCCTTCGATCCCAAAACGGATCGTTTTGTTGCCATTAAATTCTTACCCGACCAATACGCCACCGATCCTACCCTTCGTGAACGCTTCGAACGCGAAGCACGTGCCATTGCAAAACTCGGCCACCCGCACATTCTGCCGCTCTTTGCCTATGGTGAAGAACAAAATGTACCGTACATGGTCATGCCACTCATGGAAACTCGAACACTCGCCGATCGGTTGCGACAGGGTTCTATTCCACTCACCGAACTCAGCAAACTACTAATGCAAATTGCCAGCGCCCTAGATTACGCTCACGAAAACGGTATCGTTCATCGTGATGTGAAACCCAGTAACATTTTAATGGACAAAGCTGGCAACGCTTACCTCAGTGACTTCGGCATCGCCCAACAAGTAGGCTCCGATGGCAACCTAACTGGAAGCCATATGATGATCGGAACGCCCAGTTACATGAGTCCTGAACAATGTCACGGCGAACAAGATATACCACCCGCCACTGACCAATATGCACTGGGGGTCACCATTTATGAAGCCATCTCCGGACGAGTTCCATTCGTTGCTGATACCCCTCTAAAAACAGCGTGGATGCACATCAACGATCCACTTCCTCCACTGCGGGATTTACGCCCCGACGTACCCCCCGCAGTCGAATCGTGCATTGAAAAAGCCCTGTCTAAAAACAGAGAAGACCGTTATCCAACCTGCATCACATTTGCTGAAACATTCGTCCGAGCCTTAACAGCCGACACGAAAAATCTCGAAGGCTTAACTACCGTTGGTCGTGTTGACATCAAGAGTAAACCGGCTCCGAAGCCACTTATCGACGATCATCCGACGGTAACCCCAGCTAAGGTCAATCAAGCGCCAACCACCGCACCTAGCAATATGATTCGTAACCGCTTGAAACCGGGAAACAACCGCACTACTTGGATAACGGGAATAATAGGCGCAGCACTCATCATTTCATTGTTAATGGTTGCCAGCAACCCACGCGGATTGATTTCGCTAGTATTACAGGCAACATCGACTGCGACCGCCACACTCACATCAACAGCATTACCAACAATCACACCATCTCAAACGGCGACAATGACGTCCTCGCCAACAGTCACCCAAACTGCATCACCATCCACAACACCTTCAGCAACCGTCACGCCAACACCTACGCCTACAAACACCTCAACACACACACCAACCGCTACTGCTTCCTCTACAGCAACCAGCACAAATACTGCCACAGCGACGGCTACCGATACGCCAACTGATACGCCCACACCAACCGCTACCGTAACCAATACAGCCACCTTCACACCATCTTATACCCCATCAGCAACTGCCACTGCTTCGGCAACACCAACCGCTACTTTTACCGCGACCAGCACCTTTACGCTCACCCCTTCATCCACGCCGATTATTGCTGGTTTCAGCAACCATAAGCCGATTTTGCGCAACGGTGATTGGGAGCCAGTGGGCATCTTTTTTGCCAATGGTATCGATTTGGTACTGGTGCCAGCAGGTTGTTTTGAGATGGGCAGCACCGGCTCAAAACGGGACAACGAAGCGCCTGCAACCAAACAATGCTTTGACCGTCCATTCTGGATTGGCCGTACCGAAATCACCAACGCCCAATATGGCAGTTATGGTTATTGGGCAGGCGACAAATACCCCCGCGAACAGGTCACATGGTTTCAGGCAAAAGAATATTGCGAACATTTTGGCCTTCGACTGCCAACTGAAGCCGAATGGGAATATGCTGCTCGTGGCCCGGACAACCTTATTTATCCGTGGGGCAATACCTTTGTAGAAAACAATCTCGTATTTGGGGGAAATTCTGGACGGAGGACAGATGAGGTTGGAATTCATGTCGGTGGCACAAGTTGGGTTGGCGCAGTTGATATGCTTGGCAATGTGTATGAGTGGACAAATTCACTCTTTCGCGTCTATCCCTATATTGCCGATGATGGACGAGAGGATACCACAAATACCACTGGTGACCGTGTCGCTAGAGGTGGATCTTGGTATATTGGGCTGCCGACTATCCAGGCCAGCTTACGTATCGCACAAGCACCGGATGCTTTTAACAGAAGTACAGGCTTCCGCTGCGCCCGCAGTTTTTCAATCAACGATGTTCCCAGCGAAGACGTACTAAATTCATTGCGCTTACCGACCGTAACCCCTACCTTAACCATTCTACAAGTGCACACTTTAAAGGGCGCAAACTTGCGATCTGGTCCTGGGAGTAACTATCCTATCATTGGTTCAGCCCGTATTGATGACTATCTCATATTAATCGCCAAGGCAATCGTTGGTTCTGAAACGTGGTATCTTGTGCGTGATTTCAACAACCAACTCATGTGGATTTCAGGCCAAGTCGCAGAGGTGCAACCAAATGGCGAAACTGTACCGCTTGCGGCAACCGTTCCGCCACCACCGTGAGGCTAATCTAGCTGTGACGTCTACGTAACTCTTCACTCACATCGTCAAGCGTAATGTTAAGCTGGCTCATCAAAACTAAGGTGTGATAAAACAAATCAGACAGTTCCCCAACCTGTTCTGTCCTGCCCTGCCCGAGTGCCGCGACCACAACCTCGGTCGCCTCTTCACCTACCTTTTGTGCCATTCTGTTAATACCTTCTACAAACAAGCTGGTGGTATAACTACCTTCTCTCGGCTTTTCTTTGCGCTCATGGATAATCTCCTCAAGCACATACAACATATCTGCCATAATCCCCCCTCAAATTGGGTATAAATATCCTAACTTGACAAAAAGAACATCTGTTCGTAAAATGATAAGTGGGTTGTTTCCAAATAGGTCAATAAAAATGACATTCGCGTCGCCATCTATCAACCAAACCCCGACCATTTTACACAGTCAATTGCAACCCATCGGCGGCTATCTCTCTCGCAAACACTGCAACTTCACAGCATATGCATCGCGGTGGCTATACGCGAGCCAAATGCTGCACTCGGTGGCACCAACCGAACTTCCTGTTTGCCAATAACCTTCATTCGGCGGCAATTCGCTGCCTTCCCGTGTGCTATTTCAGCGGGAAAAGTGAAATTTGCGAATCACGAAATTCAGTCCCTAACTAGAAGTCTTTAACGACTCGAAAAAACAGGTTACCGCACCTGTATGACAGGCCGGTCCGGCTGGTTCCACCAAAACCAACAGCGCGTCACCATCACAGTCAACGTAAATTTCCCGCACGCGCTGAACATTACCGGATGTCTCGCCCTTATGCCAGAGTTCTTGTCGGCTGCGACTCCAAAACACAGTCTCACCCGTTTCAAGTGTCAGACGTAAAGACTCAGCATTCATATAGGCCAAAGTGAGAACTTGTCTTGTATTCGCATCTTGTACGATAGCCGAGACCAATCCCTTATCATCCCATTTAACTTGCTCAAACATCAAAGCGCCTCCCACCCATGAAGCCGCATTGGTACACCTTGACCGTCCAAATATGTTTTGAGGTCACCAATACGAATCTCGTTGTAGTGGAACAAGGTCGCCGCTAGAGCAGCATCTGCTTTTCCGCTGATCAATGCGTCCTTAAAATCTTCCATCTTCCCTGCCCCTCCCGACGCGATCACAGGGATAGACACCGCTTCGGCTACGGCCTGAGTCAACTCAATGTTATATCCCGACTTGGTTCCATCTCGATCCATGCTGGTCAACAAAATTTCACCTGCACCACGATCTTCAACTTCCTTTGCCCAGCTAATCGCTTCTTTGTCAGTTGGAACACGTCCACCATTAATATGAACCACCCACTTACCATCTACCCACTTTGGGTCGATCGCCACCACAATACATTGGCTTCCAAAGCCCCATGCACCTTCGTTAATCAGTTGTGGTGTCTTTATCGCCGAACTGTTGATCGAAACCTTATCAGCTCCTGCTAACAGAGTTGCTCGAATATCCTCAACCGTCCGTATGCCCCCACCTACGCAAAACGGAATAAAGATACTATCCGCTACGTGCCTAACCATATCCAACGTGGTGTTACGCCCCTCATGAGACGCAGTAATATCCAAGAACACCAGTTCATCTGCCCCTTCACGGTCATACACGCTGGCCTGTTCAACTGGATCGCCCGCGTCGCGCAAGTTCACAAAGTTGACGCCCTTCACCACCCGTCCATTCAAAACATCCAAACAGGGAATTATCCGTTTAGCCAGCATCATTTCCCTCCACCAAAGCCAATGCCTCAGCCAGTTCAAATCGCCCTTCGTACAAAGCCATCCCTATCACAGCTCCAGCAATCGTTCCAGTCGCCTTGAGCCGCTTTATATCATCTAGTGAACTAACCCCACCCGAAGCGATAACCTGTAAGCCAGTTTCCTTAGCCAGCATCGCCGTGGTCTCCACATTCACACCCTGCAATTGTCCATCTCGGCTCACATCGGTGTATAGAGCATGCGCTACGCCAAGATCAACCATCTGCTTTCCCAAATCTAGTGGTGTGATTTCTGTCTTAGTTTGCCAACCACGTGTCGCCACTTTTCCATCTCGCGCATCAAGACCCACGCATACTCGCTCACTTCCCCAACGGCGCACCGATTCCGCCACCAAATCCGGATTTTCAATGGCTACAGTTCCCAACACAACCCGGCTAGCACCTTGTTCAAGTGCCCGTTCAATATCGGGTAGCGTTCGCAGACCACCACCAAACTGCACTTTTACACCAAACTGCGCCACCGCTTCTAGAATCCGTGCATTATCGTTTGTACTGGCAAATGCTCCATCCAGATTAACGATATGTATCCAACTTGCACCCTGCGCGATCCACTTTTGTGCCGTCGCTACCGGATCTTCACTAAATATCGTCTGTCGGCTAGGGTCGCCTTCCTTTAGCCGAACCACTTTTCCGCCACGCAAGTCAATTGCTGGATAAATAATCATGCCCGCACCTTCAAGAAATTCTTGTAAATCTGCAAACCCATCGTTTGACTCTTCTCAGGGTGAAACTGAACGCCATAGACATTTTCGTGTTGGACAATCGCAGTGAATGGAATGCCATAATCAACCTGTGCGACTACATCCTCAGAACGCTCTGCTGTACAGTAATAACTATGCACAAAATACCCGTAACTATCATCAGGAAGTTCGTCGAGCAACTCACATGTCCTACATTGTCGTACCTGATTCCAACCCATATGTGGAACTTTGAGATTAGCCATTTTGGGGAACCGTGTCACATACCCTGGGATGATGCCCAACCCATTGAACGCTCCCATCTCATCACTACGATCAAACAGGAATTGCATGCCCACGCAGATACCCAATAACGGAATCCCTGCGCGAGCCGCGTCTTTCAAAGGTTGTATAAGGTTGCGTTGTTCCAATTGCCCCATTCCTGCCCCAAACGCACCTACTCCCGGTAAAATAATCTTTTCAGCACCCTTCAAATCACGCCCATCTTGAATAACCTTCATGTTCTCCACACCAAGATGGTTCAAAGCATGTACGACGCTCCGTAAATTTCCTGCACCATAATCTACTACTGCCAGCATATTCATTCACCTCCTCAACAAAAACAAAAATCCCCGCACGGTGCGGGGATTCTACAAATCAAAATGAATGGGACCGACTTCTATCGAGCCAACACCGGTGGGGTTCTATGGAGTTCGCAATGATGATGTATGAGTGACATAAACCCATTTTCCCTAAAGAATGATGTTAGTATAGCGATTGACCATAGGGTTGTCAACGAAGTGACACCCGCTACAATAAGCGAATAGCATGTGATGATGTAACCAATATACATATCCGCTAACAATAGAAGGATATGATATGCAGGTGATACAAGAGAGGAATCAAGCCGATGGAACAGTTTGTAATTGAAGGTGGGAAACCCCTCACTGGAACGATCAAAGCCAGTGGAAATAAAAATGCAGCCATCAAAATGATTCCAGCCTGTTTACTGACAGATGAACCAGTCACATTGACGAATATGCCGAACATTGGTGATGTTCGCACAACCCTCGACATCATTCGACAACTGGGCGCACAAGTTGCTTGGATTGATCACAATACCGTCCGTATCCATGCCAAAGACATCATCACAACTGAAGTTGATCGCACACTGGCTACAAAGATTCGCGCTAGCATTGTGTTTGCCGGGCCAATGCTCGCCCGTATGGGACGCATCAAATTACCAGTTCCGGGAGGCGATAGCATTGGCGAACGACGACTAGACACCCATACTATCGCACTGCAAAAACTCGGCGCAAAAATCACTCTCGACAAAGATGTACTGATCATGGAGACCAGCGGCTTAATCGGAACAGACATTTTGCTCAGCGAAGCCAGTGTCACCGCAACCGAAAACATAGTTATGGCCGCAGTTCTAGCTAAAGGCACCACCATTATCCGAAATGTGGCGTGTGAACCTCATATTCAAGATCTCTGTGACATGCTAAACACGATGGGTGCACAAATTGAAGGATCAGGGACTAACCGTCTCACAATTACAGGCGTAGAAAAACTTCACGGAGGTACAGTCCGAGTCGGAGCTGACTATATGGAGGTTGGCAGTTTCATCGGGGCAGCAATTGTCACGGGCGGTGAAATTAAAATTACAGATGCAGATCCCCATCAGATGGAGATGATTGCGATTACATTTGGCAGATTAGGGGTGCATTGGGAA
This sequence comes from Aggregatilineales bacterium, assembly GCA_044227005.1. GTDB lineage: Bacteria > Chloroflexota > Anaerolineae > Aggregatilineales > Phototrophicaceae > CFX2. Next base: position 1,325,270 of record JBGAFZ010000002.1, read on the forward strand.
ACGCAGGAGCAAGACATTTTTGTGCCCGCAGCACAACAGTTGAGTATTGTCCCCGATCTTGGTAATCGCATGCCAATCATTAAAGCGCAGCCATGGCCAGCCTTTCCGCCTGACCTTATGAGTATCGCGCTTGTGATTGCCACCCAGTGTGCGGGTTCAGTTTTGTTCCATGATTGGATGTATGAAAGCCGCTTCTTTTTCACGGATAAATTAGTCCGAATGGGGGCACGCATCACACTCTGTGATCCTCATCGGGTACTTGTTCAAGGTCCAACCACCCTTATCGGGCAACCATATATCACTAGTCCGGATATTCGCGCAGGTATGGCAATTCTGTTGGCTGCATTAGGGGCCAAAGGACAGACACGAATATTCAATATTCGACAAATTGACCGAGGGTACGAACGCGTTGAAGAAAAATTACGAATGCTTGGTGCTCATATTGAACGTATCGAAGATGAACATCAAACTATTGATGAAACTCAGGAACACACGCTCGTAGAGCATTAGGGATTGCGTGAACCTTTGACTCGAACGTCACCAACCCTCCGTGTAATGTAGTTCGAGTCGAGATATTCCAGTAACGCGATAGCGTACTTGCGCGAAGTACCAAAACGATCGCGCAATTCACTTGCAGAGACATTCCCTTTGGTATCCAGTATCTCCAGAACTGCTTGCAGCATATTCTCATAAGCTGACTTAGAAAGTATGACGTCGGGCAGTATTAATATAAGTTCTCCAAGCTCGACAAGAGCATACGCCACATCCTGCCCTACTAGCTGGCAAGCCTCAGAAAATGAAGGGGGTGCGTACGGTGATGCGCTGATTTTCTCGCTGAGTAAGGCAATTAATTCCTCTTGTTGGTCGCTAAAGGTAATTTGATGACTGACCAATCTTGCTATCTGCCGATCCGCAATGACTTGTTTGTTTAATTCGAGCAACATATTAAACATACCTTGAGGCAAGCTCAATCGCGCTCGCAGTTCCTCACGCTGCATCCCCAATCGCAAAGGATTATCCTGATGAAATAAACTTAAAGTAGATAACAAGCGCTGCGATTCCCGTTCTATTGCTCTAGTTGCCCAATAGGTACCATCGGATAATTCACAGAGTGTGCCACTTGCGATTGCTTCAGTTATGCTTGCCACCAGTTCAGCTTCAGGAATATCTAATGTCTGTAATTCCTTTTTACTTACCGAGTCAACTCGACTGGCAGCTTCAACAATCCGCTCGGATGCTGTACCTCGCATCTGAAGTTCTAGTTTTTGAATAACTTCTGGTTGGAAGCGTCTCCAGCGCATCTGAGGATGCGGGTTAACTACAATTCCGCCACCAATTGTTTCTGAAGGTGAAGGTAGACGGAGAATAAAGTGATCATTACGGCTGAGAGCCAAGGGTTGGTCTAGACGAATTTGTATCCAACCTGATGAACCGGGAGCCAAGGATTCGTCCGCTAACAAGCGTATGTGCCCAATTGATTGCGCTGACCCTGAGAAAAACTTAATCTCTGAATTATGTGCCAAAATCCGCGAAGCATCTTCAAGATGACGGAAATAAACATCAACTAAGATAGTCGGCACTATTTGACCGGGAAGCGTCAATACATTCCCACGTTCTACTAGTGAGCGCTCGATGCCGGCAACATTGACCGCAACGCGGTTTCCGGGCAATGCAATAGTCACAGTTTCCCCGTAGCTTTGCAGCCCTCGTATACGCCCTCGAATATTAGCAGGCTGAAATTCAATTTCATCCCCGACCGTAAAAGATCCACCACTTAGGGATCCAGTAACAACAGTTCCAAATCCCTTCATCGAAAATACACGGTCAACTGGCAAGCGTGGCGAGTGGGTATCAACAGGACTCGGGATATGAGCTAATAATGCAGACAGTTGTTGTACAAGATCGTCGACACCATAACCAGTGCGTGCAGACACGCGTACAATCGGAGCGCCATGTAGGGTGGTTTTCGAAATGCTAGACAAAACATCTTGTTCAATCAGGTGAAGCCACTCAGGGTCATCAACCATGTCGACTTTAGTAAGTGCAATTACAGCATGTTGGACACCTAAGAGGTCAATAATAGCAATATGCTCTCGCGTCTGTGGCATTATGCCTTCGTCAGCCGCGATGACCAACAGTACAACATCAATCCCTGTAATTCCCGAGAGCATATTTTCGACAAAATCACGATGTCCCGGTACGTCGACAAACCCAACCTTTTCACCGCTTAAGAGTTTAGTCCAAGCAAATCCAAGATCGATCGTCATTTCGCGGGCTTTTTCTTCTGCCAAACGATCGGGGTCAATTCCAGTCAAGCGCCTTATAAGGGTGGATTTCCCGTGATCAACATGACCCGCTGAACCAATAATGAACATTTATCTGCTACGGTGTACCGTTGGTAGTATTGCCATTATTTGTAGGTGTGCTGCTAGGAACTGCCGGCAACTTCAAAGTAGAGGCTTTGGCACCCGTATCAAATTCCAACAACAGCGACTGGTAGCGCTCACGATACAGTTGTGCACGTTCACGCTCCAGAGCCCATATCCGTCCTAAGCTATCCTGTAGCGGGGGGAACATGGCTTCTAGTTCGGTTATCTTGGTAACATACCGATCAAACTCTTTGTCATGACTCCGCCACACTTCGTCGTTTGATATCGTAAATTGTTTCCAACGCTTCTGATCATCCGCAGTCCAATCATTCCATTCTTGACGGAACCGTTCCTCACTCAAGCGTTGCATTTCAGCAACCTCATTGATACGACGTTCCAGACGGTCACCAATACGTTCAAAATCATCAATAATTTTCTTCATATTTCGGTAAGCTTCTTGCCATGTTTCAAAGCGTTCGATATTACGCTGCATCTGGCTATCTTGCTCACCAAAACGTTTAACTAAATCTGCAATTTGTTGGTCGCGCTGCTGAATCTGGAGTGTCTGCTGATCGATAAACTGCTGGATCTGCTCACGTCGTTCGCGTTCACTATTTTGGACGTCCTGCACGCGACGTTCTATGCGTAAGGTTAAATCTTCTAACAACGTTAGTTTAGGACGAACACCGTCTACTTGCTTCTGTATTTCGGGAACTTCAGATTGTACTTCTGAAACACGACGACTATCTTGCCTACGCTGTTCTTCAAGAAAGGCAAGGCGTCGATCTGGTTCTTCTACTTTCTTAAAAAGATCATCTACACGCTGCTGTAGGGAAGCCACAGAATCTGCGACACGTTCACGTTCAACTACATAGCCGGGAATTGTGCTTGTCTGCCGTTCCAGTTTCTCAAGTTTTTCTGTCAATTCACGAACGGGGCGCATAGCGTTTTCTCGTGCTAAATCTGCACGACGCTCCGCCTCACGTTCAGCAGTAAGCCTCTTGGATTCCACAGTTTCGATAAGCTGCGCGACTTCCTTACGAACCTGATCAATGAGGTCAGTTTCTCGCCCTGATGGGGTAATCTGAGTTCGTATCACTGTCTGATCCGATTCCATACTGTTGATACGCTTTGAAAGCATCGTTATCGTATCTTGTTGTTGAGCAAGTCGTTCTTCCAACGTGGCAATATTCGCCTTATCACGCCGACGTTCTTCATCTAACCACTCAATCATCCGTGCGGCTTGGTTAATATCCATTTCCGCATCCTCCGCCTTAAGTTCTCACTACCATACTTCAAAGGAGAATTATAACACAAACGTTACAAACTCTCCCGAAGTTCAAATTTGGCACATCACAACTCGTCTGTTATCCTCCTAATCAAATCTGACATTGATATGGAGACGCACTTTGCCCCCATCAGACAAAACATTTATGGAAACTACTTTGCATGTTCGTTATGCGGAAACCGATGCAATGGGCATTGTTCACCATGCCAGCTATATCGTGTACTTTGAAGAAGGCAGGAGCAACTATGCTCGCCAAAGGGGTAGCGATTATGCCAGTTTCGAACGCAGTGGTTACTTCCTCACTGTATCAGAAGTAAATGCCAGATATATTAAACCAGCTCGCTACGGTCAACAGATTACGGTGCGTTGTTGGATCGAGGATATGAAAAGTCGTGGGCTAACCTTCGGATATGAACTCGTTGACGCAGAGACACGTGAGACATTAGTAGAAGGCTACAGCAAACACATTTGCATTACACATGAGGGTCAAGTAGCGCGTTTACCTGACCAATGGCGTGCATGGGGCAACAACTGATTTTGACATGATTTGTTGGTCGACTATACTTATCCTCAAAATAGCTAACTTAGATTTTCAGTAGAATAAGCTTTGGAGCCAAATTATGACAACCTATACTGATAAACCGTGGACTAAAAGATATGATTCCGGCGTTCCCATAAGTCTGGAGCCGTATCCAGATGTTAGCATACCGAGTTTCTTACAAAATGTTGCACGAAAATCGCCCAACAATCCCGCACTCATTACCAGTGCCCACTTACCACTTTTAGGTCGGGTCAGTAGTGCAGTTTCCTATCAAGAACTCGATCAGTATTCTGATGCTTTAGCCGCCGGTTTGATTGATCTTGGTCTCAAGAAAGGGGATCGGGTTGCCCTCGTTATGCCGAACATAGCGGCATTCGTGATTAGCTATTACGGAGTGCTAAAAGCGGGAGGAGTAGTAGCAGCAACCAATCCAACCTACCCTGCTGACAAAATGCAGTTTCAAATAAACGATTGCGATGCACCAATCGTCATTACAATGAGCCTTTTCTATAACACTGTCAAGCAAATACAGCCCAAAACAAAAGTTAAAACCATTATCGTTACGAACGTAAAAGAATATTTGCCGAGTAGCGCAAAACTCTTATTTACGCTTGCAAAAGAAAAAAAAGAAGGTCATCGCGTCGACTCGTTACCAGCCGGGGACGTGTGGTTTCAAGACATTCTGACGAAATTCGCAGGCAAGAAACCGAACGTGTCAATCACTCCTAGCAAAGATATTGCAATTTTCCAATACACAGGCGGGACAACGGGCGTTTCAAAAGCTGTAATGGCAACCCATCGGGCACTCATTGCCAACACGCTTCAAATAAAAGCATGGCTTGAGGTCGGTAAAGATCACAAACCACATGACACATTTCTCGGCGCAATTCCATTATTCCATGTTTTCGGAATGGTTGGCGTGCTTAACATCGGGATTGGTTTAGGCGCAAAAATCATACTCGTACCAAATGCCCGCGACATTTCAGATGTATTGGACAATATTAACCACTTTAAGCCCTCACTATTTCCCGGTGTGCCTGCACTTTACAATGCAATCAATAACCATCCAGACGTGAAATCAGGCAAAGTTGACCTGCGATCTATTCGTACTTGTGTCAGCGGGTCTGCACCATTGCCACCTGCCACTAAACTGGAATTTGAGCGGATCACAGGATGCAGCCTACGTGAAGCCTATGGCATGAGTGAAACACCAACCGCCAGTCTATGCAACCCCATATATGGTGAAAATCGGACTGGTTCAATTGGTCTACCAATTACTGATATGGATGTACGAATTGTTAGTCTTGATGACGGTGTAACGGAAGTACCGATTGGTGAAATCGGAGAAATTATCATGGCTGGGCCGCAGATTATGGTTGGATATCATGGAATGCCAACTGAAACTGCAAATGTGTTGCGTGAAAAGGACGGAAAGAATTTCGTCTATTCGGGAGACATTGGACGAATGGACGATGACGGATATTTCTACATTGTTGACCGCAAAAAAGATATGGCGCTCATTGGTGGATTTAACGTGTACCCCACCAATGTTGAAAAAGTTATCAGTGAACATCCTGCTGTCATGGAGGTTGGGGTTGCGGCGATACCTCATCCTGACGCCGATAAAGGTGGTCAAGAAGCACTTAAAGCATGGGTTGTCCTAAGAGCTGGTCAAACAACAACAGAAAAAGAACTCATTAACCACTGCATGAAGCATTTGGCTCGATATGAGGTTCCAACACGTATCAGCTTCATCAAAGAATTACCGAAAACCACTGTTGGCAAGACTTTGAGACGTGAACTAATCCAAATGGAAATGGAAGACCGAGAAAAATCGCTGCAATAAGCTGATAGATTTTCAAATAACAACCTGACCATCGTGAACTTAGGTCAGGTTGTTCCAATAAAGAGAATCGAATTACTGCAAGTTAATTTGCAAAAGTACAAAAAGATTATCCAGACACCACTAGGTACTTTCTATGGGAGCATCTGTTGAAGTTGGGAGGTAATAACCCCGATAAAATGCACGTGCAGGACCGCGATTCAAATACCAGACAACGTACAACGTCACCAATAAACTCAAAGCAAACTGCCCTAACGATATAGAGTTTAGGACTGAGTCTAATGAGCTAGCTTCAATTGCCGATTGCGGTTGATTTAATTGGCTCAAAACCACACTTAGAATACTTAACAGAGTTAGGCCAAAACAAGTAGCCATTAAAACATAACGCATTACCGGTGGGCGACCTCTCCACGCAAAAAAAGCAATAATGATGAATACAAGTGCGATAACGGCTTGAAGCAAGATTTTGCTATCTGGAATGCCCAAGAAATCAGCGCCCATTGCAAAAGGTGCCCCTGCTTCATCCGCAAAAGTCATATTGGAAAAATGAAAGCGCACCGACATTATCATTCCAACTTCGACTAACGGAAACAAACTAAATAGAACTAGGCTAGCGATGATCGCCAAAGTGACGCCCAGTGGACGTGGCGGACGTTGCATTATACCTCCCAGCAAGATTTGTAAGACTACTATACGCTGTGATTAGCGGGCAATATTAAACTATGTTACAATTGCTACCTTCCAAGTGTAGGGATTATCACCAAAGCGAAGTGATACTATGAATTTAGATAACATGATTGATGTATCATATCAAGCATTTCAAGAACAAGCAGATAACGCACGTTTGATTCTTTTGCATCCCAGAAGTCGATACAGATCAGTGTTGGTCGCTAAGCTTCTACACTTAACGGATAAACCTGTACTATACTATGCTCTTGGATCAGACGACATTGACTTAAAATCGCTGATAGCAGGACTAACACACGATCTTGCAAATCAATTCCCCACATTTGGACGTCACATCAATATCTTACCCCCAAATTTGACAAACAACTTTAGCGCGATTGTTGATACATTCGCTCAAGATTTGGCGGAAGTCAGTCAAGAACCGTTTTTCCTGATCCTAGATGAATTTGATCGCAGCGATAGCGCAGACGATATACAGATGTTTGTTGAAAAATTAGTTGCAAGTCCGATCCATAAATGTCGAATTATTATCAATAGTCGTACGTTACCCCGCCTTCCGTGGGTATCTTTAATTGCGCAAAAACGCGCTGTTTTACTTGAAGATAATCTACTCATCAAGCACGATTTCTATCGAGCCGAAACGACCGGAAAATACAAGCTTGAGGTGTTTGCACTCGGGCCAGGTAATGTGTTAATGAATGGTACGGCCATCGAAAGTTGGGAAGGACATCTCCCCCGTTTGTTGTTCTTCTTCGCGCTTGATCGTCCGATTATTACACGTTCTGAAATATGCCAAGCTTTTTGGCCAGAACTACATATGGATCAGGCCGTGAATGTTTTCCATGTGACAAAGCGACGCCTACACAAAGCGCTTGATATGGATGTTCTGGTACATGATGGTGGATATTATCGAGTAAATCCTGATATGGCAGTCCATTATGATGTAATGGATTTCGCGAGTGCTCTGATGGATGGTCGTACTTCCGAGGGCAAAGCACGATTGGCGGCATGGCAACGCGCGATCGATTTGTATCGTGGGCCATTCCTGCAGGGACATACAGACAAATGGATATTGGATAGGCGAGCTGACTTCAAGGCTGGTTTTCTGGAAGCGTTATCAGAAGTTGCAAGAATTAGACTTGAAGAAGAACGTCCTGAGCATGCGTTAGGGTTATTCCAACGCGTGTTAGCGGAAGACAGCAGCAGAGAGAATATTCATCAAGAAGTAATGAAGCTGTACGTAACTCTAGGACGACGCAGTGAGGCTGCGGCTCATTATCAACGGTTGATCGAAGAATTGAAGCGTGATGGAAAGGCTCCTTCACCAGAAACCACAGCGGTTTACCAAAGCATAATGGCTCAGTAGCCATAGGGATCAATTTGATATTGGCGGTTCTAGAGATGTCTCTCCCAAGTCCGACAACCGCCTATTGCCAATATGAGCTGTAGAATCAATCGCATAATTCTCGTGAATCTGTTTACTGGTACGGCAGAAGGCATTTTCGCTGTACTTATTGGTATTCGATTCCTGCAAGAATTATGAAGTTAAGAACCTGCTTTGAGCAATAGCAATACGGAGTTATTGATCGGGCGAAAGAACGATACATTAGCTTCATATTCAAGATGCTTGTGCTTTTTATAAGCAAGCAAAATATTCCACTTAGTATCAGCAAAAACCAATGATTATGTAGAAATGGAATATAGAGCAAATCATAAGAACGCCCCCGGAGAGATTCGAACTCCCGACCAACGGTTTAGAAGACCGCTGCTCTATCCCCTGAGCTACGGAGGCATTGGGGAGGATTGTAAAGCGGGCAGGAATGAGAGTCAAGCGGTTGAAAAGATACGGGATAATTCTGACGATTGATTATCAGGGCTAGGAATTACATTTCTTGCACAAACTCCGCTGAAATAGCAGGCGGGAGTGAGGCAGACTGGCGACAAAAGCATCTCAGAGAAGCGCGGTAAGGTCGGCTGGTGCAGCCGAAATAGCACAAATGCCGCGAGTGGCTCGGGCGTGTCTGCCGCTTCAGCAGGTTGTGAAGTTGCAGCGGTTGAACTGAGAGTAGTCGCTGAAAATGCAATACAAATGCATTTTATGTTTGCAGTCCGCAAGGGGCTTCGTAGAGGGTAGACATCGAGAGGATAACTTCATCATTCACAATATGCATTATCTCGTTACATGTTTGAGATTGAATTTAGTGCTATTCCATTTTGAAATAACAACATCACACTATTCAGCACCAAAAGCATAGCACATTATTTCTATTTCGTCAACTATAACAGGCTTTTTGTTCTAGAACAGAAGGATTGTTCTTACGCACTTTCTGAAGTATAATATATCAATGAAGAGTCTACGGTATTTCCCCGAATAGACGTATCTAACAAGTCCGTATTTTTGACACAATTGGACTAAGAGGTAAGGAGCTGCCATGGCGGAGCAAGATACCGCGCAAATAAGACAACAGCGTGACGAGGACGTTCGCGCGTTAGAACCGATCGATCATGTGCGCCTACGTCCCGGCATGTACGTGGGTGGTGTAGACAAAAAAGCGTTACATCATCTGGTGTACGAAGTGGTTGACAACTCGGTTGACGAGGCACTCGCTGGACGTTGTGACCGCATCACTGTGACGTTATCAGATAACAATGTGGTATCTGTACAAGACAACGGCGGTGGTATCCCTGTCGGTATTAACAAGGACAAGGGCAAGAGCACAGTTGAAGTCGTCATGACAGTGATTGGTGCCGGTGGTAAGTTCGGAAGCGGCGCATACAAGGTCAGCGGTGGTTTGCACGGTGTGGGTGTTTCGGCGGTGAATGCTCTTTCGGAAGAAATGCGGACAAACGTGTTTCGCGATGGGTTTTTGTGGGAGCAGTTGTATCATCGTGGACGACCAGTGGCGGAACTCCAAAAAGTTCGCAAACTCACTCCAGAGGAACATACAGGAACATTACAAACATTCCGTCCTGATTTTACGATTATGGATCAGAATGATTTTGATTTTGAGTGGCTCGCACAACGTTTTCGTGAAATGACTTTTGTGACGCGTAAAGTCGCTATTACGCTGCGTGATGAGCGCGTCCGACCGATTCCGCGTGAAATGACCTTCTATTTCGAAGGTGGTCTTTATTCATATGTGCGCTATCTGAATCGCAATCGTAGACCCATACATGATCCAGTACACATCGAAAAAGACGTTGAATTCACCCCTGAAGGGAAACCTGCTTATTCGATCGGGGTCGAAGTTGCGTTTCAGTACAACGACACAGCCAACGTTGTTGAAATGGCATTCGCCAACACGATTAATACACCAGATGGTGGAACACATTTAACTGGTTTACGCTCTGCGATAACAGGCGTCATTAACCGCTATGCACGTAAAGCCGGATTACTCAAAGAAAAAGATCCTAATTTTTCAGGTGCCGACACGCTTGAAGGCATTACGACGATTGTAAGCATTAAGCATCCAGGACCATCGTTTGAGAGCCAGACCAAAGTGAAGCTGATAAATCCGGAAGTACAGGGTGCAGTTTCACAAGTCGTTACTGAAGCTTTCAATGAATATCTAGAAGAAAACCAACGTGAAGCCCGTCGTATCGTCGACAAATGTATGACGAGTATGCGCGCACGTGAAGCAGCCCGTAAAGCACGTGATCTTGTGCGTAGTGGTCCAAGCTTGTTGGAAAGCACTACCCTACCGGGCAAGTTAGCTGATTGCTCACAAAAGGGCGAAGGCGCTGAGATTTATATCGTAGAAGGTGACAGCGCAGGTGGATCGGCAAAACAAGGGCGTGATCGTCATTTCCAAGCGATTTTGCCGCTGCGTGGTAAGATCTTGAATACCGAACGCGCACGGATGGATAAGGTTCTTGATAGCAACGAAATCAAGGCGCTCATTTCAACATTAGGAACAGGTATTGGTGAGGATTTTACAGTTGAAAGTTTGCGCTATGGTCGCGTGATCATCATGACCGATGCTGACGTTGACGGAAGTCATATCCGCACACTCTTGCTCACGTTCTTCTTCCGACATATGCAACCGATCATTTCAGAGGGGCATTTATACATTGCTCAGCCGCCAATTTACTTGCTGAAGAGCGGTAAAAAGCTGGAATATGTGTATCCAGAAGCTGGCATGTCTGAACAAGAGATATTGAACCGCGCGCTGAAGAAATATGATCAACCGGATAAGGTTGGGGTGCAACGCTATAAAGGTCTGGGTGAAATGAATCCAGAGCAACTGTGGGAAACAACGATGGATCCAACCACGCGTACCCTTTTGCAGGTGAATATTGAGGATGCAGCAGAAGCTGACCGCGTATTCGATATGCTTATGGGCAGCAGCGTTCCACCACGCCGGCGTTTCATCCAAACACACGCCAAGAGTGTTCGCAATTTAGACGTGTAATTAAGATTTGTCCGCAGTTACAAGAGGTCGCTCATAACAGCGACCTTTTTGTTTCCTAATTCACAAGTGGAATTACGGCAGTAGGATCTATCTCGATGAGAACTGTATCGCCCACACGAGGCGTGGTTATCCCTATCGTAGGAAGCTTGAGTGTTAACTGAATTCCTGAAGCGTGACGTAGAGTTAAACGATAGCTATCCCCGTGAAAGACTGATTGCTCAACATCTACTGCTATCGCGTTATCAGTCATCAATGGGACAATTCTCATGAAATCGGTGTGTAAGAGAATATTGGATACATTAACCGGGGCAGAAATTTCAAAAGAACCAAGCGGTGTCGAAACAGTATTTTTATCCCGACTGATAACAGGCAAGATGTTATCAAATCCAAGGAAACGAGCCACGAAAGCTGTCGACGGATGCTGATATAGCTGCGTTGGAGATGCAATTTCTTCTACTCGACCGGCATTCATGACTGCGATACGATCTGCAATCGCAAATGCCTCGCGTTGGTCATGTGTAACATATATCGCAGTTAACCGAAGTTGCTTGATGATACGACGCAGCTCGACGATTAGTTCCTCGCGCAATGCGGCATCCAACGAACCGAGTGGTTCATCAAGCATCAGTAGGCGAGGGTTTGGAGCCAAGCTACGCGCAAGGGCTACACGCTGGCGTTCACCGCCGGAAAGCTGTGTCACATCACGATTATCAAAACCGGACAAGCCCACCAGATCAAGCATCTGTTTAACGCGTACGGCTTGCTCAGAATAGGGTTTATTCTGCATTCTAAGGCCAAAGGCGACATTGGACGCCACATTCATGTGGGGAAACAAGGCAAAGTCTTGAAACATCAATCCAAAGCCACGCTGGTGAATTGGAACCGCGTTAATGCTATTGGCATTAAGCAACACATCGCCACGATCGGGTTGTTCGAGACCAGCGATGATGCGCAAAAGGGTAGTTTTGCCGCACCCGCTCGGGCCGAGCAAACAGACAATTTCACCTTCATCAATTTGTAGGTTTATTCCTTGCAGAACCGGCATGGCTTCAAAACGCCGATATACGTCCCGAATTTCAAACATTAGAACTCCCCTACCCCAGTTGTGCGCAAGCGTTCGATCAATAGGAAACCTATGGCACATACCAGCATCAAGAGGCTACTCATAGCCAAGGCCTGTCCATAATTCAAAGCTCCGGGTTGACTCAATAACCGAAATATCACAATCGGAATGGTTGGTGTGTCAGGGCGAGCAACAAAAAGTGATGCTCCAAATTCCCCCATGCTGGTGGTAAATGCAAATGTCGCACCCACTAAAAGTGCGCGGCTAATGAGCGGAATGTCTATCAGTCTCCATACCTGCCAACCAGAAGCGCCTAATACACGTGCTGCTTCAGAATAACTCGGCGGGACAGATCGTAAGGCAGGTAAGATGCTACGCACGACGAAAGGCATGGCCACTAAGGTATGTGCAATCGGAATTAGCAGCGGAGACGAACGAAGATTGAGCGGCGGTTTATCCAGCGTGATTATGAACCCAAAGCCAAGGGTTACGGCACTGGTTGCAAGCGGCAACATAAACAACGGGTCAAGTAGCTTTGACCAGCGTGTTACACGGCCTGAAAGTAAGTAAGCAGCTATAAGTCCGAGCGCAAGGGCTAGTAAGGTAGTGACCAATGCAAAGGCCAATGAATTGCCTACCGCTTGAAGGGGTGGCACGAACAGAATTGAACCCCGTTGATTACGACTTAATTGCTGATAGTACTGGGTTGTGAATACACCGTCAGAACCGGTAACCGAGGCAATCGCCAGCGACAATAAGGGGGTAAATAGCAAGACAGTCACAAACGCTAAGTTGGTGAAGACAATCACTTTATCAACAATTGTCGACGGATGTTTCGCGACGTTAATAACACTTGTTAATTCGGTCGATAAGGTACGCTGTAGACGCGTGTACACCAGCATGAGGGCAAACATCAAGAAGATTTGGATGAGGGAGAGGGCAGCAGCAACGGGAAGGTTGAATAGATTTACTGCTTGCCGGTAAATTTCAACTTCTACGGTTGCAAAACGAGGCCCACCTAACAATACAACCACTCCAAAACTGGTAAAGGTGAAAATGAAAACCAGGATCGCAGCAGCAGTTATTGCAGGGCGCAAAATTGGTAGCCGAATGTGCCACCAAATCTGCCACCTATTTGCCCCTAAAACACGGGCGGCTTGTTCGATACGAGGGTTTTGATTTGCCCAATAGCCTGTAATGATTCGCAGCGCAACTGCAAAGTTATAAAACACATGTACAACTAAAATGATGGTCAAGGTTCGATCCAATTGAATTGGTGGTGCGGTCAGAGCGAACAGAGACATCAGCACATTATTGAGTAATCCACGCGGGCCAATCAGAGAGGTGAAAGCCGCAGCGACCACTACTGTTGGAAGTACAAATGTTAGTGTCATAAGTGAGAGAAAAAGCGATTTCCCCGGAAACCGATAACGGGTAAAAACATAAGCGGATGGCAAGGCCAAGGCTAGCGTTAAAATCGTGGATAAAGTTGCCTGACAGACTGTGAAAACTAGCGTGTTGATATAGTAATCAGAACTCACAAGACGTGCGAAAGCTGTGAGATCAATTTGCCCCTGTGGAGCTAAACTGATCGCAAAAATAGACAACAGCGGATAAATGAAGAAGAGCGCCAGAAAGAGAAGCGGCGCGAGTAAAATCCCGCGCCGCACAAACCAGCCTAACGCAATACGGTTTCTGTCCATGCCTGCAACCAGCTTTCACGGTTGGCATTAATATCAGTAAATTCTAGCACGGCAGGATTTTCCGGTACGGCGGCATATTGCGTAAACACATCGGGTAGCTTGGCATCTGGAATCACAGGGAAGACAAACATTTGTAGCGGCATATCTTCCTGAAAGGGTGTGCTCAGCATAAAATCCACAAATTTCTGTGCGGCTTCAAGATTTTTTGTTCCCTTGAGTATGCCTACAAACTCAATTTGGCGGAAGCAAGTACCATCCGCAATGATGCTCCCTGTCGGAGCTGCATCGGGTTTAGGGTCAGCAAAGTAAACTTCAGCAGGAGGGCTACTCGCATAGCTGACTACGAGCGGACGTGAACCTTTGCCACTGCTAGCGCTGAACTGGGTGTAGTAGGCATCATTCCAACTATCGCTAATGTAGACATCGTTCTTGACGAGGTCTTTCCAATAGTTGATATAGGTGTAGTCGCCTTCCGTACCGAATTGTTTGATGGTCGCCAATAAGAAAGCAAGACCGGGGGAAGAACTCGCAGGGTTTTCTACGGCAAGCAAACTCTTATATGCGGGCTTCGTCAGGTCAGCGAGTGATGCGGGCAAGTCGAGTTTGTTATCTGCAAAGTATTTGACGTCGTAGTTCAGACACACATCGCCATAATCAACGGGTGTCACACGATTCTTTGAGTCGAGTTTGAAATCTGCGGGAATATCCGTAGCTGACGGTGAGCTGTAAGGTTCAAAGATGTCAGCATCCAGAGCACGACCTAGAAACGTGTTATCGACGCCGAAAAGGACATCACCAAGCGGGTTGGCTTTGCTCAAGATGGACTGGTTCACCATCGCACCCGCATCACCATTTTTGAGGATTTGAATGGTTATACCACTTTGTTCTTGGAAAGCATTAAGCACTGCTTCACTCACACTAAAAGAGTCATGTGTTACAAGCGTGAGAGTCGTTTTCTCTTGTGCGGCAAGAGGGGCAACGATACCGCATAAAACAAACAAGACGAACAAGAAACGTTTCATACAAATTCTCCCTTTCATCATGAACAATTCTTGAATGGGAGCCTGAAATAAAAACCACCCGCTAAGATTTATAGGGGTGGTTGACTGAAAAGGTCTATCAGGCACTCCCTACGCCGGCATGAACCGGATCAGGTTAAGGGTCGGTGCGACGATACGCACCCTCTCAGCCCACTTGCGCGGACTCCCCTGTACACAGTATTCAATTAGGTAGAAGCATAGCACAACTACTTGGCGATTTCTATAACCGCTTTTATTGTTTGGTTAACACTTCATTCAAATAGTTATCAAATTGTCCGGCGTTGCAAGCATCGACGTAACGCATGAGTTCGCCACCAGCGACTGGATAAAGCGGATAACAACTGGTCGGCCATGCACCGTTTGGTTCTAGTGTGATGTAATCTGCTCCGGGAGAAGGAATAAGCAGAGAATCAAGAGATCGTTCAGATCGGTGTACCAATTTTTCGACGGTGAATAGTACTTTATCAGCCAGATACACGAGTTCCATATCAACACCGACATTATTGTTGATATGAACATTTCCAAAAGAATCTGCTTCAAGTCCGTGAATAACTGCTAGATCACAATGTAAGGCAGGGAATGCCATTAATTCTTCGCCTGAATAGGGATCAAGAATTGTTTTCACATCGGGGCGAAGTTTAGGCAAATCAGTACCAATCCAATCGTGAGATGGCATGAAACCAACGCCAGCTATTCCAGCACGAATACCGAGAGACAAACTTGCTTCAGTTTCTTCGATAATCTTGATGGTACCTTTTTGGGCAGATTCAGTAAACATAGGCGCAAAACCAAAAGATTCGAGCCCAAAGTAGCATGAACGAATCGTGGCCACACATCCCGCCCCTACCAATAAATCAGACTCGTAGCCAGCAGTGAAGCAAAGCAAAGTAAGATCTCGCGGGCGTGGATTACGGCGAAGTAAGGCACGAACAAAAGCAGTGGGGCGACGATAAATGGTCATACCTCCCAATGCGATGGTCATGCCATCCTGAACGAGATCAGCAGCAGCAGATAAAGATATTAGTTGATGCATAACCTTACAACTGATGAAACCAAATAAGGTCAATTACATTACTCTAATTGGAAACAGAGTCAATCCAAAAGAATAAACCAGATGGAATAAATATAATCTTGACAAGCGATACAAAGATCACTAAAGTAACACTATGCATCAAGAGAGGCTCTGGAAACAGAGTCCGGCAACCTAGGAGTCAACCCAAGGTGCCCGTCCACCGTTGTGGAGATGTGGTCACAATTTTGATTGTGGCAACAAATTTGACGGTGGTGACTATCTCGCGCCTCGTTGTGATGCTATCAACGAAGGCGCTTTTTATTTCACCAAGAAAGGTATCGTAACATGACCTCCATTTACCTCGATCATTCGGCTACAACTCCCGTTGACCCTCGCGTGGTTGAAGCAATGCTCCCTTATTTCACTGAAGTTTACGGTAATGCTTCCTCAGCACATTCCTATGGTCGTAACGCCGAACACGCTATTGAAACCGCCAGAGAAACGATAGCAGCAGTGTTGAAATGCAAGGCGAAGGAAATCATCTTCACATCGGGTGGCTCTGAAAGTGACAATCTAGCAGTACGCGGTGCTGCCTGGTCAGCGCGGCAACGGGGCAAGGGTACTCATCTAATCACTACCCCAATTGAACATGGCGCCATTGGCAAAACAATCGAACAGTTGGCATCTGTGCAAGGTTTTGAACGAACAGTATTGCCTGTTGACCGATATGGTCGGGTCAGTGTGCAAGATTTTGAAGCTGCATGCCGTCCGGGAACAACACTTGCTAGCATTATGTACGCTAATAATGAGGTTGGCAGCATTCAGCCGATTAGCGAATTAACAACTGTAGCGCACGAACACGGTGTATTGTTTCATACCGATGCAGTACAAGCGGCAGGACAGTTGTCATTGGACGTTAATCAGCTCGGAGTAGATTTGCTCAGCATTTCAGGGCATAAATTCTATGGGCCGAAAGGCGTTGGGGCGCTTTACGTGCGAGATGGTGTCGACTTAACACCTGCTCAAACTGGCGGTAGCCATGAACGCGGTCTGCGCGCAGGCACTCAAAATACGCCATTGATTGTCGGTTTAGCAGAGGCGTTACGATTGGCCTACGAAGAATTGGAAACCCGCACAACCCATTACCGTAGACTTCGTGATCAATTGATCGGCGGGATATTGGCAACCGTTCCAAACGCACGCTTGAGTGGACATGGCAGTCAACGGCTACCCGCACATGCCAGTTTTGTATTTGAAAATATTTACAGTGGAACATTGGTGAGTTTGCTCGATGAGCAAGGCATCGCAGCAAGTGCAGCATCCGCTTGTAAAACAGGAAACCCAGAACCATCGAGTGTACTGCTGGCACTCGGTTATGACCGTGAAACAGCCGCTTGCAGTTTGCGACTCACGGTAGGTACTCAGACAAGACCACAAGATATTGATCAAACGGTCAAAACACTGGCTGCAACCATAAAGACGCTGATTCGTACACCGGAAAACGCAGTCCCAGCATAGGTTATAGAATTACTCAGACATTAGGGTTTTTGAAGGGCTTCTCGATCTTTTTTGGGAAGTCCTTTTACAACCTGTTCGTAGGCATGATCCACCATTTCCAAGATTTCGTCATCGGGGATGGTGCCATCAAATAAGACGGTATTCCAATGTTGCTTGTTCATGTGCCAACCAGGAGTTACGGCTGAATAGGTTTGTCGTAAAATATCTGCCCACGCAGGGTCACACTTCAGGTTAACACGCTGCGGTGAGGCATTCAGGGGAATCAAAGCGAAGATTTTATTTTTCACGCGCAAAACAAGCGTTTCTTCATCAAAAGGAAAATCGTGAGTAGAAGCTTTTTTGCCAAGGGCATATGTTTTCAACGTCTCATTGTCCATTTGAACACCTTTCAACTTGAAGGGCTAGACCTTAATGATTTGGCCTTCAGCAGCCCTCAGCAACCTATCCCAGAGCGCAAGCCCAAGACCGATCTGTCCAAAAGTATGTGCCAAGATTACATCTACGTTAGATTGGTCAAGAAAGCGCATTCCGTCAAACAGGTTGTGGCTAATCTCCGATTCAGTGATGCCCAAGTTAGCACAAAAAACTGGCAAGTCAGCGAATTGAGGTAATTCGTTTTCAGGCAACAGCAGGCCAACTACTTTGCCCTGTGATAGCTGATCCTGAGCACATGTTCGCAAAGAAGCCAGCAAAGTATCATCCGTTCCATCAAATAACAGGAGTTTTGCGCGCGGCGAATAATGCTTATAAAGCATGCCGGGGGCTTCAATCCCTGCTTCATCGGCCTGCAAATGCTTGGAAACGACCTCGACGTCAGGTATAACTTCTCGCAGAATTTCGACTGTTATTCCACCGGGGCGAAGGATAATAGGATGATCTTTCACTAGACTCAGAATGGTCGATTCGACACCAATGTTGGCGGCACCGCCCTCGAGTATCAAATCGATACGACCGTCCAAATCTTGTAGGACATGGGCAGCGGTAGTCCCACTTGGACGAGCAAACCGATTGGCACTTGGCGCCGCGATGGGTACACCAGCAGATCGCATTAAGGCGATTGCAACCGGATGGGATGGCATGCGCACGGCAACCGTAGGCATGTTGGCCGATACGTTTGAAGGGACATTAGGATTACGCTGTAACACAAAAGTTAGCGGCCCCGGCCAGAACCTGCGGGCAAGTTCATAACACAGATCAGGGATATTAATCGCTATTGATTTCAATTGAGCCAAGTCGTGCAAATGAACAATAATAGGGTCAGACGGAGGACGACCTTTTGCTTCGAAAATCCGATCCACTGCTTGACTATTAAGTGCATTCGCACCTAAGCCGTAAACTGTTTCAGTGGGAAAAGCCACTAATCCACCCGAAAGGATTATCTGCGCGGCCTCTTGAATAGGTAGATTCTGAGGAGAAACTGGATCAACCGACAACACACGGGTTTTGCGAGAAAGCATTTATACCTATTCCTCAGTCGTTTCGGGCAAGAACAATACGATGTGCTAAGTCTGAAAGACCAAGCGCATTTTCACAGTTTGTGCGCCAGTCAAGGGGAATGGCACTTAAGCCTAAACGTGCGCCCATGATTCCACCTGCAATACAAGCAATTGAGTCACTATCTCCGTTTGTATTAGCAGCACGTCGAATACACACTAAATAATCATCGGGATAGCGGAGAACACAGTACAAAGCCAAGGCAACCGCTTCCTCACCTGTCCATCCTTGTCCGATATGATCAAGTGCTAAATCCTCGTTTGCCCAACCCAAGACATGCCCTACTCTGAGGATAGCAAGATCAAACTCATCAGAAATGCCACTCACAAATTCATAGAGACGCGACATGTAAGTGGCTGTTGGAACAGCATCTAGCGCAAGCTTAACAAGATAAGCGGCAGCCACTGTAGCGGCTATGGCTGTAGGATGCCGATGCGTAATTTGACTGGTCGCAATGGACACTTCCCGCAAGCGGACTTCGTCGTTCTGGTAGATATAACCTAGTGGAGCAACACGCATAGCCGAACCACAACCTTTGGATTCAACAAGGCCTGCTTCACTCCAAGACACACCTGATTGAAAATGCTTAACACCGGTGATGCAGGTTCGACCGGGCGCACGGTTATTATCAGGACTATTGAGCCATTTGATAAAGTGATTACTAACAGATTGCATAAGGCTATCAATGGGTGCATGAATACCCGCATCCATAATACCTTCGGCAAGGGCAAGTGTCATCTGAGTATCGTCTGAATAGTAAGCAGGAAAGGATACATTCTGAATACCATTCGGGGGGTATTTTTGGCGAATGGCTTGAAGTGACATGAACTCGACAGGATAGCCCAAGGCATCACCGAGCGCTAAACCAAATAATACAGCTTCAATCTGATGAACCGTCAACTTCTTTCATGCCTCATTCACATGCACAATCCCATATACGGTTATAATCATAGCATGAGTGAGACTGCAATGGAGTAGTAATGATGACAGCACTGCAACGCATTTGGACACGTACTAGACCACTTTCAATCAGCATCGTGATTGTGTTGGTTTTTGTATCTGGATTTGTTTTGGGGAGCCAGCGAAATCCGCTTTTGGCACAAGGGGATACAGCAGCCCCAGCCGATGCCGCCAAGAGTTTTGAACCCTTCTGGCAAGTGTATAACATGATTCATAGCAACTATCTTGATCGAGACAAGGTGCTTGAAGGCAAGTTGGTAGACGGGGCTATCAAGGGTATGGTGGATACCTTAGGTGACCAATTTAGCGGATACATGGATCCGGAAACGTATCCTTTGTTCAACAGCGACCTATCTGGTGAGGTTGAAGGAATCGGAGCTGTTGTACAAACCGATGAGAAAACTAAAGAAATAAGTGTCGTACAGGTATTGGAGGGTTCACCAGCAGAAGCGGCTGGACTCAAGAGTGGTGACGTGTTCGTCAAGGTCGAAGGTGAGGATGTGACGCAATCAACTCAATTTGACCTCGTCCGGTTAGTACGTGGCAAAGAAGGCACATCCGTCAGTTTGACGATGCGGCGTGGCGAAGAACTCCTTGAATTCAAGATTACGCGCGCAAAAATTACAACCCCTGTTGTAGAGTCGAAGACACTCGACAATGGAATAGGATATGTGAAACTACGCAGTTTCGACGTGAATGCCTATAAAGAAGTCAGCAGTGCGATTGACAAACTTGGCGGGAAGAACCTTAAAGGCTTGGTCTTTGACCTGCGTGGTAATCCCGGCGGATTGCTGAATGTAGCAATCGATATCGCGAGTTTGTTTCTTAAAGACGGAACCGTACTGGTAGAAGATTTTGGAAACGGGAATACACAAACCTACGCGACCAATGGCAAATATCTCGGATATGACATTCCCTTGACGATTTTGGTGGACGAAAATAGTGCAAGTGCTTCTGAATTGGTATCAGGTGCGATGCAAGATTCAGGGCGCGCAAAACTGGTCGGTGTCAAGACCTTTGGTAAGGGAACCGTGCAGACGTGGCAGCAATTGGTCAATGGTGGTGGGATTAGGTTAACAATCGCCCGATGGCTGACACCGAATGGACATTGGATCCATGGAAACGGCATTACACCGGACGTTGTGGTTGAGTGGGCGCAAGAAAACCGCGACGAAAAGAACGATCCACAGTTGAAGGCTGCGATTGAAGCGCTGACAACATCAAGCCCAACTGCCAAATCAGGGTAATCCAAGAAAGCCGCCGAGTGCCCTACGGTGAGACACCGAGACTTTGCAAGGCGTATGCATCGTGCTATACTGCGGCGGCTTTATATAATTAGTCAGGAGTTACTGCCATGCAGGTGGCTTTACAAATTGCTTCGATCATTATCTCGATTGTGCTGATTATTCTGATCATGCTTCAGGTAAAAGGTGGCGCATTGGGAAACCTGTTGGGTGGTGATGCAGGTGGTGGGATTACGCGCACGCGGCGCGGTTTGGAAAAGACCTTGTTCCAGATCACCATTGGCCTATCGATTGCGTTTTTGGCGATCTCGATTCTCTCGGTGGTCGCTAATCAGGCCAAGTAGTCAGACCTGATCCATTCAATTCGATATGATGAATATGTTTTTCACAAGGTGTTTTGTATAACCGCAAAACGCCTTTTTGTATTTTATGCCTGAGAGGTTACTATGCTGCGAGGTTTCCGTTGGCAATTTTTGGTATTGATCATGGCGCTGATTCTTTTCAGTGTAAGCCTCGCAAGTCGGTTGGGGAACTCCCCTGCTCCACAAGCCGTTAGTGCAACCGCGACAATTGTCGTAACAGCAACAAGCATTCCGATTCCGACTGTAACTCCTGCACCAGTCGTATTGACACCCAATACTACGTCACAAGTCATTGCCACCTATAAAGAAGCGCTGGTTGGAAATGTACAGCGATTAAATCCACTGCTGGCAAGCCTAAACCCTGTGGATAGAGATATTACATCTCTCATTTTTGAAGGATTGGTGAAAATCAATTCTTATGGGGAACCTGTACCTGCGTTAGCCGAGAGCTGGGTTATCTCATCAGACGGGTTGGATTATGTGTTTAAACTGCGTAATGATGTACTTTGGCAGGATGGTATTGCGTTTGGCGCAGCAGATGTCCTATACACAATGAGTATCTTGCAAGCGAGTGATTTCCCAGGTGATGCAGCGTTGGGAGCATTCTGGCGTACGATAGAAATCCAACAACTTGATACACAGCTTATTCGCTTCAGATTGACACAACCACTCGGCAGCTTTTTAGATGCCATGAGCATCGGAATTCTGCCGGAGCATGCACTTCGAGGCACAAGTGCAGCGCATTTGGCAAGCCATCCGTTTAACCTATCCCCAATTGGGACAGGGCCCTATCAGCTTGAGGCATTACGGTCAGTTAGTAGCAATCGTACAGATATTGTGGATTTGAGAGCAGCCCCCGTATATCGGCAGCGTCCTGAAGGTCTAGCAGGATATGCGGTAGATCGTGTTAGCTTCAGATTATACGGCACCTTTGATGAAGCATTGAATGCCCTTAAAAAGAATGAAGTGAATGGATTGGCAGGGCGAGACCGGACGGAAAGTGCTGAGTTGCTCCAACTTTCTAGCGTCAACCTCAAAACAACGGTTGAGCCAACATTAGGTGTGCTGATCTTCAATTGGGCAAGTGACAAAACAAAGTTCTTCAGAGAACTGCGGATTCGACAGGCACTTCAAATAGGGCTTGATCGAGCAGGTGTAATTGATCGCAATTCGCGAACCGCGTCCATGCAAACAGCATCCATTATTGCAAATAGTCCAATGATTCCCGGGTCATGGGCATATGAAGACGGATTACCGTGGCCTAAGCCAGACTTCGCAACCGCGACACAATTGCTGGATACGTCGAATCTGGGCAAGACGCCAGCAGAAGCGGGTAGTAAGCGCTTTGGATTTACCATTCTAGTACCTTCTGGCTCGCAAATGGCGAACATGGCGCAAGATATTGCGAACCAATGGACACAACTCAATATCGACGTTAGCGTTGAGGCTGTCGATAAAGATACTTATCAGAAGCGGCTAGATGCTGGTGATTTCGGGGCGGCTATCGTCGAACTCTCGATGGCTGGAAGTGCCGATCCCGATGTCTATCAATTTTGGGACGCAGATCAATATCCTGATGGGAAAAATTACGGTGGGGTTGATGACCGCCGTATTGCTGAAGACTTAGAAAGAGCGCGTGCTGATTACAGCGGCATCAATCGGATTATCCGGTATCGAGACTTTCAAACTGACTTTGTGGCGCGTGCTATCGCGATTCCATTGTATTATCCGTTGTATACCTATGCGGTCTCATCCAAAATATCCGGCGTCCAATTGGGATTCATGGGTACACAATCCAGCCGATTCATCACAATACAGAATTGGTCAATCAACTAGGGGATGAAGGCTAAAGGGCATTTTCGGCTAAAAGAATCTGATTGAGCAATTCTTTTCGGGCACTGCCGCCTAGCATTTCGAGTTTGCGAACATTAAGCGGATCAATCTTCTCGCGGAGTAATTCAATTTCTACAGGTGTAGGGGGTTCAGTTTCTGATAAGTGTGGAGCAATATCCAATTCAAACGCGGTCTTCTTCTGAACTTGTTGGATTGTGACACCGGGGTGGAGGTGAGTCAGTCGCATCCGACCATTGAACCAATCAAATTGCCCCAAGTCAGTCACCAGATAACGAACACCTGAACCCTGTTTTCGTAGTGGGCTATGCCCTAAACCACTTACAAAATCCACTTTATCAACAAATGTTACACGCGAATGCCTTGGAACATAGAGATAGATCTTGTTGGAGAAGGTGGTTACATCAGGGATTCCACCTGTGCCCGGTAAACGCATTCGGGGATGAAGATAATCGCTCCCGAAAGCCACATTGTTGAAATTTCCGGCACGATCTACTTGAGCGGGGCGAAAAAACTCTTTCAACTCATAAGTGGGCAATAGATCAACAGCACCTGCAACAAAGCCAAAGGTCATTTGTGCTCTGGGTAACCACATATCTTCTACACGACTAACGCCAAGTGGCGACCAGTCCTGAACCAGGCTCTGCCCGATAGCAGAAGTGAATTTGACGTTTGGGGCATGCGTGCATTTAGCCAAAATGAAGCCAGCCATTACCAACGGTGTATTTATACCTTGAGCAAGTAACTCGCCATCGACCACCTGACGGGAAATACACACAGAGATCAATTCATCAATCGTAAAATCGGTCATGTGCTAATCTTCCGCCTTGCTTCCTGTCCCGTCCATACGAACCATGATCGGTTTAAATGTACCCAAAATTTCAACCAGTTCAGCTTGCGCTGCAACTATTTGTTCGACATTCTTGTATGCTTGGGGAGATTCGTCAAGGCCAGCACCGAGCAAGGTGACACCACGTGCCTTCAAGTACCGATCGCGTTCTGTTTTGGTAATCGAGTCAAGCGCAGCACGACGGCTCATCGCGCGTCCAGCTCCATGGGAGGCGGAGTTCAGCGATTCAAGCACACCTTTACCACGCACAAGAAAGCCTGAATCAGCCATTGAGCCGGGTATAAAGCCTAAGACACCTTTGCCTGCTGGGGTCGCCCCTTTTCGATGAACGATTACAGACTGACTTGAGGCATTAAAACCTTTGGGAGCTGGAAATTCTTCCTTCCAAGCAAAGTTGTGATGATTTTCGACAATGGCTGCCACTTTAAGACCGACTGCTTTCGCAACCCGCTGATGAATAATCTGGTGATTGGCGGAGGCAAAACGACCAGCAAGTTCCATCGACAGCCAGTATTCTTGGCCTTCGTGCCAACTGAGCGGAAGCCACGCAAGATGGCGAATATGTTTGTCGAGATTAGGATGCAGCTTTTGAGCGAGTTCAGAGTAGTGGTTAGCAATTCGAAAACCTACCCCCCGTGAGCCACTATGGGAAAGGAGTGCGAGATAGTGCCCCGCTTTAAGTCCTAGTTGATCATCGTCAGTATCTAAGGCAAGCGATCCCCATTCCACGAAATGATTTCCACTTCCGCTGGTCCCTAATTGGTTATAGGCTGTATCCTTGAGCGATGCAAGAAATTTGGTATGAGACCAAGCGGGATCGTCGAGAACCTCATGTTCAGCCCGTAGGTTTCCAGACCATCTGCCACCTGCCCCAAAATTTGTCTGTTCAAGTAAAGCATTTTTGAACTGTCCACTTTTTTGTCCAACGACAATCGGTGAAATATCAAAAATGGAACAGCGGACACGGCAAGCAATGTCAACACCTACTGCGTAAGGGATAACGGCATTATCAGTCGCTAGTACACCACCAATAGGCAGGCCGTAGCCAACATGAGCATCGGGCATTAATGCCCCCGCAACAGCAATTGGCAAACTCATGGCCGCATTCATTTGAGCAAACGACTCGGATTCGATATGTTCTCGTCCCCAAATCTGATAAGGCAGTGGTGTTGACCGGATTTCTTCGTTGTATTCTGACATGGTATTTCACAGGTTATTTTCTGGATCATTCAGTATCATATGGGGTCACAACGGGTTTATCAATCCTTTTCCAGATGATTTTTACAATTCTATACATGTGCGACAGGACTTTTGCCACTTCTCTCAAGTATGTTACAATGACGCTATGATGTACGCATGTTATCCAAATCCCAGTGGATACACTACAGGAGCAACACATGTCATTTGTAACCATCCTGAAACAGGCTGATATTTTCTACGAGCTTTCAAATACACAGCTCGAACTGGTCGCTTCGATTTGTACTGATAAAACCTATCAGAATGGCGAATTGATATTTGAAGAAAACACACCGGGTACGGAACTCTGCATTATTGCAGACGGTGAAGTTGAGATTCAGGTTAATCCTGCAACATTGGGTAAAAAAGATGATGGCGGGTCGTATACAATCGCGACACTTCGTAGAGGCCAATCATTTGGTGAAGTAACATTGGTGGACGAAGGGTTACGCTCGGCATCGGCAAGAGCTTCGCAACCGGATACGCATTTATTAGCGATCCCACGCGCAAAATTGATGCTGTTGTGCGACACGTATCCGCAATTGGGTTACCGGCTAATGCGAAATCTGGCAGCCGACCTCGCGATGAAAATCCGGCATACAGATTTGCAGGTACGCGAAGTGTTGACATGGGCACCTCGTAAGTAAGATTAAGATCACGATTATTTTTACAAGCGCACATAACCTGTGCGCTTTTTTGTGAATGGTAAGATCATGGATTTTCGGATCATTGTAGCGCTGGCCTGTTTGTTTATCGGGTTGTCAAAAGGGGGACTCGGTGGACCGGTACCAGTAGCTTTGTTGACACCCCTGTTAAGCCTCGTTATGCCTGCGTCCCAAGCGGTGGGAATCATTCTGGTACCGTTAATGGTTGGTGACGTTATAGCAGTGACATTTTATTGGCGCAAATGGGACATCAAGGTAGTCAAGCTTCTTTTACCAGCGGCGATTGTTGGTATCCTCGTAGGGGCGTTTGTACTTCTATCACTGGCAAATTCAGGGCAGAATGTGGTGATCAAACGGCTGATTGGCGCATTCACTTTGGTGGTCGTGATCTATAAAATCAGTGACAGCATGTTGACCAACTTGAATTATGAGCACAGACAGTGGCACGGCTATCTGGCAGGCTGGTTATCCGGATTTGGTTCATCATTGGCGAACGTGGGCGCACCACCCTACACGGCGTACATGCTCCTCCAGAAAATCAACGATCCAGTACAATTTTTAGGGACAACGGCACTGTTCTTCGCGATTGTGAATGCGGTCAAACTACCATTGGTACTGTCAAACTCAAAGGTGCTCGATTTACATGTGTTGGCGAGTATTTTGTGGGCACTGCCATTGATCCCCTTGGGGGCGTGGTTGGGACGGAAGTCAGTGGCGTATGTAAATGCAAAAGCATTTGAACGGGTGATGCTGGTACTGTTATTCGGGTTGAGCGTGTTTACGTTACTCTCGTAAACCTAAGTTCTTCACATTTTTATGACACCCCTTCTCCCTCGAAATTCAGGGAGAAGGGATTTGAATACTTCTGTAAGATTACTTCGCGGTGAGGCGGATAAATTTACGCTTACCGACTTGAAGGACGACGGGCAGCATATCTAAGGTGATGGTCGCGAGAGGATCGGTCACGGGCTGCTCGTTGAGGCGAACACCGTTCTGCTGCATGAGGCGCTTGGCTTCGCCACCACTACCGACCATTTCAAGACGCCGTAGAATATCCAGCACCTTTTCGGGCGCTTCCAGTTTTTCTTCGGGCATATCCTCGGGCAAACCACCGTGACTACGGAAGACTTCGTCCCAACGTTTTTGGGCGGCCTGGGCATCATCGGCACTGTGGAAGATGGTGACAATATCGCGGGAGAGGCGCATCTTAACTTCATTGGGATGCAGCTTGCCGGATTTGAGATCCTCATCCAACTGCTTAACCTGTGATGGTGACCAACCAAGAATGAGCTTGTGATAGATGGGCATCACTTTGTCAGGTAGGCTCATGACCTTACCGAACATATCCCACGGTTCCGCCATGATCGGAATATGGTTGCCAAGACTCTTGCTCATCTTGACTTCGCCATCCGTACCGGGGAGGCTTTCGCCCATGATGATGGCAACTTGCGGACGCTGCCCCATGGCTTCCTGAAGCTTGCGGCCTGCAACGACGATGTTGAAGAGCTGATCTTGCCCACCAACCTGCACATCCGTTTCTTGGGCGACGGCGTCATAACCCTGCATAAGACCGTAGAAAAGTTCATGCAAGTAGATCGGCAGACCATCATCCAAACGGCGCTTGAAATTCTCGCGCACGAGGAATTGTTGGACGGTGAAATTGCTGGCAAGACGGATGATGTCAGCGAAATCCAGTGTCGCAAGCCACTCGTCGTTGAAGCGTACACGAGTTAACTCACGATCCAAGATTTTGAAGGCCTGATCGGCGTAAGTACGGGCGTTTTCGTGTACCTGTTCGACGGTCAGTTGATCACGCGCTTTGTCCTTATCGGAAGGATCACCGATGAGGCTGGTAAAACTGCCGATGAGAAAGGTGACATCATGACCGAGTTCTTGGAACTGGCGCAGCTTGCGCATGGTGATGGTGTGACCGAGATGCAGGTCAGCAGTGCGAGGGTCATAACCACAATAGACACGCAGGACGCGACCGGCTTTTTCGGCCTCGGTGAGACGGGCGTGAAGTTCCTTGCGCATGGTTTCTTTGGTTTGCGGATCACCGTATTCCGCGCCGGACATGAGAATGTCGACTTGCTCATCAATGGTGGGCATAAGTATTTCCTAGTTCAAACATGTGTGAATTTATGGGAGTAGTATAACGAACGGGCGTTAAAGGTTAAAGGTTAAAAGTCGATAGTCTTTAGTTCAAATGGAAATGCATTCATTTCAACGAGTGCACTATATCCGCCAAAAATGCAGGCGGGAGTGAGGGAGAGTGGCGCTAAAATGCAATCAGTAGGGCACGGGAGTTTCGGCTGGGGCCGCTGAGCGCAGCATTTGGCTCGCGTGTGTCTGCCGCGTCGTCGGAATGCGAATTTGCAGCGGTTGTAAGGGAAGTTGGCGCTGAAAATGCAAAAGGAAATGCAGTATGGAATGAAGCATAAAGAGACAGGGAATAAAGAGATGACATTTCCACAATGCCTCCAAGACAGAACGGAATGGTACGTTCATCGTAGCACAAATCGAAGGACAAAGGGTTACATTTTGGTCACTTTTTTGAGGGCAAGTTACCAACGATTTTGAGGGAGGATGAAGGTGAAGGATGTTGGTTAATGGTTAGGAAATGGTATGCCAACCAAGTACGGTAAGAAGCGGGCGGAACGATGGAGATTAAGCTATCAAGTTGGTAAGAGGCTGGCGGACACGGCATGCCGTGTCCCTACGACAGAGAGCCAATCCAATCAACAGTATTCATCTCCATAAAATCGCTAAAGACGATCATTCCGCCTTATGCCGTCATAGGCGGGTGGTTAGCCGGGGTACCAGATGATGCGAGGGTCGTCGGCGGGACGGTGGTAGTCAAAGGCGGCATCGGTGAGCTTGTGGAGATCATAAACGGGTCGCCAGCCGAGCAGGAATTTAGCTTTGGTGTTATCGAGCCAAGTGGAGTAATGCGGTAAGGAGAATTCGGCAGTAGGGTAACCACGGGTAGCAGCAAGATATTTGCCGAGTTCACCATAATCAACAGGTTCATCCATGCAGATATTAAAGGTTTGCTGACGGGCGGAAGGATGGTCAATAGCGATAAGCATGGAACTGACAAGGTCATCAACATGGACAAAGTTACGCTTGATGGGCTTGCCATTCGAGTCGAGCATAACCGGAATAGTATGAGAATTCATGTAGGCATCAGCGGTTGCAGCATCTACAAGATCACGCCAACGCGGGCCGCCAAAAACATCTTCGCCAAATGACAGCGTGTATTTAAAGTCGTCTTTTTCCATAATCCACGGGGCACGGAGGCAGCAACCGTTAAGGTTATATTGGATGTAGTACTGTTCCAGCATGACTTCTTCGAGAACTTTGGAGAGGGCATAACAGCCGGGATAGGCGCTATGTTTTTGCTGCTCGGTAACAGGGACAGGATGCGGGTAGACGAAATGACCCATGCCGGCATCGCCGCCTATGAGAATGAACTGCTGAAAGGTGGGGCTGGTGCGGCTGGCTTCGAGCAACCAGAACATGCCTTTGATGGCAACATCCATGATGTCTAGCGGGGTTTCTTTACAGGTGGCTAGATGCAGAACATGGGTCACGCCATCCATAGCTTGAGCGACGACATTCTGGTCAGAAAGAGAACCGCGCACAATTTCGAGACGGTCACGGGGCGGGAGGGTTCGGTTATGACAGAGGGCACGGAGCGTAAAATCGTTAAAACGGGGGTCATCCCAAAAACGCTTGATAAAAGCCTGCCCTACTTTACCAGTGGCACCCGTAATTAATAATCGTTTAGTCATTTTTACCTCCGAGACAACATAAAAGATTTGACCGCAAAGGCGCAGCGAACGATAAGATCAAACTAAGAGATGAGATGCAGGTATGATTGTACCCCTTGTTCGACTCAAAGCGACTGACTATAATTCCAAAAATATTTGTATCTAGGTAAGGATTTGACCCACGCTATGAAACCGATGAGCAGCAGCGAAGCGCGACAAGCATTTCTGGACTTTTTTGAAGAACACCACCACAAGGCAGTGGCTTCGTCCTCGCTGGTGCCGGGTAACGATCCTACCCTGCTCTTCACCAACGCTGGTATGGTGCAGTTCAAAGATGTGTTCCTTGGCATGGATAAGCGCGATTACAAACGGGCGACCACATCGCAAAAGTGTATGCGTGTTTCGGGCAAGCACAGCGATTTAGAAAATGTAGGTCCGTCAGCACGTCATCATACATTTTTCGAAATGTTGGGGAATTTTAGCTTTGGGGATTACTTCAAGGCTGATGCGATTAAATTCGCTTACCTCCTCTTAACCGAAGTGTATCACCTGCCAAAAGATCGGTTAGCGTTCACGGTCTACCAGAGTGATGACGAAGCCTATAACATCTGGGTCAAGGACATGGGTGTTGATCCGAAGCGCGTAGCACGATTGGGCGCAAAGACTAATTTCTGGCAGATGGCAGAAACCGGACCATGCGGACCGACAAGCGAATTGCACTGGGATAAATATCCAGAGCGCGGCGAAGATGGGATTATCCAATCCTTAGTCGATGAGGATGATCGCTTCCTTGAATTGTGGAATCTGGTGTTCATGCAGTTCAACCGGACGCAAGATGATCCGACACATACAGGCAAGTATGATGTGCCACTTCCCGCGCCGGGTGTGGACACAGGGATGGGTCTGGAGCGCATCCTGAGCGTGGTGAACGGCGTGACCAATAACTATGAAACTGATTTATTCCTGCCGATATTCAAGGCAACACAAGCGCTGACCGGCGATAGTGATGAACAACGTGATGCGAACATTGTTCCATACCGCGTGATTGCAGATCATATCCGAGCAGTGGTATTTTTGATCGCAGATGGGGTGCTGCCGGGTGCAAAGGGGCGTGACGCGGTTTGCCGCTTGGTGATCCGACGTGCGGCGCGGTTCGGAAGCAAGCTAGGATTCACAGAACCGTTCCTCGGCAAAGTCGCGGACGCGGTGATTGAGGTGATGGGCGGACATTATACCGAGTTGGTCGAACGTGCCGAAGCGATCAAGAAGGTCATTACACAGGAAGAAATTCGCTTCCGCAGAACACTCGACCGCGGGTTGGGTGAACTTGAATCCGAACTGGATGCGCTGGCACAGAACAATTCGAAAGTGCTGGCCGGTGAGAAGGCATTCTATCTAAAGGCGACGATGGGTCTGCCGATCCAAGTTATTAAGGATGTGGCGGAAGAACGTGGCTATAGTGTGGACGAGGCGGGATACAACGCTGCCGAGGCACAACACAGCACTGTCAGCGGTGGCGGCCAAGCGATGGGCGAGATTGATGCCAGTGAGGCCTATAAGGCTACATTGGAGCAATTGAAGGCCAGCAAGAAACTTGGCGAAAAAGGTGTGGCTTATAACCCATACGGCGATACCCGCGTGGATGATCAGATTTTGGCGATTTTCCGCGAGGGGCAGCCGGTTGAGAACGCGATTGCTGGTGAAAAAGTCGAAATTGTACTGGGCAGCACAGCCTTCTACGTTGAGTCGGGTGGACAAGTTAGTGATACCGGTGTGATCAGCGGGAATGGTTGGACGGTCGAGGTTGAAGACACTAAGCGCCCAATTGGTGGATTGATCGTGCATGTGGGTGAAGTGGTAGAAGGTCAACCACAGGTTGGCGATGCTGCACACGCGGAAGTGGACACCAGCCGACGTGCAAGCATTACGCGTAATCATACAGGGACACACTTGCTGCATGCAGCGCTGCGCAGCCGTTTGGGTACCCATGTGCAACAGCGCGGTTCACTGGTCGCTCCAGACCGCTTACGCTTCGACTTCGTACATGACCAAAAGGTCAGTGCCGAGGATATTGCGGAGATTGAGAAGCAGGTCAATGATGTCATTCTGGCGAACTATCCGGTTGTTTCGGTGGAAAAATCGCTGAGTGAGGCTAAGGCTGAGGGCGCGATGGCGCTGTTCGGTGAGAAGTATGGCGACCGCGTGCGGACGATCACCATCGCGAAAGATGGCAGCCGTTACAGTTACGAATTGTGCGGCGGTGTGCATGTGCCGGAAACGGCCGAAATTGGCTCGTTCATCATCGTGAGTGAAGGCAGCGTTAGCGCGGGTATTCGGCGTGTTGAAGCTCTTACGGGACGTGGCGCGGTGGAATATGTACAGCAAACACTGAACACACTGGGGACGATCGCGCAGCAATTGGGGACTACGCCAGAACAAGCTGGTTCGCGTGTTCATAGCCTACAAAGCGAATTGACAAGTGCGAAGAAACAAATCGCGCAACTGCAACGTGATCTGGCAAAGGGACAGTTCGACCAGATTGCGCCGGAAACCGTTGGTGGTGTACAAGCGGTGATTGGTCAGTTCGAAAATATTCCAGTGGATACGCTGCGTGAGATGGCGGATTGGTTCCGCAGCAAGATCAAGAGCGGTGTGCTGGTGGTCGGTAGTATCGTAGATGGCAAGCCGCAGGTGCTGGTGGCGGTCAGTGATGATCTGACCAAGAAGGGTCTGCACGCGGGCAACTTGATCAAAGAATTGGCAGCGATTGTTGGCGGTGGTGGTGGTGGTCGTCCGAATATGGCGCAAGCGGGTGGCAAGGACGCCAGTAAACTACCAGAGGCATTGAGTAAAGCGCGGGACTTAATCGCACAGAATTATAAGGGCTAATGGCAAACAAGGCCGATTATATCCAGCTTGAGAATGCGGATGATGTCGCGTCTATCCGCGACCGTTTGTCTTTCCTAAGGGGTCAACGGGTTCTGTTGATCTGGCCTGAGGAAGGTACGATTCTGACGCGGAAGTTGGATCTGGTATTGATTCAACGCGAGGCGATGCGACGTGCAATCCGATTGGCGCTGGTGACGCATGATGAAGAAGTGATTCGTCACGCACGCGAACTCAACATCAGTACATTTGAGACGATCGGTGCGAGTGAACGCGGACGTTGGAAGCGGGGACGCGGTAAGGTGTTTACCAACCGTTTTCAGCGTCCGAAAGATGATCCGATACCGGATGACCTCAAAGAGGTTGCCAGCCGGATCTATGCCGAAGAAAGCGCACGTGAAAAACGGTGGCGATTGGTACGGCGTTTGATCGGCGCGGTGGTATTCGCGGTCATCGCAGCGGCAATCGGTTATGTGATGCTGCCGAGCGCAACAGTGACGATTACACCGGCAACACGGCGTGTCGATACCACAACCGATATTACGGTATCGCCACAAACGTTGGGCATCGATATTGAAAACCGCACAATTCCCAGCAGTCCGATGAGCATACAAATTGATGACAGCGGCACGATTGAAACGACCGGAATCAAATCGCTTGAAGATGCGACGGCGGCAGGGTCGGTGGTGTTCATCAATAAGACGACTCAGCCTGTCACCATACCTGCGGGTACGGTGGTGACTACGAGCGCAGGTACACCTATCCAATTCAGGACGACGATTGAGGCCAAGTTACCGGGTGGCGAGGGACTGCAATTGGAAGTGCCGATTGAAGCGCTAAAGGCATCAGCAGGATCGGCGGGAAATGTCGATAGCGGAACTATCAACACGGTGATTGGGCCGATGGCAGATAGTGTGACGGTGCGTAACGTGGCTGCGACGTCGGGTGGTACCACGCGCACGCAACGCGTGGTGACGGATGCTGATATGGCGAATGTGCTGGCTATTGTCAAACAGCAGTTGCAAACACGGGCTTATGTCGAGATGCAATCGCGGTTGACAGCGAAACAGTGCATCATTTTGGACACGATCAAAATCGGTGAAGAGCGGGACGATTGGAAAACATACAGCGCTAAAGCTGGCGATGTGGTTGATAGTTTGTCGCTGAGCATGAAAGCAGTGGTGGACGCCACGCTGGTGGATGAGCAATTCGCTCAGCAAATTGTACTGGCTCAATTGACCAAACAAATGGAAGCGGGAGAGGCTATCAAACCAGAGAGCGTTACCTATGATCTGGGATGCCAATCAACAGGGCATATAAACCCTGCTACCGGACAAATTGTTTTCCAGATGAGTGGCAGCGCAATCGTTAGCGCACAGATTGATACGGAACTCATGCGGCAACAATTGGTTGGACAATCTCTTAATGACGCAACTGCCCAATTGGTCACCAATTTGAAATTACAGCAAGGGATTGTGCCACAAATAAGCGTGTGGCCGGAAAACTTTGACCGGATGCCTCTGCTGCCGTTCCGAATCAGTGTGCAGATTCAAGAAGCCCCTGCCCCATGACAAAAGGGAAGCTGCTGTGCATCGACCACGGACTCAAGCGGATCGGATTGGCAGTCAGCGATGCGATCGGGTTGACCGCGCGTGAACTGACGGTTATCAATCGTAAAACGAACGTTGAAGATTTCGCGCGCCTCAATCATATTGTGAAAGAACAGCAGGTCGTTGGCATTGTCGTCGGCATGCCGGTGAACAGCGATGCAAAAGAGGGTGACTATACGCAAGGCGACACTGTCAAACGGTGGATTGAGCGTTATGGCGCCACTACGACGATCCCAATCATCACATGGGATGAGCAATTAACCAGTCTAGATGCGCGAGAGCTGTCGATCCAAAAAGGGCGCGGGGCACGCGATCCGATTGATGATCTGGCGGCGCGGGTGATCCTGCAAAGTTATTTGGATGCGGTGCGTGACGGACTAGCATGAAAGATGACCACAGATACCATTCAAATCAATACCAACTCAAGGACATAAAGATTGAACCGTACTGTTAAAATCATCGTGATCATAGCAGCATTGTTTTTGATCGCGGCAGTGGCTTGTGTCGGCGGTGTGTTTTTGATTTCAGGGGGCAAGCCGGTACGGTTTGTGCAGAAGGGTTTGCTTCAGATTTCGCTTTCGGGACGCCAAGCTGATCTGAATCGCGTGGTGAGCAGCGACAGTACACCCGTGCGATTCAAGGTTAACAGCGGAGATACGCCGCGAGCAATCGCCCAAAATCTCGTCAATGCAGCCTTGATTGTGGATCAACAATTGTTTGTGGATTATGTGCAGTACAACGAGTTGGACACCCAATTGGAAGCTGGCACGTATTTCTTGAAACGGTCACAAACGTTGTCGGAAATCGCGGTGGCACTGACCGACTCGCGCAATAGTTATATCCCGTTCAGAGTCATTGAAGGCGAACGGATTGAGGAAATCGCGGCAAAAATTGACGGGGCGCAAGCTTATTTTGGTTTTTCGGGCGCAGAATTCATTGTTCAGGTGCGGGCGGGAGCGGTAGTCGATGCGGCATTCGCCAGTAAAGTCGGACTGCCAGCAGGTGCTTCGCTGGAAGGATTTTTGTATCCTGATACCTATGAATTGCCAGCAGATGTTACGGCAACGATGCTACGCGATATTTTGTTGAAAAACTTCAGTGACAAAGTGAATGCACAACTCATCAGTGACGCGGCAGCACAAGGCATGAGTTTATACCAAGTGGTTACACTGGCTTCGATTGTCCAACGCGAGGCCGTCCATTTAGATGAACAACCGATGATTGCAGGTGTTTACCGCAACCGACTCAATATTAATATGCGGTTGGAAGCTGATCCGACTGTGCAATACGCTATGGGATTCAGTGGTGGCACGTGGTGGCCGCGAATCACGGCTGACAATTACAGCAATGTGTTGTCGGCTTATAACACGTACTTGAATAACGGGTTGCCGCCGGGGCCGATTAGTAATCCGGGGATTAGCGCCATACAAGCTGTGATTTATCCGACACAATCTGATTTCCTGTTTTTTAGGGCCGATTGCCGCTCGGACGGATACCACAGTTTCGCACGAACATTTGAAGAACATCTGGCGAATTGCAGCTAGTCGATTAGCACTATGAGACACCTTGCAAAACTGTGCCACCAACATGGTTGTTTTATCATAATGATCGTGTTGTCTCTGGTGATGGTGGGATGCAGCGGCAAGAACGAAACTACAATTCAACGCATAGCGTTATTGGCACCATTTGAAGGACGATTTAGCGAACTTGGTTATGATGCGTACTACGCGGGACGCATGGCGATTCAAGACCACGGGAATGACACAATTGAATTACTGGCAATCGATGATGGTGGTAGCACGGCGAGTGCCGTAGAACGCGCAAAGGCATTGGCACGTGATCCACTCATCAAAGTCGTCATTGTGCTGGGAAATAATGCATCATCCGAAGATGTTCAACAGGCGCTAGGCGATGTTCCGGTTATGATTGTCGGTAATTGGAATAGCAAGGCAGTGACGAAAAACGCCTTTATGTTATCCAATGCGAGATTACAGGATGAATTTACGGTAGGAGTTGACGCTATCGATATAGCTGACGCAGACTCACCGATTGAGACCGTTATCGGTGGTGATATTCTGGCATTGAAGCAATTCGCAAGTATCAGCAAGCATCGGGAAAACGCCACCATCGCGAGCAGTGCGACATTGCCCAATGCAGAGTTCCGCGACAAGTATTTGGCGAGCGGACAATTTGTACCTGAGCCGGGGTTGTTGGCATCGATCACCTATGATGCGTTTGGCATGGCACTCAGGGCAATGGAAGGCCGAGATATTCCACAAGCGTTGACGACAATGAATTATAAGGGGCTGAACGGAGCAATCCATTTCGTGGATGGATACTGGTCAAGCGCACCCATCCACTATTATCAGTACGATACTGATGGTCAATTAACGCCCGTAGATCGTCCCGTAAAATAGCGGCAGCGGTTCCACAGGGGTGTCGGAAAAGGTGATGGCTTTTTCCAAACGGGCGCGACATGGCGCAAGCTGTGATTGGTGATTGGCGTGGATCGTCACTATAGGCGCACCCGCTTCTAGCTTATCCCCCACTTTGACATGCACTTCTAGACCAACACCAAAATCAATTGAGTCAGACTTCTTCTCGCGCCCTGCCCCAAGATCGAATGAGGCCATAGCAACTTCTTCTGCGGCAACTTGAGCAACATAAGCACTTCGAGAAGCAACAACCGTATCCACAAGGGGCGCAGTAGGTAACAAGGTGGGGTTATCAACCATGCTGACATCGCCGCCCTGCCCAATGACTAATTGACGGAATTTGGCAAAGGCCTGACCATTTGATAATTGTTCGGATAGCAGGGTGCGAATGGCAGTATCATCTGTCCACTTATTACCCTGCCCCGCAAGGCGTAACATGTAGCCCGCGAGCGCAAGACAATGTTCACGAAAGTCAGCAGGGCCGTTGCCATGCAAACAGGCAATGGCTTCTTGGAGTTCAAGTGCATTACCAACTGCATCCCCTAAAGGTTGATTCATATCCGACAGTACGGCGATCATATCACGACCGGCATCTACTCCAATGTCAACCATAATTTGAGCGAGCTCACGGGCGTTTTCGACGTTTGCCATGAATGCGCCACGTCCTACTTTGACATCCAATACAATGCCGTTGGCTCCGGCGGCGATTTTCTTACTCATAATGCTGCTGGCAATCAGAGGGAGGCAGGGAACGGTAGCGGTCACATCACGCAGGGCATAGAGCTTGCCATCAGCGGGTGCCAAGTCATGCGATTGACCGGATAACACGATACTGTTTTCACGTATCAGGCGGCGAAAATCTTCATTCGAAAGATTGACGTTATAGCCTTTGATGGACTCTAATTTATCGAGAGTGCCACCTGAAAAACCGAGACCGCGTCCACTCATTTTTGCAACCGGCACCCCACACGAGGCTACCAGTGGCAGAACTACCAATGAAGTTTTATCACCCACGCCGCCTGATGAATGTTTGTCTACGGCGTAGGGAATAAGGTCGGACAAATCCAAGACATCGCCTGAATAGGCCATAGCGAGGGTCAGGTTCACGGTTTCTTCACGGGTCATACCCTTCAAGAAGATCGCCATGAGGAGCGCAGATGCTTGATAGTCAGGTAAGTCTCCACGTGTGTATGCGTCTATAAACCAATGGATCTCATCTTTGGAAAGGGCATGACCATCACGTTTCTTTTCTATAATGTCAACAGCACGCATTTTAATCTCTCCGCCATTAAGGATGAACATCGATGTTTATGATTGTCGCGCTCAGCATGTTAGGGTATGGCATAATCCATAGTTGGCTAGCAAGCATCGGCCTTAAAGCGCGCATCCGAGAACAGATTGGCGAGCGCAAGTATCATGGTTTGTATCGCGCTGGCTACAATTTATTCGCTATTGTATCACTCAGTCCGGTTTTGGGATTAATGATCCTACGACCGGGAAATACAGTCTGGCACGTTACCGGAATATACACGATTATTTTCGTTTTGGTTCAGGCGATGGGCTTAATCGGTCTACTGGTTTCGTTATTTCAAATCGACCTCGGACAATTTATTGGACTGACTCAATTGAACGCTTATATGAACGGTGATGCACTGCCATTACCACAAGAGGCTCTACAATTTGAAGGTATTTATCGGCTGGTACGTCACCCACTGTATCTATTTAGCCTACTGGTACTCTGGCCGATGAGTAGTATGAGCGAATCCTGGCTAGCCTTTAACATCATCACGACTGTTTATTTTGTGGCAGGGTCAATATTGGAGGAACGGAAATTGGTTGCGACCTACGGTGATGTATACCGCAATTACCAGCGACGAACGCCAGCGTTGATACCGTTTCTGAACATTCTTCGCCAACATTAATACAAAATACACTTGTGCTGTGGACAAATATCGGTTAAGAATCATGCAATATTTAAAGTGTATGAATGGTAAGGATCATAATGGAAAAGAGTATTCCCCGCCCAACCAATACAAATCCGGCGAGCCAAAACCGTAATCGGATGATGATTGGCATCATCGCCGGCGTAGCTGTGGTAGCGGCGATTGTCATCATTGTAGTGTCATTGAATAGCTCGAATCAGGTTGCGGTTGGTCAATATGCAGAACTGCCTCAAAGCCGGTTGGCAGATGGTGGTTTCGTGGTCGGTAACCCCGATGCGCCGGTAACAATCATTGAATTCGCAGATTACGCTTGTTCGCACTGCCAAGAATACTTGCCGACAATGAGCAAGTTTATGGATACCTACGTAAAGACGGGCAAGGCGAAGTTTGAATACCGCATATTCCCGACAGCAGGTGGTGAACTGACGATGTTTGTTGGTACGGTTTTGGTGTGCATGGAAGATCAAAAGGCTGGTACGTTCTGGAAAGCTCACGATGTTCTGTTCCAAAAAGCCATGGCGGGTAACTATGACGGAAACACGCTGCGTAACATGGCGGCTGATCTGGGCGTAGATTATGCAACTGCATTGAACTGTGCCCAAAACCAGAAGCAGGTTCAAACAGATATGGCGCTTGGTAACCAGTTGAGCGTACACGGAACACCGGCTGTTCGCGTTCGTAAGGCTGACGGCACAACAGGATCACTGGTTGTAGATGGACAGGCATATGATCAGGGTGGGCCGTCGTTTGATGTGCTCTCCAAGTACATGACACAGTTCCAATAATCGTTTCAGGTAGCAGATGAAAATCACTAGCCCACTCAAGCCGAGTGGGCTTTTTGTTTAACAGGCAGAAGCATTACAATTAGGT
The DNA here is from genome assembly GCA_044227005.1 of Aggregatilineales bacterium. Lineage (GTDB taxonomy): Bacteria > Chloroflexota > Anaerolineae > Aggregatilineales > Phototrophicaceae > CFX2. The sequence goes on from JBGAFZ010000002.1 coordinate 1,364,925, forward strand.
CGCAAGATAGTGAGGGGATAGACCCATGAGCGTGGACACTTTTATTGAAAATAGTAGACCATTCATCGAGTGGATGTTCAATTGGCGCGAGGGAATAAAACCGACGTCACTAAAGAACCTAGCGGCACAAAACAATCCGCGTTCGATTGGCATACTTTCAGTTGATGTGATCGAGGGGTTTTGCACAGTTGGGCCGCTGGCGTCACCGCGCGTTAACCAAATTATTCAGCCAATCGTTGAGCTATTTACATCTGCATGGACGTATGGGGTACGAGATATTCTGCTCACACAGGATACCCACGAGCCTGACGCGGTGGAGTTTGCTCAGTATGCGCCGCACTGTGTACGCGGAACGACCGAGGCGGAGACGGTTACAGCTTATAAGATGCTACCGTTTTATAACCAGATCACGGTTCTACCCAAAAATTCGATCAATAGCGCACTTGCGCCGGGATTTGCCGAATGGATTGCTGCACGACCAGAGGTCACAACATGGATTGTAGTTGGGGATTGTACGGATTTGTGTACACATCAGTTGGCGATGTATATGCGAACATGGGCAAACCAAAATCAACTACGGGATGTAAGGGTGGTGCTTCCGGTTAATACGGTGGACACCTACGATTTACCTGTAGACACCGCTGAGAAACTGGGGATTATCCCACATGATGCGGCGTTTCTTCACCTCGTGTTCCTCTACAATATGATGCAAAATGGCATTGAAGTGGTCAGTCAAATCACTTCTTAGTTTTGAGATTGGTTTTATCTATACAGGATAATAATTATGAGAACCGTAGAATGGCATGATGGCGTCGTCAGGATGATTGATCAGAAGGCGCTGCCGTGGAAAATGGAAATGGTCGACCTGCATGATTACCAGGCTGTGGCGGCGGCAATCACCGATATGACTGTGCGTGGTGCACCTGCAATCGGCGCTTCAGCGGCATTCGGTATGGCAATTGCAGCCAAGAAAAGCGGGGCAACCACCGTAGCGGCGTTGCTGGCTGATCTCAACCAAGCAGCAGATGTGTTAAAGGCAGCACGCCCAACCGCCGTTAATCTGGCATGGGGTGTTGACCGATTGATGGCGCACGCTCGTAGCAGTAGCTATCAAAATGCTGATGCACTACGGCAGGATATGTTGAAAGAAGCACAACGCGTCGCAGATGAAGATGTGGAAATCAACAAAAAGATGGGCGCAAACGGCGCGGCGTTGATCAAAGACGGCGACACAATTTTGCATCATTGCAACACTGGTGCGCTGGCGACTGTGGATTACGGAACGGCGTTGGGTGTCGTGCGTGCAGCATTCGAACAAGGCAAGAAGATCCATGTGTTACTGGATGAAACCCGTCCACGCTTACAGGGTGCGCGGCTGAGCGCGTGGGAGATGGAACAACTCGGCGTGAGCTACGATATTCTGCCGGATACCGCCGCGGGATATTACATGCAAAAAGGTGAGATCAAGATTTGTTTGGTGGGCGCTGATCGTGTTGCCGCCAATGGGGATTTCGCCAACAAGATTGGTACCTATCAGGTGGCGGTGCTGGCGAAGGAGAACAATATCCCCTTCTATACTGTTGCGCCGACCTCCACGATTGACCTTAATCTGGCGAGTGGCACAGAGATCCCGATTGAGGAACGCAGCAAGGATGAGGTTTTAACCCCTTATGGGAACCCGCTTACACCTGCGCATTTCCATGCACGCAACCCGGCGTTTGATGTGACGCCCCATCGTTATCTGGCAGGTATTATCACCGAAAACGGGATTGCACGACCACCGTTTACCGAAAGCTTAAAACGCGTCGTGGCTGGCAAACAGGTTTAATCACGACCAGAACTCTGGTGGAAGAGGCAGCTCACGTAAGGGTTTCTCGCCTGTCAACTTGAGTTGTCCTTCTTCCATCTGCATCAATGATACATAGGTCGGATAGTCCGGCGTATGTTTAAATTGCCACTCGCCAATACTCCACAGGCGTAACTGCCCAGCCACCCGATTCACCGCGATTACAAAAGGTAGACGCTCATACAAAGGGCGGATTAAGGCTTCACCGCCGCCAACTTCGGCACGACGCGCCAACATTCCTAAAGCACTTTGTAGACGTTTGGCAAAAATCGCCCCTCTGAATGACCAAATTTGACGGGGGGCGTCTGCCATCTGGAGCAAGGGGGCAATGGTCTGCGGTTCATCTGCGCGTACTTCATCCAAGAAAATCACGTCAGGCTTTTGCTCAAGGGCGTGGAGGATTTGCTCACCAAAGGATACAACGGGAGCATCTCCAACAGACCACCTGGTTGTAAGGCGTTGCATTCGGGCAGGTAAACGCGTTTCCCCTGCTCGTTCTACGGCGATTGCTTTTTCAGGGTTGGTGAGTTCATTCATGAGACGGCTCAAGAGCGTGGTCTTACCTGATTCGGTTTCGCCAATAATCAGGAGGCCATGCGGCGACGCCATTAAGGCTTTTAGGAATTGGGCAGCTTTATCGGTCAAGTGACCGGAAGATATGAGCGATTCCCACGTCGGCAGTTGTTTGGGATGGAGCCGAATGTCTACCGACAACTGAACAGTGACAGGTGGAGCAACGAGATTGACGCATATAGGACGGTCATTGATGCGTAATCCCAATTCTAGATAGGGTCGATCAGAACTTAATTCAGCACCAGCGTCGGTTATCAAGCGTTTAATAATACGCTGGAAATGCTCATCATTCTGAAAAATAAAGCCAACTGATTCCAAGTCGCCATGACCATAGCGCACGGAAACTTTCTCGGTACCCTGCAACGAAATAGTCGTGATGCGCTCATCGGCAAAAAGTTCGTCCAAAGGACCGTAGCCGAACAAGCCACTGTAAGCACGGCTGATAATGTCGGCTTTTTCGGTTGGGGATAATTGCAGAGACTCGACAGCAAACACGTAGTTGGCGGTTGCAAGGACAAGTTGAAGCCGTTTTGCGGGTGTATCGGCATCTGCAAGATCAGGAGAGTCGGTTCCATGTTCCTCGACAAAGGCGGACTCGATCTGTTCGACCACAGCCGCCATCGACATCCACCGAGTCCCCATCTGTGAGGGTATCAACTCGGGCTGACGTTGATCCTCTTGATGAAGTCCGTTAACCCCATTTTCGGAAACGGGAAGATTATTATCAATTGAGTCTGACATCTGTCAATTCCCCTATGCCCACAGGCTAAAGTCAACAGGTTTGAGGTCTGGATTATCGTCAGGCTTGCGACCTAACTTGGCTATATCAACCCATTTTCCATGTACATTGGCGCGCACAACATCCATCGTGAAATCGGTGTTTACATCTTCGGCATTACGCAAGAGTGACGAGCCAACGCCATACATATCAACGGGCACATTGTCGCGTTCAAATTGCGCAATTTTGGCAACACCAAAGCCACCACTCACCACGATTTTCACATTGCGACAGTAGGCTTGCGCTGCATCTACCCATTGGGGTGAAAGGTTCCAGTGTTCCCATGCATGGTCCAAAGCCTCGCGCAAGAGCCGTACCAACACAAGATTTACCCCGGTCGGGTCGGAAGGTTGAAGGGAGACATCGCGCATGTTGGCACTGGTATCCAAACGAACGCCGGTAAGTGTCCAACGGCGTTGAGACTCCATATCGACTGATTGGAGGGCTGATAGATAATTTATCCAATAAGCATTTAAGGTGGCGAGTGCCGCACCAATAGCGTCATTATTGAAATCAGCAAGCACAACACGGGATACGTTGACCGGAACATACCGAGCAAAGGCCAGCATAGCTTCGGTCGTATCCGCAAGGAAGCTGGCGATTAAGGCATGAGGAACCGTGCCGCCAGAGCGCCCACCCCACCATGCGGCTTGAGCATCGGTACTCACAAAGGGTGTGACATGGGCACCGAATTCAGCATTGTAGCGTTGAATGGCTAACCAATAGGCATAACCATCCACTGATTGCACTTCAGGAAGATCAAAACGGGCAGGGAAAAAGAGTAGTGATTTTCCACGGGCAACTTTGGCAACTTCATAGACATTGGTAGCAAGACGACTGGCACGAGTCAAAACACCTAATATAGGCGTTTCCAAGATGGCAAAGTCACGGTAGCGACCGCGCACCTTTATGACGGGTTGCACAGCCTCAGTATCACCTGCAAAGTAGGTCAATACACCATCATCAACTGCTTGGACTTGAAGCTGGGAAACCGTTTCAACGAACTGGTCATTGTGGAAATAACCGGATGCATGACGAAGCATCGCCAATGCTACATCGACACCAGCAACAAGTGCATAAGGAGCGCGGCGATTAAAGATTTGCGCTTCGACTTCAATGTCTCCGACGGCTAATCCAGTAGGATCGACAGCTAGAGAACGGGGCGATGTTCCACCAAAGGTGTAACCCGCATCTTTAGCACCTTGTAAAACCTGTACGATGTTTTCAAAATATTTATCACTGTAATAACCCCGACGGAGGCCATCTGTATCCAGTTTCAGACTCGTTGAAGGTATGCGGAGATGGTCAAAAAGGGTCATTCATAACCTTTTCAGTAAATTTATTCTCACCCATTCTAATTCTACAACGGTCTGAAGGGGTGTGGTATACTCGGCAATTGCGTCTAAATTCAATTTGCTCAACGGGAATAATAAGGTCGAATGGATATTATCGTAACCGGCTCAATCGCTTATGATTATTTGATGCGCTTTCCGGGGCGTTTCAACGAATATTTCATAGATGGTCAAATGCACCAAGTCAGCCTAAGTTTTTTGGTCGACGAAATGACCAAACACTGGGGCGGGATCGGCGCAAACATTGCGTACACATTAGGATTACTCGGTCACAAGGCCAAACTGATGGGTACTGTTGGGCGTGATTTTGGTGACTACCGTGAGTGGTTAGAGCGAGTCGGGGTTGATACAACCGGTGTTCGCGAATTTAACGATGTGTTTACAGCATCGTATTTTGCAAACACCGATCTTGAAAACAACACGATTTCATCTTTCTACAGCGGGGCGATGGCATATTCAAAGAATTACAGCCTGAGCGAAGCCTATAGCGGCAAGCCAGACATGGTGATCATCTCCCCAAGCGATCCGCAGGCCATGTCGTTTCTGACCCAAGAATGCCGTGATAAAAATATCCCATTCATCTACGATCCAAGCCAGCAAATTCCGCGCCTCACAGGAGAAGAACTGCTGAATGATATGCAAGGCGCTTACGCATTGGTCGTCAACGCGTACGAAGCTGAGATCATCTGCAAGAAGACCGAAATCTCGCTTGAAGATTTGAAGCGCAAGATGGAATTGCTCATTATCACCCAAGGTAAAAACGGCAGCCACATTTACCAAAAGGGGCAATTGACGGAAGTACCGGCCTTCTCGGCAAAAGAAATCAAAGATCCAACGGGAGCGGGAGATGCTTTCCGCGGTGGATTGCTGCGCGGTATGGCGGCAGGACTGCCGATCACATTGTGCGCTTTGATGGGTTCACTATGTGCGAGCTACGTTCTAGAGCATGTCGGAACGCAGAATCACTTCTTCACCGTGCCAGAGTTTATCGAACGTTTCCGCAGCGAACATGACGATAAAGGACAACTTGACTGCCTATTACAGACCGAGAAGATCAGTAAATAGCGTAGTCTAATCACCTAGTTTCACCCGGCGACAGCCGAAACACTGTATGATACAATCCGCCCACTATGGGTTATTCACAAGGTTTGAGGAGCAGAAATGACTGTTGAACACGACGTAAAGCAACTTGATCTGGCTACAGGTGGCCGTTATCGTATTGAGTGGGCAGAGCAAGAAATGCCCGTTCTTCGTGCAATTCGTGAACGTTTCGCAAAGGAAAAGCCATTGGCTGGACTGCGCGTTTCGGCCTGCTTGCATGTCACCACTGAGACAGCCAATCTGATGCACACCCTGCAATTGGGCGGTGCCGAAATCGTATTGTGCGCTTCAAACCCGTTGTCAACACAAGACGATGTCGCGGCTTCATTGGTCGCCAACTATGAAATTCCTGTGTACGCCATCAAGGGCGAAGACAACTCGACCTATTACGATCATATCAAGGCCGCGCTCGACTTCAAGCCACATATCACCATGGATGATGGCGCAGATTTGGTCAGCGTTATTCACAAGACCCGCACCGAACTCCTGACCGACATCATCGGCGGTACCGAAGAAACCACCACAGGCGTTATCCGTTTACGCGCGATGGCGAAGGATAAGGCACTGAAATTCCCAATCATCGCCGTAAATGACAGCGATACCAAGCATTTGTTCGATAACCGCTATGGCACCGGCCAGAGCACATTGGACGGTATCATTCGCGCTACCAACATCCTGTTGGCAGGACGTACTATCGTGGTGGCCGGTTACGGTTGGTGCAGCCGTGGTATCGCCAGCCGTGCAGACGGCATGGGTGCCAACGTGATCGTTACTGAAGTTGATCCAATGCGCGCACTCGAAGCCGTTATGGATGGTTACCGCGTGATGCCGATGATTGAAGCAGCTGCCGTTGGTGATATTTTCATCACTGCAACCGGCGATAAGAACGTCATTGATGAACAACATTTTGAACGCATGAAGCATGGTGCGATGGTGGCGAACTCCGGTCACTTCAACGTGGAAATCAACCTGCCCGCGCTGGAAAAACTGAGTGGCGGCAAGCCCCGTCTGGTGCGTCCGTTCGTTGAAGAGTACAAGGTCAAGGGCAAGTCAATTTATGTACTGGGCGAAGGCCGTTTGATCAACCTCGCCGCAGCCGAAGGCCATCCGGCAAGCGTTATGGATATGAGCTTCGCCAACCAAGCGTTGGGTGCTGAGTACATGGTGAAGAATGCCAAGAACATGCCTGCGGCAGTTTACACCATTCCGGCAGACATCGACAAGGAAATCGCCCGCCTGAAGCTCGAAGCGCTGGGCGTAAAGATCGACATCTTGACCGCTGATCAGGCTGAATACCTGAGCCAGTGGGAAGAAGGTACATAAAGAGTCGGCAATTCTAGGCTTGACCGTCTATAATCTCGACTGATTTGATTGTATTTGACTCGGGTTGTGGTTAGCAAAAGTGACCACAACCTTCTCATTTCTCTGGCGCGATATACGCGAAGGAGTACGCCTTATGCAGAAGTTAATCCGATACGGCATCGCCTTAGTGGCGGTGATAGCAGCGGTGCTGATAACCAGTTCGGCTGTAGCAGCACAATCAGGGAACGCAACTCTGCGTTTCGTCCACACTATCCCCGGCGCTAATGCAGTTGACGTGTATACCGATGGGCAACTGACCATCAGTGGGCTGGGTTTTGGCAGCGCATCGACATATGTGAATGTGGGTGCAGGCGACCATAATCTGAAAGTTACTGCGAGCGGTACGACGAATGCGCTGTGGGAACAAACTGTCAGCGCAGCAGACGGATCAGCAACCACATTGGTGGCAGCATCCGCTAGCAGCCCAACATTCCTCGTTTATCCAGAAGACTTGTCGCCCATCGGCAGCGGAAAAGCACGGTTGACGGCTATCCATGCTATCAGCGGTGGGCCAGCGGTCGATCTGGTATTGAGTGATGGGCGTCCGGTGATCCCCGGTTTGCAATTCGGGCAAGCCGCTGGAACGTTGGATATTCCTGCAGTTGTTTATGACTTCGCGGTTGCTCCCAGTGGACAAGGCATTGATAAGGCTATTGAACAAGTTAGTGGTGTCGCACTGAACACTGGCACGTCCTACATGCTGGTGGTTTATGGAACCCTCGATAAACCTGAGACATTGTTACTGAGCAGCGCTGCAAAAGGCGACAGCAACAGTGGTTTCGTGCGGATTGCACACGGTGTGAGTGGCGCAGGAGCAGTCGATGTTTACATCAACGGTTCACTCGCTATTCCGTCGTTGGCTTTTGGGGTATTCACTGACCACATTGCGATCCCCGCAGGTTCTTACGATGTCAGTATTCGGGCGGCAGGTTCGGATAAGGATCTGGTAACCGCTACCTTACCGGTCACGGCAGGTGAAGCGGAAACTGTCGCAGCGTTGGGTACACCGGCATCGATCAGTGTGAGTGTATTCAAAGATAATATTAGCGGTATTGAAGCTGGTAAAGCTGTTCTTTCAATCGCTAATGGTATTCCGGGAACCAGCACGGTTTCTGCAACATTGGAAGATGGAACCAGTCTGGCCAGCAACTTGGCATTCGGTACAGCGGCAAACGCCGTAAGCATCGCGCCATCAAAGGCCAAGATTACTGTTTTGGTAGGCGATAGCTCAGCCAACCAGAGTGTAGAAATCCCCGCAGCAAGTTTCTACGGTGGTGTTTACTATAATCTGCTGGTTATCAGCGATGGTGGAAGTATCAAGTTGTTGAGCGCGGCAACCAGCCTCGCACAAGGTATCGCTAGCGCTCCCGGTGCGGCTGCTGCCGTAGCGGTTGTACCGACGCCTACCCTGCAACCCACTGTGCCACCTCCGCCTCCAACAGTTGAACCAACCGTTGAAGCTGTCCAGCCAGTGGCTCCAACAGCAGTGCCAGCAGTCGTTGCAAATGGTCCGACAGGCCGCGTCTTTAACCTAGATGCCAATGCGAATTTGCAGTTGCGCCAGTATCCAAACAGCGATGCTTTGTCGTTGGGCACTGTGCCACCGGGAACTGTTCTGGTTGTAAATGGTCGCGCAGGTGCGATCACTGAAATTCCGTTCAGTGGTACACCGAAGCCGCCTGAAGGCTATGAATTCGTTGATCCGGCGACATTGCTTACCGATCCTAAAGCCGATTTGGTTCCTCAGGAAACTTGGCTGAATGTAACCTATGCAACACCTGACGGTGGTTCAATCACGGCATGGGCGAATGGTTTGTATCTCGACATTCGCAATCCTCGCGGCGAAAAGATCAAGCTCTCGAGCCTGCCGTTGGTTTCCAGCAATCTGCCGGGAAGTGTAGATAACACCACTGCGGCTGCACCCGCTGTACCAGCAGATCGTGTTGCGGCGACTGTTTTCAATCTTGATGTCGACATTAACTTGAATATCCGCCGCACACCTGATGCTCAAGGCGAAGTACTGGCACGTGTTCCGAATGGTACTGTTATGGAATTGCTCGGTCTCAAAGAAGATCAGCAATGGGCATTCGTCAGCTATGCGCCACCGACTGGTGGTAGCGTAACCGGATGGGTGAACATCACCTATATTCAGTACTCGTATAACGGTCGCGCTCTTAAACTGGAAGATTTGTCCACACGGAATTTGCTGGTTATCACACCTGATGATACCCGTGGTGAAGTAACCGAAGGCATCGCTCCTGCGGTCGTTCCAACTGTAAACCCAACCAAGAATGCGTATGTGGCAACAGTGACCCTTAATTCAGGTGCGAACTTGAATTTGCGCCGTGAGCCAGATGCGAATTCAGAAATCCTCGCGCCAATTCCCTCGGGGACACAGGTGATCGTCATCTCGCGCACTGAGGATGGCAATTGGTTGAACGTAACCTATGAAGAACAAGACGGTTGGGTTGCGGCAAAGAGCGACTCCGCAACATTCGTCCGGATTACGTTCAATGGGAAGCCAGCAGAAATCCTTGACATTCCTGTAACGGGCGAACCGGTACAGCCACCCACATCGCAGCAAGTTCAGGTCACAAGCACTCCTGACGCGAATTCATTGAATTTGCCAGTGCGTGTGAGTGATGCATTCGTGATGCTAACAGGTTCACCGGGTGGTGATAACCAAGGTTTGCCGGGTGTCTCGAAGGGACAGGAAGCCACATTGATTTTCACCGATGGTACGTTCAGTTATATCGAACTGCCAGATGGTACACGTGGTTGGGTTCCTGCCGGTTCAGTACAACCGCGCTAAAACGATCCTGAAATCGTACTAAAAAGGAAGTCCTGTGAGTTATTACTCCGCAGGACTTTTTTGTTGTTTTCATCATTGGCGAAGTGCGAGTAGAATCAACTGTATCGTGTTTGCATAAAAGGAGCGCATATGCGCCATATTTACCGCGCTGTCGTGTTAGTCTGTGTTCTCGCTCTGATGGGAGCCTGTGGGCAAGCCAATGTTGTCCCTACGGCGATACCGCTGCCAACCGCGCTTCCAACTGAAACGCCAGCACCACCCTTTACACCGCAGGCTGTGACCAATGAAACGCTGGAACAAGCGAGGCCAGCATTGGTGCGGATCGTCAATGCAGCACCAGATGCGCCTGCACTCAATGTGTTTGCTGGTTTCTCGGCAATTGCGACCAATTTAGCATTCACACAATATACCGAACCTACTTCCTTTGAAGCAGGAGACTATAAGGTCAAAGTGCAACCGAGTGGATCAAATTCTAATGATAAAGCACTACTCGAAAGTGATGTGAAGTTTCCGAGCGGTGAGTCATTCACGATCTTGATTACAGGCATCGGTCAACAACTCAGTCTCACGATAATGCCTACAAAAACTGAAGCACTCCAATCCGATGAAAGCATCATTCAGGCCATCAACGGACTATCAGATAACACCAGTATGAGCCTTAAAACAAGCAGTCTTGATCTGGCCAAAGATGTTGCATTCGGACAAACAACATTGACACCAATCATAGCTGCTGAAAAAACCGACTTAACTTTCCAATTTGGGGACAAAACACTTGCCTACAGCGCGAACCTAAAGGGTCAAACGAATGTAACCCTAATAGCGGCAGGAACGGCTGCTAAACCCTCCATTATCCAATTCGAAAGTGCAGCCCCTAAGCGTATACAAGCACGAGCAATTAATGCATCGCCGGATATCACCCTGATTGATGTCTATATTGATGACTTACTACTGAATGGCGAAATTGCCTATGGGCGACCCACTGAGCGTAAAGCATTGGCAGCGGGTCAATACACGGTACGGGTCTATGCAAGCGGGGCTGACCGGAAGGCCGTAGAACCTTTAACGGGACAAGTTGTTTCGCTGATCGACGGTGATAGTTTTGATGTGGTTTTGTTGGGATCCGCCAGCAAGCTCAGCATATTGGTTTATGCGGAAAACAATAGCCCTACTCAAGCAAATATGGCACGAGTAGCGTTCTTGAATACTGTACCCACTATCGCAATGGCGAATGTCCAAGCGTCATCAGGTACATTACCAAACATTCCAAACCTCTATTATGGTCAAGCCCCCACTTTCATGGATGCACAAGCAGGCGTATATTCGTTCATTGTTGCAGGGATAAACAGCGAAAACGTTGGCTCAACACTCGAACTGGCTGACAATGTACAGTTTGAGGCCGGATTTAGTTACTTATATTTGATCACAGGTAGGCTGGATGGTAAGCCGATCATTCTGAGTGATAAAGTTGACAGTAACGCTTCAGCAATTGATCCAAGCGCGCCGAATAGTCAACAAGCTGCGAAGGTTCGTTTTATTAACGCCAGCAGTCAAACTCTCGACTTTTCAATCAATGGCAAGCTGGCTCTGGGTGCATTGGCATATGGTGCGGGTAGTGATCTGGTGGATGTCACCGTACAGACCGCAACAATCACGATAAGTGAGGCAGGACAAGCACAAGTCATCGGGCAAGAGGAAGCAACGTTACAGGCAGGTAGCAGTTATAGTGTCGTGGCCTATTCGGGAGAAAACAAAACCCTCCGGTTACTAGTCATCAACGATGATAGCCTCATATTTGATGGTAGCTCACCACATTTGAGACTGATCAACGTTAGCATAAGTGGCGAAAATGCTCTCGGTTTGGCATTCTCCACACCCGATAAAAATGCTACGCCAACGGTTGAAGCACCGATACCTGTGACGCCTGAAGTTACAGTTGACCCTAACCAACCAATAGTCCCGTTTACCTTACCATTTGGCGTACAAAAACTGGTCAGTGACATCGGGGCGAGTAGTTCATCAAGTGTGATATTGATGCCGGTGGGCGATTTCGATTTGCATATCATCGACTCTGTTACCAACCAAATGACATTCTCCATTCCCAAAGTAAGCCTTAAAGAAGGTGTGCATATTGACGTGGTCGCGTTCAAAGACCAAGACAACGGGCAAGTGAAGGCATTTGCGATTAACTATCCCAAGCCTAGCTAATGATTATGCATCGGTTATAATGTTACACGTGTAACGCCACCCATAAACGAGGCTTTAACGTGCGTATTCTGATCACAGGTGTCGGCGGATTTGTAGGGCGGCACCTGTTTAATACCCTATGTAAACAATATCCGGATGCGATTATTCATGGCACGGCGATTGACGAACCGCCGCGCATGGGTGATCGGCTCAAGTATCATCTGATTGATCTCAAAAATTATGCGGTCATTTCTGACCTCATAGCAGAAGTCCAACCTGACCAAATTTATCATTTGGCGGCTCAAGCTTCTCCGCGCAGATCTTTTGTTATCCCATGGGAAACACTTGAGAATAACATCAAATCTCAACTGAATATTATTCAGTCATGTATCGCACTAAAATTGCAGCCTAGAATTCTGGTGATAAGCTCGGCAGAAATTTACGGACCGGTTCGACCTGAACAACAACCTATCAATGAAGATGCACCTTTACGTCCAACTAATCCGTATGGCGTCAGCAAGGTCACACAAGATATGCTGGGGCTGCAATACTATCTGAGCCACAAGTTGCCCATACTCCGTGTACGACCATTTAATCATTTTGGGCCGGGGCAAAGTGAAGGTTTTGTGGCAACTGATTTTGCGGCACAAGTCGCGCGTATTGAAGCCGGATTACAGGAAAACGTAATCGAAGTTGGCAATTTGGCTGCGGAGCGCGATTTCACAGATGTACGCGACGTGGTTGAGGCATACACTCAACTTGTAGTAAAAGGCACTCCGGGTGATGTCTACAATGTCGCATCTGGTAAGCCATATAGTATTCAATATTTACTGGATGTTCTTTTGCAATATAGTACGGTGGATATACAGGTCAAGGTTTCTGAAGCACGAATGCTTCCGATTGATGTCCCCATCGTACGTGGTGATGCCACACGTTTGCGGCAATTGACCGGATGGCAACCAAACATCCCCTTCGAGACTACCCTGCTCGATGTGCTCAATGATTGGCGTAACCGTGTTCGCAAAACGTAACCCCATTATCCTTTGAAAACAGACCCGCATAGGGTTCTCATATTAGTATCAATTCGGAGAACAATTACGTATGAACAAACGCGCCCTCATCACCGGAATTACCGGACAGGATGGCTCTTACCTAGCAGAATTCCTATTGGACAAAGGTTATGATGTATATGGATTGGTTCGCCGTAGCAGTACGGTAACGCATGAACGAATTCGTCATATCCAAGATCGGATCACACTGATATCGGGAGACATACTAGACCAAACGAGTATGACTCGGGCGATCAGTGACATACGCCCTCAAGAAGTCTATAACCTCGCTGCACAAAGTTTCGTCCAAACATCATGGACACAAGCGGTATTCACAGGAGATGTCACAGGCTTAGGGGTCACGCGTATTCTGGATGCCATCCGTACGATTGATCCGACTATTCGCTTTTACCAAGCGTCAAGCAGTGAAATGTTTGGTAAAGTGCAAGAAGTACCACAGAAAGAAACTACTCCACTTTATCCACGCAGTCCATACGGCGTGGCGAAAGTCTATGGACATTGGATTACCATCAATTATCGTGAGAGCTACAACATGCACGCGACCAGCGGCATTTTGTTCAACCACGAAAGCCCACGACGCGGGTTGGAGTTCGTGACACGCAAAGTGACTTATAACGCCGCGAAAATCAAACTGGGTTTGGCTAGTGAATTACGTATCGGTAACTTTGATGCTCAGCGCGACTGGGGATTTGCTGGTGATTATGTGCAAGCCATGTGGCTCATGCTACAGCAAGACACCCCCGATGATTATGTGGTGGCTACGGGACAAACTCATTCGGTTGAAAAACTTCTGACTATCGCGTTTGGTGCGGTCGATCTCGATTGGAAAAAATATACCATTCAAGACGAGCGATTTATGCGCCCAGCTGAGGTTGACTTGTTAGTGGGTGATCCTTCCAAAGCCCGTAAAGACTTGGGATGGGAACCAAAGGTCTCGTTCGAAGAGCTGATTACGATGATGGTGAAGAGTGATCTCGAATTGTTGAAAGCTGAACACAAACTGTGATGCTGGTCGATACCCACTGTCACATTAATTTCGACAGCTATCAAGAAGACAAAGAAGCCGTATTAGAACGTGCGACGCAAGTTGGTGTCACAACAATCATCAACCCAGCGGTTGATTTGCCAACGAGTCGCGAGATTTTGAGGCTGAGTGACGTCTATCCGGGTGTTTTTGCGGCAGTGGGCATTCATCCAAACAGTACAGTAGATTTTACGGAGTCGATGATTGCTGAGATTGAGGCGATGGCTGACCATGCGAAAGTGGTCGCCATCGGAGAAATCGGGGTTGATTATCATTGGCGAGAGAGTCCCAAAGAAACACAGTGGAAAGCATTTGAAGCACAACTCGAACTCGCCAAAAAATTAGAACTCCCCGTGATCATCCACAACCGAGAGGCCAGCGAGGATGTGATGAGAATTCTCGACTCTTGGGTTCAAGATCTACCACCCAAAATCAAAGACCGTCCGGGGGTGATGCACTCGTTTTCTGCCCCCGAGTCGATTGCCGAACGGGCGTTGGCTGCCGGATTCTATTTGGGATTTACAGGACCAATCACCTATAAGAATGCCGATCAAGTGCGGCATATTGCTGCAACTATCCCACTTGATCGTATTTTGGTCGAGACGGATGGACCATTTTTGTCACCTGTACCTTACCGGGGTAAACGGAATGAACCATCATATATTCCGCTAATTGTCGAACGACTGGCGACAGTGAGACAAATTTCCCCAGAGTCGTTGGGAAACGCCACAACCGACAATGCAAATCGGTTATTCCAGTTCAAGACCCATGACAGTGTCCAATGATTGATGTTGGACACTGTCAATCATCAGCATTTCTGTATCATCCTGAGACCGATGCCTGAGGTGTCGATTCAGCACCGCCGATTTGCGTAATACGCTCAGTTAAGCGCTGTTGGAGTTTCTCAAGCTTCTTGTCGGCTTGATCCTGTGTCATACGTCCGTTGGCAACTACCTTATCCAGACGATTTTTAGCCGCTGCAACCACACCAGAGATAAAAGTCGTCGTGTCAATGTTATGTTCGCCAAGCACATCAGCAAGCGATTTCCCTCCGCGAATCTCGGTCACAATATCTGCAACTTTTAGTCCGGTTTGTTCAGCAGCAAAACGCAAAACAGTTAACCCCACAGTCATTTTTTCGGTCTTTATGCGAGTATCCCCATTTACTGCGGCAGTATAGAGTTTTTGCAAATTCGCAATGAGGTTGTCGGCCTGTACCTGCCCCAAGCGCCCATCATTGACAGCCGTGTTGATTTGCTCAGTCGCCTTTGCTACAGCGGCGCTGACAACAGCATCCACATTTGCGCCCTGAGCGGTAATGACCTGTGCGAGTGTTTTGCCATCACGCAAGGCATTGCTGATCTCAACTGGACTCAGTTTTGTCGCATCAGCAGTAGCTTGAACAAGGATGCGTTCTGAAGCACGTCTCACAGCACCACGATCTAGTTTGTTTGGAAACAAATCACCATTAACTGCTTTGGTGATAATGCCGGAAAGATTTGCTAAAAGTTGATCTGCGCGGGCTTGCGATAGCTTGCCATCCGTAACCGACTGATTTACGTTAGCAGTGATTTTGGCAACTGATTGATCTATTACGAGTTGAACATTTCCATTGTTAGATTCAATTATATCCGCCAAGGTCATACCTTCGGCAAGTTGTTGCATGATCTCTTTTGGCACTATGCCAGTTTCGCTCGAAACGATTTCAATGACGGTTCGGATTGGAGTAAGTGCACCTACAGTAGATGCTAACGGCGGGGATTGGGGTGTGGCATCTTGCGCACCAACACCACCCACTACTGCGAAAATCATTATCAGTATCATGGGTGCAATGAGTAGCTTTTTCATGTTTTTCTCCTACCTTGAAATAGCGACGGACTAACACTCCAATGATGGCCGCAAAATGTTATCGAAGTGTAATCGCCCGGTAGCAGAGATGTAAATTCTGCTATAATTCGCTGGCTTTGATCAAAAAAGGTGAATGGCATTGACGGATTTATCAATCATTATCGTCAGTTGGAATGTAGCAGACTTACTTAAGGCCTGTCTTACCAGTATTCTCGCATCTCCAATTACCCCATACACTCTTGAAATCATCGTTGTCGATTCAGCAAGTAGTGATGATAGTGTGGCGATGGTGGAGCATGATTTCCCTGAGGTCAAACTAGTCGCTCAAAAGGAAAATGTTGGTTTTTCACGAAGTAACAATATCGGGTTGGAAGCAGCATCCGGAAAGTATATTTTCTTACTCAATCCGGACACAGAAATCGTAGGCAACGCGTTGGTACAAATGCTCGACTATATGAATGAGCATCCAGTCGTCGGGATCATTGGACCACACACGCTGAACACAGATGGTACAACACAATTGACACGACGGCGTTTCCCAAGTGTGGCGTTGGGTTTTGTCGAAAGTACATGGTTACAAGCATTTGCCCCTCAGAAAGTGCTGAATGACTATTACGTGAGCGATAAACCAGATAATGGGATCTTTGAAGTTGATTGGGTACAAGGTTCCGCATTGCTGGCACGACGAGAGGTTTATACACAAGTTGGCGGTCTGGACGAAGGCTACGTGATGTACTCGGAAGAGATGGACTGGTGTAAACGTGCGAAGCTAGCCGGATGGCAAGTTATTTACTTGGGCGTGGCTGATATTATTCATCACGGTGGTAAAAGTAGCGAACAGGTTACCGCGCGGAGGCACATCCATTTTCAGGAAAGCAAACTTCGCTATTTTCGAAAATACCATGGGTGGTTGACCGCACAAACATTGCGCATATTTTTGCTTACAAGTTATCTGTGGCAGATCGGTATTGAAGGCCTAAAAGCACTATTAGGGCATAAGCGAGAAATGCGTCATCAACGTATTTTAGCTTATTGGCAAGTGATACGCTCCGGACTAAGGGTGAGCTAATGCGAATTGGAATCGTTACCGGAGAATATCCGCCTATGCAGGGCGGCATTGGGGCTTATACCCAAATTCTTGCTAAGGAAATGATCGCACAGGGTGCAGAGGTAGCTATATTTAGTAGTGCAAAAGCACAAGGAAGTAGTGGGGCGATTTCAGTGACCCATGCCATTAAAACATGGGATATCGCGAGTGTTCGCAGTATTCATCAGTGGGCGACAGACCATCAAATTGATGTACTGAATATTCAATTTCAAACCGCAGCATTTGGAATGTCACCGTGGATTCATTTTCTGCCTCAGTTCACAAGCATACCCGTCGTAACAACGTTTCACGATTTGCGCCATCCATACTTATTTCCAAAAGCTGGTCGATTACGAGATTGGGTTGTCATACATCTGGCAAACCGTTCCAAGGGCGTGATCGTAACCAATCAAGAAGATTACCTAAAGGTATCTCGGTTGCCTCTCACCAAACTCATCCCTATTGGGAGCAATATTCAACAAGCTCTACCAAATGATTATGACGTGTCGAACTGGCGCGCGAAATCGGGTGCAAAAGACGGTGATTTCCTAATCGGATACTTTGGGTTGTTCAACCAAACAAAGGGGCTTGAAACACTTCTCGACAGTATAAAGCACTTACAAGATGCCAGCCATCCGGTACGATTGGCTATGATTGGCGGAGGCGTGGGCAGTGGAGATCCAACAAATTCGGTGTATCTAGAAACTTTAAAGCAGCAGATAGAACGTCTGGGGCTGGAAAACTCTATTTACTGGACAGGCTATTTGGAGCATGAATGGGAAGTGGGTGCATATCTAAGTGCCTGTGACGCTGTTGCCCTGCCCTTCATAGACGGTGCGTCTTACAGAAGAGGAAGTCTTATGGCGGCTATCCAGTATGGGTGCGCAATCGTCAGTACGATTCCAACAGTGGATATTCCAACTTTCCGAAGTGGGGATAATATGATGCTCGTACCCTGTCAAGACACTCAATCCTTGTCGCAAATGCTAGATAAGCTCCGTATGTCACCTATTTTACGTGAGCGACTCAAACAAGGTGCATACGCATTAAGGAAGGAATTTAGTTGGGACACTATTGCCACAGAAACATTGACATTCTTTGATCAGGTGCAAAAGCTCTAATGACTATGCGACACTCCCGCTGGATTTATGCTATTGTTGCGGCCTATTTGGTATTGGCGACCGTCTATAGTGTTGTGACACCTATCTTCGAAGCATCTGATGAACTATGGCACTATCCGATGGTCAAATACATGGCAGATCACGGATTACAACTGCCCCCCCAAGACCCAACTCAACCAGCAGCATGGCGACAAGAAGGCAGCCAACCGCCCCTGTATTATATGATGGCGGCTGTGCTCACCGAGTGGATTGACACGTCTGATATGGAACGAGTCAGGCGTATTAATCCTCATTCGGACATAGGGGTTATCCGCCCAGATGGCAATGCAAATATGATTGTGCACCGAGCTGAGGATGAGGCTTTCCCGTGGCACGGTACGACATTGGCGGTGCATCTCGCGCGATTTTTATCAGTCGTACTGGGAGCTGGCACTGTGATCATCACATATCTATTGGCGCACGAGGTCTTCCCCGAACAGCCGAGCATCGTAATCGGTGCAGCGGCGATAAATGCCTTTATACCGATGTTTCTATTCATTAGCGGTTCGGTCAATAATGATAATCTATCAAACTTTCTAGGAAACTTTCTCACGCTGCTGGTCGTACGTTTATTGAAACAGCGACAACTCCCGAACTGGCGAGGCTATATCTTATTGGGTATCTGCACAGGGGCAGGACTGCTGGCAAAACTCAATCTCGGCTTTTTTATACCTGTAATTGCTCTGGGGCTATTGGTCGTTAGTTTGCGGCTACGTAGTTGGCGCCCAGTCGTGATCGGCGGATTCATTTCAGGTGGGCTAACCATCTGCATCGCGGGTTGGTGGTACTGGCACAATTGGCAAACATATGGTGATCCTACCGGCCTCAATATGTTCTTACAAATGGTGGGGCGTAGAGCTATTTTTGCAAATGGAGCACAGTTATGGAGCGAACGCCATAGCTTCACCCAAGCTTATTGGGGATTTTTTGGTGGCGTCAATGTTGCCCTACCAGACACCGTTTATTTGGCTTTCAACATCATCGGTGGTATTGGTTTGTTGGGGGCACTGGCATTCATCGTCTACGCTATTGCGGGAAAGAAATGGTCAATCGACCGTTGGTTACCGGTAGCGATTACTCTCTTGTGGCCACTTGTAACATTCATGTCATATCTACGCTGGACAGCCGAAACACCGGCCTCTCAAGGGCGATTGGTGTTCGTCGCGGTATCATCCATTTCGCTTTGGATGATGGCTGGACTGATCTGGTGGTTACAAGAACGCGTAAGAGGTTTTGGAACGGGCGTCATTGCGTCATTTTTTGGTATCGTAGCTGTTGTTTCGCCATTCGCAGTTATCGCCCCGACCTATGCTAAACCTCCGGCCGAAACCCGTTCTGAAACGATACAGGCACAATTTAGCACTGCGAACAATACTGACGGAACGATTGCGCTTGTCCAAGCGAAAGTGGATACAAAAACGGTCAAACCCGAAGACTATGTCTTTATCTCAACACGGTGGCAGATTGAACAACCCGTCACGTCCAATTGGAGTTTATTCGCGCATCTGGTCACGCCAGATGGGGTCATCATCTGGCAGCGGGACATCTATCCGGGACAAGGAACACTTGCCACATCGGACTTAGCAGTGGGATATGGTTGGCAAAACCTGATTGCCATATCAATCCCTAACACGGCTTATGCACCAATGAAATTGGATGTTGAGATTGGCTGGTATGATCTCAATACAGGCGCACGTATGAAACTGGCTGATGGCAAAGAGATGGTCAAGGTTGGGGATGTACAACTTGAACCACGTGATGATGTAGAAAAACTCGGTGTTCCGAACCCCATACGCATCAATTTTGACAATCAGATTGAACTCGTGGGCTATTCATTATCGGATCTCAGTCCTACGATTGGTGCAAGCGTTGATCTCACTTTGTACTGGCGGGGGTTGAAAAAGCTTGACCACGATTATAAGGTGTTCGCGAATATCATTGATCCACGAACTTTGACAAAATATGCTGCATCGGATGGTATGCCAGTGAATTGGCAAGCACCAACCACCACATGGGAAATTGGGAATATTATTGAAGATACACACACGTTGACGGTTGATCCGAATGCCCCACCGGGAATCTACGAAACTGAAATCGGACTCTATTGGCAAGCTGAGGATGGTACTATCCAACGCCTGCGTATTGTGACAGCGGATGGTGGAATGGCAAATGACTACACCAATATGTCGCGAGTGCGAATTATGCCGGCAGGACAATCATGATGCGGTTACGCGGACGAAATACACCTGATGTTGTTGTGGTTTTGGTATTGGTGGCTATCTGGTTGCTATTCTTCTGGCGCTTGTTCACTCCTATAGAAGCTGACCAAGCATCTATCAAAAAAGGTGACTTTTCAGGTCAATTCGTGGCGTTTGGAGCCTACCAATATCAACGATTCTTATCCGGTGAGGTTCCACTATGGAATCCCTATAATAACGGCGGGTTACCATTCATCGGTGATACCCAAGCAGCTGTTTTTTACCCACCGAGATTAGTCACGATTGGCCTCAGCAAACTGGCAGGTGGGTGGAGTTACCATGCGCTAGAGCTAGAAATGACGTTACATGTGCTGGTCTGCTCATTGTTTATGTATGGGCTGGTTCGGCGCATGACGTTAGGGCAAGTCGGCAGCAAACTCGGAGCATTTATTGCCGCTGTGATTTTTAGCTACGGTGGATTTATGCAATCGTATCCACCGCTACAACTGGCGCTGTTGGAAGCTGCTATTTGGCTACCGTTGGCGGTTCTAGGTATACATGAAGCGACACGCGGAAACCAGCTAAAGTGGTCTTGGTTACTGTTGACAGGTTTTGCTTATGGAATGTCATGGATGGCAGGACATCCACAGACCAGTTGGTTCATGACTTACTTGTTGACAGGCTATTTGATTTATCGCGGTTACCAACAGCATTACCGATGGCAAGCTATATTGGGCGGGGTTCTTCTATTTGGTATTCTGGGTGGCGGAATGGCCGCTGTACAGCTTTTGCCGGGACTTGAGTATTTATCACATACTGCCCGTACAGGTTTGGGATTTGATGCAAAAGGAAACGGCTTTCCCATTCAAGATGTGATTCAATTCATTTTCCCCAGTATCATGAGCCAATGGTCACCACTGTATGTTGGATTAATTGGATTGATACTGGCATGTATCGCTCTTTGGAGGCGCATTCCAATGAGCTTATTCTGGGGAGCGGTCACGTTGTTGGCATTGGGCTTGAGCTTCGGCAAAAACAGCCCATTCTATGCGCTGCTGTACAACATCATGCCTGGTTTGCGCTTTTTCAGGGGACAAGAACGCGGTGCATTCTTAATTGCGTTCAGCCTAGCGACATTAGCCGGTATGGGAGCAGCCCATATCGTGGGTTGGGAAAAATTACAGGACTTCAAAGCAACGCGACGCATTCAACAAGCAATCGTTGGCATCGTTGTTTTGTGTGGGGTCGCTTTGGTGCTGATCTTTGTGGCATGGGTTGGCAACCACGATGCCTATGGAAGCACCATTCAACCGATGGCATTCACATTGCTGATGTCCGTACTTACACTCGCAACCGTTAGTTGGGTACTTAATGATCCGCAAAATAAGGCCAAACAAGTCTTGATAACGGGTCTGTTGATATTGGACTTGTTCACACTGAGCATGGACAGTCATTTCAACTACGATTCGATCCCGCCACAAAATCAACTGAGCTTTAATCCACCTGAAATGGTCGCAACAGCACTTGCTGATCACGAAGAGCCATTCCGTGTTGATGGCTACCGTGTACTCAATGATAATTATGGCAGCTTGTATGACCTTGCAGATATGCGTGGCATCAGTCCGCTATTTCTCGAAGGGCCGAATAGTCTGATCAGTGGAGACTTAATTAATCCGCGTGCATGGGAATTGTTCGCCGTAAAATACGTTTATACGGACTGGGAACAAATGCCGATCGCGAGTGAAATCATTGCAAACGGTGAAGATCGTTATGGCAAAGTCAACATGCATAGACTCAGCGATCCACGTCCATTCGCAAACCTCGTCTATGAAACACGCATTGTGGCAAATGAAGCAGAAGCCAGATCATTGCTCAACGACAATAGCATCAATTTTCGGCGCGCTGTTATCTTAGAGCAACAACCCACGATTTCAGTGACAGGTGATCCTGCGTCTTCAACTGCAACTGTGACGGACTTCAAACCCGAAGCGCTGAAAATCGCCGTCAATACAGCGACCAACGCCATTTTGTCAGTTGCACTGCCCTACTACCCCGGTTGGGTAGCACGACTCGATAGTAGCAATATCCCCATTTTACGTGCCTACGGGATGCTTTCAGCGGTCGAAGTGCCGTCCGGAAACCACACAGTCACCTTTACTTATGAGCCATTGAGTTACAAAATCGGCGCCCTAATCAGCTTATTGACATGGGGAGCATTTATTATTTTCGGTTGCATAAGTATTTATCGCAGGAAAGCAAATGTATAACAACGGTAGTTCACAAAACTGGCTCAGCGGACTTAACCGTTATGGGTACGGGGCGTTCATTGGGGCGCTAGTTGGTATAGCAGGCGGAATAATCGCGCTGCTATTGGCAATTGGAGGCCCGATTGTTGCGTTTGGTGGATTGCTTGGTATTTTGGCGGGTCTCTATGTCTTGTCCAATGTATCCGCTGCGCTGTACGGAGTTATTTTCATCACGATACTTCTGCCTTTTGGAACATTACCTTTCAAGGTAGGCATAACACCGACATTCCTTGATATGGCATTGGCGGCATTCCTAGTGGTTTACGCGATGCAATGGATGACCGGTAGAAGACAGGGATTTCGACTTACTCCTGTACATGCCTTAGTCGGTCTGTACGTCCTATGGCTAATCCTCGCCTTCGCGCTGGGTTTGCGATTCGCACCCCCTACCTCGGCTACTATACGGCAATTCGCAGAAACCATTATCAGCATAGGGATGGTATTCATCCTTGGCGATTTGATCCGTGATCCCAAAACTCTGCAACGGTTAGTCATCGTCATCATGATCGCAGTATGTTCGCAAGCTATCGTCGCAATTGTTCTCTACGTATTACCTGACCAAACGGCAGAGGAAATATTGGTGCGATTGGCACGGTTTGGTTATCCAAATGGTGGAGTCATTCGATACATCGAAGATAATCCAGCCATCGCGGAACGTGCAATCGGAACATGGGTTGATCCTAATGCACTAGGTGGCATCCTAGCGATTACAGGGGCAATGCTTGCACCTCAAGTATTCGCACGCAAGCCAATCTTGTCACGCAGATGGCTGACGTTAGCGGTCATTGGAACAATCGGGTTAGCATTGGCGCTCACCATTTCACGCGCCTCTGTACTAGCATTTAGCATCAGTTTGTTTGTGGTCGGTTTGTTCCCCGGCTACCGCAAATATCTCGTCGCACTTGGTATCGGATTGGTGCTGGTTCTCGCACTCCCACAGACGCGTTCGTATGTCGAACGATTTTCTGAAGCTTTCACAGGGGCTGACCGTTCGACACAAATGCGGTTAGGCGAATACAGCGATTCGCTGGAACTGATCAGTAGAAATCCAGTTGTAGGGGTTGGTTTCACAGGTACTCCCGAAATCGACCTCTACACTAATGTTGCCAGTATGTACTTAATCATGGCAAACCAAATCGGGCTGGTTGGAGTGGCTATATATGCCCTCCTCATACTTGGGGTGCTATTTTATGGTTGGAAAGCCCGACAGGTTGCTAGAGACATTCCAGAGTTAGAATCTATCCACCTCGGCTATCACGCAGCATTGATTGCAGCACTGATTAACGCAACCGCAGATTTATATTTCTTTCGGCTCGATTTTCAGGCATCAATCCTCAGCTTCTGGTTGGTCATCACATTAGCACTAACCAGTTCACGCGTTGCACTAGAAATGCATAAATCAACCGTTGCTAAACAAGTGTGAATCTATTACCATTCGCCATTGAAATTACCCAATATTTGATTGGGAACACTTTCCGCTTCACGCATAGCGCGCTCGTGCGAGGTGAGGCAAACCCGGGGAAAGGAGATTATTGAATTCCCTATGAGACATACATACGAGCTAACATTTATCGTCCGCATTGACCCTAATGAAGAGGTCATCAACAACTCGGTCACGCAGGTTCAAGGTTGGGTAGAAGCCAACGAACTTGGTCAGGTGACAAAGATTGACCGTTGGGGACGGCGTAAGCTGGCCTACGAAATCGACAAGCAGCGCGACGGCTACTACGTTTGCATGAACGCTGACATCGATCCCAAGAATTTGCCGGAATTGGAACGTAACTTGAAGTTATCGGCAACCGTTCTGCGTTACCTATTGATTCGTCCAGAACGGTAGGATACGCAAGGTTCTCTATTCATTTAGAGGATCTTTGAGGAGTACTGAAGCTATGGGACGTGGGCTAAATAAGGTGATGATTATCGGCTATCTGGGACGTGACCCTGAAATGCGTTACACCCCCAGTGGTCGTCCGGTTACCAGTTTTAGCGTAGCAACCAGTCGCACATGGACTTCAGCCGAAGGAGAGCGCCGCGAAGAAACCGAATGGTTTAATGTCGTGGCGTGGGGCACTCTAGCGGAAATTTGCAAGTCACACCTCAGTAAAAACCAGCAGGTTTATATTGAGGGACGCTTGCAAACGCGAGGGTGGGAAGACGAAACAGGAAAGAAACATTTTCGCACTGAATTAGTTGCCAATGAAATGATCTTGCTGGGTGATCGCCGTCGTGAACAACAACATCACGACGAAAGCGACATCGACTACATCAGCGAAGATAGCGACAACGGCGACTACGCATTTTAAATCCACTAGGAGAGAATAATGAGCGACATGGATTATCGTGATCGCGATCGTGACCGTGACCGCGATATGGATGATAGTTTTGATGGAGGCGACGATCGTGAGCGCGGTGGGTTTCGCCGCCAGCGTCCGGGACGTGGTCGCCATCAACAGTATTGCCCTGAAGGTAAATGCTTCGATTACAAGAATGTTGATGCATTGAAGCGCTTTATCGGTGAAACGGGGAAGATCCGTCCCCGCCGCCAAACCGGTAACTGCGCGCGTTGCCAACGTGAACTCGCACGTGAAATTAAACGTGCTCGTCATTTGGCATTGCTGCCATTCATCGCAGGTGGCGACTAAACTCACCGGCGAGAAACAGCAACGGCTAAGAGCCTAATCACTTATGGGGCATGGAGAAAATCTGCTATGCCCCTTTAATTGTTACGAAGCAGGAGTGAGAATTAGTTATGTCCAAGAGAAGCCAAACAACCGCGCTTCCGAAGGAAACTCCGAAATCCGCCCCCGAAACAGAAGGCGGCGCATCGGGCGGGAAGCAAGGCACACCCAAACTACAACGAGAATATCGTTCACACGCAGAGCGTGAACATGAGATTCAGCGTTGGGTCATCATAGGCACAATCGCAGCGGTCGTTATCGTTGTCCTGTTACTGGCAGTGACAATCGTATCCGACCAGATTATTACGCCTAACCAAGTTGTTGCCAGTGTTGACGGACAAAATATTACGGTTAATCAGTTTCAGCGCCGTGTCCGCCTCGAACGTTATTTGCGTAACCAACAGTTGACACAAGTATTCCAAACCTATACCAGCTTTGGTTACACAGAACAACAGGTTTCGCAACAACTACAACAACAAGAACCTTACGCAACGTGGATCAAAGAACTGCAAGTTCCAGACCAAATGGGTCTGAAAATGGTCGATACCATGATCGAAGAGCAGTTGATCAGAAACGCGGCAAAGGAAAAAGGCATCACTGTTACGCAAGCTGACATTGACAAACAGATCAACACCTTTTTTGGATATACTCCACCGAAGGAAGTCAGTGCAGATGCAACTGCGGAAGCGACCGCGACCGTAACGCCTACACCAACCATTACCCCAACGCCGTTTGTTTCGCCGACACCATCGCCGGAACCGACTGTGACACCCACGTCGGACGTAACACCGACTGCGACTACTACGCCATTGGCAACACTACCGCCAACCGCAACCTTGACCAGTGATGAGCAAGTCAAGAAATTCCAAGAGAATCGGGACACGATTTTCCGTGATTTGCGCAAACAAACTGGTATGAGTGATGCTGACATCAACCGTTACTTTGAACTCCAAGCATTGAAAGATGCTTTGAAGGAATCGGTTTCGACTGATATTACCACCAAGGGTGAATTCGCCGATGTCCGTCACATCCTCGTCGCGACGGAAGAAGAAGCTAACGATGTCATTAACGCCCTTAACGCAGGCGAGTCATTTGCTGAATTAGCAAAAGGTGCATCGACTGATACGGGTTCAGGTGCAAACGGTGGTGAATTGGGATGGGCACCAGTTACAAATTACGTCAAGGAATTCCAAGAAGCCGTTAAGGCAGCGGAAATTGGCGCGATTGTTGGCCCTATCAAGACACAATTTGGTTATCATGTCATTCAAGTGCGCGCACGCGAAGAACGTGAACTCGCTAAAGATCAAATTGACAATGCCAAGTCCGGTGCATTTAGCAATTGGCTGAAAGATTACAAAGAATCGAAGAAGGCAGTCACACAGACTAATTCGATTTGGGCCAATTTTGTTCCCAGCGATCCTACAACGATTGTTGGCTAACCCTAGCACTTGCGAGAAGACGCTCTTTACGAGCGTCTTTTTGTTTCCCCTACGATTGTACGACGCTCTATCAACGTGTGATAATCCGCATTGTGACCACTAAATGGCTCGGCTATAATGCGATGTATGAACGAACAAGACATCGCACGTTTAGAAGCGCAACTCGAACGCCTGATCGAAGGCACATTTGCACGTTTCTTTGGAAAACAGGGACGAGCACAAGATATTGCTTTGCAACTAGCCCGTGCAATGGAAGATAATGCAATAAGTGAACCACGTAACGAAATGCGCGCTATTGCACCAGATCACTATGTGATTATGATGCCATCGCTCATTGCTACTAAACTGCTGCAAAATCAACCTACCCTTCCCCAAATATTAAGTGATCATCTCGTAGAGTTAGCGACAAACGCAGGTTATAAGCTTAATACCCATCCGATCGTGGAGATCATCACTAATGATGACTCAAAAACAGGTGCGATTACTGTTATCGCCAATCACGGTAAAAAGAAACATAGTACTACGGCAGTGATGAAACGCGTTGAAATTGATGCCGGAGTAGAAGCGCCACACAATCCACAGTTATTGGTACAGGGAAAACCCCCTATCCCGCTCGAAGCAGATGTCGTCAATATTGGACGCAGTCGGGATAATCACATCGTTGTCGATGACCGCAGTGTTTCGCGCTATCATCTACAAATACGGTTACGTTTCGGACGATACACTTTATTTGACACCCAAAGCCAAGGTGGAACACTCGTCAATAATGTCCGCATTAAGGAACACAATTTACAGACCGGCGATGTTATCCAGATAGGCAACACTCGGCTGGTATACATGGAAGATCGTCCTACCAATGATGGACAAACCCAAACGAATGATCCGGTAGTATTAGACTAACCGAGAACAAAAAACCAGTGTCCAACGAAGTCATATTACTCATACTGCGTGTCATGTCCGGGTTGCTGCTACTTAGCTTTCTCGCAGCCATTTTCCGTGTCCTACAGCGTGACCAAGTAGCAGGGATAGATGTCAATCGGCAGAGTTACGGATATTTGGTGGTTCTACAGGAAATTGATGGTCACTATCATTTAACTGGAGACAAATACGTTCTTAAGCCAATCACGAGCTTGGGGCGATCACCAACGAATACTGTGCCCATCTCCGATAGTTTTGCAAGCAGTGAACATGCGCTGGTTACGCTACGTCAAGGGCATTGGTGGCTGGAAGACCGCAATTCTCGAAATGGTACTATGCTTAACAATGTCCCAGTGAAACAACCTGTCATCATTGCCCAAGGTGACATTATTGGAATAGGTCAAATCCGACTACGGTTAGAGATAGATTAAGTTTCACACTATAAGTCACAAGCGAATTTTCGCACAGCATCAACAGGATAATGCACATGTCTGAACAGATTCAAATAGCAATTATCGGCGGCTCAGGCTTGTATAACATGCCTGAAATCAGCAATATCGAGAAGGTATCTCTATCTACCCCATTTGGAAGTCCAAGCGGAGATATCACCATTGGAACGTTACGGGGTAAGCGTGTGGCGTTTCTGCCAAGACACGGTGTTGGACATGTGTTCAGTCCTAGTACAGTTCCTTATAAAGCCAATATATACGCCCTCAAATCTTTAGGTGTCAAATTCATAATCGGCGTTAATGCCTGTGGTTCGCTCAAAGAAGAATACGCGCCGGGGCACATCGTGATTCCTGACCAATTATTCGACTATACGAATAGTCGCGACAGATCATTTTTTGGAACCGGCATGGTGGCTCATGTAGGCGTCGCGGAGCCATATAGTCCAGAATTATGCGATATTGTTTACAGAGCTGTCCAAACTGCCGGTGGAACTGTACATAAGGGTGGCACATTCCTCATTGAAGAAGGCCCCCGATTTGCTACCCGTGCGGAAAGTCTAGTCTTCAAACAGTGGGGTTGCTCCTTGATTGGAATGACAACCTGTCCTGAGGCATTTCTGGCACGTGAGGCTGAAATCGCATATGCGACCATGGCTCACGTTACTGACTACGACACATGGCATGTGAGTGAAGAACCTGTCACCGTTGAAATGGTCATGTCAACTTTTCATCATAATATCGAGATTGCGCAAAAAGCGGTCGCAGAAGCAATCGCGCTCATCGATGAATCAGCAATCTACCCTTGTCACTCTGCCTTAGCTAACGCCGTCATGACGGATCGAAGCAAAATCCCGCCGGAATTAATTGAAACTTTGAAGCCAATCGTTGGTCGATATTTCTCGTCGTAATAGGCAAAATGACTATCATTGCTGATACGTTCGCCATCAAACAACAAGGAAATCGAAGCACGCATCGTATTGAAATCAGTTTACTGATCATCAGCGCTGCATTTTTATTTGTCAACTTTCTCGCGCTGACTATTGTTCGGTCGGATACCCAAATCACAGAGTGGATTCATTTTATTGTTTGGGTTGTATCAGCAGCTATTGGTAGTTATTTGCTAGAACGGTTTCTACCGGGGCGTGATCCGCTGCTTTTCCCAATAACTATGTTCCTAAGCGGATGGGGATTAATACTCATTGATCGCTTAGCACCCCGTTTTGCTGACCGTCAAACGATTTGGTTAGCGGTATCAGTCGCAGTAATGTTACTGGTGGCAATATTCCCGCACATCCTCAGATGGTTGCGGCAGTATCGATATGTACTACTGTTGTTTGGCATTTTGTTACTACTGGCAACCATCGTACTTGGTACCAACCCATCCGGTTCGCTAAATGCGCCGCAACTCTGGCTGGGATTTGGCGCAATCTTCTTCCAACCATCAGAAGCTCTCAAAATCATTCTAGTAGCATTTCTGGCGAGTTATTTAGCAGAACAGTATCCTACCATTCGTACCCGTTTGAGCACATTTCATGGATGGCCATTTTCAATTTCACCACGCGTCATGGGACCAATTGTATTGATGTGGGGTGTTTGCATACTGATCTTGGTCTGGCAGCGTGATCTTGGCACCGCAATTTTATTCTTCACAGTTTTTATGTTGCTCCTTTATGTTGCAACAGGTTCAAATCTCGTATTGATTAGTGGAATAATCTTGATCATCGGCGCCGGACTCGTGGCCTATAAAGCATTTCCCGTTGTGCGACTTCGTATGGACATTTGGATAAATCCGTGGCCGGAAGCAGATGGTAGAGCGTATCAAATCGTCCAAAGCTTACTCGCTTTTGCGGCGGGTGGACCATTTGGTCAAGGGGTGGCAATGGGATCACCCACATATATTCCTGTTGTTCACTCAGATTTCGTGTTTTCGGCGTTAGCCGAAGAATGGGGATTACTTGGTGTCATAACGGTAATTGCCTGCACAGGAATCCTCGTAGTACGTGGATTGAGAGTCGCCATACAACAGGAAGGCAAGGCATTTCTGGCACTACTGGCGGTTGGATTAAGCTTGCTCATTGGTATGCAGAGTTTCCTCATCATGGGCGGTGTTCTTAAAATCATTCCACTTACCGGCGTTACATTGCCCTATCTGAGTTATGGCGGTAGTTCATTGCTCGCAAGTTTTGTAGTTGCAGGCCTCTTGCTACGACTGTCGGCATTGGAAAACTAAGTATGCATTTTACGCGTGAAATACATCGGCTAATTAACGGTTTGCTCGTACTCTTTGGCATAGTAGCAATCTGTGCTGCATATTGGGCAACGATAGGTTCCAATACAATCCTATTGAGACAAGATAACCCCCGTCTTGTACAAGCAGAATCACGGATAAAACGGGGTGACATCGTTGATCGGAATGGTACAACACTCGTTACATCTACAGAAAATCCTGATGGGGAACAGTCAAGACACTATATTTACCCCGAAATGTCCAGTGCATTAGGCTATTCAAGCATCCGTTACGGTGTAGGCGGAGCAGAAGCGGCATTCAATATTAGTTTGAGGGGTGACAATACCAGCAAGGACTTTTTCACACAGATCAGTGATAACATCTTGCACCATCAGCAAATCGGCGCCGATATACGCCTCACGTTCGATTTGAATATCCAACGGCAAGCGATAACAGAAATGGGTACTCACACGGGATCAATTGTTGTTTTGGATATTCCAAGTGGTCAAGTATTGTCCATGGTCAGTTTGCCTTCGTATGATCCCAACTCATTGGATCAAAATTGGGAAACTCTTTCAAAAGCGGTAGGTAACCCATTCTTCAATCGCGCAATTCAGGGGGCTTATCAACCCGGCACCGTTTTACAAACACCGTTGATGGCTTCAGCACTTTTAGCCAACTATCCGATTGACAATCCCATTCCAAATGCAACTCAAAGTGTTCAAGTCGAGTCTTTAACTATTCATTGTGTAACATCTCCCCAACAAAGCACACTGACACTCAAACAAGCCTATGCCTATGGATGTCCTTACCCATTTGCCAACCTCGTTCAAGAATTAGGAATTGAGACCATCCAAGCCGGTTTTAATACGTTTCAACTGAATGAGCCAGCCACACTTCAAGGATATGTAGTCAAGCCTACAGAAGACTCGATTGACCAAACACGCTTCCAGTTCGGTACCCCTAATTTTATTGACAATGTACTCGGTCAAGGCAGTATAACAGTCAATCCGTTAGAAATGGCTGTCATCGTTGCTGCCATATTTAACGATGGTAACGCGCCAAGTCCCTACACATTGCTTCAAACACGATTACCTAACACTGACGGGTGGATTGAAGATCAATCAAGTCATGTATACACTCCCATTCTGACAGCGAATAGCGCCCGAACAATGCAAACTATCATGGAAGAAGCAGTAACGTATGGAGCAGCTAAAGGGGCGGCACAACAGGGTCTTGCCATAGGTGGCCATGCAGCAATAGCCTATGTCGGCAAAACGGAACAATCATGGTTCATTGGATATGTGCGTACGGGCACCAATACGGGCGCAGCAATCGCAGTTATCCTCGAAGACACCCGAGATGCGGAATTAGCCGCACAGATTGGAGGTCGAGTCCTTGCAAGTGCCCATCAATTGCTATCAGCTAATTAACCACCTGCCCAAAGCCGAGGACTAAACCCTAATTTCTTCGACCACTTTGCATATGTACTCAATCCATGCACGTACGCAGGGCTTAATCGCTTAATATAGTTGGCCGTTTGCAGCGATTGCAGAAACTCTGTTGCTGAGCCAAAAGGTTCTAATTGCGTCATCGCACGCCCATATTCAGGTGAACTATGGGCATCTGAACCAGCAGTACCGATTTTGTTATGTTTATGTGCAAAATCTAGCGCCTGTTGATTGTCATCTGCGTACAAACACCGCGCGTTGAAAATTTCAATTGCATCAACGGCATCAATGATACGAGTCAATGCATCTTGCCCCCATGCGCCCTTGCGCAAGCGATCAAACGGATGCGAAACACTTATAACAGCACCTTGATTTCGCAAACGGCGTATAGTCTCATTTGGGCTTAAGCCTGCTGGAACACTTTCCGTCACAAAATAAGCCAAAATCTCACCTTCGGTTGTCATGATCTCTTCACCGACAATAATGAGGTCAGGTGCTAGCTCACGCATGGCTAATGCACCCTCGGCTGTATTGTGATCTGTGATCGCAATTTTATGGATGCTTCGTTGGCGACAAAGACGAATAATTGTCTCAAATTTAGAGAGGCAATCCTTAGACCACAGTGTATGGCTATGTAAATCAACATTCCACATTTCGGACATGATGAAGACACCCCTTTGATGAGAAAACCCTGAAAATTACTGTCATTTCCCAATGAATAAGCATACCTTATGGATAGATGAATTAGGCGATGTATTTGTGACAAGGTAGATATTGAAAAGTCAAAGCGTCAGGTAACCGGTGCCTAATCATAGACCAAATATCGGCAAAGTGTGCCAAACTTGACTACCTTCTACATATTTCTGTAGTATAGAGCCTTCTGGTCAGGAATTTTAGCGTCACTAGATATAGCGTTTCAGATGACTGTGTCTTCAATATGACCAATATGAGGCACAGAAAGACAGTTAATGAATCAGGATGTTACACGTATGCAATCACGCGATCTTCATGATGGAATAGCACCTCCCCCACGACTTCTTTTGTGGGCTGTAATTGGAATTTTTATCATTGGTGTAGTCGGGATCGTAAGCGCAATTTTCGTTCTCCAAAACAAAGTCTCGCTCAGTCTATTACTGCAACTTGCCCTGATCACGGCACCACTGGTTGTGGTGATCAGCATTGCTGGATCAATCATCTTTCGAAAAAATCTGCCGCGCCGTTTTGCACTATGGTTGACAAGTGGATGGGTCGTAGTTGGTATTGTAGGAATGATCGCTTTTGCAGCTTTGTTTCGCAATGTACTAGAACCGGGTCAACGTGAAACGGTTAAACATTATCTACCATTCATGGTCGTATTTGCTCCTCCGTTGCCACCGATCAACAGTTCGCTGCCTACTCCGGAAGCAACCGAAGGCGGAATCACCGCAGATGATCTGTTAAGTTCGAGCTTTGATCTGGCAGCGCCGGCCACGGCAACACCGATCGTGATAGCACCAACTTCTACACCAGTGCTGCAATCATTAGTAACTGCGGTAGTTACAGCGTCCCCATCAGCAACTGTTCAAGCAACTGCCACAGTAGCACCGACACTTGAATTAACTGAAACAGTATTACCAGTCGCCACGCAAGCAGCAGTCGTCAATCAAGCAGTATCGCAACCATCAGTGCCCATCAGTGCTTTGCTAACCGGCATTACACCCGTGAAACAAGGTTGGAACAACTGTGGCCCTGCAAACATCACAATGGCATTGTCGTACTACGGTTGGACAAAAGATCAAGATTATGCCCTTAGCTTCCTGAAACCAGATCGCGAAGACAAGAATGTAAATCCTTGGGAGCTGGTCAACTTCGTTAATCAGCAGAGCCAGATTCGTGCGCTCTACCGTGTTGGTGGGGATATGCAATTGTTAAAGCAACTCATCTCCAACAAACTTCCTGTGTTGATTGAGACTGGATACATGTTTGAGGGTTCAGATTGGTTGGGACATTATCAAACAGTCGTAGGTTATGACGACAGTAAGCAGTTTTTCTATGTCTACGATAGCTATTTGGGAACAGGTGAAAATGGAACCGGAATGCCAAAGTCATACGAGGACTTTGATTCGTTCTGGGAAAATTTTAACCGCACATTCATAGTGCTATATAAACCTGACGAAGAAGGCTTAGTTCGCAGTATCCTCGGGGATCGCGCTGACGTCACCAAATCAAATGAACTCGCGGCTCAAGTTGCGCAACAAGAAGCACTAACAAATCCGCAAAACGCGTTTGCCTGGTTCAATCTTGGCTCATCGCTGACAAAGCTCTCCAAATACCAGCAAGCGGCAGCCGCATTTGATAAGGCTCGACAAGTCGGTCTGCACTGGCGCATGACTTTATACCAATTCACACCGTTTGAAGCCTATTTCAATGTGGGACGATATGAAGAAATCATGTCGCTAACAAACGCGAACCTGCTAAACGGTGGCCAGTTTGTAGAAGAAACTTATTACTGGCAAGGCAAAGTTTACGCGGAACAAAACGACAGCACAAAAGCAGCAGCCGCATTTCGACAAGCGTTAGTTCACAACCCGCGTTATACAGCAGCCCAAGATGCTCTCAATGCGCTACCCAAGTAGTAAATAAATGACGAATCAAACTACGGAAAAACGCAATCAACAAATCGCGCGCTCCACAGCAGTTGTGATGGTGGCATTTGCCATCGCAAAAGTCATCAGCTTGGCACAAACCGTTATCATTGCACGTGTCTTCGGTGTGGGGCGCGAATGGGATACATTTGTTACAGCAAACAGTTTACCTGAACTGATCTTCACACTAGTTGCGGGTGGGGCACTGGCACATGCATTTATCCCGACCTTCAGCGGTTATTTAGCACGAGATGACAAACCCGGAGCTTGGCGGCTGACAAGCCATGTCATAAATACCGTGTTTGCGGCAACCGCGGTTATCAGTATCATCGTGTTTTTCACAGCACCCTGGTTAGTCGCTACAGTGGTTGCGCCGGGGTTTGATCCGGCGGCGCAGCAACAAACTGCCGAACTCATGCGCATTTTGTTGGTCAGCACGCTCATCTTCTCGGTCAGTGGCATTTCGATGGGCATCCTGCAAAGTCACAACCAATTCCTACTACCTGCAATTGCACCCATCATGTTTGACCTTGGCATCTTGTTTGGTGCGGGTTTCTTGTTGAAACCTTTCGGCGTACACGGCATTGCCTATGGTGCAGTTATTGGTGCGGCACTTCACTTCGCAGTGCAAGTGCCGGGATTAATTCGTTGCAGAGCGCGTTGGAAAGCCGAGTTCGGTTGGGATGATCCAGTCCTGTGGCGGGTTCTTCGGTTAATGCTACCTCGAATCGCGGGATTGGGACTGTTCAGCCTCAACTTTCTCGTCATGAACAATATTGCTTCTCGCTTAGGTGAAGGTTCTGTCAGTGCATTGAGTTGGGGTTGGCGATTGATGCAAATTCCCGAAACATTAATTGGTACGGCAATGGGAACCGTGATTTTCCCTACACTTGCAGCACTGAGCGAAGTTGGAGATGAAACCGGAAAAAGAGATGCAATGTCAGGTGCTCTTCGGTTTATTCTGATCGCAACCATTCCATCAGCAGTAGGATTGATTCTTATTGGGCAGCCAATCATCAGCCTGTTAGAAGGTGGTGCATTTGATGCCTCAGCATCTACGCTGGTTTATAGGACGCTACGTTTTTTCGCGTTGGGACTTGTCGTACATTCAGCCCTCGAAGTAGTGGCACGCAGTTTTTATGCTGACAAAGACACGTGGACTCCTTTATGGGCGGCTGGTGGTGGAGCGCTCATCAACTTCGTTTTGTCACTTATATTGAGTGGCACGGTGTTCGGAACCGCAACCAGTGCCAATGTTGGCGGATTAGCGTTAGCCAATTCGGTCGGGACAGGCTTTGAAGTTATCGTACTATTGTGGATCTTAAGGCGTAGATGGCATGGGGCTAACGAGTCACTCTTAGCACAAACAGTCATCAAAACAATTGCATCCAGCCTTGTGATGGGATTGATCATCATTATCATCAATACGTTTTGGAATGCGCTTGGACTATCCAATCGTGGCACAATGTTTAAGGTGATTGAGGTGGGCGTACTAGCAGTATCAGGTGGCGCGGGGTTCTTAGTGGGTGCATATTTGCTTAAGCTCCACGAACTGCAAATGCTGATCAATATGATTATTCGACGTAAACCAATCACTGAGGTGTCCGCATGAGCATCGAAATCCGCATTCTTACTTTAGGCATAGCATCCACGCACTGCTATATTGTGGGAGATACTAGCACTAACGAAGCGGTTGTTATTGATCCGGTTGATCAGGCGCCACTCATCGTCAAGACTGCACAAGAAGCCGGTTGGACGGTCAAGCTAATATTAGCAACCCACGCTCATTTTGATCATGTATTGGCAAGCAAAGAGCTAAAAGAATTAACTGGTGCGCCGTTCTATATTCATGGCGACTCTATCCCGTTGCTCAATCAACTACCGGATACTGGCATTCGCTTTACGGGAAAAGCCTTCCCACCAGCGGCAAAACCAGATCGGCTATTAACGACTGAGCCAGAGTCTATTCAATTTGGATCAATCACGTTTGAAACATTATATACGCCCGGGCATGCCCCCGGTCACATCGCATTTTACGTGCGTGATCTTGGGATCGTGTTCGGTGGGGATGCATTATTCGCGGGCAGTGTGGGACGCACCGATCTACCGGGTGGCAATCATGACTTGCTGATGCGTTCGATTTTCGAAAAACTATTGCCTCTTGGTGATGATGTCAGGGTGTTAGCAGGTCACATGGACATCACGACTATCGGTAAGGAACGCAAAACAAACCCCTTCATATTAGAATATACTGATGTCATTGACTTCAAGCCCTGACCAACAATAGCGATCAGGGTTTTATTAGTCAATTCCAACGAGTATTATCTAGGTATTACTTTCACCCGCGCCGAACTGAAGATCAACACTATGCATATTTTGATGTTGTTCCTTGATGGCATTGGTCTGGGAGACAATGATCCATCTATAAATCCTTTTGCCATTGCAAGTATGCCCACATTGATGGGATTAGCCAACGGCAAACGCTGGCTTCGTGAAACTGGACGCCAAGAAAGCCAACGAGCACTCTTTATCCCAACCGACCCTCGATTGGGCGTGTCTGGACGTCCTCAAAGTGGGACAGGACAAGCTGCAATTCTAACAGGATTGAATATCCCACAATTGGTAGGCGAACATTACGGTCCAAAACCTAATCTAGCCACACGAGAAATCTTGGCAAATGATAATTTCTTCAAGCAGGTGAATAGAAGCGGAAAGAAAGCTGCCCTGCTCGATGCTTATCCGGAAAGCTTGCACCATGATATAGCGCGGGGAAAAACCCTACGATCAAGTATCCAACAAGCGGCATATGAGGCAGGCCAAGAACTTTTCGGTATGAATGAACTCAAAGCCAAAGCAGCATTAACACCTGAATGGACAGGAGAATCGTGGCATAGCTATCTCAAATTGTACGACACCCCTATTTACTCACCAAATGAAGCCGGCCGCTTATTGGTTGAGATTTCGCGGAATTACGATTTTGCATTTCACTCTCATTGGATGACCGACCATGTTGGGCATCGCGGGCCGTTACAACGCGGCGTAGAACTACTAGAGTTATTCGATGGTGTGATGACCGGTATTGTGGAATCATGGAATGATGATGAAGGCTTAGTGATTATCACCAGCGACCACGGCAACATGGAACACATCGGAAATCGCAATCACACAGAAAACGATATTCCAACACTCGTCATCGGCAATGCAAAGGCTGCTTTTGCGGATGGTTTTCACGATTTAACAGGTTATGTCCCTCGAATGGCACAACTACTTGGCATGTAACTTTAACGCGCTCTTGGCTACAATCTGATCTTAATCTAACAGTTTTGGGTTTACCGTTATCCTGATACCACACGAAGTGAGATTATGAATGAGTGTTGATGCAGATAGTCTGAAACAAACTATGCGCCGTTGGGCAAGTGGAGTGACGGTGGTAACGAGCAGTGATGGACAAGAACAAGCAGGCGTGACAGCCAGTTCATTCACATCTATTTCAGTTGATCCACCTCTTATTTTGTTATCCTTACAGCTTTTCACACCAACTCTCAAACTTATTGAACGAACGGGTGTGTTTGCAGTATCAATTTTGACGACCAATCAAGCTCATCTTTCAGCACAATTTGCAGGATTTGGAAATCTCCCTGAAGGTGCTGATAAGTTTTATCAAGTTGGGCTAAAAACAGCAATAACGGGTGCCCCCATACTTGCTGAATGTGCTGCGTGGATGGACTGCAAGATTTCATATATCTACGAGGCTGGACTAAGCCGAATTGTGGTGGGCGAAGTACTCGCAACTGGACAAGGCGATGATGTGCTTCCGCTGGTTTATATGAATCGCGGTTATTACAACCTAACGAAGCAAGAATAAGCAGCATATGACACCTTGACGCCACTCGGTCACTCATCTAGAATCATCAATTCTTGACTAGGGGTATTTTTAGGCATGTTTGAGAACTTAACTGATCGTCTACAAGGCATATTCGACAATCTCGGACGCAGCGGCAAGTTAACGGAAAAAGATGTTGACACCGTCATGCGCGAGGTTCGTATGGCGTTGCTTGAAGCCGATGTTGCGCTACCTGTCGTCAAAGACTTTGTCAAACGTGTCAAAGAACGTGCCATCGGCGCAGAAGTTGCTAAAGCGCTTAAGCCGGGGCAAATGGTAGTCAAGATTGTTCATGAAGAATTGATCGAGACACTTGGTGAGGCCGAAAAACTCAATTTCTCCGGCAGCACTAAACCTCATGTCATCATGCTGGTTGGGTTACAAGGTGCCGGTAAAACCACCACAGCAGCCAAATTAGCGGTATTTTTGCGCAAAGACGGACGAAATCCTTACATGGTCGCAGCGGATACGCAGCGTCCGGCTGCCGTTGAACAGTTAAAAACGCTAGGACGACAAATTGGCGTTCCTGTATACGACGAAGGCACGGGTTCTCGACCTGCTGATATTTGCATCAATGGCCTTAAAGCTGCCAAAGAAGCTGGTGCAGCAGTTGTCATCTTGGATACGGCTGGTCGTTTGCAAATCGATGACCGTTTGATGACAGAACTTGAAGAAATTAAGCGCCGCACAAGTCCTGCTGAAGTCTTGCTTGTCGCAGACTCAATGACAGGTCAAGAAGCGGTGAACATCGCGCAGGGTTTCAATGAGCGCGTCGGTGTCACAGGGTTAATCCTCACAAAAGTTGATGGTGATGCCCGTGGTGGTGCCGCAATTTCCATGCGTGCCGTAACGCACGTACCAATTAAATTTCTTGCGACCGGCGAAAAAATCGACGGTTTTGAGGTCTTCTATCCTGATCGCTTAGCGTCGCGAATTCTCGGAATGGGCGATATGCTCAGCCTCATCGAAAAAGCTGAAGAAGCATTCGATGA
Organism: Aggregatilineales bacterium; assembly: GCA_044227005.1. Taxonomy (GTDB): domain Bacteria; phylum Chloroflexota; class Anaerolineae; order Aggregatilineales; family Phototrophicaceae; genus CFX2. Next base: position 1,404,287 of record JBGAFZ010000002.1, read on the forward strand.
ACAAGAAGCGATGAAGTTGCAGCAAAAGCTGATGGAAAATCAGTTCACGCTGCAAGATTTTCTAGAGCAGCTTCAGAAAATCAAGAAGATGGGTCCTGTCAGCCAATTATTGGGCATGATCCCCGGCATGGATAAGATGCGTGGGCAAATTGACCAAGACGAAGCTGAGAAACGTATGAAGCGGGTTGAGGCGATCATCAATTCGATGACGATGAAAGAACGCAGCAATCCAAAGGTGTTGAATGCTAGCCGTCGCCAACGTATTGCAAAGGGAAGCGGCGTACAAGTGCGGGATGTGAATGAAGTTTTAAAGCAATTCCGCGATATGCAATCTTTGATGAGTCAGCTACGCAAGGGAAAGTTTCCGAATATTCCGGGTTTATCCGGACTGCGCTAGGGAGCAATTGCCCTACCGCTACTGGCAGCCCTGCGGAGCATTCATAATTCGCCAGTGGCTCTCCGCTCATATCGAGTGCTTGGGAGCGTACATATAGGAGTTTGAGTAACATGGTTCGTATTCGTTTGCGTCGCATGGGTTTGAAGAAGCAGCCAAGCTATCGTATCGTGGTTGCAGACCAACGTAGTGCCCGTACAGGCGGTTTCATTGAAATCGTTGGCACTTACAATCCACGTACACAACCCATCAGTGAGTCGGTAGAAGAAGACCGCGTTTTGTACTGGCTAAATGTCGGTGCACAGCCCAGCGAGGCCGTTGAGAGCATTCTCAAGCGTACCGGAACGTTGGAACGCTTTGCCCGCTTGAAGAAGGGCGAAACAATCGAGGCGTTGGTTGCTGAAGCGGCTGCCGCAGTATCGTCGGCTGCCCCTGTTAGCCCGAAGACCAGCCGTCCGTCACCGGCAGCAGGACAATCCGCCAAGAAGGCTAAGGCCGCTGCTGAGAAATCTGCTAGCTAATTTTAGCGACTACTAACCTATGCGGAGAAACCTTCTGCATAGGTTAGTTTTTCTACAGTTCGTAGACAAGGAAATAATCATGGAAAACCTAATCGGTTACATTGCCAAAAGCCTCGTTGATGACCCTGCACAAGTTAAAGTTACCCGTAGAATGGCAAGCGGCACCACGATTATTGAGCTCCATGTTGCACAGGAAGATACTGGACGCGTTATCGGCAAAGGTGGTCATGTCGCCAATGCGATGCGTGCCTTGCTACGTGCATCTGGAGACAACAAAAATAATCGAGTTATACTGAAAATCATTTAATGCCCAGTACACAAAATCCTAAATACCTATTAATTGGGGCGATTTTGCGACCGCACGGCGTCATTGGCGAAGTGCGGATGAAAGTCATTACTCATTACCCCGAACGTATCTCGCGCCTGAAAACAGTTTATCTCGCCAAAAATCCAGATTCCCCTGCTGTCACAGAATACACACTTGAACGCGTGCGAATGCACCAAGAGTATGCACTATTGAAGTTCAAGGGTATTGATGACCGCGATCAAGCCGATTTGCTCCGTCAACTTGTGGTCATGATTGCGATTGAAGACGCAGTACCGTTAGATAAGGGCGAGCTTTATCTCTATCAACTGGTCGGCCTAACCGTCAAAACAGATACGGGTGAAACACTTGGAACATTGACGGAAGTACTAGAAACAGGTGCGAATGATGTCTATATTGTAGAGAGTCCGCAATATGGCGAAATACTAATACCTGCTACCCACGAAACGATTATTTCCACTGATATTGATACACGTGTAATAACCATCCACTTGTTGGAAGGCTTATTACCATCCGGTTAACTCATGCTTGACAAGCCAAACAAACGCTTGTTATGCTGGAAATTAGCCCTTTGAATTCATTAATGAGATGCCGTGAGTGACCATAAATACTGGCTAGGTTTTAGTTTAGTATCGGAAATCGGCGTCAAACGATTATCCTTGCTGAACAACTGGTTTGGTGATCTTGAAATTGCTTGGAAAGCCGACGAGTCTGAACTGATACAATCAGGATTGGAAAAACAGCCCATTGCCAATTTTTTGGCCGCTCGCAAAACAATCAATTTAGATGCAGAACTAGCAAAGGTAGAAAAAGCAGGCGCTTGGCTAGTTACCTTGGCAGATGATGACTATCCTGCACAGCTAAAAAAGCTACCAGATGCACCACCAGTCCTTTACATTAAGGGAACTTTATTGCAAGCTGATGAGCGAGCATTGGGCATTGTCGGCACAAGAAAAGCAACGACCTACGGACGTGATGCAGCTCATTATTTTGCGAAAGCATTGTCCGAGAATGGTATAACGGTTGTAAGTGGGTTAGCACAAGGGATTGATGCTGCGGCTCATCGTGGTGCGCTTGACGGTAGAGGGCGTACTTTCGCTGTTTTAGGATGCGGGATTGACCGCATATACCCACAAGAACACCAAAGATTAGCTTTTGAGATCATTCAACACGGCGCACTCGTCAGTGAGTTTCCGATTGGCACACCACCAGAGGCACGGAATTTTCCGCGTCGTAACCGCATCATCAGTGGTTTGTCATTAGGTGTTTTGGTTGTAGAAGCGCCAGACAAAAGTGGGGCCATTATCACGGCGACGGTAGCTGCGGAACAAGGGCGTGATGTATTTGCTGTTCCGGGTAATATTTTTAGCCCAACGAATCGGGGAACAAACCGCCTCATCCAAGATGGTGCTAAATTAGTCATGGATGTAGTCGATATATTGGATGAATTCAACATTGTGCATAACAATGTTCAAACGAGGGACGTAACAGAGCAAATCGCCCCTGCTAACGCTAATGAAATTAAGGTACTAGACTATTTAAGCGCTGATCCCATACATATTGATGACTTAGTAAGGATGTCAGGGTTACCTGTGGCACTTATCAGTAGTACATTGACAATACTTGAGTTAAAGGGGCTTGCGCGTTCAACCGGTTACATGCAATACTGCCTTATACCTAGTTCTTTATAATCATTCTAACAAACGAGGAAATCGTGGAACACTATTATGCTCTAATTATGGCAGGCGGGGGTGGAACTCGACTTTGGCCAATGAGCAGACAAGACACGCCAAAACAACTTCTGCCCTTGGTTGAAGATATTTCAATGTTTGCATCTAGCGTGGAACGCTTGTCACCGTTGTTCACCCCGGAACAAATCTATGTCGTAACAGGGAAAAAGTACCTAGCAGCGTTGCGGGCTCATGCTCCTCAAATTCCAGATCGCAACTTCATCATTGAGCCTTATGGAAAAGAGAGCGGGCCGGCTGCTGCCTTGGGCGTAACGGTCATTCAACAACGTGACCCTCAAGCAACAATCGCTATTCTCACTGCCGATCATCACATTACTAAGAAAGATAAGTTTCGCGATGTGTTGAAGGCCGCTTATGATTTGGCACAAAAAGGCTATATCGCGACCTTAGGAATTTCGCCATCCTATCCTGCTACCGGGTTCGGATATATCCGACAGGGCGAACTGATTAGCAACATAGATGGCTTCGACAGTTATGTCGCACTTGGCTTTACAGAAAAGCCAAATGCAGTAACAGCCACATCGTTTTTGGCATCTGGTGAGTACACTTGGAATTCAGGTATGTTCATCTGGAAAGCTGAACAGGCTCTCGGTGAATTCAAACGGCAGCAACCAAAAATGTATGACCTGCTAATGGAGCTTGCGCCAACCGTAGATTCACGTGGCTATGAGCACAAACTTGAAGACATATGGGAAAGCATCGAGAAAATTTCACTCGATTATGCCGTAATGGAAGGTGCAGAAAAGATGGCCGTCATACCAGCAGATTTTGGCTGGAATGATGTTGGCAGTTGGGCATCTATGTATGATGTGCTGAAGCTTGATCGCTCTGGCAATGCAGTCAAAGGAAGCCAACCTGAACGTGTCCTACTGGACACCAATAATACATTGGTCTATAGTGATAAACTGGTTGTGACAATTGGGGTAGAGAATATTATCGTAATTGAGACCCCCGATTCATTGCTCATATGCAATAAAGATCGCACACAAGATGTAAAAGAAGTCGTGAATCATCTTCTCAGGACTAAGAATTACAAGTTTCTGTAGAGACGCGCGATCATCTATTTTATTGTATGCGTAGGTACATGGTTGTACCTCAATCTAGAATGAACAAGCAGATCAACATCTGCATAAGGGTGGTTAAGAAGCGTAATGACTGAACAATATACTGCGTATTGCGTCAAATGCAAGACAAAGCGGAGCATGCTTACGCCAGAAGCGGTATACACCAAAACCGGTACTCCTGGTACACAAGGTGTATGCGAAGTTTGTGGTACCAAGCTGTTCCGCATGGGCGCAACTACTGCGCATGAAGGTTTAGCAAAACCGGAAGTAATTGCGAAACCTAAAGCTAAGGTGAGCAAAGGTAAAACTGCTACCAAGGCAAAATCTACAAAATCAAAGAAAGAAACGGCAGCTCCGCGCAAAAAGACCGGCAAGCTAGTGATAGTTGAATCACCTGCCAAGGCACGTACCGTTGGAAATTTCCTTGGTAGTGGATATACCGTTAAAGCATCGAAGGGGCACGTCCGCGACTTGCTCGTATCGCAGCTTTCGGTTGACGTCAACAATAACTTCGAGCCTAAATATCGCGTTCCGAATGACAAACGTGATACAGTCACCGAACTCAAGGAAGCGGTAGAGCGAGCAAGTGAAATATTCCTCGCAACCGACCCTGACCGCGAAGGGGAAGCAATCGCGTGGCATTTAATGGAAGTCGCAAATATCAATGAAAAACAAGCCAAACGTGTTGTTTTTCATGAGATCACAAAACCGGCCATTGAAGAGGCATTTTCACATCCTCGTACACTAGACATGAGTCTGGTGAATGCCCAACAGGCAAGGCGCATTCTTGATCGATTAGTTGGCTATAAAATCACAGAGTTGCTGTGGGAAAAAGTTCGCAACCAGCTATCAGCAGGTCGCGTTCAAAGTATCGCAGTGCGTATTGTCGTTGATCGTGAACGCGAGATTGAAGCCTTTAAGGCAGAAGAATACTGGACACTCGATGCGCAGTTGAAGAAAAACAAGCTGAACGGTAAAGGTTCAGAGCGCCCATTTGCCGCACGTCTCATCCGGTATAACGGCAAAGACGTACAATTTGGAACTGATGGCGACGTACAGCCTCATCTGAGTGTGCTCGAAAAAAGCAGCTACGAGGTTGCAGACGTCAAACATGGAACCAGACAGCGCAAACCATCAGCACCATTTACTACTAGCACATTGCAGCAAGAGGCGTCACGCCGTTTAGGTTTCAACGCACGCCGTACCATGGCAGTTGCTCAACAACTTTACGAAGGCATTGAACTGGGCAAAAGCGGATCAGTCGGTCTCATCACCTATATGCGTACCGATAGTCCGCAAGTTTCAACACAAGCTCAGTCAGAAGCGCGTGAGTATATTGGCAAACGGTTTGGCGACACGTTCCATCCGGCAAAACCGCCCCGCTATCAAACACGCGCAAAAGGCGCACAGGAAGCGCACGAGGCAATCCGCCCCACGAGCGCATTCCGTGAACCGGATCAAATCAAGAGTTTCTTATCACGAGATCAATTAAGGTTGTACACGCTGGTTTGGCAGCGCTTTGTTGCAAGCCAAATGTCCAATGCAATCTATAATACTCTGAGAATTGACATCAGCGCGGGCTTAACAGCAAACGACAAACCCTATACATTCCGTGTATCCGGTAGCACGATCAAGTTTATGGGTTTCCTTTCATTGTATGAGGATGCTCGCGACGAAGACTTGGCACCTGATGAAGATGAAGGTCGAATTTTGCCAGAAATGGCAACTGGCGAATTGCTAGACCTAATCAAGTTACTACCCGAACAGCATTTTACCCAACCACCGCCCCGCTATACCGAAGCAAGTTTAGTTCGAACACTTGAAGAATTTGGTATTGGCCGTCCAAGTACCTATGCACCAACGGTTGCTACCATCCAAGATCGTGAATATATTGAAAAACTTGACGACAAACGGTTAGTACCTAGCGAAACAGGCAAAGTCGTCAATGACTTGCTGGTTCAGTATTTCCCGGAAGTCATGGATTTCCAATTCACGGCGAAGATGGAAAATCAATTAGACACTGTTGCAGAAGGCCATATGGAATGGCGCCCGATGCTGAGTGAGTTCTACAGTCCGTTTGAGCGTCAGATGCAAATTGCTCGTGAAGCGATGCCTAGTGTACGGCAAGAAGAAGCAGTCGGACGGGATTGCCCAGAATCAGGCCATCCGTTGGTGATCCGCTATGGACGCTTTGGCAAGTTCATTGGTTGTGCGAACTATCCGGAATGCCGTTATACTGAACCTTGGTTGGAACGAACCAGCATTCTTTGCCCGGTCTGTGGCAAGACGCACGGTGGAGAAATTATCCAGCGTAAATCTAAAAAAGGTCGTACATTCTGGGGATGCGCACGGTACCCGGAGTGCGAATACACGAGTTGGAAACGACCGCTGCCGCAACCATGTCCGAACTGTGGCAATTTACTGATTGAACAGAATAAGAACACAGCGCAATGTACCATATGTCAACACACCTATCATATGGATGAATTGGCAGAGGCTGTACCGGTAAAGGTCGAACAGGCTTAAGTATCCTGATTTGTCCTATTTACAAAACTTCCGGTACAATAGACTAAGATGCAATTGGGGCATTTCTGAAAAACGAAAGGCATCACGATGGGTAAGATTCGGGATACCCTGATCGGTCTATGGCCGGTCATAAAAACCTATGTTCCTAAACCGGGGTTAGTGCTTGCGGTCGTCATTGCGTTCTTGATCGGCTTAGTCTGGTCATACGCGGTTGATCCGGTCGTATTTTACGACTCAGATCCTCGAACATTAGGTCAAAGCTGGCAAGATGAATGGGTTCGGTTGATCGCAGACCGTTATGACTTTGCTAATTCCAAAGCAGTCATTACTGACGAATTCAGACAAGGTATTATCGACTCGCTCAACAAAGTCGATCACCCTCTAGAAATTGTTAATCGCTTAGGTCTTGTGCAACTTACTGATTTGGCTGCACAGGCAGATTTAGCTGCCCCGAGTACGCCCCCGCAACCAACTATCGTAGGACAAATACGTCCTTGGCTTGTTGGCAGCATAGTAATGGCACTTGGACTGGTCATAGGGTCATTGCTTTTCGGGTTCTATATTAATCCGATTGTGATTGAACCGATCCGCAAGCGAATACGCGGTGCTCAAGGCACTGATGCAGCCGGTGTCGGGAAGATCCATGACATTCAGCAAGCGCGCCAAATCCGTGATCAGTTGAATAAGGATGCTGTCGCAGCTCCTGTTAGCGATCTGGGACCGCCTGTAGTACGACACGTCTCGATTTACACACCGGGACGCGCGTACGATGACTCTTTCAGCATTGAAGATGCCAAGAAAGATGATGAATTCTTAGGGGAGTGCGGTGCAGTAATTTCGGAAACCATCGGAGCTGGACAACCTGAAAAGGTTACCGCTATCGAAGTATGGTTATTCGATAAAGAAGATTTCGTACGAACCCTTACCACTGTTTTTGTGTCAGAACACGCATACAATGATCCAGCACTGCGTAGCACGTTGGGCGCAAAGGGCGAACTTGTTGTAGCCAAATCGGGCGCAATCGCAGTCCTTGAAACCAATACGCTACGTCTACATGCTCGTATCGTAGATATGGCTTATGGTACAGGCCCACTGCCCCCCAACAGCTATTTTGATAAGATGACTATGGAAATTCAAGCATGGCGTAAGGCTCCGGGTACAGCTGCGGTTTCTGCACCAGCCCCTGTTCAAGCAGTTCCTGTATATGCTGCGCCTCCTCCAGTGGCAGCGGCACCGGCATTTGCAGCCCCACCAAAGGCACCTGCTCCATCATTTGCGCCGCCTCCACAAGCGCCAACAGCATTCGCGGCACCGCCGGTCCGTCAGGCACCACAACCAAGTTTCAGTCCGCCACCATTACCGCAAAGGCCACCACCGGTTCAACCTCCTCCACCAAAGCAAACTGATGATGACATATTCGGTGGTAGTGGAGATTTCACTCCAGTGAATTGAAAGACTAGTCAAATAAAAAGACCTGCTTAGTTAAGCAGGTCTTTTTTGTAAACTTACTTGATTGATTTGACCTTAAAGACCATTTCACCACCGGGTGTCTTTACTCGAACTTTGTCACCTTTGCGGTGTCCTAGTAACGCCGAACCAATCGGGCTTTCATGAGAAATTTTACCTTCTCTTGGATTTGCTTCCGCAGCACCGACAATTGAATATACTTCTTCTTCGTGTGCACCCTCTTCAACGATCGTCACGACAGATCCCAACCGAACTTCATCTGTTTTGCCAGTGTTCTCGATGATTTTCGATGACCGCAGGATATTCTCTAGGTATTGAATACGTCCTTCGAGAAAGGCCTGCTGTTCTTTTGCATCATGATAATCCGCATTCTCTTTGAGGTCACCTTCAGCCACGGCAGCTTTGAGTTTACGTGCCAATTCGATACGCTTAACATTGATAAGCTCATCCAATTCACGACGCAATTCTTCAGCCCCTTCTGGGGTTAAATAAGAGCCTTCGGTCATTTTTATTCACCTATTCTTATTATTCACATTGATTTTGAACTTCATAATCGAGTCATGTGATTAAATATTCACAAGCTCTCGCCGCTGTGCAGCTAATGTCAACACATTCTGGCGGTGCAAATGGGCAATTGCCCCGTTAAGCAAAATACGGCTCTTGCCACAGCTTTCGATATCAATAGCTTCGAGCGCCGTTTCAGGAAATGGATTGGCTAGAGCGGCATCAACCGCGGTACGCAACTTTTGAAGATAGTCAATATCGGCTTGTATTTTCTCTTCGACCTCTCCACGTAGAATGATCTCGCCATGCCCCTGTATAACATTTTCATAGTTCCCATTACGTAGACCAGATAGCGACACAACAAAATCGTCGTAGCTTCCATCTACAAAATAAGGGATTGGCATAAGCGTATCTGCCGCGAACAACACGCGATCTTCTTTAACAAGGCAAACGATTGAATCAGCACTATGCCCGGGAGTTGACCAGAACTGAAATGTTTTATTACCAATATGTAATGTGAACGGTCCATCGGAAAACACAATGTCTGGCAGAACCAATTCAACATCGCGCATTTCATTTGCGGCTTTAATTTTTTCAAGACTGTTGCGACCGCGCGTATCTAGTAACTCTCGACAGAGAGCATGCGAAATCACACGCGCACCTTTAAAGAAGCAGGTGCCTGTGGAGTGATCCGCATGAAAATGGGTATTGATGACATAACGTACTGTCGTACCCAATCGCGATTCAATGAATCGCTTCATGATCTGCGTTTCTTCAGGATAAGCAAGTGTATCAATGACAACTGCACCTTCAGTGGTCATGATTACACCGGCAGTTACCTGCGCATATAAATCGCTCGTGAAAACGTAAATATCATCGGCAACACGTTCGCGTTGCATAACCAACTATTATCCAATCCCAATCGAATTTAGAGATATGAAAAAGTCAGTATAGTGAGATAGTGGGGGAAAATCAAGATTCGGTGCGAAGACGGAGGAATAACATAGGTTGCCTTACCCATGCAGCTTGATAGAATCATCTATATAATCGACGATCATGAACCAAACAAGGAGAATCCAATGACCAAGCGGCTTTTTCACCTTATTGGCAAGTTTATCTTGCTCGCCTCAATGACGATTCTCTCAATCAACCTAGTACATGGGCAAACATCCCCTGTGTTCCGAATCGGTGTATTGGACGACCAAGAAGGACACATTACAAACGGCGCACGATTAGCGGTAAGGGATATTAATGCTGCGGGTGGCGTACGTGGAGCTGATGGAACACTGTTCCAACTTGAACTTATTGTCCAACCGATAGCTGGTACAAACATCACAAATACCATTGCTAGCCTGCGTGACGCGAGCGTCATAGCCATCTTAGGGCCAGAATCAGATAATGATGTCAAAAATAATCTTGGGGCTTTAGAGGCTTTAAATGTTCCGGTATTAACGCCAGCAATAGGTGACACAACCTTGACCGAAGATCAGTCAGGACGCCTATTCAGGATGCGTGCGCCGCAGCTATTGCAAGGGCGTGCGCTTGCCAACGTCTTGGTTACAGACTACAACATTCGGAATATAGCAACCATCCAACTGGATAGCGATCTTGAAACTTCAGCAGGTATTGTCGGGTTTACGATCAGCCTGACCAGCCTCAGTATAACACCACAAGTAGCCCTTCAAATTCAATCCGATAATGCAATTGCCGACGCGAGCCAACAAGTAATTGCCAATAATCTAGAAGCTGTAGTTGCTTATGGTCAACCAGAACGTGCAGGCAAGCTACTTTCCAATCTCCGTACAGCGGGCTTTAAAGGTCAATTCATCTTTAACCAAGCTGATGACACTCTTTTTAAAGAAGCCGCAAGCAGCAATATAGCAGGAACCTATTCATCAACAACTTGGCCTTATACAGCAAGTGATGAATTGGGAAAGAAGTTCCGTGATGGCTACATCCAACTATACGGCCTTCTTCCGGGCGCAATCGAAGCATCAAGTTATGACGCCATCACATTACTTAGTGCAGCGATCAACTTACCGGGTGAACTACAAACCAACTTATTACAACTCCAAAATATCACAGGAATTCAAGGTACATTAAGCCCTGCTACCCTCCAAAAAGGTGAAACAAGTAACAATGTCGCAGTTGTCCAATATGGGGATTTTGGAGCACCACAGATCGTGGCACGTTTTGCAGGTAATCAGCGCCTTGACGCCAATATACCAATACTTCCAACGTTAGCGCCCACAATTGCTCCCACAGCTACGCCTGACGGGGTTACCATCACTATTAAGCAGATTAAACAAAACGTTCGCAGTGGTCCAAGTACTGTTTATGAAGTCCTCGGGCAAGTGAGCAAAGACGAGCAGTATAAGGTAGTCGGTGCTACTGTAGATAATGCATGGGTGGTTATTCAGTATCGAGGCACATTGGGCTGGCTAGCAACATACTTATTAGATGTGTTCGGTGATCTCAAGACTGTTCCCATTATTGCACCACCCCCAACACCCACGCCTGCACCCACGCCAACTGCCATTCCTGCGCCAGACATCGTCATCGTGGCAGCAACCATAAACCCCTCACCTATCATTGTGAATCAACCTTTTGTTATTAGCCTAACAGTACAAAACCTAGGTGGAGCGCCAAGTGGTCAATTTGCAGTAGCGGCAACTTTCCCACCTAACAATCTCTATTCAGCTGTTATAGTGCCACCGCTCGCACCGGGACAATCTACATTTGCGAATCTAACCGGAACGTTTACAAACACAGGATGCTATTCCGTAGTAGCAGTTGCGGATCTCAATAATGAAGTGAACGAAGGTATTGGAGAAAACAACAATCTCTTTAATATCAACTACTGCATCAACAAACCCATCATAAGACAAGGGTCACAAACGCTTAATCCCAACAACACTATTGATCTCGAAGGAAATGGAGCACAAGCCGATCTACTGTGGAGCAATGCAGCTGATAATCTATCCAGCTTGGCCAGCGCACGACTGGGTGTATTACCGGGTGTAACCCTCGAAACCGTCCACTATGATCTGATTAATCCAAGTACAATCAATCAGACCATTTTACCGCGTACAAGCTTTGCAGTGGGCAACGTAATCGGTGTCATTACAGCGGATGGTAATCGTGGTGCATTGCGTGTCGACAATATGCCGGGCAATCAGCTAGTTGTCACTTTCATACTTTATCAAAACTAATCAACGCAAAGACAGTAAGGGTACGTCAGTTGTTCGTACCCTTACTGCAATTGGACATCAATCCACGTACTACGATCAGGATAGACATAAATGATCTTGCGGAAGCGAACTCTCCCGCCATCATTCACACTGACCTCATAGTAATTTGCAGGTAAATCGCCGATCAGGAAATTTTCACCAAACACATCATCCGAGTTAACGGTGTTATCCGCATAAGTATAGGCATAACGGGTGATATCAACGGATTTAACTTGCACAGGGGCGTTATAAAGCACAGCACCGGTAGCATCTGTTACACGTCCCACCAATGTGCCATATTTTCGGTACGGAAAAATCCATAGTTCAGGATTGCGCGTCGAATGAAACGAATTGGGATCATCTAGGCGAACCTCAAAATGCAAATGCGGACCGAACGCAACACCTGTGCTTCCTACGACGCCCAACGAATCACCTTTCTTGACAGCCTGCCCAACTTGTACATCAACGCGTTGCATATGCCCATACAAGCTATACACAACTTTGCCATTCGGGGATTTGAATGCATGTTGAATAACGACTAGATTGCCGTAATACGAGGTTGTAGGACCAAATTGTGTACCCGAATCAGCACCCGCGTAGTAGACCACGCCATCTGCTGCGGCAATAATGTTGGTTCCAGTGGGATTTTCCAAATCAACACCAAGATGTATTTGCAATCCACCTGCTGTACTGCCATATGGATAGGTTCGAGCCACATAATTAACATCCCCTTCACCTATCGGGCGGAAAAGGTGGTAATGATCTGCAATCTGTGAAGCTGGATCATTCGGTGGCGGTGTCCATGTTGGGATTGGCGTACCATTTGCATCGGTATTAGCACCGGGTGTAGCAGACGCAATCACAAGGGGTGTAGGTGATGCAGTAGCTGTAACAGTTGCACTCGGCGTAAAAGTCACAGTAGGTGTAAATGTGAGGCTCGGTGTCAATGACGGAGTCACTGTAAAGGTTGGCGTAAAGGTTGCGCTTGGTGGCAAGGTTGGCGTACGACTGGCAATTGGATTCGCAGTCGGAACAACGGTCGCCACTTCAACACTACTCGATTTTACCGTCGGCAATATGCTGACTGCCGTAGGCGAAATTGAGGTAGGTTGACAGGCAACCAGCATAAATACAACAATCAGGTAAATTGACTTTCGAAGCATCTTACTCTCGTTTGCTACTTAGCTAGGTATCATCATCAATAAAATCGGGCGGGGTCGCAGGGCTATTCAGATTCCCACGACTGACTATTTGGGGTAAATTATGTTCAAGGTCAGCAAGTGTCTGATTATCAACAATACGCCCATTGAAACGCTCATACAAATCAGGGTTTTCTATCGGATCAACTGCGTAACGCCATTGTTGACCACTTACCTCACGCAACACTGAACGGCATTCGGTACAGCGTACACTATGCCGCGAACGAGGAATTCCCATTAAGCGTTCCTGACGCGATTCCACCAATAAATGTCCGCGCTGGCACACAGGGCAAATTTCAATTACAAATCCGTCTGCATAACGCTCACTACCCGATGTCCCTCGCCAGTAAAGCACCGCGTACACCAAAATTGCGATGAGAACAACCGCAGCAATAATGACCTCCGGCGCAATGCCCGAGTTCGATGTGGATTGACCATTAGTCACGGTTGACGGTTCCAACGTCGCAGGCGACACACTTGTGGCGGTCTGAGTTGGCGCAAGTGCCGTTGTGGGCGATGGTATTATTTCTTTTGTTGAAACAGGAATAGTGCTGGTAAATGCCAAGGAAGGTGTTGTCACAGTCGACACGATGTTGGCTACCAGCGTATTAGTTAATGTGACTGTCATCGTTGGTGTATGAGTAGCAGTTGGCAGAACGGAGGTAGCAGTAAGGGTAGAAGTTAACGATGCTGTAGGCGTGATTGTTGGAGGCACAGAGGTCGACGTTGAGGTTATAGTTGCTGATGGAACAATAACTACGGCTCGCACAGTGGGTGTTTCAGTAGGACTAATAGTTGAAGTTACGGCAATAGTAGCGGTAATTGTAGCTGTTAAAGTTAGCGTGTGTGTCGCACTAGGGGCAGATGTAAAGGTGACAGTTGCCGAGGGTATAACAGTCGATGTGTGCGTCGGAACATTGGTATAAGTTGCGCTTGGGACTAGCGTAGGAGTCACTGTCGGAAGCGGTGTTGAAGTTTGAGTTAAAGTAGCTGTTGAGGTAAATGTCGCAGTTTGGCTTGGTGTCTGTGTTGGAGTCGCACTTGAGGTTGGCGTGAATGTTGCTGTATAAGTGGAAGTCGGTGTGAACGTGCTTGTAGCACTTGGTGTTAATGTAGCAGTATATGTCGCTGATGGTGTGAGATTATCAAGCAGAACGACAGGCAACACATCAATATTATCGACCCACAACACCAAACTTCGAGATACCCACCCAAAGCCCTCCCCATAACGAATCATGATCCATGATCCATCCGTATTACGGCTAACCGGCACTACACCATCCCCGGTCAGCAATTGGCCCAAACGCAAATAGGTGCGTCCGGGGCCAGCCCTAACAAAACCTGATTGAGCATCTCCATCTAGATTTACCCAATTCCCTAAGGGCGTTGAAGTCGGCAACAACAATGGCGTATTGGTGGGCGTGGTTGGCAACACGGGCGACGGTGTCAGATTCGCGACATCGATGACAGGCAAAACATCGATATTTTCAACCCAAAAGGCTAAATCACGCCGAATCCAACCAAAGCTCTTGCCATAAATAATCAATACCCAATCGCCTTGCGCATTGCGGCTTAACGGGCGAATACGATCCCCCGCCAACAGTTTGCCAACAGGCAAGTAATCTCGACCTGGGCCACCACGCACGAAAATATCTTGCTGGATAACACTGCTCGCAGATGGTGTACCGGTGGGAGTCGGCACATTCTGGGCATACACGAGAGCAGTAGCCAGCCCTAAAAGACATATAACAATGGCGATAAGTGACACACGGTACTTCAATGCAGATTCCCTAAAACGTGAACGGACACAATTTTGTTAGTCTAACACGCATGATGCTCTTACACCAGATAAGCTCATTGGCTAGGGGTTTGGACATCACCAATGTTAAAGAAGATAGTTGGCTCAACTGGCTTTTCATATAGGACAAACTGTACCGACCAAGACCCTTGGGTAAACGGTATAGTTGCCGGATCAAGTGGAAACCAAATACAAAAGTTCGATTGATCTGCTGTAACATCATAATTTCCACTACTGACAACTTGACCCTGATATTTCCACTCTACAGAAATTTTTGCTCCTGCGCTAACGGTAGTAGCACGCGCAATTGCATAAATTATCGCTGTATCAACACTAAATTGTGATTGTGTGCCATCCGCACAACCGTCAGAGTCGCGCTTTCGGGCGGTTACACCTATGTCAATTAGGGATTCAACCGGCGCAGATGACGTCCCTGCCCCATTAGGATTAGGAACAGCTACGATTTGTGGGGCAAAAGTAGGGGGAATAACTGCATTCATCGTTGCAATCAGTTGTCGGTTAATGCTATTTAGTTCGGCAACATTCGTCTCAGCTACAATCGCTGTACGGACAATAACAGCAGCCGTCCCCGCGAGTGATTGCGGAATTGATGTGGCCTCGTCAGCAATCGCGGTATTCTGCGTACTCAATGTCGCAGGTATATTTGGCGCATTTAACACCTGACACGAAGTTAAAATGGTTCCTAGCACGAATAGGTACACGTAAATTCTGTGGCGCATTTTTACCTCTCTTAAGCATTATAGCAGGAGGTCAATTAATGAGAGAAAAGATTTAGGTCAAAAGAGTGATCTAGTAAATCGCTCCAACCACAGTTCCAAATCCCGTTGATTTGATGAGGGGCTTGTGGCGTTCTGTGAAATCTGCTACCATGTTGACGTGAGATGCCCCCGTAGCTCAGGGGATAGAGCGCGGCCCTCCGGAGGCTGAGGCACAGGTTCGATTCCTGTCGGGGGCACATCTAAACACCGTTCAACAAGATAATGAGTGCTTCAATGAACTCTACATCAATAGGAAAAAGTCCCGCATATAGCAGGACTTTTTAATTTGCATGGATTAAGAGACTATGCAATATCATCTCTTGTTATGGATGCCACCAAACATTTGAATAATTATCACTGGCAACAAATCTTAGGCAGATTCTTTCATGCCAAGCAATAATGACGCAGTCTAAAGCTCTAGAGTAATTCAACCAAATTGAAGTTTCTGAGACGTAATTCTACTGTATCATCACGACTCTGAATCCGATGGTAAAGTATCTGTAAACCGGATCAAGCTTGAAATGAAACGTGTTTTTAGCACGTTCTGCCGACCCTAAAAACGACCCACCGCGCACAATATAAGTCACATTAGGAGGATCTGCCGGCAATAGGCCAGTTCCCGTAACTGTTTGTGTCACTTGCTTAGTCGAGCACCACTCCCACACATTACCTGCCATATCATACACACCGAAAGGGCTAACACCTTGCGGATAATGACCAACAGGTGTAGTCGACTTTATACCACTTTCGCTCGTGTTGCAGAGTGTTTTATCAAACTTGTTGCCCCAAGGATAGCGATTAGTTGTGTTTCCCTGTGCAGCTCGCTGCCACTGTTGTTCGGTAGGTAATGCAATTTTATGTCCGGTCTTTGCACTTAACCACAGGCAAAAAGCGGTGGCTTCGTACCAGCAAACATAACCTCGCGGCAAATCCTTTTTATCAGCAAATTTGGATGCCAATGGCTTCATATGGCCTTTATGCCATTCACAGGCCTCAGTCGAATAGTTCCACCATTTGTCACTAGCATAGCCATCAGGCGCTTCGACAAAAGCTTGGTACTGTTCATTCGTTATTGGATATTTGCTGATCTTGTAACCATCAACGTGATAAATAACCCGTTTACGCTCGCGTTCGATAATAACTTCCCCTGCTGGGATTTCACACCACACAGGTACCGTCGGCATCAAGCAGAGCGCGGCCAAACCTTCAGGATCATAATCAGGAAAATCACGATGGAAGTCATTGAACGCTTGGCAACCGATGTGGAAAGTTCGTTGACGTTTGATTAACGCAACAATAGGACGATATTCGCGTTCCGCAGTGCGCAAATAAGATTGCTTTTCCAGAGCTGCTTCAGCTTCTTTAATAACAGCATTCAAATCTATAAATTTGGAAGCGTAACCACTCTCTTGGGCAGTTTTCAGCAGATAAACGGCGCGATCAAAATTACCTGCGTCCAGTGCCTCGGCAGCCTCATCAATGACATTAACGGCATCCAAGGCAGGTGGCTGAACAGCCCCCGGAAGTGCTGATGCCGTAGTTAGGGGTGGTGAGCCTTTAGGTTCGCGTTCTGCCAAGTGAATGGCGTTCAGCAATTGCTTGACGGATTTTACGTCGAAGCCATTGCTAAAATCAGCGTACTGAATATCCTTGAGTTCGCCTGTCAGCGGCGCATTGGGATGAATAAGAACAGGGAAAATGTGTTTCCCGAGACGATGGGCAATCGCAAATTCTTGTTTGCAATACTCAGAAGTAACAGACTCTTTAGAGAGTAAGTAAACAAAGCCTTCACACCACGTAAGGCGTTTCAGAATTTCTTCCCACCACTTTTGCCCTGCCGAAATGCGATGATCATACCAGACATCATGAACATCAAGTGTCTCTACAATCTGTTGACAAAACGGCTTGTCTACCCTCGCATAGCTAATAAATAAACGCATAGATTCTAACCCACTTAGTGGTCACCCATACTTAATATATTTCTTTCGTGGCCTATAATGAACTTAAGAATACGTATATTACAAACTTGTAACTGCAATTAATCACTTAACATGCGTTTTGTACTATTGCGTGATATTCTCATCATACTATGAACAAGTATTTTGGTATATTAAGAAAAATTACGAAAAATTCACAAAGTTATTGGATGTTGTGCATACGCATCATCATTGTTATCTCTATTCTAAATCTCATGTCGTCAACGCTGCCACGTGCGCCACTAGATAGTCAACAAACAGTCGACACTACAAAGCCAATGGTGTGTGTGCATACCCGTCTCATTGACGAAGTCTACGAATGGAAGATTCAGCGCTCATTGCAACTTGTACGAGAGATGGGTGCCACGACAATTGTTGAGTTCTTCCCATGGGCATATGGAGAACCCTCACAGGGACATTATGATTGGGCTTCCTTTGATAGAATTGTTCGACATGCCCATAATCAGGGTTTACATATCATTGCTCGTATGGGACTTGTACCAGAATGGGCTCGTAATCAAACAGGTAGTCCAACAACGCTGAATTATCTACCGGATGGATCATTTCAGGCCTTTGCGGATTTTATCGCTGTATTCGCCAAACGTTATGCCGGAACAATTGACCAAATCGTCATCTGGAATGAGCCAAACTTATCATTCGAGTGGGGGTATCGACCTGTTCGTGCCGAGGACTATGCCCGCCTCCTCAAAACAGTATATGCCCCTGCCCACAAAGCCAATCCACATGTAATGATCTTGGCAGCGCCCCTTGCTCCAACACTTGAACCCGCCGGTAGTTCCAACGGACTTGATGATTTGCTTTACCTAAAAGCACTCTACGAAGCCGGTGCAGCGCCATACTTTGATGCACTCGCTATGCACACCTATGGCTTTACTGAGCCACCCGAATCCACTCCATCACCAACTGATCTCAATTTCAGACGGGCTGAATTGCTCCATGAAATTATGCTTCAGTATGATAAATCACTAAAACCTGTTTTTATCACAGAGAGTGGATGGAATGACAACCCGCGATGGACAAAAGCCGTCCGCCCTTCGCAACGGGTTGCATATACAGTTGATGCCTTTAGGTGGGCAGAAAATAATTGGCCGTGGCTCGATAAGCTTTGTCTGTGGGTGCTACGTTATCCCGCTAACACACAGAACTATCCTGATAACTTTGCACTCATTACACCAGATTTTGAATTAACACCGATTTTTTATGCCATCCAAGCCTATGCACGCGGCTGGCAGCAGGGATCAAATTTATGGCTACCCGATCCCGCACAGTAATCGGTATCACGCTCATTGGGGCGCTCCTAATTTGGATATGGGGACTCGCAGGACTCCTTTTTTGGGTGCGCTGGAACTCAATTGAGCGTCCGCGGCTGCTCGCTAGAGAACTTTTCCCGTATGGTGAACTTCGCATTGGAGTCGATGCGAGTTATCCACCCTTTGCGCTGGCACTTGATGATGATTTGTCAGGACTAGACATCGACATTGGAAAAGCACTGGGCAACGCACTAAAAGTCCCCTTCCGCTTCATCAACATGGGCTACGATGGCCTCTACGATTCCCTTAAGGCTGATCAAGTAGACATTCTGATTTCAGCACTGCCGATAGATTATTCTCGAAGCGGGGATGTACTGTACACAATCCCTTATTTCAACGCAGGCCAAGTACTGGTGACCAATACAGCGAGTTCTATCACCAGCATGAATACTTTGAGTGGCCATTCGTTATCATTTGAATTCGGTTCGGATGCTAACCTACTCGCACGGCTGTGGCTTAGGCGAATTGAACCATTCCAGTTGATGCCTTACGAAACACCAACCAGTGCTCTAGACGCCGTAAGGCTTAACCTGAGTGATGCAGCTTTGGTTGATGCCACCAGTGCAAAACTGTATCTACGACTACACCATGATTGGCAAGCGCAACAAATTCAAGCTACCGATGTACTTTATGCTATCGCAGTAAGTACGAAACGTGGAGATACATGGAGAGCAATCAATGATGTCCTCAAAAGCCTTATCGATAACCGCACCATTGAGGACATAATCAAACGTTGGCTTTAGGCCAGTAATTCATCCGCAAGTGACCGATACGCAACAGCGCTAGGACTATTCGGGGCATAATCGACAACCCCTTTGCCAACATGGGGGGCATCTGCAACCGCTGCATCATAGGGTATGACGGTAGTAAAAATCTGTCCGGGCAGTAACGCACGAAGGTCAGCCAAAGTCTTAGGTGCAAAAACAGCTTCCGGATCAAAAAACGTTGGCAACACACCCCGCAATTTAAGATCAGGATTGCCCATACCATCGCGCACATGGCTAATAATGTCTTGTATGGCCTTAATACCTTGAATCGCGGTGTAACTACATTGAATCGGAATGATGAGTTGATCTGCTGCGATAAGTGCCGATACAGTAAGAACATTGAGACCAGGAGGGGTATCAATAAGGATGTAATCAAAATTGTACTGTGTTTCACGCAAGACGCTTCTTAAGCGTCCTAGTGGATGTTGTTCCTGTACCATACGAATAGCGGCAGTTGCCAAATCTACGCTACCGGGGATTAATGCGACCATTGAACCAAAGGATTGGATCACTCGCACTAACGAGATTTCAGGAAACATCAGGAGAGAATAGCTACTGCGCTTCAGCCGGTAGGGATCGTAGCCCATGAATACAGTTAGGCTGGCTTGGGGATCAAGATCAAGGAGCAATACACGTTTACCACGGTTCGCAAGCACCAAACCGAGGTTAAGTACCGTCGTAGTCTTTCCAACTCCACCTTTTTGATTAGCAACTGCAAGAATTTGTGCCACAAAAACATCCAATTATTATGCTGGAACAGTGAAGATTATACCCTAAAAGGCTGGAATGTTGTTCGGTATGCCATTATACTTTGCAAACTATGAAAATCGGAATTGACACACGACTAACCTACTATCGTACTGGCGGGATCAGCACCTATATGCGACGGCTGGTCATGGCTTTACAGAACATTGATACTGAAAATAAATATACTGTTTTCAAGAGTCGTAAGTCATCAACAACAATTACACACAAATTCAACACCGCCAGTCTATGGACTCCATCACACCATCGTATCGAGCGCATTGCGCTTTCGGTAGAACTGGCACGATTTGGGTTAGATGTGTTTCACAGTCCAGATTTTATACCTCCCTGGCGTGGCGCTCGAAAGCACGTAATTACTGTTCATGATTTGACCTTTTTGCATTATCCACAACATCTCACTTCAGACGCACGCCATTACTATAACGACCAAATTGAAGTGGCAGTCCGGCAGGCCGACCATATCCTTTCAGATAGCATGGCAACAAAAACAGATTTGATCCAAATGCTTAAAGTGCCAGACGAGAAAATCACCGTCCACATGTTGGGAGTTGATGAGCGATTTCACTCGCTTCAAGACACTACACTCCAAGTACAACTACAAAAGCATCAACTCCCCAAAGACTATATTTTGTTCGTAGGGACATTTGAACCGCGCAAAAACATCTTAGGGTTACTCCAAGCCTACAAGCTATTGATTGAGGAATGGGCCGACGCGCCCCCATTGGTATTAGTGGGGCGGCGTGGTTGGTTATTTGACGAGACTATGCAACGTATCCAAAGTCTCAAATTAGGAAACCGGGTTATGTGGAAAGAAAACATAGAAGACGATGAATTGCCGGCCATATATAATTTGGCAACAATTCTAGTATTGCCATCATTTTATGAAGGTTTTGGTTTTCCAGCGTTGGAAGCAATGGCGTGTGGAACAGTACCTATCGTCAGTAACCGATCATCGTTGCCTGAAGTTGTCGGTGATGTGGGCTTATTAATCAATCCAGACGACGTTCAGTCGATCAAAGAGGCTATAAAGAAAGCGCTGACCGATACTGAATGGCGCATCGTAAACCAAGAAAAGGGTCTCGAACGTGCGAAACAATTCCGATGGGAATCGACCGCGCGAATTGCCCTGAACGTTTATGAGGCCGTCGGGGCAACACCATGAGAATCCTCTTCGTCACAGCTAATCTGCCCTACCCCCCGCATCAAGGCGGTGCCTTGCGTAGTTATGGTCTTATACAAGGTTTACACAAAGCCGGTCACGAATTGTCGCTCCTCAGTTTTAACGATACGAGCTTCAGTGGAAATACAAACACGCCACTCGATACATTTTGTACCACGATAGAAACAGTTGAATTTCCCCAGCGTAGCAAACGTGACCGCCTATATGACCTTTTGATAACGCGTAACGCTGACATTTCACAACGGCTCTACAGTACTCAATTTGAGCAACGCCTGAAACAAATTGTTCAAAAAGAGCAATATGACCTTATTCAATTTGAAGGCATTGAGGTCGCCTGCTATTTGCCAATCATCCGCAAAATGGGAACGCAGGCAAAATTAGTATATGATGCGTTCAATGCGGAAGCCGCAATGCAGTATGCTATTTACGAAATTGATCGCCTGAATCCTAACCGATGGATAGTAGCGGCCTATTCACTCATACAATCAAAGCGTATCGAAGTTTTTGAAGCGTTGTTGTGTCAACATGCTGATCTCGTAATCGCAGTATCTACTGAAGACGCCGAAATCCTACAAAAGATCAGTAGGAGACGAACTATTCCAGTTGTCGCTAACGGTATATTTAGCGACGAATATGCTAAACCCAGCACAGATCTTAACGTAAGCGATCACGCACTGGTATTCACTGGCAAAATGGATTATCGCCCGAATGTGGATGCAGTTTTGTGGTTTACAAAGACCATATTACCTAAAATTAAGGCAACAGTGAGTGACGTTAAATTTTACATTGTTGGGCAAAAGCCACATGAAAATCTTGAGTTTTTGCGCGATAACCCAAGTGTCGTAATAACAGGTTGGGTCGAAAGCGTGTTACCCTATTTAAGAAATGCCGATGTATATGTGGCACCATTACGAATGGGGAGCGGAACACGCCTCAAAATTCTTGAAGCTATGTCCGCAGGTTGTGCAGTAGTGGCAACGACTTTAGCGGCAAGTGGAATGCAGCGCGAACCAGATATGGGTATGATTATTGTGGATAGTCCGGATGAAATCGCTGAAAACATCATAAGTTTATTGGATTCGCCAGATACAAGAACTCAATTAGGCGCCGCTGCCCAAAAATATGTCCAAAATCACTATGATTGGTCGGTACTCATTCCGAATCTCTTGACTGCCTATGAGGCAATAGAGCGTGGATAGAGAAACACTCGTTATTCGCAATCAAACAATGGCGGAAGCTTTCCACAGCACGCCACTAAAACACCAAGCGCGACGCGCATTACTGAATCTTGCATCATACGTACCCGTGCCATCGGGACGCCGCACACACTCCAACCGTGTATTATTGATACGGCCTGATCATCTCGGTGACGTTTTACTTACGGCACCAGCCATCCACGCCCTGAAGCGCGCAAATCCCAATCTTGAACTACACGCATTAGTTGGGCCGTGGTCAGCGGATGTCATTGCAAACTTCCCTGAAATTGATCTAGTACTTACGCTACCATTCCCGGGTTTTAGTCGATCCAGCAAAACCGGTTTACAATCACCCTATCAGTTAGCCGTTTCTACCGCAGCTCGATTACGACGCATTGGTTACGGCAGTGTTGTGATTATGAGACCCGATCATTGGTGGGGAGCGCTCGTCGCTCGACTGGCAGGCATTCCAGAACGAATCGGTTATGATTTACCTGATGTCGCCCCCTACCTAACTCACAAGATCCCACTCAAACACGATCATGCCGTTATTCAAAATATGCGATTATTTGAAAAATGGCTTCCGAACACCAAACAGCAAGATCTCATTAATCAATTCGAAGTTCACGATAGCGATAAAGCATATATCAATGGTTATCTGAATGAATGGGGCATCAAAAAAAATAAACCAATTATCTGTATACATCCGGGTACAGGTACTGCCGTAAAGCATTGGCTTGACGCCGGATGGGCACAGATCGCCGATATTTTGACCGAACAACTAGATGCATTGGTGATATTTACAGGCAGCGAAAAAGAATCATCACTGGTTAGGCGCATCATGAGCCTCATGAAACAACCCGCAATCATGATGGCAGGTGACACCAACGTTGGGCAGCTCGCAGCGCTTTTTCAGAGAGCAAAAGTGGTACTTGGACCAGATAGTGGGCCGCTACATCTCGCAGCAGCCGTACAAACCCCTACAGTCACCCTCTTTGGCCCGGCAGACCCCATAGAGTTCGGTCCGTGGGGATCGCCTCAAAAACACATTATATTGACCAGTGACATTAAATGCCGTCCCTGTCGAATTATTGACTGGACAGGGGATGATCTCTCGATGCACCCATGTGTCCGTGAAATAACAGTTGCGAGAGTATTAGAGGCGGCACGACGAGTTGCTAACCAGTCCTAATCAGGAATAACGACTTTGTCGAGCCCTGCTTCAGGCGGCGGAAAACTCGGTTTCATATCTTCAAGAGTCGCTACAATCGTCTTTGCTACAATCAGGTCGCGATACCATTTGTGATTCGCAGGAACAATATGCCACGGTGCATAATCGGTATTACAACGTTCCAACAAAGCCTCGTAAGCTTCCATATACTGATCCCACTGTTCTCTTACAGGCAAGTCACCCATAGAGAATTTCCACTGCTTTTCAGGATTTGCTATCCGCGCTAACAACCGTCGCTTCTGTTCATCTTTGCTAATGTGCAGATAGAACTTCAAAATACGGGTGCCATTTGACACCAATAAATTCTCAAACTGATTGATATACTCGTAGCGCTGTTTCCACACTGATTTAGGCACGAGATTATTGACTCGTACAATCAATACATCCTCGTAATGACTCCGATTGAACACACCAATATGTCCGCGTGCAGGTGTGGAGTGATGCACACGCCACAAAAAATCATGTGCAAGTTCTTCAGGTGTCGGAGCCTTAAAGGATGTAACGACCACACCCTGAGGATTTACACCTTCAAACACTTTGCGAATAACACCATCTTTACCGCCAGTATCCATCGCTTGAAACACTATGAGTAATGATTGCTTGCCTTCTGCATAAAGTTTCTCCTGAAGGCCTTCAATTTTCGTTTTGAGTTTGGTAACTTCCGCCTCAGCGTTTTTTTCATCAAAATCGTCATTATAATCAGGATCATATTGCTGCAAATTGACTTTACTTCCCGGCTTAGGGGTGAGCTTATATTTCGCCATTTTGAATCCTTTTGCAAGAAAAATTACTTCAACCAATCGTAATACTTAATTGGCGATGAAGTTAAGCGAGTAAACGAGCAACCTATTTACAGTTATAGTCTATGGATGAAATTGTGGAAAGCAGAATAGCACGGGTTACAACCATTGATTTTCAATTTAGCTTTTCACTTTGAGGGGTCACGCTGTGTGTTTCTTCATTCTTGTAGTTAACCATACCTTGAGCCGCGCCTTTTATCTTCTTGACATATAGGCACCGCGTAATATCAACTTCAACTTTCCCATCATTGCGTCGAGAGCTGTAGTATGCAGCTAAGCCAGCCGCTTGATTAATTACAGTGTCCGGAATACTGCGCCCATCAAACTTGACGACGACATGTGCTCCAGGAACACCACGCGCGTGCAACCACAGATCTTGCCCGCCCCCTTTTCCAAACGTAACCATCTCATTCTGACGACTGTTACGTCCAACCCAAATCACAAACCCATCTTGGGTCACAATTTTGAGAGGAGCGCTTTGCCCACTACCTGCAATTTTCTTGGCCGCTACCCCCCGCCAATGACCGTCAGCTTGCAATATCTGACGAACCTCATCAATCTCTGGCCAACTCGTAGCGAATTCAAGATCGGTCGCCAATTGCGCCATATACTCCAATTCATTACGGGTTTCACCAATTAAGCGTGGAACATCATCTAGTGCTTTCTTCGCTTTATCATATCGACCGAAATATGCCTGTGCATTATCGAGCGGCGACAGCTTAGGATCGAGCTTGATCACAAGGTCAGGAGCCTCAGGATCGTATTGGGCTTTCAATTCAGTCTGTCCAGACTCAATCATGAATTGATAAGCGAGAATGAGTTCACCACTCTGCTTCAATACGTCTCGCTCATGTTCGTCAGTCATCGACTTCTCTAATCCAGATAAGCGGGCTGTTAATTTCGCACGTGCTTCCTGAATCGCTTCAACGACTGGTATTTTGGCAGCACGGTATGCATCTTCACCGACTGGAGCACCGTAGTAGGCTGTGATAGCCTCGCTTAAACTATCAGTAGGATGCCATATAGTCATACTCTCGATTGGATAAACACTATAAGCCGTCACGCCCTCTTCGCTCTCAACAATACCTGGTTGCCACTGCCGTCTGATCAAAGGATCAATTAGGATTTGTAGGTTATTAAAGATAGACGTTGCTTCAGCCGCAGAGGCCTTTTGATTTGCATCACTACTGGCTCGAAAGACAATTTCTTTAGCCAACAAAGGACTCACACCTAATAACTTGGATGCCAAAACCTGATGCGCCTTACGTTTAGGGTCGTCATTTTCGGAAAGCATTGCTTCAACATCATCTTGGGTGACTTTACCGGGATCAAGTTTGCCTGATTGTGGAGGCGGTAATTTATACTCATGTGCCGGAAGACTCAGCCGGTAACGATTCTCATCCGGTCCTACACGACGCATACAATCAATAATGATTCCCTTCTGAATTAGTAGAATATTGCTGCGCCTTTCCATCGGCTCCACAATAATCGTAAGTGCACCCTCCGGCCCCACAATATCAAACTGTAAAATACGCTCCCAACTCGGTTGGCTGATATGTTCAATTGCACCACCTTCTGCATAGCGGCGAAACAGTAATCCTAGTTGCGTTGGTTTTACTAAACCACGGCGCAATTTTTCGTCCAGCAACTGAATACGCGGTACTTGTGTATCTGCACTGAGATAAAGATAACGGCGCTTCCGGTCACCATAGACCTCAAATCCAATGCCAGTTTCATCCACATCTAGAACATCTTGAATGCGACCACCAACCAAAACATCCATGAATTCATCAACTAGAGCCGATAATGTGAAAGCATCCAGATACATGATTATTTACCCGGGAGATAAAACGAACTAAGCTGTTTCGCGGAGAAAGTTAGTGTGCGGTTGGGGTCAGTAGATAAGCAATAATATCGCCCAACTGACGATCAGACAATTGCTGTGAAAAGTTTTGAGGCATCGCAGGGTTAAAGCCAGCCACTACATAAGCCAATGGATTTGTAATCGACTCGTAGATATATGCGGCAGCAGTTAGCGGCGGGCGGCGGGTGGCAGCACGTTCAGCAACACCCTCATATGGTGGTGCTATTTTATTCTTAGCACCTTCGCGGTGACAGGCCGTACAAGCAAATTGTTCGACAAGTGCAGCACCACGTGTCGCGTCTGCATCCGCCAGCAAAACAGAAACCTTATCCATATAAGTCTCGGATGTGATTTCTGCAACAGCTGTTGGCGTAGCCACCATTTCGCTTTCAGTGGTCAACGCAAACGCGGCAAGAAATATGATGCTGACGAGGATAAACAATCCGATGACCAGATAAACAGGCCATCGGGATGCTTGGTTTGATGATGAAGTCACAGTCACATCACCTAATGAATTAACCGATCCACAATCATCACCAGAAACAAAAAGGCGAGATAGGATGTGGTGTATTTGTACATCGTACGAGCGGCAGCACCATCTGCACGTTGAATAAGTTTGACCGAGTAATAGATCATCCCTATTCCCAATGCAAAGGCAGTTAACGTGTAAATCGAACCCAAGAATTTAAATGGCAACGGCAGTAGTGTTATCAGTACCAATTGCAATGAATATAACAAGATTTGGCGGCGCGTTGCTTCTTCACCGTGTGCCACCGGCATCATCGGCACATTCGCCAAGGTGTAATCCTTGTTGACTAGTAATGCTAGCGCCCAACTATGCGGCGGTGTCCAGTAGAAAATGATGGCAAAGAGAATAAACGCCTGATAGGAAAGCGTCCCCGTGACAGCAGCCCATCCAACCAATACCGGTACCGCACCTGCCCCACCGCCAATAAGAATATTGACTACAGTGTTACGTTTGAGAATGAGTGTATACAGGATGACATAGTAGAGCCCACCAAACAGTGCCAAAATAGCCGTAAACCAATTGACCCACGTAGCGAGGACTAAAACCGACCACGCAAGCAAGCCTAATCCAAACAAAAGTGCATTCAATGGGGTAACACGTCCTGACGGTATTGGGCGACGTGCCGTACGAGCCATCAAAGCGTCCATATCACGATCAATATATTGATTGATTGCACTGGCTCCCGCAGCAGCAAATGCACCACCAATCAAGGTTGGGATCAAAATACTAAGGCTTGGAATCCCATTTGCAGCAATAATCATTGTTGTTACTGTTGTAAACAGCAACAATAAGACTATGCGCAGTTTTGCCAGTTCTAAATAGGTCTTTGCCACTGATCGCAAGTTGAACTTACCTAATTCGAAACTTTGGATTGAAGTTCCCATGTATGATCTGTTTTCCCATTAGAATGCGTATGATTGTTCAACCATTCAATCGCCGACAAAGCGACTAGCAATGCCCACGTGCTGGCTGCCAAGCCAACATGTGCAGCCCCCCAAAATGCCTGAGCACGGCTCATCACAAACATGGCACCAACGCCTGCTTGTGCAAAATATGCAATTACCGCGACCAACGCCAATGTTCTCAGCCGTTGGTCCTGCCGATCGCGGTATACAATCACGGCGAGAACCACTACGCTGATACCAAGTGCGGCAACAGCGAAACGATGGAACATATGGATAACAGCCAAAGACCCTTGTTGCGTTGGTAATATCTGCCCACTGCACAGCGGCCAATCCGTACAAGCGAGTGTTGCACCACTACCACGAACCAGCGCCCCCGTAAGAATAATCACAAGTGAAAGCGCCGCCGTAGTATATGCCAAGGTTGTCACCCGATTTGAAGTCGAAGGTAAACCAGGCCGATATGAGGCGACAACCGATGCCAACAGCAAAAACGCTAGCAACAACATCGCGGTAGCAAGGTGAAGCGTAACACCAAGTACGGGCAAGCTTTTCAGCACTACAATTGCGCCGAGCGTACTTTGCACTGCGAATAAAACAGCAGCGACGATTGTAATATTGAGTACACGGCGATTTTGACTGCGATAGGCACGAATAGCCACAACCAACATGGCAACACCAAAGACACCGATGAGGGCTGCGAACAACCGATGAAGCCACTCTATCCACGCTGTGATATTATCCAGTGGAGGGAAAATGGTGCCATTGCACAGTGGCCAATGTTCACCACAACCCAGACCAGAGTCAGTAACACGAACCACAGCACCAAATACGATTAGACCAAGCGTCAACAAAGCTGTGACGAGCGCCAGGCGGGCAAAACCACGGTGGGAATTGGTCGATTTCTGCATAACAATAAATCCCTAACCAACAACTAGACAGTAAAAGGGGTTACGCCTCTTCGGTAGAGACGACAGCACTCGGAGCATTGGCTTTTTTGGCATTGACAGATTTAATCTGCCAATTGAGGAACCAAAAAATCGCCATAATAGTTACAGCCATGCCGACCAGATTGAAAATCACAAAGCCTACGAATAGAAATAACTGTTCGGCCTTCCAAGGTGCCATATCCAATGCCGAAGCATCTGGATTGTTTGTCTGGCGAATGAGACCGGGGATATTGAGTTGATTGCCACTTGAAGCAATTTGTGATGTCAAACCACCACTAATTATCAAGATTACAATGACCACAACTACAATTAACAATCGCTTCACAACAAACCTCCTCGGATACCGCCTAAAGTAAAAAGATTGTACTATTTCTCACAACCTACTGCAAGATGAACGATGAGTATACACCCATCAAATACAGACGCACACTTGTTATTCAGTTTCTGCATTTGCGTCAAGAGAAAGTGGCACAGAAAAATAAAAAGTCGAACCGACGCTCGGTGCGCTTTCGACCCATATTCGGCCTCCGTGCCGTTGAACGATACCCTTTGTGATCGCTAATCCCAAACCACTGCCTTCAATTTTCAAACGCACACCTTCCGGCGCCCGAAAGAATCGATCAAACACATGTGGCTGATCCTCTTCTGAGATACCAATCCCGCTGTCCTGCACCATCACTACAACCGAATTATCTTGTTGGCGGGCGCCAACGACAATTGTTCCACCCTGCCGATTGTACTTGATCGCATTACTCAGCAAATTGTCCATAACTTGCGCCAAACGCATTCCATCACCCTTGATAACCGTAATTTCAGGTGAGATGTTGACCCGTATTTTAACCTCGCGTTGTTCTGCCAGTTCAAGCAATAGATCAATCGCGTCACCGATTAAGCTCGAAAGGTTAATTTCAACAACGTCTAGCGGAGTACTCGAATCAACCCACGTGATATCCTTTAGGCGGGCTATCAGATGTTCCATCCGTTTGAGTCCAGCAAATGCACGATCAAGATAGTGTAATTGCTTCTCATTCAATGGGCCAAGATTCTGAATGACATCCAAACAACCATAAACCAGATTAATGGGAGTCCGCAGGTCATGAGCAACTGTATCAAGCCATTCGGTACTAGAGTCACTATTCGTCATATTCGGCTACACTTTCCCATTCGGGTAAAGCACATCAGGTAAGGTATTTAAAGCGTATGCAATGCGGGTACCATGCCACGTAAGAAGTGAACCGTCAACCAGCACAATTCGGTTATTTTTAGCGGCAGGAATATCCAATCCCGCGAAAATTTGAATGTGTTCTTCTGTGAATTGAAACGGCTCACTAGGAAGTAAAATTACATCCGGTTGCGCATCTACCACTTCCTCGATAGTCACACGCGGATAGCGCACATCGCGCCCTTTTTCATTCGCATCAGCTTCCATCAGCCCTAAGTCGGCCTTTAGAGGATACAGACGCTCGCGATTTGCAAACACATTGACAGCACCGCACACACGCAAAATATCGTTGGCATAAGTGTCCCCATTAAATGTCATAAGTGGTTCATACCAAATGGGAACAAAGACCCGACACGCTTCTTGCTCAACTCGCATTTCGCTGATGCGCCAAACCCAATCCATCGTTTGTTCGATAAGCCGTACGCGTGGAACCATTGCCGGTTCATCAAACACATCCATGATATTCCACAAAAGATTAAACGTATCCGACACAGTACGTGGAAACGTAACCCAAACAGGAATCCGAGCAACTCGCAATGCTGCTACATCTTCCTTTCGATTCTCTTCTTGATTAGCGATCACCAAATCTGGCCGGAGTTCAACAATACGAGCAATATCAGGATTTTTGGTGCCACCAATACGCGGTAAATGTTTTACACCCTCTACAGGAAACACACAATAATCAGTAATCGCCACAAGACGATTACCAAGTGTCAGATCAAATAGTGACTCAGTAATGCTGGGGACAAGTGACACAACCCGCTGTGGGGGTCGATCAACAGGTGCATCCATTTGAGAACCATACGTATCCCCAGTCATACAGCGTCCTAACAACTTAACTAAACAACCCCAACCTAAAAGAAAACCAGTTGATCGCGTTCTGGTCCAACGCTGATGGTACTGATCGGCGTACCACAGAGTTCTGCGACTTTGGCCACATAGGCACGGGTCGCTGCAGGTAACTGCTCCACATTACGAATCTTGCTGATGTCCTCATGCCATCCCGGCACTGTAATGTACTCAACCTCAGCCTGTTCCAACTCAGAAAATGTGACTGGTGGATACTCATATCGTTGACCACCAATATGGTAAGCAACTGCAATTTTCAGCTCATCAAATCCGCTGAGAACATCCAGCTTGGTCAAAAACAACTCAGTAAAGCCATTGACTGCCGCCGAATAGCGCAAGACAACTGCATCCAACCAACCGCAACGACGGGGTCGCCCAGTGGTCGTACCATATTCATCCCAATGATTTTCGCCCGTTCCACGCAAACGATTACCGAGTTCCCCCTGCAATTCAGTGGGCATCGGACCACTGCCAACGCGGGTACTAAAACACTTCGCAACACCCATTACTCGATCAATTTGGCGAGGTCCAATACCCAAACCAGTCAGCGCTCCACCCGCAGTTGGCGAAGAACTTGTCACAAACGGATAGTCGCCATGATCAATGTCAAGCAAAGTTCCTTGTGCGCCCTCGCACAAAATACGTGCACCTTCTTGTAAGCGCTTGTTCAGGTACACAGTAGTGTCTTTAATATAGGGGCGGAGTCGAGCTGCCGCATCAATGTAGTCAGTCGTCACCGTCTTGGGGTCAAGTGTAACGCCACCCTGACGCGCCAATGTAATATTCGCTTCTTCGATCATTTTGTAGAGTGAGTCAGCAAATTCTTCGACATTTAGCATCTGTCCAGCACGGATTCCCTTACGTCCGGTTTTATCCATGTAAGCCGGACCAATACCGCGTAGGGTAGTCCCAATCGCTTGATTGCCTAGTGCTTTTTCAGATGCGCTATCTAGTGCAATATGTGCAGGGGTAATCAAATGCGCACGACTACTTATGACGAAACGATCCGGAGTCATTTCGACTCCCATCGTCGCTATCTGATCCATTTCCCTGAGTAAATTAACAGGGTTTACAACCATACCGTTGCCTAATACACAAGTGACACTCTCGTGCAAAATTCCGGAAGGAATTAGGTGGAGCTTAAATATCTTGTCACCAACGACAACCGTATGTCCGGCGTTGTCACCACCAGCATAGCGAGCCACTACGTCCGCCTTTGCGGCGAGCCAATCGGCCACACGTCCTTTTCCTTCATCCCCCCACTGTGCACCAATTACTATTGTTGCAGGCACGTTCTCGTCCTCTCAAAAATGCTGATTAAAACCTAAACATTACTTGACTATTCTGTCCGCGCCGCACTGCTAAACGAACGGCCTAGAGCAATTGTGACTTGCTGTTCGCCCCACGGTTCGACTTCACCATCTGGACCTAAAGCGAGTGCCGAACCAACACCGATACCCAATGCCAATGCGGAAGGCTCTTCTTCTAGAGCAGCTTTACCAACCTCAGACTGCGCCACTCCTGTAACGCCCGGCAACAAGAACAGTTGAGAAAACCAACCAATACCTTGCCGAATTTCCCCGTTATCCATCAATATCCATGTTCCGAAGGCAGCAGCGCTGTTACCCTCGAGTAAGATAATCGCTCCATTTTCATATGCAACCTGCATACCTTCAACAGCAGCACCCAGCAATGCCGAGCGTGCTTCAGCGCTCGTTTTACCAGACTCAACCACAATCAGGCTGGCCTCGCCTAGCTTTGCACGGATAGTCTCGTCATCTTCAGACATGACATCCACAAAATAACCCGATGGCGCACCCAAATCTTGCATGTCATTCATCAAGATTTCAGTTGATTCAATACTGCTACCAAAGGTTATGTAAGCTACACCACCATCCGCGTCAATGTGCCCGATGGCTTGTGCTCGAACGTAACTTTCAGATACATGCCCACCTGAAAGCACCAACCATCCGCGACCATCGCGCCATTGTAAAACGTTATTTCGTGCCATTCGCCTTATTAAACCCGCATCACATATTCGGCTACCGATGCCGACATCAACGCTACACCCAACGGTAAAACATCTTCATCAATATTGAAGGATGGGTGATGGTGTCCATAGGTTATGCCCTTACTCGGATTTGCAGCACCTACAAAGAAATACATGCCCGGAATATCGTCCAGCATATAGGACACGTCTTCAGAAGCCATTGTCCGAACAGTTTGATCCAGCGCACTTGGTTTAACCACCTGCTTCATGGCTTTTCGAACGCGTTTGGTCACCGCTGGATTATTCATAACCGGTATCGTCAAATGCTTGATAGTGACTTGAGCCTCACATCCAACCGATGCACAGACCGCTTGACTAACGGATTGAATATGCTGTTCCATGACTTCACTAGTATAAGCGTTGAACGTACGGAATGTACCCTTAATTTCAACTTCCTGCGGAATAATGTTAAACGCATGGCTACTTGTGCGTACACTGGTTACAGATAGTACTACCGCACCAGCCATCGCATCCATCTTACGCCCGACAATCGTATGCAGCGCCATAATCAACTCACCCGTACACGCCACAGGGTCAATTGTCTTGTAAGGAATAGCCGCGTGACCGCCCTTCCCCTTCACGATAATCGTGAACACGGATGAACCGGACATCACCGCACCACTGGCTACTCCTATTGTCCCCAAAGGCAACTCATTCCACACGTGCAGTCCGAGTACCACATCCGGCTTCGGGTTCTTAAGAATACCATCCCTGATCATTTCAAGCGCGCCGCCGTGTCCCTCTTCGCCCGGTTGAAACACAAACTTTATCCGTCCGGCCAACTGCGACCGAAACCCAGTCATTATTTTAGCAACTGCTAGCGCAATAGTGATATGTGCATCATGCCCACATGCATGCATTTTCCCCGGGGTTTGGGAAACATAAGAAACACCGGTTTGTTCTTGAATGGGTAAGGCATCCATATCTGCACGAACCAGAACCGTCGGGCCGTCATGGTCGCCTTTCAACATTCCTACAACACCTGTCCGACCGACATGCGTTTGAACCTCAAGCCCTAATTTAGACAGTTCGGAGGCAACAATCCCAGATGTGCGAACCTCCTCAAAACCGAGTTCAGGGTGCATGTGGAAATCCCGTCTACGGGTGACCAGTTCCTCACGCATTCCTTCCGCAATACCTCGAAAATCAATGGTCATTATGAACCTGATGCTGGAATAACATAATCCGCTACAACAGACGCCATCAGCGCCACGCTAAACGGCAACGCATTTTCATCAAAATCAAAACGTGGATGATGGTGTCCAAAATACTCAGTCTGATTGGGTACAGATGCACCTACAAAGAAATACATACCCGGAATATCATCCATGAACAGGCCAACATCCTCTGCACCCATCGTACGCTCAGTTGTGATTAAACCAACATCACCCACATACTGACGAAGAATTGCCCGTGTTCGTTCTCCAACAACCGGATCGTTACGCACAGGCAACGTGCCATGAACAATTTCTATAGTGGCTCTACAGCCCATTGCCTGCGCAATGCCAGTCACGATCTCATGCATACGACGTTCAACGTGGTCGCGCACTTCCAACTTAAATGTACGGATCGTCCCCCATAGCTCCGCGTCTTGGGGAATAATATTGTAGGCAGTTCCTGCCTGCACCCGCGTTACGGAAATGACCGCACTATCAAGTGGATCGACATTACGGCTAACAACAGTTTGTAAAGCAGTGATCATTTGAGCAGCGCAGACCACAGGATCGAGAGAGGCTGTCGGCAACGCGGCATGACCACCTTTGCCAATGATTTTAATCGTAAAAGTGCTCGCGCCAGCCATCACAGGGCCATCGCCGACCCCGATTTTCCCCAATGGCATCGAGTTCCATAGATGCAAACCTAATGTCACGTCTGGGCGTGGATCTTTTAGTACGCCATCCGCAACCATCGCCTTAGCACCACCGACAGTCTCTTCTGCGGGTTGGAACACAAACTTTACGCGTCCGGCTATCTGTTCTCGATGTTGTGAAAGCAACTTTGCAACACCCAATCCAATGGTGGTATGTCCATCATGGCCACATGCATGCATCTTGCCTTGGGTCGTCGATATATAAGAAAATCCATTTTCTTCGCGTATTGGCAGTGCATCCATGTCTGCCCGAACCAATATCGTTGGTCCATCTTGGGAACCTTCCAAGATACCGACCACACCGGTCTTGCCTATACCGGTTTGTACTTCCAAGCCGAGTTGCCGCAATTCATCTGCGACGATACCAGACGTGCGAAACTCTTCAAAAGCCAATTCCGGATGCATGTGAAAATCGCGACGACGCGCGACCAATTCATCACGCAATGCCTCGGCTTCAGTAGTAAAGTTAATCATGTTTGTTCACCGACTAAATGTAATAACGCGGAACGAATCAGAATAACGTGGCGCGTCAACGGGTGACTCAGGGTCAACATTTGAACGTTGCCGCTTCGCCATTGCTTCCATATCAGGAATCTGGCTCTTATGCTCATAAAGAGACTTAATCTTAGTCTCAATATAGTCAGTTGTATCAACTTTTGTTGTAGCTGAATGAGTACCACAAATATAAAGTTGTCCTGTTTTGTGGGGAGCAAGACCCTCATCGCGTTCGAGTTCAGGGAAATTCAAACGATCACGAGCAGTTGGATAAACCGCATCAAGTGTAGCCTCTCCAATTGCTCGGTGATCGGGATGATTCACTGAATTGACACCAAACCAGAACACAGTTGGATCACAGGTCACCACAACATCAGGCTGTTTTAAACGTATCAGGCGAGTAATATCACGCCGCAATTGCAGATTCGGCTGTAGTTCACCATCAGGGTAACGCAAGAATACAACCTCTTTGGCACCTAATACGGTCGCAGCATTTCGTTCTTCAACTTCCCGAATTTCGATCAACCGCCCCGAGGTCATTTCGGGGTCACTGCTACCTTTATCACCGCTTGTTGCGACGACAAACGTAATGTGTGCACCTTCCGCGGCCCAGCGCGCAAAAGTACCGCCACAGAAAAACTCAGGATCATCGGGATGGGCAAATACCCCTAACACACGTTTCGGAGTTAATTCTTGGTTGGTTTCAGTCATATCCTATGTATCCATATCACATCATACCAAGATGCACAGACCGCACATCTCAAACTTACATTTGTCAATACGCCCACACTACTCTGTTGGCGGCGACTGTTTCTTACCGGGCTTGGCACCACATTCACACGGTCCA
Organism: Aggregatilineales bacterium; assembly: GCA_044227005.1. Lineage (GTDB taxonomy): Bacteria > Chloroflexota > Anaerolineae > Aggregatilineales > Phototrophicaceae > CFX2. Next base: position 1,440,669 of record JBGAFZ010000002.1, read on the forward strand.
TCACCATGTTTGGTACACGGTTCGCTTGATTTCTTCTGCAGGGCTTCCCACTCATCGAGCGGGATAATTTCTTCACGTTTCAAGAAATAGCGAGTATCTTCTACAAGGACAGTGACGGCATCTTGCAAAGGATGAACATCCAGAACCTTTCCTTCGCCGTGTGGTGTCCCAATTCGCTTATTGCGTTTCGGCAATTGTTTACGAGCTTCAACATATTGCTCATATTCATACACCAAACAACAACGCAAACGACCGCACATACCAGTAATTTCAGATGGATTGAGCGAAATACCCTGCATCTTTGCCATCTTAATAGAAATGGGGCTGAAATCAGTTAGGAAAGTGCTACAGCATCGGCTTTCCCCGCAGGCTCCAAATCCCCCCAAAAACTTCGCCACATCACGTGGGCCAATTTGCCGCATTTCGACCTGCGTAGGGAAAACCTTGCTTAATTCTGTAACCAATCGTCCTGTGTTAAGTTTATCTTCCGCAGTAAACAAAAATGTCAGCATCGTGCCATCGTAATTGTATTGTGCGGCAATAAACTTCGCTTCTTGAAATCCGCCTATCTGCTTAGCCTTTGCAATACATTGGTCAAGTGCTTCATCCTGTTGAAGCTCCCAATGTTGTTTCAAGGTCAAATCACGCGGCGTCGCTGGACGCATAATCGCTTTATAATCACGATTATCATCATCTGCTGCCATGAAACTAACAATCTGCCCCATCTGTCGACCACGCGCCGTCTCAACAATCACGTGATCATTCATTTGCAAATCAGGAAACGCGCTATAATCGAAATGGTAGAGTTTTCCTACACGATGAAATCGCACACCAGCAACAGTTCGCTGTTGTACGAGAGTTATCTCAGTCATATTTTACAACCCTATTATCTGGTTTTAACTAATCCCAACTCAATCATAAGTCATACCCTACCATTATGGCAAAGAATTTGACAGATTCCACTCAAAATGCTAGTCTCATCTCACCGTAATACTCTTAATCATAAACTTGATTATTGCATCAAACACTAGGCAATTTCTCTGCCTGTATGTATTGATTTTCTTATTTGGGAATCACTTATGAACACCCTCGTTATGAAATTTGGTGGTTCATCTATTGGCACAACCGACGCCCTAACACAGGTGTTGAGCATTGTACTGCATGAACAAGAGCAATGGGATCGCTTAGTCTTAGTAGCTTCCGCGCTCGAAGGAGTTACTGATGCACTTATTGAAGCGGCGCATCTTGCTCAAATGGGTCAGCAACGCGGATATCGCCGCATTGTGGCAAACCTACGAACACGCCATTTAGCGCTCATTGATGAGTTGCCATTAGGCACAACTGAACGATCGGCACTACACGCCGATATTGACCGATTGCTATTTGACATGCTTGATCTGTACCAAGGCATGGCACAAATCAACAGTAAAGTCACACCGGAAGCAGTTGACGCCACCATTGGGGTAGGCGAAAAGTTGGCTGCACGCATAATTGCGGCACTGCTCCGTCAAAACAATTTGCGCAGTGTCGCCCTAGATACCACGTCACTCATTGTGACCGACGATGTCCCCGGAAATGCCACACCGAATATAGCATTGACGCGCACTCAAATCGCCCAAAATCTCTTACCATTATTGGAACGTAAAATTGTTCCAGTAGTAACCGGATTTATAGGTGCCACGCGCAACGGCAAACCAACCACGCTCGGACGCGGCGGCAGTGACTATACAGCTTCAGTTCTAGGTGTATGTGTGAATGCCACTGAAATATGGATTTGGACTGATGTTGATGGCATGATGACTGCCGACCCACGCGACGTGCCGAACGCCAGAGTCATACCGACGCTTTCCTATGCAGAGGCCGCAGAAATGGCCTATTTCGGTGCACGTGTCCTACATACAAGAATGATCGGGCCGCTAAAAGACGAAAAAATACCTCTGCGGATCAAAAATGTATATAAACCGCAGCAAATTGGCACCCTGATAACAGACACAGGATCGGCCTACTCACATTCGATAAAAGCCATTACCTACATCCCGGGTCTTGCTGTAGAAGCATCTCGAACCGGAGAGTACGCTCCAATTCCAGCCGTATATGACAAAGTAACGGTAGCTGTTCCGAACAATCAGATTGATATCATCATGTCGGCACAGTCAGCATCACACAGTCTGGCCTGCTTTCTCATTCCAACAACCGCCGGATCTGACGCCATTCATACGATTAGGCTGGCAATAGAAGAGCATCTCCAACTAAATCCAAATACACAGTCATGGACGGTAAAAACCATTACCTTTTTGACAGCCATCAGCGCAAATCTAGATACGTGGACAACGACCAGCGCAACCATCCTACAACTACTGAAACACATCCGCATCCTTGGAGTCACCTACGGGCCGTCTAATATGACGCTCGTCGTTGAAAACAAGGATGCGGAAGAAATTCTTGCACTGATGCACAAACTAGTCGTTAAAAGCGACTAAGATAGCGTTCCAATTCCCAAGCAGTTACCTGCCGACTATATTCGTCATACTCTTGTCGTTTGGCAGCAATATAACGATCACTGATAAACGGCCCTAACGCGGACAGCACTACATCATCCTGTCCCAACACGTCCAACGCCTCACCTAATGAAGATGGCAAGATTTCGAGCTGACGCACACGGCTACGGTCTTGTCTGACCAATGTTTCTTCCAATGGTTCTGGAAGCGGCATTTGCTGGCGAATACCATCCAGACCAGCCATGAGCATCACTGCGCTAGCCAAATAAGGATTGATACTCGAATCAGGACATCTCAACTCAAGACGGGTATGAGCTTCCTTACCAATCGTAATATGCGGTACACGAATCAATGCACCACGATTGATGTGTGCCCATGTGACATAAACAGGCGCTTCGAAGCTCGTTCCCAATCGCTTATAGGAATTGACCAATGGCGCTAGAATCGCACACATCGCACGCGCATGAAACAATTGTCCGGCCAAGAAATACTTAGCTGTTTGGGACAAACCATATTCATTGTTGGTATCAACAAATGAATTCGCACCTGTATGTTTATCATGCAGACTTTGATGAGTATGCATACCAGAACCCGGTAAATTGGCATCCGGTCGAGGCATAAACGTACAAAGCAAATCATTGCGATGTGCCACCGCTTTGAGAGCCACACGCGCCGTCAGCAACTTATCAGCAGTTGACAGTGCATCATCGTACTGAAAGTCAATCTCATGCTGTCCCGACCCAATTTCGTGATGTGTAGAGTCAACCTGTATATCCATATCCGATAACGCGGATACCATCTCGCGGACAATGGCCTTTGCCGGATGCATCGACATATCAAAATAGCTGCTGTTATCAAACGGAATGAGTGGCTGGATTGGGCGTTCGTTTTCAGTTCTAAACAGGAAAAATTCCAGTTCCATCCCTGTCTTGTACGTAAATCCCATCTCATCGGCTTGACGCAGTGCCTTAATAAGCGCGTTTCGAGGATCACCAATAAATGGTTCTTCCCGTAACGTGTGTACGTTACAAATAACCCGCGCAGTTCGATGCAATTCATCCCACGGCAGCAAAATGAAGGTATTGAGGTCAGGAACAAGCGTCATGTCGCTTTCTGCTACGCGTGCGAATCCCTCTATCGATGAACCGTCAAAATGCAATCCGGCTTCAACAACATTCATCAGTTGCGCACTCGGAACGGTAACACTTTTGACCATGCCGGTAATGTCAGTGAACCATAAGTCCACATACTGCACATTTCGGTCTTTTATTGCGGCAAACACAGCGTCTTTTGTCGGCATTTTATGAGCCTTTTCAGCATAAGCAGGAACATGGATAGTCATGCTCGAATAGGAACATGAAACAACTAGGATCTCAGTATAACGGAGAACGCACGTCTTGACCTACAGAGGAGTTTACCAAATCGACAGGCATCGTGTTTGGTTATGAGTACTAACTAATTGGCTTTATCCAATACCCCGAGGTGCCCCAAAACGGCGTCAATCCCTAGCAGGTATCCGCGCCATCCAAAACCACATATTTGTCCGAGACAAACTGGCGCAAGCATAGACTTATGCCGGAATTCCTCACGTGCATGAATATTCGACAAATGTACCTCAACCACTGGCAGTGCGATTGCGCTGATAGCATCTCTAAGTGCAACTGACGTATGAGTGTAAGCCCCTGGATTGAAAACCACCCCATCAGCCCAATTGCGCGCAATATGCAACACATCAATCAACGCACCTTCGTGATTTGATTGTTCAGTTCTCAGTTCTGCTTTATGAGACTGCGCGTGTAAAGTAGCTCGCTCATTAATTTGTTCGAGTGTCACGTTGCCATACACACCCGGTTCGCGCGTCCCCAATAAATTCAGGTTCGGCCCATGTAAAAGTAGGAGTTTCTTGGTCATCAAACGATCTCCGACAAGACTTGGTTACATTCGCGGCACACATTAACACTCTTTGCATACGAAAGATTGCAATTCTTACATGTCTTACGTTCAGTACCTATCGAAGAATTAACAAGGCTCGTGGCAACGTCACGCTCAATGCCCGCCGTAGTCAAATCCCGAATCACGTATTCCACTGAATCGCCATTGGTCAAACGAGACTTAACCGAATTCAACAATTCAACAGCACTGATTTGTTTCGGCGCGGGTTTAATATTGAGGACTTCTGATTTGTAAGTCACATGACAAGTCTGGCATTCCACAAAATCGCCCATATCACCCATCGGAATGAGCGGTACAAAATATAACGTAAAGTACTTTTTCGCCTGCTTATGCTCATAATTACGTTGGCCTTGGCAGTGTGGGCAATAAAACTGCCCTGTCCCTATCGTTTTAAACCGATTACGGGTGCCAAAAATAATCATGAGTCATCCCGCCATTTCTTGCAAGACTTGAATAACCGTTGCTTTTGGTACATCCTCGACCAATGTCGGCTCACACATCGCCTTCAGCAAAACAAAGCGAGAATGTCCCGCCTGCCACTTCTTATCAGTTCCCATCGCGGCCAACAATTCATGCGCGTCTAGCGTTCCCAAACGCGTTGGCAAACCAACACGATCAACCACGTCTTCTATTTCTTCAGCGAGTGACGAGTCACATAACCCCAATGCATATGATAATCGTGCCGCGGCGACCAGTCCTACCCCAACCGCTTCACCATGCAACCAACTGTACTTGGTGACGCGTTCTATCGCATGTGCAAACGTATGTCCGAGGTTCAGGTATGCCCGCACATTACGCTCATAAGGATCTTTCTGCACAATATCAACTTTCACTTGCACAGCACGACGCACCAACTCTTCAGCCTGATCTTTTTCCCACAACTCAGATCTGAGTAACCCCGAATCAGCGATCATACCGTGCTTGATGATTTCTGCCATACCGCAGCGCCACTCGCGTTCAGGAAGTGTGGACAAAACCAGTGGATCAATCAGCACACATTCAGGTTGCTTGAAAGCGCCAACTAAATTCTTGCCTTGCGGCAAATCCACTCCAACTTTGCCACCGACACTAGAGTCAACCATCGCCAGTAAGCTAGTAGGGATTTGAACCAATCGCACGCCGCGCATGTAGGTAGCCGCCACAAAACCTGCGGTGTCACCAACAACCCCACCACCCAACGCAATCACGGTTCCAGAGCGATCGAGTCCTGCATCAACAACATCAGCATATAATTGCGCAACAGTCTCCAGCGTTTTGAACTGCTCGCCATCCGGCATAGTGACCATAGCGGCATTTGTGAACGTCTGATAAATCCGCTGCCCAACCAGAGGGGCAACTGTCGGGTTGCTTATAAATACCAGCTTACCGACAGGGACATATTGCGCAATATTGTTCAGCAAACCATTGCTGATATGAATGTCATAATCGCCTTCAGGCGCACTTACACGGATACTGCTTGCCATAATTGGATGATCTCGTCTGCTATTACATCCGGAGATTTACCGGTTGTATCAATTTGATTCGGAATTTCGGAATATGCAGACTGCCGTTTTGCCAGTAATGCTCGCCAATCACCTTTGAGTAACGGACGTTCCGTTTTATCGACCTTCAACCGTTCTGCAATTGCCTCAGGAGTGGCATTCAGGCATACCACAAAACCTGACGAAATCATCACATCACGATTACTCTCATCCACCAACATCCCGCCACCGGTCGAAATAACATAACCTTCTTGCGCAGCCAAAAAACGACACATACGCCGCTCAATGTGTCGAAAACGTTCCTCGCCGTCCCTCTGAAACATCTCAGGGATCGACATGCCAATACGGCGCACGATTTCTTCATCGGTATCAAGATATGGGCGACCGAGCTTTTCTGCAACCAGCTTACCGACAGTCGACTTCCCGGTACCCATGAATCCGGTTATAACGATGTTGCGATCATTATTCGTATCCAAAGCGCCACTCCACATTATCCATCGGCAAATCACTCAACCGCGCTTGATGCAAATTGGCAAAGCGTGGTTGCATCTCGCCAATACTATCTCCCCCCAACTTTTCCAACAAAGCATCCGCGATAACAATTGCCATCATCGCCTCACCAATCGGTATTGCACGGGGAAGTGCGCAAAAATCACTACGTTCGTAAGTTGTATCTTCAGCAAGTCCAGTAGCCAGATTAACCGACTCAATGCCCTGCAAAGTAGTAGCAATCGGTTTCATAGCAACCCGCGCCACAATCGGCTCACCCGTAGAAATTCCACCTTCAGTCCCACCTGCACGGTTCGTCGGACGGCTTAAATGCCCATTGCTACCATCCAAAGCAATCGCATCATGTACCTGTGTCCCGCGCTTGGTCGCATTATCAAATGCCTCACCAATCTCAGCACCCTTCATAGCATGAATACTGACCATCGCTGCCACAATCTTCGCATCGAGCCGCCGATCCCAATGCACATGTGAGCCTAAGCCAGCGGGAACATGGAGCGCGACGACTTCAAATATGCCACCGAGCGTATCCTTATCAATCTTGACCTGTCGAATCGCCTCATGCATCGCCTCGACACTATCTACTGCCGGGCAGCGAACATCATTTTCTTCTGCTATCCGAAAACGCTCGTCATAACCCATCTCTGGATCAATGACCGCTTTCACATCACCAACCTGCACCACATAGCCACCAATGACGATACCAAACTCAGCCAACAGCTTCTTACAGATCGCCCCTACCGCCACACGCATAGTGGTCTCACGAGCACTAGCCCGTTCCAATGCCACCCGCATATCGCGATAGCCATACTTGATCGCTCCTGTCAAATCAGCGTGACCGGGGCGTGGTATCGACATCGGCGCAATGTCTTTTTCTTTCCAGTTCTTAAAGTCACGGTTTTCAACCAATAGGGCAATCGGCCCACCTGTTGTCAACCCGTTCATCAAACCGGACGTAATCCGCACCTCATCGCGTTCAATGCTCATGCGCCCGCCAGAGCCGTAGCCTTGTTGCCGACGAGCCAACTCACCATTAATATCATCTGGTGTCAAAGGCAACCCCGCGGGAAGTCCTTCGATAATCGCCGTCAACATCGGCCCATGCGATTCACCAGCAGTCAGAAAACGAATCATTGTTTAGCCTCTACTCCATCCAAGCCGCACTATTATGATTTTCGCAGTGCATTTTTTGCTGCTTCAAACATCACCTCAACAGGCGCATCCTGATGCGTCCACATTTTGAACGCCGCTGCCCCTTGACGGACAAGCATACCCAATCCACCAATCGCCTGTCCACCGTTCGCTTCTACTTGCTTCATGAAATATGTGTGTTCTGGTCGGTACACCGTATCATAAAGTGTGATACCTTTCGGTATCGGCACGCCCGAAATCCACGGACTTTCATCCACTTTGGGCCACAAACCAACTGACGTACAATTCACAATCAATGAAACATTTTCTTCAGCCGCTTCATCTAGAGTTTTCACATCCGCACTACGAATACCAGCTGAAATAGTCAAATCAGCCAGCATGACCTGTGCTTTTTGTTGCGTGCGATTGACCACAATAACCTGCGCACCAGCCTTAGCCAATCCATAAACCGCCGCTCTCGCTGCCCCACCAGCACCAAGAACAATCACTTTCGCGCCATTCAGTGTGATGTCATGTGCTAATAAGTCATCGACTAGGCCAATCACATCCGTGTTGGTACCGACATTACTTCGGAAATCAATTGTATTCACAGCACCGATAGCTCTCGCTCGTTCATCAGGGAGAACAAACGGCATGACCTTTTCTTTGAGTGGCACCGTTACATTGACACCGATAAACCCGCCTTCATCCCGCAGCATTCGCAAACTCTGTCGCACGATATCCGGAGGTACAGGAGCAAGTTCATACTGCCAATCCGCCAGCCCCAATGCTTTGAAAGCAGCATTGTGCATCGCAGGACTAATACTATGGGTTACAGGCCAACCGATAATACCAACTTTATTCATAACGAAAGCCATCCCCATTTACGTATTACCATAAACAATCCAGTTACAAACACCACATGTGGCGGGGCGCAGCACTGTAACCACGGCGTGCGAGCCATCACCAGCGAGGTGACCTGTGTGAGAACGAATAGCCCAACCACAACGAACACCACTGTACAGCCAACACCCCAAAAACGAAGCTTGCTTCGTTCACGCTCATACACTGCCAATTGTTCCGGCAAAACATGCTGTTTCCCGGCGCATAAACTACAGGGTTCAAAACTATAGACTTTTCGCGTGCCGGTTTCGCTTTCAGCCCATGCCCAAAAATATCGACCACCCTGTCCCTTACATGTCGGGCAAGTAGGATGCGCTTGTAACTGCTGCCACTCATCAAGCGACGTAGGAGCAAGGGCACCCGTACCACCGCACAAACCACAACTTGATGATCGTTGAATATTCTCACTGTTACGATCATTTCGATGCTGTGGTTTATAGCGATACGTATGACTTACCTTGCCCGTACCGTCACAAACCGGACAAGGTATCGCATCCGACTTTTGAATGTCAGTGGTCATGAAAACGGTCGTTCACACAACTACAAATTCTCGACCACAATCTGTGATCCCAACCGTGACATAGTTTCAGCAAATCCCGGGAAAGAATCACCTGCACAACGCGCATCCATTACTGTGGTATCACCTTTAGCCACCAATCCAGCAACGCTCAAACTCATGGAAACACGATGGTCATCATGCCCCTCCACTGTTGCACCCTGCAATTGTTGTGGACCATCAATAATGAACCCATCGGGTGTTTCAGTGATCTTGGCACCCATCTTTGCCAGTTCAGCCGCCATCACCGAAATCCGATCCGTTTCCTTGACGCGCAATTCCTGAGCATCACGCACCACTGTTTTACCTTCAGCATGTAACGCGGCAACCATCAAAATTGGGAACTCGTCAATCATCTCGACGACCACTTTCCCGCCGACTTCAGTCCCCTTCAACACACTATGCCGCACCCGAATCTCACCTACAGGTTCACCAGCTTCAAGACCGGTTTCAGTCACCGTAATATCCGCGCCCATCGCCTTAAGCACATCAATGATACCCGTGCGTGTCGAGTTCAGATTAATCCCCGTTAGCGTAATATCACTATCCGGCACAATCAACCCCGCCACGATCACAAACGCCGCCGAAGAAATATCACCCGGCACTGTCAAATTCATCGGCTTCAAATCACGTGTGGGTTTGAGGACAATCGTTGTCCCGTCACTAGTAATATCCACGCCCATCGCGCTCAACATCCGCTCGGTATGATCTCGTGCCGGTCCCGGTTGAACAACAGCGGTCGCACCTTTAGCAAACAACCCCGCCAACAAAATCGCGCTCTTTACCTGTGCGCTTGCCACTGGCATATCGTACTTAATGCCCTGCATTTGCGCAGGCTTAATGGTCAACGGCGCACGATCATTCACAGCTGTGATGTTCGCCCCCATCATTTGCAGCGGTGTAAGGATCCGTTTCATCGGACGCCGACGCAATTGTTCACTACCATCCAAAACACTTTCAAACGGCTGACCGCACATAATCCCCGCGATCAGCCGGATACCCGTACCAGCATTCACCAGATTCAACGTGCCTTTAGGTGGCTTTAGCTCACCACCATGTACAGTGAGTTCATTCTTACTATGCCGATCAACTTGGATACCAAGCGCCTGTACAGTAGCGAGTGAGGCTTCTGTATCCCCCGCTGCTAACCAACCACGAACATGTGTCGTGCCCTTTGCCAGCGCCCCAAACATAACCGCGCGATGTGAAATGGATTTATCGCCCGGTACGGTTGTCTTGCCGCTCAAACCCTTGCTGGGTTTCACCTTGAAACAATCACTTGCCATTTTTGTACCCATTTTCGTATTTTTGATACCAATTAATGCGGGCTTCTCGCGCTGGACGTAAGAACTCCGCCAGTTTTTGGTCATCCCGTGAAATAAGCATTGCTTCTAGCATCGCCAGTTGCATCCGGAACAGCGCCAACAAAGTCGCCACCGCCTGCGTATTTGAACTCACCACATCACCCATCATCGTCACATCTTGTCCGGCTAATCGTGACATATCGCGGAAACCACCCGCCGCCAACTCCCAAACAGTCGGATCAGACTCGCCTTCTCGCGCAACAGTAGCCACCAACGCCGAACTCAGGAGATATGGCAAATGGCTAATCGCGGCGACCAGATGATCATGTCGTTCAGCCTCCATTACAAATGGCACTGCCTCTAGCGCGGCGACCAATTCATTCGCCCTCAAAAGCGTAGCCGGTGTAGTACGTCGTGTAGGACATAAAACAAACGGACGCCCCTTATAAAGATTTCTATCGCTTGCCTGAACACCGTTGACCTCTTTGCCAGTCATTGGATGTCCACCAATTGCGTGTATACCAACTGGCAGCTTCCCCATCACCTCGCAAATGTCCTGCTTGGTGCCGCCAATATCGATGAGTAATGTATTTGAGCGCAGATAAGAACCAATGCGCTTCTCAACCATCGAGTGAATCATTTGTACAGGGGCGGCCAAAATGACGGTATCTGCCTCCAAAACACCCGCCTTCAAATCATCCGTCACATAGTCAACCACGCCATTTTTTAGCGCATATTCCCGCGACTCAGCATTCAGTTCAATGCCCGTTATCATATCGGCATGGTCACGCAGCGCCAATGCCAACGATCCACCCATTAACCCTAATCCCACAATTGCCAGATGTCGGGTCCTAAAGCCACCAGCAGTCATACAGACCTCATCCCAATCGTCATCTATTGTAAATCAAGCGCCATTCGAACACTTACGCGCTCGAACCCTAAATTGACGTAAAATTGTTGTGCGTTTTCATTGAACGCGTAGGTATCGAGCTGAATTCGATGAATACCCTGCTCAACAGCCACATCACGCACTGCTTGCATCAGCCGTTGCCCGTAGCCTTTATTTCGGCTGTTCGGTCTCACAGAAATCTGATCCACAAGCATATACTTCTGTGAATAAAGATAGGCATTTTCAGGTCGTGTAACCACCCGCCCGTAAATATACCCTACCGCTTGCCGATCAGCCTCAATAATGAACACGTAACCGTCCACATCTGTCAGAATCCGCGTTTCAAAATCGGCCATCACCTCAGCCAATTTATCCGGTTGCTTGAACACACCCGGATATGCCTCGGCGTGGATTTGCTGAACATCCATGTTAAGTTTTGCCAATATACGAGCATCGGCCAATGTAGCACGTCGAATGTTCACATCAGGCATCATCCTTGCATCCTCTACTTACGCTGAACGATCAACCGCTCCCGCGATACGTTGAACCTGCTTAACCATTGAACGGAACGCGTCATAACGCAGACTTTGCCGTCCGTCAGAATAAGCCTTTTCAGGTTCAGGATGAACTTCCACAATAATACCATCGGCACCTGCTGCCACGGCTGCCAGAGCAATCGGTACAACGTATTCCGAATACCCTGTTCCATGGCTCGGATCAGCCAGTACAGGCAAATGGGTGAGTGCCTTCAACACCGGAATAGCATTCACATCAAAAGTGTTACGTGTTGCCTTTTCAAACGTGCGAATGCCACGCTCACACAACATCACCCGATTATTACCATGTGACAAAACATACTCGGCTGACATCAGCAAATCTTCAACCGTACTGCTCATACCACGCTTCAACAAGATCGTATGTTGGCTCTGACCAACCTTATTGAGAAGGCTGAAATTCTGCATATTGCGCGCGCCAATTTGCAGCACATCGGCATATTGGCATACCATTTCGACCTGCGCTGTATCCATTACCTCAGTCACAATCGGCAGTCCGGTACGTTCACGCGCTTCAGCCATCCATTGAAGAGCCTTTTCACCGTGTCCTTGGAAGCTGTATGGTGAAGTACGCGGCTTGAACGCCCCACCCCGCAACGCCGTAGCCCCTGCCTCACGCATCTCACAGGCAATTTCGATGATCTGCTCGCGGCTTTCCACCGAGCATGGCCCCGCGATAATCAGCACCTTGTTGCCACCCATTTGCGACCCATTCAAAGGTACTTGTGTGTCCATTGGGTGAAAATGACGACTCGCCAATTTATACGGCGCAGTAATCCGCACAACTTTCTCGACCCCATCCATCGAGCTGTAATTTTCCTCACGAAGTGGCGTAGGGCTTTCACCCACAACACCAACAATCGTGTGCTGTTCACCCTGAGATAAATGTGCTTTGTATCCGTCAACTTCGATACGGCTGATAACGTTTGAAATAGCCTGCGAAGTTGCCTCTGGTTTCATTACGACGATCATGTTTTTTCTCCATCTTTCAATACAAGCCGGTTATCCGGATAAAGATCCGGCCGCAACGCCATCGCGCCGCGCATATATACATGTTGGATTTCATCGAGAGTCTTTTCGGTATTCCAGTGGATGAGGATACGGATACACATCGGTATCCCATCCGGCACATCAACTTCTTGTGCGCCCATCAGCGCGGTTCTGTGCCATCCCATATCCCGCCCCGCTTTCGCCGGAAAGACTGCGTTCAAATCGCCAGTCGTTGTAAAAATCACACTGGCAACATCATCTTCCTCAATCGCATTTGCATGGACTATTGCTTCAAGTAATTTTCGGGTTGCGTCTAATATAGCCTCCGCTGTGTTCTGCTCAACAGTTGTGGCTCCGCGCACACCTCTAACCCTTACTGCCATTCTCGATCACCCCTTTCCTTCCGGCGATAAGCAATAAAAAAGGCGCGGAGCGTATACTCTGCGCCTTTCAGTTCACTCAACTGATTACGGTTAAATTACCGTTTCAACCCAGCACGCAACGCTCTACAATCCTCTATGTGGCTTGTAAAGTAAAAATAATAATAGCGTGCGATCTGAATGTTTGGTTGCATGGTTAAAACTGGTTATTCCACCGATGAACAGGAGAATAACATGCTTTCAACTTATTTGTCAAATCAAATTAACGACTACAAATTTGGTAATTTACATCCTGGAAAGGTCAGCGCAAAACCATACCAGCGCATCAGCAATTGCATTGGTCGGTCAAGTGGTGACGTCCGACCATCGGGGCTAACGATTATATCATGTTGAATATATGCCCCTTTATCCAGCCTCAACATATCTGCCTCCCAATAGACACTTCTAGTGTCGATATAGGTTGCAACCGGCGCTACTGCATCTTGCTCCTGATATATCAATATGGATCGCCCCGCAAACTCGGTGACCCATGCGCGGTCGTGTGCATACAACATTGCCAGCGGGAAAAAACAACTTTCATCCAGATTCCACACACCCAATCCCAATTCAAAGCGTGGACGCCGTGTATCTTCCACTCCGATAGTGGCAGCAATTCCAGCCTCGACCTTTTCAGGATTAGCGCGCATCTTTTCCATCATGCGCGAAAGTTTTTCTTGTTCAGGTGTTAACATGTTCGTCAACAAGAGTGGAGGCGTTGTCCGAACCAATGCTTCAGCCACAGTCATCTGACGGGTTGTAGTAATAACGTCAAGCTGTTTACTCACGCTCGATCCATACAAACACTTACCTGTGACGTGTTGCCAATAAGAATTAGTTTCCTCATCCCATATCAAAAGAAGTCCGTCATAACTACCACGTCGTTGAAAATGGAGCAGTTGCCCATCAACAACAGGATTAAAGACCATTCCAGTGTTACAAGCATTGCAAAAAGTCATCATCCATTCGTGGTCATCAATTTGTCCTTGAATGACGTTGTACGACAATACTACTTTCATTGGAAACACATATAGATTTCCAGCATACTCAAACGTCAGAAGACGTGTGTCTAGTTGCAGTTCACCTTTACTAACGCTATCCTCAAGTGACTGTGCCTCATTAACCATCAACCGTGCTGGATACAGACTACGATCAAGATAATCTTCGAGCATCGCCCGACCTGGATCAAAAACCTCTATGACTGCCATGTAGATTTATACTCCACAAAATAGCTTTCATTTGAATACTATCACACGTGGAATTTATTCATCCAATGCCTTCCGCAAGGTTGCCGCTAATTCACGGACAGGCGCGGCACCATTCTTACCTGCCCGCACCAATGCACTGCCTACAATGAAACCTTCAACCAAACCGTTCATACTACGTGCCTGCTCAGGCGTGCTAATACCAAAGCCCAGCACCAGCGGATGATCAGTATATTGCTTCAAACGGCTAATAAATTCACGCAAATCAACTGGCATTTCTGTGCGTGCCCCGGTCACACCTGTGATAGACACCACATAGATAAATCCTGTTGCTTTCGACGCCACAAGTTTTATGCGCTCTGGATTGCTGGTCGGAGCAACCATGAACACCAGCGCCAATCCGGCATTGGCACAGGCTGCCGCGACCTCTCCAGCTTCTTCAGGCGGCATATCAGGAATAATCAACCCATCAGCCCCAGCAGCTTGGACATCACGGACAAAAACATCGATGCCATACGACAACATCGGATTGATATACCCCATCAGCAGCATCGGCTGTGTAACGCCTCTTTTACGTAAAGTGCTTACCGCCTCAAGGCATTTCTTGACCGTGACGCCATTTTCCAAAGCAATTTGGGTCGCTGCTTGAACGACCGGCCCATCTGCTAACGGATCACTGAACGGAATGCCAATTTCAAATCCATCCACCCCGCACTCTGCCATGCCAGCGATCGCCTCAATCGAGCTGTCGTAGTCCGGATACCCAATCGGGAAATAAGGCAAGAAAGCCGCCCGATTCTGACTTTTCGCGTTGGCAAACATAGCCGAGATCGCTTCAATGCCATAAATCGATTTTGTCTGTGTCATAATTTTTTCTCTTTGATAACATCCGCAATCTAATACTATGCAAGCACACGACCCATTGCATCCATTCCGGCGTCAACAATTTCCTGTGCGATTCGCACACGATGCGCCCAATTCAGCGGATCAGCATCATACGCATCACGAATCTCACGCTGGCGAATGGCATCAGCCGCGAGGGATTGATAGCGATCCGCAATCTCCCAATCGAGGCCGTCAACCAACACGCTCTCGACTATAAATCCACCACGATGACAAAGCACCACCCACTCCGCATCCGTACCGATTGCCTGTCCGGGCTTTGTATTCTCCATCAAAAACGCCACTGCTGCGCGGCTAAATCCTTTAGAACCGGCGCTCAGATCCAATTCTTGCCCCAGTAACCGTGAAAACAATCGGCTTGATATCGCCTCAGTTTGGCGCATCGACTGTGGATGTGTATCCCATGCTGCTGCCGTTCGCCCAATGACCAAACATTCGCACCGCTTGATCTGGTCAATGATTTGAGCAAGTTCGTCTGGACGAGTTTCAATCCACCGCAACAGCCTATCCATATCAACATAATGGACGCACTCAGCAGGTGTTTCGAGGCTTAGCTTAAGCGCCATATAACGCCCATGTGACCAATCGCCATTCACATGTACTTTCACACCATCCAATGCGCGAATAACCAGCGCATCTTCTGGCTCAATGGATGGCGGCAGCGAGATAATCACATCATCGTAAAGCGCCCGAATCTGCGACCATGCTCGTTCAAGTCGTCCAGTTTCTCCCCGTGGATGAAATGTTGTTGCCAGTACACTACGCATAGGTCTCAAAATACGCCTTAAACACCACTTCTAGCCCATACGCCACAGGTAACTGATCAATCTCATCTTTGCCAAATGAACCTAAGCGTTGCCCTTCAAACAACTTAATTTCTTCCAGTGCACACGGCAACTGACCAACATACACATGATTTGCGACCATTCGCACTTCACCACGCACCCGATATTGATGCTCAAAATACTTCCAGAAAGTCACAGGCGGAGCAGGTTGAATTTCTTCTGCTAACTCTCGCCGCATTGCTTCATCAGGCGTCTCACCTGCTTCAATCGCACCGCCCAATGTTGCCCAATGTGCAGGAAACACCAATCCCGGCTTATCGTCACGTAGTTGAATCACCAGTTTCCCATCGTGGTCAGCCAATAATGCGCTAACACAATGCCGCACAGGGATAAAATCAGCCGTCAATCTTCAACTCTTTCATGATTGTGCCCAGATCCTTATCACCGCGACCTGATAGATTGACCAGAATGACTGAATCTTTCGCCATTGTCGGAGCGCGTTTTATCGCCTCTGCAACTGCATGGGAACTTTCTAGTGCAGCGATAATACCTTCAGTTTGTGCCAGCGTTTGCAAGGCCGCAAGAGCCTCTTCATCTGTCGCCAACGTATAGAATGCCCGCTCCGTCTCACGTAAATAAGCATGCTCCGGCCCAACCGACGCATAGTCTAAACCTGCCGACACACTATGCGTATTCATAATCTGGCCGTCAGCATTTTGCAGCACATAAGAACGCGTGCCTTGCAGTACTCCCGGTCGCCCAAAACGCGGGTCAGCAAACCGTGCCGCATGTTCGCCGCTCAACACCCCATGCCCCCCCGCCTCGACACCGATCAAATCAACATCATCATCTCGAAACCCATGAAACAAGCCTATCGAGTTGCTCCCACCACCCACACAGGCTATCGCCACATCAGGCAACCGCCCCGTTTGGTCAAGCATTTGCTGACGTGCCTCTACCCCGATTACACTCTGAAAGTCACGCACAATCATCGGGTATGGATGTGGCCCCAAAGCTGAACCCAATAAATAGAAGCTCGATCGCACGTTCGTCACCCAATCGCGCAACGCTTCATTAATTGCATCCTTGAGTGTCTTCGTACCACTTTCAACCGGAATTACTTCCGTACCCAGCAGCTTCATACGAAACACATTCGGCTGTTGCCGTGCCATATCCACGCTACCCATGTAAACATGGCATTCCAGCCCCAACAGCGCCGATGCTGTAGCACTCGCCACCCCGTGTTGACCTGCCCCTGTTTCGGCAATAATGCGCTTCTTACCCATCCGTTGGGCGAGTAATGCCTGTCCCAACGCATTATTGATTTTATGCGCACCGGTATGTGCCAAATCTTCGCGCTTGAGATAGATTTGCGCACCGCCCAACCGCTCAGACAACCGTTTGGCATAACTCACTGGCGTCGGTCGCCCTGTATACGTTCGATGCAAATTCATTAACCGCTGTTGAAATTCTGGATCGGCCATTGCTTCCTGATAAGCAACTGTCAATTCATCCAACGCCGGAATAACCGTCTCCGGCACGAATCGCCCACCAAATTCGCCATAGTAACCGCGTGCGTCAGGAACATTCGTCACGCCGGTTTTGATAAACTCGCTTTTTACACTGGTGTCTGCCATAAAATCGCCACTTTCATATCAATATACTTACAGCTTCAGTCCGCGTTCACCATTCAAGTACCGTACTGCCAACCGCAACACCCGCGAAACATAATCATCGGTACGCGGCACGAAATCATCAATCGTCACGTCCATCTGATCCACCCCGAAGCCAACAGCTTTCACAGGTATGGTTTCAACAATCCCGTCGAATAAATTAAGCCCATCATCAATCCGAAAAACCACTAAACCGACCAACTCTTCTTTTTGGTATCGATACTCGCCTATTGATTGATCATGAACCAACAAAAACACATCACAGAACTGTCGATCAATCAAACCGGGATATTCTGCTATACCAGTATGCTCACCCAACGGCACCAGATCATCAAACGACACACGGATTCCCAACTCTTCTTCAACTTCACGTATACCATCACGGATGGTTTCGCCTGCCTGATAATGTCCGGCAGCCGTTATATCGAGTAAATCAGGAAACGAATCCTTATCAGGACCTCGCTTTTGCATCACCAAATAATCAACGCCATCGGCACCACGATATACAACCCAACAATGAAACACTTTGTGCCAGTCGCCATCACGGTGAACTGCCGCCCGTTCCTTCACCCCGATATGCACACCTGTAGCATCATAAATATCCAGTAATTCGCTCACGATTGGCGCACCGCTCCCACAAATGCCTTGATCTTTGCAGCATCTTTGATTCCAGCTTGTCCTTCAACCTCGACACCGCTTGCGGTATCAACACCCCACGGTTGGATAGCTTGTACCCGTCCACCAACATTTTCTGGTGTTAATCCCCCTGCCAACATCAGCCGTGGAACCTGTGCCTTTACAGCCAAAGCCACTTCAGTACTGGCCTGTTCGCCCGTACCCCCGTATAAATTCGGATGATACGCATCCAATAATAATGAAGGCCAACGTTCATCAGTCGGAAATTGTGACTTAAAGTAATTCACATCATCCAACGCCTGTGCCATATTCATCGGACGGATCGCCTTGAAACCAATGCCATATAATTCTTTGAGCATAGCTTCTGATTCGTCACCGTGTAATTGGGCGCAATTCAATCCCGCTTTACGTGTGATGGCCGAGATCACGCCCACCACCTCATTGACGAACACCCCGACCAATACAGGACACTCAGCGCCGAACTGACCTCTTAAAGCATCACAGATCGTAGCAGCAGCTTCCGGAGTCACATAACGTGGACTTTTCTTACAGAAATTGAACCCCAGTAAATCTGCACCGGCCTCTGTTGCTGCCACCGCATCCTCAAGACGGGTAATTCCACATATCTTAACTTTGACCACACGCACTCCTAATCAATAGTAGTAATGACAGGCTGTGGACGGTGCTGACTGCTATAGAGCTTAACTTCCGCAGCTATGTCGGACGCCTTAACCAGACCTTCTCCTACCAACACCGCACTTGCACCAGCCTCGCCCATTCTTTTGACGTCTCCAGCACTCCGAATGGCACTTTCCGCTACTAATGTCACATGATCCGGCACCAAAGCCGCCACCCGCGCTGTAGTGCCAAGATCCTCATGAAAGGTTCTCAAATCTCGATTATTGACCCCAATCAGTGTCGCACCACACCTCAAGGCGCGTTCTAACTCGGCCTCGTTATGAACCTCAACCAGTGCCGCCATGCCCAGTTCAACAATCAAGCTGTGCAAATCGCGAATCTGACCATCTTCCAGCGCCATCACGATCAACAATGCTGCGTCTGCCCCTGCGGCACGTGCCTCGTAAATCTGGTGTGCATCAATAATGAAATCCTTCCGCAACACTGGAATCCGCACTGACGACCGTACCGCTCGCAAATCGTCTAGACTCCCTTGAAAGAATTTCTCATCAGTCAAAACGGAAATTGCCGAAGCGCCATTTTCTTCATAGGTTCGCGCAATCCGCACCGGATTAAAATCCTTTACCAGCACTCCCTTGCTTGGTGATGCTTTCTTCACTTCAGCAATCAACGCAACGGTCGGCTTTTCAAGTGCACCCCTAAAATCACGCGCGGTCGGAGCTTGTCGGGCTGCCTGTTCAACCTGCGTCATCAAACCAGTCACAGATCGCGCCGAGTTTAACTCCTCCTGCTTCTGTGCCAATATTTGATCCAAAATTGTATCGGTTTTAACAAACACATTCGATCCTTTTAAACTTGACCAGAGGTGTTCTACTTAATTCACAACGGTCGATATCCGTTTGCTATACGCAATTAATCCGTCTAGTTTCTGCAAAGCAGCACCGCTATCAACGATTTCCGCTGCGCGACTAATACCTTCCCCAATATTGTCTACATGATCAGCCGCGATCAAGGCCGCCGCCGCATTCAACAGGACAACATCACGCTTAGCATCCGTGATCTCACCACTCAACACGCCGCGTAAAATCGCCGCGTTTGTTGGAGCATCATCTCCCAACAGTTCTCGAATATTCGCCCCTCGGAAGCCATAATCCTGAGGGTTAATCTCGTAACCGGTAACTTTCCCATCCTTGAAGTGGCTGACACGATTTGGCCCCGTCGTAGTCAACTCATCTAGTCCACCATATCCGCTAACGACCATAGCCGACTTTGAACCCAACTTACCCAGCACATGTGCCAGAAAATCTGTCAAGTCATAGGCAAACACACCCATTAATTGGCGCTGCGCACCTGCCGGATTCGTCAGTGGCCCAAGGATATTGAAGATCGTACGGATAGCCATCTGCTTACGCGGACCAATCGCGTGCTTCATCGCCGGATGCAACTTGGCTGCGAACAAAAAACCAATACCAACCTCATCAATACACTGGCCCACTTGTTCAGGCGTAAGGTCAAGGCTGACACCGAGGTGTGCCAGAACATCAGCGCTTCCACACTTACTGCTAGCCGCACGGTTACCATGCTTGGCTACTTTGATACCTGCCCCCGCCGCGATGAAAGCCACCGTAGTGCTGATATTAAACGTCCCTGACCGATCACCACCAGTCCCGCATGTGTCGAGCAAGTCCCCTTGAAATTGCGTCGTCACATGCTGCGAGTTGGAACGCATCGCCCGTGCGCTACCGGTAATTTCGTCCTGCGTTTCACCCTTCATGCGCAGCGCCATCAAATACGCTCCGATTTGGGCTTCCGTTGCCCCCCCTGTCATAATTTGATGCATAACGGCTTCAGCTTCATCTTCCTGCAAATGACCGAAGCGGCTCAGTACATCCAATGCGCGTTGTATATCCATGAAAGCTCCCCTTATACTCCCACTAATTGCCGTACATCGGCCACAGTCTGGTTTGCAATAACACTTGCCTTCGCCGCCCCTTGGCTCAACAAATCATCCATGGTGCGTGCATCTTTCATGAGGTCATAAAACCGTTTCTGAATAGGCTCTAACGTCGTAACCACCAATTCCACCAATTCACGTTTCAGCGCCCCGTATCCTTTACCAGCGAAATGATTTTCAATGTCCGCTGGTGAACGTGCCGACAAAACCTCATACATCACCAGCAGATTCTTCACACCTGCCGAAGCGGTCTCGAAACGAATCTCACCACCAGCATCAGTGACAGCCCCCATAATCGCTTTCTTAATCACATCCGGACTATCCAAGAGCGCGATAGCATGTCCTTGCTTTTTGGATGCGATACTCTTGCTCATCTTTTGCGCAGGATCATCCAACCCCATAATACGTGCGCCGCTCTTACGATTCAGTGTCTCCGGAAGTGGAAAGTACGTTCCAAACAAATGATTAAATCGTTGCGCAATATCGCGTGTGATTTCAAGGTGCTGGTTCTGGTCATCACCCACCGGAACGTAGTCCGCTTTATAGATCAAAATGTCTGCCGCCTGAAGTGCTGGATAATTCAGCAACCCGCTGCCCACAGTCTCTTGAGCGGCCGCTTTGATCTTGTATTGTGTCATCCGCTCTAGCCAACCAACCGGCGTACAGCAACCCAATATCCACCCCAAATACGTATGCGCTGGAACATCCGACTGCAAGAATATGACCGACTCATCCGGATCAATCCCACACGCCACATATAACGCTGCCACTTCACGCGACTTTTGGCGCAGTTCACTTGGGTTTACGGCCTCAGGCACAGTCAACGTATGCAAATTCGCCACCATAAACAGGTTGTTATACTGGTGTTGATTTGCCGCCCACAAGCTCAAAGCGCCTACATAATTCCCGATGTGCAGAACACCAGTTGACTGTATACCGGAAAGCACAGTTTTCTTGGCGTTCACCAATTCTGTCGTAACACTCTGCGTCATCGCTATAGAATCCATCACTACACCCGTTCCGGTACTCGCACTTCGAGAAAGTTCTGCAAAATGCGCGGCCCATAGGTCGTCAAAATGCTTTCCGGATGGAACTGCACGCCAAATACTGCGAGTTCTTTATGCTGCAACCCCATAATCAATCCGTCTTCGGTTCGGGCGGTTATGGATAAGCATTCCGGCACAGTCTCTTCCAACACGATCAAACTGTGATACCGTGTCGCTTCAAATGGATTTGGAACGTTGGCAAAAAGCCCCTCATTATTATGGTAGACCATGCTCGTCTTACCGTGCATCAGGTGTGGCGCACGAGCCACCACACCCCCGTAAACCTGTCCAATACACTGATGACCGAGGCATACCCCGAGTACAGGTGTGGTTTCACCCATATAACGCAACACATCCAGCGAAACACCGCTATCATCCGGATCACCCGGACCGGGGGAAATCACAATATGACTGGGCTGCATCGCACGCACATCATCAAGAGTAATTTGATCATTACGCTCAACGTGCAGTTCCGCCCCCATTTCACCCATCACCTGTACGAGGTTATATGTAAAGCTGTCGTAGTTATCGATCACCAGTATCATGGTTACTCCTCTAGTTCTTGTACCTTTTGTGCAGACATACCTTCCAGATGCGTGATGTCATCTGCCGTGACCAATTGCCACACATCGTTGTCATCACGCTTTATCGTTGTCACTGACGTATTACTCACATCCACCGTGCCGAACTTGATGCCCGGAATAATCTCAGCTAACAGGGCATTTATCGCAGTTGAATGTGACAAAATCGCAATCGTCTCACCCTTATCAGCCGCCAAGTATTCATTGAAAGCCGCTAATATCCGCTCACGTACATCCTTACGCGACTCGCCTTCCGGCACGCGATACCCATCTGGATCGCCTACAAACTGCGCGTACTCAGTTGGATACCACAGTTGCATTTCCTGTTGCGTAAGCCCCTGCCACACACCAATATCACGTTCACGCAACCGTTGGTCAGCAATCGGTGCAGCCCCCAACTTCTCTGCCAACAAATCGGCTGTCTCGGTTGCACGCTTCAGATCACTGGTATAAAGCGCTCCTACCCCAATATTACGGATATAATTCGCCAACCGCTGCGCCTGTCGCTTCCCATATGAATTCAGCGGGATAGCCACCCACCCTTGATAACGCAAATCGCGATTCCAATCAGTTTCACCGGGGCGGATAAAAATCACACGTTTGACTGCCATGATAGCCTCCTACAATTGACCCTTTTCGGCATATTGTATCGCGCTTGCAACCGCCTTGGCTTTATTGAGTGTTTCCTCATATTCGCGGGTCGGGTCACTATCCGCCACAATTCCAGCTCCCGACTGTACCGAAACCGTATCGCCGCGCATCAGTACCGATCGGATTGTGATGCAGGTGTCCATTGAACCATCAAAGCTGAAGTAACCCACCGCCCCTGCGTACGTACCGCGCCGTGTATTCTCCAACTCCTCGATGATCTCCATCGCTCTGACCTTCGGTGCGCCGCTTAACGTACCGGCAGGGAACGTCGCCCGTAACAAATCAAACGCGTCCATCCCTGACCGTAAGTGTCCCTCAACTTGGCTCACAATATGCATCACATGGGAATAGCGTTCGACGTACATCATCTTGGGAACTTTCACAGTCCCATAATCGCACACACGCCCGAGATCATTGCGCCCCAAATCCACCAGCATGACGTGTTCGGCACGTTCTTTGGGATCAGCAAGCAACTCCGTCGCCAATGCTTGGTCTTCCTCCTCACTCACACCGCGAGGACGCGTACCGGCAATCGGACGCACCATCGCTTTCCCATCTTCCAATCGCACCATCACTTCAGGCGAGGCACCGATTAAGCTGAGGTCATTTCCGAAATTCAAAAAGAACATGTACGGCGAAGGATTAAGCATCCGCAGCGCACGATACAGCGCCAACGGACTAGCCGATGTTTTCCCACTAAACCGTTGTGAGAGAACAATCTGAAAGGCATCACCCGCCGCGATATATTCCTTAGCAGCACGCACACCAGCCTCGTATTCCGCCTGTGTCATATTAGACTCAAGCTCTCGTCCGGTTGCTGGCGACGATATAGGCTTATTCGGGGTTATGCTTGGGGTGGGCTGGTGAAGCGCATTGATAATCTCATCAATCCGCGCAACTGCATCATCATAAGCTGCGTCAGGATCACCCTCATTATGGGCATTGGCCAGCACCAACAATTGATGCCGTGCGTGGTCAAAAATCACTAAAGTATCAGGCAGCAAGAAAGCCGCATCTGGCACATGCAAATCATTCGTCGTTGTCGAGGGTAAACGTTCGAAGTAGCGTACACAGTCATAACTGATAAATCCGACCGCCCCACCGATAAAACGCGGCAGCCCCGGCAAATGAACAGGTTTCACCCGTTGAAATTCTGCCTTCACCGCATCCAGCGGATCTTCATTGGCTTCTAACGGGCGAGTGGTAGTCACGCCATGCAATGTATTTCGCACCTCGCCATCTTGGAC
This sequence comes from Aggregatilineales bacterium, assembly GCA_044227005.1. GTDB lineage: Bacteria > Chloroflexota > Anaerolineae > Aggregatilineales > Phototrophicaceae > CFX2. The sequence continues at coordinate 1,465,171 of JBGAFZ010000002.1, forward strand.
GATAACAGCACCTTTTGGATTGACACCCAAAAAGGAATACCGCCCAACCTGCTCACCACCTTCAACGCTTTCCAACAAAAAAGAATGTTGACCAGCTTGTGCCAACTTCAAATAAACCGAAACAGGTGTTTCGAGGTCAGCGGGCAAGTTACGATAGACAGGGACGAGGTCGCCTTGTTGAAATAATTCAGTAACGCGTTCGCGACTGGGGCGGATATTTTCGTGGGTTTGCGTGGCAAAAAGCACCATTGTGAGCATCTCCATGATCAAACTTAACCAAGTAACAAAAAACCCCATCTCCATATCAAGGACGAGAAGGGGTTCCCGTGGTGCCACCTTGGTTAAGTTGCCATCAAGACAACTCACTCTTTTCAGGTACGACAGATAATCTCTGTGATACCCTGCGCTTTGATAACGGTGCGCCTCCGTCGTGGGCTACTACTATTTCGACCACGCAACTCCCCGGCCCATTCCACACCACCGTACGTATCGCCATCACACCATCCGGCGACTCTCTGAACATCGTGTCAATGTGTACTATTCCAGATCAACGTTTTTATGTATTCAATTAGAAACGAGAGTAACGACAATTCAGAATTCTGTCAAGGACTTAATTTTCCGCTATACTGGTTTTCGCAATAGGTCAAATCCAAAAGGGTAATTATGCGCCCCATAAAAATGCTTCCACTGCTCATCACATGCTTGCTCGCTTTACTGGTGACGACTTCGCTCGTCACGGCCCAAACCACCAAAACGACTGCCGAAAAACTTGCCAGCCTCGGTGCTTATCCCTGCCCTAACAGTGATTTCACCTGCTTAAAAATAACCGTCCCGTTGGATTATTCCACGCCCACAGACAAACGAACCATTGATGTCGTGTTTGGTGTGTTACCCGCCACTGGCGAGCGCAAAGGCATGTTTGTAACTGCTACTGGTGGCCCCGGTTCATCCGGTCTCGAATCAGCCGATAGCTACGCCAGCACTTTAGACCCAGCCATCAAAGAACATTACGATCTGGTCTTCTTTGATCAGCGTGGCGCCAAGCAATCCGGTGACCTAGAATGTCCCAACGCACTTGGAAAGTATAATTTTGGCGCACTTCCCGCTGGCACTGCCGCGCAAGACACCGCGATCAAGACCGACGCCCAAACCTTCGCTCAAGATTGTATGGCCGAAATCGCCAAACGCGGCATTCCCGCCGACACCCTAAAATTCTATGGCACTTCGCAAGCCGTCGAAGATCTAGAGTCTTTTCGTCAACAACTCGGTGACGACAAAATATGGCTTTATGGCGAAAGCTACGGCACCGAGTACGCCCAAACCTATGCCTCCATCCATCCGGAACACCTTGCTGCCCTCTTTCTAGATGGCACTGTAGACATGACCACTTCGCTGCTGGATTTCCAAAAGGAACAAACACAGGCATTCTATGACGTCTTGGTTATGACACTCCAAGATTGCAACCGCAATGCTGATTGTTCGGCTGAAATGGCCGGAGATGCAGTCACCTTCTACGACGATCTAGTAACCGAATTAGGTCGGCGCGGGATTGACTTCAAATTTCCAGTTGCCTCGGGTCGTTTGGCCGATCGCACCCTCACCTTGAATATGTTGGAAACAGTCGCATCAGATGCCGTCTATACCGAAAGTGGACGCATGTTATTCCAACGCGCACTCGCGGCTGCCGCTCAAGGTGATTTTGTTCCCTTGGCACGTATCTTTTACGCATCCAACCAATTTGCATCTGAATCTCGCCATCTCAAATCAGGCGACGCCGCCGACAATACACTCTACTATGTCATCTCCTGCGCCGATCACAACATAATCAATGACAAGCCCGAAGCACAGGCAACCGCCTACCTTCAAGCTGGCACGGAGTTAGAAGCAACGGGCGTTCGCCTCTTTAATGGTTTCTACGGCCTGTTACCCTGTGCTTACTGGCAAGGAAATGTTTCCACCGAAATTCCAAAGCCGCTGCTCGCCGAAAATATACCGACCTTCGTCTTGGGCGCAACGGCTGATCCTGCTACACCCGTTCAAAATGGTGAGCGTGTCTTCAGTCATCTAAACGATGGTTACTTAATCACGACCGATGGTGGGGCACACGTCATTTTCAATCGTGCTGACACTTGCCCGGACACTACGATCAAAGATTTCTTGGTTAGCGGTACAAAACCAGCTCAACGAGAAACCCGCTGCGAAGGTGTCATTGCAACCGCCTATAGTCCGCTTGCACCATCCAGTGTGCGCGCCTTTGATACTCCCTTACAAATCCTTGACGCAGTTTACAACGAAGTCTACTATCTACCCGAATATTACTTTTGGGATGGTAGCAGCCTTATCATGGCCTCTTGTTCCACTGGCGGCGTTTTGGGCATTGCCAAGGCACCCGACGGGACTCAGTTCAGCATGAGTGATTGTGCCTTCTTCAACGGCTTTAACATGACAGGCACCGGTCTTTACACAGACAACGCTTTCACGCTCAATGTGCGCATCAGCGGCTTCGAAAACGGCAGCTTGACCTACACGAAGAGTGCCGATGGAACAATAACCGTAACAGGCGAATATGCAGGCAAACAAGTCGATTTATACGATACGCGCCCTGATTCGGCTGGCTAACATTTCAAGAAGGTCATCATGCGAAAAGCAACACTGCATATCACCACGCTCATTTGCCTACTGCTTCTGCAAAGCATATCGTTTGCAAGCATGGTTCATGCTCGCGAAACGACACAGGACGTTCTCGATAAGTTAGGCGGATACACCTGCCCAAATAGCGATTTCACCTGCGTCACATTGACCGTCCCGCTGGATCACTTTGCCAAAGACACCAAATCAACCATTGATGTGGTCTTCGGCGTCCTACCAGCCACAGGTGAGCGCAAAGGCATGTTCGTCACGGCCACGGGCGGTCCCGGCACATCCGGTCTCGCCTCAGCCGACTCCTACACTGCGGCCTTTGACCCCGCCATCACTGAACATTACGACATCGTATTCTTCGACCAACGTGGTGCTTACCAATCCGGTAACCTCCAATGTCCCGATGCAGTAGCCGTCTACTACGGTTCCAATTGGGATGCCACGACGCCTGCCGCAGAGAAAACATTAGTTCAAACAGCCAAAACCTTTGCTCAAGATTGCATCAAAGAAATGGCAGTTGACCCCGCTACCCTTGCCTATTACGGCACCAATCAAGCAATCGCCGATCTAGACACGTTCCGTCAAGCCATAGGCGACGAAAAGATATGGCTCTACGGTGAAAGCTACGGCACCCAATATGCCCAAACCTATGCCGCCACCTATCCCGATCATGTTGCAGGGCTTATTCTGGATGGCACTGTCGATCTCACCCATTCATTGACCGACTACTACACCGAACAAACTCACGCCTTTAGTAATGTCATCAAAGTCACCCTTACAGCCTGTAATGCCGATGAAACCTGTGCTAGCGATTTCGCGGGTGGTGATGCCCTCGATTTCTACAATTCGCTGGTTGCAGAGCTTGGTACCAAACCTGAAACCTTCAGCTATCCCTTACCCGATGCGCCTCCAGCCACGCGCCAAATTTCCATCTCTGATCTGCAAACAGTAGTTGCCGGTCTCGGATACAGCGAAGGCGACCGCATGATGCTCTTGCGCACCTTAGCATCCGCTTCGCATGGAGACCTCATCCCCCTCAAACGCGAGTTTTATGTAGCGCTTGGGCTGGATCCGGAGACCGAAAAACCCATTTCAGGTAGCACCGATGATTACTCTGACGCGCTCTACTACGCTGTCGAATGTAATGATTACGCTCTAGCGGGTGATACATCCGAAGCCCGTGCCGAATCCTATCTGCGCGCTGGCGACGCTATTGATTCTGCCGTTCCTGATCTCGCCTCTATTTTCTATGGCGATTTAGCCTGTGCTTTCTGGCCGGGCAATCCCCCCACCCATCGTCCGGACTATCTGGTTGCTAAGGGAACACCAACCTTAGTGCTTGGCGCAACTGCCGATCCTGCTACGCCAGTAGAAAATGGTCGCCGTGTCTTCCAAAACTTGGATGATGGTTATCTGATTACGATGCAAGGCGGCCCTCACGTCATCTACGGACGCGGTGATGCCTGCCCCGACGATCTTGTAACCGCATTTCTAGTCGAGGACAAACTGCCCTCTGAGCGTGAAACCAACTGTGACGGAATCATGTACGATGCCTATTTACCCATCGCACCTGCCGATGCCACCGGCTTCGAGTCACCACTTCAAGCGATGGACTCCGCCTACAACGAAATCTACTATCTGCCCGAATATTATTATGGCGACACCTCAGAAGAAATCAGTGTCGGTTGTCCCTTTGGCGGCACCCTAACCTATGACGCCGCTGGCGATACCGATCAGGCCGTACACTTAACCGATTGCGCCTTCTCCAAAGGCTTCGTCCTGACCGGAAACGGAACCTTTGCCGATGGTGCCTTTAACGTCATCGTTAAAGTGACCGGACTTAAAGAGGGTCAACTAACCTACTCACAAGATGCTGATGGCAACACCACCCTAACCGGCAACTTTGCTGGTGAAAAGATTGACCTCTCCAATTCGGCCTAAACGGTCCGCCCATTGATTGATGGGGCTTGCAATCACCAGGCCCCTCTAAACATAGTCGCTTCTATCTAGCCCCCACCTACAATTTGCGTTATAATCCCTATGAGACAAAAATTCTAAAGACAGGCTGGATGGCCTGAACGGTTCGTAGTTTAGAATCGACCAATAATCAGAGACTAAACCCAATATGTCCCTAACCAATCGCGAAATTGCCGATATTTTTGAAAAAGTCGCCACCCTGCTAGAAATCAAAGGCGAGATCATCCACCGTGTCTTATCCTATCGTCGTGCAGGAGAAACTATCCGCGAACTCCCGCGTGATCTTCATGCTATCGCCGCCGAAGGCACCCTGACCGACATACCCGGCATTGGCGACACACTCGCTGCCAAAATCGCAGAAATGTTGGATACAGGTAAACTCCAATTCTTTGAAAAACTCGCCTCTGAAATACCTGCGGGTCTGGTTGATGTCGTCAACATCAATGGCGTCGGCCCTAAAAAGGCCAAACTCTTCTGGAAAGAACTCAATATCACCACCATTGCTGAACTGGAATCGGCCGCACGCGCTGGCAAACTCCGTACCCTCGCCGGTATGGGTGAAAAAAGCGAACTAAAAATCATTGAGGGTATCGAGTCACTCGGTCGCCAAACCGGACGCACGCCGCTCGGTATTGCCCTTCCCGCTGCACAAGCTATCCTTGACCACTTACTAACCATCCCCGGTGCAGTCGAAGGAACCATCGCCGGCAGTATCCGCCGCGCCCGTCCCACCATCGGTGATGTCGATTTACTCGTCGCCAGTGACAACGCTGCCCCCATCATGGATGCCTTCGTCGCGATGGAACAAGTCGCTCGCGTACTAGGTCACGGTCCATCCAAAAGCAGTGTCGAACTCCTTAATGGCCTACAAGTTGATTTACGTGTGCTGGAAAAAGCCCGTTGGGGAACCGCCATCAACTACTTTACAGGTAGTCAGGCACACAATATCCGTATGCGCGAACTCGCTCTCAAGCAAGGACTCAGCCTAAACGAACACGCCTTTAGTCCGGTAGATAAAGATGGCGTCATTGTCGAAGACGCGCCCAAAATCCTTTGTGCCACCGAAGAAGAAGTCTATGCAACCCTCGGTCTACCATGGATTGCTCCCGAACTCCGCGAAGACAGCGGCGAAATCGAAGCTGCTCAAGCTGGGAAATTACCCAACCTGATCACTATGGCTGACATGCATGCCGACCTTCACATGCATACCACCGCCAGTGATGGCACACGCACTGTCCGCGAAATGGCCGAAGAAGCCCGTCAGCGTGGTCGCCAATTCATCGTCATCACCGACCATTCCCGCAGCTTAGGCATCGCTAACGGCCTCTCCATCGAGCGTTTACTCGCCCAACAGGAAGAAGTGCGCAAAGTAGATGCCGAACTCGGTGGCAGCATCCGCGTCTTTCACGGCACCGAAATGGACATCAACGCTGATGGCAGCCTCGACTTTCCCGATGACGTTCTCGCCAAACTTGATTTCGTCATCGCATCCCTACATGTCAGCCTTCGCCAACCGCGTGAACAAATCACGCAGCGTATGCTCAATGCCTTAAATAATCCCCATGTTGATCTTATCGGTCACCCGCGCGCCCAATACATTCCCGACCGTGAACCGGCTGATCTCGACATGGATGCCGTCTTTGCCGCCGCCAAAGCCAATGGCACAGCGCTGGAAATCAATTCCAATCCACGTCGCCTCGATCTTGAAGCCCAGTTTGCCCGTCGTGCCGTTGATATGGGCATACCACTTTCCATCAACACCGACGCCCACCAACCCGATCACATGGACTTGATGATGTACGGCGTACTCACCGCGCGACGCGGCTGGGTCACCGCCGACTCAGTCATCAACACGTGGCCACTTGAACGCTTCTTGAACTGGACGCAAAATCGGGGACGCTGATCATGCCAGAACGACGACGTATTCCAGATGACAATCAACCGACGCAGCCCTTCTTGCCGCCCGAATTGCCGGATTCCGAAGCCACGCGCCAACAAACCGTTCAAGACGAAACGCGCTATATATCGCCTGTCAAAGATACCCGTTTGAATCCTCCCCCTCAGCCGGAGAAACCCAAACGCGGGCTTCCACCAGTCAATCCGCCACCGCGCCGCATTGAACGAGACACCGCACGCAATTCACCTTTTCGCCTGCCTATTTGGTCGGTCTTGCTCATGTTGATGGGTGTCGTTGGTAGCGTTGCCTGCATCGTCGTAGCCATCCTCGCCTTAGGTGGACGTGCAGCCCCAACTGCCGCGCCTGAATTTGTGGTGTTGTCAGCCGTTCCATCGACCATACCGCAGGTCACCATTCCATCCCTGCTCGCCACGCCCACGCTACCCGCTGAATTCCAAACGGCAGACACGGGCAATGTTGTATTAGCTGGCCCCACCTTAGCACCAATCATCTACACCGCAACGCCTACCCAACCGCCACAAATCGCCATCGGCAGTACGGTTGTGATCGTCGGGGATCAAGGTATCAACATCCGCAATAATCCCGGCACAGAAAACGGGCTGGTCATCGTCGCCAATCCCGGTGAACAATTTACAGTGCTTGATGGCCCACGCCAATCCAACGGATTAAATTGGTGGCAGCTCACCGATCAAGCCCGTGGTATCGTCGGTTGGGCAGCCGAAAACGACGGCACAACCGATCTCTTTCAGGTCGTAACCCAATGATTGTTCAATGCACCATATCCCACAATCATGTGAGGGATACCAACGGATTGAATTAGCTAACAGATAATCTTGGCGATCTTGTAATAACGTTTTCCGCGCACTTCTGTGTTCAGTTTCATGAGGATCAAATGATGCCGCTTGACAATCTTTCGCGCGCCGCTGAATTACGCGAACAACTGAATTTCCACATCTACCGTTACAATGTCCTTCACGACCCTGTCATTACAGATGGCGAGTACGATAAACTGTTTCACGAACTCAAAGCCCTCGAAGCCGAGCATCCCGAACTCATCACGCCCGATTCGCCCACACAACGCGCCGGTAGTGACCTCAGCGAAGACTTCCCCAAAGTCAGGCATGCTGCCCCAATCCTCAGCCTCGCCAACGCCTTTAGCGAAGACGACCTCCGCGCATGGGAAGAGCGCAACCTCAAACTGCTCCCTGCCGGAACCGAACTATCCTACACACTCGAACCCAAACTAGATGGCCTAACCATCGTCATCACCTACGAAAACGGTTATCTTGTGCAGGCCGCCACCCGCGGCAACGGCGAACTAGGTGATGATGTAACTGCCAACGTCCGCACCATCCGCAACGTCCCGCTCAAAATCCCTGTGGATCCAAATGGTCCACCCGCGCCTGAACGTCTGGTTGTACGTGGCGAAGTCATGTTCCACAAAAAAGACTTTGCCGCCCTCAACAAGAAACAAGAATCCGAAGGTCTTCCACTCTACGTCAATGCCCGTAACACAGCTTCCGGCACACTCAAGCAAAAAGATTCCCGCATCACTGCTGCCCGCCCACTCATCGCCTATTTGTATTCGGTCGTAGCCGCTACAGGCGTAAAGTGGGATACACAGTGGGATATCCTGAACCATTTGCGGGATTTCGGCTTCTCCACCGCCCCACAATCCAACCTTTATCCAACATTATCCGACATTATCCAGCAATTACCCACATGGGAATCCCGCAGAAGCACCTTAGATTTCGAGATCGATGGTGTCGTTCTCAAAATCAATGACCTGCGCGTACAGGCCGAATTGGGCTATTCTGGCAAAGACCCAAAGGGAGCCATCGCCTACAAATTCCCTGCCGAAGAAATGACCACCAAGCTCATCGGAGTCACCGCCAATATCGGACGCACTGGTAAAGTCACGCCCACCGCCCAACTCGAACCCGTATTTATCGGTGGCGTAACTGTCGTCAATGCCAGCCTGCATAACTATGACCAAATCGCCAAGTTGGATATTCGCTACGGTGATACGGTGATCGTAAAGCGCTCCGGTGAAGTCATCCCCTATGTCATCGGCCCTGTCACAGGTGCGCGCGACGGAAGCGAGACCCCTATTCTCCCGCCAACCAACTGCCCAAACTGCGACACGCCCATCGTCAAACTCGAAGGCTTCGTAGATTACATCTGCCCAAACCCATTATGTCCGGAACGCATCTTCCGCAGCATCGAATTCTTTGTCTCGCGTGGCGCGATGGATATCGAAGGCATGGGACCTCAAACCGTGAAAATCCTCATCGACAAAGGGCTCATTAAGGACGAGCCAGATATTTTCACTCTGAAATCAGAAAATCTCGTTGGTTTGGAAGGTTTCGCCGATAAAAAGATCGACAATCTACTTAAATCCATCGAAACGGCCAAAACGCGCCCATTAGCTCAGTTAATCGGCTCGCTAGGAATTGATGGTGTAGGCAGCACAGTTGCGGGATTAATCGCCAACAAATTCGGCTCACTCGACGCCGTGACCAGCGCCAGTGTTGAATCCATTGATGACATTGAGGGCATCGGCCCCATTCTCGCACAGGGTATTGCCGATTGGTTTGCTGATGAACGCCACCGCCAATTGTTGGATAAATTCCGCGCAGCTGGCATTAACCCACAAAATGAGGAAAAGATAGCCGCAGGTCACTCGCTCACAGGTTCGACCTTTGTCCTAACAGGTACATTACCCACATTATCCCGCGAACAAGCCGAAGCCCTTATCGAATCCCACGGTGGCAAGGTATCCGGCAGCGTGAGCAAGAAAACCAGTTATGTCTTGATGGGCGATACCCCCGGCAGCAAGGCCGACAAAGCTCGCACCCTCGGCGTACCGATTATCGACGAAGCCCAATTGTTGGATATGATCGCCGCAAATCCCACACTATCCAACAATCCCACATCAGATAACCCACAGAATCCCGCGTAATCCCACCTTATCCCGCAGGGCGTGCCTCGGTTCGCCCTGCATTTTCCCACATGCTTGTGTTACGCTGAACTCATAAATCAACAACCTTCTGTTTGCCTATAGTGTTCTACAACCCACTAGAAATTAGAAACCCATGACAACCAATTATCCCACTATCGTGATCAAACCCGGTCGCGAAAAACCCATAATCCAACAACATCCGTGGATCTTCTCTGGTGCCATCGCCCAAATCAACGGTGATCCTCAACCCGGCGATATCGTCACCGTCATCGACAAAAAAGGCGCATTCTTAGGCCGCGGCTATTGGAATGTGAGGTCACAAATTCAGGTTCGCATCCTAACATGGCAAGATGAACCCATCGACGAAGCATGGTGGCGCAAGATGCTCAAACGTGCGATTTATGGACGTAGCATTCAGGCCGGCGCAGCCGAACGTGGCGCACCATTTGCCTATCGGCTCATCAACGCCGAGAATGACTTTATCCCTGGCCTCATTGTCGATCGCTATGACCAGTGGCTGGTACTCCAAGCACTCACGCTCTACATCGACCAACAAAAAGACATGATCAGCAAATTGCTGCACGAATTACTCCCCGTCAAGGGCATCTACGAACGCAGTGATGTTGATGTTCGCGGTAAAGAAGGTCTCAAGTCATCAGTCGGCAATTTGCTCGGTGAAGAACCGCCGCCATACATCGAAATCACTGAATATGGCAAGAAGCTGCTGGTTGATGTCCGCAAGGGTCACAAAACCGGTTATTACCTCGATCAAGTTTACAATCACGGTCTCATAAACACGCTGCTCGTCAACCAAAAATCCGGTTCGCAGCCACAGACCACTGAAAATACAAGTGTATTGAATCTATTCAGCTATACCGGAACTTTTGGCATTCAAGCCCTTGATCAAGCCCACGTCACCAATGTGGATAGTTCTAACGACGCCTTGGAAATTGCTGAAGAAATGGTCAAACGAAACAATCCCGCATGGCTGGAACGCTGTGAATTCATTCAAGCTGATGTCTTTGAGCTCTTGCACGATTACGCCGCCGAAAACAAAAAGTTCGATGTCGTCATCCTCGACCCTCCTAAGTTCGCCCACAATGCTGGACAGGTTGATAATGCCGCTCGTGGCTACAAAGACATTAACCTTAATGCCTTCAAATGCGTCAAGTACGGTGGCTATCTGATGACCTTTTCCTGCTCCGGTGCCATCAGTAGCGATCTCTTCCAAAAGATTGTCTTTGGCGCACTCGCAGATAGCGGTCGGCAGGCACAAATTCTCAAACATCTCGGCCCCTCCGACGATCATCCTGTGGCCCTCACCTTCCCCGAAGGTGCCTACCTCAAAGGTCTCCTGCTTCGCGTATACTAACCTGCTAAGTAAAATGGGACATGCTCACCCCATGTCCCTATTACCTCAAATCCTCCCTCAATTGGTTTGAAAACTATAACGCAATTGCATTGACTGATAAAAACTTTTGTTCTACAATGAAATGTGTAATTACGTAAAGTAGCACCACACCAAACGGTGGAAATATATTTTCGGTGCTATCTATTAAGGCAATAATCCATAAAGGTCTTTAAAGCCCCTCCCTGACGCTTCGGGGAGGGGTTTGGGGTGGGGTATGTAGTTCAAATAATATCATCCACCACTTAATGCAACCCTACCTTACGTAACATCTAGATATGTCGTTATATCAGGTGCTAGTGCAGAATGCGCTCTCACAATTCCATTTGTAGCTGTGTTTTTTGGAGACTCTATATTTAAAATGCATTATGCATTTGCAGTTTCAGCGACTATTCCCTTTGTGACCGCTGCAACTGCACACTCCGACGACGCGGCAGACATACCCGAGCCAGCCGCTGCAATTGTGTCGTTTCAGCGGCACTAACCGAGCTTCCCATATCGTAATGAGAACCTTTTAGCGCCAATCTCCCGCATTCCCGCGTGCTAATTCAGCGACCATAAAAAGTCCTGTGAGCGGAAACTATGCAACACATATAACTTATCGTATTCAATAACAAATTAACGACTACCGCCTTCAGGTTTCACCTGCAATTCAATCAACCGTTTGATCTTTGAGCGGGTTTCTTGCCAGCTTATCGGGCTAAGCCCTAACTTCTCACGCACGTATTCTTCATCCTTACCTTCTCGCATATCCCGTACCGCGCTCGACCAGCGCAACATCTCAAACGAGATCTTCGCCGGAACACCTGCGGCCTCGCCAATATCAGAAAGGATGTATTCCAGATTACGCGCCGTACAATTAAAAATCGTGTCCTTGGGTGCATACTGCATCAAATATTCGTCCAACAACCGTACCCAATCAGGATCAAGTTCAATACGCCGCTCCTTGAAAACATTTCGCACCTTATGCTTGATCGTCAACATAGGCTTTTCATGGTTGTACCGTTCAATATCAGCAGGTTTCAAAGCAACCGCCTCACTCTTCTTGATACCTGTATCAAGGATCAAGCTGAATAGCATTTCCGGACGGGTATCAACCTCTTCGCCCTTCTTCATACCCCTCGAAGACACCAAGGCCGCCGAAATCTCATCCCGTGACAACGCGTAGGCTAAAGGCGCTGGCCCTGAACGCTGTAGTACTGCCTTTGCAGGGTCATGAGGAATCGCGTGAATACTTTGAAGCCACTTAAAATACACCTTGAGTGTGGTTACCCGTCGGGCATACGTCTTTCGACTACACGGCACCCCCCGCCCATGTTCAAGCCACTCCAAAAAGTCATTGAGTTTATTGGTCGTGTACTCCCCTATTGGGGTATCCCCACCCGTATTATCCGCCAACAAATGCAAATCTGCCGTAAACGCATTGATGGTATGTTGAGATTTACCCTCTTTTTGAAGATGCTGTTGGAAAAGAGCAACAGAATATTGCAGTTGAGTGTGAGCATTCAAATCATCGGGTGTAACCGGTTGATTCTGGAACAAAGGTATCTGGCGCAAATCGGTCATGAGTGTGTTCCTATATGACTATACGCAGTCCCCATAGATTAAACATTTGTTCGCATTCTGTCAAGCAATTATCGCCTCATTGTCCATACTTCTGTACCATAAACCTCACGTATAAGTTGTTCTGCACGACCATACTCTGCCTCAGTCAACCGACCATCGAACTGGTCAAATCTGACATCAAACGTGGAGGAGAAACCATTTTCAACCGCGACCGCCACATCATTCCATCGAACCTCAAATCCCAATGCATCAGCCAAAGTCAACGCTCGTTGCCGCACCTGATTTTGCATAGTCGCAAGCGTTACTTCATCCGGCAAAATCAGCCCAGAACAGATACGTGCGATGTCCCCCTTTAGGGGCAGTGACCCATGTTGAAGAATTGCCTGCTTACGCCGCATCTGTGCGCTTCCAATTAACTTTCGCCCTTCCACAGTAATTTCATAATGGGATGGGGTTTCAAAACAAACAGGGCTGATTTCCAGTTGTTCCGACTGTTGATCTGCACGCGGCACCGCCCCCAAATCACTTAGTGCCTTCACCAGAGCCCCGCTAATTCGTCGATAGCTCTCAACAACACTACCACTTGCCAAATCATCATCCACAGGCAAGGAAAGACTATAGGTCAGTTCATCTGTATGGAGAATAGCTCTCCCACCAGTAGGCCGACGTACAACATCCCAACCGAGGCTTTGCACATGTGGAAAATCCACATCCGAGGAACGCTGTCCGTAACCCAAAGACAAACACGCTGGTTCCCATCCGTAAAGGCGAAGCGTAGGGGGCGCTTGCCCTGCCCCAACAGCCTCCATAATGGCTTCATCTACAGCCATATTCCACGCCCCAACAGCAGGGTTATCGTAGATCAAGCGCCATTGACGCATATTCTTACCAGACCTATACTCATCATTATGCAATGTTTACTAATTTCTACGGGTACCGAGGCTTATGCAAAATCCATCCGCGCAGGATGACCAACAACAAACGGTAGTCAATAATCGCCCTGTTTATATGCCACCTAATCGCTTACCCAATATACCACCAGCTCCGACCATCCAGAATGGCCCACCGGTACAGCAACCGTATTATGGCGCTGGTTTACCTCCCGCACCAAACCTACAAGAATCGGCTGCCCGCGAACGAATGCGTCGTCGCCGTGTCAGTTCGCGCAATCGTGGTGGGGAATGGGCATGGGTTGTGATCGCCGCAGCAATATTCGGCATCGTCATGGTAATGGGACTTAGCGGGTTCATTCTGCTCCGTGCATCACAATCAACACAGGAAATACTCCCAACCGCTGTAATCTCTTTGCCAACTCCGGTTGAAATCGCCAGCGCCAATGGCCTCCAAACAGGTCAACAAATCACTTTAAGTGATGGTCGTAACCTAACACTCTCAGCATGGGATGGACAAACACGTTTTTCAGTACTCATAGTCGGCCTCGACCGTCGACCGGGCGAAACAGGTCTAGCCTACCGCACCGATACCATGATGCTCGTCAGTATCGATCCTGCCACCAAGTCCCTGGGTCTATTAAGTATTCCGCGCGACCTGTACGTAGCAATTCCGGGTTACAGTGAGCCACAGCGTGTGAATACCCCTATGGTACTAGGCGAACTCCAACGTCCCGGCTACGGGCCTGATCTCATGAAACAGACAGTACAGTACAATCTTGGCATCCGTGTACACGACTATGTCGCCATCGACTTCAACACCTTTATCAGCATCATAGATGCCATCGGCGGCATTGACCTCGACGTCCCTTACGCCATTAGCGATACCAGCTATCCAGATATGAACTACGGTTATGATCCGTTTTACATCAAAGCAGGTCTACAACATCTAGACGGTAAAACAGCCTTAAAATATGCCCGCACACGCCATGGTGATAGCGATTTCAACCGTGCAGAACGCCAACAGGCCGTTCTCTACGCTATCCGAGACCGTGTATTGAGCTTGAACATGATGCCGCAGTTGATTGCCCAATCCCCAACCATATGGAATGCCGTTAGCTCGGGCATTAGCACTGGACTGAGCTTCGATCAGATTATCCAACTCGTCTGGTATCTCAAAGATATTGATAAAGCCAATATTCACACAGGGGTTATCGACAACACCTACACCATGCCCTTTATGACTGCTGGCGGAGCTGCCGTTCTTGTTCCAGATCGTGCGCGGTTGGGTGATTTGATGGTGCAGGTATTTGGCAGTAACTATTCGCAGTAACCATCACATCCTGAATTGAATCAAAAACAGCACATGAATTCATGTGCTGTTTGTTTTCAAGGATCCCGCCATGCCGTGTGCCGCTATGTTTTTGAACCTGCTTTCGCAGGGTGGGCATCTGACTGCTAACTTGGTCTTAACCGCGCAGGTCTATCACCGAATCAACAGACTTTTGACGCCCGTCATATGGGTGTTGGCTCAAACGCATTGCGCCATCACGGGCACAGCAGGTTAGAGACTTTTATACCAGACGCGACACTCGCTGTAAAGGCTGACCTTGGTATACACAGTGGTCTTAAACAGCCCATAAAGCCACCATAATGACAAGTCTATAATCAGCGCTATAATCTGATCTCTACTCTATATAATTAGTACTGATGGTAGGAAAACTTATGAATGATCAAACGTTAAAATCTGGTTTAGCCGAGCTAATCGGAACCTTCATGCTCGTGTTTGTTGGTGGCTTCGCTGTAGCATCAGGACAAGGTGTCGTGGCCGCAGCGTTAGCACACGGCCTAATCCTCGTCAGCATCATCTTTATATATGGGCACATATCCGGTGCGCACGTCAATCCAGCCGTTACTGCGGGATTACTTGTCGGTGGGAAAATCGATATCACCAAAGCAGTGATCTATTGGATCGCGCAATTTGCGGGTGGCATCATCGCTGCAGTTCTACTCAACATCATTGTGCCCGGTGCTGCAAAAGGTGGACAAACCATCGGAAGCATTACCGCTAGCGCACCGTGGGCAGCTGCCCTGTTTGAAGCCGTCATGACATTCTTCCTCGTAAGCGCGGTATATCAAGCGGCCGTTTATGGAAAAGCAGGAAACCTCGCCCCACTAGCGATTGGTTTGACACTTGCCGCATCTATCTTGGCGGGTGGAACTTACACTGGCGCATCACTGAATCCCGCGAGAACCATTGGCCCTGCATTGATTGCTGGCGACCTCAGTTACGCAGTTCCGTATTTGGTAGGAATATTCGCTGGTGGCATTGTGGCCGGATTGCTCCACACACTGGTATTCAAGCCAAGCAAATAACGATGACCAACAAAAAAGGACGCGAATGCGTCCTTTTGATTTCAGTAAACGATGACCTACGACTTATCCTCTTCCGGTGGCATAACAACCCCGATATGAACCTCATCAAGCTGCTTAGGCGTAGCAGGTGATGGAGCATGAACCATCAAGTCAGAACCATTTTGAGTCTTCGGGAATGCAATAACCTCACGGATATTCGGTTCGCCACACAACAGCATGACCAATCGGTCAATACCCCACGCAATACCCCCGTGCGGAGGAACACCATATTGGAAAGCTTCCAACATATGTCCAAACAATTTACGAGCATGTTCAAGGTCTTGACCAATTAACTTGAAGATCCGTTCCTGCAAATCAGCTTTATGGATACGGATACTACCACCCGCTACTTCATAGCCGTTGCACGCCAAATCATACTGCTGACCACGTACTTTACTGGGGTCGCTATCCATATATTGGACGTCATCCCAAACCGGTGCAGTAAAAAGATGATGCGAAGGATCCCAACGTTTCTCGTCTTCATTCCATTCGACTAGTGGGAAGTCATAAACCCACACGAAGGCCAAAGTATCAGGATCTCCCAGATTCTTTTGTGCGGCAACGGTACGTCGTATCGAATCAATCACTGCATAAACAACTTTACGCGCATCAGATACAAACAGCAGAAGGTCGCCCGGCTTAGCATTGACCTTCGCAAACACTTCTAACTTCTGATCTACAGTGAAGTACTTGCCAATCGGCCCCTTGACCTCTTCAGCTTCATTTTCGGGTAGCGCCATCCACGCCAACCCTTTAGCACCAGCCGCGCGCGCCAGACCTTCTAGCTCGGATGTATCTTTACGCAGCTGGGTACCGCTTACTTTACCACCACCGGGGATACAAATAACCTTCACTGGCTTACCTTCAGCCACGTTATTTTGAAATACAGGGAACGCGCTCTTTCCAGCCAACTCACTAATATCAATGGCTTCCATGCCATAACGCAAATCAGGTTTATCTGAACCGTATGTTTCCATCGCTTCAGTAAACGTAATCCGCTTGAAGGGCTTAAACAGCAGCTTCTTGTCGCCTACCGTTTCAACCAGAGCAGTCATCATGTTTTCGATTAGTTGCATCACATCTTCGCGCTCAACAAAACTCATTTCGAGGTCAAGCTGCGTGAATTCTGGTTGACGCTCACCACGAAGATCTTCATCACGAAAACAGCGTGCAATCTGAAAATAACGCTCATAACCAGATACCATCAGCAATTGCTTAAACTGCTGTGGACTTTGAGCCAACGCATAAAACTTCCCCGGATGATAACGGCTTGGCACTAAAAATTCGCGTGCGCCCTCTGGAGTCGTCTTGAACAAGATAGGCGTTTCAATTTCAACGAAGCGTTGGCTGTCAAGATAATCGCGCACAAACTTGACAATCCGGTGGCGAAGCACAATATTGTTCTGCATACGTGGTCGCCGCAGGTCAAGATAGCGATATTCCATGCGCCGAACTTCTTCAATATTCTCTTCTTTATTGATATAAAACGGCGGATTCTTAGACGGATTAAGCAGCTTAATCTGGTCGGCTACCACTTCAATCGCACCAGTATCAAGTTCATCGTTGGTAGTTCCCTCAGGACGAGGGCGAACATTACCTGAAACTTGCAACACAAATTCGCTACGCGCTTCACTAGCGATCGCGTGGGCTTCCGGTGATGTTTCCTGATTGATCACTACCTGAGTAAGACCCCAACGATCACGAAGATCAATGAAGATCAGGCCGCCTTGGTCACGGCGACGATTGACCCAACCAGCCAACGTTACCGCTTGTCCGGCATGTTCGGCGCGTAATTCCCCACAGGTATGTGACTTCAACATGAGTGTAGCTGCTCCTAAAACCGATACGTCTTCGTTCGCAATAAATAAAAATGAACTATGAATCAAACAATGCAATAGAACCATCGTGAACTCATAGCATAGCGAGGAAAGGATAGCACGACTAACGTGAGAAACAAATAGTAAGCTTGGAGAATCAAAAATGCCAGAAACAGAGTTCTGGCATTCTATAAATGAAGAATTGAGCTTATTGGGCTGTACTTAAGAAGCCACCTGCCAACTGCCTATCAATCCATTGCGAAATCATTGGGTACCGATAATCGTGTCGGTTATACGTCTGGAACGCCGCAATCGTTGCCAGCAATAGTGCAGCCAATGGTGCACAAAATACTACCAACGCCAGCACTATACCAACAATAGCCCACAAAGGAACCAGCACAACACCAGCTAACACAAAGATCGCCAACAGGGCAACAACCATTCCGATCCCCCAAGCCAATCCGCCAACAACCGCTACCGCCAACACACCAACAGTAGCGATGACTTGTAATGTAAAGGCCTGTAACGCATGAAACGTCACATAATCGGATTTCTTGCGATACATCAGATAGATCACCAACGGAACAAAGATGCTAACTGGGATAGTAAAACCAGCAGTCAAAAATCCACCCAACATAGTAACCCAGATACTCGCATGAGCAATTGATGCCCAAAGCTTTTCTTCATCCGTTACGTTCATGGTGCTATAGCTGCGTGGCATGACTTTGCGCTTGCGTGGCTCTTGATAGCGCAGCTCATACTCATGAACCAGCTCATCTGGCACCTCTACACGGGATGCTGCCGACAAACGCGACACCCGATCATTTTCTTCGGGGGGGCGCATTGAATCATCACTCATTCTAAAACCATCCTCGTGAAGCATCATGTATCATCAATACTCAACTTCCAATACTCACCTATACGCAACAAATAGTATCGGGTTGCGATTATTTTATGATATACTGCCTCGCATGATATTTCGAAACGACTTCACCTTCACTAAACGCCAAATCGGCTGGCTATTAGTTATAACCAATTTCGTCGGATTCATAGGTTTACTCGCGCTTGATCTCCTGAGGCATAAACCTGTCTCAGAGATTGGTCCAGCCCAGCAACTAGTCTTTATGATATTTGCAATTGGACTATTACTCGGTTTTTCGCTCATTCCACTAGGTGATGCCTCTGCATGAAATTCTTCTCCACTCTTTCAACAAATCGCCTTCACCGATTTTTGATGATGATTGCCCTCGGGATCCTGCTTTTTTACTCCTTAGTCTACGTCACATACGCCATCAACCTAATGAAATTCCCATTTGACTATGATCAAGGCGAAGGCTTTGAACTAGTCGACACCATCATGTTTAGCAAAGGTCAATGGCCGTACCAGAATACAGAAGTCTTCCCTTTTTACTCTAGTAACTACCCTCCGCTATTCCATATCATAGCTGCGCCCTTAGTTCCCTTATTTGGGACAAGCTATGCTTTTGGACGCCTATTAGGATTCCTCGGAACGTTGGCAACGGCTTCGGCAATCGCTTACGCTGTCTTTCGAGAGGGGCGCAATCGTTGGGTTGCCGTTCTTTCAGGGTTAGCATTCTTGGCCTCCAATACGATTTACCATATAGGGCCATTATTTCGACAACATGCGACCATGGTGCTCTTCGAAACGCTAGCAATTATCGTCTTAGCACATGTCAACGAAAACACTAATCCCAAACGCAGGCGCATACAAATTGCACTAGGTTTGGGCTTAATTCTTGCAGCTGGCTATACGAAACAATTAGCAGTGGTAACTGCACTTGCAGCAGGACTCTTCCTTTTCATTCGGCAGCCACGTCGAGCATTGGTATGGGGAATACTCGCAGCAATAATTGGTGGATTGATATTTGGAGGTATGAATTGGGCGACAAGCGGTGAATGGTGGCGACAGGCCATCCTTGCAAACGTCAATGAAATGAAAATCATCCAAACAGTAGCACTTTTTAAGCAATGGTTTGGTCTGCATGGCTTCTTAGTGGTCCCGGCAGTTCTATTGGTCATCTACGAGGTCTATTGGGATAGATTTTCAATTTACGCCCTATGGTTTGTATTAGCAACTGCCATCAACGGTGCTGCCTCTGGTACGTGGGGAGGGGGCGATAGCTACTTTAGTACAGCCATTGCCGCGACTTGTATTTTAAGTGGCATCTTCGCTGCACGTAGCATTGGAGCCAGTTGGAAATTCCCGCATAATTATCTTGACCGCTTAATCCAGCCCTTCCGAACCAAAACATCTGCCTTTACATTACTTAGCTTAGTTCTAGTCCCATTGCTCTATATCGGTTATGGGCGAGCAGTGTTGCATCTGCCTACTTCTGAACCAGTATTCAGTCAAATTGCCCAGATTTTCAATATTCATGCCAACGCAATGAATGGCTTCTATGACTCAGCGCGCACCCAAAACGGACAATATGCTACCGGATATGCCAATATTGGCCATTTGACCACACAAGCAGATATTGATGCGGGTTGGCGCATTGTCGAGATGATCCGCGCCACAGACAAGCCTGTCATTAGTGAAGATGCTGGCTTTACTTTGATGGCGGGACGCCCAGCTATTACAAACCCAACTCAACTCCTCAATCTCGAAAAGAAGGGGTTATACAAAGGTGACGAACTCACTAAAATGCTCAACGAAAAGGCGTTTGGATTGATTATCCTACGCGCACAGTTTTACCCCGATGTGGTACTGCAAGCAATTAGCCGAAACTACTCGCAAACAAACACCATTACGATGAATGGCTTCAACTATCTGATATTGCAACCGAAATCCTAATCATTAAACTCATTTGCGCCAGGATGAAGCATGTTATATGCTGTGCATAAGTTGTAATGTTGAGGATTACCTATGCGATCCACCAGATTGGTGATATCAATTGTCGTATGTCTACTGCTTATTTCCACCAGAACTATCTTCGCACAAGCCGAAATTGATTGCGCCAATTTAGTACAACAAGCCCTAAGCGAATTTAAGAATAACTGCAGTAACCTCGCAAATGGATCTTTATGTTATGGGCACAAAACTGTTCAGGTGGAGACAAATTCAAACCAATCCATAGGATTTTCAAATCCTGCTGATCGTCTCCAATTAAGCGACATAAAAAGTATCAGTTCATCATCTGCCAATAGAACCACTGGCGGCTGGGGTTTAGCGCTTGCTGAATTGCCTCTCACGGACTCGAGTGCAGCAATACATGTTGTGCTTATGGGTGAGTCGAAACTCACGTTGTCTCACGCCATATCAACAGACCTAGACGTCGAATTGGGTTTTGAACCGCTTGCTTGCAATGAAGCCCCTTCTCTCTTGGCAGTAGCTACACTGGACAACACGATTACATCTCTGAGGATTAATGGAGCAGCCATACAAACAAACTCCCTAGTAATCTTTCAGCAAGAATCAACAAACTCCATCAAAGCAATTGTATACAGCGGATCATTAGCAATTAGCGGGGGCACAACCGCCCAAGCGGGACAAACATTAGCCGGTGTGACAGATAACAAAGGAACAATTCTTTTTTGGGCAGCTCCAAGACCTACAACTGATAACGAGAAACAAACACTAGCGACCGTAACAAATGCATTCGTCAGTTTAGGAACAATACAATCAACTCCGCTGGCACCCACTCTAGCTCCTGCACCGCCTACCGAAGCATCTCCAGCCAATTCATCATGCGGAGAGAGTGTTACTCATGTGGTTCAAGTCGGGGAAAATCTATTTCGAATTGCTTTGCGTTATGGAACTACAATAGATGCAATTTCACGAGCTAACGGAATATCGAACCCTAACCAAATAATCGTGGGACAGACACTGATAATTCCATGTGGTACAGATAGCGGCACTTCTAGTGTCGCACCAGGAGAAACCACTGTTAATCAAGCAACGGCAGTGCCTACTGAGACTACCAACCAAACGGTTGACTGTAGCAATTTCAATAACAACTTACCTTCTAATGTGCCACCAGCATTTCAACAATTGTTTAATCAGTTCTGTCAGCAATAGTCACAATTTGGCGAAAAGGCAACTCATTATGCAAATACGCAAATTCCTATTCATCAACTGCCTCATGCTGATTCTATTCGGAATCGTAAACATACCTATTGCTGTCGCTCAGCAAAGTCCTAAGGATCACATCAAAAACATTCTCGATGCTCTATACAATATTGGCGATGTAAGCGTAATTGATAACCAATTTACATCAACTTTTGTCCGCCATCCTGCCGAAACAGATACAACGGCGTTAAAAATCTCAGTCCTATCGCTTCGAGCAGCAATGCCCGACTTGAAGGCAACAATCGAATTGGCTGTTGCTGAGGGAAACAATGTAGCGGTGCGCCTGATTCTTGCAGGAACTTTTACAGGCGAATTCATTTCACCCAACGCACTACCAATTGCCCCAAACAACAAAGCTATTACATTTGCTGTGCATCTACTGTATCGAATGGACGACTCTGGAAAGATTGTTGAAGAATGGGATGGATTTGATAATCTCAATTTTCTAAATCAACTGGGTATTCTGCCTACGTTTTCCAGCCCTTCTATTACCCCGATACAATATCCAGACATAGTTGATGTCGGAATGTCTCCTAACAACAAACAAGTGATTCAGCAATACTTTGATGCACTTAATCAAGGGGATCTGGGACTAATTAACACAGCCTTTAAAGATGACTTTACTGCACATAATCCATTCGGATCACTTGATCGAGCCGGCATGTCGGGAGATCTTGAAAGATTGAGAGGCGCATTACCTGATCTGAAAGCCAACGTCACCCAATTAGTAACCGAAGGAAATTGGACCGTAACCTTATATGCACTACAAGGTACATTTAGTAATCCATATACCAATCCTGATGGATCTTCAATTCCTCCAACGGGGAAACTCCTGACCCTGCCAACAATCACTTTTTATCGATTTGACCAACAAGGTCTAGTAGCCGAAAGTTTCGAGGTATATGACAGCTTGAGCTTTTTAACTCAACTGGGGTTAATTACTGTTGCTGCACCCATTTTAACGCCAACCCCCGCCAGTTAGGACAGATAGATTTTCTGACCAACGTAAATGCGGGTAGGATCACTTATGTTGTTGATCTGGGCTAAAATGGTTACAGTCGTGCCATAGTGAAGTGCGATCCGAAATAGATTTTCACCACGCTCAACAATGTGATACTTAGCCTGGTTTGTTGTAGTTGCAGGAGTCCCCGACGAAGTAGCTGACTGCGCCACGGCTAGTGCATTACCATTGCCATTTACAGCCGCAAAGGCAGTTACTTGCCCATTCGCAGAAACCTGAGCATATGCAACACCTTGCCCCGGACCATCTACTTGAACAACAGCCAGCGCTTGAGCAGAAATCACAGACGTACTGTAAAGAGGTCCACATATAGTGGAAGGCAACACGAAGCGCGTCAAATTAGGATCTTTAATTTGATGAAGCTGTAACTCATCAGAATGTAGTGCCCACAATGCAACTTCGCCGGAAGATTTGATTGGTTGATTCTGATTTGTGGCAAGTGCAGTCGAAAGAGGATTAATAATTTCGGAAAATGTAACCTGCAAAACTGGCGCACCATGCATAAAAAAGCTAATTGACGAGCTACCACACTTATAGCTAAAAAATGCTATACCAGGTCCTTGTTGTGCAAGAGCTAAAGTGGGGGCGGTCAAAAAAACTACAAACAGCCCAAAGAACATCGATCTGAGAAAAAATAAAGGTTTAAACATTGTCTCACTTTAATAGAGAAGGCAAATCCGCGAATTCACCTTCTCCATTTCTAAGATTTACGGTGAGCTAAATGCACTACCGGACGCAAAGCCACTAAACATGGACGCCACTTGTACAAAGGCACTAGAGCCAAACGGAGTACCAAGTGAAGTGGCAAATGCAGCCGCTGGGCCGCTGGTAAATACGCTTGATAGCGATGAAGACACCGGTGTAAACGAAGTCGCCGAAGCAAACCCATCACCAATAGAACCAGCCTGCGTGTAGGCAATTGGGCCAACAGATTGGGCATAGCCGAAGGCGGCACCAAAACCCGAGGTCGAAGCAGTCGCGCTCGCTTGTGCATTCACAACCATCGGAACGATAGCCAATGATAGCACTCCCATTAGTAGCGCAAGCGCAATTAGCTTACGCCCTCCTCGAAGTACTCGTGGCTGTACACTGACCAAAGCTAAACTCCTCACAGTGTGTCTCCTTTACCTATTTATCGATACTTGTGAACAACAATATATTGTCCACATTTGAAGTGTAACAGAATTGCAACACCAGCGTCAAACAGGTCAAACACCCTATGTTAGGAAAAGTTAACAATGCAGTCAAAGTGGATAAAGTACTGCAAGAACCAGATGAATTGAACTAATCACGAAAACCAAATGAATTCTGGTGAGGTTTTCTTTTCGACTTACCACCATTGGCTAAACCAATTGGGCGACGATCTCGCAAGAAATCATTCCCTGCACGCAGCTGGCGCAACAAACTCTCAATCGATTGCTGAAGGTATTCGAGAGTTACTTCACTTCGATGTTCATGTGCAGCTAGCATTCGTGCGTGCAAAGCCGCTTCGCGAACAAAAGCACCCGGTTGATCAATCAATTGCGGGACGACAGCGATATGATCTTCGTGCCATTGATCTGCCATATAATGTCGTAACATTTGCTCGGCGTGTTGATCATCCTGAATGGTCGGAATAACAAAAATTCGATCCAAACGACCGGGACGTTTTGCGATCCGCTCATCAATAACTTCAGGGTAATTGGTCGTAGCCAGTAAGAGCGCACCTTCAGGATTATTTGGTGACTCAACCCCGTCTAGTACATTAAGTACGCGAGCTTTGTCATCCCCTTGAAGATAAGCATCGATTTCTTCGACAATCAACAATACTGGATATCGCGCAGCCGTAACGGCCTGAAGCGCACGTTGAATCTTCTCAAATGACGCACCATCACGATCAGATCCAGATACATATACAACGATACGCCCATGACTGATAGCCAGTTTCGCCATTGCAGCGCAGAGCATCGTCTTTCCAGTACCGGGAACACCTGCAAGAAGCAATTTACGAAAGGGAGCTAGCTTGAGCTGCCGATAAATATCCACCCCTTTAGTGAAGAAGGCCTCCATATCATCGGCGAGGTCACTCTTGAGTTCATCCGGAAGGATAACGTCTTCCCAATCTACAGTCGGATCGAAAAAAGCGTCTGTGCCACCGATAATATAAACATCTCGTCGGCGACGAATACGAGGACGTACAGCACGTGCGCAAGCAAATTCAAATGCTGCCCATGTTTCAAGCTTATCACTTGGAACAATGGCAACTGCTGTTAGATCTTGAACATCATCATCAAAATAGGAACTTGCATAGATGATTTCGAAAGGATTATCATTTTCTTGGGAGAACTTGAAAATATAAGCACCAGCGGTAGAAGTTAGAACCATCTTCTTACCACGAGTACCATAATCACTAATGGGGACAATGACGGGACAGTCAAGCGGTTGTAAGCCATCATAGCGCGATTTACCACGCAGTTTTCGACCAGCTCGAATCTGATTCTGAGCGATCATGTTACTGCATTCTGCTGAGGCCCAAATGGTCACGTATTTACGTCCCGGCCAACGATCTTCCCAGACCCCTTTTGCCCACTCTACCAGACGTTCATACTGCATAGCTTCGTATGATGCTCCCAATTAATCCCCCGATTAGGGATCAAATATGTAATTTATCCTTCATCGGGATTACAGGCAGTACAAGCCACAAAAATACGAGGAAATAAACATATCCTGTAGAGTCATTATAGTTTTGTTTTTACAAATTCGGTAGGGTACTTGCACGAACAACAAATTGTCGGGAGAATAGGCAACTTAAGATTATCCATCATGATCATACTTAACTTAAATGGTGCAATTCATGACAACAGCCTTTGTTACTCACCCACTTTATATAGAACATCACCTTGCCGGTCATCCAGAACATGCAGGTCGTATTCGGGCTGTGTGGGCAGAACTGGACAAAACTGGGCTTAGTTCGCGTATGAAGCGCATTGAAGCACCGCCAATTGACGAAAAATGGATTTTAACCGTCCATACCCCAAAGTATCTGGAACTACTCCATTGGATTGATCAAAATCCACCACAAGGAGTGCATCATCTCGACCCGGACACATATGCAGGAACAAAGGGTTTCCAGATCGCGAAATTATCAGCGGGTGGAGTTGTCCAAGCAGTCGATGAAGTCTTAAGTGGGCGAGCAAGTAATGCGCTAGCCGCAGTACGTCCGCCGGGGCACCATGCAATGCCTGAACATGCCATGGGCTTTTGCCTGTTAGGGAATGTACCGATAGCAACACGTTACGCACAGCAAGTATATGGAATTGAACGCGTCATGATTGTGGACTTTGATGTCCATCATGGCAACGGCACAGAAGCCATGTTTTACGATGATCCAACGACACTGTTCATTTCTACGCATCAATACCCTTTCTACCCCGGCACAGGAGCAATTACTGACATCGGCGCAGAAAAAGGTTCTGGTCTCACAATTAATATTCCTTTAGCAGCAGGGCACGGTGACGCAAGTTATGCATCAATATATGAGCAGATCATCTGGCCTGCTGCCAATCGCTTCAAGCCCGAACTGATCATTGTATCGGCAGGTTTTGACGCCCATTGGCTCGATCCGATTGCAGGAATGCGATTGTCTTTAACAGGTTATGCTCACTTAACGCGTGAACTGCTCAAAATGGCGGAAATGCTATGTCAAGGCAAAATAATATTTGCAATGGAAGGTGGCTATAACCTAGATGCACTCAGTAACGGCATGGTAAATATCGCCTACGCGCTATTGGGAGATAACACTATCAGCGATCCGCTTGGCCTACCTCGCGATCGAAATGAACCAGATGCTAAACCACTAATTTCGAGGTTGCGCGGGATACACTATTTGTAAAGTCAATCCATGATTTGAACAACAGTTGCAGAAAGAACAGTTGTGGTTTACTTCAGAGTGTGTCAGGGATATTTTTTTGATCGAATTTGGAAAACGATCTCACAATTCTTAATATCCCCCAAATAATGAGCGTTGAACCTAACGCTAGAAACCACGCCCCAACCCCTACTGCCATACCTACGGCAGCCGTTGCCCAGATACTAGCTGCGGTTGTCAGATGGTGGGCTTGGCCTTTACGTTGAATAATGGTTCCTGCCCCTAGAAAACCGATTCCCGCCACAACTTGGGCTGCCACCCGTGCAGTATCACCACTAAACGCATGGATTGAAAGTGAAGTAAACAAACACGATCCGACCGCAACTAAGATATGGGTTCGCAAACCAGCTGGTTGATGACGCGTTTCTCGATCCCAACCAATGAGTGTACTCAAAAGGGCTGCTAGTAAAAGTTCAATAATGACTTCAGCTTGAACAAAAAGTGACATAATTCAAAAATTCTCTCGAATAAATGGACGTACATTGAGAAAGATAACGTTTCAGCGTTATTAAAGTGTCCCAAAATGTATAACAAAACAGGACGCAAGCGCGCCCTGTTTACTTATTCCGAACACATCAGTTCACTTTGATTTAACGATATTTTCGCGCAGGGCATCAAGCTGACTAATGTGGGCACGCAAAGCCGACTGCTGTGCAGCATAGCGTTGCGAAAGAACTTCAAGACGGCTGTAAATTGGAATTAACACCTGATTACCATATTGCCCTAGTCGACTGCGTTCTTTCTGAGTTAGCTCATCAAGAGAGGCGTAATATGACTTTTGAAGTTCATCAATACGTTTATGTAAATCACGCTTCGTATCATTCACCACACCACGGAAATAACGCCACGCATAATAGCCCCCGCCTAGCAATGCAGGTGCGCCAACAATGAATGCAGGAAAAGCTAATGGAGCAGCCCCTATACCAAGTATTGGACCAGCTGGTGCCAAGGCCAATAATATCAGTATTAGCCCACCAACACTTGCCAACACGCTGGTGGTAAAACCAGCACTGTTAGTTTCGAAAATCTCCTGCATTTCAGTCACAATCTTGCCGGTTGAATACGTTTTCAACTCAGATTCTGCCATACGTATAGCATCTTGTAATGCTTCGCGTTGCTCGGCGTATACCCCCGCATCCAACCCTGTGATTTCTTGTTCCATAAGTTCGCGGAGCTGGTTGAGCCGGTCAATCACACTACGCCAGTAAAGCCTACTGCTATCGACAACAGCATTGATATAGCCATTGGTTGCATCGCCAATATCACGAAGCGCACGACCAATAACGACCTCTTGGAACTCCGATTGGAGTACTTCGCGTTTTGGAGTGCGTCCAATTTTGCGTATAGAAAGATTCGTATCAACAAAGTTCATTCCGCGTTGGCGCATGCCTTCAAAAACAGCATCGACCTCAGCACGGGCGGCCTTAAGTTGGCCTTCTAAACCTAGAGACTGTTGTTCGAGTTCTCGTTGAACTTCTTTGACTTTGCCAGTATCAACATTAACCAAATCGGATTTACGTTGGATTGCGGATTGGGTCGTCTTGACCAAATGGTTTGCCATATCTAGCTGAGCAAGAAGTTTTTGCTGTGCTGGAGGAGCATCATTCAATACTCCACGCAAATGCGCCCGTACCGCATCAATTCCACCGGGATCACCCACTACAGCACCATTGACCTTGGCGTTCAGACTCTCACGAGCTGATACTAAGAACATCAACGGACGCATGTCGAGTAACTCGGAGGATTGTTGCTCGATGAAACGACGCACCTCGACTTGCTCTTTTGGTTGCAGCAAATCAATCTGATTAATGACTAGTACTATTTTCTTGCCGTACTTCTTCGCAAGTTCCAAATACATGCGTTCAGTTTCAGCAAAAGCACGTTTTGCTGAAATCACAAAAATGACCAAGTCGCTGCGATGCAAAAAAGACTTGGCTGTTGTTTCATGCTTTTGAAATATCGACCCGGTACCGGGTGTATCGACTAGAGCAACTCCCGGGGCACCTGTATTCGGATGTGACCATTCACGGATTCCATCATCGCGCATTATGGGTTTGCGATCAATATCACCATAATGTATGAGCTCAATAGCTTCAGTTGTAGGGGTAATGCCCGTTGGTAGCAAACTATCGCCTAGTAAGGCGTTAATGAACGATGACTTACCGGCATTAAATTCACCGATAATCACAACCAAGAAAAACATGTCGCGTAGATCGTGCGCAACATCTAGTAGCCGTTGGCGATCTTCTTGGGCGGCCTCACCCATTTCAGCAAGAGTCGCACCTATATCAGTCAGCAGCCTAATTTCTTCTTCGCGCAGGGCTGCGAGTGTCCCATCCAGCGTGTTAAGCATGGTCAATGTGTCAGACCTCTCTATCCGAGAATACCTTTTTTACCCATTTTGGCCAGCGCTGCTTCGATACTCACCATCTCCTGATCAGCAGCCTGCAACTTCGAAAGTTGTTCGGTTTGAATTTGAGTTTGAGCAGAAATCAATCGCGTTAAAGGCTGAACCGCATCCTGACGCAAGCGCATGCCGTATTCTATTTGTTTATCGGCCGCACGAGATAAAGCCTCGATATATCGGCCTCGTAGTTTAAGCATCCGGTTTGTAAATCCGGTTTGTAGAATACGCCCTCGCAAAGGCATATACAGCAACGCAAGCACACCTAGCCCAATCAGGAATATCAATAGAAGCACTTTTGATTGTGAATCATTGGTCTGTATACTCATCGTTACAGCACCAAAAACAATCAGCAATAACTCAAATGCCGCGAGATATAACATTGAATTCCGTAGAATTTGCTCTAGTCGCCCCGTTTCATCTTGCCGAGCTTCGTCTTCAATGAGTTCAAGCGTTGGACGCACATCCTGAAGGTTAGAACGATCATACTTGATAGGCGCTTGAACGTTACCAATTACCTTGCTGCTGATGGAAGGCGGTAATGCATCGATTTCTTTGCGAGCATACTTCACCAAATCATCAATGTCTTGAATATCTTTTCCTTCCAAACGCGGCGGTAACTTTGCAGCAACCGATGGCAGTTCTCGAACAGGATCGAATGCCTTGTGCTGTTCAAAGGCGACATTGGTGTATGACCCTCCGCGACGGAGCACACGGGATAGTCCGACTAATTCTAAGACACCACCCCATAGCGAGCGCAAGGCGTTATTGAATCGGAATATATCCTGAATAGCTTCACTTCCACGGACGGCAATCGTGTCAAAGTGTTCAGTGATCTCAGTATTAATATCCCGAACTGACTTATCTTGATCACGTTTTTGCGCGGCTAACTGTTGCTCAATATTTGCAGTTATGCCTTGATATTGGTCAAGAGCGGCCTGATTGGTGCGAACAGCAGTCAGTGCATTCTGATTGACATTTTTCGCAATCTGAAGGGGTGTCTGCAACTTTTGGCGCAAACGAGCAACATCATTGAGTTGGTCGTCAAGGTATTCTTCGATTCGGCTTAATCCAGATGCCTTCCACGCGACTTTGTCTAGTTCTCCGTTGTGACGCGCAGACTGCCCCTGTTTGGCTGACACAAGCCATACATCGGGCTTAAAGCCCAAGCGAGACTGAGATTGATCCATGACATAATCACGAACTGTCTCCATTTCCTCGGCAGACAGCAAATCCGCTTGATTAATGACCAGTATAACTTTTTTGCCATACTCTTTAAGCTGTTGTATGTATTCCAAGTTACTAGCGGTCATGGCTTGAGTCGCTAACATGGTCACTAAAACGACATCAGCGCGATGCAAAAACTGGCGTGTGATTTGCTCATGCTTCTGGAAAATCGATTCAAGCCCAGGGGTATCAACAAGACTCACTTTTTGAAGCAATGGAGCCGGATACAAGAGTGTATCTGCCCCATCGCCACCACTTAAACGTTGGGACTGATCACCCCATCGTAATATTGTGATTTTATCGGTTGTGGGGACGGGGCCAACTGTTAACAAATCTGGCTCACCAAGCAATGCATTAATTATGCTCGATTTACCTGAATTGAATGGCCCGACAAGTACAATCAAGAATGGATGATCCGCGTGAAACAATGCATCACGCATTTGCCCCAATCGCTCATCACCCAAATTGTCTACTTTGGGAAGAAATTCCAACAAGCCCGTAATCAGTTCATATTCTCGGCGCCGAATGGCTTCGTATTCGGTCGCCAATTTGGTTTCAACATTTACCAGTGCCAAGTAGCTTCACCTATTCTACTTACAAGCCGACATGCACTTTGTTTGCTATACTACAAAGCTTAGATACTGAGTGTACTGCGCCGTAGTAAACAACACTATAGCATAACCCTATCAGAAAAATATAGGACAACCTTCCCGAAAACAGAGCAGGTAAAATTGAATGGATGCGCTACAACAGAAAGAACATGAACTTGCATTAGTCATGCGGATCGATCAAGTTCGGGACACATTAAATGATGATGGCGACCCACAGAATATGTTTGACGCCCTCATCAATCTCATCAAAGTGTGGTTTGAGTGTTCAGCAGTTGCAATCATATTAGTTGCAGAAACCAGCGATGACATCGAATTGATTTCTGCATCGGGTATGCCAACACAGATAGCAACAGAACTCTGCCAAACAGCACTCCATAAGAGCGGTACTCAACTTATACCTGATGCGCCGTGGGAACACACGCTTGGAATTCAAATCATTTTGGATGATTACCCACTCGGTGGACTTGTTATTGGTCGCGATGGAAAACCTTTTAGTGAAGGCGAAATGATTGAGCTTGCTCTTACCGAGAGCCAACTTGATTCTGCGATTATGCAAGCGCGTATGACGTGGAAATTAGCTCAGCGCAATCGTGAACTAGAAGCCATTTATGAGATTGACCGACTACGAGACCGCGCAAGCAATGAAGCAGAGCTTATCCGCGATTTCACGGCCATTGCAAGCGACTATTTCAAAGCTGACTTCTGCCTAATATTACTCACACAACCAAACACAAACGATATGATTGTGCGCAGTATTTTGGATAAGCACGATATCCACGAAGATATGTTGCGCGAGATTCAGGACAAAGCTGCACATCTGACTATCCCACAGGTCATTACCACATCACAAAAGACACAGATTAAGCTTCTGGCAGCACCATTCGTAGTATCCACCAATCGATTAGGTGCTGTCGTGATTGGTCGGAATAACCACTTTAGTCTCGGTGACCATAGGTTACTGCACGCAATGATGACGCAAATGGACTCCGCAGTTGTCCATATCCGTACGCTTCAACAACTCACTCAACGCAAACGTGAATTAGAGATTATCTACAAGATTGACCATATTCGCGACCAAGAAAAAGACTTGGACACAATGTTACAAGCAGTTCTTTATGAACTAACCCAAACCATTTCGAGTGAAATGGGCTACATCATGCTCTACAACGAGGGTGGAGAACAAGAACTGGAGCTTCGCGCTGTTGCGGCTGATGGGAAAGGCACTAATCTCAATTTCCAAAATGATGTGCAGATCATCTCACGTGCAGCTCTAGATCGAGGGGAAATGATCTATGGCAATCAAAACACGAGTGAAGTACGGTCTTATATCGCAGCGCCTCTCATTTTGAATGATCGTATTATCGGCGTGATTGGGTTGATCAATTGCACTACGGGAAGCGATTTTTCTGATGAAGATCGCAATATGATGCATGCTATTACAAGTCAGGTAGATACTGCCATTTTTGAACGCATGGAACAAAGACGCATGAGAACAATTCTCAGCCGTTCGGTTGATCCCAAAGTGTTGGAACATCTCCTTCAAAAAGCAAACCTAAATGTGCTTGACGGTGAAAGAGTCAATCTTTCGGTGCTATTTGCCGATTTACGTGGTTCGACACGGTGGGCGGAACAAGTCGCTCCCGAAGAATTCGTTACAACTCTCAACATTTTCTTAGGGCAAATGACTGATATCATTCTCGAATTCGGTGGTACATTGGACAAATTTGTTGGGGATGAGGTAATTGGCCTTTTTGGGACACCCGTTCATATGGATGACCACGCCTATCATGCCACACGCGCGGCACTCAAGATGCAAGAAGTCCATCAAGCATTACAGAAACAGTTGGCGGAGCAAGGGCGATATCTTCCCGACATGGGGATTGGTATCAGTTCGGGCGAAGCAATCGCAGGAGAAATCGGGCACCGCATTCGAAGCGAATTCACAGCGCTTGGCAATGTCGTTAATCTCGGCTCAAGACTTTGCGGAGCGGCAGAACCCAAGCAGATTCTTATCAGTGATACGACCTATCAAATGGTCGCGCGATTTGCAGAGGTCAAACATTTGGGCGAGCAATCTTATAAAGGTATACAGCGTCCCGGTGTCACATATCAAATTCTTTCTATTCAATAGGCAATTCTATGCTCAACGACTCCATTCACTACTTACAAAACGAACTCTATTGCGATAATGTCGCAGTACAAGCAGTCGCGGCTGAAATCGGAACACCTGTTTACATATACAGTTTGAAACGTGTTCTAGCGAATCTCAGCCATATTCGATCAGCATTCAGCGCACTTAAGCCGCATGTTCATTACAGCGCTAAGGCAAACGCAAATCTTGCAGTTCTGAGAACAATCGTGAACTCAGGTGCGGGCATTGATGCAGTAAGCTCAGGCGAAATTTATAAGGCATTGCTTGCAGGCGCAAAACCCGAAAATATTGTATTCGCAGGAGTTGGGAAAACCCGCGCTGAACTTCGTTACGCTTTGGAACAAAAAGTCGGCTGGTTCAACGTAGAAAACATATTAGAGCTTCAGCATATTGACGAGTTGGTAGCAGAACTGGGTGTTGAACCGGCTACTGTGGCGCTGCGGCTTAATCCAGATGTCTCAGCAGCAACCCATCGACATATTGCTACAGGTCACAAAGCAGCCAAATTTGGTTTATCGATAAATACAGTCAAGGACATTTTGGCAAAACGTCAACAGTACAAGAACTTACGTATTCAAGGTATTCACATCCATATCGGCAGCCAACTGCATGATATTGAGGCAACAAAGCAAGCTATTGATGTAGCAATAGACTGTATCGCACCTTATCGTGGCATACGAACGGTCAATATTGGTGGCGGTATGGCTGTACGATATTCTCCCAATGAAGAAATACCACGTTGGGAGGATTTTGGAACTGCAATTGCCCCACAACTTAAGCAGTATGATGTCATTCTTGAACCGGGACGCTCAATTATCGCTGATGCCGGCATGTTAGTCATCTCATTGCTGTATTCCAAGGAACAAGGTGGTGAACCGATTTACATTACGGATGGGAGTATGGCTGAATTAATCCGCCCGGCTCTCTATGAAGCGCACCATGAAATTGTACCCGTAGTGCTTCCAGATCATCCTAATAGTGATACCGGATACCATGTGGTGGGACCAGTATGTGAAAGTGCGGATGCCCTAGGGCATAACATCCAACTACCTGACTTAAAACCCGGTTCCTTGTTAGCCGTATTGACTGCGGGCGCATATAGTATGGCGATGGCAAGTAACTATAACCAACGGGTACGTCCGCCTGAAGTCGTGGTTTCCGAAGATGGTAATTCATGGAAGCTGGCTCGAAGACGCGAGACATGGGACGATTTGACGGCAGCAGAAGTCATCTAATCTTCTCTGTAATCTTGGTACGCATGCACGTCAATAAAGATCAGCTATACTGGAAATAGTATTTTACCCATTGCAATAGGTGAATAAGATGCGCGTCTTTATCAATTATGCTCATGTTGATCTCAGTGCCGTGGAACAAATCGCGACATTTTTACAGTCAGAAACTCATGACATCAGTTCAGAAGAACAACTATTGCCCAGTCATGATTGGGCAGCAAAGCTCAGTGAGCAAATCAGCGCAGCGGATACAATGATTTATGCTATTTCACCGGACGCATTGGCTTCAGAATGGTGCCAGTGGTGCCTAGCACAAGCGATCAAACTGGAAAAGCCTATTATCCCTGCCCTACTACGTGAGAGCGCGTCTGTACCTGACGAACTTACCAGCCTTCAATACATTGATATTGCCGGTGGCATGAGTGAAGAGGATAAGGCCGCACTCAAGCAGGCATTGGTAGTACTCGGAACCTACAAGGTTCCTTCTGACCAGAGTGTGTCAGCTCCTGAGTTACCCGGGGGGATACCGGCACAAGCGGTAGGAACCATAGACATTAACCGCCAGAACTCGCCAAAGCGGACACTACTCCCAAATGTGTTGAATATTTTACCCCCACCGTTTGAATGGCTTGAGATTAAGGGTGGAGAAGTTACGCTGAAAGATGCCAGTGAAAATGGTGGTTCTGAAGGCGGTACCTTCAAAATTGGGAGCTTTGCGATTGGAAAATATGCAGTCACCAATGCCCAATATCGCATTTTTGTCGAAGACCCCAAAGGTTACGCTAGCGAACGATGGTGGGATTTCTCGGAAGCGGCAAAACAATGGCGACAGGATAATCCGAGTGCACCTTCTCTATCTGAGGAGGCAGAAAAAGCTGTAACAGGTATAGCATGGTTTGAAGCGGTTGCATTTTGCCGTTGGTTAAATGTACGAGTACGACCGGGACTTGCGATGCTAAACCGGAGTATGCAGAAGAATGCTGAGGAACGGGAATCCGTCCCGACAATTGCCTTACCAACAGAACAACAATGGCAACATGCCGTTGAAAATGATGCCGAACAAATGGACATGAGCGGGAATTTGCTTGAATGGTGTATGACCGGATGGGGTACTGATCAAGTAGTCTTGGGCGGAGATGTTGAACGGGTGGTACGTGTCGGTTCACTTGAACACGACGCGATAACACGGCTGACGCATCGTGATCTGGCTGAACCAGAAGCACGAAACAACGAATTCGGATTCCGGTTGGTTTGTTACCTTCCGTGATTATGGTTGGAGGGCGAGTAGCGTGGCTCTCGCCCTACGATTGTGGTTAATTCAGCAGCAGGTTACCTTCAACGTCCCTATCCAAGACAATGCCTCGTAGTTCCATGATTTGATCACGCAGCGCGGCAGCTTTCTCAAACTCTAGCGCTTGCGCGGCGGCCTTCATTTCTTTTTCCAATTCTTTGATCATCTTATTGATATCTTCTTTCGGCAGCAGGGAAATATCAACAGCACCTTCGATTTTGGCTTCTTCTTCGACCATTGATTTAACACGGTCAGTGAGATCGCGCACCTGTTTAATAATCGAAGTCGGAACCACACCGCGATCCTCGTTATATTTGTGCTGGATTGCCCGACGACGATTGGTTTCTTCGATGGCACGTTTCATAGAGTCTGTCATATG
This sequence comes from Aggregatilineales bacterium, assembly GCA_044227005.1. Taxonomy (GTDB): domain Bacteria; phylum Chloroflexota; class Anaerolineae; order Aggregatilineales; family Phototrophicaceae; genus CFX2. Next base: position 1,501,078 of record JBGAFZ010000002.1, read on the forward strand.
GTTGGCGTACATAATGACTTTGCCTTCAACGTGACGAGCAGCACGACCGATGTTCTGGATCAAGGCTGATTCAGAGCGCAAGAAACCTTCTTTATCGGCATCGAGAATGGCCACTAAGGATACTTCCGGCAAATCGATACCTTCACGAAGAAGGTTAATACCGACGAGTACGTCATAGACACCTAAACGTAGATCACGGAGGATTTCAATACGTTCGATAGTTTGAATCTCGGCGTGAAGATATTGAGCACGGATACCCATTTCATTGATGTAACCAGCCAATTCTTCAGCCATGCGCTGGGTTAGGGTTGTAACCAAGGCGCGTTGACCTTTTTGAACGCGCGAGGCGATTTCCTGTAGTAAGTCATCGATCTGACCTTCAATGGGGCGAACAAAGACTTCAGGATCAAGCACACCTGTGGGGCGAATCACCTGTTGGACAACGGCGTCGCTGATTTCACGCTCATAAGGGCCGGGGGTAGCAGTGGTATATATTGTCTGCCCCATGCGCGTTTGGAACTCATCAAAACTTAGCGGGCGGTTATCCAAGGCACTGGGCAACCGAAAGCCGTAATCAACCAAGTTCATCTTGCGCATCTTGTCACCGTTATACATACCGCGTAGCTGGGGCACAGTCATGTGGCTTTCGTCGATCACCATTAGATAATCGCTTGGAAAGTAGTCAATGAGAGTTGATGGTGGGCTACCGGCCGGACGCTGGTCGAGATGCCGAGAATAGTTCTCGATACCGGAGGAGTAACCTACTTCGCGTATCATTTCGAGGTCGTAGCGTGTGCGCTGTTCGATACGCTGTGCTTCGAGCAACTTCCCTTCTCGCTTAAAGTTGAGTATGGTTTCTTCAAGTTCGACTTCAATATCGTGGACAGCTTGCCGAGTCTTTTCTTCGTCGGTCACGAATTGTTTCGCAGGGAAAATTTTGATTGACTCGTGTTCAGCAAGGATTTCGCCCGTGAGCGAGTCGAACTCTACCATACGCTCAATCTCATCACCGAAGAGTTGGATGCGATACGCAATTTCAGCATAGGCAGGTACGATTTCGAGGGTATCACCACGTACACGAAACGTACCACGGCGAAGATCAAGATCATTACGGGAATATTGGATTTGAACTAGCTTGCGCAGGATGGTATCACGGCGAATAGTCTCGCCGACCTGAAGTTCAACAATCGAGCGTCCCCATGCTTGTGGGCTACCGATACCATAGATACAGGACACTGACGCAACAATCAGCACATCACGACGAGAGAACAACGCCGCAGTAGCAGCGAGGCGCAAACGATCAATTTGCTCATTAATCTGCGTCTCTTTTTCAATGTGCAAGTCCATTCGGGGGACGTAGGCTTCTGGTTGGTAGTAGTCATAGTAACTGACAAAGTACTCTACGGCATTCTTGGGAAAGAATTCTTTGAACTCGGCATAGAGTTGGGCAGCAAGTGTCTTGTTGTGAGCCAAGACCAGAGTAGGCTTCTGGACTTTTTGGACGACTTGAGCGATAGAAAAAGTCTTACCTGTACCGGTAGCACCCAGTAAGGTTTGATGTTGGAGACCTTTTTCGAGGCCTTCAACTAGGCCAGCGATAGCGGTGGGCTGGTCACCCGTCGGTTGGAACTCTGAGACTAACTGGAAGGGGGGCATATCACGCTCCATTTCAGAACGTCAGTTCGTATGGGACAGGTCATTATAGCGGAAATTTGAGAGCGGGCAAAGGGTCTGTAAAGCATGAATGGGAGCAATTTTGGGCACCAGAACGAGCAGCATTTGCATCCAGAAATTACGAGAGAACAGGTAAAACCGATCCGCCAGAATTGATGTGCATCCTTAGTTCACCATTGACGAAGCTCGTCGGGCTCATAACCCGGAGGTCGCAGGTTCGAGTCCTGTCCCCGCTACTCATGGTGATATAGCTCAGCCGGCTAGAGCGATGCACTCATAATGCATAGGTCCCTGGTTCGAGTCCAGGTATCACCACCATAATTGGACAATTAAACCCTCTCATGTGAGGGTTTTTTGTTGCCTATAATCCTTAATATTTGGTCAAACTCAAACGATTTACACAAATTGCATTACTTGGCATTATTGCCGCGCAAAATGCAGGCGGAAGTGAGGGACGTTGGCGCTAAGAGGCCAATGCGAGCACACGGGAAGCTCGGTTGTTGCCACTGCGCGCCGCGATTGGCTCCCGTGTGTCTGCCGCGTCGTCGGTTTGTGCCATTTCAGCGGTTGCCCGAGAAATTGGCGCTGAAAATGCAAACAGCAATGTGAAATACATGCATTTTAACCGCAAAGACACGGAGGAAAGAAGAGAAGGACACAGCGCTTAACATGGAGGCTCCGAGGCAGAATAAGACCAAGATACTCTGAGTGTAGCACAAGTGGCGATAGAAGCGGTTACATTTTGGAAGAACATTTTGTAACTTTTCGGCGCTGTTGCTTCTAACTCAATGAGAGAGGGATTGATGTGTTGTGTATGATAATGGTTAAGGAATAGTTTGTGGGCAAACTTAAAGTAAACCTAAAACATAATACTGAGACCGAACCAACCCAATAATGGTTGTCCATTTGAAATCAACACGGGAGAATATAAATCCTCCCGTATGACTTCTGATGCGCTTATTTGTTCAACTAGACGACAAACTGTCCATTTTGATAGAAAAGTTCACCATCGACATGAATCGTACTGTTATTGCGCATGTCGCAGATCATATCCCAATGGACGGCACTACGATTGACGCTACCGGTTTCGGGGTAGCCCATGCCGATTGCCATGTGGATGGTACCGCCGATTTTTTCGTCAAAGAGGATATTGCCAGTAAAGCGATTGATGCCAAAATTCGTTCCGATAGCAAATTCGCCAAGGTAACGCGCACCAGCATCTGTGTTTAGCTGTGCCTGCAAGAGGTCATCGTTTGCTTCGGCTTTGGCGTGAACTACTTTGCCATTCTCAAATTTAAGCTCGATGCCAGACACTGCCCTACCCGCTACGATACTGGGATAGTCGAATCGAATCCAACCATTAACGGAATCTTCAACAGGACCGGTGAAGATTTCGCCACTAGGCATATTTTTGTGACCATCACTGTTGATAAATGTACGCCCGTCGATTGAAAGATCAATCTCGGCATTAGGGCCGCGCAGCTTGACTTGCTTCTTGCCCTTTAACCAATCCACCTTTAATTGCTGAACAGCAGAAAGCTTGCGCCATTCACCAGCAGGGTCTTCATGGTCAAGGAACATCGAGCCATAAATGAAGTTTTCATATTCTTCGAGGCTCAGGTTGGCTTCTTGAGCGCTGGCTTCAGTAGGATACCATGTACCAACCCACTCGAAATCCAGTTTGGCGCTACGGTTGAGGCGTGTATCTAGCCATGTTCTGCGAGCGGCAGCAATGCTCTGAACACGCTTGGGATCTACATTGGTCATAGCGCGAGTATTGTTTGATGAGCCAATACGGATGTAGATATCGGCTTTGTCATAGTAGAGGCTCATGCTGGGGTCTAGCCATGCGATTTGATCATCATTGGCTTCACGAGCGAAGTGGCGGGTCATGGCTTCATCGCTGATGAAAACCGAGGGATTACCACCATAACGCAACACTTCTGCGTAGACCGCACGAAGCGCCGGCAAGGTGGCAACGTCCCCTAAGATTCCAACCCACATGCCGGGTTTCACGTCACAGGCATAATCTACCAATACGTTGGCAAGTCTCTGCAAGCGAATATCAGTCATTATTCATGTCCTTAATGTGCTTCGGGCGAGTGGTCGTCATGACCATGTTTACGATACAAAATCAACACGTACGCTACAACAGCAAACGCGACTCCATAGAGCAAGGTAGAAGCCGGATCGTTACGTTCCAGAAAATATTTAAGGAACGCTACCGCACCAATAAGCACGATAACATTGCTCAATATGGTCTTTAGTTCATCAAAATTATGAACCACCAACCACGATGGTAAATCCAGCTCACCGATAAACAATTCGTACATGGCGACAGTGAAAATATACAGCACTGCAACCAGCAGGAATATATCCATCAATTGAACAAAAGACACGATGGTCGTGGATGCACTTTTATATTTGGTAAACAGGCTGATCGCTACCTGTACGGTCTCGTAGATGCTCCATACAAGGGTCAAGATTGTGGCAATCAAGGAGGAAAAGACCACAACAAGGATCAGATACTTGCTCTTTTCAAGTAGAGTCTTCATTGCATTATCACTCCTGATTAGACTACCAGACTCTTGGCCTTTGACAGAATGGTATCAAAGTTAACTTCATTGCCAATTTCATGCACATATTCAACGTATTGAACTGTGTCATTTTGATCCACGACAAAGGCTGCCCGTTGGCAAATGCGTATGTCGGCGACATTAACACCATAGGCGGTCGAAAAGTTCATATCTTTATGATCAGAAAGGGTCTCGACGCGATCGACACCTTCGGCACCGCACCACCGACTTTGAGCATAGGGCAAATCAGCACTGACAGTTAAGACGACGACATCCTGCCCTAACGAAGAAGCCTCTTTATTGAAGCGATGTGTTTGCGCCGAACATACGCTTGTATCGAGTGAAGGTACTATGCTAAAAATTTTGACCTTACCGCTATAATCAGTAAGTGATTTCGTAGACCAGTTGTTGGCCGTGAGCTTAAAATCCGGTGCATGATCGCCAATTGCGAGCATATCGCCAACTACTTTGAACTCATTAGGACCGATAGCCATTCCTTGACGGGGTGACATATTACTACTCCTCGTTGGTTAACAGTAAATTTCAATTCGATTATCCAGATGATGTGAGATTATAACAGGCAGAGATGATGTGTCGACTGACGTAAAATTGCTGCTAAGGCGAAACTAATCTGGATTGAATACAGGGATATGAGGATCGACTAGATGAATACCAGACTTCGCGTTTTCGTCGTTTTTCTCGGTACGCTGGCAGTCGCTGTCGTATTTACATTTCCGTTGTGGAGACCCTTTCTGGCAACAACAAGCACTACAGTGGTCTTTCCGGGATTATCCGAGGAACAGCAGATCGCTTTCTTAAAACTTTCGGATGACCAGCAACAACTCTTTCGCGATATGCGGAAGGCAAACGCAACGATGGCAGTTGCGATGGCGCGTGGTATTACCAGTCCAGACACTATCATCCCAACCGAACAACAGGGGATGCCTGCACTGACTAACCCATCGGTGATAGCTGGAGGGAGCTTCACTGAAATTGATGCAGTCCATACTGCTAAGGGAACAGTGACGATTTATCAAACACCGGATAATAACCGATTATTGAGGCTCGAGGATTTCGCGGTAACTAACGGGCCGGACTTGCATGTTTATCTAGTCAAAAATCCGAAACCGCGTAAGCCTGAAGAAGTGGGGAATGATTATATCGATCTGGGTGTTTTGCAAGGAAATATCGGTAACCAAAATTATCCTGTTCCAACAGAAGTAGACCTCAGCGTTTACCGAGGTGTCATCATCTATTCAGTTCAGTTTGGTGTGATTTTTAGCAGCGCAGAATTACGCTTGAGCTAGAGATTACCGAATCGCCAAACTCCATCAACCATGGTTGCGACAACTTTTACGTTCAAGATGTCTGATGGGTGGATGGCGTACAAATCACGATCTAACACAACTAGGTCGGCCAAAAAGCCTGATGCGAGTTTGCCTAAGCGGTTTTCCATACCGGCGGCATAGGCAGCACCTATGGAGAAACCACGCACGGCTTCGTCAACAGTGAGACGGTTTTCAGGATACCAGCCATCAGCGTTGGGGGAACCATCTGCACGCTGGCGTGTCACGGCAGCATGAATGCCTTTTAAGGGGTCAAAGGATTCTACAGGAGCATCAGAGCCAAGTGCAACCACAACACCCTGATCAAGCTGAATGCGTGGATTATAGGCTAAGCGAGAACGATCACCCCAAAAACGATCGGCAGCGATCATGTCTGAAGTCGCGTGGAGGGGCTGCATAGAGGCAATAACATTCAGTTCAGCCAAGCGATGTACATCAGCAGGATGAATTATTTGAACGTGTTCAATGCGGTGGCGTCGTGAGGAGCGACTTTCACCACGGCTTGCTTCTTCTCGTCGGACAATTTCAAAAGCATCCAGCACATCATGAACGGCACGATCACCAATGGCGTGAACTGTTGATGGAAGCCCTGCTGCACTGGCGCGACTGATCAACTCGATCATTTCTTCTTTTTCGAGGGTGCTGATTCCGTAGTTATCCGGTTCACCAATGTAGGGGTCAATCATGGCGGCTGTATGCGGACCGAGGGCACCATCGGCAAACAGTTTTAGAGCGCCGATACGCAACCAATCATCACCGAAACTGGTACGTAGGCCGGCATCCATATAGGCTGACAACCATTTTTTGTTGACATTCTTGAGGACACGCAGCGCCAAGTCACCGCGTTCACGGGCGATCTGTAAGGCATACAAACAAGATGGCTCGTCAAAGTCATGTAAGCCTGTGAGACCTGATGCAAGCGCTAAGTCCTGCGCGTTTTTCATTTGATCGGCAAGCTGGGCAGGTGTTAGCACTGGAATATGCATCCGCACTAAATCGATGGCGGATTCGAGCAATACACCAGTTGGATTACCGTGTGAATCGCGGACAATTTGCCCACCTTCAGGATCAGGTGTGGATGCCGTTACACCAGCCAGACGCAATGCGTAGCTATTGACCCAAGCCGCATGATAACTCTTGGCGATTAGGAATACAGGATGATTGGGACTCACCGCATCCAGATCAGCAGCAGTAGGAAAGGTCACATCCGGCCAAAAGTCTTGCGTCCAGCCGTAACCAAAGATCCATTCACCGGAAGGAACCTTTGCCACACGAGCAGCTACCCGCTGGATCGCGATGGATTTATCAGGCACTTCAAAGACGTTGACCTGACTCAGTGAACGAGTCGTAAGTTCCCAATGAATGTGCGCATCGGTTAGGCCGGGGATGACTGTGCATCCAGCCAAATCTTGTTTCAGTGTATCGGCAGAGGCAAGTCGGAGCATGTCCTCGTTTGAGCCACAGGCAACGATACGATTATCCTTGATCGCGAGCGCCGAAACGCGCGGCAATGATGTATCAAGGGTAACCACATTGGCATTGTAGAGAACACGATCCACAAAGCGCATATTAACCTACCTCAGCAAGAGCATTCTGAACTTCAAGAGCAGTGGGAGCACTATCCAGACCGAAGCGAGTGACCGAAATAGCCGCCAAGCGAGCCGCCACATGGGTGGCTGCATGAAAATCACCATTCAAGACATGAAGCGATGACAATAAGCCAGCAGCGAACACATCACCCGCGCCTGTGGGATGAACGAGTTCAACTTGAGGCGTGGTAAATGTAGTCGGTACACCGTTGTGATAGTAGGTACCGCCTTTTTCAGCACGGGTTACAAAGAGGTGGCGGACTACACCCGCAAATTCCTGCTCAAGTTCGGGAGCCTCGACAATGTCTTCTTCGCTAAAGACAACAATATCAATGTCTTGGAGAACGTCAGCATCAAACCAACGTTTGAAACGCACACGTCCGTCAGCATCCCATTTGCGCAACCAACCTTGTAGGGTCAACATTACTGTGGCGTTTTTGAACTGGTGGGCAATCTGGGGATCCACTTCGTCCGTGAGTGGCGCAAGATGAACGAGCGGCGCACCAAGCCAATGTGAAGGAATGTCAGAAGTCGTGATCTTGGAAGCAACCGCGCGTAGATACTGAATGCGTCCCGTAGGCGCATAGATGTTTTCAAAGGTGCTGGTATCGCTGGCAGGAAGCACAACCAAATCGGACAGATAAGGTTTGAGTTGTTCTATAAGTGGTTCATTGGGCGCGGTGCTGGTTAGGATACCAACATTTAGGCCAAATGAATGGATAACACGAGCGGCGTAAGAAACGGTCCCGCCGAGCAAACGCCCGGCAGGTGTTAAGTCAGCTGTTGCGTGACCAATGAGCAGATAATCAGGGGAAGTGCTCATCTAGTCAGCTACCGAGGGACGATGGTAACTTTACGTGAATTACCTTCACCCATACTCTTGGTTTGTACGTCTGTACGACTGCGCAGTGCCATGTGAACGATGCGGCGTTCATATGGTGGCATCGGTTCCAATGCAACGGTGCGCTTGGTGCGTGAGGCTTGGTCAGCCATACGCAAGGCGAGATCATGAAGCATACGCGATCGCTTGGCTTTGTATCCGGCAGCATCAACGACGATATTGGCACGATGTTGCAGTTCGCGACTGGAAATCAAGCGGGTGATGTATTGAAGCGCATTCAAGGTTTCACCACGACGCCCGATTAAGGAATTGAGGTTCGGACCCGTAATGTCCAATAACCAAGGATTCCCATCACTGTCACCCGATTTCAGAGCGCGGCGCACAATGATCTCGGGGCGCAAAATCTGCATCTTTTCAAGCAGTTCACCCAGTACGACCTTCGCTACACGCACATCCTCATCCATCTGAGCATCGTCGGTGATTTCCTGCATATCTTCGAGCAGCGAAATACCTTCGTCTTCATCAACTTCAGCCGTAAAGGATTCTTCAGCTTCCTGCTGCTTATCTTCACGCGGTGCAGGCGCAGGTGGTGGGGTTGGAGGGTTGGATGCGGTTGCAGCGCTCGCAGGTGTACGGAATAGTTGCAAGCGAACACGAGCTTGACGAGCACCTAGCCCAAACATACCACGACTCGGTTCTTCGAGAACTTCGACAATGACATCTGTGGGCGCAACCCCGCCTAGCTCAGCCAATCCTTTGCTGATGGCTTCTTCTACGCTTTCGCCCGTGGTTTCGATGGAGCGTTCAGAACTCATGGATTAAATCCTTGTTGCAAAAAAGTGTACGGCTACACATGCAGCCGCATAATAATCTATTTGGCTGGCTTGGCCTTAGGTGACTTATTGCGCGACTCAGGCGACTTTCCGGCCGATTTAGTATCCGACTTGGATTCAGATTCGCTATCATCGGTGACGGTCGTTCCTGACATTAGGCCAACGGTACGTTCAGCTTCCAGCTTGGCTTTCAATGTTGACTTACCACCGGGGCCAACTGGAACCGGCACTGGCTTAGGAGCGCCACCACCAATCTTGAAGGGTAGTAAACTGCTCCACGTGAATTTGTCTTTGTTGCTACGGGCATACTGCACAATACCCATCACATTTGAGACGATGAAGTATACCGAAAGTCCGACAGAGAATGATAACGAGAACATTCCCATCATCAAAGGCATAATCGTCGTCATAGATTGGGTCATGGCAGCGGCCTGGTTGGGCTTACCATCTTCGGCAGGTGCAGCCGGAGGGGTCATCATCTTGGATTGCAGATAGGAAGTGATGAGAACCAAAACCGGAAAAATCAGCGCATAGGTTGGGTTGGCAGTAGGGGCCTGTGTTAAGTCCATGCCAAACCAGACGTTGTTCAAAGGTACCAGCTTATCCAGATGCAGAAGATCTGGGAACATGAAGCGTCCTGACAGATCCAGCAACTGCAAAGGTGTAGCCGCCAAAGCATGGTTAATGGCCTGATACAGACCAATCCAGATCGGCAATTGGATGATTAAAGGCAAACATCCACCAACCGGATTGACACCATATTCTTTATACAGGCGCATTTGCTCCTGTGAAAGCTTCTCGCGGTCGTTCTTATACTTCTCCTGAAGCTTTTTGAGTTCCGGTTGAAGTTCAGCCATCGCCTTGGAAGCACGCGTCTGCTGTGCCGTCAACGGGTAGGTCAGCAAACGAATGAGAATGGTGAATAGAATAATCGCGATCACTGAGCTGTTGAAGAGTTGATACAACAGCGTAAGAACAGTGATAAACGGGTTAAGGATTAAATCCCACATGGATAAGAAGCTCCCTCAGCTTTACTGGAAATTGTAAGACCACTTCGATTCACCATTGTCTAGTGTGTAGGCAACTAGCAATTGGCTGGTCGAGGTTGTGCTGACAACAATATACGGTTTGGGAATATCCACGCCATCACCCGGTTGGATGAGCAAGATATCGGAAAGGATAGGTGCCGATAGTTCTCGCACCAACGGTTTTCCATCTGACTCAATAATTGCTGTGCCATCGGCACGATTCAGCCAGTAGAGTTTTTGATCCCGCGCGCCGACAACGATCACATCACCAACAATGAGCGGAGTGGCACGGATGGCACCATTAGCAATCTTTTGCTGCCAAACAGGTTCGAGATTATTGGCGGTATCAAAGGCATAAAGCATTCCACTCAGATCGCCAAAATAGAGAATCCCATTGTCGATAACTGGTGTACCCCAGACCCAATCAGTAGTTGGTTTCTGATTCAAGATCTTTCCATCAGTGGAAATTTCAAATATCTGACGGGCAAAACTACCAATATAGAGTTTGCCATTCGCAAACAATGGAGGGGATGTTACCGCACCTAAGAGATCGACTTTCCATTTCTGCTCACCGGTCCCTGCATCGACCGCATAGAGAAAATGATCAAGGGACGAGAAATAGAGTGTCGAATCCACCAACAATGGCTTGCCCCAAACACCGTGTTCAGTGGAGGTTTTCCACTTGACATCAAGTGTGGAGCGATCGAGGGCAACAACATCTTTGGCGTTGGGTGCCACAAAAATCATGTCGGCTGATGCAACCATATCGGTGACAGCATGACCGGAGTAGCCATCAATGGTGTGACCATCAGCATTTGATGGTTGCGCCAAAGTGGTATCAATCTTATAGATGTGCTGATCGTAGGAGATTGCCAGCAAGGTTTGATCGTCAAGCGCTAAAGGATTGGTATAAAACTGTTTCGCACCAGTAGCACGAAAATCCCAAGCACGTAACTTCCCCTCTGAGTCGGGGGGACGATTCTCGCACTTGTCATTCTTCAATACGACGGCTTTTCCGTCAGCGGGATTTACTTGCAGAATACGGTCATTGTAAGCAACCAGAATGGTTTCGGTTGTTTTACCGCCGCACACACTGTTATAAAGACTGATCGCAGGCCAACCAGTGCCCAACGGAGCAGGACCACAAGCGGTCAATGCCAAACTAAACAATACAAGAACGCCCCACAAGCCAGGGCGCGAAACAAACTGCCGGATATTCAACACATTACTCCTCAAGCTCAGGTACAGGGTCATAGCCACCTGCATGAAATGGGTGACAGCGTCCAATGCGCTTAATACCCATCCATCCACCACGTATAACACCGAAACGGTTTATAGCTTCGTACATATACATGGAACAGGTTGGTTCATAAATGCAGGATGGCGGCAAAAGCGGGGAAATGAAACGCTTGTAAAGACGAATCATCGCTAATGCTACAATTTTCACCCTTCGCTGCTTTCCACTAACATTAGATTCGCTTGGTGAAACAATTCAGTCAGTATACGACTGACATCGCTAAATGGTTGCTGCACTAATGGCTGTCGTACGACCAAGACAACATCGTAACCGATTTGAAGTTGCGGATTGAGCACCCGTAAGGCTTCACGCAACAAACGGCGCATCCGATTTCGCACTACAGATCCACCGACACGTCCAGAGGTTACTAACCCAAAACGGTTATGTGGAAGGCCATTTGGTAACCGGCTCATCAACACATATCGGTTTTGGGTTGTCCTACCCTCTTTACGAAGCCGAGCGAAATCCTCTGAGCGACGAAGCCGAAGGCGCCGTTCCATAATCAAAGACTAACTAGGCTTTCCAATTGACCTTCTTGACGTGATTAGGAGTCACTGACAACACGTGACGTCCACTACGACGACGACGTGACAGCACTTGACGCCCTTTACCAGTTTGCATGCGCTGGCGGAAGCCATGAACACGCTTGCGACGACGAATTTTGGGTTGCCATGTCCGCTTGGTTGACATGCGGTGTATACCTCATTTTGCTTGTATAATCAGTATGAAGGGTAAGTATATACTACGGGTATGCAGTGGTCAACCCAACGCTTGCGTATAGCAAGTGCTGTCAAGTATAATCAAAATTCAAGAAAAGTTTATTTTGTTACAATTCCCCCGCGTAACCATCTGGAGAACCTAAACCTTGATGATGCCAAGCCATCACTGGGCGCGTAATTTCACAGTTGAAAAAGACGACATTGAGTATCTGACGAATCTGCTACTGGAACGAGAAACGCCTCTCGATACAGACACTTTAACCCGTGTTCTCATTGAAGCACGAATTACCAAAGAAGTAGCAACACTACGTCAGCGCTACCAAGATGCTCGCGTCTATGATCCTGCGCGTTCCTACGACATCGGTCAGAAGTTGATATTCACAGAATTTGATTATGAGACAGCAGTCGTCGTTGGTAAACGTACAGGTAACAACCCTGATTACGGGACGTTTAACGTACTTGCAGTTCAATTCGACGATGATGAATTAAATATTGCTGAGAAACAGCGTGAGTTTGCATCTGATCTGGCGGTTGAGCACGATCTCAACCAAGAGGGGGAAGCAGACGGCTCGATTGGTTCGACCAGCGACTTGAATGCTGAGGAAATCCTTGCGGCTTCCAGTAAAGAACTCGCGAAAAAGGTTGAGGATAAACTCAAAGCGTCACCTGACCTGATTTATATGGCACGCAAGTGGTTCCCGCGTGATCTTCTGATGGATGTTAATGTCGGGCATTTAAATCTGACCGAAGCAGTCCTTGACATTAATGGTGGTGGCCCGATGAAAACGGAAGCCATCCTTAATGAAATGGGCGGGCTTGGTAAAGCACCGTTGGCTTTACAGGTTTTCTCATTGAATTATGCGCTGAACAAAGATGATCGATTTGATGAGGTAGGGCCAAGCGGCGAAGTCCTGTGGCATCTCACTCGACTCGAACCCGAAGAAGTCCAACGCACACCGGCGATGCTGCGGTATACCCCGATTGAATTTGATCGTGAACTTCTCACCAAAGAACTGATCGCCATTGAAGAGGAAATTGACGATGAGTATTCGACTACTGATGTGGTAGGCGATATTGATCAAACTCAGATCACGTTGACCTACCCTCATCGCCGTTTGGGAACGTTGCCGTTAAGTGATCGCACTTCGGTTATCTTCCCGACTGCCAGACAAACACCCCGCGTCGCGTTCACATTAATAGATGGACAAGATGGCGAAGAATATCCTGCGTGGGTCGTACGCAAAGACCGCTACGTGTATGGATTAGCCAAATTTTACCGCAAGCATAAACTACCTATTGGCGCATATGTGACGGTGAGTAAGGCTGAAGCGGCGGGTAAGGTTGTCGTCAACTTTAAGGCTCATAAACCACGAACAGAATGGATTCGGCTGATTGTGCCAAAAGGCGATCAGATTCATTTTGAGAATCATAAGCGCGCTATTGGTGCCGAGTATGATGATTTGATGATTCTGGGTGCGGAAGATTTAGCGGGCGTGGATGCACTATTCACGAATACTCAACAACAGAAGAAGAGTCTCGTTTCGATTTTGCGAACGATCATTCCTTCGTTGGGATCACTGACACCACAAGGATCAGTCCACGCCAAGACGATTTATAGTGCTGTAAATGTCATACGGCGCTGCCCACCCGGTCCATTATTCGCGTTGTTGATTGCAAATCCTGACTTCCAAAATGTGGGTGGAGACTATTGGAAACTTAGCAATGAATAGGGAGGCTGGTTATGACCACAACCACAGGTAAACCCGGCTTTCTCATAAAGCCGACGCTCGAAACTAAATTTCGTGTCGATTATAGCTGGTGGGAAAAAAGTTCTGAAGATCTGCGGACTTATCTGCTGAGTCATCTGATGCAAGAACAGCGAGAGCGTCTTAGCCAGTCAGATGAGGCGCGCAAGGTTGATTACATTGACCCTGATACAGGGGAAGTGTTTGAACTTGACGAACTGGGATTAGCCATTCAAACGGCTGCTGAAAATCCGAACTTCATCAACCAACAAACATCACTGGTAGATAGTGTTTTCCGCGTCTTTTTGGCGAATGGCAACATGCCGATGACTCCGGTAGAACTGGCAGAGCGTACTGGACGTTCTGCGAATACCATACTCAAAACACTGAGTGGTGGACAAATCTATAAAGGCATCCGAGCCATCCTTTAATAGGTAAGAGTGGAGAAGAAGAAACGCAATGGGTCGTGTAATCAATACTGATAGCACAGGCAAACAACGCAACCAGACTATGCGCACGGTCGCAGAGATTCTACGTCGTTTGAGCCAAAAACAAGTTGTTGATGACGAAGTCCGCAACATGACAGCCATGTTGGTCTATTGCTTCCGAGAAATTGAAGCTGGCATTGAACAATCTGCAAGTGCGTGGGAGAAACGCGATTACTGGGTGAAATCCGAGGAATTACGTCAGCGGTGGATGTGGGTCGGCGATATGGCCGATCAACTGCGCGCGATGATTTATGCTGATCAGTGGACGCTCCTTCCGCCAATGATGTTGAAGCTGCTTCCCAAAGTAGCAGACATCAAAATTACGAAAATGACCCGCGATGTTTCATTGTGGGATGGTGTTTACGATACGTTGATGAAGGAAAAGCCCGCCAAATAATGCGGGTGATTGATATAACTTCACAAACAGCGGTACTCATACAAGTACCGCTGTTTTATTTCTAGCCGAATCGTTCTTTTAACCACGGGCTAATCAGGTCATAGTTGGGCACAGCATGGCCTTCGGCTGTACCCTTGATATAGTCGCGGTTGATTACCAGCGACTCGTAGCGTCCTCGATTTAGTAGCGCTGGCACGACTACTTTGTACATATCGAAAAGTGTGAGATTGGTGTCGATAGACGACCGGATAACCGCCAAGGCTGCCGGCCAACGCAGTGGATTGACCAACTTTGCAAACAGCGCCGATATGACTTGCTGCTGCCGTTCGGCGCGGTGATAATCATCGTCACCGTGGCGAGTGCGCGCGTAAATTAACGCCCGTTTTCCATCCATTTGCTGAACACCTATGTCGAATTTTACGTACTCGGTGCCGCCATTTTCGGTAGGATACGAGTCATCCACTACGGTATGCTCAACATCCACTGTTAATCCGCCTACGGCATCCACCAACGATACAAATCCGTTGAAATCCAGTCGAACATAACGATCCAACCGAACGCCAAAATCTTGTGAGATGGCCTCAGTAGCAAGGTTAGGGCCGGTACCGCGCTGCTGTTGTTCGGCTAGTAGATTTATCGTGTTGATGCGTTGGGAACCAAATCCGGGCACCTCTATAAATAGGTCACGCGGAATCGAGACTAAACTGAGACGCAATTGAGATGGTTTTATGCCGACTAGCATAATGCTATCGGTACGGGACAAGAAACCTTCGCTAGCACGTCCATCCGTACCCAAGACCAAAATATTGAGGGAAGATGGAGGGAAGACAATATAGGTAAGGAGCGAAAGGCCACAGCAAAATAAGGGAGAAATCAAGAAAGCTAACAACCACCAGCGACGCGGCATCTTCCGTAGACTTTGAAGCCAAGATATGGGTTGGGGTTGCTCCGTTGCAGTACTAGTAGAAGTGGTCATCCAAACACCACACCTAAATCACGCGCCATACGGACAGTTTCACCATTCGGATCCACAAATTTCATTTTGATGGCGTCTTCCATTTTGACGGCAGACATCTGCAATCCTTGAAGAGCAGCCATATAGCCCCATTTTTCTTGGGCGACCAAATGCACACCCGCTGCACCAAAACGAGTCGCAAGCCACCGATCGTGAGGGGTGGGCTGGCCTCCACGCTGTACATGCCCTAAGACTGTGACACGAACTTCTGACCCCACACAATCTGCGAGTAGATTACCTACGTTATGCCCTACCCCACCAAGACGCGCACCCTGCTTACTTTCAGCCTTGGTGCGAAATTGCTTTTGACCACCAACCGGCAACGCGCCTTCAGCCACAATCACTAGACTGTGATTACGCCCAGATAGCTTCAGTTGGTTGATTTTCTGACACACAATGTCAATGTCAAATGGGATTTCAGGAATGAGAATGGCATCTGCGCCACCCGCGACACCGGCATGTAATGCAATCCAGCCAGCATCGCGCCCCATGACTTCGAGAACCATCACACGATGATGGCTTTCGGCAGTGGTTTGTAATTTATCCAACGCCTCGGTTGCGGTATTAATCGCGGTGTCGAAACCAAAAGTCACATCAGTACTGCCAATGTCATTGTCAATGGTTTTGGGCACACCAACAATACGCGCGCCTAACTTGACTAAACCATTGGCAATCGCCATGGTACCATCACCACCCGCAACGATAAGCCCATCTAGCCCCATCTCATCCATGCGTGAAATGGCAACGTGCGAGACATCTTCATACTCTATTGTGCCATCAGCACGTTTTCGGGGATGCGCGAAGGGGCTACCCCGATTCGCTGCGCCTAGAATTGTCCCGCCACGTGATAGCAATTCTCGTACTTCACGTTCAGCTAGTGGAACGGTGGGAAGGCCAGCATAAAGACCGTCAAATCCCTGAACAATTCCGACTATCTCCCAATTATAGTGATTACGTGCCGTCAATACGGCAGCACGGATAACGGCATTCAGGCCGGGAGCATCACCCCCACCTGTAAGGATTCCAATTCGTTTGGACACATAGACCTCGCCAGTAAACTAAGGCAGGTTGGGATTGGTTACAAACTCAAAATACGTAAAAAGTTCATGACGAGTAGCGTTTCCAATCGCTACTATCCGGTGACAAACTGTAGACTCCGCCACGCATGTCACCAATAAAGATCATACCGTCCGAACCCAATTGCACTTTAGGGGTGAAAGGAATCTCGGCTTCGGTAACAGCCCACCCCAAACGATCCCGTAGCGATTGTTGGCTACGCCATAGCAAGCCAAAACCGCGTCGAGGCTGCCATGTGTAAGGTGGTGCATTATTGAAGGCCGGATCAGTATCAGCCATGCCATCTACAAAAGTATCGTTAAAAACCTGCCAACGGGGTGGGCTAACAGTATCATAGAGAACATAAATGGCGTCTTGCTGACCGATCCATATCATCGCCCCATTCTGAAATTGGAGGAATGCGCCGGAGCTTACCAAGGGCGGATTCATAGGGCAACTAGATGGCTGAAAACCACTAAAGAACCACGGTGTGGTGCAGACTTGTGCTTGGGGGTTCATGACAATGGCGGTTGGAATAGGCACAAGACCACCACCTGATTGAAACGGCGTCGCTGTAATATAAACCACACTGTTTGTGGCAGTAGGAGGCTGCGTCGGACGTGGGGTTGAAGTTGGAGTCCAACTTGGCGTAATTGAAGGTGTTTGTGTCGGTGTTTTGCTGGGGGGCAAAGTGGGAGTCACCAGCACAAAACTAGACTTTGAGGTCGCAGTTGCCATCGGAGTCGTCAAATCCACCGAGGAAACCGCAATCACAATCGGGGATGGTGTGGCGCTTAAGGACCGCGTCGGGGCAGGCGTGGTTGGTGCTAAAGTCACTTCTTGAACCAGCAGCGGGCCGTTATTCAAGGCGCTTCGTTCGGGGCTACACGCTCCGATTGTTATTAGTAGGATGAGAGCCATTATCGGGCGAATGCCCATACTAAAATCCTTCAATTGCTTCATAAAATCATCATCCGATTGTATGCGTCAAAGGCTCATTGTGCAATTGGCTTAAAGAGGCTCGTGGGTGTATGCTAGTAACGATATTGATATCGAGGCTAAGGGGACGAGCATGACAAGGCGTAGGTCTAGTTATTCGCGCAGCAGAAATAACGACAATTATGATAATCGCGGTTCTTATCAAAATCGTAATTATGGTCGGGGAAAAAGCTACGCGGAAGAACGCATAGAACGCTTAACGTGGTTTTTTCTGGTGTTGGCAATCGCTGGTGTACAAGTCGTCCAGCAAGGCGGTATGGTTTTACCCAATTGGATCATCCCATTTGCGGGGTGTGTCGTACTACTCGGTTCAGGCATGTATCAATTTTCACGCCGGTGGCAAGTTAGTCCTTCTACGTGGTTGGCGGGTGCTTTATTGGCCGGATTGACATTGGTCAACCTGTACATTAGCCCCAGCAGTAATTTCCTTGGTATTTCACTGATTGTCTTCGCAGCAATAATCTTAATTGGCTTGCTGACCGGTGAAACTTAAGGGTTTGATTTTTAGATAATCGCATTCGATTTTTGACGATAGCAACGGGTAGAATATGGCTGATAGCGCACACATCACAACCGTAGAAGACGTCCGCAAACTCGGTTTACCACTCGGCACCAAGGTGGTAGCAGGAGACGGATTGTTAGGTCGCCCTGTTAGCTGGGCAACCGTCTTTTATCCCGAAAGTCACGTTTCTGCGAAGACACTGCAACGGGGCGAAATTGTTTTGGTTGCAGCACCTGAGAGCGACAATTCGGCAGTGGTGAGCGATGTCGAGATTTTGCGTTGGGCATCGGACATGCAAGCGGCAGCGGTTGTGCTCAGCGAAAATGCCCATCCCACACTGATTGCGGAAGCCAATGCTATCGGCATGACTGTTATGATTCTGCCGCAAGGAAGTCGTATTCGATTGGTCGAAAAAGCGGTCATCAGTTTGCTGGTGGATCGTAAAGGGCAAATTGAACGACGCGCTACCCAGATTTATCGCCAGCTCACTCAAATCTCATCACGCAATGAAGGAATGGCAGAGTTAGTTGGTGCGATGGCTCGATTAACCAATAAGGCGATTGTCATTCAAGATAAGCGGTTGAGAATTATTGAAAGTACGGTTCAACCCCAATTCATTGGCATGTGGGATGAAATCGAACAATTTCTCAAAAACGTCTACAATTTACCGTTGGAAATGCAGGATCGGCAGCGGGTTGCAGAAATTGACAATCCTGTTTTGTTGCAGTCGATTCCTACACCCGGTTTAGCACGATTAGTTTCGCCCATCATCACCAAAAACATTGGGCGGGGGTATCTATCAATCATCGGGCATGATACCGAACTTGATGATATTGACCTGCTGGTGGCGGAACATGGCGCTGCGGCCTGTGCACTTGAAATGGCGAAGGCAAAGGCCATTAGCGACACCGAAAAACGTCTTCGGGGCACGTTTCTGGATCGGTTATTGATTGGTGATGTGAGTTTGCAGGAAGCGATCCGTCAAGGGGAACGCTTCGAGCATGATATGACGCAGACTCATTTGGCGATTGTGCTGGCGTGGCAAGGCGATAAAACCCCTTCGAGCCGTAGATTGGAAACACTGGTAAACGGCGTAGTAGCAAGCCATCATGCAAGTGCACTGGTGTGGCAACGAGAACGCGAAAACGAATTGTTGGTTTTCCATGCAACATCAGGCGATACCAAAGAAACGGTCGAGGCTAGTATCAAGCTGGCAAAAGCCTTTACACAAGAAGTGCAACGGCAGTATCCCGGCGCACGGGTGGCTGTGGGTCTGGGACAAGCTGCGCGTGACATCACCGCGTGGCGAAATAGTCACCGCGATGCAGTCCAAGCCCTTGAATTGGCAGCGCGTCTACATACCGATACACCACTCTATATTGGTGATTTGGGCGTGTATCAATTAATACTGGGATTATCAGATCGAGATAAATTGCTGGCTTTCTGCCAAAAAACCCTCGGCGCACTAGAGGATTACGATCATCGACAGAACGCCGACTTAATTAAAACTCTAGAGGCTTTTTTTGCGTGTCACGGGAATCTGAGCCAAACAGCGGATATGTTGATCGTGCATCGTAATACCCTGCTCTATCGCATGAATCGTATTAACGATATTGCACAAATCGAATTGGAACGTCCAGAAATACGTTTGGCACTCCATCTGGCATTGACCATCAGACGACTGCTGACAATGAATTAATTCAAGAAAATTTGTCAGCAATCAGTCAAGCGCACTATGCGCTTTTTTGCGTGGATTGTTTTCGGCTGATACGCCAAGTTCTTCTACAATCCATAATTCGCACCTTTAAAGGCAGACGCAAATAGTATCTATGCAATTTGCACGATTTGAGGGGGTAGAGCTTAGAGTAGATTATCCGTATATTTCTTAAGCTTTACAGGATAAATTATCACCAATAAAAAAATGGTTATTTTTGGGTGATTTAACCAATTAGCACATGTAAGGAATGTGACATCAAGGAGCAATGACAATGCAGCAAGAATCCCCATCTGAATGTACGGATTTGCCTCTCCATCAGATTGATACTCAAGAGCATGATGCCTGTGCATTAATTTGCGCAGTACGTAAGGGCGGACAGCCCACCCACGGGAACGTGAAGCGAACAATTGAAGCCCTAACCCGCATGGGACATCGTACAGGTATTGTCGATGGCGAAGGCGACGGTGTAGGTATCTTGACCGATATTCCGCGTCAGTTGTGGGTCAAGCGTTTAGCTCGCGCGGGGTTGCGCTCATCAATTGCCAGTAGCCGCAATTTCTGGGTGGCACATGTCATGATTCCGGCTGCAGCACGTGGACGTTCACACAACCTAATTGAACGTATCAGCCAGCATATTATGGCCGCAGGTTTAGATGTCATTCTTGAAGAACCGGGAATCGTCAACAGTCATATGTTGGGGCCGAATGCCCAAAAGAACGAACCTGATTTCTGGCAAATTGCAGGTACCAGCGGCAGTATTCCGTTGGAACAACTAGAGAGCACATTATTTAAACTTCAAACCCAACTTGAGAAGGAACTCGGGGTTCATTTCCCTTCGTTCTCGTCTCATAGCGTGGTTTATAAAGTGCAGGGTACTGTCGAAATTCTGCGCCGATACTATCCTGAGTTGCGCGATCCTGATTATGCATCGTGTGTGACTTTGGGACATGCGCGGTATTCAACCAATACCAACTCAAATTTTGAGCGTGTGCAACCCTTCGGCGTGTTGGGACATAACGGTGAATTCAACACCATTTCTCGCTTCCGCTTAGAAGCAGGCATGATCGGTATCCAGCTCGACCCGAACAATTCGGACTCGCAAGATGTTGACCGCGCAGTACATGCTTTGTGCATGGATTACGACATGGACTTGATTGAGGCGATGGAATACATATTCCCTCCGCACAAACATGACCTCATTCAGAATTCACCTGAAATCCATGATTTGTACGAGCAAATTCGCAAGTCATTCGGGCCGTTTGCACAAGGACCAGCAGCGGTTGCTAGCCGACTCGGTGACATCTGTGTTTTCAGTGTGGATGCACTCGGCCTGCGTCCGTTGTGGTTTGGCGAGAGTGAAAAAGAATACTTTGCAACTTCAGAACGTGGCGTGTATTCGTTGGACATGATGTCCAGTGAGCCAAAGCCGTTGGCTCCCGGTGAGAAGATCGCTTTGAAGCTCAAGGCCGGACAAGGCCTGGAAGTTTTCGATTACCCTGCTATCCAACGCTATGCACTGAACCGCCAACGTGAACGCAATGCCCGACAAGGGGATGTTGGCAACGGTATGTGGTCACTTAGTGATCTACCACTCGCTGCATCAAAACTACCAACTTCTGATTTGGGTGGTGGTAATGGTGGTGGATTGCAAGTTGCAACTGTCGGTACAGCAGTTGCGGAAGCCACACAGGTCGCTCCTGCAATCGTTAAGACCGCACAACCAATGCCGTGGACACGCTATAAGACTCCGGTCAACGCTAATACGATGGCTGCACTGGGCTGGGAACGCTACCATGTTAACTTCATGGAGACGATTGCAGAATCGCATAAGGAGCAAGTTGGTTCATTGGGTTGGGATGGCCCATTGGCAGCACTCAGCCAAGCACGGGTAAACATCGCAGATTACTTCAAAGAGACAGTAGCGGTTGTTACCAATCCAGCAATTGATCGTGAACGTGAAAAAGCTCAATTCTCGGTCAAAACACTGATTGGCACGCGTCCGGCAGTCGGTACTGCACCAGACCCAACCAGCCCTCTCATTCAATTGGGCACACCACTTCTGCTCGGTGGTTATACGGATCTCGGTTCGCTTGATGAAATTCGCCAAGCGGCCACTAAATCCGGCACGATGGTGATCGAAGATTTGTTTGAAACCTTCGGTGAGCGGTTGGTGGTTTTCTCGAGCAGCGCGGCGATGGATGAGAATATCCAAGAGGCGGTTGACCGCTTACAACAGTCCGCTGTTGAAGCTGTTCTTAACGGCGCAGTTTGCATCGTGATCGATGACAGCGAAGTATTTGGTGGTCAGCAGTTGTGGATTGATCCCCTGTTGCTCACATCGGCGATTGATCAGGCGCTGCGTAACGCACCGCACACCCCTAACCTTCGGCGTCAAGTCGGGTTAGTGGTACGGTCGGCAGCACTCCGTGACCTTCATGATCTGGCACTGTGTATCGCGTTAGGCGCAAATGGTGTTGTCCCGTATGCTATGTATGCCGTCGCATTGGGATTGGCACCAAAGCCCTCTAAGGAACAACTGACAACGGAAACCCGTATCAAGCAATTGGTGGGATTGGTCAAGGTGTTGAACGGGGGCATCGAGAAGGCGATTTCAACGATTGGATGCCATGAATTACGCGGTTATGGTCATTCATTTAGCTCAATCGGCTTGGCAGTCAACGTCACACCGTATTTTGGTACGCCGAACTATTTCGGTTCTGAAGCGCGCGGTTTGACATGGAGCGATATGAAGGCTGATGCTGAGGAACGGGCAGCCGAACTTCGTGGTGAAAAGACTGGTAAATTAGCCAACGCAGACCGCATTTACCCGAAGATGTGGAAGAAAATTGAAGACATCGCGTTGGGTGATCTGACACTTGAAGATTACACCAAAGAGATGTTCGAACTGGAATCTGAAATTCCGGTGGCGCTGCGTCACATTATGGGGCTGAAAACAGAAGATGTTGAAGATGTGATTGATCCTGATAGCGTGGACATCACATTTAAGGATCACACAATGCCTGTGATCATCGGGGCGATGTCATTTGGCTCGCAGGGTGAATTGGCATATAAGGCCTACGGCGAAGCGGCATACCGGCTCAACATCATCTGTGTGAACGGTGAAGGTGGGGAATTGGCGGACGTGATGGGACGGTATCCACGCAACCGTGGTAACCAGATTGCGTCGGCGCGGTTTGGCGTGAACATTGAGTTCTTGAACTCGTGTAACTATCTCGAAATCAAGATCGGGCAAGGTGCGAAACCGGGTGAAGGCGGTCAATTACCGGGCTATAAGGTCACTGAGCAGGTCGCGGCAGCACGTCATACGACACCGGGGGTTGATCTGATTTCCCCCAGCAACAACCATGATCTTTACTCGATTGAAGATCTGGCGCAATTGATTGACGAACTTAAGACAGCTAATCCGAACGCTAAAGTCTCGGTCAAAATTCCGGTTGTGCCGGGAGTCGGCGTGATTGCGGTCGGTGTAGCAAAGGCCGGCGCGGACATCATCAATATTACGGGTTACGACGGCGGTACCGGCGCGGCACGTGCGCACTCGCTACGGCACGTAGGATTACCAGCAGAAATCGGTGTTTGGTTGGCACACCGCGCACTGAGCGAAAGCGGTTTACGCGACAACGTGGAACTGTGGTGCGACGGCGGTATGAAGAGCGGTCGTGATGTGTTGAAGATGATGTGCCTCGGTGCGAACCGTGTAGGCTTCGGCACGCTGGCGATGGTCGCCGTGGGTTGTACGATCTGCCGGAAGTGCCATGAGGGTACCTGCCACGTGGGTATCACTACACACATCAAGACTAAAGAAGAGGCATTGCTCAAGGGCATCAAGCACTTTGACCCACGCGATTATGAAGCGTCGGTCGAAGGTATCTGCAACGTGTTCTATATGCTAGCTGATGACATCCGCAAGTGGACGGCTAAGCTAGGCTTCACCCGTACTCAAGACGTGGTGGGACGGGCTGATCTGCTGGAACAAATCGCCATGCACGACCGGATTGATCTGAGTCCGTTGACTCGTCGTGCCCCGCAAAACATGAAGAAGGTACTGCAACCGGGTGTCGGTGTACGGTTGGTTCGCCCGCGTAACACGTTGACCAAACAGATCACCGCGACGATTGCAGAACAGGTTGAATACGGCGAACGTGAACTGACGTATGATGATGAACAGGTTATGGCGATGGATCGCGCGTTGGGTACCCATTTGAATGGTGCAATCCGACGTGGCGATTTCCCGAATGCCGACTTGATCAGCGCGGTACATCTGAACTTTAGCAACTCGGCAATACCGGGTAATGGTTTGGCAGCGTTCATCGATGCGCCTCTGGAAGTTATGGTTGAAGGTGGCGCACAGGATGGCGTGGCGAAGTGCGCACACGGCGGCACAGTCACGATCTTGAAGGGGTTGAACCATAACGGTCAACGGCTTGACGGGTCGGTTGGTAAGAGCTTTGCTTACGGTGCCCAAGGTGGACGCTTCATCATCCAAGGAAACGCAGATACCCGCGCTTGTATCCGTTTGAGCGGTGCGGATGTCATCTTTGGTGGTGAGGTTATCCGTCCATTACAGGATGAATTGGGTGGACTGGCAGCACGTGCCAACATCAAGGGCTATGCCTGCGAGTATATGACTTCGGGACGCGTAATCATCCTCGGTGATCCGGGGCCGTGGATGTGCGCGGGTATGTCGGGTGGTGTGATCTACCAACGTATTCAACCGGAGATGAACCTGACGGTTGAGGCTGTTCGTCGCCGTATCGCAGAAGGTGCAACAGTGGATATATTCCCACTGGATGAGCGCGGATTGGCGGATGTGCGCGAACTGATGAACACCTACATCCAAACGTTGGAAGTCAACAACCAACCTGAGACAGCGCAACATCTGTATAGCTTAGTAGCGCGGCCTCAAGACCACTTCGTGAAGATTGCCCCACCGATGCGCAAGAACTAGACACAAGTAGTACTGTAAGACACAGAAAGAGCGGACTTGGTTCGCTCTTTTTGATTAGTGCTGGTTCTATCAAGTGATATGGTTAGTCACTACAATACACACTGCACTCTCGATCAGCACTGAAGGACACTATGCAACCTCTCACGATTGTCACGGCCATCGTCGTCATCGCCACTTACGCAGGTGTCGCCATCGGGCAAGTTCCGTGGTTACGGATGAACCGCGCCACAATCGCACTGGTGGGGGCAGCGATTTTGATCGCGATTGGAGCGATTAACGAGAAGCAAGCCTTCGCAGCATTGGATATCGGCACCATACTTTTGTTAGCGGCAATGATGGTGATTAACGCTAATTTGCGGATGGCGGGGTTTTTTAACGTGGTGAGTGATGGGGTGCTACGACTGGCAAAAAGCCCGCGTATACTCCTTGCTCTGGTGATTGTGGCTTCGGGTGTGTTATCGGCTATCTTCCTGAATGATCCGGTATGTATCCTTTTTACCCCGCTGGTGATTGAGTTATGTATCACACTTAAACGCGACCCGATTCCGTATCTGGTGGGATTGGGGACGGCGGCGAACGTCGGATCAACAGCAACGATTACGGGTAATCCTCAAAATTTGATCATCGGGCAAGCCAGCAGTATTCCGTTTTTGACATTTCTGGCTCATCTAGGGCCGGTAGCGGTGATCGGACTAGCGATCTGCTGGATCGTCATTGTGGTGGTTTATCCGCAAGAGTTTAAAAGACCATTCGTTGATAAAGCTGGCGTGGTGACTGCTACTAAGAATGCAACCTACCCTCCTCTACTGAACCGAACTTTGCTGGTGGTGGGCGGGTTGATGATCGCGTTTTTGAGTGGACTACCGATTGTATCCTCAGCGTGTGTGGCGGCAGGGTTGTTGATGGTTTCACGGATACGACCGAATAAGTTACTGGCGATTGATTGGGATTTGCTGGCGTTTTTCGGCGGGTTGTTTATCGTGACGGGCGCGATTGAGATTTCGGGATTGAGCAGCATGTTGTTTAAGGCGGTATCGCCATTGATACACGGTAGCATTACCGCGTTGAGCCTGACTACTGGTGTACTTAGTAATGTGGTTTCCAATGTTCCGGCAGTTCTGTTACTGCGACCGGAGATTGGAACGCTGCCCAATCCCCAACAAGCGTGGCTTACGCTGGCAATGTCCTCGACACTGGCAGGAAATTTCACCCTGCTCGGCTCGGCAGCCACTTTAATCGTGGCGGAGGTAGCGGCTGCGCGAGGAGTCAAGCTAAGTTTCATGGCTTATTTGAAGGCTGGCATTCCGATCACTATTCTGACGCTGATGGTCGGGATTTTCTGGTTATCGAATTTCAGATAACCACATGATTCTAGCTCGACATACTGCTGCATTTAGCCGCTGAAATTGCAGGCGGGAATGCGGGAGACTGGCGCTAAATCGTCCTTTGTGTAATGCGGGAAGCTCGGGTGCTGGTGCCGAAATGACACAAATGCAGCGATTGGCTCGCGTGTGTCTGCCGCTGTGCCATGTCAGCGGTTGGCAGGGAACTTGGCGCTGAAAATGCAAATACAATACATTTTTACAACAAAGACATAGAGATCACAGAGAAAGACACCGGCGTTTAGCACAAAGTCTCCGAGGCAGAATGAGGCGACGATATAAACAGCATAACATAAGGGGTGATAGGAATGGTGACTATTTGGAAAACCATTTTGTCACTCTTTAGAGCGTTCGGCACTAACTTTGTGAGGGAAGATTTTCCGTGAGAGGTTAAGTGAATGTTGGAAAATGGTTTAAGGACAAACCAAAACTAAACGTTTGGCGTAATACTTAGCAGAGCAAGTTACCAACCTGCCCTGCCAAGAAAATGCCGAGGTTAGCCAGATGAGAGCGTGGCGAGGACGCGCTGGATCTTAAGCGCAAGATGCAAGATGAGGCGATTGTCGGGATCATCCAAATTCATATCAGTCAGTTCGGCGATGCGTTCCAAGCGATAGACCAAGGTATTACGATGCACATCCAGATCCGCAGCGGCCTTGGCTAGATTGCCGTTGGCTTCGAAAAAGCCATTCAAGGTGCGAAGTAAATCACCCTGTTTGCGGTCATCATGTTCGACCAATAAGCCCAGTGTCTCTTGATGGAAGCGACGCATTTGATCAAGGTTGCGTTCTTTTAGGGCAAGCAAGAGTTGAAAGAGTTTGAGGTCACCGTAAAAAGTGGCCTGTTCGCGGTCTCCGAGTTCATTGGCGATACTGACGGCGTCTTTGGCTTCGCGGTAGGCGTCACGCAAGGTAGACAGCCCTAAGGCGGGGCGGCTGATACCCGCGCCAACCAGACCGCTCGGTGTACGGGAGGCCAACTGCTCGCGGACTTCATCGACCAAACGGCGAACGCGCTGCGGTTGGGCGGCGTTCTCGAGAGGATAAAGGGCGACAATCACATCCACGTACTGACCGACAGCACCATTAATCTGACGGCGAATCATATCATCACGGACAAGTGAGATGAGCGATTCGAGGGGCAAAGGCGCACCCGATTTAGTGGATGCGCGAAAGACCGCTACGACAAAAGAGGAATTGAGTTCAAAACCGGATTGTTGAGCGCGGGTAGTCAGCAGATCGTCATCAGCAGGTGTACCACTGAGCCACATCTGAACCCAGTCACCACGCGCCTGCTCAACCGCAAAAGCGATGGCACGATTTTTGGCTAATTCGATAGCACATACATCAGCGCCATAGGTCATTACGAGGCGGTCAAATTCATCTAAGGGGGTCTGTTTGTCAACTAATGACAAATAACCTGCAACACGCTTTTCGACCTTGAGAACTGTAGTGAAGCCAAGTGGACTTGAGACAATAGCGCCTTCGGCATCTGGTGCTTCGCGTTCCAGCCAATTTTGAAATGCGCCATAAGGCAGGCTTTGGAGAATGGCACGACCCGTTCCCCCACCACGACGAGAAACATTGGGATAGACCTGCGCCATCAAGACACCGGCATCATCATGGACAACGACGGGACGGGCTGTAGCCCTCGCAACGATCTGTAGCAGACTGTTAAGGTCTCGATTTTCGGCTGCGAGGCGACTGAGCTGACGCTGGATTTCCATCGCGCGCTGATTGAGCTGGGCGGAGTAGTTGGCAATCAAGGTATTTACGGCACGTTCAATGCGCGTAAGGTTGCTTTCTTCGGGCAAGGCGAGTAAGCCAACCTGACAATCATTGGCGATGGCGATGGCAGCATCATTGACATCATCAATCACAGCAATGGCACTGACCCCAAGTGCCGCCAAACTTTGTACAACTTCACCTAAAGTCAGACGGCTGTTGTAACTGCGGAGCACATCCATCGAGACAAGCGCTAGTTCGCCACCATAAACATCGGGAAAAGCGGGAGGCTGGGCGCGTACGGTCACCGACCAATTGATATTGATGTCAGGTGAGCCAGCGGCAAGTGATGTACCAAGTGGTAGTGCAAACTGCAATAGGGCTTGAAGCGTTGTTGTATTGTTTTCAGTCATGTAGCTTGCTTTCTTGAAAGATCGGATGGTGGGCATCCAATCGAATTAGCATATTTAGCTGTTTAGGATTATGACATTTAGTCATATCATACAAAATATACAACATCGCGCATGCATTAAACAACGTCAATTTAACCAATATTCGTTTATTCAGGTTGCCCAATTGGATAAGAATACCAATAAAAAGAGCGCAGGGGTCTGCGCTCTTTGGTGAGTGAAACGTGGCTAGATGTTAGGCTTTAACGCGCTTGACACCTAATGATAAGGTTTCGCCGTCAAAGGTATCTTCTTTGTGGAAGAAGCCTTCGGCTGGTTGAACAGCTTCCAGACTTTCGCTGAGGGTTTCAGTCCCGATGTATTCCGAGAAAGATTCGATAGCCTTGGCTAAGCGCTCGCTGGCGACATAGCGCACGACGATCTTGTCATCGATATTGAAGTCGGCTTCCTTGCGTAAGGTTTGTACGCGGCGAACGACTTCACGGGCAAGACCTTCGAGCACCAGTTCTTCGGTCAGGCGGGTATCGAGTGCTGCAAGATAACCGCTTTCTTCGGCGATGGTGAAGCCTTCGGCTGACTTTTGCTTGACTTCCACTTCAGCAGGAGTCACTTCGTAGGTCTGACCATCAATCTCAACGGTGACGTTCTCACTGTTAAGCAAAGCCTTCGCCCAGCGGGTCACATCGGCCTGAGCGCCTTCACGGAGAGCCTTCTGGATACGCGGGAAGTCTTTGCCGAACTTCTTCCCCAATGCACTGGGCAAGGGGTTGAGAACATAAGCGATGACATCCGATGCACCTTCCAAGATCACGACCTGTTTGACGTTCAATTCGCTCTGGATGAGCGGGGTCAAACGCTTGATGGCGGCGACTTCTTTGGCTTCGCGGGTGACGAATTGCGCGCTTGCGAGCGGCTGACGCACCTTGAGATTAGCTGATTCACGAGCGGCACGTCCGAGGCTAACCAAGCGTTCGGCAGTGTTCATGTCGTTGATGGTATCCATGTTGATGAGGTCGGGGTTGAATTCCGGCCATGAGGCAAGATGGACACTATCGGGCGCATTCGGATCCATGTTGGCAACCAAGTTGCGATACATCGACTCGCTCAGGAATGGCATGGCTGGCGCGATGAGCTTGGCGATTGTGGTCAAGCATTCATAAAGCGTGGCATATGCACCTTGCTTGTCGGCATCGCTTTCACTCTTCCAGAAGCGGCGACGGCTGAGGCGCACGTACCAGTTGCTCAGGCGTTCAACAAAGACCTGCACCGGACGAGTCGCGTCGGTGACATTGTAGGTTTCATAGGCTTCGGTGACTTCTTTTACCAGTTGGTGCAATTCAGCCAAGACCCATTGATCCAGCGGATCACGATCCTTGGGGGCTGGTTGCACATCCAGCGGCGACCATTTGTCGAGATTGGCATAGGTCACAAAGAAGCTATAGGTATTCCAGAGCGTGCTCCAGAATTTATTGACGACCTCGCCTACCAAGTCCACAGAGAAGCGACGCGGATCACCGGGGGGGCTGGAGGTGTAGAGATACCAGCGGAAGGCATCGGCACCATGTTTGTTCAACACGTCCCACGGATCAACGATGTTGCCCTTGCTCTTGGACATCTTCTTGCCTTCACCATCTAAGATGTGACCGAGGCAGATGACGTTCTTATAGGCGACACTATCAAAGAGCATTGTACTGATGGCGTGGAGGCTATAAAACCAACCACGG
Source organism: Aggregatilineales bacterium (assembly GCA_044227005.1). Taxonomy (GTDB): domain Bacteria; phylum Chloroflexota; class Anaerolineae; order Aggregatilineales; family Phototrophicaceae; genus CFX2. The sequence continues at coordinate 1,531,109 of JBGAFZ010000002.1, forward strand.
GTTTGATCGACCGCTTCGCAGATGTAATCCGCGGGGAAATGCGACTCGAACATTTCCTTGTTTTTGTGCGGGTAGCCCCATTGCGCAACGGGCATAGAACCGCTGTCAAACCAGACGTCGATCAATTCAGGCACACGGCGCATGGTTCCGCCCTTGCCGTTGGGGTTCGGGAAGGTGATTTCATCGACATAGGGACGATGCAAATCCAACTCGGTCAGATCGCGTCCGGCCAGTTGTGAGAGTTCATCCACGCCGCCGATGCACAAGGTCTCGCCCGTCTTATCATCTACCCAGATGGGCAGCGGTGTACCCCAGAAGCGTTCACGTCCGAGCGCCCAATCCTTGACATCATCGAGCCAATTGCCGAAGCGACCGTCTTTGATGTGGTCAGGAACCCAATTGATGGTCTGATTTAGGTCGACCAGTTGATCACGGTATTCGGTGGTGCGGATGAACCACGTTTCACGTGCGTAATAGAGCAAGGGTGTACCACTACGCCAGCAGAATGGGTAGCTGTGTTCGTACTTGCCGGATTTGTATAACAAGCCGCGCGTACGCAGGTCGTTGGTGATTTCAGGATCAGCATCCTTGAACCACATGCCGCGGAACTTGGTGACTTGATCGATAAGTTTGCCATCGGGCGCAACCGTACGCAGTACCGGAAGTTTATACTTCTGCCCTACTGCCAAGTCGTCCGCACCAAAGGCGGGCGCGATATGGACAATACCCGTACCATCTTCGGTGCTGACAAAATCACCAGCGACGACATAGGCGTAATCCTGCTCGACGGGCAAGAAGGTATAGAGCGGATTGTAGTGCTGGTTGAGTAGTTCCTTACCCTTGAACTTCTTGACGATCTTGTAGTCTTCAGGGTGCTTGAGCACCTTTTCGACCAAACCAGCAGCAAGGATGAGGTTTTCTTTGCCGTCGCCATCCTGCGCAGGGCCTTCGACCTGGACATAGTCGATATTCTCGCCGACTGCCAAAGCGACATTGGCGGGAAGAGTCCACGGTGTTGTCGTCCAGACGAGGAAATAGACGCCGGGTTTGTCTTTCAGGGGGAAGCGGACAAAAACGCTGGGGTCTTCAACCGTTTCATAACCAAGAGAGACTTCATGGCTGCTAAGGGGCGTGCCGCAATCGGGGCAATAGGGTACGACCTTATAGCCCTGAAACAACAGCGACTTTTCCCAAAACTGCTTCAGAATCCACCAGACACTCTGGATGTAATCGTTGCTGAAGGTGATATAGGCGTTATCGAGATCGACCCAATAACCGATACGGTCGGTGAGTTTTTCCCAATCGGTCAGGTAGCGCAGGACGCTATCGCGACATTTCTTGTTGAATTCGGCGACACCGTAAGCTTCAACTTCATGTTTGAACTTGATGCCAAGTTCTTTTTGGACTTCGATTTCAACGGGCAAGCCGTGTGTGTCCCAACCACCATAGCGCAAGCAATGATAACCGCGCATGACTTTATAGCGGGGGAACATGTCTTTAAAAGCACGTGCCAGCACATGATGACTGCCGGGTTTACCATTGGCAGTGGGCGGGCCTTCATAAAAAACATACTCGGGTTTGCCTTCGCGCTCTTTCATGGTGCGCTGGAAGACATTACGCTCACGCCAGAAGGTTTGCTGATCACGCTCTAGCTTCTGGATATCAACTTTGGCATTGACTGCCTTAAACATAGGATTCTCCATCGGGTAATCGTTTGGGATGTGTAAATTTACAGGTCGCGCCGGATTAAGCTATTCGCCCCAAACGAGGAATCAGCCGCGATAGGAGCGTAACTGAAGTCTCCTTCACGGGGACACCTCCTTTAACATGCACGCTATGTGTTCGGGTATTGAGAAAACAGTGTCATTATGACGCAAAAAAACAGAATGCGGTAGGGAAAGTTCAAAGCGAGATGCTCTATGTTAGGGCAAAGAATGCCCCGTTTGCGAGGGGCATATCATCAAGATGCTTTAGTGGGTGGGTCTCCGGGACCGAGTGATTGCGAGAAGCCCCCATCGAGCGAAGGCGGGGTATAGGGCGGAACCGCACCCGTCCAGAAGATCTCGCGGCCTATGCGAAACTGACTGGCTTGATCGGCAGTCGCGCCGGTTGCAATGACCACTTCCCAACGCAGCGCAAAGATCGAAAACTGTTGGGTTCCGACGCAACGGGCGACGTTTTGCCCGGTGGTATTGGCTCCGGCAGGAGTCGATTGCGATGAGGAGTCCTCGCTGCACCATACGGGAGCAACACGGCAAATACCATCTTTTTGCTCGTAGAAATGCATGACATCACAGGCCGAGAGCTTGGATGTGTACAACCAATCATCGACGCCGTAGTCCTTGCTGGAATGCGATACGACAGTCGATTGGTCTGGAATGGGGGTAGCCGGAGGGAAAAAGATGGCATACAGAATGCCAATTACCTGACTACCCACAACAAGCGCAAATATGACCGCGAAAGCCCCAAGCACAATGATCTTGGTCGGCACACGGCGATTTTCTGGAAGCGACGTTACAGAATCCACGTCACCTGCACTATCGCTGCCAGTGTTGTTCATTTTGAATGATAACCATACCAACAGAGTCGTTGGATTCGATGCCGGGTTGGATATTCACACGAGTGAACTGAGAAATTTGGAAGCCGGAACGGTCAAACATACAACTAAAACGATAGGGGGCAGTATTTTTGTCGCCCTTGTCGAAAGCTTCGTAGTTGCCACTGTTGGGGAAGCGGACACAGGCATCACCAGTGCCACCAGAAATTTCAGTTAATTTCTTCTGGTAGTAGGCGGCGACTTCTTCTGGGGTTGCTCCCTGAACACGATAGACCACTTCACGCGCATTGCTGGCATTAGGGGTCTGATACCAAAGGACTGCACCCGGATAGGGATCAACATCATAGGGACGTTGATGAGAGGCGCGATCCACAAAGAATAAGATGATACCACCTAAAATAACCACAACACCGAATATCACGACAATGGTACTGACGCGAATGAGAGATATATTACCGTCACGTCCAAGAATACTCATTTTGCCTCCACAAGCGATTGCATATAGGCTACGTCATCTGCTAACAACTGACCATAGGGAGTGGTCGGAAAACGTGCGGCTAACTGCTGCCAATACACGATACCTGACTCAATTTCTATGGTGGTTGGCGCCTCGGCTTGCTGCATCCGAAACAAAAGATAATCGGTCATCAGTAAGCGAAACGGTTCCTGTTCGGGGCTACGAATACGCGATAATGTCCCGGCTGAAGCCGTAAAATCACCATGCCGATACTGTGCCTCGCCCAGATCAAACTGGACAATGGATGGCGCACCCGCATCTAATGCCTGTTGAATTGTAATTATTGCCTGTTCGTATAAACCCTTAATTAGCAGTGTACGCCCAAAACTGTAGAGTGGAAAGTGGTCAAAGGGTCTCAATGCTAAAGCTTTTTTTACAATTTCTTCACTTTTGTCAAGCATTCCTAACTGGCGGTAGGTATTAGCAAGCAAGGTTAAGGACGACACATCCGGTTTACCAGTTGCGTGAAACTGTTCAAGTATGTCACGGGCAGCGGCGAAATCTTCGGCTAAATAACGCCGCTGCGCCAATGTATAGGCAGTAACCATAGTGCGGTTGCCCCACATAAAGATGATTTGAAGGGTAATAATCAACCCAACAAACCCGATGAGGGCGCTCTGGCGTAGGTTGCCTGAAGACGTTACGACAACTCCAAACGATATAAAGAGCAGTACAAAGGCAATAACGAAGGCAAGTTGGGTTGAGCGTTCCCAACTGCGGAATGCTTTTATGAGGTAGGCTGTAATTTTTCCCATGGAGAGTCTCAACTCAAATTACCAGCCTCGGCATCAGCCAAAGCTTGTTGGATGTTGGTTACTTCAAAGCGAAGCGCTTGCCCATAGGCGGTGCCATCAAGTGCATCTAGACCTGAAAGCCAGGTTACGAGACCTTCGCGTGCTTGAACCATTTTCACGGTGGCGCGCACGGCCTGTTTGACTTCACCGGCGGCTGTATAAGCCTGCGCTAAATGATAATAGACCCGTACACCATACATTGACGGCATGGTGTTGCGCGCGGCACGTTTAAAAGACTCGATCGCAGCGGCAGTTTGGCCAGCAAATTGTTGTACAAAGCCCAACTCTGCCCACACAATCGGTTGTTCAGGTTCGAGTTCAGTGGCTTTCATAAGCGCACGCGCGGCTTCATCGTAGGTGGCCTGCAAACGATAACCATTGGCAAGCGTGATATATGAACCGGGGTCGTTGGGGAAAAGGCGAACGGCACGATCGGCAGTCGCCTGAGCATTCCCAAGTTGACCAGCATAGGCGTAGGCACTGGTCAACAACATCAGAACTTCAGGGGTTTCTTTGCCCTCTTTTATGGATCGCTGTAAGAGAGGGATTGCTTCTTTAAAGCGAAATTCTTCAATAAGGCGATAGGCATCACCATAGCCTGAACCTTGACTGCGTGATTGTCGTACAAGCAACCACCCTACCAGCATGAACCACACTAAGAACATGAGGCCGGCAACGCAAAGGCCAGCCAATGCGATCTGAATAGAGGGTGAAAGCACATTGGATAGACGACTGCTACCCGTGGATAATTCGTTGAGGAGGCCAACGACAAACACCAATCCACCGATGATGGCAAGCACCGGTGAGAGGTAAATCAGGATGACCTGAAGCCGCCGCGGTATCATGCTAACCTCAAATCGTCAATTTTTAGATCACCATTGAGTAGTTCAAAGACGGTTTGGAGATCGTCGCCAATGACTTCGCGAAGAGTCGCAGCTTGATCATCTTTGAGGATGGTCTGCCATTCTTCTAAGCCGTTGGTTTGTTTCTTGAGCGCATTTAAAGAGCTATTGGCTTCTGATATTCGTCCTAAGCGACCGTAGGCACGAAGCAAATAAAAGTCGATCAATAGATGATGGCGCGTGTCGGGAACTTTTAGCGCGAGGGCTTTTTGAAGATGTTCGACTACATCTTCGGAACGTTTCAGTCGGTCTTCGATCATGCCGAGATTGTAATAGGTGACCCAATCATTAGGCGCTAATTCTTTGGCCTTAATAGCGGCATTTTCAGCGAGGTCGTATTCGCGGTTCTGCAAATAGACTTCCGCGAGACCATTGAAGCCTACAGGGGAATCGGGCTCAATTTGGGTCATTTTCTGATAATCACGCGCGGCTTGTTTATGCTTGCCCCACAAACGGTAAATCTCGGCACGAAATTTGTAGTGGTAGGGATGCGATGGTTCGGCCAAGATAACCTGATCCATCACTTTGATGGCTTCGGCATATTGACTTTTACGCAGAAATTTCACGGCCTGGCGGTATTCAATCGGCATGCGGTTACGGGTGATCAGGAGCATGGCGATAATCCAGCCCAAGCCGCCACCCATGAACAGCAATGCGATCTGCGGCGCGACCAATAATCCGATTAAGACAGCGATCAAGGCAGGTACTAAGATGGCTGCCCAATGCCCGCGTTCTTCGGACGACAGGCGAATAAAGAAAATGACGACCAAGCCTAAGAGAAAAACAACCACAATAAGGGATTGTACAGGACGCACCCATGTGTATTGGTTCACGACGACGTTCAATACAAGGCTTAGTAATCCGGTAATGGCAACCCACGCAACCACGATTCGGGAATAGGATGGGCCGAGGAAGATTTGTATACGCCTAATCATTATTGCTTCTGCACCACAGTCTAATCGGTGATTTCTACATAAATACGCTTGTTGATGCCACCCTTGCTCTTGTAATCAGCAATTTTGATGTGTCCAACTTCGCGGGTATTGGCTACGTGAGTTCCACCGTCGGCCTGCAAATCTAGTCCAACAATTTCAACCGTGCGAACTTCGGGGATGCCTTCGGGCAACAAATTGATTTTGGTGCGGATGAGATCCGGAATTTTGAAGGCTTCATCACGCGGGAGGATCTTCACACGGAGGTCACGCGCAGCAGCGATTTCGGCATTGATACGGGTTTCAATCTCGGTCACGAGTTCTTTTTGCATCCGTTCAAACTCAAAATCCATGCGTCCACTCAAGGGGTCCATATTGCCGCCGGTGACACTGGCACTATAGTCGCGCCACACTACACCGCAGAGGATGTGCATGGCAGTATGGGTACGCATTAGTTTGTAGCGCCGATCCCAATCTAAGATGCCAGTGACGGTTGTTCCAACAGCAGGTAGTTCACCTTGAATGATGTGTACGTTGCCACGCGCTACGCTGGTCACCGGATAGACAACATCGCCCACACGAAGTTCACCCATATCATTGGGTTGACCACCGCCACCGGGGTAGAAGGCGGTGCGATCGAGCAGCACTCCGTTTTGTTCGGGGACATGCCCAACAACTTGTGCGGTAAATTCTTTCACATAACTGTCAGTTTGATAGATTAGTTCAGTCATTTTTTGCTCCTACATCCACGCGCATACGGATCATTATGTCGCGTCCACCCACTGAACGCCAAAAAGCGATTCCGTCAGAATTAGCTGAGGAAACATGCCAGTCAAAAGTTTGTATACCCGACAAGCGAAACCAATCAACAAGGTTATTTACAAGGTTGCGACCAATTCCATGCCTACGCGCATGTGGTTCGACATAAATATCAGCCAGAAAACCTGAGGGTTGCTGATCGAAAATGTCAGGCATCAAATCGATCACCATGCCTAAAACAAATCCAACTACTTGCCCCTCTAACTCGGCAACAAGCACGCAGGTATAAGGATCGTCTAGCCGTTCCATAATGCGGCGGACATAACGATGTTCCCCACCACGTGCGGCAGAGGGTAAATCGGGCGTGAGGGTTTGATGATAGGCGACCAGCGCAAGCCACATTTCGGCTATCGCGTCTGAATCACCTTTGTTTGCGGTACGCACTATAACTTCAGCCACATTAAATCCATCCACGTTTTAGCCCCTTGCCCACGCCAAAATGCTTGTTGAACGGCCTGACGGTGTGGAACCGAAACGATCATATTGTCGAGACTATGCTTAGAAAACCAATCACGGGCAGCCGTTAATAAAACCTGCCCTGCTCCACCGGAGGATGAGTGGAGATCAACAGCCATATCTGCCACTAAGCCTACGCACATTGGGAACATACCGGGGGGCATGTCATGAAGCCATGCAATCAGATAACCCGTTACCCGGCCTGCGCGAACACTCACCCAGATTGTACATCGAGGGTTGTTCAACCATTGAGCAGCCTCTTCAATCCATATAGCTTTGGAGTCTAATGTGACAACCAAACGTGGGTCAGCTTGTTGCTGAAGCACACGATTTTCATAACACAAATCAGCGATGGTGATGAGGTCGTCTGAGGTGGCAAGACGAACGGTTATTTGATCCATAACTTCTCATATTGTTAGCGAATTTCAGAATAGCACCGAGCAACCCGCAAATCAAGCACATCATGTACAATCTAGCTTATGAACAACTTGCAAAATCCCATCCCCTCAAACGAACTACCCGATTGGATGCGGCGGGCACAACGCGGCGTTGATTGGGGCTTTTTGCTGGTCCTCATATTGTGCTTAATCGTTTCCGCCCCGTTCATATTGAGAAGTGAACTGCCTCATAATAATACTTCGGAGAATTGGGTATACCGCACCAGTGACTATGCCGATTCGATTCAGGAGGGGTGGTTGTATCCCCGCTGGTCGCCACACGTGTTGGGGGGATATGGCGCGCCAATTCCGAGTTTTTACCCACCTGCCCCCGCGTATCTCGCGGCAGTACTGCAAATTCTGTTGACCAATAACGCCGTGAGCGGTGTGCGGTTACTGTATGTTCTGGCGATTTGTGTCGCGGGAACGACCCTGTACGCGCTAGTCATGCGGCAATCCGGTGCGCTGGCAGGTGTTTTGGCGGCGATGATTTATATCTACAGTCCGTATCCGAGTCTGGTAGCACCGCACATCCTCGGTGATTTACCAGCTATGCTGATACTGGCATTAACTCCCGCGTTATTGTGGTCAACTGACCGCCTGATTAGAGGTCACCAACCTTACAATATGTTGTTGATCGTGGTGTTTACGGCGGGGCTGATTCTGACGAGTCCTAAGGGTGCTGTGGCGGCAGTTGTTCTTGCAACGGTTTATGCGGTTTGGGCAGCAGACAGACTCAAGAATATGCGGACTATAACCCTGTTTCCAATCGCCATTATATTGGGTGTTCTTTTGGCGAGTTTCTACTGGATACCGGCTGTGTTAGAACAAGCCGAAATACACTGGCAAGCAAACCGGATTGCTGAACCCTTGGTATTGAAGCTGAGCGATCTAGTTAGCGCTATGAAGTTGATTGATCCGGCTGAAATGGTGCATCATCCGCAGCTCACATTGGGGATTGTCACAATCGTTTTCGCGATGGTCGGGATACTTGTGGCTATCATCATGCGAAAATTTGAGATCGGCAGCTTGTTTTTCGTGAGTGGTATTTGTGTCGCAGTTCTGGGACTCACCGTTTTGCAGCATGAGACATGGTTACTCGGCTTGATGGTGATGTGTTTCGCAGTCGCGGGTAGTGATGTGTTGCGACTTCGATCACGGTTATCACCACGGTTGCAACGTTTGATGCTGCCAATTTTGCTGGTGGGGATTTGGATCGGGTCAACAAGCGTGTGGTCGCCACCTTTAACAGTGGAAGCATTTGGTGAAACGAGCGGAACTGAACAAGTCAATTATGAACAGCAAGGATATGGTATCGCTGTACTGCCAGCAGGTGATGCCATACCATCCACCCTCCCGAACACACTCGCTTCCAGCCATTATCTCATTGATAACTATAAGACGGGTTCGATTAACAAGTTAGCTCCGGGGCAAATTTCAGGCACATTCCAAGCGAGTCCGCTGGCACATTTTGTGCATGGCGACCGCTTCCAAGTTCGACAGGTCTCATCACCGATTACACTGACGTTTCTCACCGCGTATTTCGCAGGTTGGCACGCTTCAATCGGTGATCAGCGGCTTAACTTGCAACCCAACCCAGAGACCGGCTTAATCCAAGTCGAAGTTCCGGCGCTCAAGAACAGCAATGCAGAACTCTCTGTGACCCTGGACAGTACACCATTACGCTTCCAAAGTTGGATTGTTGCGAGCATCGCGCTAGCCATTGCAATTCTTGGAACCATAAGACAGTTTAGAACCCAAGGCAAGAGCTTCATCGAGGATCTAGATCTTCTCAAACAAGATGAGGCGCGATTGATCGCATTGCCTGTATGCTGTTTCGGGTTGGTCGCGCTGCTCATTTTGATACCGAATCCATTACTTAATATCACCCCACAGGAGAATTCAGGCCTTCGCAACAGCTTTGCCACTCAAATCCGCAGCAACACAGGGTTAAGTCTCGGTGCATTCCGGCTCAACAATAATGTTTATTCCGCAAACGATACATTTGACATCACGCTTTATTGGCAAGCCCAACGATTTTTAGCCGAGAATTATCAAGTTCGGTTGTTCTTAGAAAATAGCAGCGACGGGAGCATCTGGAATTCGACAGCGTTACAGTATCCGGGATTTTATCCACCGCGCCGATGGAACACACGCCAATATGTGAGTGATCCTTATTCGTTTCAGATTGATGACCAAATCACAGCGGGCAACTATCAGATTCATGTAGAGGCCTATCGGTGTGCCGATACCTGTGAAAACGGTAGCCAGTTGGATTTTTTCAATACGAATGGGGAGCCATTGGGCACAGATGTTACGTTACCAACACTGATTTCTATCCGTCCATAACTTGCCTCTGTGTATCGGGTAAAAGCAATTTTTGTGTTTCCGCCTCTCGATCTGTAGAATTAGGATTACTCATTCTATTGGAGGCCAATTTACACATGAGCAGCAACCCTATTAATACCGATAATGTTAGCAATGCGTGGCGTTATCAGCGTGAAAATCAAGCGACCACAGCGGTTCCTGAATTTGAAAAAATCCTCAAACAAGATGCCGATAATATCGATGCACTCTACGGTTTAGGATTGGCGCTGCGCGACACGGGAAAAACTGATAGCGCTATTGCGAAGTTTCAGCGCGTACTTGAGCTGGTGGAAGCGGCTGCATTGGCCAGTCGTCCAGCTAGCACCGGTGAAGAAGAACATCGTAAGCCGAACACTCCGGATGATGATCGCTACATGATGTTGGGACGTATGACCAAACAACGGTTGGCTGAACTTAAAACCGGAAAGTAATTTCGTAATTTATGAACAGACGCGAAAGACTGGAAAAGTCGATTGCTGGCGAGGCAACTGACCGTATTCCAGTGGCTTTGTGGCGACATTGGCAGGGTGACGATCAGCGATCCGCAGATTTAGCACGTTCGACTATCGAATTCCAGCAAACTTTTGATTGGGATTTTGTTAAGGTCACCCCTGCTGAGTCGTATGCAGTTGTGGATTACGGGTTACAGGACGAGTGGCAAGGCAACATGGATGGCACGCGCACTTGTATCAAGCGTGCCGTTACTCGGTCACTGGATTGGACTAATTTGCGTCCACTTGACCCAACACGGGGATCGCTGGGCAAACAATTGGAAACACTCCATCTGGTTACAGAAGGTTTGCGCCACAGTGACGTTCCAATCTTACAAACGATTTACAGTCCGTTGACACAAGCGGCAATGATTGGCGGACGGAGTTTGTTGATTCGGCATATTCGTACCAATCCGGATCGTATCCAGACCGGGTTGAATGCAATCACAGAAAGCACCTTGCGATTTATAGATGCCATCAAGAAATATCCAGTTGCGGGAATTTTTTACAGCCAGCAAGAAGCCACTTACGATGTCATGACTGAAGAGGAATATAGACTCTTCGGATTGCCCTATGATCGTAAAATACTAGAAGCACTTCAGGATAAGTGGTGGTTCAATGTGCTTCAATTGCAGGGTGATGCGCCGATGTTTAAGGTTTGCGCGCAGTTGCCGATTCAGGTCATCAATTGGAGAGATCAAGATACTGAACCCGATATTTCGCAAGGTAAATTACAGTTTAACTATGCGGTAAGTGGTGGACTTTCAAGTACACAACACATGCAGTATGGTACGCCGACCAGTATTCGTGAGCAGATCCGTCAAACGGTCACGCAAGCCAATAATCGTCGGTTGATTCTTTCAACCGGGAGCGCTCTTATGGCAACAACTCCGCTCTCCAATATTCGTGCCGTACAAGATGCTTTACAAGGGACGCGCTAATGCCTATTCGTGTTATTGGAGGTAGTGCCAAAGGGCGCAAACTGAAATTGGTACCGGGCGATAGTACACGTCCTATTATGGATCGGGTCAAGGAAGCCCTGTTCAATATTATTGGACGGGATATTTACGGGGCGATTTTCCTTGATTTATTTGCAGGTACTGGCAGCGTAGGCATTGAAGCCCTGAGCAGAGGGGCGGATAGAGCCGTTTTCATTGACCTTGAGCGCAAGGCTATTCAGACGATACAAGATAATTTGACGGCAGCAAAACTTGCGGACAAAGCAATCGTCAGACGCGAAAATGCACTTAAAATTGTATCGCAAGCACCCAGTGATGATTTTGACTTCGTGTACATCGCGCCACCTCAATACAAGAATTTATGGCTGGATGTTATGCAAGCGATCGATGCAAATCCCAAATGGATTACACCCGAACGCAAATTCATCGTACAAATCGATCCAAACGAAGAAGTGGCAGTTGCATTTACACATTTACAGGCAACAGATCAACGCCGCTACGGAAATACATTATTATGGTTTTTTACAGGTAAAGAAGAAAACACAGACGAAAAAACTGTGGGGAATAAAATTATATGATTGATTATGATCAGTTAGAAAAAATTGCTTCTGAGCTCATCAACACTTTTGACATCAAAGACCCACCTGTTCCAATCGAGATCATGCTCCAACGCCCCAAGCAGGATATGTGGGAAGAAGTGAATATCCGCGATCTGTCAGTGGGATTTATAAAGGGCGGGCACTACTCCCCACGCATGTCATTGGCTCGCCTGTTGGCACGTCATGTCATCCAAAGTGATTGGGGCGACAAACGGGGTTTGCCGCTCATCGTCAAACAGGGAAAAAACGAAGATGTGGTCAAGACGTTCGCACGGATGTTGATCATGCCCTTACACATGATTCTGGGACTTAACGAAAGTTCGCGTACCATACTGACTATGAGTATGCACTTTGAAGCACCGGAAGAAGATGTACAACTCCGGCTCACTGAAATTAGCGGCAAACTTTAGGGTTTACGTTGTAAATAAGCATCAGCAAAAGATAGCGCTGATTCGGTTGAGGTCACATCACCTGTTACTTGCGCCATGCGGATCTGTTCCAATAATTCACCGAGCACAGGTCCGGGTTTGAGTTGGAAGGTTTGCATGAGAACATTCCCATCTACTAGCACGGGGGGCGATATAAGTTGCTCACGTTTGTTGAACCATGCATCGAGCAAAATGCGCACCCTGTCAACAAATATCAGCCACTCATTCTGATTTAGATACGCGCCGTGAGTCGCTAAGTAATCGGCTAAGGTCAATAAACAAACGTCTACACCAGACTCTCCCAACTTACGCCAAAAATGATAAATCGAAAGCGGGGATGTATCTGACATCGTCGCGACAAGGTGTTGGTTACGAACAATGGTGATGACGCGGGATTTTTCGGCAACGCTTAACCGAAGTGCATCAGAGCGAACCCCTGCAAAGCCAGCACTTCGCGGCTCATGGTTCTCGTATCCTTGAGCTTTACCGGAGTCGTATAGAAGTGCTGCCAACATCAACAATGCCTGATGGGTACGATCGTTGGGCCAAACCGTTCCAGTGTGCGTAATCAATTGGGTTCTGAAACGGTCAAGCTGGATTGCCAACATGCCTAAGCCAAAGGAGGCGGCTGTTTGATCCGTGCGGGTGTAACTAATAACATTCAGGATGAGGGCCAGATTTTCCAGAATGCCTAAGGTGTGATGCCACGAATTATTGCGGTAGGATGAAGGTTCAACCAGATTATGTAGAGGGACAACTTCGGGTATCACTTTCTCTAGTAAGCCAAGAGAATCAGCGATACGAACGGCAGCTACGGGACGTTGAAGCGAGAGGAGTTTGAACAATTCATCCCGAATGCGTTCAGGTGAGGACGCACTTAACTGATCTACAGCAACCTTGATGTCTTTCAGGGTCTGCGGTTCGATGCGTACGTTGAGCTGACAACTCTGGCGTACCGCCCGAAGAGCGCGAATCGGATCATTCAAGAGTGAGGTAGTACTACAGCGACGTAATAAGTGATCTTTAATATCGGTCTCACCGTGTAAAGGATCGACCAAATGCTCCAACGAGCCTTTGATGTCTACGGCCATCGCATTGAGGGTAAAATCGCGGTCAACAAGGTCTTCGAGTAATGTAGCGCCGCGATAACGCGCAATGTCCAACACGAGTCGTCCTTCAGGGAGGTTTAGCAGAACACGGCCTACATCACGTTCACTATCCAAGGCGAAAAAGTCGCCATCAAAGTGATTGGCGATCTGCCGTGCCAAGCGAATTGCCTGCCCTGAGGTAGCAAAATCAATGTCATGCAAGGGACGATGCAAAAGCGCATCACGAACCGCTCCACCAACGATATAGATTTCGTCCGTACTGATCGCCAGAAATTCTTGAATATCAACAACGATGTCCGGCCAAATGAGAGGACGATACGGTTCGCGAGGCGCAATATCCATCATTTTGGCAATGAATCCAAATTAACGACACCCACAAAGGGTAAATTACGAAACTTTTCATCAAGATCAAGACCATAGCCAAAGACGAACTTGTTCTCAATCTCAAAACCGACATAGTCGATTGGGATTTCAACACGGCGACGGGAAGGTTTGTTGAGCAACGTACATAACTTGAGACTGGCAGGGTGACGCGCAAGTAACACATCCATCACGAAACGCAATGTTTCGCCGCTATCAATGATGTCTTCAACAATCAGCACATGACGATTGGTGACGTTTGAGCCTAAGTCCATATCGATGCGCACATTTCCTGAGGATTCACGTACGCCTCTGCCATAACTGGATACTGCGAGAAAATCTACTTCGTGGGGAAGCTCGATATGGCGACATAGATCCACCAAGAACATAACCCCGCCCTTGAGGATACAAATGAGGACAAGATCATCATTCTCGTTATAGTCAGCCGAAATCTGTGCACCGAGTTCGGCAACACGTTTTTGAAGCGATTGGGGGTCGATCAAGACTTCTTGTAGATACTTTTCGTAGGCTGGCATGGGTTTTCCTTTTAGGTGTAGTGCGGCGATTATAGCACCAAGTAGGTACCGTACTCAAAATCCATACTACGGGTTGTGGTTGATTAAAGGTTGATCATTAGCTCAGTGACTAATCGGGATTAAGGCTTCAATTGAATAGCCACTGATCTATAATGAAAATGTAAAGTGTAAACCTGAAAGATAATCGTATGACTGTGAATGAGACTGAACCCACCGCCATTCGAGCCGCAGAGCCTCGGACAACGGTTCAAGTCAATATCCAGAACAAGCTGCTGCTTGAGGGACCGATTGGAACAAATATTGAAGCGTTTTTGCTTGCAGCGAGCAAGATGGATGCCTCAATACAACCCCGTTTCATGATGGGTGGAATTATAGATGGTGGGTTGCGTGAATTGTCCTATCCAATCACCCGAGATGCCTCACTGAATCCTGTTTTACTGTCACACAGTGATGGTGATCGTATTTATAGACGATCATTGGTTATGCTGCTGGCGACGGCTGCGGATGAACTTTGGCCGGGAATTCAGGTAACGGTTAGTTACTCTATTCCAGAAGGCGGATTCTACTGCAAGTTACTCAATAGGCAGGCATTCGACCAACAGGAATTGGATCAACTCGTTTCCAAAATGCAGGAAATCGTTAGTAATAATGATGTCATCACCAAACGAACGGCGACGCGTGATGAAGCAAAAGCTTTGTTTGCGACGCGGCATGAGGAAGACAAAATACGACTGCTTGAACAGCGAAGCCGTAATGACTTAACGCTGTATGCACTTCGTGGTCGAGAAGATTATTTCTATGGCTATATGCTGCCGTCAACGGGTTACTTGACTACCTTTAGGCTCATTCTAACTGTGGGCGGTTTCATCCTACAGTATCCACGTAAGGAGAACCCGACACAGCTTGCCCCTATTGCCGGATTCGGGAAGTTAGTACGGGTGTTTGAGCAAGCAGATGATTGGCTAACACGGATGGGAGTCGAGGATATTGGTCGGCTCAACCAGATTATTCGCGAAAACCGCGCACCTGAATTGATTCTGGTAGCGGATGCGCTACATGAAGAATTGATTGCACATATCGCTCATGATATTCGTGAGCAACACGAGAAAAATGATGTGCAACTGGTACTCATCGCAGGGCCATCGTCATCAGGGAAAACAACATTTTCCAAACGGTTGGCAATTCAATTGTTGGCACACGGGTTACAACCGTATACGGTTGAAATGGATATGTATTTCCTAGACCGTGAACTTACTCCACGCGATGCAAACGGTGATTACGATTTTGAGTCACTACATGCGATTGATTTACAGCGCTTCAACCATCACATGTTACAGTTGATGTCCGGCGAAGAAACACAACTCGCCCACTTTGATTTCATTAGAGGCAAGAGCGGGATTGGCCGAACAGCGAAATTAAAACCGAACCAGATTATTATTGTCGAGGGTATTCACGGGCTGAATCCTGAACTTGTGCCAGAAATTCCATCCGAGAAAATCTATCGAGTTTATGTTTCTGCGCTAACACAACTCAACATCGACATTCATAATCGTGTGTCAACGACGGATGTGCGGTTACTGCGCCGAATCGTGCGGGATGCGAAACATCGTGGTTATAGTGCCACTGACACACTACTCCGATGGCAAAGTGTGCGCATTGGTGAAAAACAGAACATCTTCCCCTATCAAGAAAATGCACAGGCCATGTTCAACTCGGCGCTGGTTTACGAGTTGGCGGCTTTGAGGACACTGGCAGAACCATTATTATTGCAAGTGGAAACGGCTACGCCGGCACATATAGAAGCTAAACGGTTACTGTCGTTTCTGCGCTGGGTTCAGCCACTATCAGCAGACCAGCAAGCCATGATCCCAGACACGTCTTTGTTGAGGGAGTTCATCGGGGGATCGATTTTGCATGATTATGTACCCGGTGGAATTCATAAAGACTAAGATATGCTTGTGCAAATGCCTTTACATTTGCTTGACGCATTTCAGGGAGCCGAAGTAGGATGCAGCAGAATCATTTCAGCGTTCATCAGGCAACACAAATATGATTGAAGTTCAAAACCTGACCAAGCGATATGGGAATTTCGTTGCGATCGACAACATTTCATTCACTGCGAAAACAGGTGAAATTGTTGGTTTACTGGGTCCAAATGGAGCCGGCAAAACGACCACCATGCGCATGTTAACCGGATTCATGCCACCTTCAGAAGGCAGCGCGAAAATCGCGGGATTCGATGTGAGCGAGAATTCGCTGGAAGTTCGGAAGCGGGTTGGATACCTCCCAGAACGCGTACCGCTGTATCCAGATATGACCGTGAAGGATTTCATCACCTTCTGGGCACGATTACGCGGGATGCGAAATCCGGGCAAACAAGTTGATCATGTTTTAGAAACGGTGAATCTGGCAGACAGAAAGAATGCACTTATTCGTAACCTATCAAAAGGGATGCGGCAGCGGTTGGGATTGGCACAGGCGCTGGTTCATGATCCAGAAGTGGTCATTCTCGATGAACCAACTATCGGCATTGATCCCCAACAAGTGATTGAAGTGCGCGAGAGCGTGCGTCAATTAGGGAAAAAACATACCGTACTGTTCAGCACCCACATCTTGTCCGAAGCAGAACAAGTCTGTGATCGGGTCATTATCATCAACAAGGGGCGCATTCTTGCACAAGGCGCACCCGACACCTTACGCAAGCAGATTCATAAAGGCGATCATTTGTACGCGCAAATTAGTGGCGCAAATGCAGCTACCGCCAGCAAATTACTGACGTCGATATCAGGTGTCGAAGGCGTTTCGCCCCAAGGCGAAGGCTACACAATACGTGTTAAGGCAGGAAAAGATGTGCGTGGCGAAGTCGCCCAAAAGGTCATTGAAGGCGGTTATCGCTTGTTGGAATTACGTCCAGTCGCTATGACGCTAGAGGATATGTTCCTCGACATTGTAGGCAAAGAGTAAATAAATGACAGGTACTTGGATCATTTTCAGACGAGAGATCAGTCAGTATTTTCGATCCCCGATCAGCTATATCATCGCAGGGTCACTGCTCATTTTGACAGGGTTGTACTTTAATGGCGACCTAGCCTACAGCTTGACCGTCAAAGCAATCAATCCATCACTGATACCCGATTTTATGGCAACGGCGATGATCTTTTTTGGGCCATTGTTAACCATGCGGATGCTGGCGGAAGAGCAACGCGAAGGCACGATGGAATTGCTGCTAACGGCTCCAGTAAATGACAATGCCATTGTGATCGGCAAATTCTTGAGCGCGTGGCTGTTTTATACGGTGCTACTGGCAATTACATTTAGCTACCAGATTATTGTCACAAGCATTTCAACACCCGATATGTCCCACACCATTTGTGCTTACATCGGCATCTGGTTATATGGGGGTGCCGCACTGGCTATTGGTCTGATGTTCTCGGCATTGACTGAGAACCAAATCGTGGCAGCATTTTTGAGCATCGCAACACTCACGTTCTTATATCTAGGTGATGTCGCGGGGCAAATTGTGACAAACCTCGATTTGGCGCGAGCGATTCGCCAACTCACATTGGCGGCACATTACTCTGGTTCGTTTGCATTTGGGATCGTTCGGGCTGAAGACATCGCCTATTTTGCTGGCATTATCGTCATTATGCTCTTCATCGCAGTTCGAGTCGTAGAATCTCACAGGTGGCGCTAAGTCATGCGAAACGACAATATAACAGTTACGCGCGGACAAATTGGACTGTGGGCTAGCATCATCGGTGGCACTGCCCTGCTGATGGGGTTGGTTGGGCTGATCTGGCAAGGCGGATTTACCCAGATTGTGATTGCTGCGCTAGGAGTTGGCGCAGTTGGCATTGTCATCTGGGCGGCGATGACCCCGCAAGAATTTCGAGCGTTCGTCACAGGTAGGCAGGCTCGATATAGTACGTCAGCCGTGTTCGGGGCATTACTGTTGATTGGTATTGTTGTACTGGTGTATGTCGTCTTGCAACGGGCTGTGATCGTACTGGATATGACCGAGGGTCAACGTTTCAGCATCAGCGAAGAAACCCGCAACATCTTGCGGCAAGTTTCGCGCCCCATTCGCATCACAGGATTTTATAGTCCAAGAGCGCTATCTCAGCGTGAAGTTGATGACCAATTCTTCCGGCTCTATGACATTGCAACCGACGGCAAGGTTTCACGCGATTATATTGATCCAGATGAACAACCTGCGATGGCACAGAAGTTTAATGTGACATCTGATGGCGAAATCTTTCTGTCCTTCCTCAATACAGATGGCTCGGTTGATTTCAACAGTCTGGCACGTATCCCGCGTTCTGAAAGCCAAGAACGTGATATGACAGAAGCCATTTCCAGATTATTGATCTCCGGTACGCTGACGGTCTACTTTGATCAAAGCCATGCAGAACGCGACCCGTTGAGTGCTGATCCTCAAGGGTTATCGGGTATCAATAACGGAATTCGCGAAAGTGGCCTCATCACTTATCCGATCCAAATTTCAGAGTTGGCAGCAAGTGGCGGGAATATCCCAGAAAACGCATCGGCTGTCATTTTGGCGAGACCGACAACTGACTTTAATGAGGCGGAAATTGCCGTCGTCGACCGCTATTTGCAAAAAGGCGGCGCATTGTTCATCATGGCTGATGTGCTCTATAACCAAGATGCATTCTTGCGGTATGACGGGTTGTTTAACCATTATCTGTGGGAACATTTTGGCATACGCGCTCTGGATGCAGCAATTGTGGATGAGGCGTCACACGGGCAAACATTACTGGATCTGGTGAGTGCAGCCATATACCCTGAAAATGATATTGGTCGACGGCTAGACCAACAAAACGCTCCGACCTTGTTCAAGATTGCGCGCCCCGTAGAAATCAGTAATACGCCGGCTGAAAATGTGCCTAATGGACGAGTTATTATGACGTCCCAACAAAGCTACGGCGAAACTGATTTGAAAACGCTCGGAGAAACCGAAACCTATCAATTTGACGAAGGCAAAGACTTCCCCGGCCCACTCACAACGGTGGCATGGTCGTATAACCGAGCAACAGGGGCGAAAGTTTTGTTGATCGGTGATAGCGATTTCGCAACCAACAGTCTGGTACAAACTGGCGGTAATGGTATCTTGTTCACCGATGGTTTGTCGTGGTTGACAGGGTTCAGTGACCGAATTAATTTTGCTCCGCAAGCCTATGGTACAGGTAGTCCCGTGATATTTGTGGACGGACAAACGCTCGATATCATTTCGTTTCTCACGGTGATATTGTTGCCCGGTCTGGTGTTTGCTATGGGTCTCGGTATTTGGATACGACGGATGCGCGCATGAATAGACGGACACTCTTTATTCTCTTAATCGCTTTCGCGGCATTGGTTGTAATTGCACTCCTGCAAACACGCCGCACCTCTGCGCCGAGTAGTGAGGCGACGCTTGATCCGTTAGTAACACCGACGATTAATGCTGCACAAGCCCTAAGCGGTTACACATTATTGGGCAAGACATTGAGTATGAGTTTAGAAGACATCAGTGCAATCCGCTTGCGTGATCCACAGAGCAAAAAGACATTTGTGCTCAGCCGCGACTCGACGGGAAAATGGATTGCACCTGATAATCCGGGGACGCTGGATGCAACGGCAGCAACTAATATAGCGAAAACTGTGGTGCTGCTTCCGTACGAGAAAACAATTGAGGTTAAGCCGGATACCCAACTCGCGGATTTTGGTTTCCGACCGGAAGGAATTCTATCCATTGAAATCGTTCTACGTACCAATATCACGCATGCGGTTGCAATTGGTGATTTAACGACTGCGAGCGAGAGTTATTATGGGTTAGTAGATGATAAGAAAATCATTTACGTATTTGAACGGCGAGCCATTGATTACTTGCTAGTCAATCTTAATAAACCACCATTAACTTGACAAGTTCATGAAACCTCGTTAATGTATCAAATACGCTAGTGCAGTCATAGTGGAGTTACGTTTCGCGAGAATCCGCTGAAGACCTCGCCACCCACCGACCGGACTAATTTTCGTCGTCAATCTGAATACAAGGTATACTAGGAGTTATCTAGGCTTTGCGGCAGCGCAGCAAGGCTAGGTTAAATAGCGTATGTTGATGGTAATGGCACAAGATAAACGAGAACAAATTCGAGCCCAGCTCATTCAAAAATCGCAAAGTCATGGTGTAGTCACCTATGATGATATTTTGGCTTTGCTACCCGAAGCTGAACGCGATATAGGCTTACTGGATGAAGTCATGGAACAATTGATGGATGCCGGAGTCGAAGTAGTTGCCAGCGCGCAGATGGATATTCATCTGCCAGATGATCTTGACCATCCTCCACAAGATGAAATCATGATGGAGATGGATGAAGATCTGGAGTTTGTCGTGAGTGACATTGATGATGACCTGACTGATGATGCAGGTTACCAACAGGCGCTCGATACAGATGACGTAGTAGGTCTGTACCTTAAGGAAGCGGGACGCGTTCCGCTGCTTACGGCTGAAGAAGAAGTTTCGCTGGCAAAGCGAATGGAATCCGCTGAGCTAGCAACAGAACAGCTTGAAGAGTTGGGTGATGACATCCCGATGGATGATGTTTATACGCTTCGCGAGTTGGTCGCAGACGGGGAAGTCGCGCAAGAGCATCTGATCCGTGCGAATGCCCGTTTGGTGATTAGTGTAGCGAAGAAGTATATCGGGCGCGGGGTACCTTTCCTTGATCTCATTCAAGAAGGCAATATCGGTCTCATTCGTGCGACCAATAAATTCGAGTATCAACGCGGTCACAAATTTAGCACTTATGCCACGTGGTGGATTCGGCAAGCAGTAAGCCGTGCAGTGGCCGATCAGGGTCGTACCATCCGTGTTCCGGTACACATGGGCGATCAACTTAATCGGATGCGTCGCGTTCAGTTGAATCTTATTCAAGAACTCGGTCGCGAACCTTCGATTGACGAACTTGCTTTAGGGATGGAAACAACACCTGATAAGATTGAAACCTTGTTGGAAATTGCGCGTCATCCTGTCAGCCTTGAGACGCCAATTGATGAAGAAGGGGACTCAACCTTTGGGGATTTTGTAGAAGATGTGAGCAGCCCTGCCCCAACCGAGGAAGTCGCTACGCATTTGCTGCATGAACAATTGGAAAAGGCTTTGGGACGTTTGCCGGTACGTGAAGCACAAATCCTGAAGTTACGTTACGGGTTGGAAGATGGTCGTGTCTATACGTTAGAAGAAGTCGGACAGACGATCGGTGTTACACGTGAACGCGTACGCCAACTTGAAGCGCAAGCACTCAACCGTCTGCGTCAATCATCTGCGCATGTTATTCTTCGGGATTATCTATACGAGGAGTAGGCTGTGCCTGCTAAAGGTTCGCGCGGACCGTGGCTATGGCCGCTACTGGTAGCCACATTCGGAATTGTATTGTTGCTCAACAATTTTTTGCTGCTGGGGGATTTTAATGCCCTCAGCTTGTGGCCTCTTGCCCTCGTCTTAATTGGCGCGATCATTCTGGTGCGCGGAGATGTGCTCCCAAGCGGCGAGGGAAGAACTTTTGGCATTACACGCGGAAGTGTTGAGTCTGCCACGCTAGAAATCAGCGCTGGAGAGGTCGACATCCAAGTGCGTGGTTTACAGCAAGAAGGACGGTTGATAGCCGGACAATATGCGCTTGCTGCACGACCGATCATGCGGGTTAGCGATACCCATACTCATCTGGTTATGAATCGTGCGTCAACACCGTGGTATTCGCTCAGCAGTTGGGAAATGGGCTTAGCCCGTGATCTACCGTGGGATTTGTTAGTCAGCACACACCTCGGACAAATCAACCTAGATCTAGCAGATGTTATTGTTAAGCAAGCTGTGTTGGCTTCTGGCATAGGTGATATTCGGGTCATCGCACCACCGGAAGCACTTGATACGGTTCATGTTCGATCCACACTCGGTAATATCCATCTCATAACGCCGGTTGGCTATCGTACCCGCGTGGTGGTGAAGGGTGGACGCTTCTTCGGAATCCATGCCGACGATAATCGGTACGAGGCATTCGAAGATCACACATTTGTTGCTCTTGATCCCCATGAAGGCGCGCCTCTCGTAGAAGTTTTCGTGAGCGGTACCTTCGGCGATCTTTATCTCACCTGAAGTCAAATGATGTCAAACTTATTGAGCTTCCTCATTCGTGATGGTTTGGAAAGCGATATTCCAGCTTGCCTACAATTGGATCATCATTACGAAACTGATTTGGTTTGGCAAATGACATTCGATGAAAAGCCTGGTCATTGGCAAATCGGATTCCTCGACCAACATTTACCGCGCACGCTAGAAGCAGAATATATAGCTAGCGAAAGCAGATTGCGACTCAGTTTGCCTACGGACCAATGTTTTTTGGTAGCCGTAACAAGAGAAACTAATGAGCCACTGGGTTACCTCGCAATGCGGAATGATCCTATTCATAGCATAGGGAGAATTCATGACCTCGTTGTTTCGGTGCCTTACAGACATCAACGGATTGCGACACGGTTACTGACTATTGCGCGTCAGTGGGCTAAAGAACATCATATCAGCACATTGATGATTGAAACAGCAACACAAAATTATCCCGGAATCGTATTTGCTCAGCAAAGCGGTTTCCGATTCTGCGGCTTTAACGACAATTACTTCCCCAATCAGGACATCGCAGTATTTTTTAGCCAATCACTGATTTGACGCAGGGCAATCGATATGGACACTTGGTTGTCTACGTTCCTCAATTCCATAAATGAGTCTCTGACAACCGCAATTGTCGTCCTTGCCGGATCTATGTTGCTCTATAATTTGAGCCGCAATTTGCGCAATCGCGTGGCACGGACATCCGGCATCGTATTGTTGTGCGTAACAATTGTCTCAATGTGTGATGTGCTCATCTCGCTTGGGCCGAGCCAAACCACGCTCGAAAATATTGTCCGCGCCCAATGGATCGGGATTGGGTTTATGCCAGCGGCGACGTTCCATTTGTCGGACGCACTGTTAGCGACTACAGGCTTAACATCTCGTGGGCGACGACGCCGAGTCACGCGATTGCTATATTCGATTGGTGCCTTGTTTGTACTTGTAGCTGCATTCGGTGACACGATGATCAAGCCAGCTATACGTGGCTCCGAGTTAGTCAACATCACAGGTGGCGCTCTATTTCCGGTATATCTCACCTACTTCGGATTAGCAGTCGGTACCGCCTTCGTTAATGTACAACGGGCAAGGCAACGCTGCCTTACACGTGATACACGACGACGCATGGGTTATCTGCAATTTGCGATGCTAACTCCAGCGTTCGGCGTATTTCCTTACTCTGTACTTTTGGGGATCAGTGAAACCAGTTCAGTCGGTATGATTTTTCTGGTTAACGTCGCTAACGCTGCGCTGATCTTGATGCTCTTGTTTTTGTCCTATCCCCTTTCATTCTTTGGAAGTTCGTATCCTGATCGCGTCGTTAAAACTGACCTGCTACGTTTTGTGCTGCGTGGGCCAGCTACAGCATTCTTAGCATTAGCGGTCATTCTCATCATAACGCCAGCCACGAGGGTTTTAGGGTTACCGGGCAATAGCTTTATCCAGTTCGCAGTTGTCGCGGTTGTTCTTTGCTGGCAATGGTTTATCGCCATTGCGTTGCCAACGGTCGAAAAAAGGTTGATTTATTCAGATGAAGATGATGATCAGCTTGAGAAACTCCAAACTCTAAGTGAGCGGTTGCTGACACGATCCGATTTAGTTCAGTTATTGGACGCGATACTTGCCTCAACGTGTGATTATCTACAGGTAAGTACAGCGTTCGCCGCATCTTTTACCACAAACGGCATTGAAACGATTTCGGCAGTCGGCCCATTACAGCCAACAGCAGGTTGGTTATCTGAAGAAACGACAAACCTGCAAGAAATCATCTCTGAAAACCAAGATGATGAAGCTCAACCAATGCGACAGTGGCACTCCTATTGGGTAGCACCACTCTATAGTAAGCGCAGCACGGATGATAATGGTCAACCCGTACTCATCGGCATACTTGGTTTGCAGGCTCGATCTAGTGCGATTGATTTGACGACTGACGAATGGTCAGTACTGGGAAAAGAAATCAAGCGTGCCGCTGAAACGTTGGATGATTTACGACTACAATCTGAAATTTACGCGGCACTTGAGGGTCTGCTCCCACAAATTACGATTACTCGAAGCCGTGCTGCAGAAGTAGAGTATCGTCCCGGACGAGATGCTAATAAAAACGGAAATAGTGAGCCTATTGACCGTGAACAGTTTAATGAGCAAGTGAAAGCAGCGCTCAAGCATTATTGGGGTGGGCCGGGACTGACCACCAGTGGACTACAAGAACTAAAGGTCGTACGCGATGCACTCCGTGAAAACGGCGACAATCCCGCCAGAGCAGTTCGCAGTGTTATCCAGAAAGCAATTGATCTTCAGCGACCAGATGGTGAGCGCAAAATTTTAAGCCCAGAGTGGATGGTATACAACATCCTTGAGGAACGTTTTGTAGAGCGTATTAAAGTCCGCGATGTTGCTAATAAGTTAGCGTTAAGTGAACCGGACTTTTATCGCAAGCAAAAAGTTGCTATTACGGCTGTAGCTGATTCGCTTTTAGAGATGGAACTGAGTACGAACAGCAAGGACAAATACTCCCCGTAACTCGAATTGCTGATTTGGCAATCCACACCCTACGAAATATAATGAATATCGGGAAGTGAGTAGGGTCACATATAAACCACATTTATAGTTTTCAGCACATGGGAGATGTGGTACCTATGTGCAGTTTTTGATTGCTGAGGAAGCCCGATGTCTACAAATAATCAACGATGGGATCAAACACCGCCGCCATTAGATGAAGGGTATTGGACAGCTCTTTTGCACGAGGGAGAGTTTGCAGAGACTAGTTCGGAAGAACCTGAAACATTTGACGATGGTGATTGTGATGATCCTATCGTTGATATGCAAGCTCAATCCTGTTCGCAGTCAACCACGCTCGTTGAGGATTGGCATGCGATTGAAAAAACCATGTTGAACGATGAGGTGATTGAACTTCTCGTGATTGGTTATAACCGTGGAGGGATTCTTGTCGAGTGGAAGTCATTGCATGGTTTTGTTCCAGCGAGCCAATTGACGGATTTCCCTGCGACAGCCAACAGCACTGTTCGGCGTAATTCCCTTACAGAACTGGTGGGAAAGTCACTAAAGTTGAGAGTAATTGAATTAAACCGAGAACAAAATCGCCTTATTCTGTCGGAGCGAGCAGCACGAGTTCAAGCAGGTGAGCGCGCGGGGATATTGCAACGCCTGAAACCAGGGGACTCGGTGAGCGGTGTCATCACGAATTTGTGCGATTTTGGCGCATTTGTTGATCTTGGGGGATTGGAAGGCCTGATCCACATCAGTGAGTTAAGTTGGGGACGTGTGGGGCACCCAACTGATATACTGGAACGTGGGCAAAATGTTCACGTCCATGTACTAGAAATTGAGCGAGAAGCGGGCCGCATTGCACTGAGCTTGAAACGATTGCATCCCGATCCATGGGTTACGGTTAGTGAACGCTATCAAATAGGGCAAATCGTTGAGGGTGAAATCACTAACGTGGTTGATTTCGGGGCATTTGCTTGCATCGAAAATGGCCTCGAAGGGTTAATTCATGTTTCCGAATTGGCAGAGGGACATTTTCTACATCCACGAAATGTGGTAGCAGAAGGTCAGCGCGTTACGGCGCGGGTACTAAGTATTGATAGTCGTGCAAGGAGACTCGGATTAAGCTTGCGCGTGGAATCATAAGTCATTAGGCAACTGAACTCATCAAGGTCGGGGAAATGATCCTCGACCTTTTTATTTTTCTTAAATAGGCGTTCAATCAAAAGCCGACTATAATGAAGCTTGAGTTATTCGAAGAAAAATGAACAAATGAGGTTGCAGGCATAAGTGGCACAACAGAAACCAACTGGAAACAAAACGGCTCCTAGTAGCCGAGGGAACAAGCCCAATAACACGGCACCCATACCCCGTAAGCCAGTTGAACGCTATACCGTCAAGCAAGAATTTTGGGACTCGTTTCTCAACAGCTTGCCACCATGGGGCGATGAAATTGCAGCAATCGTACTGATTGTCTTCGGGATTGTATCCTTTTTATCTCTACTCAATATATCCGCTGATGCAACGATCTCGTCTGCGTGGGCAAGTGCGCTGCGTTCACTGTTTGGATACGGTAGTGTGATCGTATCCGGTGGCATTCTAGGTTTGGGCATTGTAATGCTGCTGCCCAAAATGGGGGTGGTGATTCGCCTCAGCACACGCCGCATATTAGCCATTGAACTGGCGTTCCTCGCCTCTTTAGCACTGTTACATCTACTGAGTGGTGATAGCGAACTTCGCGCATTGGCACGATCGGGGCAAGGTGGTGGATATGTTGGGTGGGGACTCAGTATTGTCATTAGCGGTTTAGTTGGATCTATTCCCGCAATATTGTTTTACGGAACCATATTCATTGTCAGTGTTGGCGTAGTACTCGGACTGAGCGTTTCAAAACTCAAAACGTGGCTAGAGACCAACAGCGAACGGTTGGGGTCTGTTGGCCAACAATTGCAGAAACAAGCCAATGAGGTATTAGCTAAACGCGTGAGCAGACATCAATCTGCACCGGCGCTGAATTTGACACCGCCACCAATTGGCTTGCCTTCAGACCAGCCTGAACCCAAACGTAATACTCAAACAGTGTTACGTATCAGACCTGATCTCGAAAATATACCCCCGTCACTAAGGCCAGGGGCTGAACCAACCCATAAGGAAAGCCTTTCAAAAGAACTGGGATTGAGCGAGCCAAGCCTGCTCACATTGGATAATCTGAAAGCAAACTTTAATGCGATTGGTACGGTCAAGGGCAAAAAAGGCAAAGAAGGTTATCAAATCGTTGAACGTCCTGATGGACGTATCAAGCGCTTTTTCAGCGTATCAGATATGAAAGAAGTCAAAAAAACCATCAAGCGCGAGAACGGATTGCCCCCGCTTGAGATGTTGAGAGATGTCGAACTTACAGTTCCAAGTGAGCAAGAGATCAACAACAACGTGGTTCTTATCGAGAATACATTACTCGAATTTGAAATTGATGTTGATATTGTCGATGTGAAGGTTGGCCCCACCGTCACTCAATATGCGGTGCAACCTTTCCGCGAAACCAGTACAGACGGCGAAACGGTTATGCACCGCACACGCATCAACAAAATAGCAGCGTTGGCAAGCGATCTGGCGCTTGGGCTTTCCGCCAAACGTTTGCGGTTGGAAACACCCGTACCAGGACAAACCTATGTCGGTATTGAAGTTCCTAACCGTAATCCAAGCGTCGTTGCCCTACGCTCCGTTGTCGAAAGTAAGTTGATGCAGGATCAAATGACAAAGGCCAAGTCGCCGTTATTTATTCCATTGGGGCGTGATGTTTCCGGTGCGCCGGTAGGCGTCGATTTAGCTGCGATGCCCCATGTCCTGATTGCAGGGACAACTGGTTCAGGCAAGTCTGTTTGTATGGCAGCACTGGCAACAGCACTGGTCTTAAATAACACACCGGATAACGTCAAATTGGTGATGATGGATCCCAAGATGGTGGAGTTGAATCGCTTTAACGGCCTCCCCCACTTACTAGGACCTGTGGAAACGGATCAAGAACGGATCATCGAAGTGCTGCAATGGTGTACACGTGAAATGGATCGCCGCTATAAATTGCTTGAAGAATATGCAGTGCGCAATATTGATGCTTTTAATGCGCGGTTAGGGCGACGTCAAAAAGACGAATACATGCCTTACATTGTCATCATGGTTGATGAAATCGGTGATCTCATGATGTCGCGCCCAGACGAGACGGAACGTACCATTACGCGATTGGCACAAAAAGCTCGTGCGGCAGGAATGCATCTCGTTATTGCAACCCAACGTCCAAGTGTGGATGTTATTACGGGTTTAATCAAAGCAAACTTTCCCTCGCGTATTTCATTCGCAGTCGCTTCGGGAATTGACTCGCGAGTCATCCTTGATAGTGTTGGCGCAGAAAACCTATTGGGGCGTGGTGACATGCTTTATCTAGCGGCAGATGCCGCAGGACCAAAGCGTATTCAAGGTTGCTTTGTATCCGACGATGAAGTGCGGGCAATTGTCGACCACTGGAAGAATTGGAGCGTCGAGCAAGCGGCAAAGGGAAAACTGGAGATTATCACGAGTGGCCCGTGGGAAAAAGGCATGACAAGGCGCGAAGTACTTGCTGAAACCGATCCCATGCTCGAACAGGCTATTGAGCTGGTGATCAATGAAGGTGAAGCATCGGCCTCTCTGATTCAGCGTAAGCTCGGATTGGGCTATCCACGCGCGGCGCGAATCGTCGATTTGATGGCAGAACTCGGCATCATCGGCGAACCGGAACAAGGCGCACGCGGGCGCAAGGTTCTCATCAAAAAAGGACAAGACCCTTTCAAAGAAGAATTGGAACGGCGCGCGAAAAACCGCAGTTAGTCAGGTTTTCGTTCAATACTAAGTAGGTGGCCTATGAGCGTTGAACCCAATACCAAAAAGCGCAATATTCCAAGTCTCAATGCGCTCATTCGAAGTTTGGTTGAGCAGGAAACTTTGGAACATTCTTTTTGGGTTGGAGGAAATGTTGCAAGGCGGTTCATCTCGCAGGCAGATCATTTGTACTTTGACCTTATAGACGAAGATTATTCGATTGGATGCATGGTACGTAGTGCAGTCAAAAACAAGCTTGGATTTGAAATCAGCAATGGAATGGACATTGAAGTCTATGGATGCATCAGGGTATATGAACGAAAAGCTGAGGTACAGATTGATGTCGAGCAAATACGACTAGTTCAAATACAACAGAAAATCATTGACACCAACCTTCTTAATCAATTGACACAAGAAGGTCTTTGGCCTCGCGAGAAAAAGCCAATACCAATTGGAATCCGAAAAATTGGGTTGGTTACAAGTAAGCAAAGTGATGCATTACACGATTTTGAGGACACTTACCGTAGTGAAGGTGGCATAGCAGCAGTCAAATTAAGTGATATACGTTTACAAGGCGATCTAGCACCACGCCAAATCGCAGATGCAATTAAGCGACTCGACAAAGGGAATGAAGTTGACATCATCGTACTGACGCGCGGTGGCGGACGTACAGATGATCTTGCGGTCTTTGATAGTTTGCTAATTGCGGAAGCTATCTGCCGGAGTAAAACACCTGTAGTCACTGGAATAGGGCACCAACGTGATCATACCCTTGCTGATGAGGTAGCCGATTACAAAGCGATCACGCCTACGGCAGTAGCAAGTTATCTCGCGCGAATCAAATCTCCAGAACCATCTACAAGTGTTCAACCCACAAGTAACGCCCTATTTTACCTAGCGGGTACAGTAATCATCGGGGCTATAATCATCGTAGTGATTCTATTGCTGAGTCGATAATTCACTCGTTCCAAAAACTTCTAGAGCAGATATTGCTGGGTGAACGGCTCAATCAATTGGGGCGAGTCGTTTCCTACCCGATTGACGGCTTTCGACACTGAATATGCGTGCAATCCGTCTTCATCGTATGCTTTCATCAAGCTCTGCAAAACAGGGAGTGGTTCTTCGTTTGGAGATAGCCATAAGGCGTAATCATCTTTATGCAATATGACCGGCATACGATGATGGTATTGTTGCATGAAGGGATTGGCCTCAGTGGTTAGGATAGTGCAGGTGCGGAGTTCACCACCAGCAGGATCCTGCCAGATTTCCCATAAACCCGCCATGCCGTAGACTTCATTATTGGGACGATGCACAAACATTGGCACCTTGTCTTTGGTGTGTTCGGGCCATTCGTAAAAGCCATCAGAGGGGATAATGCAGCGACGGCGACGAAATGCTGACCGGAATGATGGCTTTTCGGCGGCACTTTCCGAACGGGCATTAATCATCTTGGCAGCGACAGAAATATCCTTTGCCCAAGCGGGGACTAAACCCCATTTATGATAGGTCGCCACAGTAGGGTTTTCGTTGGTGATGACCATTACAGGCTGTGTTGGAGCAATGTTATAGCGTGGTTGCATTTGAGCAGGTGGTGCTGAAAGGTCAAATGCTTGCTGTACAATTTCCGGATTGGCGGTTAGGACAAATCGACCACACATAAGCACTCCACATTACTCACTTTACAACACAATTATACCGAATTCTTGTTCTATCCACAAGATATAATGAGAAGTGAAATGCTAGCGAATTAGTCATTTATTTCTTCTTAGATTCTGAACGTCCCATCTCGCTCACTTGGCGGAGAAGTGCCAACATGGCTAAGCCAAGACCGATAATTTCGCCTGTAGACACGGGATTACGCTGTTTTCCATTTTGGCGGACGTCATCTTCCGCAGCCCGTGTGTAGAAATAAGCCGCAAGCAACCCTACTAGACTCCCAACGATACCCCCAATTAACATCCGTTGAGGACGCGCTTTGGTCTCATCAGTGCGTGATAGGTCAGTCATTTTTGGTTCTCTTTCGTATCCTTATCCTCAGGGGGTAAGTCAAATATATTCAATAATCGATCGAAATAGGCAAATCGCGAGGCTGCTTTTATAGTTACTTGATTGATTGACTCGGTGGCCTGTGTGGCTCGATCCGCCGCTGATTGTGTGAATTCGTTCAATTTCTCTAAAGGTTTCACAACTGCCTGATTTGCGCGGCTCATGAGCGCAATAGCCGCAAATAAGCCGATACTAAGAAGGGTAGTGCAAATCAGGGCGGGGCAAAACATCATTACCGTCATCATCCAGTCGGCAAGCAAGCTCACCTGCAACTGTCGCTGTAAAAGCAATACGATCACAATACCAA
Source organism: Aggregatilineales bacterium (assembly GCA_044227005.1). Taxonomy (GTDB): domain Bacteria; phylum Chloroflexota; class Anaerolineae; order Aggregatilineales; family Phototrophicaceae; genus CFX2. The sequence goes on from JBGAFZ010000002.1 coordinate 1,562,234, forward strand.
GCAGGACTATGAAGACTGTAACCATCAACGGTACAATCATGTAGACGAAGGTTTCACGCCGATGTTGACGGATATGTTCCTGTTGAACGGGTGAAGATGTCATGCTTTCTCCATTTGCAGTCATGATTCGATTGTAGCGGTATCGAACAAAAACCTCAACAGCCATCAGGACATTCATGAACGATAACTTACCCATCAAACAACGGCTTTATATACGATTTGGCAAATTCGGTGCGCTGGTGTATACCAGCAATCTAGATGTAGCCAAGACTTGGGAACGGGTACTACGCCGTGCGAACCTCCCAATTCTCTATTCGCAAGGATTTAACACCCGACCCAAAATAACATTAGCTTCGGCACTTCCGCTAGGAATCTCGAGCGAATGTGAGATCCTCGACGTTTCGATGCGTGAACCGATCTCACTAGAGGGCTTGGGCGAACGTATTCAGGCCACTAGCCCGGCCGGTCTACGGATATACGACATAACCGAAGTGCCTGTGCGCAGTGGCACACTGCCAACACGTGTCCGCAGCAGTGAATACCGCATCCATTTTGAGGATGGTATAGACCGTGAAGATTTGCAGTTACGAGTTGACAAACTCATCAACTCGGACACAATGGAAAAAATCAAAGAAGTTAAAGGTAAGGAAGTCAGTGTAAATGTACGGGCACTGGTACATGATTTACATATTGATGCTGACGGGGATTTGATAGCACATCTGACCGTTGGTGATAAAGGAAATATAAGACCAGATGAAATCCTAGCAGAGTTAGGCTTATCTGGTGCCATCGTCAGTATTCACCGCTACAAACTTCATATTGACCCTGTCTAATGACAGAAGGAATAACCACATGAATAATGCAATTGTGATTTCAGCAGAAGTCCAAGCAGCACTTGCTGACAACAAAGCTGTGGTGGCGCTTGAATCGACACTTATTACGCATGGACTACCCTATCCAACAAATGTTGAAACCGCATTAGCTATGGAGGCAGCGGTTCGAAAAAGTGGTGCAGTCCCCGCAACAATCGCAATCCTCAAGGGGAAAATCACGGTAGGAATATCCGCCAGTGAAATCGAACGATTAGGTGCATTGCCCTATTCCAGCGTCCGCAAGTGTAGCCGTCGCGATTTGCCAATTGCTGTTGGCTTGGGCGAAGACGCCGCAACTACTGTTGCAGGAACCATGATTGTCGCGCATATGGCGGGTATTCGAGTCTTCGCAACAGGGGGTATTGGCGGCGTCCATCGTGGAGCGCAATTTGATGTATCCGCCGATTTGATTGAACTGGGGCGGACACCTGTAGCAGTTGTATGCTCAGGCGCAAAGTCGATATTGGATTTACCTCTCACACTTGAGGTACTTGAAACCCAAGGTGTACCCGTTTTGGGCTTGGGTACGCAAACTTTACCGGCCTTCTATACGCGTAGCAGCGGGTTACCAATTGACGCTAGTATTGACACACCTGAGCAAGCTGCCCAAATTATCTCAGCAGCAAACAAGATTGACGCCAAACACGGTATGTTGATCACTGTGCCAGTTCCTGAGGGGGATGAATTACCCACTGAAACGGCTGAAAAAGCAATCCAACAGGCTACTGAGGAAGCAGCAGCACAAGGTATTCATGGCAAAGCGGTTACCCCATTTGTCCTCAATCGCGTATCTGAATTGACAGTAGGTGAATCGCGGCGTGCCAATGTGGCTCTACTGGTCAACAATGCACGGACGGGTGGACTGATTGCGAATGCATTGAGCAAGCTGGGTTAACATGAGCGATTCGACAGCACCCCATATCGTCGGTGTAGGTGCAGTATTTATTGACGACATCGTTCTCCCAAGTGGTCAAACCTACATGGCGAGGCTTGGTGGTGGCGTTGTGCACGCGGTCATGGGCGCAGCGATATGGGATAAAAAACCGGGCATTCTGGCACTTGTCGGGCAAGGACTACCAGAAGAGTCATCAGAACTCCTAGAACGTCATCTAGACACGCGTGGACTTGTGAAGTTAGGTATTCCACAAATACGCGCGTGGCAACTGTTTGAGGAAGACGGTTCCCGACGAGAATTGTATCGCGTAAAAGAAACCAAGCCGTTTATTAGCGGGGCACAACCAGAACATATCCCTGAAAGCTACCAAAAATCGAGTGGATTCTATCTGCTACAAGATACAGATGGCATTCGAGCGTGGAGGAAAGCGGTAGATGGGTTAATTTTGTGGGAACCGCTCCAACAAATCATGACGACTGATAACGCATCCGCAATTCGCTCAGTATTAGGTGAATGTCATATTGATGTCATCTCACCAAATCTCATAGAAGCACAAGCAATCTATGGAGAACTTAATCCCGATGAATTAGTGAATGCGATGTTGGCAGATGGCGCAAATTGCGCAGCACTTAGGATGGGGGCGGAAGGTTCGATTGTTGCCAATCAACAAGGCGAACGGTATCACCTAGATGCCGTTACAATCCCACAGATCATTGACCAAACTGGTGCTGGAAACACGTATTGTGGTGGCTTGTTGGCAGGGCTTATTCAAGGCAAACCATTACGTGCGGCAGGTGCTATGGCAGCCGTTTCAGCATCATTCTGTTTAGAACACGTTGGTATCGTAGATCCATCGCTAGTCAAGAGCGTAGACCGCGATATGCGCTACCAACAAGTGTTCGCGTCAAACGTTACTTCCTACTGACCGCAGGTTCAGCCCCCTTGGTTGTGCCTGTCCACGTATGGCGGGTTACAACATGGAGCGTGAGCTGTTCCATCGTTCCAAAACGACGCTGGCAATATGGGCAGGCACAGGGCAGATCAGAAGGCATAGTCGAGTTTTGCGATGATGTATTCTTTGGGTTAGACAATTTTTAACTCACTTCTAAATGCAGTTTGCCTGTAATGTTCATTATAATTTTCAGTTACTTGCCAAAGAATAAAGATTTACTATTTTCATATCAATAGTACCCTTTATTATCTTACAAGTTTCATACCAAGCGCAACGGACTAAAGTCTCAACATCCGTCGCGATTTACACCAATTTTGAAATACAGATCAACCAAATAAGGTTATTACGTAAATAGCTTTAGTTCTCAAAACTAGTCCTGGGTAGAAATTTGCCAGAAATCTAACCCTTTGTCGCACCCTATAACCACGGTAGTGTCATCTTGACTTAGCCGCACCATATCGGGCTGACGGTTACAATATCGGTACTCGCCTAACTCCACTTTTTCACCTGTAACCGTGTTCCATGCCACAACCACTGGCTTTAATGCTACGTTAACACCAATCATGACATTAGCCGAAGAATTTAGCAATAGGAATGGTACATAAGTGCCTCGTAATTCTGCTATTACACGATCTTTTCCGATCTCAAAATCTAGCAAATGGAGCGCAATCGAGTCTCCATCGCGCCAACCAAAATAGCGTCCATCAGGTGTTAACTGCCCTGCTCCCGGCAATGCATCTAGTTGAGCAGATGCGGTGACCTCACCCGTTTCCATATTCCAACGCTTGACCAAGAATTTTTGAGTCACCGTAATGGCAAATGGTGGCTCGATCCGACCAATGCGCAAGAAAGAATCAGGATCACTCTCAGGACCTGAAGGCATCTCGAAAACTTCGTCAGGCGATAATTTCTCATTGGTGCGAATCTTGGACGATTGAACGGGTGTTAGCCGCTGAACATAGCGACTTCGCAAATAATCGGCAGGTGATACCTCCAACCAAGTTAGCCCACTGTCCCATATCCGCAACGGAACATCAGCAGTGTCAAAGCGGAAAAATGTCGTAGAGTGGGTGTCATAATTCCGATAGGCAGCAAAATAGGCTCCCCCCTCTGCATGGGTAGAAACAACTTCGGCTTCATTTTGCCTGAATGACAAATCAAGTACGGTTGCGGGTAACCCATCATTACCGGGAACGGCGTAGTGGTCAAGAATTCCACCCTTATCATTGGTCACTACAATCTCACCGTTCCGATTCATGAGCGCCAAGTTACTGGCATCACGGTTCGTGGCAAACCATCCATTCTCAATTTTCCCAACCTGTGGTTCCCAATCAGCGAAGGCATAGTGTGCCACAGACCGAAACTCATGAATGTTATCGGCAGCTATAGGAACTGGTATATTCTGAGCAAAAGACGAGAAAACCAATGTTAGGCTGAGCCACAACAATACACACATTTTGAGAATCATCATTGATTTTTATTCCTTAGCAGTTGTCCGCTATAATGCACACCAACATCACGATGAGGGTTTATTGATATGCAGCCAAAAACAATTGAACAACAGATAAAGCGAATTCTACTGAAAGTAACCAAACCGGGACGTTATGTTGGCGGTGAGTTTAACAGCATCGTCAAGGATTGGGATAGCACTGACTTTAAAGTCGCGCTGGCATTCCCCGATATTTATGACCTTGGCATGTCTAATCTTGGCATCATGATTCTGTATGAGCAAATCAACAAACAACCTGATATGTTAGCGGAACGTGTTTTCAGCGTGTGGGACGACATGGAAAAGTTGATGCGCGCAGAAGGCATTCCACTCTATTCATTGGAAAATAAACGATCACTACGTGATTTCGATTTACTTGGAATCAGTTTGCCCTACGAGCAACTCTTCACCAACGTGCTCAATATGCTTGATCTGGCAGGAATGCCCGTCCGCAGTGAGGATCGTGATTCGAGTTACCCACTGATCATTGCAGGTGGTCATTCCTGTTATAACCCCGAACCGATGGCCGATTTCATAGATGCTTTTGTGATCGGCGAAGGGGAAGAAATCATCCTTGAGGTTGCCCGAACGGTACAAGCCATGCGTGAAGAAAGTCGCTTCGATCAACTACGAGCAATAGCGCGTATTCAAGGCATGTACGTCCCGCGATTTTATGAGGTGACCTATGACCAAGACGGTGTGGTGATTGGCACTGCCCCTACTGTGCCGGAAGCTCCCAAACGCGTCCTAAAACGAATAGTACCCACACTTCCGAAGCCGTTCACCAAATTTCTTATACCGAACATCGATACCGTTCATAACCGCGCCCCAATTGAGATTATGCGCGGTTGTACACGCGGGTGTCGCTTCTGTCATGCGGGGATGATTACGAGGCCTGTGCGCGAACGTACTGTACCGGAAGTAATGGAAGCTATTCAGGAAATTATCACCAACACGGGATTTGAAGAAATTAGTTTGCTGAGCCTGTCATCCTCTGATTATGTTTATGTACATGAACTAGCTGACGCAGTTCATGAGAAGTACGCGGATTCAGGTCTGAGCCTTAGCTTACCGTCACTTCGTATTGAAAGCACCAGTGCTGATTTATTGGACAAGTTAGGAGATACGCGCCGCAGTGGGTTTACATTCGCGCCAGAAGCAGCCACCGAGAAAATGCGAGACATCATCAACAAGTCCGTGCCTGACGAACAGGTATTGGAGGCTGCGAGAGCAGTTTACTCGCGTGGTTGGCGAACGATTAAGCTGTACTTCATGATTGGTCATCCGGAAGAGACATTGGAAGATGTACAGGCGATTGTGAATCTGTGTAAGGCTGTGCTGCGTGAAGGGCAACGCATTCTGGGTGGTAAAGCGAACGTCAATGTTGGTGTGAGTACATTTATTCCTAAACCCCACACGCCGTTCCAGTGGGTGGCGCAAGATACCCATTCGCAAGTACGCCAAAAGTTGCATCTCTTAGGTAACCAACTCAAGGGTCACGGGTTGCATTTACGCTGGAACAGCATTGAAGACAGCCAGTTTGAGGGAATCATGGCGCGAGCCGACCGACGAATGGGGCGCGTCATTCAACGAGCGTGGGAAGCGGGATGTAAATTCGATGCATGGCAGGAGTTCCATCATCATGAGCGTTGGTTACAGGCAATGAGCGACGAAGGACTCACGCCGGAATTCTATACGCACCGTGAGCGTGGTATTGACGAGGTATTCCCATGGGATCATATAGATGCAGCCGTCCACAAGAAGTTCTTGAAGGACGATTATCTGATGAGCATTAAGGGTGAAACACGCGTTGACTGCCGTGACAAATGTTTTGCTTGCGGTATCTTGCCCAAATTCAAGGAAGAACGATCCCAAACTGAACCGATGGCATGGGAATGTCCGCCGGTTAAACCGCTGACTGAACGTAGAGGGGCAGGTGGTCATAGCGACAGAGTGCCGAATGTAGCCTTGTTGGACTAACAGAGATTTAAAATCAAGACGACTGATTACAACCAGTCATCTTGATTTCAGTAAAGCATTGAACACCCTATAACCCTTATCAACAAACCTGTTATAATCCCGCCCACTTCGGAAAGGTGAGGATTGAATGCGAATTCGCGTAGAGGGGCGTAAAGCGCTCAACGGCAATTACCGCCCATCAGGCAATACCAACGCAGCGATGGCACTGGTAGCAGCGGCTTTGTTAAGCGACAAACCGGTAACGCTGCGAAATGTACCGCAGACGTTAAACATGGCATCTATGCTGACGGTTGCGGAAAAATTAGGCGCTAAGCTCAGTTGGCAGGATGACTCCACGTTGGTAATCCAAGCCGAGCAGATTACACGACGGGCACTAACGTTGGCTGAAACCGGTGGACTGGTCGGCATGATGTTATATCTACCGTCCATACTCATACGTCGCCAGCACATTCGGATTGAGATTGATTTTCCACTCAATCGTATTCGCACCCATCTTGAAGCCTTGCAGGATCTTGGGATTCCGGTGGTTACAATGCCGGGAGCATTCGAATGCAAAGTGGCAACGTGGGACAAACGGGAAATCATCCTGCCTCAAACCAGCGTGACTGCAACCGGAATGGTCATGATGCTGGCGACACAGTTGGGCAAAGAGACCATCATCCATAACGCCGCGTGTGAGCCACATGTGCAAGAATTAGCTGATCTGCTGTGCGAAATGGGCGCGCATATCGAAGGAATTGGCTCGAACGTCCTACGTATTATTGCCCCACCTGAGCTTTCGGGCGGTGAGGCTACAATAGGAACCGATCACATTGAAGCGGCAAGTGTGGCAGCGATGGTAGCGCTAAGTGGCGGACGAGTGCAAATTGATGGCACACGGCGCAATGATATGCAAATGATCGTCAAGACCTACCGACAGCTTGGCATCCAACTTGATGTAGATGAACAGTTTTTGTACGTACCCAAACATGAGACAATTAGCCTTTCAAGCCGTGAAGAAGATGTTGATCTGGTGGTCGAGACATCCCCGTGGCCAGCGTTCCCATCTGACTTAACGGCGATGGCAACTTTGATCGCTACCCAAGCGCAGGGAACAGTGCTTATCCACGAAAAATTATTCAACAACCGCTTGTTATTCGTAGATAAACTCAAAGCAATGGGTGCACAAATCGTACTGTGCGATCCCCACCGCGCAATCGTGGTAGGAGCAACCCCGTTACATGCGATATACATGGATACACCTGACGTACGGGCTGGTTTGGGCATGTTAGGAGCAGCGCTGGTGGCTAAAGGTGTATCGGTCATTGATAACGCGCAAGTGATTGAGCGCACTTTTGCAGGTGTGCTTGGCAAACTGAAAGCACTTGGCGCACAAATCGAGATTGAACCGTGAGTAACGATTACATAACTGCATGACACAATTCTCTCCAACTTTCACATCGATACAAGGTCTTGAAACAGCACAAGTCGTCATTGGCAACGGCAAACCGATTGTTATGCTTCACGGTTGGGGTTCGAATATCAAATTGGTGATGCCATTAGCCGAAAAGCTGGCTCCATTAGGGTATCAATGCTTTGTACCGGACATGCCGGGATTCGGGCAAACTGCGTGGCCTAAGACTAGCTGGACAGTACATGATTATGTGAAGTGGGTCATCGCTTATATGGATACTCAACAACTCGTTATGGCCTATCTCTTCGGGCACTCCTTTGGTGGGCGACTTGGCTTAGTACTTGGATCAGAATACGGCGACCGCATTATTAAGATGGCCTTGGCAGACGCGGCAGGTGTACGTTCCAAACAATCCAATAGTGGGCAGTGGCGGCTTAAGGGTTATCGGTTCGCGCTCAACACACTGCAAACAGTTGGGATGAAACCACAGGCTGAGCAATTGCGTACTTGGTATAGTGAACGCTACGGATCAGCCGATTACAAAGCAGCTACAGGTGTGATGCGCGAGACATTTGTGAAAGTGGTGAATGAAGATTTGCTCCCATTTGCAGCGCGGGTGAAACCCTCCACATTGTTGTTTTGGGGCGACAAGGACGAAGACACGCCCCTATCACAAGGTCAACTGTTAGAGAAAACAATCCCAGACGCGGGATTGGTGGTATGGGAAGGCGCAGGGCACTATAGCTATCTGGAACGAGCGGTTGATACGGCACGGGTCATGAATCATTTCTTCAAGACTGAATAGTACTCATGACGAGATTGACTCCTATTCAGCTTTACATAGTAAATCTGATGGAAAAGCATCCTAAAGGCGCCTTAGGCTTTATGACCAAAGAGGACGCATACGAAGGTCTTAAAAAGTTATCAAGTCAAGATTACGGATACAACGTTGACCAATGGGTAGAATGGGCACATGAAAACAAAAAAGATGAATGGGAATGGTCCAACAACCATCTAGCAATTTATCCCTTAAGGAGATCAACCATGCGAAATTTCGTCCTGAGAGTCATTATTTATGCAATCGGAATCGCGCTGGTAGCCGAAATCGTACCGGGTATTCATATCCCCAACGATACACTGAGCACATTACTCATCATCGGGATCGTATTCGGTCTCTTGAACGCCATTCTCAAGCCGATTATCACCCTTCTCACTTGTCCATTGGTCATTCTCTCACTCGGTTTGTTCGTGCTGGTTATCAACGGGATTATGTTGCTGGTGACGGCGAGCCTTATTCCAGCACGGCTACAAATTGATGGTTTTTGGCCGGCATTCCTCGGTGGTATCGCCATGAGCATCATTTCGCTGATCCTTGAGCGAGTGTTGGGCGTAAACGATGATAACAATCGTAAGGGCAAAGGTAAGCGTGATCCCGATGTGATCATCATGGATAGACGATAAGCGAATTTTTATGCCGATAGAACTCCTCATTATTGCGTTAATCTGGCTGGTTGGAACATGCTTCCGCATTTATAAGCAAGCACGCTTCTACCAAATTGAAGAATACATGAGCGCGCGTTACCTGCGCTGGTGTGTGGCACGGCGTGAGCGATGGCTTCCAAACCGTCCAGTGGTGGCATGGATTGCGAGTGTGATACTCGGTGTGATTCTCAGTGAAGCACCCGGTAATTTCATGCTGACACTGATCGGAATCATAGCGGCGGTCATTGCGGTATGGCCGCCAAATGAGGGAGAAGTCAAAAAAGGCTTCAAGCCAACGGCACGTGCCAAACGGATGTTAGGAGCGGCATTCGGCGTGGCAGTGTTTGATCTCGGCCTATATCTGTTTATATTGAGCAGAATACAACTCCCTGCGATTGGCGAAATCCAATTTGCAGTCGTTTCTTTCATCGGGTTGTTCCTCTTTTTGACCGCACCAGTGATACTCATTGCGGGAAATGGCGTGATGCAGCCCGTCGAAGGATTTTTACGCCAGCGGTTTATCAACAAAGCAAAGGGTGTGCTGGAGGCAGTGAATCCAGTGGTCGTAGGTATCACAGGCAGCTACGGCAAAACGACCACCAAGAATTATCTGGCGCATATTTTAAGCGGACGATATAAAACATACCCTACCCCCAAAAGTTTTAACACCATGATGGGTGTGTGTATCGCGATTAACAACGATATTGCGAACGACCACAGCATTGAATATTTCATCTGCGAAATGGGAGCCTATATCCCCGGTGAAATTGAGCGCATCGCTGACCTGACCCACCCAACGATTAGTATTGTGGTGGAAGTCGGGCCACAACATCTGGAACGGTTCGGCTCATTGGATAACATCGCGACCGCAAAATACGAGATCATCAAGGCACTGCCTCCTGACGGCGTCGGGGTATTCAACTGGGATAACCCATACGTGCGAACCATGTACGAACGTGACTATCCGAAAACGAGACTGGCCGTCAGCCGTGAAGCTGATCCAACTCAAGCGGTGGCGGATGGACCACGTTTTATCGCTAGCGAGGTGAGCGAGTCGCTGGATGGATTGCGTTTCAAAGTGACAGACACCCAAACGGGTGAAGCTGAAATTTTCGAGACACCGTTACTTGGTCAGCACAATGTCACAAATGTGTTGCTGGCGACAGCAGTAGCCATCCATGAAGGGATGAAACTGCGGGATGTGGCTCATCGGGTACGGGCGCTCAAACCAGCAGAGAGTCGTCTTGTGCGGCAAACAACGGCGCAAGGCATCACGATTATCAACGATGCGTACAGCGCTAATCCGGCGGGCGTGGTGAGCGCTTTGAAAGTGCTAGCTCTACATCAAAAGGGAAAACGTTTGTTGATCACCCCCGGTATGGTAGAACTTGGCCCGTTGCACGAGCCAGAAAATAAGAAGCTTGGTACCGAAGCGGCTCAATATGCGAGTGATGTGATTCTGGTAGGTGCTGCACAGACTGCCCCGATTAAGGCAGGGTTGATAGAGGCGGGATTCCCTAGTGAACGGTTACAAACAGTTGAAACACTAGCTGAGGCTATCACGTGGTATCAAAGTAACCTCAAAGCGGGCGACACGGTGTTGTTCTTGAACGACTTGCCGGAAACCTACAGTACATAGTTAGCGATTAGCTTTTTGATTGGCAAAGACGTCAATTTCGCAAGCAGGTTTCGTCAATTTGACACTAGATTTGGCGGGTAGCTCCTTGCAATCCACGGCAAACTATTAATTGGGTATGCCCGACGACATCTTTGCCATAAGCGGTTGATCTTCTTTGAAGCGCGCATGGTTGTGAAGCCCAAGAATTATTAACTGGATTCTATGTACCATCGACTGGTAACACTTCCCAAAGCATAGCTTTATTGAATAATCCACAATTCCATATTAGCACAAATGTTCCTAAATCCAAGTTCGAAATTGGTTTGAAATGCGGTAAGATAGAGTCAGAAATAAAAAATCCTTTATTGATAGGATTAGCGGAGGAAAACATGAAAAACGTCGTCGTTACAGGTGGAAGTGGTAAGGCAGGGCGTGCCGTCGTCCGTGATCTGGTGGCACATGGTTACAATGTGCTTAACGTGGATGTCGCGCCATCGCGTGATCCGATATGCCGATTCCTCAAGACCGATTTGACTGATCTGGGGCAAACCTATGAAGCGCTGGCGAATGCAGAAGCGGTGGTGCATCTGGCTGCTATCCCCGCACCGGAACTGCTACCGGACGAGATCACCTTCCGCATTAATATGAGCAGCACCTACAACGTATTCAGCGCGGCGGTCAAACTGGGTCTGAAACGTGTGGTGTGGGCATCGAGTGAAACAACATTGGGGCTGCCCTTCGACAAAGAGCAACCGGACGGCGCACCGATTGACGAGACCCAGACTTTATATCCCGAAAGCAGCTATGCACTTTCAAAGGTATTGAGCGAAGAAATGGCACGTCAATTCAACCGCTGGTCGGGCGTGCCATTCGTCGGATTTCGCATCTCGAACATCATGGAACCGGAAGATTATCAGAAGTTCCCTTCGTATTGGGATGACGCAAGAATCCGCAAATGGAATTTGTGGGGGTATATCGACGCGCGGGATGTGGCACAAGCTTGCCGGTTAGGCTTAGAAGCGCCTGTAACCAATGCTGATCACTATATCATCGCAGCGGCAGATACCTGTATGACACGCCCGAATAAAGAACTGATGGCAGAAGTCTTCCCGAACGTGCCGCTGCGGGGCGATATTGGTGAACATACTACCCTGCTCAGTATTGAGAAGGCCAAGAAAGTGTTGGGGTACGCGCCGCACTATTCATGGCGTGAATACGTGAAATAGGGACAATACATTTTTACCACAGAGGCACAGAGAGTTAAGAGAATACCAGCATGACGATAGCTATCACGCGGGAGCCAGCGGCTTCGATTGCCAAGTGCGAACTGACATTTATTGACCGTGTTCCCATTGACTACGCGAAGGCAAAAGACCAGCACCGTGCCTATCGTGAGGCGTTGGAAGCCTGCGGTGTACGCGTGGTGACGCTGCCTCCTGCCGACGAGTTGCCTGACAGTGTGTTTGTGGAAGATACCGCGATCATTTTGGACGAGATAGCGATAATCACTCCAATGGGAATCGCATCGCGGCGGCCTGAACCGGCGTTGATTCAGTCGGAAATTGCTCGCTTTCGCCCGACCGTACCGATCACCCTACCCGCTACGATTGAAGGTGGTGATGTGATGCGATTGGGCAAAGCGATCTTTGTGAGTCTTTCCACCCGCACCAATATGGCGGGTATTGAAGCGCTACGGGCGATTGCCGCGCCGTATGGCTACAGTGTGACCGTGGTGACGTTACGCGACTGTTTGCACCTTAAATCGGCTTGTACGGCATTGGATGACCATAGCATTCTAGTGAACAGCGCGGGAGTGGACACAGCAGTATTCGACGGTTACAGGTTGGTCGAAGTGGCGGCGGGTGAAGCAGGCGCGGCCAATGTGGTACGGGCAAACGGCAGCATCTTGCTCAACAGCCAGTTTCCGCAGACTGGCGAGATCATTGAGGAGCATGGTTATCGAGTGTGCGCGGTAGATACATCCGAATTCACAAAAGCTGAGGCCGCGATGACCTGTATGAGTTTGATTATTGAATAGTCAATATGCTATCAATCTGTTATACAACCACTAAGCAAATTTTCAATCTGTGTATAATATATCAACTACTGAATAACAGCTTGAAGGCAAAATGCGATGAGTGTAACTCCATTAGGAATGCCAATTACGCAATTATACAGATGGTATAGAGAGGGAAATCTCTTAGTAAACAGGCGGTATCAAAGGAAGTTAGTATGGACGATAGCTGAAAAGCAAAGACTAATTGAGAGTATTTTATTGGGATATCCAATCCCATTATTCTTGTTGGCGCGTACTGGACAGATAATTGGTGATAATGAGCAATATGAAATTATAGACGGAATGCAAAGACTAAATGCAATCTTTTCATTTATAGAGCAAGGCTTTTCAAGACCTAATGGAAAATATTTCGATGTTTCGGAGTTTGCAAGTGCTAGGAATTATTCATCCAAAGGGGCATTTTCAATAGTTGATAGTCAAAACCTAATATCACCTATAGAGTGTGCGAACATCGTAGAATACCAACTTGCGGTCACAATTTATCCAACAAACGATGAAAGTGAAATCACAGATGTATTTGGGCGCATTAATTCAAGTGGCAAACAGTTAAGTAATCAAGAAAGGCGCCAAGCAGGCGTAGTCACGTCATTCGCAGAACTAGTAAGACAAATAGCTTCTGAACTCCGGGGAGATGTTTCCCAAGAAATTCTTAAGCTTACTGAAATGCCTGAAATAAGTATTGACTCTCGTATCTCTAACCAAGGCTATGGACTGCTCGCAGAGGATACACTGTGGTGTAAGCAAGGCATTATTCGAATGCCGCAACTTCGTGATAGTGAGGATGAAGAGATAATTGCTGACATAGCTGCGTCAATATTATCAAATAGTCCACTATCAAGAAGTCGTCCTTTACTCGACGATCTTTATGACAACAAATCAAAAAATTACAAAGAGCTTGAAAGAAGCCTAAACAGATATACGCCTGAAAAACTTTCTGAGGTGATTAAGACAACATTCTCAGTCATGAGAGAAACCATTGAAACCTACGATAATTCACCTAACGTTTTTCGAAAAACAGTCAACCCGAATGCGGGCGGAAACGCAGTAAAAACCGAGTTTTACGCAGTGTTTATGAGCTTTTTCGATCTCATTATCACTAAAGAGTGCACACCAGATAATCCGAAAGGAATTATGGAAGCACTTAATAATCTTCACAGTCGACTCGAGCGAGCTTCATCAAATACAATAAAATCGGAAATCAGGCGTCGACATATTGCTGTTACAACGGGTCTAATTCAAAGCTATTTTGTAAAAAAGGATCCCCCGTTGCTAGGACATGGGCCAGGATTAGCGTTGGAGTTCGAGAACTCGATAAGGCGTTCTAGAATCGAAACGCCGCGCTACGAATTTAAGCAAGGATGGTTGACCTTATCTCCTAGCAACAGGCAGCAAGATACAGATTTCATTCCTAGACTTTGTGAACACATTTGTGGAATTGCAAACATAGGCCCAGATTCAACTGGTTATATTTATATTGGCGTTGCAGACAAAATCGAGGATGCGAAGAAGATAGAAAACATTGACTCAGTTAATTACATCACGCTTTCAGACAAGTTTATAGTCGGGGTCGATAGAGAAGCAAGATTTTTGGCGAAGTCTTTTGAACGATATTGTGACGATATCCTCAATGGAATAACAAACTCTATGCTAAGCGATCCTCTAAAATCGCAGGTGCTATCGTACTTTGACACAGTGGAATACAAAGGTTTATCTATACTAAGAATTGTTATTCCAACTCAATCAAAAGTTTCTTTTGTAGGAGATGATGTGTTCGTTCGACAAGGATCATCAACAATAAAAGTTAAGGGACAAAAACTTTCGGATCTATTCGGGCGATTTCGGTCTTAACACAATTAGTTCCTGATCAATAAGGAATAGTTTGGAAATACCCCAATTTGGTCTTTTGATTATAAGTTTTTTGCTAATGCTGGTCACATTAGTGCTGGCATTCGTGCCAATATTGCCGGGGCCGTTGATGCCGTGGGCGGTAGGTATTGTGTATGGGGTGCTGACGGGCTGGCAACGAATTACACCGCTGGCAGCAATCATCATGACGGTGTTGATGCTGGTGGGTGTGACAGCGGATTAGTGGCGTCCGTTGTTGGGCGCAAAGACGACCGGCATGGGGTGTCGCACGTCATTGGGAAGTTTCGCAGGTGGTTTCCTCGGCACGTTTTTGATCCCGATTCCGCTGTTGGGTACAGTGATCGGATTGGTGGCGGGTGCGCTGTTGATGGAGTTGGCACAATTCGGTGATTTGCGGAAGGCGATGGGTGCAGGTCAAGCGGCGCTCAAGCAATTCGTGGTCGGCTATGCGTTGACCATCGCGATTAGTGTGGCGATTTTTGTGGTGTATGTAATCAGCATCCTGACGACCGGATAACGACCCGATTAGCTCATAATCAACAGTTTTGCTACACTTTTCAGTAGTATCCAAGCGGAAGTTATATCCCACACTGAAAAGAGTCGATATGAATTACATCCTCATCAAAGGCATTTATCACGTCGTCGGGCATTCACCGGATGGTGACTCGATCAAGTTCAAAGCCACTAATCCCGCCCATTGGCAACTGATCAACAGCGAGTTCAAGGCTGAATTTGAACAGAATTTTACGACGAACGCGGGCGCCATCCAACTGCGGTTGCAAGGGGTGGATGCACTGGAAACACATTACGCCGCACCCAAACCAACTGTTCCGGCTGACCTCAAAGGCAAAACGAGCGCGACACTCAAAGAACCACCGTTCGCGAGTTTAAGCCAGCCTTCAGCGATGGCAAAAGGGGCGGCTGAGTACTTTATGAAATTCCTCGGCATCACCGATGTTAAATGGCGCAACTCGCCGCGCGGGTCATACATCAGCGAGGCACGGATGACCGTAGGCACTGCTAGCGCGGTGGTCAAAGAACAGGGCAAAGATGGCGTGCCGGGTTTCATCGTGACAGGAGACATCGAGAAGAACGGGCGACCGATCTCATGGGTATTTGGTGGAGACACACCAATCAAAGATGGCTCAGTCGTCAATAATGATCAATTGGCCGACATTGCTGATAAGAGCGCGAATTATGAACTGCTGCGTTCGGGCATGATTTACCCGTTGTATTACATGACACTGGCGGGAAAACTGCGGCGTAAACTGGATGCAGCCGTCATGGAAGCACAGGCAACCGCCAAGAAATTAGGCACGAAGGTACAAACGCCACCAACCAATATCTGGCAACTTGACCGTTCGACAACCGGAGTCACTCTGGCCAGTATTAAGGCGATCACCGATGAAAATGTGGTGTATCCCGATTTGTTCCGGCGTATCCTGCGGCATTATCAACTGGTGCAAATGACTGCCTACTGGGATGCGCTGAGAAGTGGTGCGGCAAGCGTTACCCCGCCGACGGGCTTCCAACTTAATAAGCTGTTCGAGGGAGCGAACCCGTATGTGTTCGTCATCAGCGACCAAGATTTTGTGCGTATGGCAGACATCTTTGAGGTCACTGAAAACAGTCTACGGATGAAGAAATCACCCGCCGATATCGTGTTCCTATCGTAGTGATCTGGAAAAGCGCGGCTGATTGACTATCCCGAAGTGGCACTATAGGCGGTAGAATAGCGCGAAACTGAACTGCCAAGAGAATTAAAACACGTATGAGTGCAAATCGAAAAACAGTTGTCGGGGTCATCTTCGGTGGACGTAGCGTGGAACATGATGTTTCCATCGTGACGGGGCATCAGGTGATGCGCGCGTTTGATCCAGAGCGCTATGAGGTGGTGCCGATTTATATTGACCGGCAAGGCAGATGGTACACGGGTGAACCTCTGACCGAACTCAAGAACTTTAAGAACGAGATCATCAGCCTGAAAGGTGTCCAGAACGCTATCATATCACCGAGTGTGCAGCATCACGGGTTAATCATCAATCCGACGGCGGGGCGTTTTGAGAAGTCGGAGATCAAACGACTGGATGTGGTTTTCCCAGCGATACACGGTTCTCATGGTGAAGACGGTACAATCCAAGGATTGTTGGAATTGGCTGACATCGCCTACGTCGGCTGTGGAGTGATGGCGTCGGCAATTGCAAATGACAAGATCATGAGCAAGATTGTCCTGAGCCAACAGGGTGTACCGATTGTCGAGGGTGTGTCTTTTAGCCGTGGGGAGTGGTTGGAGTCATCCGACAAGGTGATTAGCCATCTCATCCACGAACTGCATTACCCAATGTTCGTCAAACCAGCAACTTTGGGATCCAGCATCGGCATTGGTAAAGCGAACGATGAAACATTGCTGCGGGCGCATATCGAAGTGGCGATCAGTCTGGATCGGCGTGTGCTGGTTGAGCAAGCGGTGGAAGATCCGACTGAAATCAACTGCGCGCTGATCGGCAGTGAACATGACATCCAAGCATCGGTTTTGGAACAACCGGTATCGCTGGATCAATTCTTAACGTTTGAAGAAAAATATACACGCGGTGGTGAAGGGATGAAGAGTGCAGAGCGCATCATCCCTGCCCCGCTGAATGATGACCTGACGGCAAAAATCAAGGGTATCGCAATACAAGCATTCAGGGCGATTGAAGGGCGTGGCACAGCACGTATCGACTTTCTGGTGCGACCTGAACAGAACGAGGTGTTTCTCAATGAGATCAACACGATGCCGGGGTCGGTCGCCTTTTACCTGTGGCAAGATCAAGGGATGCCGCCGCGCGAAATCGTGCATAAGTTAGTCGAAATTGCACGGGATGCTCAGGCCGAGAAACGCAAGAATAATTATGATTACCAGACCAATCTCGTCAATCTGGTCGATTCACGTGGATTGAAAGGTGTAAAGGGCAGCAAAACGCGTTCAGGTTAAGACTCGTGGATTGGGGTGTAACTCCGATACAATTCAAACCTGACCTGTGCTATTCTTGATGCTACTTTACCGTAAGCCTTCTGGACGAGACTGTGCCTTATCAATCCAATGGTGGTCGCCGCAACAACGTACAACTAGGAGTCGGTCGCTCGGTATGGGCTGGTTTACCGCCTCCTGCCATTCCTGAACGCGCACTGGACGGTATTCCGGGCTGTCTGGCATGGTTATCACTCCTCTTTGCTATCACAAGCGCCATAGCTTTTCCGCGTATGCTGCTGTTGATCGCGGCGCTGCTGGGGTTTTATTCGGCAGTACGCTTTCTATTCGCAGGCATTGCTAACGTGATGGGGTTGCGTAAGATCCGCGAGTGGGAACAAACCGATTGGCATGTCCGTTATCAAACGGAAGCCACAGCGGAAACCCTCGACTGGGACGCGGTTCATCATGTGGTCATCATTCCCAACTATAAAGAACCCGATGAAATTCTACGGCGCACGCTCGATAATCTAGCGGCACAATATCAGTCACGGCAACGGATGACGGTGGTGCTGGCGATGGAAGCCGGAGAAGACGGTTGCATCGAAAAAGCTGAACGGCTGGTCAAAGATTACGAACCGCGTTTTGCTAATCTGTTTTTTGCAGTACATCCGCGCGGACTACCGGGTGAGATGCAGTGTAAATCCGCAAACGAAGCCTGGGCAGCACGATGGGTTAAACGCAAGCTGGTTGACCAGATGGGATACGATCTTGATAATATTTGCGTCACCACCCAAGATGCAGACAGCTTGTGGCATAAAGATCATTTCTTTGCACTGACTTATTTGTTCGCGATTACCCCCGAACGACATCTACGGTTCTGGCAAGCGCCTATACGGTATCACACCAACATCTGGGACATTAATCCACTGCTGCGAATTGTGAACGCCTACTCTACCGCGTTTGAACTGGCCTACTTAGCTGCGCCGTGGTGGATACCGATGCCGATGTCGTCCTACTCGTTGAGCCTTAAGCTACTGGATAACAGCGGCTACTGGGACGGTGACGTGATTGCGGACGAGTGGCACATGTTCATCAAAGCGTACTTCGCCCGTGAAGGCGCAGTGATGCTCGACCGCATTTTCCTGCCCTTCTCGGCAACAGCAGTCACCGGTGATAATCTGTGGCAAGCGATCAAGAACCGCTATCAACAATCGCTGCGTCATGCATGGGGCAGCAAAGAAGTCGGTTACATCGTCGCCAAGATGCTGGAACAACCAGAAGTTGACATCAACGTATCCTTCAAGCTGCTGTTCCGTGTAGCGCACGATATTTTGCTGGCGGGCGCAGGATGGGTCATCATCACGGCGGGGGCACAACTACCCTTTCTATTCAACCCGACGTTGCTGTCACAAGTCCTAGCAGAAGGTTTTGGCAATCCGGCTTATGTGCTGCTGCAAATATCATTTCTAATTGTATCTATCTTGGGCATCGTCTTCTGGTATCAGGATGTGATTAACCGACCACCACGTACACGTAAACAAACGTTTATGGAACGCATCTTCACCCTATTGAGCTTCCCGTTGCTGCCGATCTTGACCTTGATTGTGGTGGCGATTCCGGTGCTGCAAGCACAAACACGGCTGATGGTGGGTATCCCGCTGCGGTTCCAAGTCAGCAAAAAAATATAACTTATCTGAAAATCGAGGAGATCATCATGGCTAAAGTGGGTTACATCGGGCTAGGGATTATGGGTGCGTCGATTGTCCGCAATCTGATGAAGGCCGGACATGAGTTGGTCGTGCACAATCGCAGTCAGAAAATTGTCGAGCAATTGGTGAGTGAAGGCGCAAAAGCGGCAACCTCGCCCAAAGAAGTGGCACAACAAGTTGACTTCGTATTCACAAATCTCCCCGACTCGCCGGATGTAGAGAAAGTCGCATTGGGTGCAAACGGCATCATCGAAGGCGCGCACCAAGGGCTGATTTTCATCGACAACAGTACGATCAAACCGGAAACAGCGCGGATGTTGGCTGAAGAGTTGGCAGGTGCCGGTATCGCAGCATTGGACGCTCCGGTGAGCGGCGGTGATGTTGGTGCCAAAAATGGCACATTGACGATCATGGTGGGTGGTACACAGGACGCATTCGACAAATCAGTGCCATTGTTCCAAGCGATGGGTAAGGCATGGGTTTTGGTCGGTGATAGCGGTGCGGGGCAAATCGCAAAAGTCTGCAACCAGATTATCGTCGGGGCGCAAATGGCCGCGATGGGCGAGGCACTGATTACCGCGCAAAAGGCAGGGGTTGATCCTAGCCGGGTGGTAGATGCGATTAAGGGTGGCGCGGCACAGATGTGGGCGTTAGATATTAAGCCACCACGACTGTTCGCTGGTAATCGAGGGCCGGGCTTCAAAGCCCATATGCAGCACAAAGATCTGGGAATTTGCCTCGATACAGGTAAAACCTATGGTATTCCCATGCCGGTGACCGCAGCCATTCAACAGTTGTATACCACGATGTTGCAGCATGGACAGCAGGATCTGGATAATAGCGCCGTCATCGGGGTGTATGAGCAGTTGGCGAACATCAAGCTGAGCGAACCATTGCTCCCAAAACCCGCGCCGATTGATCCGGTGGAAGAGGCTGAGATAGAGTCCTTTCCCGGCAGTGATGCACCGGCTCGATAACTCGCAATCTTGATGATGAAGCTCGAAAATTACCTGCAACGCATTGGCTATGAGGGTGATAGACAACTCAATTTCGCCACGCTGAAAACTATTCATCGGGCGCATTTGCTAGCCATTCCCTACGAAAATCTGGATATTCATCGCAACTGCCCGTTGACCGTCGATGTGGCGCAAATCTATGACAAGATTGTGACCCATAGACGCGGCGGGTGGTGCTTTGAAATGAACGGATTGTTGGCATGGGCGCTGCGCGAAATAGGCTTCGATGTGACCAATCTTTCGAGTTTCGTTGGGCGGGACGCCACCCAACCGCTGCCAACTGGCG
The DNA here is from genome assembly GCA_044227005.1 of Aggregatilineales bacterium. Lineage (GTDB taxonomy): Bacteria > Chloroflexota > Anaerolineae > Aggregatilineales > Phototrophicaceae > CFX2. The sequence continues at coordinate 1,582,822 of JBGAFZ010000002.1, forward strand.
CAGGGGATCATATGCTTCTGCTGGTTAAGTTGGATCAGCCGTATCTGGCAGATGCTGGATTTGGCAACGGCATCCTCGATCCTTTGCCATTAGAAGAAGGCACTTATCAACAAGGGGCTTTTCAATTCGGGTTAGCCCAACGAGATGGACGCTGGTGGTTTCAGAATCAAGAACATGGTGGACCGGGATTTGACTTTGATCTCACACCTTATCAACTGAGCGACTTCGTAGACCAATCAACACGACTACAAACCTCGCCGGAATCAGGATTTGTGCGCACAACCGTGTGTATGCGATTTACACCGGGCGGTAACATGCGTATCCTACGCGGTGCGGTGTTGCAACAGATTGACGAACATGGCAGCCATAGCGAGGTGATTGATAAACTAACACGTTATGAAGCTGTGTTAATCGACCAATTCGATCTACATCTACAGGATGTAAACGCCCTATGGGACAAGGTGTGGGCGCGACATCAAGCATGGGTCAAGGAGTAAACGTAATTACAACTTAGAATTATGTCAATACTTTGCCTAGTTGCGATCTTGCCACAAAAAATATGAATATAGTGGATTTGTTTCGAAAAGCGGTTGGTTACCAATATGCATACATGAGAATTCCAGTCCCTCATGTTCATCTAGCCAAGAATAGATTTTTAGTCCGGGTTCAGATGGTCCAGGCAAAAATACCCCATATCTAGTAATTGCTTTGCTCTTTGGAGAAATTAGATCAAAAATTACCAAAAAAGACTTGATTTCACTCGGGAACACAACTAAATTAACACCTAACATATTGTCAGGAAAATCCTCCTCAACTACCCCAAGAAAAGGTAATGAGACACCGTTTGGGTTCTCAATTAGTTTCCGAATGATGCGAAAACTTGGGTTAAGCAAAAATCCGTATCCGCATACACTAAATCCTATTAAGTATGCAATTCTCAGGCATGCAACATCAGCATGGATAGCTCTGAATGTTTTATAACTAATGTTCATTCTGAAATCATGAGGCGTAGGTTTTTGAACAGCAGTTTGCATTTCAAGTACAGTTTTGGGATTACTTCGTTTCAGATCACCAATTAATTTTAACTCACCATCTAGATAGCGTAATTCCCCACTCAAATCACTATGATTATCAAATGACATTCGAACATTTTGTATTGAATCATCTATTCGATTATCAAACTCTTTTGATTCAAGTCGTTTCTTCAAATCATTTTCAAGCAACGAACCAGCGCGATTATTACACTTTTGACAAGTTATAGTTTGAACTTGTCCACCAAGTTTTTCTGGCGGGAGATGTTCTTCAGTTAGCAACTTAGGGTTGCGCAATAAATCACGATAACTAAAGATCTTTATGCATAAAGGACATATAAAAATATCATCTCTATCTGATTCTAATATTCTAGGTTCAAGTGTGCTAAGGCCATTAATAACATCTGAATATTGCCGCAATATTGCTCTGTTTTTAGCATATGTTGTAAAAAACCGATGTGCCATTGTTCACCTATTGCCATAATAAATCCATATTGGCACTTAAATTCTAATCAACCAATAGTTTATTTAGCAAATGATTGATAACCGCATACACATAAATAGACTCGTGTGGCATAATAATATTCACCAAAACAATGCAAAAAGAAGACCAACAGTGAAAGAACGTGTACAAAAGTTAATGGCGCAGGCGAATATCGGTTCACGCCGCGCTTGCGAGGAGATCATTAGTCAGGGGCGCGTGCGCGTCAATGGCAAGGTGATCCATCTGGGCGACCAAGCCGATGCCCAACACGATATCATCGAAGTGGATGGCACTAAAATTGCCTTCCCTGACCAGAAGTTATATATCGCCTTCAATAAGCCGAAGTATGTGCTATCCACCGACGAGCCACATGAAGGTGATACGCGCAAGATTGTTTCGGAGTTCCTGCCCTTCAAAGAGCATCTGTTTAGCGCAGGACGCTTGGATGCCGACAGCGAAGGTCTGATGGTGCTGACAAACGATGGTGAGCTAGCCAATATGCTGACGCACCCACGTTACCGGCACACCAAGACCTATAAAGTAGTCATCAGTGGATTGCCCACGCAAGAGACGCTGCAACGCTGGCAAAATGGTGTGGAACTCGAAAACGAAGACGGCACAATTGATTATGCGGGGCCGTGCTACATCCATTTGATGGAAGGCGGCGAAAAAGAATCAACGCTGCGCATCGTGATGACCGAGGGCAAGAAGCGCCAAATTCGGCGGACGGCTTCGCTGCTAGGACATACGGTTCGTTCATTGATTCGCACACAGATGGGTAAGCTAATGCTCGGTACGCTGCGTCCAGGCGAATGGCGGGAGCTGACCGCAAAAGATTTGGCTGCTTTGAAGACTCCTGCGGAGGAACTCGGCAGCATCAAAGGCAAAGCGGCAGCACGACGTGCCAGCGGTAAACCATTTGTTGAACGTCCAGCGACACCGAGCAAACGACGGGCTGCCACGCCTGTTAAAAAGGAAAAAGAAAAGAAGCGGCGTCCCCCGCCCGGAGGACGGCGTAACCAGAGGACTGGAGCCAAATGACCCTTTCGGCAGAAGTACAAAGCTACGTAGCGCGTCAACCAAGCCTGCGCTGGCGACGCCAACTGCTACGGGGGATTATACGCACAATCGGCTTTAAGATCATATGGGATGTGACCATCACCGGAACGGAACACATCCCTACTGACGGGCCGACCATCATCATGATGAATCACATCTCGGCGATTGATCCGGTACTGTGCATGGGGGCAGTCACCAACCGTTTTGTGATTCCGATGACCAAAGTTGAAAATATGAGCAACCCATTCGTCGGCCCGTTTGTCAAATGGTGGGGATCGTATACGATCAATCGAGGTGAGATTGACCGCAAGGCACTCACCAACTCGATCGAACTCATCAAGAACGGGCAGTTGATCTTGATTGCACCAGAAGGCCACCGACATCCCGATGGATTGGGCGAGGCCAAGGACGGATTGGCGTTCATCGCAACGAAGGCAGATGCGGTGATCGTCCCCACAGCAATTTCGGGGGCGATCGGTTGGAACAAGAAGTTATTCCGGTTTCAACGTCCCGTGATTACGGTCAACTTTGGGCGACCGTTCAAGTTCAAGACAGGCGGCAACCGTGTCCCGCGCGAAGCTTTAGCGACGATGAGCCACGAGGCCATGTATCAATTGGCGATGGCGGTTACAGATGAAACCCGACGCGGATTCTACAGTGATTTGAGCAAGGCCACTACCGATTATTTGGAATTTGTTCAAACCTAAGTAGTCACCTCAGCACGTTATTTGTGAATATTTACTATTATGATAGTTGCAACCAGACGAACCAAACTCGATTTTTAGGAGCTTGTAAGTCAGGTTATACCATCATAGCTTGCATAACAAACAAGGTCATGGAGGTTATAAACGCGAACTGATCGGGGGCTTAGATAGCGCACGGTCCTGATAGTCAATACATCAGGATGACGAGGTGGCGGTTGCTTGCAGCGATGCAGGCTTAATCCCCAAATTGGGGAGAAAATCGAAAGATCAGCGGATGCCGCCGGGGTGTTTCCACCATCCCTTTGTCTTACCCCTCCGTACAAAAGAAGCAATCCACGAAAGCCGATGCGTAAGTAGCGGGACAGGTGGTAGCGTGTGGACAGGATGCCCGTTCGTTGAGAATGGGGCTTCACGTAATCGGACTTTGCCTGCGCCGCAGAGATCGGTTGCATCCTGTAAACATGCGCGGATAGGTACTCGCCTATCCCTACAACGGAGGAAATCTCATGTGTGGAATTGTCGGATACATCGGTAAGCAGAACGCAACCCCCATCATCATCGACGGATTAGGGCGCTTGGAATATCGCGGCTACGACTCGGCAGGTGTGGCAGTCATTAATGACGGTCAAATTCATCTGCGCCGTGATGTGGGCAAACTGGCTAATCTACGGGCGAAAGTACAATCCGACCCCATCAACGGCACAATCGGAATCGGGCATACGCGCTGGGCAACGCACGGCGTCCCTGCCGAACGGAATGCACATCCTCACCTCAGCATGGATGGCGAATACGTGGTCGTCCACAACGGCATCGTCGAAAATTACCTCGAACTGAAACATGAATTGATGGCCGAAGGGGTCGAATTCAAATCGGATACCGACACCGAAGTGATCGTCCAACTGATCGAACGATTTGCCCATAACGGCGCACGCGGCAATCTGACCGAAGCTACCCGCAAAGCAGTCGGGTATTTACGTGGCGCCCATGCGATCGTCGTCATGAGCCGTGCTAAACCGGATGAGTTGGTGGCGGTACGAATCGGTAATGCAGGCGGCGTGGCACTCGGTTTGGGCGTCGATGAAAACTTCATTGCCTCGGACATTCCCGCGATCCTTGAACATACTCGCCGTATGATCTTCCTTGAGTCGCGGCAAATGGCAACCCTGACCGCACATGACTATCACATCCAAACGCTTGAGGGTCAACCCGTTAAGGGCGTGATTCATGATATTCCCTATGATCCGATCACAGCGGCTAAGGGTGAGTTCAAGCATTTCATGCAGAAGGAAATCTTTGAGCAAGCCCGTAGCCTGACTGATACGATTGGTGGACGGGTGGATTTTGAAAAAGGCGAGGCTATCCTGCCTGACTTGAACCTCACCAGCGAACAGGCTAAAGCGCTCAACCGGATCGTGACGGTGGCCTGTGGCACCAGTTATTACAGTGGCTTGGTCGGTAAGTTCTTTATCGAGCAGATGGCGCGGTTAAACGTAGAAGTCGATTACGGCAGTGAATACCGCTATCGTGACCCGATCATCGACGCACAGACTGCGGTACTGGCTATCACTCAAAGCGGTGAAACTGTCGATACATTGGCGGCGATGGAAGAAGCTCATGCCAAGAAGGCTACGTTGTGGAGTATCGTCAACAATGTTGGCAGCCAAGCCATGCGCGTTAGTGACGGTTACATCACGATGAACGCCGGACCGGAAATTGGTGTAGCATCGACAAAAGCATTCACGGCCAGTATCGTTGACCAGTACTTACTGGCACTGCACCTCGGTAATCTGCGCGGCACCTTGACGGCTGAACAATGCCAACAATATGCATTTGATCTAGGACGATTGCCTGATCTGGTGGGGCGTGCACTAGAGACGGAAGAACGCATCAAGGAACTGGCTGCCCTGCTCCACCACTACACAGATTTCTTGTTCCTTGGACGCGGGATTAATTATCCAATTGCGTTGGAAGGTGCGCTCAAGCTCAAGGAGATCAGTTACATCCATGCCGAGGGTTATCCGGCTGGGGAGATGAAGCACGGGCCAATTGCTTTGATTGATGAGGAAATGCCAGTGCTCTGCATCGCGCTCAAGGACAGCCTGTACGACAAAATGATCAGCCAGATTGAACAGGCTAAAGCGCGTGGTGGCATCGTCATCGCCATAGCGACCGAAGGCGACACGTTTATTGCTAGCAAAGCCGATCATGTGCTGTATGTACCGGAATGCCCCACCCTGCTCAGTCCGGTGGTCGCGGTGATTCCGTTACAACTGTTGGCTTATCATGTAGCAGTACGGCGCGGCGCAGATGTTGATCAGCCAAGAAACCTCGCCAAGTCGGTTACAGTGGAGTAGTTCGACATTTCATGCAGTCATGCGAATTGGAATGAGTTATGGCATACTATTCTCTATGAATAGTGAGAGGTCGTCTTATGATTGACTCATCCCGAATTCGTATGACTGCTGCTGAGTACTTTGAGTTACCCCCACAGAAGCAGCCAACCGAACTCATAAATGGAGAACTCATCGTGAATCCAGCACCGGTACCTCGACACCAGAATGTCATGCTGAACACCGCATTTGTTCTCAAAGACTTATTGCCCACGATTCGAGGCAAAGTTTTTGCTGCACCGCTCGAAATCTACCTCGATAATGGTGTTATCCCACAGCCGGATGTGATGTGGCTCGCCCCGAACAGCAAGTGCATTATTGACGAGAAACGCCTAGTTGGGCCACCCGATTTGGTGGTTGAGATATTTTCACCCGGCAGCGTACTGTATGACCGCAGCGACAAATTTGATATTTATGAACGCTACGGCGTAGGCGAGTACTGGATGATTGATCCGATTGAGGAGTATGTTGAGGTCTACACACGTAAGGATAACCACTTCGTACGACAAGGCATCTACGGATCAGGCAAGCAATTCAACTCACCTATACTGAATGGCGCTGCAATCATTATCGACAAGATTTTTGAGTGGTAACCACAGGGGGTGTAGGTTACACCCCGATTACTTCAGCAAGGCTGTGTACGAAGGTTTTCGGGCTAACAGGTTTCGGGAAAAAGGCACCGAATCCGGCAGCAATGGCCTGTTCCGCCACATCTACCGAATGATATGCTGAGATAGCCACCACAGGAATTTTCTCGGTCAGTGGGTTGGCACGAATGGCACTTAAAGTTTCCCATCCGTCCATCTCGGGCATCGCCAAATCAGTTAAGACTAAAGATGCGTGACTTTTATTTAATAACGCCAAGCATTCTTTGCCATTATGAGCAACTAAAACCTGTGCGCCATAAAACCGTAAGATTTCCGAGACCATTTGAATACTATCGAATTCATCTTCTACGACGATAATCTGCCATGTGTTTACATTCATTGAGCAGCTTGCACCTTGGTTTGTTCGGGAAGTTCCGCGGTTGGTTCGATCGTCGGCTCTACTTTTACAGGTTCGGAAACAGGCGGTTTAATCCGGTCAGCTAGAACACGAAAACACTCGCGTAGTTCTGCCATAAATGAACCTAAACGGAATGGTTTAGCAATATAGCCATCGAATCCGGCTTCAATCACCCGATCTCGATCACCCGCCATAGCATGAGCAGTCAATGCGATAACTGGAATTTGTTGGGTCTTCACATTCTCACGAATCTTCTTGAGCATCTCCCAACCATCCATAACCGGCATTGAGAGATCGAGTAAGATAAATGCAGGAGTCAATTCTTCAAGTATCTTGAGGCCATCTTCCCCATGAACTGCAGTTTGTGCTTTGGCACCGTTAAATGACAATACGGTTTGGGCGATAGTGCGGTTATCAGGCTCATCATCGACAATTAAAACCATCCACTGCGATGAGTCACTGCCCGGCAATTGACGCGATTCCAATCCTAATGGTTGTTCACTCATGCTTTTTGCACCTCCAATGACATTGCTTCTGGGGAAGATTCAACTTTCGCTACTTCCGTGTAAAACGGCAGGGTAATCGTAAAAGTACTCCCCTTGCCTACTTCGCTCTTCAGACGGATATGTCCACCCATCATAATGATCAATTTGCGGACAATGGCTAATCCTAAGCCAGTTCCACCAAACTGTCTGCGCGACGTACCATCCACCTGACGAAATTCCTCGAAAATAGTCTCCTGCGCATGAGCGGGAATACCGATGCCACTGTCACTGACTTCAATTCTCCATGTTTCCGCATCATGTTTGGCAACAGCGATTTTCAAAAAGCCTTGCTCAGTAAACTTCACAGCGTTCGATAGCAGATTTATAACCACTTGCTTCAAGCGTTCGGAGTCGGCAACCAGCACTTCGGGCAACTGCTCATCCACTTCAACCTCAAGGCGCAAGTGTTTCTCTTCAGCCAAGACACGGTTCTGAATAACAATATCATCTACCCATCGACGCAGGGTAAACGGTTTGAGAAGCAAATCCATGCGACCGGCCTCTATGCGCGACAAGTCAAGAATGTCGTTAATTAAGCCGAGCAAGTGCAATGCATTCGCTAACACACGTTCCTGAAAATCATGTTGTTTGAGGCTGAGTTCGCCCGTTATTCCAGCCAGTTGAATTTCTGTGTAGCCAATCACGGCGTTCAAGGGAGTACGTAGTTCATGGGACATGGTCGCCAAGAACTGGCTCTTGAGTTGCGTGGCATGTTCCGCCTGTTTACGCGCTTCTGCTAATTCAAGATTAGCCTTGATGAGTGCCTCGTTCTGGTTGCGAATTTGCTGCTCAGCCCGTTTGCGATCCGTAATATCCCGAAACATGACCACACGCCCACTGAGTTGTTTGCGTTGATCAAAAAGTGGTGACACCTGAACATCGAGATTACGCTGGCTATCACCACTACCTAACAGTAGTTCATCATGTGATTCGCCGGATTTCTGCGCCCACTGAACCAAGTCTAGTTTGGTGCCGAGTCGCTCTAAAACGACTGAAATATGCTGACCGATAACGGCTTGCGGATCCTGATTGACGATGCGTTTGGCTGTCGTATTCAGATCCACAATGCGACCCTGCGCGTCAAGCACAATCACACCATCCATCATGCTATCAACAACAAGGTTACGGGCAACAGGAACCAAATTAAGTAATTGAAACCGGAGCAACCCCCATGTGAGCGACATACCTGTTATGGCAAAGGCAAACGGGGTGTAATCCAGCGCTTGATTGCCGAAAATGGTAATTGCGTTGGCGATCATCGGCCCCGCAACAGAGAGCAACAACGCGGTAAGTTGTCTCCGGTAAACACCCGGCGAACCTGAAAATTGCCGGAACAGCATATAAGATGCGTACATAATGAGGACATAAGAGTACAAGGAATGTACCCAAAACCATGTAGCAGTCGTTGTGTCGACGATTGAAAGGTCACCTAATGTCACCACGCCTACATGTTTCCACATCAGACCGTGGATCGCATTTGTCCAAATGATCAAGGTGGTCATTAATGGAACGACAGACAGAAATGCGATTCTGCGTGGTACGAGCCATTGCGTCCGCCCTGTATATTGGAAACCAAACAATATCCAAATCACTGGCACGAAAACAATCGCAAGGAACTTCGCTCGATAACAAATCAGTTTGAGAACTTGATCAGTAATTGCCAGTTCAATGGCATAAAACAGCGTCCACCATAACACAGCGGTCATCAATGCAATAATCAATGTTGCAGAATTACCGGAATACGAGCGCTGTCCCCATACTTGATAAATCAGCACGACCGAAAGAATCATCGAAACCCCTAAGGAAACGATGACAACACTTACCGGCATAAAGACACTCCTACAACATTCGTACAGCAAATGGTATTACGAAACATTAACCATTATACAGCTATTCTTTTACGCATGATGGTCATTCACTAATAATTCATAAAACTGGCTGTAGCCATTACAAATAAAAAGGCACACCCGTAGATGTGCCTTTCATAGTCGTTGAACGTCGATTGCTTATTTGCCGAGGTTACTAAGACCTTCGTACATGCGCTTGTACGCTTTCTCGGTCTTTTCCGGCGGCAAGGCGTACGAGAAACGTACCCAATTTGAACCGGCATCGGAGAAATAAATACCTGCTACAACAGCCACACCATATTGTTCAGACAAGTAGGTCATCAAGGCTTCGCTGTCTTTCAGACCGCCTGCTTTGATAAATGGCTCGCAGTTGATGAAGGCATAGTAACCATCCCCCATGATGGCATTTACGCCGGTAGCGGCTAATTCACGACGCAGCACCTTACGGCTTTCACGGCAGGGTTCAATGATGCTCGCGGCGGCTTTGGCAAAGCCCATTTCATAGGCCGCAATGGCGACTGCCTGTGAGAAGAACGACGGCACGACGCCGTGAGACGCTTGGCTGGTGATAAAGTCGATGACCTTCTTACCGGCCACCAAATGAGCACTACGAATATTCGAAGCGCCTAAGCTCTTGGTGATACCATCGAGGAAAATGAGGCGGTCGCGTTGTTCCGGTGGGAATGCGTTCAATACAGCATTGATGTCTGACGGGCCGCCATCGGTCACCCAGTGGTAAATCCAGTCGAACAGTACATACGGATAGCCACTTTCCAGAGCCGCCCGCGCTAGCTCAATCTGCTCCGAAACAGGGATGGTGCGTCCGGTTGGATTATCCGGTGATGTGATCACAATACCAGCGACCTTACGACCTTCTTTAGCCGCGAACTCGGCAGTTGCCTTAATTGACTCGGGTGTATAACGCCACCCTTCGGCTGGATTACCGGGAGCCAAAAGCACATTCAGGCCGACCATATAAGGTCCCCAATTATAGGTGATCCACGGTACGCGGCTGACGACCAACGCGTCTCCGGTTTCCTTGTTGCCAAGCGCCAACATAGCACCGTAGGCCTTTTGCAAACCATCACGTCCACCCTGCACGAAGCATACATTCGACTCACCCCAGCCAGTCGATGCGTCGAGCTTCCAGTATTGCTCCACTGCCGCCTTGCGGAACATTGGCGTCCCCCAAGGTTGGTCATAAGCTGTACCGTGCTTGATTTGGATTTCAGCAGCGCGTTGCAAAATATCGGCTGGCACACCCGGCAAACTGGCACCGCCGTCGCCCTGTGAAGCATCAAAAGTCGGCGCATCTGCACCTGCAACTTCCTTATACTTCTTCAAGGCATCACGGATCAAGAACATCCGTGACGGAGGGATCGCCAACATTTCGGCGGGATAGTGAGTCACCGGAATACGGTTAGCCGCCGGTACTACAAAGTGCGGCGTATCAAGACTGATTGCATTTTCTTGTGTAGCCAAAAAAGACCTCCAATGTTCTGAGTAAACAAACAAAAACACCCCTGAGTGGGGTGCTGTGTCAACAAGCGTATCAAACTGGACAAGCCCCCACCCGGGTCACGTTATGCAAGTAGTATCCATATTGGTGGTAGTTGTTGCCAGCATTTCACGAAATTCCATACAAACGAGCAATGATTGTATTGTGACTCTTCAACAAGCGTCTGTCAATGTGGCAGGTTGCAGTAAGGAACGCGCATACAGTTGTGCAAAATGCCTTATTAGATTTCGGCGAGAAACTTCTGTAAAGTTTCGACATTGTTGATGGCTTTACCCGTTTTTGACCGATCAATTCGCTTGAGCAAACCAGTTAATACGTCTTTGGGTCCCATCTCAACGAATAACTCGGCACCTGAAGCAATCATGGCCTGCACCGATTCAGTCCAACGTACCGAGTTCGTGAGCTGTAAGTCCAGTTCGCGGCGGATGGCAGTAACGTTCGCCAATAATGCTGCATCCACATTTCCGTAAATTGGTACATGCGGTTCAGTAAACTGAGTTGAAGCAACCACCTGACGAAATTCAGCCGACGCGCTTTCCATCAACGGCGAATGCGCGGCGATGCTGATCGGCAACTTGACAACACGCTTGGCTTTGGCTTCGGTGAGCATCTGCATACCGACTTCAATGGTCGCATCATCACCGGAGATCACACTTTGACCGGGGCAATTGTCGTTGGCAAGGATGAGCACCCCACCTGTTTTCTCACTGGCATGGGCACAAATTTCGCGTATTTCCGCAGCGTCTAGTCCAAGAACAGCGGCCATCGCGCCGGGGCTTTTTGTGCCTGCGGCCTGCATCAAACGACCACGTTCGCGCACCAAGCGCAATCCATCTTCAAACGTAACTGATCCAGCGGCAGCCAATGCGGTAAACTCACCGAGGCTGTGGCCCGCCACAAACGACGGCATGGCATTTGATATTTCCGACTGCACAACGCGCATAATAGCAACGCCCGCCGTGTACAACGCTGGTTGTGTATTCAGTGTATCGTTTAGGACATCTTCCGGGCCATTAAAACATAGGTCACTTAAGGAGAAACCCAAAATATCATTGGCCTGTTCAAAGGTTTGGCGAACAAGTGGATACGATTCAGCTAAATCTTTGCCCATTCCTACAATTTGTGATCCTTGTCCCGGAAAAACAAACGCGACTTTTGTCCAATCCATCATTCTTTTCCCCTGAATAAATCGAAGCCCTAATTAAGAACACACGATTCAACTATTGGTTACAACACCCCGTATAAAACAAAAGCCGCCCTGTTTAACGCAGTGCGGCTCTTATTAACGTTCGCGATGAAGCTTACGCTTCTTTGATTTCGACAACCGTTTCACCTTTGTATGTCCCGCATTTCGGGCAAACATGGTGGGCAACATGGTACTCACCACAGCTCTCACATACAACGAGGTGGTTAAGCGTCAAGAAATCGTGCGCGCGGCGTTTGCCACGACGGCTGGAGGAATGTCTACGTTTTGGCAGCGGACCCACGGGTATTTCTCCTCAGTTCATTGTTCGACAGTAGTGCGATTATAAATTCTAGACCTATTGAAGTCAAGGTAAGGTCACGCAAACAACATAACGATACCTGTGTACAAAACACACTACACAGCGATCATTACACGAACTCGACGCAGAGTTAACTAACTGCTGTGCTTCTTCTCCAATGCGGCAATCTCGTCCTCAACATTCTTGAGGAGCTTTTGGGTCATATCCAACCCAAACTGCTGCCCTGCCGGTTTGCTTAAAATTGTCGCAACCTTCTGGCGGAACAATGTCGCCGACGCGTGCAATTCGGTCAGTTTGCGAGCGACATCCGGCGGCAAGTTGGGATTGAGCGGTACCACGGGCTGCAACACATGCTCAACAGATGCTATGTCAGCAATGCGTGATTTCTTAGCTGGTTTCTGCGCTGTTTGAGCAGGAGCGGCTGGTTTGGCCTCAGCTTTAGGTTCTGCCTCTTTCTTTGGAGGTGCTGCTTTTTGAGCTTTCTCCTTGGGGGCTTTTTCCGCCGAAGCAGCGATTTGGGCTTCGCGAGTCTTGGCTTCCATCAGTTCGCTGCGTACCGAGGTCGAAAAAATCGCCATGCTATTGGTATCCGGATCAAATGCACAGATGCCATCCAACAACAACATATCCGCAGGGTCTGCCATCGACTCTTCGATTTTTTCCCATTGCTTGGGTGCCATATACACGGTGTACAATGTGGGGCTGGATGGAGGTGTCGGTATGCCACGTGGAAGATTTGGCACAGATGCTACAAATGACATCGTAGTGACGACTACTTCAGGACGCTTTTCGATACGACCCGGTCGTCCACGGACAATTATTTTCATGGACTCGATTTCTCCTTGCTCGGTTTGGAGTGACTGTATAAGGGCAATGCGTTCTTGCCATTTAAAGAGTGGAATGCCGGGGGGAATCAGTTGGTTTGTACCTCTTGAGCCACCATAGGTCGGGAAGATGGCCTGGCGCTGTTTATCAGTCGCTTTGAGGCGTGCCAGATAGAAAAACACCCCTCCCGGCGTTCGGCGACGTGAATTGTCCGCCAACATCAAACCGCCATCGGCCTCAATCTTTGCCGTTTCTGCATAAATTGCACGGGCAAATTCAACCCCACACAGTTGAATAATGCGCTTGATCTGATGAATCGGCTGAGGATCTTTTTCCTGTAAATACTCGGCCAATTCCGTGACCAACTTTTGAACATCTTCGCTAGGCGTCTTGTCTTTACTCATTGAACTTATTTCCATCTAGTAAGTTAGTTGATCTGGAAAGCTGCGAACTCATCTGTAGCAGCTAACCAGTCTGTATCTACCTGAGAGACAGTTGCTGATGCAGGTCCACGCTGCAAAAACTGGAGTAACCGTTCGAGTTGAGCATGTGTACCTTCAGCGATCACCTCAACTGAACCATCACCCCGATTGCGAACCCAGCCTGTTACGCCGATCTCACTGGCAGCAACACGCGTAAAATATCGAAAATTCACCCCTTGAACATGACCAAAAACGCGCGCGTGCAAGCGTTCATGAGCTTGTGTCATCACCTGCGTCCTTCATCATCGCATAAATTAGATTCTATTACTTACCTCGCGTCACCGTTAGCAAATGATTGGCAAGGGGCGCATTAATAACGGAAACCTCTGTATCCGGCCAAATAACTTCCAAACTTTGCAAATTGGCCTGTTCTGAAAATCCAAAATGGATACGTGCCGTATCTCCAGAAATATACCCGCTAGCAACCTTTACATCACGATAGTATGTACCCGCAGTCGTACGTAAGACAAGTTTAGCACCAATAGCGCGTGTATTTAAACTCTGCGGCCACAACAAATCAACTTCTAAACTCTTTCCCTGACAAAGCTGGTTTTCAAAAAGCTGCGCAGGACTGTTCAGATTATTGACAACAATGTCTAAATCGCCATCACCATCTAAATCCGCCATACTCATGCCGCGTCCCCCACGAGTCGAATCTAACTTCCATTCAGGCATAGGTACAAAACGCCCCTGCCCCACGTTCACGAACGCCTGATTGGCTTCCACTAATTCATGATTAGGTAAACTTGGAAATGTGGTTTGTTCCGAAAAGCCATTGACGACATATAAATCCAACAGTCCATCCTGATTCAAATCGCCAAACTTACCAGACCAACTCCATCCGGTAGAATCCACCCCGGCGCTTTCCGCAAAATTTTCAAAGATACCAACCGATTGCAGAACATTGGCGTTGACCTGTGGATCGGTCTTAGTGTTACGCCCCTCATTGATCGAAGCGATGATAGCAGGCATTACTTCCTCACCCTGAACATCTCCTTTATAGGGCTTCATGTCAGTTGAGAATACTTCATTGACGCCGTCGTTATTGATGTCGCCAAAGTCGAGACTCATTGTGCTATGGCTGGTCGTCGCTAAAGGTGGTGCGGTTGACCAATTGTTAGGTGTCCACAACCAGAGTTGATCAGGCACCGCAAAATCGTCACCCACCCAGATATCAAGATGACCATCACCATTCAAATCAAGTAACGCCAAAGCAAGTGCTTGTGCATTGGTCGCTAGGCTATGAATACGAAACTTTCCATTATTGTTCTCATAATAAAAGACACCTGCATTGCCGCTCATAAGAAATTCTTGACCGAAATCCGTCAGCAAACCAGCATCATAGGTTGCCCCAACCAAATCTAGATCGCCGTCGCTATCAAGATCTGCCCAATTAATGGCATATACAGGCTTGCCCACACCCGCTAAAAATTCGCGCAAGAATTGACCACCACCCACATTATGCCAATAAGTAGGCGCTGTTTTGGTGCGCGAAAACACAATATCCAACAGACCATCACCATCAAGGTCGATGATAGTTACGGCTCGCGAATCTCCATGTGATAACCGCTCGGTACGAAACTGTAAATCGCCAGTATTCCACAAGATCGTGTTCATACCTGCATGGTCAGTCAAAACGATGTCTAGCTGACCATCGTTGTTCAAATCATTGATAGCTACCCCGCCCCCGTTAGCTTCAAACATTCGGACACGATTGCCGCTTGGCACCGTCGTGACGTGATCTAAATCATGCGCGATAAACTGACCACTACAGACAGACTTTGTGAACGGAGTGGTTTCAACATCTATATCAACGTGTTGTCCAGAACTCACCGCAGTCGGAACATAGATCAGCACGACTACGAAAACGATTATCATGACGAGAAACTGAAACTGGCGAACCGCATTAGGCATAAGTCACTCTGGTTGTCTACAAACTCCAAGAATCAAGCTGTAACAAATTCAATCAAAATGGCATCTAATGAAATACAGATCATACCACTTGGTATGCGATTATACTGCTCACTGATGAACACGAGGTTTTCTAGAAGTGGTGTCATTACCGCGACACAAGATAGTGCTAAAATACAACTGTGTCCAAAACTATAGAAGTAGTAAAACCTCATGAAAAAAAGTGATCAATTATTACGTGATGCCCACAATAAGGCGCTAGAAGTGCTACACCGCTGTGTAACACCTAGCGGATTTCGAGCATCGGGATTGTCGGCCGGTTATCCACAGGTCTGGGCACGTGATAACGGCATCATGTCATTGGGAGCATTTGTCAGTGGAGATGCTGAGCTTATTGCCACCGCACGCGCCAGCCTCACTACATTAGGGGCATATCAATCCAAGCGTGGCCTCATCCCGCTTAACGTCAATCCGGATAGTGGGTACATCAGCACAGAAAATGCTGGTGCGGCAGATGCCAATTTATGGTTCATCTTGCTCCATTTCTTGAGTGTTCAAACGACTAATGATCTTAGCTTCTTGAAAGATAACTGGGACAAAATTACCCGAGCACTCGTCTGGTTGGAATATCAGGATATGAACGAGTGCGGCCTACTTGAAATTCCTGAAGCTGGCAATTGGATGGATTTGATCGCTGTCCGTTACAACACTTTGTATGACAACGTTTTGTACTACGCGGCAGTGCTAGCCTACGAGGTAATGTGGAAGCGTTTATCAACAGAGACTACTGGACATCAAGTTGCCGTCAATGCAGCCCAGATCCACGAACGCATTAATCTCCTGATGTGGATTGACCGCTGCTGGGTAGCAGAACGTTTTGCCGAACATCTTGAACGGCTCAAATCCATCCGGCTTGAGTGGTTCATGCTGTATCACAACATTGGTACAATCTCGAGCCGCCCATATTATTTGCCCTGGGTGGCCTTCCGCGAATACGGCGATTGGTGCGACACGCTGGGTAATTGTCTTGCGATTTTGACCGGTGTCGCTGATTTTCATCGCAGCGAGCATATCTTGCGATATATGTATCAAGTCGGCATCGCGGAACCATATCCAAGTAAAGCAATTTATCCGCCAATTAATCCCGGCGAATCCGACTGGCGCAGCTACTATCGCAGTCGGAATCTTAATCTCCCACACCAATATCACAATGGTGGCATCTGGCCGATGGTAGGCGGATTTCACGTGGCAGCCTTGGTTCGTCACCAATGGCAACCCGAAGCCGAACGACTGTTGCTCTCCTTAGCAACCGCTAACCAGCAGGGTACTAACGCCGACCAAGGTTTCAACGAGTGGATGCATGGCGTCAGTGGGCATCCAATGGGCTTTGACCTACAAGGCTGGTCCGCCGCAATGTATCTGTATGCAGAAGCGGGTGTACATAACGGTAAACTCCCGCTGTTTGATGATCTGATGGCCGCAAAACCAGAATCGGCGCGCAGCACTGAAATCCATGATTTTGCCGTCCGCGCAGGTGGCGGCCCCGTATAGCATGGATTCAATGTAACAATGGCATTACGGCGCGAAGGCGCTATAATCGCAATCGTTGGGTGTAAGTTGCGAATGATTTACGAGTTCATAGGAGCAACGAAATGAAAAAACGTTTTGCAAGTTTGCTTTTTACCTTTTTTGTCCTGATGGCGATCAGCAGTGTCGCGGTCGCACAGGATCAAACGACATTACTCTGGGGTATGTGGGGCAGCCCTGAAGAAATCGCTGTACATCAGCAAGTCGCAGATGCCTATATGAAAGCCAATCCGAACGTCAAAATTGAGCTGTGGTCACAGCCGTGGGGTGATTATTTCACCAAGCTGGATACGCTGTTTGCAGCCGGTGATGGAACCGCTATCCCCGATGTATTCTTCATGTCTCCTGTACAGAAATATGCTTCGAGCAAGCTTATCCAGGACCTCACCCCTTATATTGAAAAGACCAAATTCGAACTCACCGATTACTGGCCGGGTGCGCTGGAAAGCACCTCATTTGACGGTAAGGTGTATGGTCTCCCCCGTGACAGCGCGGTTGAAGTCCTGTACTACAACAAAGATGACTTTGACAAAGCCGGTCTAAAATACCCGACCGACGATTGGACTTGGGACGATCTTGCCAAAGCTGCTGAAGCCCTGACCGTCAAAGATGCCAGCGGACGTACTTCACGCTTTGGCCTCGCCGCTGAAGGTGGCAAGTATTTTGACTTTGTTGGTGGCAATGGTGGCGCCATTCTCGACAACATGTTCAAACCCACCGAATGCAAGCTCAGCACCGCTGAGTCAGTTGCCGGTGTCGAATTCTTCTCTGGTTTGATGAATAACGGCTTCGCATGGAAAGATGCCAACCTTGGTCAAGCAGGTGGCGATCAAGCTGTATTCCTGTCTGGTCAAGCCTCGATGTTCATCCAGAATGCCAGCCGTGTACCCGCTTTGAATGCGGCAGGTGTCAACTATGATGTTGCAGCAATTCCGAAAGCCCCGAGCGGTGGACGTCAAGCCGGTAGCACCAATGGTGCAGCATGGGTCATGAGCGCCCTTACCGCCAAGTCGGATGCAGCGTGGGCATTCATGCAATTCCTACAGTCACCCGAAGGTGGACAGGTTGTTTACTTCTCTGCCGGTGATGCATTCCCTCCAACCAAGAGTGGCGCAAACTCACCCGTTTTCTTGGATGACAAACGTGCTCCTGCCAACAAGCAGGCATGGTTGGTCGGTGCCGAATCAGCACAACCAAACGGCAATGGTTGGTTCCCGGAATGGAACGAACTGAATAGCACCATTATCAGCCCGGTCTTGACCTCCATTTGGGCAGGTGAAGCCAAGGCAGCCGATGTACTCCCCGGTATGTGCGAGAGCGTCAACACATACCTCGCAGATCACGGCTATAAGAAGTAGTCTTGATATCAGTTGGCAGTGATGTAACTGCCTGAAGTTCATACGACGCGGGGTTAGAGTTCTTCTCTGCCCCGCGTTTTGTTCAACGATGAACGGAGATTGCTTATGGATAGCGCAAGGAATTTGTCACAACCGTCCGAAAATCAACAACCTGCTAGCCTACTGCAAAAACTCCGCTTCAAGTTAGGACTCGGAGTCTGGCGAGCGGATCAACAATTTGAAGGCTATCTCTTTTTATTACCCAGCCTCATCGGCTTTATTATCTTCGTCCTCGCACCGATTGCGATCTCACTTGCGCTCAGTTTTAATCAATGGGACATGATCACCGCGCCTAAATTTATCGGAGCGGCCAACTACGTTGAATTATTCACCAAAGATCCTATATTTGGCGGGGTCATTAAAAACACCTTCTGGTACACCGTGCTTATTGTTCCTGTACAAATCATACTCGGATTTTCCCTAGCAATTATCCTGAATATGGGACTGCGCTTCGCCAAACTCTACCGCATGCTGTACTTCATGCCAGTCGTCGCCAGTGTCGTGGCAGCAGCTATGGTCTTTCGTTTTCTCTTTAACCAGCAAACTGGTGTGATCTCAGCCGGTATCTGGGAAATAAAAGGATCTTTACTCGCCCAGAGTTGGGTGCAAGCTTCTCCACAAATTCTCGCGTGGGTAAACAACATTACCCCACCCGATTTCTTAAATGCACCCGGTCAAGGTATATTGCCGGGATGGGCGCTCATTAGCGTTGCAATTTTCACCATCTGGAAAAACGTCGGTTTCACGATGGTGATATATCTGGCTGCCCTACAAGCCGTACCCGATGTACTTTACGACGCGGCAAAAGTCGACGGCGCGAACAAACGTCAATTACTGCGCTACGTTACCGTTCCGCTTGTCAGCCCGACCACCTTCTTCTTACTGGTGATTCAAATGTTGGGCGCGTTTCAGATTTTCACCGAACCGATCATTATGTCCGCTAACACCCAGCGCCAACTACCGGCTGCCGCAGCATCTATCGTGACCTATATCTACCAGAATGCCTTCAGCTTCACCCGTATGGGCAAAGCAGCAGCCATCTCATGGGTCTTGTTTGCGATCGTATTTGCAGTAACTATTCTCCAAACTGTTTTGCAGCGCCGTTGGGTTTACTACGAGACAGAGTAAGGGACGAACATCGTGACAACAACAACTTACAACAAGCCACGTCTATCAAAAGGCATTCCTTGGGGACGTTTAGCGGCACATATCATTCTCTTACTTGGCTCGTTTATCATGGTGATGCCCTTTTTGTGGATGGTCAGTACCTCCCTTAAAACCTCGACTGATGTGCTGCGTGAGTTTCCACCACGTCTCATTCCATCGACATTCCTAATTTCAAACTACACCACAGCACTCACGTCACTACCTTTTGATCGCTTCTATTTCAACAGCTTATTAGTAGCAACGTCCGTCACAGTCGTGCAACTGCTCACGTCATCATTGGCAGCTTATTCCTTCGCACGGCTGCGGTTTAAAGGACGCAACGCACTGTTCTTTTTGTATCTGGTAGGGTTAATGATCCCCTTCCCCGTATTACTGCTGCCAAACTTCCTGATCATTCGACAATTGGGCTGGTTCGATAGCTATTTTGCACTCATCGTCCCCCCAGCATTTTCAGCCTTCAGTATCTTTTTATTGCGCCAATACTACCGTGGGCTACCCATGGATTTTGATGAGTCGGCACGAATTGACGGGGCATCTTCCTTGCGTATCTGGTGGAGCATTATCCTCCCCAATTCACGCCCTGCCCTCGCGGCCTTAGCCGTATTCACATTTCTCGGAACATGGAATGACTTCTTATGGCCGTTGGTCGTCACCAATACACCAGCCATGCGTACACTTCCAGTTGGATTAAGCATGTTTCAGGGTCAATATACCGTGCGATGGGAACTGCTTATGGCGGCTTCCGTTGTTGCACTTATACCGGTACTGATTGTGTACTTCTTCGCCCAGAACTGGATCATCAAGGGTCTATCGGTTTCAAGCGGCCTGAAGGGCTAAGCCTCAACATTTGCATTGACATAGGGTGGATGTGCAAAATTCACCCTCAAACTCGCTTCATCTCCTCTCTAACTCCGACTTGGTCTCTCAATTGGAATAGTTGAGCAAACAGCAACTGGCTATAATCAATACTTGTATCGAGTACATAGTGGTGAGACTTTTTACCTTACCTTTCCACGTGAACTCGTATAGGGGGTCACAGTGCACACAGGCAAGATTATTCGCCTCAATCATATCTTTGCTCCAGACCAGCGATCTGTGGTGGTAGCCATCGATCATGGTCTACCTGGCATGGGGCCATTGGGTCACCTGACGCACCCCGGCATCCTAATTCAAAAAATCAAAGCAGGTGGCGCCGATGCCATTCTCGCAACACCCGGTGTAGCCGCACAATTCGCCGCAGATATAGGCCATCTTGGGTTAATCGTCCGCTTGGATGGCGCCTCCACGACTTTAGGCAAGAGCTTTGGTGACATGAGACTAATCGCTTCTGTCGAGGATGCCATGCGCTTGGGCGCGGATGCCGTTGCCGTCATGGGATTCTGCGGAACGGATGATGAAAACAGCAGCTTGGAAACACTTGGCAAGGTCGCTACGGAATGCCGCAAGCTCGGTATGCCATTAATGGCTGAAATGCTCCCGCTCGGCTTTGCAGCTAAACCCACCATACAACAAATTACACTAGCCGCACGAATTGGTGCCGAACTAGGCGCGGACATCATCAAAACCAAATACGCTGGTACTCCGGACGAATACCGCGAAGTCACTGAAACCAGTTTTGTACCAGTCGTGATCCTCGGTGGCAGTGCGCGTTCTTCAGACGAAGTAATCACGGAAGTCAAGAATGCCATGCAAGCAGGCAGCGCCGGAGTGGCTATTGGTCGTAATATTTGGCAAGCGGATGATGTCGCTGCAAAAACCCGTAGCATTGCTGACGCGGTACATATCGAAAGGTAGTCAAGGTGAAGCCCAAAACCATCGGCCTGATCGTCAATCCTATGTCAGGCCTCGGTGCTAGCCATAATTTAGAGGTCGCTCGCCTACTCCTCCATGCCCTTGAGCCTGACCATATTTACACTGGATCGGGTCAATTTGGAGAAGATGCCCTACCTACTGCGGATGTGCTAGCTGTAGGAAATTTGACAGGTAGTGCCGCGACACAAGCAATTGCTCTGATGGCGGTTAAGGAAGGCGTAGATGCGCTCGCCATTATCGGTGGTGATGGGACAATGGCTGACGTAGCCTTCGCTTTACACCGCAACAATCTACGCTGTCCCATACTTGGAATTGGAGCCGGTTCGATCAACGCTGGCGAATTGGTCATGTGCAAAGCTAACCAAATCAGCGAACTGGTTAACGCTGATTTCGAAATCAAGTCGGTTACGGCGCTCGAAGCCAGTTGCAATAACCAGATTCTAGCCCTCGCCTTTAATGATATCGTAATTGGCACCACCATAGTCGGTACGTCACAAGGTAAGTATTGCGATTGGGATGCGAATGCCTTTCTAGAAGGACAACGTATTGCAGGAATGGCACGTCCTATTGATAGCCAATCTGCATGGGTTGCCAAGTCAAGTGCGACGAAACGTACGCTAGTCAGTGAAGGGAACGCCATCGGCACGCTAGTCGCTGGCCTCGCCCAAAACCAACACTTCTTCGGCAAAGCAATTGTCGGCAGCGTCTGCCTGTCTACACTTGTCGGAATTGAAGCAGGTTGCCTTGTATCCGACCAACCTCTGGTTCGCACACAGTTTGATCAACAAGCCCATCGCGATATAGAACCAATACACTCAGCTTACGTCAGTCTATCCAAAGATGAGGTTATCGAAGTCGGCGGGATGAGCCATCCGGCAGTACTATGTGCCGATGGCAACCCACTGAAAGCCCTTCATCTAGACGACTTGACACATATTCGAGTTCTCCCACATGCAGTTGATGTCCTTCGCATCGTCGAAAGGGATTGAATTAATTATGAAAGCAGTGCGCTATTACGGTTCCGGCAAAGTCTCGGTTGAAGAAATGCCACCACCAGATATCAAGGATGGTGAAGTATTAGTCGCGATGAAAGCCTGTGGCATCTGCGGAACTGATGTTAAGACATTTGTCCGTGGTCATCCACTCATCCCACCAGGGAGTGTATTGGGTCATGAAGTCGCCGGTGTGATCGCCGCAACCCAACACCCAAACTTCAATATAGGGGATCGGGTCGTCGTTGCGCCCTATGCCCCTTGTATGCAATGTACGAATTGCCAACGCGGGCATTACAGCCTGTGTGAGCATTTATTCGAATCATCACTTGATCCGGGTGGTTTCGCGGAACTCATTCGCGTCCCACAACGGATTGCTGACCAAGTATTATTCAAAATCGCCGACCACCTTGACTTTGAAACTGCTGCGCTCACCGAGCCGCTTGCCTGTTGTATTCATGGATTGGAAGCACTGCACTTTCAGCCTAAACAATCCCTGCTCGTCATTGGTGACGGCCCAATGGGACTCATGCAAGCCGCCTTAGCGAAAGCATTGGGCGCATTTCCTGTCATTCTCTGCGGAATGACGCCCAATCGTCTTGCATTAGCGTCTCAAATTGCTGATTATCTCATTGATTCATCGAAGCAAGATTTAGCTACTGCTTTACATGATCTCCTACCTGCTGGCCCAGAAAATATATTGGTTTCTGTAGGC
This sequence comes from Aggregatilineales bacterium, assembly GCA_044227005.1. GTDB lineage: Bacteria > Chloroflexota > Anaerolineae > Aggregatilineales > Phototrophicaceae > CFX2. Next base: position 1,605,799 of record JBGAFZ010000002.1, read on the forward strand.
AGCATTGATTTGATTCAACAGGCATTTACACTGGTCGCTAAAGGTGGGGCAGTGAATCTCTTTGCAGGCATGCCTAAAGATGCAACCTTTTCCATGCCGATCTATCGTATTCACTATGAAGAGGTGAAGATCGTCGGCACATTTGGCTTCGGCCCAGCACACTTCCGCAAAGCACTCGATTTATTAACAGGTGGGACATTGCCAATTACAGGTTTTGTGACACAAAAAGTATCGCTTGATGGCGTAGAATCTGCTTTGCAAGCTGCCAGCAGCTATGACCAAATCAAAGTGCTGGCGATAACCTAAGGGCATAAACGCATACAATTCGTCTATCCACCTTTGCGTTTTATATGCTGGCTACGGTCTACCCTCACAACCGATCACAAAATAACTTAAGCCATATGATGCTTAGGTCGATATTGAACGGCCTCTGCCACATGATGCGTTTGAATGATATCTGCATCTGCAAGATCAGCAATGGTGCGCGACAACTTGAGCATACGATGGTAGGCGCGTGCGCTCAATTGCATACGCCTAACAGTTATTTCAAGTAACTGACGTGCTTCATTTGATAAGATACAAAAACGCTGGATGTCACCCACCCGCATATCCGAATTGGCAAATAATCCTGCTATGTTTTTAAATCGCTCATATTGCCGCTGACGTGCGCGTTCAACTCGTATCTTGATCTCTGCTGAACGCTCTCCAACCTCGGTTCCCATGAGCTTGTCGTATTCAACGCGGGGAACTTCAACATGCATATCAATCCGGTCCAGCAGCGGTTCAGAAAGTTTACTTTGATAGCGGGTGATCATCGTTGGCGTACACGTACACGTTTTGGATACATCACCAAAATTACCACATGGGCAGGGATTATGGGCAAGCACCAAGAGAAAATTGGCTGGGAAAGTTAGTGTCCCTTTAGCACGAGAAATAGTGACAATTTTGTCCTCTATCGGTTGACGCAGCACCTCTAGCGTTTTCTGATTATGCTCGGTAACCTCATCAAGAAACAACACGCCACGATGCGCCAAAGTGATTTCTCCGGGACGTGGAATCGTACCGCCACCAACCATACCCGGTTGCGAAATTGTGTGGTGAGGGGCACGAAATGGACGCTGCCGCATCAAGGGATGATCGTTCTGAAGCATGTCGGCAACTGAATAAATACGCGTAACCTCAAGTGCCTCATCGAGAGTCATCGGGGGTAAAATCCCCGGAATTGCCCTCGCCAATAATGTTTTTCCGGTACCGGGAGAACCAACCATACGAATGTTATGGTTTCCGCCTGCCGCAATTTCCAACGCACGCTTCACATGATCTTGACCCTTTATCACCGAAAAATCGACAATTTCATCAAGGTCTGACGAATTTGAATTTGACTGATAATCACTCACTACAAAAGGTTGAATGGGATTCAGTCCATAGAGATGTTCGACCAATTGACCAAGGGTCTCAACCGGAATGATTTCAATGCCTTGAACAAGTGCTGCTTGTGGAGCGTCTTCGGCTGGCACGAATATCCGCTCATAACCTTCCTGATAGGCGGTATATGCCATTGGCATCACGCCTTTGACATGCCTAACACTGCCATCTAGCGACAATTCGCCTATGAACATGCTGTGCTCAAGCGAAGCAAGTGGAACTTGATCGGTCGATGCCAAAACACCTATCGCTATTGCTAGATCATAAGAAGGTCCGTGTTTAGGTAAATCAGCCGGAGATAAATTCACCACATAGACTTTGTTGGGAAATGCCAAACCACTGTTCTTGACGGATGCTCGTACTCGCTCTCGGCTCTCTCGCACGGCATTATCTGGTAGACCAACAATTGTAAAACTGGGTACTCCAGCACGAGGATTAAAGTCTGTTTCAACTTCAACAATCCGGCCATCAAGTCCAACCAGCGCACAAGCATGTACAATTGAAAGCATTGATCCCTTCGATCTTGAACACTCGTGAAATATAGCTTTAGTATACTGCTTTTGACCAAATCGAAAGATTGACAACGCCGCCACAAACCCGAGGAAAGAAACGAATAGTTACTAACAGGTGGAGGAGATTTGCTGCACACTATGGGCGTAGAAAATCCAACCGAATCAAGTACTGATCTATCGCCTATAGATCGGTTGGTTAATTAGAATAATCAGGATTCTCACGTAGCTAACCCTGCCCTGAAAATAGTCCTTAATCGACGACTATTCAGTGCAGGTGTGCGCTGCATTCTGAACGTATCATCGAAATTGCCAACCACCGCTGCACAACTCACGCAGAGCGCTTGAGATACGGGCTACAATTACGCCACACCACAAAGCCTTTTTCATCCTATTTAGCTTAGTAGCATGGCTTCCAAATTACGCTACAGGTAACCCGCCAATCATCCCCTTAAAGGTCAAAGCCTTGAAGTGCTTGTTCTAGTGTTTCGTACATTTCAAACACTTCATCGAGCTTGGTAACACTGAACAGTTGTCGGGGGCCTTCATTGGAACTGTTCACAAAATGTACCGTCCCATCGTTGGCACGTGAAGCACGCAAAAGACTGACAAGGATGCCTAAGCCTTGACTATCGATAAAGTAGACATCCTTTAAGTCCACAACGAACTTATCTTTGCCTGAGCGTGTCAACGCCTTTAGGGTTTCGCGCACTTTGCCCACATGAGAGGAATCAAGACGCTCGCTAAATTGGACAACTACGACTTGCGACTTATATTCGGAAATTTGCATTTCACTTCGACCCAACCTTCTTAAAGGCATTCACGGCTGATGATTCATCATCAAATATGTTGAAGACCTTATTGAGCAGGGTCAGTTCCAATATGATTTTGACAGGCTTGGTCACATTGCAAAGATGAAGTTCACCATTGTTCTCTTTGCAGCGTTTGATCGCCTTAACCAACACTGCAAGTGCAATTGAGTCGATAAAGTTGACTTTTTGAAGGTTGATCACGAGTAGTGCTGCACTAGGGCTAATATTGTCCGTTAGCCACTGCGATACTGCCGGTGCTTGATGTGCATCTAGGCGACCTTCGAGTTCAAGTACAAGAATTCCGTCATCTTGACGTGATTTCAGTTCCATGTCCACACCTATCCTTATCTTTACCAAGTAATTTGCATCAATTCATCTAAATATCAATGATAAATCAGCATGAATTGAAATAGAATAAAGAAGAGTAATATTTTATTGACACGAGCAACTCTAGCCTATGACAAATGAAGTCGACCTTTACAAGAAACGTGTACAACAACTCGAGTCTGAACTTGATGAAATGACGATTGCATTATCGCAAGCGTGGGATCAACTGACTCCCCTGCTCCAATCTGCGCCAGAGCAAGCAAACTCAACGGAAGACATCATTCCGGTACTAGAATCAATTATGGTTGGCATTGGAGCAAACAAAGTAGCCGTCTTCATGTCAGAAACCGAAGAATGTTACTCCATTCCAGAAGACATGCTGTTCGCACAAGATGTTCGCCAACATCTCAAAACACTTGGCACCGATACAAACGCATTTCAGTTTTCGGTTGGCGCACGAGATAAGACAAACACTGTAAATTGGCTTTTCGCGCCCATCATTGCCGAAAATAAGCAGGTTGGGGCCATTGGTGTCGGTTTCTTGGAAACCGAAGATCGGCATTTCACCGCGATTGATGTCCGAATCTTACAACGGATGGCTGAGCGCACCGCAAGCCAGATTCTCGCTGCGCATCTCGCCCAAAGTCGCCAACGTGAACTCTTGACCGCACGAGAATTGCAAATCGCCAGCCATATTCAACGTTCGATCCAACCTGCAAAAGCACCCAATGTCGCTCATCTTGAAGTGGCATCGTATTGGCAACCAGCCAAAAGTGTGGGGGGTGATGCGTGGGGCTGGGTAAAACGTTCTAACGGCGAAATTGGTTGCTTCATACTTGATGTTTCAGGGAAGGGACTTCCAGCTGCATTAGCGGCTGTATCCTTACATACCGCACTCAAAATGGCACTACGGTTGGAACTGTCAGCAACTCAAGTCTTGGAACAGGTCAATGAAGAGTTTTACGACATTTATGATCGTAGTGATCTCCTCGCGACCGTATGTGTCATGATTATCAATCCTGAGAAGCGATGCTTACATCAAGCGAATGCAGGACACCTGCCTACATTAATCCGCGTCAACGGCGAATGGACACGATTGCAGGCAACAGTGCCCCCAATCGGCACCTTACCCGTTATTTTCCCTGAACAACAAGATTTAAGGCTCAACACGGGTGACTTGATCTTATGTTATAGCGATGGATTCACTGAAACAGAAAATGAAGATGGCTTCTGGGGAGAGGAAGGCTTGCTGTCCAGCGTTCCGCCAGATAGTCACGATGTAGAAGCTGTCGTCCAGCACATTGTGCAAGCTGCCGACCAAATTCGCGGATCAAAGCAAGCACATGATGATCAAACAATTTTTGCTATCCACATGGCGGAATGAAAAATGAAAACCAATTGTAAAATCCCAGCTACCTTAGAAGCACTTCCGGAATTTGAAACGATCTTGCTACCGCTGATTACAGACGTTGATGAAGAAACGTTGAACACATTACGTTTGGTCATTCAGGAGTTAGGAACCAACATTGTTGTACATGGTTACAAACACACTGCTGGTTTCATTGAAGCTAATTTTCACCGTGATGGGCGCAATCTATGGCTCGAATTTCGGGATTATGCCCCCAACACTTTTGTCATACCGGAGGACATCAGCCTTCCAGATGCGGCCAGCCTTCCAAGCGGTGGATGGGGACTATACATCATTCATAAAGGTGTGAATAAAGTTCAATATGACACATTACCAGACGGGCACATCTGGAAACTCTTCAAAGCATTAGGATAAAGGTAACGTTATGAACCCAAGAATACTGATTGTTGACGATGAAGCCGTCACACGAAGACTAGTTACATTCGCGCTAAAAACTTTTCCGGTTGATGTGGAGGCGGTTGAGAACGGAACACTCGCTTTACAGGCGGCAGCAACACACCCCTTCAATCTAGCATTTGTTGACATCAACCTTCCAGATGTTGAAGGATTTTCGCTTGTCGAACAACTCCATTCGTTGCCAGACATGTCTAATATGCCAATAATCATGTTTACAGCACGCAACAATATTGATGATCATGCCCGCGCGCTGGAAGTTGGATCTGTAGGCTTTTTGTATAAGCCGTTCAGCACTCAGGAGCTAAGAACGCTAGTCATGAAGCATCTCGATAGTTAACCCATTTCGCCACTACTGAGCGCAATTCGACAAGGGAAAATGGCTTTGCGATGACCTCATTCATTCCTAGAGTGATGTATTCATCCTGTTCCTCAGAGAGCGCACTAGCGGTAACTGCGACAATAGGGATGTTGTTGAAAGATTTTTGGCTTCTACGTATGAGTTTGGTGGCCGTTTTGCCATCCATGACAGGCATATGAATGTCCATTAAAACAACATCATAGTGATTTTGATCCAGCAAGTTGAGTGCTTCTTGCCCATTCTGCGCAATATCAACTTTAAAGCTTGCAGACTTTAAAGCTCGAACCACAATACTCTGATTTAGTTCATTATCCTCGGCCAGTAATACGCTACCTAAAATGTGGTCAATCGCCTCAATTGATTCGCTGTAATCCCCTGAAGTTGGTGCATCTGTCGCACTGATCAGAAGATTGTATAAATCGGATTGCCTAACCGGACGCAAAAGATGGGTATCAAAATCACTCTCTTCAGGAATAAACGGTTGATCGCGATCATCCAAACGAACTAATAGACTGAAAATATGTTTAGGCACACTACTGCGTAGATACGTTGCAACAGCCTCGCCAATTGACAATGAAGAGTGTACGAGGACAAGAGCAAATTGTTTGTCATGAAGAATAGCTTCATATATGACATTCTCAATCTTATTGAGATGATCGACTTCAACCACTTCGATACCCCAGATCCGAAATTGCTGACTGAGCATAAATCGGGAAGTCTTATCCTCATCAATAATCATTACTTTCAACCGCGAGAGCGTCGAAAGTCCGGACTGCAAATCTCGCTTTGTCACATAAGGTAATGACAATACAAACTTGAATGTGCTCCCTTCCCCAACCTGACTCCGAACCTCGATTTCACCACCCATCAATTCAACCAGTTGTTTGCTAATCGCTAAGCCAAGCCCAGTTCCTCCATATTTACGGGTAGATGTCCCGTCAGCCTGAACGAAGCTACCAAAAATACGATCAATTTGATTTTCCGGAATGCCGATTCCGGTATCTTGTACCTCGAAACGTAACCTTACGTTCCACTCAGTTTGTCCAATGACAATGATGCGAATAGTCACGCTGCCTTCTTTTGTGAACTTTACAGCGTTACCCACAAGGTTGATCAATATCTGGCTTAACCGTGTAGCATCCCCAACAATACGCGCCGGTAAATTAGGGGCAATATCTTCGACAAGTTCAACTGCGTTGGGTCGAGCCAACGGAGAGACGGTTGTGATTACTTCACGAACCATACCGCGCAAATCGATTGGCTCAACAGCCAGTACCATTTGTCCGGCCTCAATTTTCGAGAAATCAAGAATATCATTGATGATTTTAAGTAGTCGCTTGGCACTCGTGTTCGCATCATCTGCAAATTCGCGTTGTGTTTCGTCCAACTCCGTTTCGAGAAGCAATTCCAGCATACCCAACACACCTGTCATCGGCGTGCGGATTTCGTGACTCATATTAGACATGAATTCACTCTTGAGTCGAGCTGTCTTTAGGGCAGAATCACGCGCTTCTATTAGCGATTCTTCAGAGCGTTTGCGTTCTACTATACGGGCATAGCCTTCTGCTACCGTCCGAACGGCGGTAATCTCCTCAGGCATCCACTTCCTTTCAGACCGATACTCAGCAAGGCCGACAACGCCATCAAGACGTCCAGCCACATAGAAAGGAAATAACAGGAGCGTCTGAAAACCACGAACTTCCAACAGTGTCCGCATGTCATCTGGCAATTCGCGAATGTGGCTTGGAGCAATAATCCCATGTTGCATCAGTGTGGGATAAAGCGAGGGAAACAAATCATCAAACGGAACGGCTTGGTTATTGTGCAACTCAGGAGCAACACCCACAGCACACCATTCATATACGGTATCCATGAGCCGTTCATTGGTTCGGAAATGCGCGATGTATGTACGAGACACATCAACAGTCTGACCAATCAATAACAAAACTTCAGACATCACATTCTGGATATCGTTGGTGTGTAAGTACAGATCAGCAATCTGTCGCTGAAGATGTTCGATTTCCATGAGACGCTGCTGGCGTGCTCGCGCCTTAAACACCTCAGTGGCATCATGATATTGCCATAGATGTCCCAAGTAACGACCGTTGAGAAAAATCGGCACATAATCCCGCAGGAATGTTCGACCATCTGCCAATGCAAGTTCCTCGCCAATCACTTTTTGTTGTTTAGCCAGCAATTGGTCGATTCCGGCAACGAACTTATCAGGTTCCAGAAAAAGATTTTTCGACTGTTCAGCACTTCCGGAACAATCCGTCCCAATTAAGGTTTCGGGCGGAACAGGAATATCAAATAAGGTACAGAAGGTTTGATTAATCACCGCAATTTCGCGATGCTCATTTTCAAGCAAAATACCTGCATCCAAATTTTCGATCAGGTTTCCCATACGGCTCGTAGCCATTTGAAGGTTTTCTTCAGTCCGTTTCCGCTGGAGCACATTACCGAGTAATGAGCAAAATATGGCCAGCGATTCTTGCTGCACAGGATCAAGTGGAGAACCAGAGATAGCAGCATCATTGGAGAAAAAACCAATCGGTTCATCGCCACTACGGATAATCGTTGTAGCAATCCACCCTTTACCGATCTCCTTCATATGTGCATCTTCCCACGAACTCAGTACGCCGTCTTGAGTAACCCACCACGGATCCTCATAACGCATGAGCAACTCTGGATTTTTGCTCACCGGGATTGTGACCATACGTTCATCTGTGGTCTTTCCCGACTCATCAGTACCAAATGTCCCTTTAAGATATTGCCCCGTTGCATCCAGCATGAAAATTGCACAGCGTTCGACACGAAGTTTTTCACGTGCCAGTTCAACAGCACGTCTAAACACAGTATGAGTATCTTTCAGGGTTAGTAATTCGTCAGTTGCTTCGACAACGGCTCGCAAGTTTTTGGCATGCGCGTGTTCACGATCTTCAAGAGCCTTTTGTTCCGAAATATCACGGGTTATTCCCACCAAACCAATGAGATCACCTTCCAAATTTTTCAGCGGTACTTTAGTGGACAAAGCCCACGTAAATCCGCCTCCCAGTCCCTTTGAACGTTGCTCATGATTGATCAATGGGATTCCAGACTGTAAAACATCATCCTCTTCAGCATAAAATTCTTCCGCTAAATCAGTAGGGAAAAAATCCAGGTCACTTTTACCAATAATCTCTTCCGACGCTTTATAACCACGTGCCTGAGCATGAGCAATATTGCTTAACAAAAAACGATGTTTAGTATCCTTGATGTAAATGTAGTCCGGCACTGAATCAATCAGCGTCCGCAACAAGTTACGCTCTTCGGCCAGCACATTATGTACACGCTTAATGTCAGTAATGTCACGTATGCTACAAACAATCCCCAAATCAGGAGATTGTTTACTACGCACGACAGATATTCCAAAATCAGCACTGAAAATAGTTCCGTCCCGTCGTTGTGCCGTAAATTCAGCAAATTGTGGGGTTTTATCGCGAACAAGTATGGAGAATGCGCGCGCAAGCTTTTCAATTTCTGATGGATGAACAAGTTTTTCAACCGTTTGATTAAACACATCATCTGGGTTGTAGCCAAACATGTGCGTGAAAGCCGGATTCGCCTGCTGAATCGTCAAATTTTCGTACAGCAATAAAATCGCATCCGTACTGTTATTGAGAATAGCTTCCACACGCTCACGATTGCGTTCTAAGTTTTCCTCGTTTGCCCTGATACTAGCAGCGATCTGTTTCTGGTCAGAAACATCGCGGATATACGCAATAAATAAAATCCTACCATCCGATTGAATAAGATTTATAGCCAGTTCTACCGGAAACGCTAGCCCGTCTCTACGCAAAGCAACCGCTTCAGATCGTCTGCTTAGTGTTGGATGTCCGGATGCTATAAACCGTTTAAGCTTGTCTTGATATATGAGGCGATCTCGACTTGGCACGAGGCGATCAACCATCGACTGACCTATCATTTCATCTCGTCGGTAGCCAAAAACAACCTCCGCGGCAGGGTTAAACTCAAGGATTATCCCTGATTGATCGGTAATGATAACGGCATCCAATGTCACTGACAAAAGTTGTGATACCGAAATATTTAAGGCGTTCATATGCTTCCTAGTGATCAACTCCGTACTAAATAGATCCCTTACGAAGTTGATATGATGATTTAGGCTATAATCGTATTATAAGGGTATTGTCACGCTAATCCCTCTATCGTTAAGGCTTAAGGGATTGACAATTAAACGTAAGCACATCAATCCACATCTCCTTATAGCGCTGGCTATTACATTGGCCTATCACGGGGTGTTGGTATTCTCAACTTTTCGGCGCACCTACGATGCCTATGTTCATATATTCTTTGCTGACCATTACGCCAGAACGTGGTTCGACAACTGGGATTACCGCTGGTATACCGGATTTACACTGACGAGTTATCCGCCGGGATCACAACAATCAATTGCCTTACTCTCGAAATTTCTTGGTCTGCAAGGTGGTTTTGTCGTCGTCCAAGTTTACGCCATGCTCATGGTCGTCATCGGAATTTACCGCTTTTCAAAAATCTGGGTTGATGAAGAAGCAGCAGGCTACGCGGCACTTCTAGCCGTCTTTTCTTCCAGCCTAACCGAAACCATTCATGTTTTCGGGCAACTCCCTACAACATTCTCGCTGGGCTTTCTACTCAATGCACTCGCCTACGCCAACAACTTCATGAAAGATGGCGATTGGAAAATGCTGTTCGCAGCATGGTCATTAAATGCCGCCACCACAGCAGGACATCATGTAACGACATTATTCGGTGCGGTGTTTTTCGTTGGGCCGGTTGTTGTGCTCAATATCGTCGAGAAATTCCGAATCGCATTGGCTGATGAGCCTGAACAACGCCCCGAAAAAGTCACTCGCCGCAACTTCCGACCATTAATAATGCGCCGATTGCGCCGTATTTTTCCGGTGTCAATGCGAGTCGGCTTGTATATGGCCGGTTTGGGTTTCATACTCATCATGGTCGTCTTGCCCTACTGGCTTTGGAGCAAATCCGACCCAATTAGTCAGGTACCGATTCCGCACTCATCCCGCGACTCGTTTCTGGTTAATACCAATGCAGGTCTCGTATTTTGGCTCATTCCCTATGGCATCGCCTTATTCTTGCTGCCATACGTAGTCTATAAGGGACTAACGACAAAAGCGTGGCCCATGATGCTATCGTTTTTGATGTTGTTCTTGCTCGGAACAGGTGGCACTACGCCCATTCCCAAACTCCTCTTACGGGGTTCATTTGACGTCCTGACGCTTGATCGCTTCACATTTTGGGCAACCATCTTGATGCTTCCCATGTTAGGCGAGTTGGTTGTGAGTCTGCGGCATCGTGGTTTAGCAAAGTACATCGATGAGCAGTTTGGAACCTTCACCCGTTACATGTTTTGCAGCGTATTAGTCATAGCTTATTTATTGGTGTCCGTATTCACTGCCAATTTGACATTTTTTCGCACGTTCCAACCAGCCGCCATTGATCCACAACCCATTGTCAGTTTTCTTGAAAAAGATCAACATTCGAAGTGGCGCTATTTGATGCTCGGATTTGGCGATCAAATGGCGTGGGTTTCAGCGCAAACGACTGCGACCACCGTAGACGGCAATTACCACTCCGCCAGACGTTTACCTGAATTAACATCAACCCCAGTGGAACGGTTGGAAGGCGCGAAGTTCCGTGGTATACCGGGTATCGGCTCCCTACAACAGTTTTTAGGTGTACCCGAAAAATACAACCTGAAATTTGTCTTTTCCAACGATCAGTTTTATGACCCCCTGCTTTACTTTTCAGGGTGGCACCGTGTCCAGCGACTCGACAATGGGATTATGGTCTGGGAGCGAGAGAACATCCCCCCATTACCCGAAGTTCTACCACGACGTGATATCCCAATGTGGCAGCGCTTGATGTGGGGCTTATTACCCATGTCAGCCATCTTCAATGCATTCTTAGTACTCAGCGCGGGCTTTTGGGGTGTGCATGCATTAGCCTTATTACGGTTCATCGGCGCAATATCCATATTCAAGTGGATCAAAAAACGTTTGCCCTTTGCCAATGTCGGGCTACGCGTCTGGGGATTCATTGACAACCGGTTAAAACGCTGGTCACAATTGCCTGAAAGTGACACATCGCCTTCCGTAAGGTGGCAAGTGTGGTTAGAATGGTTCGCAAAGCTACCCCGCCCGAAACCGGCATCCCCTACCGCAAAACAAGTGAGATCAGCCGCTTTATATGTGGTACTGGCGCTTGCACTTGTGTATGTGCTCGGTCGTGTCTTTTCACAACAAGGCACACCCATTAGCGTGATACAAGCCTATTATGATGATCTCGATTTCAGACGATTTGGTGATGCCTATCAACGGCTTGATCCTGAAACGCGTCCTGCCTATGATCAATACAATTTACAGTTATCCGTCAACGGTGGCTTCTTAGCGTCTTATGCCAAGCTCGATTCGGTGACAGCGGAAATAACCTATGCTGAAGCCAATCAGGTCACATTGCGCGTTAACACCTTATGGGTCACCGCCTTATCTGAGTATCCGACTAGCCGGGAACATACACTGGTGAAACGTGCCGGACAGTGGTACATCGTACCCGATCCAGTCAGTGTCGTCACCGCACCGAGCTCATTCATACGCCAGCCCCAAGTCGCGTGGTTATCTCAAGGTCGCAGGAAAGTATCGACAGGACCAACCGATTTCGCAGACATTCTCGATCGTCCAGATATTCAAGTGCTATCCTCGCGTGTGGTACAAGTCAAAGATCGTTATGCTTTGGTTGGAGAGTTAATCAATCAATCAAGTGATCCTGCGGACATAACAGTTTCTGGCTATTTATATGACAAAGAAGGCAACTTACTAACGTGGTACGATGCCCAAAAAGGCATTATGCATAAACTCTTCCCCGGTGAAGAGACTCCCTTCCGCATCGACTTTGAAGGGGTGGCGGGGGCTATACTTGAGGATGCTGCAACAGCCGGCGAATTCAAACCGGATGCATTCTCTCCAGTTCAACTTGCTGCGCCAATTTCAACCTACCAACTTTTCGCGACTGGCGTAGTAACATCGCATGATTTGCATCGCGATGTGGCAGCGCAGGACATCCAGGTTATCTTAGGAACTGATGGACTCATGCATATCGTAGGGAAGCTGATCAATAATGGGGTCATAGAGGCAACCATACCGCATGTTCTGGTCACCTATTACGATAATATGGGACGTGTGGTATGGGTTGACGATGCCTATGTCAACAGCGCCGTTCGCCCTCAACTGTCGCAGCCATTCAATGTGACCATGACCCCATTCAAAGATGTCGAAAAATTAGCATCTGTTGAGCCAACTGTTCCACCCGGTACGGCTGACCGCGATCGCATTATGCTTCCAACAGGACTTGGATACACCTCAATGCGGATCAGTGTGCATTATTACACTGGAGCCGACTCATAATGAAATCGCATGTGCAATACTTGCTCATGATGAGTATCGCCTTGGTGCTAATGACAGGGTGCAGACCACAGGCCAAGATTCAAAGCCCTGTATCCACACTAACTGGCATACTTGACATTAGCCTTCCCGAATCCGCGATTGCTGGAGACGAAATTGTAATGACGGTTCGGTCTACCTCCATGCCGGAGGAAGGCACACCTATCACGTTCTTGACCATGAATGGTTTGGGGCAGCGTTTATATCAAGCGAAATTTTCAGCTCAGGTTGCCCTTTTCACACTACCAGTTGAAGATACTCGTACCGCCGGCCTAACCACAATCATCGCCCGTTCAGGGCAAGCCTATGGCGAGGCCAGCTTAAATATCGAACCCGCTTCACCGATGTCCCCATTGTTCCTCATGGTCGGACCAAGAACAGTCGTGGCAAGCTATAAAAAGCAGAATATGGCGGCTGTCGTCGCCAATGATACTTATGGTAACGCCATATCAAGCGGGAATATTGCGTTAACAGCTCTTTATCCTGACGGCCTCACCCAGAATCAGTCATTGCCCATCAATCATCTTGTGGCGTGGGATTGGCTGGATGGCACAACCTCTGCTGGCAACATCAGATTATCTGCCTCTATGGGCGATGCGAGCGCCCCCGAAAACAATCTGGATGCGGTTGCCAATTCGCCAGAACAATTCAACATTACGGCAAACCCGCCAACCGCAGATGCTGATGGGCGGCAGCTAATCATGCTTCGTTCGGACGTGTTACGTGACGTATATGACAACATTGTTCCCGACGGAACACAGGTGATGTTTTTTATCGAAACACCATCAGGGGAAAAACGTCTGATTCCAAGTTATGTCATCGACGGTGTTGCCCGTACCCCGATGCAAGCCCCACAGACCGCAGGTAAATTCAAAATTTGGGCACTCATCAATGGCATAAAGAGTAAACCGCTTACAATTTCATTCACCGATATCAACATCGCGCAGAACTTCAAACTTGAGGCCAAAACCGATCCCTCCATAGGTGCGATTGTCTTGACCGCTGGGCCGATAGCAGGGAGTCTGGGGCAGTTAATGCCTGACGGTACACAAGTCCGTTTTAGCTTGACCGATCCTACAGGAAATCGTCAATGGTTATCTGGAGAGACCAAGAATGGCTATGCGCAGATTGAAATCCGCCTACTGACTCTAACCGCCGGGAATTACACCGCAGAAGCCATCATCGGTTCCAAAATCGAAACAATAGCGTTTAACGCACATTAATTATGTCAAAACAAACGCTAAAACTCTTCTTATGGTTAATACTGTCGTTAGGCGCGATGGGCATTGTTTGGGTAGCCATTGCCGGATTATCCAATATTTTGGCTTACTTCCAACAGGGTGCTGATCCTGCAACAGCCCTGAATATTTTGCCAAATGCCCCACCAGACCTTTTCCTAAAACTAGAGTGGTTGCCAGACGCACCAAATAGTGGACGAGTGCTTGATGCCTATAACCGCCAGCAAGTAGAAATAGCTTATGAATGGGCATGGGCACAGTGGAACATATCATATCTCCGAAAAGCACCCTATGGTATTGCGACATATTTCACTGAACCAGCCTTGAAAGCAGTTCGCCAATCAATCACTGATGCTGCCAAACAGGGTCTACAGATCAATCAAGTCAACACATCTCATCAGCTAAGGGTCAACTTTTACTCGGCAGATGGAAACTTGTTGTCACTTACTGACGAAGCCGCTGACATCAGTTCCATCATTCGAGATGCGTCTGGAACGGTCATATTCGCGGGGGATACACGAGCCACCTACGATATGATCTTGTTACAGCAAGAAGGGCGTTGGCAAATTCGTGACTTTGTACGTCGTCAGGCGAAATCTACTGATAATACTAAACCGATTTTGCCACTCGTGTCAGCGTCTTCGGCACAAATCTCTCAAACTCAATTGGTTCTAGATGGCAAGCCTTTTGAAATTGCGGGTATTAATTATTATCCTCAAGCCACACCGTGGGATAACTTCTGGGTCAAGTACGATCCTCAAATCATTGATCAGGATTTTGCGCTGATCAAGACTCTTGGAATGAATAGTGTTCGTATATTTGTCAATTTTGAAGACTTCGGTGGGCCGCAGATAAAGCCCGATATGCTTGATAATCTTGAGGATTTATTGAAGACTGCGGAAAATCATGATCTCAAAGTGATCGTGACCTTATTCGACTTCCGCACCAGTTATGACCCGCTGCTCTGGCCGCAATCAGATCGCCACCTAGACGGTCTGATACCAAAATTCGCCGACAACCCCGCTATACTCGCATGGGACATTAAGAACGAGCCTGATTTAGACTACGGAGCGAACACAGCCACGATTGTTAATGCATGGTTGGCACACACAGCACGTTATTTACGTGAGCTTGCCCCCAGGCAACCGATCACGATAGGCTGGTCGTCAGCAAAGGCGGCACAACAATTAGTGAACTTGGTAGACATCGTATCATTTCACGATTATCTTCCGCCTGCAAGCTTGCCTGATCGCTTATCAGGTCTTGTCTCAGCAGCAATGAATAAGCCAATACTGTTAGAAGAATATGGTTTACCGACGTGGAATAGTATTTTCCCGAATGGACATACTGATGCAGAACAAACCGAATACTATGCCGATACGCTGAACATCGTCCGAAGCCACAACTTATTGGGAGCAATGGCTTGGACTCTATATGATTTCAACGCGGTTCCGGCTTCAGTCGCGGGGCGCTGGCCGTGGCAGACCGGACCGCAATCCAATCTGGGCATAGTACGTCGTGACGGTGTTCCCAAGCCTGCCGCAGCACTCTTAGCACCAGACGCGGTGCTTAAAGCCCCCACTATCCCGGCTTATGCCCGCTTCCTAAAGCCATTCTGGTTGCTCGTATTCGCATCGGGCATCGGGATACCATTACTTGGACTGATCATTTTCATTCGACGTCGTATCAAACGTCGCAAACATCCAGCCTAAGTTTCTGACCACAGAGGCCACTGACTGCGCCGCGTCCGATTCAAATCTCGCACTGGGAGGTGGCGTGACATCATATCCTTGAGCACACTAAAGATGAGAAATGGGCTGTAAACATGCCCCCCTGCGCGCGTTTGGCGGGTTTCGATTGCTCGACGCAAATCAGTTGAGTTTTCACCTGCAAACCACGTATAGGTACTACCGACGGTAGGCAAGTAATGGGTATCACTTCCACCAGTAGCAGCCGTCTGGGTACCACGCCGTTTCCATGCCGTAACCGGATTAGAAAAGAACTCAGTCGGGGTTGCATTCCGCACTTCAACTCCATCAAACGGAACATGACGGATAAGGCTTTTAACCCCCTGCATACCGTCCATTCCCAACAACGGCAGCATAACAGCATATGGATGCGCAGCCACAGCTATACCACCCTGCGCGTGGATAAGCGCTACCGTTTCAGCGGCAGTTAATCCTCGCGGAACATCTTCCTCAATAAATAACGCTAAAATGTCCCCATCAGCAGAGGTGATTTCTGAACCGATGATCACATCCAAATGACCAAAATCTTGTGGGAAATGTTGGCAATAAGCCCGTGCCACACGCGCACCAGCCAATGTGTCATGATCTGTAACGGCAATTACGCGAAGATCAGTTTTTTCAGCAACATACTCCACCAGTGTTTCAGGACTCATTAATCCATCTGAAAAGACCGTATGAATATGCAAATCGGCCTTACTGAACGTAGGTTTAGTCATGAGACACCTTCCGTGACAACGGGTTGATCACTTGACGGAAAAGAAGTTACAGATGTTACTGAGATGGGTTTCGACTTCATCGCCAGTCGCACATCCCAAATGACGAGTGCGGCAAGCATCACACCCATCGCCAAGACTTGCACCATGACAACTTGGTCAAGTGTTCCGTGGAAAAATAGCAAGCCAACAACTTGTAAAGCACTGCCCCCAATCGCCAACTTTGCACCGTTACCATCCCCGGTTGACAATCGATAATTGATGATTACGTTGGACAGTGCATAGAATGCCGTCGCAACTGCGTACAACCATAGCAACGGAGCAATACCGAGATAAGCCGCCCCGAACAAAATGTTCACAACCCAGTTTGGAGCAAGTACGGTCACGCCGATAATGACAAGCGATACAGCCGCCACCAGTCCCAACGAAACATATAGCAGGTGACGATGTGCCTCCCCTTTCTGGTGTTTCTGGGCGACAATCGGGAACAACATCGTTACAACCGACATCGTCGCAAAAAACACGATGCGTCCAATCAACGCTAGAGCAGCATAATGACCCGCCACTTCAGACTCGAAGTAGTGCTTCACGATCAGAATGTCACTGTTGTTGATGAGAATTTGGCTTACCAGTGCCACGCCAATGGGCGCAATGTATTTCAGTACGGCCGTACGTTCTGTAGCCGATACTTCGCCTTTTGCCGGAAGTCCTTTTGATACACCACGAGCAATCCACCATGTCGCAAAGAATGACAAGGATAAGGCAGCTACCGCCCCATTCACAGCGAAACCTAAGCCTACAAATATCACAGCTCCGATTAGTCGAACCCACATTTCTGCCTGATAGCTTAAAGCGAGGCGGCCAAAGCGCGTCTGCCCCTGTAAAATACCGCGATCAACCGCTTGAGCGAAAAAGATAGGCACCCCAACACCTAAAATGACAAACGGAAGTGCAGACGAAGTCTGAAACACCTGTGAAAGTATAGGTGCTCCAAGCACGAGCACGCCCATCACTAGAAATCCGACGACCCAGCTCCATTTTCCAACCATTTTGCGCAAGCCAACGAGCTGATCATAGTCGCCCAATGCCTGATACTTAGCCGAAAATCGTGCTGCCAGTAAACTGACTGTTGAAGTAACAAACGTCAGCATCAACATCAACGTGACGATTAAACTCAAATCCGCAAACGCCCTCGGCCCTAACTTGCGCCCCAGCAACAAATTGAACACATAGTTACCCGCGTTCACAATCGTCATGCTGATGAACAGCGCTGCGCCACCAGTCAGTAAAGAGCCACTGGATTGGGGCGTTTCACGCAGGATCTTGAAATTACGCAGGGATTGTTCACGGAGAATGACGCTACGATCCTTTAGCTGTGGTCGTATGATTGATTGGTCAGCAAAGGCACGATCCAAAACAGGCAATACTTTTCCAGACTCTAGATCTGAAAGGGTTAGGTTATAAAAACTCTGTCCCAGTTCAGCCATGAAGCTTCCAACCTTCACCTCATAACTAATGGCAACAGGCGGTACCGACTGGATCGAAGCGAATATGAGTGCGTGAAGCCGCACACTAAGAACAAGTTGTGCTTTCCCAATCACCTGAAATGCCGCTGCTGGACTTTCGGTTACCCAGACCCTAGCTTGGTCAGAATGTTTCATCATCGCCTGAATCGCATTACAGGCTTCTTCATCATCAAAATGAGCGTGATATGCGGTTTGGAACGGCAACATCAAGATCTTCATCTTATGTTTTTCAACAAGATAATCGCAGGCCTGTGCAAACGCCTTTCGCTCAGCCTCTGTCAGCGAATACCGTGGCACAACAACCACAAACGGTGAACTGTCTGCAAAAGGCATCTCGACAGGTTCAGTCATCGAAGATGTGTCTAGCGAAAACACAGCATCAGCCGTCACATGCACAGGACGTTTGACCCCAATCGATACGAGGAGGTCACGAGATTCGCTATCTCGTACACAAATCACATCCGTGAGCCGTGCGGCAAGACGGGTCAAAAACTTATAAAACGGATACTTCAGCGGCCCCATCCCGTTACCGAGCATGGCGGTTTGTTTACCCGTAACCCGCGCGAATACCAGCATCAGCAAGATTCGGGCGAAATACATGATTCGCGCGATGCCATTACCTTCGATTTCTTTCAGCAAACTTCCGCCACCAAAGACAATTGTGTCTGCTTGCCACATTGCCCGCAGACGCGTAAATCGTGGCGGCCAGTTCCAATAAGTGCCAACAGATTTGACACCATAACGCTTCGCAGTCAGTTCCGGCTGAGCCGAATTGACAGTGAGTTCATCACCCACAAACTGCTTCATAAAGACTTCAAGCAGCGCTTCATCACCCAAATTATTTTGCCCGTAGGCACCTACGATAAATACTTTCTTCATGTTGATCTCCGCCTACACGTCAAGCAAAACACCGGTAAGTGACCGAACTTTCGCGACTAACAAAACAGACAAGACATGCCTCAGGCCAAAAATATCCAATTGACGAATATAGTGGTGAAGATGCCCAGAAAAACAGGAAACACAATCATCAGCAACCGATCCAACCATGCCCGTCGTCCCCAACTGCCGAGGATCATAAAAACTGGGAATATGACTAAGGCGTATCGTATGAGGCTGCCAGTACCGCTCTCAGCCGGAATAAGAATGCCTAGCAGGGAATAAATACCGTAGCCAGCACCCATGCGACGCCAAACAAACAGCGACAATACGACGACCAGCACTAACACAATCAAATTGAGCAGTGAGTTCCAGAATATTTCGCCGGTACCAAAATTCTGATGCAACAGGCTATTGAAATCTTGAATGATCGAAGCAAATGGACCTTTACTGCCCCGTCCCCATGTGGATTGCACCGACCAGAAGGCAATCGGATCACCAAACTTGGTCTTTAGGAACATCATATAACTTAACAACCCTACAGGCGTTAAGCATGTCCAAAGCAAACTACCCCAATCCGTTTTGAACGCACGCCCCAGTTTTTGCCATGTCTCAAGACGATGCACACGGCTCAATGCCCAGTCATGCGAACGAAGCCACTCGAACAAAATCAGCGCCCATATCACCACGCCAACAATACGCGAAGCGGATGTAATCATGCCCATCATGCCAGCGAACGGCCAGTTGCGACGCCGCGCAAAATAGACGGTGGCAAGCGAGAAAAACAAAAATGTGCTTTCAGTGTAGATAGCACTGAAAAACAAGGCCGTTGGAAAAGCGGCTATGTAATACACGGTACGCTGTGCTGCGGCACTGCCAAATTCCAGTTCAGCAAACAAATACAGAAATATGAGTCCGCCCAACAAACACAGGTGGCTAACGATAACACCAGCCGTGACGATATTGTTCCCAACGAATGGTGTTACAAATTTAACCAGAACCGGATACACAGGGAAAAACGCAACACTACTTTGTTGTCCGGGAACATAATCATAGCCATCACGGATGATATTGATGTAGAAAGCACTATCCCACCGTGCCATGACATCGAATGCCAGATTACTCGGCATGGCATGCCAGTATGCGTCACCTGTTTGACCGGGTACCGCAATTTCGGCAATGTATCCCCCGCCCATGATGACAGCACGGGTGATAAGAAACGCAAACATTGGATGTATGAGCCATCCCCAGCGCGCCCAATCAATTGATCCTACATGATTCGTAGCGCGCGACAGCCAAACCGGCGATTGAGGCCAGCCCGTTATAATTCGATTCATTGTTGGCTTACTCCAAGGGTCAAATGCAGATGACTAAATACGACAGGGCCGCGAAAGCTGATTAATCCTAGCCAGCCTGATGTTTGTTCGAGCGGCAAGTCGCGGGTGACAGTATTGCCATCGACAGCGATATCAAATGTTTTCGCTTTCACAGTCACAGTCAGATGATGTGCTTTTCCGGCTTCAAGGTTGACATCAACCGATCCTTGACCGGCAAATACGCCTTTTGCGTCATATCGCCCCCAAAAGAGTATTTTTCCACCGTTACCAAGCCGTAACATATAAGCTCCGGGAAGTGCATCACGCGTGGTCATATGGAATATAAACCCACCGCCCGCATCAGCCGGATCAGTCGGGAGCGTAATATCCGACTCAAGAATGTACTGTTCTGCCAGAACACCGATTCCAGTCACATAGTCAGCCGCTTCCGTTTGCGCTTGTTGTACACCATCTGCGTTATGGATCCACTGTCCTGTAACGGCCTGTGAATTCGCTAGCAAATCAACCGGCTTGGCTGCGTCAGCCGTACCAGAACCAATGTTGCTCACGGTGACAGTGTCAAATTCCCCAACCGTTTGCGAGGTCGTCAGTCCGATGTAACCTTGTCGGCTGTTAAGAGGGACATTGTCCGCGATCAACTTACCATCAAGATTAATCGAATAGGTTTCAGGACGGCTTTGGATGAGGAGCGTATGGGCATCCTGTGCAGGCGGCGGTGTATCTGCATAACCTTGGCCGGTAAACACACCTTGAGCATCAAAATACCCCCAGAAGATACCCTTCCCATCATCCGTATAGCGCACCAATTGACCACCATTCTTACTTTCACGCTGGGGCAAATTGAACATCATACCCGCGCTATTTCCCTGCCGATGTAAGAATGTAACAGCCACTTGATAATTCTGATGCGTCTTGTCATTTACGATGCCAAAGTCATAACCATCAAGTTGTTGCTGAACGAGCTTGCCAGACTCAAACACCCAATCTCCAGAAAAAGCTTTCCAACCCGAGTCGGCTAAGTTACCCGTAAATTGGCTGCTGTAAATCACATCGTTGTTATTCGCAACAACCGTGGGCTGCGCCGTAGCAGAACTCGCATTTGGAGTCGCTTGAACCGCATTCGCGGGTGCATCCACTTGAACGACAGAAAAGTCATCGAATTGAGCAGTACCGCCCAGACTATTTACTCCGACCAATCCACCTTTGTAGACCAATGGCACATTACTAACCAACAAGTTGTCATCCACGGTGAGCGCATAACGATCGCTGCTCACTTTAACGGTTAGCTTTGTGTTTAAAGGCTTATCAGCTGCAATTCCTAAGGGAATGACCCCTTGCTCATGAATCTGGCTGCCCTTTTGGAAGTAGCCGTATACCATCTGCCATTTCCCATCACGCGGAACAAGTTGGACAGCATGTCGACTTTGTTCAAGACCCGGATATTGGGCATTGAACGTCAAGCTCGCACCCGTTTGTTGCAGTTTGAAACTAACTTGCGCCGTATAAGTATCTTTATCTGCAACCGAGAACGGCACATAAATGCTTGCGCTATCCAACGGGGTTTTATTTTGTGCAAGCTGACCATCAGCGATCTGCCAGTCCCCGCCAAATTTGATCCACGACTGGATATCGACACTGCTGAAATCCTGTATATACGGCAGGTTATAAGGTACAAAAGCCTGTTTAGGTGCTAACCGACCATAAAGGCCATAGTTCAACAGCGCTAATAATACGAGTGCGACGACTATTGGAACCAGAACTTTTCGCACAGGTATCAAACGTGGGTGGGACAGTTTAGTGGCAACTTGAGCAACCATGATCACCTACTAGAACACCATTAACTGAGCATCAACATTGTCAACAAACTCAAACGCCTGATCCATCTTGGTTAGCCGCAAGATCCGCATAGCTGCATCTTGGGTTGGGCGCACCAATTTAACATCTCCGCCATTTGGACGTGTTCTCCGCAATAAGCTGACCAGAACCGTCATGCCAGCACTATCCATAAACGACACTGCTGAAAGATCGAGAACAAAGTAGATCACGCCATCATCACACAATTGGTTGATGCGTTCACGAAGTGCCGGAACGGTGAATGCATCCAGACGGCCTTTAGGACTAATCACGGATACGCGATAATTGCGTTCGCTGATATCAATTTCCATGTGCAGGTGCCTCTTTCTTCAGAGTGGGTTGTGGAAGCTTTTGTGTTACAGGTGGATTAGGTGACTTGGCGACTAGATTCTGACGTTCGGCAAGAATGGTTTGGAAGTGCAGTAGATACCATTCCACGACATCGCTCATCAACAAACCATGTGAAGCAGCATAATTCTGTTGCCCAAGTTCCAAACGACGTTCAGGGTGGTCAATGACACGGGCAATTGCATCCGCCAGACTAGCTGCATTCTCAGGCTCAAAGAACTCGCCAGCATAGCCTTCTTCCGCGATCAATTCAGCGAGATCACCCAGGCTTGGTAACACCGCAGCTTTTCCATAATCGCCAGCTTGGTGCAAAACGCCAGAACTGCCAGTAGTCGTGGTATACGGGAATACAACCACTGCCGAATCGCCAAAGATACGCGGTACATCTGTCTCTTCGACATAACCTGTAAAGCGTACATTCGGTACATGCGCGTACTTGGCTTGCACCGAGTCGAGATAACCGGGGGTGTTGGGACTATCAGTCCCGGCAATCACCAGTTCCAACGGCGAGCGACTGCCATCTTGGAGATGACTAAACGCTTCAATCAACACTTCGATCTTTTTGTAAGTGCCGAATTTGCCAAATGTCATAATCTGCATCGGCCCTTCAGGCAAGTCAAATGACGGTTGAGCCGTGTCATTAAACGCGCCATGAGGTGCCAACAACACATTATCAGCGTGGTAGCGAGCTTGAATAAGCTCCACATATTTCGGAATAGTCAGCGCGACACGATCAGACATCAAGATCATGCGCGTAAAAATCCACCCGAATAACCGCATGATACGTTCCATCATCGGTTTCCCAGCAAAGCCGGTCTTTTGGAGATCAATCGTCTCCATGATGTTATGTAACAGGGTGATGGTTGGATAACCTGCAAAATGAACCAGTGCAGGTGTCGTCAAACCCAACGCGGCAGAGACTTTGCCATCACCAAATGTCGCAAATTGGATGTTAAAGAGGACAACATCAGGTTTCTGTTGCCGAATAGCTTTCAAGATGCGCAGCGGATTTTTAGCATCCCCAAAGCGCCATGACGGTACAAAATGAACAGGAGCACCTTCTCCGCCCATATCCGCATAGTTGTCACCCGTAGGAAGCTCATCACAAATGACGATGACTTCGCTTACATCCGGCTTTTGCCGCAGGTTACGCACAAAATGAAAACCATATTCATTCAGGCTGCTCTTGCTCGGCGGATGGGCAGTTACCACCGCGACGCGCATTTCAGCCGCACGCTTGTTGTGATACAAACCGCGTAAATCATTCAGCTTGATACGTACCAGGTCTTTGATGAAACGACGGGCTTCTTTCACCGGATCAACTTTTGAACCGGGAGCGTCAATCCAACTGACGGGTACTTCCGCAATCCGAATACCAAACTTGGATGCAAGGTAGATAATTTCGAGGTCAAACGAAAAGCCCATGATGGTTTGAGCTGTATGTAAGCGTCGCGCCGCTTCACGGGTATACAACTTGAATCCGCATTGTGTGTCCCGCACACCGATCCTAAAACCGTATTTGACGATTGCTCGCAGCCCACCGCTCATCACACGGCGCATCAAACTCTTGCTGCTTTCTTGTGCCCCATCTGCCGCGCGCGACCCAACAGCTAAACCAAAACCTTCTTGAGTGAGTTTTGGAAGAAGTCTGTCTATTTCTTCGATTGGTGTGGAATTATCAGCATCATCAAATAAGATATACTTGCCGCGAGCCGCCAATACGCCGCGTCGAACGGCACTGCCCTTGCCACCATTCTTAGGAGCCTTTAGCACGCGCAGGTTAACCAGCCCAAGTTCTTCTACAGTCTTGACGGTCTCATCTTTAGAGCCGTCGTCCGCAACGATAAGTTCCCACGTCAAACCAGAACTCGATAGATGCGATGCGATGGCGCCGATGGTTGGAACAATGCGATTGACTTCGTTATAGGCAGGAATCACTACCGATAAGTAAGGATCCCCTTCAACAGGCGTATTTTTCCAAGCCTCGTAGTCAGCGTAGCTCATAATCTGTTTCACCTCTTATCCCGTTATCCTCAATAACGTTATCTTACAATTGATGCACAATGAATTTCCATAAAGATTGCCAATCCTTAATTAATTAACACACGTAAATGATTTTGAAATATATTCTTAGGAGCTAGTGCGCAATTTCCGACCGAGTCAGCCCTAAATACCTACGGAGTAGTCAAATTTCCGACGGTCAAAAATGTGGCAGGATACAAGAGGAATCGTACTAAAGCGTGAAGAAGACGAACAACAAGAATCAAGCAGCTAGTCTTGAAAGTAGTCCCATTTCAACAAAAAAGGGGCGCAACAATGTTCGCCCCTCACATAACAGTTTAGAACCGCAAGAAACTACAGCGGCTTAAATAACTTGAGTGTGCCACCCAACAATCCAGCCATGTCAGCATTCGCCTGAGCATCACCGCTGGTTTCGAGGCGGAAGACCACAGCCGAACCGGATTCAGCATTCATAACACTGTAGGCCGTACCAGAAATGGTGCCGTCATCTGTCTTGATGGTATAGATCACGCTGGCGGCAGGCAATTCACCCAACGTAGTTTCAGTAACCTCACCAACCTCGGCACCCAACGGCGCTAAAGCAGCTTCCAAAGCCGCAGCAGCATCTGTATCAGCAAATGCTTGTGTGTAAACCGACTGAGTGACAGTATCATCGCTGACCGCAGTGGTTATCGATCCGTCCTCATTAGTCAGAGTGTACGACTCACCCCATGAATACGGATATTGGAAATACACACCCTCATTAGTATCGGTATAACCACGGACGCTGCCATCAACGCCATCGTTATTGATGTTAATTTCAACCTTCTTGAACACACGGTTGCCAGCCAAATCGCTCATGTTCAGGCCGACTTCATACGTACCGCTGATTGCTGGGCTGTAATTAAACGTAAACGGATCTACACCAAAAGTCAGCGGCGTATCTGACTGTGGCTTGGTCTCCACAGTACCATCAGCCGTAATGGTGAACAAATCGACAATGAACTGATCGCCCGGCTGTGGACGCACTTCATAAGGTGCATTATCCGCAATTGCCAAAAGCCCCACAAATGACCGCGTGGTTGTGTCGAAAATCATATAAGCTGGTTGGCTGCCCTGTGCATTAACATATGTACCCTGCACAGTCGCTTCATTCCCCGAACTACTCGTGGATTGCATCAGGCTCAACACCTGGTTCGTTCCATCACTCACAATTGGGAACTCTACACTCCAATTGAATGTGCTAGGTGTCAATTCATTCGGATACTCGATCACCGTCTCGCCCGTTGGCAATGTCGAGGTATATGAAATCGGCGACAAATCTACAATCGCACGGGTGCCATCTTGCTGCACATACATGATGCTGTAGCTCAGATCCACGACACCTTTACCAGCCGCATCAAAGAAGATAACAGGCGTATCCACACTACTGCCCGCCTCACCCAATGTGAATACATTCTTGATGTCCAGTTGCAGTGCGCTTCCATCAAGTGCAGTTGCAATCGTGCTGTAGAACTGGTTCAAGTAATCTTGCCAGAAAGCAAATCCCGCTGGCGCCATCTTCGGATAATCAGCACCGTAAGCCTCGTAGAAGATCGGTGTCGATGGCAAATAAACACCCAACCCTGTAGCCCGCGGCAGCTTACTATCCGCCAACGAATAAACCACCGCACCATCATACGCGGCAATCACTTCCTGCGCAGCACTATAAGCATCTGCCGAAATCGTCGTTTGCAGACTGAACCATGTCATAAAGTCCTTCAAGTCCACATACGAATAGGTATCTGCCCGATCACCCAACGATGTACCGAACGTTTGGCTGTTATTACGTGCAGTACCGAGTGCCGACAGCAGTTCCACAGTATCGCCCTTAACTACCTTGGCAAAGTTATCGAGGGAAGTCAGCAGGTTCGGCAATCCAGATGTCTGCACCATACCCAGATCAACCTTGGTACGTGCACCTTGTCCCGCATAGTACGCCATATAGTTGTCAATGAACGATGACCCAACTTGGAAGGCATCCCAATCTGGATTAGCTTTCACCGACGCAATACTATTGGCATATTCCCAACCATTGCTAGGAATCACTTCTTGTGAGAACAACACATAATCGGCATGTGGTTCTAGCATGACAGCCACATCCGTCACCGCCATCAAACACGCATCAAAACCGACAATGTCAAACTTTGAGAGTCCAAGTTGGCTACGCGCATCGCCCAACGCTTTGTCAATTTCAGGCAAATCCAGCATCGACTGGGCACCGCCGCCGTCATCCGGACCAATACCTCGCCAACCACCACCATGACTGCCAATGATCACCATGTAATGATTTGCGGGGTAATTTTGTGCACCCCAAACGATGAAATCTGTCAGCGATTGTGGCTCACCCATATCCACTTCGCCCAACTCTTGCACCACTGTTTGATCAAACGAAACCCCTACATTGTTATTTTCATAAATCTTCGCGACAGTCGCATCATCCAATGCTTCAACCTGCGGTTTCAGGGTTGCAGCATCACCATACCCCGCTTCTACAAAGTAATTAAGTAGTGCCTCACGTTTGCCAGCCGCATCAAGTTCCGGTAGCGGTGGTACTTGCTGTATAAAGAAACGGCGTGTATCTGTCCAATCCCCAAATCGTTTCTCAAAACCATCTGCGCGGTCAAACTCGGTAACAATATTGACTCCGTCACCGCTTCCAACGGACTGCATCTCGTAATAATCATTGAAGGCCGCCCCTTCCAAATTATTATCGACGGCGGTGTAATGTAAAATCGTCCAATTAGCCTTGTCCTGTGCTCGTGTCACACCCAACGTGCTCAAAACCACTAACGCCAAAATCACAAGTCGTTTCATAACATCCCCTGGTATGTATTCAAAAAAATGGATCCGTACATACTTATCGTAACAAACTAGAGAACAATAAAGTGTTAAGAAGGCTGCTATGCAAAGAAATTCTTCGCCCTATAAACCACTCTGTAATATTAGTCGCAATCACCATTTGTATTGATCCTTAAACTGCGGATAATAGTAGCTTGATGATCGGTGAGTAGCATGATCTGGTTCGTGGACAGAGTGTATTCAATCAGGAGAAAGAGTATGAAATTGCATCAATCGATCCGTAGGGCATTATTTGGCCTAGCACTACTAATGCTCGTCGTTGCGCCCATCAGCGTATTCGCTCAAAGCGCCCCTATCGAAGTCAAATTTTATTATCCAACCGCAGTCGGCGGCCCCTTAACACAAATTTTTGATGGTTACGTAGAAGAGTTCAACAAAGCCAACCCCGATGTCAAAGTCATCGCCACATATGCAGGCGGCTACGATGATATTTCCGCTGCTGTCCAAACTGAAATTCAAGGTCAGGGTGAGGGACCAGACGTGGCAGTGATGTTGGCTGCCGATTTACCAACCTTCATTGACAACAACTATATCGTGCCGCTCCAACAGTTTATCGACCAGATGGACGATGGCAAAGCCTATGCGGATGATTTTTTCCCGGCATTCATGCGCAACAGTGTTGATGCTGATGGACAAATTTGGGCGATCCCCTTCCAACGCAGCACCCCCGTCCTGTATTACAACAAGGACTTGTTCAAAGAAGTTGGACTTGACCCCGCAGCCGCTCCCAAGAACCGCCAGGAACTCGTAGACTATGCCAAGAAATTAACCAAACCCAATGGCGAACGTTGGGGTCTCGAAATTCCATCGGATGGTTTCCCCTACTGGCTGTTCCAAAGCTTCGCCATCGGCAATGGTCAGAACGTCGTCGGTGACAACTTCGATGATGTCTTCTTTAATAGTCCCGAAGTGGTGAGCGGCCTCCAATTCTTCAGCGACCTCTCGCAAAAAGAAGAAGTCATGCCTAAGGGTGTGATCGTCTGGGGCGATACTCCTAAAGACTTCACCAGCGGCAAAGCAGCCATGATTTACCACACCACCGGCAGTTTGACCAACATTCTTAAGAACGCCACCTTCGACGTCGGTGTCGGCTTCCTCCCAGCAGGTGATAAGGGCTTCGGCGCACCCACCGGTGGTGGAAACCTGTATATGTTCAGTACCAGCACCCCAGAGAAACAAGCGGCAGCTTGGCGCTGGATTCAATATCTATCCTCCCCTGAAATTCAATCAAATTGGGGCGCAGCCACCGGTTACATCGCGGCGCGTAAATCCGCATGGGATCTCGATCCGTTGAAGCAATTGACCACCGACAAGCCACAATATGGCATCGCCCGTGATCAACTCGAATTTGCCAGCCGTGAACTCTCAACCCATCAGGCGCTTGATGTCCGCCAGATTTTGGGTAAGGCCATCGTCCGTGTCATCTCAGGTGAACAAGCTGCCCAAGAATCGCTGGATCAGGCTCAAAAAGAAGCAGAAGCTATTCTAAAGCAGTTCAAGTAACTAGCTTGACCGCTTAAAGTTTGGTTATGATAAGGGCATTCGCATGAATGCCCTTATGTTTCATGGCATGTTGAAAGAGATGGGTAATGGAAGCATCGGCGGCAAGCGCATCGCAGCGCTCACGACAGAATACAAAATATCAAAAACCACTTATAACACGGTTGTTCCCTTATTTTTTGATCGCACCAACGCTCATTATGGTGTTCCTTTTTACCCTCTTTCCAACTGTCCAATCAGTAACCGGTAGCCTCTATCGTGCTCCATTGACCGCCCGCCAACAGTCTACCTTTGTCGGCCTCCAAAATTATGTCGATCTTTTTGACCCCGTTAACAGCACTCGCCCCGACATCAGTGATTCGTTTCCTAAAATACTCGTCAATACAATCGTCTTTACGCTCGCCACAGTAGTCGTCAGTGTCCCGTTGGCATTTCTCGCGGCATTACTCTTGAACCGCAAACTACGCTGGTTGGGATTGTGGCGCTTCAGTTTATTTTATCCCGCACTCTTACCCGTCATTGGAGCGGCCAGCATATGGTCATTTCTGTATGCGGATAATATCGGCCTAATCAACACCGTCCTCAAATCATTCGGTATGACCGCCGTAAAATGGATCGGTTTGCCGGGGATGACGCTCATCTCGGTCATCATCGTCATCTGTTGGAAGCAAGTCGGCTATTACATGATCTTCTACCTTGCCGGATTGCAAAGCATCCCCCGTGACATTTTCGAAGCCGCCGACCTTGAAGGCGCCAACACGTGGCAGCAAATACGCTATATCACCTTACCCCTGCTCAACCGAACGACCCTTTTCATTTTGGTAGTTGCCATCACTGGCGGCTTTCAAACCGTCGAACAGCTTCAGGCACTCGGTCAAGGTGGCCCCAATGAAAGCAGCAACCTGATGCTGTATTTCATCTTCCAAAAATTTGCCGAGCCGCGCAATCTGGGCTACGTCAACGCCGTCACGGTTATTCTATTGTTGATATTGATGGTCTTTACAGTAGCAAACTTCTATTTCTTCGAGTGGAGACGTATTCGTGATGACCAATAAACCGCTATCACTCGGGGGATTAATCGCCAACGCGCTTATCGTGACCTTATCCGTATTGTGGCTCGTGCCGCTGGTTTTCACCGCATTAGTTAGCATCCGTCCCGAAACCCAACCGATCACCAACGGCAACATCTTCTTTGACTGCACCCCTGCATCAGCCAACCCCAATTCCGCTGCGAATTTCCCACTGCTCGGATGCAACTTTACCCTACAAAATTATCAAGACGCCTTTCAAGTTGCGCCGTGGTTAACCCATTACGCCAACAGTCTGATATTTGTGATCGGTACGCTGGTTGTGCAGGTGGTCACCATTACCATGGCAGGTTATGCCTTTGCTCGAATGCGCTTCTTAGGGCGCGATATTCTGCTCTTTCTGATCCTCTTGCAGCTCATGATTCCCTCAGGAGTGCTGCTGGTTCAGAATTTCATTACTATCCGCAATTTGGGGCTATTTGATACGCAGTTCGCCCTCATGCTGCCTTATTGGGGATCAGCCTTTGGCACACTCTTGATGCGACAGGCCTTCCGCGAAGTGCCTTATGAGCTAGAAGAAGCCGCCCGTATTGACGGTGCGAATTGGCTGCAAATCATGCGCAGTGTCTATATCCCGCTCTCGGTTCCAACCTACATTGCCTTTGCGCTCGTCTCCATCAGCAGCCATTGGAATGAATTTCTGTGGCCGTTCATCGTCACCCGTTCGGACTCGGTGCGTCCGCTCACCGTAGCCCTCAACAAACTCCTTAAAACCACCGAAGTCGGCGCACTCTACGGGCAGCTTATGGCTGGAACCATCTTAGTCATTGCCCCCTTGGTGATTCTATTCATGCTCTTCCAACGCCGCTTTATCGAGAGCTTCGCCAGCAGCGGCATCAAATAACAAAACATGAGATGGCATATTCTTTACAGGTGCCACCTCATGCCTTATTTCTACTCCAATTAGCCCTTCAGAAATTGTTCCCGATACAACCGAATTGCATGCCGCATCGGCTCTTGATAATATTCCTCAGGAGTAATGTCGAGCTGTACCGTCTTTTTGGCAGGTTGTACCGTTGGATTTGTCGCCGCGAAATCCTTGAACACTTGTGTAATCGGCTTCAAAGAACCATCCGGACGCACCAACCCGAAGAACCGCTCATGACGTGCCTCTTCACATGGCGGTACGTTCCACAACTCGGGTACATAATCCGCGAAGCACCATGTCATCGCGCCCGTCGCCCCAACTTCGACCAACTTCGGCAGCACCGCCCGCAGATAATCCGCGAGGTCTTGCTCCGAAGCCATAAACTGCTTCTTATCCCGCCCGTAAGATACCCACTCCCAGAACTGTGACGCACCACCATCCGGTGCAGTACAACCACCGAATTCTTCAGCCAATGTCGGCTTGCCGCACAACGCTGTGACCAGCGCGCACAGATACGGCACGAAGTCCGCATCCAAATCAGACATCGACCAGCCCTCGGCGTACATCGGATAACCATGCATCACGGCCACGTCTGTCTCGCCATAGACCTCATTCACGCGCAATCCCACATCATCATTCAAGCTCGCCGTGTGCAACCCACATGTCACCGGATGCTTGCTATCAATCGACTTGATCAATCCGGTCATCTCTTTAACCCATGCATGACCGGCTTCGTGGCTGTTCGGGATTGCAAACAAATCCGGCTCATTACCCAGATTCCACATCCAGATTCCCGGATGATCCTTCAATCGGCTAACCACCGTGCGCAGCAGCAATCGTTGTGCATCCAAAGCCACCGCATCATGATACGGATTGCGATAACCACCCTTCACAACCTTCCCGCCGCTGACCACCTGACGCACCCATTTTGCCGGTATGGGAGCGCTCTCATCCAGTAACCAGCTTGGAGACCAATTCGGGCCGCTCATATGCCCCGTGAAAAAAGTGACATCCAGTCCCAGCCCGTTTTCCACCGCAATATCACATACAGTCGTCAAATCCTTCAACCGTTCTTCTGAAACAGTATCCGGTGTCGGCTGAAAATCATCCCACAGCAAGAAGATGCGAACCACGTTCAAACCAATTTCGCGGATAATGGCGAATTCTTCGCGCACTTCAGCCGCATCAAAATTGGACCACCAGTACATCGCCTTACGACGCGGCCAGTAGTTCACACCTAACGTAAACGGTTGTGCCAAAATTGCCTCCCTAAACTTCATTGAGAAATCAATATTACCACTACTATGCCTTGTTTGTGGCATTCAGTACAGGAACAAACACCGATTAAAAGATACACGCCGTCAGATTACTTCCAATGACGAGATTTCCTCGCTTGTGAGTACCACTTCAACCGCCTTCAAGCTCGACTTCAACTGATCAATCGACCTGCATCCCACCACCGGAATCGTAGTAAACGGCTGTGATAACAAATACCCCAGCGCAATATCATTGATCGTCACATCGTAATGATGCGCCAGCGACTGAACATGCAGCAACCGCTTTGCATTACCATCGCTCAAGTACACATCTCGGTCAGCCTTACTCAAACCCTCTGCGCCCAAACTGGCTAACTTACTAAAAAATCCTTTTGACTGTGATGAATACGGGATTGCAGCCAATTGCGTGCGCTTATGAAAAGCCAAGCCCTCCGCATCCATCGCCACCAACGTCTTATCGGGTATCGCCTTCATATCCGCTACCGCCAACCCCCACAGTGGTTGGTTCGCCACAAAACTCTGAATACCCTTCTTTGCCGCATAATCCAACGCCGCTTGAATACGACTCACCGACCAATTCGAGCACCCGAAGTAGCGAATCGCACCACGCTTCACATGCTCGTTCAAAACATCAATAATCTCGCCCACAGGGATACTCACATCATCCCGATGCAGCCAGTACAAATCAATCCGATCAGTCTGTAAATATTCCAAACTCTCGTTGATGTCCTGTGCGATGTCCGCCGCCGACAAACGTGAGACCTGCATGGTCGCCAGTAAAGGATGCGCCCCTTTGGTACCAATTACAATGTCGTCTCGCATCCCACTCGCACGCAACCATTCCCCAATATACTTTTCGCTGGTGCTTTTGGTATTCGGGATCCAATCAGAATACACATGTGCGCTATCAATAAAACTGCCACCATCCGCCACAAATGCATCCAACAAATGAAACGCAGCCTCTCGCCCGATACCTGCACCAAACTCTGCTGTTCCAAAGCAAATTTGGGACACATGCAAATCTGTCTTGGGAATGGTCACATACTTCATCGTCTTGGAGTCCTCTCGTTATTTGCCACTCCCTCAAAATATACCCCACCCTCACCAAATCATGGCTCATAGTGGACTCACACATTTGGAAACACAAACTTGATTTTCAGAACAAAAGTTCATATAATAAGATTATGAACATTATTTCTACGCCCTCAACGCTTCAAAAACTCCAAATCGCGGGTGATACAACTGCCTATGAACCCGCTGGCGATCAGCCCCGTGCGGAACATGCACGGAAACACCTCCCCCATGATTTGCCCTGCGTCAGCAGCGTATCTACACCCACCGGCCCTAAAGCCATCATGAAAACCATGATGACCACCGCCTGTGAACGCAACTGTCACTACTGCCCTTTCCGTGCGGGACGGGGTAAAACACAGCGTGTGACCTTCAAACCGGATGAAATGGCCGCATCCTTTGACCAACTTCAACGTGCCAAAATTGCCGACGGCATCTTTCTCTCGTCCGGCATCATTAAAGGCAGCGTCACCGCACAGGATAAAATCCTCGATACCATTGAAATCATCCGCCGCAAATATCACTATAAAGGCTATGTCCACCTCAAAATTATGCCCGGTGCCGAGTACGATTACTCGTAATATCAATTGGGGCAATGTGCGAGGATTTGTCTATTTCGAGGGGTTCAGATCGATTTATTCCAGCAACAGAAACAAGGGCATATGTTTTCGAAATCGCGCCTTCAACACGTATCCATTGTTCGCGGGTGTCTACAGTAATTTGGTTAACTACTAGCTTGATTATCTGCCTTTTTATTTCAAAAGGAACATTTTGGAGTTGGCCTGCATCCCGTAGCTGGCTTGCCATTTCCGTAATAAACATCTTTTGTGCGGCAATGTGTTCGTGGGTTAATACTCGTGATTTGAGGCTTTCGATCTCTTTCGATAAAACTTGGCTAGATTCCTTGAGAATACGGCGTTTATCCGCAAATTCATGTTCGTCAAATGCTCCAGCCACGTAAGCACGGTATATTTTCTCTTCTTCTTTCGCTCTGTCATAAATCTGCTTTTCAAGGAAAGCAACTTGTTTAAGCAAGGATGCATTCTCATCAGCGGCAAAATGTTGATCAAGCGCTTCTATCAAAACCTCAGGTTTGAGAAGCACTTGGCAAACAATATCCCAAACCGCATTATCTACTTTTATACAACCAATATAGCCTTGTGGACATCCAATTAGCTCTCGTTTGTGATCACTTCGACTTGTGCAGTGATAAACACGCTGTGGAGTCGGTAAGCGTTTCCCATTTAGGCGGGTTCGACCTTGATGTCCCATAAACGAGCGACCGCAAGATGCACATCTCATCAATCCTGTGAGCAAGTAAGGCTTTTTAGCGTTACGTGATGCTGTTTGCTTATTCTTCTCAAGAATTCGGTTTGCTTCATCCCATATTTCTGGACTTACAATGGCGGGAACTGGAACCACTATATAGTCATCGTTTTCGATAGCTCGCCCATCTTTATCTTTTCCCCAACGCATTGCATGAAACTCACCTTTGTAAGTCGGGCGTTTAAGAATTGAACGGACAGATGCACGCCCCCATATAGGATGACCGCTTGGTGTCGGGTAAAGTCCAGTAAGCTCGGATGCAACTTGGCCTAGAGTTTTCCCGCTTGCCACATCAGTAAATATCTTTCTAACAACTTGTGCCTCAGACTCGTAAATCGCGTAGTGTGTATCACGGCGCGAACCAATGCCTTCTAGCCCAGTGCTATCAACAAATTTGTACCCGTAAGCCAGCGTCCTAGCCGTTACACGTCCCGTCTTTGCTTTATCCCGTCTTCCCTCTTTCATACGCATTAGCGACAATTCCATCGCATCCTGTGCAATTGCGCCCATCACTGCACGCTCAACACGTGATGTAAATGCCTTCCAAAAAACAGGTTCCAGACCGTTTCGTGTCATTTCGTCAAGCAAAAAACCTTGATGCCAATCAGCATTGCGACTCAATCGATCAAGGTGTTCCATCACGACTGCATGAGTTCGACGATTGTCAGATTTGTATTCATGACGCAACCTAGATAGCTCAGGGCGACGCTCAAATTCAAAACCAGTATAATCGTCGGCAAAAACCATATCCCATGATATTTTTAATTTTTTCTCACAAGCGATTTTGTGGATATGCAATATTTGTCTTGGAAGTCCAGAATGGCCTTCATCTGCCTGTTCATCACTTGATACACGCATATACGCATATGCAGGCTGTCCATTGGGATCGCCCAAATAGCCATTAGTTGCTAGTGAATCAAATGCGGGTTTGAAAAACTGGGGTTTTACCATCGCTTTAAATCCCTTACTTCACTTGTTCCTTATAAACAGATTTTTGTTGGTGAAGTTCAGTCTGCATCAGTATTTTGATTGGTTCCAGAAGATGTTTTTCTCGACATGGCAGGCTTATAATTTTCCTGCTTCCATCGCTCGATATCATCTTCGTAGATCAACCAATCCCGTCCTAACCTAATAGCTCTGATTTTTCCATTCTTTGCCGCTAGCAGCATTGTGTTTCGAGCTACATCTGCATGTTCCGCTGCTATGGGCACTGAGACCAATCGAGGCATTTCGCTCATTGTAGTTCCTAAACACTGCAATTGCAAGTTGTTACCCTGATCATACCTAAGAAATAATCCTTCAGCGAGAATTGCATGCACTGTCTGTATGTTAATCACAAACGGAAGCTTGTTGGCTCTCGGGTATATCTGCTTCTTTCTTCTGATCTTTCATTTGCATCCATTCTATTAGTAGCAATGTAGCGACAATAATTGACTGGGAAATATACACAGTCTTGTCATCTTCAATTAATTCATCTTCAGTAGTTAAGCTCATTTCCTGTTAGCTCCGAGACATATCCAATCCAAATCAAAAGATGATCTCAGCATATCAAAATGCATCACTCGGAACTCTGAAATTTCTCACCTAACGGGCTAGTAAAATTACATATGTGACTGAAAAATTTAAGTCCTTATGTATTGTCCGCTAAATGGAAACTGACAACCGCAGCGATAGCAAATTATTACCTGATAGTCCTTCGAATTCGCGTTCGCAAATCATGTGATTATTTTCCCCTAAAAATGTTTACGCAGGCGACTTTTCTCGATTTAATTGACATCCTCGAAATAGAAGGTGACATGATTGACTTTAGCACTAACGTTCTGTACAATATCAATATGATAAGCATACAAATCACTCCTGATCCAATTGCTAATATCGCCCAAATGGGCGATGTTACACTGTATGAACCAGCAGGCGATCAACCTGCGTCGGAAAAAGTGCGCAACACCGTTGGGCGTTATCAATCGCACAGCCTTGCCGACTGCATCACCAATGTCAGCACACCTACTGGCAAGAAACCTATCCTCAAAACGATGCTGACGACGGCATGTGAACGCAATTGCTATTACTGTCCATTCCGCGCCGGACGCGCCAAAACACATCGTATGACGATCACACCTGATGACATGGCGAAAGCGTTCATATCGCTGCAGCAGGGGGGCTTGGTCGATGGATTATTCCTGTCGTCAGGTATCATCAAGGGGAGCATCCCAACACAAGATAAGCTAATTGATGCCGCTGATATAATCCGCCGGAAATACGGTTATCGGGGCTATATCCACCTGAAAATAATGCCGGGGGCTGAGACCGATCAACTTTATAAAGCAATGCAATTGGCGGATCGTGTATCAGTGAATTTAGAAGCAGCGACACAAGAACGCCTCGATGCACTTGCTCCGAAAAAGAATTTTGACCTTGAACTTATGGCACTGTTGCGTAAATCAGATCAGATTCGGCGCGATCACCCGCATGAAAAGCTGGCACGCACAGTGACTCAGTTTGTCGTTGGGGCAGTAGGTGATACTGATCTCGAACTGCTTTCACTCACGAGCGGACTGCATCGTTATTTGGGACTGACACGAGCATACTTCTCTGCTTTTCATCCTATTTTGCAGACTCCACTAGAAAACGTTGCGCCAACAGATGCTATCCGCGAATTTCGGCTATACCAATCGAGTTTTCTACTTCGCGATTATGGGTGGGAAGTCGAAGATCTACCCTTCGGCGATG
Organism: Aggregatilineales bacterium; assembly: GCA_044227005.1. GTDB lineage: Bacteria > Chloroflexota > Anaerolineae > Aggregatilineales > Phototrophicaceae > CFX2. Next base: position 1,642,956 of record JBGAFZ010000002.1, read on the forward strand.
CTGGTAATCTACCGACAACAGTTGATCCTAAGAAGGCGTGGGCGGACGCAAATCTACGCAATGATCCAATCGACTTACGAACAGCAGAACGTGCTCAATTGATGCGGGTACCGGGGATCGGACCGAAAAGCGCAGATGCAGTTCTAAAGGCTCGATCACAGGGGAAAATCAATAGCTTGTTGGATTTGCGTAAAATTGGTATTTGCGCGCCGGAGAGCACTGCTCCATATATATTGATTGACGGCAAGCGTCCCCCAATTCAGGAGCGACTTTTCTAGTCAAAATATAGTGGTTCTATGAACCCCATCGTTTATACCGCTAAAGATGTTTAAATTCGGAAGATACATTAACCGCTATCAATAATGAGAGCAACACAGCTCTGAATGTCTACACCTATAATAGTTTTGCCAACAACACCTATGTGACGAACAGGATCCTTTATAATTGCGGCATGAGGAGATGGCAACTTAAACAATGTCGAATATGTAAGAAGCTTATACTATCGCGAATATTGTAACAGTGAGTACCGCTTCTTCCATAAATCTGATGCTCTGTTCTAACACTAATGTAGTATATTGTTATCACAAATGAGTTTTTGCATAACAAACGTGTACTATGAATTAAATATAGCAAAATTTTGCAAGGATATTCAACCGATTGTCTTGTAATATTTGAAGGAATCAAACGAACGTTTCTTTTGCAATTCGATCATAAGGGCATCCCAAAATCTAGCAGTCTTTATGCTTTTATGGCTAGTATGTTAGTGTTAGGCTATTGTCCTGTATTGGAGTCCGGCTCTGTAGCAATAGGTGGTTAAATGACATTTAGAACTTTCCTATTAGCTTTTATCGTCTCATGGGTTTTCTATCTTCCATTAGCAGCGGATGCTTTAGCATATTACGGGGTAAAATATAATGTAAATGAATATGATATATCTATATTTTATAGCAAAATTAATGAGAGTCTTCGCATGATTTTTAAGCGAAAGGGTCCACTGTTTGGAGATACATTATTTCCAAATTTAGATAAAAATCTACAACAACCCGTATCAATAAAAAATGCCTACGCGCGAAGATTGGTTGGAGCAGGTGTGGGATTAATATTCCCTATAGTAACAATTATGGGTCTGTTTCGGGTACAAAGTCCTGATGAAATTATTATGTATGTTTTTTTCTTTTTTTCTTGGTGTTATCTATTCTATAGATGCTTCTTCTTCGGTCGTCAATTTGAAGAAATCGTAAAACAGAGAAAGACTTTAACTTGAAAATTAGGTTATGACTCTTGATAACCCGCTTCTGCGGGACGCTACAGTTCTGTAAATACGCCTTTACAGACCTTATTTTTATGGGGAGTTTTAGTGAAGTTAAATGAAGTATCTCTGCAATATAAGATATGCTAATCGGATTACCACCTCGCACAGAAGTGGTGGCACGACCACAAATAAACATAAATAACAAAAAATGATTTGGAATCGCAGTTTACATGCCCTCATCCCTCGTAATCCAATTATTGAGCGTGAGCTGCGTTACCAACAGCGCACCCGTTCTTTCCGCAGCGGATTTATCGAAACAGTTGGAGTAGTTATAGTTGCACTTTGTATTGCAACTGCGATGCTTTTTTGTGTCGTGTATGGATTAACTCCGCGCGGAAATGAAAACTATCTTATTTCTATCCAAATTTTGGCATGGGCTTTCCATATAATAGCCGTTGTGCGTTTTCTTTCAGTGGGGGTTTTTAATAGTGCAAAAGACAGATGTTTGCTTAACTCTGATGATTTGATGCTAACTCCGTTAAGTAATTGGCAGTTACTCTTTGGAAAATGGTGGTCGACCATACACCAAATACGTGGTTGGATGTTAGCATTCGGTATTGTCCAACTTGGTCTCGTTGTTTCAACAGCTTTCGGTCTATTAATGTCCTTCAGTTGGTATATGACATGTCTCAACCCGCCGTGTGTAGTTACACTGTATTCTCCGTCCCAGATACCATGGTTTACGCCAACCCGGTCATTATTTATCGTGGCATCTACAATTGGAATTACTTTCTTGGAAACAGTTTGTTGTACAGTATTAGGGATGGCCATTAGCCTCCTTGTCCGTAGTAAATTTGATCTTTTTTATGCCTTTTTTCTACGTTTTCTTCCCGTCTTTATATTTTCTTTCTACCCTGATTATCCTTGGGGTTTTAGTAATGAAATCACTTTACGTTATCGTGAATACACTTGGTTCAGCTTTGCTGACGGTGGTACAAGCGCAATACTGCAACTAGCGCATGGCATTGCAAGTTTTGATCGTGGACTGCTTGCACTTTTTAGCATAACTGGAATGTTACTCCTTTACTCCAGTTTTTCATTTGTGACAGCTTGGAGTGTGATGAAACGATCACGCTATTAAGAAATAACTCGTGATAACCCCGCTTATCATTTGAAGCAAATGAACGTTTTTCTTGCAATATAAATGTTGAGATGCCAACTTACAAAAACGTGCTTAATTCATGGGGACTTCTGGTGTACTGACGACTGCTAAAACAGCAGCAGAAGCCCATCCAAAAAGATTACGTCCGCCGCGCACCTTATACCATTGGTTGTCTGCGGTTCGATCAATCACAATCCAATCACCGCTGCCACTTCCAAGTACCTTTGCATGTGCGTTAGGCGATTCGCGCACATTAACCTCATTGGTGTGTACGATCTCAAAGCGGGTTTTCCAACCCTCATGCGCTGCACCATAAACTACGCAATAAGTCTCTTTGGGAGTGCCATACTCAGTTACGGCCATATATAAACCATCGGGGCTGAAGGTTCCGTAACCACTTTTGGCGAACCGGTGCTGAAGCGTTCGCAAATCATAGGCTTCATTGCGATAGTCGATAACCAGTTGTGAATCGGCGCTAAAAAAATTGGCCGCCCGAAAAGGGAACTCACGTTTTTGTCCTGTTTCAACGTTAATAAGGATGCTGGTGCGCGGGCCTCCATCATCATAAACGACCCATTGGCTGTCGGGACTAAACTTGCCAAAGTTTCCTTTTGGCAAATCGGCCAACCGTTCCCACATGCCGACACGGTAAATCGCATCGTCGTCGACCATCAAATACTGTCCGTTAGGGCTAAGGATGCTGCGCTTGCGATTGATAGGGAAAAGCTGTTCACCGCTGGGCAGGCTGTAGACACCTTCCGATGCAGCAACTTGGGTACTATCCGGGCTAAAATTGCCTGGGGATAGGCTGATATACACTAAATTTTTGCCTGTGGTCAAGTCGTATACGGCGCTGCGGCTCATAACGTAGCGGTTATCGGGACTAAACAGCGCACCTTCACTTGAACGAATGACTTGCTCACCCGTTTGAAGATCGTAGATGCCTTTCCCCGGCACGCCGACCCACCGACTGTCTGAGCTAAAACTCACTGATGTATAGGGCGAGGTAGGAGTTTCAACCTTAAAATGGACAACACGTTGATTGAGGTCATAAAACCGTACCATTTGATCATCTACAATAGCAACGAAACGACCGTCTGGGCTAAAGGCTGCATTGTGCCATAACGTCCATAAACGTTCACCGCTCTGTACGTCGTACACCCCATCACCACGCGCGAGGACGTAGCGACCATCGGCGCTAAAATCAGTGCGATAATCGTCGGTATATACTTGACGCGACGGGCTGAGGAATGGAAATTTTTGTTTACCGGTCACGACATCGTAAACACCCAATTGCGAAACACCCAATAGAGTTGAGTCTGGACTGAAGCTGCCGCAGATTCCCGGTATGGTGTATCCGATCTGGATATTCTCCTCATTGAGCTGGATTGATTGCGCGACTGCCGGTTGAATGATCAAAAACATTGCAAAAATCAGGGGGAAAACGAAAGGTCGCATAAGACTCAATCTCCGGCTAAAACAGCGACAGGTTGAGAAGTTCGTTCTTATGATTATAGCGTTAAGAAAAGGCATGTCGTGTGACAAGCCTTTAAATGAGTAAGTATACGATCTTAGAAAGACTAAAATAACTCTTGAAAGCCCCGCTTTACATGACCTATTCGCTGACGAAAACCGGTCATGAAAAGATCGATTTACAAGGAATATTTTGAGCCCAAAACAATATCTGTTCTGGATATTTTAGCGACACAAGATATGACGCTGAATCTTCAATAGGTTGAAGACTCAGCCACATCGGCTTCCATGTACATCGACTACATCGGAGCGCACCCACGTCTGATCTTCGAGCTGTCGCCAGAGAACGCCATCAACCGTCTCGCTGTTAATAATCGCGACCCGATCCGTTGGAATCCATGTGTCCGCCAAGGCTGTGTCAGCCGCCGGCCCAATACGGCGGTTCACTTCGCGGTCAGTAGTTGCCCAGCAGTCCGCGACACCATAGATTTCAATGGCTGCGTTTGAGTCGGTCAGGATGCGGGCAAAACGATCTTCACGAGGGCTGAAGGCAAACGACCGGCCAATGCTGTCCAACCGGTCGGGGAAGGGAAACGACACCGCGAAATCATCCGTTTGCGTATCCAGCACTTTGACCCGTCCGCTAACGATCCCAACCAGCAGCGAACCGTCATTGGTGGGAATCATGGTCGGCCAATCATCGCCATACGCCCCGCGTGGTATGCGTTTGAGTTCGGCAAAATTTTTCGCATCGTGTAGGGTGAAGTTATAGTCAAGCCAGTTGGACTCTTGGGTTCGTCCGGCTGCCAATAGCAGTGAACCGTCACCGCTGGTCGAAATATAGTCTATCGACGGCAGGGTATCGGTCAGTTCAAGGATGGGGCTTAAGTCAACACTCGAACGCAGATAGGAATAGCGTGCAAAAGCGCACAGCACCTGTGTATTACCCGCTAAAAAGACATGAGATTCACAAGCGACCTGTGCGTCGATGCGGTCGATTTCGCGTCCGCTCGACACATCAAATACGCGATAAAAATTTTCGCTTCCGGTCATGAGTAATACATGTTTAGAATCTGGGCTGAAACCGCCGAGTCTCGGACTTTGATAATTCCCCGGATCACTTTTAAAATCCAGCTTATTGCTGCTGACGAATTCGCCTGTGGCCGCATTCAAAACGGCGAATGAATAGTCACCCGCTACCAGTAAATATTCCCCCCTCAGGTCATAGGTAAGAATAGAGCCGGGGTACGTGCGCTGTTTGGGTTGTGTCTGCCACAAGATCGTCGTTGAATACGGATCATAGGCGATAATGATACCCTCGCTGGTGGATGCTGCAAGCTGCATACCATCGGGACTGAACGCGACCTGCCAATAAAAAGGCTTAGGATAGTCTTTTTTGGGTGGTGGCAGACGCAGTTCAGCCAACCGTGCCATATCGCTAACGGTTTTGGTCGTAATCGGTACAGACGCATGAGTGGGTTCTTGGGCGCTGATTTTACCGATCAGCGCCAGCAGAAGAAACATGACCAGTGATAAAAGAAATGTACGCATATTATTGATCCTGTTTGACGGCATAAATCTCAATCGATCCTGTTGCGCTGCCCGTTGCAATCCAATGCTTGCTGATGGCGGATACATGCCACCATGATGGATCGACGCTGGCGTCCAGATCGGTCCATAAGAGCTGTTGATCACTAATGCGGAATACGCGTGTAGGCGAAGAGCCGCTGCCTAAAGCGCCTGCCACATAAAAGCCGCGATTGAAATCATACGAGCGCAGTTGGTAGTCGAAATTTTCGCTACTAAAAACTGGATACGCTGGAGAGATGCTTTCCAGATTGGACTGCGCTACCCGTCGTCCGGATTGTTCGATTTGCCACACGTCACCCCGATAAACCAGCCAGCGTCCGTCCGGCGTAAAGGTAGCAGCGTTCGGCACGCGTAAATCATCATATGTACGATAAGGTAGGCGGTTGATGAGTATGCCCTGTGCCACATCCCAGAAGTGGAGGCTTTCGCGGCCGAACACAGCCAGTACTTTACCATTGGGTGTAAACGCCATCGCCAGTACTGCATCGTTATTGAGCAGTACGGATGTGACTTTTTCGGTTGTCCAATCGATCAGTTGAATGCTGCCGTCTTCGTCCCCAATTGCTAACCGACTGCGGTTATCGGAGGCCAACGCGCGGTACTTATTTGCGGGATCGCTTAACACGATGTGAGAAGTGCTGTCCTGCGGCGAATAGGCAGCTAATTCCTGTTCAGATAAGACCATCAGACGGCGCTCGTCCGCGCTGAAAGCCATGCCGTAAATTCTGCCGTGCAGGGTATCCAGCAGCGGCAGTGCCGTATTTGGATGCGCAACATTCCATATACTGGTGCCACCTTCCACACCGGTGATGGCGACCTCCCTCTCGTCTGGACTGAAAACGGCGCGTAAAGGCCAGTTCGGGGTGCGGATGGTGCTGATTTTCTGACCGGTGGCCAGATCCCAAATTGGAATTGTGAAAGGTTTCTGGTACGGCTTGCGCCCACCCACCACCGCGCTAGGATATGCCATCGCCAATTTGGTGGAGCTGGTTCCGATAATCGTATTGGACAAGTCGAGGTCGGTTTCGGAGAGCAGTTTCCCGCTGTTCAGATCGAGGATGCGGAGTATGTCGTCAGGAAACCCTATGTTACGCCCGAGCATACAAATCAGCCGTGAGCCAATTATCTGCGTCTTTTCTGACAGCGTTTTGGTTTCGGTGTCTGATAAACACGTCAGCTTGTGTGCGGGAATATTGGCTTGACGTTCTAAGGTGTGCGCATCCCACTGCCAGACTTCACCAGAGCGCAACGTCGCTTGTAAGCGCGAGCCATCGGCAGTGAAGGCCAGATTAGTGAATTCAAGGCGATCTAGCGGCAAATAGTCATCGGCATAGAGGGTGGTGCTTTCGCCCGTGCTAATATTCCATACATGAATAATGGCCTGATCACTGATATTCGCTCTCAATATGAGCGCTACCCTGTGCGAGTCAGAACTAAGAGCCATGCGTTCGATGCCATAACCGGTGCGGTTGGTGGCGGGATAAGCAAAGACCTCGTTCTCATCCGCCGGAAGATGCCGCCAGATCGTCACGGCATTATTCATGACCTTAATGAGGGTGTTATCCGGCAGCCAGCCCACATAGCGTAAAGGACACGGTTCGTATTGACAGATGCGGACAAAGCCCGAACCCGGTGCAATCGGATCATAGGGGTGCAGTGGATAATTTTTACCAGTTTCGCTGTCCCAGATGATCAAGTGTGCAGCGAGATGATCGCCCAAGCGCTTGTCGTAACCAATGGCAGCTGTGAACCATTTGCCATCCGGCGAAAACGACAGGTGTCCTAGATCAGCGCTCCAAGACTGCTGTGAGAAAAAATTACGAACCACGAGGCGTGGATGGGATGAGGTGCGCAAATCATAAAACCAGACCCCATTGGTAGTGGTAATGGCTAATCGGTTGTTATCTCCGCCGTACCAGACCACATCGGATGTCACACCACCGCTCAATAGATTGGTGGGCGTGAGTTGGGGCACGGTTTCCATCGTCAGTGGTTTGACTTTGGTCGGCCATTGGGTGGGGTTGGGCAGGGGTGGTACTTCTTCGTATGCTGCCCAAGAGAGGCGCAGGCTGAGTCCGCTGACCAGCATAACGAGCAGCATAAAAAGCATTTTTCTGAACATGGTGCTTCCAAGCAAAAGGATAACTCTTCTCTAAGTTTGAAAGAGGTGTTCCTTTAGAATGATATTAGTTTGATCGTTCTGCTCATCGACTACCATGCGATTAACCTCTGATTTTGTCTTCCTCGGTGTCACCTCTGATGATTTGAATCATAAGTAGAACTTAGCCATACAGATTCCAACTGTCTCTTGAAATCCTATCCTTTTCTTCAAAACCTGAGATCACGATTGAGGTTTTTTCGCTGATATTACCGACGAAAAGCGCCGTTGTGGTCAGCTACACCACTATTGTAATGGCGTATTTTCATTACCTATCTATTTCTACTAGGAATAATGTTATTCAAATTACGTCCAGTCCCAATGCTGGTAAATCTGTAACATGCTGGCCGCAAATGCACTCAGAATTTGCGTCGATAAAATGGGCGGGGTGAAAATGTCCTCGTCTACTAAGTCTTGAAATAGCATTACCTGTTTTTGTGTTCGCCATACTTGAAAATGAGACAGTACACCCAAACGAATTTGTTTGAGCACATCGTCTGGCATACCGATCAAAGGCGCGAATATCGCTAGCGCTTGGGCACGCTCCCACTTATCTGTCAGTAATTGGGCAGCTTCGATACCTTGTTGCGTTGCACCTTGCATTCCTAATTTAGCCATTTCCTTTAGATAATGGATTCTTGACCATATATCCTTTTCTTGCATGGCTAATTCCAAAACGGTAGCTAAAATTTGATATTTTTGTTCTCCATCCAATTCTTTTGCGAGATTTATCAGAGTCGTAGTACGACGACCTATGTGTTCAATTTGGGAAGTGATATTTAATATTTTTAAAAGACTCGAAGGAGGTAAGTAAGGTATAAAGGCATTTATGGCTTCTGTACGTTCTCTTTCAGAGGCAATAGCCATTACTTTATCTAATTCCCGTTCTAGTGCATCTCCTTTAAGATGACGAGCTAGATCCTGTAATGTACCACTTCGCCACATTTCACCCTCAGTATTTAGTGCCAAATCAAAGGCACGAGACAAAGTTTCAGTCTTCAGAGGTTCATTAAGTTGATCCATCACCAAACTCAAGATTCGAATACGGCCCCATATTTCCATATCCTCTCGTTTTTCATTACCAACAGAAATGCCACTATCCGGTATACCGGCTGCACTCAATATTTCAGATGTCGTTTTGTATGACCAAGTCAGATTAAGGGCTGAAGTAAGCTTCTCCTGTCGTTGTTCTTCAGGTAGGAACCTAATAATTGATGTGAGCATTCGAGCCTGAAACTCTTCGTTTGCCAGATGTTCAATGTCCTTAAGCGCTTGCTCAATAGCTTTTGTTTTTGCTTTCCCCTCAAATAAAGGAAGAAATTCAATAAGCGGTTCAATACGCATCCAAGGAGTATGAATATCCAAAATCGTTTTGAGAATGGCACTTTGAACTTTGCGTTTAACAGGCCGACTTGCTTGGTTTGAAATGGCACTCAGTACGCGCAGGAAAGAACTGCGATCTTCTACACTCAATGGAGCCTTTAATGCATTTATGAGAAGTTTACCTGAAAGTCGAGGGGCTAATGCTCCATAAACTAAGTCCCGATTTACTTGCCCCTCAGTTCTTCCTGCACGCTTCAAAACCTTCGGCAGCCAAGCATCCGGTATGTGTTGAACTAAGGGACGGAGCCATTGATTAAAATCCTCGTCGTCTTCAATAGTTAATATCGATTTCAGCTCAGATCTTATCGATCTAGGGGCTGAATCTGTTTTCTCTAAAGGTTTATTCTCTCCTTTTTTATAATCCGGTAGTGCAGCGATGGCGCGTGCTTGTGTTTCTCCGGTAGCTACTGTTGCGATATTTCCCAATATCCGCCAACGAAAGATAAAATCTTCAATTTTGAGGGTCGCGTCAAGCACTCTGCCTAACTGTTCTTCATTCAGTTTAAAGACTAAATCTTCGAAAACTCGTGCATGCCAACGTTGATTTTTAATCTTCAAAGTCAGGTCTAAAACTTGTTCTGCAAGATTCCCTGTAACTTGTAGAGCTAATCGGGCTAACGCATTCGCACGGTTCAATTCATCAGTAATGTTTTCTGCCGCCATCACACCTTGTTCTAACGCATTTTGACGATGGGGTTCATCAAGCAGGGGCGCTAGGCATGTGAGAGACCATACACGGGAAATGGGGTTGCGTATTGCCAGCGCACCAATACGGGCTTGCTCAAGTAGATCGCCCTCAAGTTGTTCAGCTAACCACCAAAAAGCATGGTGATCTGGATAAGTTGTATTATCCGCTTGTTCCAGTGCCAGTTTTACAGCTAATCCCAGAATATATTTTTGTGAGGTTTTTTCTAAAAGTGGCGCTAATTCCGTCAAAGCTCGCAAACGATACCATGGATACTCGATTGACTGCGCGATGTCGGTTGTTATCTGGCAGACATCTTTCGCAGTTTGTCTATCGAGTTTTCCAGTCTGCAAGATCATTGTGTACATTTCTGCTTGCCGATGATCTTGCGACACAAGCGCAGCCAAACTCAATGCCTGTGTTGGTGTCCAAAGGTCGGTTGCCACAGCCCGTGCAACCAGTTCGGCAACTTGATTTTCCGCTATGCTGGCTAAAGTTATCTGGATAAGAACATAACGAAAACATTCTACTAAGCCTATAGGTTCCTGATTACTCTCGATCTGGTTCAGGGCTTCAGCTTGGCTAATTTCCCAAGCAATCTCCAAATCCTGAAGATAGGCACTGTAACCGTTTTGTTTCGCTCGAACCTTTAGCCAATTGTGGTCAACAAATAACGACTTAATCTCGTCTGTCAGACCTGCTTCTTTTAAGTGATAGAGCAGGTGATCGTACAAATAGCCATCATCTGGTGCTGTGTGCCAACCATGACCTATTTGAGTTTTCCGATATTTGTCGAGGAGTGCGGTTTGTTGTTGCATAACCTGTCGCTTCTTTTGCATGTTTGACAGTGAGGTACCAAACTGTTTTGAGACCTTTAGGAGTGTAATACAGAATTTTGTTTCTTTGCTCGTTTTGAAAGTGGAGTATCTTAAAAACTGTATTTTCGTGAGTGTGTCTAACTCGTAGTTACAAGAAAAACGTTCGTTAAATCCCCCAGAAAATTGCAAGACAATCGGTTGAATATCATTGCAATAATTGATTATATTTAGTCGGTTAGTGCCTTTGTTTTGCAACCTCCATAACTTAAGTCGTTACTGTTTTGGCATCTTCCAAAACGTTCCAGCCTGATGAAAAAGTCAGTGAGCTACAGTTTTGAGCCTGTGTTTCGCTCTTAAACCGCCCAATTTACGCTCGGAATGCAGTGACGGAGGCTCGATTTTGTAGCCTTATAGCTTTCTTTCCGACTTTTTCAACACTCTGGTTCGTTTTTGACAAATCCCCTTCCCTTTCGCTTTTCCTGCAATAGAATCTTGCAATTTGTTCCCAAAACGGTCTCTTAAAACGGACAGTCGCCAAAGCGGCATAATGAATGCCGCTTTCCGCACTTGGAATGCCCTTTATTGCTTCAGTTTGAACTTAAATTTCTCGTAGAGACGCAGTTTTGTCCGTAAACGCATCTGCACCTTTCGGCGCACGCGTTGTCCACCCACTGTAAAGACGGTCACATAACCTGTGCCCTCCTCACGACTGATTTGAATCTTGCCTATACCGGGAATATCGACCCAGTCACCTGTAGCAATTTCTTCTGCTAGTGCCTCCAAGTAGCGCTCGACGGCTTCACGGACGATGGTTTTGGTCAAAATGCGCCGTTGACGGGCAACATAGGCAATGCGTTGGGTATGGTTCATGGTTATACTCCTAAAAATTTGTGACAAATGTGACTCTGTGACAATGTGACTTTGTGACAAGCGCGGTTTGTCACCGAGTCACTTGTCACATTTGTCACGCCTGTCACCAAAATTACGGGGTTGGAAGATGTTCGACAGCCGTATAGGCTTCTGCCCCATTGCTGCGAACTTCGACCACCAAACCTGCTTTGACCAATTCTTGTGCGACTTGCCGTCCGGCTTTGGCTGTGATATGCATTTGGCGATACAGGTCACGGAGTTCGACGCCTAAATTCCTGTTGGCTCGGATCACCGTCAGCATCCGATCCTGCTGACGGCGTTCAATGGTCGCTTCGCCACTGCGGTCCAGTTGTTCAAGCAATCCGTGAGCACTTTGGCGCCAGCTTTCCGCCACTGCCTGTCCGGCATTCCAATGATCAGCGGTGACCGTTGGCGTTTCATCCGACGTTTTGAGCCAATCGAGTGCCGCAAATAAAGTAGCCAACTTGAAGGCTTGCACATGGATGCGTCCATAAACGCCTTTGAGCCGGTCATCCAGTTCAGTATCCTGTCCCGGATCGCATTTCCGCCGCAACCAATCGCCGTACTGTTGACACTGCTCCCAACATTGCACGTCCAGCCGTAGGGATCCGGGTGCGGTCATGCCGAATTCACTGGTTTGCGGTGCGGGTAATCGTCCATGTAAGCTGCGGAGTTCATCGACCAATCCCTGTGGTACAGCACGATAGACTTTGGCTGCCGGACGCTCTGAATAGTTCGGTTCGGGTGTGAGCAGCGCGAAACGGATGAGCAGGCCGTTGTCCCAATCGCCGGTACTGACCGCGCAGGACAGGCTGGCAGGTGTCGTTACACCCAGAATGGAGAGCGCCGCGTTCTCGACAATGTTCAATCCGGTCTGCGTGTCTTTGTCGAAATAGTCTGGACAGTCGTAAAGTTCCATCAACAGGTCTTTCATCCCGACCATGTAATCCCGCTTGTTGATAGCACCGAATAATCCGGCGACTTCGTCCTTGAGCAAGCCTCGCTGTGCTGCAAACGGCTGGGCTTTGGTCAGCCGTTCGCGCTGTTCTTGAACCAGTTTGTCAAAGTTGCTGGGCAAGCGTCCTGCCAGCGCCTCCTGAAAGCGTTCGGGTGAACCGGGTGTCGGCATGAGCATGTGCGGGATGGCCGCCCGTGCGACCTGCTCCGCCAACTTGTAAGCAGTGGACTTGCGGTAAAAGGTCGTTCCAGCGACGAGCATCAGATAGAGGTTCGGATAAATCTTTACGCCCCACGGCGCTTCACCATACAACCGGCGGCCGACGGCGGTTGCCAACAACCACAATCCGGCGGCCTGATGAAAGATCATCGGCGTTTGGTTGCCGGTGGTTCCCGCCCACTCCATATACTGCGCTAACCAATCGGGCAGCTTGTAATCGGTTGGTACAGATGGCGGTGGCTCGTTGGGTTTATCAGGAGCCGGTTTTGCTTTTATCATCACCTCCTGTTGGATCACGGGTGGCTGTGGACGTTCTACTAACCCGCCCAGTTGATTCGGGTCGATATTCAAAACCTCGCAGACTTCTTTCGCCAACAGGGTGCCACACACATAGCAATACCCATAACCGGTCCGAGTATTGAAACCAAAGGATGGGTTCCGGTCGCCGTTCTGGTGGCGCTCCGGATGAATACAGCTTCCGTGCAGCCAGTAACCCTGCTGCTTGAACCCCTGCCCACTCAGCACCCAGGCAATCTCAGCAATGACCCTTGGATTCAGGGTCGCCTCGCCGGTCGGAAGGTTTGTGCGTGCGGGTGGCTGCCATTTCCGAACAGCCTGACGGGGTTTGAAGGCTTCTATCCATGCGGCTAATTCCCCTACATCAGGCACATGCAGGATGTCGAGCGCCTTCTCAACCCTATAAGACTGTCCTGTGGTTGGATGGACACTGGGTGGCGCGACCACCTGCCGTCCTTCGCCACAGAGTTCGAGATGGCCAATAGGCGTATTCATGGCTTTGATACTCGGCGGCAGGCTGTCCACATAGAAGTAGACGTGCTTGCCTACACCGCCGCCGCTGGCGACCGTGTAGGTTTCGGCTAGTGCTGGAAAGGTGGCGACAAAGGCCGGATACCCGGCAGCACCGTCCAAATCGAGCACAGCCAGATTGCCCGATACCTTGCCACAGACAATGCCGATATTCTTGAATAACCTGGTCGTGTTCCACTCCTGAATGGCTTCGGCTGAAGCGGCTTTCTGCTGATATGTTGTCCAGCTGGTCAAGGCCGGACGCTTGCCATCCAGTGGGATAATGCTCAATCTGAGTGCCGCATAAGCCAGTGCTACTGACAATAAGTCTTGTTTCTGTGCCGCCTGTACGATGGGTGGCAAGTTTGAGGACATCATGGCGAGTTCTTCCTTATATATGATGTGATCGTTGTCATACAAATTGGTGGACAGCTCACCCGGAATGATGTATCTTCAAGTTATCAAGACTTTCGGGACATCATTCCGAGCCAACCGCCAGTTGTTTTACGCTGGCGGTTCGTGTTTTCCGACCAGCACTTCCAGCAGACGGGTATGTAGGTGATCCTCTTTGGCTTTGGCCTGTTTGAGCGCATATTCCAGCAGCAGCCCGCTGTCAAAGGGTTTATGGGTAATCTCTGACAGCAGCGCCCCGAAGCTGTTGCTAATGAGCTGCAAGGTCACTACCAGCATCCAGTCCTGATAATCCATACGCCGTTGGAAGGCTTTACTAAAATGTTTGCGACTGCCAATCAGATCCTCCTGTTCGTCGAGATAAACCCGCAGCGCAGTCCGGACCACTTCTGCTTTGGGCTCGTCGCGCTGGTTGGCGATCTGCTCCAGTCGGTCATCCATGGCTCTGGTGATATGCACAGCGAGGCGGTTGGTGAATTGTGATTTTGAGTTGTCAGACATGGTTTCCTCTCTCTTGTTGGATTCTTCGGACGAAATGGCAAATTTCGAACGGGCGTGACACGGTGAAACGTGTCGCGCCATGCTTTTTCAGCGACGGTGGGCTGCGGCCACCCCGTCGCTGGCGTGCCATGCGCAGGCATGGTGCGCAGAGCCCCTCCGGCGGTTGAGGAGCGAGTTCATTAAACTCGCCACCCCGACACCGTGGTGGGTTGGGTGTCCCGCCTGCGGCGAACCTGTTGACAGATGCGTGTAAGACAGGCGGGACACCCGCGATTGGCACCAAGCCAATCGCTTGTAGCGTGTGACCCGGTGGACTTTGTAGGACAAATACCGTCAATAAAGTAATCATGCTAAAACTCAATCTCAGGGCTCTGTCGGACAAATAAGCTGTCCTCATCTCGATCCGGTATCACTGGCTGCTCTAGTTCGGCTTCGCGCAGCAGCCGCCACTCTAGCCCGATAGTGCGATCCAATACTTGCTCGAATTCCTGTCGGGCAATTTGATGGAGATTGTCTTCACGCTTCAATCCACCCCGGTCGGTACAAACCTGCTGACGCTCCACCCGGTGCGACTCGCGCTCGCCAAGACTGTTCTCAACCGTCCCTGCGACAAACACATGCGTGTGGAGATTTTGTAAGCCAAACGCATCGTCGGTATCACGGTCATGTGTCACATAGCTGTATTGGAGTATGTTCAATCCGCGTGCAGCAAACCAGTTATCAATCGTCCGTTCGGTCACTTCGCGGGTAATCTCCTGCCGCAGTTCCTCCGGTACCAGTGCCATCAGGTCGGGTGCAGGCGCAATCACCAGATGGTGAGCCAGCACATACGGACCGGACAGTTCGCCGGCTTTTTCGTAAACCTCGCGCCAATTGCCACCTAACCCGCAATCCGTCCAACGGTCACTCAGATCCAGCGGACGGTGGTCAGGACTTTCGCGATAGGACACATATTTCAGCAGTTTCTTTAGCCCTTTATAGCCGCCTTTGGACGGTTTCTGATATTTCCAGTTCGGGATAATGCTCGGTTTGCTCATGGTTGTTTTCCTTCAGGGTTTGACACGAAATGCTTGCACTGATGCTCGCCATCGATTCCATTTCGCCTGCTGCTTACAGCGATTGCTGCAATACAACCGCGGCCGACCGGCGTAGTAATGCGACTTGGGCAGCGGTTCATCACACACACTGCATCGTCCCGTTTCTAAGTCTCGATGGGGTGATAACGGCTGGTTCCGTTGACGCTGAGTACTAAAGGGCGTTGTTCCATGGGTTCCTCTGCTTCAACCGGGGTAATCTGTATTTCGGTCGTTGGTTCCTCGTACCAGTTGTCGGCTTGAAGTTCGCGGTAGACCAAGGCTCGCCAATCGGCAGTTGTTAATCCTTCCAATGCTTCCTTCCGACGACTGTTGGCTTTGCGCAAGGCATCCCGCAAAGCGTTGGCATAGAACTGCATCCATTGACTGTGCGCTTCCGGATGGAGAGTCGCCCGCTGCCACTCATTCGCTGCTGCCTGATAGGCGCGTTCGTTGGCGTGGCGCTGCTCGATGGCAACCAATAATTGCTCTTTGAGGACATAGGCGGTACTCAGCACCAGGAGCGGCGGTGCGATGGCTTCCAACCACGCGAATGGGCTGGTCATATGACCGGGCAGGGCGACCTGAATGTTCCCCACCAGCGCAATTCCCGTTGCCATGCCCATGCTCGCATACAACAAACGACGTGCACTTTTGGTTGTCCCCAATGTCGCTAAGGCTAATGAAAAGACCACCTGACCGATTTCGGCCGTCAGAACCGTGGCAATGCCTACGGCCACCATTGCCAGTTCATAGGGCACAGCCGCACCAAAGGTCTCAGAACCGATGA
The DNA here is from genome assembly GCA_044227005.1 of Aggregatilineales bacterium. Lineage (GTDB taxonomy): Bacteria > Chloroflexota > Anaerolineae > Aggregatilineales > Phototrophicaceae > CFX2. The sequence goes on from JBGAFZ010000002.1 coordinate 1,659,127, forward strand.
CATACAACCGGATGGCTGACGGAGTAAAGGCTGCCATCAAAAGAGCGATACACAGTCCGGTGATTAACTTCGTCACCCGTGGCGGAAAGCGCTGGGCAGTGTGCTGATTGTAGTGATCACGCTGTGGGTGCTCACCAATATCGCGCATTACCGCGTCTGCTGCCGAGGTACGGGCCAGCTGTCGTTCCTCCTGTAATAATGGCTTGAGTTGAGAGAGCATAATTTACTTCCTTTCTTCCAAGTCGGAATCAAAAGAAGCCAAATCCCCGGTATTGGGGTCGACTTTAGGATGAACATTTGAATTAGGAGGTTTTGTGCTGTTTACATTTCGCGACTGAGGGGCAGATGACTTTTGTTGACCAGTGATGTCCCAAACGTGACATACTCTTATGCTGTTGGAAGTAAAAGAATATTCTATCCAAAAAGGCACATTGTTATTACGAGTACGATCAACTGCATCGCGCGATGCAGCTTGCCGACCGTATCTCTATCAACCTCGAAGGTCCGAATCAGGATCGCTTGACCGCTCTCGCACCCAAAAAAGACTTCAATAACGAACTACTTCAACGACTCGCGTGGGCGCACCAAATTCGGCAAAATGGCGCGCGTGCCAGCACCGTGACTCAATTCGTCGTCGGCGCGGTTGGCGATACCGATGTCGAATTACTTTCGCTCAGTGAACGCCTCTATCGTCAAATGGGACTCGCGCGTGCCTATTATTCAGCCTTTCATCCTATTTCTGATACACCCTTTGAAAATTTGCCCACGACCCTGCCCGTTCGTGAGTTTCGCCTCTATCAATCCAGCTTCTTGCTCCGCGATTATGGCTGGAATGTCGAAGATCTCCCCTTTGAACAATCGGGCAACTTGCGCCTTGATGTCGATCCTAAACGTGCGTGGGCAGACCTCAATCTCCGCCACGCCCCCATCGAAATCATGCGTGCCAGCCGTGAACAACTCATGCGTATCCCCGGCTTCGGTCCCAAAGCCGCCGACAACATTCTCAAAGCCCGCCGTACCGGACACCTCACCGACTTATCGCACCTGCGCGCCCTCGGCATCCGTGCGCCCGAACAAGCCGCGCCCTTCATCCTGCTCGATGGTCATCAACCTGCTGTTCAATTATCGTTGTTTTAAGGGGTATTCAATGCTGCCAACGACCGATTCAGGTGGAAAACAGGCTTTGAACAAAGGTCTGTTTGGCAAATCAGCATTGCATATTCAGCGCCAAGCTCCCTAACACTCGCTGCAACAGCACCCATATGGCGTAGCGGTGGCAATGACCGGGACAACCACGGCGTATGCGCCATTTCGGCACCTGTCACCGACACTACCGCCGACCCTGATTATCCATTCAGCGCCAACTTCCTTGGTTGTCACTGCACACTTCAGCGGCAATATTGCACAAACTGCGAAAAATGTGAATCATCCATATCAGTTTTCACATATGTTGACTCAAATCTGATGACTTGTAGCTTCTCACTTACGGCTTGAAACTTTGAGCTTGTCCGCGAAACCCGCTCGTTTTAGCTTATCTTCAATCTGCTCACGAGTATCCCGCATCGAAAGTTCCAAATACGGCAGCCCCAACCACGCGTTCATCAACCCGAATAACACACCCGTCACAATCCGGAACGCCGGTAATGTCTCTCGTGGAGGCCACAGGTTAAACGGAGGATACCCTAACAATTGGCTTAACCCATCAATCGCAATCGGCGCGAGTCCTAGAATCACATAAATATAGATCGGAATCGGGCGCAATCGCCGCCTCACCACCGGAATACTATAAATCAATACCCCTGCCGTCAGCGCCCAATAGATGCCGATGTCACGGGCGCACAACGTCATCTTGTAGCCCATCGTTTCGTTGCCCCGAAACTCCCGCGCAGCCCCTTGAAACCCGCCCGTAAACGCATATATATCACCCACCACACCATACGGGAACGGCAGCACACGATCCGGCGCAAACTCTGGCAAATCCTTGACGAACGACTCAAACGGTTTCAACGAACTTCCCGTGTTATAACGCGGGTACATCGGCTGCTCACCAAACAGAAACACCGAGCGAAACGCGAATTGATGACACACCACGCTGTACATCGAATAAATCACATTGGCCGGTCCTGTCAGCCCCACCTTCATCAATACCGGCGCAGCCACCGGCAAAGTCGAATAAGTGACCAGCAGTGCCAGCACCACCCGTAGCCAATGTCGTGTGAGGCGCAGCACCCATAAATTCAGCCGTAAAGCCACCGGCCTATTGCTCGGAGGAGTCATTGAAGTCATAAAGAACCTATGTATACAGGGAAATCGATTTACCTATCCAGACGATAATCCAAGTGTATCAGGCTGGTAATAATGGCGCTATCGCGGCTTCCAATTGCTGTCGTATCGTCGGCCCATAATAAATCTGGGTAATCACCCCATCCGGCGCGATCAAATAACTCGACGGTTGCCCGCGTAGCTGGTACAAGGACGCAATGTGTTGCCCCTCATCGAATACAATATCGTATGTCAACCCAAATGCCTCAACCCATCGCGCAACATCTACCTTTGCCTCACCCAGATTAACCCCCAGCACGCGTAGCCCTCTCCGCTTATACGTCTCATAAACTGCCTCAATTTCGGGCAATTCAGCTTTGCACGGCTCGCACCATGTCGCCCAAAAATTGATCAGCACGGTCTGCCCTCGCAAATCCGCCAACCGCACCGAACCACCAGCTAGTTTCTGAGCTTCGAACGGTGGAGCAATCGCATTCATCTCCGGCGCCACCCGTTCCCCTGCCGCAATGAAACCCGTATAGCTCGCCCGATCAGGCAGCCCCGCCGACCACACAACAAAAAAGGCTGCGATCAAACTGATCACAGCCCCAACCAACCAAAGTGTACCTTTTGCGCGTCCCATCGAATACTACGACGCCAGCGCTTTCTTCACTAAAATATCAATCTGTTCTGCAGTCATCGGGCCAAATTGCTTGGCGATAATAACGCCCTCTTTGTTCAATACATAGGTGCTCGGATAACTCACCACGCCGTACAAGCGCTGCAAATCACCCTTCGCGTCCATCACGAACGGGAAGCTCAACTTCATTTGACCACGAAAAGTCGTGACCTTATCAAGTGACTCAGCATTGTTGATCGCAAGCACTGTAAAGTTGTTGTCACCATTCGCCTGATAAGCCTTCTCGAATTCAGGCATCTCCACTTTGCACGGGGCGCACCATGTTGCCCAAAAATTCAGCACCACCACCTGTCCCTGTAACTCAGACAACTTTACTGGCTTCCCAGCATCAGTAATCGCTTCAAAACTCGGAGCTACATTACCCACATCCGTACCGGATACCGGCCCACTTGCTGAGGCCGCTGCCCCTGCGATGCTATTCAACGCTGCTGATGTTGTGGCTTCGGCTGTTGGAACAACAGGAACCGCCGTTGCGCTACCATTCATAGAACCAACGACCGACTCTTCCAGATCAATCGAGAACTGCGAGTATTGCCCTTGTAGATATTGGCTCAAGCTCTGAAGTTGCCCACTTGCCACCAGCACGCCGATCAATATCAGGAACGAACCACTTACCAGTTCAATCGTATGCATGTGCCGCTGTAGACGTCGTAAAAAGCCCTGTGCGCTATCTAACAACACCGCAGTCAATAGGAACGGAACCCCCAGCCCCAACGAATAAGCCGCCAGTAAAGGAGCCGCCCGCACCACATCACCTGTATTAGCCGAGTATGTCAGCACCGCCCCATATAACGGTCCAATACAAGGCGTCCATCCTGCCGAGAAAATAACACCCATCAGTGCCGAACTTGCATAACCTTCACCACGTGATGTCATCTGCTTGCGGGTATCGGTATAAAACAGGTTTTGAAAGCGTGTGATCATCCCACTCCAAAACACCGCTGGTTTAGCAAACGCGCCATTCAAAAACAGCCCAAGCAAGTATGCAACGATCAGTGCCAACGCAATAATCGTCGTCCAGTTTAGCTGGTTTACGCTCCCTGCTGTCGTTTGCAAGTTGGAGTATAAAGCTGGCACCAATTCACCCGTAAATCCCCACAGCAGCAGCGCCGTACCAGCCAATGCCATCACCACGGTTACGATCGGATTAGCCAACCGCGCCTTATCAGTAGTCAACAAGCGGTTGAAAACTTTTGGTAGTACGCCCATAAAATGCAGCCCGAAGAAAATAATCAACACCCCGCCCAGCCGCCCGATAATATTCGTCACCAGATTGATGTTTCGCCCACCAATCTGTTGCACAAAAGCCGTCGAGAGCAGGCCAATCGTCACAAAAACAAACGTAAATCCCAAAACAAAAAAGACACCATGTAACGCAATCGTGAAGCGGTTACGTGCCGCAGGCTGCAAAACTGCTTGTCCGCCGGAACCAACCGTCACCTGAGTAGACACCTTATTCGTCAGCCGCCCACCCAAATAACCAATATAAGCCGGAACCAACGGCAAACAACATGGCGACAAGAACGAAATCAAACCGACTAAAAATGCTAATCCGAACGAGATATTATCAACGTTCACAACCTATCCCCTTCACACATCAAAACATTTTCCATAGCATAACTATAGATCCCAAAACTTTCCTGATTATTACATTAAAACTCGGTATCACTCAACCACAATATGAGCATCATCACCCAACCAACCATACAACCATCGTGCAATCAACGGTGTGACCTGCACGGCTGGCCCATCCTGATAAGCAGTCCCGAATTGGTTGTGCCAATAGACACCCGCCAACGACCGTCCTTCGCTAAATCGGATTGACCACGAAACCGCGTCATAAGTCTTATCACCAAACCATCGCCGTCCACCAATTTCACCCCGCAAGGCAGGAAACATCCCTTTATCCAACCCCTGTCCGCTTGAAAACGGGACAACTAAAGCAGACTGTTTTCCCTCAACAGCCGTCAATAAACCTGCCGAACGATCAACGCGCAGCATCCGTCCTGAAGCATTTTCTACTTCTAACGCAATCGGTCTCCAGAATATACCCTGCGTCCACCCCAGTAAATCACCATGTTCATCAGCAATCCCGTACCAACCGTTAGGCTCACCCGGCAGCGTATCAATCACCTGCGCCACCCCGCCATGCCCAATGCGGGACACCAATGATGCATCTGCCGCACAATGACTCCGCACTGAGGCAATCGGGGCAGCGACTTCCGCCCAAAACGGTACTCCATCCATAAACTGATAACGACTTGGATCATATGCCACCATTGGCTGCAAGCCTTCACGTTGCACCCATCCATCGGCTATTTGATACCAACCGTCTATCCGATCTAGTATGGTTGTTGTGCTATCCGGCCATAAGTAACGTATTGGCTCGCGTGCTGCATCACGCGTCGAGTACACCGGAAGCGCAGTAAAAGCGCGTCCTTGATAAGCGCTATCGTCAAACGCTGCCAGCATGCGGTTCGCAGGGCGTAGTCCAACCGCAACCAATGACGCCCCGACCAATTGCAAAAATGATCGTCTTGAAAGCATTCGCTATTAACCCTCAGTTCACATGGCTACGCGGAAAACAAGCGAATGGATAGCAGTTGATCCATATGGAAAAACTACAGATTGAGATAAAGCCGACTGTGTAAAACCATCGCTATCAGTCGCCCTTACTCTAACAACATAATCCCCTGCTGCCGGAGGCGTCCAATCAATCTGCCACCGTGTCCAGCTACCACCAACCGCTTCTGCAAACGGAACCGGCATCCAATCACCATCGTCAATGCTCAACTCAATACGGGTGACCTTCCGTGTACCAGCAAATGCCACGCCACTAAAATGAACTCGCCCATCCACAACAGCTCGTGCGCGGGGCGTTAAAATAGCCGATGTCGTCTGTACTTCTCCACCAGCTGACCACCCCCGCGACTCATAATGACCGATCGGAGCGTCCGCCACCAGATCAATTGCAGTCAACCATTTGGGCATCTTGTAATCATATACCCCCGGAACAACCAACCGAATTGGATAGCCTTGCTCAGGTGACAAGCCTTCACCATTCATCTCATAAGCAAGTAGGGCATTATCCAACAAGTTCACCGGCAGATAAGTACGATACCCATTCATCGACCGAAATTGTGCGTACTTTACGTCAGAACGTGTTAACAGGTTACCGAGCAATTCCCGTACGGGCACACCCCGCCATAAAGCATTTCCCATCATAAAATGCTGAGGCATACTATTGGCCGCAACCAATGTAATTGGTCGTTCAACAGCCGGCATCCGCCGTATCTCATCATATGAAAACTGCAATCCACCATCGATCACCAACTGCCAATAAGCGGTATCAACCTGCATCACAGGATGCGCACCATGTTTATAGAAGTGGGTGTTAGGTGTCAATCCAACCTCATCAAAATGCGGCAGCACACTTTGAAACGGGGATGAACTGGATGTGTTAGAAAGGAGCTTGTGCGGATGGAATAACTGACTTCGGGTTATGTGGTTGTGATGTGAAGTAGTAACGCGCAAATTGTACTTGCCTTAGAACCTATACGAAATCTTACAACCGGACTGGAATGCATTATAGTGGCCTTTGCCTTTTGGGCGATAGTCACACTCTTGCCTTACTCATCTTCCAGACCAAATAAAAGAGCCGCCCTGAACATCGAGCAGCCCCTATAAAGACCAATGATAGAACTCAATTCGCTACTGACGGGCAACGGCAGCCTCTACACACTTAGCCCCGTTTAAGCCTACTATTGTGCCATGACGAACCCCTGCCGGAATATCGACACGGTCACCAGCTCGTAGGTTCATGCGTTGATTTGAATCAGGCAAGGTGATCTCAACCGTACCCTCAACCACATACAACACTTTGTCATAACCGTGCGAACGTACCCCATACCGGTGATTAGGCGTATTCACCCACATGTAGGGGCGTAGTCCTTCTTTTTTCATATCACGGGTGATTGTAGAGAATGTGGGGTGCTGGCTACCATGCCAACGTGTTACGCGAACGGAAGATTGCTTGATATTCATGGAATGCGGAACATCCTTTCATCGAACAACGAACCAAACTGCAACCACTTAAGCCACTATATACACCGTCAAGTGTAAATGGTTACGCGCGTGGCTGGGCATTTTAACGCAAAGAGATTGTTTTTTGCAACATCCAACACGGTTCCTTAACGTGGCGCACCTTTCCCAGATGATCAGTATAACTCCATTCGCCACGATCCTCCATAAAGATTTGATAACCTAAACGCTCATAAAGACGGAGTGCTGCATGATTAGTTTTGGCGACCGAGATCGTCACACAATCATATCCGCGCGCCAATACTTGAGCCTCAGCCTCCATCATCAACCGCGTCCCGATACCTTGCCGCTGAAACATATCCATCACCCGCAGCGAATATAAATATGCTTGTCGGCTAGACTCGTCTTCATTCATGTACAAAATGAAAAGGGTCCCAATCGGAAAATGATTACAATCCGCCACTAACATCAACCGAATACCGGAAAGTTGATCCCAATACGCATGTCTGAATAAATTTCGAAAATGGGCATATTGCCCGTACCACTCCAGAAGAGGCAAATCGGATTCCTTAGCGGGACGAATTTCAATAGGTAATGAAATCCGCAGGTCTGGATATTCACGCGTGGTCACCACATATCCTTTCGTCGTGAATCAAACGATCAAGCAGTTGGCGTTCCTCCGTTTCATGATGTACCAATCCATCTAACCATGCCTGCCGCAAACGCGCCAAAATCACACGATAGCACGGCCCAGCTTTAACCCCTAATTGTTGCAGCGTATCACCATTCGCCAGCGGTCGTACCAATCGCAACTCTGTCCAGTAGCGCTCCAAATATGCCTGCACCTGTACATCATCCGACGCATACCAGATAGCGACCAGCGCTGTTGGTGAAACAGTCTCCAATCGAGTAACAATACTACTTGGACGATTACCTACTCTTGCCAGTTCATCTACATGTTGCATAACCACAGCCGCCTGAAGCAGCGAATCGCTCACCTTCCGCCCAAACATCAATCGGTCGCATATTCCTCTAAGAACATCAGGTTCGATACGAGACAACAGGATATGCCAATAAAGCTCTGTCTGATTATCAACGATCGGCATTTTGTCAGGTTTTGCCGAACGCACTCGCTGAAAATCCTCGCTGAGGTGATGATCCAGCACAAGATCAGAGTGGATCGCTGTCAGCACGCCGTGTTCCTGTAAAGCAAGCAAACTGACTTCGGGTTGATCTTCCCTCAGCAGTAAATTGATTTCGTTCCTCAGCCGCTCACCAGTGATCCGCCCCAACATCGGTAAAGCGACCGTGATGAGTTCAGCAGTGCGTTTTTCAATCGCAAATCCCAACCGGTGTGTAAAACGAAAGGCTCGCAAAATCCGCGTCGGATCATCAATAAAACTCAGACTGTGCAACACGCGAATTAATTTTGCATCTAGGTCACGCAAGCCACCATAAAAATCAACCACTCGACCAAACTCCGTCAGAGGACTGATCTGAATAGCCAATGTATTGATCGTAAAGTCGCGGCGCTGTAAATCGAGTTTGATAGAACTGTCATACACAGTCGGTAATGCTGTTGGGTGTTCGTAAAACTCATAGCGTGCCGATGCAAAATCAATATGATCAATCAGCACTGCCGCTTCAGGCATAGTACCACTGGGCTTCCACTTCGCCGTCCCAAATGGCGTAAAAACGGTCAGATCACCAGCTTGTCGCTGTTGAAAACTCTGGGCAAATGAGATGGCATCCCCTTCGACCACAAAATCGATGTCGAAATTCGCGCGCCCCAACACAAGATCACGAACAACACCCCCGACCAAATAAACCGTGACTGACTCAGATTGTGCATGGTCGGCTACCATCTGAATGTAGGACATCACACTACGGCCGAGTATCGCCTCAAATTTCTCAGAAGTAATCGTCTGCTCATGTTGATGAGCTGCGGGATGCAGTTTGTACCAATGTTTGAGCAAATCAGTTCGTGTGACGATACCAATCAATTGTCCAGTAGCATCAACTATCGGAATTTGTCCCCATCCGGTATCTGCAAAGACCTTTTCCAACGCAAATATAGAAGCATCAGGCGTAAGGCTAACATTTCCGGCAGACATCACATCGCCTACCAGTAAGTCCCGCATTTGGTGCTCGTCGGCACGATCCAGATCACGTCGGGTGAGCAAGCCTACGATCCGTCCAGTCTCTACCACTGGATAACCTTCATGTCCAATTTGCCTCAATCTGCGAATCACCGCACTAAGCGGCTGATCTACATCGACCGTTTGCACCCCATAAGACATCAAATCAGCAATGCGCGTAGCGGGCAACACCTGTGCTTCGAGCTGTGTCCAAATCTCTGAAACAATCGAGTCCAGCGCACGATCACGAATCGTCGCAGCCGCAGCCCTTCCATGCCCTCCCCCACCGAAAACCCGTGCAATTGCCCCGACATCAATCGCGTCCACTGTTGATCGTGCCACCAACAGCGTCCCGTTCGGCATCTCGACCACCAAAAATATCCCTGCCGAATCCAACAAATCTCTGAGGCGATGCGCCACGCCGCTAACCTCGTGAACATAATCCTCAACGCGTAAAGCGCTAATCGAAATGCTATAGCCTTGAACATCGCGAGTTTGGATATGTTTTAACACCAACTCAAGCAATTTCTGTTGCTCGACAGAAAGCGTTGGCGCGAGAAAACGGCGAACAGTGTCCATCACGGCCTGCTGTTCCAAAAGCCAACCCGCTGCCAGCAAATCACGCGGTGTCGTCGTCGCGTAGGTTAATGAACCCGTATCTTCGTAAATGCCAAGCATCAACAAAGTAGCTTCGAGTGAAGTTAGGTGAATACTCTTCTTTTGAATTTCTTCCACTAACCACGTTGTAACTGCGCCTACTGCCTCAAAAGTGAATGTATAACCTGAAGGTAATTCCATATTGAGCGAATGATGATCGAGAATCTCAATCGTCACATCAGATCGCGTATGCTTTAACTGAACCATGCGCTGGGTATCCACCAGAACAATATGGTTGATAGTCCGCGCTTTCAAATCAGATTGACGCACAAATGGAAACGCCGCACCATATAACGTCAAAAACCGCGCGACATTTTGGTTCAGGCGATCTGGCAGCACTGGAACAGAATCGGCATATAAGCGTGAAGCCGCCAACAATCCGGCTACAGCATCAAAATCACCATTCTCATGAGTCAGAATAATATCCACGCCACACCAAACTTATGAGGCTACAACCTGCATAGCTCGCTGAGGACTGAGCAGGTAAGGCGGCAGGTAAGCTGGAATATTACTAAACGGCAGCACTTCTGGTTTGAGTCGTATGCCCAACACAGTCTGCATATAATCACGCCGCGCCTGAATACGACCCCATGCTTCTGGATAGAGAGTCGCAAAAGACGCTCGCAGTTCTTCGTCTGCCAGCGCAATACCATCCTCAATATTGGTCGTAAAATAGGGCGTTCCTGTCGCGGGAATAACATCAACTTGGATCGCCATGCCCGACTTAAGCGGCACGGTTGACCCCTTGTAAACAGGAGCATGTGTCCACTCATCCAGATGGATAAAATGTCCTGGGTTCAGACTAACTCCGAAAAACGGATCACCAATATGCTTGTGGATAACGTCATACAATTGCCCACCCGTCACACCAATTCCAACCAATTCATACCACTCAACAACCGCCCTAAAATACGGAGCAACCAATTTATCAACGTAATCTTGAATATCTTGAGGAAGTTCATGCGCATCATGCACCACAAAACCGGCACGCGCGTTAAGACCTCCCCACAAACCGAACGCCATCGTAAAAGGATCACCCAATTGAATGCGCTTTGATGATGGGCTGGCTAATCCTAAGCGGGTTCGGTCACCACTTGATAGCATGAGATGTACGGAGAGCGGAATACCATTAAGCTCCATGAGTTGCACAGCTTCATATTCTGTCATACCCGGCTTTAGACCAAAAAGTACATTCCGCAACGATTGTGAGGTATGCGTAGCAGCAAACTCAAACGAAGCCAGTTGATCCACATCGTTAACGATCTTCAACCCATCAACAGGATCAATCAACGTGTCAGTGATGTTGCTAACCTCGCCATGTTCCCCCACAATTGACCGTAACGTATCCGCGATATACGCTGGAATATCGAGCCACGTATTATCACCACCAGAATCATGATCCGCATAGGATTTCCATCCTATCACACCGATCTTCCCTGCCTCAGCTACACCCGCCGCCCTCAATATCGATCCAAGCGAATCACTTGCCCCGCGTGGCTGTCCGGGCAAACTAAAATTCTGATACAACACTTTTGTCATCGGAACAGGGCTTGCCGCAGCATACGCCCAACCCTCATTACCAACCAATAACGTCGGCTTACGGTCAGTCAATCGAACCGGAATCATATCTGTGCGCATGGTTCCAGCCTCAGACACTTCCGGTTGTAAGTTGAATACCAATAAGGCTTCTTCAAATCGCGCGTCATAACCGGTCAGGTAGGCCATATGAGAGGAATGTTCACGGTCAGCATACACGACAACAGCATTCAGCCGACGCCAAAACCATAGGTTCTGAGCGACTTCTATGCGTTTGAGGTAAGTTTCCGCTGGAATTATTGGCTCAACAGTAGGCAAACCAAATTCAGGCAGCTCGAGTTCTGCCAGCCGTACATCATGCACCAAAATGCTATCCTCCACTATGACCACGCCGTTGGAAAGTATAGCAGGTTTTAGGAAAATCGCGGATTACTGCGGCAACCACGGGGTGATAAGCCCACGCTGGAACATACTAATTGATGTGAATACATTGAAAAAGCTTAGCAGCGCAAAGGCAATCGCCGCACTGCGGTCATCACGCCCACGCAGCATAGAATACAATCCGGGCATGATAATCACTAACCATACCATGTACAGGAAGTACACGCCGGTGCGTACCAGACGCAACCCTTGCAGAGACATAATAACGCCCAGCAGTAATACCAAAGCTGCTAGTATTGTTGAAGTCGCCACCGCGCCCCAATAATTTCCGGATATGGATTGATTGCGACTTGCCATCACCACCGCCCAAATAGCCAGCGCAAACGAATACATAATATGCATGTTAAAGAGAATAGTGTGAATTGCATTGAGTGACATAGAGTTTACGATTCAAATACCGTGTTCTTAGGAACTGTAAATACGAATGTTGCGCCTTCGTTCAGGCTACTTTTCACGCCGATGCGCCCACCATGGCCTTCGATAATGGCCTTTGCAATCGCCAATCCAAGCCCTGTTCCTGGATAGCGCCGCGCTACACCGCCGTCAACCTGATAAAACCGACGGAATATCTTTTGATGCTCGCTTGGATCAATCCCAATTCCGTAATCACGGATCGCGACCTGTACCACCGCGCTTGTAGTATCCTGCAATATGATGTCAATATTAGCGCCATTGCGACCAAACTTCACCGCGTTATCGATCAATTTGTCAAACACATCACTGAGGCTCTTAGGATCTGCCAGCACTTGTGGAAAATCTGCTGATACCCGCAAATTGAACCGCAATTTCGCCTCTTCAGCCTGTTGCTTATATTTGTTAAGCACCTCGGTAACGATAGCGACCATGTTTACAGGTTGCCGATTAAAAGTCTGGGTTTCCAAAGCCTGTACAGAAACAATGTCTTGTACTATATCTGCCAGCTTTTGCGACTTCTGGAGAATATTCCCCATCGCATCGCGCTGATCATTGTTCAGTGGACCAAACTCTCCTTCATTAAGGAGGCTGCCATATCCAATCACCGAAATAAGTGGCGTACGCAATTCATGTGAAACGTTCTGGATGAACTCGTCCTTCGCTTTGTCTGCTTCCTGTAATTCCTTGTACGCACTTTCCAATGCCTTAGCACGGCTATCCAACGACTGATACAAGCGCGCATTTTCCATAGCGCTGCTCACCACATTAGCGATACCCTGTGCCAACCGCACCTCATCATCATCAAATAACCGATCTTCTTGGCTCACAAGTTTTACAATACCGACAGTGACGCCTCGTTCAATCAACGGCACTGCCATGTAAGATTGACCGCCATGATGTACCAACCAATCAACTTCTGCGGCATCCGTTGCAGTTGCGGCTCGCGTACCCATGCGTGCTTCCTGATGTTGAATGACCGCTTGCATGGTTGGATAATTTTCAATTGGGAGCACAGTTCCCGGTCGCTTAGTCCACTCAGCAAAGCCTTTTTCACGCACCAAATAGCTAAAGTCATCACCAGATTTCCATGCACGTAGGGCAACCCAACACGTTTGTCCTACCCGCATCAACTGCCCGATGAGATCATCAACCATCACCGGTGTGACGTCAGCCAACGAGTTGAACGCACCAAGTCCTTGCTGCCACAATTTAACAATCGCGTCTACTTCCATCGTGTCTTCGTCGCTATATGCCGCCCGAGGCGAGTTGCTGTAAATGCTTACCAATCCACAGATAGACTCCTGTAGCTTGATTGGAACAGCAATCACACTGATCATACCAATGGCATCCAAAGTAGCCCGGTGTTGAGGTAACAAATCCGTTTCTAATGAGGAGGCATGTACCATCGAGCCAGCAGTCAACACCATTTGCACAAATGGCTCAGCCACGAATGATCGCTTGGGAGCAGTCTCAACCGTCCATCGCATATCACAAATTTCAGCCAGCGATTCCAACCGATTCTTAGGTGAGTTCCACGACATAATCGTGCAGCGTCCGACTTCCAATCCATCGGATAGATTTCGGGCAATACCTTCCAGTACCTGCGAAAACTGCAACGTGGAAGAAGCCGCGCCGCTAGCATTCAAAATAGTTGCCAGTTCATTAACTCGACGCTGGGTTTCATCAAACAATCGCGCATTTACAATCGAAACAGCCGCCGTACCCGCCATACTTTCGAGTAGGCGAACATCATCTTGAGTGAAGTAACTCTCATTCAACTTATTGACGACTTCCAAGACACCAATAACCCTGTCCGCATTAATCAGCGGTACGGCAATCAATGCGTGGGTGCTCAAACCGGTTTGTTCATCGACACCCTTATAATGACGGGGTTCAAGTTCGGCATCACCAACCAATTGTGACTTCGCCTCGCGTGCCACATAACCGGCAACACCCTCACCAACAGGTACCCGTAGCCCCTGCAACACATCAGAACCAGTTCCAACAGCCGCCACCACAATCAACTCATCAGGATTGTCTTTATTGATCAAAAAGAGCGACGCCCCCTGCGCTTCAACCACCTTACGCGCAGAATTGAGAATATTCTTCAGTGTCTCGTGTAAAGACAAGTTTGCCGTAATCGTATGAGCCGCTTGATTCAAGGCCAACAACCGGCCTGTTTGACGCTCCAGTTCATCCTCACGCCGTTTTTGCTCGGTCATATCGCTCAACACGATAACCTGCAAATCATCCGATTGTGCTCGCGAACGGGTTAACCACACCGGAATGACTCGATTTTCCCGCGTCACCAACCGCTGCTCAAACTTCATGGTCGCGATACCTTCGCGCAGCAACCCAACCATAACTTCCATGCGGTCGTCTGGATGGAACAATTCACCGGCAGAATGCCCTTCCAAAAACCCCTTAGGATAATTTGTCATCCGCAAGAACCGGCGGTTGATATAACTTATGGTTCCTTTCGAATCGATAACCACCAAACCGTCGCTCATCGTGTCCAGAATCATCTGGCGGAATGCCTGTTCACGCCGCATATCATTTTCGCGCTGCGTCAGGTCACTAATCAGTCGTGAATAATCCAGCGCAATAGCAGCTTGGGTTCCCAAAGATGTTAAGATTTGCCGCGCGCGTGGCGTTTCCATATCATGCGGTTGTAAGTCCCCTAAGACCATTACGCCGGGGGTCTTGCCCGCTGCCGTTAGGGGTACAACCGTCAGGTAGTTCAACCGTAACAATTCCGTTGCCCGAAAAATAGGCTCGGTAGACGGATGTTCTTTTAAGCTTTCAGTGGTTAGGTTAACCAACATCTTCCGAGTGACAAGCGTCGAACAAAACGGATTCGTTGAATCGGACAAAGAAAACTTGGGAATACTCTGACCATTTGCCGCAGTCAACAAGAATTCAGTTTCAACACGTGCGCCACCAGTGGTAGCTAGTATGCGGCTCTTGAGAACCTGTTCTTCATTATCAACACCCAATAACCACACCATGTCACTGGGCATAATCGTCAATGCTGAATGAGCAACTTCTTCTAGCAACCGTTGCACATCAGCCGGTTCTTGAGTTGTCGTTGAAAGAACCGTCTCAATGCGTTTGATCAGATCAGTTAGGTTAACCGGTTTAGTGATGTAGTCAACAGCACCTGCCATCATGCCTTCAGCACGTGCATCACTTGGATTTTTCGCCGTGACAATCACGACCGGAATACTCGAAGTGCGTGGATTAGCCTTTAACCGACGGCAAGTCTCAACACCATCCATCTTAGGCATCATGATGTCTAGTAGAATCAGGTCTGGCTTTTGTTGTTCCGCGATTTCAAGAGCTTCCAAGCTGCTAGTAACGCCTATAGCATTAAATTCATGGCTTTCGAGCCAATCTCGAAGCAGTTGTACGGTATCGGGAATATCATCTACGATAAGAATTGTCGCTTTATTGCCGTTGCCATTGACCATCTGCTGTTATCCCATAAGCCAGTCTAGTTAGAGGAATATATTCATTATAGGGTAAGCTCTTTACATGCGCCATGAAGACCGCATAAAAATCATCGTAGCATTCCCGTTTGTGGAAATAAAAACAGGGATCTATTGACCCCTGTTTAGGTTGACTTTCCTACACCGAACTGTTAATTAATTAGTTGGAGTTGAGTGGCAATGGCCCACACCAACCACACCGCCACCGTCAAGTTAACCACCATCAAGCTCTGAATTTGCAGTCCACCGCTAACATCAACGGCTTTTCCACCGCGCATATCAGTCTTCGGACTGAGCACGATACTGATTGGAACGGAAATCAGCACCACAATCCCTAACCACAGTGGAAATGCGCCTTGGATAATTGCTGCAAGGAAACAAACCCCTGCCAAACCAACTGCGGCATACATGGCGATGCGAGTGTTATTCTCACCAAGCACGATAGCCGTGTTATAAAGACCAGCAGCCTTATCCATATCGTAATCACGAAGCTGGTTATACAGTTGACCGTAAACTGAAATCAAGGTCACCGCTGCGGCTACAAACCAGACAATACCGGGCGCATTGTGATAAGTGAAGTAACCGGCCAGCATCAGCAAACCGCTCAGCATGAGCGAATGTGAAACAATATCGGTAATCGGCCACGCCTTCAAACGAACCGGACGCCATGAATAGAGATGCGACAGCAACAGCGTCGCAATACCAATGACCAACGCCCAAACGCCACCGAGCGCATACAATAGCAATGTAACTGCTGCGACCGCACGACACGCCGCATAACCGAACCGCACGCCAATTTCGCCCATAGTAATAGGATTTCGTGCCGCACGATCTGGATCACGAGCATCATCCGGCGCATCTTCAATATCGTTAATCATGAACGCGTACGCCACAGCCAAAATGTTCGCTGCTGTAACGACAATCAGCCGCCAATCCAATAAAATATTATTGGGACGTGCCGCCAAAAGCGCGCCTAATATGGTCAAAGGAATAACGAAAGGTACATATTCTTTCCAACGAGTGAGTCGAATAAGACCATTTATTTGTGACCGAACTGACATGTATATACCCCCTCCACTTCACACTTCCAATCATAATAACACTGTGTACCCAATTTAGCTGCGAATATCCGCGGCAAGCGTTGGGTAATCGCCTATTGGCAACTTCAAAAGCTCACGGTAACATGACATCTATGAAGACTTCAAGGGCAGTTTCCACAATCGGGTTCATGCTACTTGCTGCTTGTACACTAACGCAGGGCATGGACTTACCACCTACCACGGTCACGCCGCATCCAACACTTCCACCAAGTACCCTTGTCTCAACACGGGTACGCGAAGTGCATGAAGTAGCAACTTCAACACCACCTCCATCCCCGACAATTCCACTTTATGTATGTAATAACTTAAATGCCCCGAGCATTCCCAATTATGCTGCCACTGCTGAATTGAATTACGCGAAACACACGCTAAAAGTTGCGCAAAGTATCGCCTATACCAATCTCACTGCTATACCACTTAACATATTAGTACTCAACATTAAGCCAAATACGCAACCCGGTATATTTAAACTAGAATCAATAGCCTTAGGTGATAACGCACAACCAAAATCACATTTATTGGGGCAAAAGTTAGACATCACTCTACCGCAACCACTCAACCCCAATTGCACCGTCACAATCAAACTCAACTACACCCTTCACATTCCACCGATTGATGTTGGTGGCCTCAATGCGTATCAAGGTTATCTGGGGTACAGCCAACGCCAAACCAATCTAGGCCTATGGCTTCCAGTTGTTGCAGCACATGATGGCACAGACTGGGTCACACACGAGGAATCACCGATTGGCGAGCAAGATGCCTTCGAAATTGCCAATTGGGACATTCATTTGACGTTAAAAAACGCGCCCAAGACCATTCAAGTGGCAGCCCCCGGCGTAGTCGAGCGCATAAACGACACAGACTGGCACTTCACATTATCCAACGCCCGTGACTTCAGCCTGAGTCTTGGCGAAAATTATCGCCTGCTCCAACAAACGACCACCAGTGGAGCGACCGTTGAACTATACAGTTTTCCAGACGCGCTCTTAACTGATGCGAACAGCAGCTTAGATAGCGCTGCCTTCTCGCTCAACATTGCAGTCAAAAGCGTCAATCTGTACGAAAGCTTATACGGTACTTATCCGCTAAAGCGACTCGTCATCGTCGAAGGTGACTTTCCCGATGGCATGGAATTTAGCGGACTTGTTTTCGTAGGCGGTGAGTATTTCAGGGGGTTAAATGGCGTCGAATCCTACCTTACCATTATTTCTGCTCATGAAGTCGCTCACCAATGGTGGTATGCGCAGGTAGGAAATGACCAAGCACTGAACCCCTGGCTTGATGAATCCCTTGCCACTTACAGCGAATACGTGTTCATCGAAAAATATTACCCCGAGTTGAAAGACTGGTGGTGGAACTTCCGCGTCAACCGCCTTGCACCACAAGGATATGTAGACAGCACCGTTTATGAATTCACTACGCGCCGCGCTTATATCAATGCCATCTATCTGCGTGGCGTACAAATGCTGCACGACATCCGAACAGAACTCGGTGATGATGTGTTTTTCGGCTGGCTAAACCGCTATGCAGCAACTGACACAGGACGCATTGCAGCACCTATCGATTTTTGGTCACTACTAACATCAGACCAATTATCGCGCACTGCACCCATTCGACAGCGCTACCTACGCCAACCCCAAATCACGACACCTACACCAACAGCCCAATGAACTGAGACAATTCACAAAGACTGAATGCTGGTGTTCGCAAGAATTTGACTATATGTTTCAAACGGGAAATCCCCGCCCCCAACCGTAGTAGCATTAGCCGCACCCGCAGCCACAGCACTCTTCAAGGCATCCTCGCCCGCATGACCACTCGCCACCGCGCTCACCAACCCCGCCAGAAACGAATCACCACTGCCGATCGGATCTTTGACAGTAATCGCTGGCGGTTTCGCCCACCAATGACCACCTGCATCGACCATAACCGCGCCATCTTTACCGAGTGTGATAACTACATTACCCGTACCACGCTGTTGGAATTCAAGTGCCGCTGACACAGCCAATTCCGGCGTATTGATCGTACGATTCAGAATCCCACCGGCTTCATCTCCGTTGATTTTGATCGTAATACCACTGAGATGCAGCACAGCATGAAGCGGCGCACCGCTGGTATCGACCCATACCCGTTTTCCGGCATCTCGCACAGCTTCTACCAATGTCACAAACAGTTCAATCGGCGACTCAGGCGGCAAACTTCCGCTAAAACACACATCACTTGCATCATTCAAGCTTGCCAATACACTCTGATTAAACCGCACCCAATCAGCCCGCGTAACACGTGGCCCCTGTTCATTAACCACCGTCGCCTCACCGTTAGAAGCATCAGCAATGATGGCGCACGTACGAGTCTCGCCTTCGATCCATGTCCAATCACCCTCAATCTGTTCATCAGCGGCCAACTCAGCAATGGCTCTACCAGTACGCCCCCCTAGGAAACATAATGAGCGAGTCTTTGCGCCCAAAATCTGCGCCGCTCGCGCCACGTTCAATCCTTTTCCGCCAGCAGCCAATAACGAGGATTGAGTCCGCAGCACAGTACCCTGCTTGAAGACAGGTACAACCAATGTATGATCCAATGCTGGATTAGCCGATACGCAATAAATCACGATTCCTCCGCGATGGTTATAGTCAAAACATGCCCTAATAGTAGCCAATCTCACCCGCTTCTAACAGGCGCGAAGTCATCTCTTAAAACAAAAACTCCCCACTTAATATGGGGAGTCTTTGATACTTTCAATCGAACAGCTAGTTGTTCGTACCACCATTGATAGCGGTCGGTGGCAGCGGTGGCGACGTCGGTGACGCAGGCGGCGGTGTGGCCGTCGGCGGACTTGGCGTCTTGGTCTTGGTCGGCGGCGCTGGCGTATTCGTCGGCCCTGGCGTCGGCGTAAGCGTTTTGGTCTTAGTCGGCGCTGGCGTATTCGTCGGTCCTGCGGTCGGGACAATCGTCGGCGTCGGGTAATTCACCGGCGTAATCTTACCTGTGGGCTGACCGCCTGTGGTCGTACCAGTCGTACCACCCGGCGTACCGCACGTGAGTTCAAACTCCGAAAAGTTGAAGTCAGCCGAACCACCATACTTCGGACTCGTCGACGCATAGTAATCGTCATACCGGTAGATACCTTCGAAGTCAAAGTATATCGGTGTGATCGACGGTGCACCCGGCGCGCCTGCCGCCAGAGTAAAGTTCGTCAGCCACGTACCTTCAGCAGTGCTGGTAGTGGGCGGCGTAGCATCTTCATTAATCCCGCTCGACTGCCAGACCACCACGCTACCGGCTTGACCGGGCGGTGCCATCATACTGACTTTTACAAGCCGCTGGCTGTTGACGTACTTCTGCCAATTGATCTTGATACTAACCAATGTCGAAGTAGTACGACGTTGGCTGAAGATGTCATAACGCACCAGACCGAAATTATCAAACGAGTTGAACTTCACCGAAATCAAGCTCGCCGCACAATCAGGTGTTGGCGTAATCGTCGGTGACGGTTGACCTGCCACGGTTGGAGTCGCGGTTGGATTAGTCGCAGCCGATGTCAATGTACACGGTGTAGCCGGAGTCAACGGATTGAAAACCGTAACCGTAATCGCATATTTGCTGGCTGCAAGATAATTCGCAAGCACCGGTGGGCCACTAAATGTAGCCGCATACGTTGATCCATCCTGTGACGGCAGCGTACGAATGGAGGTAGACGTACTCGAGAACGCAGGACTACCGGGCTTCGTATCCGTGTCGGTGGTGACCGTCGCCGCAGCCGTCTGCGGATCATTGCCGGTCCAAACTGGAACCGTGTTCAATGACATTTCAGTCAGCCCCATTTGCGCGAACGCTGATATTGTCGGCCATGTCAATTGGACGCGCGTAATGTACGTACTTTGCGCGTTATTATTCTGAATATCAATCAGGAATTGATTACCAACCAACTGCTTATTGGACAGGGACAACAATGTACAAGTAAACGGCCCCAAAGGTGTTTCAGTCAACGTCGCCGTACCGGTTGGGGTTCGGGTCGGGGGTATTACATTGGTCGCCGTATTAACCGGTGTGTCCGTAGCCACAGGTGTCGCAGTCGGAGCGTTCGCACCAATCGGCGGCGCAAACACATCACCAACGCGGTTACCCGCCGAACGGAACGATTCAACAATCGCCGAACGACGTGCTTGGAGTTGGATAAAGGGTGCAATACCCAGCGGGGTAATCAACGGATGGTTAAACGTAACCGTCACGTACACAGTATCTTCAGGTGATCCAGCATCCATCCACTGTTGACCCGCATTCGAGAACCCACCCGCTACTGGAGGATTTGGAACCTCATTCAGCAAACAGGATGGCGCCCACGGATTAACAATCGTACTACCCACCATGAGTGTTGCATCACCCTGATACGGAATGAATCGATTAGTATCTGTATTTTGACCATCCAGCGTATAGTGACCGGTTGACGTAGTGTCCGCCTGACGGTTGCTACAAACAATCACATTAAACCAATAACGTTGATCAGAACGCGGCGGACGCGGATTA
The DNA here is from genome assembly GCA_044227005.1 of Aggregatilineales bacterium. Lineage (GTDB taxonomy): Bacteria > Chloroflexota > Anaerolineae > Aggregatilineales > Phototrophicaceae > CFX2. The sequence continues at coordinate 1,680,431 of JBGAFZ010000002.1, forward strand.
GTTTGCCATCCAGCAAACCACGGGAACTGCTTCCAATTCGCCGAGATATTCTTCTTGACTGCCGCATCAGCTGGAACACCATATTGGTTTGGCTCGATCGCCAACCCTGCGGCACCGCGTCGAGCCTCAAGCATGACCGACAAAATACGCGCCATATCTTTGCGGCGGTCTTGGTCAGCCGGAACTCGCGGATCGCAATTGCGACCATCATTCCATGTCGCGAATAGGCTTTCGACATCGCCGGAGTAAATATTCACCGTGCCGTTTCCAGCCCCATTCGGCTCAATCGTCGTTGGCGTACCACGGCGATCAATCGTATGGTTTGTATAAGTACGATAAGCCTCCGGGCCATCATCCACGCAGGGAATAAATCCGGTCTCATCATTGGCATTCGTTTCCGTGAATATCGTATTCATCGGGAACAATACTTCATCATACTGCCCTGTACTGGCATAACGCGCCGCAGTACGAGCCGCATTTTGAAGGCTCACCCATGCCTGAAAGATTCGCCCAAATTCAATGATGCCAAACAATATAATGAGCAATGTGGGCAGTGTAATGGCAAATTCTGCCAAAGTCTGCCCCTGTCGCCGTCGCCTCGCCCGAGCTTCTGCTGTATATGTATCCATCTGCACCCCCATAAGGGACCGAATAAAACTTATCAAAACCTATTATCAAAGGGGCGCGTTTCTATGCCCCTTCGCCGCACTTATCGTGTGATACGGGTGAACATACGTGACGCAATATCTTCGAATACCTTCGTCAGTTCAGGGCCACCGGGCGCGTTGTAATAGTTGCCGCAGTTGGTCTTTGCCGCTAACGGGTTATATCGCAGCGGATCGTAATTGTTACCGCTGAACAAACCACCAGCATAAGCAGCTTCCGCATTAGCATAGGTACCGATCTGGCCTTCACAGGGGCCACGATCGCCATACTTACCCGCACCATCTGCCGTAACACCGTTAATCAGGCCATCATTCAAATAATCTTGCTGGTAATCCGTGTCAACACGGTTATTGTCGCCCACATCAGCGATGTATCGCAGCAATTCTTCACCGAGGCAGTCATTGATGTTGTTGTACTGACCAGCTACACCAGCACAGGTCGGTGGAGTAGCAGCAGGATTATCATTGAAGTCCAAACCGAAACCAATCGTGAAAATGGTCGGCAGTTGGAGCAGCGTACGGGTCGAGTCAACACCCGGCAAACTCTTAAATGGGCTAATCGACGGCAGTTCGGTCAAACCGATGAAGTCTGCCCAGTCACGGGCATAATCGTCCACGTCGTAAGTAGCCGAGCAATCATTCTTACCGAAGTCGATTGCCGCGTTATTCTCATCGCCCACAGCCGAGGAAGTGCATGTGTGGCGCGAGGTCGGCCCCAGCAACCCGCGTGGCGAGCCTTCATCGCTGCACCGTGGCGGATATTCATTCCAACCGTTCACCAAACCGGATGGATTATCCCATGTACCGTATGGGCAAAGACCAAAACCACCATATTGACCACCACCGGGCGGAACTGCATTGGGATCACCATAGGGATTACCGCGCACAATTGAAGTTGCGTTGCGTTGTACCGGATCACTGCTTGCCGCTGCGCCGTCGCCCAACAGCACCATAACCCACACAGCACCGCTATTACCCAAACGAACCGTCCGAGGATCGAGCAGCGCGTTGTTACCCACCCGCAGAGCCGCACCTACGTTGTTACCAGCACATGCCGCACGGAACTCGTAACTAAAAACTGCTTTTGTGACTTGACGATCATACTTATTTGCATACTTGCTCGCCATACTGGCATCCCAGTTAGCATCATTCAAGTTCGGATTCATCAATGTCGTTCCGGTCATGGCCGCCAGTGATGTCGGCCAGCGTTTGGGGTAAACACCTACTGGTGCATCATAAATTGGATATCGATACGCCAAACCAGGATTAGTTGCGGCATAAGTCAGTGAATCCGCAGCATTGACCTGCGCACTATATAAGCTTTTAGGGAATTGCAAAACAGCGTTCGCAAAAACACAACTGTTCGCCACTGGATAATCATTCAAAGTACCCAGTGTTGTGTTGTTAAAACCGGCATCAGTCGGGTTCGTCGCTGCGGTTTGCCATGAGTTGGTCGTAAAGTTATAAGTCTGATCGTACGAAATCGGGATACCGCTGTTCACTGGATCGGCTGGATTATATGCCGCACCACCTTTTACATAAGCATCCCAAACACCATCATTGGTTGTATCCGCATAATAGCTCAGTTCAGCACGCACACCAACGATACGTCGCAATGCCGCTACCGCATTCTCTTGCGAGGTAATCATCGGCAGTTGCGGACCATTATTGCCATCAGGATCAATCAAATACGCATTACGATCGAATGTCACAAAGCCTACACGGTCGCCGCGCACGAAGTCTACGTGATCAAGGAATTGCTCGGTTGCATCACGCACTTTCTTGAAGGGTTGGCAAACCAGATCATCAAACTTCAAGTCGCCGTTCGGATCATTGCAGCAGCCAAAGTAGCTGTATGCAGGATAAAACCCATCAAATTTAGTTAAGTTATCATTGAAACTCTGTGATGAATTCAAAACAAAGTTCCCATCGAGTCCTCTATGTTGTCGCAGAAGTGACGTATAAGAATTTGCCAAATCAGCCGTTAGAACCGTTGGACCAACTGTCTCAGCATACGGGAAGAAACGTACACGACATTCTTTGCGATCAGTGTGGCGCGGATCGTTAGGATTAGTTATTTCAGTTGCAGTAGTTCCGTTCCACGTAAATGCCACTTCAGGAAAGTTCGTTGGGTCATTATCAATTTGCTTTTGCGTCATATTGAGAATAGTACGCCAAGCCTTAACCCAATCGTTGTTGACTGCTCCCCAATACTGATACAACCCCCCAGGTCCATTTGCACTAGGACCAAAAATAAACCGCGAAGGTAAGTAGCGCATGCTCTCGTCCTTAGTGACCAGAACACCACCACTAAACGTCTGACTACCTGTGTTGTCCACAACCGGTACAGTCTTCCAATCATCATATGTCGTCTGATTAGACATCGACTCAGCACCGTCAAAAATCATCACCACGTCCAAAACAGCCGTTTCAGAAATGGAACTAGCCTCCAGCGTGACCGTTTGCCAGCCAATCAATCGCAAGAACACAGTTGGGGAAGCCAGTTGTGCAGTCACCCGCACCAGCTTACGCGGCTGTTGGTCATTACCACATTCCAACGCCGCATCATCCGGATCAGTCGCGCAGGTCTTCACCCAAACATTCGTTGGGCTTAGGCCGTAAAACTCAATGAACTGACGCGCCGCCAGATTGATATTCGTCAAATTACGCGCGAACGCATACCCATTCGCTACCGTTTCATTGTTACCAGCAGCAGCCAATTCAGCCGAGGTCGCCACCGTTCGCCGGATCTGTCCGGCAGCCGCAACCGCAGCCGCGTCCACTGCGCGCCGCAATGTGCTGTAGCGCACAAACATCAGCGACACGTCCGTGACGATACCCACGAATGCCAGCAGCACAATAAACCCAAATGCCATGATGACAATCGTTTGACCGATTTGTCCCTGTCGCATCGTCTTTTTCGCCAATCGCGATAAGAGAGATTGTCTCATTGTGTCTCCTTCTCTCCTATGACCCAAGTGCGTATTTAATACGGGGTTCGGTTGTCGGTAATGGGAACGCAGCCCAAACAGAGATGACCGTTCCGCCACCGTTTGGATTACTGGGATCATTCAGAATGTTAAAAACAGGATTAAACACCGGATTGCGTAAAAGCAGCGAGTGTTGCCAGAACATCTCGACCAAAATCATGCCTTGGCTCGGCAGCATCGACCGTTGGTTTTGATTAAGCAAGTTAAAACTTGCCCCGTTCATCAATTTTTCCACACGATCCATCGACCACTCAGAGCCATAACATTGAAGGTTAGCAGCCAGTGCCCGTGTAGAAGAAACGATATGCTGCCCCGCAAATACAAAACCACGCTGCCGCTCGGTTCCAGAATCATAACCAACCAGTTCGTAATACAGTCGATTGGCTTCAACATCCGCACCACTCGGCACGATGTAATTACGGGTACCGTTGGTATAGCCCGCTACCGTATAGTTGATGTAATCAAATGGATCACGTTCAGCGCCAGTTTCAGTCGTACATTCATTGGCGTTGGTAGGATACCGCCCCACAACAATTACTTGTTGCTGCGTAGTCGGGAAACCACCTACGAGGTCAATCGTACTGCGCATTGCAGATGGAATGTTGCTGTCAGTCGGGTTAATCGACTGCAACGCAAAACCGGAAATGACGATGTCGTCAACACCATTACCATCGTTGTAATCATTCGTCGTGGCAGGATCATCACCGCGCCATTCCAGCGGAGCCATCGCCGCCAGCATCTTGCAAACAATCTCGTTATAAAAACGCGCCTTGCTTGCATCCGGTGGGCATACCCGATATGCCTGAGCCGTTTGGTACGATGAACCTTTTGAAGCTGCATCTGCTTGAAGTTCCGGAAACAAACTACCTTCAGTCGGCCACACTAGCGGGGAGGTATCCCCCGTTTGTACAGCACCGTAACGGGCACCAACGCGTGCAGTCTCCAACAATATCAAGTAATTGTTGGCAAACCACCCGATTTCAGCCAATCCCATCAACAATACAATCAGCAGCGGGGTCACCAGTGCCAGTTCAACCAGACTTTGACCACGCGAATACTGACCGTACACCGCTGGGGTGCCGTCTAATATCCGAAAAATCTTCTTTGGAACGCTTAACATTGTACGTCCTCAGAAACTAGATAAGAAATACTTGATAAATATTGACAAAATTATCATACCACAATGTTTATTCGCTTCGACGCGACGAGTGATAAGAAAATGATAGGGTTTTGTTCAGGAAGTTGTAAATAAAAGGAGCGAGGTATTACCCCGCCCCACCAAATTCCTATTGATCGTCACAACAATTAAGACGAATATGCCAAATTGCCCTCTACGCGGATGCTCGCCCGTACTGCATATCCGCGCCCATGTCTCGACTGGATAATCGCCGGACGTTCCGGATCATCCTCGATCTTACGACGCAAGTTCCGTACATGGTTACGTACCAGCGCAGCATCACCTGCCCCACGCGGATACTGCCACACACCCGTTAACAAGTCCTCAGTCCGGTGCAACTGATTCGGCTTGCGGCACAGGAACGAAATCAATTCAAATTCCACCTGTGTCAGGGTAATCTCGCGTTCATTGATGTAGATTGTCTGTGTTTCTGGCAAAATACGCAGCATTGGCATCGAGTCATTCAGGTTACCCGAAACACGCCGCAGATGTGCCCGCATCCGTGCCGCCAGCTCACGCAGCACGAACGGTTTCGAAATATAATCATCGCCACCCGCCTCAAGCGCATTCGTTACCGAATAGTGCAAGTTTTGCCCCGTCAACAATACGGGCAAATTTGAGGTATGTGTATTCGTGCGAATCTTGCGGCACAGTGAAAGGCCGTCAAGTCCGGGTGCTGTTGTATCAATGATGCACAGATCCGGCGTGTTCTTTTCGAGATGGAGCAATGCATCTCGAACAGTAAAGGCCGTCAGCACTTTATAGCCCTCACGACGCAAGAAATGTTCCATCATGTTCACATTTTCAAAGTCGGTATCAATGATGAGGATTTTGTACATTTAGCTACCCAATTACACTTTTGCTTGTTTCATATTTTCAGTATAACGTGGTAGCCAGTTTGAAAACGTATGTTTGTCTGAAAGTTTTGTGAAATTTATTTAGCGTTGTCAGGTAAGTGCCTAACAAATAAAAAGAAGCACCCTAATGAGCACCTCTTTCGATAATAAAACCGGATAACAATCCTGCGTCGAACGTTTTACAACGAAATCATATACCCGACCCCATGAATGGTTCGGATGTACCGGCGATCAGAGTTCTTTTCGATCTTGGATCGCAAGTTACGCACATGCGCACGCACCAGATCAGGATCACCCGTATTGGGCGGATATTCCCACACAACCTGCAACAAATGCCCGGGTGAAAGCGCACGGTTCGGGTTTTCCATCAAATACCGCAATAACCGATGCTCGGTGGAGGTCAATTGAATGCGGTTACCCTTAATGTAGACTTGATAAGTATCCGAGTCCAGCTTGAGGTCATTCAGTTGTAAAACCGCACCCGTACCGGCATCTCTTACACTTCGCCGCAGTAACGCATGAATTCTTGCGCGTAGTTCCGCCAATTCAAATGGCTTTACCACATAATCATCTGCACCAGCGTCCAAACCGTCTACAACATCCTCAGTACTGCCCTTTGCAGTCAAGAAAAGGATAGGAAGTGCATTAAATCGGGGATCACGTCGTAATTGTCGGCATAAAGTAATCCCATCCATCCCCGGCATCATAATATCAAGGATCATAGCCGAAGGCGTCCGCCGCTCAAGCAAGGTTAACGCTTCAGCAGCCGAACGGGCTAATGCAACTTCAAATGATTCTCGTTCTAATACACGTCCTAAAGTATCGAGGACTTCTGGATCATCGTCGACAGCCATGATAAATGTCATTCTTCAATTCCTCCTCGCTTAACCGGAAGTAAAACCAAGAACCGCGCCCCTTTTCCCGGCGTACTCGTCACAGAAATACTGCCACCAACCCGTTCCGCTGTCTGGCGACAAATATGCAATCCTAGGCCAGTCCCTTCTCCGACAGGCTTAGTTGTAAAAAACGGTTTAAAAACACTATCAATAATCTTTTCAGGTATGCCCGGCCCATTGTCCCAAACAATCACTTCCAAATGATCAGAATCAACTGGATACGAAGCAGAAATCCCCAATTTCGCATCTGGACAACCTATCAACGCATCATGAGCATTCAACAACAGATTGAGCCAGATGTCATCCACTTGTCCTTGTACTGCCCACACCGGAGGCAACGGGTCTTCTGGCAATTCAGGGATAATCTGGATATGGTCACGCTCGATATGTGCCTTAACCAGCGACAGCACACCCTGAATAGTCTCAACCACATCAATCCGTTCGGGTGGCGATTCCGGATCATTAGGACGCGAAATAGCCAACAACCGCCGTGCTACCCCTGACGCTCGCTTGCCTGCACGATGAATCGCTTGCAGTGATTTGTAATTCTGCGAGTCCGGACTCTCATCAAGTAGCATCATCTCTGAGTCTACCATGATTGTGGTTAAAGGATTGTTGATTTGGTGGGCAACGGCAGCCGCCAACTCACCCATTGCGGACAAACGTGCCGTTTGAACCAAACGATCTTGAGTATCCTTCAGTTCCCTAAAACTGCGTTCCAAATCATGTAACAGGTATGAATTGGATAACGCCGTCGATGCTTGGGCTACCACAGCACGCCCAACGCTAACATCCCGTTCAGTCAATGTGCGACCACGCCGCGAATCCGCAAAGACAACAATTCCCTGTGGTTGACCACGTTGAACCAACGGAATACCAATCACTGACCTGCAATAAGTCGCATCCAAAAATTGCCGAATCCCCAATGACACGCGCGATGTCTCAGTTTGCCGCGAAATCGTACGCTGCGCTTTAATACTATCCGCCAAATCAGTATTGCGTGCCAAATCAACGTAGGGTTGTGGATCGGATGACCAAATACCAACACCGACTGCCACCTGCGTCATCAAAGACTGCCGGTCAGTCGTAAGCAGCGATACTTCACACCAATCTGCACCAATCAATTGATTGGCATTCTCAAGCACGCGGAACATACCCTGTGGCTTCGTTAAATTACTCTGGCTGGAAAGCATCGCCAGCACTTCCAATGTCATCAGTTGAATACGCTGCAACGAGTCAGCAGCAGGCAAACTAGCCGGAGGTCTCACATACGAAAACTGAATAATGCCCAGAACTTGCTCACCACCAACGATTGGCACAATTTGGATAGTGTCAACGCCGTTGCGATCCAAGAATTCAACTTCACCTTCAGGTGTCGCGCTATCTCGGCGCGAAATGACCGGAAAGGTACTCTTCTCTAATGCGTACTGCACCACCAACCGCTTGGAAAGGTCTATGACCGGTCCAGCGCCTGAAGTCCATACCGTATGAAAACTCCGCGCACTCATTCGCAATTGATTGGTTTCATTATCCCACTCATGTACCGCCGCGTAATTCACATTCACGACACGAATGAGTTGTTCGCAAATATTGGCTAATGTCTTTTCCAACGAAAGCGACGAATTAAGTACTTGGCTCGCCTCAACCAAGGTCTGTAATTCTCGCGTATGTTCTACCGTTTCCTCATGGATACGCGCGTTCTCAATTGCAATAGCAGCAAAAGCCGCCAGATTCATCAATAAATCTTGATGGCGTGGATCGAACACGGTATCCGTGCTCTTGTTATTGACCCCCAATACACCGATACATTGCCCCTCATAATTGATTGGCACGTACAACAGTGCATTCACCAGATATTCAGTTTTGACTTTTTGCGGCCCCTGCGCACCAATCAACACAGGCTGACCGGAGCTAAAAACATTTCCTGCCAAAGAATCTTCGGTACGAACGCGAAAATTCCGGGCTACTTCTACATCAATACCGACCTTCGCCCGCAAAAACAGTTGCCCGCTCTCGTCACCGGGCAACAAAATCATCCCTTCTTCAGCGTTGGTCAATCGCCGCGCCGCTTCCACCACGCGGTTCAAAACTTCACTCAGATCCAAAACCTCTGTTAGTGATTTACTGAGCGCAAAAAGCGTCTGCAATTTATCTGACGAATTGGATGTGACATCTGGCAAATCTGCCGTTACAGGCAAAGGAGCCGGCTTGGCAGTCTCATTAAGAGTCTTTGTATTAGGCTTTACCAACAACGCATCAACAGGCGCGGGAGCATCGCCCCCCAAAGACATCATAACCGTTTGGCGGATCATGGTCTCACTGGGCACGATAATCACGACGTTAGAAGCCACACCCTTATCGACCATCAAAGCGGGATCATTCGCCAATCCAATGATAGGTATGGCACGATTCACCTGAGAAAGCTTCAGTAACGTAGATTGCCCATCGCGGTGGTTAGCCAATACGGCATCTACCAGTACGGCATCAAAATCACCATTTTCCAACGCATAGAGTCCATCAATATGACTGTAACCAATTTGTAGGGTCAGGCTCTGATGATTCAACGCCTCTTTAATTGTCTTGATCAAGCCATAATCGCTGGCGACCACAAGAATACGTTTGGAATTTTGATTCATATTTTAGTTAACACTCACTCCGGTTTTGCCAAACGTTTTCGCCGCTTTTCCAAATCATTATCAACAACTTCAGGAGAGGTTTCTGTTGCAGTTACACTTGGCTCACCCCGTGTAACCAATTGATCGCGCAACTCTACAACCTTGTCCCGCATATCACGCAAAACACCCGACACCTTATCATCTCCAGCACTAGACGATGCGTCATCAGCTTGTTTCTGCTTTGTAGCATCAACCGCCGCTTCTAGCGTATTAACATGATAAATCAACTCTTGAGTCACACGCTCATGCTCAGTCAAATCAGATTTGGCAATCGCGAGACGCTCTTGTACACGTTGCATTTGTTCAACTGCATAACGTGCCTTAGCATCATCACCATCATTGACCGCAGTATCAGCTTGGCTGTCCCAATCCGTCACCTCAGCTTGCAAAGATTGAATCTGCTTCTGCAATTCATCTTCGAAAGCCAAAGTTTCATTGATCCGCTGCCGCAGTTGTGTGATCTGTTGATTACCCTCTTGCACAGCAGAAGGTGTATCAGTGTTCGGACTCACCAATTTCGATCGACGGCTATCACCCGTCAATGCGTCATTGAGAGTAGCTTTTACCAGTACATTGAGTTTTTTGAGTAAATCGTCCATAAATTCATTTTACAGTTTTCAGAACCGATAGCGCAACAGGCTAAAAGTTAATTGTTAGTACAAACACCATCCCAAGTCAACTTATAGATCGTCATATTAGGTCCACCAGCTTGAACAGCAGCTTGCCCACCTGTCGTAAAAATCGGGCACAAATGTGGATCATTCACATCATCACTGGGTATCTGATCAGGAAAAGCCATCAAATAACGCGCATTCTTTTGCTGCAACCAGTCCCACAACTTGGCTTGATCCAAAATAAAAGGAACGATCTCAGGACTAACCAGCCCAGCCAAATCAAGGATTGGACGCGGAGCAAAATACCCCACCGCCCCAATATCATGTATAGCTAACATTTCATCAGGCGGGATATTGTCTTTGATCCAGTTCGCAGAAGCCACCATCTCTTCATCAATAATTTTCACATCGCGCCCATATACGGTTGCGCCCTGCACAAAAAAGTATGTCAAACCCAATAAGAGTGAAATCGCCAGTGAGCGTGTCAGCACACGCCCTGTAACTGATTTTCGTGCGGCACTCAACATCTGCAACGTTCCCACCACGCCAATAAAGATGAAAGCCGGCAAGGCCGGAATAACATAGCGCCCATGCTGATAATATGCGGGCAACCGCGCCGCATATAACGCCACCAGTCCCAAACTCCACAGTACCGGCACTACATAAAGTAAGACGCGCTTATTCGAACGAATACCGCGAACTTGCTCTACTACAAAGAAAACCACCCCCGGCACAAAGAACAGTTGCGCACCTGCTACCAATGGCAACAGCATCCGAACAACACGACTTGGATAGCTTTCGAGCAACAAGGGGGCATTCTCTGCCTGCTTAGCCGCCGCTGTATCCGGCAGCAAACCACCCGTCAAATGGACATTCAGCGCAAAATAGGGACTGATTGCAACCAGATATGCAACCGACGCGCCGACTGCCCACATCATAAATGTACGCCACGACTTTTGAGATTGCGTCACCAGTATCACACCACCGATGAGACCCGCTAATGCAACCCCTTCAGGACGCGTTATGGTTGCTAGAGCAGCCGAAACACCGAAAACCGCTCCGCGCAAAGCCACATCAACAGGTCGTGTTGACCGTGCATCCAGTTCACGCCAACCAATCGCAATCAACACCAAAGTCCACATGCTGAACAACATCGTTTCCATCCCCGATGCTGCCGCCCACACCAAATGCCATGCAAGGATGATCGCAAATCCACCCAATATCCGTATAAACGGTTGCTTGGGCAGAAGTCGCTCACACATCCGTCCGCTCAGCATCCCGCTGACCCACAAAGCCAACACGCCCAGGCCATATGTCCATAACTTGAACGAAATACCGAGCTTGTAACCAATCGCCAACAACACCGTATACATAGGAGATGTTGACGCAGCACTCGGCACACCCGGCACAAATGCCCATGTTCCACTCAACGCCAGATTACGCCCGTAGACCTGATGGATCCAACTATCATCTAACGGAAAGCCACCATTAGCAGTAGCCACATAAAACACCACAGCCAGCATCGCAGCAACCAGCAAAAACAAATCACTCCGCTGGAATCGATTAGTAACGAATTTCATAGACTCTCACATTTGAAATTTGAATTTGCACAGGGATCAAGAAATCCGGTGGCGCAGATAATATTGACATAAATGGCAAAGGTATCGCGTTTGAACTCAACCCGTCATCGCTTACTGCTTCAATCACCAGATACCGCACATCATATTCACGCGCAATATCACGAATAACATCCGGTGATTCGTTGGGCAATACAACACCACCCAATCCGGTAAAATAATACAATTGTGCTGGATCATTAATCATCACACGCGCATCAGCCGGAATTTTTTCGCGCAACGCCTCATAAAATGGCGAAGCGCCCTGTACTTTCACGCGGTTAGGCAACCCGATCATCACACTTAATAGGATTGCCATCACCACCAACCCGGCCGAAAACACTAGCTTGGCTGAACGCACATTCCAACGTCGCCGCCGCCGAGCCACCCACTCCACGACGCCATCCAACCCGACCACCCCCAGCGCCGCCCACAAAGGAACCAACGCCGCCGCAGAATGTAACAGTCCTCCCCGATAGCCGGGGAACGGAAATACCACTGTCATCGCTAGATGCAACCCGACCACATAAATCCAGAATGGTTGTAAGAAAGCTGTCCTACGCCGTTGCCACAATCCTACCAGCATCAGCGGTGTCATGACGACCAATCCCTCAACCGCCACAAATGTCCCCAAATTATTGGTAAAAGCCAACCAACGTGACGATATAAACGCCCCCACCCCCTGCGCAAATAACGTCGCTGGTGTGGATAGCGGCGGGTAATTAAACAAATCATCGTAGCTAGTAAACCAGATAGTCTGCGTACCGCCCAATGGCATCACACTACCGATCACGTTCAGGTTACGCACAAACCACGGCATCATCACCAATAAATAACCGGCTGTAATGGCTGCAGCCTGCGCCAGCGACCGCCCGATGCCCATTCGCTTATCAGACCGATTGAACAACAATGACCATACTAAAGCTGCCCACCCTACAATCACTAATAGAACGCCATCCGCCCGTGTGAGATGGGCAAAACCGGCAAACGCTCCACCCAACAATCCGTAGAGTAATGTGCGTCGCGGCTGCACCTCGACCTGATTCGCCAATCCCAGAAACAGCAGACTCAGCGATCCCGCCAGAGCATAGGGCGCAAATGTATCAATCGCCCCCCAGAACCGTATGAAGAAACCACTGAACAAAGTCACCAGACCAGCCACCCACATGTGCCGCCGTGTTCCCCCCAGATGCGCCCCGCACCAGAACCCCACCAGCACCACACCGGCAAACATCAACGAGAACAACAACTGAGCCGCCACATAACTATTCGGCGCGTTCAACACCCACATGCCTACTGCCGCACTCAATGACGTCAACGGCATCCAGTACAAATGAGAGGGTGCAGGCAACGTGTTCGTCGCGCCAATATACGTCCAGTAATAAGGATCAGTGAGTCCCTGTCCGGTCACTAATCGGTTAGCCGCATTCAGATGATAAAACACATCCGTATACCCCGGTCCGGCAACAAAATACCGCGTGATGAAGAACGCACCGAACACGGCCAAAGCCACAATAATCAAACGTTCACGCTTCGAAACAGTCACAAAAATCTCTCAGTTCGTACGAATACGAGTCGCAAAAGCCCACCACTGTTGCCGTGTCCACCACAGAACAACGATCATAATGAAGGGCAGCGGCAAATAAATACTTGGATGTTCAAAATGTTTATCGACGGTCAACAAAAAGTGAACCCATGGTACGACTAACAACACAGCCAACAACAAACTCACCCACAGATTACCAAACCGTCTGTTACGCCGAACAATCTGTGCAAAGTAAAACATCAACGGAATAATAAACACCACATAATGGGGCGTAGCGGTGCGCGGGGCAATCAAATGCGTCACCGTCAAAGTAATGACCGCCGCCCACATAAATTGCTCCGGATGTCCGCGCAAAAGCCAGTACCATGTGACCAACATAGTCGCGCCAATCACCCCACTGACGAGCAATTCCGCCCAACCACCAAGCTTGAGATAGTAGCTGGTGATAATCCAAACAGGTGAACCCAATGCCGTATATGATGGATACTGACCGAGTTGTGCCACCCAATCCCCTAACCATGAAGGTTGCAACAAGAAAGAGATGCCCAACAAAGCCAGCATACTTACGACAAAACTAACGACAAACGTCCACCGTCTATACCGCAGCGCCCACAGCAAGAAAAATGGGACGATCAAAAAGCCCATCTGAGGCTTCACCGTTGAGATCGCAAGTGCCACACCTGCCAAATTATCCCGCTCTTTGAGTACACTCCACAACGCCAGCAGCTCGAGGAAGTAAACCACCACCCCCACCTGCCCTAATATCAAACCCCGCGCCGAATAATAAAACAGCAGCACCCATATACATAAGATACCCAGTAACCACGATGCAATACGCCACTGAAACAAATCAAGTAGAAAAAACAATGAAGCCATTAAGCACGCAGCCAGCAGCACCATCCAAATGGCAGACGCCCATGCATAATCCATATACACTAGCGGCCAAACCATCACGACTGTATACATCGGATACGCAAAAAAACCGGGATCTTCTCCGTCCTTAACCGGTCGCCCATAAATTTTCTGCTGAATATTCAGGCTCGCCTGATCGCCATATGGGTTAAGATGATCAACCCAAAATGAACGTGCCCCTTCCCACCGCGACATAAAATCGTTATGTCCCGGATACGGCGCGGTCAACATGTTGTGGGTCACAACCACAGTACCCACAAAAAACACAATCGCAATCAACCCTAGAATCACGGATCGGTATTGATCTCGCACCACACTGAGCCTCAGTTCACTTGAAAAATGATAATATGCGTAGAGGTAAAAACGGGCTTCAAATAACCCGCATCTGCCGGATTCCATCCCCCCAACTGCCGCGCACTATCATCGTACCAGATGTACGTAGCATTGATTTCCTTAAGAAATGTCCGCCGCCAATCATCAGGAGTAACAGAATCATAAAATCGCCTGATTTGATCCATCTTGTCATCAAAATGTGCGGTTTCAATCCAGTGCCCAATGAAAACACGCAACCCTGTAGCCGCCACAACCCGTCCCCCGCTCCCCTTACCTGATGCGTCAAATGTCGTGACGACCAAATCACTGGGCTTGGCGTTTGTCCGTAGCCACGAAAACCCTTTCACATCATCAGGCTGATAAAAGGCATTCAAACTCTTATCCGGACGCGAAAGTGAAACCACATTAACCGCAATGAGCGCGATGAGCGCCACCGAAGCCACCGTGAAATAAACAATCGTCACCAGCGGTCTACGACGCACATGAAAGCGCGGCAAGATAGTGCGCGACCATCCAAAAGCTGCCATCACAGCCAACGGCGTTTGCACACCTAACAAATATCGCCGCTGTGTCGGGAACGGTGCATACAGCAGCATAGCCACCAACGCCACCCATATAATCGGCATCCACCAACGATCATCAGCCGACTCCAACATGAATCGCTTGAGGCCAAATGCCATAGGAATTAGGAACGGTAGATAACCCAGCACATAGTACGTCACCGATGGTGACAGGGTAATATTTTGTGCCGTAAAACTCGCCCAAACAGGATTAGAATTTAGGGCGACATATTGGTATAACACCAGTCCCGCATGTATCCCGAACGGTATCGCCAACCATAAAGCCTGCCTGATAATCAAACGTTTGGCCGAAAAAACATGATACGAAGTCAGAAGCACCAACAAGGGGATCATCAGCAAGATTGCATACGGTTGCACAATCGCTTGCAATGCTAACGCAACCGTCAGCACCACCAATGAACGACTTGCGCGCGACCGCACCCAACCCTCATAGCTCAGCACAATCACGATTTGTAAGATAATTGCTGCCGCGAAATGCGGCATAAACAAAGCACCCAACAAATTGAACGCATCAATCAACCAGAACTCAATCGGCCCAACTTCAGCCGCCATAGTCGGGCTGATCAACAACAAAAACCAACTACACCCCACCGCCACGGTACCGAACAATGTCGCCAACCATCGTTCCGATGGCTTCTCAAAAAAGTGACAGGCAAATGCCCATATTGCCAATACCAATCCGGCAGTGAGACCAAAGCGTGCGAGATGAAACACCACCACCAAACTAAACGGAGTTACATGTGCGATTGCACCCAACAACACATAAAAACCCTGCACCAATGGCAATCCTTGATGCGGCTCGTGTGTGAAAAGCAGGTGATAATCCCATTCACCACGACTGCCCTGCCACATCTTCGCCAGATGACTATCCATATCAAATTGGGTTCCAGTCGGCAACATTGCAGTACCGCTGTACTCCCAACCAACCGGCGTATTCACATAACCAACAATATAGGGCAACGAAGTAACAAGCGCCAACACCAGCGCAAAAACCCAGATCGAGGTTGGAAAACGCTTTGCTATGGCTGACATTCGCCACCTAAATCGCCTTGAGGATCGCTATACAACACCACATCGAGATCATTAAATCGTTCTGTAGAAACAGCCTTATAATGGCTATCTAACCACGCCTCAGCGTCACCCAGTTCGGTTCGTCCTGCCGCCTCATATTGTTTAGCAGCAAAATCAAACACGACCCACCATAGTCGCTTTCCTGCGTGCGCAGCCGACTGAACACATGCATCCGCGAAAATATCCAACGCTTTTTGTGTAGGCAATGCCAGCGTATCATCGCTGCTCCCCGGCTTATCTCCAATGAAGTACTGCGCCAGTTCGCGTTGATAATATATCCCCGGTAAGGCAGTCAGTTTGTTCTGATGCACAACCACATCACCCTCTTGCCAATTTTGCGCGATGTAACTCCCTGCTGCTTGAAACGGTGAATTTGGAAACGTTGAAATGGTGTATTGGTAATACAATCCAATGCCCACCATCACCACGCCAAGACCACCTATCATCACCACAATCGGACGTGGCATACCGCTCCGGCTAAACAACCATGCCAACGCGATGTAAAGCATCAGCGCCGAAGGCAACAACGACCGTTCGAGGTAAACCGGTTGTACCTGTGACACCAACCACATCAATAGCGGCGGAACCACTGCCAACCACAGTACCAACAACACAGGTTTGCGCTGCACTCTGTTTCGAGGCTGCCGCAAAAACAGGATCACTTGAACCATCAACAACAAAACAATGAATAAGCCTACAAAGAATGCAATCAGTGAAGCCGGTTTAGGGAAATCCATATTCACCGACAAAAATGACCGAATAGTCAATAACGGTGTCGCGATACTCGGTTTATCAAGCCAGTAATATGACCTGACCTTTTGCAACTGCCCCGGCAAATTAACCAACCACGGCAGATACACCACCACCGCAGTGGCAACCCCAACCATCATGCCAACAATCGCATGTCGGCGTCGTGCTAAAAACGGAATCGGCCCAATCGCTACAAGGTAAAACGCCGCTAATTGCTGCGTATACATCGCCAAGCCAGCGAATACCCCAAACCCCAACCAATAACGCCATTTCATCCATAGTGACGCCTTGCTTTGTATACCGTCACTACCACGCCACCCACCTATGAAACACCAACTCGCGGCCATGAGCAGTAGGCCGAGCAGCGCATACATGCGAGTTTCTTGCGAATACTGCACATGAAATGGCGCAATCGCAGTAATCACACCTGCCATCAAACCCGTTTTTGCATCAAACAAAGATTTCGCCAGCAGATAAACCATCGCCACTGTCGCAACGCCGTACACCACGCTCAAAAAGCGAACTGCAAACGCACTCTCGCCAAAGATGCGCATCCAGACGTCCAACGTACCGTAATACAAAAGGGGATGAATATCAGCCGCGCCACCCGCCACCGGAGTGAGCGTACCGTACAGCATAGCGCTCAAACCTTTGCTTGCAAAAAGAACTGCAAACGCCTCGTCATACCACAGCGCGCGTCCACCGAGGTTGATGAGGCGTATGACAAGTGCCAGCAGTAGAATCAGCGCAATAGGCAGCCAACGCCGCTTTGCAAAAGAATCGATCATTGATCCCAAACTTCTGCCTTCTTGATAACAGCGGCACCGGGGCGCTTCAAGATATAAACCGAAAACTCATTCATCGACTCGAAGCTGATCATTTCCCAACCTTCGCGCCCTAATTGGTTCAGCGCATAATAGATCGGCTGATCCTTCCAATCCATCTTCGATTCGCCGTTAACCTTGTATTGAATACCGTAGGCACGCTTCACTTCCAAAGCTGCATACTGCCATGCTGACCCTTCACCGCCAGCACTCGAAGAAGAATCGCTCTTTTCCACCACTACTGGCGAAAGTTCTTCCAATTTATCCAGCCACTTCTGCGCTGTTGCATCATCTTTGATCTTCAACAAAAGCATACGCGCCTTATCGTACTGCTTTTCATTGATGTACTCTTTCGCAAGTTCTAGTTCCTGTCGTGCCATGCGATAAATCTCCTAAGAAATGAACCTAATAATGCCTGTTCAATCAGGTTAACATGATTTCACACGACTAGACCTTGACGATCTCGCGACTGTCGCAAAATCCGGTATTGCGCCACACAAATCCCCACCAGAATGACCGTTCGCGCCAATACCAGTGCTGCAAACGGTGTCATCAGCGTTCCGCCAATTTCGCCGCCTGTGTCCCCCGTCCGGATGAACAAAAATGGATACTCGGTGAACGTCACCAGACTCAGCAGCACCACCATCAAGACACCATCACGGTTTGGAAAGCACAACAAAATGAACGGGATAATCTGCACCAACCACTGCGGACTCCACCCTTGTGCCTGCAAAAAGAAAATCAGCAGCGATATGCCTACGAATGTCACAAGCCCCTTTGCATCAAACCGTCGTGTCCGCATGAACACGAACACACCCACCAACAGCGCCCCACCCAACCGTACCCAGCTTGGAATTTTCGCCGAATTTCCGAGTGTAATACTTGCCCGCGCCGGATCTAATCGATCTTCCAACGGCCCAAAATTTCCCGTCCGGTAATTACCATCAATCAACGCCCACACTGTCTGATACGATGCTTTGGAAAATTGTGCGGTCACCGATGGCATCGTCATCGCGGCATTCTGCATAAAAAACACGGCATACGTACTCGCAACCAAACCGACCACAATCACCGTCGGCACAACGGCTCGCTTAACAGCCCGATACCGCCAAATCGCACCCAACAAAACAATCGGTGTAAATTTCACCAGCACGCCGAGGGCGATCCCCACGCCTGCTAACTTGTCTCGCTCCTTGAGCAACCACCACAAACTCAGCAGCATAAAAAACGCCACCACGACCTCAAACGTCCAAAACACGAATACCAGTGGCGCTAACAACACTGCGTATATCCATGCCAGTGCCTGTGCCGTATCAGGTGAATATAACTGACTCGCAATCTTCCGAATCAGCACCAAATTACCGACATCAAACAACAAAAAGATGAATCCCAACAACATCGAAAAGCCGGTGTAATTCGGCTGTACCTTATAAATCAGCACCGAGAAATACGACCACAACGGCGGGAACTCGCTCCACCAATCCCTCAGCGGCAGTCCCACCTTATCGGAGAGTGACGCAATCTGGAAATACGTCTGAAAATCCCCTCCCGCAGTAATCCCCCGCTCCACACCTTGCAATATAAACGGCTGATAAATCAACAACAGCAGCAACCGCAAGCACACAAACAACACCACCAGCAGCCGGAAATCCGCCAGCAGCGTATGCATCTGTAATACAGGCTGTTCATCACGCGCTTTGGGTTTAGCCATTGCCGACCGTCCCGCGTACAAACACCACCGCCTGCTTATCCTCGTAATCCAACTTCCACCCATCCGCGGTTCGCAGTTGTCGCGCCAAACCGCTGTCGGCTTCCATCACCACGTAACCGATCTTATATTTATCGAGCGTAGCTTCCCAACCCGGCGCGCCCGTTGCGGTCTCCAGATAATCCTTGGAAAGAAACGCATCACCATATAAATCCGTTCGACCATCCACAAACACCGGCTTATCCGGCAGCATATAAATAAGGTACCCACCCCAATTGTAGGTGTTGAACATATTGCCGGATAAATTAGCCGTCTTCAGATGATCTGTCACCTCAACCGGCAAATACTCACGCTGCGCCTCATCCAACGACTTCTTGTCCAGCACCAGCAGCACTTTACCCAATGCCGCCAGCACAATAACGCCCACGAGAATCGCGTTCAATCGTGCCATCCGTGGTGTTGCCCGCTTCACCGGATTAACCACCCAGCCACGCTCCCGCAGCACATCATCCAGATAATGCGTCAGTACTGGCGTCGCCACCACCGCAAACACCGATATATTGCGCCCTGCCAGCAATCCCATAAACGCCGTCCCGCTGGTCAGGACAAAATCCGTCCAATCCAGCCGCTTCTTACTCGCCCCCAGCACACCCACCAATCCCAACAGCAAGAATATAAACGGCCACGTCTGTCGCTCGTGGAAGTTTGGCGAATTCCACTCTTGGATGAAATTTTGCAGCGCACCAATACTCACCGTCTGAAACGGCACACCCAGCATCTGCAACCCGTATGGATTAATCACCAATGCCGCCACCGATACCGCCGTTACAATGACCAGCTTGCGAATCCCTGCCCACGGAACAACATGCTCGCCCTGTGGATTGAACACATGCCCCAGCACTTCCCCCGCGATTGACCCTAACAAAAAAATGAATCCGATCGAAAATCCCGCGTGCAGATTACCCCACAAACACATGATTGGAGGGATCAACCACAATCGGTCAATCTTCTCCCGCTTCCGTAAATACAATAGATACAAAATCACCGTACTCAGGAAAAACGACAACATCTGCGGACGTGGCGACCAAAACACCGCCGCCGTCGATGCCCCGACCACAAGTGCGAACGCCTTCAGGTATACATTTCCTGAACTCATCCGGTACACAAACCACATACCGCCCGTAGCCAGTGCCGACACATAGATTGCCAGCCCGAAGTTCCCCGCCACTTGCCACACCGCATACAGAATGAACTGCGCGCCCCAACTGTGGTTAATCCAGATTTCGCCTGCCTTTGTGAACGAAAACGGATCAGAGTGGATGATCCCGTTCGACAGCATGTACTGCCCTGCTCGCAGATGCCACCACACATCCGTATCCACCGGAATACGGGTCGCCAGTGCAAACAGTAATGCAAACAAGATAATCGCGGCAGCCCGTTCAATCGTCAATCGGCGCATAACTTGCCTCAACAATTTCCCATATCAAAAATTAAACTGAAAAACCTCTAGCATCTCACTGGGTATTCGCTAACAAATTCAGCAACACCGGATCAGTCCGATAATTCAACTGCGGCAAATACTGTCGCTCAATCGCCACCTGCAAAAACTGTGCATAAGCGATATTGATCAACGTTTCGTCGTCGCTCGCCAATTGAGTCTTTACCAGAGCCGCCCGTGCCGCTTTCACTTCATCCTCGACCAATGCCCCATTACCGAGTAACCCCGCCAACCGTGCCTTGCCCATATGCAACCATGCCTGCTCAACCGGCGACGTAGCCAACTTCTCTGCTTGGCTCAACGCGCTAGCCGCCCAATCCGCATCGCCTTTTGCAACACCAAGCACAGCGCTCGTCACAAATGCCGGTGCTGAATCCGGTTTTACCGTACTCCAAATCTGTTCAGCCTGTGCGATATCACCCTTGTTCAAGTACCAGACCACCTGTCCCGCAACGGTCATCGTTGTAGGATCAACCACAGTGGGATGAGCTTGTACATAAGCACCTAACTCAGTATATAGGCTCGCATCAGGATAGAGCGTTAAAGCCTGTTGATATGCCCCATCTGCTACGTTCGTCTGCCCCATCGCTTCAGCATACTGCCCCAGCAGCATCGGATAATCCCACTCCACCCCGTCCAATTGGATCGCCTTCTGAAGGCTGCTAATCGCCTCGTCTTGCGCCCCGACCTGCCACTGCAATGTTGCCAGATTCGCCCACACTACGCCGTATCCCGAATCAAGTTCAACCGCTTTTTGATATGCTGCAATCCCCGCCTTTGCCGCCTCCAAATCGCCCTCACTTGCAGCCATACCATATAAAAATCCCTGTTGCATGTAATACAGGCTCAATTGGGGATCGCTTGAAATCACAGCATTCAGGCGTTCAGCATCCTGTTGATAATTCCCATTCTTCGCCGCATCGCTCAAAATTCCAACATAATTACTGTAGATACCGCTGCTCCAAAACCCCGCCGCCAATACCACAACCCAGATACCCACCATCTCGGCTAAGTGTCCGGTTCGCGCCCATGTTGCATTGACCAATTCCGGTTCTTTAGGAACCAGCGCCAGAATCAGCGCGATCAATCCTGTCAGCGCAATAGCCGGCATCATCGCTGGCACATCCGTCAATTGATGCACAGCAAATGCCACCACGCCACCGACGGCACCCGCCAAAAGCAACCGTTCGCGCGCCGTCGAAACCTTCCAGTTCACCCCGATCCTACGATAACCAACCCACAGCGTCACCACTAACGCAGCCAATCCCAGCAAACCCAGTTCAGCCGCAATATGCAACGGCGCGTCATGGGCATGGCTATGTGGCTTATCCGGATGAATCCCCGGCAGCTG
Source organism: Aggregatilineales bacterium (assembly GCA_044227005.1). Lineage (GTDB taxonomy): Bacteria > Chloroflexota > Anaerolineae > Aggregatilineales > Phototrophicaceae > CFX2. Next base: position 1,702,495 of record JBGAFZ010000002.1, read on the forward strand.
CACCAATCCCCGCCCAAATGTAAACAATCCTTGTCCGGTCAACGGTTTCTCTTTGAAAAGTTCCACCGCAGCCGTATAAATCTCAGTACGCAATCCGGTTCCACGCCCCGGTTCTGCCAGTGAACGGCTAATCACTCCCGCAAAAATCAGCACCCCGACCACACCCAATAGACCTACACTGATCGCTGCCCCCTTGATGGTTGCACTTTGCTGCTTCCACCAGTTACTGACCCTTTGCCACGACAAATCTCCTTCGCGCCCCAATACCAGCACACCCCAAACCACCAGACTAACCGCCGCCCCGATCCACGCCCCGCGCGAATTGGTCAGCACCAACAACACAATTTGCAACAATACATATATGCCTAGGAGTATTTTAGGCATCCGTTTGCGCGCACTAACCAACCGAGACAGGGTGAGCGGCGTCAACACAATCAAGAAATCACTCAAGAAGTTGGGATTACCGAACACACTAACCGGACGCGGTGGCACAATATACAACCCTGTTGCCAGCACCTGCCGCAGCCATAACTGAAGCTGTAAAAATCCCAGTAGTACGATCACGAACCCCGAAATCAGCAGCGCATCAATGATGACCTCACGCTTCAAAGCGCGATTAGCCATCATGTCGTGCACCATATACCACACACCAATATAAACACCCATGTACCACAGCCCGATTGCGATCCGTCGCCACACCTCCGAGTTCGCAACCAGCGACACACCAAACGCCAGTGCCCACAACAAAAATACACGATCCAAAGATGTCTGGTGCCACTTCCAGCCACCACTCCAATGGCTAAATAACCAACCACCAACCACCAGCGCCATCAATCCCAGTGTCAGTGTATGAAACTCAGGAAATAAAATACCATTAAACGTCGCACCAACCGCCAGCAGGTAACTAAAAAGTACGGTTAGCGCTGCCATTGCCATAAAATCAGAACGTTTTGCCAAAACAAAAACCTTCCCGGTGTATAGTAGAAATCAAGCTCATCAACGAAGGATTATCGAAATGTCATTTGTGCGCGGACTGCTTCGTCCATGGTTCATCACGACTCTTATGTGCTTAGTCTACGTCGGCATCGTGATTTTGAGCAATAAGGGTAATCCAACTGCGCTGGTGACCATTGGCACCCAGTTTAGCCAACACATCACCGCCGACAACGGTGGCACCGAAGGCTACGATGGGCAATTTAACTACTATATCGCTCGCGACCCGAATTCCGCTGCCCAATTTCTCGATGTGCCAGCCTATCGTTTCCAGCGGATTTTGTTCCCATTGCTCGGTCGATTACTTGCTCTCGGTCAAGCAGAACTCATCCCGTGGGCATTCCTACTCATCAATCTGGTCGCCTTGGCACTGGGTACCTTCCTTCTGGAAAAACTGCTTCTACAGTTCAAAGTCAGCCGATGGTACGCCCTTACTTATGGCCTCACCCTCGGTATATTCGCCTCAGTGCGCCTTAGTCTCTCTGAACCCTTGGCCTATGCTCTCGTCTTGAGCGGCATCATGCTAGCCCGTGACAAACGTTGGCTATTAGCAGCCCTCATCTTTGCCCTCGCCGCACTCGCCAAAGAAACCACTCTGATCTTTGCCGCTGCTTACGCCTTTTACTTGCTCACCCAACGCGACTGGAAAAACGGCTTTCTGCTTGGCATCATCGCCCTACTACCGTTCGTCGTCTGGCAAGCGATCCTCTACAAAACCTTAGGTTCATTAGGTGTCGGCTCCGGTGGGGCACAGGCCACGTCCTTCGAACTCATCCCCTTCTTGGGTGTTATCCGCATATGGACGGATACCCCCGCCGAAGTTCGTGGGAAAATCATGCTCATTCTCGCCCCCACCCTTCTGATCTTCGTAATCTTCCCAACCATCTGGGCATTATGGGCAGCCTTCACCGAAATTCGCCGCCACAAATGGACAGCCGAAACCTGCCTGTTAGCAATTAATGCTCTGGTGATGTTGTTTGTACCCTTTTCAACCTACCGTGAACCCATCGGTATATTGCGTTTTATAGTCGGCCTTCAAATTGCGGTCATTCTTTTTGCCGCTCAAAACCGACGCGTCCGTGCGCTACGCAACAGCACCCTGTGGATTGTGACCTTGTTCTACGTCGCCACGCTCGTCACAGGTTAAGCCCTGACCCAAACTTATTAGTAACTAGGTTTAGTTTTGGTTGTCCCGACAAACCATTTCGTAACCATCCGCCAACACGAGTAGCCACCAGCCTCTCGTGTTTTCGTTTGTCTAAACCACCCCCAAGAGTTACCAAATGTTCTTCCAAAATGTAACCCTATCCGGCGCCACATATGCTACCCTGTCTTTATAGTAGTATCATTGTGCCTCGGAGTCTTTTGTGCTAAATCCCTTTGCTTTTTCTCTGTGTTCTCTGCGTCTTTGCGTTGAATCACTCCGCATTTTTCTCTGTGTTCTCTGCGTCTCTGTGGTAAAAGTACTTTTGTATTTGAATTTCCTTTTGCATTTTCAGCGCCAATCTCCCGTCCAACCGCTGCAACTTGACGATTCCGACGACGCGGCAGACACACCCGAGCCAACCGCGGGATTTGTGCCATTTCAGCGCCAGTGACCGGGCTTCCCGTACAGCAAATATCTCGCTTTTGCGCCAAGCTCCCGCATTCCCGCCTCTCAGTGCAGCGGCAATAATGCAAAATGTGAAGTTTATTGTGAAAACGAGGAGCGGCCTAAACACCGCTCATTTTGAGGACTTTCCCGACCGTCCGAATAATGATGTTTAAGTCGAGTAAAATAGATTGGTGACGAATATAATACAAATCATATTGGAGTTTAATCAGCGCATCTTCATCCGTCGAACCATAGTTGTAACGCACCTGCGCCCAACCCGTTAGCCCCGGGCGAATCACCAACCGCGTTCGATAAAACGGAATCTTTTCAGTCAACCGTTTGATATGTTCTGGACGCTCCGGTCGCGGCCCAACAATGCTCATGTCACCGCGTAAAATATTGACAATTTGGGGCAATTCATCCAACCGTGTTTTCCGCATAAAACGCCCCACCCGCGTCACACGTGGATCACCCTGTCGGCTAAACACAGCACCCGTTTTGGCCTCGGCATCCACCCGCATCGACCGGAACTTATAAATCCGGAACAGCTTGCCGTTCAGTCCCGTTCGTTCTTGCGAGTAGAAAATATTCCCCGGTGAATCAAGCCGGATGATCAATGCCAATAGAGGCAGCAAAATCACGAAAACAATCATCCCCACCAGCGAGATCACAATGTCAACTACCCGCTTAATCGCCAGTTGCGGATTAAAAATAGAAGCGCCGTCCATGGGCAAAACCACCGCCCAATTGTTGATCACATGCTCAACCGGCACCTGTCCCGTAATCCGTTCATACAGCAGTGGCATCGGAACGATAGTCGCTCCATGCTCATACGCATCCATCACCCCTTGGAAGATTTCACTGCTCAGTTCATGGGTCGAAGTAACAATCAATTCGCTAACTTGCTCGGTATAAATCAAACGCGAAATATCTTTACCAGTACCCACCACCGGCACACCACAAATATCTTCCAATACATCGTCCGATTCCGCGATCACCCCATGAATATCATACAAATCGTGGGCATATCGACCAATCGCACCGATCATCGTCATCGCCGCCCAGTCCGTGCCCACAATCAGCACCTTACGCCGTGCGCTCATCCAACCGGCGAGGGCAGGATTCAACAACCGGAAAATCGCGATCAGCAGGAAAGAAGCCACCGCATAATAAAGGATAAAGAGACGAGGCAAAGCCAGAGGTTGTGCGAAAAAGAACGCTATCAGATACAACACAACCATCTGAAGATTGATCAACACCAGTCGTAGGGCAGTCGTGCTTCGGTTAGCTGCCACCCGTAATTCATAGAAATCGTTCGCACTTGCCAGCAGTAACCACAGCCCCGTCAAAATGAAAAACCAATGACTGCGCGGCAATATAAACTCAACCGTAAAATCTTCCCGCGCCACCGCCGACCATACAAACAACGCGATCGTCACAGCCAATAAGACACCAAGCATATCGCCGAGCATCAACATGAGACGGCGTTCCGAAATCTGAAGTTGTAAACGTTTACGCTGAGGCGAAGGAGAAAATAGCATCTGTAATGAATCCTCGCGTATCAAAGCTCAGTTAATAGAGTTAACTTCTCGTGTCCGAAACAGAACAACCACAATCACAACTGAAACGAGGCTGATCAAAATCCCCACCCACATCCAGCGGAAGTGGTACTCAAATCGAACTTCATGTGCACCAGCCGGAACCGGCACAGCCCTAAACATCATGTTAGCTTGTTGAATCTCAGTTGAAACACCATCAATGATCGCACTCCAACCGGGATAATACGTATCCGCCAACACCAGCCAACCGGCATGATCAGTCGTTACATCAACCACAACTTGATCGCTCTTATCTTCAATCTTTTGAACAGTATTCCCAACCTGTATCGTTCCATTCGCCGGACAATCACCCTGCCCCAACAAATGTACAACTTGCTTTACATCCCATTCCCCAATCAAGCCGGCCTCTAGTGATGCATTATCCTGATGCCAGCACGCCGTATCCACAAACCAAGCCCGTTGCCCACTTTCAGCAAGCATCTGGCTTTTCCCTTGCTCGTCATAGACTCGGTCGACACCTGCTGCCCTTAACAACGCGTCTCGTTGCGCTGGATGCCCCTCAACCAGATCAATATAGCGTTTAAAGCCATCCACCAACAAGGGTTCGAAATTATTCAACAGCGATACCCGATCAATCATATTGAGATTGGGTAATTCACTCGTCCGATATTCAGCCTGTTTATCAACCGCTACCCGATAATCATGAAATTGGAGATAACCACCCTCTTCAAACTTCAATTGCTTATCAACACTCATAGGCCAGTAAGCGCGGTTATCCGAAGCGGGTTCAACAGCTTTTCGATCATAAAACGAGGATGGAACCGTAGGGTTCAACCCCCATGCCGCATAAACTAAATCTCCCGCAATCACCACCCACACCGCCAGCATCCACCACTTGTACCGACGCTCTGTTTTCAACTCCGGTTGCGCGAGTGTCAATGTGCCAGCCAACGCCCCCAAAATGCCCGTGCTGATGACCGCGTAAATCAGGTTCACAAACGCCTGACTTGTTGAAAGCGTAGCTGGCAAAAACCGTGGCGCTATGCCAGCCAACAAGGCCGCCCCTATCGCAGCCGCAATCGCCAATCGCGTTCCAAACAACACCCAATATCCTCGCGTCCACATCCCAACACCCATGCCCGCTAGCACGCTCAAACCAAACACCGTCCAGATATGCCATCTCACCGGTGCTTGGAACATACTAAACGTCGGCACATACTTGTACAGAAACGGGAATACAGGTGAATATTTACCGAGCGCCAACACGAATGCGATTGCGACAATGATGAACCAAAAAGGAATGCTCACGAAATAATCAGGACGCTCAGCCTTTCGTATCTTCCCCCAACCCCATGTCAACAAGGCCACCAATGCTGATATGAGGGGAATGAGACCGAAATAAACTGCATCTTCGAAGAACGCTCCCTTGGTTGCGTAAGTTCCGTTTGCCGGTGTCCCAAAAATATTGGGGGACAAGAAGTTAAGCATCCGCGCAGGCGCATAACTAAAGTTCATGACCGTGTCGTAAACAACCCCGCCCGAACGCTGCGATTGTGCAAGCAGTTCTGCTGTCGGCAACAATTGAACAGCGGCTAGCCCTGCCCCTATCATTAAACCGACTATGATAATGCCCAAACGGTGCCAGTTCACCCGATGCGTGATCGTCCACCAAACAGAAAAACACCCTAACAGAAGCATACTGTACCACGTGGTCTGCGCATGTCCTGCTAACAACTGCATTCCCGTAAAAAGTGCTAACCATCCTATGTCACGTCGCCGAGCATCGATTAATATACTTAACGCTGCCCACATCAACCACGGTATCCATGCCGCCACAAAAACAGTAGGGTACGTACCTAGCCGCGCCACCAGATAACCAGTCAGCGCAAACGCCAGTGCACTTACGCCCCTTCCTAATTCAGTCAGTCCTAACCGCCCAGTAAACATCCACATGCCCCATCCGGCGATGAAAAGATGTAAAACTGCGGTTAAGCTCATGAACCAAGCAATCGGCAGAATTAAACCCAGCCAATTGATCGGATATAACAATGCCGATTGATAATTAGCAAGGAGCGGCGCACCAGCTCCATTGAGCGAATTCCAAAAGGGTATGTGTCCACTTCGTAACAAGTCAAAAGCGTAATCGCGCCACGGGTAGAATTGTAGTGAAGGCAGTCCCCAAAAGAAGACTTCCCCCGTAAAAAGGCGATTGAATATAACTAGCAATGCCAGCACGAGTACGCCGAGGGCAATATAGTTGCGACTCACTGAACGATTCAACATCCAGAAATTACCTTACATAGATACGTATGAAAACTAGACACGAAAATACATCAACAATAGGTCAGGGGGCATACACGGTGACCGAGTTGTAGGTGAACACAGGATGTGTCGCCTCAATACAACTTGAAGAACCTAATGCAAGTTCTTGCGGACCAATCACGATATATCGAACACCATATTCAGTAATTAATTGACCACAATCACTACCATTGAACCAATTACGAATTTGCTGCTCTTTGACACCGGAATTCAATGTCTCAAAAGGATGTCCATACACGACCCGATCACCTACCCAAGCAGGTATCCACGCGCTAACATCGGGCGCTGCTAACACAACGTCATCCCTATTCGATTGCTCTTTGAGCCACTCAAACGCCACGGCATAATCTCGTTGAAGAAATGGTCCACTTGTAACGGTTACATTTCCCATCAACACCAGCACATAACTCATCGTCATCGTTGGCACAACCGCTACCAACAAACGGTACCGCCAGCGTCGATTAGCGTAATTAAACCAAAAACTTTCCAGCGCACGTGTCGCAAAATAAGCAATTGGGATCATCATCGCTACTGCAAAACGGCGTTGGGTATTCGTTGGCAGATACATTGCCACCAACATCATCACAAGCCAAACCAGCATGAACTGATCACCGTCGGGTTCAAACCGACGAATACTACGTGCTATAGCTGGAATAGCCATCAATAGAGGCACACCTAACCCGACCATCAGGATGAAAGGCGAAGGCGAAGGCGTAATATTCTGTCGATTCCACTCGGCTGCCGCAGGGTTGTAATTTACGATAGCAAAGTAGTAAGCTGCCATGGGTAACGCTGGCAAAACAATCACCGACAACCATCGAATGTCACGAACACTAATACGCCGCTGCCGGATCACGCGCAACCCCACCAGTCCCACAGATGCCAGTCCGAACGGAACCAATGCTTGTGGATACAACAACGACAATCCGAAGCTAGCAATTCCAACCAGCAAACCGCCGTTGTTTAGTGATGGCTCATCAGTCGAACCGGGACGGAACACAACAATAAAGACACTGCTCATCAACGCTAAACAAGCTATGGTCAGAGGGAAATGTACATTTACAAGACTACTATAAAACGGAAACATTTCAGGTATAACTAAGTCCGGCACGCCACCTAAATCACCCGTCAAAATAATAAACAACCACCCCATTCCAGAACCAATAGCTGCGATGATAAAAAACATTCTTCGGCTACGGCGTCTCGGCCAGATCGTCGCTGCAAGTTGATACAAACTCATATACATAAAAAGGGACGCAACCACGCGCGCCGCATGAAACAATGCAATCGAAGGAATTGCAATCAGGCGTGAAAGTTGCCCCAATAGCGGATAAATAACCTGAATGAACATCGCATTATGCGGCTCAGATGTATGCCGGAAATGAATCAACCACGAACCCTCGTACCCCTGCATCATTTTGGAAAGGTACGTAGCTCCATCAATGTAGTTATTGAGTACTCCCATAAACTGCCATTGACTGTTATTTGCACCACTAAAACCCACCCATAAGAAAGGCACAAATGCTAGGATGACAAACGCCCCTCCTAAGATAATTACCCATCGCCATTCGGTAGGTGTTATGTACACAGTTTCATGTGTTGATTGCATTCATACCGCCTTCACAGACATCCGTAACGCATACTTCAATTCATCAGCAAACATTGATTACACGGATTTATCAGCCCAGTGTATACTTAAACTGTAAACTGAAATGATAGCCATAACACATTAAGACATCCGTACTAACCAATCTATCCGTACCAAAGTACGACAACTGATGAATAAAACACATTTATGATACAAGCATCCGAACTTTACCGCCTACAAGAAATTGATTTAAGCGTTCACCAGCACCACAAACGCCTCGAAGAAATTGCGGCTCAATTAGCCGATAATAAGGCTCTAACCGAAGCACAACAGCAGGTTACGTCAGATCAACAAGCACTGATTCCGCTCCAAAGTAAAGTAAAGAAGCTAGAACAAGATATTCAATCCAACCTCACGAAGATAAAAGATACAGATGAAGCACTTTACAGTGGGCGAGTAAAAAACCCCAAAGAACTTCAGGATTTGCAGCACGAAATCCAGTCTCTAAAAAAACGCAATCAAGAACTTGAAGATGTGCTACTAGAAACGATGATGTCGGTTGATTCAGCGAGTGCTGCATTGAAGGCCAGTACCGCATCACTAGATACGATACGTGCACAATTTGAACTCGCCAACAAAAGCTTGATTGATGAGCAAAAACGGCTAAAAGCTGAAGGGAGTGCCCTTCTTAAAAGCCGTGAACAGCTTACCCCTTCAATTGACGCAAATGTCCTTAAAGTCTATAACACACTGCGCCCACGAAAAAATAACCAAGCGGTTGCAGTTTTGGTCAATCAAAGCTGTTCGGTCTGCCGTGTACAACAAGACTTGCATGTCATCCAAGCAGTACGTAAAGGTGATGATTTGACTTATTGTTCCAGTTGCGGGCGATTACTAATTTACAGAAGCGGCTAACATTACGGGAGTTAGAGATGGGCTTCGATGTTGAGAATTTCGGTTTAGGTCTGCTGGCTGGATGGGCTACTGCTTACGGGGTTTATCGCGCGCGCCATCTCATCTCCAGCGCTATTCAATCTGTAAATCAGCAAGCAAGTAGTGCGCAGAGTTATGCCTCACAAAGTTCTGACTCGCGCTATATCAATGACATTATTCGCGTAGCTCAACGCAATCATATTGCCAGTCCATTTGCCAATTTATCAGCCATATTGGTGGAGCCTCGTTTTCTTGCTGCTCCCCCATTAGCCGCACCCCTTGAAGATATCGTCACGCACAGCATTTTCCATGTTGTGCCGCACATTCCAGAAACCCCTGTACTACAAGTTCCGTATAATATTCACACGCTATCCATCGATGAACTGAGCACTGGCGATCGTGCACTTGCGCTCTTGGGATCTCCGGGAAGCGGTCGTACCACTGCCTTGATGGCTATTTTGTTACGTGCCTTAGGACGCGCTCAATTTAATAAGCCGATTGACCGTGTTCAACAAAAGCTAGACGCCGAAGAAGCCGCTCTAGATGATAAAAAACGCGCAGTACGAATCAAGGAACGCGTCTTACTTGAGCAACGCGCCAAAGAACGCTTAGCCGAAGAACGTGGCATGGCAATGGATGCACAAAACGAAGCAGGCATCCCCTTATTTAACCGCCTCATGCCAGTATATGTTCATCTTTCTGATATTCGTGTGGATCAGGCAACATTTGGCAAGGAAATCGATCCTGCCGAACCACTTGTGCGTGCAGTACAACGTCAATTAGGTCGTGTAGCTGCTAGCACTACTCCACAAAGTCTTTACAAACGACTAAATAACGGTCAAGCCTTATTATTGATAGATGGCTACGATGAACTAGCCCCACAAGAACAAAGTTCGCAGATCGAATGGCTCAAAGCCTTTATCAGCGCCTATCAACAAAACTTCTTCATAGTTGCCGGAGGATGCGAACAACACGGGATCCTTACCCAAGAAATTGGATTGACTCCAGTTTACCTGAGACCATGGAGTGACAATGACCGCGAGCAAGCAATTGACAATTGGGTCGCAAATTGGGGACGAGTTGGACGCCGCAAAACATCCACGCAACCGCCCCAAAAGGAAGTTGCTCAAAAGGTAAAAGCGGATCTACGTTTATTATCTCCTCTTGAAGTAACCCTCAAAACAGCTGCCTATTTTTCAAATCAAGAAGAACAAGATCATCCGTTAGCATGGTTAGATACATTAATTAAACGGTATATCCCTGCTGAATACAAAGATGACGATCTCGAAAAACACCTGTTAACAGCAGCTTCACTGGAACTTAACGAAGGCTACATTACACGGGCAAGACTATCTACAATCCTTGACAAAACAGCATCGGCTACAACCGACCTTGAGAATGTAGATGTGCCAAGTTCCACAGAAGAATCTCTATTAACAAACGAAAAGGTCGCTGAACTCGATGTAAAGAAGCCTAAAAAGGCTGAGAAGCAGCTAAACCCAACAGATAAATTTGTCGCCGTACTGCACAAATCCGGCTTATTAGTACGCTTCAAAGGGGGACGTTATCGTTTCCGCCATCCCAGTATCACTGCATACTTAGCCAGCGTAAGCCTCTATGACGCTGACGAAAACCAACTCGCCGAAAAAATCAGTGAGCCTACGTGGCGACAAGCAGTTACCTACGCTGCTGTAAAAGTGCCACTAGATAAGATAGTCAATGATCGTATCAGCAATCCAACCGATATTATCCAAAGTAATATCATGGAGATTGCAGGTTGGCTACGATATGCCCCATCGGACGTTTCATGGCGCTCCACTTATATTAAGTATCTCGGCAAAGTCTTTACTGCGCCAAATCAATATCCGTTGCTACGTGAACACGCAACAACTGCCTTATTAACAACGGGGGATGTGGCCGTCTCAGCAATCTTTGAGCAGGCTACCCAGAGCATTGTCGCCCAGATCCGTCAATTGGCTTGTCTTGGTCTGGGAGTGCTTGGGCAACCAGAGAACGCTTCTGTCATCATACCCTTGCTCAAGGACGGTGGAAATGATGTCCAACTTGCCGCAGCCTTTGCCCTCGGAGCAATTCGAACAGAGGAAGCTCTCACGGCGCTTGTCGACGCACTGACAGATGGATCAGAGTCGTTGAGACAAGCTGTAGCCGAAACCTTTGCTGACATTCCACTAGAAGGTTATCCAACACTCTACGATGCTATTCAAGATGACGAAATGATAGTTCGCCGTGCCGCGGTTTTTGGCATTAAACGGCTAAAATCAGACTGGGCAGTGGTTGCAATATATCGCGCATTCCTCGAAGATTCCCAATGGTATGTTCGTTCTGCAGCACAGATGGCTTTCCAAGAAATGCGATACGGGAGTGGAAACGGGCCTCACGGCTACCCGCCCCCCGAAGCGATAAAGTGGCTCAATGAATGGGCAACAAAGCGACAGGAAAACATCCCGCCGGGAGAAGACGCTTCACTAATTCTGGTTAAAGCGATGCAAGAAGGTGAAGATATGGTCAGAGCACTTGCTGCACGAAATGCAGGCCAGTTGGGTGAGATTCAGATGGCAAAACTCTTGTACAACACACTGCGTGACAAAAAGAGTGACGTACGGGATGCGGCGCACCGCTCGCTTGCTGACCTACAGGTTCAAACAGGCAAACTATTGCCGGCACCTGTCTAGTGGCTATTCGAAGCAGGTAACTTTTCGTTCTCTGCATCACAAGCCACAACACGATCAAAATCGGTATGAAAGATATATTGTTGATTGTTCGCGCTTAGCAATATTCTATATCCATCAACGTCTTGCTGGGTATAAGTCTCGTTCGGCTTTGGACAACCCAAACTTATATCAGGCCATGTATAAGACTTAACGGCTACGATTTGAATACGTCGAACCGGCAGATTTAGGCTTTCGGCAACCCGTCGTTGTGCCAAAGCAACGAGTTCCGATGCAACAGGATCTTCAATTACTTGAGCAGGTGATGTTTCTGAAGTATCAACACCTACAGCGGTAGGCGTTGACAAATCACTAGCTCGCGGAAGCGGTGTTAATGTTTGGGTTGGGGTACGTGGGATAGGCGAATTGGTTACAGTAGGAACAACCAAAGTCTGTGTAGGCTCAACATCCAAAATAGTGGTAGATGAACAGGCACTCAAATAACATACCAAAAACACCAATACAAAGTATCGAAACCTGAACATCTACTACACCTATTCGGCGCTCTTCATCCCACCAAATCGAGACTCAAGATCAGCAGTAGTAATACCTTCAACACTAATCATTTTGTCGCGTCCACCTGCACCAGCAACAATTTCAATCTTGTTCGGTGGAACCTGCAATTGTTGAGATAATAACTGAATCAACTCTTCATTCGCAGATGGATCTCCGGCGGGAGAGGCAATAAGTCGCACACGCAATGCCCCATCTTCTTGTGTCCCAACAATTTCAGACACATCAGCCCGTGTCACTACACGTACTGCAAATGCTGCGCCGCCACGTGCATCCGTTATCTCGAATTTTCGGTTCTGTGACATTATTAACCCCTTCCTCTTTTGATATAAATTATCGCAGAGAAATCGCCCAAATAGCCGTAAGAATTGAAAGTTGCACTCTTATCACAACTGTACAACCAAACTCCATACTACGCCATTCCCTTAGGCAATCTACACACGTAATGCAGTCATGAGCACTTGAATGATGAGAAAAACGATTAGGGGGCTAAAATCAAATCCCCCGCTTGGAGGCATCATTTCGCGAACAGGACGCAAAACTGGTTCCGTAACATCAAATAGGAACTGTATAATCGGATTTCTACGATCAACATTTGGAAACCAGCTCAGAATGATCCGTGCTAGCAACACAAGCCTAAAAAATTGCAATAGAAGTCCGATGATCTGTAAAACAATCACTGCGTTTCAACCTCACTTATTAGTTCGTTCACCAAAGATAGCTCTGCCCACCCGCACAAATGTGGCACCTTCCATAATCGCTATCGGATAGTCGTCAGTCATGCCCATACTCAAGTCAGGAAGTGCAATAGAAAAACGTTCTTGAAGATTCTGACGCAACATCCTTAACGAAGCAAATATTGGACGCACCGCTTCTGGTTCCGAAACAATCGGTGCCATAGTCATCAAACCACGTACGTTCAAACCGGGCAAAGTAAGAACTTGTTCAAGTTGCAACAAGAGTTGAGACCTAACAAGGTCGTCTTTCAACCAATTCACGGCCACAAACCCACTCTTCGACTCTTCGCCGGACACATTTATTTCAAGGAACACATCCAACCGTTTCCCTTGCTCCACTGACAATGTCGAAAGCTTCTGAGCTAATTTCAATGTATCCACAGAATGAACACATTGGAACAAAGCACTAACATCCTTAGCTTTTCGACTTTGAACATGACCAATCATATGCCACGTTAACGGTTTGGAAACGTGAGCATTCACAATTGGGATCTTGCTTTCAGCTTCTTCTACGCGATTTTCACCAAAATGTTGCACACCTGCATCAACTGCTTCAATAACATAGTCAGATGGATTTGTCTTACTAACTGCAATCAGTGTGACCTCATCAGGATTTCGACCACTTCTGGTGCAAGAATCCGCAATACGCTGGCGAATGATTTTTATATTTTCAGCTATTGTCATAATGACACCACTGCACCAAAACGTCCTGTCTTACCTTTTTCAGCACGATGAGAGAAAAATTCATCGGTATTGGTTGCTGTATCGATTGCGGCAACTTCAATTTTTTGAACCCCTACCCTTTCAAGATCCAGTCGATTCGCTGCCCACAAATCAAAATATGCTGAATGATCTTCTGGATGGTATGCAATTAGCCCATCGGTTGTTCCAAAATAATTTTGCACTGCCATCACCACTTCATCACCAACTTGATAACTCTTTGGCCCGATGCTAGGGCCAATACCAACCTCAATATCAGCTGGATCAGATCCAAAAGCCTGAATCATAGTTTGTACTGTGTTCGCGCCTACGCCTGCAACTGTTCCCCGCCATCCTGCATGCGCGATACCTATTACATGACGAACCGGATCATGAAACAATAACGGAGTGCAATCTGCGAACCGCATAAATAACGGAGTATTGGGGCAATTAGTCACCATACCGTCAGCTAATGCTATCCACCTCCGACCAAGCACAGGACCGTCAACCACAAGAACATCAGCACTATGTACCTGCCAAACACTACAAATACGATCCGACTGCAAACCTAACGATTGATAGATAAGCTCCTGATTATGACGTACACTCGTATATTGATCACCCACATTACCACCCAAATTCAGTGATTGCCACGGGCTAGGGCTTGTGCCACCTTTTCGAGTGAAGACGCCATGATTTAGGTTCGGCCACATTCCAAACTGGTAATATACTAAATCACCAAATTTAACTTTTCTCAAACTCACCCCTTACAACCGTAGTTGATACATTCTAAACATCTTACAGTTATTGTTCTCAAAATGCATCAGAGAGACATATACATCAGATTAGATATTTCGCGATTGATGCCTTGCTTGCAGGCGTAAACAATTCCGGTGTATACTGCCGATGTAGTATCTTGTGTATCTTATCCATTATCATAGTGACAATACTAAATCACCAAAATTTTCCTGATGGAGAGCTTCAGGATATTTTACTAAGACCTTCATCGTGAGGATTATCAATGAACAATCGGGACGATAACCGAAATAACAAGAGAATATCAATCGTCATAGTTGACGATCACCCTATGTTTAGGGATGGCCTACAACAAGCATTTGGGTTAGAAAGTGATTTGAATGTTATAGGTTACGCTGAAAACGGAGAAGACGCCCTCAAAGTAGTGCGCCAGCTAGAACCAGATGTTTTAGTTCTCGATATCAATCTACCGCTTATAAATGGTATGCAGGTCGCCCGCCAACTAAAAACGGATCGTTTGACTACGTCAATTATTATGTTAACCGCTTATCATGATGAAGAACAAGTATTGCATACCATGCGTTCAGGAGCGGCGGCTTATTGTTCTAAGGACATCACCCCTGACGAACTGATACAAGTAATCCGTGATGTCGCAGATGGACAGCATGTAGTAAACGGCGAACGTATGGATGAACGCCAGTTAGAAGAATGGATCCAATCCAGTGTTGCAGCGATGAGTGGTCCCTACATTGTCGATGCAGACGAGCACTTCATTCCTCTCAGTCATCGCGAAATGGAAATTCTACAGTTTGTTACCGACGGACTGAGCAACAAAGAAATTGCGGTTAAGCTAAATATCAGTCAGCAAACTGTCAAGAACCATATGACTTCTATTCTCAAAAAATTACACGTCGAAGATCGTACACAAGCTGCTGTAAACGCGATCCGCCGAGGATGGGTGCGTTTAAGCAACAATTCTACTCCTAACTGACTGACAAGGTGATTGGACTTTCTGAATATGACCGACACACAAACTCAACTTCTAGACACCATTTCGCAGGAAATGAAGCGCCTTAAAGACAAACTTGCCGAAATTAAGACGCAAATTGACCAAACTCAATTAGTAGTAGACCGTGAACAACAACGAAATGCGGATATTGCTACAGAGTTGCGAACGATACAAGACAACATTGAAACGGTTCCTCGACAAGATATACGCACAAAATATGATGAAGCAATTGACGCCCGCTTTCGCTTAACGACCATGCGGGGTCAACTTGAGAAGTTTCAGTCAAATCGCGACACACTAGAAACCGAACAGAAATTACTTGCTCAGCTATTAAGTATGGTTCAAGGTGGCGGGATTCAAATCAATTCCGGTAATGATGAGCCAGTTACGACACGTACTCAACCAGCATCAATAAATATCGTTCGTATCGTGCAAGCCCAAGAAGAAGAAAAAAATCGACTGGCACGCTTAATGCACGATGGTCCAGCCCAATCACTCACGAACTTCATCTTGCAGACCGAAATTTGCCAGCGCCTGTTCGACCGTGATCCTGCTCGTGCGGCAGAAGAACTCGGAAACCTGAAATCTACAGCGAGTGTCACATTCCAAAAGGTACGTGACTTTATCTTTGATCTACGCCCCATGATGCTTGACGATTTAGGCGTCGTTCCGACTGTGCGCCGTTATGTGGATTCATTCAAAGACAAGAATGATATTGAAGCCAAGCTAGACTTCATGGGCGAAGAACGCAGGTTGGAAAGCCATCGAGAAGTCATGATATTTCGCGGAATTCAAGAACTTATGGGGCATTCGCGTGATTACGCCAGCGCGAGCGAGATCTTTATCCGCCTCGATATATCCAATGATCGAGTAAAAGTGGATGTTGAAGACAATGGGCGAGGTTTTGATGCACAAGCCGCTTTCACGGGCGATGAAACCCACATTGAACCACGAGCCCAGAGCATTATCACACTTCGCGAGAAGTTCGAACTCGTTGGGGGATCACTTTCTGTTACAAGTGGAGAAACCGATGGAACGCGAGTTCACATGGAATTACCCACCAGTGATGAGGCGATGTAACACGAATTCGCCGATTTCTTAAGCTTTGCGTACTTCAGTCTATTTGACAGTCGCTACTATTCGACTACACTAGAATCAAGTTGCGGTAATTTTTTAAGTTTTGCAGTTTCATCTAATTTTGACCGTGTGGTCAAACGGGTGGAACACCCGAAGGTCTAACGGAGGGACTTCATGCGCGGTCGCTTACTCATTCTAATTGGATTAATAGTTCTTTTGGCTGTAGTTGCAGTCGTTGTCATCTTGCCGGGATTGAATCCACAACCCCAAACACAGGTGACCGACGGCAACACAGCAGCCCAGCCTGCTGCTAATGTTACACAAGCTCCAACACCTACACCGATTCCACTAGTCAAGGTTGTCCAAGCATTACAAAACCTTCCTCGTGGCTATCGTTTTCCCAATTCAATCGCTGAGTTGGAGAACATCGTAGGCTACGCTACATTACCTGAAGAGACGGTTCCTTTTAATGCGATTAAAGAACAGGATGGAGGGCTTGAAAAAGTTCTCGGGAAAATTGCTCGTACAGACGTGTTCCGTGAGCAACCTATTCTTTCAACATACTTGGTCACAGACCTAACCAGTCTGGCTGCTGTTGGCTCTGATGCAGCCGCAGTGTTACCAAGCGATCGCGTGGCAGTCTCATTGCCAATGGATCGTATCACGAGTGTCGCCTATGGCTTACAAGATGGTGACCATGTTGATGTAATTATCTCGATGCTCTTCATCGACGTAGATGAAGTGTTCCAGTCGATTACGCCAAACCTTGTTACCCTCTTCAACAAGACTGATGCAGGTATTGAGTTGCAGGCCGGCATTGGTGGTCGAATTGACCAATCCAGCATTGGTACTGTTATCGTGGCTCCAGCCGAACGGCAACGTCCACGATTGGTGACGCAACGCACAATTCAAGATGCTTTGGTCGTTCACGTAGGTGAGTTCCCGCTGGATGGTAAGTATCTCGGTGAATTGCCAACCCCAACACCGATACCAGCAACCCAAGAATCCGGTGGTAATGGCAGCAACAACACGCCACCACCTCCGCCAACACCCATTCCTCCTCCGAATATCGTTACGCTTGGGGTTTCACCTCAGTATGCTGTAGTCTTGGTTTGGGCGATTGATGCGAAACTCCCGGTCACATTGGCACTGCGTTCAGTAAATGACCGTAGTACACAAACCACAACGCCTGTAACCCTCGATTATATGATGCAAGAATTCCGCATCGAGGTACCAGCGCGCCGTGATTACAGTATTGAACCAGCTATACGTAGCATTCGACAACTGGTTACTGGCGATATCATTGATTTGTCTGCTGCAGCTCCGTAAGTTAAATAGTAAATCAGTAGAAATCCCTCGCAATAATGAACAGGTGAGGGATTTCTGCAATATACTAACTGCACAAATGGTAGAATTATGAACGTGTCTGAGAAAAGAATCATTCAGGTAGGCATATGAACAAATCTGGAACAAATCAGGGGACAGACGGTGAAATCATCACCATATTATTGGTCGATGATATTCCGGAAGCTCGTGAAAACATCAAGAAAATGATTGCCTTTGAGCCTGACATGAAAGTTGTTGGGTCTGCTGGTACTGGCCGTGAAGGTGTAGCGCTAGCAAAAGAACTCAAGCCAAACATCGTTATCATGGACATCAATATGCCTGATATGGATGGCATTCAGGCTACGGCGCTCATTACTCAGGCCGTTCCGACAACTGCAGTGATCATGATGTCTGTCCAAAGTGACCAAGACTATCTCCAACGAGCAATGTTGGTCGGGGCGCGATTCTTCCTCTCGAAACCAGTCTCAATGGATGACCTGTATAACACCATTCGTAGCGTATATGCGCAGCATAAACAACTTGCAGAGCAATA
Source organism: Aggregatilineales bacterium (assembly GCA_044227005.1). Classification (GTDB taxonomy): domain Bacteria; phylum Chloroflexota; class Anaerolineae; order Aggregatilineales; family Phototrophicaceae; genus CFX2. Next base: position 1,720,883 of record JBGAFZ010000002.1, read on the forward strand.
CCGTACTATGGCGAGTGCGGGTGGAGCCGCAGCGGTTAAAGCGGCTGTTTCAACATCCTCGGGGAATGACGATAATCGCGCAGGTCATATTATTGTTGTCTATAGTCCGCAAGGTGGCGCAGGATGTACCACGATTGCCACCAATCTAGCATCTGGGCTCATGCGCGAAGGAATTCGTGCGCTATTAGTTGATGCTGATCTTCAATTTGGCGATGTGGGCGTGTTCCTAAATCTGCAAGCTCAATCGACAATCGTAGATTTGGCGCGCAGTGTTAGTGACTTGGACACCGAACTCTTTGACAATATTGTCGTTACACACGACAGTGGTTTGAAAGTTTTGATGGGACCCTCGAGACCTGCCGAAGCGTTTATTGTCCAACAAGATCCAAGTGCAGTTGCCACGATTATCCAAAAAATTGCCAATCACTACGATTTCATCATTGTCGATACTGGACGCCACATGGATGAAACATTAGGTGCCCTCTTTGACATCGCCAGCAAGATTGTGTTGGTAGCAACCCCAACCTTGGCTGGCGTAAAGAATGTACGTTTCGTAATGGATGAGTTTGACCAACTTGGTTACACGGCAGATAAGACACTAGTTGTGTTGAATCGAGTGCCACAGGATCGCAACTTACAGAAATTCGCTATTCCTAGTGAAAAAATCTCGAAGTTCCTAAAACGCCCAGTAGAAGTTGAAATCCCATCTGACGAACTTACCGCCCTAACAGCGATGAGTAAGGGTGTGCTCATAGTGGCACAACGGGACCGCAGTAGATCCCCTGTCAAGGAATTTATGCAACTTGCAGATTTGATTTACACCAAAATGATGGGTGAAACAACTGAATCAGAAACCAAACAACAAGAACCAACGCGTAGCATTTTTGGAAGCAAGCTTTTCGGTAGAACCAGTTAAGACAAACCAAGTCCAGCCATAAAGGGCTGTTAGTTTGGAGGGATGCAATGTCGTTATTACGTCGAATTGACAAAGGCGGCGGGAACTCAGGCGGCGACTCAGGATCAGGTGGACGCGGCCCTGAAAATTCTGGTGCTGCGCCCGGCGGCGAAACTGAGGAATCAAAATTAGCAGCAATGCGTCAACGACGACAGGCATTGGCAGAGCAGCAACGTCCAGGAACCCCCGGCAAAGGTAACAATTACCTTGACCTCAAAACACGCGTTCAGAATAAATTAGTTTCTGAACTTGATCATCAAGCAATGGACGTAACCCGTAAAAATGAGGTTCGTACCCATATCGAAGAATTGTTTAATGCAATTCTTGCAGATGAAAGTATTGTCATATCACGCGCAGAACGACTAAGTCTGTTCGAGTCAATTGTCGCGGAAATCCTAGGGTTCGGACCTCTAGAAATTCTGCTTGCCGATGACACCATCACTGAAATTATGGTGAACGGTCCCAAGAACGTATTTATCGAACAAAAGGGTAACATTACTCGTGCGAATGTTGCCTTTGAAAACGACGAACATGTTCTCCGTATTATCGACCGTATCGTCGCTCCGTTAGGTCGCCGTATTGATGAAAGCTCCCCATTAGTCGATGCGCGCTTGCCGGACGGTTCGCGTGTGAACGCCGTTATTCGACCAATTGCGTTGGTTGGCCCAACCATTACAATCCGAAAATTCTCTAAGAAACCACTCGTTATTGATGACCTAATCCGTTTTGGATCAATGACCAAAGAGATCGCTGATTTCCTTCGTGCTTGCATTATTGCGCGCCTAAATACCATAGTAGCAGGCGGTACTGGTTCAGGTAAGACAACTCTCCTCAACGTACTCTCTGGCTTTATTCCAAACGATGAACGCATCATAACGGTAGAAAATGCGGCGGAATTGCAGCTCCGCCAAGAGCATGTGGTAACACTCGAAACCCGTCCTGCGAACCTTGAAGGTAAAGGCGCTATTTCAATTCAAGACTTAGTCGTGAATTGCCTTCGTATGCGACCTGACCGAATTGTGGTAGGAGAATGTCGTGGTGGCGAAGCCCTCGACATGCTTCAGGCAATGAATACAGGTCACGATGGCTCGCTCACCACCTGTCACTCCAATACCCCGCGCGATACCATTTCGCGTTTGGAAGTCATGTGTCTAATGGCAGGTATGGATTTACCCGTACGCGCTATCCGCGAACAAATTGCTAGCGCGGTTGACTTGATTTGCCAACAAAACCGCTTACGTGATGGTTCACGTAAAATTGAAAAGATTACCGAAGTACAAGGCATGGAAGGTGAAATCATCACCATGTCCGACATCTTTGAGTTTGAACAAACTGGCATTGAGGGTGGAAAGATTATTGGTCGTATTCGTCCAACAGGTCTACGTCCCAAGTTTATCGAGCGGATTGAAGCCGCTGGTATCCATCTGCCACCTTCTGTCTTTGGCATTGGACGCAGCTACTAGAGTTCACGTTTTGAATTTTGCAGGTTGCTCGAGTGTGAAACATAAAATTGGTTTTTCACTCGCGCAACTTCTATCGACACAAGTTAGTATTTAGGGAGGAGGCTTAAAGATGCCACCCCAGCTTATACCAATCATCGCAGGCGTAGCAGGTGTTGTTGCACTTGGGGTCATTATATTTGGAATCTTAAGCGTACGTTCGGAGAAAGATCTTGTTGAAGAACGACTTGGACGCTTTGAACAAGATTATCAATCCTTTTTAGATGTAGAAGAATCAGCTGAAGATACTAAGAAGGAAGATCGCCGCGCACTTGACCAAATTGACAAAGCGATCTCGAAGCGACCATTCGCACAAAAAACCCGTCAACAACTTGCTCGAGCAGACATCAAACTTACGGTTGCCGAATATTTTGTATTACAAGCCCTTTCACCAGTCGCGTTTTTTGCTGCGGGATTCTTTATTTTGTTCCGTGGCGATATCATCATGTCGATCGTAGCGGGATTTGTCGGGTTTTTCTTCCCTCGCATTTACGTATCACGTGCCACCAGCCAACGATTGGTTAGATTTGAGCAGCAGTTACCAGACACCCTTGCGCTTTGGGTCAATGCGTTGCGGTCAGGTTTTAGCGTCCTTCAAGCAATGGAAGCAATTTCACGTGATGCACCAGAACCTACAGCTACAGAGTTCAAACGCGTCGTGCAAGAAGTTCAGTTAGGCATCGATGTTGAAGATGCACTAGGTCACTTGTTAAGCCGTGTCGAAAGTGAAGACTTGGACTTAGTCATCACTGCTGTCAACATTCAGCGCGAGGTCGGTGGTAACCTTGCTGAAATCCTCGAAGTGATTGGTCATACTATTCGAGAACGTATTAAGCTCAAGGGCGAAATTCGGGTTATGACCTCGCAAGGCCGTGCAACAGGCTACCTGATTAGCTTTTTACCCATAGCGGTTGCAATTTTCCTGTCCTTGATTGAACCGGGATTTATGAATCCCTTGTTTGAAAATCGCCTCTGTGGATGGCCTTTACTTGGTATTGGTTTGGCGCTCATTGGTATGGGTATGGCCGCGATCCAGAAAATCGTCAACATCGAAATCTAGTTGGAGATTGTAGCTATGGACAATCTAGGAATTGGGCTCTTAATTATCGTTGTGCTTTTGGTGATTGCGGGCTTAGTCTACGTAGCATTACGTGACGATAAGAAACGTGATCCGCTCCAAGACCGCCTCGCCCAATTTGGCGAACGCGAATTACCTGAATCACTTGAAGAAATCGAGCTTTCGTTATCCTTCAAAGATCGTATCTTAATTCCACTTCTCAGGCGAATAGCGGAGATTACGACCAAATTTACGCCCCAGAAACAAATCGACGAAACACGCAAACAAATCGAGCAAGCAGGTATGGCTGGCAGTCTCGAGCCTACTACCTTTCTTACCATTAGAATCGTCGCCACAGTTGGCATTGCATTAGCAGCCTTTATGGTGTTCTTCGTTTTATCACCAAACCGCGATCCAAATGCACTGCTATACACGGCAGGTGGCGCAGCCTTGGGCTTTTATTTGCCAGTATTGTGGATCAAGGGCAAAGTTACGCGACGTCAGGATGGTATATTAAAGAGCTTGCCTGACGCATTGGATTTACTTACCATTTGCGTAGAAGCTGGTTTGGGTTTCGATCAAGCAATGGGTAAAGTTTACGAGAAATGGGACAATGATCTTGCCATTGGTTTTGGGCGTGTGCTTCGCGAAATTCAGTTAGGCAAATTACGCCGTGAAGCAATGCGCGATATGTCAGATCGTATGGGTGTCCCTGATGTGACAAGCTTTGTTGCGGCAGTGATTCAGGCAGACCAATTAGGCGTAAGCATGACTAAAATTTTGCGCGTGCAGTCAGATCAAATGCGCGTAAAACGCCGTCAACGTGCGCAGGAAAAAGCCCATCAAGCACCTGTAAAGATGATGATACCAATGGTATTGCTCATATTCCCATCACTTTGGATCGTTCTTCTAGGTCCCGCGGTAATATTCTTGATGGGCAGTGGCACATTGGGAAAAGTGTAGAACTTATCACCAAATCTAATGTTAAGTTAGGTCAACATAGGTAACGTGAACACTACACCTGAATATCCGGATCAAAAAATAGATACTTCAGTACAAAAAGCCCTAATCTCGCATGGGCTTTTTGTGTCCATCAGACTTGCTAAGCAAATTTTATCCCATGGTGCCGATCTCTTATTTCCACCACGCTGTGCAGGCTGTGGGCAAATTGACACATTTTGGTGTGCTAAGTGCCAACAAGAAATTGACACGATGGGATTAGGTGAGCGACTTACACCAAAACAACCACTTAAAGATGTAACTGCAACAGCATGGCATGTCAATAAAATCCGTGAAGCTGTGCAAGCACTCAAATATGACAATGTACCCAGAATAGCAAAACCACTAGGAGACAAGCTTGCTACATGCCTCCAGCAGCAAAATTGGACAATTGACATAATCGTCCCCGTGCCATTACACACTAAGCGTTTAGCAGAAAGGGGTTATAATCAATCACAACTACTAGCGGAACAACTATCATTCACAACAGGATTAAGATGTGAACCACATGCTTTGGAAAGGATCCGCGAAACCCAATCACAAGTTACTATCAGTGGTGCGGAAAGGTTAGTGAACATCAAAGGTGCTTTTTCGGCAAACAACCAGTTGGTACAAGGCCGAAATGTGCTCATTATTGACGATGTCTATACTACTGGATCGACCATGAGTGCATGTGGAGAAGCGCTCATGGAAGCAGGTGCTAATGCTGTTTATGGTCTCACCGTTACCGCTGCGGGTCATTCGATTACGCACAAAAAGGAGATTGTAGATGAATATCACCATACAAGGGCGTAATGTTAAGGTGACTGACACAATTGAGAGTTATGCCCGTAAGAAGATTGAACGCTTCGAACGCTATCTGCCAAATATTGTGGATGCACGGATTGACCTTAACCACGAGCATACACGTAGAGGCGAAGACCTTGTTGCAGCACAGATCACTATTCGTCATAGCAGAGGGGCGATCCTACGAACTGAAGAACGTACGACCGGTGATATTTTGGCAGCCATCAATGGTGCCGTTGAGAACATGCACAGGCGAATTCAGCGCTTTAAGAGCAAGCGCGTCAGTAAAGGACGTGAACGTTTCAGTGCTAGCATCGATGAATTGAATGTAGCAGAAGCAATTCCAGATGTCGCGGAGTTTGTAGAGGAAACAACTGAAGACACGGTTACTGAGGTTGTTCGCCACAAAGAAATACCAGTTACGGCTATGAATGAAATTGAAGCCATTGAACAAATGGAACTGCTTGGTCACACATTCTTCATGTTCTTCAATGGGAACACAGGAAGCATCAATGTGCTATATAAGCGTTCTATTGGAGGCTATGGGGTGCTCGTCCCGAAGGTTGAGTAGCCCTAGAAGGCAGTTGAAATTTTGAGTTAAGCAGTAGAGCGGTAAGAACTTTACCGCTCTATTCATTTCTCCGCCAATAATCTCTCAGGTATAAGTACTTACGCAGTTCGTACCATCCCATCAACAAACTCAAGCGCAGCCCATGTAGTCCGTCTCGATAACCACCTAATGTGATAAAGCGCCACCAGAATTGACGTAATGGCTGCAATACATAGTTCTGTGGTTTCGGTCGAATGCTTTGTGCAAACAGAATACTGGCGTCATATGCAGAGTAACGCCGCTGCTTGTTATGAAACTGCTCAATTGTTTCATAATTCAGATGTACAAAATGCTCGCGCATCGTTCCTAGTTCACCATCTAGAATGACGAGCTCATGAACTTTTCTTGCCGGATCATACTGAGCATAACCTACCTTAAGGAGGCGCGTCTGATAGTCTGGATACCACCCTGCCCCCTTCGTAAGATTGCCCAAAATATAGTTGAAACGCGGCACACGCCAAGCAACATAACTGGGATTTTGGATCGCCGTTTGAATTTCCGTTGCCAATTCTAGTGTAACACGTTCATCAGCATCAACAAAAAGCACCCAATCGGACTTTCCTTCAACATATTTCAAGGCAGCATTTCGCTGTCCAGCATAATCATCAAAGCGACGTTGCGTTACTTCAACACCACTCCGGTTGGCAAGCTTAACCGTTTCATCTGTACTAAAAGAGTCGAATACCAAAATATGGTCGGCAAACCGAACACTAGCAATACAATCTTCAATATGACGAGCTTCGTTAAAAGTGAGGATAACCGCAAATAAAGTCATCGTGAGGCCATTTCAAGTATCGTGTTATATGCTCCTGCCAATGACGTACGATCCTCAATCGATAATGTTGTCATATGAGACAACTGTCGCAACTTTGAACGTATGCCGGCTTGAATCATTGTTCGGGCAAAAACATTACGCGGCCAAGAATAATGCTTTTCAAAAAGGAGGAGACGACTTTTCCAAAGATTGATTATACTTTGTGGACGTATTTGAGAGCTACTTTGCCCTCCGATATGAGTTACATGGGCTGAAGGTACACAGATCACATCCCACCCTGCGTGGTGAATACGCCAAGCCCAATCAACTTCCTCACAATACATAAAAAAGCGCTCATCAAACATGCCTGTTTGAACGATCACTTCGCTCTTGAGCATCATGGTAGCACCCAGCACAAAATCAACAGCAAATGGCGTTTGTGATTTATACAATTCTTTCGGATAGCGTCCATTGAATGAACTATCAAATAATCGTCCCGGTGTTGGAAAGAACTCAACCCATAATTGGCGTAAACCGGGATATGAAAAAGCACTATGTTGAAAACTGCCATCAGCATATGACAGTGCGGCACCAACCAAGCCAATCTTAGGATTGGAAAATAGGGTTCTATATAGCTCTTGAGTAGCCCCTTTATGAGTAACGGTATCTGGATTCAAGAGATAAACAGCCTTGGGCAATGAACTGAGATCCTTCGATCCATATCCAATTTGCCTGAGAACGAGGTTATTAGCTGCGGCAAACCCTAAATTTTGCTGCGACGCAATGACATTTACTTGAGGAAGTTTTGACTTTATTGTCTCTACCGTGCCATCAGCTGACGCACTATCACAAACATATATCTCATATGTCATTTGAGTTGCGACAAGATCGTCAATCAGGCTGTTAAGCGCATCCAAAACAAGATCGCGCACGTTCCACGTAACAATAACAATCGCCAAATCAACGGCCATCAGCTACCTAACTGTGCAAAATCTTGCTTAGTATTTGAAGCAAAATCCAATAAAGGTTGCAAATCATCAATCTTGACTCGCACTAGACCTGATTGATCCAGTAATTTTGCTAAATTAGTCTTCAGCGACTTATCTTGAGAAATCGCAATTAATTCATCATTCAATGAAGCTAACTCAGTAAGTGGAATATCTGATGAGGCAACCATTACACTATACGGAAACTCAACACTACTGATGAGTGTTGATACTTTGGCCGCAACAGTCTTGTCATCTGTTACCAATACCTTCACGAGCGAATCTGGAATTGCTGCAGCATCGCATTCACTAGTTGATACTGCTTTGACCAAAGCCGCTGGTTCAGCAAAATCCTTAACTAATTTAAGATCATTCTCAGCATTCATCCCTGTTGCTTGCATGAGTAGTGAAGGAATTAACCAACTAACTAAGTCACTACTCGAAATTCGGCAAAAAGTGCGTCCTTTCAGCGATGAAAGCGAATCTATACCTCGCCGAACAATAATTGTTGAGATAACACCGATAGCCTTATCCTTGCCTGATCCACGGCTAACTAACAATTGCGGTTGCCCACATTTTTTTGCATGCGCAACAATAAATCCCATACCATTGAGCCACGCAATAGCCGGTTCACTTGCAGAAGCAGTGCATAATGCAGTTAGGGCTTCTGCACTACTACTAACAATATCAAATTTGACAGTTAAGCCCGTTTTCTTCTCAATAGCAGCTTCGATGTCTTTAGTAACGGCTTCATCTGAAGCAAGTTCAGCGGCTGGATAAACAATTAGGTGGAGCGGGTTATCGCTCTGACCAACGGGAACACTCGTCGGTATTGCAGGTAAAGGAGTTGAGCGCGGAACTGTAGTAAGAGTCGGTATAGCGGTTGGCAGCGCCACAGCCGCTTGAGGCCTACATGCAGCCACCAAAGTTATCAAACTAACAACGAGACAAAATAAGACCAACTGCTTTGTAATTTTGTGCTGAGATTGGAACACTGATACGTCCTCTCGTCGGCTGATAACCCAATCAATTATAACATTATCCATCCGCGCCATTACCTGTTTCAACAAGTAATATATCGCGTGCACCAACACGTTGGTTAACAACAGCAACATCTTCATGAATAAGACCAGCCCAACACTGTTGTGGGTTGCGTGCTTTGATCAGATTTTTCATACGGATTGCGCCCCAAACTTCACTCTGGGCACCTGCTAGCAGGTAATAATATGTATTACCATTTTGAGGATCCACTTCTTTTGTAAGTGTTTCGGGTGAACCGATCGACCAGCGCCATGGCCAATTAGTTTCAGATGTCGAACACATTATTCCCACACGAAACGAACCGGACTGTTCATAGATTCCGGAAGCACCCCAAACCTGATCAGAGTCATACACAGTTCCCGGCCATGGGCCGCTTGTACGGATAGCAACTTTCCCATAATTACTGACAGTAAGTTTGAAAACCAGCATATCCCCAACAGGCATAGAAATCGTACTAAAGCCAAGATCTTGTGAAAATTCAGGAGATGGAAATAGTTCAGCAGTCTTTGAAGAACTCATAGCAAATTTCGCGTCATAGGGTTGAGACGCAAAAGCGACATCAATACCATTAGGCTGTGGGGCAATTTCCGCCTGAGGTACACCCCCATTATTAATCTTCAGTTTTGAAGTTACACTTGTTCGCTGGCCTTCAAAGTCTTGAGCCACGGCTACTACAGTGTATTCTCCATCAGGCGGTGGTTCCACCCCGCGCTCAATACCCCCGTCGTAATCGAAAAAGTGTTGACCTGCTTCACCTGGCTTGCGCCCACTTAAGATTTCAGGAATATAGATCGATTGACCATCTGCACCTTGTAGATAAACATTGAGAGAGTCAACTTGTTTAACAAGGTTTAGATTCATAATGACACGATCAGCAATACCATCCTGATTTGGAGAAAACTCATGTTTATCCAGCGTAAATCCCATAATCTCAGGCAATCGCGCACTTCCGTCGACGATTTCAATCGTTCCGCTTTTTTCAGAATTCTCACCATTGGTCACATCTTGCGCTTGTAGTAGCCACTTGTATTGACCATTTGGAATCAACCGACGTTCAACAGTGCCTGTAAAGTCATCTGTAGGCATTTTGAACCCGCCCACTACCCCGCTAAACGCAACAATATAGTCTGACGGAATACGGGCTTCATTCTGACGAAAGATATAAGATGTTCCATCAGCCGCTACGAACGTCAACGAAACCTGTGCATTACGAGATACACCGTAAGAAAACTCCGTAACATCAGCATCGCCGTCAGCATTAGGGGATATTCGATCTAGTGAGAAAGCCGCATGCGTAATCAGCGGCAGATTTGGTTGAATGAATGATTGCCCGACCAAAACAAGAACCGCCATCACAGCAAGTGCAACTAAAATTACCACCCAAGTTGATGCTCGCATATCATTTCCATCTACTTAACAATCAAAATGAAGTGTAGCGGAAAGCCCTGCTAACGCCAAGTGTAAGGCACCATTCTTAAAGCAGGATGTTTACGTCAACCTGAGTCTGAGGTAAACTGCAATGCTTAATCTTTCACTGTTTGAGGTCAAGTGCATTGGCAAATAAAAGTGGGGCGAATGACTTTCAGAAGATTACTAATGCCGTCCCCGACAAGGACGGTTTCATAGTTTGTCCTGTTATACCGTTGCGTGGCCTCGTATTATTCCCAAATGTCATCAGCCCGATCACAACACGAAATCCCCGAGCAATGGCTGCCATTCAAGCGGGAATTACCCAACGTAAAACCGTGATTGGCGTTACGCTCCGAGATGCCAATGTAACCGACATACAAATTACAGACTTGTATGGAATTGGCACCGAATTAGCATTAAGTCGCATCATCAAAACTTTAGACGAAAGCCGCAATGTTCTTGCACAGGGACGTCGCCGCATAGAGATTGTCGAATTAATACAAACTGATCCATACATAATCGTCAAAGCCCGCCCAATTGAAGAACTAGATACCAACAATCTACCTGAGACTTCGGAATTAATAGATCGAGTTTTCCAGCTAGTTCAGCAATATGGTGATTTAAATGCGGCATTACCCGATGAAGTAGTCGATCACCTGCTAGAAACTGAAGATCCTGAGTTACTAGCAGATTTCGTGAGTTCGGCGCTCGTTTTACCCATTGAAGAACAACAGCGCCTGCTTGAAATGCCTACTCTGGAACAACGATTGGAACAACTCGCTTATTTTCTGGGGCAGGAAATTAGTGTCTTAGAATTGCGCGAAGACATCAACAATCAGGTACAGCAAGAGATGGATCGCAGCCAACGTGAGATGTATCTCCGCGAACAAATGCGCGTAATTCAAACCGAGTTAGGCGAAGGTGACATTTTCCAGCAAGAAATAAATGAAGTTCGCGATCAAATCGTCAATGCCAACTTACGTCCTGACATACAGGAAAAAGCGCTTAAAGAATTATCGCGTCTCATGCTGATGCCACCAATGGCGCCAGAAGTAGGCATTATCCGCACCTACATTGACTGGTTGGTTGGACTACCTTGGAGTAAATCCAGCGAGGACAATTTGGACATCAAAAATGCCCAAAAGGTACTTGATGAAGATCACTACGGTCTACCAAAAGTCAAAGACCGTATTCTTGAATACATTGCTGTTCGTAAGCTAGCAACCAACAAGATGAAAAGCCCAATTCTATGTTTTGTTGGGCCTCCCGGTGTTGGAAAAACATCCTTGGGCAAAAGCATAGCAAGGGCTTTGGGACGAGAATTTATACGCGTGAGTTTGGGCGGCGTTCGAGATGAAGCTGAAATCCGCGGACATCGACGCACTTATATTGGGGCTTTGCCGGGGCGTATCCTTCAAACCATGCGACGGGCAGGAACAGTGAATCCGGTCTTCATTCTTGATGAAATTGACAAGTTAGGAATGGATTTCCGTGGTGATCCGGCATCTGCCTTATTGGAAGTACTGGATCCAGAACAGAACTATTCATTTTCTGATCACTATTTGGAAATGCCCTACGACCTATCAAAAGTTCTATTCATCACCACAGCAAACGATCTTGATCCTATTCCAGATGCGCTCTTGGATCGTCTTGAGGTCATTGAGTTTAGCGGCTATACGGATGAAGAAAAGTTGGCGATTAGTCGTAAATTCTTGGTCCCTACCCAGCTCGACGCGCACGGTCTTCAAGATGCAAAAATCACATTTGACACCAAAGCAATTAGGACTCTCATTCGGGAATACACCTATGAAGGTGGTGTACGCAATCTAAACCGAGAAATTGCAAATGTTTGCCGAAAAATTGCTCGAAGTCTCGCTGAAGAAAAGCCCTACTCACCCAAGATTAACCGTCAGAAAGTCATTGAGTTATTAGGGCCGCCCCTCTTTACAAATCGCCTAGCACATAAGGAAGATAGCATCGGATTAGTCACAGGATTAGTCTGGACATATGATGGTGGTGATATTTCAGTAATCGAAGTGTCTGTTTTACCCGGTAAAGGCAATTTACTGATGACTGGGCAACTCGGTGAAATTATGCAGGAATCAATCCAGACTGCATTAAGCTATGTGCGTTCCCGTGCAAAAGACTTTGACCTGCCAAGTGACGATTTTGAAAGTTACGATGTACATCTTCACCTTCCAGAAGGCGCAATTCCAAAAGAAGGCCCATCAGCTGGAATCACGCTTGCCATCGCCATCCTCTCAGCCTTTACTGAACGAAAAGTCCGCAGTCAGTTTGCAATGACCGGAGAAATAACTTTACGAGGTAAAGTTCTCGCAGTGGGTGGAGTCAAAGAAAAGGTATTAGCGGCACGCCGAGCAGGAATTAAACATGTTTTGTTGCCTGTTGAAAACAAGAAGGATCTGATTGATATTCCCAAAGAAGTTCTAGAGGATGTTCAAATCTCGTTCGTATCAGACATGCAACAAGTCATTGATAAAGTATTATTAGCACCACCGCTCGAACGAAAACGAGATAACGACCGGCAAGAAGAGGAAAAAGAAGAACCCTCAGAAACGGTAGCGAAAACGTGAACACATCCATTGATGATCTGTGGCAATTAATCAAAAACGGGCGCAATCATCATACAGAGTGGTTCAGTGAACAATCTGCTTCAGATATGTTAGCCGAAACGTTGGTCGCAATGGCGAACAGTCACGGTGGTACTGTGCTGTTAGGTGTTACCGGACACAATGGCAATGTAATTGGAGTGCGGGATCCTAACGAAGCAGTGGATAGTGTGCTACAGGCCGCGCTCACCATTGAGCCACAATTGATAGTGCCTCTACCGCAAGTAGTCCGATTAAGCGGTAAATCCGTTGTCATTGTTCAAATCCCTACCGGAATGCCGCATGTCTATGGTTTAAGAGGCCGCTATTTGCAGCGTCGTGGCATCGATAACACCCCCTTAAATCCACCTGAATTACGAAAACTAGTCATCGAGCGCGGAGAAGGAAGCTTTGAAACTGAAGTCGTCCCAGATGCTAGCATCAATGATCTGGATTGGGAACGGGTTAAATCCTATGCCAATAACCTCAGCGGCATGGGCGAGCGTACTCCGGAACAAATCCTTCTCAAGCGCGGCTGTTTATCGGAACTAAATGGAGTGTTTAAGCCGACCTATGCGGGTATTCTTCTCTTTGGCAAAGATCCTCAGCGATTTGTCCGCAGTGCAGATATTACTGCTGCCCGATTTGCAAGTGAAAGCATGGGAGATCGGTTCACTCGCCAAGACATGAGCGGTACATTACCTGATCAGATAAGACGTGCTGAAACCTTTCTCGCTGACCATCTTAGGAAAGGCATTCAGCTCGGCTCAACCATGGCACGCGCAGAGTCATTTGAATATCCAATGGAAGCCGCACGCGAACTTGTCGTAAATGCAGTCGCACATCGTGATTATCGTATTAGCGGTGATGGTGTACGCCTCTTCATTTTCAGCAATCGAATGGAAGTCACCAGTCCGGGAAGATTGCCGGGGCCAGTGACAATAGCCAATATCAAAGATGAGCGTTTCTCACGTAATCCAGCAATTGTGCAAGTCCTTTCTGATATGGGGTTTATAGAGCGACTGGGGTATGGTGTTGATCGCGTCATCGACCTGATGCAGCAACAAGAATTAAGCGCGCCGGAATTTGAAGAAACGGCTGGAGGCTTTCGCGTTGTACTTCGAAACACGACACAACCTAAAGTACATGTTCCAGTATCTACAAACACTCCTTCACTGAACGGAAGATATAAGGGTATTGAAATTAACCCCCGTCAAGAGGAAGCAATTCTCTTCCTCAGTCGTGAGGGTGGAAATAAACGTATCACCAACAGTGATTTACAATCAATTTGTCCTGACGTACACCCGGAAACAATTCGACGTGATTTAGCAGATTTAGTTACCAAAAGTGTCCTCAGGAAAATGGGACAAAAACGCGGTTCGTACTATGTTTTCAACCCGGAATTAATTGAGAGTAAACAATAATATGATCCGTACTCGAGCTTTGTTTTGGTTGTTTGTATTGATACTTGCCGGATGTAATCTTAATCAGGCTACAGAATCATCTCCTGCCCCAACGAATACACAAACACCAACTGTTACAAATCTTAGTTGCGATGATCTTGTTACAACAGCACTAAACAAAGCAAATCAGGTGTGCACGGCGCTCAGCCGCAACCAAGCCTGTTACGGCAACAACCTTATTGATGTTGAACTTCAAGCAAACGCTACAACTTCATTCTCCAAAGCAGGAGATGTTGTTAATGTTGACTTGATTCGTAAACTCACAACTGCCCCATTGGATACTGCCAAACAGGTATGGGGTATCGCCATTATGAAAATACAAGCAAATTTACCAGACACACTGCCAGGACAAAACGTCACATTCTTGCTCTTCGGCAACGCAGTTCTGGATAACATAACACCCCAAATGTCGGCAGTTGTTCTCAAAACCGGTGTAGGTGGCTCTACAACCTGTAGTAACGCCCCTAAATCCGCCTTACTGCTACAATCGCCAGAAGGTAGTCAGGCAACAATGACCATCAATGGTGCAACAGTTTCACTAGGGTCAACAGCATATTTGACTGCAGAAGCAAACGCAGAACTAACAGTTGCTACAATCGAAGGTTCAGCGGTCGTAAGTTCAGCAAACATAACACGCGTCGTTCAACCCGGCGCACAGGTTCGTATAGCATTGGGAGGCAGCGATGGATTACAGGTGCAAGGCTCACCCTCAGAACCAGAACCTTTCGACGTCAAAGTTGTGAGTCAAGCGCCGCTGCCATTACTGGAACGTCAAGTACAGCTTCCCCAACCTATTGCTCCTTTAGCCAAACCGACTAACACCAGTCTGCCATCTGTGCCAACCGCTTGCGCTCCACGCGCTGATTGGAACTTCAGTTACAGTATCCAATCGGGCGATACGCTCTTCAAAATTGCGCAGTTGTTTGCAATTAATGTCGACGAACTTCAGCAAGCCAACTGCATTACAGATGCTAATCAAATCCAAGTTGGGCAACTGTTGCGTGTACCGCGCCAACTTGCTACTCAAGTCCCGCAACCCACAGCACAGCCCACAAACACGCTTGCCCCAACTGAGATCAATCCTAATCTCCGAGCAGATAGCACACAGCTCAAACAAGGTGAGTGCACAACTATTCGTTGGGATGTAACCAATATCAGCCAAGTCTATTTCCAAGGACAACCTGTAACCACAAATAACCAACAAGTCTGTCCGCGGGTAGACACAACCTATACCCTTTTATTGACATATCAAGATGGGAAGCAAGTGCCCTATTCTGTAAGGGTACTCGTTTCTGCGCCACAGATAAATATCACGCCTACCAGCCCACAGTAAAGAGAGCCGTAGAGTAATCGTCGGCTTTCAAC
This sequence comes from Aggregatilineales bacterium, assembly GCA_044227005.1. Lineage (GTDB taxonomy): Bacteria > Chloroflexota > Anaerolineae > Aggregatilineales > Phototrophicaceae > CFX2. Next base: position 1,736,417 of record JBGAFZ010000002.1, read on the forward strand.
AATAGTGCGGATATAGCAGGCATGGTATTCTAGGCGGTTTGACGACTGTCAAAGTAGGAATTTCAAACGATGAAATCGCAATATCTTCTTCTCATAGTAGTGCTATTTAGTGCGGCGTGTAGTACAGCGACGGCACCAACTCCGACAGCGGTTCCAACTGCAACATTAACAGACACAGCAACAGCCATCCCAACTTTGACGGCAACGATCCCAACGGAGACCCCAACGGCAACAGCCACCGCAACTGATACCCCTACCGTAACACCCACACCTAGTACTACCCCAACACCATATCCGACAGCACAAGCCACAATTGGCTTTATCTTTGACAACTGGGAATTATTGACGGTACCCAAAGATATACTGACCAGCCTAGCGTCCCCCATGTTGGCATTCGTTAACCAAAACGACAAAGATGCCATCCCGAATCAGGGTACTCCACAACCCGCAACTGGACTAGAAACACTATATTATGTACCTCCGAATAACTCGGCTGGGCGCATACCAGTGTTGCAGATCGCATCAAGTACCAATAATCAGATTTACTTATCTGCAAACGGTCGTTCTGTAGCCTACTTTAAGGATGGGCGAGACTCAACAACCGCCAATACAGGTGGCCTCTATATGTTGAGTTTAGAAAACCGGATCAGTGGACGAATTCTCCCACTTACATCACTCGTCCAACGGGGATTCTTCAGTGATCCGGCATGGACACGAGATGGAAGCGCATTAGCAATGGCAGTCGCTACTGGATATGACATTGATATATTCACGATTGGCAGTGACGGCGCAAATCTAAGAAATCTCACTAACAACGGTTCTTATGACATATGGCCGTCGTGGTCACCAGACGGTAGCAAACTTATGTTTGTATCCGACCGCGATACCTGTCCAAGTTGGATTCCAACGGATGAAACTCATTGTGACCCAACGCTAACAACTCCACCGATCGATGGTAGTGTCGTAGGTAGTATCTATTTAATGGACATAAAGACGGGCGAAACACGCAGGCTAACTGAACAAAAAGTTAGTGAACCGCCTCGCTGGTTAAACAACTCTACCATTACATTTGCAACAGGTGATCCTACATTAGCAGATCCTCCGGAACGTCGCCTATGGATTGAGGATATCGCATCCGGACAACCACAAGAAGTAAAACTTGCGGATGGAAGCGATGGGAGCATTCGACTTTCCGAGGCATGGGCAGTTGATGGAAGTGCTGTCGTCTACCAAAGTGTGACTAACGCAGGATCAGAAATCATTGCAGTGCGCCGTGATAGTAGCCTGATCGGGCGTACCAGTGAACTGAACTTTGCCCGTTTTGGAATGAGTGCTTCTTGGATTGCCGATAATTCGCGTATTGCCATCGGTGGCGTAGGGGGACAGTGCCCATATGGAGCAAGAATTTTGGATGGAAGCTTTAATTTTGTCACCAGAGGTAATCCGCCTCCCGGAATGTGCAATCCAACATATTCTCCCGACGGCGCATGGTTATCCTTCATCGGCGTAAATCCAAGGGTAGACGGACGGGTAGATGTATTGGTTGCAAATCCGAACGGGACAGGCACAGCCAATTTAACAGGCGCACTCAAAGGTACAATCAATGTCATTGGTTGGGTTGGTGGATCATAACCGTAGCCGAGAATTAGCCAAAACGGTATAGTTCTAGGGAAATGAATAATTAATATTGGATTTTGCCAAGAAAAAGTAGTTGGCGAAAGGGTATAAATAATGGCTCAATTGACCGATAAAATTGCTATCGTGACGGGTGGCAGCCGTGGGATTGGACGGGGGATTGCTTTGGAATTGGCGAAGCGCGGCGCAACCGTAGTTGTAAACTACAACAGCAACGCAGATGCAGCCAACGAAGTCGTTGAAAAAATCACCGCCGATGGTGGAAAAGCAATGGCATTTAAGGCAGATGTTGGTGAAGAAGATGGTGCCAATGCACTTGTTAAGGCCGCGATCGATGCTTACGGCAAGCTGGACATTCTGGTCAATAACGCGGGAACCACTCGCGACAATCTTATTATGATGATGAAACCGGAAGATTTTGATACCGTCATCAAAACCAACCTTCGAAGCACATGGTTATGTTCAAAGGCTGCTGTAAAGAGCATGATGCGCAAGCGTTACGGTAGAATCATCAACATCACAAGCATCAGTGGCATTGCCGGTAACGGTGGCCAGACCAACTACAGCGCTAGCAAAGCAGGGATTATCGGATTCACAAAATCGCTCGCGCGTGAAGTTTCCTCTCGTAATATTACCGTGAATGCGGTTGCTCCCGGCTTTGTGTTGACGGATCTCACTAAAGATTTGCCAGCCGAAATGACAAGCAAACTAAACGAGAATATCCCACTTGGTCGGTGGGGAGCCATCGAAGATGTGGCATTCTCGACAGCATTCTTGGCATCTGATGAAGCCGCCTATATCACGGGTCACGTCCTCGTGGTTGATGGCGGCATGGCAATGTAGAGGAAGTAAACTATGCCTACTATTTTCTCCAAAATCATTGCTAAGGAAATTCCGTCTACGATTGTCTACCAGGACAATTTAGTAACCGCTTTCAAAGACATCAATCCAGTAGCGCCTGTACATATTTTGATCGTACCCAATGTCGAAATAGCATCTACAAATGATGTGTTGCCAGAACACGAACACATGTTAGGGCATCTATTCACGGTAGCAAAACAGGTAGCAAAGGAACAAGGAGTTGCCGACAGCGGTTATCGCCTGATCATAAACAACGGCAGCAACGCCGGTCAAGAGGTTGCACACTTGCATGTGCATCTGATCGGCGGGCGGAAACTAGGGGCACTGGTTCAAACACGCGAATAAAGAAAAAGGGGCAAAGTGTAGACTTCGCCCCTTTTTGCTATCACTACTCAGATATTCTGCGCAACGACATTAAGGTGTGGCCTCAGCAGTAGCCTCAGTAGCGTTCATCTGTGTTGCTTCTGCGGTCGCTTCGGTTACAGCTTGAGTTGCTTCTGCCGTAGTCTCAACAACTGCGGCCTGTGTGGCCTCAGCGGTTACTTCAACAGCGCTAGACTGCGTGGCTTCTGCGGTCACCTCAGCAGGTACACCACCCGCAGCAGCAACTGCCTTATCAATAGCATCCAGCAATGCAACATTGCTCGCGATATCAACGACATTACCGTTCACAAGAAGCGCAGGCGTTCCCGCGACACCCTGTAATTTAAAGGCGTTGATCGCTGCTGTCGAAACAGTAGCAGGAAGGTCACTACTCACGCACTGATCCCATTTACCCTTATCCAAGCCCAAGGCATTTACGCCACCCACAAAACGATTTTGTGAGAATGCAGTGTTGGCGTACAACCCCTGCCAGCTAAACAAGGCATCATGATATTGCCAGAATGCACCCTGTTCACCGGCACAAATAGCTGCTTTCGCTGCGCCTTCACCGTTTTGAATGCTCCCAGTACCTGAAACAGGCACATAGGTGAACTGAACTTCACCCTTCTTGATTCGCTCCAGAAGTGAAGGCCACGTTCCTTCATGGAAATCACGGCAATGTGTACAATCAAAACTCGAATACTCAATCACTTTTGCAGGAGCGTTATCGTTACCTAAAACGGGAAATCCCTTGTCATTATAGCTTTGCGCAATCCCTTGATAGCGCGCAACGGCTCCTTGTGGAATTGGCGCTTCAGCGGGAACAGTAATCAGCAAAACGATTACGATGGCGATTACCGCCACAACCACGCCACCAATGGCAAATGTGAGCTGTCGTTGTCGCTTTTTTTGTTGTTCGCGTTCTTTGCGACGTTCCAGCGTTCGTGTACGACCCATCTTTTCCTCTTTCTTAGGACAACTATCAATTACTACATACCAGATTTATAAGTCTACTGCGTGTAGCGTAAAGTGCAACGGTTTCTTTGCGGACTCTCAGCCTTTTACAAATCGTTCCATCCAAGCCATGAGATAAGCAAGGAAATCAGAGACATATGCAGGCAAACTATCCACCAAAAGTGGGTTTTTGAGTAACAGGTCAATATTGAAACTTTCGCCCACGTCAAAAGCAGCGGGTAGGAACTCTTGAGTAGGCGGCAACAAGTTTGCCGGCGAAAAGGGCACAACCTGTCCGCTTCCAATAAGGTCGGCAGTCAATAGTTGAATCTGACGCACATCTTCATCATTAACCGGACGATAGCACACGCTACGAAGTCGATCGGAAGCATCAAACGCTATAGTCAAACCCCCAAATACATCAAGATGCGAGCCGTTATAGCTGAGGAACTGATCCCCTGCTAAGTTAATGCGACGTGCTGATGCAAAGGTCATATAGGTATAACCAGACGAGTTGCTGTAAGCAGCAAGCGGGGTAAAACTTGCATTTGTGGGCAAATTTAACATAGGAACGAGTTGTTCGCGTAGAAATGCCAAAGCCGCTTCCGATGAACTAATGGACGTAGGTGCTTTGAGATCCGGCAGTGTTTTGAAGGTAGCAATGTGTTCAAGTGCCGTATCCGATGGAAGGATTTTTCGACTATCAAAGATAGAAACAAGGATGTCTGTATATTTGCCATCGTTGAGAAAATTGTCAGCCCTTAGGAAAGATTTGGCCACATCAGCGAAAGTCAGTTCACAGACTGGCCCCAACTCAATAGCGGTAACTAAGAGATTGCCAAGGACATCACGTGTCGTATGGATCGCGAGTCGATCTGATGGAGTCTGACGAATGCGCTCATAAATCGCGACCAAAATATCATAGAACGCACCGGTAAATAGCCGCGAATAATTATGTTTTTCGCGAGAAAGCTCAAGATCCGGATCATTTGACGTTATCGGCAACACATCGAAAGGCATATCAGTGAACTTGTTCAGTGCGTTTCGCAAGTAGACCGTTCGCCCTTGGATTTTTACGCCCCGTGCTTGTAAACGGGTGGTAACCTGTTCAGCTACAGCAGCAATGAAATTATCGGTATGCAAATCACCGTGAGTCCAATCCAGAAGGCGCTGGATCAATGAATCGTCATGTAGCGCGACCAATATGGCAGTCATATCTCCAAAACTCTCATGAAATGCGTTCGAACCTAGCCCGAATGACTCGTTATAAAGGTCGCGCACTCCGTCTAGAATGGCATGACCTGTTTCATGGCTGACAATATCAGCGCTCTGGGCCGATTCTATGATGCCATCGCCATCTTGAAAGCCATTGAACCCAAGTAAATGATCCATTTCGCTGTAATATGCATTACCACCTGACCCAGCATGAGGATTTATAACGAGGCGCGGTTCATTAAATGACCACGGTAGACTGCGTTGCGCATATCGTTCATACATGCGAAGGGTAAAGGTAGCATAGTAAAAACTATTGACCTGATCGAATTCCGGACTACCCGGCCAAAACATATAGTTGCCCTGCTCATCCGCTTTTGCGGGAGGCGAAGCATGATCAACCACCTGAAAACGAGCATTTGATAAACCCGGATTGATGTAGCTGGTGGTCATTTGACGTACTTCTGGTTCACTAACAAATGGGTCTTGTGGATAAACCGTTACACTGACAAAACTGGGAGACTCTTGAGGTTGAGGCTGCGGTTGAAGTGTAAAAGTAGTTGCTGATTTCCGTCCAATATCAATCGGAATGTCAGATTCGTTTTGCTCTTGCAACCGTCTGAGCAAATTAAAAGTTGTGGTGTTTCGGTCTGTCATGCAAGAGTCCTCTCAAATAGCGCTACAAATTACTGCGACTAAGGTTGATTGGGAAGCAATCCCATAAAAGCTGTAGCAGCATCATTCGGCATATAGCGTTTGCGCACAGCAATCAGATAAGTTCGTGTGTCATCCACACCCGCCAAAGCAACCGTGCGAAGTGTGCCTTGCAACACCTCACGTTCGATTGCTATCTTTTGGATTAAGGCGACACCTAACCCTAATTCCACGCTGCGCTTAATCGCTTCGGTTTCGCCCAACAAGATCGTCTCGACACTGGTTAAAGGATCTTCACCAAAGAGTCGTGCCACCGTCACATATAAAGCTGATCCCGGCTCCCGTGTGAGCAAAACACGTTTGGAAATTTGATCTAGAGTCACACTTTGGAACGCCGCCCATTCATCCTGCGGGCTTACGATGACAACCAACTGGTCATTCATAAAGGGCTTCGCTGTGATGTCAGCATGTTCGGCAGGTGAACCGACCAAAGCAATATCTATTTCGCCAGAGCTGAGTTTTGATAGTAACTCGGCCGTATTGCCAACAACCAGGCGAACCCGATAGTCAACATAATAGGTACGAAAACGGCTCAGGATTCCCGGCAGCACATACGTTGCCAATGTATGCCCTACCCCAAGCTTGAGCAATTGTTTGCTCAGACCAGCCTCATTGCGCACCGCCAAAAGGGCTTCATCAGCTAATAGCAGTAAGTTTTCACCATATTTAAATAGGACTTCACCGGGTGCGGTTAATCGCAGTTTGCGCGTATCACGATCAATCAGATGTACGCCAATTTCACTCTCTAAGGCAGCTACCTGTTGGCTTATCGTAGGTTGAGTCATGTGGAGAACAGCAGCAGCACGGGTAAAACTTCCAAGACGAGCCACAAAGACAAAGATTCGCAGCCGATGAATATCTAACATGCGGATTTATAACTAAACCTAATGAATTCCATAAAAATCATCCATTTGAATAATAACTAAAAGAGGCATAGTATTCAATGAGTACACAACAAGTCAAGCCAGAGTGACTAGAGACAAAATCAGTTGATCGCTTTGAGTGTTTCAGGCATTCTTTGAGGCTGACACGAATCAAATGTTTTGAGTAGAATTGTGACCGTTCCATTTTTGGCAACCCTGCAATCGCAATTTCTGTCGTAAATATAGGTACCTATTCCGGGTCATGTATCCGGTTTAAATGTATTCGGCAACTGATTACCGAGAGGACACATTATGGGAAAGATACTTGATAGTTTTGGAACGCGCGGCATCTTAAAAACTGCAAATGGCGACGCCACCATTTACCGTCTGAACAAGTTAGCCGAAAAAGGAATCGGGCACGTCAACAAACTCCCATTCAGCATCAAGATTCTGCTGGAAAATGCCCTACGCAATCTGGATAACTTCCAAGTCAACGAAGAAGCTGTCCAAAACCTTGCGAATTGGGATGGTAAGAACGTCAAGCAGGTTGAAATCCCCTTTAAACCTGCACGTGTTATTTTGCAAGACTTCACCGGTGTAGCCTGCCTCGTCGATCTGGCATCACTGCGTAGTGCAATGGTGCGTATGAACGCCGAACCCCAGAAAATCAACCCGACTATTCCGGTTGATCTGGTTATTGACCACTCGGTGCAGGTTGATCGCTTCGGATCAGCCAATGCAATTAACATGAACTCAACGTTTGAGTTTGAACGTAACCGTGAGCGCTATGAATTCTTGCGTTGGGGACAAAATGCCTTCGATAACTTCAAGGTCGTTCCTCCGGCAACAGGCATCATTCATCAAGTGAACCTCGAATATCTAGCCAAGACTGTTCAATTCACAACCGATGATGAGGGGCGTAAAGTTCTCTTACCAGACTCATTGGTTGGTACCGATAGCCATACGACCATGATTAATGGTCTCGGCGTACTCGGTTGGGGCGTCGGTGGTATTGAAGCCGAAGCAGCCATGCTCAACCAGCCGATTTACATGCTGATGCCAGAAGTTATCGGCTTCAAACTGACAGGCAAGCTGCGTGAAGGCACAACCGCTACCGACTTGGTGTTGGTTGTCACTCAAATCCTGCGTAAGAAGGGCGTCGTTGATAAATTCGTCGAGTTCTTCGGCGCTGGCCTGAGCAAACTGTCTTTGGCTGACCGTGCAACCATCGCTAACATGGCTCCTGAATACGGCGCGACAATGGGTTTCTTCCCCGTAGATGATGAAACTTTGAGCTTCATGCTGCGCACTGGTCGTGATGAAGCACTGGTCAAGACAGTTGAGGCTTATTGCAAGGAACAAGGTTTGTTCCGTACTGATGACACGCCTGATCCTGAATTCACCGATGTAGTGGAATTGGATCTGAGTACTGTTGAGCCAAGCATGGCTGGCCCGAAGCGTCCGCAAGACCGTGTATTGCTGCGTGACATGAAAGACACCTTCGAGCAAAGTTTGCGTGCGCCCATCGACAAGCGTGGCTTTGGGCTGGACGAATCCGGCATTCATAACACTGCGCAAATGGGAACTGATGGCAACACGTTGGAAGTCGGACACGGTGTTGTGGTGATCGCGGCGATCACAAGCTGCACCAATACCAGCAATCCTTCAGTGATGTTGGGCGCGGGTTTGTTGGCGAAGAAAGCAGTCGAACGCGGGTTAACTGTCAAACCTTTCGTTAAGACCAGTTTGGCTCCCGGTTCGCGCGTGGTAACTGAATATCTAGATAAAGCCGGATTGACCCCCTACCTACAGGCGCTAGGCTTCTACACTGTTGGTTATGGTTGTACGACTTGTATCGGTAACAGCGGGCCGCTACCCGAAAAGATTTCGAGTTCAATCAAAGAAAGCAATCTGGTCGCCAGCGCTGTTTTGAGCGGCAACCGTAACTTCGAAGGCCGTATCAATCCCTCGGTGAAGGCTAATTATCTGGCTTCTCCTCCGTTGGTGGTGGCATACGCATTGGCCGGTACGGTTGATATTGATCTGGTGAACGAGCCGATTGGTCATGATCGTGATGGCGAAAAAGTCTACTTGAAGGATATTTGGCCGTCACAGGATGAAATTCTGGACATGATCCAGAACACGATCACACCTGATCTGTACCAATCACAGTACGGTAACGTATACACCGGCAACCCGATGTGGAACGAAATCCCCACCAGCGAAGGTGCGGTCTATACTTGGAATAAGAAGAGCACTTATATTCAAGAGCCTCCTTTCTTTGTTGGATTGTCTGAAAATGCTCAGCCGATCCAGCCCATTACGGGAGCGCGTGTCCTTGGTTTGTTCAGTGACTCGATCACGACCGACCACATTTCACCAGCCGGTGACATCGCGTTGGACAGCCCTGCCGGACGCTACTTGATCGAGAACGGTGTGGAGAAGAGAGACTTCAACACCTACGGAACCCGTCGCGGTAGCCATGAAGTCATGATGCGCGGTACATTCGCGAACATTCGTCTGCGCAACAACCTTGTTCCGGGCACCGAGGGTGGCATCACCTTGCATTTCGGCAGCGGCCAAGTGATGAGCATTTACGAAGCCTCGATGAAATATATCGCGGAAGGCACACCCTTGATCATCCTCGCGGGTGCCGACTACGGTATGGGTTCCAGCCGTGACTGGGCAGCCAAGGGTACTTACCTGCTGGGTGTCAAAGCGGTTATCGCCAAGAGCTTTGAGCGCATTCATCGTAGCAACCTCGTCATGATGGGCGTCCTTCCGCTGGTCTTCAAGGACGGCGAAGGCTGGGACACGCTGGGGCTGAACGGTACCGAGCACTTCGAGATCGTTGGTATGGATGACAACTTGCAACCCGGCCAAGAATTGACTGTCAAGGCGACTGCGGCTGATGGCAGCGTCAAGGAATTCAAGACCACTGCCAAGATCAACACACCGGTGGAACTCGAATACTATCGTAATGGTGGTATTTTGCACACGGTTCTCCGCAACTTCTTGAAGCAGTAAGTCAATCGTTCAGCGAATATTGACTGAGATAAGCACCCGATTTCGAAAGAGGTCGGGTGTTTTTATTCCCAATACCCATCATTCCAAAAACTGCACCGTTGGATACAATGGGCGTCCCATATTTTTTGATGGAGAATTGGATTGTGAACACACCTGCCTCAAACCGCAGACTGTATAAACATTTGGATTTTGTGACCGCTTCGCTGGTAGCGGTGTTAATCGTATCGAATATCGCGGCCAGCAAATTGATGCAAGTCGGGCCGTTTCAATTTGATGGGGGGACGTTTTTGTTCCCACTATCGTATATTTTTGGGGATATCCTCACGGAAGTTTACGGATACAAATCGAGCCGACGAGTGATTTGGACAGGCTTTTTCTGGCTTTTCGTGACGGCGGTCACACTGGCAATTGTGGACGGCGCAACACCGGCGCAGGGTTGGGAACTCCAGAGCAATTTCCACGCGATTTTGGGACAAACCCCACGCATTGTGATTGCGAGTTTATGCGGGTTTCTGGCGGGTGAATTTAGTAACAGCTACGTGCTGGCAAAGATGAAAATTTGGACACAGGGCAAATTCCTGTGGGCGCGAACAATCGGTTCGACGGTAGCGGGAGAAGTGGTTGATACGGTGGTGTTCTCGGTAATCGCCTTCAGTGGAACAATCCCGAATGAAGTCTTGTTGAACATTATCATCTCCGGTTATTTGTTCAAAGTGGCGATTGAAGTGGTGTTTACTCCGGTGACGTATCGGGTCGTGAGCTGGTTGAAGGACGTTGAGAAAGAAGATTACTACGACGTTGGGACGAACTTTAATCCGTTCTTGATCGGTGATGTGAACAGCGGCACACCAAATGCGAATGTGTGATGATTGTGCCAATTTTCCGCGTCTGTGGCGGGCGGGAAGCTCGGCTAACGGCGCTGAAACAACACTGTTGCAAAACGGCTGGCTCGGCTAGAACCGCTGAACGCCGCAGTTCGCTCCCGTGTGTCTGCCGCGTCGTCGGCGTCATGAAGTTGCAGCGGTTGCATGGGGAAAATCCGCCGAAACTGCAACAATGGAATGCAACACAGATACATTTTGACCGCAAAGACATTGAGGAAAGCAGCGAAGAAGACCATGAGTGCTTTACCACGAATGCTACAAACAGAATACGGTAAGGGGTGATTTCCGATAACTTCAAACACAGTTCAATTTTAGCACACTTGTTCCACAAACTCAAGTTCGAATCTGGTTGGTAGGACCACACTAAGCGGTGGAGGCAAAATGAGGGAGCAAACGCGCCCACAAGAAGTCGTCCAAAGACCAGCGGTGGTCGGTTAAGCCCGCAGCCATAGCCGGGGTTTTTGTATCCAAAGACGAATGTAAGCAGCAGAAGTTGTACAAACAGCCGACCAGAAACACGCGCTCAGCAACAGTTTGGAGTTTGAGAGCAGGACAACGGGTGCGACGCGCGAAACAAGCTAAACGAGAGCGAAAGGTGGCATTGAGACGCTCAATGTAGGCGGTGTTAATGGTGGTATGCATGCCCTGAGTAACATCCAGGAGTTGACGGATGACAGGGTATGAACCCAATAGGAGCCAACGACACATGACCCATTTTTGCGCTTCGTACTTGACCAGTTGGACGAGATGCAGTTCGCTCCAAAGTTGTTTGCGAACCCCGCCGACTTTTCCAGTGGTGCAGGGTTCTCGAAAGATAAAGGCAGCGGCAGTGGGATAAGCGCTCCAGCCGTCAAAGGCAATGACCAGTGGCACTTGCTTAGCCCAGTTGTAGATGCAAGTCATGATCTGTTTGGCGAGATGTGTGTCACGCCTTACGCGACACACCGCTCCCAGCCACAAGCGACTGCCAACGCTCATCGCCATCGCCACCCACACCACTTGTTGCTGCATCTTCAGTCGGATTTCGTCCACTTGTACCTGTTGCAAATCGATTTCTTGGATATGTTGATGATGAAAGGTTTCTGCGTACTGTCCCGCTCGATGCATCCAGTCTGCCACGGTGCGTTCATCCAACCCAAAGACCGCCACAATCGCTGCCACTGGACAACCCCATGCGATTAACCCGACCACCCATGTCACCATCTGGGTATCCGTTCGCAGTCCGTAAAACATCGTTCCTCGTCGATACGAGAAGGTATGGCCGCAGCTTTTGCATTTGCAGCGTTCTCGGGCTTTTCCATGGGAAACAATATTCCCTTTTCCAACTTCATGCTTGTCACGGCAGGCCATATTCGGACAAAATACTCTTTGAAGGTTCATGTGGTTTTCCTGATTGCCTAAGTAACAACCAGTTTGCTTCATGAACCTTCTTCTTTTCTATCCCAATCCACCACTTAGTGTGGTGCTACCATCTGGTTTGAAAAGTCGTGGTAGCAATTGGTATAGAGGGTCGTTGTAAGCAAAGGGAAAGTGGGTAATAATGGCGGAACTATGGATAAACCAACTGTAATCATTTATTCCGATGGTGGGGCGAAACCGAATCCGGGTGCCGGTGGATGGGCGGCGTTGATGATCCGCGATGGGCAGATCGAGGAAATCAGCGGGCGCGAGGACAATACGACTAATAACCGGATGGAATTGACTGCCGCTATCATGGCGCTGGAAGAATTGGGCGGTGGCTGCAAAGTGGAGTTCCACACGGACAGCCAATATCTCAAAAATGGCATCACCCAATGGATGGCAAATTGGGCGCGTAACGGTTGGGTAACAGCCAATAAGCAACCGGTACAAAACCAAGATTTGTGGGAACGACTGCACGACTCGATCCAAGACCACGATATTAAATGGCAATGGGTGAAGGGGCACGCAACCAGCAAATATAACAACCGTGTGGATGAGCTGGCGACAGCGGCGCGGGAACGCAAAGAAGCGGCACCGATGGCAGCACCAGCAGGAAAATCGACTGCGGCTAGCAATGCGGATGCTCAACTGTATGTGTACGCGACGACGGACTACGGCACAAAAACGGGCGGTTGGGGGGTGGCGGTCGTCACCAAAGACAGCAAGAAGGTATTCAACGGCAGCGAAATCAACACGTCAGATAACCAATTGTTGCTGGCAGGATGCGCACGAGTTCTGGAAGAATTGAGCGGTCTACAAACCCTAACGGTGTACAGCGACAGCGAATATCTGACGAACGGTATGAGCAAGTGGCTGGCAGGCTGGATGAAACGCGGTTGGAAAACGGCCAGCGGTGAGCCGGTCAAAAATCAGGCGTTGTGGAAACGCTTATATGAGGCGGCCAAACCATACTCGATCCAATGGGAACATCTGGAAAAGTTCGAGAGTGAACATAGTAAGAAAGCACACGAGGCGGCACAAAAAGCCGTCCAAAAAACCAAAGAATAGCTATCATACAGCACACGGCATGCCGTGTCCCTACTACAAATTGATTTGCAGCTAGTCATTACAAGCGGAGTCAGCATCAGCCATGCCTACCTTTGCCAATCGGGTCTCGACATTTGGAACGACGATTTTCAGTGAAATCAATACCCTCGCCGCGCAGTTTAGCGCCGTCAATTTAGGGCAAGGCCGTCCAGATTTCGACAGCCCTCCTGATATTGTGCAAGCGGCAATTAAGGCACTGACGGATGGGCAGCATAACCAGTATCCACCGGGGAACGGTGCAGCAGAACTGCGCAAAGGTATCGCTGACCACGCCAACCGCTTTTATAACCTTGATGTTGATCCCGACAAAGGGGTGCTAGCAACCGCAGGCGCAACCGAAGCTGTCTTCTCGTCCATTCTGGGGTTGGTTGATCCCGGTGATGAAGTGATTGTCATCGAGCCGTACTTTGACAGCTACGTCCCCAACCTGATTATGGCGGGCGCCAAACCGGTATTCGTGCCGCTGCATCCGCCGGAATGGACATTGGATGCGGATGAACTTCGGAAAGCCTTCACACCCAAGACACGCGCGATCCTGTGGAACTCGCCCCAAAACCCAACCGGACGGGTTTTCACTGTCGAGGAAATGACGCTGGTAGCTGACCTGTGTAAAGAGCATGATGTAATCGTGATCTCGGACGAGGTTTACGAACATCTGGTGTTTGAACCAGCGCGACATATTCCGATTGCCTCACTACCGGGGATGTTCGAGCGCACGGTGACGGTCAGCAGTTTGGGAAAGAGTTACAGCGCTACCGGATGGAAGTTGGGATGGGTCTACGGGCATCCTGATCTGGTATCGGGTGTGATGCGTGCGCACCAGTTCGTGACGTTTGCTGTGCATCATCCATCGCAGATCGCAGGGGGGTACGCGCTGCATTTGCCGGGATCGTACTATGAAGAACTACAGGCGATGTATACCACCAAACGCGATTTGATGATGGATGCGCTCACTGGCGCGGGCATTAAGGCGAAAGTTCCCGAAGGCACGTATTTTGTGATGGGTGATTTTTCGGACGTGTTCGATGGCGATGATATGGCCTTCACCCAACACCTGATTAAAGATATTGGCGTAGCCTGTATCCCGCCCTCCCCTTTCTACTGTGAAGAACATCGCTACATTGCGGGGAAGTTGGCGCGTTTCGCCTTCTGTAAGAGTGACGACACTTTACGACAAGCTGGCGAACGGATGCAGAAGCTCAAGCGATAAGTCTCATCTACTTCCTATTGACGACCTGCCCAAAACGGGTAGCCCGTCACCATCACTATCACACATGGTCGATGAGATAGACTCACTATCTCACTTTCTGATTCTTTTTCATACGACCGAATAATTGTGGGTCGAAGTTTATGTCCAGTTCTCAAATCATCAAATTTTGGAAACCATACGATGTGCTGACACAGTTTACCGATAACCAAGGTAGACCCACGTTAGCAGATTATGTACGTATGCCGAATGTATACGCGGCAGGACGGCTTGATCGGGACAGCGAGGGATTGCTGCTACTGACAGACGACAACAAACTCAAAACACGGTTAACCGAACCGCGTTTCGCCCATCCACGCACCTATTGGGTGCAGGTCGAACGCATCCCTGATGAGGCGGCGTTGAGTAAGCTGCGGCATGGGTTGCAATTAGGCGACGGCCCGACAAAGCCCACACTTGTGAAGTTGTTGGAAGCTGAACCGGACTTGCCACCGCGTGATCCTCCAATTCGGGTGCGGCAAACCGTACCGGACTGCTGGTTGCAACTAACGCTGACTGAAGGACGCAATCGTCAAGTGCGGCGGATGACGGCGGCTGTCGGGCATCCAACGCTGCGGTTGGTACGGTGCGCAATCGGAAATATCACGCTGGCGGGGTTGAAACCGGGTGAATGGCAAGCGTTGACCGATGCCGAAACAGATGAATTACGGCGCAGTGTAAAGCTCAAATAAAATGACCCAAACCGATTATGCATCAGGGGTTTTGCCAACATTCTCGTTCAGCCAAGCGGATCTGGATGCCAACCGACAAGGAGAACTGACTGAAGATCAATTTTATGTTATCGAGTCGGTTTATAGGGCACGCCAACGCGGAGCACGACAAACCACCCTGCTCTTCGCCATATGGATACCACTGTTAATCATTATCGGATTTGTGGTCGAATATACACAATCAGGCAAATCTTTAGGTGACTTTCTGCCGGGGGCACTGCCTATCGTAATCGGTGCCGGTGTAGGGTTAGGCTTGTTAATTGCAATAGTCAGTGGCATATCAGCACGTAACGCACGCGATGCACGGGACAAAAGGATCAGCGTGGCAGAAGGTGTAGCCGAGGTAATTGTCAAACCAGCGAACACCCGCTACTCTAGCTATTTGCGGTATGAGTTGGTTCTGCGTAAAGGCGTGCTTCACAAGCAGCTATTCCGGTTTGCCAATCCCCAGTCAATCGCGCATTTTGAGCAAGGAACGCGCTACCGTGTGTACTACATTAAGTATTATCCGTTTCCGCTGATGCTATCGGCGGAAGTGATCTAGACAAGCCTCTTTGGGAAATGAATTTGACATTGGGATATGTTGGGATTGGCAAATTTGTTCGATTTGAGTATAACAAGAATCATATGAAGGTGATGTTAATCAAAGAGCATTTTTCATGATTGAAGAACAGGGATTGTTTATCGCTATCGCGGGGAACATCGGGGTCGGCAAGAGCACATTAACGGGCATGTTGAGCGATGCGTTTGGCTGGCAACCGTTTTATGAAGCCAATGCCGAAAACCCGTACCTGTCTGATTTCTATAAAGATATGGAACGCTGGAGTTTCCATTCGCAGGTGTTCTTTCTCGGTAAGCGCTTGGAACATCACCATCAGTTGATTTTGCATCCGGGCAGCGTGGTACAAGACCGTACCGTTTACGAGGACGCGGAAATCTTCGCGCGGAATTTGTACGAGCAAGGCAATATGTCGGCACGGGATTATGATGCCTATCGCCGTTTATACGAGGCTGTTAGCGCGTTCTTACCCCCACCGGACTTAATGATCTACCTCGAAGCGAGCGTTGATACGCTGATGGAGCATATTGACCGACGGGGACGCGATTATGAACGCAACATGTCATCTGAATACTTAGGACGGTTGAACCGGCTTTATAATGAGTGGATTGGTCGGTGGAAAGCATCCGAAGTATTACGCGTCAAAATTGATGGGATCGACTTCCAACACAACTCGGATGATTTCGCCAAAATCCGTGACGCGGTGGGTAATCACCTGCCTTTTATGAATTCTCACTGAAAACTTAAGCCATCTCTATAGACACAAGTTACAAGTCATGCTAGACTCAATTGAACGTATTGATACGATTCATCTGATGAATAGCGTGAACAGTGACTGACATACGTCTGGAATCTGACCTCCTTAATTACATCATCAAGCACGGTTATCAACCGGGTGACCGTCTGCCTACGATCAGCGAACTGCAAGATCCTGATAATCTTGGCATCAGCGTCAGTAAGGTGCGCGAGCAGCTTGAAGTTGCGCGGGCGCTAGGGTTGGTCGATGTCCGTTCCAAGACCGGCACACACCTCAAAGAATACAGTTTCAGTCCGGCAGTACGCCTCAGTTTGTTTTACGCACTGGCAACCGACTTAGGTTACTTCGAGTTGTTCAGTACGCTCCGTACACACATTGAGATGGCTTTCTGGCACGAAGCCTGTGCGCAGATTACCGAGTCCGACAAGAAAGAATTGCAGGGGTATATCGACGCGGCGCGTACGAAACTGCACGATAAACGTGTACGTATCCCTTTCGAAGAACATCGGGCGTTCCATCTCACCATCTTTAGACATCTTGAAAATCCATTCGTCATCGGCCTGTTGGAAGCATATTGGGAAGCCTACGAAGCGGTGGAATTGAACCGCTATGCAGAATATGGCTACCATACACAGGTTTGGGACTATCATGAACGCATTCTGAACGCGATATGTGCGGGTGACTACGACGCGGCACAGGAAGCATTCATGCAACATACCCGTTTACTCCATCACCAGCCACGGATGCAGGATATGGAACACGGGGCAGAAATTATTGAGTCAAAGGTCACCGAGTAGGCTGCGATCCGCAGAGCGCAGAGGAACTGCGAAAAGGAAAGATTTATGGTTTTAGATGTACAGACTTCAACCCAGACCCCGTATGCAGGTCAAAAGATCGTCAATGATTTCTCGTTGACGGCTGCGACCAAGAACGGTACCGGCAGCCAGACGTCTAATAACGTTCTGGTGCTATCACTGTTCAAGATGGGTATCCCTGTAAACGGCAAGAACCTGTTCCCTTCGAACATCAAAGGTTTGCCGACGTGGTACACCATTCGTGCTAGCAAAGATGGTTATATCGCACGGCAGAATGCGGCGGCCATCACGGTTACACTCAACCTAGACACAGCCGCTGAGGATGTGCAGAAGGTTCCAGCCGGAGGGGTTTGTATCCTCCCGCAAGAGTGGAACTGGACTAAGAGTCGCCAAGATATCACTTATTACGAAATCCCCGTTGATCCGATGGTTAAAGAAGCCGGGGTTAATGTCGATCTGCGTGAGCGCGTTGCCAACATGGTATATGTGGGTGCCGTGGCGCAACTCTTTGACATCCCGCTGGACATTGTGTGGCAAGCCCTGCTGAGCAATTTCAAAGGCAAAGAGAAGCCTGCCAAGATCAATTTTGATATGGTCAAGAAGGCTTACGAGTGGACAGCTGCTAACATCGTCAAGCAAGACCCGTACCATTACGAAACCATGCCCGGTGGCAATCCGAACAAGATTATCATCACCGGTAACGAGGCGGGTGGTCTGGGCGGTTTGTTCGGTGGTGTACAGGTTGTGGCTTGGTATCCGATTACCCCATCGACCAGCCTGGTTGATGCGATGTTTGATCATCAGGATTTGCGTAAAGACCCAGAAACCGGTGCCAACACCGTCGCCATTATGCAGGCGGAAGACGAAATCGCTGCCATCGGTGCCATCATCGGCGCGGGTTGGGCTGGCGCACGTTCGATGACTGCAACCAGCGGCCCCGGCATCAGCTTGATGGCGGAATTCACCGGTTTGGCTTACTTCGCCGAAATCCCCTGCGTGGTCTGGGATGTTACGCGCATCGGCCCCAGCACTGGTTTGCCGACCCGTACCAGCCAAGGCGACTTGCTGTTCATCCATTTCTTGGGCCATGGTGATACACGTCACATCACCTTATTGCCCTCAAGCGTGGCCGAATGCTTCGAATTTGGTTGGCGTGCGCTGGATTACGCCGAACACTTCCAAACACCGGTATTCGTGATGAGCGACCTCGATCTCGGCATGAACAACTGGATGAGTGATCCGTTCACCTATCCTGACCAAGCTTTGAATCGTGGTAAGACACTCAACCTCGAAACCTTGAAAGAATTCATCGCTGAAAAAGGCGAGTGGTACCGCTATAAGGATTACGATCAGGATGGTATCCCCTATCGTACCGTTCCGGGTACCGATCATCCGAAGGCCGCTTACTTCACCCGCGGTACCGGACATAATGAACGTGCCGGCTACAGCGAACGCAGCGAAGACTGGGTTGCCAACCTTGGACGTATCACCAAGAAGATCAACAGCAGCCGTGACACATTACCACAGCCTGTCGTAGCACTGGGCAAGAACAGCAAGATCGGTATTATCTCCTACGGTTCGAATGACCCCGCCATTCTGGAAGCACGGGATCGTTTCGCCGCAGAAGGTATAGAAATTGACTATATGCGAATTCGTGCGCTGCCGTTGTCATCCAGCGTTCAAGAATTCATTCAATCGCATGAACATGTCTACATCATCGAAAACAACTTTGACGGTCAGATGGCACAAATCATCCGCATGGAAACCAACAAGAGTACCGAACACGTGGTACCCCTGCCGCTGGGTGATGGCCTTCCGATGACAGCACAATGGGTATACGAAAAAATTAGTTCACACGAGGTGAAGTAGAGAATGGCACCGAAGACAAACTCACTCGGTCTGGAACGTGAAGAATATAAGGCTGGGAAAAGCACCCTGTGCCCCGGCTGTGGTCATGACTCGATTGCTAACCAGATCATCAGCATGGCTTATGATCTCGGTATCAACCAGCATAACGTCATCAAGTTGAGCGGTATCGGCTGCTCAAGCAAGAGTCCGGCTTACTTTTTAGGTCGCGCCCATGCTTTCAACTCGGTTCACGGACGTATGCCATCGGTAGCGACTGGTGCGATGCTAGCGAACCGCAGCTTAACAGCGATCGGCGTCAGCGGTGACGGTGACACGGGTAGTATCGGTTTTGGGCAGTTTAAGCATCTGGTACGCCGTAACGTACCGATGGTCTATATCATCGAGAATAACGGCGTGTATGGTTTGACCAAAGGCCAGTTCTCTGCGACATCAGATGCCGGTCAGGTTCTCAAATACTACGGTAAGAACGAACTTCCAGCACTCGACCTGCCGTTGGAAGCCATCATCGCAGGCTGCACCTTTGTTGCCCGCAGCTTCTCCGGTGATGCCAAGCAAGTCCAAACCTTGCTGAAAGCTGCGATGAGCCATCGCGGAACCGCTGTGCTCGACATCATCAGCCCGTGCGTGACCTTCAACAACGCGGCTGATTCGAACAAGAGCTACAGTTACGGTAAAGAAAATGAAATCCCGCTGCATGAAATCACCTATTATGACCGTGCAGCAGTACCGGTGCGGGATGAAATTTTGGTTGGGGAATACGCTGACGGTGAAGTGATCGAAGTCACCATGCATGATGGCTCATTCATCAAGCTCAAGAGCGTCGATAAGAATCATGATCCACGCAACCGCGAATCGGCTATTCGCACGTTGGAAAAAGCCACAATGGAACAACAATTCCTGACAGGCTTGTTGTACTACGAAGAACCACGTGCCACCATTGCGGACACGCTGCGTATCTCAGAGACTCCGCTGGTTCACTTGCCAGAAGAGAAGCTGCGCCCGACCAAGGCTGCGCTTGAAAACCTGATGCAAGATTACATGTAACGGGCATCATAACCGCCTCAGATGTGAAATTAAAAAGGGATGTGTCGAAATGACGCATCCCTTTTTGTTATCAGTAAGCCAATGCCAGCAGTGGAATTTCCAGTTCCCATGGCGTTAGGCCGCCATGATGTCCGTAAAACTCCATCTCATAGCGCCCCTTCTCATACCACCACACGGTTACACCTGCGTAGGGCAAGATGACCAAATCCGCAATCCGCTCCATAAACATAGATGAAGGTGCCGCACCAAAATATCCCTGTGCGATCAAATCTGATATGCGGCGGACTTCGGCTTTGCCTTGTAGAGCAGGATGTGTTGATAGCAGGTTGTAGGCCGCGTCGATGTGTCCTTCTTTAAGATATAGGAACAGGTCACGTGGGGAGCCACCCGGTATGAGTAAACGCCCTTCACTGTCAGTACGGACGTGCTGCGTGAATTCAGGGATACTCCGGTTCAGATAAATAGTCTTGTCGGGGAAAACATCATCCTGTCCATGATCAGCAGTGAGAAGCAACAATGTCTTGCCAGCTTTACCGGATAAGGTTGCGTGCAGGAGCTGTTCTGCCGCAGTGAAAAAGGCTTCAACTTCAGCAGCAAAATAGGGTGACGGTGGCCCGTACTTATGCCCGATGCTGTCGATTGGATCATAGTAATAGTAGTAATAGGCTTTGCCCTTCTCGGCAACAACTGCCTCCGCCAGACCCAATAATCCTTCCGACATGGTTTTAAAGCCGCGCAACTCGGCACCCCGCAGCGCCAAATCAGCGAAACCACCGCTGACATACGCAGAGTTTTGAAATACGTAGGATTTCACACCCTGCGCTTGAAGTTTCTCGTAGACCGTTTCAAAACCAAGTGCAGTTCCCACATTCACGCCTTGAGGAAGCTTGATGGTTCCCCCTTCATGATCTCCGGCGTAGGAAAAGATCAACGGGGCAATCATGCGTCCCAACAATGGCTCGTAATAAAACCACTCGTAGATGCCCGTTTGCCCGACAGGTTGACCGAGATGAATAGTGGTGAGGTGCGCGGCAGTCGTCGATGGAAATTGTGACGTAATCTTGGACGCGACGCCCTGCTCGATGAAGCGTTTGAGGAAAGGATACTTATCGGCGTACTTCTCAAAGAATCGCCAGCCGAAAGCATCAACGTACAGCACGACGACCTTATCATAGGATTGTGGAAGTCCCTCAAGAATATCCGGTGAGAACCCCAAATCACCCGCACCTGTCAGGAGATGAGAGGTCAACTGTGGTAATCCAGCGAAGCAATATTGCCCATAGGCAGGTTTGGTAAAATGCACCCCATCACGGAGCGCATTGACGTATTGAAGGGAATTTTGGTTAATCACGATTACAGCCGCGCGGCTACTCCTTTGACTATACGCAAAAACGATAGGCGTTCTGGTGCAGGTTTAGCACCCAACAAGATATTCACCAACGATTCAGGCAACTTCGGACGCGCCGCTGCGACCGGCACCAAACTATTCAGTGCGATACGATTGAGCGCAAACCGGCTTATCTGCTCCGAAAAGCGAAACAGGTTTTGATAACGCTGCCGCAATATTGTATCGTACGCTTGCAGTTGGCTATGCGAAACATCACCTAACTTTAACATATGCTGAATATGTTCGGCGGCAATCTTTCCTGATTCAAGCGCAAAATCGATGCCATCTCCGGTCAGTGGATTGACCAATCCAGCGGCTTCTCCAACCAGAATGACGCGTTCAGCAAAGGTTTGTGCGCTGGCGAAATCGGTACGAATGGGGAAACTTTTCAAGGTGCCAACTTGCTTAGCATCACCCAACATGTTCTTGAGCGCGGGACTTTGAATGAAACTATTAAAGGCCGTTTGAGCCGATTGATGATGTTCTCGTTTACCAGTCCTTATAAAACCTGCACCGATATTGGCTGATGATTTGCTCACTGGAAAAACCCATCCGTAACCGGGCAATACAACCCCATCAAAGCGGAATTGGAAGTGAGGCGGCAAGGCTTGGATGCCTTCGAAATAGGCGCGTGCCGCGACGATATTAGGCTTGGGAGGCTTTAATCCAAGACGTGAGAGCAACGCGGTATTGGCACCTGTTGCGATGATAGCCAGCGTGGCGTGATAGGTCGATGATTGAGTGCTTTGGTTCGCGACGACATCGACACCCGTTGAACTGACCTGAATGTCCTGAACATGCACATTACCATGAAATTCAGCCCCGGCACTCATCGCACGTTGCAGCAATATGTGGTCGAGTTCCAAACGAGGTATGACAATCGCATGATTAGGTGCGTGCGGTAACGGTGGAATATCAAAATGCACACTGCGACTGGATGGGGCTGAGACTTCTAGATGATCGAGCTTCCAACCACGGGCGGTTATCGCATCCAAAACACCCATTTCAGCCAATACAGGCAAGGCGCGTGGCACCAACCCGTCACCACATGTTTTGTCACGCGGGAAGGTGGCTTTGTCCAGCAGCAGCACCTTTATTCCAGCAGATGCGAGAAAATAGGCGGCTGACGATCCAGATGGACCGGTGCCGATAATTGCAACATCAAACGTTAACGACATTAGAGCGAAACCTCTGTGGGCAAGGACGACTAGAGCATTATACTCTTCTCCCTGTCTATAAAACCGTTGAACAGCGACCTCTTCACAAAACCCATAAGCGGATTATGCTAATAAGCGAACTGACCAGCGACAAGGAGATTATCTCATGATTGATTCAACACCAGCTAAATCAGGTGCAGCGGATGCCAAAAGCGCTTCGGCTCGATTGAATGCCTTTCTTGACACCTATGTATTGCCCTACCCTGTCAAATACCTCACCAATCGGCTAACGATATTGGCGACTCTCTGCTTGCTCATACCACTCATTGCATTTGCCAATGTACAGGTGTTTGTGCTGGCGACCAACAGCTATCTCAATGTGATGTCAGTCGTGGTGAGCAGCACCGTGTTACTGTACTCGACCATGTCGGAAGTGCGAGACAAAGCAGCAGCCGAGCGGCGAGAAGCCATCGCCCAACTCCATCAACAAATGATGGATGATCAACTGGCGGCGAATACCGCAACCCTGGAGCGTATTCAGGAAGAACTGCGCCAACACATCAACGCGCAACTTCAAGAGATCCAAACAATCTTAATTGACCGCCTCGAAACCAGTCATGCCGATCTGAGCGCAATGCAACAGGCTATCTTTGAAGGCGCCAAAGCTCAAGACCAAGAGCTAGATACGCTCAAGCGCCTCGTCGAAACCATGAGTAAGCCCCGCTAAGGTGAGAGGCTTATTTCTCAAGAGGTTTATCGACTACTTGCGGCTTCGGCGAGTCTTCCACCAACAGACGCCGCAGCACCTTGCCGACAAAACTCTTGGGCAGTTCTTCGCGGAACTCGACTTCCCACGGAACGGCATATTCCTTGAGGCGACGTTTGCAGAGCGTGATCAATTCATCTTTGGATAGGGTGCTGCCGGGGCGCGGCACCACATAGGCTTTCACGCGCTGCTCACCCTCGTTGCCATCCACACTCAGGCCAACCACCGCTACTTCTTTTACGCCGGGATGCTCATATAAGACTTCTTCCACGTCACGGGGATAAACTTGATACTTCCCTGCTAGAATCATTTCTTTCTTACGGCTGATAATCTGGAAGTAACCGTCCTCATCCATGCGGGCGAGGTCACCCGTCAATAACCACCCATCGGCGGTGAGGGGTTGCTCATCGTCCGGTTTGCCCAGATACCCGATCATAATTTGGGGTCCACGTACAGCCAATTCGCCTATTTGCCCGACAGGCAAGCGTTCTCCTGTGATAAGGTCATTAATCCGCGCATCAGTACCGGGCATGGGGATACCAATGCTGCCGATTTTGCGTACACCACGTAAGGGATTGGAGTGAGTTACAGGTGAAGCCTCGGTCAAGCCATAGCCTTCCACAAGGCGACCGCGCGTGAGTTTCTCGAAGGCTTCCTGTACTTCAACCGGCAAGGGTGCTGCGCCCGAAATACAGGCTTTTACACTGCTGATGCCGTACTTACGAACGCCGCTAAATTGATTGATCGCCATATACATGGTCGGCACACCGGGGAACAAGGTCGGCTTGTACTTCTTGATGTGGTTGAGGACGTCCTGCGTCACAAAGTTAGGCAGGATAACCATCTTCGCGCCTAAGGCAATCGGCACGTTCATAGCGGCGGTCATCCCATAGGAATGTGAGAACGGCAACGCTGCAAGTACGGTTTCTTCGCCTTCTTTGAGATCGGTGATCCAATGGCGGGTTTGCAGGGCGTTGGCGAGTACCGCATGATGACTGAGCAAAACACCTTTGGGTTTATCAACGGTGCCGCCCGTGTATTTGATGACTGCAACTGTGTTCGGATCGACATCAATTTGAGGACGGGTAGGCGGATGAGCACGTACCAGATTCGTCCATAGGTATTCATTCTTTAGGAGACCGCGATCCAATTGATGGCCTTCCTTTTTCTCCCGGCGCAGCGTAAAAGCCAGTTTATAGGGGATGCTCAGGTAGTCCTTGATATTGGTGAAAATGACGGCTCGTAGGTTAGTATTGGCATGGACATGGCGGGCTGTCTCACCGAACAATGTCAACGTAATCAAGAAGGCCGACTCCGAGTCGGTGACTTGGCGTTGGAGTTCGTCGCGGTCATTCACAGGGCTGGTGGATACGACCACCCCACCGGCCTTCAAGATGGCATAGTAAGCAATGACATACTGCGGGGTATTGGGCAGCAGCAACATCACGCGTGTGCCTTTTTCAACACCTAAAGAGCGTAAGGCATTGGCTAAACGGTTGGCCTCATTATCCAACTGTTTGTAGGTCAGCGTTCGCCCTCCGAAGACGGTCGCAGGGCGGCTGCCAAACCGGCGCACCGCACTATGTAACAGCCGAAACAAGGGTCGGTTTGGCAATCCTAAGGTGATCGGGACACCTTCCTCATAGTGTTTTATCCACGGGCGCTGTGCAGAAAACTCATTGGTCGTCCGTTTGCCCCACCAACTGGGTTCATCTACTTCACCACCAATGAATCGTCCGATCGCGCGGTTGACGGCTTCGGCACGTTCAAGCGGAACAAGATGGCGCGAGACACCAATATTCACATCCTCTGCATTTGGGATGGTACGTGCGACTTCTTCAAAGACAGCGGTAGGATAGACTTGATCACGCTCACCACGAATGACCAGAACCGGCATGCGCAGATCGCGGAACATACTCCAACCATTCCACTTGGACATATTGTTGAGGTAAACATCGCGCAGCACATGGGCTTCGGCGGCCAGTTGCCTACGTACCATCTGCCGAATGGGAACGAGAATTGCTAGCGGGAGGCGCAGCGCCAATGCCGCAGGTTTCACCAGCGGATATTCTCCGGTGGTTGCAATCAGTATCAGTCGGGCGATATCCTGCGGGCGACGATGCGCAAATTCGGTCACGATTGCCCCGCCAAATGAATGTCCCACCAAAATAAACGGCAACTTGACGTCTAGTTTGGAAAGTAAAGCATCCAGATCAGCCTGTGCTTCATCCATCGAATACTGCGAATGAGGCGCATCAGAACGACCATGCCCGCGCACATCGTAGGCAATCACCCGATAACTATCTGAAAAGGCCTTGAGCTGGTTTTTCCACTGCATGGCATAACCGCCGTAGCCATGCACAAATACAATCGTACCTGCCGGATTTTCAGGGGACACTTCAATGTAACTCAACCGGACAGGTGGATTCTCGGCAACCAAAACATCTTCGCGATAAAGTTCTAAGTCAACCTGCATAAAAATATCTCCCAATAAATATTACGAGTCATTATATCGGTGGGAGTCCATTGGCACGAATCACAATATCAAAAATGGAAGTAATTGCTTTTTGTGAAGTTTTGCACATCCCCCTCATTATTGGGGGTTTTTGCAGCTCTAAAGACTGTAGCCTGTCAAGGTAGCGTAGAGTAAGCTATAAGCATAGATCCCTATTCAATTTTCAAGTTTATTTACCACTCAAAAAACGGCTTTGGCATGTGCGTCATGCAAGCCTATTTTGATACCAGCATTGTGAGGTCACATCCATGGAATATTATCAGCAGTCAATCGCTGAGAGCTTAAAAAACCTGAGCAGCAACAGCACAGTTGGCTTGAGCGAAGCTGAAGTCACGCGCAGGCAAACGACATACGGCAAGAACAGCCTACCCGTTGCCGAGGGCACGAATTGGTGGAAACTGGTCTTGGGGCAATTTCAGGACTTGATGGTCATCATCTTGATTGTCGCGGCTGTCATATCCGCGCTGCTCGGAGACAGTAAAGATGTGGTGGTCATCCTCGCCATCGTCATCTTGAATGCCATTATCGGTACATATCAAGAGTTTCAAGCCGAAAAAGCGCTGGCGGCATTAAGTGCTATGCAAGTCCCCTTGGTTAGGGTACGGCGCAAAGGTGAGGTTGAACAAATCAGTGCCGAGGATCTGGTTCCCGGTGACATCGTCCTCCTAAACGAAGGTGACCGTATTCCAGCAGACGGACGCATCCTCGAAAGCATCAACATGCAAATTGATGAGTCTGCCTTAACTGGTGAGTCTGTACCCGTCACCAAGAAAACCGATGCCCTTGCAGTCGGGCAAACCGTAACCGTCGGTGACCGCGAGAACATGGCCTTCATGGGCACAGCCGTAACCTACGGACGTGGCGAAATGCTGGTCACACAGACCGGCCTGAAAACTGAACTGGGCAATATCGCCGCCATGCTGCTCCAAGTGGAACAAGGGATCACACCCCTGCAACGCCGCCTTAATGACTTGAGCAAAACTTTGGCGATTGGCGCAGGCATCATCGTCGTGATCGTCTTCATCGCTGGTGTGCTGCGCGGTATTCCTATCCAGAACATGTTCCTGACCTCAATTAGCTTGGCTGTAGCCGCCGTTCCAGAAGGCTTACCTGCACTCATCACCATCAGCTTGTCATTAGGTGCGGCGCGTATGGTACGTCGTCACGCCCTTATCCGCAGATTGCCAGCAGTAGAGACACTCGGCTCTGTCACCGTGATTTGCTCGGATAAAACCGGCACACTGACCAAGAACGAAATGACCGCCACTCGTATCGCCATACCGGGCATGGATGATATTTCGATTAGTGGTATTGGTTACACACCACAGGGCAAATTTATCGTCCAATCCGGAAACAATGACGAAACTGTCAACGTCAAATTGAACCAACCTGTACGACGTTTCGTTTCAGCGATTGCCATTTCCACCAACGCGCACGTGCAAGAGAGCGACCGCGAAGGCAGCTTTAGCATTGTGGGCGATACGACTGAAGGTGCGCTCTTGGTCGCCGCCCAAAAAGTAGGATGGACACGTCAGCAGCTTGAAAATGACATGCCGCGCGTTGCCGAACTCCCATTCAGCAGCGAACGCAAGGCAATGACCACTATTCATCAGGTGGACAGCGCGGATGCCAAGTCGCTGTTCCAGAACAGTTCATTTATTGCCATCACCAAAGGCGCACCCGACCAACTCTTAGAATGGGCTGTCGATGAAATGACGCCCGAAGGTCGTGCCCCGCTTACGCCAGAACGACGCAAAGCCTACACTGACCAAGTCGACAAAATGGCAAAAAACGGGTTGCGTGTACTGGGCATCGCTTTCCGCTCACTCGGATATATTCCCGCGGAAGTTACGCCCGAGATTGAACGAGAGCTGTGTATCTTGGGGTTGGTCGGCATTGTAGACCCAGCACGTCCAGAAGCACGAGAAGCCGTCAAAACAGCACGCGCCGCTGGTATACGCCCTGTAATGATCACCGGTGACCACGCACTGACGGCAGAGGCCATTGCGATTGATCTGGGTATCATCAAAACGGGTGACACAGCCATTACCGGCAACAAACTTGATAAGATGAGCGACGCAGAATTAAGCGAAGCGGTCAAAACCACATCGGTATTTGCGCGGGTTTCGCCCCAGCACAAACTCAAGCTGGTTCAAATCCTTCAGAAGCAAAATGAGATCGTTGCCATGACCGGCGATGGAGTCAATGACGCCCCTGCCCTCAAACAAGCTGATATTGGTGTCGCGATGGGCATCACCGGAACCGATGTCAGCAAGG
Source organism: Aggregatilineales bacterium (assembly GCA_044227005.1). Classification (GTDB taxonomy): domain Bacteria; phylum Chloroflexota; class Anaerolineae; order Aggregatilineales; family Phototrophicaceae; genus CFX2. The sequence continues at coordinate 1,764,561 of JBGAFZ010000002.1, forward strand.
GCGCGGCGGCGATGGTGTTGACCGATGACAACTTCGCGTCGATTGTGGCAGCAGTGGAAGAAGGTCGTGTCATCTACGACAATATCCGCAAGTTTATCAAGTACCTACTTAGTTCCAACGTAGGCGAAATCTTGGTGATGTTTTTGGCGCTGCTAGCCGGATTAAAAATCCCACTGCTCGCCATTCAAATCTTATGGATTAACTTGGTGACGGACGGATTGCCAGCAATCGCCTTGGGCTTTGAACCGGCTGAAGAAGGCGTGATGAAGCGCAAGCCACGCCCCACCACAGATAGTGTCTTTGCGGGCGGGTTAGGCATCCACATCATCTGGGCATCTATCCTGCTGACCATTCTCACCCTCGGCAGTTATCTATATGGTTATGCAGCGCATGATATGAACCCCCTGAGCGCGACATTAGCCCTCGAATACCGAGACACACAACAACTCACGGTAACCATCGGGACTGAGGCTGCTGCAAAACTGATCCCTGCTAATTGGGATAGCCTATCGCTAGATGAACGGCGCACCATCCTTACAGCTCATGAAACTGACGACGCCACCAGCGAAAAAGCCAGTGGGGGCATCATTGGTGCTGCCGAAGAAACACCGCGTACGATTGCCTTTAGTGTGCTGGCCTTAGGGCAAATCTTCCATGTGATTGCTATTCACGCAGGAGATAAAGAGTCGTTCTTTAAAAACCGCTTCTCGAAAAACCGCATCTTGCTCTATGCCTGTATATCGACCTTCATATTGCAGCTAGCCGTGATCTATGTGCCGTTCCTGAGCCATACATTTGAGACTCGCGCCCTCAGTACAAGCGAACTCATCATCACGATTGGCTTGGCGGCAATTATGTTTGTCGGGGTTGAAATTGAAAAAGGGCTTCGACGCGGTGGAATAATTACCTTTACGGCATAACCCAACGCAGCTAGATAATGCGTTGACCAAACAGGCTGGCGGCTAAATCAACCGCCACCTGTGCGGTACGGTTACGCTCATCAAGGATAGGATTGACCTCGACCAGATCCAGCGTACGGACGCGACCGTCATCCGCTAGCATCTCCATAATCAAATGGGCTTCACGGATCGTCAATCCACCGGATACAGGCGTCCCTACACCGGGAGCAACCGATGGATCAAGCGAGTCCATATCAAAACTCACATGGATCGTCTCCACCGAACCCAACGCACGTAAGGCCGCACGCATCACATCCGCCATGCCATTCTCATCAATCTCGCTCATCGACATAACCTTGATACCCGCTTGTCGGATGGCAACCTTTTCAGCGGGATCAAGATCACGTATAGCAATCATAATAATATGTTCAGCACGTAAACGGCGTTCACCGATAACGAGCGGCGGCGGACACTTCCCCATCAGGGCAGAAACCACCATCCCATGAACATTGCCAGACGGAGAAATTTCGGGGGTATTGAAATCCCCATGCGCATCAATCCACAGCACGCCTACATGATCAGAAGCATACAATGAGGCGGATACCGATCCGAGTGCAACACTGTGGTCGCCGCCCAAAATCACAGCGCGTTCACCTTCGTCCATGACCTTACGGACAGCATCATGGGTCTGTTGGCAAACACCAGCAATCGCCTCAGCATTATGCATATGCATATCTTGGGACAGATGGCGTAGTTCTTCGACTATCGGTACCGAGATATTGCCCGCATCACGAACCTGCAAGCCAATACTCTGTAAACGCTGCTGCAACCCCGCGTAGCGAATAGCACTCGGCCCCATATCTACACCACGCCGATTTTGACCTAAGTCCATCGGCACACCAAAGATATTGATGGGCGAAGTCAGTTGCTGCATCGAATGTCCTTTTATCAGATTGAAATGTTCGCGTTAGCTTTCTTCAGGTCGGTTGAAGCGCATACCAATGGTGACCAAAAGAATGCTCAGCGCATAGAGTGCCATCAACGGCCCCATGACCAACATCATGTTGACCGGGTCAACAGTCGGGGTAATGATGGCCGAAGCGACTGCCGCGCCAACGATGGCAATACGCCAGTTCTGAATCAGTGGACGCGGCGTGACAAACCCTAAAATAGACAGCACGAAAAAGATGAGCGGCGTTTCAAAAGCCACACCCATCCAGAACAACAAGGCCGTCACAAATCCCAAGTAATGGTCTGCCGTCCATTCAGCTTTAAAAATGTCCGGTTGGAAATTGACGAGGAAGCCCAATGCAGGTGGAATGAGAATAAACCACGCAAAAATCACACCAATCAAGAACAACACGGTCACCGGAGGAATTGAAAACAACAAATAGCGTGTTTCACGTTTGGTAAGGCCGGGAAGCACGAACATCAATAGTTGATAGGTAATCACCGGTATCGAAAGGATACCGCCGACCATTAGTGCCACACGGAAATACTGAACCACACCGCCGGTCGGATCCAGCACGATAAATGCCTTGGCATACGGTGCTTTCAGAAACTCCAGTATAGGCGTGGCAAAAATCACACCCACTACGGCTCCCAAAACCAATGCCAAGACCGCTTTAAACAGACGTGAACGCAGTTCTTCAAGATGATCCCAAAGGCTCATCCGTGCGCCTTCACCTTCTTCTGGCAAATTTGGATCATCAAGTTCCGGGGAGGGCGCTGAACCGCGTTGTAACTGCATGACCTATTCTCCGTTTTCAGTAACCACTAACTGAGGCGAATTGTCGGCGGTGGCTTCGGCAGCAATCGCGCCCAGCACACCGTTCACAAAACGCAATGAACCCTCAGCGCCATAAATATTAGCCAATTCCATAGCTTCCGCAATGATCACGTTAATGGATGTATTCTGCTGCGCTGCCAGTTCGTATACCCCTAAACGAAGGATATTCCGGTCAATAATCGCCACTTGTTCCAGCGGGAATTCTGACGCATATCGTTGAATAAATGTGTCCAGTTGGTCACGGTTTGCAGCCACACCTTCGACAATTTGCCGCACATACTTCTCGACTCGGCGGGTTAATTCCTCGTCTTTTAGCCGAGATTCCACTGCCGGTCCGGCCAGATGGCTACTGCAATCAATTTCGTACAATACTTGTAATGCGATACGGCGGGCAGCACTTCGTTCGGTCGCTGCCGGAGGATGTTCCACTACTTCTACTTCAGCATCTTCCATATTGAAATTTGGAAAATCAGTCAACTTGACACCACACATCAACCTCTAATCTTTGAATTGAATTTGAGTTTACATCAAAAAAAGGGGTTTGACTACGATGAACCGTCTTGACACGTCCTGACAAGTTGTGCTATAGTGATCCACGAAGGGTCAAATGAGACCAAATAGGTTCACAAATCCTCACATGAAAGGAGCAGCACGCTAATGTTGATGCCCGTTTTTGCCCAAGTTTGTCCACACGTCATTGGCGGAGCCATCGCTGGCTTCGGAAATACCATTACTCCTGCTGCCGGGCGTTACCGAACTAAGTTTCGGAACAACGCATAGAGTCGCAGGCGTACAACCTGCGACTTTTTATTTAGCCAATTGAAATCCAATCTCTCAAGGAATGTGAACGATCATGACGCATCATTATCATCATTTACTGCAACATAAACACGATCAGCGCGAACGCTTGAAACGTGTCGAAGAAGATCGCTTAGTGCGACTTGTCAGCCATCCATCGGTACAATTACAGCCGGTCGTGGAGTTAAGCAGCTTCATAAGCCGCTGGTGGTATGCCCGCTGGAATACATCGGAAAAACACCAACCGTCCAATAACAAGTTGGTTGTTCCCGAAACTTAATCCTGACAGACAGGCGTACCATGACAAGTACGCCTGTTATTTTTCTGGAAGCAAGTGCTGAGGCTCATCATCCACTTCGATGAAGAGTTGGCGGAGTTCCCGTTCGTGGCGCGCGATGTACCATTGATTGAGTTGAGAACACAATTCGGCGCTGAATAGAAAAATAGCCGCGATCAAATACGCCCACAAAAGCAAGACAATCGCCGTCGCAATACCGCCATAGATGAATTGGACGTTGGCGACCGTTGCTGTGTACCAGACAAAGCCGCTCTTGGCCAATTCCCAGCCCACTGCCCCAAAGATTGCCGCCGGCCAGACTGCATCCCAATGAACTTCACGCGTGGGCACAAAACGAAACAACAACGCGAATATCACCATATTCAAGCCAAGTGGCAAAAAAATCGTGCCAATCGTCAGCCAATTGCTTTGCTGCCCCAAGAGTGAGGCCGAGATCAAGCGCAAGACAGCAGATGTAACGAACGAGGCTGTCACCAGCACCACCAAAATCAAAGCCATAATCAAAGCAACCAAACGCTGTCGCCACATGCTGCGCCGCGAAGATACTGCAAACACCTCATCTAACGAATAGGTGATGTTAGAAAACAACCCCAGCGCCGACCACAACAAACCGCCTATAGCAATCAGTGTAAACGACTCGCTTTGGCGCATGGCATCACTAATATTTTGTTGAAGCAGTTGGGCGGTATCAGCCGGCAGGAACAAACCGAGCGCACTAACAATTTGTGTTTGTGCGGTAACCGGCCCCAATATGCGACCAATTAACACAGCCAACAACAAGGTTAAAGGGAATATCGAGAAGATCGCATAATACGCCAGTGTGGATGCTTGCCGCGTACCTGTACCGTAAAAGTTGACTACGGCATTACGCAAATACACGGGTAATTCACGGGTGGCCTCTTCTTGCCGTTGCCAGTAATCACTCAAATCATTGAACAATCGCCGTAGCTTCAAATCGGTTCCTTACTGAATAAATCGCAAACAGTTATGATACCCGTTAACCTTATTATAAGCCCCACTTGAATCAGTAATTCATCAGATTGACATAAAAACCAGCTAGAGCTGCGATAAGTATCGACTGCCATACGGTTGTTCTCCCCCGAATATGACGATACAATGGGGCAACTGAAAACGTGCTAATATTAGGTCATCAATGGCTTACGAGTGAAAGGAACAGGCTCCGCATGGATGGAGTATCAATTCAACAGATCTTATCGCATCTTGCGCCACGCAGCGGTGTAAATCTTGTCTATGACATTATGTTGTATATCATATTTATCATGGATCTCATTTTGATGTTCGGGCAATCCGATAAGCAAACGATCCCAACGATCTTTGCCGGTGGGGCGGCTGCACTTGCGGTCATCGCTAAGTTGGACGTTTTTACACCCAAATCTTTTGGCTCATTAATGGTTAACTCGGCCATGTTCGTTTTACCATTGTTGGTTGTGGGTATCAGCAAAGCCAAAAAAGTGCAACCACTTGGCGTGATTAGTGGAGTCTTTTCGGCGCTTTACTTCTTCGCCTATTGGTTCTTCTCGCAACGTACCTAAATCGTGATCATATATCGGGCGCACAGTTAATCCCTAGCGCCCGATAATCACTTCGTCCCGACTTCCCAAATCTGCTTGCCGTCCGTCCACACATGAATCGCCCCGGACACATCCGTACGTACCACAGGTAAATCCCCCAGCAACGCCAATGTATCCGCATTCGGATCACCGATCCGATTGGTCAAGTCACTTTGTAGCACCACCAATTGAGGCTGTGCCGCTGCTAAAAACGCCTCATTCAATGATCGCACCCCGCCGTGATTAGGCAGTTGCATCACTGTCGATAACGGCCATTCGCCATTTTTTAGCAATGCAGCTTGAGCGTCCCCGCTCGCATCCGATGGCAACAGAATCGATATCTCACCGTAGCTTAAACGCAGCACCAGTGCAGAGTCATTCAAACTAGCACTAATATCAGGTGACGTCTGCGGAGCCAACACCTCCACTTGTGCACCATCCGCGACCTCAAAGCGATATCCGCTACGCCCCGCAACCACCTTGTCGCTTGGAACGCGTCCAAGCAGCGCAGCATATTCGGGACGTAAATTCGGTTGGCCGTTAGTCATCAACAGGTTGACATCATAACGATCCATAACCGCCGCAAGCGCATCATAATCAAACGGATCAGGCTGGCTAATTACTAGTAAATCGATATTGCGCTTGTTGAACGGGAGTCGGTCACCCAATGCGGTTAATAACTGCGATGGAAAACGCCCACCATCCACCAATATATGTGCTCCGGCTGGTGTCTGAACCAGTACCGCGTTACTATGCCCCACATCCAACCACCACACATGCAGATTGCCATCAGGACGACTCAGCCACAAAATCCCGAGCAAAACGGCGATTCCCGCGCTAGCCGTCCCCAATGTAAACACAACTGGCTTACTACGCAGCACGCCAGCCAATCGCGTCGACCATGTCGGTTTTGTGGCAAGCATAAGAGCGCCTCCCAAAACAACTATATAAAATAGACTAATTACACGTGGGTCAACCTGCACGGCAATTTGAGCAAATGGCAGCGTGGCGAAAGCGCGCACAATTGCGATTGTCCAACCGAGCAGCAACATATCCAACCAGAAGAAAAACTGCGCAACCGGAAAAACAAATAGTCCCACCAGCGTCGCAGCTAAGCCGATCACCATCAACGCCGACTGCACCGGAATAACCAGCAGATTGACCGCCAAAGACACCAGCGACAACCGACCAAAGTAGAGCAAAATAAGGGGCAAAGACATGACCTGCGCGGCAATGCTGACAATCAGCGGCTCGGTTAAGAAATCACCAACGGTAGCAGCAGTTTTGCGCGGAAACAATCGGGATAATCCAGCATTGAAATAGGTTGTCAACGGAGTCGCAAACAACGCCAAACCCAATGTCGCGAACAAGCTCAATTGAAAGCCAACATCCCACAAAACGGTTGGACTAAACAGCGACAACACAACCGCCACAAAAGCCAGTGAGGTCGGGACATAACTCTTGCGTTTCAAGACTGTCCCGATGACCAACATACTGCTCATGATGGCCGCTCGCACCACAGAGGGCGATGCACCCACGAAAACAGTGTAAACCCCGATTACCGTTAATCCGATCACCGCCGCGACGCGCAATCGAACTTTGAAACGCCCTAACAGCCCCATCACCACGCCGCTCAACACCGCCATATTGAAACCGCTGATGGCAATGATATGTGATGCTCCCACCGCGCTAAAAGCATCAGAGAGTTCCGGCGACAGGCTGCGCGTATCCCCAAGTAATATTCCCGACAATAATCCGGCGCTCGGTTCTGGCAGACTGCGGCTGATAACTTGGCGAGCGCGTTCTTTGAGATCCAGAAGCACACGCAGCAGAGGATTGCCCCCGCCCACCGCTTTGACCTCCACCGACGCGTCCGGCATGATGCTAAACACACCACTCCGCGCCAGATAATCGCGATAAGAAAAGCTGTCCGATACCGAGGGGTAAACCAATGATCCGGTCGCAGTGATCTGATCACCATAGTGAACACTCGCACTCGCCGGTGCTTGTACCAACACCAAGCCGCTGGTCGGCACCGTCTCACCAATGCGGGTGACGGTTTTCACCTCCAGCCGTATATCAATCCGGTCATCGCGATAATCAGGCTCCGCCGCGATCACCCCTTCAATCGTCAAACCACCGGCATTGTTATATTGCGCCAGATCGCTAGTTTGCGGCACATAGCTATAACGCAACCCACCCAGCGCAAAGGCCACCACTGCTAACGTCCAATTGCGGTATTTTGTACCCGCCCACAACAACCACATGACCAAGACAGCGGCCAGTGTCAGCACCAGCCACGGCCATGCCGTATGGATATTGGTTGCGGCGGCCAGCACGATTCCGGCTGTCCAACCGAGTGCAATCGCAATTAGGCGCATGAGTTACATCAACAGAAAAGAAAAAAGGGTATCAGTGATACCCTTCAAAAACGCTCATGAATAATACTTTATTGTTCTTCTTTACGCACTTCGACCTGTTGGCGCATCGCCACAGGGAATTGTGCCGGAGGCATCGGCTGCACCGCGCCTGATGTATTCACTTCATTAATGCCGTTACGAACGACATTCAAAGCCTTCGCCAACTGTTGTTCCAGCTTGGCAAGGGTTTCAGCGACATAAGTATCTGCCCCTGCGACCACTTCTTCAGCTTCCTGCTTAGCCTGTTCAATAATATTGGCCGCGCGGCTCTGGGCAGCTTGCACAGTCGCTTCACGATCCATCAATTGAACACCCTGTTCACGTGCCGCTTGAATAAGGCGGGCGGCTTCTTCATTCGCCTGCGCCAGAATTCGGTCGCGTTGTGACAGCACCCGTGAAGCTTTTTCAATTTCTTCAGGGATCGATATACGCATCTGGTCAATCAGTTCCAGTGCGCGTTCCTCATCAATCATGGTGAACTTACTGAAGGGCATATGACGTCCCTCGTCCACCAAATCCTCAAGCCGATCTACTAGATGTTGGATGTCCATTTGGCTACCCCTCCCAATTTACACTAATCCCGGATGCTCGTGTTATATCCGGGGCTACTCTGATTTGCATTCAATTCGGCAAACCGCTTATGCAGTGCTTCCACCACAAACGCGGGTGTCATCCCCGAAACATCTCCGCCCAGCTCGGCAATCTCGCGAATGGTGCTGGAACTGATGTAAAGATGCTTCTCATCGGTCATGATGGCAATCGTTTCGATTTCGGGTGCCAATTTACGGTTAGCAAGTCCCATACGGAACTCGAACTCGAAATCGGAAAAGACCCGTAACCCCCGAATGAGCGCCATCGCGCCGATCTCTTTGGCGTAGTTTACGGTTAACACCGAATACTTCGCCACATGAATATTAGCATGATCTTGAAAAGCGCGCTGTGCCAACGCAACCCGTTCATCGACCGTGAACAGAATATTCTTCTTCGGCTTGTCGTAAATCGCGACAATCACCTCATCAAATATTCTAGCTGCGCGTTGCGCCACGTCAATATGACCATAGTGTATAGGATCAAGTGACGCCGGATATACAACTTTCCGTTTTGCTTCTGTCATGATGTTAATTGTATTACAAAGATTAAGTTCCCGTAATACCTTTTACCTTTGTGACTAAATCATGCCTAACTAACATCACTGCGTTCATTATGCAGCATCACTACACGCTGCGCCAGCAAACGATGTTCGTCCTGCACAAAATTCGGATCTTCTTCATAAATGGTGCGTGCTTCGCGCTGTGCCATCTCAACCAACTGCGGCGACATCATCTCAGCCAATTGCAGCTTGCTACCGCCGCTCTGTCGTGTACCGATCAAATCACCCGCCCCACGCAGTTTCCAATCCATCTCGGCCAACTTGAAGCCATCCAGCGTATCTTCCATCGCTTGCAACCGTTGTTTAGCTTCTTCCGAATTGGTATCTGCCAACAACAAGCAGTATGAAGCATGTTCACCACGTCCCACACGCCCACGGAATTGATGCAGTTGCGACAATCCGAAGCGATTCGCGCCTTCTATGACCATCACCGAGGCATTCGGCACATTCACGCCGACCTCAGCGACCGAAGTCGTCACCAGCACATCATACTTAGCGCTAGCGAAGGCTTCCATGACTTCATCTTTTTCAGCAGGGCGCATCCGTCCATGCAGCAAACCAACCTTATGCCGGAAGAAAACCTGTTGTAAACGTTCATAGGCTTCCATCGCTGCCGGGGCTTCGATCTTTTCAGAAGCCTCGACTAACGGATGCACCACAAATGCCTGCCGCCCTTGGTTAAGCTGCGAAATAATAAAGTTATTGACTTGTTCCCGCGCCACAGGTTGAACCACTTTGGTCTGTATCGGGATACGTCCCGGCGGCATCTCATCAATAATAGACAGGTCAAGATCGGCATGAATGGTGAGTGCCAATGTGCGCGGGATTGGTGTGGCAGTCATCACCAACAAATGCGGATTAGTTCCCTTACCCCGTAACGCCTTACGCTGCTCTACGCCAAAGCGGTGCTGCTCATCAATGATGGCAACCGCCAGATCCTTGAATTCAACACCTTCTTGGATCAAGGCGTGGGTGCCAATGACCACATCAATCGAGCCATCACTAATACCGCGATAAATCGAATGCCGTTCGCTGGTGCTGAGTGCGCCAGTCAGCAATGCCACCACCGGTTTACGCTCACCCGGCATCTTCGCCAGCGTATCACTGATATTGCGATAATGTTGTTCCGCCAAAATGCTGGTCGGCACCATCAACGCGGCTTGCTTGCCCTGTGCCAATGCCATGGCGATAACCACCGTAGCCACCGCCGTTTTACCAGAACCGACATCCCCTTGCAGCAGGCGATTCATGGGGCGCGTCAATCCGACATCACGCCGCACATCTTCGATCGCCCGACGCTGTGCATTCGTCAGCGGATATGGGAATACAGCCTCGATAAAGGCACTCAAATACTCATCACTGACATCTAGCGCCAGCGCCGGAACCGATTGCCATTCACGGCGATTACCGAGCATAGCCAGTTGTAACGTCAACAATTCATCAAAAATGAGCCGTTTACGCGCCAGTTCAAGATGATCCCAACCTTCAGGGAAATGGACGTTCTTAATCGCCCATCCCAAATCACCCAGTTCAGTGCGTTCTAAGGTTCCTTCAGGAACAAAGTCAGGAATACGTTCCGACCAATATTCAATCGCACTCTTCATGAGCTTACGCAGCGAGCGCCCGCTCAAGCCTTCCGTCAGTGGGTACACCGGAACGATACCGACCGTATGCAGGTTCTCGGTTTCCAGTGGTTCCCATTCCGGATTAGCCATCTGTACTTGGCGACCAAACATCGAAATCGTACCGCTGATGACAAGCTGCTGACCTTTCTTCACTTGGCGGATCATAAAGTGTCTGCCAAAGAAGGTCACACCCATCCGCGCCGTACCATCATCCAGCACGAGGAAGAAATCTTTGCGATTGCCCCGCCCGATACGAATCTCGGCATGAACGACCGTACCTACCACGGTAACCAGTTTATCGGGATCAGGCACCAACTTGGCGATAGGTTGCAAATTGGTGTAATCGTCATAGCGTCGTGGGAAGAAATACAGCATATCCCCCACCGTATGGATGCCCAGTTTTTCCAGCATTTTCGCCATACCCGGCCCGACACCACGCAGTACTGTTACGGGTTGCTTCAAACCACGTAGCAAATCAGATGCTTCTTCTGCCGAAATATGCGGACGTGGACGACGCGGTACACGCGCCAAACGCGGCATCGGTGCAAGATCCAGTTCGGCCTGCTGCCCTCGCCCACCCCGTGAACGAATAGGCGCATCGTAGCTGTCATAGCTCATGTCATCGCCGCGCTCGCGGAACATCTCGCCGCCGCTATCATCATTGTCCTCGTCGTCACCTTGATCGCGTGACGGCTTTTGCGGCTTGCGCGTGTTCTGTGGCGGACGATTTTGTTGTGCCTGCGGTTGTTGCTGCTGCGGCTTCGGACGATCAGGCCGTTCGCGGCGCGGTTGTTGCTCGACAGGTTTAGTCTCGCTAACCGCCTGTTCTATCGGAGGCTCAGCACGTTGTTGTTCACGTGGCTTACGCTCCCGTTCTTCGCGGCGTGGACGCGGTTCCCGACGTTCCTCGCGTGGCACAGCTTGTTGATGAGACTCGGCCTCCGGTCGATCTACCTGTGCAGGAGGCGGACTGGTAGGCGGTGCTTGAGACTCCCTCGCAGGTTCTCGCGGAGCAGCGTCTACAGCCGGAGCGCGAAATTCCGGTGGCGCAGGAACACGCCCCGTAATCCGGTCAAGCATATAAGCGATCCGAATGACCCGATCCGGTTTGGACTCAATCGTTTCGTATTGGTGCAACAATTCCGTCAGTTCATCAACCAGCAGATGATGTTCCGGTTTACGCGCTTGCGTATGGGCATCCTGTGACCACTTCTCACTAAATGCCGCCAGACCGCCGATCACAGCCGTATTCTTACAGCCCTGTTCGCGTTCGAGTTTAAGAATCTTGACCAATGTTTCCAGTGCAGATGGCATAATGTCGTCTACTGTCTCCAACCCTTATTCAGGGTAATCACGCCCAGCGCTTTCGGCCCAACATGGGTTCCCAGCACAGGCGTAACATTGATGATATAAGTCTCAGCAGGAATCGCACTGCCCAATTGGCGTTTCATATCCACTGCCCCGTCATAATTATTGGTATGAAGCAGCGCGAGTCGGTCAAATGGCGCTTGTTCCAAAGCCAATTCCACCATCTTCTCGACCGCTTTACCAAAGGTGCGAACTCTTGCCGTTGATTCTACCACACCGTCTCCGACAATCGACACAATCGGCTTAATTTGTAACAGTGTTGCCGCACCTGCTGCCGCCCACCCCACACGCCCGCTGCGCCGTAAATAAACCATCGACTCCGGTGCCGCGTACAAACGAATATGCTCACGTGCCCGCTGAATCGCACGCAACACTTCGGACACATCTCCAGTTTGCTCGGCGACTTCCGCACCAACCAATACTTGGAATCCCATCGCCATCGTCGTACTGCCGCTGTCAACCAACGTATAGCTATCAGCTGGCAAGTTGCTAGCACCCAACCGAAACGCATTATAAATGCCACTCAAACGCGCCGGAACCGTCAGCATCACCACATGATCGCACTCAGCCGCCACCCGTGAAATGATCGATTCCGTCAACCCCGGTGCAGGCGCTGCCGTCGAAGGCTGCGATGTCATCGACGGCAGTTGATCGTAATACACCACCCGATCCAGTTCTTTACCGTCATCGGCGTAAGTGCCGCCACCATAATTCACAAATGCAGGAATAATCGTGATGTTCCATTTTTCTAACAGTTCCGGCGGAATATCACAGGTACTATCAGCAATAAACCGAATCTTTTTAAAAGTCATCGTCCATGTCATCCGTTTCTTTTTCGAGAATGACCACACCCGTCGCGTCTGAACCGATCAACGCCGCTAACGACGTGCCATACATCGCATACGGGAAAAACTGCCCCGGAAAATCCACCGACAACCGGTCTTGAATCATCCGTGCTTGTTCGCTCATATAACTTTTGTGCTGCAAGATGACCACATCTTCAAGATCAGCGAATTCCGTCACAAATTCCACCATCCGCTCGACCGCTTGTGAACGTGTCCGCACTTTCTCGACCACTTGCATCCGCCCGTGTTCGACGCTCAAAAACGGCTTGATAGTCAGCATATTGCTCAGGACGCTATGCGAAGCGCTCATGATCTTATTCTGCTGCAAATAATTGACCGACTCAGCGTAGTACACCGAATAAATCCGCTCGACTGCCCCGCGAATCGCCCGTACCATATCATCCATCGTCGGATGCTGTTGAATCGCCTTGAGAGCCGCCTTCACCAACATGCCTTGCCCCGCGCATAAGTTTTGCGAATCAATCACCGCAATAGGACAATTACCCGCGAATGGACGCGCTGCTGCGAGGCCGTTCTCATAACTGCTGTAGATTTCCCGCGATGCATGAATCGAGATGATACCGTCACAGTTTCGTGACAAGCGGCTGTATACATCGCTGAATTCAGCCACAGTGGGCGAATGAACTATCGGGGCATAGGTCTGCGTAGCGACCAACCGCAAGCCTTCCTCAGGAGTGAGGTCGACACCTTCTCGATAACTTTTCCCTGCCACGCTAATTTTGTTGGGAACTACCGTCACCATCGGATACTGGTGAAGAAAATGCGGTGTCGCAAAATGGGCACAACTATCCGTAACAATCTGAATATTGGGCATTTATTCTACGCCGATGATATAGGGATACAGAGGTTGACCACCGTTCACCACTTGGAATTCCGGTTTTGTGAATACTGCCGATAACGCCTCAGAAAATTCCTGTGCGTCATCTTCTGTCACAGTATCACCATAGTATAGCGTAATCAGCTCATGTTTGTCCGCACCTGCTTTGCGCAGGGCATCCGTAGCCACATCCAACAGGTTATCGCCGGCTACGCTCAATTTATCGTCAATCAAACCGATGTATTGTCCCTCGACAGCATCCACCCCATCAAGGTTAACCGTGCGAGTTGCTGTCGTGATCTCACAAGTGATGACATGTTTCAACGCCTTCGCCATCGCTTCGCTGAGTTCGGGGAGCGTGAGACTATCGCGCTCATTCCCATACTCGATCATCGCCGCCACACCCTGCGGCAGAGTTCGGCTTGCTACCACCTTCACCTGTTTACCTGAAATTAACCCCGATGCCTGTTGCGCCGCCAATAAAATATTGGGATTATTCGGCAGCAAAATCACTTCGTCGTTCGGAATTGCCTTCATCGCCAGCAAGAAATCTTCCGTACTCGGATTCATAGTCTGACCGCCACCGATGACATACGCTGCGCCTAAATCCTGTGTAAACAGGGTTTTCAAGCCGACACTCGGCACGACCGTCACCACAGCGATACCTTCAACCACAGAACCGGCCTCGCCCACTTCACGCTGAGTACGTTCGACCACGTAATCTTGATATTGCGCCTGCATATTCTCGACGACCACATCATCCAACGCCGCGCCCGACTTAATAGCGTAGCTGATCGGCACACCGGGATCATGCACATGCACATGGACTTTAATCAGGCTTTCGTCACCAACCACCAGCGTGGACCATCCCAGTGCATCAATCGCCGTCCGCACCGCGTCAACATCCATGCCTTTACCATGCATCAAGAACTGCACATCATAACCGTAGCCGTCTTTGTCATCCGGCACTAAGGCGTCTTGCCAATCTTTGCGTGGATTGGGTGAAGATGTCTCGATAGCGGTATGTTTTAAGCTCTCACCGCGTACCTGCCGCAGCATCCCCTCAATAATGTATGTCCAGCCCTGCCCGCCCGAATCCACAACACCAGCATCTTTCAAAACAGGCAGCAAATCCGGCGTGTGCTTCAGCGCATCATATGCAGCACCGACTTTAATATCAAATAAGCGACTCAGATCACTTTCTGTCCGCGCTTGCTCAACGACCGCTTCCATCGCTTGCCGTGTCACCGTTAAGATTGTTCCCTCAACCGGCTTCACGACTGCTTTATAAGCCCGTTCCACTGCGTTCTGGCAAGCCACCGCGAAAATCGGTGCGTCAAATTGAGCGTGGTCTTCCAACGCTTCCGCCAACCCTCGCCACCACTGTGACAGGATCACCCCCGAATTACCACGTGCCCCTAGAAGTGCCCCTGCCGCGATTGCCTTGCACACCTTACCCACATGAGCTTCTTCCAACGTCATCAATGGCTCACAAGCCTTCCGCATGGTCAAGAACATGTTCGTGCCCGTATCACCATCCGGCACAGGGAACACATTCAATTGGTTGACACGCTCTTGATTCGTATCCAACCAGCTCAAACCCGCTAATGTCAATTGCTTAAGCAGATGACCATCACAACTTAACAGCTTAGTTTCAGGAGCCACAGCTCATTCCTTAGTAATTATTCGGACTCTGCGTCACCATACGATGAACAGTTTCACCCGTAATCAGTGTACGCTCATTTGTGAATCTAAACACCGCTACATTATCAATGTTACGATGCAACCCCGACCGCTTGCTTGATCGCGTCTATACCAGCTTTAACGCTAAACTTCGGGTTATAGACCGAACTTCCCGCGATCAACACATTGATTCCGGCCTCCACGCACAACTTGGCCGTTTGCGTATTCACCCCGCCATCAACTTCCAAATCAATATCCCGTCCGCTGGCCTCAATCATCTGCCGCAGTTGCCGCGCCTTCGGCAACACCTCCGGTAAAAAGGCCTGTCCACCGAACCCCGGATTGACGCTCATCACAATAATCACATCCAGCATATGGATGACTTCACTCAAAAACGACGCCGGTGTGTGCGGGTTCAATGCCACACCAACACCACACCCCAATGATTTGATGGCTTGCAATGTCCGGTGCAAATTCGGGCAGGCTTCCACATGTACGCTGATGCGGTTAGCCCCTGCTTTTGCAAAGTCTGCCAACAAATGATCCGGTTCAACAATCATCAGGTGGACATCCAACGGCAGCTTGGTGGATCGACGCGACGCATCTACCATCAACGCTCCCATAGTCAAGTTCGGCACAAACCGCCCATCCATCACATCAATATGGATGAGATCACCCCCACCCTGCTCAGCTTCTTGAACCTGCTCACCCATACGGGCGAAATCGGCTGCTAATATGGAAGGCGCAATCTTTATAGTGTTTGACATCGCAAAAATCCTAATCTAGCTCTCTACGAAAAATAGCTGGCTCGTTTAAATCGCGCTTACAGCACCTTTTTTGCCATCTCCGCAATTAATGGATTGCCCTTGTAATGCCCGTGATACTTTTCCGGCAGCAAAGCGGCAATCGCGCACATAATTTGATCAGTATAAACGGCTAATTGGTCGCCACGTGCCCGTCCCTCTGGCAACTGATACGGCCTACCAATCACCACATCAACACGCGGCCGCAACTGCTTGAACATAAGGTTTGTGCCTGAAATCCCCACTGGCACAATCGGCACATTCGCCCGTGTCGCGAGGAACGCAACCCCTTCATGACCGGGCAACATCTCACCAGTTTTGCTGCGTGTACCTTCCGGCGCAATCGCAAACGGATGCCCCTGCTGCATCAATTTCAGCGCGGTCGTCAACGCTTGCCGATCAGGCGAATCTTGGTCGATCCAGATGGGCGATCCCACATAAAAAAAGATACCCGTAAAAGTACCTTCATACTTTCGTGCGGTAAACGTAGGGACCGTATCTTTGAACTGGCTGCCAACCGCCGGAGCATCCCAATATGCTTGATGATTCGTTGTCACCAGATACGGCATCTTAGGGATATTCTCGTGTCCCCTAACATGATAATCACTAAACAAATGCATGAAGACTTTAGAAATCGTTCGCGAACCCGGCAGCGGTGTCCAAATTGGGATTTCAGGTGTGGCGCTCAAAATGCCCCTTTAAATAGGTGTTATCAGCGTCGTGATATGGTTGTTTACAGGTTATACTCTATCGACTATTTCCAACCTCGAAGGAGATTATACCTTATGGAATACCGAAAAGTAGGCAATTCAGGTCTCAAAGTCAGCGCGATTTCGCTTGGCGCATGGCTCACCTATGGCAGCAGTGATGTACAGGAAGAAACATCCATGCTCTGCGTCCGCCGTGCCATCGAAAGCGGCGTAAACTTCATCGACGTAGCCGACATGTACTCGTTGGGACGTGGCGAAGAATTGGTGGGTAAGGTCGTCAAGGACTACAAACGCAGCGACTTAGTTATCAGCACCAAAGCCTATTGGCCGATGAGCGACAATGTCAATGATCGTGGACTCTCACGCAAACACATCATCGAATCAGTTAACAAATCCCTCAAGCGCTTCGATATGGATTATGTGGACATTTTCTTCTGCCACCGTTTTGACAATCAAGTACCGCTTGATGAAACCATCCGCGCCATTGATGATCTCGTGCGACAAGGGAAAATCCTCTATTGGGGAACCAGCATGTGGAACGCCGCCAACATCAACGATGGTCATAGCGTCGTCAAGCAGGTGAATGCCACCCGTCCGATAGTCGAGCAACCTGAATACAACATGCTCGACCGCGAGTTTGTTGAAACCGGTCTCGAAACCGCCCTCTCCAATCACGGCATGAGCATGGTCGTCTGGAGTCCACTCGCACAGGGAATCCTCACTGGCAAATACAACGACGGCATCCCACAAGATAGCCGCTACAACGTTGTCGATTGGTTCAAGAACCACATCACCGAAGATAAGCTGGTGAAAGCGCGTGGTATCACCAAATTGGCACAGGAAATCGGCACCACTCCTGCCGCCCTCGCCATCGCGTGGACGCTCCACAACCCACTCGTCGCCAGTGCCATCACCGGCGCCACCAAAGTCTCTCAGGTTGATGAAAACCTCAAAGCGCTCGATGTAAAGATCACACCGGAAATCAACGCAAAAATTGAAGCCGTATTAAACAACAAGCCGGTTGTCAAAAATTACGCCGAATAAGGCTTTTGCGAGGGCAGGCCACTTGCTTGCCCTCTTCTCCCAAGTTCGTACAAAACCCTAACCGTATCCAAACCCGCGATAAGAATTTTTGTGCTACACTAAAGATTAAGGGGTATGGGGTACAAGATGTGTAACTGTGTAAATTGGGAATGGTAGCGGAGCACCTATGTGTGCTCCCATTTACTCAATATCATGCACTTTACCCCTACACGCCTATCCGAATGAAACGCCGATGGTGTTTGCAGTCGACAGCATACAAGGGTTGGAAAACGGTATGAATTCTTTTAGCAGCACAAATTGCACTAAGTCAGCGGATTTCTCCCCTGCATCCACTGCAATTTCACAAATATTGCACGCGGCGGCTCTACGAGAGCCAACTACTGCACTCAGCGGCACGAGCCAACCCCGCCGTAATGCAAAAATCTCGATTCGGCGGTTTCTCGGTGGCCTGCCGCCTGCAATTTCAGCGGGAATTTGGCATTAATGTAATGCTTTTTTCGCGCTACCTAATGCGATCATCCATCACCCAAAGCCGCTGGCTATGAGGGTTTCATGCGCGATCATTTAAAGCTATAATAACAACCCCTTTATAACTTGATCCACATGCTGTGAAGGAAATTTATCGATTGGAGGTGCTGGGTGGAAGCGGCTCGTATTTTGCTCATTGGACGCACCCCGGCAAACGGTGCAGCGGTCACAAACGCGCTCAACAAACATTATTCTGTTATTTCGGCTACAAGTGGCAAACATGCCATAAAAATTGCTCAAGAAAATCTTGTTCGCGTCATTGTCTTGGATGCTATTTCAATGCGCACCCCCGGCGACCGCATTTGTGAGGAACTGCGAACAGCCTTACCAACCGTTTCTTTGGTGCACTTACATCCCGGTCCGAAGCTTCCTGCACAAACCCAGGCTGATGCGGTCTTATTGCATCCGGTCACGTCGCGCCGATTACTAAACGCCATTGATGGACTCTTGCGGGACAAAACCGATGATATGCTCATCTGCGGCCCGTTCGCGATCAACCGCACGCGCCGCTTGCTCGTCGCCAACGGTCAAGAAACGCAGTTAACCCCCAAGCAGCTTTTACTGATCGAAACCTTCTTTTCCAATCCCTGCCTGACGCTTGACCGTCGCACCTTGATGGAAAAAGTCTGGCAGACCGATTACATCGGTGATACTCGAACACTGGATGTCCATATCCGCTGGCTGCGCGAGATGATCGAAGCTGATCCCAGCCATCCTGAATACTTGCGCACCGTGCGCGGTGTCGGCTATCGGCTGGATATCCCCACCACCAACGAACCCTTACCCATCCCACAACCCATCCTGACGTAGTGCCAAAACAAAAAACCGACCTTGTGGGGTCGGTTCTCAATTCCGTCTTTAGTTGAACGGGTTCTTACTTGGAGCTGGACTGAAGTGCAGCCAACTGCTTCATCAAGCGGCTCTTACGACGGGCTGCGTTGTTCTTATGAATGGTGCCACGGCTAGCTGCCATGTCCAAATCACGAACTGCGGTCATGGTCGCGGCCTTAGCTGCTTCCAAGTCCCCACCCTTATGAATTTCGGTACGCGCCTTCTTGACGAGGCTACGAACGCGAGTACGGTAAATGCGATTGTGGATGCGACGTTTCTCACTCTGACGGAAACGCTTTACTGCGGAACGATGATTAGCCATGCTGCCTCTAGCAATAACTGCTTTAATTTATACGTCGGGTTAATTAGGTTGGAATGTTATCATATGATGAAAGCTTTTGTCTAGCTTTGATTCCCATTCCTAAGGTTTAGCAGCCGTCATTTGCTGGATAAAGAAAGCGACTGCCCCAATATTCACCAAAATCATGACCAGTAGCCCTACCAATGCCAGCACAGGGTTACCTTCGCTCGTACCCGGCAAGCGTGTCGCGGTAATTTCCTTCGGGATATATTGGAAGAACTCATCGGCCTCCAACTTCTCCATGACACTATCGTCGAAGTCCTCAACCAGTGCCCCACTGTTCCCAATCCGGTCATCATTGCTTAAGATATCGAACGTCTTATCCACTGCCGATTTCGCGGGTTTGCTCGCCGTCGGAGTCGGTGCCCTCAACGGAATCGCGTTTTCGTTAGCGGGCGATTGTTTAGGTTGTGGAGACAACGGTGACTGTCGTAACGGACTTTGTGCCTTTACCGGTTCCGGTTTTGGAAGTTGTTGGGTAGAAAGATCAGAACTAAATGGGCCGGATGAAAACAAATCTTCAACCGAGTTAGGATCAAATCGCTCATCATCATCGTCTGTGGTCGAAATAAAACGGTTAGCTTCATCCAACATGGCAGGTTTTATATCGGGCGCGTTATTCCCGATATTCAGCTTACTGACCCAATCGTCATATTCCTTGTCGGATGGTTCATTCACCTTGTAGTTCGAACTTGCACTGCTGCTAGCCGTAACAGGTGCTTCCCATTCAATGCTGCTTGGCAGCTCATCATCGCTGGCAGAACGGCTTATTGGAGCAGGCACAGGTGGCGGTGTAAAGCTCGTGCTTGCCATAACATCTTCAGCTTGTGTTGGGCTAACTTTGGGGCTGCTCCCAAAGCGCTGATCCAACATATCGATGCCCTGCTTGGCGCGCTCGCTGTTGGGATTAATCGTCATGACATTTTCGAGGCAGGTGCGTTGTTCTTCAGGCGTTTCGACCACTGCGCTCAACCACAACCATGCCTGCTCGTTATATTGATCAATCTCGACTGCCCGTAGGAGTAAAGTACGTGCCTCTTCCTTATTTCCGGCTCGATACGCACTAATTCCCTCACGTACCATACCATCAACATTAGCTGGCATAATTATTGCTCCGGTTGACTGCATTCCGCATTGAATTTACAGTTGTATCATAACATGAAGATTATCAGCACGAAACTTGATATATGACTATTTCTAACACAAACCACTCCCAACAGTGGCGAGTACATCGCAACAAGTCATATCCATTTTGTGGAACACGCCTTTATTGACCTTATGACGAACCTAGTTTATTGCGAGGCATTCTCAAATCATGAAATGTCCAACTTGCGAGCACGTAAACGAATCAAACGCCAAATTCTGTGTAGAGTGTGGTTCTAAATTGGATTCTAGCCCAACCAACGCCAGCCTTTACGCATCCACAAAACCAACCAGCAACACAGCCTATACTGGTGCTCGCCTCCTATTGAATAGCACCGGTTCAATATTCCGCGTCGGGGACATCGCCATCGTAGGACGCGAAGATACAACATTACACATCGACCTCGAAGGCTACCCCGAAGGCAAGTATGTAAGTCATCGTCATGCTCAAATCACCCGAGTTAAAGATTCCTACTATATTGAGGACTTGGGCAGTTCTAACTACACGTGGGTCAATCAGAGAAAGCTTGTGAAGGGGCAAACAGAACCGCTCAAAGAAGGCGACATCATTCGCTTCGGAAAAGTTGAGCTAACCTTTCACGAAGGCTAAAACATCCCGTTAACCAGTCAGTTTCTAGTCTCAGTAGCCAATCGATACATCAACAATAAGTCAAATAAAAAGAGGGCGCTCAACTGATGTTAAGCACCCTCTCTCATTTCAACTAGGGTTGTGGGGCAACCACTGGACCAGTTTTACCGAAGTTCCCACCAATCAACACCAGATCAACGATGTCGATCTTCCCATCGCGATTAAGATCCGCGTTCTGTGGCGCAGGAGGCATCAACTGCGTGAAGTTGGCACTAATCAGCGCAGCGTCAACCAAATCGATACTTTGGTTACCGTCCGTATCACCAGCAAGTAACACATTGCTTCCGAGATTAACTGCCGCAACCGGATCAGTAATCGTTACTTGATACACCAGCGTAAGGTGGAGCGGTGCGCTAACAAATACCGTGTAGCTACCAATCGGAAGATTTGCGAATGTATATTTACCGTCAGCTACAGTGACCAACTGTGTGACCAATGCACCGTTAGCGTTAAGCTGTACATTGATTCCGGCATTATCAGTCGCCTTTTGATAGGCAACCACTCCACTGATGCTCGCCCCTACGGATGGGGTAGTGGTCGGCGGTTCAACCACAATCGCAGTTGTCGTTGCAGTCGGAACTACGACTGTTGCAGTGGGGACAACTGTAGCCGTACTTGTAGCAGTTGGAACAACCACAGTTGGCACAATCGTTCCGGGCGTCGCAGTAGCCGAAGAGCCAGTGATCGTCACACTTCCACCTGTCACTTGCAACGACAGTTGAGCACCCTTGTTATCAACCGCCACAATCACGCAGTTGATAGGTGTCGTGCCTGCTGCAATCGCTTGATAGTTTAAGATAAAGGCGGTGCCGTTACCATTAAAAACCGGATTTGGTTGTAAGAGAGTTGCGGCTACAATCCAATGCCCATCGGCACGCACTCCCGGATCGACAAAGAAACTATTCAAGCCGGTGAAGATCGTCCCATCAGCATGGGTTTTGCCCGTAAGTTTGGTCGGATCAACAGTACAATCAACCTGAACACCATAGAGTGACGTAACGTTAAAGAGGTTGATAGCCGCACTAATCGTTCCACCGACCTGAACGTTTGCTGGTGAAACAGCCACAACCGCAGCAGGTACAGATGGGGGCGTAGCAGTGGGTGGTACTGGGGTTGGGCTAGGCGGCACTAATGTATTGGTTGGCTTAGGTGTACTGGTCGGAGGAACGACTGTGTTAGTTGGTTTCGGCGTACTGGTTGCAGCAACAGATGTATTCGTTGGCACCACGCCGCTCGACGCCAGTCGACCATAATACAAGAAACTATTGTTGTAATTTCCACCTACAGCAGCAAAAAAGACGTACTCAATCGTATCGGGGCGATTCCATCCCACAACCGACCACTTCACAGACGGACTCGCGTCAAATGAGTCTGTACCTGTATGGCTAGCAATCAAGCTTATTGCGCCCCATGTACCATTCGCGTTTCGCTTGCTCATGTAGATGTCATTGTTTTGCCCGGTCGCCATAGGTCCATGACCAATCATGTAAACCTCGCCAGCACTGTTTATGGCTACGACGGGATCATGACTATATGTAGATAAGGCCGTATCCGTCCAGGCTGTATCTGTCACTGCCCGACGCACGTAATGGATACGTCCATAATCGCCTGACGTATCGTAATTCTGGATATAGCTTAGATGCTTCGTTCCGGCAGCATCGATCAAGAGACTTGGTCCTTGATCAATATTGATGCCACCATTAACACTCGTCCATAAAGGACTGTTGCTCACAACTTCCTCATTGCCCCAAGCGCCCGATGCTGGTTTTGATCGTGCCAATATTTGGACAGGACTTGTGAACTCCGAAATCCATGCAATCGTGATGCTTCCATCGAGTGGTGAAATTGCCAATGCCGGATGGTTAGCCTTACCGTTCAGGTCAACCGTTGTGGCTGCCGCAGTTGCCTGAAGTGCATTGGTTGTTGCGTTATAGGTGAATGCTTGATAGACCAAACGATTGCCCGTTTGCCAATATACGGTATGTAATACACCCGTTTTGTCCATCATCGCTGACAGACCGGAAGTACCCAAGTAATCACCTGTAACGGTTGCCGACGTAGCCGAAATCTGAATGCCCGGCTTGACTGTATTCGTGCGAATATTGAATGGGTAATCGTACACTTTTGACGTACGACTGTTCACCAATATATGAATAGTGTCGGTTCCGTCATATACTGTTTCAACTGATATAGGTTCCATATTTAGTTGAATTTCGAGTTTACCGGTGAATGCATTGGCCGCAGGTAATCCGGCCTGTGTCGTCCAATAAACAGCCAATCGGGTCACATATTGCCCAACACCACCGACCACATAAACCCGATCATCATTCGTGCGTACAATCTGGTGCGGAATAACATCGGAATACCCCGGCCCAACGGGGAAGAAGGTGCTCGTCCCCTGTGCGCCCACATCTTGTGATGGCAGCAAAGCCAGGGCTAACATACCGATGCACAAGAGAGCAACGAACTTAATCGACCAACTATTTATTCGAATATGGGAGTTGGAAATCATTTGACCCACTTTCATCTGCGTTTAGAATTTAGCGTCAGTAACCAAACATAGGCCACTATGTACCTATTTGCGATAGGAAAAAGGTCTTTGAACCATTTGAAAAGATAAACTAAAAGTACTATGCCAGCGGTTTCAATTGCACTAGAGGGGAAACTTACGACAAAAATGTCACGTCTTGACATGCAACCATGACATCGAATGATGTGGCTTGAGGAGATTCTATGCCTAAGAATCAAGCAACTGCAAAACAAATAAGCCTTAGGCCAATAAGTATAGTTTTAGGCCTATTTCAGCAAATAACATTTCTAAATAAGCTCTTTTATTTGCAAACACAATTCACCCCAAAGAAATCATAAGGAGTGGTATCCATAATTAACTAACAACACATACTTGAAGCCTTTCACTTCATCTATTGTTCATGCCGCACAATTAGCCCCGTCGAGTCACCTTGAAGTTGGTCATGCAATCCGCGTTGAGTCAGATAAATGTGTTCTTGTGCGCGCTTCTTGGCTAAGTCTTGATCACCTTTTCGGCACGCTTCCACAATATCATCATGTTCTTTATGAATACTTTCAGTATCCCGTGTCATGAACATATAGCGGAAACGATACAGTTCGCTACGCTCCCACAATGTCTGGATAACTTGTAGCAGATGCGGGTTATCAAGGACACTATAGATACGAACATGAAATTGGTGGTTGAGCGCGATATAGGTACTGATGTCGTTCATGCTGGTAGCCTGCCGCATGGCAGCGATCATCTCTTCAAGTTCTACGAAATCTGCCTCACGTAAATGCGGGACCGAATGGTAGATAGCTTCTCCTTCAATTAAGCCCCGCGTGAAATACAACTTATCCATATCTGTAAGCGAAACTTCCACCACAAATGCGCCACGTCGAGGCTGAATCGTAACCAGACCTTCAGCTTCGAGACCTTTCAACGCTTCGCGGATAGGCGCCATACTCACATGGAGTTGTTCAGCCAGTTTATTCTGGTCAATACGTTCCCCTGCCCTCAAGGTCTGTTTCAATATCGCTTCACGAATACGTTCTTGAACTTGGGCTGCCAGCGTGCGGCGGCTATCTTCAATCGGAATGAATGATTTAGAAACCATTTGCGCTCCTCACACATATTTGGGTGATTCAATTGACAAATTCGAAATTCGAATTTACAATTTCGAAAATCAATATACGAATTCTATAGACATTTTTGTTTTTTGGAAAGTTATTATGGTTACGCACTTAATTACAAAGGCTATTCCAAGCTTAATAGGTATGAACCAAACAAGGTCAGCGTCAAAAACGCTCCTATTATCTTGTACTAAATCTCTCCTGACAATACCCCTCGGGTTAGTTTGTTACATTCATTACAACACCCCGAACAAATTGCTTTACAGGATACCTGCGTGTTTGCACACAACCTAATACTTTAGAGGAGGTGATGAGAACTGATCAACTGAGGAGTATGCCGATCGTAAACTGCTATCGAAATACTTTAGTTATGGAGAAAATAGAATGCTTATCCGAAAACTCGTTCTTTCCTTAATGCTCGTCGTTTTGACGGTGGGTGTTGGGGTGGCAGTCGCACAAGACTCGCCAAAAGAAATTCGCTTTGGCACATTGCAAGGTGCTTTCATCGACAACGTCAACGCAATGATGGTTGATCAGTTCCAAAAAGCGCATCCTGATGTCAAAGTCACGATGGAGTACCTAACCGGCGATACCGGAACTGTACTGGCTGCGCAAGCAGCAGCTGGCACTTTGCCAGATGTTACTTTTACTGCTGATTTGTTCGTTGTACCGTTTGCTAAGGGCGGCATTTCGATTGACATGGAACCGCTGGCAAAAGCTGACCCCAACTTTGACCTCAGCGATGTTTATGAAAACATGATGGCGTTGAGCCAAGTAGAAGGCAAGGGTTTGTACATGATTCCCTCGTCATACGACGTGGTAACTCTGTACTACAACAAAACCTTGTTTGAAAAAGCGGGTGCACCAATACCAACTGCTGAAACAACATGGGAAGAACTCATTGCTTCGTGCAAAATGATCAAAGAGAAAACTGGTGAATATTGCCTTCCCAGCGGCGCCAATGGTGGAAGTGGTAAGTGGTGGGCGTGGTACGTGCCATGGATCGTAGGCTACGGTGGTAACATTCTCAGTGCAGACGGAAAAACTGTAGAACTGAGCTCGCCCGAAACTCTTGCAGGCTTGCAGGCCTACACAGACATGTGGACAAAAGACGGGATTGCCACTCCATATGATTTTGATGCTGGTGGAGATTGCTTCCTAGTTGGCAAATGCGCCCTCAATATGCACATCCCGGCAATCATGAGTGGTATCCGACCACTTGATCCGCAACCGTTTGAATGGGATGTCGAAGTTATTCCCAGCTTCCCCAGCGGCAAAAAAGTGACTGGTATGGGCACCTATGGCTTTAGCATCACTGCTAATGCAAAAGATCCTCAATTGGCATGGGAATTCATTAAGGGCTTACTCTCCCATGACACCCAAAAGGCGATCACAATGTCATATTCCGGTATGCCTTTGCTGAAATCACTTGCCACTGATCCAGACATCTTGGCACTCAAAGGCCCCCCCAGCAATGTCTTGGCATTCTTGAAGAACGGTGCCAACGGCATCACCCCCACTTACTTCCCCGGTGAGTGTGGCAGCCTGTATGCCGGTCAAATCAACACTGAAATCAACACTGCATTTGACAACGTCATTGTTGGTGGCATGTCGGTCGAAGAAGCATTCACTGCTGCGAACGACAACATACAAGCGTGTCTCGACGGCTGAGTATTCTGGTTTGAATTTGAACTAGAACTTTGAAGTATCCCGCCGCAAGTGTTTTGCGGCGGGACTCTAAATGGAATACTGATTTGAGGAGGCAAACATGGCTGCTGTGGTATCACATCGCCCAAAAAGTAAGCGCGGCCCAACATTCTGGCGCGACACATTGCGCGGATACCTGTTTATTCTACCCGTAGTGCTTGGGTTACTCATTTGGACTTTTGGGCCGATGATTGCCTCAGCTTACTACAGCCTCACTGACTATAAAATTATTGGGACGCCTGAATTCATCGGGTTTAAAAATTACGTTGATCTTTTCACTAAAGATAAAGATTTTGCGCAATCCTTAAGTGTGACAGTACGTTACGGATTGATGTTTGTAGGTATTGGCCAAATAGTCAGTCTCGCCTGCGCTGTCCTGCTAAGCCAAAAAGTTCGCGGGTTGGCCTTTTTTCGCACATTCTTCTACTTACCAATCATCGTGCCTTATGCAGCATCAGCGGTATTGTGGAAATACCTTTACAACAAAGAGTTTGGACCAATTGACGGAGTACTTAAAGGTCTAGGACTTCCGGTGATCAATTGGTTAGGCTCACCGCACTCTGCCCTATTTTCCTTGGTCTTAATGAGTGTTTGGTCAGGTGCGGTCACGACGATCATCTATGTAGCTGGTTTACAACAAATCCCAGATGAATTACAGGATGCTGCAAAAATTGACGGGGGAAACTCATTTCAACGTTTCTTCTACATCACCATACCTATGTTGTCGCCAACCATTTTCTTTAATGTCGTGACCGGAATTATTGGGGCCTTTCAGTTCTTCGTACCGGCCTTCATCATGACCGAAGGCGGTCCTGTAAAATCCACCTATTTCTACAACTACAATCTCTTCGAAAAAGCCTTTAAGTGGCTAGAAATGGGATATGCATCGTCAATGGCATGGGTACTCTTCGCCATCATCCTTATTATGACACTGTTGATATTTAGAAGCTCACCACTGTGGGTATATTACGATGGAGAGGTGCGCGAATGACTACCAGAACTATATCTATTTCATCAGCCGAATCCGAGAGAATCAGAGCGGTACGGCGCCGACAGGAAATTATCAGTAAGAGCATTATCTATATACTGCTCATAGTCGGCGTGCTCATGTTCATGCTGCCATTGATTGTGATGGTCAGCACATCGCTCAAGTCCTATACCGAAATCAATAGCTATCCACCGACTTTCTTTCCTAAAGAAATTGTACTGACCAACTACGGTGAGGCGTGGAGTTACAAGAACACAGATTTTCCACGATGGACTTTTAACACAGTTTTTATCGTTTTAGCTATCTTGCCAGGGGTCGTAATCACATCCTCATTGTGCGCTTATGGCTTTGCAAGACTAAAGTTCCCCGGCCGTAACATATGGTTCATATTAGTACTCGCCTCCATCATGTTACCGCCGCAGGTCACATTAATTCCCCTCTATATCTTGTTCCAGAAGTTAGGCTGGTTAAACACATTCGCTCCATTGATCATACCCGCGTGGTTTGGTGGCGGTGCGCTCAATATCTTCTTGTTGCGCCAATTCTATATGCAAATTCCACGTGAGCTAGATGAAGCAGCAATCATTGACGGTGCAGGACATTTTACAATCTGGTGGCGCATTTATGTACCACTTGGGCGCCCTGCTCTCATTTCAGTTGCCTTACTCACAGTTCTTGGAACATGGAATGACTTTCTCGGCCCGTTCATCTATTTGACCAAACCAGAGAATTACACTCTGGCGTTGGGTTTGAATGTGTTCCGCAATATTTTCCCGACGATCCCACGTACCGACTACGTGATGTCTATTTCGACACTCATGGTACTACCTATGATCATAATGTTCTTGTTTGCACAACGGTATATCGTACAAGGATTTGTGACGAGCGGTATAAAGGGTTAAGACACTAACGAACAGCGATCAAAATTACATTGAATTTGACATCGACCATTTCGATTAGGATTACGACTCCTTAACGACGTGTCGATCTGTACAAACCATTATGAAGGACTAACCTGATGCGACTCGGGATGTGTGGGGCGTTTTTGCCCGATGATATGGATGATTTAACCCCTGAAATGTGCAAACATGTACGTGAAATGGGGTACTCGGGCATCTTTACACGCTTCAAGAAGAATGACCCGCATACTACGCCGCGCGCCAAAGCTGATCGCGTACGCAAGCTTCTCGCCGACGAAAACCTTCGCTTGTACCAAGTTACAGGCTATTGGCAAAATCTTGTGACTACAGATGAAACAGCCCGTGCCGAAGCTGTACGCACAGTGCGAGCAGCATTGCAACTTGCGAATTGGCTAGGCGCGCGCGGCATTGATACAGGACCGGGTTCTATGAGTCCTGACGGTCCTTGGTTTCCGCACAAAGATAACTGGACGGAAACATCCCGCAAACAATTAACCAAAAGTCTGAAAGAGTGTGCGAAGCTAGCCGAAGACACTGATGTTTACCTGAGCATGGAAGGTCACCAGCTCGTAACATTGGAATCCGCCGAAGTAACTGCTGCGATCTTGGATGAAGTCAACTCACCACGTGTCACCAGCGACTATGATTCAGCCAATTGGATTACACGGGAACATGTATTTGACACCGGCAATGCCGTAAAGCATCATTTCAAGGTGCTCGGAAAACACATTATCAGTTGTCATGCTAAAGACATCTGGATCGAGAATAGATTAGCACTCCACCTCCAAGATGGCTGCCCCGGAAAAGGCCTGATGGATTTTCACACGTTGTTCACACAAATGGAATCCTTGTCACCGGATTACCCTGTCATCGTGGAAGGTGCGACATCAGAAGAAATGCCAGAAGTAGGTCGCTTGTTTCATCAAATTGCCAAGGAACTCAATATCCGAGTATTGGAAGCACACGAACAGCCTGCTTGATCAACTCGTTACATAATTTGTTCTTATTCTGAAAGACATGGAAGCCTAAATATCATGCCCAAAGCTACAGCTAAGAAACCACATGCCCTACGATTTGCTTATAGCACCATCAACTGGACGACAAAGCCTGATCTTGTCGCCACCTTTAAAGACATCAAAAAAGCCGGATGGCATGCTGTTGAACTATTTGATCACTCTCTCGACTGGCTCGGGCCACCTGATTATCTAAAGTCCATACTCCAAGGGTTAAAACCAGCAATATTCTTTGGTGGTATTGAAGTCCCCACCAATCCAGACACCTTAACCATCCACAAACGCCGTATGGATTACGCAGCAGTATTTGGTGTAGAACAATACGGTTTGGTCGGTGGCGGTCGTTTACGCACGCGTCCACCTACCGCAGAAGAATACAAGAATTTAGCCGCCGGTTGCGAAGAACTAGCCAAATATGGAGCCGATAAAGGCATTACCGTAGCCTATCACCCCCATGTTGGCTGCACCATTGAAACCGAAGGCGAAATCGACATTCTGCTTAACGAAACCAAGAAAATGATGCTCTGCCTCGATGTTTCACACATCGGACTTGTAGGTGAAGATTCAGTCGCACATCTGCGCAAATACAGATCGCGCATCGGCTATATCCACCTCAAAGATTGGGCAGCAGGTAAATTCGTTGAAATAGGGCAAGGCACAATCGGACTTGATTTCGGCGCAATTCTGGCAGAATTAGTCGCACAAAAGTACCCAGGTTGGGTGGTTGTCGAACAAAGCAGCAGCACTGTTTCACCGCTTGAAAGCGCAAAGATCAACGCTGCACACATCAAGAGTCTCAATCATAAACTTGAATTGCCAGAAGGAAATTAGCCATGTCATTCGCAATGGGACTGGTCGGTTGTGGTGTGATGGGGCGCCGCCACGTCATTGGGATGAAAAAGCTCAAAGAGGTCGGCAAACTTAACTTTGATTTGGTCGCTGTTTGTGACATCATGCCGGAAAACCTTCAGAAAATGGCTGCCCATGCTGAAGATTTATTAGGCAAACGTCCGGAACAATTCTCGGATTTCGACTCAATGGCGAAAGCCATGAAGCTCGACGGCATTATTGTCACTACCTCGCCTGAAATGCATACAGCCGTCGCGGAAAAAGCCTTCGATGCTGGAATACATGTCATGGTCGAAAAACCGATTACATTGACCGTAGCCGAAGGTGTGCGACTGGTTGAAGCGGGTAAAAAAGCAAAACGTAAGCTAGCCGTTGCAGAAAACTACCGACGTGATCCAATCAATCGCTTGGGCAAAGCATTGGTGGAAAGCGGCGCACTAGGCACACCATTCTTGGCAACTCAAGAATCATCAGGTGGAGGCGAGTTCGTAATCATCACCCCGTGGCGACACCGCAAAGATCGCGGCGGTATTGTGATCGACATGGGCGTGCACTACACCGATATTCTAGAGTTCTACCTCGGGCCAATTGAGACTGTGGTAGGTATGAACGCTATTGTCGACAAACAACGTACTGATCAACAAGGTGCAATGCACCCTGCCGACGCAGAAGATTTGTCGGTAGGTGTGATGCGGTTCCAAAGTGGTGCGATTGCCAACTGGCTTCTTAATGTGGCCGGACGAGGTGAGGGGCACTTCTCGCGGATGATCTATGGCACAGGTGGATCGCTTTCCATCCCCGGTGATCGTAGCGGTAAACAACTGGGACTATTTCAACGCCGCAATGGAAAAGATGCTGCCCTATCGCAAGATGAGCTACTCAAACTTGTTCCAAACTTTGCACTAGATAGCATAACTGCCTCCCTTTTCAAAGGGGATCGATTGACCAGCTATGATATGCAATGGGCGGACATCGACGCCAACTTATTGGGCATCGAACAAGCCGATTTCGTGGATGCAGCAATGAATGACCGTGAGCCTGAAGTCACAGGTGAACAGGGATTGCGTTCACTCGCACTCGTATTTGGCTTGTTGGAATCAGAACTTCTCAAGCGCATGATCACTCTAGATGAAATTCTGGCAGGCAAAGAATCACCCTATCAAGCAGAAATTGAGCGGAGTATGCGAGCATGAACGCTTGGTCGCACATGATGGATTTCGGGGTCATTCACCCCTTAATCTACCTAGAATGTCGGGGAGGTGAAGGTCCTATCCTCGAAACCCTGCCAACGATCATCAATGACTCTGACTTCGGGGCTATTGAAATTGCACCTATCAAAAACCCTGAAGTCCGTCAAAAAGCCAAAGCCCTATTGGCACAATCGCAACTTCAGATCGTCTATTTGCCTATTCTTCCCGTGCTACTCGAAAAACTCGAGCTCGGAAGCGCCGACGAGGCGTTGCGAAAAGCAGCACTCACGCGGATAAAGACACTGCTAGACGAAGCAATTGATATCGGTAGCGTGATGGCGATGGTACAAGGACCACTTGACACAAAACCGGATCAACGTGAGGCAACAACTGATCGCCTCATACAAGATCTACAAGAATTGTGTGATTACGCGACCGCACATTCGGACAAAAAACAGCTTTTCATCACCTTCGAGAACTTTGACCGCGATATCGAAAAGAAACGACTGATTGGACCGACAGTTGAAGCCGCCAAAATGGCCGATAGGGTCGATCGCTCAAATTTCGGCCTGACGATCGATTTGAGTCATCTACCACTGCTACACGAAACAGCAGAACACGCACTGCACACTGCCGGACGGCATCTGATTCATGCGCATATTGGGAATTGTGTGATTGATCACCCCAATTCAGCCCTCTATGGGGACTTTCACCCACGCTTCGGGCATCCGTTAGGACGTAATGACTTACCCGAAGTGGTCGATTATTTAAGACAACTAGATGCGGTAGGGTATTGGACGAAAGCACGTGAACGGTTAGGTTCCACGCCAATTCTATCGATGGAACTTCGTCCAGTTCCGGGGGAAGAAAATCCGGAAGCAGTGCTCGCAAATGGTAAACGAACTTTTACACGCGCATGGGCGCAGGTGAGATCATGATTAACATCGTAGTTTGGGAAGAGTACAACTATGTGCTGTTTGGGGTACAGCTACGTAAAGATTTCGGCGATGAACTCGAAAAACGACTACGCTCGGATGACCCCGCAAGAATTGAATCCGCTCCTCTCTTTGAAGAAATCTTTGCTGAATATGAAACCAATTTAATCAGTGTCAAAACATTGGAAGAATTGGATGCTGTCATTGCCGATTGTGACTACCTTGTTGTTCACAAGCAACGTGTCACGCCAGAAGTGCTACGCAAAGGTAAAAAGATCAAACTCATCCAGCATATGGGTTCAGACTATCGCGGTATACCCATGGATGTTGCGCACGAACTAGGCGTGCCAGTTTGCGCCACGCCACTAATCAATTACATCGCTGTAGCAGAACACGCTTGGGCACTTCTGCTCAATTACTACAAACAAATGCAAGAACAACGTCGCCAGATAGAAGAACGCCTCTATGTGGAACGCGGTTGGGGGGCAACTGTCCCCAATGTGCGTATCGTACAAGACTATACGCTTGGATTACTCGGCTTCGGTGAAATTGCACGTCCGATGGCAAATTATGCCCACGCATTCGAGATGAAAACCATCTATTGGGATAAGGTGCGCTTCTCACCCGAACTCGAAGAAAAATACCACGTTGAATATGTCGAATGGGAAGAGCTGTTCAGACGCTCGGACGTACTAAGCGTACACATCCCAATTATGCCTGCAACCGAGAAAATCATTGGCGCACGTGAAATCGGCTTAATGAAACCAGATGCCTTCTTCATCAATACTGCACGCGGGAAGCTGGTTGACCAACCCGCATTGGTAGACGCACTGAAAAACCGTCGCTTAGGTGGAGCTGGTTTGGACGTCATGTATGATGAACCGTTGCCTGTCGACGACCCACTACATGAACTTAATGAGGATCCAAGCTACAACGTGACGCTCACCTCTCATTCAGCGTGGCAAGGACATTGGACGCACGTTCGCGACTCACTCAACATCTGGATGAATGTATACAGTCATCTTCGCGGTGAACCCCTCAAATATGAGGTCAAGGAATAGCTATGACACACGCAATCCAGTTCGGTTACTGTGTACCCATATTCGCTTGGCCGGGAGGGGGATTGTTCAGAACACCTAACTTCCCCGAACTCGACATCAAATCTGCAATGCAGACCGCACAAACAGCCGATCAACTCGGATACGACTCGATCTGGGTCGCTGATCATCTCATGTTGGGCAAAGATCAGGCCATCATGGAAGGCTGGACAACTTTATCTGCAATTGCAGGGAGTACGAGCCGCGCCAAACTCGGTATCATTCATCAAGGTCACTATTTTCGTTTCCCATCA
This sequence comes from Aggregatilineales bacterium, assembly GCA_044227005.1. Classification (GTDB taxonomy): domain Bacteria; phylum Chloroflexota; class Anaerolineae; order Aggregatilineales; family Phototrophicaceae; genus CFX2. The sequence continues at coordinate 1,798,509 of JBGAFZ010000002.1, forward strand.
GTAGCCGCCAAGATGATCGCCACGCTAGATCAAATTTCCGGTGGACGTTTTATTTACTTCGCGGATACAGGTACACGCATCGGTGAACATCAGGCTTATGGGCTGAACTATCCTGAAAATGTTGAGGAACGTATAGCGAACTTTCTTGAAGGTCTAGAACTAACGCTCAAGCTCTGGCAAACCACCGCATCGCAACCACTGACATTTGATGGTAAATATCATCACGTTAAAGAAGCGGTCTGTACTCCACCACCAGTTACGCAACCCCACCCGCCCATCTGGTTTGGTGAAGCAAATCCATTGACATTCGATGCTGTTGCAAAATGGGGTCAAGGCTGGAACAGTGTCCCTGTTGGCCTCAATGCGATGAAAGAACGCCTGAGCTTACTCAAGGCAGCTTGCCAACGTGTGAACCGCGCTTTCGAAGAAATCGAAGTGAGCTACGAAACCCAAATCCTGATTGCCCCAACGCGCGAAGGTATTCGTGAAAAATTGCGCGCGATGCTAGCATTATCACCTGAAACTGACACGCCAAAAGATGCTGATTTCGTAGCGTTCCTGAATGGCAGCACCAACGAATATCCACGATACCTGACTGAAACTGGCTTGGTCGGAACTCCGGATGAAGTCAAAGTACAGGTTCAATCGTACATTGATATTGGAGTTTCACACTTCATGCTCTGGTTTATGGATGCACCGGATCGTGACGGCATGCAACTGTTCATGGAAAGTGTCGCCCCCTCATTTAAGTCGGCTCTTTAATAGGAGGATTCATGGCTGCAATACAAACTGCTGACCTGCTAAACAAATTGTTCCGCCTAGATGGGAAGGTCGCTCTGGTGACGGGTGGTTATGGGGGTATTGGAGAAGCCGTTTGCCGTGGATTATCCGCAGTAGGGGCAAAAGTCGTCGTTGCGGGGCGCAGTAACGAGAAAGCCACTGCCTTAGCGCAATCACTAGCACAAGATGGATTCGACGCTATCGGTTTAGCATTCGACGCCCAAAATCTTGCTGAAACCCGCGCAATGGTCGATGACTCAGTTTCCCATTTTGGTCGCCTCGACATCTTGGTGAACTGTGTCGGCCTTAACCGTGAAGAAAAATTACTGGATGTCACCGAAGAGAACTTTGATTACGTCTATTCCGCCAACCTGAAATCGGCATTCTTCCTTTCGCAAGCGGCTGCAAAACACATGATTGCAAAGGGTGAAGGCGGTAAACATGTTCATTTAGGTTCGGTTAGAACCCAACTCGGCCTCCGTGGGCGGGGCTATGCAGCTTATTGCGCGGCCAAAGGTGGTTTGGGAACGATGTGCAAACAACTAGCGGCAGAGCTTGCACCACACAACATTAATGTAAATGTTGTAGCCCCGACATTTGTTCGAACCGAACAAGTTGCAACCATGCTGAGTGATCCAAAATTCTACGATGCCTTAACAGCCCGCATACCATTAGGGCGAATCGCGGAACCGGAAGAAGTCATGCAGGCAGCACTATTCCTTGTATCTTCTGCCTCAAACTTCATTACCGGACAAACGCTCTATCTAGATGGAGGCATTACTGCCACCCAATAATGGGATGACAGCAAGCCCAATGACAGGAAACAACACAATGGAAACCAGAACGGCCTTTAAAAGTCCGCTTCATGAAATGGCATCGACAACCATTACCGACTTTTGGAATGACTCGTGCTCAATCGAGGAACTGACCTATGCCATTGACAATGGTGCAGTAGGAGCAACCAGCAATCCGATCATCGTCGTAAATGTGCTCAAAAAAGAGATGTCCTTGTGGAAAGATCGCATCAAAGAGATCATTGCGACTAACCCTACTTGGTCTGAGGTAGAGGTCGCGTGGAAAGTATGCGAAGAGGTTGCCGTCCACGGATCGAAACTCTTGCTGCCTATTTTCGAACGTGAACACGGCAAAAAAGGGTTACTGTCGATACAAACAAACCCTGCTAACTATCGCAACGCAAAAGCCATGGTCGAGCAAGCGATACATTTTCATACACTTGCCCCCAATTTACAGATCAAACTTCCAGTAACGGCCGCAGGTATTGCAGCAGTCGAGGAAGTAACCGCCCTTGGAATCAATGTCACCGCCACCGTCTGCTTCACTGTGCCACAGGCTGTGGCAGTTGGCGAAGCAGTCGAGCGTGGCATAGCCCGTCGCAAGGCCGAAGGAAAAGATACTGCTGATCTTGTCCCCACCTGTGCCTTGATGATTGGGCGCCTCGATGACTGGATGCACGCACTCATCAACCGAGACAACATTACAACCCACCCATCAGCACCACATTGGGCCGGCGTGGCAGTAATGAAAAAATCATACGAAATTTACAAAGCTCGTGGCTTCCAGACGCGATTGTTAGCTGCCGCTTACCGTCATCATCTCCATTGGTCAGAACTTATCGGCGGCGATGTCATTCTGACCATTCCCTATGACTGGCAGAAACGCTTCAACGCCTCGGATGTGGAAGTGAAATCCCGAATAGACGAGCCAGTCACGGCAGCAATTATCGACGACTTGTATACACACATTCCGGACTTCCGCAAAGCCTATGATGAAGATGGACTGGCTATCAAAGATTTTGACAGCTATGGTGCAACCGTCCGCACATTACGAGGATTCATCACCGCCTACCATGACTTAATCGCGGTCATCCGAGAGCAATATATGCTCCCGAATCCCGATGTGCGTTCCTAAGAACAACCAAAGCAACAATGAAACAAAAAACGGGCAGGAAACCTCCTACCCGTTTTTAATTGCTATAACTTACGACTAGCCTCAAAACACTTAGATCAACTCACCATCTCTAGCAACAGACTGAAACCCTATACCTTCTGCCAACGTGATATTGAGGTGCCATTCATAAGTCGAGTGCGGAGCCACAGTCGAATACTCGTTATGCATACGGGCTACATCCAGGCGATCAAAACTCGCAGTCGCCGGTTCTAAAAAGATGTTATGAAGATCACGCCAGCCGCCCTCATTCGGAAGCACCGCTAAATAGGGTACAGTCTCTACAGGAAACGACAATGCAAGGGAGAAATTGCTCTTGCGATACTTCAACGCACACCACCCCTCAGGCATCTTCCCTTTCACGAAATACTTTTCAACTGCCCGTGTATCTTTAGGACGCAGCTTACTCAAATCGCGCAATTCGCCATCAGCAGTATGAAACTGCGGCCATGCCGCTTGGTCTCCATATCGACCGATTGAACCCACAGCCGATACACCATGTACATGTTTAACCCCATCCGGCAGGATAAGCTCTACATCATCCTCAAGGTTGATCATGGTGTGTGCTGCCCACATAAAATCAAACTTAAAGTCAGATAGGTTCGTCAGAACATATTTGGTATGCAATATATGAGGCGCAGCAAACGACACCTCTTTTTCTAACCGATACGGGAACCGCACACCATACGTGCTCATAAATAGTTTTTCACCATCAACCCGATGCTCCCAGCCAAGGCTCCAGACCTCGCCATGATCAGGAATTTTGATACCCTGCCACGGAAACTGTTCGTAGTAGCAAATATCAATCGACGGAAACATCTCATCAAAACCAGAACACTCGCCCGCTGTATATTCGCCGTCATACGGTTGCAAAAGATACTTCTCACTCGGGTTTTGAACCATAAGCTCCATTTGATGTGGCTTATAGTACAAAGAACTCATCTTGGAACCGATAGATGGCAGAAATTGGACACGCATCACATCCGATTCGATTGTGATCGCCGGTTGATCTTTATATTGGGAAGCATAAATTGCCAAAATAATTAACCTTATCGCTGTAAATAGTGGTTAGGCGACGTGCCGATTATTCAGAATCGCCAAACCAATCCTTTTTGTCCATCATTCGGATATTTTCGATCACTTGGGGTTTCTTCTCACTTACACCCAACAATATTCGGGTGCTCGTACCCCCATCAACCACCAGAACTTGTCCGTTGACATAACGTGCATCGTCCGACGCAAAAAACACTACAGCACCTGCTATATCCTCTGGATATCCAATCGATCCAACGGGGATTTCATGGTCAAGTGCGTGCGGATCGAAATTAGGATCCATAATAAAGTTCTTCTCGACGTGAACGGCGCCCGGCGCAACACAATTCACATTGATGTGGTATGACCCCAATTCAATCGCAAGTTGACGGGTCATCGCGTTAAGACCACCCTTAGCCGCTGCATATGCTGTCATTCGTTTATAGGTCAACATACCGTGGATCGAACTGATGATAACAATCTTGCCCCCACCGGTTTTGAGCATAGCCCGTGACGCCGACTGGGCGCATAAAAAATTACCCTTCAAGTTGACATCAATGACAAAATCCCATTGATCCTCAGTCATTTCCAAGAACGGCACATGGGGGTCAACCCCCGCGTTGTTAACCAAAATATCGAGCCGTCCAAAAGTTTCAACTGTTTGATCAACCATTGATTGAACTTGAGCCGCTTTTGAAACATCTGCTTGGATGGCAATGCTCTTGCGTCCCATCTCTACAATCTGTGCGGCAACTGCCTCAGCTTTTGAGGCTACACTCTGCGAGGGATAATTGATGACTACATGCGCCCCTTCCTTTGCCAAACGAAGCGCCACGCCCTTCCCTATTCCCTGCCCCGATCCGGTGACAATTGCAATCTTGTCCTTGAGTCTCATAAATCTAGTTGTCCTTTAAATTTCTACTCAAAAAATAATGACTGCGACGTAAGCGAGTTTCACCAGTCCGCGAAACTTCCATCATCAGCATGATATAAATGCGGCACATCCCACGCCCCGTCATACAAGTTTGACTCGATAAACGCATCGTCCAACTCTATCCCTAAGCCAGCGCCGGTTGGCAAATCAATATAGCCATCCTTTTGAACAAACGCTTGCTTAAGGTAGCCTTCTCCCAAACTAACCTGCTCTTGGCACAAAAAGTTCGGTGTACACGCATCAACCTGCAAACACGCCGCCAATGAAATCGGTCCCAATGGATTGTGTGGAGCAACAGCAGAAAAATAAGTCTCCGCCATAGCAGCAATCTTCTTGACCTCACTAATTCCACCGGCGTGACACAAATCAGGCTGCAATATGACTGCTGCCTGTTTCTCCAGCACCTCGCGGAATCCCCATTTTGTAAACAAACGTTCCCCCGTAGCAATCGGGATTGTTGTGGATCGCGCAACAGTAACCATCGCATCCACATTATCAGGCAAGACAGGTTCTTCAATAAACATTAAGTGGAATGGCTCAAATGCTTTAGCGAGGCGCACTGCCATCGCCGGACTGGCGCGACCATGAAAATCAACCGCAAGATCGACACTATCAGGGATCACATCGCGAATCGCTGCAATTTTACGTACTTGTGATTCAACAAAGGCTTTCGAATCTACAATACGCACCGGTCCATCTAACACAGTCTTCAGCGCTGTAAAACCTTCTGCGACAAGTTCTTTCGCGCGTGCGCTAATCGCCTCCGGTGTATCACCATGGCATTGCGAATAAATACGAATACGATCGCGGCAAGCACCACCTAACAGTTGATAAACGGGCACACCTAAGGATTTCCCCAAAATGTCCCACATGGCCTGTTCGACACCACTAATCGCGCTAACCAGTACAGGACCACCACGGTAAAAAGCCCCTCGATACATCGCCTGCCAATGATGCTCAATGCGGCGGGGGTCTTGACCGATTAAATATCTCTCAAGTTCTTTTACCGCCATGGCAACCGTCTGGGCGCGGCCTTCGACAATCGGTTCGCCCAATCCGACAAGACCCTCATCCGTATGCATTTTGAGAAATAACCAGCGAGGTTTTACAAAAAAAGTTTCAATTTTCGTAATCTTCATTGTGGTGATCAATTCCTTAAAGTTTCATTATTTCAAAGGAAGTAACACGCTTCAGATTGTAACGTAAGTGCATAACTATAGCTCTATTGCCAATTCTGGCGGTTCGATACCAATTTCAGCTTTACACGGCAGCCAGGTTGCCGAGGCTAACCAAGTCCCTAATGGTTCGTTTGACCATGTACTTGGTCACGGAAATAATGGTTATACTCCGCAGCATAATCTAGGAACTAGTGAACAATCGAATAATGACTATTCGATTGTTCGACGCCGAACGCCAGTTGATGTGCAGCTATGTAACGATGCGACTAATCTAGTGCCTATTTAAATAGTGATCCAATCTTTGCAGCAAAGGAATTAAGTTCATGAAATACGAAGCAACTTTCGAATCAATTAAACAGCATCAGGTGCCAGAATGGTTTCATGATGCAAAACTCGGTATTTTTGTTCACTGGGGATTATATTCTGTTCCGGGTTGGGCACCAGAAGGTGCAGACATTGATAAACAAGTGGCCGAAAAAGGTTGGGAGGCGATGTTCGCCAACAACCCCTATGCCGAATGGTATCTGAATACATTGAGGGTCGGAGATACCCCAACCCGCCGCCATCATAAAACCACCTATGGCGAGAACTTTTCGTATGACGATTTTGCCCCGATGTTTAACAAAGCCGTTGAAAAATGGAATCCTGATGAGTGGTCAGAACTATTTCAGAAGGTTGGAGCGCGTTACGTCGTACTGACCACCAAGCATCATGATGGCTTCTTACTCTGGCCAAGCAACAAGACCAGCCCTCGCAAACCGGGTAATTTCGCCACCACCCGCGATTTAGTTGGTGAACTAACAGATTCAGTGCGCAAACATAACATGCGCATGGGATTATATTATTCGGGTGGGTTGGATTGGTCATTTGAAGAAAAACCAATACTGACACTAACAGATGTTCACGGAACGATAGTACAAAGCCCTGACTTCGTCGAATATTCACACGGGCACTTTCATGAACTGATTGATCGTTATGCACCCTCCATTCTCTGGAATGACATCGGCTATCCATCTGGAGCAGATGTGCCAGAACTATTTGCCTATTACTACAATAAAGTAACCGATGGCGTCGTTGATGATCGTTGGAGTCAAGAGCCTCCCGTTGTACCCGACGGTGCGGATGTATTTGTTCCACCACCAGCCGCCCCGCACTGCGACTTCACGACGCCAGAGTACGCCTCCTATAAAGAAGTGGTCGAGAAGAAGTGGGAAGCCACACGCGGTATAGGTCATTCATTTGGCTACAACCAGAACGAAGGGCCAGAAGATTATCTGTCCGTTGAAGAATTGGTTCGCAGCTTTGTGGACATTGTCAGCAAAAATGGCAATCTACTACTCGATGTAGGGCCAATGGCTGACGGCACAATCCCTCAACTTCAACGGGAACGCTTATTGGGGCTAGGGGCTTGGTTGAATGTGAACGGCGAAGCCATTTTCGGCACCCGTGCATGGGTGACCGCCGAAGGAAAAAGCAGCGAAGGTATAGGTGTCCGTTTCACGCAGAAAGCCGAATCACTTTATGCAACACTGCTCGACACACCAAAAGACGGGAAAATCACATTGGAGCAATTACAACCAGCAGTAGGGACAACCATTACGCTTTGTGGGAGTTCAACCCCACTCACGTGGACCCAGCAAGGGAACACCCTGTCGGTATCATTGCCAGCGTTGGAAAGTGCTCCCGCCCACTCACTCAAAATCACGCCCGCACCACAGCTTGCTAAATAGCACACTGAACTGACATTTATCAAAACAAAAAAACGGTAGCGCAAGTGCTACCGTTTTTATTGAAACCCCAATATTTGAATTGGGTTTTTTACATAAGCGGGAGGGACAGGATTCGAACCTGCGTTCCGGTATAACCCGGAAAACCGCTTAGCAGGCGGCCCCATTCGTCCACTCTGGCACCCCCCCAAATTTGTAACTACCAGGCGGAGGGAGTGGGATTCGAACCCACGGTGCCGGAAACCGACACACAGGTTTTCAAGACCAGCGCCTTAAGCCACTCGGCCATCCCTCCTGGATATAAACATTCTAGCATGGGGTCATCGCATGGTCAATGCTTGATGTCACCTGCTATAATGGCATATATCGCCGTTAAACAAGTCACATATTATGGGTTTCTTCGAACTAGCTATTGCCCTCTACATTGGTGTAATCATCTATCTCGCCAATCTAGCTGATTTATACAACCTAACGGCACTGGCAACCAAATCAACCTATTCGGTCACACCACCATACCAAACAATCGTGCGCCGCATGTTATATGGTCTTGTGTCTATGCTCATGCTCTTTGGCATCTATGCCAGCAGCATCCTCGTGCTCGAATTACCTACCTCTACATTTGAGGAACTAGGCATCAGTCCATCAGCAGCGTCTCTCGGCACAGCCATCCTGATTTCCCTGTTGATCCTGACGGTAGGTATCACGTCCTTTTCCATCATTATTTCCAGCCCGCTGCGACAGCGATTATCCAGACTATTCGGTAAGCACAATCCCTATAATTCAGAATCGCTCGTACATCTCGTTGCAGTCGTTTTATCAGTATGCTTAATCGGTTATCTGCTCGCTAATTTTATTATCAGCGGTGGCCTCACTGGCGTCGCACAAACCATCCAGGATGATGGTCTCAGCATCGGCACCTTGGTCTTTCAAGGAATCATGTTCGTGATTGTGGCATTCCTCGGCGTTGGGCTTGCCATCCGCCGCACCTTTCCTGAAGCCCTTCAACGACTAGGGCTAACACCCCCTACCCCCAAAAACATACTAGCAGGGATCTTCGGCGGAGTAGGCTTGATTATCCTATCGTTAGTCATGACAATGATTTGGATAAGATTAGTCTCCCCCGAACAATACGCACAGCAAAGTGCGGCAGCAGCGGCCATCGAGAAACAATTCAATACGGTTCAAGCCGCCTTTATCTTGTCACTAACTGCCGCAATAAGTGAAGAAATCTTGTTTCGGGGTGCGCTCCAGCCCATTTTTGGCATCCCCTTAACAACCATTTTCTTTGTGCTCTTCCACAACCAATACACCCTTACGCCTGCCATGTTGATTATTCTATGCGTCGGAACAGGTCTTGCACTGTTGCGCCGCTATCAAGGCACCCTATCTGCCATCATCGCCCATTTCATCTATAATTTTGTTCCGGTCTTGTTGATCATTTTACTACCATCATTGACTCGACTCTTGGGGTTCACATAATGCGTCTCAAACTAACGTTAGTGATACTGTTCACGGTCATCGTATCCGGGTATTCCGTATCCATTCGCGCCCAATCGTCAAACCCAACCCCACAAGCCAATCAGGGATCTATTCTCTCGTGGGCACAAGAAGTAATATTCCCGATGGCGGTTAGGTTTACCATTTCAATCGGTCTCCCACCTGATCAGGTCACAGGAGCCACATTAACCATCAAACCGGACTCGCGCCCATCAGTCACTGTACCGCTTGATCTCAGCACATCCGTCATCGTAGGTGGCGATATTACCGGTCTGGCTTATGTCTGGACTTTGCCTACCGATTCCCCGCCCCTTCTCTTCCGCGATATCGTTTTTGACTGGCAAATCACAACATCAAACGGTCAAACTGCGTCGATCGAAGACAAATTCCTTTTTGCTGATCAGCGCGTAAGCTGGTTGCAAGACGTACCCGTAACCAACAATCTCAAGTTAACCCTGCCCAATGGCAAACCATCAACGGGCACAGTCACATCAGTTTACAGCCGCACTGGTCTTGACGACCTCAGCACCAACCTAAAACAAATCACTGACCTGCTCAACAAGAATCTCGATAGTATTCCTACTTTGAGTATCTTGATCAACGACACAACCAAACAACCGATTTGTAGCAAAAACAAACAAGGCGAATCGGTCGCGGTAGGTCTTTTAAGCAACACCGAAGTCCCTTGTGTCACCGCTTCGGCAAATGCGATCTATACTGCCAGCGGCTACAACGTGGTGGAACTACCATCGGTGTCATTCAGTACGATCCAATCAGCGGTCGCCGAATATATCGTCCAGCAGGCTTACCAACGTGCATGGGCAGGCAAAAATATCCCTGCATGGTTTCAAGAAGGCCTTACCAAGTTTTACAATCCCGGCTTAAAGACAGAACTCAACGGTCCGGTTCTCAATGCTGCCCGTACCAACAATCTGCTCTCACTGAGTATCATGCAGTCCCCTGCCCAGAACACTCCCAGTGCTGACCTCTGGAACAGTCAAAGTTACGGTCTAGTTGTCTACATCGCCTCCCAAATCGGGGTTGATGGACTTTTGAAACTAGCCAGAACGGCTGGCACAGCAGACACATTCGAAACCACTTACCAGACTGCAACAGGTAAACCACTCAACCAACTCCTGGAGAATTTCCGTCGCTGGCTCTTTAGCGATGCGGCTATCGGAGCATTCACCTTTACACCCTATCAGCCGCCAACCCCATCACCAACACCCACTCGCACGCCAACCGTGACCAAAACCCCGACGGCCACCATTACGCCCACATTTACACTCACGCCGACCGTCACCGGAGTTCTGTCGATCACACCCTTACCGTCCCGCACACCAACCTTCACACCAACACCCGCCCCTGCCACCAACACACCGCGTCCGGCAGGCAGCCTAAACACCTTGACACCAGCACCTGCCCGCACATCCTTGGAGCCAACCGTACCCAACTCCAACATCACCATCGGTATAACCATTCTGGCAATCGGTGGGATCATTATTCTCATTGCAGCTTATATTCTTTTCCGCCCACGGCGATAATCATTTATTCGACCGGTAACCATCACCGGTATTTGATCTGGATACAACATGATAAATCTCTACGAATTAACTCAGGATGAGCTAGTTGACCTCCTCAAACAGTGGGGGGAACCGGCCTTTCGTGCCAAACAGGTACACGAATGGCTCTATGACAAACGAGTCACCACCTTTGAAGCCATGAACAACATCCCCAAAGGACTCCGTACCCGCCTTCAAGCCGAAACCACCTTTGGTACGCTCAGCCTTGTCACCGAACAAATCAGCCGTGATCGAACCGTCAAACGCCTCTACAAACTCACAGATGGTCAACTCATCGAGTCCGTCCTCATGCCCTATGACGACGACCGCCGCACCGCCTGTATTTCTACTCAAGCAGGCTGTGCAATGGGCTGCGTCTTCTGTGCCACTGGACAAATGGGCTTCTCACGTCACCTCACCCCGACTGAAATTTTCGAGCAAGCCATGCGCTTCGCCGCTGAACTCGAAGCCGAAGGTGACCGCCTCAGCAACATCGTCTTGATGGGCATGGGCGAGCCCTTCCACAACTATGATGCCGCCCTCACCGCCATCCATCGCCTCATGAACGATCTAGGTATCGGCGCGCGTCACATAACCATCAGCACCGTTGGCCTCGTCCCCCAAATTCGCCGTTTTGCCGATGAAGGCTTACAGGTCAAGCTAGCCATCAGCCTCCACGCCGCCACCGATGCCGAACGTGCTCGCCTCCTCCCAGTCAATAAACGTTGGCCACTCGCTGAACTCATTGACGCTTGCCGCGAATACGTCGACAAAACCGGACGCCGTATCACCTTCGAGTGGGCATCCATTCAGGGTGAAAATGACACCAGTGAACAGGCCAACGCCTTAGGTAAGCTCCTCAAAGGCATGTTATGTCACGTCAACATCATCCCGCTCAACCCCACCGGCGGTTATCATCTCGGACCATCTGCCGAAGAACGTATCAATCAGTTTATGGATACCCTCGCAACCTACGGAGTTACCTCAACAGTCCGTATGCGTCGTGGCATTGATATCGACGCCGGTTGCGGTCAACTAAAAGCCGCCGTCATCAGTCCCGATGAAATTTCCGGTTCTGCTGCACCCTAGACCATTTTGAACCTAAATAATCCACCATAAAAAGAGGATGAGTCATCATATGCATCAAGCCAAGTACCTGCCGCGTACCCGATATGTAATATTTTGGCGGTCTATTGTAGGGCTGAGGCGTGCCTCAGCCGCTGCCTAAACACCCTTAACTTGATGTCTATGGAGGACACGATGGAATACGTCAAACTTGGCAAAACTGGTATGAAAGTGTCACGCCTATGCCTCGGTTGCATGACCTTTGGCACACCCAAATGGAACGAGTGGGTATTAGATGAAGACGCCAGCCGTCCTTTTTTTCAACAAGCAATTGAAAACGGCATCAACTTCTTCGATACCGCCGACATGTATTCCATTGGCGTCAGCGAGGAAGTGACGGGTCGCGCCCTGCGTGATTTCGCCAAACGTGATGAAGTCGTACTCGCCACCAAGGTCTTCACGCCTATGGGACCCAAACCCAACCAGCGCGGCCTCTCCCGCAAGCACATCATGCAATCCATTGATGACTCGCTCCGTCGCCTCGGCACAGATTATGTGGATCTCTACCAGATTCACCGTTGGGACTATGAAACCCCTATCGAAGAAACGATGGAAGCGCTTCACGATGTCGTCAAAGCGGGTAAAGCCCTCTATATCGGCGCATCCAGCATGTTCGCATGGCAATTTGTGAAGGCACAGTACACAGCAGAGCTACATGGATGGACGCGCTTCGTCTCCATGCAAAACCACTACAATCTGGTCTACCGTGAAGAAGAACGCGAAGTCATTCCCTACTGTCGCGCCGAAGGAATTGGTGTCATTCCATGGAGTCCCCTCGCACGTGGATTTCTTGTTGGCAACCGCACCCGCGATAAAAGCGGTGAAACCATCCGCTCAAAAACCGACTCGCTTGCCCACGACCGCTACTATCAAGTCAACGACTTCGACATCTTGGATCGCGTACAAGAAACTGCTAGGCGATTAGGCGTGAACAATGCGCAGGTCGCCCTCGCATGGATGCTCCATAAACCAGATATTACCAGCCCGATCATCGGTGTCAGCAAGCAAATCCACTTGGACGACGCGATTGCCGCCATGAATGTCAAGCTCACACCCGAAGACATCGCCTATCTCGAAGCACCCTACCAGCCCCACCGCATATCAGGGCATAACTAAAGCTTATTTTTCTTCCGGTGGTTTGATGGTCTTAAAACTGCGATACAGGGCAAGATCGTAGATAATCTTCAAACCACCTGCAAGGAAAAACGGCGCACTCAACAATCCCGAAGCCAACAAACTGCCTGTAATCAACGGCGAGAACATCGCCCCTACCGTTCGGGCGATCCCCGTTACACCTGCCGCAGCCGCGCGTTCCTCAGGACTGACCACCGCCACAACATACGATTGTCGGGTTGGTACGTCCATCTGCGAAATACTAAATCTCAGCAGTAACACAATAATCGCCAACGGCAGCGTCGGCATCAAAGGAACCAGCATCAACAAGATATTCGATGGAATATGTGTATAAACCATCGTGTTGATCAATCCGATACGCGCCGCCAATCGTGCTGCCGCCAACGCCGAAAGTCCTGCGAAGATATTCGCCCCAAAGAAGATCGCCCCGATGACCGCCGTGTCCACACCAAACTTGGTGAAGAACCAGTAGGCAACCAAACTCTGCACAATCAACCCACCGCCGAACGCATCCAGCGCAAACAACGCCGAAAGTTGCAGCACGATCCCTCTCGACTTATCCAAACCTAATTGGCTTGTCGTCATCAGCTTTTGCGGTGTCTCAATCACAGTAGTGATGCGGTTGAAAATGAACACCAGCACCAACCCCAAAAGCGCATACATCACCAAGATCACACGATAACTCGTCAGCGCCGAATAACCGCCCATTTGCAACAACTGCGCCAATCCACCGCCGACCAACGCACCCAACGCCGTAGCCACCGACCCGCTCAGGTTGTACCAAGCGAATACTGCCGTGCGCTGTTTATCAGGGATAATTTGCGACAGTCCCGCCTGTTCGATCGACAAAAACGGCCCGACCTCATTCCCGCTTGGACTAATCGTGCCGATAATAGCTGCCAACGTCAGGATGATGAAATTGCCGGTAAAAGCAAACGCCACGCCAGCAATGATCATCAGCACACCACCGACAATCAACATCCGCCGTCTACCCAATCGATCCGCCCGCGTGGTAATCCACAACGAAATTGCAGCATCCCCCGCCAATGTCAACGACAGCAGCACACCAATTTGGCTCTCACCAAACCCCACTTGAGTGAGATACAGCACCAGAATGACCGATACCAGCCCGAAAGCAAACAAACGGATCGCCCGTGTACTAAACAATAACCGACCATCACGCGTCAAAGATTGCAAAGCCTGTGTTTCAGGAAGTTGGAGCAGCATATTAAACCATTTCAAAACTTATGGAGCTATCTTCCCGCAATCATACCCCTAATGACGAAAACTAACGCTAGTCCAACTCAGGAAACATGGTATACACCTGCCCCGCCTTATGGCATAATGCCCATCTCTATTAAGGAACATATTCAGTTTTATAGTTGGATTGTGAAAATGAAGCAGCAAATCGCTGATTGGAACAAGCGCATTCAGTGGAATGATCTCGAAGATCAAATCAACTGGGTCATCTCCGAAGGCATCGCCATACAACAGATACCCGCCCCCACCTTCTCAGAAAAACCGCGTGCGGACTACGTAGCCAATCAATTCAAACAACTTGGACTCCAAAACGTCGCCATCGACGACCTATTCAATGTCACAGGACTTATGCCCGGTTCGCAGCAACCACCCAAATCCGGCATCATGATTTCAGCACATACCGACACAGTTTTCAGTGCTGATACCGATCTGACTATACGCAAAGAATCCGACATGATCTATGGTCCGGGTCTTGGTGACAACAGTGTTGGTGTATCTGGCATGTTAGGGCTGATTGCCATACTCAAGAAGCTCAACATCCAACCAGCCTGTGACCTGTGGTTTGTGGCCAACACCCGCGAAGAAGGCTTAGGTGATCTCGGCGGCATGAAAGCCGTTTTTCAGCAGCTTCGCCCCCACATTCAATCGGTCATCAATCTCGAAGGTATGGCTTACGGTCACGTCTATCATGCTGGCATCGCTGTCCGCCGTTTACACATCACAGCCCACGCTGAAGGCGGTCATAGCTGGCTCAATTTCGGTCGCACCAGCGCCATTCACGGCATCATGGAACTCGGTGCCCATATCACTCGACTGCATCCTCCCGAATCACCGCGCACGACCTACAACATTGGCATCATCGAAGGCGGTCAAAGCATCAACACCATCGCCACCGAAGCCGGACTCTGGCTGGATTTGCGTTCAGAAGACTCCGCAACCTTAACCCGCTTTGAACGTGAAGTCCGCCGAATTGTCGAGTCGTGTGTCAAACCCAACATGTCCTATCACATCGAAGTCGTCGGTGACCGTCCCGCGGGTTACATCCCCGTTTCTCATGATCTTGTGCAGGGAGCGTTAGCAGCCTTGGAACAAACTGGCGTCAAAGGCACATTGGAAAACGGAAGTACGGATGCTAACGTACCGCTCTCGTTGGGTTGCCCTGCCGTAACCATCGGCATCACCCGTGGTGGAAATGCCCATCGCGCTGATGAATACATCGAAGTCTCACCCGTTGCCAGTGGAATGCGCCAATTGCTCTTGCTCACACTCGCCGCCAGCAACACCCGAAATCTATAGAAATTGGATGTTACAACTTAGCGTATAATTTAGCTGAGTAGCATCACACAAAATAAGGGTCTGATTGCTAGTCTCCTTACCTCAACCGTAGCTTTGAGGGAGAAACGGTGGTTTTGAACTCCCTTTGCGATGCAATAGCTGGGGAGATCAAAGTGTTATGCACCCATATCGTGTATTAAGGTAGGGAAGCACCGATGTGTGCTCCCAAATTAGATTTTCATGGTCATAGCTTCCCTCAGCTATGCAACGGAGAGGGATTTAAAGGTAAGCGTAGATTTTTGAGCCGAGCAATTTCCTAAGCCGAAAGTAAACCAAATGAATTCAACCAATGTTCTTGTCGCTGTACGTCGTGAGCAAGCCAGCCGCTATTACAAAGCCCTCGGGAACCAGCAAAACTTCAGTACCGATATTGTCTCAGCACTACAAGACGTACAGGATGCCCTTGCCGATCGCGACAAACATGTTGATGTATTAGTTCTGGATAACGCACTCGGCGCGGTTTACGAACTCATTGATGAAGTCCGCTTATCTCACCCTCGTCTGTTCATTGTGTTGGTTGACGAAGAGGCTGATTTCGGTACCCCCGGTCAGGCCGATGAACTCACCACCGACCCGTTTACCGATAATGACCTAATCAAACGCATCATGCGCCTGATGTCAGATCGCAAGCTAGAAACCCTCCGCGCCGATAGCCTACCTGCTGTGCGCCAGTTCGCCAAAGAACTCCGCAATGCCACAGGTGAATACGGCAAGTATCAGGCTGCGGTCAGCGCCTGCAAAAATCTAGGCTACGATTATGTCGCCTTCTATCGCCTCGAAAATCCCGAAACCTTGGCGATGAACCTCCGTGCGCAAGATGGCCCCGCCCCTATCCAATCCGTTATCCCCAAAACCACCGCACCCAATGATCTCATGACATGGACATTGCAACACGGGCAAAGCCGCATCGCCGCTCCCGAAGACTCGCCCAATCACCCCTTGGTTGCCAAAGGCCGTCTCGGAACAGTTGCCTGCACACCTGTACTATTCAGCGGTCATCAATACGGGGTTATTGCTGCCTTCCGCGATCAACCCGGAACCATCACCCAAGAACATGTCATGATGCTAGAACTGATCGCCACCCAATTAGGATCAACTATCTCCAAAGAGATGAACGGCTAGGTAAATCCAATCGCATCAACACACAGATATTATGACCTGAGTTTATTTTCCGTTTGTGGCACAAACCATTTTCAAATGGTCAGTTAACCCTAGATCTATGCACCCTACCTCATTTACGTTTGTGCCGAACCTCGCAAACAGTTACCAAATGGTTTTCCAAATAGTAACCACTTCGCCACCCCTATCCGTTACCATAGAAATGGGGTATGGGGACCGCTTGTACGGCTTTGCTGCTGGCATATCCCCTCATCCCGACGCACCTTAACAATCGTGGAATGCTGTAAATGTGACAAATCTGCTTGTGGTAACAACAGCATCATCGATCACACTGCCGCCACCAATCATCGATCTATAAACCGATAACTACCAACTTAATTGGCAATCTTGGCGTCGGACATCCCCTTACTCGAATCGCCGCACCGACAGCCGAACGTCCCGCCGAAACTGCACAGGAATCGCCAAAATTGCACAAATGAATGTGACGAATATGAAGAATTATGTGCAGTTTCAGCACATCCCTCCCTCAAATCCGCTGACAAACCCCGCAATCGCTAACAAAGGAGTGAAGTTTGCGAATGATCTCACTCCCAATCCATCGGCAATCACAGCCACCCGACCACACCGGAATCAGCTACCTGCTTCAGTTATTGGCGACGACGACGCCGCCGACATCGCCGACACAAAACTTTGCAGTTCACGCTAACGTACATCTAAATCTTCTGCAGAGCAGCAGCAAACCGATCAATCTCATCGTGGGTGTTATAGTGTGCCAAACCCACACGTACCATCCCCTGCTCACTTCGCCCTAACCGCGCCATAATCTCGACCGCGTAATAATTGCCATCCCACACATAAATCGAATGACTTGCCAGATGCTCTGCGATTTCCTGTGGACTGTGCCCTTCCATCGTGAACACCACTGTAGGGACACGGTCACCGAAACGCGCCGGATCAGTAATCCCGGCAATCGTCGTTCCGGCTTGGCGTTGAATAACATCAATCAGATGTGTCACCAATTCGCGCTCATAAGCGCCTGCGGCTGCCATCCCAGTCTTTACCGCCAGTCGTCTTCCCGTAAACTGAGGGAACTGTCCCGCGAATGCCGACCCGAAATCATCACCCAATCCGGCAATATAATCGATACACGCGCCCACTCCCGCAATCGTCTCATAACTGGGCGTTCCCGTTTCCCACCGGCTCGGAGACTTATCCTTTGAAGGACGCACCTTATACACAGGCAACGAAGATAACAGGTCATACCGTCCCCACATCACCCCGATATGTGGCCCGAAATACTTGTACGCCGAACAAAGCAGGAAGTCACACCCGATAGCCTGCACATCAATCGGCACGTGAGGAGCACTTTGAACTGCATCCACCACGTACAAAGCCTTAGCCGCGTGTGCCATATCTGCAATTTGCGCCACCGGATTAATAGTCCCGACCGCGTTCGACGCATGAACCGTTGCAACAACCTTTGTTCGGTCAGTAAGCGCCGCTTCCAAACTATCCATATCAAGTGTGCAATCGCTTGTAAGAATATCAACCCATCGCACAACCAATCCGTAGTCCTCTGCTATCCGCAACCACGGAGCGACATTCGCATCATGATCCATACGCGTCAATACAATCTCGTCACCAGCCTTGAGCGTCTTCGCCAAAGCCCTGCTCAAGCTAAAATTGAGCGTGGTCATATTCGCGCCCAGAACAATTTCCGACGCGCTCGGTGCATTTAGAAAATCAGCCACCTTCTCCCGCACCGCCTCAACCATCTCATCTGTCCGCTTACTCGTCGCAAAGTTTCCGCCCGAATTAGCATTCATATGCAGGTAATAATCAGAAACCGCATCAATCACCCGCTGTGGCACTTGAGTACCAGCCGGATTATCAAAAAATATAGGAGTATCCGAACTCAACATCGGAAATTGTGAGCGAACGCGAGCCACATCAAATGCCATAATCATCCCCTTGTAATCTAAGTAAGGGTAATCATAGCGGTTAACACAAAAAGCGGCGAAGGCCATTAAATCCACATATAGTATTTTGATCTCACTTCACGCAACCCCAGAACTTGCTGTATACTCCTTTTACGCCAATACTGAGTTTTACAATCTACTAACCAAATGAGTTAACTCGTGCAAAACGACCTCCAAAGCCTAATCATTCAGAACCGACTACTTACCGATGAAGTCAAACGTCGTATTGACCAACTCGGTGCCATCAACGCCGTTGCAGCCACCGTCAGCCAAACGCTCGATCTCGATAAAACCCTCAAAATCGCGTTGGAAGCGGTTCTAAACGTCGTCGGAGCAGAAGCCGGTGGTATAAGTCTGATTGATGAAAAAGCCAATGAAGTCGTTCTACGTGCTCAACAAGGTTGGCCTGATGATTTTACCAACCCGCCCATGCGCATTCCCCTAGGAAAAGGCATGTCCGGTCAGGTCATTTCCACCAATGAAATCGTCGTAGATAATGACTTAAACGAAACTGACGTGTTGGCTGTACCCAAATTTCATGATGAAAAATTCCGTTCCATCGTCATGGCGCCTATGCATGCCCGCAATAAAATCATTGGCATCTTGAGCTTGATGAGTAATAAGCCAAATAGTTTCAATGAAGAACTGATCAACGTCCTGCGTGCCGTAGCCGATACTGTGGGTGTAGCCATCGACAATGCCCACCTCTACGAAACAACTTCCGAACACGAAAAACAACTGAACGCCGTGTTACAGTCCACAACCGATGGAATGATCGCAACCGATCAATCGGGCTGTATCAGTATGATCAATCAAGCGGCTGAAAATCTTTTCGAAGTAGATGCCCGTAAGCTCATCGGTACACCGCTGCGTGACGCCCCTATCCATGCCAAGATCCGCGAGTCGTTGCTCTTCGCATTGTCCTCTCGCACCGCCGAGAACAAAACATTCCAAACCACGCTTGAAAATGGACGCGTACTGTCGAGCATTGTCTCACCGGTATATATCGAAAGTCAGGTCGAAAAACACGCTGTCCACGATGGTTGGGTAATCGTCGTACGCGATGTATCCCATCTCCGCGAATCCGAAGTTCGCCGTGCTGAATTCATGCGAGCTGCCGCCCACGACATGAAGAATCCGTTGGGTGTTGCCCTCAGTGCTATGCACATGTTGCAGGATTATTATGGTAATGTCGATCCTAGTGCGATGGAGATCATCCGCTTAGCTCTGAATGGTATCAATCGCCTACAATCACTCATCAATGATCTGCTAAATCTCGAACAAATCGAAAGTGGCTTAGGCATTTCTAAGGCAGAATTCAACCTTTCCGAGCTTTTGCGCGAAGTTTTCGATGATATGAAACCCATCTTTGTCGAGAAGAAGTTCACCTACAAATTAGATATTGCAGATGGCATCCCCATCATCCCCGGTGACCGCAAATGGGTCAAACGCGCCATCCTCAATTATGTGGATAACGCAGCCAAATACACCAACGATGGTGGAGAAATCAAAGCCCGTGTATTTATAGTCGATAAACTGGTTCATATCGAAATCGTTGATAATGGACCGGGTATTGCGCTTGAATTTCAACCGAGACTGTTTGAACGCTTTTACCGCGCAACCTCAGATAAGGTACAGGGAACCGGCTTAGGTCTTGCAATTGTAAAATCAGTTGCCGAACTACATGGTGGAAATGTCTACCTGAAGAGCCAAACCGGCAGTGGTAGCACCTTCGGCATGACACTTTCGGTGAAGGGTATTGAAAGCTAGATGGGAGCTAAACCGTAGATTGAACTGCCGCACGCACTTGTCCCGCTAAACGCCCAAACTCATCACTATAAGAGTCCTCAATGCGGCGCGGGCGGGGCAAATGAACTGCAATATCGGCCACAATCTGCCCGGGTCGCTGACTAAACACAAGGATACGGTCAGCCAACAACACAGCCTCATGAATATTGTGCGTAACCATAACCACAGTTTGTTTGAGCGTTGTCCACATCTGCATCAGATCGATACTGATCTGTTCGCGTGTAAATGCGTCTAGTGCACCAAAAGGCTCATCGAGCAGTAATAATTCAGGTTTTTGAATGAGTACCCGCCCAAGTGCGACTCGCTGTGCCATCCCACCTGATAATTCACCCGGATAAGCACGCGTAAATTCGGTACCCAATCCCAGTCCCGGTAACATATCCTGAGCAATTGCGAGGCGTTTTTGCTTTGGAACGCCGGATAATTCGAGTGGGAGCGCAATATTCTCAACCACAGTTCGCCAGGGCATCAGGTTCGCATCTTGAAACATTATCCCCACTTGTCGGGATGGGGAAAGAATGCGTTCTCGTCCCAAATACGCCTCGCCCGACGTGGCTGGCTGTAATCCAGCCAGCACACGAACGAGTGTACTCTTACCACAACCACTAGGGCCGAGTAAACACACAAATGTACCCGAGGCTATTTCAAATGTAAGTGAACCAAGCGCCGGAAGCACACCGCCATCCGGCGCCCGATAATTTACACTCAAATCGCGAACAGCGATTCCTACACCCATTTCACTTGCTTTCTGCGGGCAAAAAGTCGTTGCTGAAAGCCTTCTCAACATCAATGGGAGTTGAAACGAACTTCATATCCACCAACACTTGCTGCGTTGCTTCCCACGACGCTTTCTCAGTCAAACCGAGGCGGTCTGCATCCCACAATTCAATTGTATTCAGGAGCACCTCAAACTGAACAAGTGTAGCTGCATCAAACTGCGCAGAAAGTGATTTCAATAAAGCGGCACGACTTTCTGCAACAGCTTTACGATCAGGATTGCTTGCCAAGAACTGATCTTGGCTCGCTGAAGCCGTTTCCAATGCACCCTTGAACGCATCAGAAATCGGGAGGTTTTCTACATACTTGAGACTTATGAGATAGGCCTCAGCCGGGTTATTAATTACGGAACGCAATCCCGCGTCAAACGCATTAACCACACCCATGACTTGATCAGGATGATCAGTAATAGTCTGCTCGTTGGTCATAATGCCGTTCGACACCATATCCACTGCATCCGATACAGGGAACACCGTCACACTCTTGACACCATTACAATTCCCCGAATCTGCACGCTGTTGAATTTGAAGCGGCTCATTATTGATATACACGACGGCCGCATCTACCGCACCAACGCAAAAGACATCCGGTGCATTGTAGCCAATCACCTGCAAATCAATATCACTTTCCGTCATACCATTTGCAGTTAAGATTGCTGTTAAGCCGTTGTAGCTAGCACCAAACCGGCCAGGGATACCTACTTTGTGTCCCTTCAAGTCCTTAACTGATTGAATTCCGCTGCTATCCGATACTACAATACCTACTGGATACTTCTGAAACCACTCATAAACCTGAACAACGGGGCGCTGATTTGCCCGTGCTTTGATAACTTCTTCAGCACTGATCAAACCAAATTGAAGTTGGTTAGCTGCGATCAAATCTACACCTGTAGTCTCGTCGCCATGTTGAATAGTGATATCCAGATTTGCCGCCTTAAAATCGCCCTTTTCAATTGCCACATACACAGGTGCAAATTGAACATTAGGCACAAACGTGAGGAAAAAGGTCTGTTTTACTGCTTCACTTTGAGCGCTCACAGACACAACCGACAACATAAATGTCAGCATAATTCCCAAAATTACCTTCAACCGACTCATAGATCATTACTCCTCAGAACATATCGTAGAAACCAAAACAAGAAAACATTACCTTACGAACGATGAGTACTCTGCTGCCAGCCAAGTACAAATCGTTCAAGTAAGGAGACTAAACTATAAAGGAAACGCGCAATAAGCGTTAACGTTATCACAGAGATGATGACCAGCGGGGTATCGTACTGGCTTCGTGCCAGATTGATGAGAAACCCAAGCCCCGCATTTGCACTCACAAACTCGCCTACAACGGCTCCAATCACAGCTAAGGTTGCACTGATTTTAAGCCCACTAATCAAAATCGGCATTGCAGAGGGAATCTCAAGTTTTGTGAAAGTTTGCCAGCGGGTCGCTTTCATAGATGAGAGCAGGTCACGCAAGGGTTGCGGAACGGTTCGTATACCGACAATTGTATTCATTAACATGGGAAAGAAGACAATTAAAGCACCCGTTACAATCTTACTGGTTGGGCCACTCCCAAACCAGATAACGAGTAGTGGGGCATACGCTACGACTGGAGCAGACTGTACTGCAACAATAATTGGTGAAAGAAAATCTTCAAGCAAAGGAGTCTTTGCAATTACGTAACCCAAGCTTATGGCTAGAATTAGCCCCGAAAACAAGCCGGCAACCACGTTAGCAAAGGTTACGCCTGCATGGTAGATCAGAGATCCGTCTTGTAGAACGTGAATGCCTTTGTTAAGGACAAGTAATGGTGAAGGAATGATAAAAGTCGGATAGATGTTTAGGCTTACGATGATCTGCCAAATTGCAATAACAGTAACTACGGTAATTACTGGCATAATCTGACGGACAGTATGCATAGAGACTATCGTGTTGCGTGACGTAATCCGGCTTGAGGATTTCAGTGATTGAGGAAATGCAGTTTGACGCATAAAAAACCCCATTGGTATTTAGAAACTCAACGGGGCAAGATTTACTCAGGGAAATGAGAAACCCAAATTACATCAACGCAAAAAATGTTGATGAGCGGCATCTACATTAGCTGAGCAACGCCAACAATTCTCACATCATATGATGTGAGGAAAAGTTAGATCCTTCTTTCATCCAGACTATCACTGTCGGCTCTGGCATTTAACCAGATCCACCGTCATAGTAGAAACTATGATGCACCAATTTGGGGGTCGATGATGATTTGCGTTATACAAATTGGCGACTCGGGTCGCGGGCTTGATAATATATCATACCGCCGGTAGGGAATTTCACCCTGCCCCGAAGGATTATCATATTCAATTGAGGGCAGTATATCAGAAAGATTATTAGAATTGCAATAAGTTGTGCATAGGTTCAGCTAAGATTTGCATCCTCTTCAACCCGCCCAAGGGTAAACAAAAACTTACCACCTTTGGTCTGGCTTTGTCCCACCGCCCAAATATGCCCACCATGTGCTTCCACAATATGTTTACAAATAGCGAGACCTAAACCAGTACCTTCTCCACCGGATCGAGAAGCATTGACCTGATAAAATCGCTCAAATATACGCTCGACTTGATCATCAGGAACACCAGGGCCTTCATCAACAACTTGAACAGTCACTTCATCATCTGTCACAGATGTTGAGACTGTCACCTTACTACCTTTTGGGGACCACTTGATGGAGTTATGGAGCAAATTAACGATGACACGCCGAATAAGATCCCAATCGCCCCACACGCGCAATTTTTTGGAAACATCATGGACAATGCGAATGTCTTTGAGACTTGATTGATCTTCCATCCGTTCAATAGCATCCTCAACAAGCGGACGAAGATCCAATTCAACCATACGAACAATCGATTGCCCCGACTCAATCATCGACAAGTCCATCATCTCTTGAATAACCCATAGCAACGAGTCTGTTTCACGGGCGATAGATTGTATAGTTGAGATGCTTCGCTTGCGCTTGGGCTTTTCATCCTCATGGAATAACGAGTCAATTATGATACGAATGTTGGCAACTGGCTTTCGCAATTCATGCGAAATATTCGCAACCATATCACGACGAGCACGGTTCAAACGAACCAAGTCGCTCACATCCTGCAGAGCTAAACCGATAAACCGATTACCATCGCGCTGGATAACCTGTGCACGAACGCGATAATGATGCTTATCAATTATGATCTGCTCTTCAAAAGTCTCTTCTTGATATTCAAGCGCACTGAGTACAACTGACTCTAACTCTGGTGAATTGGTAACAGTTAGCAAATTCTCACCAATGGGACGCTCGCGCTCAAATAGCTCTTCAGCAGCATTGTTGATTGCAATAACCTCAAAATCGGCGTTAAGTACCATCAAAGCTTCATAGGCAGCATTTGCTAACGTAAGCATCAGGGCTTGTTTATATGCCCAATCTTTTTCGTGATCTTCCACTTTTTATCCTTCAAAACGATAGCCAACGCCTCGAACGGTTACAATACGACGTGGATTTGAGGCATCTTCTTCTAGCTTTTCACGCAACCAGCGAATATGAACGTCTACAGTGCGTTTATCCACAAAGTAATCGTATCCCCATACTTTGGTGAGGATTAAGTCCCGCGACAAAACGACACCTTTATTGCGCATCAGCTCCGCCAGCAGGTCAAATTCTTTGTTGCTCAATTTGACTTCTTCACCGGAACGGTAGACACGACGCCCCGTCAGACTTACCTGAAGATCGTTCGAATTCAGTTCATCTTGAATGATTTGTCGACCTGACGGACGACGCAACACAGCCCGTACACGAGCGAGAAACTCCCCGAGTGCTACCGGTTTCACAACATAGTCATCAGCACCACTCTCAAGTCCAACGATCTTGTCGACTTCGGTTCCGCGAGCGGTCACCATAATGATCGGAATATGGTTAGTGCCGGGATCACGCCGAATTATCCGGCATAAGCTAAGGCCATCCAAACCGGGTAACATTATATCCAGCACAACGAGATCCGGATGTTCTTGACGCACTTTGGAAAGTCCATCTTCTCCATCCATAGACAACATGACGCTATAACCTTCACCTTTGAGTTTATCAGAAAGGTTATTGGCCAACGTCATTTCGTCTTCGATGACCAGGATTTTTGGCATACGATTATCATCTTTCACTGTAGTTAACACCTCCTCTACATCTTATCAATGGATTATTAAATACCTGAAGCAATTTGTTTAATTTAACTTAATCTTTTAATGATCGAACTCCGGCCAGCGATGTAGCATTGTAAACAGCGTTACGAATTGCCTGGGCGACAACCTCTGCTGCATAAGCACCAATCGCATTTACATTGGCCGGTATCTCACCAGTAGCTAACGCAAACAGGGTATCACCATCAAACATAGTGTGAGCAGGTCGAATTGCCTGAGCCAAACCGTCATGAGCCATTTGAGCAACCTTATTGACATGTTCCTTGCTTAATTTCGCATTGGTCGCCACGACACCAATTACAGTATTGCCGTCAGATGGCGTGTCTATGACCCGCGACATCATGCGCATCATGTTTAGTGAACTGGCAAATTCATTACTCGTTGCAGATTGGCGAAGTCCTGCAAGTATCTCTCCCTGCGGGTCAACTACATCACCAATAGAATTGACGGCAATGAGGGCTGCAACAATTAATCCATCACCAAGATCAATACTCGCGCTCCCAATCCCACCCTTCGTCGCAAATTCATTACCCATCCCTGCGCCAACACGGCAGCCTGTACCAGCACCAACAGTGCCTTGCAAAACTGCCCTCGTTGATGCTGATTGACAGGCATCGTACCCCATCGCTGCATCTGGCCGAATATCCGAGCGTCCGAGCGCAAGATCAAAAAGGATAGCGGCTGGTACGATTGGAACAATGATGTTGTTTTGGGCTTTATAGCCAATCGCGTGCTCTTCGAGATAGCGCATTACACCATCAGCAGCAGCCAAACCGTACGCGCTACCACCAGCAAGTAGCACGGCATGGACATGTTGAACTAAGTGCATTGGACTTAACAAATCAGTCTCGCGCGTGCCGGGAGCTCCACCACGTTGGTCAACTCCTCCGATTGTTCCATCAGGACATATTATCACCGTACAACCTGTCGCGGCATCTAAATTCGTAGCATGCCCAACCCGAATACCGGGTACATCAGTCAATGAGTTCATTAGTGTCATCATCATCAAGGCCTATGTAACTTATATCGTCGGTCGTACCGGGGAGTTCTTCAACATAATCAGGTTCTATAATTGAAAGCGCATGTTCATAATCCGAAGGACGGACTAACACTGTTACAGAACCGAGAAATCCAATTGTTATTCCAAGTGCAGCCGCACCGGGTTGACGATAGACAATCGCGTTAATACCTTCAACTTTAAGCCGTCCGGCAACAATTTGCGCTTCTGTATCGCTAGATGTTTCGAAGATAACCATCCACTCATTCATCAGGTAGGCTTTCAGAATATGTTTGCATTATGGAGCTTGAGTGTAATCGCTTCAAGCAGCATTCGCCAGAAAGAAGTAGGGAATTCATTGAATACCAAAGTATGAAAGGCCAAGAAAGAAAAGGGGGGAGGGGGAGATAAACAAAAAGAAAGTGGGAGTGAAGGGGGTTGGCAGCGGCGTACTCTCCCACCACGTTACCATGGCAGTACCATCCGCGCTTGTGAGCTTAACGACCGGGTTCGGAATGGGACCGGGTGTACCCTCACAGCTCT
>JBGAFZ010000010.1:0-211118 GCA_044227005.1 Aggregatilineales bacterium
TCGCTCCACCAACTCCACTGCTTCTGCCTTAAATTCGTCTGTATGATGCTTACTTCGTCTGCTCATTTTCTGTCTCCTTGCTCCTTGTTTGAGTTTACCTGTGCAATTTCTTTCTCTCCACTCAATCGGGGCAAGTCCAGACGCAGAATTTTATGGCAATTTCACCGGACCTTATTGGCGGTAATGGCGAAATTTGTGACCATTCGGCGGATCGCTCGGCTCGATTCGCGCCCATTAGGGTGTGTGATGTCTGACGCCAAGATTGCCAAATCCATGCTCCTAACCCCAATGCACTTTTTACCACCAAGACACAAAGAAAAAACATAAGAGGGTGTTGGTCGGTCTGCGTTCAGTGGTGGATGACATAATTTGGCCACCATACCCCACCCCAAACCCCTCCCCAAAGCATCAGGGAGGGGCTTTAAAGACTTTTATGGATTATTGCCTCATTGGTTGCCACTGAAAATGTATCTCCACCGTTTAGTAGGGTGCTACCTGTGACCATTACAAGCATAATTGTAGAACAAAAGTTCATCATTTGCAAGCATTTTGGGTTCGAGTTTCCAAACTTTTGGGGTCGTGGGGAAGCGGCAACTCAGATTATATGTGGTGTGTTTTCACGCGCATATTGTTGATCCGTTTCAGTCCGAAAACTTTTGAAGACTTAGATGTTAGCTTGATGGGAGCTTGATTATCGTCGCATACCTTCAAACTGAGGAAGGATATTCTAAGTATCTAACCTAGATTAATCGGAGATTCCAAAGTTCCAGTTACATCCACGCCAAGAAATCTCAGCTGTATAAGAAGCTGTAAGTTCCTGAATCTTATTATCTTGCGATAGGTAAATAAAATATTCTTTGCTACCATTTGACAAAGTTCCTCTACAAGTAGCGTTTGTTCTTGTTTCGTTTATAGTACAGTCTAATTTCTCGTCAAAATAAAGGAGCAACTCGTCATAGGATATGTTGGCTACATACTTCAACGTTGCCATATATTGAGAGCCAAAATCGCGTACTATTTGATCTACCAAATGTGAGTTTGGATAGATTTCCACTAAGGGAATTGCATTCGCCTGATTACAATTTTGTACAACCGAGATGGAAACAACGCACCCCAAAAACAAGGCGGAGCAAATCAAAAGAAAAATCACTGCGTTCTTATATTTCATCGCTTAAATCACTATGTGTCTTTCATAATTTATAGGTATTGGGGATTGGATTTGACTCCATCCCCAATATACTACCAATTCCAGCTTTGGAAAACATTAGGATGAGCTTCTACACCTATTGATTGTAGAGGTGGTGCATTAGTAAATCGCGAATACCATGTTGCGGTTCAGAAGGTAATGGACAAAATGATGGATCAATTAAGAGAGATTTTCCCGGGCAACAGAGAGGAAAAAAGAGTCGGGAAG
Source organism: Aggregatilineales bacterium (assembly GCA_044227005.1). GTDB lineage: Bacteria > Chloroflexota > Anaerolineae > Aggregatilineales > Phototrophicaceae > CFX2. Next base: position 1,415 of record JBGAFZ010000010.1, read on the forward strand.
AGAACTCAGTAGTCGTTGGGAGCACACACAGGTGCTCCCCTACGACCGATTCTTTGGTGAGTTGGGCGTCATGTTGTTTGTAACCACTCCTGAGTTTAATGATGGTGGTTGTAAAGTGCGCGGCGGTTGGTTTGGAAAATGCCGGACAGGATGAATCCTGTCCCTACAATCCGTGCTTTGCTATTTGTGTCAGAAGCATAACATCTCGTAGCATGTGACTGGTTGGTTATAAGTGGAGTTGTTTCACTCTCATCTTGTTGATCCGTTTCAGTCCGAAAGCTTTTGGCGAGTTACAGTCACGGATAGGAAACTGATGCCTCATATGAGATATGGTTGATTGTAAGCAGCAGTTTGAGGCTGCCCAGTTATTTCGTTCGTGCAACACGTTAACAGATAATCTGGCAACCGGAATTGGGACTTGGTTATAATAGCTGTAATCGTGAATTCTGCATACGTTAGGTCTAACCCATGACACAGTTAGATTTCCCCACATTTACAGAAGAGGATAGTACATTCGCGCTCACAGATGTCCTCTATCGCCAGCTTTTTGAACGTGCACGCATCATCAAACTGGTCATCGACCCTAGCACACTACGGATTGTCGAAGCCAACCCAGCAGCTTGTGAATTCTATGGGTATACACACCAGCACTTGACCAGTTTATTTGTCACCGACATCAATGTGCACCCGCTGACAGAGATTAAAACCATCCTACAAAAAGTGATGAACGGCGAACTGCCCACCTTTGAAACACAGCATCGCTTGGCATCAGGGGACATTCGAGATGTCGAAGTGTCGTCTGGATTATTAGAGGTAAACAGCAAATCTTATCTTTATGCCTTGATCAAAGACATCAGCCAACATAAACGGGACAAGGACGCCCTCCAGCGCAACATGGCGCAGTTTCAATCGACCTTTGACTTTGCCGCCATCGGTATGGCGCTGGTCGGCTTGGATGGACGTTGGCTACGTGTCAACCCTGCTTTGTGTGACATTGTCGGTTACACCGAGGCTGAACTCCTCGCCAAAACCTTTCAGGACATCACCCATCCCGACGATCTGGATACCGACCTCAACAACGTCCGCCAGTTGGTCGCTGGTGAAATCACGTCCTACCAAATGGAGAAGCGCTATTTCCACAAGGCAGGTCATGAAGTCTGGGTTTTACTCAGTGTCTCGCTCGTGCGCGATCCCGAAGGCAAGCCTGTCCACTTCATCTCACAAATCCAGAACGTTAATAACCGCAAACAGGCCGAAAAAGCCTTGCGTGACAGTGAAGCCTTGTACCGCAGCCTTGCCCGAAATATGCCGAATTCCGGTGTCGTGATGTATGACATGGACATGCGCTACACCATGATCGAAGGCCCCTTCATTAACCGTCTTGGCATTTTGAACCAATCGATGGTGGGCAAAAAGCCGACTGAAGTACTACATTCGCAAGAACTCATTGACTTTATCGTGCCGGTGTATCAACGAACGCTGCAAGGAGAAAGTTTTACTTACGAACGAACGGTGGTGGATTACGCCTACATCGGTCACGCCGCACCTGTGCACGATATAGACGGGCACGTCATCGGCGGCATGGTTCTAAGCGTCGACATCACCGAACGCAAACGTCTTGAAAACGCCCTGCGCGAAAGCGAGCAGCAGCTCAGGTTGATCACTAACAACATCAGCGACCTTGTCACCCAGAGTGATGCTAATGAACGCATCGTTTACGCCAGCCCATCCGCCTACACGATGCTTGGCATCCGACCCGAAGCCATGATTGGGTATAAACGGGAGGACTTTGTTCATCCTGATGATCTGGTCATCGTCGAGGGACGCAAAACGGCTGCACGCACCGGTACACATAACATGCGTGGGCAGCTTCGTTTGCGTCAGGCCGACGGGCAGTATATCGATACTGAATCAAATGCAACGACTCTCCTTGATGAGAACGGCAATTATCAGGGGGGTATCTTCGTCACCCGCGATGTCACCGAGCGTAAACGCCTCGAAAAAGCCCTGCGCCTGAGCGAAGAAAATCTGCGCCTCATCACCGATAATGTGCTGGATTTAATCCTGCTAACGGATGGAACCGGTCATGCTAATTTCGTGAGTCCATCTTTTAAAACGGTATTAGGTTACGATCACCACACCCTCCAGAACGTGTTGGTATGGGATTATGTCCATCCGGACGACCTTGACCGTGTGAGCAAGCTATTCATGGAAACGCGGAATGCGGGGCTTGATCAGCTTGAATTTCAATGCAGGCTGCGTCATGCCGACGGGCATTATGTTGAAGCTGAAACATCAGCCCGTTTTGTCCCCAACGAGTACGGTGAGTTTATTGCGACTGTGCTCGTCATCCGTGACATCACCGAACGTAAGCAACTTGAAAATGCCCTGCAATACAGTGAAGAACGATTTCGCAGCATCACGGAAAACGTGGCTGATTTGATCGTCCTTACAGATGGAAACCGGCGCATTTCGTTTGCCAGTCCTTCCTATAAAACTATTCTGGGGTATGAGGTTGAAAAGCTGCAAAACACGCCTATATTTGATCTGGTTCATCCGAATGATGCTGATCACATCATGAATGTGACTTTGGCTGCGCGCAGCAATGGACAGCAGAACTTCGAGATCGAGCACCGTTTACGTCATGCCGATGGTCACTACATCGATGCTGAGACTTCCGCTCGCTTCATTTATGGGGATGATGGTGAGGCGGTGGGCACGGTGCTGGTCACCCGCGACGTCAGCCAGCGTCATTATATGCAGGAACTCGAAATCCAGCAGGAAAAACTCAAGACCGCACTGGAAAAGGAAAAGGAACTCAGCGATCTCAAAACCCGCATGATGGAACGCATCGCCCATGAATTCCGCACCCCGCTGACGGTCATTCAAATCACGGTAGAGACCCTCACTGCCTATTACGAACGCCTCTCGCCCGAAAAACGTGCGGACAAGGTGCAAACACTGGCGAGACAAATCCACCACATCACCAACATGCTGGACGAAATCAGCTTGGTGATTCGTGGCACCTTCCGCCCTGCGTCCGTCCATCGCACCACGGTTGATCTGACCACCCTCTGCCGCCATATCGCTCATGAAGTATCCAACTCGTATCAACTGCCGGATAAATTCGTGCTATCGCTACCGGAAACCGCTCCCCTCTACGCCGACCCAGCCGTTTTAGAAAACGTCTTTCTGCACCTCCTGCGCAATACCATCCGCTATTCCAAACCCGCCGCACCTGTCCATGTCACTTTGCTCCCGTTCGACGACCGCTATGAAATACGCATTGCTGATCAGGGCATCGGCATCCCGCCAGATGAACTCGCACGCATCTTCGATCCTTTCTTCCGTGGCACCAACATCAACGAAGTCGGCGGCCTCGGCATCGGCCTGACTATCGTCCGCGCCGCCATTGAAGCCCACAGCGGAACCATTGCTGTCGAGAGTCAGCTTAATGTAGGCACTACCTTCATCGTCACCCTGCCCTGTTAACTACCGGAGGATATGCGATGACATATCCTCTAGTGATGGATCCATTAAAAGGGACTTTCGTGGGTATAAGGGTGGTTGCTTAGGTCGCCGTACAAAGAACGGTTTTGCGTTACACTCTCCGAGTTGATCCCGGCCGCATGAAGTTTTTGAAGGCGTACAGGGAACCATGACGAGAACCGTTATTATGAGGGGTGAGAAGATGCGTATCCTGATGCTGCTAAGCATGCTATTGTGTTTCAGTGTAGCCAGAGCAGAGTCAGGATTGAATATACAGGACAACACGATGACTCCACGATCAGAATACCCGCGTCCGGATTTCCAACGCGACAACTGGTTGAATTTGAATGGAACATGGAATTTTGCGTTTGATCCTGATCAGGTGGGTCTCGAACAGAAGTGGTTTGAACCCGATAGTAAGGCCTTGCAACAGTCGATTGTCGTTCCATTCGCATGGCAAAGCAGACTGTCGGGGATTGCAGAAGCATCTCAGTATGAGGTGGCGTGGTATCAGCGCGTATTTACAGTTCCAGAGGGATGGGCAGATCAGCAGGTTGTACTGCACTTTGGCGCGGTTGATTATGAGGCGCAGGTGTGGGTGAATGGTCAGGCTGCTGGTGAGCATGAGGGGGGATATACCCCTTTCGAGTTCGAGATCACAGACATGTTGATTGCGGGAGAAAATCAGGTTGTGGTGAGGGTTAAAGACCCGGCTGATCTTTCAGAAATTCCGCACGGGAAACAAAGTAGTAATCCACCCAATCCGTGGGATGATGTGGATTTCACGACGGTGAGTGGAATCTGGCAGACGGTATGGTTAGAGGCGCGACCTGCCACTTACATCACACAGGTACACATCACACCGGATGTAGTCAACGCACGAGCGATGATCGCAGTCACGGTGGAAGCGCCTGTGCCTGAAAACGCAAACCTTCAAATCACGGTTGAGGCTCCTGATAAACGCAGCGTGACGCAGACGCAAGCGCTGATGATTCAGGAAGCGAACACGGCGCAAACTTTTACCGTCACTGTCGATCTGAACGATCCGCTGTTATGGGAACCCGAAACGCCCAACCTGTATACGGTTGATTTGAAGTTGAGCACACCTGAGAAATCCACAGATCTACTTCACACCTATTTCGGTATGCGGAGCATCGCCGTGAGCGGGGAGAATATCCTGCTCAATGGGCATCCGATCTACCTCAGATCAGCACTGGTGCAAGGATATTGGGCTGATGGGCTTTATACCGCACCGAGTGATGAGGCGCTACGGGCTGATATTATGTTGGGCAAACAATTGGGCTTTAACGGCCTGCGTATGCACCTCAAGATTGAAGATCCACGTTGGGCGTATTGGGCTGACCAGATCGGTATGCTTTTGTGGAATGATGTCCCCTGCCCTGTGCGCTTTACGGCGCTCGCCCGTAAACGGGTGACGCGTGATCTCGAAGCCATGATTGAGCGTGACTACAATCACCCGTCGATAGTGATCTGGAGTCCCTATAATGAGTCGTGGGGGCTGGAATTCCGCAGTACTGCTGATGTGCAGCAATACCTGATTGATCTGTATCAGCAAATCAGAGACCGAGATTCGACACGCCTGATTGTGGATAATTCCGGCTGGCGACATGTGAAAACCGACATTGCGGATTCGCATAAATATACGGCTAACACATGGGAGTGGAGCGATTACCTAACGCAATTGGAGTCCACACCGATGGCGGTTACGGTACTGGGTCATCCCTTCTTCGCGGAAGGACAGGCGTACAGCGGGCAACCGCTCATGGTTAGCGAATACGGAACTGGTTGGGGGGATGACCGTCCGGTTGACTTTCAGTGGCAGACGACAGAAATGCGCCGTCATAGCCGATTGATCGGGTACACGTATACAGAATTGTATGATGTGGAACACGAATTGGCTGGTCTCGCTTACTACGATCGCAGCGTCAAAAAGATCGGGTATGACCTCGGAAGGGTCAATACATCGGATTTTATTAGCCTCGATTATCAGGGCAAATTGTTTGTAAAAGGCGGTCAAGTTGTTGATGTGCCGATCTTCATCAGTGCATATGGTCAGCCGGCATTATCAACAGTCATCGTCGATTGGCGACTGGAGCGCATCAGCGGCGAACCAACGACACTGCTCGAGGGGAGTTATGGCAGCCTTGAATTGACACCCTATAGCGTTACCCATTTAACACCCCTATCGTTCACCATGCCCCAAAATGGTGGATCAGTGCGTTTGACGGTTGAAGTTCGGGCAGCGGATGGCACATTGAGGGCTTCTAATATCCTTCAGTTACGGGCTGTCTAGATAAACGGTTCAGCTATGGCAAAAACTTCGCAAACTTCATAGCTTGTGCAGTTTGTGCCGCCCACAGGACTTCCTACGGTCGCTGAATTGACGGCGGGATTAGGGGAGCGAACCGCTCGGTGTGGATTTTTGTAGGGCGGGCGGTTCGGGTGGTGCTGCCGCGTGCAGTGGTTGATGGGAGCACACACAGGTGCTCCCCTACAATCCGTGCTTTGCTATTTGTGTCAGAAGCATAACATCACATACTTTGTCACCATTACAAGTATCATATCAGAACAAAAGTTCATCATTTGCAAGCATTTTGGGTTCGCGTTTCCAAACTTTTGAGGGCGTGGGGAAGCGGCAACTCAGGTTATATGTGGCGTGTTTTCGCGGTCATATTGGTGATCCGTTTCAGTCCGAAAGCTTATGAAGACTTACACTGTTGCGGTTCAGAAGGTCATGGACAAAATGATGGATCAATTAAGAGAGACTTTCATGGGCAATGGAGGGGGAAAAAGAGTTGGGACAAAAACTCAGTAGTCGTTGGGAGCACACACAGGTGCTCCCCTACAACCGATTCTTTGGAACGTTAGACGTCATGTCGTTTGTAACCACTCCTGAGTTTAATGATGGTGGTTGTAAAGTTCGCGGCGGTTGGTTTGGAAAATGCGTGGGAAGCGGCAACTCAGGTTATATGTGGCGTGTTTTCGCGCTCATCTTGTTAATCCGTTTCAGTCTGAAAGCTTTTGGCGACTTACATAAGTTGTATTCAATATAATTATAGATAGTTACACAATTACACATCGCGATGTAATTCCTATCGAAGAATGGCATCGAAAAGTAGATTCGTTTGGATGGTATATCGACCTTAATGATATTCCATTTTATATAAAACCATAGGTAATTGTATGAAAACGCTAGATGAAAATGATCGTGTAGCAATTTTACGTGGCAATCAGGAAGCTCAGTTGGTTTGGGGAAACTGGAGAGAAAAAGATAGTGAATGGCTTTATTCGGACATACAAATCGAATGTAGTTGGTATATTGCAATTCTATCTATCGAATTCAGCCTCGATAAACTTAAAGAGTTCGATAAACAACTACAAAATTACGAAAATTTACGTGTTTCTGAATTCTATCCTGAGTACGGGGATTATTTCGGACTTTCGCTATCTTTAAAACCGACAGGCATTAGTACTGTGAAAGGGGATGTGGCAGCGAAACATCCATTTCCTGCGCCTAGTCGATTAACCTATGAATTTGAATCGGAATTTTCGTCTATTCTGACTTTTGCAAATCAAATTAGAAATCTCGTCAGGTGAATATATTGTTTATGTTGCGGTTCAATTCATTGGGGTATTGGCTGTGTGTTCTGTGGGTGTTTGTGGTAAAACGTAGTGCAGTGGGTTAGAGGGGTTTTATTTTGGCATTACGGATTACAACGGCGATGGTGTATTCGAGCCATCATTATCAAGCACGGTTGAGCAACAGTGTGACGGTGGGCGAGGTGGCGCGGTATCTGGCGCATTATGAGACGCGGATTGAGGCGAGCACACTTGAAGTCGCGCGGGCGGTTAAATCCAATCAACGGCTGCAAGACCTTGATCTGCAACCGGGGGATCGGCTGGTGGTGTTCACTCAGGCGGCGCAACCGGTGGAACTCCCTGCCCCACTACGTGCGGGGGATCGGTTACTGCGGGTGCGGCTGGGCAGCTTCGAGATGACATCACGCGGGAAACGGCGGTTGTTGATCGGACGACCGGACGCGATGCAGAACACGATACCGGATGTGGATTTGCGTTACTTCGTGCCGCCTAACGCGCTGGATACGATTGCCCAGAGCGCGATCCAGTTGCAGTTGCAGGGGGGCATCTGGTACGCGTCGAAGCAGGGATCGGTGCGGGTGATGCTGGATGAGCTGGAGCTGGGGAATACGCCGGTGATGCTCAACCAGAGCCAGTGGGTGCGGTTGTACCGGATGACTGATGATCCGCGACAGGGACACCTGCCGATGTGTGAGTTGCAAATCCAACAAGAGGTGGCACAGGCGGCAGAGGACGCGCCGCACCTTCAGAGTGGTGCGCAGGCGATCCAAATGCGGGTGGGTTTGGAGAAGGAAAGCCAAGTCTTGAAGGCGTCGGAGAACGTCAGTACGGGGCAGCTTGCAAGCAGTCTGGCGGCGTATAACCAGATGACGTTGACGACGGATATGCAGGTGTATGTGATGCGGTTGGTTCCGCCGCAACTGCGGTTGGAGGCACTGGCGCGGGATGAGAGCGCGTTTTTGTATACGGCGCTGAATTTGCGGTATGCGCGGAACCTGTTAATGCTGCGGGATATTCATAATCGGGCGCAGGTGTATGTGCTTTCGGGGAGCCGTGAGGACGGTGAGAAGTTGATCGGGTGCAGACCGGAGAGCGGTGCGCATCATGTGGGGTTGGATGTGGATTTGTACGATTCGATTGTGGCGCAGGGGCACGATCCACGCCTGTTTAATACGTTGTCGCCGTATTATGGACGCATCCTGTATAACGCGGCAGACGAAAGCTGGCGCATCCGATTGGAAGAACGGGCGCATGTGCCGCTGTTCATCAACAATGCGCGGGTGACGAGCAGCGCTCCGGTGCAATTGACGAGCGGGGATGTGCTGAGTTTCGGGCCGAGTATCACGACGTATTATGCGCGGTTGGAAGTGGAGTTGAGTTCGAAGGCGGAGTAGTGGGAAGTTAAAAGTTAACAGTTGCAAGTTGCAAGACAAAGGCAAGTACGATTGAGAAGGCAAAGGCATTTTTACCACAGAGGCACAGAGAGTTTGAGAGAAAAAGCAGAATTGAACCGCCAAGTCGCAGAGGACGCCAAGGGGATGGCTGAGAAGACAATGCATTTTTTACCACAGAGGCACTGAGAGTTTGAGAGAAGAATAGGCTATTTCAACCGCTGACGCGCTGAGGAATGGCGGAGTAAGAAGATTGAACCGCCAAGTCGCCAAGGACGCCAAGGGGATGGCTGAGAATTCAATGCGTTTTTACCACAGAGGCACTGAGAGTTTGAGAGAAAAGGCAGAATTGAACCGCCAAGTCGCAGAGGACGCCAAGGGGATGGCTGAGAATTCAATGCGTTTTTACCACAGAGGCACTGAGAGTTTGAGAGAAAAGGCAGAATTGAACCGCCAAGTCGCCAAGAACGCCAAGATCATACAGAGAAGTTTGATATGGGCAGGGATCGCCAAGGGGATGAGAAGGCAGAGAAAACAGAAGGCTATAGGGTGGCGTAAGGGGAAATTGGTTTATGATGGAATGAAGGTCGTTATTATTTAAAGTGTATTGGTTAGAAAAGAGTACACGCGTGTTTAAAACTTACAAATCCCAAAGCTCACGCAAGGTTAGCCGTAAAAAGCATACGCCTGATGAATCGCTCGTTACACATTCCCCTGCCCCACAACATCCTACATTACAGATGCAATCGTTGATCGGTAACCATGCGACACAACAGATGATCCAACGGATGCCGACGCACGGGGTGATTATTGGGAAGCTGGGACAACCGAAAGCTGATGTGACGGCCTTCGGCAAGGTGATTAAACAGAACGCTACTAAGTATCGGGCGGTGCTGAACAGTGTACAGGCCTACGACCAATATTTGATCAAAACCAAACTGGCAACGGATAAGAGTACGATACAAGGCCAGTTCCAAGCGGCGATTACCCTGCTAAACAATATCATCACGGCGATTAACGGTTATCAAGGTGAAAAAGGCAAGAAGGCGGTTTACATCCTCGGGTTAAAGCCACAGATCGAGGCGGAGAAAAATAAAGTTGCGGTTTCGATGCTGCGGGTAATCAGCAAGCCAGTGGATTACAGCTTCGGACAACCGTCTTTCGGTACGATATTGCGGCCTGATTCAACGGTTGATGTTTATGACAAGAATAAGGTTGGTGGGGAACGAGGCGGGAGCAGCGAAGTCACCAAATTTGGCGGAACGGGGCCACAGGGTTACTTCAAAGAAAATAAGAATACCCTGACCAATTTTGAAAAAGGGATGCCGGAAGGTCTGAGCCAAGTCAAACAGGATGAATTCACCAGCGAGGCGGATCTTAAAGTACTCGAATCTACAGGTGGCAATTTTGAAAAGTATAATGCCCTGAAGAATGAGTATGAATTGGGCGTGAAAATGGTGGGCATCGACTCGGAAAACGCGCGCATGGCGAAACGCGATGTGGCGATGTCGCGGTTGAATGACCTATTAGGTGCGGGGGTTATTGCCAAAGCACAGATGGCGGTACGGCATACGGACGGGGGTAACGTCAGCGGCAGCTTGATGGAAGACGCCAGCAAAAAGGGAAAATCGGGCTTCAATATGGCGAAGGATGGCGACTTTTATGATCCATCCGCAGGCGGGACTAAGGACAAAACAGATCAGGTTAGCCTCGAAGACCCTGAATTGATGCGCCAGCTTTCCCGTTTACAATTGATTGACTTACTGGCGCTACAAGTGGATCGTAACCGCAAGAATTATTACATCCAAACGGATGGGGCGGGCAAGGTCATCGGGCTGGTGGGCATTGATAACGACTTTTCAATGGGAACGAGTGTCAATGTCGAGGGACGTAACCAAGAATTGCCGGGTATCAGCCGTTATGTTGATGAAGAGTTAGCGAATGCGATCTTGAAACTCGATATCGAGATGTTGAAGGCGTTGATGCAAGACCTACTCAGCGAGGCTGAAATCGGGGCGCTGGTATCCCGCGTGAAGAAGTTACAGGAATTCTTGAAACCGCTAAAGGATCAGGGGAAACTGATTAAGCCGAATGAATGGGATGGCGCGATGGCGAAGAACTTACTTGCGGAAAAAATCCCCGGTAAGAGCATCCCGAAAAACTACTATTCGATGCTGGTTGAAGAGGCCAAACGTAAGAAATGAACAGTGGTGAACTGTACGCACGGATTCAACAGATGCGGGAGGCGGCGAGTTCGCTGAACCAGAGCGCGACACGCATCCAAGACAGCATCGAGGCAGTGGAGGCGGAGATGCGAGCGCTGACGGCTGACCGATTCATGTCGATCAGCGCGGAGTCGTTCAGGGCGGAGTATCAACGGGTGACGCCGCGGTTAAAGGAGGCGTTCGAGTTATTGGGCGGCTTCCGCGATAAGTTGAATCAGTCGGCGGATGATATTGAATTGGCAGCGAGAGCAGGTGGAAATGCGAATTAATATCAGACAAACGAACCGCCAAGACGCCAAGATCAAGGCAAAGACAGAATGAGTGACTTAATTAAGGTGCCGTATACGGAACTGTTCCAACGGGCGGCTCGCATCCGGCAGGAAGCGGAAACGATTCGGGCGGAGATTGATACGCTGCAACAAACGGTCGAAAGTGTGCAGTGGATGGGCAAGCGTGCCGAGCGGTTCTTCACGCTGTGGAACGAGACGATTCCAGAGATGGAGCGCTGGGTGGTGACGCTGCAAGGGTTCGCTGGCGAGTTGGAAGAACAGGCGCGCCGGATGCAGTTGGCGGACGAGGCGTTTTAGTGGGAAAGTTGGAAGTTTGAAGTCGCAAGTTGAGGCAGATTAGAGGCCTCTAACCTGCTGGCGTACCTACGCGATCTTACTGGCTGTTACGAATCAACCACAAAACTATCAGTTGCACTCCATACACTACAGGCTCCAGCTCCAGGACACGCCCGTACATGCCAGTAATATGTGTTGTTTGCCAGTGCTGAGGTGAACACGGCTAGTTTATCGGCGGAAACGCTAGCGGCGAAATCCAGCGGACTACTGAAGTTAAACGTATCATCCACTTCGATTTGGTATGTGTTGGCCCAAGTGATGCGGTTCCACGTCAACAATGGTGTGTTGGTGGTGAAGTAATTGCGCGGTGGGGCTGAAGTGTCTGCCGACATAATCATTAAAGTTCGTGTATCAGCCGACGATATATTACCGATGGCATCAACGGCTGCTACCTGCCAATAGTAGGTCACAGGCATCAAGGGGGCTGAGGGTGTAAAAGTCGTTAGGCTACCACTATAAACGGTATTAAGGGGTGGATTGACGGTATCCAAGCGCATCACATAATGATCGGCTTCCGGCACGGGCGACCATGTAAAGACAGGCTGGGTGTTGAGGGTCATCAGTCCATCGGCGGGTGATAGCAGTATGGGGGCGGCAGGGGCTACCGAGCCTACAGCCACCCGTTCGGTAACATTATTTTGCAGGTCGCGAACGAAGGCATCGGTAACGGTATTGGTATCGTCCGGCACGAGATTAGAAGCAAAGGACTCAAAAGCCACAAAATGACCGTTGGCTGAAAGGGTTGGCGTGTCGCTTGCGCCATTGCCCTCAGTACCTGAAGTGCTAAGGGATACGCGTTCGGTGGTTCCAGCCTGCCGGTCGCGGATGAAGATATCATTGGCGTTGTTGGTATCATCGAGCACAAGATTGGAAGCGGCTGAATAAAATGCTATATACCGACCATCAGATGAGATGGCTGGCGTATAACTCTGGTCATTGCCTTGAGTACCTGAAGTGCTAAGAGATATGCGTTCAGTGGTTCCAGCCTGCCGATCGCGGACGAAAACGTCGCCAAAGTTGTTGGTATCATCCAACACGAGGTTGGAGGAAACAGAATAAAACACCACATACCGACCGTCAGATGAGATGGCTGGCGCATAGCAATCCCCATTACCTTCAATACCCGTAGAACTCACGGATACCCGTTCGGTGGTGTTATTCTGGCGATCATAGATGAACATGTCACGTGAATTGTTGTTATCATCCAGCACAAGATTGGAAGCGGCTGAATAAAATGCTACATAGCGACCATTGGCCGAGATGGCTGGCGTATTGCTATCGGCATTACCCTGTGCCCCTGTAGAACTCACCGATACCCGTTCGGTAGTCCCAGCCTGTCGGTCGCGGACGAAAATATCACGGGTGCTGTTGTTATCACCCGGCACAAGATTGGAAGCTGAGGAATCAAACGTCACATAACGACCGTCGGCTGAGATGACTGAAGTCGTGCTTTGGTTATTGGCCTGAATACCGGTTGAGCTAACCGATGCCCGTTCGGTGCTGCCAGTCTGCCGGTCGCGGACGAAGACATCAGTGGTGGTATTGGTATCTCCGGGCACGAGATTGGAAGCGGCTGAATAAAACGCCACATACCGACCGTCGGCTGAGATGGTGGGAGAATCAAAGCTTGAGTTATTGGATTGAGTTCCGGTAGAGCTAACCGATACCCGTTCGGTGCTACCGGTCTGGCGGTCACGAACGAAAATATCAGGGACGTTGTTGGTGTCTCCCGGAACAAGATTGGAAGCGGCTGAATAAAACGCCACGTAACGACCGTCGGCTGAAAGAGAGGGGGTGGCGCTTGTGCTATTTCCCTTCGTAACCGTTGGGCTAAGGGTTATCCGTTCAGTACTGCCAATCTGCCGGTCACGGACGAAGACATCAGAGGCGTTGTTGCCATCTCCTAGCGTAAGGTTGGATGCTGCCGAGCCAAAGGCCACATAACGACCATCAGTTGAGAGTGTTGGTGTATAGCTTTGGTTATTGCCTTGAATACTCGCAGAACTCAGGGATACCCGTTGGGTGCTGCCAGCCTGTCTATCACGGATGAAGACATCGTCCATTAGGTTGGTATCACCTGTTACCAAGTTGGTGGCTGATGAGGCAAAGGCTACATAACGACCATCGGCTGAAAGAGCTGGAGTATAGCTATTCGCGTTACTTTCAATACTAGCCGCGCTCACCGATACCCGTTCGGTGGTGTTATTCTGACGATCACGGATAAAAACATCGCGGACATTGTTCACATCACCTGTTACCAAGTTGGTGGCTGATGAGGCAAAGGCTACATAGCGACCGTCGGCTGAGATGGTCGGAGTGTAGCTATCGGAATTGCCTTCAATACTAGCCACGCTCACCGATACCCGTTCGGTGGTGTTACTCTGACGATCACGGACAAAGGCATCAGCGGCATTGTTACTATCCCCCGACACAAGGTTAGAAGCATTTGATAGGTACGCCACATAACGACCATCGGCTGATAGAGTCGGAACATAACTTTGGTTATTGCCTTCGATAGCAGCCGTGCTGATAGAGATTCGTTCGGTGCTGCCGGTCTGACGATCACGGACAAAAACATCACCCTGTCCGTTGGTGTCATCCGGTACGAGGTTAGAAGCAAACGAGGAAAAGGCCACATAGCGACCGTCGGCTGAGATGGCAGTGTAAGAACTATTGCTATTGCCCTCAACACCTGTAGAACTCAGCGATACCCGTTCGGTGCTGCCGGTTTGACGATCATGGACAAAAACATCACTAAAATTATTGGTATCGTCCAACACAAGGTTAGACGCAAGCGATACAAAGGCCACATAACGACCATCGGCTGAAAGGGATGCAAAGGAGCTGTTAGCATTACCCTCAACACCTGTAGAACTCACTGATACCCGTTCGGTGCTGCCTATCTGACGATCACGGAAGAAAATATCGGCGAAGTTGTTGCTATCCGACGACACAAGATTGGAAGCGTATGATTGAAAAACCACATAGCGACCGTTGCCGGAGAGGGTTGGACCATAGCTATCGCTGTTGCCCTCTGTACCCAACAGGCTAAAGGGTGTCCGTTCAGTAGTTAAATTGGTGTGGGCTGCAATGGGGCTAAAGATAGCACCTAAAAAACAGATGCAACACGTCAAAATCAGAACATTGTGTTTCATAGTACTGTCTTAATTTACTGTTGCCAAAATGAGGTTATTTCTAAACCATGTATGGAGTGGTATGGAGTCAACAGATTATTAATTCATATTATACGACGTCTATGATTGCATCACAATGACTCTATGCTAAGTGCGCCGCGAACTGTAGGACAATTGTCAAAAATTAAAGGTTAGAAGCCGAAATACTAAAGTTAGGGAGAAAGTTGGAAGTCATAAGTTTGAAGTCGCAAGTTTCAAGTTGGAAGACAAAAACTAGGAAGATAGTTGGAAGTTTAGAGTCGGAAGACAAGAGAGTCGCGGCGGGTACGGGCAGTGTGAGAAAAAGAAATGCATGTGGGGAGGGTACGTACCCCCTCCCCGACAAGCAATAGGAGGACAAGGAACAGGGCTAAGCGACTAAACCCTGCTTTTTAGCAATTAGCCCAAAAATACCAGTTTACAGGCGGAATAACCGGGATCTGATTCCGACCAATAGAGGAATGTGCCGCCGGGGAATTGAGACCAGACATCCCAACCACCTTTGTGACTGCCATCAAAACTGGGTGCCTTAGAAGGCAAAGCCACCTCGCAATAGTCGCCACCGGTGGCAACGGGTGCTTGATCATAGACGTTATCGGTATGGACAACGAAGCACATGCTATTCTGTTTGCCCCACTCGTCGTAACCGATCAAGCACAGTTTGTGCGCCCCGATGTCTTCCGCACCAACCGCCCAAAGTTCAAAAGGACCGTAAGTGCCCTGCGCATCACCTTCGACGCGCGTATTCTGCTTGGATTTGTCATAGGTGGCAAAGGCAGTCGCGACGTCAGTTTGCGGCCAGTTGGCGAGTTCAACACCGGTCTTGTTGAGTAAGGTGCAGCCATCGGTTTGATTGCAGTAGAGGGTGTCTCCACCGAAATGCCACGGCGGACGATTGATGCGTCCATCGTCAGCGAAAACGGTGTTTCCGGCAAGGAGCATCAGAATCGCCAAGAAGGATAGAATGGTAAGGTTTCTTCGGGAATACATGTTTTTCTCCAATGGGTAAAAAAATCCTCTTTCGACATACATCAATCATATATTTAAAATTAACAAACATCAACAATTAGAGTAAAATCTTAACTCTTTATCAATCAAAAAGTGTAAGGTATCTAGTCGATGGAAGCGGTGGGAACACACAAGCAAAGGGAGTGCGGGTTGGTATAAGTTGGCAGTTGTGATGGGAGGGTGAAACTATTATCGTTAAGCGATATTCTTCATGCCGTTAAAGCCGCTTTGAACCGCGCAAGGTCATCATGAATCTGACAATCTGGAAACGCATTCTGCACACTGAGTACGGTGCTGCATTGGGTTTGGGTATTTTGCTGCAAGGGTGTTTGACAGCCCTGTTGTCACCACTGGTACCGATCCTCATTTCGGAAAAGATCGGGTTGAATAAGTCGGAGGTGATGGTTTATTTTCTGGTGGGCACGGCTGTAGGAATCGTGGTCACACTGGGGACGGGATGGTTATCAGACGGGGTGGTGGCGCGCTATAAGCTGGTGATTATCGGCGGAATAACAGCCAGCGTGGGGTTTGTTATGTTGAGTCGGGCTACCCTGCCCTACCACGTGTGGATCGCGGGGATGTTGATTGCAGGCTTAGGAGTGGTGTTCCCACAGTTGTTCGCGGTGGCGAAGGCGGGTGTGGTGGCGGATTGGGATCATGATGCACAGGTGATGGGCATCACGGCACTACGAACGTTGTTTTCGCTGGGGTTTGTGCTGGGAACGGGCATCACGAGCGGATTGGCGAAACTGGATATGCGGTCGGTGTTCCTAGTGATTGCAGGCGTGGCGCTGATGCTTTCGATGGGTGATGCGTATTTGTTACGGCGCATCGAGGCCTATATCGCGCGGGAAGCAATCCGCGTGAAAGATCAACCGGAAACGGTAGCGATCCGTAAAGTGCGGGATTTGCCGTTGTGGGTGTTGATCGTACCACTGGTGACATTGGTGGTGCTGCGCGGGGCGGATAGTACGCGGGGTGTGTATTTGTCACTGGTGATGTTCCAGTTGTTCAAGGATGCCAGCATCGCACCGTTGATGTTCGGGATCACAGCGGCGGCGGAGATCGTGACACTGGGTATGATGGGCTATTTGTCGAGCAAGATCGGTGAGAAAAAGACGATTTGCATCGGGGCGCTGGTGGGCGCGGTGTATTACGCGATCCTGTCGTTCTCACACTCGCTACCGCTGTTGTATGCGGCACATGTGCTGTATGCGGTGTTCGCGGGGGCACTGCTGGGTGTGGCGATGGCCTATGTGCAGGGGTTGATGTCTCATCGGGCGGGGTTGGGCGGTTCATTGTATACGGCGGTGTTCAGTATGGGGAGCGTGATTGGTATTCTGCTGCCGCAGTTGGTGGTGGGTTATGACCAGAGCATTTTTATCGCGCCGATATTCCTGTGTGTGGGCGGTGCGGTGCTGTTGATGGTGGGGGATCGAACGGCAGAAGTGCAGCAGCGCATGTTGGAAGAAGAATTAGGCTTAAATACACAAGTGCAGCGGATTTAGAGAAGAAATTCAATGCATTTTTACCACAGAGGCACTGAGCACACAGAGAAATTCAGAGAAATACAAAGACAAGGCGAACCGCCAAGACGCCAAGTTCGCCAAGTCTTTACAGAAGAAATACGAAGCATTTTTACCACAGAGGCACTGAGCACACAGAGAAATTCAGAGAAGAAGAATGTGATAACGGGGACGTGTTGAGGACGTCCCCGTTTCCAACCGGTTAGTGTTTGGGGGAGGAACTAACCGCCGTTCGTTGGTTATTTAGTGGTTGCGACCACCACGATCATCACCGGGTTCAGGATGGTTGCCGCCACGTCCACGATCATCACGCAACTGGAACATGGTGTTACGGTTTAGACGGGTACGACCACCGCGTCCACGATCGTCACCGGGTTCGGGATGGTTGCCACCACGGCCATGATCGTCGGTGGGTTGGGCGACATATCCTTTACCAGCCTTACCACGGCGTCCACGTCCGCGATCATCACCCGGTTCAGGATGGTTGCCACCACGGCCACGGTCATCTACGACCTGAATTTGTGCGCCCTTGCCTGACTTGCCATGGCGACCGCGTCCACGATCATCACCCGGTTCAGGGTGATTGCCACCACGTCCACGGTCATCCACGACCTGAATTTGTGCACCCTTGCTGGTGGTGACTGAGGCTTTGGCAAAGGTCTGGCTGACGGGAACGACCAAGGCCATTGCACATAATGACGCTGCGACCAGTAATGATTTTTGCTTTTCGAACATTTTCTGTCCTCCTAAATTGCGTTCACTCGATGTTTACAGCATAGGGGATATGAACAGCGGTGTGATCTGGCGAAGGTGGACACTTATATTCCCTGATGGTCGCGAGGTGGATGCGACCTTAGTCTGATGAAGTCTGAAAGATCTACGAAACCTTTTTACCTTTTTCACGTCGTAATAGACGGAAATAGTGCACATTACTTCCGGGGAGAAAGTTAATTGATGTTCATTACGACAACCTTTGATGCCCTGCTCAAACATGTAAGCGGCCTTAGTGACCTGCTTTCTACAAGCAATAAAGATTTCAACACATGGGTATCAGCCCTTCCACGTAGTTATCAGGCAGCGAGGACGCGCTTCCGCCAAATGACACTACTGCGGCGATTCATGCTGGCGAGCTTCATCATTTTGATCGTGGGGATGCTGGGGGTCGGGGCGTGGGTGGGCAACCAGATTGAAGCGGGAGTGGTACACCGTACAGCGCTGACCACTACTTTATATGTAGACAGTTTTATCGCGGAACATCTGCAAAATATCACGGCAGAAGGCACTATATCGGATGCGGAAATCGCTACCTTAAACAATCTGTTGAAGGATACACCGTTGGGACGACAGATCGCGGCTTTCAAGGTGTGGGAACCGGATGGTCGCATCCTTTATAGCGCTAATCCAGCGATTATCGGCCAAACGTTTCCAATCGAGAGTGGATTAAGTGCGGCGTTGGCGGGGAATGTTTCGGCACGCATCAGTGATTTGGATGATGAGGAAAATGTGCTGGAACGCGAATTACGTCCGCACCTGCTGGAGATTTATAGTCCGGTGCGCAAACATGGCAGTGACCGGATTATCGCGGTGGCGGAGTTTTATCAATTTGTGGATGGGTTGGACGAGGAAATCAGTCGGGCGCGGTGGCAAACATGGCTGGTGGTGGGTGTGGCGACGATCACGATGTACTTCTTGTTGGCGGGATTCGTAGGACGGGCAAGCAAGACTATTCAACGGCAGCAGAACGCTTTGAATTATCAAATCGGCCAATTGATGGAATTGATCAGCCAGAATAAGGAACTGCATGACCGCATCCGACGGGCATCGGCACGGGGGGCTACGGTGCAAGAGCGTTTCCTGCGACGGGTCAGTGCCGAGGTGCATGATGGGCCGGTTCAAGAGGTGGGATTGGCGCTGCTGAAATTAGATAGTGTGATGGAACAGCTTGAGGAAAAGCCGCAAGCGCGACCCAATCTGGCTGATATGGAAACGGTCAAAGGGTCGGTGGAACGGGCATTGACCGAACTACGGGCGATTTCGGGCGGGTTGGGACTGCCGGAGTTGCAAGGACTGACATTAACGGAAACGGTGAAGCGGGTGATCCGCGCCCATGAACGGCGAACGGCAACCGTGGTCGAAGCCAAGCTGGGGCAACTACCGGATAGCACTCCCCTACCCTTGAAGATCACCGTGTATCGGGTGATCCAAGAGGCACTAAATAATGCGTTCCGGCATGGTGGCGGGATCGGGCAGCGGGTGCGGTTGGAGTTCAACAACAGCACCATTCAGCTAGAGGTATCCGACGGCGGGGCGGGATTGAAATCGGCAGCGCCAGCCGTGAGTGATATGGGTGAACATCTGGGGGTTGCGGGGATGCGCGAGCGCGTGGAGAGCCTCGGCGGGGTGTTCAAGATCGAAAATCAACCCAGCAAAGGGGTTCGGGTGCTGGCGAGTTTACCATGTCAAGCGAGTGAGGGCTGCGTATGACTGAGAAAATACGGTTGGTTATTGTTGACGATCATCCGCTGTTCCGCGAGGGCGTGGCGAGTATCTTGAGCGGCAAAGATGACTTTGATGTAGTGGCGCAGGGTGATAACGGTAATGAGGCGGTGGAACTGGTGAAACAACATTCACCGGATATGCTGCTGCTGGACATTAATATTCCGGGTGGTGGGCTGACGGTGGTGAGTAAGATTGCGGCGTGCTGCCCTGCTATTAAGATCGTGATGCTGACGGCTTCTACCGATGAAGACGATGTGATGACAGCGCTCAAGACAGGAGCGCGGGGGTATATTCTGAAAGGTGTGGCGGCACGAGAATTGGTGTCGATTTTACGGGGTATTCGGGAAGGCGATTCGTATATCACCCCGACATTGGCGGCGAGCGTGCTTTCGGATATGGTGCGACCGGTGGTGGTGAATGAACCACCTAATCCACTGGCTGATCTGACCGTGCGCGAACGGGAGGTGCTGGAATTGATCGCATCAGGGAACAGTAACCGTGAGATCGGGAGCAAGTTGTTTCTGAGCGAGAAGACGATCAAGCATTACGTGACGAATATCTTGCAGAAGCTGCATGTGCGTAACCGTGTGGAGGCGGCATTGGTGGCGAAAACGGTTCAGTCCTAAGGGGCTGATGTGGGCGAAATGACGTATTATGGTAGGCATTATCAATAGCCCACAAGGAACATGATTTTGAAAGCAATCGGTGAGCAGACGGTTTTGATTACGGGCGCGACGGATGGGTTAGGCAAAGCGACTGCGCTGGCACTGGCGCGGTTGGGCGCACGGGTGCTGATTCATGGGCGGGATGTGGGACGGTTGGCGGCGGCGAAACAGGCGATCATCGAGGCCAGCGGGAACGATAAGGTTGAGACGTACTGCGCTAATCTGGCAGCACTGGCCGAGGTGCGGTCATTGGCAGGAACGATCGAGGCAGCGCATCCGGCACTGGATATGCTGATTAATAATGCAGCGTCGGGTGGTGGCAAACCGGGGGACTCACGGCGCGAATTGAGCGTGGATGGGTATGAAATCCGGTTCGCGGTGAATTATCTGGCACCGTTTTTGCTGACGCGGTTGCTATTGCCGTGTTTGCGGCAGGGCGCACCGAGCCGCATTATCAACGTGAGTTCGGCAGGGCAACGCGCGATTGACTTCGATGATGTGATGATGGAACGGAATTACGAGCCGTTGGATGCCTACCGTCAAAGTAAGCTGGCGCAGATTATGTTCACGTTTGATCTGGCGGAACAGGTGCGCGGCAGTGGGATTACGGTGAACGCACTGCATCCGGCGACCTTGATGCCTACCAAGATGGTGCAGGCGTATTTCGGGCGGACGATGGAAACGCTGGAGGATGGCGTGGCGTCGATGTTGAAGGTGGCGACTGATCCGGCGTTAGATGGGGTGAGCGGCGTGTATTTTGATCATCAGGTGGAAGCGCGGGCGAATGATCAGGCATATGATGCTGATGCGCGGCGGCGGTTGTGGGAACTCAGCGAACGGCTGACAGGGATCAATCAAAAGCAAGATTGAACCGCAGAGGGTACAGAGAACAGAAAGCGAAAGGCTTCTACCACAGAGGTACAGAGAACAGAAAGCGAAAGGCTTCTACCACAGAGGCACAGAGAAAGCAAAGAGGAGAGGACACGGGTATGCCCTCTCTGCGTGAAGGGTTAGGTTATTACCACGCGAAAGCCTGTGGCGCAGGCGCATTGTTCTTCAGTTGGCGACCGGTATTGATATTAAAGATTTCGTTGAGGCGGCTGATGTGGGTCGGGTCAAGCTGGAGTTCGGCGGCACGATCCAAGCCATCGAGGTGGGCGGCGGTACGCGGGCCGACAATAGCTGAAGCGACGGCAGGGTTCGAGAGTACCCATGCGATAGCGACGACGGCTTCTTGCTCACCGATTTCCTGACACAAGGCGGAAAAGTCGGTTAGCTGCTGATTGTTACCCAAGTCGAGATCGTATTCTTTTTCGACCTGTGCGGAGCGGGTACCAGCATCAGCTTTGCGCTTGCCTGTGAGCAATCCACCACCGAGCGGCATGTAGGGGATGATGCCGATGCCGAAATCACGTGCGGCGGGAAAGACTTCTAATTCAGGATAGCGACTGAGCAGATTGTACTGGCACTGCTCGGAAACGAAGCCAACCATGCCATGCTGTTGGGCGTACATTTGGTATTTGGCTAAGCCCCAACCGGGGTAATTACTGGTGCCCATATAGAGGACATCGCCGCTATTGATGAGGCGGTCAAAGGTCGTCCAGAATTCTTCGAGGCTGATGCGCTCGTCAATGTGATGCACTTGATAGAGGTCGATATGATCGGTTTGGAGACGCTTGAGCGAGTCGGCGGCATGTTTGCGGACTTTGTAGGCGGATAGGCCATGTTCCTCGTTGGGCGCTGGTGTTCCGGTCATGGCACCATAGACTTTGGTTGCCAAGACGGTTTTATCACGACGTCCCCCGCCCTGCTGGAACCAGTTGCCGATGAGTTCTTCAGTGCGTCCGCAGTAGACATCACGACCATAAACGTTGGCGGTATCGAAGAAGTTGATGCCCATGTCGAGGGCTTTATCCATGATGCGATAGGATTCGTCATCGGGTGTTTTGGTACCGAAATGCATGGTTCCAAGGCAAATTTTGCTGATGGTCATGTTCGAGCGACCGAGCTTGGTGTATTGCATGGTTTTCTCCTCTGAATAAATTGTTTTGGTGTTTTCAGTATGAGTATGATCGGGATCAAGTTTCTTTCCAAGTAGCGGTGGTCTGTGCGGTTATGATGAAGCGGAGAAATGGTTAATGACTATACGAAGAAACCGTGTTAGGTGGAATCAAAAAGGGAAGGCACGCGACCTTCCCTTTATTTCAAACAAGGCGCTCGATACTAGATAGGAATTGCTACACCGGGTTCAACATTAGCGCAGGGTGCTTCATAGCTACGACGGAACGCTTGCACAGACTGCGGAGCAAATGCAAATCGCGGTTCAAAGGTCAGAGTCGATGTACTGAGATTGATTGAAGTTACGAAACCCCAGACTTTATGATCGTCCGTCAACCAGACCACCATACCGACGCTGAAGCCATCACAGGCATTACCTGTCGCCAAGGGAGCTTGATCGTACTTAAAGTCTTTGGTGACTTCGAAGCACATATCGTTTTGCTTGCCCCATTCGTCAAAGCCGATCAAGCAGAGTTGGTGGCTACCCTTCTCTGAGTCAATGGTCACACCCCATAACTGCATCGGGCCATAAGTCCCCTGCCCGTCACTCTCGACTTTGGTATTCTGACCAGACTTATCCATGGCGGCAAAGGCAGCGGCTACATTGTCTTGCGGCCAATTCCACAATTTTTCACCGGTCTTGTTTAAGAGGGTGCAGCCATCCACTTGATTGCAGAATAAGGTGTCGCCACCGAAATGATATGGGGGACGGTTGATGCGTCCGTCGTCGGCTGAGACAACGCTCACCAAGAGTATTAATAGTGCCAAGAAGGCAACAACTGTTAAGTTCCGTTTTGAAAACATGTGTGTATCTCCTTAAATCATTAACGCTATAGTTTTAGTATATGCCGAGTATTGATTTATTTAATTAACGTTAAACAATCTTAATTATTCAGCGGTTTATCGAGGCACAAGATGGATATGGGGAAATAAAAACAGGAGCCGTATGATGACTCCTGTTATCGTTTTTACATTGAAGATTAGGTAAACGGCGTCTCTTCGGGCGTCACAATTGGGGTGATTTCGGGTGTCACGATCGGGGTGATTTCCGGCGTCACAATTGGGGTGACTTCGCTTGTGGGTTCGGCGGGCAACTCACTTTCTTGATTTTGGTCACCACTGACAGGCAGCGGTGCGGGTTCAAAGTGATAATCTTTGGTGACGGGGAAGCACATGTCGTTCTTCTTGCCCCACTCGTCAAAGCCGATCATACAAAGGGTGTTGTTGCCAGTGGTGGCATCCGGGCTGACAACCCAGAGCTGCATCGGTCCATAAGAACCCTGAGCATCACCGGAAACCTGTGTGTTAATGCCTGTGCTATCGGTCAAGGCAATGGCCGTACCAATGGCATCTGGCGACCAAGTGGCTAATTCTTTGCCATTCTTATCCAACAAGGTGCAACCAACTGCTTGACTGCAAAACAGGGTGTCGCCGCCGAAGTGATACGGGGCGTGATTGATGCGTCCGTCATCAGCCAATACGTTGTTCAGTACCAACAGCGCGAATACAGCGATGGATATAAATATCGAGACATGGCGTTTTGAAAACATGTTTAATCTCCTATCGATTTACACAATGTACTCAGTGTAAACGAATAATTAATCTACAACATACTTTATTTACTTTATTTACGATAACACAATTAAACGCATATTATTTGAGGTCAGATGAGGGGAGCGGAAATAAAAAGGAGGGTCGATGCCCTCCCCTAGCGGAACAGAGGCGCGGCGTCGACTAGATGCGACCGCGTCCACCCTGGCGATAGTTGCGGAGTGAGCCACCAGACGCACCCATGCGCATCGGTTCAAAATGTTCACCGGCTTTTTTGACGAGCAGTTTGTGACCATCAAGCATGTGACCATTCAAACTGTCGATGGCGTCCTTGGCGACGATGAAGTTTTTCATGGTGACGAAACCAAAGCCTCTGGACAGTCCGGTGACTGCATCAAGCATGATGATGACTTCGCTAAGTTCACCGGCTGGTTCAAACAAAGCGCGGATTTCGTCTTCGGTGGTGTTGCGGGATAAGTTGCCGACATAGAGTTCAGTTGTCATGGGGAGGTCTCCTCGAGCTTACAGGAAGGGAAAATTGGGGGATGTGCAATCGCGGCGCATGAGTCATGCCGAGAAATAAAAACAGTGCAGGCTTGCACCGGCACTGTTTTTTGATGTGATAATCAGGAACGGGTCTTAGTAACGACCGCGTCCGCCGCCACGTGAGTCACGGTTGCCACCACCGTAGCCACCGTTTGAAGGACGTTCTTCACGAGGACGGGCTTCGTTAACGGTCAGGGCACGGTTTTCCAAGGTAAAACCATTGAAGCGCTTGATGGCTTCTTTGGCGCCTTCTTCGGACTTCATTTGCACAAAGCCGAAGCCCTTGGGACGACCGGTGTCACGGTCAGTGATCAGGGCGATTTCTGCGACTTCACCGGCCTGTGTGAACAGGGTACGGATTTGGTCTTCAGTGGTGTCGTAAGACAGGTTGCCGACATAAAGCTTGGTTGCCATTTGGCTTCTCCTAGAGTGAAACTGTATATGATTGATAGAGCAAATAAGCTGAGGTGGCAAACAGTGCAGAAGTGAAACAGAAGCTCAATGTGCAGTGGAAACCAAGACGTTGCATACCCTACCGTAGATCAGTGTCGCACAGTAATATAAGTACGTATAGGGTCAATATTGGCAAAATAGGCACAATAATTTTCACAGCGGTTCTTTAAGGGTCACACAGCAACAATATTCCAGAAGCATGCTGGTGATAATGATGCCCTACCCTAGCGCGGTGAAGCCTGCACCAAGGCTTGATTCTTGGCATGGGTATCGACATAGAAGCGGGTCGATTCGGCGGGAATTTCCCACGGTTGGGCGGTTTGCAGGGCGCGTAGATAGTCGATGTTGTGGCTGATGAGGGCACGATCCCCGACCGCACCGTGAGCCGGAACGACGACGCGAATCTGATCGTTGGCGTTCCATGTTTCTAAGGCGCTGATCCACTGCGGCAGTAAGGCGACGCTTTCGGTATTCAAATAAGGCAACGGTGTTTCGATGGTATCGCCAGCCAGCAGGACACGCCATTGGGGAATCCATGCGACGATACAATCGGTGGTATGACCGGGGAGCGCGTGGAGTTCTACGGTTAGGCCACCTAAATCCAGCGTGAGCGATTGGGCAAAGGTCATGGTGGGCGGCAGTATGCGAACCGTATCCCATTGATCGGGTTCCTGCGCTTGTTTTTCGGCGAGGCGTTTGGCGACCTCACCATTGCGGAAGCGTTCGGCGCAGCGTTCGTGGGCGATGATGGTATCGGGTTTCAGGGCGGCAGTGCCCAAACAGTGATCCCAATCGGCGTGGCTGTAGACCACATCCAGCGGTTTGCTGCCTACGAGTTCAACGACCTGTTGCATATCGCGGGGCTTGGAGAGCGTGTCCCAGACCAACATGCGCTTTTCACCGACGATGACCGCGCCTCGCACGTCAAAATCAGCCAGACTCAATTCGGTGATCCACAAATCGGGGCGCAGTTGTCGCAATTTCATTCGGCGTCTCCAGCAGTATAAGAATTTTCAGTGTATCAGGTTTGGACGCATGGACAAAGTAAGGATCTGGTTGACAAGAATATAGAATGATGCAAACTGAAAATCATGGACGTGCATAGGCAACTTTAGCACTCAAAGCAGCGCAACTTTTGGTACTCCCTTATAAACCACTGCATCAAGCGAGGAGATCTATATGTCTTTACAACAACGTGACTATCGGGGCCTACAGGATTGGAACGCCATTGCAAAACTCGTTCAAGCGGACGATCAGTTTAATCACCGTGTCGATTTTCCGTGGCGGTTGTGTTCTACATCGCTGGAAGATTATCGAAATGCTGCCGTGTGGGAAAATGAACAGGGACAGATGCAGGTGTTTGCAGCGCTGCAATTCCCGTGGTTGAGTTTTGATTACGCCATACACCCATCGGTTCGAGATCAGGCATTGGAGTTAGCAGTTGTCCAGTGGGGCGAAACCAGACTCCGCGAAGTTGCTAAGGAAACCAACTCAGAATTTCCGTTCAACATCAGTGCTTTAGCGAGTGACCAAGCGCGAATTACCTTTTTAGAGACGCAGGGTTATGTGCGCTGGGATCATTGGATGGTACAGTTCAGACGCAGTTTAAGCGATCTACCCGATGTGCATCTCCCGACAGGCTTTAGCATCCGTCCATTAGCAGGTGAGCGAGAAGTTGAGGAATATGCCGCACTGCAACGGCGCGCGTTTGATTCAACCACAATGACGGCTTTGTGGCGTGGGCATACACTTCATGCACCGTTATATAACCCTGAGTTGGATTTGGTGGCTGTCGCGCCAGATGGTCGCCTAGCCGGTTTTTGTATCTGGTGGTATGCCCCGCATATGAAAGCATCTCAAATTGAGCCGTTGGGGGTTCATCCTGATTTTCAGCAGATGGGACTTAGCCAAGCGTTGATGGCAGAAGGGATGCGGCGATCTGCGGCACTTGGTGCTGAAACCGCACTCGTTGAGACCTACAGTTTTAGTGAGCCAGCACTCAAGACTTATGAGACTGCCGGATTTCAGGAAATAGGACAAGATCTGAAGTTTTACAAAGAATATTGATGGAAGGGAGGCGGTGGCCTCCCCTCATATCAGAAGCGGGATTTAGTACTTGTAGCGCTTGACGGGCAGCGGGTTACGGCTCTCGAAGCCGCGTTGATGCCAGTAGGGATAAATGGTTTCGCGTTCGCTGGCGGTGTCGAGGCGAGCGACTTGTTCGGCGGTGAGATTCCAGCCTGCCGCGCCGAGATTGGCCTTGAGTTGGGCTTCGTTGCGTGCGCCGATGATGACGGTGGAGATGGTCGGGCGCTGTAAGAGCCAGTTGAGGGCGACCTGTGCGACGGTCTTTTCGGTTTCGGCGGCGATGGCATCCAAGACATCAATCAGACTGTAGAACCATTCTTCAGGGATCGACGGCCCTTCCCCACCACCTTGCTGAATGCGCGTGCCTTCGGGCATAGGTTGGCTGCGGCGGAACTTGCCACTCAAACGACCACCCGCCAAAGGACTCCATACGAGTGTGCCGACTTTTTGATCGAGCGCCAAGGGCATGAGTTCCCATTCGTATTCACGCCCGATGAGCGAGTAATAGGCCTGATGCCCAACGTAGCGCGTCCAACCGTAGCGATCCGCCACTGCCAGCGACTTCATGAGATGCCAACCGGAATAATTTGAACAGGTGATGTAGCGGACTTTGCCACTCTGCACCAAGTTATCCAAAGCGCGCAGGGTTTCTTCGACGGGGGTTTTGGCATCAAAGCCGTGCATGGTGTAGATGTCAACGTAATCGGTGTTGAGGCGTTTGAGGCTGTCCTCACAGGACTTGACGATGTGAAAGCGCGAGGAACCGACGTCGTTGGGATCGTCGCTCATGCCAAAGGTGCATTTGGTCGAGAGCAGTAGTTTATCGCGGCGTCCGGCAATGGCTTTGCCTAAAATTTCTTCAGACTGCCCGTGCGAATAAACATCAGCCGTATCAAAGAGATTGACACCGGCTTCCAAGCACAGATCGACGAGGCGGGTGGCTTCTTGAACATCACTCTTGCCCCATGTGCCGAAAAACGGATGGTTGCCGCCAAAGGTACCTGTGCCTAAGCTCAGGACAGGTACACTAAAACCTGATCCGCCGAGTAATCGATTTTCCATTATGTTGCTCCATCGCAATAATAAACATGTTGCAAGAATTATAACGGTAGGCGAGAATTGTGCCTAAGGCCACGCTATGATGATTGTTTCGGAAATAAATTACGTTCTTCACGCAATTCATTACGTTAACTATCTTCATTGAGGAAGGTTTTTGTAGTACGATTACAGAATATTAATTATCTGTGCTTCAAGTCAGTGCACTTGATCACACAAAACACTGCAAGCGGATAAATCCCGTGATCGCGCAACTGAGTCGCTATTTGAAGCGTTTCGATATCCGTATCAGCCTGATTTATGGGATCATCGCGATCTTATGGATTAGCTTCTCTGATTTCTTTCCCCTGTTCTTTTTCAGCGACAACCATGCTATTCAAACAGCGGCTAATACCCTCATCGGGTGGGGTTTTGTGCTGGTCACAACGGGCGGCTTGTATTTGCTATTGTCGGCAGAATTGCGCAAACGAGCACGCGTCGAAAAAGAACTGCAACTGGAACGCGACATCAGCCCGATTGCCATTGTGGTGTTCGGTACGGATGGGCGCATCAGTTACGCCAATTCACAAGCTGAAAAAACACTGGGGAAACCCCGCAGCGAAATTATCGGCAAGCTTTTTGACGATGCAAATTTTCATGTTACGGATTATGCCGGCAACCCCGTTGATGTGATGCCGATCATCATGCAACTGGCAGAGACTAAACAAACTGTTTATGGCATCCAACAAGCGATTTTGTCAGCGCATGGTGAGCGTATTTTGTTGGAGATTAACTTAGCCCCGCTCATCAATAACTCCAGTGAAATCACGGCTATCGTGGGGACATTTTCGGATGTGACCGCGGCCAAGACACACGAAAAACAATTGCGTGACAGTCAGGAACGCTTCCGGCTCCTGTTTAACAACAATCCCCTGCCAATCGCTGTATATGATCCCGATACGCTGGCGTTTATCGAAGTCAATGATGCCACGTTGGATCATTACGGGTATACACGGGATGAGTTCTTGCACATGGTGGTTTCTGATCTCCGTCTGCCAGACGATAAACCGGAACTGATCGAAGATACGCAACAAATGTTCCGGAACATGCTGCGTACCGAACGTCAGCACCGCCTCAAGAATGGTCGCATCATTGAAGTCCAAGTCACATCACAGGGAATCGACTACAACGGGCGCAAAGCGATTATGGCGGTGGCCGATGACATCACTAAACGCAAACAGGCCGAGAAAGCTTTACGAGACAGCGAATATTCGCTGAAACAAGCGCAGGCCATTGCTCATGTGGGCGACTGGTCATGGGATAAGCAAAACAATGTCCTACGCTGGTCAGATGAGATGTATAGCATTTTTGGTATCGACCAATCCACCTTCACTGGCAACCCGAATAACATTATTCCGATGGTTATTCATCCCGATGACTATGAAATAGGCATGAGAATCAATCAAGCCCTGCTCGAGGGGAAACAACGAGGCGCGTGGGAATATCGGATTATCTGGCCGGATGGGTCGATAAGGCATCTGCGAACAGAATCCGGCGAAACGCTGTTTGGTGCTGATGGCACAGTTTTGCGGTTATCGGGGATCGTGCAAGACATCACCGAACGGAAACAAGTTGAACAGGCCATACGTGACAGCGAACGCTCCCTCAAACGTGCCCAGTCGGTAGCACGTGTCGGAGACTGGTCATGGAACATCAAGACGAATGAACTACATGCCTCGGATGAAATCTATACGATCCTCGGGCTGGATAAGGCGACCTTCACGGGCGATATAAGCTATCTTGTTGAACATGTCATCCACCCGGACGATGAAATGCTCCTCATCAATACGATTGAAATGAGTATGCGAGGACAAAAGCCGGAGAACTTTGAGTGTCGGGTGATATGGCCTGACGGATCAGTCCATGACATCTGGGCAGAGGTGGGCGAGGAAACCACCGATGATGAGGGTATCATCACCAACATGTCGGGGATCATTCAGGATATCACCGACCGTAAGCAAGCCGAACGTGCCTTACGCGAGAGTGAAGCCTCGCTGAAACTGGCTCAAGCGGTTGCCCATGTGGGCAGTTGGACGTTGAATGTTCAAAACAATACAGCCCATGCGTCCGATGAAGCATATCGCATTTTTGGACTTACACCCGACACATCCAAGCAGAATTTCAGTGAAATTCTGGCAAGATCGATCCATCCGAGCGACCTAGCCATCATCATGCAAGGCATTGAGACTATTTTAAAGGGAGCCAATCCCGATACCTCTGAATGTCGTGTTTTGTGGCCGGATGGAACTGTGCGTCATGTGTGGGTCGAATTGGGAGAAATTCAGCGAGATAGTCATGGCAATATCATCCAGTTAACAGGGATTGTGCAGGACATCACCGAGCGCAAACTAGCCGAACAAGCGCTGCGTGAGAGTGAGGCATCGCTCAAACGTGCCCAAAATATTGCCAGTATAGGTGACTGGACATGGGATACACAGACCAATATTGTGCGCTGGTCTGATGAGATGTATCACATTTTCGGTCTTGATCGTGCAACATCCACAGGGGATTTGAACGAAATTATTGAAGCTGCCATTCATCCGGATGATAAAGCAATAGTCAATCAAGCGAATGAAGCTGTACTTAATAAGCAAAGATCTGCTGCGTTGGAGTACAGAATCGTTTGGCCGGATAAATCAGTGCATATTGTATGGGCGGAACCCGGTGAAGCGGTTAAGGATGCACAGGGAAAAATTTTATTTCTATCAGGGATTGTGCAGGACATCACTGAACGCAAACTAGCGGAACAGGCGCTACGTGAGAGTGAACTGCGTTACCGGACATTGATTGACCAAGCCTCGGATGGCATTTATCTGGCGACAAGCGACGGGCATTTCCTCGATGTCAACACCTCTGGTTGCCATATGATCGGCTACACGCGCGAAGAACTACTGCAAATGTCGATCCTGGATGTGGTCAAGTTTACGCCAGAGCGTCCACTGCGGTTTGACGAAGTTCGCAACGGTAAAACGGTCGTTAATGAGTTCCAACTCATTCGCAGCGATGGAACGTTCCTAGCAGTCGAAATCAGTACCAAGCAGTTGTCCGATGGCAACCTGCAAGGTATCGTGCGCGACATCACCGAACGCAAAGCTGCCGAACAAGCCGTGCGTGACAGTGAAATCCGCTACCGGACATTGATCGAACAGGCCTCGGAAGCTATCTTTGTTGCTGAGGTCGGTGGCTATTATGTAGAAGCCAACAGCGCTGCGTGTGGGTTGTTAGGGTACACACGCGATGAAATCCTGCAAAAGCAAATGCTGGACTTATTCATCATTCCGCCAGATAAACCGCTGCGTGCAGCCGAATTGGCACAAGGAAAAACCCTACTCATCGAGCGGCAGATGATCCGTAAAGATGGGTCATTAGTATCGGTTGAAGTCAGTTCGAAACTGCTTACGGATGGGACGATACAGGCTATCGCCCGTGACATCACAGAGCGAAAACGTGCCGAACAGGATTTGCGTTTGAAGTCCACCGCACTCGACTCGGCTGGAAATGGCATTGTGATTACCGATATACATGGCACGATAGAATGGATCAATCCAGCCTTCACCTATTTGACAGGGTATCAACTCGATGAAGTGCTCGGTCATAACCCGCGTGAACTGGTACGCTCCGGTTTACACAATCATTTATTCTACGAAAACTTATGGTCAACGATCCTCGCGGGGAAGGTCTGGAAAGGCGAATTGGTTAATCGGCGTAAAGACGGCACGTTATACACCGAAGAACAAACCATCACCCCTGTCCGTGATGACACGGGACAAATTAGCCATTTCGTAGCCATCCAGCAAGATGTGACGGCGCGTAAGTTGGCTGAGGCAGCGGTAAATCGACTCAACACTGAACTTGAAGAACGGGTGATTGAGCGCACCACGCAGCTTAACCACATCAAGAACCGCATTGAATCAATCTTGAACAGCAACGCCGATTCGATTGTGTATAGCAATATCAACGGCTTTATTGAGCAGATTAATCCAGCCTTTACGCAAACCTTCGGCTATGAACCCCATGAAATTGCACTTCAGCCGTTGAAGGCACTGGTCGCGGAGAAAGATATTGCGGAATTCGAAGCGGCGGTTGCCAACGTAAGAATTAACCGCCAAGTACAGCAGGTGGATGTCAGCAGCAGCCGTAAAGATGGAACCGTGTTCGATGCTGCCATGATGCTATCGCCCGTCATCGAAAGTAGCGAGCAGATGGTGGGTATCGTCGTGAGCATTCATGATGTCACCAGCCGGAATTTGATGCTGCACCACGCGATGGATTTGAACGAACTGAAGTCGCGCTATGTGGCGATGGCCGCGCATGACTTACGCAATCCAATGGCGGTAATCCTCAGTTCGACAAGCGGTTTGGAAGGTTATTACGACAAGCTGACGCCAGATCGTCGGCAAGCGAAATTTGACCAGATTAAGTCCAACATCAAGGTCATGACTGACATTTTGAACGACATTCTGGTGATGGGACAAGTCGATTCGGGCAAAATGGAATTCCACCCTGCCCCGCTGGATCTGATCGCGCTGTGCCAAACGTTGGTTGCCGAGGCCATCGAAGGCAGTGGGACGACAACCAAAGTGGATTTCGTGACGCAGGAAATCAATAACTGGATGTTGATGGATGCCAAATTGCTGCGGCACATTTTGTCCAACCTGCTTTCAAACGCCATCAAATACTCGCCAGCAGGCAGCACCGTAACCTTCAAAGCACGGTGCATCGGTGAGCATATCGAATTCACGATTCGGGATGAGGGCATCGGTATTCCGAAGGACGATCAAGCGCGCCTGTTTGAAACCTTCCACCGCGCGAGCAATGCCAAGCATATTCGTGGGACAGGGTTGGGGTTAGCGATTGTGAAGCAGTCGGTTGAATTACACGGCGGCACGATCAGCTTTGAAAGCCAAGAGGGTCAAGGGACGACCTTTAATATCCTTCTACCCGCCTCAGAGTCATAAAAAAAGGGAGTGGATTTGCACCCACTCCCCTCCCCTTATACTCCCTAAAAACTATTGCATCGTCGTCTGATAATCGATGCCGACAAACTTCACGGCATCAGGCAACAATGCATTGTGTGCTTCGTTATCCCCTTTCAAGGTATCCAGTAAGAAAGCAGTGGTGAGGTGATTGATCAGATCATGAGCGCGGTTCATATCCCAGACTGCATCAGCACAGAAGAAATATGCACCCATATCAATCAGCCAGGGCATGGTTTCACAAGTATCAACAACCAGCATGTGATCGCCGTTCGTAAATTGGACAAGCGATTTGGTAGGGCTACCAATAGCATCAAAAGCAAACGACTTGTAAAGCGGCCAATCAGCATGTACCCAATGATCGGTAGAACCAACCAGTATGAGGGTTGGAATCTTGACAAGCGCGAGACTCTTGGCGCTGAAATCCATCATACCGGGGGCTATGGGCATAATCGCGTCCACACGAGAATCACCCCATGAAGGCCACAAGCCATCAGGCACACTATTCAAACCGGCCAGTTTCGCGAGTGCATCGGCTGCACCTGGATAACCAGTCATACACATATTGGCGCCACCGGATTCGGGCGATGACGGTGTGGACGGATTAACACCACACCAAGATTTACTGCTCAAATCAATCGGCGCTCCAGCAGCCAATAAGGCTGTTTCTCCACCGAATGAGTGACCAGCGACAGCAATTCGATCTATATTGATGATGCCTGCCAGCTTTCCACCCGCAGCGGTTAACGTTCCGGCATAATCAATTTGCCACGAAATATCCTGTGGGCGGGTGAAGGTCGAGCTAAAATCTTCGGCAGGTAACGGGCTAACCCAATTGTCGACGTGGTCGGCTGACATAACCACAAAACCCTGCGAAGCCCAATGCTCCAACAGGTAAGGCGAAACAAGTGGTGAGCCGTTAGAGCCATGCGAAAATATCACCAGCGGATATGTCCCACCTTTTTTATCCGGCGCAGCATCCTTAATGGCATGTCCCAACGTCGTGACACCCCGCCAATCATAGGTGAGGCTGTCTTTGTCCCCATTCGGATTCAAGGCCGGATACCATAGTGTAAGGACGGTGGGATGCGAAGGCATTTTCGCCTCTAGCTGCATCGTCCCCACCCAATAAGGACCATGAACCGCATAAGTCGGGGCATCGGGACGAAGGCCGACGGGTTCGGGCTTGGCATCTTGTGCGAATACGACCGATGTAGTGAGAAGAACAACAATGAGAATGAGCGCGAGGTGCGCTCCTGTGTGAGCGCGGCGTAACATAATAGAGCCTCCTTGTTTATGGGGGAGGAGAAATCCCCCTCCCCTGTTCGTGCGAAATCATCAATACCCTTGTGCCTCATATTGGATACCGGGGAAACTAACTGCATCCGGTGCAAGGGCTGCGTGAGCGTCTTTGTCGCCTTTCAAGACATCAAGCAGGAACGCCGTGGTGAAGTGGTTGGTTAAATCGTGGGCACGATCCATATTCCAAACAGAGTCGGATGTAAATGGATACCAACCATGTTGAATCAAGTAATCATCGGCGGTATTGGCAAAGATACCATGATCGGCATTGTCGAACACCACCAACGTTTTGTAGGCGCTTGATATATCTTTATAGACTGCGGCTGCATTGAAATCGATAGGAAGCACTGTATCTCCTGAACCAGCCATCAAAAGGGTTGGGATTGTAATTGGTTTTGCACCGCCCGAAGTAAAAAAGATTCCCCATGGCGCAAGCGGCACAATGGCATCCACGCTGTTGACATTAAAGGCAGGCCATAGTTCCCCTACACCAGCATTGACACCGAGCGCGGACTTGATAGGTTCCTCGACGGGCAATACAAAAACACAATTTAAGACGTAGCCAATAGTCGAATTTACCACTGGATTGTCAGCATTCTGCTTGCACCACGCGTTCAGCGGCGTGAAATCAATACGTGCACCCGCGGATGCCAGCGCTGTGTATCCGCCGTAGGAATAACCAACAACCCCAATATGTTCCATGTCAATCAGTCCGGCGAGTGAACCCTCTTTTGCCGTCAAAGTTCCTGCATAATCAATCGCCCGTTGAACATCGCCGGGACGATAAGTCATAGCCATGGCCGTGCTCTCAGCAACACCTGAACCATCTGCACCTGCTAGTTCCGGATCGTCAGCATAACCAATCGTGTTGCCGACATGGTCAACCGCCAGAACAATAAAACCATAGGAAGCAAGATGTTCCGTCAAATACTTCGAGAAGTAACGGAACCCGAGATTACCATGCGAAAAGATAACCAGTGGATAAGGGCCATTACCCATATCCATAACCGCACCGTCAATAGCCTGCCCCTGAAGCGTGAACGGGTCTAGGCTGGGGCCGGGATCATAAGTGTAGGTTACTTCTTCGGCGACTCCTTTGGAATTTAGAGCCGGGTACCATATCGTCAGCGGCAACGGACGTTTTCCATCTTTATCTGGAATAGTAAACTCCCGCACCCCCACCCAATAGGGACCGTGAAGCGCATAAGTCGGGGCATCGGGACGCAGGCCGACGAGTTCGGGCTTGGCATCTTGTGCGAATACGAACGATGTAGTGAGCAGAACAACGATGAGGATGAGCGCGAGGTGCGCTCCTGTGTGAGCGCGGCGTAACATAATAGAGCCTCCTTGTTTTAAGGGGGAGGAGAAATCCCCCTCCCCTGTTCATGCGAAATCATCAATAGCCTTGTGCCTCATATTGAATACCGGGGAACTTCACCGCATCCGGCGCGAGGGCTGCATGAGCGTCTTTATCGCCCTTCAACACATCTAGCAGGAAGGCAGTTGTGAAGTGGTTAATCAGGTCAGATACCCGTTCTTTGTCCCACACCGGCTCAAAGCAAAGCCACTGATAAAACGGATTATCGGGGGTAAGCCACGCTATATTATTGCAAGTGGTTCCGAAGATTGGGTGCTCACCATCGATAACTGTCACCAATATCTTGGATGTACTGGAAGCATAATCATAAGCGGGTTTAACACCCCACTCGTATGGTGTCCCAGTATCAATTGTTCCACCAATTGCCATCATTGGCACCGTGATCTTAGCCAGTCCAGCTTTATCAAACAGATAAGAATCACTCGCCATCGGAATAATCGCTGTCACACGTGGATCACCCATTGATGGCCATAATCCATCAGGCATTGGATTCAATCCTGCTCGCGCGGCCATATCGGCTTCACGATCAACCAGCGGTGCGCAAAGAAATGTAAGCGGATCATCTTTGGGAAGTGCTGCACAACGCGCATTGAAGGCTTTCAAATCGTACTGCGCCCCACCTGCCGCCAATGTTGTGTAGCCACCTGATGAGTGACCAGCAACCGCTACATGTTTCATATCAATCAGCCCGGCCATTCCACCACCAGTGGCAGTCAATGTTTCGGCATAGTCAAGCAGTTGTTTGATATCACGCGGGCGGTCAATGGAGGCTGCCCATAGTTCAGAGTAAGCCGGATCGAATTTTTCGATATGCTCAACTGCGAGAACCACAAAGCCATAGGAGGTGTAATGTTCAAGAATATGTCTATACAAGGCAGCGCTAACACCAAAACCATGCGAAAAAACAATTAGCGGGTAAGGAGCGCTCGCCATATCAGCCTCAGCATTCAACAAGGCATGACCCAAAATATCGCCCGAAATATCGGCTGGCAACGACGGATCTTTAAATTTACCCTGATAGATTATTTCTTCTTTTTCGTTCTTAGGATTAAGGGCGGGATACCAGATGTGGGTCGTCAATTGACGCTCGGTGCCACTGCCAATCATAAAAGTCTTGTACCCCACCCAATAAGAGCCATGAACAGCATAGGTTGGCGCATCAGGACGCAAGCCAACCGGATCAGGCTTGGCATCTTGTGCAAATACGACCGATGTAGTGAGAAGAACAACGATGAGGATGAGCGCGAGGTGCGCTCCTGTGTGAGCGCGGCGTAACATAATAGAGCCTCCTTGTTTAAGGGGGAGGAGACTTTCCCCTCCCCTATCAGAGCAATAATCAACTAGGTTGTATAGAAAAAGTTTCCTCCGGCCACAAAATGGATTGGGCATTGATACCGGTTTTATCAAAGTTGAAGGACACGATGAAACCGTCCTGCCCGTAATAATCCCAAAGTTCTATCTGGAAGTTTGGTTTACCGCCGCTTTCCACCCATTTGCCTTTTATGAGCCACGGACAAGCTGTATGTGACCAAATAACCTTATCGCGCAACATGACAGACTGATCTGAAACACGAAATACGCCATCTAGGCCAACAGGCAATGCGTATTTCGCTCCATTCAGTTCGAAATGAAATGTTGCCTCTTCTTTGCTGTTAAAATCGAGGCTCACGGTTGTCCAACCCAATTTGTTATCAGGAAGGTTATAAGTTTTATTTGATATGGTTGATGCAATTGAGGGAGGTTCAGCCAACTGAGCGCTGGATGGATTTTGTGAAGCCTTAATGGCTTTTTGCAACAGGGCATTTCCTGTCGGATTGGCTGGCAAAGCGGTTTCAGACTGTATGCTCGGAATGACATAATCTATCAGCCCGTTTGCAAAAACCATGCTATAGGCAATATCACCCGTCGTCACCACAATAACATCAAGGTCAGGCATCACGTACAGAATTTGTCCAGCATAACCAATCGCCGCATAACCACGGTGGGTGGCATTCTTTCCTTCAGGCTCATTGAACCAATAGCCATAAGGGCCGTTATACCAGAAGTTAGAATAGCCTTCCCAGAAATGTGGTTGTAACGGCTCAAGCTGATCGTTGGTCGATTGTTTAACCCATTCTGAGGACACAATCTGCTGACCGTTCCAAAGACCATCGTGTAGATACAAATAGCCAATTCGGGCAATGTCCTGTGCGCTGATGGCAAGGCCAGCCCCACCAAAATTGACACCTTCGGCATCCACCGCCCAATCCACATTGGTTATACCGAGCGGCTTGAACAAATTATTACGGGCGAACTCCAACGCAGTTAACTCGGTTGCCTGTTGGAGCAGTGCTGAAACAAGATGGGCATTCCCATCCAGATAAGCATAGGCTTCGCCAGGAGCAGCAAGCATCGGGGAGTCCAACAAATGCTGAACGACTGTTTCCCCGCTAACAGATAGCAGTGCTAACTCGGGGTCTTTGATGCCTAATCCACTGGTATGGTTCATCAAATGACGCAATGTGATTGCCGCCTTACGATCGTCCATCGCGGCGGTCTTGTCTTTCGGGAAAAAGTCCCAGATGGATTGATCAAGGTTTTTGATGTAACCCTTATCAATGGCTATGCCGACCAATGCAGATACAACTGATTTGGTCAAAGAAAAAGCTTCATGAGGTTTCGTCGAATTGAATGGATACACCGAAGCATCCATGACGACTTGACCATGCCGGATGACCAATAAACTATGGATCAAGAGCGTTCCAGTAATATCCGACCTCGGCTCCTGTAGTGCTTCCCACATCTTAGTAAGCTTTGAGGAATCCATACCCTGTTCTTCTGGCGTGGAGGTTTGCCAACCCTCAGTCGGCCATAATAGGGTCTCGTGAGCCGCAGTGATACCAAATGACAAGACTAGTAAAACCAATGTGATCGAGAGCGTAAAACGCGCCCATTTAGGAGTACGATGCAACATGATAGAGCCTCCTTGTTTTAAGGGGGAGGAGACTTTCCCCTCCCCTGTCAGCGCTAATTTAGAACGATCCATACACCACTCACCGCAGTATTGATATTGAGTCTCTGGATAAAGACAGAAATAGTCAGGCTGTCTGTGCGCCACACAATGTCCCAATGCTTATTTGGGATGTCTTTTTCGGTCGAGGTTGGGCGTCCCCATCGCCAGAGCAAATCCAAAAATCGTAACGTTTTGGAGTACAAGGTGAATTGCCTGATTATTTTTTCTTGATAGGGAATGTTGATGGCAACGATCTGCGGTAGATCCGCGATACTGATATAAGTATTCGTTTGTAATATGTCTAAATTGAGTTCTGCGGGATAAAGAGAATGTGCCGACAAGCGCAAACCAAAATCCTCGGAATCGACAATTACTCCCGGCAGGAGTTCTGAAGGATGAAAAGAAAATGGGGACTTGCTTAAGCCAAAATCCTCCGGATCGACAATTGTTCCCGGCATCAGTACTTCATAGCCCGTCATATCATCCAGATGGGGCAGCGGTTGCGGATAAATCACGCGCATGACCAGCCTTATGCCAACCGATAGCACCATCAAGGTCAACAACAACAGCAGTGATAAACGATGAAACTGCACCAGCATTGCCTTCAGCGGATTGCATGAATTAGGGATGTGTTTTTCAGAGGCACTTATCGGCGCAAATAAACCTTGTGCTGCGTACCAATGAGCAAGTTTTAGGTTATTTGACGTTTGCATGACAGTCTCCTTATATGAAGACCGGCAAAAACAAAAGGCATTACTCGCGGTTACAAGTAATGCCTTGAAAGATGGTCAAGAAAAACAATTCATTCGGGCTTATCATTTCAATTTTCCAATGAACCCATAATTTTTAATTTTTAGAACAGAAACACAGAACAGTAGGGGGCTTGCGCCCCCCACCGCCTGACTTAAGGAGGACACTAATCATGCGGAACCGTTAGGTTTTGCCATTGGAAGGTGTAGGTCTTCCCACTGGCGTCCGCAGGAGTGGTGATCCAGAACCAGTTGGTCTTCGAGTAGTACATGGAGTAGCCGTTGTTCTCGGCAATCAATGTACCCTCAGCATGACCAGCCTTATCAACGACCTTCGCAATATCGGCGGCTGAGACTTCGAATACCAGCTTGCCTATATTGGTCTTGGGTTCAATCGACAACAGTTCGACACCGCGTAGGACTTGCACTTCCTTGAAGGCATACAGCCACGGTTTGTCAGATGGCATCCGAACCTTGTCGTACTTATAGAAGACTGCTACTGGTGCGGCTACGTCGGCACCGTTCAGTCGTCCGTCATAGATGTAGCCATTGGTGGGTGCTGGCGGCGGTTTGGGCGTGTTACCGGCCTGAACCGCTGTCAAACTAAGTAGAACGACCACTATTGTTACGAGGATAACTAATCGCTTAAACATTTTGTCCTCCTCTAACTAAACGGGCGCTTCTTGAATGGTCACGCCCGATACTAATCGTGTGGCGTCATTGACCCTGTCCTGTGACATGTGCCTATCGTGTGTAAGTCGGCTCATATTGCTCGCGTAGAGCGATTGCTTCGGCTGACAACGGATGTGCTGCCATCGCTTCCGCCATCGTCATCGCGGTGTAACTCGGCTCATATTGCTCGCGTAGGGCTATCGCTTCGGCTGTTAGCGGATGTGCCGCCATAATTTCCGCCATCGTCATCGCGGTGTAACTCGGCTCATATTGCTCGCGTAGAGCGATTGCTTCGGCGGTTAGCGGATGTGCTGCCATCGCTTCCGCCATTGTCATCGCGGCGTAACTCGGCTCATACTGCTCGCGCAAGGCTATCGCTTCGACGGTCAACGGATGCGCTGCCATAGCTTCCGCCGCCGTCATCGCGGCATAGCTTGGCTCATATTGCTCGCGCAGAGCGATTGCTTCGACTGTTAGCGGATGTAACGCCATGACCGCCGCCATGCTCATTGGCCCGTAGCTCGGCTCATACTGCTCGCGTAGGGCTACGGCTTGGGCTGACAACGGGTGTGCTGACATACGACTTGCCGCGTCTGCAACGGTATTGATGACCGGGTTATTCACCACAACTGGACGGTTGATGGTTGGAATGATTGTGATGACGATGATCGCCAGTACCGCAATCACTGCCACCGAGAAGATGGTTATCGAAGATACATGAATATGAGTATTTTGACGTAACATAATATCCTCCTAATTCCTCTGTCAGTATTCGTATCTGTTTATTTATTGCCTATAGCATAAATCTCAACAGACTATGAAGCCTCTAACAAAAGTAAGAGATATGCGTTGAGAAGCGTTGATTTTTGAGGAAATTAATGATTCAGCAGGTGAGATAGGCGATTGCGGGGTAAGTTTTGATATAAAAGGCGCTCTCGCTGTCACGACGAACGCCTTTATACAGATAATTGGGAAGTAGCAGTCACATCAGACGAACAACAGCACCATGCCGACGATGGCGATCACAGTACCGACGACCGCTTGCTTGGTGGCGCGTTCCTTAAACATGAAGTAACTGATGGGAATAAGGAAGATGGGAGTCAGGGATGACAGGGTGGACGCCACGCCGATATTGGCATTTTGTACCGCCACCAGCGATAACCAGACACCCATAACCGGCCCTAATACCGTACCGCCAGCCAGCAATTGAAAAGCACGCGGACGCTCACGCAGGGTGCGATAGGTACTTGCTACCTGCCCCCGCACGATAGTAATCACCCAGATGACGACCACCGCCGTCGCCAAACGGATCAACGTGCCGGAAAGTGCAGGAAAATCACCCGCCAGGCCGATCTTGCTCAAAATCATCCCGCCAGCCTGCCCCAACGCCCCACCAAAGCCACATAACAACCCGATCACGTAACGCCGACGATCTGTAGTAGCGGCTGTACCGGCCTCGGTCGCGCGCCGTTCACCGATCACCACCAGAATACCGGCTAAGGTCACGGTGATGCCGATGATCTCTTGCAAAGCGAGGGTTTCGTGCAGGAATATCCACGCGATGACCGCCCCCAACACCGGAGCCAGCGCCATCATCAACATGGATAAACGCGGGCCGATCATGATGAAGGCCTGAAACAAAAAGGCATCGCCCAACAAGAAGCCGATGATGCCCGATATACCCAACCACAACCAACGATCTGCACCGGCGTTGACTGGAAACGGTTGCCCGTAAAGCAGGGTGTGCAGCACCATGACCAGCAGCAATGCCAGCAACAGCCGTACCCGATTGGTCAAAATCGACCCTAACTCGCGCCCTGCCAGCGT
The DNA here is from genome assembly GCA_044227005.1 of Aggregatilineales bacterium. Taxonomy (GTDB): domain Bacteria; phylum Chloroflexota; class Anaerolineae; order Aggregatilineales; family Phototrophicaceae; genus CFX2. Next base: position 43,325 of record JBGAFZ010000010.1, read on the forward strand.
GAAAAAGGTCGAGCCGAACGCAAAACACAACGATGTCCCTAACGCCGCTAATTCGCCTAAGAATGGCATAACAATAACTTCCCTAAGTATGACGTGAACTAGTACACCTGTTTCAATTCGACCCTATCATACCTGTGGAGTGTGCCAATTGCACTCCGATTGTTGCGCTCATAGTGGCTGTCGGCCTTCACTTCCCGTCTGACCCTATATCGTCTCTGTGGCAGCAGGTAGGATGAAGGGAAATACACGTATTTATGCAAGGATTACCGATGAAGTTCATAGCTTTCTGCGTGGCGTTAATTGCCGCGCTCTCGCTGCAACCCTCTCCTATCAGCGCCCAACATAACCAACTGGTCACACGCTGGGCCGATAAGGTTACCCCCGACAACGTGCTACCGGAGTATCCGCGTCCGCAATTGGTGCGTGACCAATGGATCAACCTCAACGGCTCGTGGGATTACACTGTCACTAAGAAAGACGCCGAAATGCCCACCGCCTACGAAGGTAAAATTCTGGTGCCGTTCGCCATCGAGTCGTATCTTTCCGGTGTGCAGCGCAGCATTATTGCCAAACGCCTGTGGTATCACCGCACCTTCACCCTACCAAGCGATTGGGCAGGCAAGCGCTTGCTAATCAACTTTGGCGCGGTTGATTGGGACACCACCGTTTACATCAACGGGCAAGCTGTGGGTAACCATCAAGGCGGCTATGATCCCTTTAGCTTTGATATAACCGACGCGCTCAAACCAGACGGTGAGCAAACCATCGTCGTCAGTGTATGGGATGCCACCGAAGGCGCACAACCGCGCGGTAAACAGGTGGCTGCACCGGGAGGCATCTGGTACACCTCGACTACGGGCATCTGGCAAACGGTATGGATCGAACCGGTCACCAGCGCCCATATCGACAACCTCAAAATCAACACCGATATTGATCAAGGTACGCTCACCCTGCAAGCTAACCTAGCCGGTGCGGTAGCCAACACCCATTACACGCTGAAAGTAGATGTATTAAACGGTAGCGAAGTGGCCGCCACACAAACCGCTGACGCCGCGCAAGCACTCACCCTCAATATACCGAACCCGCAGTTATGGTCACCGGATTCGCCCTTCCTGTATGATCTACGCGTTACACTGCAACAGGGCGATGTATCGCTCGACAGCGTCGGCAGCTACTTCGGGATGCGCAAGATCGAGATCAAAAAAGACGATAAAGCCCTTCCGCGTATCTTCCTCAACAACCAAGCTGTTTTCCAGTACGGTCTGCTCGATCAAGGCTTCTGGCCTGATGGTTTATACACCGCACCTACCGATGCCGCCCTCCGCTTCGACATTGAAACCACCAAGAAGCTCGGCTTCAACCTGATCCGCAAACATGTGAAGGTCGAACCGGCACGCTGGTACTACTGGGCAGATAAACTCGGCATGTTGGTGTGGCAGGATATGCCCAGCAGCACCGATATCCTGATGGAACCCGGACGCGGCGAACTCCCGCGTGACAGCAAGATTGCCGCCAATTTCGAACACGAATTACAGCGCATGATCGACACGCACTATAACTCACCGTCCATCATCATGTGGGTGCTCTTCAATGAAGGTTGGGGACAATACGACACCATCCGCCTGACGCAGTGGCTCAAAGCCTACGATCCGACGCGCATCATCAACAGTGCCAGCGGTTGGAATGACTTCCGTTCAGGCGATGTGCAGGATATTCATCGTTATCCGGCTCCCGAAAGCCCGCAATCGGATTACAAACGGGCGAATGTGCTTGGGGAATTCGGCGGCTTGGGTCTGCCCATCGAGGGTCATACGTGGCTCAACAAAGACAGTTGGGGATATAAGCAATACACAGATGTCCCTGCCCTGCTCGATGCCTACAGCCGCTTCATCAAGCGATTGGTGTATCAGAAAAACGAACGGGGATTATCTGCCGCCATCTACACGCAGACCACCGACGTCGAAACCGAGGTCAACGGCATCATGACCTATGATCGTGAAATCATCAAAATGGGTGCGGATAACCTGCTGGCGGTTAACCAGACTTTGTTCACGCCCTAGTCTTAATCTGATATTTTTGGGACAAGTGGGCGTACTTGGTTATCACTTGTCCCAATCATCAGGTTTCAAAATGGCCTCATGTAAAAATTTCAATTTCCGATGGGGTTAGCACCTGAAAATTCTCAACAACATTTTTATAGCCGTGCCATTCCTCATCCGCAATACGTTTACGTAATAATTCTTCAATCCGTTCAGCGCTGGCAATTATCTGTGCTTCTAGAGCCTTACCCTGCGCGGTTAAATGAATTTTTACGCCCCGCCGATCAGTCGGATGTTGCTGGCGTTTAGCCAATCCTTTTTGTTCAAGCTTATCCAGAATAGGTGTAAAGGACGTAATCTGGCGACCCACTGCTCGCGCCAGTTGCCCAGCCATCATGCCATCGTGTTCATACAACGCGCGCAGCATATACCATTCGACAATCGACACCCCTAAAGGATCAATCTCTTTTCGATAAACCGTTTCGACACTCCGTAAAGCAATATCAACATTGCACCAAATCGATCCGGCGAAATATAAATCACGCATTATCGTGTCCCTTTCTACACCACAATAGCGAGTCAGGGATTATTGGGCTTTGGCTTCCGGACGTTTGATCGGGCGAATATCATTCGAATCCAGCATCATGTTATAGACCAAACGGGCACGGGTAAGATCGGTCGCAGTCGGCATACTATAAAAATCTTCCATCGGGTCGTTTTCAACCGTGGTGGTATCAATCAATTGGGCGAAGGGACGCAACGCTTTGAGCAACTGCTGTTTTTGTTGCTCCAGCAACTCGATATGATCGACCATGAATTCGTTGCGGCGTTCTAATCCGGCGATGCGCAAAATACGCATCAGCACATCCGAACGGAGCAGTAAACGTTCTGCTGATTCGGCCACCGCTTGGGAGCGTGCATCATATTCCTCACCGCGTGACCAACGCTGCACCAGTTGATACAGTGCCGAGACCATCGTGTAAGCAATAACCAATTCATCATTTGACATGGGCATTTGGGCGGCTGGACGATCAGCCTCAAGCATAAATCCGGTCTTGTTGATGGTGTTAATCACAGTAGCTTCCTTTTATGTATTGATATGTACACCACTACCGACGTGAATTTCGTAAAAAAGTTTCGCACCAAAATAAAATTGCCTTCCGAATACCGTTCTACACAGCATTTGGAAGGCAATTGAAGAATGGTTAGTCGGTTTAAATTAGCTCTGGTTGAGGCCTGTTTGTGCAGTTCGCGCCGAACGCACCAGTTCTAACAAATCGCTGGATGCTGTCCCCTGCTCGATGTGCTTGATCAACTCATCCAATGTGTTATTAATGAAGTTGTTCAGGCGTGCATAGCGTCCGCGCACATCCGCAAGATTAGCCGCATGAGATTGGGTATCGCGTTCTAAGGCGTGGTTGAGTTCATTCAGTTCTTTCTCGCGGCGTTTGACAGTCAATGACATGGTATTGATGGAACGCCCCAACTTTTCCAGTTCATCATCAGAAGCCAGCGGAACCTGCACTTCATAATCGCCTTTGTCGATGCGCCGTACCACCTGCATTAAATGCTCCAGCGGATTGAGAATCGAACGCGTCACCGCGATTGCCATCAACAGCGTCAAAATCAACGTTCCCCCGATGCCGCCACCTACAGCAACCTGCGCTTGGTTCACTTCCGCAGCAACACGGATTTGGCGCTCGGTCAACAAACTATTCTCGTGTTCCAACGCGTCCGTAATCAGCTTTAGATACGCTTGTTCCTGCTGTTCAAATTGTTCTTTAGCCTCCAGCACATCGGTGACAGCGCTATGATTACTGACCAGATTGAGAAAACGCTTACTTATACTTTGTAGCTGCTGCCCTGCATCCGAAATTGCCTTGACGCCCACCGCATTATCGGGTGAAAACAACATCACCAATGACTCATACTGTTTCAAAGCCCTATCGTAGCTATCCATACCCGCACTGATGAGCAGGCTTTCGCCATCCTGTTGCCCTTGATCCTTAACGTCCAACCTTTGCAATAAGGCCATCTCATTAGTGGACGACACGATCCGCAATCCGGCAGCGCGTAAAACATCTAGCGCCTCGATCATCGGAACCGTTTCAGCCGTCACCTGTTGTAATTGCGCCTGTATTTCACGGCTGCTGAGTATCCCGAATAAGCCGATCAACATCAGACCGATGATGGGTAAACAGTAGCCAATGATCAAGCGTAAACTGAGTTTGATCTTCATCTATCCTACTTTGTCTTGAGCTGCCCATAATAAAGTGTTGGGCAATGATGGTACGACAATACGATAATTCATGGTTAGTAAATTGTAACATGATGTGGCAATTTGAGTCTCAAGAAATCTGATAATCGTAAAAAGTGTGGTATTTTCTTCATGCTTAATGCTGTCTATAGCCCCAACCTCCCGCACGAGTCATAATCCACTATCAGAATGTTGTACACACCAGTGCTGCAAAAGGAGTTCCGTCTCATGCCGGATCTAAGCCGCTATCAACCGAGTCCTGCCGTCAAACTCAAGCATCCCGAATGGTCGAAAAACGCCACCATTTACCAGATCAACACGCGCCAATTCACGCCGGAAGGGACGTTCACTGCGGCTCAGGCACAAATTCCCCGACTAAAAGCCTTAGGCATAGACATCATCTGGTTGATGCCCATCCACGAAATCGGGCGCAAAAACCGCAAAGGAACGCTCGGCAGCCCTTACTCGGTCAAGAATTACTACAGCGTTAATCCGGAATTCGGCACGTTGGATGACCTTAAAGCATTCGTGCAGGCCGCCCATCAACACGGCATGTACGTCATCCTCGATTGGGTGCCGAATCATACTGCGTGGGATAGCAACCTCGTTGATGAACATCCCGATTGGTATGTGCGCGACTGGAAGGGTGATTTCCGCCCAACGCCGTGGTGGGATTGGGAGGACATCATTGACCTCGATTATGACAATCCTGCGGTGCGCCACTACATGACCGAAGCGCTCAAGTATTGGGTGTCCGAGGTGGATGTGGATGGCTATCGCTGCGATGTGGCTGGTTTTGTGCCTCTCGATTTCTGGAATACCGCTCGTAAAGAACTGGATGCCATCAAGCCAGTATTCATGCTGGCCGAATGGGAAACACGCGACCTGCACGTCGAAGCCTTCGACATGACCTACGCATGGAGCTGGAACGAAACCGTTCACAAGATCGCGATGGGCAAAGCCAACGTCAGCCATCTCTACATCTACTACTCGTGGAACGAAAAAGCCTATCCTGCCGACATCATGCGCATGACTTTCGTGAGTAACCATGATAAAAACGCGTGGGAAGGCACCGAGTTCGAGCAATTCGGGGACGCGCTGGAAGCCGCTATTGTGCTATCGGTAGTCGGTGAAGGCTTGCCGCTGATTTACAACGGACAAGAAGCCGGTAACGCCAAACGCCTCAAATTCTTCGAGAAAGACCCGATAGTCTGGAAGCCACACCCACTCGGTGAGCTGTATACCCAACTCTTCACCCTCAAAAAAGCCAATACCGCGCTGTGGAATGCCGCGTGGGGAGCGCGTATGATCCGTGTGCCCAACAGCAACGAAACCCACATCCTGAGCTTCGTCCGCCAGAATCAACAGGATAAAGTTTTCGCGGTCATCAACTTCTCGGCAGAAACCCAAACCATCACCTGCCGCGATGGATTGTACTACGGCACTTACACTGATTTCTTCAGCCAAGAAAGCGTCACGTTCAACAGTCCGACCAGCCTCACTCTCGCCCCGTGGAGTTACCGCGTCTTTGTGAAGTAAGAAAGATTTGTACATCTAGGGAATGATCTGAAAACCATTCCCTAGCCCTGCCCTACTTTGGTGTGGGCGTAAGCGTCGGCTCAAGCGGCTTAACATCCAAAGTCACCTCGACATCTCCGTCCGCGCCATTAGACGAATACGTCACCAGCAGCGTATATACGCCATCAACCGGCAGCGCATTCAAAACCAGGTACGCGGCTGTGGTGCTGTCGTCCTCGTTATCATTGAAGTCCAGCGGTTTACCCTGTGGATCAAGCACAAAAATCAGCGGATCAACGGTAGCATCCGTTGCGCCTACGGCTTGCACCTCAACCGTATCCCCTGCTTTGGCTTCAAACGGAATCCGGTAGGTATCACCAACCGCCATCGTCACCGATGTGCTGTAGGGCATCTGCTGGGCTGTAACCTTATCCAACGTCTGCGGATTGGTTTCAATCGCCGGTACATACGCCCAATAATCACTGAGAGCCTCATCCAATTTACCTTGCGTGGTATAAATCAGCGCACGATACAGATAAGCATCACTATTTCCGGGATCAAGTTCAAGGTTCTTGGTGTAGTCCGCGACAGCCTCTTCTAACTGCCCTTGTTTTTCATAAATAATGGCACGGTTGTAGTAGACAAGATCATAGGTGGGGTTGAGTTCAATCGCTTTGCTATAATCCGCAAGCGCCGCATCAAGGTCGCCTATCGAATTCAAAATCAATCCACGTCCCATATAGGCCAACGGCTCGTCCGGATAATCCGACACCATTTCATTAGCAATCTCAATGGCATCGGCACTCTCACCGTTCGCAATCTGCAAACTGGCATCCGAAAGAAACAGGGCAATATCCTGCTGATGATTTGCAAAATTAATCGCCGTAGACACTGCCGCCAAGGTAGGCGCAACCGGTGAAAGGGTCGCACCGGCTTCGATCACCCGCTGGTTAGCGGATGCTTCCCGCGCCGCCGAGGTTTGCTGTGCCACCACCGCCTGCCCCTGCTCGACAACCGCCGTTCCTACCTGATTACCCGCACGTGTCGCTTGGGCAGCGGCTGTCGCTTCTTGATTGATGGCCTCCGTCACCTGCAAGTTGACCTGTTGTAACGTCGCACCTGCGCGGGTCACTTCCTCCCGTGCTACGATGAACTGCTGACCAACCACCAGCGCCACAATAATCGCGGCAATTACGCCCAAACCTGAAACAATCGCCGCCTTGCGGAAGCTACGGATGAGCCCCTCACGCGCTTTATCACGGGTGATACGTGCCGTTTCAGCCACCTGGCTGGCTTTGATATATTCATGATGTGCCGGATGTGGTTCGGGCGTTTTGCCCACGCTGGACTTGAGCCAGTCTTCGGCTGCGGCCACCTGCTCGCCTTCCAGCAAAAAACTCGGATTACGGTGGCTCTGCTGCCATTCCGTCGCCCGTACAAAATAACGCGTATGGTTTTTCACATAGGCTTGGTCGGTATCCAATGCCGCCAGCAAATCTTGAAACACACTATCAAAAGTGTTGGGATCATCAAAAAATAACCAGTTCACACTGCGTAGATATTTCCAATTATCCCGTGCGCGCTGCTCCCAATCTTGATCCATCCACGTCCCTTTGACGCGGATCGCCACATCATCCTCGATGCGTTGATAAATAATCGGGAACACACGCTTATTTTGTTTGCGGATATATTCCAATTCGCGCTGACAAATCTCGCTCACCAGCCAATTTTCACTAACGATAATCAGAGCGGTATCGGAACTATCGACACCGAGTTCAATCTCATGCCACCAATCTTGACCGCGCCCGATGTCCGCCCAATCGACCCACACATCACGCTTGGCATTAGTAAGAGCAAGATTGAGTTTGTGGACGAAATCGCTGTTTTTACGGGAGTAGGATATGAATACGTCAGACACAAGACCTCCGCCTCGCAATAATTTCCTTTATTATAGCGACAGCCCATGATCAGGGATACTTTCAGCCAAATTTTGCCATCATCGGCGAATTGTGACATTTATCACTACCGAATGGCCGCTATTGAGCGTACGTTGACATATAGATCGGCTTATCGTTTCGGATCACACATCACACCCATACTTAGCTTTTGCTAAAGACACCATCCGAAATGAGCGATGGTGTCTTTTTTCAATACGGGGAGGTTATTGTGAAACGCAAACTATTGGTCAACATACTCCTTATTTTCCTCGTTTTACTTCTATCTAACACGGCTGTGCGGTCACAGTCGGATAATCTCGCACTGGGTGCTGATCCGACTGAATCCGACACAGGTTGGGGCGGCGGCGTTTACCCGTGGGATATGGTCGATGGCCTAAATCTGTATCCAGATTGGCAGCATGGACTGGCCTTCACGGGCGGTAAGATACCCTATATCGAACCGTGTGGTTGGCGGCAAGCCACCCTGAATTTTAAGAAGATGGTAACCTTCAATCGGGTCATGATCTGGCATCATGGCACCGATCATATTCCGACACTCTTTAATCTATCGTATTGGAATGGTTCAAGCTGGGTGAACACCGGCGGTACCATGACCATCCGCACAGATTTGACCACCCCTGCCCCCGGCGCAGCAGGTGCTGGATCAACACCAACTGAACACCTATTCCGAGCGGTCACAGGCAGTAAAGTCCGTTTTGAAATGAACAACTGTGACATCAACCATGGCTGGATCTACGAGTTCGAGGTGTTTAATGATAATCACGCGCCAGTTTGTTCGGCTGCATTCCCCAGCGTCAAGAGCTTGTGGCCGCCATTCCAATGGATGGTTCCAGTCAAGGTGTTAGGTGTTACCGATCTAGACCGCGACCATCTAATCATGACGATCACTGGCATTTTCCAGGATGAGCCAACCAAAAAACTCTGGCATGGTGATATGGCACCGGATGGTCGAATCATCGGTAATGCTTGGGTAGTGCTGCGTGCGGAACGGGATGGCAAAGGTGATGGTCGGGTTTATCACATCAACTTCAAAGCCGAGGACAATCGTGGCGGTGTTTGTACGGGCAGCGTCTTGGTGAGTGTCAACCACGATCAAAGCAAGAAAGGACAAGCGGTGGATAATGGCCCGCGCTATGATTCACGTGCCCGATAGTCGATCAATCTGAAGCATAATCATTGTGCCCCTGATGAATGATGAGTCAGGGGCACTTTTGTTGGAATATTAACTTTGTTCGCGGGTTAAATAAGCCTCACGCATATGCTGCGCCTCGCTCAAATCCACCTTGACCTGTATGCCAAACGCGCTGGCCTTAATCAGCCTGCCTTTGTTGATGGGCAATTCGTCGATGATGACCACCCTACCCCGCACGTTGGATAAGACCTGATAAGCCTCCACGATGTCGTCGGTGATCAACAATTCGTTACCCACCACCAAATCCAGATCAGGATGGACGGCTGATGCGGCAGCGCTGGCTTGATGCATGACTCGCGGACTGCTGTTGGGTGCGCCCAAAAACATCAGCTTGAGTTTATCCAGCAGCATCTTAAATCCCGGGAGATTGGTCATAAACTCACCTATTCCTGACTATGCGGCTTCGGTCTTTTCGACCAGATGCAGCGCTTTAAGGTTGGTGACATCCGGATACAATTTTTGCCACGCGGCCAATTCAGCCTTGAACAGCGCCGGAACCATCTGGCACATCGGGGTATAGGGTTCGCCCAATTTCATGTTGACGACCTGATGCACACTCCCGCACAACGGGCAGCAGCGCACCCATTGAACCGACTTGATGGTTTCAACTGTTGCTTGAGGCAAGCCATCTTCAATGACCAGCTTAAAGTTCTTCTGAATATGCGCGACAAATGTTGCCATAGGGATTCTCCATTATGTATGTCGATCAAACAGGACGTGCCAATACAATCAAAACAATCCACGGATGTCGTCAATAAACACCGTGACATATGCCTGATACGAATAGAAAATCCACCGGGGTTTGTGGGGATTTTACGGCGGTGACCGTCACACTTTTTCGAGGAGTGCTGTTTTGCAAGCTCACGCACAACCCGCTTGCAACCTTCATTATACGCTGAACCGGACGCTTTTGCTTGTTCGGGTATCAGCTCTTGAGAGGCTCGGCAGGTATCCACAGACTAAACACACTGCCCTTTTCGCTGCTGCTTTCCAGCTCCACACGCCCGTTATGCCGTTCCGCCACCGCCCGCGCGATGGGCAGCCCTAAGCCGAAACCGCGTGTGTTATGAGAAGCATCCACCCGATAAAACCGCTCGAAAATATGAGGTTGATCGCTCTCACTAATGCCTGTCCCCTCATCAATGAATTTCACCGTACACTGCGGCGCACTACACACAATCCTCACCGTACTATTCTGTGGGCTATGGCGGATGGCATTATCCAACAATTCACGCAAGGCGCGGGACATCAGCTCTTCATCAACATGGACAGAAGGAGTTGTGCTATCTACTTCATGAATCAGGGTGATGCCGCATTCCGTCGCAGTGGTACGCTGCCGGTCAACCACCATACGTACACAGTCATTCCAATCTATTTTTTGTAGATCGAGAGCCGCATGTGGATTATCCACCTGTGTCATGAGCAGCAAGTTATCTACCAGATGACTGATGGCATCCACCTGCTCATCATTCCGGTTAACCAGTGCTTTGACTTTTTCCGAGTCAGATACCCGCCCAATCAAATATTGCCCTGACTTGATAACCGAAAGTGGCGTGCGGAATTCATGGGCGGCTTTTGTTATAAAGGTCGTCAGGATACGGGTACGTTCTTCCTCAAGTAACCGCCGTGAACGTTCCTCTGCTGCCAATTGGCGCTCGGTAATATCCAACAGCATGATGACATACCCCATCCGTACTGTTTGGCTACTGAGCGGGTTAACCTGTAACGCGTAGGTACGTACAGGGTTTCCAAGTTGTAATTCAATATTGGACACTTGTTCACGTGATGCACGCATAATCAGGTCGTAATATTGCGGATAGATTGTTTGCAGTAATTGACCGACCGATGTACTTTGGCTGATCCCCAATATGGACTCTGCTGCCGGATTCATCCGTACAATACGCCCATCCGTATTAACGATCAAAACGCCGTTGCTGATATTGTGATAGATCGTATCGTAGGCGACCGGAACCAGACGCAGAAATTCAAAGCGTTGGGTCGCGATAAACATCAGAATACCTGTCAGTGTGAACAGGATAGGCGTAAAATCAACAAAGCCAGACATGAAACCAAGTACCTGGACAGCATTCCCGAATACAGGTAAACCAATCGCCAATGTGATGAGAACGGCTTGCATCCGGTACAGATTGGGCATACTCCAAACGTAACGCACAATCAACACCAGACTAGCTATAAGTATCAAATAGCCATAAATCACCCAGACTGTTCCCACCACGCCGAAAGTGGCATCCCACTTCGTTAATCCATCAACATCCACATACGAATACCAGTTGTAAAAAAGACCGGAGCGGTCAAACAAAAATAACAGATACGCGATGACAGAAATACTCGCAAAGATGAGCTTGAAGCGGGGCGTCAACCACTTATCACGATTTGTGTAGTGTAATGCAAACATCCACCAAAAATAGATAATCGCCATGACAGCGATGTGGTTAGCACGCGCTGTCACTAAATTACTCATCAGATCATCTGGATTGAATAATTTAACGACATTGGAAGTTGACCACAACACCACACACAGCAGAACCATCACCCACAGACTATGTCCGGGTTGGTCATGCTGCCGCCACGTTATAACAGCCAATGCTAAATTGATAAAACCTGCGATCAAGTAAATGACAATTATGGGTGCATACGGGGAAGACATCAGCGTAACCTAAATGGTATCTGTAAAAATGCAGAGGCTAATTAATTACATTATAAGGGTGTCTTACTTGATTTATGTGGGTGATTGTCCGGTCAGACCAACCCTCAACGCATCTATTCAGGGATAGCAGGTATCCACAGGCTAAAAACACTGCCCTTCTCGCCGCTGCTTTCCAGCTCTACACGCCCGTTATGCCGTTCCGCCACCGCCCGCGCGATCGGCAGCCCTAAGCCGAAACCACGTGTGTTATGGGAAGCATCCACCCGATAAAACTGCTCAAAAATATGGGGTTGATCGCTCTCACCAATGCCTATCCCCTCATCAATGAATTTCACCGTACACTGCGGCGTGCTGCACACAATCCGAACTGTAGACTCATTCGGGCTGTAGCGGATGGCATTGTCCAATAATTCACGCAAGGCGTTAGCCATCATTTCATCATCAATCAAAGCCGCAGGATGTGTCTGATCAGCTTCATGAATCAGGGTAATCCCGCGTCCCGCAGCACTGGCGCGCTGGGTTTCGACCACCTTTTGAACACACTCATTCCAATCAAGCTTTTGCAAGTTAAACGCGACTTGACGATTATCAACCCGTGTCATGAGCAGTAAGTTATCCACCAGATGGCTGATGGCATCCACCTGTATGGTGTTCTGGGTAGCAATCGACCGTATCTTATCCAGTTCGGATGACTTCCCTATCAAATATTCACCCGACTTGATGACCGAAAGCGGCGTGCGAAATTCATGGGCGGCTTTGGCGATGAAAGTCGTCAGGATGCGTGTCCGTTCTTCTTCTAAGAGCAGACGCGAATGCTCCTCAGAGGCTATTTTACGCTCAGTAATATCAGCCAGCATGATAATATAGCCCATCAACATACTTTGATTGCTTAGGGTATTGGCCTGTAATTCATAAGTACGTACAGGGTTTCCAAGTTTTAATTCAATCATAGTTGGCTGTTCGTGGGTGGTACGCATAATCGCTTCATACTGTGCCGGAAACAATATCTGAAGTGATTGACCAACAATTGCACTCTGTGTAGTGCCCAAGATGGACTCGGCAGATGGATTCATACGCACAATACGCCAGTCCATATTGACGATCACAATACCATTGTTGATATTGTGATAGATCGTATCGTAGGCCACCGGAACCAGCCGCAAGAACTCGAATCGTTGAGCAGCAATCAACATTAAAATGCCTGCCGCCATAAAAACAACCGGTGTAAGATCAATGTAATCGGGGATCAAACCGGAAAACTGGGCGAAATTACTGGTCATCGGCAATAGCACAGCCAGTGTGATGAGTACCGCCTGCATCCGGTATAAATTCGGCGTCCGCCAAACACTCCGTACGACGACCACCAAACTGATAATCAACACACCATAACCGTAACTCGCCCACACCCACGCCAGCAGCCTCGGTTCCATGCGCAGCAGAAACAATCCACCTTCACCCGTATAATAACTGATTGCATAAAACCAACTGCCACGGTCAAACAAAAAGATCAGGTACGAAACCACTGGCACGATAGCCGTGAGGATTTTGAAGCGCAGCGTGAGCCACTGGTTATGGTTGCTGTAACGCAGGGCGAACAAGCCCCAGAAATAGACAATACTCATGATGGCGATGTGAATAAAACGCGCCATCGTCAGCATCCATATCGGATCAGCAACCACCATCTGCAAGGTACTGCCAACTGCCCATAGCACCGCACACAAGAGCACCAATGCCCACAAACCGGAGCCAGGTTGCTTATGCTGATACCATGTCATCCGCGCTAGAATGAGGTTAATTAAAGCTGCGACCAAATACAGTACGATGATCGGTGAAAACTGGAGGAGCATGGAATAGCGACCTGAATGTATCGCCTATAATGATGCATCAAGTAGATAGAAGGATACGATACTACTGTTAGTATAGCATCGCTTGTACAAGCCCAAGACACAATTCGATTGAGAGTAACCGAAGATTAAGTAAAGCCTTGATTCACGGACTACTTACGCAGTTCACGCCCCACGTTGAGTAAAATCTCCTGCGCGGGCGCTGGAATCCGACCGAGATAATCCGGCCCGACATTCAGCAAATAATTGACGCCGCGCTCATTCAGATGATTCTTCAAGCGGATGACTTCTTGCGGGTTCTTCCAATTGTGGTCGAAGCTCTTATAACCCCACGTATCATTTAAGGTCGCCGGAGTCTCAAACAAGCCTTCGGGCATTGCCCCCTCTGGAATCTCATTGTCGCCCAACGACTCGTAATCACCCATGCCATTGCCGATACGCGAGTTAATCAGGCAATCCGGTTGATAGCGCTTGACCATCTGCACCAACTCGATACTTTGCTCGGTCGAAATCGTCAGCGGCGTATCAAACCAGATCAAACACAAATCACCATAATTTTGCAGCAGTTCGCGTACCTGTGGCTTGATCTTGGCCTCAAAGCACAGCGTGTAATGCTTATGCTCGTTATCGGGATAATCCCAATCATTCGTCCAACTCATCACATCGCAGTTGGTATGCCCGTGTAGATAGCCGCCGCCGTTCGGTTCGTGCCAATCCAAATCCTGCGAATAATACAGCCCCAGCTTCAACCCATGCCGATAACACGCCTCGGCAATCTCACCGATCACATCCCGCTGAAACGCCGACCCATGATACACGTTATACGGATCAACCTCGGAGCGATACATCGCGAAACCGTCATGATGCTTGGCCGTCACCACCAGATATTCCATCCCCGCCGCCAATGCCAGCTTGACCCAATCCTCAGCATTAAACAGGATCGGATTGAAGGCTTGCGTCAGTTTGCCATAATCCTCATTTCGGATGCGAAAATAGGACTGCGCCCACTCGCCGATGAAAGGCATCCGCTGCCCTTTCCACTCCCCTGCCGGAAGCGAATACAGCCCCCAATGAATCATCATTCCGAACTGCGCCTGACGAAACCAGTTTTTGCTATCCACAAAACAAATCCTTACCCATTGCTGAACATTTGTTAATGAGTATACATCCCTTTCGCTCGCTCATAGCCTTGGCAGTGTATAAACGATCCGGTTATCATCCCCCATCACCTGTAGCGTACCACCCTCAAATTGTAGTCTGAGTGGATTATGATTATCGATTAATAGATTTTGCGATTTATTGCTGCACATCAATCCTGAACGATCACATTGGTAAACATAGGTGTCGTAATAACACGTATACGTAGCCATATCAAACGTATCCGGACACAGAGGAAATATATCTTGCACAACATGATAAACATGATCCGGTGTAACCAGCGAGGCTTCATACCGCCGGAACAAATACCCGACGGCTGTTCCAATAGCACTCAGCGGCAAAAGGAGCAGCACCGTACCCACCACGATCAACAATTTTCGCTTGACCTGATGATTACCACTACAGTACACAAGCACGCTGAGCAATAATGCCAGCCCTGCCAGCATATAAACTTTGATAATATTGCCAAGCATCGGGAAGACAAACAGCCCCACTTCACCACTATCACGCGGGTAGCCAAATAACAGGACATAGCACAGTATCATCACCACCGCAGCCGTCATATAAAACCAGATTACCCGCAGTCGCCCTGCCCATTTAACCAGCATGATAGATCTCTCAATGAGGGTTGGATAAAGATTAGGCTCACTATAAGGGCATCAAGAGCATCGCCACCCCCCAACATTTAGGGTAGTTCACCGCCTGACATACCCTCCCCCACACGCTGATTTGCTCATCAATTTGATGTTGAGCTACAAAAGTAGCTTCTTCATATGCATCCTTGCCTCATCGGCGCGATCCAGCGCAATTTCACACAGCACTGACCAGCCTGAAGTTACTTCAATTAGCGAACGTTTAAGTTGACGTTCCAAAAATGCAGTCATACAACGAAAACTTCATCACTTGCAATTTGACCGCTACCATATAAAAGCTAGCTGCTGCCGTTTTTCGCTATTATGTGACATTTGTCACAATACTTTTAAAACGGAAATCATGTTTACTGTGAATTTGCTTGAAATCCCGTTAAAACGGTTCCTATAATGAGTTCATCGAATGAAAAAACATAAAGCTTTCTCATCGATGTCCAGTCAAATTTACGTCTAAGGAAGCAACGAAATGAAGTACCTCAATTCCCGTCTTTCAGCAGCTATGTGGGCAAGAGTCGTCTTACTGTGGGTGACACTCAGCATTGGCGCCTTAGTGGTAGGTGTAGTCGCAATAGGGCTAGGTCGTTTTGTGCAGGACAATATCCGTACTGAACTGACATCACAACAAATTACGTTTTCGGCAGTCGATCAGATGGCTGATGAAGAAAAGCAGATCCCCGGTATGGTAGAAAACGCGGGCTTACCGCTCTCAACGGGTAATCAGGCTAAAGTTTACTCCGAACTGATGGCACTGCATGTGCATAACATAACAACGTCCTCTGGCTATCCCGATGCCACCTACGCCACTTTGGGTGGCATACAGCGCCAATTGCAGGCGGCCTTGAAAGCGGTCGATCCCAAGGACCAAACCGCAGTTGACGCTGCACAGGCCAAGGTCACAGCCGTCACGAATCTCCGTAACACATTGCAGACGGCAAGCACCCTGCGAGGCAATCTTCTGGCCGCCTACGGCTGGGATAATGTTGCCACAGGTATCATGGCAACAGGCGCGTTCATGGTCCTGCT
Organism: Aggregatilineales bacterium; assembly: GCA_044227005.1. GTDB lineage: Bacteria > Chloroflexota > Anaerolineae > Aggregatilineales > Phototrophicaceae > CFX2. The sequence goes on from JBGAFZ010000010.1 coordinate 59,632, forward strand.
GGCCGTAGTGTTCTTCGTGCTGTTCATATATGAATGGCGGCGAGGCCACTTACCACCTTTGGAAGCATAATTTCCAAACGGGCGCGATCTATAAATTGACAATCGATACCTCCGTAGGCTTGACGCTGCGGAGGTATTTTTTATTTAACGTGGTTAGATACTGTTGGCAAACTAAGAAGGCACAAGAGCGGCAAAATTTATTCTTAACATGCCCTCCCCCACACCCTGATTCACCGCCCACAATCCGCTATAATAGAAATATCGGCTTAGTCACATATTTCGCACCAACGAATATAGGATTAAACAGCGCCATTTTATGGCAAAAGAACTCGCACCCGACCAACAAATCTGGGTCATGACCAATGAGGGTGGGGAACTAACCGGATATAACGCTCGTTATCTGGAACAGTTGGCAAGAAAAAACTTACAACTGCCCGAAGATGAACGCGAGATCAAGGTTCGCAAACGGGGTGGTCGCCTTGAATTATGGTTACCTGACCTCTTGCACTACATCAAAAATATCGGTTACGGCCCGCATCAGGACAAACCCTAAACCGCGAGAATATGCACTTTTACAACGGTACGCGCAATATAACAACGCCCTGTAGGGATGAGTCGGTGCAAATGCCTCATCCAAAAAATACGAGGCGAAACACCGTACACAATACGTATTGAAGCGCCTTTAGTGCGCTTGTCTGGTGATTAGCATCCGCGCTTTAGCCGGATGCGGCGCCACCACAGCAACCGTTAAAAGTCATAACCTCGCTTTCACACTCTTCTTTTTGCTTGACTTTATGTGACAACTCACATATAATCTCTCTCAACACAACATACCCTCGTGTGCAACTGACACCAACAGTCTGTAACCTAGGCTTATGAGCTGTTCAAGCAGCCTCTTCCCGATGTGATGCAAAGGGCGCGTCTTTTGTATCCGTGTACACCGTTGGGCGGAGGTCGGGCTTGCTGTTGCGCGGCTAACACAGGGGCGTGTTGCTCATACTTTAAATGAAACACACGATAGCGCGTCATACCCAAGCGCCTATCGCAAATACCCTTTGCTAGTTGGTGATAGCATAGGGTATTTTATTTCCCTACGTTCAGGGGTAAACCACATCAAACAGGTCATGTAACAACTGCCGCGCCTCTTCCGGCGTTGCCGCAAAATACGGCTGGTCAAAAGCCTTAGGTGCAAATTTTTTGCCGAAATCCTGTATAAACTTCTTATAATTCAGGTGATTTTTATTGACCAACATCACTACTGCCCCTTGGTTGGGCGGCACATTCTTCTCAAGATACTTAATGTCCGAAGATGTCAGAGTCAACTTGATAGTACGTTCGTCAATAATCAAATGCACGGTATGAGGCACACTTTTCAACATCTCGGCTGATTTTTTCGCCAAATAATACAAATCGTCTTTAACGGGTGTCTCGGTATAAGACTGAAAAACAACCGTTTGGGCGGCGTTGTCCCACTGGATGAAATGTCCCATGTCCTGCCTACTCCAAAAATGTAACACTTATAGATCAATTGTAATGTGATCTTCTCCCTTCAATACTTAACACTCTGCCCTGTTGTGATCTTCGTAACCTGCCGAACATGACCACACAAATCCCCTACCCTCCTACAATGAAAATAATGGCGTCCTTTGTCAATCGAAAGGAAGCTGCTCATGACGGATTTGCTGTGGTGGATTATTTTTGATGTCCTGCTACCGTTCCTCTTCTATCGGCTGTTTAAGAACCCCTCACGTCCCAAACTGCCGTGGGGTACAAAATTGCTCTACACCTTGCTGGCGCTAATCACATTCATCAGCCTACTCATTAGTCTATTGGGTTTCGCAGTAGCTTTATTAGGTCTGATGATGAACTCAAGCTTGACCGCGAAAGATTTGCTTATTGCGATACACTTGCTCGTGCTACCGATCTTTAATGGTGTGATGTTGTTCATCATCCCTCGCTTAATCACTACGCAGGCCATAATCTCATTCATAGGGATGGTCATCAGTGCAAATTTTCTGGCTTGGATTGGATTCGGAGGTTTAGCTTTTCGGGTATCCACCAATACCGACTTAATAACCACTTTTGTGATCTATGCCATCTGCTTATTTTGTTTTGTACTGTCAGTAATAATGTGGGTTTGGTCGGATAAAATCGGCACTTCCGAGTCGCCAATCACGCCACCCAAACGGCGCAACAACGTCAACCAAGAACCTGATTTTCTACGTTCGGAAAAATAACCCGCCCTCCCTACCCAATAAAAAACCGGATGACATCTGCCATCCGGTTCTCAAAACTCAGACTACTGTGTAAAGCCGCGATACGAGCTATTGAGCATCCACTGTGTACCCATAAACCGTCGTCCACGGAATGCCGTCCAAAATCTTGACGTGCATCTTACCCTCGGCATCCGGTCCGGCGTTCACCTGAATTTCACCCGTCGTCAGCACGTAAACCGATACGCCGTCCATCTCCGCCAACAATACATTTTCCGCCGGATGAGTCTTCATATAGGGCGCAATATCCTTCTGGCTGATGCTGAACAAATAACTGCTGAAGCTCTCGCCAGTCTTCAAACCATACACATCCATCTTGATATCGCTGCCGTCGCCCTGCACCTTGTACAGCACCACGCCCACATCACTATCGTTAAAGCTTACATTCTCGTCCATATCAACCAACACCGGCGTGGGCGTCACAATAATCGGCACAGGTGTCGGATCACACCCGCCAAAACAACCCGCCGATGTACTGAGCATCGGAACCGACAACAACATCAGTGCAAAAACAGCCGACAACAGAATGACCACACGCGAATGACGCTTCATCATTTATATCCTTGATTTAAAATTGTCCAAAATCGAATCACCTCAATATATGTCAATTATAAATCAACTATCCATATTCCATTCCACCCAAATCATTGAGGAATCAAACACGCCCCTGCTCGACTCACCGGAGGGTCGCATCAATGCGCACAATCTATCAGCCTGTTGAAAAAGTTAGCTGTTAAACAAGGCCAGCAGGTTCTAGGAAGCAAAATACTCGCTGAAAAGGAGTCCGTAGAGCGGCACTCCCTGCTGGTTTGAGAGGTTTTCTCCATATTTTTCCTTTCAGTAACCGCTTAATGTTCTGTCCCGCTGCCCTCAACAACCCTTCAATGTTAACTTTCTCCAAACCTCTGAGACGAAACCGTCTCCCCTCATGCCATTGTTTGGCTTCGCCAAAGAGCGGTTCAACCCAAACCTGTCGTTTCCGCAGCGCCTTTTTGTAGGCTTCGGTTTCGCGGTAGCTGGCGGCGCGATCAAGATAATTTTGGAAAAACGAGCGGTGCAATTGGCGTCCTGTCTTACTCTTAGTACATTTCCCTTTCAGTGGGCAGACATTACAAATAGCCGCTTCGGCGATATAGACTAAAATCTCTTCACTTTTACGCCGAGATCGTAAGCGAAGATTTTGTCCTTGGGGACAGATATAGAGATCGCGTGCTGCGTCGTAGCGAAACGCTTGCGGCGGGTAAAAGTCGGTGCGGTCACGGTAGTCTGAAACCGGAACATAGGCACGAATGCCATCCTGTTCCAGTCCTGTGATGTTTGCCACCGTGCCATATTTAGTGTCGCCCACTGCGATTTGAGGAAACAATTGCCAGCGAAAGCAAACCCATCGTTCCAAATCAAGCATAGGGGTATTGTCTTGGATAGAAGCAGGTGTCACTAACGCCGCTAAGATAATCCGGGCTTTACCCCCGTCGACCACATAGTGGGTATGGTAGCCCAACCGACGATGCTTCTCATGAGAAGTCATCATGGGGGTAGCTGAAGGATCGGTGATACTCACTTTGCTATCTGTCGTTCGTTTGTATGAGTGCGACGCTCGTGAGAGAATACGTGTGCCATCGTATTTGTCAATCAGCCGACGTGGGTTTGACGCAATCGAGTTATCTGTTTCTTGGGCCGGAAATAAAGCCTGCATATGCTGTTGAGCAACTAATTCCAAACGAGGTTCAAGACTTTCTACGGCAGCGTTCGCGGAAACTTTTGTGCCGTCAAAGTATAGTTCTTTGCCCCAGACCAAACCTGCTAGTTGGCACAACTCCACAATATGCTCAAAGAAACGTTGGAAAACTTCCAGACCATAACGGTCTCGAATTTTACTCAAGGAACTATGGTCAGGAACAGCTTCGTCGAGGTCATAGCCGATGTACCAACGGTGAGCGAGGTTCAGCTTGACGAGTTCCATGAGCTGTCGCTCGGAGCGGATGCCTTCAAAAAACATAATGAGATGCAGCTTGAAGAACACCACCGGATCAACCGACGGACGCCCCATGCTAGAAGCATAGCAATCCCTGACCAACTCCCGAACGAAACTCAGATCCAGTTTCGCCTCTACTTGGCGATAAAAGTTATCTTTGGGAACCAGATCATCTAAAGAAATTGTTGTGTGGCACTTAAAGATTTTAGGCTTGTAACCGAGCATAAGAGTCTGCCCCGCCTTATTTAAAAACGAACGTTTATTCACCTAATGTCATCATTCTTGGTCTTATAATAAGGTAAACGGCTTTTTCAAGACTTTGCAACGTTGGGGGACATAAAAATTGGATGTCGAGCAAACATTATTCCAAAAGATAACTCAATCATTAGTGGATTTGAGCGAAGTAGAACTGTTCAGTCTGGAGAAATTAGTTTGGGATACTAAGATTGAGATGCTCAGCAATTATGAACTCATGCAAGGACAATTTTCTGCCGAAGCGGAGTTTTCTGACCAAAAGACAAGTGAGGAAATACTATCATTGGATACAATTAAACTTGCAATTGCAGGTTTAAATCCAGCGGAAATTAACGTTTTACACACTTTGATTACTTGGCATTTGGACAAGGTGCATCACCACGAGGGACAGCGAAGAACAGCCTCATGGAGGTCGGACAATGGCGTTCTTTTGGGGGTATCGAGTTTTATGACAATGCGAGCAGATTATTCTGCACCAAAAACTTCACAACTAGGCCCAGAGACAGAAGCGATAAAGGCATTCAAGGAAATGACGGATCTTATGGAACAAGCCAATGCTGCTAAAAAGATTGGCGATAAGAAGCGGGCTTTAGAGTTGATAGAAGACGCAATTACGTTTGCTGAACAAGCGGGAATACCAAGCTATGTGTTACAGCGAATGCGTGAACTTTATCTGTGATATTCGATCAGCTAAGACCCGCTGAAACATAGCGTTGCAGCCTACCTTCCACTGGGTATTTTGATTACTGTGGCTGAGTAAGCAATCTCCATGAGACTTTTTCAACAGGCAGCTATCTTGTGGGATCACAACCAACGGGGATTCAACCAACCAGCGCGGAGTAATAACCTATGCCTGCTACCAACCCTGCCCTACAGCGACTTGAACACCTCTAACTTGTAACTTCAGACTTAAAACGTACAACTAGCCCACTCCTCCAACGGATTTCCGGAGTTCCACCGGAGTCCCATCGGAAAACGAACTAACCGCCCTACCCTGCATCACGCCTTGTTCTTGCCTTTTGTCTTGAACTATCAACTAAAAACTACCGACTACAGACTAAGAATCACTTCTCATCCTTCTGGCTCTGGGCACGCTCCATCATCTTGATCATGCCCTTCAGCATACCAATCTCTTCACGCAGGTCACCAATACGCGAATCGCGCTCCGCAATAATCTCGTCTTTGCGGGTCAGCTCATCTTCCAGTTCATCCACCCGCGCCTGCAAAACCTGCATCTTGCCGTACTGCACAATCGGCGCTGGACTATCCACCAACAAGGCATTCACGGGTAAATTCGTATCGCGCACACCCTCATCCATCAGATTCGCGATGTCCTGCCAGTCGGTATTCTTCTGGCGCTCCACGCGGATCGTGTTCAGGATGACGATCTCCGCCTCATCGAAGCTGCGCCCCATTGTCCTGCCCTTCCCGCGCGCATCCGCCGAAAAGAACTTCTCAAAGTCCGGACGATCCGTCCAATTGAGAATCGTCTTCTGGTCTACCCCAAGCATGTCCGCTACCTTGCCTGTCTTCATACCCAACTCCTAGATAAGTCTTGGAAATCTGTTGACATATCCGAAAAAACCGAGATAATACGCATTATACCAGAGTCCGTAGATTTGCACACTATAGTGTGTAGCACATTAAAAGGTTTTGATGATGGCGAAAAAATCAACGAAGACCAAAACACCACCAAAGCGCTATACACCGCGCCAAACACGCAAGTTCCAACTCCGGCGTGATAATCCCGTTGATATCCACGTCTCGGAAATTCTAGACTATTCCCGCACCAAGCGCCGTGAGGTCACCGTCATCCGTGATGGCGTCCGTTTGCTCTGGGCACTCGAGAATAATGATCTTAGTGTACTCTTTGAAATGTTTCCGCACCTTAAAAATCAATTCTTACCGGATGGCTTGAACCTGATCGAACAAATCCAATCGATGCTGTTACAAACCCGCGTCATGCCATCCGACCAACCAGCAGGGCAGCCCGTTGGACTCAAAGCCCTCAACGCACCGACCTTCGCGCTCCCCACCTTTGATGATGAGGATGACGAACTGCCAACACTTGTGACTACAAAAGGTTCTGCTCCAGATGCAGGCATCAACTTTCTGGGCGGGATCATGAGCTTACGATAATCAACCATCCTACGGGAGCAGGGAGCAAGAGCTATGTCTGATTATATTGCCAGTGTAGACGCAGGAAACGGTGGTACCAACGCCGTTTTATCACAACCCAAAGGCTACAAAAGTTTTTACGAACCCTCCGTTCGCGCCGCAGCCTCCGGTGATAGCCTTGGGCTAGGGAAGGGCTGGGAACTCGATTACGAATACGTCGATTGGGACGGTCATCGCTATGTCACAGGTGATGATGTCATTCGCATCACACGCCGCCAGCTTGAACATCACATCGGCGCCAACCGTTACGGCAACGAAATGCACCAATTCCTCGTCGCCAACGCCATCGCCCGCCTCGGCATCAAATCCGGCACCGTCGACTTAACCTTATTTACGCCACCCGGTCTCTTCAACGAACTCAAAGTGTTTGTCAAAGATCGCTTTAGTCAGCGCGGCGGAAAAGTTGAAATCAGCCTCAAAGGTGACAAGAAGCCCCGCAAATTTCAGTACGATGAGATTACCATTTGGCCGGAAGGTTTGGGCGCGGCTTCCTGCTTCGTACTCGATGACAAAGGGGATCTTATCCCATCTGATGTGCTCAGTGGGGAAGTCGTCATATTAGACCTCGGCGCACATACCCTTGATGCGGTTCAACTGAGTAACGGCAACTTCAACGCCGAAAGCCTGCAACACGCCACATGGGAAGCCGGTGGTGTGCACGTCCACATCCGCGAGCCAATCCTGCGTGCGGTCAAGAAACAACTCGGTGACGATGCCGCCAATCTCAGCGTCGATGACATTGACCGCATCATCCGCCTCGGCAGCGTCAGCGGAGACTACACCTTAACCGTTGCCGGTTTAGACGCCGATCTCAAGCCGCTGGTGGATCGCTTCTGCGAACGTTATGCCGAATGGGTCAGCAACAACATCGCTGACGGTGTCTTTGACGGCTTCCGTGGTATCAAGTCAGTCATACTGGTGGGCGGCGGGGCAGGGCTGATCGAACCCTATTTGAGCAAGCAAACATGGTACGGCAATAAAATTCTCGACCGCAAAACCCACAAAACTACCAAAGATGTCCATCCCGTAGACATGAACGCTGTCGGTGGTCTGCGCCTCGCACTCCATCGCCTCAAAGGCAACTAACACCTCAAAAACATCCTGCCTGATTGATATTCAATATCGGGCAGGACAACAATCTTCTCCTCTGCCATCGTATTACGCTACCGATTTTACAGACTTCAAAACATATTGATGATTAATAGTTTGTAATTATGTTATGCTAAAGAAGTGTAGGAATCGCATTTCGGAGTAAAGTTCCTTGTTAGCCAATCGTTTCGACCGTTTGCTACACCACTGGGCGGATATTACCGCACCCTTGGTTGCGCTGGATGACGAAGAAAGTCGTCAACGGGTCACTTCACAAGCGTCGCTGCTGTTGATTAGTACCCTCATGTTGATCGCGATCATTCCGTTTACCTATTTCGCGGGTGTACCGGGATCAAGTTTCATCACCCGTTTACTCACTGATCTGGCCTGTATTGCGCTCCTTTTCGGTGGATACCGGATCAGCCGTTACAACCGCCTTCAACTAGCTATTATTTGGATGGTTTTTCCCGCATCTGTCGTAATCGTCGTCATATCCATCGTCACGACCACCTACGGATATTTAACCCTCTTTTTCCTCGGTATTCCCATCATCATCAGTGGCTTATTTGCCTCGGCTCAGGTGACCGTTATATTGGTTATCTTTGATACGCTGATCACCATCTTGTGCGGTTCTGTACTCAACTTATTCGATGCGGATATTCTCATCAGCCCCATCATCGTTAACATTTTGATGGCTTTTTTTACAGTCACCACCGTCGAGTATCGCCAGCGTCAGCTTGACCGTTACAACCTCCGCTTACGCCACAGCGAAGCCCGCTATCGGGCGCTGGTCGAAAGCGTCAAGGATATTCTCTTCACACTCTCACCGGATGGCAAAATCACCTCGGTCAATCCCGCCGTCACCAGCATTACCGGTTGGCAACTAGAAGAACTGCATGGTCTCAACTTTTTGGAAGTGTTTCATCCCGACGATCAACTGATGATTAAAGACATCTTCGTCACAATCATGCGCGGCGAGCGCCCACATCGCATCGAAGGTCGTGCCAGAACCAAAGAGGGCACCTATCGTTGGGTAGAACTCAGCGCCTCAGCCATTAACGTCGAAGGTCTTCATGGCATGAGCGGTGTCGCGCGCGACATCAACTCCCGCAAAATCGCTGAAGCCGCCCTCGAAGAATCACGTCAGCGGCTTTCATTGGTGATCGAACAAATGCCCTTAGCCCTGATGGAATGGGACACCGACCAAAACCTTGTCGCATGGAATCCGGCAGCCACCCAAATTTTCGGCTATAGTCTTGAAGAAGCCATGCAGTTACGCAGATTTGGTTTCCTCGCGCTGGAAGCCGATAGAGCCAAACTAAAGACCGTGTTCGCCGACATACTTGAACAAAAAACCTTCAAGCTCAGGACAAACGATAACCTGACCAAAGACGGCAAAATCATTACCTGCGAATGGGTCAACATCCCACTGGTGAATAGGGAAGGGCAGATCATCGGAATCGCGGCTATGGCGCAAGACATCACCGAACGCCTCAGCAGCCAGCAACAACAAATGAAACTCATGTTGACTCAGGAACGCTTATCCGTCCTACAACATTTCTTGAGTTCCATTTCGCATGACTTCCGCACATCCTTCGCCCAGATCGAAACCAACCGCTACTTAATCGAACGGTCAATTGAGATTACGGAACAAAGCAAAGTCAAAAACCGTCTGGATAACATCGGCCTCAGCATTCAACACTTGGTCGCCCAGCTTGAAAATCTCAACATGATTTCGAGTTTGGGGCGCTTGCAGTTGCATCCCCACAACATCAACCTGATGCTCGAACGCGTCATTGCAGCCCGTCAATCCGCCGCCACAACCAAAAATATTCAGATTCAACGGAACTTTGCGGCTGATGTACCGCCCATCACCCTTGATGTCGATAAACTACAAACCGCCATCACGCATCTTTTAGTGAACGCCATTAACTACACGCCTGAAGGTGGAACCATCACCCTCACGTCTAAAAAACTCAATAACTTTGTGACCATCAGTGTGAGCGATACGGGGCAGGGCATTCTGAAAGAAGAACAAGAACACATCTTTGATCTGTTTTATCGTGCAGATAAAGCCCGTTCATTAGAAACCGGCGGCATCGGCGTCGGCTTGAGCATCTCCCGCATGATTGCCGAAGCCCACGGCGGTGCCTTGAGCGTCGTCAGCGAACGCGGGCAGGGCAGTACCTTCACCCTAACACTACCGCTCCGCGCCGAAGTCAAACTCGCCGTTTAACTGACACTGCAACCACCACCAATCCCTGCTCAGGTTAGTAAACTCGAACCCAATCCCGTTGACACAAACAGAATTTCTGTTCTACAATAGATATGTATTAAGAGCCTGGGTAGCACAACACTGAACAGTGGAGATATATTTTCGGTGGTAATCACAGAGAAGATAATCCATAAAGATCTTTAAAGCCCCTCCCTGACGCTTTGGGGAGGGGTTGGGGTGGGGTATGTAGTTTCAATAATGTCATCCACCACTTAACGCGGACCTACCAAGAGCCTGCATCGCATTGGCTACCAACTGCAAACTGATGACTACCAACTGTCAACTTCGCATCGCAGCACAACACCCCAAATGGCAGGCGGTGGCATCCAGCGAGCCAACCGCTGCAAAAGTGCCATTTCAGCACCCGCAAGCGAGCGTCCCGCCGACACAAAATGCCAATTCAGCGCCACGCTCCCGCACACCCGCATTGCAATGCAGCGGATATCCATCGGCAATCAGCCCAAACCTTCACGCGCAATCAGTTGCCGTGCCAAATCAACACTACTAACGATCCGATACTTTTTCTTAATATCCGGCAGGATGCGCGAAGACATGTCAAGCAATGACTGCACAAAACGGTTCGAGGTAACCAAAACAATCAAGCGGACATGTTCATCACTTTGCTTGAGGCTGGCAGCCGCATGAGACAAAGTGCCACCTTTAGGCACGACACCGTCAGCCAGATCCGCGATGATGTCCACCGAATGATTAGCGGTTGCAGCCATCGACGCGCTTTCTCGCAATGCGTCGTAAAAATCATCCCATGTCCACTGTTCATAACGGATAAAAATAATAGTTCTCTCAGGATTATCCCATTGCACAAAAACAGGCACTTTAAGAACCCTTTTATAAACAAGATTGAATATATATTACAACACAAAGAAATTATATCCGATACGACAGCAATGAACTACAAAGTGTGAATAAATCAATTATAAGCGTGGTCAATACACTTTAATGGGGCAGGGGGAGCATTCAGAATGTCAAAGGGAATTGATGTCAGGGCGGATTTCAACGCCGCCCCCGACCACCTTTACAAACTCACACCGACGAGTTTCTCGCGCTCACGGGCGATTAAGTCACGCGCCAATTCAACCGTGCTGGTCATCCGATACTTCTTTTTAAAATCCGGCAGAACCCGCCATGACATTTGTGTCAGCGATTGGACAAAACGGTTCGGTGTCACCAGAACAATCAGGCCAACCCGCGAGTTATCTTGTTTGAGCGCCGCCGCTGCATGAGAAATCGTGCCACCTTTGGGCACCAGACTATCCACCAGATCCGCAATAATATCAACCGGATGATCAACAGTTTTGGACAGAATAGCACTTTCTCGCAGCGCATCGTAATAATCGTCCCATGTCCAGCGCTCATATCGAATATAGATAATTGTTCGCTCGGGATTATCCCATTGGACAAAAATAGGCACTTTAACATCCTCTACAATAAATTACGCCGACCATTACTTTCTATTGTAAAGTGAAGTGCTTTTACTCCCAATTAAGATTTGATCAATTCAGAACTTATTCACAACAAACACCATTGGCCATAATAGGAGTGACCGACATCATCAACCTGTGATACGTAGTGAAAAATGTGACCGGTCTTCAATCTAACAGATTGTCTTTTAACGCCAATGAAACGGCGTTCGCGTCACCCGCACACTCGCATCAGCATCCAGCGTAGCCGTTGGCACCAATATATAGGTCGCACTCGGCGTCGGCGTAACCACCCAATCCGGCGTCGGAACCAGCGCGATAAACGGCAAACTCTGAGGCCAGAAACCAGCCGGTGCTGGTGGTGGAATATCCGTATCGGTTGCCGTCGGTACGGGTGGCGGCACATCTGTATCAGTCGCTGTTGGCACAGGTGGCGGCACATCTGTATCAGTTGCGGTCGGTACGGGTGGCAAATCCGTATCAGTTGCCGTGGGCATAGGCGTATCCGTCGGTCCACCGGGTGTATTGGTGTCCGTCGGTGGGGGCGGTAACGGTGTATTCGTAGCTGTATTCGTAGCTGTGTCCGTCGGAATATCCGTAGCCGTATTCGTCGGTGTGTCTGTCGGAATATCCGTAGCTGTATTCGTAGCTGTGTCCGTCGGAATATCCGTAGCCGTATTCGTCGGCGTGTCTGTCGGTGTATCTGTAGCCGTATTCGTCGGCGTGTCCGTCGGCCCACCGGGTGTATTGGTATCTACTGGCGTTTCTGTCGGTGTTTCTGTAGCCGTATTTGTCGGCGTATCTGTAGGCACATCAGTAGGCGTCAGTGTACTTGTTGCGGTCGGAGTCAAAGTCCGTGTCGCAGTGGGTGGCACTGCCGTTGGTGGAACCGCTGTCGGCGGGACTGCCGTTGGTGGAACTGCTGTATTTGTCGGTGCTACCGTATCAGTTGGAGCTACCGTATTGGTCGGGGCAGTTGTATTCGTCGGCGCAGTCGTCGCAGTTGGTGCAGTTGTACTCGTCGGCGCAGTCGTCGCAGTTGGCGCGGTTGTACTCGTCGGCGCAGTCGTCGCAGTTGGCGCGGTTGTACTCGTCGGCGCAGTCGTATTGGTCGCCTTAACGACGGGTGTATTGGTTGGCTTAACCAACGGGGTATTCGTTGGCTGTCCGAAAGGCGTATTCGTCGGTGGTACGGGTGGCGTATTCGTTGGCACAGCCGTTAACGTCCGTGTCGCCGTCCGAAGCGCAACTGGTGGCGTATTCGTTGGCGTCGCAGTAGGCAGTATCGTCCCATCCAGCGGACAGCCGTTATTCTCCTTCGGGCCGGGTACAGTCGGACACAAATCAATCACATCAATCACACCGTCACCATCCGAATCCGGTGGTGGGGTATTCGTCGGTACTGGACAACCCTGATTATCAGCCGGGCCGGGTACGGTCGGGCAGACATCGCTTGAGTCCGGCACACTATCGTCATCCTGATCAGGACAACCGTTAGCCCCAAGCGGGCCGGGTTCCAACGGGCAAGCATCCTTCGGGTACGAAATAGTGTCGCCATCTTGGTCAAGCGACGGTGCAAGACACGTCACTTGCTCATCACTCTTGGTCAGGGCAACCACCGTATCGTAATAGGTCTTCACTTCGTTAAAGAGGATCGGGCCGTTTTCAATCCACTTACGATTGGTGATGTCCAGCAGCACACGCTTACCAATCGGCATCACAGTCGGTTCTTCACCGGGGAACTGATAATGACAGTCTTCATTGTTACCTGTGAAGCAGGTCAGCGCCAGCTTATCAGGGTCATTCGGAACGGTCAGGTCAGCCGGAACTTGTTTAGCCGCAATACACAGCGTATGGGCATCAAACCGGATGTCCGTGTTTTGCTGCGGGATGATGCTCACCAGACCCTGCGAGAAATTACCCGTATTGGAGTACACATCACCGGATGGGAACAACTGCGAATTAATCGTTAAGTCCGGACGTGAAACCTGATTCATCTGCATCAGCGTATCTTGCTGAAGATAGAAATTCGCCGGAACAATCGGCTGTTGGTTAGGAAGTTCTTCACCCTGAATCAGCAGGAAGTTAATCTCCGGCGAGGTATACAACTTTTGTGGTAAAACCGGATTACTGGGTAAGTTCAAGAAATACTGGAAGCCGATCTGATTCGCCGCAACCAATGTCGGCGGGATCGTAGCGGTTGCAGTCGGGGTAGGGGTAGGCGTGGATGTGACAGTTGGCGTCGGGGTAGCCGTAGCCGAAAGCTGAAGCACCACCTCAACAATCGCCGTTTGTGTCGCCCGGATAAAATTCCGCTCGTTCTCACCAGTGATCAGTCGCAAACCGGCTAGCACCAAGACCACCATCACCACCGTGAAGGTCAGTCCTAAACCTGTCTTTTGCTGGTTGCTCAATCCTGCGCCGACCCGCACCATCTTGCGATTGCGCGACGGCACAAACAGCATCGAAAGCGAGGTGTTATCTTCCGGCCTGCGAGCAGCAGCATACTTCATCAACGCTCGCCCTGCACGCTCCACATCATCATCCATCGCGTGCAGCAGCATTTCGCGGTCATGCAAGAACGGTTGGTCATCATCAGGATTGATACCAAACAAGCCATCGGATGCCGCTAAAACAGTATCGCCTTCTTTGAGCAGCAAACCGGATTGTCCGATGCGGAAGGCGCGGTTGGTATTGACGAACGACTTACCACGCTCGGCATAGAAACCAATGTCGACCTGTACTTCGGTATCCACGCCGATCATACGCGTCGCATAGTCGCCATTCTTCATCTTGGCGGCTTCTTCCATCGACATCTGTCCGGCATAGACATATTCGTTGGCGAGCGTATGGTCAATATTCAGGCGGACGATTTGTCCATCGCGCATCAAGAAGATCGGGCTGTTACCGACGCTAGCGATGAACATGCGCCCCTGCGGGCCATCATCCAGATTAACCGCGATCACGGCAGCGGTCGAAGTCCCTTTGCCACGCAGTTCGCTGTACACAATTTTGTTGGCGCGTTCAACCGCGTGAACCAGAATCTTGGCAACCGATGTTTCGGGACTGAGTTCGATGTACTCCATGATGGTACGGCTGGTCAAACGGGCAGCCCGTTCGCCTGCCTCGCTACCACCCGCACCGTCGCACACCATCAATACATGAAGATTGAGACCGCTCGCCGTTTTAATAATGGCGTCTGCCGCATAATCCTCAAGATATTCTCGTGTCGCGATGTCTCGATCCGAAAACGCTGTAAGCTGCGCCAATTCCGTTTACCAATCTTCGATAAAAACTATATTTCGAACGCGCTCATTTTTTACTGGCGAAAACGTTCTAATGCTTCTCTTCACAATACACCGAAAACGCCCCCGATAAGCCTCAATACTACCGCTTCGGAAGCACTTAACACACTCATTCAGTGAATGTGCAACAAAATGATACTTTTAAATGCTTAAATCGGGCTGTAGTCATCACCAATCGCCCCCTCATCATCACCCGAAAACTTGATCCCGAACACCGATTTCAACTCTAACTCATCGCTGGCCTGTGCCGTCTTGAGTATAGTCGAATGATGGGTTGCACTGGTACGACGGTCGGTAAGTTTAACCACTGTCTTGGCATCCCACAATTCCATACTAATGTTCATGGTAATATTCACTTCCGACCCAATTGGCACCGGAATATCACGATTCTTCGGCAGGCGTTCGCCATTCACAAATGTGCCGTTCTTCGCGCCCAAATCACGGATGAAGAAGGTGTTCTTGCGCAGCATAATCATGCAATGGCGTGGACTGATGAAAGGCTGGTCAATCACGAACTGGCAAGCCGGATCACGCCCGACCGTAAATTCAGGCGTGGTGATGCGGATTTCAGTGGTATCCAAACCGCTGATCGTCACCAAACGCCCCAATAATTTTTCTTCTTCGGCAGGTTGTTCTACTGTGGGTTCAGGAACAGGAGCCGCTACTGGCACAACCGGAGCGACCACCACCGGAGCAGGTGCAGATGGTTGATGAGCCGCCATTTCCGCTATACGGGCAAGCTGTGCTTGACGCCGAGCAGACCGCGCCAACAGCAATAACAAGAACGCCACCACCACAATCAACGCCAGAACGAACGATGCCAGCACCGAAAACAGCAAGTTATTGGTCACGCTGTCGCCAGCCAATCCACCGCTGCTCGTACTGCGTGGCACCTCAGTCGGTACCAGCGTCGGAGTAGGTTCCGGTGGAGGGGGCAGGGCGGCCACCGTGATTTGGGCTTCCTGTTTATCGCTCCCGCTCAAATCCAACTGATCGACTGCCGTTACAGTCAATTCGACCGTCGCGACCGTCCCCGGCGTAGTGAAGTCATCAAACGTCCACGGGATACTGTAATTCCCACTGCCATCCGGCGCTGGTGCATTAATCACGCGTGGCGCGCGGCTGCGACCTGTAGCCGTATCAGTCGCCGTCAATTGCAGCGACTTAATCCCGCGCCGCACCCCATCCGGAAACGTCACAGCCACACTGATGAACTGTTCGGCGGTATCAAACACCACCCGATCCCCGCTCATGCTTGGCATCCGCACAGGGGCAGGGCTAGCCGAAACAATTTTCACATCCGGCGGTAAAAATACCGGCTGATAAATAAACGCCTGATTGGCCTGTTCACCATCCGGCAGCGTCACGGTCAGGTTAACCGTGCGGCTCGGATCAACATTCTGGCTGGCACTCTGGTAACGCAGTGTATATACCATGCGGCTGTTCGCCAGCGTATCAAACAACACCTTGAGCGTATTAATGGCGCTCGCTGCTGGCTGGAGTGACACACCGCTGCCAGCCTCATTGTTAGCGAATAAGCCGCCACCAAAATTCGCCAGCGCCCGATGTTCGGCCACCGCCTCTGGACGGTAACGCTGCACCAGCACCACATTAAACGGAATATGCTGCCCCGCGAAAATACTCGACGCATTCACTTCTTGTGGATCGTTCAGGAACGACCCAACGTACAACACCTGTCGCGGCAGCGTCGGATCAGCTGACTTGAGCGCGGTCAACACATCCTTGAGTGTCGGGCTGATGCTGTACACATTCGGCGAACGATTGAGGCCATCAATCACTTCCATGATGGTCGACAGATCAGATGGCGTCGTCACCTGAGCGCGGTTCGCCTCCGAACCCAAGATATAGAACGTAACTTTATCCTTGGGCTGATAATAACCATTGAAATAGGCATGCAGCGTATCTTTAATCAGGTCAATATCACTACCGCTGCTCAGATTGACGATCACTGCCAATGTCAACGGCAGTTCGGCCTTGGCCGTCAGCGCCACGTTAGTAGCCGCTTCACTCAGCTTGATGCTATCCGCCGTCAATTCTGTAGGCGACAAGCCCTGTTGATCACTCACGCTGAACGGCACTTGTATCTGCCCGTCCGATACCACAGGCGTACCCTGCAACACAATCTGCGCGGCAACATTCGACTGTGCCATGCCCACCGACACAGGCAGGCAGCACAGCATAATTAAAAAGAGGAGGCGATAACAATTACGCAAATCAATTCCTATCTAAACACTCTGCATTTTCTCTGCATCTTTGCGGTTAACCCATCTTTAGTGAGACCGCTTTCCTATTTTTCTCTTCTCACTTGGCGTCTTGACGGTTCTAATCTCTCCGCATTTTCTCTGTGTCCTCTGCGTCTCTGCGTCTCTGCGTCTCTGCGGTTAAACATACTCATTGCATCTGCTTCCGCATCGACACAAACGTATCAAACGACGCCCGCGCCGAAACATTCTGCGAACCATCCACCATCAACAAACTGTAAGCCGCCATCTCCACACCGTTACTGACGCTGCTGGTGTTGGCAAAATTCAAATTCCACAGGAACATGTTCTCCACAAAACCCAGCGCTTGACCGATTTGAAACGCCTTCAAGTTATAATCGGCTTGCTTGGCGGTCGTGTTATACGTCATCCACGTTTCAGGCGCAGCCCCCGCGAAACCATCCCATGTTCCCCAACCAAACTCGGTTGACCACAACTTGGCATTACGATGCCCATACGACAGCATAATCTGCCGATAATCCGCCAGCGTATCGAGGAAGAAGAACTGCGGCTTATCATCCCATCCCTGACCATCGACCGTGTTACAGCAGCGCACATCCGGTGGGTTACCCCAACCAAACGGATGCACACCCACACGCGCATCAAAATTCGCCAGCCCATGCTGATACATCTGCCGCAAATAATCACGGTCATTCAAGCTCACAGCGGTATTATCCGAAGGTGCCAACCCCGCGCTGATGACAATAATCGACGGTGAATAACTGCGGATCGCGGTATAGGCAGGCTTGAACAAACTCATGTAACCTTCGCCCGAAAAAGCCAGCGTCCCCGTCCACTCCCGCTTGAGGTTCGGCTCATTCCACACTTCAATCGCGCTGACGTTCGACCCCATTTGTTGTAACAACAGTGTGATGAACTTCGCCAGATCAGCCGGATCATCCGGTGGACCATCTTCCTGTGTGGTACTCCGCGCCCATTCCGGTGCTTTAGCGATGCTCAACATCACGCGGTAACCATTCTTCCGCGCCTCATTAACATGTGCTTGCAGTTTGGCGAACTCGCCGCCCAATTGATCGCGCGAAGGTTCCAACGCCTTCCAACTGGCTTGCAACTTAATCCAGCCCATATTGAGCGACTTGGAGGCCGACATCAAATTCTGCCAACCGCCATCATCCACGTTCCAATCCAACTGCACGCCCATTTGATCCGTCTTGAAGCTGGTCACCATCGGCGGTGGGTTACTGATGACAATCGGTGAAACATTGCTTGCCGCAGGCGTACCGGCTGCACCTGCACCACCCGCAGCGCCACCACCATCAGCCGGAGCGAGATAATACGCGTCGGCTTCACCTTCCGCCGTCCAACCTTTTAGCCCATTCCAATCAATCTGCCACCAGCGAATCTTGTCATCCGGATCGCATTCCGGCCCACCGATGACGAGGAAGCGTGTGGTCGGCGGCATATAACCGACGATTTCATTCTTCTTGCCCGGCCCTGACCGCACCCGATTCGCGACGCCGCCCTCGGTCACCAGACCAGCGATGCCCACCGCCATCACCGACGGAGTCGGGGAACCGGGGCAAATATCACCGTTCGTGCCGGGGATCGTCGGGATCGGCAGCGGGGTAGGGGTAGACCGTTCCAGCGGATACGGGTCGGTATTATCCGGTATACCATCACCATCCGTATCGCGGTTGAGCGGATCAGTCCCAATCTTAATTTCTTGCCCATCAATCAGGCTGTCACCATCCGTATCACGATTCAACGGATTGGTATGCCAGACCTTCACTTCTTCACCATCGACCAGCCCATCACCATCCGTATCCGGCAAATTCGGATCAGTTCCGATCGCCGTTTCGCGGATGTTCGACAATCCATCACCATCCGTATCCGCCTCGACCATCGCCGTAGCAGTCGCACTGGTATGGGTTGCCACCGCAACCGCTGTTGCAGTCGCGTTCTGGTTATTCGTGCTCACGATACTGAACACACCAATCGCCGCCACCAAAATACAGGCCAACAACAGCAGCAAGCAACCCGCGATCATCAACGCCGAAATGCGCGATGGCACCACAATCTCACCCATTTGGGTTTGCGGTGGGCTTTGTTCAGCGGGTACTGCACTGACGGTGATCTCAAACGGGAAAGTTTCGGCTCTACCAAATAACGCCCGTTTCTTCGGCACAGGTCGCAGCGTCACCCGCTCGGTTTGACCGGGTGCTAGCGTATACTGCCGACCTTCCATCTCAAATTGGATGGCTTGTTCACGGTCACGGGCTTGAATGGTATACGTGGCGAAACTGTTACCCGTATTGCTGATGCTCAGTTCAGCTCGCCGTCCGCCCTTAATGCGTTCCGGTTCCAAATCCGTGATGAAGTTATAAAACGGCTCGACCTGCAACGCGCCTTGAATCGCCGCCGAGTTAATACCTTGTGCCCGTGCCACCACCCGCACCTCAAAGGCGTGACCGCCCTCGCTGCTGCTGGTCGCCAACGGTGGATGAAACGTCACCGAGGTGGTATCACGCTTAGAAGGCAGCAAATACAACGGGTCGGAAGGCTGCGTCACCCAATTAGACGGTAAACCCACCACCTCAACACGGAAATGATCAACCACATCACTGCGGTTAATAACCTCAATCGGCAGTGTCACGCTCGAACCCGGCACAACCTGTAACACTGATCCATTAACCGTGACACCGATCTTTTCCAACTCGGCAGGTGGTGGAAGCGGTGGGGGAGGGGCTTGAACAACTGCCGCCTGTCCATCACCACCATCCGTACTAAACTCGCCCTCAACTGGCTCCGAACGTTTACGCTTATACACCTTGGCATCGGGGTCTTCGGCTTCCTCGATGCGCATCCAGAAGTTACCGACGCGCAGCGTGTCGGACTTCTCCCAGATTTCAGCGATATTATTAATCAGCTTGTAATTACCAACATACGTACCGTTCTTCGAGCCGATGTCCAAAATCCGGTAGGTGTTCCCCAAGCCGCGTTCCAAACGCAGATGCCGCCGTGATACCTTATCCCCCGGCAGCACGATATCCACTTCTGGATCACGCCCGATGGTGAACACATTCTTATCCAGCGGAACCACCCGCGTCGGAAAGTCTTCGCTGTAAATCACCAATCGGTCGATGTCTGTACGTTCGCCAATCGCCGGATAGCGTGTCGCCAGTGGCATCGCCACCGACAACGGTTTGGGCATCACCACCGTCGCTTGGTTATCCACGATCACACTGGTGAAACGTGCCGACCCGATACCCTCATTACTAGCCGCCACGCTGCTCCGTTGCAACGCGCGGGATAAATCACCCGCCGTTTGGAAGCGGTTATTAACGTTCTTTTCCAGTGCCTTAAGGACAATCTTCTCCAGATCGTCCGGAATTTCTTCGCGGAAATCAGTCGGTGGTTGCAGCGGCTCACGGGCATGCATACGCACCGCTTCGGCAATCGAGCGCGGCTGATAAGGTGGCTTGCCGATCAACATCTCGTACAGCAGCACACCCAGCTCATAAATATCGCTGCGCAAATCCACCCGTTCGCCCAGACACTGCTCCGGCGACATATACGGGAAATCAGTATCCGGCTTATCGGTGACGAAAATCTCACCGGTGCTGGATTGCTGCGCTACCGTAAAGTCCGTCAGCACCGGTTGATAACGCACAATCGGCCCGATGACCGCGCTAGTTTTAAGCACGACACTTTCTGGCTTGAGGTCGCGGTGGATCATGCCTTGCTGGTGGGCATAATGCATACCGTCCGCCAGTTGCACCGCCAACCCGACCACTTCAGCGAGGTCGATCTGCTTGTTCTGCCCTTTAAGCCGGTTAATATACTGGCGCAAACTAGCACCGGTGATGAGTTCCATCACCATAAACAATTCGTTATCCACGTTGTCGTAAGACAAGACGTGAACAATGTTCGGGTGATCAAGGCGGCTGAGCATACGGGCTTCCTGCAAGAAGCGTTGCTTCAGCGCATCCTGTGACGCCAGATTGGGATGCATAACCTTCAGCGCGACCGTCCGCTCCAACGGCAATTCAGTCGCCTTATACACACCCGTTAAGCTATTCTGGCCGAGAAAGCGATCAATCCGGTAATTCTTGATGCGCTTGCCCACCAACCCGCGCGAGTCTTTCTGTTCCGTTCCTTGAAAGACTTCCATTTCGCGGGTGCCACGTTCAAACCGCATCCAATAATGACCGAGGCGGACGACTTCTTCCGGTTCCCACTGCACCTGTGTATTCGGAACCAGCAGCGTATCCCCAACCCATGTACCGTTGCTGGAATTCCGATCGGTGATATACAAATTCCCGTCGGACTTGGCTTCAATCCGCAAATGCTGCCGCGAAACACGCTTGCCACTCAGGACAATATTCTGGTCATCATCGCGCCCGATGTCGATGATCTCGGTGTCGATCTTGACCATCTGAATCGGGTGTTCTTCGCTATATAAAATCAGGCGATCCGCCGCGCGCATCTCCATACTCAACGGGGGCGGCGAAAACTCCGGCATATCGGGTGGCAGCGGCTTGGGCATTTCTACCGTAGCATACGCATCCAGATCAATCTCGCCCGTTTCCAGCTTACTCGGTACGGGCAGCACCGCCCCTTGTGGTAATTCGCGCTTCGGCTCGTATTCCATCCAATAGCCACCGATGCGAATGATCTGCTCCGGTGACAAACGAATTGGAGCGTTTGGCAGGATGCGTTTATCACCCACCATCACGCCATTTTCCGACCCCAAATCCGTCAGATAATAACCACCGTCCGCCTGCCGTTCGATGCGTGCATGTCGCCGCGAAATCCCGAAACCTTCCAGCACAATATCGCGGTTCTTGGCACGCCCGATACTGAACTGATCTTTATCCAGTTTGACCGTAATTGTCGGTTCATCTTCGCTGAAGAAAATCAATCGGTCAAAAGCCATCTGGTCAGCCGTCAAATAAGGCGGTGTATAACGCGGCTTCTCTTTATCAATGAACTCGAAACCCTGCGTCACAATCTGGTCATCAAAAATGCGTGTATCCGGTGGTGGCAAGGGTGGCGGTGGGGTAGGGGCATCCGAATCCAGCACTTCCGAGGCTGCCACTTCTTCCGCTGTCGGTTCCGGTTTCAGCAGCAGTTGCATCCAATAATCACCCAACCGCACCGTCACCTCAGGGTTCAAGATGACTGGCGATTCAGGCGCAATAAGCTCATCGTCCAACCACACGCCGTTGGTCGATTTCATATCGGTGATGTAATAGCGCCCGTTTGGTTTACGCTCAATCTGCACATGATTGCGCGACGCCATCATCCCTTGCAACACCACCGTCCGGTTCGGTGCGCGTCCGATGGTCACAATCGGTTTATCAAGATTCACTGTAAAGGTCGGCAGATCGCGGTTATAAAACACCAGCCGGTCAAACTCGGGGATGTCATCATTATCCGCGCGCGGCAAATCTTCATCCACGTTCAAAGGCAGCGCCGTTTCCATGATCCCCGTAGCCAGATCAGTCGGCAGCCCTTCATCCACCACCGCTTGGGTGCTGGTACTGGTCTTGCTGATGATCACCGGACGCACCGGTTTCTTTTCCACCGGCTTTTGCAGCGCTGCCAACGCTTCGCTGAGTTCGCGCGCAGTTTGGTAACGTAAATTGGGGTCTTTAGCGAGGCACTTGACGATGATCTCTTCCAACTGCTGCGGGAAGTTCGCCTGTACCGCCGAGGGTAACGTTAACGCTTCACGGGCATGCATCCGTGCCGCTTCGGCAATCGTCTTGGGATGATACGGCAAGCGTCCCACCGCCAACTCATACAGCATGATCCCCAGCGCATAAATATCACTGCGCGAGTCAACATTTTCCGCCAGACATTGTTCCGGCGACATGTAAGGATACGTGCCAATCGGTTGCTGGTCAGTGATGGCATTCTCACCGCTGCTAGTCAGCTTCGCCAAACCGAAGTCTGTCACAATCGGGCGATAATTCAGGCGCTCGCCTTCCGGTTCCGGCTTCAAAATCACGTTATCCGGTTTCAGATCACGGTGAACCATGCCTGTGCGGTGGGCATAATCCAACGCGTCCGCCAACTGTCGGATGACTTCAATCGCTTCTTGATAATCAACAAATTTATTTTCTTCGTGCAGGCGTTTGACGTATTGGCGCAGGTTGCCGCCAACGATCAATTCCATCACTAAAAAGAGATTGTTTTCGGTATTATTAAAAGAAAGCACCCGAACGATATTCGGGTGATCAAGGTGCGCTGCTGCCCGCGCTTCCTGCAAAAACCGCTGCTGAAAGCTGGCTTGCGACGCCAGGTGCGGATGCATAATCTTGATCGCAACTTGCCGCTGAAGCTTAATATCCGTTGCTTTATAAACAGCGGCCATACCACCTTGACCCAGCACGAGTTCAATGCGGTAATTCTCTATAATTTTGCCGATCATTCCCTTATCAGGCATCTTGCTTCCTTGAATGCATCGCTGGTGCTGGTCTCACAATCTCAAACGCCTTCCATCACTACACACACCGTATCCACCTCCGATAAAAAGTCCCCAATCTATACACATAGAATGGGGATTTATTCCCTCATATAGTCACGAGGGGCAGGGGATTATTGGTCGTCTTCGGCCTTCTTCTGAACACCCGCGCCGCCCTGTTGGACAACATGGGTTAATTCGTGTGCCAGAAGTTCCTGTCCGCCCGAAGACGCCGGATTATACTCACCTTGCCGGAAAAATATATCGCTGCCTGTGGTGAATGCCCGTGCGCCCACTTGTTTATTCAAACTATCTGCTTCCGAGTCAGCATGAATATTCACGCTGCTGAAGTCACGCCCCATCGCGGACTCAAACATTTCGCGGTGAACATCCGGAATAGCTTGACCACTGCCGGACTTGGCACTGATGGACTTTTCCACATCCTCATTCACATCAAAACTCTCGTTCAAATTTACATTTTCGCGCTGCACCATGTCCACGCGCTTACCTTGTATCGGCTCTTCCTCTTCCACAGACTCACGTTGCACCATGTCCACGCGCTTGCCCTGTATCGGCTCTTCCTCTTCCACAGACTCACGCTGCACAATGTCTACACGCTTGCCCTGTATCGGTTCTTCCTCTTCCACAGACTCGCGCTGCACCATGTCTACACGCTTACCTTGCAACGGCTCTTCTTCTTCCACAGCACCTACTCGTTGCACGATGTCTACGCGCTTGCCTTGTATCGGCTCTTCCTCTTCCACAGACTCACGCTGCACAATGTCCCGTTTAGCCATCACTTGGCTAGCAACCGCATCCGCCTCACGCTCAAACGGATCATCCGCCGCGCCAACCGTCATCTTGGCTTGGATAGTCTTGCTTGCCAGCATCCGCTGCACAGCCTGATTACCCACCAACCGCTGTAACCGAACCAAATCGTCCTGCGCACCCTCAGCAGTCGTCGGGGTAGCCTGTTCCGAAACACGCGGTTTATGAGTGCTTTTCTGAAGCTGTTCTTTCATCTGATGCTCGGACATAATCGGCCTCCCTCAAAATTACGAACGATTGATCCCTGCGTTCTTCTTAGTCTTATCTTTGTGACGTTGTGGTAAAAATTCTCACGTAATCTCAAGCGTATACGACGCGAACGCTGGCTTTTGCGACATAATCAGCCGGTTCGCGACTTCAGCATCCAATGCAGTTTGTGTCTGGCTTAACGGCAATCGTACCACGAAGTGGCAAACCTCATTCTCAATGATTTCCGGTTGTACCCCAAAATACAATTCCAACAACCGTTGCAAACCGGATGGCGTCCCCCGCCGCATGAATAACCAACCCATTTGCCGCATAATTTCCCGCTGCCGTTCGATCGGCAATTCCGGTAACAGTAGCATATCAAACCAGCTCGCCATCCACTGCAACCACACTTGCGGCGCAATATCCGGCGACAGGTACAAATCAAAGTTATCAATCGTCCAGATCAACGGATTAAAAATCGACTCAAAAATCAGCAAGTAACGTCCCAAAAACTCATCGTCAGCATAAATCGCAGGCAGATATTGCAACCATGTACTCTGCTCACCAAACGTATGCACCGGCAGCTTGAGCTTCTGGCGATCAATCACCGGTTGCGCCGCCGCCCGTCCCGCTTCAGGTGGTAACGTCAGCCCAACTTCAGGATAAATCAACTGCACGAACGTGAACAAAAACGGCCCGCAGCGGATGACATCACCCTCGTTCAAAACCTGCGGCACACGCGACGGAATACGCGCATCGTTGAACCACACACCGTTGCTGCTGTTTAAATCTTCAACCAGATACTTATCATCCTCGCGCCACAAAATCCGCATATGCTGGCGGCTCAGTTCGCGATGATTCAACACGAGGTTGTTATCCGCCCCGCGTCCGATCCGTAAACCCTGCCGCCCGACGACAATCTCATCGCGGTCAAGATCCGGTCCGGTAATCTTAAAAAGTGCCCTTATTTCATCCATGCAATCTTTGCTTTCCGGTCATCTTTGTACTGTAGAGGGTGATTTTCATCTCCACTCTGCCTTACTGTCTACTTTCTTGGCGTTCTTGGCAATTTGCCTTTGTGATTGGTTTCTTCTCTGCATTTCCTCTGTGCCTCTGTGGTAAAAATCTTCCCGTTTTTTACTCAATCACCACATTGTGCTGATACGACACCACCACACCATGCGCCGGTAACAAAATCTCCTGCGATTCCGCACCGCGCGTAAACCAGCGCTTGTCGTAATTAATCGGATACAACTTCACCGACCGGATGAAGCTCACACCTTCCACGCTCGAAAGGATCGCCATCACATCCGAAATGAACAAATCGCGCCCGAACGGCCACCCTTTGCCATCAATCCCACCCACCAACGGATTAATGAACTCGAATAGTCGATTTTCTACTGCTTGCCGCACCTTATCAGGATCATAATGCTGGGCAGCACGTAAGCGCACCTCGGTTTCAACCCACTGATAAGCTGGTGGCGTCACTGTCAACTGCGTCGAAAGCAACCGCCGCTCATCCAGATACGTCTGAATCGTATTGCGCAGTTCTTCGCTCAGTTCCAAGCTCTCCGGCGCGATGAAACCCTGCAAACGGGGAATCTGCGGAATCGCCAGAATTTGAATCTCGCCCCGATTGGTTTGAGGTGGTTGCAAACAGGATACGCGCCCGACCATACCCGGTGCGGATTCCCGCGCCAGATACTCAAAGTCACTAGTGGTCACCGCCCGTTGCAGCGTCCGCAAATAACCCGGCACACGCATCTTGGCATACTCAATATCTTCCGCGTTCTTACCACCGCTAGCCGATATCCGATTAGTCACATGGTCGATGTAGGGCAGGGCACTCTTAAGAACGTTCAACGTATTCGCCGCCACGTTACCCACCAACCCGCCACCATAGCGGTACGAGGACATCAACAACATGGCATTCTTAGCTGGCAGCGCCCCGAACCGATGCACCGAACCATCCCGATGCGGCATCGCCGGCCCTAACCGAACTTCTCCAGTCGTGCTGTCAATCGTGTAATGCTTATCATTGGCGGTCGAGCTGGAAAAATCCGCCACTTCCTGCCAGCGTTCTTGTCGTCCGTCTTCCAACTTCACAATCAAATAATCTTCGGATGCCGCCCGCGCGATCACTGGCTGATGTGCCAGATAGAAACGCTGTCCCGGTGTTCCATCCGAACGCCCCAACACCTCGTTATAAACCCGCGTCACATTGGTCGCGCCAATCGTCCCACCCCAACTGTGCACCTCAAGCCGCACAATCTGCGGACTGACGTTATAAGTGGTTTCCGTCTCACTGAATTGCAAACGGCAGCGCACCCAATACGCCATCTGGTCATTACGGCTCGCCCGTCGCAATTGCGGCAAATGCACACGGATAATTCCACCGATGTTCAAGCCTAAGGTGCTGTCGTAATCCACATCCAATTGCACCCACGCTTGATCCGCCCCCGTACCCATCACTTCCCACACATACGGGGGATGGTTGGGGTCAATACCGGCACCTTCCGCTATATCCACTTCCAATTGCACACCTAAAATATGATTGCTGATGTCCTCTTCAAAGCCCAGATACAGCGCATCATTATTGGCAGGTGGCTTAGAAGCGAATACAGGAAACTTCTCCAGCGCATTTTGTACGTTCGCTGCATTATGCACCGTGAACGAACGGCCTTCCTCTGCGCCTCCGCTGGTCATCAGATGCACCAACTTCGGCACCTTAATTTCCATCGCGCCATCTGTCGAGAAAATGATGGCCTGTTCCGTTTCCGTTCGGGTGGTCGAAACCTCCGTCCCATTCGGCAGGATAATCGAATTCGGTTGCGGTGCGCTCAACCAGAAAGTGACATCCACCCGCGCGGGTTCGGCCTCTTCCAACCGCATCCCGATCAGTTCCATGAACTTGACGTAATGCTTGTCCGGCACACGGTTCAAACGGTACAGCACAATATCGGTCATCCACGCGAATAACTCGATCAACGTAATGCCCGGATCGCTCAGGTTATGATCCGTCCATTCCGGCGTATACAACGGTATACGGGCACGTGCTTCTTCAACAATGTCATTAAAACTACGGTCATCTAACCGGGGTGTTTCTAATCCCATGAATGAATGCCTTCTTTATTCCGGTAGCAAATAATAGGGATAAACCAGACTTCGCGAATCATGCTGATCCTTGAGTCGGTAAGCAATATTGATAATCAACTGTCCATGATCATAATCACCGATGGACACGTCCACCTTTTCCAAAACAATGCGCGGTTCCCATCGATCCAACGCCTCGCGCACATAGCGTTCCGCGATCGCCGCCGTCTGCAAATTAATCGGCCAGAAAACCAGCGAGTGAATTTCGCAACCAAACTCAGGGCGCATCACCCGTTCACCCGGCACCGTATAAATAATCACATAAATCGATTGGCGGATATTGGCATGATCATCCACCAGCACAAAATGATTGCGGTCGCCCAAATGCGGTGGAAATGCCCACCGTCGCCCCGTAATATCGCTCAAAATCACATCCCTTTAATGCTTACCCAATCTCACCAATCTTAATCCTTGCTCCTTCTTTCTCCATGCAATGGGGAAAGAGGGTTGGGGAGATAGGGGAGTAGTTTCTAATTGATATTGACCACAGCACCCTTAACCGTTAGCGGCCCGCTGGATTCTAGCGCACCCACACCACCGGCCTTAACCTCTAATTGACCGCTGGCATTGACCTTGACCGTTGCGCCGTTCAATTTCAGATTACCCGTCGCCTTAATATCCATATCACCTTGGCTCTCGATGGTGATCTTCTGGGCGGCCTTAATATCCATATCACCTTTACTCTCAATGGTGATCTTTTTGGCCGTTTCATCAAACTTGATGATGTCACCCGCCGACCCGATAATCTCAATCGTTTTGGCGTTATCACTATCCGTCAGCTTAATCACATGACCAAGCCGCGTCTTCATGATACGAACCTCAACCTTACCGTTCTTGACGATGTTCGCTGTTGTATCCGGCATGGCGTCCGTCCCGTTCCACAACGACCCCACCACATACGGATAATCAAAATCCCCATGCTCAAAGGCCACCAAGACCTCGTCATTCACTTCCGGCATCCATAACATCCCGCGGGTTGCTCCCGCTCCCGGCCCCGTCACTCGTGCCCAATTACTTTCCAACGAGTCATCCAACCACGGGAATTTGACCTTCACCCGCGCCATATTATTTGGATCATTATTGTTGGTCACCAATGCCGGCACAATCCCGCCCCACAATTGCCCTGTACGCTGCTCGGTAATCGATTGGTCAACCAGATCCGACAAGGTTCTGGCGCGTGTACCTTGTACCGTAAAATGCGTATCATAACCATCCGGCGTATAAATATGGCGAGCAGTCGTAACGATGTAATTCCCGCTGAATTTCGTCCCAACTTTCTCGATTTTGACTTTTTTACCTGCTTTCACCGCCGGATTGCCAAATGTCGTCCCATCTGCCTCAAGAAATCCTGCGTTGATCTCATCCAGAATGGCCTTTGCCATCGTTTCTGCTTCGCTCTGGTCACGAACCGGATGTCGTATTTCTAACACTTCAGCAGCACTAAAGGCCGATTGCGACAGCGAACCACCCCAACCCGCTATGCCCGTAGCAGGCGCACTGGAACTCGTGCTCGCTTGACCGACAATCGCCGCTTTTTGCGCTGGATCCCAACCGCGCACCTTAACCGTACCTGCTTGTTTGGTCAATGACATACGTGGCTGGAAACTACGCATATTCTGACCCCATATCAACGTCGCTACTGCCGCGCTCGTTGTCGCCTTTCGAAAATAGAGCGTGCCATCATCCACACTCACTTCGAAATTGTTTCGCCGCGCCCGTTCATGGATGAATGCCCAATCGTTCACCGCATACTGAAACACATGCTCGTGTACCTGTGTCGTTGAATCTGCGGTAGCGCTTAAACCCGCTTCCTGCGCAATCTTCTGCACAATATCGCTATCCGTCGATTGCACATAAACCCGGCTCTTAGTACCCCGATTCAAACGATGTCCTTTGTCATAACCCCGCACCACCAACGTGCTGGTCAAATCCTCACCAAATTCCGGTTCAAGTGCTGTAATCTCACCCTTAAACACGGTTGCTAAGGTATCCCTCGACACCCCCATCTTAATCTCAACCGAATTACCTGCCTTAAAAGTCTCCGCATCAATCAGCTCAAGTTTGTCATCATGAAACCGCAGCGTGAACATACTCGGCAAATACAAGCTGCTTTCAACCTCGACCGAAAACAATTTATCCATCGTCTCGTTCGGGAGATCAGCACCGGCAATTTTGATTTCAGTCTGATTAACCTGAGGGGACGTATCGCTTGCTGGCATCCGCTTACCCCATCTTCAGCTTGGTGCCGCGCGGCACATTCAACGGGTTATTGATGTTATTTCGCTCAGCCACCGCCCGATGATCGTTACCAGCCACATGATCAAGCCTTTGCCCTTGTACTGCCGTAACCGGAGCGCGTGGTGTAGTACTCCCACTACCGCTGCTACTTCCGCTCCCGCCACCACCGCCCGATTGTGCTTGTGCTGTAGCTTCATCCAAATATTGTTGCAAACTGATGTCTACCGAACAGCGTAAGGGGATACCCGTATCAGTAAACAGCGTGAAATGCTGCGACAGGTCACTGATCACAGCCTTAAAATGCAGCTTCCCCCAATCAAACACCACTGCTGGCGGTTGACCTTTACCCGTCTTGGCATCAACCTTCGACTCGTTAATCATCACCATCTTCCACAACTTATCGGTGAGCGTCCGCACATCCGTCCCAGCCGACTGGGTATCGAAGTGCAGCGTCAGCTTGAGCTTGATTGCGCCACCTTGTTGGAAGTTGATATAAGGCAGGTTTTGCCCTGTAACCGGCTTATCATGCCATGTGTTGCTCTTGGTCAGCGTATATTCAAACGGATTGAACATAAAGTTGACGACTTCATTCGTATCCAGATTGGTTATCGTAGCAGGAGCTAACCCGCCCTTGGTTAAGTTGAGTGCAGCCATATAAGCACAATCCTTTTATAAACGATCTCGTCGCTCACGTTCGATTCGCAGCCGATTTTGCAGCATCTTATACACATCCCGTGCCAACCGCTCGACTGTTTCCTCGACATTTCCACCTTCTGCTTCTTCAGATGCACGCACCCGTTGAATGACTGGTTGTGTAATCATTTCCTGCCGTTGCATAACCGGCTGGGATGGCGGCGGTGAACTCTGCCGTTGGACAATCGCTGACGTACTCGGAGCAGCTTGTGGTGGTGGCTTAGGTGTGCTGGATTGAGTCGATTGAACATGTTGTAAAAAGCTCAACAGTTCATCATCAACCGCGCGGCGTGTCGGTGGGGTAGGGTAATCCGACTCATCCTGCTGGATCATCACATCCGGTTCGGTCGGCTCATACGGCACTGCTTGCCCAACATCATCCATAGGCACATCTGCTTGGGTTGGCTCAACTGTACGCTGAATACTCTCCGCCGCTGGCGCATAATCCCCCATCGGATTACTAGCCGCACTCAACGCCTCAAACAAATCCATCTCATGCATCTGATCTACTGGCGCTTCTACCCGCCGTATCACATCGCCTTCACTCACCGGCACATCCGGCAGCACGCCTATATTTTCTTCGCTGGCGTCTACTTCCAAACTTTCGACTTCTAACTTGCTACTTTTTACTTCTATCGGTGCTTCCGCTCGCCGGATATCTGCTTCCGTACTCACAAGTACATCCGGCAGCACGCCAGACTCTTCTTCACTCGCATCTGCTTCCAAATTTTTTACTTCTATCGGTGCTTCCACTCGCCGGATCTCGTCTCCCGCACTTACAGGCACATCCGGTAGCACGCCAGACTCTTCTTCGCTGGCGTCTACTTCCGCACTTTTAACCTCTACTGCCGCTTCCGACCGCCGTATTATCTCTTCCGCACTCGTGGGTACATCAGGCAGTACACCAACCTCTTCTTCGCTGGTGTCTACTTCCGACCGTAAACTTTTTACTTCTATCGGCGCTTCTATCCGACGAACTACATCTCCCGCACTCGCGGGTACATCTGGCAATACACCAACTTCATCTTCACTGACCACTGGTGACTGGTAGCTAGTGTCTACTTCCGGACTTTTTACTTCTAAATTTTCACTTGCTACTTTTGACTGTAAACTTTTGACTTCTACCGGTGCTTCCGACCGCCGGATCTCGTCTCCCGCACTCGCTGGCACATCCGGTAGCACGCCTACATACTCTTCGCTCATATCTGGCGTCGGATTACTGGCGTCTACTGCCGAGCTTTTAACCTCTACAGGTGCTTCCGACCGCCGTACTATCTCTCCCGCACTCAGAGGTACATCCGGTAGCACACCTATTTCCTCTTCGCTGGTGTCCGCTTCCGCACTTTCGACTTCCGACTGTAAACTTTTAACTTCTTCCGGCGCTTCTGCTCGGCGAACTATCTCTCCCGCACTCGCGGGTACGTCAGGTAGCACACCTACTGCTTCTTCGCTAACGTCTGCTGCCGTACTTTCGACTTCTGATTGTAAACTTTTGACTTCTACCGGCGCTTCTGCCCGTCGAATTGTCTCTCCCGCACTCGCGGGTACATCCGGCAGTACACCAACTTCTTCGCTGGTGTCCGCTTCCGTACTTGCCACTTCCGACTGTAAACTTTTAACTTCTTCCGGCGCTTCTGCTCGGCGTATTGTCTCTCCCGCACTCGCGGGTACATCCGGCAGTACACCAACTTCTTCGCTGACGTCTGCTTCCGCACTTGCTACTTCCGACTGTAAACTTTTAACTTCTTCCGGAGCTTCTGCTCGCCGAACTGTCTCTCCCGCACTCGCGGGTACGTCAGGTAGCACTCCAACTTCTTCTTCGCTGACGTCTGCTTCCGCACTTGCTACTTCTGACTGTAAACTTTTGACTTCTATCGGCGCTTCAGATCGCCGAACTACCTCTCCCGCACTCGCGGGTACATCCGGTAGCACGCCAACTTCCTCTTCGCTGGTATCCGCTTCCGTACTTTCGACTTCCGACTGTAAACTTTTGACTTCTTCCGGCGCTTCAGATCGCCGAACTACCTCTCCCGCACTCGCGGGTACATCCGGTAGCACGCCAACTTCCTCTTCGCTGGTATCCGCTTCCGTACTTTCGACTTCCGACTGTAAACTCTTAACTTCTATCGGCGCTTCTGCCCGTCGAATTGTCTCTCCTGCACTCGCCGGTACATCCGGCAACACACCTACTTCTTCTTCGCTGACGTCCGCTTCCGCACTTTCGACCTTTAGCTTTTGACTTTCGACTTCCGACTGTAAACTCTTGACTTCTATCGGCGCTTCCGCTCGGCGAATTGTCTCTCCCGCACTCGCAGGTACGTCCGGTAGCACACCTACTGCTTCTTCGCTGGTATCCGCTTCCGCACTTGCTACTTCCGACTGTAAACTTTTGACTTCTTTCGGCGCTTCCGCTCGTCGAATTATCTCTCCCGCACTCGCGGGTACGTCAGGCAATACACCTACTTCCTCTTCGCTGGCATCTGCTTCCGCGCTTTCGACTTTTAACTTTTCACTTGCTACTTCTGACCGTAAACTTTTGACTTCTTTCGGCGCTTCTGCTCGTCGAATTGTCTCTCCTGCACTCGCGGGTACATCCGGTAGCACACCAAATTCTTCTTCGCTGGCATCTGCTGCCGCACTCTCGACTTTTAACTTTTCACTTGCTACTTCTGACCGTAAACTTTTGACTTCTTTCGGCGCTTCAGATCGCCGAACTACCTCTCCTGCACTCGCAGGCACATCTGGCAGCAATCCCGCCTCTTCTTCACTGGCGTCTGCTTCCAGACTTGCTACTTCTAACTTTTCACTTTTAACTTCTTCTGGTGTATGCCACATACCCTCCAAGGAAGGTTCAGTGCCATATACTGGAAGCGTCGGCGAATCCGTCTGAGTTGGAGGCGTTAATGTCTCAACCGCTTTGAGTTGAATGACCTCCGGCACATGCCACATCCCTTGTTCAGCCTCTTCAGAGGTTGATGGGGTAGGGCGGTCAGAATCCGAATCAACATCATCCCGCTGCAATGGGACACCTGCTGATTGAGGCACATCCGCAAACGACACATTCTCTGACACACCGATCTCAGAAATTTCAGTTTCAACCTGTCGTTGCAGATGCGGCATCGCTGGCAAAGTTAATACGGACGGAGGCACAGGCGTTTCAGCCTCAAATATCATGCCGTCCACCGCATTCACAGGCACATCCGGCAGCGCACCTACATACTCTGCATGCGACTCTGCTTTCGGACTTTTCACTTCCACTGGCGCTTCTGACCGCCCTATTACCTCGCCCGCACTCACAGGTACATCCGGCAGCATACCCGCGTCTTCTTCGCTGACTGCTGGCGTCTGGTTGCTGGCGTCTGTTGCCGAACTCTTCACTTCCACTGGTGCTTCTGAACGCCGTATTACCTCGCCCGCACTTACGGGCACATCTGGCAGCGCATCCGTATCTTCCTCACTGACTGCTACTTCTAACTTTTCACTTTTAACTTCTTCTGGCACATCCGGCAGCACACCTACTTCTTCTTCGCTGACGTCTGCTGCCGTACTTTCGACTTTTAACTCTTGACTTGCTACTTCCGACTGTAAACTTTCGACTTCTTCCGGTGGCCCTTCAGCCTGAGCAACTAGCGTGGAATCCTCGCTATCGTCACTCACAGAACTTTCACTTGAAGCCGACGGTTCATCCGACTTATGCGAAGCCGAATGCGACTCTTCACCTTTATTCAGGGCTGAAGTCTCAATATAGTCAAAGGATGCGCGACTGCGAGTCCGCCTAATCGCCGCACTATCATCCGATTTCGATTTCTCTGTTGCAGCCGAAAAATGTGCCTTCTTTTCTTCCCGAATCGCATCACGAGCCGCTTCTCTCGCCTGATGTGCCGCTAACATATTTAAGAGCGCCGGATCGATTCCCTTTTGGTTACCCGGTGCGGGTGCTCGCTGAATAGGTGCAGCAGCCGGTTGCGCAGGTTTTGCGGTCGGTGGTGTTGGGGCAGCAGGCGACGGCACAGGTTTTACCGATTGTTGTGTCGGATCAACAGGTGCTTGTGCAGGTTTTGCGGGTTGTTGTGTCGGGGTAGGGGAGGGTTGCGAAGGACTTACTGCCCGTTGAACTGGCGCAGCATTTGAAGGTGTGAAAAACGGCTCACTCTCAGACGGTGCTAACAACTCAGTAGGATTGAATGGCTGAGGCACATCAGTCGCAGGAGGTGCGGATGGTGTTTCCCACAACAGTGGGGTTTGTGTAGCAGCTTCCCAAACAGGCGGAATAGGCGTGGACGGCGCGACATCCTCAGATGGCGGCAGATAGCTGCGCATCAGTGAGTGACTAAAACGCTGCATACGCATACCCACTGATCGGAATGGTTTACGCTGTTCCTCTGCCATCGTCCACAACCTTATAATTCGTCTTAGCCGATCTCAAATCCGTGATGCACAAACTCAAGTTCCTCGATCGCCACACTGCTTGTATCTGATTTAAAACTCGGCCCACCCCATTTCACCGGATAGGCATTGCGAAACGTCCACGTCATTAAAGGCAAATAACCGACATCATACATCACCACCGTAACTTGGCGTGTCGCTGCCGCTATATCCCCCCTCAACATATCCATATACCAGTTCAGCAGGGAAAAATCAGTCGAAACACCATGTCGCAGCGTTGCAGACCCCACCGTCACCCGCACCGGTAGTTTGTGGGCGAAACTGTTTTGCCCACCTTCTTTAATTTCCTGTGTTTCAATTTGCAGGCTAGGCAATGTAAATTCAGTGAAAGCACCATAATTAATGCCATCAACCGCTACCGCAAACCGCAAACTCGATTGAGTAGAAATATTACCCGGCAGAGTCATGATTATCGCCCTCGTCCCTTACCGTTACGTTCACGGTTCCGGCGCAAATCTTCGCGCCACAACTCCCACACCCGCTCCGAGACACGCCGCAACAATGTCTCATAATCCACCGCTTTGATTGAGTTGGCATTGAGCTTCGGCGCTTTAGCTGGCATAACCTTCTACTTCTACTAGGAATGTCGGGCATGAATACGGTTAATCGTCTGCACCCACTCGGCACGTTCCAGATGAGTCATCGACAAAATATCATCATGACTCCATCCCAAATCTCTTGCGATGAACGCTACCTCCTCCTGCAAGCGATTGAGGGGGTAGCTAACTATTCCCCCAGCAGGGGAATCTCCTCTTCAAATTCGTGCCCGCAGCTTGGGCACCACAGCGTCACTTTACGCGCACTAACATCATTAATCTGGCGGTACAAATCTTGTAGATAAGCGATATCCGCCGCAAAAAACTTCTCCACCATCGCGGGTGTTACTTTTGGCAGTGTACCCAGTCTGGTGATGACCTGCGATAGCAGAATCACCACCAGATAAGCTTCATTATTACGCACGCGCGGATCACGCAGCGGCGCAATCTCATCGAGGGCGGTAGCCATTCGCATACGGCCTTCACGCTGCACCACGCCGTTATCATCAACAAAGCCCTTCGGCAGCACAAAGTCAAATTCCGTTTGCAATGTCATCTATAACGCCCTCTACTTCCTTAAACAGCTACTTAATGCGAACCAGATATTCATAGGTAATCGTGACTTCTTCCACACCAAAAGCATTCGAGTCCGAACTCAAACTTGGCCCCGTGACCTTTGTGGGCCAGCCATTGGTGAAATCCCACTGGGCAATAGCAGTAAGTGACTGATCATACATGATGATCGAACCGTTTGACCGTGCGCCGACGATGTCCCCGTCTTCAACCATTTTACGCCATGTCCAAAGATCCATTAAAGCGGTGACACCACGCTTCAGCGTCACATCAGTAAATTTTAGACGTCCCGGGATTTTCTGAATGAGGTCGCGCCCCATTGGGTCAGTAATTTTATGCTCGACAATTTCCGTTTCTGACCCCAACCCACCTATCTCGGTGAAGTAACCTTGAACCTTACCTGAA
Organism: Aggregatilineales bacterium; assembly: GCA_044227005.1. Lineage (GTDB taxonomy): Bacteria > Chloroflexota > Anaerolineae > Aggregatilineales > Phototrophicaceae > CFX2. The sequence goes on from JBGAFZ010000010.1 coordinate 96,194, forward strand.
ACTTCAAGGCTAAAACTAAACCCTATCAGCGGGTCTGTACCACGTGCAGGCATGTTATTCTCCTCAGTATCTCACTTAAGTTACGAATGTTATGATCAACTCAAGATCCCCAGTATGGGCATCTATCCCCGTTTATTCGCTGTCACCGCTCCACTGGCTCACACGGAAAATCACGAATTCTGCGGGCTTCACAGGTGCGATACCAATTTCGACCACCAGCTGACCCAGATCCCGCGCTTCCGGCGGGTTCGTTTCCGCATCGCACTTCACATAGAATGCCTGATCAGGCGACGCACCAAACAGCGCTCCGGTACGCCACACCATCGTCAAGAATGCACGCACATCACGGGCAACACGTCCCCACAGGAACGAATCGTTGGGTTCGAAGACCACCCATTGAGTACCATTTTCGATACTCTCTTCAATCATGTTGAACAAACGGCGCACGTTGATATAACGCCATGATGCATCACTCGAAAGGGTACGACCGCCCCAGATACGAATACCGCGACCGGGGAACGAACGGATGACGTTCACACCCACAGGGTTCAGCAAATCATGCTCGCCCTTGGTCACTTGCACTTCCAGACCCAGCGCACCGCGCACAATTTCGTTGGCAGGCGCTTTATGGACACCGCGTGTACCATCTGTACGGGCATACACACCAGCCATATGACCTGACGGCGGCACGAGGCGAGTACGACCATTCTTGCCTGTCATATCCGCAATTTCAATCCACGGATAATACAACGCCGCGCGGGTGCTGTCATAATTGACCGCCAAACGCCATTCCTTCATCTGCTGCGGCATAATGTTCGGCGGGCAGTCGAGAATTGCGAAGCAGTAGCGCACCAATTCGCAGTAATCAATGATCGCCTGCTGAACCGCCTGCACACCCTTCATATCGATCTCACCAGCCTGATAGCTGCTCATCAAATCCGGCACAATGATCATCGTCACATCGGTCAACGGTTCGAGGCCGCCCAAACCGCTGCGTTCCGCCACGCTGCCCTGATAATCCTTCAGCGTAATCTGCTTTTCCTTCAGCTTGCCACCCGCCAGAGCGAATGAACCTGCCGCTGGAGCCAATTCCGCCTTGCCGACCACTTCTACAACCACAACCTTGGATTTGGTCTCCAAAACGGTCGCAACGTTATTATCACCCTTACCAGTCGTCAAACCACTGTAGCTTTCAACAACCACATTATCAATCTTAATTTGCAGCGTGAATTCTCCGCCGCCCTTCTTACCGTCACCTTCAGCCGGAGCATCCGGCTTAATTTCGACAGCAATCTTATTACCTGCCGGGCCACCTTCACGTGCCTTGAATTGCAGCAGCTTCGTACCTTTTTCGCCTTCTGAGTTGATCACGGTTACTGCTGGCTCAGCCGCATCCGGATCAGCCGACGAACCCATAGTCTTCACGCTGACGACATAACAAATGCTGCCGCCATTGTTGAAATAACCATAAACCGAGTCCGGTGTATATGCCCCATCTGCAAATCCACCAAACTTCTGTACATACTGGCTCCAGTTAGTCACCAATTGGGGCTTACCCACCAGCGATTTACCGGTCTGGGGATCAACTGCGCGTTCGGTGTACCCGATGAAAGCCGCTACTGCCGTACCCACCGCTTCAATCGGCTTAGTACCCTTATCGACTTCTTCCATATATACGCCGGGTGAAAGATATGATGGCATCCTAATTAACTCCTTATCTGATTTGGGTTTCTAAAACAAACGGATAATGATGAGATCATCCAGATTGGTAAATAATCATCCTCCTATGTTGGCTTTTGTGGGTCGTCAGGGGCTGATGGGGGCTTTTGACCCGCCTTTGGCTTAATCTTCAGCTCCTCACGTCCACCCTCGTTCAACGTTTGTCGGGCAGGCTCGTCGGAACTGCCAAGTCGAATGGTCGCTTCCAGTACCAACGGTGCCTCGATGCTCAACTCCACATCCAGTTCAACCGTTGCCGTCAGCGTAAAGCCCAAACGCATCTGGTTATCCAAAACACCCCACAAATCAACCAGATTAATAGGGGTGCTGGATGTTTCCGCAACCAGCAGCGGAACATCGTGAGTTTGATAGCGCAGCATCCCTTCACAGTCACGCGGCTCAAGCGAGCTGTACTGTTTGAGTATTGCCAGCGCACGCCATAACAATTGGTGTTCGTCTTCGATCTTGCCTGCCCACGCCGTCACCAAAAACATCAGGTCAATCCGGCGTGGCGCGAGCGTTGTCGTGGCACGATTCCCACTCCGCGTGGTCGTCATCTCCATACTGCGCAGCTTGAGGTTCTCGCGCAGATCAAAACACCAAATACTCAGGGTAGGGCGGCTTAAACGTGCCGACCATTGTCCATTAGGCTGCTCAAAAGAAATATCAATTTGATTAGGCGTTAATTTGCCCCGTTCAATAAGTATTTTTTCCAGCGTCTTATTTAAATCATGCAGCACGGATAAAGCCTCTAATCTCTTTAATAACGCTTACCATCCACCCGCCACCCAATCAAATCACCCTTTGCTTTTACGCCCTCTGCCATGAAACGGAGAGGGGTAGGGGGTGAGGATTTTCACTCATTAATCAGCCGCCCCATCTTCTGATGTTCACGTCGCACCGCGCTTCGGATATGCTCACGCGTCACCACCTGACCATTCGCCGCAGCCAGATACGCAGCAGCCAACGCCACGTTACGGATGTTGCCACCCGCCAACCGATACCGTTCGGCGACTTCACCGAAATCCACATCCTCAGCCATCGGAGTACGTGGCGGGAAATGCGCTTCCCACAACCGCTTTCGATACACCACATCCGGAAACGGAAAATCCACCAGGAAATCCAGACGCCGCGTGAACGCATCATCCAAATTTTGGCGGAAGTTAGTCGCCATGATGACCACGCCATCATATGACTCGATTTGTTGCAGCAAATAAGCGATCTCGATATTCGCGTAACGGTCACGCGCATCCTTCACTTCCGACCGTTTACCGAACAGCGCATCCGCCTCATCAAAAAACAAAATAGCATTACTCGATTGTGCCGTGGTGAAAATCGTATTCAGATTCTTTTCCGTCTCACCGATGTACTTGCTCACCACCGCCGAAAGATCAATCTTGTACATCACCAAACCCAAATCTTTGGCGATCACCTCGGCGGAAAGCGTCTTACCCGTACCGCTGTCCCCCGCGAATAACGCACTGATGCCCGCCGAATTTGGCATCGCGTCGCCAAAACCCCATTCATCCTGCACCACATGGCTGAATCGCAACCGTGCCGACATTTCCTTTAATTGGGTCAACTGTTCCGGCGGCAGGATCAAATCATCCCAACCAAATCGCGGGACAATCCGCCGCGCCAACGTGCCCAGTTGTAAATTCGCATGTGCCTGCGCCCCGGCATACAGATCCGCTTTCTGCACCACATCGCCCCGCGACTGTGCCAGATCAACCGCCGTCTGTACCGCCCGACCAATCTGCGCCCGTGTGAAACCAAACTTCGAACTGGTTTCTTCAAGGTCTTCCAGTTGCAACGCCGTCTGATACTTGCTGACCGCCGACTGCCACACATCAAACCGTTCGCGGTATTCCGGAATAGCGAACGACATCCGCAGCATACGCCGTTCACGGTTGACATCTACCGGCTCCCATTCGCCCCGCGCCGAAATGAACACCGTCTGCGGATACGCCGCCAACGACTCCCACAGGGCAGGGGAGGGCATACGCGCCTCATTCAACGCGCTCTCCCAATGATCGACCATCAACGCGCCGTTATTCAGGTAAGCTTCCCGCAGCGCCAAACGCCAATTCTCTTCCAGTGCCGCATCTTTCGCCGCCAACGCCGCCATATCAACCCGCACCAATGGCAACCCTTGCGATGCGCACAATGCCAGCGCCATCTCAAGCTGTCCCATCTCCACGCCGCCCTGCATATAAATCAACGGCGCATACGGCATCGCCGCCCGCATCGGTTCAGCGATTTCCGGCAGCCACATCGCCGCATCCGGCTGATGCACCTGTACCGCATGGATCAACCGCCCATCCATATGACCATCACCCAACAGATGTCCGGTGATGCGATGATCAACCCGAATTTGATAAGACAAAAAGCTGCTTTGTGGACGTGCCGGATCAGGCGTACAAGCGATCAAGCGCTGTTTCCGTAAGGGCATTTCTGCGCCCAAACGCTGCCACACCGCAAACCGTTGGCTGATGTTGCCGCCCAACAAATTCATCATCAAATTAATCGTGGGGTGCCGCTGTGAAATATCATCCTGCAAATAAGCATACGTACGCTCGTAACGCAGGTCGAATTCCGGCGCGAGGCACAGCAGCAAAATGATAGCATCCAACCGCGTCAGCCCGAACGAACGCGCCAACCGCGAAAACGGATTATCTGTATTTTCAGTGTCGAGTTCGGGTAACGTTAAAGTACCCTCAGGCCATGGGGTGGTCAAAGGGGCTTGGGTCAAATAACCGGCTACTTCATCTTCAGATATAACAAGGCCACGCAGCGTACTAGTCGGATCACTCCCCGACTCCTGCACCAGCCTAAAGGCATCTTGAATAAAACGGTCTATTTCCCGAAGCGATGTCTGTAAATAATCCCACTGCGCAATTTTCATGGGCGATTCGGCCTGTTGCCGGGCATGGATGAATAAACGTGAACGACATACCGGATACCTATCCTCAGCGTAGCACAGGTTGAAATATTTACTTCCTTAAGGAAAGGCTACTTTTACCCAATCTTAAGCGAAAAATGTTTCAATTTGTTGCAAAGACCAACATTAAATTCATAATTAAGCCGCATTCGCCACAACCTGATCCGTAAGATACACAAACCAATATATTTATTTTCGCCTTTTGCTCACTGAGACAGCATTGCAAAAGAAAACCACTTGCATCCTTATTTTGGTAACATCACACCAAACGGTGGAATTGGTTTTCTGAGCAAGAACATGGAGATTTTAAACTTATGATTTGCATTTTCTCCCCTCCCTGATGCTTTGGGGAGGGGTTGGGGGTGGGGTCGGTAAGGCCAACTTATGATAGTCCAACCTTTATTTTCACCCCACCAGCGCAAGCATATTCAACCGATTCTCTTGCAATTTTCTGGCGCATTTAACGAACGTTTTTCTTGCAATTTACAATTGTAGTTGATCCTAATAAGGTAGTCATACGAAGGCAATATAATCTAGCAAAACGACTATTCATCAGTCTGCTATGATTGAATTCTACTCCGATCACAACCCTAAGAAGTCTGCTTTTTATGTGATGTGATGTGATGTAATATACTATGCTAAACTGACTTTGGAGCTAGATTTTGAACTTAATGGATAGCAATAACACGATATGGAAAGTAGTTAGAGCAGTTTGTTTACATCTATTGCTCGCAATACAAGCATGTACACCTTCACTAGGTTTATCCCAACCTGAATTCGTGTTTTCTGCCTTCTTCGGTTATATGGTGAGTATTATAGGGAGTAACAACGCTTTACAGATAAGTGATGTGGTAGAGAGCGACAAATCGAGAATTAGTAAAAATATTGTTAAAGTTGCAAATGTTGGATTTGGAATTGTCTGTGTTATTTTCCTAATTAGAACCATTCTTATACAATATAGGATTGGGACTTCCGGTTGGATGTCAATTTTCATGATTATCTATGGTCTTATAATAGGCTCTGCAAGTTCAGCATCTCTTATGATGCTTGACAAGAAATATCAATTTGATTAGCTAACCCCGCTTATCACGACCGCTCCATCTAGCCTCTTTTACGTGAGGGCAGGGCAGCAACCCATATTTATTTTCGCCATTTGCTCCCTCAGTTTGGCACATCTTGGCATACTCCTCGCGCCCATGCGTTCAATCACTCCCTCTTTCTCTGTGCCCTCTGTGCCTGTGCGAAGCCTCCTGTGGACTGTGGTCAATCGTCTTTCTCTGCCTCCGCTGTGCTAAAACTTTTCTTGTAGCACAATATTTTACAATACGATAAAATACCACTCGTCTATTTTTAATAACACTTGTTATAGGTAAGGGTAAATAATAATGTCTGACCTATCACTTCTTAACGACCCCGTCGCCCAAACACTGCTGACCTCCACCCAACTCGCGCATCTGGCCTACAACTGGACGGATGGCACACCCCGTGTCATTCCCATCTGGTTCCACTGGGATGGCAAAGCCATCGTCATGGGAACCCCCATCACATCTCCCAAGATGCATGTCATCGCCAACAACACCAAAGTCGCCATCACCATCGATACTGCCACACAACCCTACCTCGTCCTATCCATACGTGGCACCGCCTCCGTCAGCATCAGTAACGGTGTCGTACCAGAATATGAACTCGCTGCCATACGCTACTATGGTGCTGAAGCCGCCCAAGGCTGGATCAATCAGGTTAAAACGCTCTTCACCCAGATGGCACGCATAGCCGTCACACCCGAAAAAGTCTCTATACTCGACTTCGAAAAACGCTTCCCCAGCGCCATCGCTGCCGCCATGTCCGGCGCAGGCTAACCGACCACACACCAATAGGGGAGGGTACCCAAACCCTCCTCCACTTGCTCTTTTGTCTTTCTCCGCCTTCCTCTGTGTTCTCTGTGCCTGTGCGAAGCCTCCTGTGGACTGTGGTAAAAATTCTTTGCCTTTCTCTGCCTCCACTTGGTGTCCTCCTCCCCCTTGGCCGTCTCGCCTTCCTCCTTGCGTTCAATCACTCCCTCTTTCTCTGTGTTCTCTGTGCCTGTGCGAAGCCTCCTGTGGATGGCGGCTAAAAAATCCCCACCGTTGATTTTTTCTCACACCCTTACCACCTCATAGCTTTTCACCAAACAAAGAAAGACTCTGAATCTATAAGAATAAAAAGAAAGGCATATAGCCCCTGAGAAATATTCCTCTGCATGATCACGCTCCGCCTTTCTCTTTGCGCCCTCGCGCCTTTGTGTTAAATCGCCTCTTCGTCTTCCTCTGTGTTCTCTGTGCCTCTGTGGTAAAACATCTTCGCATTTCTCTTGGCGATCTTGGCGGTTCATAATTTTCCATTTTCCACGCGAAAAAACATTGCCATAAAGCCTGTGAGAAAAAATAAATGGTTTGCAAAATCAGGGAAGATTCGCTACTGTTAATAACCATTAACAGGAAACAAAACAGCCGCTGTTAGGCGGCTGATTTTGTGCGATGAGGTTAGTGTGCCTTGCTTTGGCGGGCCAGAGTACACTTCCCTCGTTGCGTCACCCCACCCACATGGTGTGGATGAGACATTAACTATATGAAATATTATCGTCCTGACTCTCAAAAGTCAAGCAACCTCACTGAATCTTATTTTAACCAGCGTTATGGGTTATCCCGTAGTGTCGCCGCACAGGCCATCATTCACGGCATGGCTGCCCACGTCCGCATTTACGAAGCTGCTCTCCGCCTCGGCATGGAAACCATGATCTTCAGCGCCACCGACCTCATCGCATGGTTAGCCGTCCACAACATCATCATCAGCATGGCGACCGCGCAGCGCGTCCTTGTCGATACCGATTTATTCGTTCGCGTCAGCCAGCGCAAAACCGGCAAACGCGGACGCCCCATCAACCTCTACGAGATGGTCTCCTCCCGTCAATTGAGCGAAAAACTACTCGTGCCAATCGCCGCCGATTGGAATGCGCCCGAACTCACGCCCACCGATTTATCCTCTGCCATGCACTACACCCTCGCCATCTTAGGCCGTGCCATGTGCAAGATGGATAACTCCACCCGTCAGCAGCAAATTGAATTCTGGGGCTGGTCAAAACCCACCATGATCCGCCGTACCCGCAAGGTCTGCGACATCATCCCCCAGTACAAACGCATCTCCAGCGACAGCCTCAACTTCACCGCGCCCATCAACGGTGATGACGTTTTTCTCTGGGAAGTCCGCGAACGCGAAAACACCCGCAGTCGGCGCTACTGGTTAGAAATCGTCAACGGGGCAGGGGAGATCTGCAAATTACCCTGCCGCACCGAGATCGCCGCCCGTTGGCTCCCCAAATCAGTCGTTGTCCTCTGCGAACAACTCCCCAACCGCTATCTACCTCACGCCCCCTACCGCGACACACCCCCGTGGGAAGGTGGCGGCGGCTCTTTACCTTACTAACCGGACGCCGATTGTCCCGGCAGCTCCGGTATAAATTGATACGTCGCGTCCGCCTGCTGCTTCCGAATAATCGGGATAATCACCGACCACGTTTCTACCAACCCATTCGGGCAGTGGGGCAGGTCATCCTTAATCAACACGTGCAGCTTCGGCAGGTTATAACACGGCACCGCCGCGAACATATGATGCTCGATGTGATAATTCATATTCCAGTACAGGAAGCGCAAAAACGGATTAATCAGAATCGTCCGCGTATTCAATCGGTAATCGCTCACGTTATCCGATAACCCGATGTGCTGCGCCTCATTGAACAAATACTGAAACCCCGCGCCATAAAACGGAGCCAGCGTCACCACAATCGGCAGCATCCACCATCCCATCACCACCGACACCACCACAATCAACCCATGACCCACCAGCAAAATCCGCGCCCAATTAAACAGCGCCCGCCGTTTGGCCTTGTCCGACGCTGGAAACAAGTGGTTATCCCACTCGCCCTCCACGATACCCCGGCTCAACTGAATCACCGACACCAACCGCTTATACAACCCCTGCGGATTAATGAACGCGAACGCCAGATACGACCGCAGCGTCAGCTTCACCGGCAGCACCACTTCCAGATCATCCGGCGGATGCAGCGTATACTTATGATGTTCTTGGTGGCTTTCCCAGAAAAACACCGGATTCAACCAGCCCAAAAAGCTGAACACCGCCAGAAAAAAGCTGTTCAAAAAGCGCGTCTGGAACACCGATTGATGGCAAAACTCATGGAAACCGTTCACCAGATACGCATAAAACGTCCCGTGTAAAAACAGCAGCGCCAGCACCACCAGCGTCGGCCATCGCCCCACCGCGTACCACGACAACCCGCCCGTCAGCACCAGCAAACCCAGATAACCGAGCGTCTGCACCCATCCCTGCCAATCGCTCCGCTGGTTCAATCGGGCAAGCTCCTCCGCCGCAATCGGTGACCGATACCACTTGATGCGCACTTTACTCGCTTCACTGCTCATACCCACCGCTCCCACTCAATAAACATCTATATCAAAAAACATCTCGCCCATTCTATCGCGCCCCGCGAATTCCACCCCAAACCATTCCCCCTGTATTTATTCCCGCTATTTGCTCACGTATGCTATCCGATTTCATCCCTTTCGCGGCGTTAATTTCGGCTCAGGCGGAGGCGGGTTTCCGCCATCAGTTCGCAACGCTTTGATGACCTTCTCAAATGATGATTCAAATTCATCATGATCTTTCCAGTTGATAAAACGTTGTACCAACCGTTTCTTACGGATCTCTCCGATAATCCAATCATCTGTCGACCGTTCAAACAAATGATTATCTAACGCCAACGGGATCACAAGATTTTCTTGAAACTCCTCTTCCTTGGTAATCACATTTTCAAACTCTTTATTAACCCACCAACTGTTAAGCGCTGTTTCCGAACAGCACAAAATTACTTTGTCATATACACGAATAGCCTCGTAAATCTTGGAATGTAATTTATCACCTGGATTAAGTTGATGTTCATCTAGCCAACAACGGATACCAATACCCTGCAAACGATCATGCAACCGCTTGGCAAAATCCTTGTCTGCATGACTATAGCTAATAAAACACGAATAAAACTGAATAGCGTCCTCCATCATTGACGGTAAAAATGTAATTAGAGTTTCAGGCACACCACATCCACGCAAAAATATCTCAGGTATTTTCCCTTTAGAATTAAAAATTGTGTCTACACCAAGTGTACTAGAGCAGTTTCTAAGCCGAGGGATGTTGATAAATTAACATTGCTAAATAACGTCAAACCACAAATAGCATGGTCAAGATTTGCTTCACCAAGAACAGCATCTCTAAGGTAAGCACCATTAAGCCTTGTTCCCTTGAGATTTGCCCTTATTAGTTTTGTACGGAATAGCTTAGCTCCGTTGAGATTTGCCCTAGTAAGGTTTGATCCGGTGAAATCAGTCGCTTCTAGAATTGAATTTGATAGAGTTGCTTCTTCAAAATTTGCCTCCATGACTTTTGCTTCTACAAGATTGGCTTCAACCAAATTTGCACCTGTAAGATTTGCATCTCTCATTTTGGCTTGATTGAGGCTGGTTCCAGCGAAACTTGCACCTGTAAGATTTGCACCACTGAGATCTATTCTACCGAGGCTTAAAAGGTTAAGTGTTGCACCGCTTAGATTAACTTTACTGAGGTTTGCACCGCTAAGAGTTCTTAAATTGGAGGTGTCCCAATCGACAGTTACACCTTCAAGATCTACTTGTGTATTAGGATTATCCCGCCGCCATTGATTCCATACTCGCGCACCTTGCTTCAAAATTTCGACATGCTCTGGATTTGCCATTAATCCCACCTACATTACTACATTGGAAATAACACTTACCTCAGTAAAGCATCTTTGCGCTCATAATCCAAACACTCCCTAGAGCAGGGCAGCAACCCATATTTGTTTTCGCCTTTTACGCCCACCGTACGGCACAGCACCTCCGTATCTTTGAAGTCGCTTTAGCAGACTTGTCCCCCACCTAGCATCCGCGCTTTAGCCGGATGCGGCGCAACCCGTCAAATTGTTCATGCCACCCACATTTATTTTCGCCATTTGCTCCCTCGGTTACAGACCTCTTGGCATCCTCCTCACGTCTTTGCGTTAAAGACACTCCGTCTTCCTCTGTGTCCTCTGTGACTCTGTGGTGAATCGCATTTCTCTGCCTCCGATTCGCATTCCTCCTCGCGCCTTTGTGTTAAATTTTTCCCTGCACGTCTTGGCGATTTGCACTCCCATCCGTGTCTTTGAAGTCGCTTTAGCAGACTTGTCCCTAGCCTAGCATCCGCGCTTTAGCCGGATGCGGCGCAGCCTGTCAAATTTTTCGTGCCACCCGTATTTATTTTCGCCTTTTACTCCCTTGTTTCCGCACGCTCTGCCTTTCCTCTGGGGTAAAAATCTTGTATTCGACTTGCCTTTCGACTTTTAACTCCCAAACAAAAACGGGAGTGTTAACCCCCGTCGTTGTAACAACGCTACCCGAAAACCGACTTTATATGCGAACAAGGTTCTTCGCGACCGCATCCTTAGCCAACTTATCAGCTTCCTCAATAGTCTTGGCGAATTGAAGCTTATTACGCCAGCTCGGCATCATATCAAACACCAACCCGATAAACGTCCTGATCATCTGCGATTCAGTCACGAAAATCACATCGCTAAAGTTTTGTGGCACTTGTCTGAAAATCTGCTTCGCCTGCATCAGAATATTCCCCTTGGGGAAACTGTTCGTCTGGCTCATATCCACAATCGAGACCAGATTACCCTCAACACTTTCCGTCATCTCGCGCATTTTCGTCAGATTAATAGAAAGTTCTTCCCACGTATACTGCTTCTCATAATGCACCAAAATCACCTGATTCTGATCATCATACCAACCAGTTGTGATCGGCATAAACCCTCCTGTAAATACAATATGGTTTCAGTATAAGTGGAAGAGAAGATGTCAAACAAAAAGGTTCTTATGAATAATTAATTTGGAGCCAAAACACGTCCGTCTTATCAAACCCGATCCATCCAACCGCTTCTGCATGTGGGGCAGGGCATCAACCATATTTATTTTCGCCTTTTGCTCCCTCAGTTACACACCTCTTGGCGTTCTCCTCTATCTTGGCCTTCTTGGCGATTTGCATTCCTCCTCGCGCCTTTACGTTAAAGACACTCCGTCTTCCTCTGTGTCCTCTGTGCCTGTGCGAAGCCTCCTGTGGACTGTGGTAAATCGCATTTCTCTGCCTCCGCTTGGCATCCTCCTCCCTCTTGGCCTTCTTGGCGATTTGCATTCCTCTCTGAGCCTTCGTGCCTCTGTGCCTTTGTGTTAAACCGTTCCTCTACCTTCATCCAAAAAACATCTACAAACCAATCGCTAACCATCCACCAACACAGCACCCCATCGCTCTCCCTCAAAACCGTTAGTAACTTCCCTCGCCAAAAGTTACATTTTGGTAACCCGTTCCGCCTCGATTTCGCTTAAAATAAGTCTATAGTCACCGCACCACACTCCGGAGCTGCCATGCCAAATCCCTCCTTCTTTTCTCTGTGCCCTCTGTGTCTCTGTGGTAAATCTGTATTGCATTTTCAGCGCCAAGCTCCCCTGCAACCGCTGCACCGACGACGCGGCAGACATACCCGAGCCAACCGCGGCGTATGTGCAATTTCAGCGGATCACCGCCCGCTTCCCGCTGCACAACAATAGCCATTCAGCGCCAGTCTCCCTGCCGCCCGCTGCACACCGACGCGGCAAAAATGCAAATTGTGCACCAAACTGCCAACCCTTATCTCAGGTCGCCCTCAAAACCGACGCTCCATCTCTTGGCATCTTGGCGGTTTAATTGATCTACCATCAGCCCTTGAAACACCTCGAACACCGGACGCTCACGGAAATAAAACAAATGGGAAGCACATCCACAATCGGACGCCCCAAAACGCCCCACCGGAATCTGACTCGCTGGCATCCCCTTGAGCATCGCCGCCCACACATGCTCATATCCTGTCTCGCTCGCCAGATACCAGATCTCCCTCAAAACCGACTGCGCTGCCAGATAATCAACATGCCAATGCAAACGCTTCTCGTGTTGCAGATGATGCGTCAACCGCCCACGCAAACCACCCGCACCGAACGCGCTCCCCACATATGTATACCAACCTGCCGCGAACGAAAACGTCCCCAACCGCCCCACCGTAATCGTCATCGGGGCAGCCAACTCCAGCACCAGAATATACGTCCCGCGTCCCCGTTCAGGGAAAAGAACGCTCTCTTTTTCAACCAATCGTGCCTCATCTTTCCTGCACAAGAACCATTCAGGTGGCATCCCCACCACTTCCAACGCTAAAATATCGTTTAATAGATCGACAGTATTCAAGGGATCACCAATGACCGGCTTAAACCCGTTCGAACTCCGCACCACACCCGGCTTATTCAACCGTCTGGATGCCACAGGCCGCAAATTGGGCTTCAAAGCCTCCACCTCGGATGAAGTTCATGGCTGGCAATCCGCCCTGCGTGCCGAAGTCCAACGCCTCTTGGGAGCTGTCCCCACCGAACAATGTGATCTCCAACCGGAGCTGGTCGAATCCGTCGAAACCCCCGATTTTCGCCGTGATCTCATCGTCCTTCAAACCATCGCCGGTGAATTTATGCCCTGTTATGTCTTAACGCCGCACCACGCCGAAAAACCCTACAAGCCGGTTATCGCCCTGCATGGTCACGGCACATGGGGCGCGAACAGCTTGGTCGGCATCGAAAATACACCTGCCGAAGCCGATTATATCCGCAACTTTCATGCCGACTACGCCCGTCAGATCGCCCGTGCCGGCTATCAGGTCTTTGTTCCCATGCTGCGCGGATTTGCCGAACGCATGGAAGATCCCCAGCTTCAAATGATCAAATCCGGTAATCAGTCCGATAGCATCTGGTCTTGTCAGGAACTCGGCTTAAACGCCTTACTCTGTGGGCAAACCCTCATGGGCTTACGTGTTTGGGATGTCATGCGCCTCATCGACTACATCTATACCCGTCACGATGTCCGCCTCGACCATCTCCCTTGTGTCGGCCTCTCCGGTGGAGGAACCGCCACCATGTATACCACCGCCCTCGACTCGCGCATCACCAGCGCCTATATCAGTGGGGCGATCAACACCTTCCGTGGTTCCATCATGACCATCTCGCACTGCGTCTGTAACTATGTCCCGCACTTACCCGAATATGCCGAGATGCCCGATGTCGCCGGATTAATTGCCCCCCGTCCCTTAATGGTCGAGAACGGTGACGCCGATCCCATCTATCCGGCGGATGGCGTCGAAGCCGCGCTCGTCACTCTCCGGCAGGTCTATGCCACCGTAGGTAAACCCGAACGCCTCACCACCCACACCTTTTCCGGTCAGCACCGTTGGGATGGCGCACCCATCGCTGATTGGTTGGAAGGGCAGTACAAATAAAAAGAACTGGGATCAACTTTCGTCGATCCCAGCCCTAGGAGTGTGAGGAGTATTCCGAGTTTGTTGGCCGTGCCCGGAGTTGCTATCCGACTTTTAGTTCAAATTCATGACGTCTTGGATGGCTGCCGGTGTAGTGCGGTTGACGTTCAGGACTGCACCCTTCGGCGGCTTGATTTCCAGATTGAAGGCGGTATTCGCTGCCAATTTAGTGGTCAGACCGGAGAGTGTTACGGTGATTTCTGCCAATTCGCCTTCTTCGAGCAAATCATCGGCTGGGGTCTGCTTGCTAACGATCCAGACAATGTCCCATGGAAGGTTATTCTCGAATTGTGCCTGATCTTTGTAGCCAATCACCACTTCTTTGGCAGTGCTGCTCAGGTTAACCGGGGAGCCACCAGCGACCAATGACAGGGTGAAAATCGCATCATTTACCATACCCGCACCAGCATTAGCAGCGGGGTCGCCTTCAGCGATGACCGAACCCTTGATGTTCATTGACGATTGGACGCCTTCCAAACCTGCTTGAATAGCCTGCTTGCCTTTTTCAGTCGAGGACGAACCAGCCGACAGAATGGTAAAGGCGAACACGGACGCGACCACCACGAAGGCGATCAAGATGATAGCGGTTTCGAGTGCGGTCTGGCCACGTTCATCTTTATGCATTGAGAAATTCTTGTTCATTTTGTCCTCTTTTGATAATTAGCAAACTGTTGTTCAATGATTTCAATGTACACCTTAAGTTAATTTTTCGTCAATTCAATTCATTAATTCTCGCACACTAATTTACATTGTCTCAATGGAATAATACGATATGTAATTATTTTGAGGGAAGAAAGAATCAATAATCCCGATTCAACACTACAAATCGGGATTATTAATGGAATTAACTATTGGGGAATTAAACGTTGGGGCGGGCGATCAATGTCACTGGAACATTGATTTCCTTACCATCACGCAAAACCGTTAACTGAATGGTTTGACCGGGTTGCGTCTTATTAGCGAGGTACGATACCAACCCGCTCATATCCGTAATCTTGAGGCCATCAATCGCCATGATGATGTCTGCGGCCGTCGGTTCGGACTGATTACCGCTGATCGTAGCGCTCTTCAAACCGGCTTTGGCCGCCGGCCCGTTGCTCTCGACGCTGCCAATCACCACACCCTGCGTATTATTCGGCACATGCAGCGCCTCAATTAAGCTCAGGTCGATGCCGGATGCAGCCTTAATACCCAGATAGCTGTATTCCACCTTACCTTTACTGATGATTTCGGACGACACCCGCTTCACCAAATTACTCGGAATAGCGAAACCCACACCCGCGCTGCTATTGCTCTGGCTGAGGATTTGCGAGTTCACCCCGATCACCTCACCCTTCAGATTAAGCAGCGGCCCACCACTGTTACCGGGATTGATCGCCGCATCCGTTTGGATCGCCGCACCCACCGAATATTGCGTCTGCCCCGAAATGGTGCGATCCAAAGCGCTGATGATGCCGGTTGTCAGCGTCCACCGCTGGTTAAATGGACTGCCAATCGCCAGCGTCGTTTCACCGATGAACAAACCATCCGAATCTCCCAGCGTGACCGGTGTTAATTCTTTAGCAGGCACATCCACTTTGATCACCGCCAGATCCGAATCACGATCCAGCCCGACCACATCGGCACTCACGATCGTGCCATCAAGGAAATTAACCTCGATCTTGCTGGCGCTATCAACCACATGATCATTCGTGACGATATGACCCTTTTGGTCGATCACAAAACCCGTACCAGCCGCTTGAAAAGCCGAACCATCAGCGCTGGTTCCACTCACATTGATCGAAACCACCGACGGACTGACCCGATTGTAAATCGTCGAGAAAGTGCGCTCGTTATCGGTCAGCGGGGCAGGGGGAGCGGCTTGCTGCACCACGACCGGCGCATTACTGGCCGCTGCCTGCATCGCCGTACTACCAAGCGCGAACCCGAAACCACTCAAGAGCACTGCCGCCACGACTGTCGTTGCCCCTTTACGATAGATGTTCATAATCATCCTCTCCCTTGTTACCGGAATACACCGCATATATTGAAAAAGGGTAGGCCTAAGCCATGAGTGACATCCGAATCAGGGATGAGTTCGATATAAATAGCAGATGTATAACAGATGAAATCAGGGTTTGTGCACCTCTATTGCACAATTTGCATTTTTCCCGCGTCGGTGTGCAGCGGGAACACGGGACGTTGTCGCTAAATTGTTATTGTTGCGCAGCGGGAAAAAGGCGGCGATCCGCTGAAATGGCGCACACGCCGCGGTTGGCTCGGGTATGGCTGCCGCGTCGTCGTCGCCATGACGTTGCAGCGGTTGCACGGGAGCTTGGAGCTGAAACTGCAATACAGATTTACCACAGAGACACAGAGGGCACAGAGAAAAGAAGGAGGGATTTGGCATAGCAACTCCGGGGTGTAGTGCAGTGACTATAGACTTATTTTAAGCGAAATCGAGGCAGAACGGGTTACCAAAATGTAACTCTTGGCGAGGGAAGTTATTAACGGTTTTGAGGGAGGATGATGTGGTGGGGTGTTGGTGGATGGTTAGGGATTGGTTTGTTGGTGTTTTTTGGGGGGAAAGTTGAAGGTTAAATGTTAAAAGTCGGAAGGCAGAGAAGCGATTTAGCACAAAGACTCAAAGGCGCGAAGGCTCAGAGAGGAATGCGAATCGCTAAGACGAACTGAGAAGCGATTTAACGTAAAGGCGAGAGGGCACAAGAGAAAGAAAGAAATATGGGTGGCATGAAACATTTGACGGGCTGCGCCGCATCCGGCTAAAGCGCGGATGCTAAGTAGGGGGACAAGTCTACTCAAGCGACTTCAAAGACAGGTATGGGAGTGCAAATCGCCATCCACAGGAGGTTTCGCACAGTAGGCCAAGACGTGCAGGGAACAATTTAACACAAAGACTCAAAGGCACGGAGGCTCAAAAAGGAATGCGAATCGCCATCCACAGGAGGTTTCGCACAGTGTGCCAAGACGTGCCAAACTGAGGGAGCAAAAGGCGAAAATAAATATGAGTTGCTGCTCTGCCCCACATGTAAAAGAGGCCGGATAGATCGGTTGTGATGAGCGGGGTTATCAGGAGTTATTCAGCGCACACTTATCATTTGTAGTTGATCGAGTATTTCACTGAAGATTAGCACTTTATCAGTCATGTGTTCTTCTTCCATGACTTGTGCTACCCAATTCCCTAACAAAGATTGCTCTTGAGGTGTGAATCGATCCCTGATTTCTAATAGAGTGGATTTAATTTTTGCGTAGTAGATAATGACCCAGAAGGTTGATAAGGGTGTAGCGTCTGGTTTTTCCAGATCCACTTTACCTTCATGCCTGTAAATCGAATACACTTTTTTATCCCATTCGCTTTTGTTCTGGGACTCATCCAACGTGTTGAACGTCATATTGATGTTAAATACCGTCATGTCACAATTGGCGACGAGATCTTTCAATTGGCTCAACCGATCTTCAGGCATTTCAGCAATTTGATCTAAGGTTCGTTTGCCTAGTCTGAACTCGGTAAATACACTGCGCCAAACAAACTCCATTGAAAAGGGTAAATTCCCCTCAAGGAGCAAATTTTCGCCCCATTTATAAAATGATTGAAAATACCCCTGACCTATTCGAGCCTCGATCTGGTCGAAGGTCTGCCCCAATAAGGCGATTATGACATCATTGATTTCACCACCGGGCACATGGATTGCAGGATAAACATCTGCATAAGCCGTTATAAAATTTCGTGCAATTGGCTTGAGTGCTTCGAGTGCAGAGGGCAGCGGAAATTCGGCTAAATTGAGATAAGAATCTGTCATATCCATACTGAGCAGCGTGAATATGTTATTCCAATGGTAAGGCCTTGCGGTTTGAGTGCTGAACATAGTTCGTCACCTTCATATATCTGGTGTCTTTAGACCCGATTAATCTGTTTAGATAGATTCAATAAACTAATTTTATCCACTACCATCCTTTCTGTTAGTAGTTTTGCAAGAAAAACGTTCGGTATTTTCGCCCGAAAATTGCAAGAGAATCGGTTGAATATCCTTGCGCTGGTGGGGTGAAAATAATCCCGCAAGTGGTTTTCTTTTGCAAAGTTGTTTCAGGTAGCAAAAGAAAGGCGATTGCACATTTACTTCGAACATTGAGGGGTTATGGTTTCATGACTTCGTCGAACTCCTCACGAGTCATGCCAAATAAAACATCATCATAGTATGTTCCGTTGAAGAAACTATTACGTCTGATTCGTCCTTCTTCTATGAAACCGAGTTTCTTGTGCATCCGGATAGACGCTTCATTAGTATGGATACATTCCGAATTGCATTTTTGGTAGCGTTGTTCCCAAAAACCATATTTGAGCAGGGTGCGCACAGCATCAACAGCATAGCCATGCCCTCTATAATCCCGATAAACAGCGATGCCAAAACCAAACGTCCCATTTTTCTGATCGCGGCTGTGTAAAGTAACCCAGCCGATGGTGACCCCGTCCAAAGTATCCATCGCGAACCGGATCATGCTATCATCTTTGCCATCCACAACCTTCTGTAACCATTCTTTCTGAAGTTCTACAGAGGTCGGCAATTCAATACCGTCCTGATGCATTTGTCGGGTAGGGCTATCCAACAACGCCATGAAACGTAACTCGGCATCTTCCAAACGAAAGGGGCGCAGTCGGGTTCTTTCACCTTGCCAGAAGTAATGTGCATAATCGGGTGTGAATGCGGTCATTCTTAATCTCCATACCCTCTATATCTGAAATGCATGCGCTCTAAAGTGTAGTGGGGAATTGAAGATGAAAACAAGGAAGCTCTGAAATGTCAGACCGAACTCCAATATATACAGCTTCTTTAGGCTGTGAGGCGGAGCAGCACCGGGGAGATAAAAAACAGGCGACCATCTGGCCGCCTGCACATCACCCTAAAGGAGATCGCCCTTACTTAACCTCAGTTCGGGATAAGGGCTTCTAGTTGAGGGAGGTCAAGCGCAAGAGAAGGTTTAGTAGGCTGGTGAGAATAGGCAATCAACCCACAAACAAGATTGACCATAAAATTAGCGAGACTACGGTGTCGGGTGTGTTCAATCTGAGAAATATTTTTGAGCTGGTCGATGATGGTTTCTAAGATACTGCGCTTACGAAGCAGCAGTTTGTCCGAGAGTAAAATCAAGCGGTTTTTCATCTTGGATTTGAGACGAGTAACCAGATGAATACCCCGTTGGAGTAATTGTTCGGTCAATGGTTGAGAAAGGTAACCTTTGTCGCCAAAGAGCTTACCCCACAGCCATTTAGTCAGTTGAGGTACAGGGATGCGGTCATCGACATTGCCAGTGGTAAGGCGACAAGCCAGCAGTTGACCGCGATCATTGACGACCAGATGGAGTTTGAAGCCAAAGAACCAATCCACTGAGTTCTTGCCACGCTGGGCAACATTTTGAAACACCCGATGACGGGTAATGCGACGGTTGTGACAAACGGCTAAGGGTGTCGAATCAATAAAGCTCACCCCGCTGCACTGTCCATAACACTGACGCAGATAAGCACATAATGGGATCAAAACTGAAGGTGTAAGTTCCACAAAACGCTGGTAACTAACCAAATTCGGAAACTCCCCGCGCAAGTGCACTTGGACGAATTGGGTGTAGTAGGTCTTAAAGTCGCGCTGTCGAAAGCTGTGAAAGTAGATCAAAATGGTCATGATTTCACTGCCACACAACTGTCCCGCCCGTCGTCGTTGTTTTTCTCCACTTTGTAACTGCTCCGCTTCCCATTGTTTTACAAAGCTGAGCCAGAAATCATCGACATGGCAGAATAGTTCCAGTAAACTCATTTTGGATGCCTCTCTGGTTGTGGTTAACCTTGAGAGTATCTTATCTCTCTTTGAGAGGCATCTCCTTATCCCGAACTCAGGTTACTTACTGGTCTTCACTTTCGTCCATGTCACGGTGTCATCGGTGATGGTGAAGGCAGTCACCTTGCCCATGTTCTTGTTCTTCCAGTAGTTGCGCCATGAACTGCTGATCGAGGCATTAATTTGTGCCAGCAAATCAGCCGAAGCCGGTTGACCATTCGCGCTCGCCGCACTCACCGACCATGTAACCCGCCCGTTGCTCAGCGTCGGCACCAATGTCACGCTCACCGCAATCGGGCTGCTGCTCGCTGTGGTAAACGTCGCGCTAATCACAGCCTGCCCCGCCTGCAAATCAACAACCACATCAGTGATTTTACGATTGCGTGGATTAGTCACACGGTAGCTGCTGTTAATATCGCTCTCGCTGATGCTGACCGTCACCGTTTTTTCGGCTGCCAACGTGGGGAACACCATCGCCGCCAGCACCACCATCAACACGGCTACCAGACTGATTTTACGCATGTTCATGTTTATGTCTCCTCATTTTTGTGAACCATTTGTTGATCGAACATGTTCCCATTCTGCCGGAGAAATGTTGCCAAACTGTGTTGAGGTGTAACCAGTTTGTAAAATCTAAATGGATTTCTAGAAGTCGATGGATAAAACCGAAACGGCACACCACTACTGGTATGCCGCTTCTGTGTTGGGGAACAAGGAGGAGACTACGAGGATTATTGTATCGGTGCCAGCGTTCCACCATTGGCTAGGCTGTAGATCTGCCCATTCAAAGCACTGTTGGCTGCATTGCTAGCATCGTAGTAAACATTGTGTCCGTTGCCGATGATGTTGCTGATGCTCGTGCCGGAAATACCATCGGCATCCGCAAGGATCGTCACATAGGAGTCAGCCGTAACCGTCCATGTGCTGCTCTTATCCAATGTCACGCTAACAATTTTGGCTGTCTTGTCTGCATTAATCGCGCCCGTCAGCGCCGACTTGTTTTGTAGAGTCAGGTTCAACCCGCTGATGCTATCCGCCACCAGATCACCGCTCAGTGTTTGCTCGTCAGCGATCAAAATAGCCGTACCGCCGTTAGAACCACTGGTACCCCAGCGTTCGTTGGCCGCAGCCTTGACCAGTACACCGGAGGCCGCGCTGACTTCCACACCTTTGAGGGTGATCGTGCCTTCCGCGTTGGTCAGATAGAACAGGGGGCTATTCTTATCAGTATCAGTGAGCGAACCACCATTCATCGTGAACGTACCTTCAGTCCCTTCCGCGTCACCGGAGAAACTCTGGTAGATCATCACACCCCACTTATCAGCCATGCTGGAGGTCAGTTTGCTGTTATTCAGGGTGATGCTGTTCGCGCCTTCGATGACCGCTACTTCCGCGCCAGTCGAGGTGACAGTAGCATCATTCACAGTAATCTTGCCCGTCGAATAAATACCGGGCGAGTCGGCGCCGGAGGTTGTCACCGTACCACCTGTAGCGGTAATCGTCCCGCTGCCTCGGTCGGTTGCAATCGCGCCGGAATGAACATCGGTGGTATTCATATCAACATTGTTCAGGATCATCGTACCGCCCAGAGTCGCCATCACCGCATGAGCACCGTCACCGACTGCGTTAATGGTCATATCCGAAAGGGTCACACTAGAACCTTCACCCGTCGAGAACACGCCGTTAGCACCAACACCGTCCGCTTCCACCGAGCCGCCCGAAATCGTCAACTGGCTGCCCGAACCGACCAGTACCGCAGCGTTCAGCCCGAAAAAGCTGCTCTGATCGGAGGAGGAACTATCGCCAGTTTTGGTAATCGTCGGGTTGGTCAAGGTCAGGTTCGCCGCATTAATCAAGCAAGCTGCCGACTGGTCAGCCTCGCTCGAAGCATACGCCTGATCCGCCGCACTCACCGCGTCACCAGCATCCAGCGTATACACGCCGCAGGTCGATGTCAGTACAGAATTGGTGGTGGTTGCTCCGTTCGCCGCACCGGGTGACCCACTAGGAGGCGCTCCATTCGGAGGTGTAGAACCATCCGGTGGGGCAGGAGGAGTTGTACTAGTATCCTGTAACACCTGTACCAACTGCGTAGCCTCAGGTGATGATATGCTGCTATCGCTGGCTGCTGCCGGTGTATATCCGTTCAACAGCATCGCCGCGCTGAGCAATACAGGAAAACTAAGGACTTTGAATTTGGTTATCATGATCGTCTCTGCTTTATCTAGTGGTCAAGCGCATGTGCTGACCATTCACTGTCCTTAGCATAGGCGCTAGTTATAGAGATCTTATGGAGAAGCTATTAGGAATCAATTTAGTTTGGGGAGGCTAGCGGGAGGATTTTCTAGACGGTGTTACATATCTCTGAACACGGTGAGTAACGTATAGGTAAAATCATTGAGTTCAAAGTTCTT
The DNA here is from genome assembly GCA_044227005.1 of Aggregatilineales bacterium. Classification (GTDB taxonomy): domain Bacteria; phylum Chloroflexota; class Anaerolineae; order Aggregatilineales; family Phototrophicaceae; genus CFX2. Next base: position 118,583 of record JBGAFZ010000010.1, read on the forward strand.
GAGGCTAAATTCGTGCTTAGAAAAGTGGGCAAAGCTCGGCAGGTTGCCAAGATCGATCTTATCAATGTTGGTGAACTTCATATCCCAGTTAGTGTATTCGCGCACATCAATCGGATGTTTAACCAACAGCGTAACATTTGTATGTCGGGGATCAAGCACAATGCGCCTAAACAACGCTTCCACGACTGTTTTGGGACCTTCCAACACCTGCAAAAAGGTCTCCTTTTGATACAAAAGCATACCGGTGACGCCCAAACGATGATTTTTCTCACGCGATTGGATCAATAAATCGAGAAAATCCTGATACTCCATCGGGTGGGTAGCCACGCTGGTATAAATGAGGTGTATTAAATCAGACATGTCACTATTACTTTGAACAAATGGTTATTAATTGCAATATTAAGTATAGCACTTTATGAGGGGGTTAGCACATCCACACCCTGCGCAGTTCAGGGCTAATGTAAGGTCATCAAATAGGCCACCAAATTATTGATGTCGGCCTCACTCAAAATAGTGCCGTAGGTTCGGGGCATAATCCCCATCGGGTAACCCGGCATCAAATACGCATCCGGATTCAGGATGGATATACGTAAGAAGGCGATGGTTTCGCCCAAGCTTTGTTTGGGGACAGCAGTCACCACGGGCGTAGCCGTTATATCCGATGGGGAAGGGGGGACAAAATTGCCGATGTCCAATAAGCCCGGCCCGACCAACATCTCGGTACTATCGACCCGATGGCAGGTCACACAGGCAAATCCCACCTCAGAGCGGAAGGTGTCAAAGACAACCTTTCCCTGTGCCGGATCGCCAATGGTACGGGCAATCGCTCCTGCGATGAAGTTGGAAGTCATATTTTCGCGGTCACGGATCGCTTCACGCGTCTGTTCGGCAACATACGTGGCTGCAATCGAGTCGCCGTTGGTAAGCCCACATTCCAACGCCAATTGTTGATAGGCAAAGCCTGCCGTATACAACTTGATTAGCGCTGCGTTCAGATCACCTTTTGCCTCGATTTGGAAGTTGGCTAAGGCTTGTGCTTGTTGATCCTGATGAGTGAGCAAATGGTCGACATCGCAGTTTGAAGTAGTCGGCTGTGCTAATGCGGCCTGAACCAGAAGCATTGTTACCAACATGAAGCCGACGAATGCTCGTTTCAGCAGTCTTGATCGACTCATTTAGGATGTCTCCACGCGGAATCGCCCAACTGTGTTTTTGTTATACGTGACAGTGTATGAAATGTTAGGGCTGGCGGCATGTGTATCTTGTCAGGATTTAGACGATACATTCAGTGCCAAATCATTTATTCAGGGAGAGAGCAGGGCGGCTTTGAGAACCGCCCCGCGCAGCAGTTAATCCAACGTCAACAGATAAGCGATTATGTTATTCAGTTCGGCCTCGGTGAAAATCGTGCCGTACACCTTGGGCATCAGGTTATCGGGGAAGCCCGCCATGACGAATGCACTGGGATCAACAATCGAGGTGTGCAGGAATTCAACCGTTTCGGCCAAGGTACGTTCCGGTGCGGCTGTTGCTTCGGGAGTCGCCTCACCCATGTTCATACCGGCCATGCTGTCCGGTGTTGCCGTCGCGCCCATATCCATACCGGCCATGCTATCAGCAGCCGCAGCGCCATGATTATGCGCATGTCCGGCGATACCGAGTAAGCCCGGCCCGACCAATGTTTCGGTGCTATCGACACGGTGGCAGGTGGCACAAGCAAAGGATACTTCCGGTCGAACCGTATTAAAGAGGATTTTCCCTTGTTCGGGGTCGCCAACCGACTGAGCAAGCGCCAATGTTTGGGCTTCGGCAGCAGGATCGTGAGCGTGAGCATCGGTTTCTACATGGGTATCGGTAGTCGTGGTATCGGTATTAAAACTGGCATGCTCCAAATCGTGAGCTGCTTGCACAGCCGCACCGCTGGAAAAACCACACTCGACCGCCAACGCTTGATAAGCAATCGCGGTACGATACAGGGTAGCCAGCGCAGCATCCAGATTACCATTGGCTTCTTCAGCGAAGTTGGCTAATTCTTGGGCGTGTTCCTCTTGATGCTTTATAACGGCCTCGACATTACATTTGGGGTCTTCATTACGGGCAACTACCACCTGAGTGGCAACTAAGCCTGCGACTAACAAACAAATACCAGCAACCGCTAGTGCGCCTGATTTTTTCAATCTGATACCTCCAAAAACTGATTATTGAACGGGACTTTAATAAATTATTGTATTACGAAGGCGAGCCGAAAGCACATATATCGTATCACTATTTGGGGGATACATTCAGGGCAAAAGTGGGTACAGAAAATGAGAAAAATCAGCGTATATTTTCTTTGAGGGTATTGAGTAGGTTATACGCGTACCCGCTGTCTTGGAAATGTGGCGAATTTAAGGGTTGTTTGAGAAATGATGTATACCCCGATAGCTTGCTGGTATCAATCGTGTCGATGTTGACGAAACCCATCTCCCACTTCTCAAACTCACGGTTGGGCAGGACACGCTTGCGGAGCAGGGTAACATCATGGTGACGGGGATCATGGGCGATCTTCTTGAACAGTGTTTCGACAACGGTTCTTTTGCCTTCCAAAACCTGTAGGAAACTAGCGTTGTGGTACAACAACATGCCGGTAATTTGTGATCGATGATTATTTTCCCGTGCGATGGCGAGCATTTCTGCCAAGTCGTGGTCATGCATAGGGTTGGTAGCGCTGCTCGAATAAATCAGGTGGATTAAATCCATACTGTACCTTTCATAAGACTATTTGAGTTTAAAGTCTCTTTTGAAAAGCACAGGTGATAAAGCACATGGCATTTTATGCAGAAAGTCACCTGTTTGCACTCACACGCAGATTAGGCGGGAGCAGGGTTTCGGTGCGGTAGGCCATCTCAATAACCTGACCGGATTCAAATTGGTTGGTGAGGTTGCGGAGGCTGTTGGGGCGATCTTCACCACCTGCGTCCGTGAGTAAAAGCTGCTCGCAGTAGGCTACGATGTCCTGCACGATGCGCTCGTAGCGATAGTAGGCCAGAGCAACAGGATTGAGCGCTGTTTGACCGTAGCCAGCGTAAAACAGGGCTTCTTCCTGTTCGGGCGAATGGCTACCAGCGCCCAAACCACCCCCGATAAACATCAAGTCACGTTCTTTAGAGGCGCAAATGGGTTGATCCCAATCGACGATGTAGAGCGCAGACGGATTAATGAGCAGGTTGCCCACGTGAATATCAGAATGACAAAGCACCTGAGTGGTTGATTGTGTTTGTAGAAGTGCGGCTAAGTCCTCGGCGCGTTGGATGAGATGGCTCACCACACGGCGTTTATCCCGCAAAAAGCTGGCCAAGGTGTGTGCTACTGGATCAGCAAAGGGCGTGTTTTCAACCTGTGCCTGAAACTGGCGCACACGGTCACGCCAGTAAGGAGAATATTTCTCACGGGGGATACGGGCGAGAAGCGTGGGAGGCAGCACAGCCGTATGCACCCGCTTGAGCGCCTGCCCGAAAGTCGTCCAATTGGCATCTGATAGAGGGTGATCCCAACCGCCCAGACCTTCGACAAAGGGATAGAGAATGAGGTTGAATTCACCGAGCAGTGTGGATAGGTGCGCCGAGCGATTGGGGATGGGGGCAATGATAGATGTGATTCCTTGATCGTAGAGCGCTTTGGGGACATCGACGGTGATGGTGTCGAAGTCGCCCCGACGCAGCTTGACGAAATAGGGCAGGGCATCGGCACTCTGGACACGATAAACGACGGTGTTGCGATCCGCACCCAAGGGTAGAAACAGGATTTCGGTAGGCTGAATTCCATAGGCATCCTGTAAACAGGCGGCGAGGATTTCATCTTGAAGATCAGGTTTTTCGAGCATCTGGTCGGGCTACTTTCTTGAGGGAACGCTGATGGCAGGTTGATTCATATTGTGCATTATTTCCGCCGACGTGTGCAGCGGCAAGCAGGGAAGTTGGCGCTAACATGATGATTTGGGTCGGCGGGAGGCTCGCTCGGAGGTGCCGAAACGACACAATTGCAGCGGTTGGCTCGGGTATGTCTGCCGCGTGTCGGGTTCAGCGGATCGCAGGGAGATTGGCGCTGAAATTGCAAAATGAAAGGCAAATACAAAGGCATTTTTACCGCAGTCCACAGGAGGCTTCGCACAGGCGCAAAGAAGATAGAGGACATACAAGGAAGGAGTAAGGTGTTTTCAAGGGAAGCCTCTGAAATACACGGAAGAGGCGTGCCTCTTCCCTACAAGTTACCAACTGTGTTATAGAGAATACTTCGCAGCCAGGTAAGACTGCATTAATTGGTGGTCACATGATACGTGATGATCGGTGGGAGCACACACAGGTGCTCCCCTACAATCCATTCTTTGAGAAGTCGTGTATCACGTACTTTTCAGGCAAGACTGCATTAAGTGGTGGATGACATAATTTGGCTCACATACCCCACCCCCAACCCCTCCCCAAAGCGTTAGGGAGAGGCTTTAAGGATCTTTATGGATTATTGCCTCATTGGTTACCACCGAAAATGTATCCCCACCGTTTAGTGCGGTACTACATCACAGCCACTACCTCATTTATTGTAGAACAAAAGTTCATAACCGTCAACGCGATTCGGTTCGAATCTACTAACTTAGCTGAGGGCATTATTTACGTTCTCAAGAATTTATTTCGATTCATTACACTTTATTTCGGGTACACTAAAGTTATAAATTTGGCACACAATATTACAAGGACGCATACCATGCCAATAACAGTGGAGTGGTACAACGAAGAACAACAGGCGATTATTCATCACTTTGAAGGCGCGTGGGATTGGAATGATCTGAGAGACAGCCTTAAGGCGATGGGGGAGCTTTCGGGCGGGCGACGGATGCCTGCGCTGATCGATGTCAGCAACACCAAAATATTGCCAGACGGCAATGTGCTGCTGCACGGCAAGAACAATCTGGCTTACATACCGGACAATATTACCGATATGGTCTTTTTGATCAACTCACAACTCCTCAAAACGTTTGTCAGCATGGTGTTCGGGATTGTGCCGACATGGCGCAGCCGCACCCAATTCGTCAAAAATATAGAAGAAGGGCGTAAAGTGATCGACAAGATCATCGCCGACCAAGCAGCAACCGTGCGATAATCCCATATTCTCAGCTAGCAGTCTGAATTTTTCTCAGCCGTTATCCAGCCGATAGCGGCTGTTTTTATATCGTGCGCAAAATTAATGCTCCATTTCGTATTTCCTACCTCAATCCATAGCCATTATTTACCTTTTCAATGGATTATTTCGATTCATTACAGCGTATGTCTCATATACTACTATTACAAATTTGATGCACACCATTACAAGGAAAAACTATGCCGATTGCGGTAGAGTGGTACAACGAAAAACAGCAAGCCGTGATTCAACGGTTCGATGGCAACTGGAACTGGACTGATCTTAGCGAGAGTCTAGCGCTGATGAATGAATTCAGTGAAGGGCGACCGATGCCGTCACTGATCGATATGAGCAACACCAAGGTTTTACCTGCCGGAAATATCCTACAAAACACCAAGAATGTGAGTATGAAAGCTCCGGAGAGTATCACTCATCTGGTGCTGGTGATTGATTCGCAGCTCATCAAAACTTTTATCCATATGATATTCAGCGTCATACCCTCATGGCGCAACCGCACCCAATTCGCCCGAACGATTGAAGAAGGGCACAAGTTGGTTGATAAGATCATTGCGGAACAAGCGGCAGGCGTGCAGTAAGGGCGCATTCTGAACCAGCATCCGAATTATTCTCAGCCGTTATCAACCCGATAGCGGCTGTTTTTATTTTTCAGGATGGAAAGTGTCCCTACACAAATACGGTGGGATTGAGAATGGTGGATTAGTCTTTTGCGCCTATTTTGATTTTTTCTCACAGACCACAAGGTAGGTGGCTTCGAGCTTGCCACGTGCGCCATCAGCGGCATTTCCACCGAGGACAACTTCGCCAGCGGGGAACTCCTGCCGATAGATTTGCAGGCGGCGGACACCGTACCACTCGTCATCGATTTCCAGAGTCATGTCATCCAGCTTATTGAAATTGCCCAACCAGCGGGGCAGGGTAGCCGCGCCAGTGCCATAGGCCACATAGACGTATGCCGGATGCGCCAAGGTGAAGCGTAAGTAATCGCCAGCCTTCTGGTCGCGGTCGGTATAGGCAGGCATGATGGCCGGAAAACCGCTCAACTCGACCGGAATACGCCGGAGAACGGTATCTTGATCGATGTAGCAGCGTTGATTGATGCCGAGCATATAGGTCTTGTAGGTGCTGTTCGCGCCGTTGTGTAGCGACTGGATGAGCTGGTCGGGGCGTTCGACGTATTTGCCCCGATACTCCCCACGCAGACCGCCATCCTCGTGAGCGATGATGCTCAAGCCGCCCACGACCGATTCTAGCGGGTCCATGTCCTGAATTTTGGCCGCGCCGAATTGATCTTCGAGCAGTTTGACGAAGGCCGGAACGAGCGACGAACCGCCCGTTCGCAGCACCACATTAATCGAGTCAGCGGTGACACCGGCTTCATCGAGGACGGCTTGTAGACCTTCTTTGACCAGCTTGACTTCGGGTTTGATCATGCTTTCGAACTGCCAGCGGGTGATGGGTTCGAAGATGCGTAGTTTATCGTGCTGGAATTTGAGATGGGAAATCATCTTGGTGGAGAGTTCGATTTTGACGCGTTCGATCTCATGAAAGAGGCTGTAACCGAGGTTTTTGGTGACCAAGGTGCGCAGGGCATCAATCGTTTCGGGATGTTTGCTGTCGCGGCGCAGGGTGCGGAGGATATCCTCGTTGTGTGGGCGCGAGAGTTCGGGCATGGTTTGCCAATCTTCGAGCATATCCACAAAATCGTGGGGCAGGTGCATGTCACGGCTGGAATCTTCACCGAAGTACTTGAGCAGCGATTTCATAATGCGCTTGTCGAGATCATCACCGCCGACCAGCACACCGCGCGAGGCCAAGACGTTTGGCGTAGTGCCACCACCGACCTCGGCTACGGTCAGGTCGAGCGTACCGCCGCCGAAGTCAAAGACCAGCGCCCGTGTCCGTTGGGCGGTAGCGGTGTGAAAGACATATAGCGCACCAATTGGCTCGGCTTGAAAGCTGATCTTCTTGAAACCCACGCTCAAGGCGGCTTTGTAGATAATTTCTTCGGCGCGGTTAGAGACCCACGCTTTCTCGGAGAATTTGACCGGCCTGCCGATCACAACTTCATCAAAGGGTTGGTTGAGTTGGGCTTCGGCGGCTGTTTTGAGTTTGCCGAGTACCAGAGCGATGAGTTCATCGAGGGTGTAGTAACGGTCAAAGATTTGGGTGCCGCTGTAGAGTTCATTGCGGAGTCCGGTCTTGATGGATTGGAGCAGGCGACCGTAGGCGGCATCATCAAAGGTCACGATGATGTTTTCGGTCACCAGCATGGGACTGCCACTGGTCGCAATCCAGTATTCCAGCGTACCGGCTTTGCGGCTGCGCCAATTCACGGCGCGTCCGGTCTCGTGGGCGACATAGGCGGCGCTGGCATCCAAACCCATTTGGGCATGGTGTTCACGGTCGATATACAGGAGTGAAGGCAGGAGCGCCGAACGCTTGGAGGTGGTGATTTCGACTGGATGTAACTGCTGTCCATCGTAGACAGCCGCAGCCGAATTGGTCGTTCCAAAATCGATTCCTAATCGCATGGTTGATCCTTCAAACTAGGTGATATTTCGGACAAGTTATATTTATTTTGAGGCAAAAGGCGATCAATTTTAGCAGGTGGTATCCGTGAAACCTAGACCCGATACACCCGATGTGAGCCGTTTTGAGCCTGAGAAAAATACTTTTACCGCAAAAGGACAACGGCATAGGAGGGCATCAGCTTGGAGCGGGGGCGTACAGTTTAAATGATTGGTATAAAAAAGAAATCGCGCCGAAGTGTTCAGCGCGATTCCAGTTACAAAACGATTCCGTTAACGAAAACCCATCAGAGTCTTCTTGTCTGTCAGTACGACAGACTACCTACTGGTCTATGAAATTGTTGAGTCAAACCCGTCAAGTGGCTTTGCCTTTCTACAACTCAGACCTTCATCTATAGTATTAGCCTGTTTACATTAAATGTCAACTGATCTCAATTCTTTTTTAAGCGTAATTATTTGACGATTAAGTCGGCTTGGTCGAAGGTTTGTGCCAATTTGAGCAGTGCGCTGCGGACGGATGACAGGGATTGTACGCCGGAAACCGCCAGATGATCGGCAATGGCTACCGCAATCTGGATGACCTCGATATAAAGCGGTGCGTTGGTGCGTAAGAGCGACATCTCGTAGATTTTGAGGTCGGCGTTGTGGCTGCGCCAGACAAAGATGCCACAAATAGCGATGCCGGTGGCAGGTACGACCACATCAATGCCCACCGCGTCCCGAAATTCCTCGACATCCGGTGATGGGTTCATAATCAGTTTGAGTTGCAAGCCGCTGTTCCTTTACTATCACGCAGGTGGTTTTTGATTCCCGCCTGATTTTACACCATTGGAAAGTGAACTGCGGCGGTTCAATTGCCTTGATCTCGCGACTGCCCAAATAAAATACCCGATGTCAGCGATAACTGAATCGGGTATCTGAAAAACAATTGAGCGCGTGATGCGTCAGGCAGATCGAGCATGCGCCTGCGTTTGCTTTTCGATAATCTGGTAGGCTTCCTCAACCGTTTTCGCAAAGTACATTTTCGTATCTTTGAGGAACATTTTTTGGGCAACACCCGCGATGGCTTTAAGGAAGCCATTGGCATTGATAGCAACACTGATGCCGGTTTGCTTCTTGGTTTTGGTGTTTTCCATGTGGCGACCGCTGGATAACAGCTTAGCAGGGGACGAGGTACTCGTACTAAAGTCGCTGATAAAATGAACGGTCTGATCCACACTCAGCACCATAGTATGCATCTCGTCAATCATGGTGTGATAATCTTCCAACGTCCAATTGCCGTCGAAAACAGTAAAAATAATGGTCTTTTCGGGGTTTCCCCACGTATTTGTAATCGGCATTCTACTCTCCACAATGTCATTGTGTAATGATTGTAATGTTGGAGTAGCAGAAAAAGGCCTTAACGTTTATGAATTCAGCATAAAGGCAAGTTAGGCGGTTATGAAGCGTCAGCATCGGGCGGGAGACTGGCAAGTAGGGCTTCGATGGCAGCGCGGAGGGTAGGGAGGTCAGTGACAGCATCCCAGATATAACGCAGGATAATTGACTCATAGTTATGGGCTAAGAAGTCGCGAAAGTTTATTAATTTACGCCAGTCAATCTGTGGGTTGGAATCGCGTATTTCCGGTGCAAGTCGTTTGCAGATTTCACCAATGACTTCATAAGAGCGGATGACAGCTTTCTGCGTTTTGAGATCCTGACTAAAGGCTATTTGATCATCTGCTGTAAAAGCAGCAATGTCGTCGCATTCACGGAGAATATCACGCAAATAGGCGTTGTAGGTTTTAGTCATAACGGGATAGCATCCTTGAGTACACGCCGCATGAAACGCTCATTACGGGAATCGGTATCATCCGTGATGAGACTTACATCGCGCCCGAAGAGGTCTTTGAGGTCGAGCCATAAGCCAACCAGATCAAAGACGGTGGTGCCGGGGCGTGCGTTCACCATCAGGTCAATATCACTTTCGGGCGTGGATTCTCCACGGGCAACACTGCCGAAGACGCGCACATCAAAGGCGCCGTACTTTTCAGCCAGCGCGATGATTTCATCACGGCGGGCGCGGAGGTCATCAAGGGTAGGGGATTGTTTCAGTTGTTCACTCATGGACGAACCTCACCAACTGTTTCTTAAATTATACTCGTCTATGATGATGAGGGTACTCTCGCTCTTATTGTCCTTCTGTGTATTTGACTGCTATTCAATTCTTTATGAGTTTGGAACCAAACCGCCATGCCCAAATAAAGATAAAAGAATGAATTACAACAATTGACATATAGGCAATAATCCAAATAGTTTGGCTTTGTTTTGTCAAACCAATGAGTGAACCAATTATAAGCGCCCCTGTTATTACGCTATAAAAAACACGCCGTCCTAAGCTTTCTAAACGAGAGCTTCCTAGAATATTTTTAGAAATACTTTCATTTGCATCGGAGACAAATAAGTTATATTTCGAATGCTCAGCATAAAATGCTCGTAAAATTGGCGGTATGTTTTGAAGAAAAGATTGTATGTTTTCTTCTGTGGCGGTAGCTGAAGAAGCGTAATATCTGAGGGAATTGGCGGCCAAAACCACATACAAGGGTAGGAATACAATCACACTTATAATTACATTGAGGATTGGTTGCATAGTTAGTCATACCTAAGCAATTGACTAAAACATTACATGGGCTTACCCAATTGTACATCTTCAAAACCTTTAGGACAGAAGTTGTCCTGATCTCGCGACTCCCCAAACAAAATACCCGATGTCAGCGCCAACTGAATCGGGTATCTAGAATTGAGACATCTCGGTTACCCCACCATCGGGCAACACAAACCCACCGTGCGCCGTTCAAAGCAACACGAACTGACCGAACCGATGCACGCCCGTATACAGACGCGGTTTCATCATCCGTTCAAGCCGGATCTTTTTTATGTAGCAAGTTGTTTGACGACAAGCTGCGTTGATCGTGGTGGGGTTAACTATCATTATAGCGAACCGTCCGATAAAGCCAAGTAAATAATGATTTTTGACCGAGCAGGAGTTATTTATCTTGATGCGGACCGTAACCGATTTCGTCTCGATAGCGCAGCAAGTCGGGCAACCATAATTCGTAGAAGAAGCCGGATCGCTTCCGTACTTTGATTTGCCGTTCATCTTCTGGCAGCCGCAAATTCTTGTGTGCCAGCTTTTCGATATATTCGCTGCTGTAACCGGTTAGCTCCGCACCTTCACGGGTCATGACCCAAATTTCGTGTTCCGGTGCGATTTCGATTGCCATAGTTGGCGCAGTGCAATCCTAATGTGAATCAATAGGTTCATTATACCTGTGAATGAGGGTACATACGCTACCAATAAACTGGCGACTATCCCTGTGTAAACCACGGCAGATACAAGTAGTTCAGGTTTGCGCCGCTGGTTTCGCTGGTCAGATCGCTCAGTTTGACCGCCACGCTTGGGTGGTTATTGTCGGTAACCCATACCGCACCGTCGGCATCTACCCGCTGCACCAACATCAAATGCCCATAGACATGATCAGCATACGAATGGGCTTTTTCCATCACCAGCACCGAACCGACCAGCGGCACATTCCCGCTCGTCACCCCGAATTGAGTCAACTTGGCAGCCTGATCGTTCCATAAGTAGGCATCCCGCGCCAATCCATCCGGTATGGGCACACGTGTCGCAATGTAATTCACACAATCCTGCGTATTGGCTTTCACCCACTGGTTGGTTTGTCCCTGTTCCAACTGTTGGATGAGGTTGATGTCCGCACCTGCACCCGGTTTGACACGCTCCAAGCGGCTGGTCAAAGCTTGCACATTGGCCTGCTGCTGTTGGATGGTTTGCTGTGTCGTGCTGATTTGCTGGTCATAGCTTTGCATCTCGGCTTCCAAGGCCTGTACACGCGGTGTATGCCGCAAATCGGTCTGTGGGTCGTAGCTGAGGAGGTTGTTTTTCAGTGCTGCCAAGTCTTGCATACGGGTTTCGCGGGTCTGCATCAAGACCGAGAGCAGTAGTTGATTGTTGCCGAGTTCGCGTTGTTCGCGTTGCAATTCGCCATATAAGGGCTGGTTGATGGCTGATACATACGTACCCAAGGCCACCGGAGCCGATTCGACCATGACCGTTTTGGCGGTTTGGGGTAAGGCCGCACGTCCTTTGGCCTGATGCTCAAAGCCATGTCCCCACAAGGCCATCGGCACCGACTCGGGAATAAAGGGCAGCACCAACGGCGCAATCGGTCGGGCAGATTGGCTGATGGCCTGTTGAATATCATCGGCGGCTTGTTCGAGGTTGGTGGCAAAACGCGTCAGCTTGAACGGCCATTCTTGCATGACAGGCGCACTCGCCGCATAACTGGCGCTGAATACGCCTACGCCACCGGCTGGCAATCCCAACGCATACAAGGCGCTGACTTCGGCCTGTACCGCGTCTAATGCCTCGCTGATGGCACGGCTGGCCTGTTGTATATCGGTTGCCGCCAGCCGCAGGCTATCCAGCCGAACTTCAACGTCTGTCATAAGGTCACTTGTGCCTACCTGCAAATAAACCTATTTTGCTTTGTCCGCTTCTTCGATACGGTTGGCTTGCCACACGGCATAAATGGCTGTGCCGATGCCGAACACAGCAGGCAACCACGTTAGGATATTATTGAAGTTGCTGTAAAAATACGCTGAAAGGAGGATGTTAAAGATCACATGAACCGGAGCAAACGCCCGTAAAATCGTCGGGTTTTCGAGAACTGGTTTCGCGGTCTTCATGGTATGCCTTTCTGGTACTACACTTCACATCATTATATGCTCACATGCCCACGTGGTTAAAAATTAATTGTGATCGGCTCAAAGTCGCCTAGAATTCGCGGTGCTACCACCAACGCCTTGACTGTACTCACCAGCGGAATTTCGAACACCACCCAACCGACAGTGGTTCGTCCTAATGCGACGGGTTGTAAGGGTTGCTCGCCGCTGATGCTCAATCCGGCACGGGGTTCAATCAGCGTCCCATCATCCAAAGCAAGGCTAATCTTTGCCTCCGGTGGTTGGTCACAGATCCCACCACGACATTCAAAATTCAACCGCAGCGCATAAAAGCGCGCCCCTGCAATCGGTGTCGCCAGCGCACTATCGGCATTTTTCACCACGCGCTGCGATGCATTCTCCAAGGCCAGCACATTCAGGATACCCTGCGGATAGCGTGCAATAAACTGATCCGGCACCAACGTTTGGCTGGCATCCGGTAGATTCAAGGGTAGGGCAGAGGTCGGCACCAGCGCTGTTTGGGTGGCGTCCCCATTGGCAATGGGCTGCGGCTGCACCCGATTGAACAGGGCAATCAATCCCAATGTGACCAGCACACCCACCAGCGTAAACAATCCCGCAATCACTAACGGCTGGCGTCGGATGGCCTGTGGAGCAGGGCTGCGATAGGTCGCTTCGTCGTGGAGATGCTGTTGTGCCATCCGCGCATAGGGATCATCCGGCGGCACACGGCTCACCAAGACCTGCAAGCCTTCGACCACCGCCTCGGGAGTCGGACGACTATGGGCATCCAACCACAACCATAGGCCGAGGTCAGCATCACCATTGGGGACGCTCTCGCTGCGATATTCCTGTAAGAGCCGCTGTGTCTCTGATGGCAAGCCTTCGAGCAGGGCAATGTTGGCTTTAATCAATGTAGGATGCATGTCAGGCATTCACTCTATCGTTAGCTGATTATGATGCAGCAGTGCGGTTACCATACTTTCCACCACGGCTTTTTTTCATCGGATGACTTTTTATCGTCGGATGCGGTTTTAACATCAGCCAAGCCGTTGGCCTTGCGGATAACATCCATCGCATGACGCACTTCTGATCCTAGCGTATAAGTCGGGCCGCCGTGATCTTCCTGCCCCGAAACAGTCCGATCATTTTGCAGGGGTGCTAGTAAATCCAACGCACGTACATCACCCAACGCCGCCAGCGCGTGAGCCGCTGCCGCCCGAACGGTCACCGGCTTGGCTTGAAGAAAGGCTGCAATCGGTTCCAACGCGCGTTTGTCACCCAATCGTCCCAATCCACCCAGAACTCCCGCCACACCTTGATCAGTTTCAGTCAGGCGATTCAACACCTTAAGCATCGGTTCAAAGAACTCGGGATTCTTGGTGTTGCCCAAGTTGTAAGCGGCATTAATCATCATGGTGACGGAACGGTCATTCAACATTTCCAACCACAAGGCGTTGGCTGCATCTACGCCGGATAATTTGCCGACGTGACGGATGGCAGCCATTCGGGCAATATCTTGTTGCGCGCTGTTGCGTACCGTTTGCAGTAGGAAATCCATCACCCGCGCATCGGATTTAAAGCCGACCACTGCTGTGATGGCTGCTTCGCGCACCACCGGAACGGCGTCACGCATGCTGTGTTCCATCAAGGCCGGAATAACACGGGGATCATTGATCTTGCCCAGCACCCGAATAGCCAGTGTCCGTTCGCCTTGAACGCTGCTGTTCAATTGTTTAAGCAAGGGTTCTACAGCCGCCGCGCCCATCTCGACCAATGTATTCGTGGCCTTCTCAGATGTAGCGCTGTTGTTGAGCTGCGCGATCAGTTGTTGAATATCCGTCATATCTCCCTCAGCATTACTGTAATGACCATAGTTCACGTACTGCCAATTTGAAATCCGGCAGCAAGTCGCTACCTTCTAGCGTATCGTTGATCCCCAAGATTTCCGTGTCATCAATGGTGTATACCTCTACCTTTTGCCGCTGCGTATCCACTAACCAGACAATTTTGCTGCCATTTTCCAGATAATAATTGGCCTTTTTACGCATTTTGATCAGGCTGTCGGCAGGTGATTTAATCTCAATCGCCAGATCCGGCATGAAGGTCAGCGGTTCATTCGGGTCAAATGTACGTCCGGCTTTCAGCACCACTGATATATCAGGGATGGTATCGTTCAGATCATCATTGGGCAGCTTAACCCGCAGTTCAGAAAATGCCCATCCAATCGGATGCGCTCTAAAATACATAAACAAAACCGCATTGAACAAGTTCGCAATCAGCGCATGTAATTGAGTCGGCATTTTCTCAACAATTTCTCCGTCAATCAGTTCAAAGCGGCGGTCAGCGTTGGCAGGATCAAGCGCAATCCGCAAAAATTCATCGGCGCTCACGTAGGTTTTGAACATGGCACATTCTCCATATCGTCTTGCAACCAGTCTACGCGCAAAAGCGCCACATTAGCAACTGTAAATGGAAGGTGCTTGTGGGGACATCAAGGGGATGGGAGGACGTGTGTGTCCTCCCTGTGGTGAGTTGATGCGATGGGCTTACGAAATAGGCTCCAACTGCACACTGAAGTGCCGCAGGAAAGGCGGCTCCCACGTGATGCGATGCCCCGGTATCAAATCCCGTTTCGCATGGACGGCCAGAATCACTTCCGTCAGATAGTCTTCGTGGCTTTGCATATAGACCCGACGCGGGAAGGCCATGCGCACCAGATCCAGCGGGGCAGGGCGCTCGGAACCATCCGGCTGCCGCCCGAACATGATCGAACCGATTTCGACGCAACGGATACCACCCGCTAGATACAATGCGTTCGCCAGTGACCACGCCGGATACTGCGAGTCGGGAATATGGGGCAGCATCGCCCGCGCGTCGATATACAAGGCATGCCCACCCGGGGGCTGCACCATCGGTACACCAGCACTCGCTAATTTTTCCGCCAGATAGGTAATGGTACGCGCCCGATAACGCAGGTAATCTTCGTTAAGTGCTTCGTACAAACCGAGCGCAATCGCTTCCATATCATAACCTGCCATGCCGCCGTAGGTCGGAAAGCCTTCGGTCAAAATTAAGAGGTTGCGACACTTCAACGCCAGATCATCATCATTCATAGCGAGGAAACCACCAATATTCGCCATGCCATCTTTCTTGGCGCTCATAGTACAGCCATCGGCATAAGAGAACATCTCGCGGGCAATCTCTAAAGTGGATTGATTCGCATAGACATCCTCGCGCGTTTTGATAAACCAACTGTTTTCAGCAAAACGACAAGCATCAATAATGAAAGGAATGCCCCGTTCATGGGCGATCTGGCTGATGGCACGGATATTCGCCATGCTCACGGGCTGACCGCCACCGGAGTTATTGGTGACGGTGATCATAATCAGGGGAATATGTTCGATACCCACTGCATCTAATGTGGCACGCAGGGCATCCAAATCCATATTGCCCTTAAACGGATGAATCACCTGTGGCTGATGACCTTCGGCGATCACCAGATCACGCGCTTCACCCTGACAGAACTCGATATTGGCGCGTGTGGTATCAAAGTGGGTGTTATTGGGGATAACATCACCCTGTTTGACGACTGTGCTAAACAAGATGCGTTCGGCAGCCCGTCCTTGATGGGTAGGGATGACGTGCTTAAAACCAGTGATGTCTTTGACCGCCGCCTCGAATTTATAGAACGATGATGCGCCTGCATAGGACTCATCGCTGGAAATCATCGCCGCCCATTGCTGCGCCGACATTGCGCCGGTGCCGCTGTCCGTCAGCAAGTCAATCGTCACCTGATTCGCCCGCAGCTTAAACGGATTGTATCCGGCCTCACGCAGCGCTTGGGCACGCTCGGCATAGCTGGAGAAGCGAATTGGTTCGACCGAACGTACACGAAACGGTTCAATAATAGTTTGTATTTGAAGGTTACTAAAGGGATCGGCACTCATGGGATGACTCCTAAAGTAGAGTAATTTCCCACAGTATACTGAGGCATTTCCGCTTTATTGCGCGTACATGCACAAGTCCGGATTTACGTCATGCTGGACTCTATTACAAAACAGTTCAATTCACATCCAAACGCTTCTCATAACACAAACTAACAGGGTCTTCGAAGTAATCCCCGAAGGGCGGGATGCGCACGAAACCATAACGCTCGTATAAACGGATGGCCTCGGTTTGATAAATGCCGGTTTCCAAGCGCAGCACATGTGCGCCGTACTGCTGGCAGTAAGCCGCCAGATGATCCAACATCAACTGAGCCAAGCCCAACCCGCGAAATTGGGGACGCACAAACATGCGTTTGACTTCGCCGTAATCGTTACCGACCATCAGGATGCCACCGCAACCCGCCGCTGCACCATCCACACGGATGACGAAGAAGGCCACGCCTTGCCGCAGCAACTTCTCGACGCTGAACCCATGCCGACTTTCGGGCGCATATTGGGGTGACAGCACCGCTTCAAGTTCAGCAATCAAAGCCATCGCATCAGCGCTATCCGGTCGTTCGGCAACAATCACTGTCGGCATACGCGGTTACTTGCTCCCTTTAAACCCGATATTAATATCAACGGGTATGGTGACGATAAAGGTTGTCCCGTGGCCTTCTTCGCTCTCAAATGTGATCGTCCCACCATGCAAATCAACCGACCGTTTGACAATGGCTAAGCCTAAACCAGTACCGTGTAGATGCCGGGCATTGCTCGCCCGATGGAAAGTCTCAAAGATATGAACCTGCTCACTTTTCGGGATACCAATACCTTGATCCTGAATATGGAAAATAACCTGCTCCGCGACCTTGCAGACTTTAAAAATAACACGGCCACCACTGATTGAATATTTGAGAGCGTTTGAAAACAAGTTGGTCAAGATATGCCGTAAGAGTTTGGCATCCATCCGTACTAACCCATTGACACCCTCAACAGAAAATTCAATCCCAATAGCATTGCCCATAATCTGTGTGGTTTCCAAGATGATCGTTTGACAAAATTCAGTCACATTCATGAATGACGGCGAAAACTCCAGTTTACCCGAATCAGCCTGTCCCATAACCAAAACATCATTCAAAATGTCGGTCATGACCTTGATGCTGTTCTTAATCTGCGCAAACTTATCCTGTCGTTTCTCTTCAGAAAGCCGCGACCAATAGGCCTCAAGCGTATCAGCCGAGGTCAATATCAGTGCCATCGGATTGCGTAAATCATGCGCCGCCATCGAGACATAACGGGATTTGAGTTCATTGAGTTCCATCGCGTGGCGCAGCATAATATTCCGGTCGGTCACGTCATGCACACTGGCAACAACACCAAACAAGGTGTCACCATTTTCGAGTACCGGAGACAACATAATCGCGGCATCAAAGGGTTGTCCATCTTTGCGCAAAGCAATCACATCAATGCTTTGAAGCGACCGTAGTGAAACAACATTGTCAAAGACCCGCTTTAATTCATTCACTTGCTCACTCTGCACCAGTTGGCTTATCGGCTTGAACATAATTTCATCCGATTGATAACCAAAAATGCGCGTGAAGGCTGGATTCACATGCTCAATTGAGCCATCAATACGGCTATAAACGATTGAATCCGCGTTACTGTTCAAGATCGATTCAATGCGGGTTTTGATACGATTGAGTTCCGTGGTTCGTTCGATAACACGCGCTTCCAGATTTTCGTTGAGTTCTGTGATAGCCGCTTCCGCCTGCTTACGGTCTGATATATCCTCAATGATTACAATGAAGTATTGCGCCGTCCCATCTTCGGAGCGCACCAACGACACGGTCAACTGTGTCCAGATGATATGACCATTTTTGTGAACATAACGCTTTTCGGCTGATCGGAAGCTTTGTTTGGACGTCAACATCTGCCAAACAATATCCAAATCCGCATCCAAATCCTCCGCAAAGGTAATCTCTTGGAAGTATTTTTCAAGGAGTTCTTCGCGCGTGAAGCCCAAAATATCACATAGCCCCTGATTGACCCGCAACCAGCGACCATCCGGCGCGACATGCGCAATTCCAACGGCGGCTTGCTCAAAAGTAGCACGGAAACGTTCTTCGCTTTCAAAATGTTTGCGTTCGGCCTCTTGACGTTGGGTTTCTTGTTCGGCGAACTCCATCGCGAACGAGATATCTTCGGCCATCTCATCCAGTAACGCCAGTTCTTCACTATCAAAGAAATCCGCTTTGTGTGCGTACAAACTCAGGACTGCGCGTGTCTCGCCAGCCACTTTCAGCGGAAAGGCTGCTGATGCCCGATACCCCATCCGCAAGGCCTGTTCGCGCCAGGGTTCCATGTGCGGATCATGCTCAATATTCTCAGCAACGGCATGTTGGCCAATCGTCATGGCGATTCCGGTAGGGCCTTTTCCATGTGGACTACCATCGATCACAATATTTATTTTATCGAGGTAATTATCTGTAAAGCCTGTAGAAGCAACCGGATTCACCCGTTTTGTTTCTGGATCAAAGACCCCCACCCACGCCATACGAAAACCGCCATTCTCGACCGCGATACGGCAAACATGTTCAAATAGGTTGGGGATCGAGCGAATGCGAATGATCGCCTGGTTCACGCCGGTGGTTAATTCCAGCGTGCGATTGAGGATACGTAGTCGGTTTTCCTGAGCCTTACGATTGGTGATGTCCCGACAATTAATCTGAATGGCCTGCAAATCCAGATTTTCAAGATGATTAATGACGACCACTTCCAGCCAAATCCAATGCCCATCTTGATGCCGCACACGCACCTCAAACATGCGCCGTTCTGCCTGTACGGCTAACACATCATGCATCACCGTGATAACCATCTCACGATCATCGACATGCACCAATTCAAGCAGATCAAGCTGCTTAAATGCGTCACTCGAATACCCAATCATCGTGTTGAAGGCAGCACTAACGTAATCAACAGAACCATCTCGATTGATCAACGCAAACATATCCAAACTGTATTGGGCAATGTAGTGCAACATGCGATTGTCAAAAGTTGAGTGGGGACGATCCTGCGCGACTTGAGCTTCAAGCTCAGCGATGCGTGCCTTTGCCTGCGTAAGTTCCGCTTGCATATTTTGAAGGCTTTCAGGGAGGGTATTCACATGAGATTACCCAACCGATTCACAGTTGCTAAAATTTCAATTTTAGCTCACAAAAATATATTTATCACTTCACTTATGATATTACATTAAAAACGGGTTTCGCGTTGCGCTTTAACGTTTGATTTGCAGCGGGACGGTCTTCGCCACACTTTGTTGCAGCATACGCAAATCGGCGTTATCCACCCAACTGCGTAAGTAACTGGTCAGCACGCGGATGATTCCTCGCGCCACCTCGCCGCGATTATCCAGCAGTTCGTAGAAGGCATCCTGCCGCAAACGGAACACATGCGTATCTTCTAAGGTGGTTACGGTGGCTATGCGTGGGGCAGGGTCGAGCAGCGCCATTTCACCGAACACCTGCCGCTCACCCAGCTTATTAATGGTGTAATTGTTATCGTGGACGCGCACTTTGCCGCTGACGATCATATACATGCTGTTGCCCAGATCGCCCTTACTGAAAATCACCTCACCTGTCGCGTAATGCGATTCTTCCAGCAATCCTGCCACATCCGCCAACACTTCATCCGGTGTTTCAGCGAATAAACCGACGGTTTTCAGAATGACGACCTTCTCAATAGTAGAGAGCATAGGTTCCTTCCCTTGTGCGATCACACGATCCAGACGATTAACTGCCCAACGAGCCGTTTCCCGCGTCAATGCATGGGGCGAATCGATTGCGGCGGGCAGGAGTGGACGGCTTTTTTCGACCATCAAACTGCCGACGGCATAGAGCGCGCAAACATTCACCCATGTGGTTGGCGGCTGCGATAACAATTCCAGTAAGCGCGACTCGCGGTTGAGGGTTTCTTGGGGCAGTACGGTCTGTAACTTTTGCAGGCGGACATAAGGCGCTAAGTCCTCAAAGATAGGCATCAGATAGACTTTATTGGTCTTGTCGAAATAGGTTTCGACGATCTCCAAGCCCATCGAGCGATTGGCACCACTGCCAAACAATAATGCTTCCCGCGCCCGTAAAATCTGGTGCGAGTCATAAATGAAGGACATCAAGTATAGGATACGCTCAACGGTTTGTTGGGTGAGTGTATCCAATGCGTCATGCAACAGGCGCAACCCATCACCACTGCCCAGATCACGTTGAGTCGCCAGCAATCGGGCATAAAAATTGGCTTCGTTGCGCAAATAGCTGTGGATTTTACGGACATCACGGGGACGATAGCGCCGAATACTGAGCGACTGCATCACCTGCCAGCGCACTTCAGGATCAGGAAACGTCAGACGGTCGGTCAGAATATCAATCGAGGCTTGGTTGGTCATCTGACCACAGGCACGCGCCAAACCCATCAGCACCTCACGTGAGCTACTGCTCTGGGTGATCGCCGCCCGAACGGCTGGCAAGGCTGCATCACCACCCGCCACCAATGCGGCCTGTGCCTGTCCGCGTGTGGATGACGAGTCCAGCGCGTCGATTACCAACGGCCATAAGCGCGGATGCTTGATCTTCCCCGCCGCATCCAAGGCCGCCCGCCGCACTTTGACCGTTGACGCCTTCAACAAGATTTCCAGCGGTTGGTAATAATTCGGCAAACCGATTTCACCGATGACCTGTGCCGCCAGCACGCGCGTTTCGGTGTCCAACTGTCCGGCCATCACCAACAACTGATCGGCGGCCTTGGCTGTTGTCTGACCAACCCCATAGCGGATCACACCGACCAGTGCGCCACGCCGGATAGGAATTTCAGGCGCATCCAGATAGCGGCTCACGGTGGTTTGCACTTCAGTAGGATCAAGCGCCGCCAACGTCCGCAGCCCATATTCACGGAAGCCGATGTCCGTCTCACTTTGGAATAGCGACCGCACGCGGGGCAGGGCACTCGTCAATTTCAGCCGCTCGATATAACGCAGCGCTTCCTGCCGCACTCTGGGCGAGGGATGTTCCAGCAGGGCAGGAAGACTATCGCGCAAAGACTCCTGTTCATCCGATTGCTCAATGAGGTTAAGGGCATAGATGACCGCTTCGGGATGCTTATCCTGTAGATAGGGCTTCATGACGGCAATCGTCGATGGGTCGATAATTAACGGCAGGGATTGCCCCAAGCGTCGTCGCTCCAATGCTTGTGCCAGCACACCTTGATAACGCCGCGCCAGTCCTGTGGTCGCCACAATCCAACCTGCGCCGACCAGCAGGAACAAATCCGCCAACTGCACCGATGTCAACTTGAGGACATCCAGCAGCAGCACGATCATCAAACCGGCAGTACCGATCGCCAGTGGTTCGACAATCCCATCCGAGATCGCCGAAACCCGTACCCGTTGTTCAATCGGCAGCGGTTGGATCAAAATACGCAGCGATGTGACCTCAAAAGTCTCGCTCATGAAGGTGTTGACCGTGCGTGCGATGATCGCCAGCGCGAACATCAACAGCGGATTGTGTAAAAAGGTTCCTGTAAAAGCGAAGGCGCCGATCAACACCACGATAATAACCGGCGTGACTCGTACCCCCACCTTTACCCCGTAGCGGTTGATGAACGGGCCGGTGAAAAACAAGCCGCTGATCAACGTCAACAATCCGGCTACCGCTGACAGCAAGCCTAAAATGGAAGCCAACTGATCAGCATCGGCGTATTGTTTAGCCGTCTCAATGTAGTAAATGTTATCGCCGATGAAGTAGGCCATAATCCAGATGAAGGCCTCGACAAAAATCAGCACGATGAACGGATTTTTCAGGATACTCGGAGCGGCTTTGGGCGGCTGCGGCGAATCGGGATGTACCGCTTCGGTGTGATTAAACGCTTGCGGATGCGTCCGCAGAATACGCAGCAGCAGCACCAATCCCACACACAGGCTGATGATCGACAACCACAGTAAGTTTTGCGTGCCAACCCAATTGACCAGCAGCGGCACCAGCAAACCACCCAACGCCACCGCCAACCAGCGTCCGGAAGTCATCAGGCCGAACAAGCGCTTGCTCTGGCGCACATCGAACAATGAACCGACCAGACTCCAGATGATGATCTTGCCGAGGTTGAGCTGCGCGAATTCCCATATCGGCAGTATGAACACCAACCAGCGAGCATTCGTCAGCGATAATCCCACCCGCAAAATCACACTGATGACAATTAAGCCCACCAGATTGACCATCAACAAGCGCGACAGGGGAATGTGGTCGCTCAGCCGCAGATAACCGAAGGCCAGTATCGAAACACCGATGGCGATGCCAATATAGGTGTAGGAGAGACTTTCCGAACTGAAGGTTTCGATGAAGATGGCATAGCTGGCGGTTTGGGTCAGCACGAAGGCAATACCCATGAAGAAATACAGCGTGAAGATCATCCCCACGATGTGACCTTCACCGGCTTGGATATTGAAGAATGCACTAAGTCGCTTACTGGTCATCGGCGGCCTTTATGGGATGCACAAGATCAATGTTGGTAAAGGCGGATATTGTATCTACTAATGTGCAACAGTTGGAAATATTAGACAAATCCGAAGACTAATAAACAACACGGTGATTGACCGTGTTGTTGCGCACCCAATTGATGCCCATCATAAACGTTGTTTCAAGCTATGCCGGAAGTCACGAGCCTCAGACCCGGTTTATTTTTCTCACACAAAATTAGGGTGTTTTTTGGAGTTCGATAATCCGCTCGCGAACCGATTCGACGGCGGCTTCGCCCACCAGTTTGGTATAGGTTTGATACGCGGTGAGGGCTTCGGCACGACGCCCCGCATCATACAAGGTGTCACCCATCAGGGCATACGTCCATGAATCACTGGGATCGAGCGTCAGCGCCTTCTGGTAATCCGCGAGGGCGGCATCCGTATTGCCCAGCGCATGTTGAATGTTAGCGCGTTCCTGATAGCCCCACGCCATATCACCGGCCATCTCAACCGTTTTGTTGAGGTCATCCAGCGCCTTCTGGTTATCACCCTGACGGCTGTAAATCTTTCCACGTAAGAGATAGGCCACACCATTGCCATTGTCGACGATCAGGGCGGCATTCACATCAGCCAGTGCGCTGTTGAGGTCGTAATCCTTCCACGGCTTGTCATTATCAATCGCTTGAAGGTAAGCCTCCACGCGGCCTAGATAAGCATCCACATTGTCTTTGCTGAGTTCAAGGGCGCGGGTGAAATCCGCACGAGCAGCCTCAAATTGGCTGTCGTTGGTATAAGCGTAGCCCCGATTAATATAGGCTTCCGGCGACGCCTCATTGATCTTGAGCGCCTGCGTGAAATCGCTGATGGCATCAGTGGGTTCGTTGCGGTGGTTATGAATCCGTCCGCGATCATAAAGTGCACCGGCATCCGTGTAAGTCGTGCCGTCGCTAGATAGGCTCAACTCGACTGCTTTGTTGGCGTCAGCTAGGGCAGCATCCAAATCGTAGTTGGCGAGCGACTTATCCTGATCCAACACCGTCAGATAGACATCAACCGTACCGCGATACGAGGCGAAACTGTTGGGATCAAGTTCGCGGGCTTTCATGAAATCCGCCAGCGCCAATTCATACTGCTCCATCCAACGATGATCTGAACCCCGTTGCAGGTAGGCATTCAAAAACTTGGGATCGAGTTCAATTGCTTTGTTGAGGTCGGTGATGGCTTTATCAAGTTCACTACGCCACGAATAGGTGGTCGCACGTTCGGCATACCACTCGGCATTCTTCGGATCGAGCGCGATAGCTTTATCATAGTCCGCCAACGATTTATCCAGTTCGCTGGCGTCGCGATAGCCCATACCGCGTTTGGCGTACAAATCTGCTTGATCCGGTCGCAGCTTGATCGCTTCGGAAATATCGGCTAGGGCTTCCGGTCGCTTATCTGATTCATAGTAGACGGTAGCGCGTTGAACGTAGGCCTCTGCCAACTGTGGCGCAAGACTGATGGCCTGTGTGAAATCCGCCAATGCAGCTTCGGAGTTGCCATTTTGGTGATACGCTTGCCCGCGTAAAAGATACAATTGCGCATCTTTGGGTGTCTGGGTGATGGCCGGAATTAACAGGTTGATAGCAGCACCTGCATCACCTTGCGCCATGAGCGTTGGGACGATAGCGGCCAGTGGATTAGCGGCTTCGGCGGCAGTTGGGCTAGGGAGTACAGCGGTTTGGGTTGGCTCAGATTGAACCGTCGCTGGAAGGCTGGTAGCAGTCGGCAGCAAGGCGGCCTGAGTTTGTTCGGGCAACGGTGTACTGGTGACAACAGGCGCGGCGGGTCGTCCTGATAACAGCGCCAAACCGCCGATCACCACAATAGCCGCGATCACCACACCACCGATGAGCATGGGCGATAGGGCAGGGCGTGGGGCGGGCGGCGTTTGCACCGTCGTCGGTAAATCATCTACTGAAGGGATAATCGGCGTGGTGGGTTTGGACATCACGGTTGAGGGTGCGCTGGCTGCCGGACTCGTTACGTTCATCGCTTGCGGATTCTCAACGGCCTGCGTAAAAGCACGGGCAAAGGCTTCGCAGGATGGATAACGGTCAGCGGGATCACGCGAGAGGGCTTTCAGAATCACCAATTCGGCGGCTTCCGGTAAATCCGGACGGAGCGCGGTCGGCAGCGGCAGATCCGCACCGTTCAACTGCATGATGATGACCGCTAGAGGTGTTTCGGCCTGAAACGGAACGCGTCCGGTGACCATCTCATACAGCACCACGCCTAACGAATATTGGTCAGAGGCAGGAGTCAGGTCTTTACTGGCCTTACATTGTTCGGGACTCATATACTGCGGCGTGCCGAGGATCGCATCTCCGGTGAGGTCAAGCGTACCTTCGACCATACGGGCGATACCGAAATCGGTCAGATAAGTATTCGCGTCCTTATCCACCAGCACATTAGTCGGTTTAATATCACGGTGTAGCACACCATTGGCATGGGCATGATCGAGCGCTCCGGCAATCTGGTTGAGCAGGCGCGCGGCTTCACCCAGCGGCATTTGCCCCTTCTGCCGGATGTAATTGCTCAGGGTTCCGGCAGGCAGATAACGCATCGCCAGATAGGCCACACCATCATCTTCACCGTAAGCGAACAACGGCAGGATATGCAGATGTTCCAGCTTGGCGATGGCGATGGCTTCGCGGCGGAAGCGCTCGACAAACTGCGGGTCTTTGGAAAATTGCTCCGGCAGTGTCTTTAAGGCTACATAGCGGTCAGTATTGGCGTCGTATGCTTTGTAAACGGTCGCCATACCGCCCATGCCGACTTGTTCAACAATGCGGTACCCGCCTATGGTGCGTCCGATCATGGAACACGTCCTTCGCTTAAATTAAGTGTCTTCTTATGATACTCATCATTGGTGTAATTTGGAAAGAAACTTTCCAATACTGCCTTAATTGCCTAGCCATACGGGTTGGGAACCGTTTTGGCGAGTTGTTCGGCTTCCATCGCGTGGGCATAATGCAGGGTGGTTTCGCCGCGTTTATGACGGGCGATCTTCTGGGTGGTATGCAGCGCCACACCTTTATCCAGTAAATTCGTCACCAGCGTATGCCGCGCATCATGCGGGATGGCCTCCCACGGACGCATCAGTTCATAAATCGCACCGGAGGCAATCGGTCGATCGGCATTCAGCTTGCCGCCTTTATTCACTGAACACACCACATACTGACGGGCGACACCTGCCGCCGCTGTGGTTTGGATGGCTTTCCACTGCATCAAAATACCTTTGAGATCGCCCAGCATCGGCACCTCGTCGGATTCGTTTTTGGCGCGTTTTTTACCACCCACCACTTTGATCACATTGCGGTCAAAATCCACATTACGCCACGTCAATTGGCGCACTTCTTCACGGCGCAACCCTGCGAAGAACAGCACCGCGTACAACGCAGCATTGCGCGCCCGTGCCAGCGGGGTAGGGGCATCGGCATGAATAGCAGCCCACACCGTAGACGTATCAATACGTTTTCCGGCACGTTTACGGCTGTTGGCACCGCCCCATTCAGAATCAATTTTATATTGCTTGAGTGCTTGCAACTGACGGATGTATAACGCGGCGGTATCGTCCGCGCTGGCAGCAATCGCCTCGACCAGTTTGCGCAGGTGCGACAGCATATTTTGCAGCGTGACACGGCTGTAAGCATCCTTGACTGTTTGGAAGAACGCATCCACATACACTACTTCAAAGTTGGCGCTGTTCAATCCCTGTGCGGCACAAAACTCCACCCACAATTTTTCGGTGCGCGTATATTGATCCACCGTCGAGGATTTACGTCCGGCACGCCGCAGAATCTCAAAGTTGGCGCTGGCGATGTCGTCAGCGTTGAGTGTTGCCAGTGTATGAGGGGAGGGGATGATGCTGTTTTCAGCCACGAGCTTTTGTGTCCTCAGCCGCTTGCGTATAGAAGATAGTTTACTCCCTTCCATGATAACAGACACCTTTTAGCCGCATCATTTTTGGGACTGGATATTGATATATGGATTAGCCATACTTCAAATTGAAGTTACCCCAGCCATCTAGCGGAAAAGTGAACGCTTTTGAAACCTATTGTGAATGCTTCTCACATACGCTGGATAACGCTCGTGAGCATCGGTGCAATCGGATTACTGTTGGCTTTTATTGATTGGAATATGCTGCCATTACTCGTGGCCTTGTTCGCAATCATCTTCTTATCAGCCTCCTTGATTCAAACCAAACAACCGACTTCGAGACTCTTTATAAGACGGTTGGTTGCCTCGGCGCTGTTGGTAGCCTTGATGATCGGTACTTTTAACTATGTGGTGAACCCGTTTGCTCTGTATCCACCCCATGTCTTTGAACCACTGGTATTGACCACCCGCGATTACAAAATGGAGTTATATACAACCTATTCTCCGCCGCCTCAAGCAGTCGTTATGGGTTCATCACGCAGTTTTGGGGTTGACCCTGATCAAGTCGAAAAACTATGGGGTTATCGCACGTTTAATTTTAGCGTTGCGGGGAGCACTTTGCAGGATTCTTTGGCTTTGCTGCGGTACATCGCAGAAGTCGGCAAGCTGCCTGACTTGCTCATCATTAACCTGACCCCTGAAGCATTCTGGTCGAATGAATATCTTCGTTATACCCTCGAACCCAACGCACGTCTATGGAATCTGATGGATGTGCGGGATGTGCTCATGCCGCTAAAAGATGGGGTGTATCGGCTTACAAGTCTGTTGTCTAAGCAGCAGTTAGATGCATCGCTGCGAGTTCTACAAATACGTGGATCAAAACAAGCAGGTTTATCGAACTTCATTACGGTTCCCAATGGGATGATACGCTCACCCGAATTGCAGCTAAAGCCGGCTGATTTGCTACCGGATAAAGTGTCAGCAGGCATTACCTATTTTTTTAGGAAGACGTTTACCCAATACCAACCGGATCTCTATATGACAGATGTGTTGCAGCAGATTTTAGAGCTAGCCAAGCAACATCACATGCTGGTCATCGGTTACATGCCTCCGTACCATCCCGCCATGCGTGATGCTTTGGAAACACAAACGGAGTTTACGCCCATTCTCAACTATATAACGGCTCAGTTGGATCATTTTGAAAAAGAATATCCTTTTCATTACATCAACTTTATTGACTCGCACCCCTTATCAGATGATGCGACGCTGTTTTTCGATTACATCCATCCGACTGAACAGGCCTCCATTCTGATGATGCAACAACTTTACGATCAATTTCATACGTATTCCGGGCGTTCATAATGCTTTTTAATACACACCTCTTCATTTTTATATTCCTCCCGATCACCCTCGTCGGCTACTGGTTGCTGGCACGCAGAAACGCCCGCGTTCAAACCCTGTGGTTAGCAATCGCGAATCTCATTTTTTATGGTTATGCGGGTATCGCTTACTTAGCCTTGTTGCTCTTCATGACCACCCTGACATTTATTGCTGGCCGTTTCTTGCTTTCCAGCGAGATGAAAGCCCGTCAACGGATGGGGCTGGTTCTGGTTTTGACCAACCTCCTACTGCTCATCGGCTTTAAATACGCCAACCCGCTGCTTGCGCCATTCAGTTCCAACCTGCTCAATATTGTGCTACCGCTCGGCATTTCCTTTTACACCTTCAATCTGGTCAGTTATGGCCTCGATATTTACCGCAAGCTGACACCTGCTGAGACCGACTTTCTAAACTTCCTAACCCACATCACCTTCTTTCCAACCATTCTGTCCGGTCCTTTGACACGCTATAACAATCTTCGGCAGCAAGCCGACACCCGCCACGCCGACTGGGAACTAGGCCTGTTCATGTTTACCATTGGTTTGGCGAAAAAAGTTCTCATCGCGGATGTAATCGCTGCTCAGGTGAATCCATTATTCGCTGATCCGTTGCATATCGGGTTGGTCGGCGCGTGGGCAGCCGTCTTGGGATACGCCTATCAGCTCTACTTCGACTTCTCCGGTTATACCGACATGGCAACCGGTATTGCCTACATGCTCGGTTACAAACTCCCGCAAAACTTCAATGCCCCGTATACAGCGCGCAACATCACCGAGTTTTGGCAGCGCTGGCACATGACGCTCTCAAGCTGGTTTCGAGATTATCTGTTCATCCCACTAAGCCGTAACCTGCTGCGCCGCTATCCCAAAAATCCTGATCGGGTGCGCACCGTCGGCCTCATTATCACGATGACACTCACGGGCATCTGGCATGGTGCAAGCGGCACGTTTATGCTCTGGGGAGCGTATCACGGTGTCCTGCTGGCAATTCATGCCCAGAGTCGCTTTTGGAAGTGGAAGCCGCTCCCGATCTGGGCAGCGCGTGGACTGACCTTCTTGGCCGTGTTGTTTGGATGGGTGATCTTTCGCAGCGATTCGCTTTCAACAGCCCGCCATCTGTTCGCTGGCATGTTGGGGCGGCAGGGTCTTGGATTGGACTACGGAGCAACTGCCAAGTGGTTTTTAGTCTCGCTTGTCCTCTTATTCATCGTGACCAACTTCCCCCAAGATACGTGGTTACTGCGCCCGCGTACCAACTGGATTTATGTGATGGGGCTGGCATTCCTGCTCATCATGGGCATTTTGTACGCTGCCCAAACATCAACCTTTCTCTACCTACAATTTTAAGATCCGATCATCATGATCTCCATCTCACTCGCTCCTGTCTTGATCGACCAACTATCGCTCTTAATTTCCCTGACTTGCTATCTATTGACCTACCATCCTTATTTCAAAAGTTAGCTAATAGTTTCTGAGCTTTTGGATCGACTTTTTAACCTCAAGCACGACCAAAGGGATATTTTTCTCAGCAAATCCAATCTTGAGTGATAATTCATAGGCTTCAAGAGCCATTTTTGCGATATCGTTACGTTGGGTAAACTTAAAATATCTCTCATACATAAGGCCTTGACGATAACGCGCAAAATCATTCATTGGAGCCAGTATCCCTATGGATTCAATTAATGGTAATGCTTCAGCTACATCTAATATAGGACGGCGATGCCAAACATAAGAATCGATAACATTCCAGTTGGTTGGATCGAGTTGATACATGATGTTAACTGTTTCGTTGAGTTTCGAGATGTTTTGATCATCTGCATAAAGTTCTTTTGCTAGCATGTGAAGACTAATTAACTCATCACGTTGCCAACAATGGATCTGAAACTCAAGGGCATTGTTATAATATACTGACCAGTGTTTTACAGTACTCATATCCAGATATTTATCAAAACGATAGTTTCCAAGACTATCAATTAAAAATAGCCAAGCTTCTAAATCACACGGAGTTTTTACTAAAATTTTCTGTAAAGCCTCAAAATCAGATGGCGCAAATGTTCCGATTTTTAATCGTTTTTTGAGGTTTTCCAATTCGTTATTTATATTCATAATAACCACAATTCAACTAATACTCTTGAGAATCTACGTCTTCAAACTCTTTTGGACGGAAAAGAAACTTTCCTCCTAATCATAGCGCATCGATAATCGGCTGTACGCTGCAACTCCCCCCAAATAAAATACCCGATGTCAGCGCCAACTGAATCGGGTATCTGAAGGAGACATATCTCGCCAAGCCACCATCCGCCAACACAAACCTACCGTGTGCCGTTCAAGCAACACGAACCTATTGAACCGATGCACGTCCGTATATAGACGCGGTTTCGCCATCTGCTCAGGTCAGATCGTTTTTATGTAGCAAGTTGTTTGACGACAAGCTGCGTTGAAGATGGTAGGCTTGAAGAATATGGTATCGGATAATCCCGATACCGTCAAGTAACAAAACTTTTGATGACCAGTGATACGCTAGCCTCTATTTTTTAGCGGAGTTCATCGGACCGGTACCAATTTCAGCAATGTACCGCAACAGATCAGGTAACCACAATTCATGAAAGTGACCGGATCGCTTCCGAACTTTGATTTGCCGTTCATCCTCTGGAAGCCGTGAATTTTTGTTTGCCAATCGTTCCAGATACTCGGCACTATAACCAGTTAACTCCGCACCTTCTCGGGTCATAACCCAGATTTCTTGTTCCGGTGCGATTTCGATTGCCATAGTTGGCGCTGTGCAATCCTACTATAAGTGAATAGGCTTCATTATACCTGTGAATGTGGCGCACACTCTACATATACGTCTCACAACAAAAAAGCCGGACACATCAACATGTATCCGGCCTCTTTCATGGTTTAATCGAAGCTTTTTTAGTAGACCATTCGGCTGTAATCACCGATTGGCTTCCAGTAATAGAATGGAGGGACATTCACCCATGACCCATTCCAACCAAAAATCGTAAAACGGCAGGCGCTATCAACACGCGTCCCATGTAACCGGGAACCGTACTCAAAACGATGATAACCGCGCGGAAAAGTCGTGGTTTCATCAACAGTAACGGTATAAGTGCCGGTGATGCTAAAGCCCAATGTTCCAGACATGGATTGCGAAAGCTCGACGACTTTGACAACAATACCTGCACCGATATTGACCTGTCCGCTGGCGCTAATCGTTCCCGAAATACTCATGGTACGCGTTTCGCGGACGGTAGTCGGGCCGGTTCTATCCCGTGTCCATAACGGATTATACC
This sequence comes from Aggregatilineales bacterium, assembly GCA_044227005.1. Lineage (GTDB taxonomy): Bacteria > Chloroflexota > Anaerolineae > Aggregatilineales > Phototrophicaceae > CFX2. The sequence goes on from JBGAFZ010000010.1 coordinate 150,056, forward strand.
GATCACCCAGATCAACGGTTGATAAGCGGCATTGAACAAACGGACTCAATTGCTTTGTGTATGTCGCAGCGCTGGCAACGCTCACAGACAAGGCGAAAATGGATAGGATCGTGATACAGACCAAAAGAAGCTTTTTGCGGTTCATGTTCAATCCTCAATAGTAAACGGTTTACATTTACAATCTTAGTTCAAAACATTAATATCGCAACTATTTAATTTGTAAAATTTACTCTATGTCAATTATTTGCACTTTTGAAACTGAACTAGGAGCATCTAATTTGGAGGATATCAAACAAGAAAAACAGGATACAAAAAAGCCGGACACATCAGCATGTATCCGGCTTCATTCATGGTGTGGGGCAGGGGCAGCTACCAATTTTGAGAATACTTTTCTATAGTGCCTCTGACCGATTTTAAAGTCCTATGCGATCAGCAATCGTTTTTAGCGCGTTGACGGTCGGCTGAGTAGGCGTGATGCTGTCAACAAAAATAATGCCGTCGAAATAGTCTATGATCTTGGTGTCCAAATGATAGTTTTCGGCATCATCGTACACCCAGCCTATTTGATGGAATTTATGCGGTGTCGCCAACCATTGCTCAACTGCCGGACTACCCGCCGACGCATGTAAGTTTAATATAAGTGCATCTTGCTTCAACCGGGCTAAATACCACGATAATGCACCTTCTACAGCAGGAGCAGCAGTCACAAGCTTCAGATCGCCCAGCACTTTCTCTGGCAAAAATAGCCGTGTATTAAATGACCCTTGGTTGAATTCAATCGCAAAAGCCCGGTAAGCCTGTCCATATTTTTCTCGCAGGCGAATACCCATAATCGGCCCTTCGTCATAAAGATTTTTCAGAGACAAATGCCCATTATGCTCAAGCAGAATAAAACGGGTATCTGGGGGCAATTTTTCGATCCAGTACGTCAGATTTTCCGCCATTGAAATCGATCTGAATTCGGATCGCAATTGTAACGGCGGCAACAAGTCTGGTGCATGGGCTGTTACCCATTGCTTTATAACCCGCGTGTATTGCAACACAAGATCAAACGCATCAAATGATGAAGCGCTAACCAACCGATCCTTATTGGCTGTCAGATAATCAATCAACGCTTGCAAGTCGGGCATCAGTTGCGCCAACACTTTTCCACTCTGCTCATCAATCCCAAGAGGCCATTTCGTCTCCACAGCAGACAGCGCATCGAAAAGCGCCGCGCTAGCAGTCATTCTAGCGGGATCAACTTTACCGAGGTACTCCAAAACAACTTTTTGACCATAACCGTTCCAGTTAATATCCAATCCCAAAAAACGTACTTTTTTCGCGTCATCAACCGTCTGATTGTAAGCCCGCATCCAATCAATCACCGCGCCCATTTCTTCAGTATCCCAAACCACATAACCCTGTCCGGTTAAGACTGTTGCACGATCCCCTTTACCCTCCAGCACATAATCGTTGATCGGCTGCCATCCGGCAAAACTACCTTCTATCGTAATAACTGTAAAATCCATTTCTTTAACCAGAAATTCGATCAGCCGCAGCCGCAGTTGGAGAAATTCATGCGTTCCATGTGTGGTTTCGCCGATGCCGACGATTTTTGCACCCTGCAAAAGCGGTTTCAGAGGTTGTAAATCAGCAAATCCATTTCCGGCTTCTTTATGTTGTAGGGGAATCATGTTTTCTTGAAGCCATTGAATGATTGCTCGATCATTTTCTACTGATGTTGCACCGTCCATTAGACTAGCTCCCCCTGTTAATGAATATCTCCTACCGAGCATAACATGCTGTTGTTATTCTGTCATATTATTCACCATCACATCTTAGTTTTGTATAGCTATGACCTTTGATAAACAGCGGCTTACAACAACACCTTAACCCAATATGCTCAAACTCTGATAAACTCCCGATTGAATTGATAGTGGTTGAAAAGCACGGGATATACAACTTCCCAAAGAATGAATCGTAGGGGAGCACCTGTGTGTGCTCCCTCCCATTATCACTGGAGCCAAGTCTTGCTTTCAGTCCGAAACCTTTTGAAGGCTTACAATTGCACATCTTCACAGCCTTCCGGATACAAGGCGATACTTTTTAATATCAATCGTGTGGCGATTTTGTTTCACATAATTGATGACCAAATCTCCACGTTAGCATCAAAGTAACACTAATTAGCGCTATCAATAGACACTCCATAAGAAGTGACTCTAAATCGTAAGCCCTAAAAAGCAGAAATATAAATATCAACAAGATTACAACCGGACCAATTGAATTGATAATAACCTCATAACGCTGGTTTATATTACTGGATTTAATATCGTCAATCTGTTTTAAAACAGTAGGTATATTTGTCCCGGTAAGTCCCTGATCGTTAACGGAATTATTTAATAAACTGAATGGGAAGTGCAAATTTGAAGTAAAAATTTCTATCGTGTATTCTGACGGTTTGCAATTTACCAGATAATACTTAAATGATGCCATTGCGATCCGAAAATAAAATGGCCACATAAGAAAATAAAACACAATTACAAAAACAATGACCTTCATTCAACAAGCTTTCTTCAAATTGACTAAAACATACAATTAATATACATCTTCACAGCCTTTCGGACAGGGATGTTTGAAAGACCGTATTTCACCTCAACTACGGATACTAACAACACCCTAACTCGCCATGCTCAAACTCGGATAAATTCCTGATTGACTTTTACGAACTTCCGTTCTAAAATAAGAGAGGAATTGTGTCATTAATAGTCCGCCATCAGCCTCAAAAAAATGAAAGCAAAGATGGCATCAGACACAAATGGCACAGCGGTGGCCTTGACCGAAGTTCCCGCCGGATGTGTGTCATTTCGGTGGCATTGAACCCGCCTTCCGCTGACCTCAAATAACCATTCGGTGACAGCTCCTGTACGTGCCGCGCTTAATTCGGCGGCAATATTGCAATTCTTGCCATCATTGCCACAAAACCAACACTTTTAGCGTCAACTCGCTCCCATGCCTGACATTAATCCTATCGTCGTAAGGGGTACAAAGCCGGATACATCAGCATGTATCCGGCCTCATTCAAGATCGGGGCAGGGCAGGTAGACAAACATCACGCTCGCATGAGGCGTAAAGTCTCGCTAACCTGCTATCACGCGGTTATCGGGCATATTCTCGATGCGGCTTAGCCAGTAATGGGCATCAAAATTATCGTCGCCGGTCAAAAAGCGCCAGAACTTGATGCGGTTCAAAATCTCGAGGCGGTTCGTGCCGGACTCAAACCACGGCTCACCCTTGCTCAAGATGGCCTGAATATCATTCTTAGGAGTTTCTTTGGTGAATATGGGGTGCTGCTTGCCGACGTTTTCATCCAAATCATCGGTATTCCACAGGCGCATCTGCCGCACTGTAGGATTCAAACGCACCTTGAACATATAACGGCGCTGGTTGCTCTTGTTTTGCCGTCCACAATGCCAGATGCCGTGATGTAAAACCAGAATGGTACCGGCTTTGCACACCATCGATATTTGCCCGACCATGTTTTGATAACGGGCGATGTCGGCCTCATTGATACGCCGGAAATGGCTGCCGGGAACCAACAGCGTTCCACCCATTTCGAGCGGTACATCATGCGGGAAATACATCAGTTGAATATCGAAATGCATGCGCAAATCAATAGTCGAATCGCCGTGCATGTGTTGTGCCGAGTCTTCGTTCGGTTCACGCACATGCAGCGCTTGATGATCAAACAGGGGATTAGGACCGACTAAGCTATAAATGATGCCTTCAATTTCGGGTGAGCGTAAAATTTCGCCCAGTGTCGAAGGCGCAGGATAACATTGTGAAAGGGGAGTCCCCGCAGCCGCAGCAGGTACACCCGCAGCAATTTCAGGCATGGCACGCTCGTTAATAGCCTGCGGAATGATACCATCGAAGCGCAGGAACCCACGTGCGGCAAATGAAGCCATCTGCTCCGAAGTAAGTAAATACTTTTTATCCACCATGAGCTTCCTCCAATTGTTCAAAGATAAATTCATGTTTATTAAAAGATGTGCTGAATTCTGCTCCGGGATACGGTGGAATCAATTGGGGGAACTGAATCACGCGCCAGCCTGCCTTAAGCGCATCCATTCCAGTTTTATAAGGAGGTGTATCACTGTCGCCGGTGGTGTGGCTATCGCGGCCGGTTCCGTCGTAGATCGTCCACGCAATTACATTGCTATCCAGCGCTGAATCTGCCAAATATAGAATAAGGATTTTTTGTCTCAGGTTGGGCATAAATTCTCCATAAAAGATAGTTCACTTTTCATTGAAAACGGCCTGATGTTAGCGTAGAAAATTGAATACAACACTATTTTGCTCATCCAATAAAATAATCAGCACAGGATGCAAGTTGGTGCTAAGGGCAGCCACCATCATGAATGAAAACTTATCACTTCCGTAAGGAAAGTAATTTGCGCAACTTCTAAACACCAGACGCACAATACAGAAAGACAAGCAAAACATGAAAGCAGCTATTATTCGTGCCTTCGGTGGCCCGGACGTCCTCAAAATTGAAGAACTCGAACGTCCGGCAGCCGGCGTTGGTCAGGTACTCATTCAACTACGCGCGGCCAGCATTAATCCCGTCGATTGGAAAATCCGTGAAGGCTACTTGGGCGACTGGTTCCCGCCCCCACAAATCCTCGGTCGGGATGGCGCGGGCGATATCGTAGCCGTCGGTGAAGGCGTCACCAATTTCAAAGTCGGTGATGCGGTCTACGGCAGCATCGGCAAAACCTACGCAGAATTCGCCGCCACCAGCACATCCGAAATCGCCCTCAAGCCCAAATCGCTCAGCTATACCGAAGCCGCCGCCTTACCCATCGGCGTCTTGACCGCATGGAACGCCCTGTTTGACACAGCCGGTTTGACTGCCGGACAGCGGGTATTGATCCACGGTGGTGCCGGTGGTGTGGGCAGTTTCGGCGTTCAGCTCGCCAAGATCAAAGGGGCGCATGTCATCGCCACCGCATCCGCCAGCAACGAAGCCTTCGTGCGGGAACTCGGCGCCGACGAATTCATTGACTATCGCACCACCCGTTTTGAAGATGCCGCCAAAAATGTGGATGTCGTCTTTGATACGATGGGCGGGGAAACCTTAGAGCGTTCCTATGCCGTGGTCAAATCCGGCGGCACCGTCGTGACGGTTGCCGGACAACCTTCACCCGAAAAAGCAGCTCAGTACAGCATCAAAGCCCTCTCAGCCGGTTCCCGAGCCACCACTGAATTACTGACCGAAATTGCTGGATTGGTTGACAGTGGCAAGCTCAAAGTTCACGTCACCAAAGTGCTGCCCTTTGCCGAAGTTCATCAAGGTCTAGCACTCAGCCAAGAAGGTCACACCCGCGGCAAAATCGTACTGACGATGTAAGACCGTGTCATAAAAAGAGGCCGTATACACCCGCGTGCATCCGGCCTCTATAACCTGTGGAGGAGGGGAGTCAGGCTTGCAGTTTATAAAGTGCGACAGCATCCTCTAGCTGCTGCGATGTCACGGTCAATTCTCGCGCACTTTGTTCCGCGCTGCGTGAACTTGCAGCCGATTGAGAGCTAGCCTGTTTGATCTGCTGCATAGCCGTCGATAACTGATTCATGCTCATGGTCTGTTGATGAGTGCTGGTCGCAATCTGCGACGCTGTTTGCATCGCTTCTTCCATCATAGATGCTAGGTTACGGATCGCTTCACCAGCCTGATTAGCCAATTGCATACCACGTTCAGTCCCTTTGGTGCCTTCTTCGGTCACCATCACAGCGGTATTGGTTGCCTGCTGGATTTCGTTGAGGATGTCCCGTACTCGGGCTGTGGCTTCACGGCTTTGTTCAGCAAGCTGGCGCACTTCCATAGCGACCACGGCAAATCCTTCGCCGTTTTCGCCTGCACGGGCAGCTTCAATGCTGGCGTTGAGGGCAAGTAATTTGGACTGGCTAGCAATATCATTGACCGTATCAATGATCTCACCAATTTTTTGCGTCCGCTCGGATAAGCTCAGAATGGTTTCGGCAATCTTTTCGACCTGTTGACGGATGACCTGCATACCTTCTGCTGTACTAGCGACTGCTTCCTCACCCTGTTTTGAAACGGTGATCGACTGCTGGGCGGCGTCTGCCACAGATCTTGCACGTTCGGATGTTTGCCGAACCGTAGCCCGGATTGCTTCGACCGTAGAAACAGTTTGGGTGACTGCTACATCCTGTTCGGTCGTGCTAGCGATTTGCTGGGTGGTTGCTGCCTGAATTTCGGTCGCGGCTGATGTGATACCATCAACCGCCTCGCGTACCTGACGGGTAATTGAGTTAAGGCTCGTAACCATGTCGTTGAGGTTCATACCCAACTGATACAGGTCATCATTCACCTTATCACGATCAGCACTCGTGCTGCGCACCAATTCGAGCTGGCTTGTAAGGTCTCCGGCAGCAACATGTGCCAAGAAATTCTGGTATTCCGTGACGATCTTTTCCAAGTATTCCTTAGCGACCAAACTCTTGGTTGAACGCTGCAAATTCTCGGTCATGGTGTTAAAAGCGCGTCCCAGTGTGCCTGTTTCGTCACTGGTTTTAATGTCGATTTTTTGAGATAGATCTCCCTTACCGACTTTCTCAACACTGGCCGTTAGTAATTGAATGGGGTTCGAAATATTCCGACTCAGGAAAATAGCTATTCCACCCCCGATGATTGCCGTGACGATAATCAAGATGGTACTGATTGATTTTGTACTGCTGATTATGTCAAAGAGTTGGCGCTCACCTTGATCAAATTCGCTCGCTTTACGGTCATAGAATAGCTTAACCTGCTGTGCGAATTCGGTCTTCAATACACCATAATCACCCCGATAAAGTGCGCGTGCTTGCTCGATATTGGGGTTAGCTAATAACTGCTTTTCGATTTCGATCAAGCTCACGTTGATCGTGCCAATTCGCTCAAATATCTGGCGATCTTCATTTGAGGGCGACTTGGCGACCGCTTCTGCTATCGTAGCGTCCAGAGCAGTAGCATCCGAGTCGTATCGGGCGAAGTTGGCTGTGCTTTCTGGATCAATGAGCACAGCGCGTACCGCATCGGTCAGGCTGGCATCATAATAGCGAATATCGCTGGCTAACTGTGACAAGTGTACTTCTACATTAACGAAGTTCTTGAAGCTGTTTTCCACACCTGCCAAGTTATTTAAAAGAATGAGCTGGACAACGACTGTGATGAGGACTAAAGACCCGAAACTGAGGTAGAGTTTATTGCGGATTGTCATTACGTTTATCTCATTTCATCACTGTGTAATAGTTATGAGTTATGGTTTATTAGCTCATATCACACAGATCGTTAAGATGAATGAACACCACTATTTGAATCATATCATGTATCAAATGGGTAGAAACGTAAGATAACATAAGGACAAAGGGCAACATTGCGACAAAAAGGCCGCGTGCATCCGACCTCTTCCTAAACCCTAGGGATTACCAGCCCAGACGGTTTGTAAGCGATAGGGCACAGGTGCGGTGTGATCAATCAACTGATCGGGATTATAAGTAGTGCTCCCACCACCGTCTTGCATCCATTCGGACGGCAGTTGTGGGAGAATCACAGCACCTTTATCCGCTTCATAGGTGAATGCGATCACACGGTCGTATGTCCACTGAGACTGTCTCTCCGAACCAAAAAAGGGATAGGTCATCACCACCGCATCACGTTCCAAGACGCAGATGCGGTTATAAACCCCCACCGCGACACCATCCGGTACGCAGATTTGCGCCTCAATATCGGCTTTTTTGTAGATAAATCGCAAAATGCTTTCCAGAATATCCCAGCGATATAAGACCGTGTCAAACTCTTTTTGAGAGTCACGCGGAGCAATCCATAAAATCAAGGTGTTACTTTTAACAGCAGGCACTTTTTCCACAAATGCGCTCACCAACTGATGTTGATGTTTTACTAAATCAACAAACGGTTGTGATTGATGGAAACCGATTGCCGAGGCTACTCCAATACTGATAACACAAGTTGCGATCAGGCTGTAGCGCCACACAGGCTTTACGATAAAACCAAGCGCGATGACCGTTATCAAGATTGCCGATAAGCGATTGCTCTGTATGAAATAACTAACTGCAATGATCACAAATGCGAAGGCGAACACAAAGCGGGTAATACGTCCCAATCGGGTCATAATCAAGATCACAGTAGCGACTACAACCGATGCAAACGGAAGGCTGTAAAATAGCGTCCGGTAAAAATTGCCACGTAAGTTGGTAAACGTATACAACGAATAACCTAAAGCTAGGGCGCAAGCCGCTCCGACGATCAATAACAAGCCGCTCTTCAGCGAAAGCGCCGGAATATCAGCCGGTTGGTGGTAGCGGATAACAATGCCTATGAAAATCGCGAGAATGATGACCAGCCATGTACGCGGGTCGGATAATCCCTGCGGCATCAGACTTGTAGTCGTTTGCCACGCCCCTCCGAATACGCGGATATAAAGTTCTACGAACCCGCTGACTATGGCTGCAAATGAGTTGTTCGTGTTCACGATCGACAGTTGGTAAGTGGCAGTGGTGCTGTTTGACGATTTGGCTAGAAATACTAATATCACATACACGAGCGGAACCAGATACCAGAGCAGGGCAACTCGAATAACCCGCTTGTTGAGTGTCTTGTTCAAGTAGATCAAGAGGATTGGTACGAACATAATCAATGGGTAGCTGACCTCGTATATCCCGACGCTAAACGCCAGCGTTGCCCACATCAACACGAGAATATACCAGCGGGGATTTTGCCAATAATGAACCAGCAATAAGATGGCCGTCAGAAAAAAGACCAGTGCAGTCGTTATGCTTACCGAAACCAACATGAAAAAAGCGAGATCACCGGGATAAATGATGGCTAGGCAGCCCGCTACAAGAGCGAAAGCCGAGTGCTGAGGGACAAGCCGACGGAGCAGGGCATATGTCACCAACCCTCGCCCAAAGGTCATCAACGCCAAAACTATATTCATGCCTACAAACGAATCCGGTGTTAGGGCATGGGAAACGACTGAAGGAATATGGACGAAGGCGCGCAGTGTTTCCCTGATGGGTGGTATACCCGCATCCGCAGTAGTCAACTCTGCCCATTCATCACCCCATCCAGCAAAATTGAGGCCATAAGGAAGCCACAAAGCGACCACAACGGCAGCAAAAACAATTATTGCAACAATCCATTGTTTTAGGGAAGTAGATGAAGATTCTGATTCAGAAGAGTGGGCAACAGAAGTGGCGATCATTTTAGGCAACTTATACCCTATGAATAACGGTGGTTTTAGGCAGCAAGTGGAGACCAATCGCGCGATATTGTATCAGATGTACCACAACTCTATGCGATATGCGATTTGTCACAACCACTCATGAAAAGAGGCCGCATGCAAGTGGGTGTATGCGGCCTCTTGATAACCTCATTCGAGCTACTTAGGAGATAAGCTGTTCAATATCTTTAGCGTGGCTGAGTTCGTGTTCAATCGCGCCTTGAACAAATTCAATAAAGGTGTTCTTTCCCCACGGCAGTTGAACCACCTCGCTAAAGTCATCAATGCCGTCAAATATTTTCAGAATCGCGAACCGGCTGATCTCACACTCTAGCTTGGCATCCCAAACGGTGGTGCTTCCGCGCACACCGACAAACCGCGCATTCATATCATCAATATCGGTATATCTATAATCTTTGGGTGGTTGTTTAGCGACATAGGTGCGAAACACATCGAACACCATCGCATCCCACCCGGCCATATGGGCGAAAAACTCGCGTTTTTTCCAACCGGGGTAAATTTCAACCGCATCATCCAGCGCGGCTAAATGTGTCCATAATACATCACGGGCATCACTTAATTCTTGCAGTAATTCATTTTTAGTGTTCGGCATAACCTAATCCTTATCTACCAGTCATTTGATGATCAACAAGCTGTTGACGAAGCCACTCGCGACTGCGCGACAAATAATCCTGAGCCAACTTCGTATGGGCGGCGATGCTTTCAAAACCGTGTGGCGCACCCATCACCACATCCAGCGTACAGTTTACACCGGATGCATTCAACCGATCCGCATAGGCCTTATCCTCAGCGAAGAACAACTCGATGTCGCCAACGCCAATCCATGCGGAGGGGAAGCCGCTGAGGTCGTCACGGCGCGCGGACACCGCATATTGCGGAACGTTAGCAGATCCGGCTGCGGTTCCGAGAAAAGCATTCCAGCCGATGCGATTCTGACGGTTGTCCCAAACCTTATGCGCGATGACATCGAACTCATGACGAGCGGCGGTACGGTCATCCAGCATGGGGCAGAAAAGCCACTGGGCGACAGGTTGGATGCCGTTCGCATCATGAATACGTTGTACCAGACTGGCCGCCAGCCCACCACCAGCACTTTGTCCGCCGATGGCAACACGAGTTTTGTCGATATTGAGTCGCTGAGCCGATGCTTGCACCCATGTCCACGCCGCATAACAATCATCCAAAGCCGCCGGAAATGGAAACTCAGGCGCTAACCGATAGTCAGTTGAGATGACGACAATACCGAGCGTACGGGCAGTATCCGCACAAAATCCATCATCCTGCATGGCGCTACCAATTAGCATCCCACCACCATGAATCCAGAGTAAGGCCGCGCCTATCTGACCGCTGGTGGGTATATAAACACGGAGCGCTACACCCTCGGTGGTCATGTGCTTTTCAATTCGCACACCGTCATGCTGTTTTTCACGTGCGAATAAGGTCATTGCGTTGCGCAAGAACCAGCGTCCCAACGCACTGGATACAGGCACACGCGGCATGTTTTGTATCCTGCTCCTGAGTTCCGGTGCGATTTGAGAGGGTGTCATGGGCATGAATTGATCGTCCGGCTTGATGGTCATGGGTTACTTCGCAGTTTTTATACGGTTTAGCATGATTATAGCCACAAAAATGCGCTGATTTCATGTCCGAATACTTCACGCTTCTAAGGCAGAGGAGAAGACTAAAACACACGACCGAATAGTAATCTTGAATGGTTTAAAAATTTCCCACATCCTAATAACTATCCTTTAGGCAAGTATTGAGAAAATTTAATTGCGCATTCATTCATAATGCCTTACAGTTTTACTTACACCAATTTCATATGTGGGATTATTTTTATGGGCGATTTTGCATACAAAAAGTCACGCATTCGACGCGCAAAAGCCAAATCACTTCAACGATCCACGACGATTGATGCCCCAATACCTGTTCCCCATACAAATTTGGGTTCATTAAGCAATAACATCCAACCTGACCAAGTCCTCCAATTGCAGCGCATAATTGGGAATACTGCCACGCAACGCTTGATTCAACGTTCGCATGGGCAAGCCTGTGGATGTCCGGCGTGTTCAGGCGGCGCATCTGATGACCAGCAGGCCGAAACGCCTATTCAACGACAAACGGCAGAGAGCGATTCTCATGGGGCTGGATGTCGCTGTGCAGGCTGTTCACCGATTCAACGTGCGCCGTATCTCCAGCAAAGCGTTCGATCTGCGATCAAGATTCAGCGATTGATGGCGGTTGATGCCTTCAAGAAGCAAACGAAAGCGATGGGCTTCCGCAACCTGATCAAGCCGATTGATCAAGCGTTGGCGACCTATACGACCAACAGCAGCAAGATGTCGGCGGAACAGAAAGTTACGGCATTACAGAACATCGTGGGCTTGTGCGATGTTTATCTCAACAATGCCAAGCGGAAGAAATCCAACCGCCGTGGTGGGGTTGAGGCGCTTAAAAATGAAGCTGTATCTGAGATCAGCCAGTTACAGGTCAAAACACCTGAGATTACTCCATCTGTAACGCCACCCGTTGAAGAAACGCAATCCGTTGATACCACGCCCGAAGCAACGCAGTCGGTTGAGACCACCTCCACGCCACCTGTTGAAGAAACGCAGTCCGTTGAGACCACGCCGGAAACGACGCAGTCGGTTGAGACCACCTCCACACCACCCGTTGAAGAAACGCAATCCGTTGACACCACGCCCGAAGTGACACAGTCGGTTGAGACCACCTCCACGCCACCCGTTGAGGAAACGCAATCCGTTGACACCACGCCGGAAACGACGCAGTCGGTTGAGACCACCTCCACACCACCCGTTGAAGAAACGCCTGTTGATCCAGAAAAGACTGCCGCAACAGATTACCTGAATCGACTAGTAAAGGGTGAAGATATTTTTGCCTCTGGTCCGCTGAAAGAAGGCGAGACTGCCAAAACACGCAAGGAAATCCTTGATCTGCTGCAAACGCATCTGAGTGCTGCGGAATTTACACAAGCCGCATCGCTCATTATCTTGAACGTTCCACAGAGCGTTGTCGAAGGAGACAAAGCGCGCAAAGTTGCGCTCAGTCATCTGGCGGTTTTGTTTAAAGACAAGTCAATCGCGAGGACACTGCTGGATAAGAACACAGCTATTGTTGTTGTGCCCAAGAATAAGAAGATGACCGATCTACCTCAATTTTCGTCACTTGTGGGCAAGAAAACATTTGATGGGCGCGATTGGGATAAGGTGCGTGGTTCCGGTGGCATGGAAATTAATGGGCATATCTATGTCGCTGTTACGGAAGAAAACGTACTGGGCACCGATGCTGAAGGAGATGTTTCCGGCACACAGTGGTGTTATGCGTCGGGTTACTCGACGACCACACATGAAATTGCCCATGTCATTGATATGCACGGCTTAAGTGATGAAGATCGTAAGAAGGTCGATGAGCTTTACAAAGCGAAGAAAGACAAACAAGCTAAGGGTGAGGTGGTCGAATGGATTGACGGTTTCGACTACGACCAACCGGGTACAAAGAAAGAGGATGCGCAGAAAGTAGTTGATGATTGGACTGTGGAAATGCCCGGTAAATTGGCGGCGGACGGTATGACGGATGTGCAAACTAAAAATAGCATAATTGCGTGGCTTAAGTACATCTTGGTTGATGGCGGGGCTTATGCGGACAACACGTATACGGCATGGTTGAAACACCTTAAGGTCATAGACGGTAATCAGATTAAGAAGAAAGATGGAACTGTATGTTGCAGCCTCAATACCACATCCAAGAAAGCGGTCTTTGGGGGCAAGCAGACCAACTACGCTTCATCACATCGTCTCGAATATTTTGCCCAGACTGCGAACGCCTTCTTTGGAACCAATACAGGCAACGATCCATATACAGGGGATTTGTGGACTGCATTTGGCGAAGCTGATAAAGGTACGCGGCGCAATGGCAAGAGTGAGGTTACACGGATTGAGCCTGAACTAAAAGCAATTTTTGACCGCATTTTTGGCGCTCAAGATATTGATGATGCCAATCCACGCAACAAGGTGAAGCAGGACAAAGAATCGACCGGTGGTACCGGTGGTTAATGAGCGGGAGTAATGATCTATGAACTATGCTGATGCACCGCACCGCGCGATACGGCATTTCAACGTCTATAAGGGTGAACGTTTGGTGCTCAGTGTGGAGGATACACCGGGACAGTTATTTTCGGTTGCAAGCCCTTCACCGGAGGGAGCACCTCATCATCCATTTGTGAATGCTCGTGCTTACGATGCTTATACAGAAGGTGATCTGGCTGCTCTGCTCTGGAACGCCACAACCTTTGATGATTTTCTAGCACAGTTAATCGCCGCAGGTTTGAATATCGCCTCATGGAATGATTCATCAGTTGAGCCGCGTGTTCATCCTCATCGCGTGTTTCGTGATGATACACTGGTTGGGGCGCTATGGCAGGGGCAGGGGCAGTTCACGACCCTGACGCATCAGCCTGCCTATGATACGTTGGTCTTTGATGCGGGTTTACTCACCGCTTATGTCTCCACTGAAGCCGAAACCCTGTTAAGTGCTTTGCAAAAAGCCGCTACTTTTAGCGAGCTTGAGCGGCTTCTGCGCGAGTCTGGTTACACGCTGCTCACGGTTGAACCGTATCAGACCTAAACAGCCTGCCTATCATGTGCGCGATAGACGGGTTTATTGAGGGACGAACTTTTTAATCAGGCTAACCGCTTTGCGCAGCTTGCGCATCAAGGTGGTATCCCGTTCAAAGAATAGCGAGGCTGTGTACCGATCCGCAGCTTGATTGCGAGTCAATTGGTTGGGATGCGTCAGTGGAAACGACAATCCAGTCGTCTGATATTGAAGTTGGTCATTGGTAGACAGGGTATTGGTGCCATCCGCCCGAAAGCCGATATTTTCAACAAGGTTGTGGGCAGGCATAACGCAGAGGCCATCCTGCAAGAGGCAGGAAAAAGTCCATTGATAGGCCCACGATTTAACAGTGCCTGCTAAAACACCATCCCATGACGCTTGCCAGAAGCGGCGTTCGCTTGATTGGGCGAATTGGGAGAGCACCTTTTTTTGAATGGTCGGATTGCGCCATTCAAGCATTTCAGGATCATAGTGCTGCCAGGCACGTCGCCACGTTGCCCATCCCCACACGTGCGGGTAACGTGAAAAGTAGTAACTTTCAGGGACAGCGAGATCTTTACTTAAGAAGTTATCACCACTGATGTGCATCACCTGCGGGACATCACGGAAGCGTTCAAGCATTTCCTGACAAAAGCGATAAAAATCCGGATGGGGTACACAATCATCTTCCAAGATAATCGCTTCGGGGAAAAGATCAAACACCCAGCTCAAGCCGCTCACTAAACGTGCTCTGAGTCCCATATTCACATCGACATAATTGTGTAATACCTCGCACGGCCAATCAATATGATCCAAAACCTGACGGGTTAAGGCGCATAGATCGGCTTCTGACGGATTGCGCGGGCCGTCGGCTACGATTAAGAGGTGTTTGGGTTGTGCGGCGCGAATACTCTCAAAGACCTGACGGGTCAGATCAGGACGGCGAAAGATAAACAGGACGATAGGTGTCTTAATCATGAGACATTAGCGCTTATGGTATAGATAATCATGAACGCTAAGCTGCGTTACGCACTCATAACGTGGCAGTAATAAGGCATCAATTTCAGCTTTGTCGCGTATTTCGATCAACATCCAATCGGGGGCGAAACGGGAGAAATCAAGCCCCTTTAACACGTTTACCTCAAAACCTTCTACATCTAATGATAGAAAGTCGATATGGGTCACTTTGCTTTCATCGAGTATGGATGTTAAAGTGCGCGCCGGAACGGATAGCGTGTAGGAATTAATCCCCTGAACTTCATTTCCTTTACGAATATGTTCGGCCTCACGCGCAGGGTCTTTAAAGGCACCCTGTACGAGTGACATTAAATTGGAATAGGTCATGGTTACTTGCGGATCGGTGTAGTCAAAATCGACACACGCAGCATTAAAGACTTTCGAATTCGGGCGGCGTTTTTTGGCTTTTTCGTACAGTTCTGGAATCGGCTCCACGAGAACCCCGTGCCACCCTCGAATCTTCTCAAGATAGTAGGTATTACTCTGGTTGAAGCCATCATTCGCACCCAACTCTACAAACACCCCATTTTTGATGGATAAGTAAGGAGCGAGTTTGGTGTCGAGATCATTGAGTGACGGTTTTGATAAGCGATCGATACCGAACATTTCGAATATGGAGCGTTGAATATTTTTCAGCGTTTGTTTTATCTTGGGCATTGGCGGTTATATACCTGAATTGGTTAAAAATAAGGACTCATGTCTAAGGTCTATGAGGCTGGTTTTTCATAGACATTGGTTTGAACATAAGAATACAAGCTGGGTATAGAGCCTGTAAATTCATGCTTTGTGAACTTCGAAAGCAGCGATTGTGTTTTAGCCAAATAGTAGCTTCGTTCTGCGTTGTCAACGACCAGCAGACCACCGCTTTTTAATTTAGGTATGCTGTGCAAAATACAGGAGGGTCTTGCCCGTCCATCGACGAGGATCAGGTCAAAATAGCCATCGGGATATTCATCAATGGACTCGACATACTTTTTAAAGCTGTAGTTCAAGTAATCGCCAGCACCAGATCGGTAACTTGTCGGGTCGGCAACATCAACTGGCAAGGAGGCAACCGAGTCGGGCAGTAATTCGGGCGCTATAAAACGATACACAATCTTGGTGGTGGATGAAAAGCGGGATGTTAATGTCTTTGACCACGCCGAATCATGTTCCACTGAAACACAGTCACAGCCTTTGGACAACCAGAACAGCGTTGAGCCGCCGCTACCATACTCAAATACTTTCCACTGCGGTTGTACGTGCTGTGAAATGAAATCAATGGCATCAAACGAAATCCACGGAGAGGGTTTATCGAGCAAGTAATTCGGGCGTAAAGACTGAAGCCAGTTCAAAATGTGTTTGCGTTGGGTGGGTGATTTCGCCAACAGCAGTACAAAAGCGATTATGGATCGCAAGCGCTTTAAAGTATTCAATAGTCAAAAACCCCAATCCGACTAGGTAAGACAATACTATAAGTATGAGGCACAAGTATAGATAGCTGATTACAGCACGGCAAGTGATATATTGCTTCGAGAAAATTTAGCCTCAGTCCGCTTTCTTCCCACGGCGTTTGCGCGGTTTTGGAGATTCAACCGGTGGCTCAGAGTTGCCCATTAAATCGGCGATTAATCCGGCAGTATCAATTTCCAAAGGGGGGAGCGTTTCGGCTGTATCCTGTGGAAGTTCGGGTAATTTCGCTTCTACAACGGGAATCATTGTTGGGGCAGGGATGGTCGCGAGTGTGGCTGCTTCATATTCACCCCATACCTGTTGATTCAAACGGTTGACCGTCAAAACGGCGTTCTCGACCAAGGCGGTTTGCACCACGGCGATCTGGTTATGTTCGGCAAAATAGGCGCGACCTTCGGGCATCATCTCGGCAGAAAGCTGGTTGGTACGCAGCCCGAATACCGACAAACTCTCGCGATTGCACAAGCCGAAACCGCTGCGATGGAGTAAAAGCTGGCGCAACAACGGATCGCCGCTGCGTTCCATGTAACCAGCTACCCAGAAATGCACACCGGCTTCGTTAGGCAACCGTGCCAGATCACGCAGGCGTTTGAGCGCTTGACCACCGGAAGCCAGCAGAGTTTCACTGGTTGCGTCGTAATCATCGATTACGATTATGGTGCGGGGTGCGTCGGCTGGAGGATCAACCAAAGTGACTTCTAATAAGGAAAGCTGCGTGTCTAAAGCCGTGGCATCCGTCACCCGCGCCAGTACATGTTTTAGACTTTCTAGTGCGCGTAAACTGCGTCCACTGAAATCGATCAGCAGCACCCGTAAGGCTTGTGGTGATTGGATTCCGGCTGCGCTCAAGACTGCCGCCTGTAAGAGATTGCTTTTGCCGGTTCCCGGTGCGCCTGCGACCACGAAATGTGGCCCATCAGTTGACCAATCCAACTGGAAGGCCTGCAAACGGTCATCATCCAGGCGACCGAGCGTGGTCACCAAACGCGATTCGTTTGAAAGGGCAGGGATCGCCAAAGGTAAACTATTTAAGGGAATGCGTGTGGGCAGTTCCCCGATTGGAGCAGGATGTTGAGTTTGATCAGTCGGCGCACGGCGGGCATCCAAACCCTTCAAGGCGGCGTAACCCTGCCGCAGACTGTCGATTACTTGCCGTAATGCTCGCAGCACATCGGCATCTTCATCAATACGGTCGATGGTACTGGGTAGCGCGATCTGTACCAATAGCGGTGGTGCTTGTGGAATATAACCCCGTCCACGTGGGAGGCTGCCTTCGGCACGGCGTTCGATTTGCCCGACAGCGGCGCTCATATCGGCGGCGTTACCCACCTGCAACACGATCCGTTGCAGGATCAAGGAACGCGTTCGTTCCGGTAAGGCGGCGACACTGCTGGCGGTTATCACCAAATAAATGCCAGCGGTGCGTCCCTCGTTCACCAGCCGATTGAAGTCCGCCATATGCTGCTCATAATAGGCATCACGGAATTGTTCATACTGGTCGATGAAGACCACAATCGTCGGGCCGTTGAGGGCTTCCGCATTGGTCTGGCGTTCGTTGAGGGTTTGCATCAAGCGGCGGAATAAGCGCCGGACACGTTCGGCTTCCGTGCCTTGAATCACACGCTCGGCATGCGGTAAGTCGCTGATGTCATTCAATCCTGCGCCGGTGAAGCTCAGAAAATAAAGGTGCAGCCGTTCTGGTGCATGTAACAGCGCCAAACTGAGGGCTAACGTTTTGAGCAAGGTGGTTTTGCCAGTGCCCGGCCCGCCCATCACCAGCAGATGACCATCTTTGGTATGCTCGCGGTCGCTGGTATTCAGGTTGACCCACAAAGGCTCTTGCGTCCGGTTATAGACATCATCAATCAAACCGATGGGGGCGCTGCCAGTCTTAATCAACTCGCCCTGTTGATCCACACCGGGTAATAACCATACGCGCCCATTCCAGCCATCCCCACCGCCACGATTGAACACCTCGCGCAAGCTGATGCGTTCTTCTAGTGGAGGCAAGAGTAAGGGTGCACTGGTCGGGATACCGGCTTCACGGGCATAACTGGTCAACATGTCGCTGATGGCATGGGCGGTGGTATAGGGTTCATCGCCAGCCACCTGCGTATGCTGCGCCTCGTCACTGGCAGGTAAGAGATCAATCATGCCGTGATTGGTGATCAATTCTAGCGAGATGCTTTCGCCCGTTTCAGCATCCTGTGACTGCTGTGGCTGGAAGTCGCTGCCGACATAAGCGGCTTGAAATTGTTTGAATAACCCGCGTTCGCCTACCTGAAAATACCCGCGTCCCGGCCAACCAATCGGCAGGTAAGCGGCATCCGGTCGGCGGATCATGGCGCGGCTGGATTCGATGTTTTGCACCCGCAAGCAGATGCGGAATTGCAGGTTGGCGTTCATCTCATCAGTGATGACATCCATCGGGCTTTGGGTTCCCAAGATTAAATGTAATCCCAAACTGCGCCCAACCTGTGCGGTACGTACCAATTCGCGCATGAAGTCCGGCATCTCACGCGCCAGTTGGGCGAACTCGTCCACGATCACAAACAGGTGGGGCAGGGGATGATAAGCCGCATCCTCAATCTGGCTCATGCTGCGTGAATGAAAGCGGTGATACTGGGTGATGTCGCGCACATTCATCTTTTTGAGGAATTGCTGCCGCGCACGTGTCTCGGCCTTGAGGGCTTCTAAGGCGCGTTCCACCAGCATACCATCAAGATTGGTAATCATGCCGACGGTATGAGGCAAATCTGCAAACACATTAAAAGCACTGCCGCCCTTGAAGTCGATCAATAAGAAATTCACCAGACGCGGATCGTGTTCAACCGCCAGCGCACAGATCATGCTTTGCAGCAATTCACTTTTACCCGCGCCAGTTGTCCCCGCCAACATGCCATGCGGCCCGTGATGATCTTCATCCAGCAGCATTTCGGTATCAACAGCTAAACTCTCACGTCCAATCGTGATGGGATGCGGCAGCACACCGCGATCAATCGGCCTACGCCAGCGTTGTCCCAAACGCATCCGCAGTTCATCGACATCATGCGCGGCATAGAGTTCGAGGAAATCCACCTGTCGCGGGATGCGTCCGCCCACGCTGGCCTCGCGTAGTGTGATGGCAGATAGTGCCCGCGCCACATATTCGGCATCTTGCAAGGACAATTCATCGGCAGACAGTCCACTACGGGTAAAGCTGCCCGCGCCGACTTTGGCGTATTGAAAGCGTCCATCAGGCTCAATTTGGACGACCGCGTGACACTCGCTCGGTGCGTTTTCGACACTGTTGACGAGACAAATAGCTGAGACACCCACACTCGCGCCATCCCGTAAAATCGTCCGTGTGATAGGTTCGCCTTCCGCCAACTGCGTCCCATCAAAAATCACGAACAGATGCGGCAGTTGTCCGCTGTTGAGATGTCCTTTACGCTCGTCAATGACCTGACTCAAATTGCTCAGCAGATGATGAATATTGTCACTGTCGAAGGCCAGCAAATCCCCGCCGCCACCCTGATGCATCTGGCTGGTATGCGGCAGCCATTCCATCCAACGCCACTCATCATAACTGCTCTGCGCGGCTATGAGGTGCATATGGAATTCTTGCGGGGCGTGGCTGGTCGCCAGATGGCATACCGCCGCCCGCACGACTTTTAAGATAGCGTTCCGACCACCACAAATCGCCAGCGAACTGGTTTCTTGGAGCGAGGCAACGATCGGCGCAGGATCGAGATAGCGGTAGTATTCAGCTAATTGTTGCGCCCGTAAGCCGCCCTCGCTGCTGTCGACGCTGCCTAACTTGGCCGGTACGGTCGAGGGAATTCGTCCCACACCCAACCTCAGCGCTGCGAAATCAGGGTCTTCCGGTCGCCGTTCCCACAAAGCCGGATCCCGTACCAATGCCCGATTGAGCACGTCGTCTGGTGCGGGAAAGTTGGCTTCTAAGATGGCGATTTGTGCATCCTGTCCGGCCTGTAACTGCGCCCGTTTTTGTTCCAACAAGCGGATGTAGGCCAGCATCGCCGCTTGCTGCTGACGTGTGTTATCCCGCCGACGCCAACGCTGCGCCAGGATTGTCCCACCGATGGTGAATCCCGCCAGAAACAAGAGCGGCACGACTGAAAACAAACTATTGGGACTGTCAAACGCCCGCAGTAAATACAACAACGCCATCACGCCGATGCCCATCACCGGAATAAGGGTTACCAGTGTGTTTGGCTCACGCAGATCACCCGTGCGTGGTGGGGCAGGGATATCGACCACGACCTCCGGCACGCGTGGCAGTTGTAGCCGAGGAGCGCGGTTAAAATGCGTCAGTTGCAGCGGTTCGTCAGTCAATGGGAGCACCTTTAATACTCACTCGACAGCGGCAAATTAAGATCGAGGTCATAATGATTAACTTAGTAGCGGTTACAGTCTGTTTTTGAATTGTATCATCGTATGCAGGGATGGCAATCTTTACGTGAAATGCCCCCATAATCAAAGGATAATCATGCGATATTTTTTATTTTTCCCTTTATGGCTCTGTGCAGTACTGCTCATAGGAACAATAGATTTCAATGTGGCGATGGCTCAATCAGCTACGCCTTATCCCTATCGCTATGTGTATCGAACAACTAAAGAGGGCAACTATACGCTTCACATGATTAATCCTGCTGATCCTGAAGCTGGCGAAGAAACACTAATCATTCCTGTGAATAAAGATGAACTAATCCATGGAACCATTATCAGCCCGGATGGACGCTGGATAATGGCTCAGATGGGAACAGCATTGAATGATGACGTATCGGTGCGAATATTGACGTCGGATGCCCAGGTGATTGGTGATTTTCTACCTCATTCTATTATGGGGTGGCATTCCTGGTCTCCCGATAGTCAATGGATTGCAATCCCTGCGTATAGTAGGGATGAAGCGAAGAGTGTTTGGTATGGCTATTATCATATGTACTTATATCACGTTGGAACCAAAACACTTTATGCGCTGGACAAGAGCAATAAATTATTCAGTGAGGGTAACAAATATTATACATACGACTATGGCACAGCCTGGACGGAAGATAGTTCTCATGTTGCTATCGTCAATCTTGACTGTACAAAAGACTGCACCAAAGAACTTAAGGTTATTGATGTCGCGACAATGGAAGAAGTGGTTTACAAAGCTCCGACTAATGATCAATTCTGTGGGCTTAAGTGGTCACCGGATGAGCGGATGATTGCATTACTTTTTAGTTGTGAGGTGGGGTTAAGTCATCGGATCGATGATGTGTTTATATGGTCACTGGATGAGAATGTTTGGCTTCCAGTCACACGCCGTACCGCACCGCTAGAGGAAGACTATAGTCAATCAACTACAACTTATTCATTGTCGCATTCTTTTTTCTGGCTTGATAACGAAACACTCCTTACATCTTCACTCGGTGGGCAATTTTCAGAGGGAAGCGGTTTTCGTCGTGACGATTTTTCATTTCAAACAAATGCCTACCTTGTATCCTCCGGTCAGGTTAAGGAGATAGCGCCAGAAATCTTTGCCGACTGGAAGGTCAACCCCGCTGATAACCAAATAATCGCCTTTCGGCGTGAAACCTATCAATTATTTCCAGAACCTGAATACTTTCGCTACTATGTGAAGAGCGCACAACTCGAAATTGCCCGGAAGAATGGCAGCAGCCTAACACCACTGTATACAGCAGAAAGCAGCTGCTCGATATCATGGTCACCGGATGGGCGATATCTGGCACATTTGAATCCAATAGAAGGTTGTGTTGGAGCTAAAGAGTCACTCGAATTTTGGGATCGTAAGACAATGACCAATATTCATACTGCACTCAATGGTGAACTTTATGGAGGAGGATGGATTATGATTCCTTGAGCAAGATTTTTATATGGGTAAACAGATGGTTGGGTAGATTGTTTTCGACAGTAACAATAAACAAAACACTGTTTAATATGGGGTTTCTCAACATAGAATCGGTCAAAACGTCGAACATTGTTGCGTTAGGCCGCCGCAAAGACTCTGACATAACCTGAACACTCAGCGGTAATAATCTGTTATATCATGTTGAGTGTTCTTAAAAGGAATAGGTGTTCGACCCATCACAAACGCATTGCATCATCTTCCTTTATAGTTGATAGGTATACCGATACTATGCGGCGATTATCTCGTCTGATCCCATTTGTCATCACATTTTTACTGGTTACGTTAGCCCTCAGCGATAGCGCACCAGTATTAGCTGCTACTCCGTTAATTTTACCTACGGGCTTCGTGGATGAACCGGCTTTTCCATCAGGCAATGAATTGCTTGCCCCACGCGCCTTCACCTTCACACCGGATGGGCGTATTTTGGCACTTGAACGGGGTAGTGCGGCCTCTCCTGACAGCAATTTTTCAAGCATTCGCGTTTTCAAAAATGGCGCAATACTCCCTACACGCGCTTATACACTAGATACCTGCGGCGATGCTGAACGCGGCGCACTGGGAATCGCGGTTGATCCCGATTTTGCCAACAACGGCTACATCTATGTGTATTACACCCGTCAGGCCACAAGTGGTTCAGCCTGTGGATACGATACCTTCGTTAACGGTATTAGCACCGGTCCACGCAACCGCATCTCACGATTGACGATGTCCGGTGATATTGTGACTCCCGGCAGCGAAGTGGTTTTGATCGACAGTATCATGACGGATGTCGGTTACCACAATGGGGGTGATTTGCACTTCGGATTGGATGGCTACCTGTACGCCTCAACAGGCGAGGGCGGATATTCGTGGACATCCACTGACAAGAACCTATTGAATGGCAAAATCATTCGCATTTTACCCACCGCAGGACCAGCGGGCGGTTATACCACCACCGGTAATCCATATGATACTGAACCCGGTGCGCGTTATTGTTCGACGATTGCGCCATTTACAGAAGGGCAAAATCCCGGTACATGCCGTGAAATTTTCGCCAAAGGTTTCCGTAATCCGTTCCGCTTCACCATCCAGCCAACTATGGCAGGGATTCCCAATACCGGTTCACCCTTTGTAGGGGATGTTGGTGGTGGTGTGTGGGAAGAAATCGATCAGGTTCAATCAGGCCTTGATTATGGTCATCCTGTGCGTGAGGGTTATTGCCCCGGTGGTGTGCTCTGTTCCCCGCCTTATGGTAACGGTGGTTACGCTAATCCGGTCTACGCCTATGCCCATAAAGCTGTGAATACCAATTTCGACTCTGCCGTCATCGGTGGGGATTTCTATATCGGTACAGCAGGATATCCAGCCGCTTACGTCAATAACTACTTTTTCTCGGACTTCGCGCGCGGTTTTATTGATCGCTTGGTCTATAGCAGCGGTCAGTGGGTGAGGGCAGCTTTTGCTACGGGCGGGAATGGCATCGTTGGCCTGAAGCGCGGTCCAGATGGCAATTTGTACTATTTGGCCTTTACTTCCGAGACACTGCGCTTGGATGGTATCCGTCGTATTCGCTACACCGGATCAAGTAATCAACGCCCGACTGCTCAAATTAGCGTTAGTCCGCTATCCGGCCCATTGAATACAGTCTATACATTCTCGGCGGTTGGTTCAACCGATCCTGAGAATAACATCCCCTTCAGCTATTTCTGGGATTTTGGTGATGGTACGACAGCTACCACCACAACACCGACCACCACCCATACTTATGCATCTGCCACCAATGAAATCGCCAGTGTGACGGTGACGGATCATGGTGTTCCAGCGATGAACTCCGCACCAGCGACCATCACGGTTTACCCCGGTAACACTGCGCCGAGCGGAACGATGGTTTTGACCAATGCCACGGATAACGCCCGATCACAGGCGTTCACCTTTTACGCAGGTGACACATGGAATTTCTCGTCTACAGGCATCACCGATGATGATATGGGGAACCCTCCAGTCGTCACGTGGGAAATCGTGTTCCATCATCGCAGTCATACCCATCCGTTTATTCCGTTGGTGCAGGGCAATAGCGGACAGTTTATCTTACCGAATACGGGCGAACTCGATCCGGTAATCTGGTATCGCGTTCATCTCTATCTGACCGATTCGCGAGGTCAACGCACGGAAATCATTAAGGATATTAACCCGATAACCCGCGTGGTCACGTTTGACTCGGTTCCGGGTGGTGGTAAAGTGACGATTGAGGGCGCGACCTTCACCACGCCGCTGTCACTCACGCGGGTGGTTGGAATGCACTTTGCGGCGACTGTGCCATCACCACAAACAATTGCTGGCGTATCCTACAGCTTCCAAAGTTGGTCGCAGGGTGGCAATCAACAACAAACCATGACCGTTCCGGCGGTTGATACAACCTATATGGTCAACTTTACACCGCCGCGTAATTACTTCACGACCCACACACCCACGCTTACGTGGAATCAGGTCACCGGCACACTCAATTATGATGTGCAAATTGGGACGAACAGTAGTTACACAGGCGCGGCCATCAATTCAGTAGGGAATGTACTCTCATTTACGCCCTCCACGCCGCTGAGTAGTGGCGAGTATTTCTGGCGTGTGCGTGCCTGTTCAGCCGTTGCCACTTGCGGTGTATGGAGCACATCCGATATCTTCATCGTAGACGCCCCATAGAACTCACTTATAGAGGAGGGTCAGTGATCCTCCTCTATTTATTGTCGCACTTTTCTCCTTTAAACTTTCGCTGCATTGCCAAATATCTCCAGACGTTTTTCATCTTCCTGCCACGTTACGACAGATGCTTGACTAACTGTTAGTACTATTAACAATAAGTTCAACAGCCACTTTTATTAACATAAATACTGACAATAATCCTTATTTTAGTCAGTTATTTAAGAGTAGAAATATAGCATTCAAATCCCGATAAACGCTTATTCGAACCTGCTAATTGCAATCTGCGTCCAAGTTACGATATAGATTGCCACTGCTTATTGATCCCAGTAATGAGAGGTTAGCTCGTTGGCGCAATACTGCGTAAGAATAATCATCTAGCAACACATAAAGTGATTTCAGAGGCGAATCTTGTGTCACAGGATCAAAAAAGAATGAGATACCCATTCCTGCTGGAACAAAGGTCGCATTCAGATTCAAAAACTTCAGATTCATTAGCAACGTATTACACCAAGGATTAGTCGCTTGCGGATCATAGCGCATGTACTGTGCGAATGACTTGTCTATGGTTTCAATTTGTACGGGTGCATACTGTGAGAAATTACCGCTCCACTCCCGGTAGTCTGCTAAAAACATACCCATACCCAACAGACCAATAATAATCACCGTATTCACATAGCGAAAACCTTTGAAGCCAATTAACAAAATTCCACTGAGGATGAGATGTGGTGCCAAAACACGGAAGAAACCAACATTGACATACAGGATTAAGGATGCGCCTAAAATGGAACACAGATTATAGATGTGAAAATAGAACTGCTTGGGCGCAATCGACCAGTCATTACGTGAGAAAAGCCGACTACTTAATAAAAGGCCGAACAATAAAATGAAGAATTGAGCGAATTCGATATGGAACTGTCGAAAATCAGGAACTGTAAAAATATAGTTGAGGTTTTCGGTAAAGTAATCCCAAACAACCTTTAGGCCAGTCAGAGGGTCTGATCCCACTGCCCCAATGCGCGCAAAAATACTGTTATTGCCCGGCGCGCTAGTCAATTGGAAAACCACAAGAATACCCAGTGCAATTACAACGGAAGCCACACAAGCTAACCCACTCTTGCGCCATGTCCATTTTCCTTGACTGAACAGTAAAAAAGGGACAATCAGGATAATCCATGAAAAGCGGATCAATGATATGAGAATGAAGAACAGTATCCCTATCACAACAAAACGGCGGGATACATTTCCATTGCGGTTGAATAGATGGAAAAACAAAGCGCCCAAAATGAGTGCTGCGGCTTGGTGAAAACTCTCTTGTGATATGGTGGGAACATAAAGCAATACGGGCGCAATAGCCACAAGTAACAAAGCCGTCAGCACAATTTGGAGGCGGTCAAATTGAGCAAAACGGATCAGTACCAGCACAGAGATGGCGATTAATGCCATATTCAACAGAATTCCCGTATAGGGTTCCCATCCCAGTACACGGGCAGCAGTACCATAAAGTGCAGGATACAAGAATCCCGAAGCTCCAAAATGGAAGAAACTCAAGCGCGGTAACCGCTCATAAAACATATAATAGCCGCCGTTGAATCCAGCATGGCTAAAAGTCAGAATTTGATGCCAGTAATAAGTCTGATCGTTCCAAAGGGCGGGTCTGAAATCAAATAAATTGCGTTGCAAAATTCCACTGATAATCCCAAAAGTTGCAAGTGTAGGAGTGAATGCAGCAATAATTGCCAAAAACCACCGTGGAATGCGGCTGAGAAACCCCTTGTATGCCGGAAGTGCAACCGCATCTGTGGCGGAACTGAGTAACTGGCTCATCCCTATCTCCTCGTAGCCTGTTTATCGTTACTCATTGACAAACAGAGTCGTCAAATAAGCAAAATCACCCAGCACAGCCCCATCGGGCAAGCTGGCCGGTAGTTGGTGAATAGACTGATCTTGAAACTCATACACGCCAATCAACAGTGGATATTCACCGGGCTGCACATCACATGGAACCTGAATACTGCGTTCATCAACATGTATGATGTCCGGTTTCAGGGTAAGCGAGTCCCGTCCAGTTGGACTTCCATCGCTGTGAGCAATACCTTGACCATCTTTGGAATTTGTCATCACAAGTGTCATGCTGAGGTTACCCGACATAGATGAGGTTGCAGCCCACCAACTTTGTAGGGTAATACGCTCGCAGGGTATAACCTGAACGCTTTGTTGAAGCGACCACGCACGTAAAGTCAGTTGGTTTCCAAACGCAAACATAACAGACGTATTATCGGGTATACGAATAAACTTCCTCAAATCACCATAACGAACAGACTGATTGGGGAACCAAAAACGCTGGTTCGCACTGACTTCATCATAATGATGTGCCATGCTATCTGAAAACTTCGATAGTTGATCATCAGGCACATTCTCCGCATATAACCACACTTGAGGTGCGTTATTGATGAATAGATTGAGCCGTTGGTTTGTATCAACATCACTGGTGCTGCTCATTTTTTCGGCTGGCAGCAATGATAGGATAGGGTTTGAGTTCTCAGGAAATATGTGAAAACTACGATCAGCCGCAAAATGGGCAAACGGAAGATGTTGCCATATATACGGTGCAGCAACGACCAACTTGTCATCGAAGTTAGCCGAAAGTGATTGTTCAACGATTTTGAGGTATGGCACACCGGGAATTGGATCACGAAAAGTAATTAAACCGAGTGCCACAAAGATGATAAGAGAAATAACGCGTGCAAATCTTGCCAATCCCCAAAGCCCCATTGCTCCTAAAATCGCTAAAATAGGCAATACGCCGATTGAGTAGAGTGATCCTACCGACAATAACCCGACTAGGGCAACATATATGACGGCAATCGATAATAAATAGATGCTTCGCCAGTCTTTGGTGTAGCGTCTATGAAATGTGTTATTGATAGTTGATTGGTGCGCATATGTAGGTGCTAAAGTCGCTAATGCCAATAACAGCAACAACTGTATAAATTCCAATGGCTGAATCGAGATGGGCATTTTTGACAGATCAACCGCAAGCCAACTACTGAATGAAAGCTCGGATTGAAACTGGGGAAGAAGACGTGGCAACACACTCAACGTGATTGCGGCGAAAGCAATCCATGTCTTTCGATCACGCCAACCGTGCCTGACAAATACCAAAAACCATAGCACTTGCGCGAACGTGAGCAAAATACTAAATGTGCAGATGTAAGCGCTTGCTACGACAACTACACCATAAAACACTGCCCTACTCGGGGTCGGTCGCAGTACATACCGTAAACCAATCACCAGTTGAGCAGGGACAATCATGATGAGTGCCGCGTAAGGTTGCGCCATCCACACCAAATTGGATGCGACCGACACTGTTCCCAGCAGGAGCACCGCAGTCCATGCAACCCTTGCATCCCACAAATCACGACATAACCGAAACACAAATGCAAAACCGAGCAGCGTGAATAATACGGACAAATAACGGGTTATAACCGCTGAATCGCCCAATAATCGTATCCAAATTTTTAGTGGCAGATAATCAACGGCATACAATTCGTTGGGGTGAATTTGAACATTCCCCAATACGGACCAGTTTTCACTAATGGTATAGGGAAGGTTGTAAGTATGAGTTGCCCGTAAGCCAACGAACCCAAAAATGACAACGGTACATAAAAAATAGAAGATTAGGTTTGACTGATGCGGATTTTTCAAGGATTTCACAAATTCAAAAACTTATTAACCTGAGCTATGGATAAGGAATGCCTCAAAAGGACAGATGAAGTAATCTCTGAGGTGACAAAACCAAACCGAAGAGGCATCCGAAATGAGTTTACTTGAACTGTACTGTGCTGTCGATGATTTCTGCAAAAGAGTGGATGAAGCCCAAACTGGACACTTACTACCGAGTGAGACAGCCCAACGGGAACGAGCCGGGCAATTAAGTGACTGCGAAGCCCTAACCATTATGATCCATTTTCATCAAAGCCAATATCGCACTTTCAAAGCGTACTATCAAGAGCATATGAGGATGTATTTGAGGGCAGAATTACCACAGCTTATTAGTTATGCGCGCTTTGTGCAGCGGATACCACGATTGCTGGGTTGGCTGTGTTTGTATCTGTTCAGCCGTTTGGATCGTGCAGCAGGATTGGCTTTGTAGATGCGACATTTATGGCGGTCTGCGATAATCGGCGTATTCAGCAACACCAAGTTTTCAAAGGCACTGCTGCCCGTGGGAAAGGCTCGACAGGCTGGAGTTTCGGTTTCAAACTGCATCTGGTGGTGAGTGATCGTAATGACCAGCTCAAGAATATTTCCCAGATTGAGCATTCGCACCATCAGAGTCCGATTAATTTCTTGGTCAATTTGGTTTCTGGCTTGATCGCTTATACTCATCAAGTCAAAAAACTTATCTCGATCTGGCTCCATTCACTCCTTTGGAAGACCTTGTTTATCCATAACTCACGTTATCTGGCGTTAACT
This sequence comes from Aggregatilineales bacterium, assembly GCA_044227005.1. Taxonomy (GTDB): domain Bacteria; phylum Chloroflexota; class Anaerolineae; order Aggregatilineales; family Phototrophicaceae; genus CFX2. The sequence continues at coordinate 179,513 of JBGAFZ010000010.1, forward strand.
GAGGTTATTGCGCTCTAATCTCTATCAACACGACAAGTTGCCTGTGTCTCCTTGTCATAGCGAATTTGATGCGGCCAGATTACAGTAATGCAAAATTCTATTGAAAGGAAAACTATTATGAATATTGTTGTTGTTGGTGCACATCAGGACGATATGGAAGTTAACTGCTCGGGGACGCTTCTCAAATATCGACAGAAGGGCGATGTCAATATAACGATTGTCGTCATTTCAAACGGTGACAAAGGATTCCAGCACGAGCCATCCACGCCATACGAAGAAGCCACGCGCATACGAAATGCTGAAGCGACACGAGTCGCCGAGGCGTTGGGTGGACGATACATTTGTCTGGGGCAGTCGGACGAATATATGCAGGACACGCCGGAGGCGCGTAATCAGGTGGTAGATATTCTGCGTGAGGCAAAGGCCGATATTGTATTCACCTTGCCGCCACAGGACTATAATACTGACCATATGGTAGCCAGTCAGATCACATTTCAGGCGGTGATGCTAGCTCCGGTACCAACGATTTTTACTGACCACGAGCCGCTGGCAGTGACGCCCGTTATGTATTATATGGACAGTGCAGTAGCAACAGGTTTTGAGCCTTCACACTATGTGGACATCAGCGATGTGTGGGAGCAAAAATGCGAACTCCTAAGAATGCACAAAAGCCAGATGGTGAATGCTGAGAAATTTGGCGGTCTCGATCTAGTGAGACTCTCGGAGATTGTGGGGGCATATCGCGGGATGCAGTCCAGAGTCCAATATGCCGAGTGCTTCAGGCCAGCACCATGGCCGCGTGCTCGCGCTGGAAACGTGCTGCCTTGAAATATTGGTGACGAATCAAAACACATCAGGGCTTATCCTCAATCCCTGATGTGGGATACATCAAGCGCTGTCTTAAATCACAGTGTCGTGCACTAGGAAATTATAGTCTGATTGCGTCTCAAAGCCTGTAGCTATAACTTTACGACAAAATATGAAGTGCCCGCGCCCGTGCCACAGCCCCGGTACGATTACGCACACCGAGCTTCTGACACAGGTTATAGACATGGGTGCGAATGGTGCCCACTACTACCGTCATCGACTCGGCAATCTCGTGATTAGATAACCCTTCCGCGACCAACCGCAGCACTTCGAGTTCGCGATCTGTAAGCGGCTCATCCAAGGGTTGACTGCTAGGCTCAGACGACCTCAGCAAATCATGAACGACCTGATCCAGTTCGAGCTGTGTACCCCGTTCCCATGCGCTGGCAAAAGCATCCGCCCCCAACTCCTCAATCAATTGCACCCGTAACTGACGCAGCAAATCCCAATTTTCGAACCAACCGAGCGGGCTAGTGCGATGGGTGAAAATCAACCCCAATAACTCCGCTGCACGGTGTGCATCCCCGTCATGTGCCGTCAGTAATGCGAACACTGGCATATTCCATATCTGGATAGCTGGACTTCGTTCGTCGCTCATTGCCCATCGTGCACATTCCCATGCCTCATCGAAATTTCCCAAGCCAAAGTGTGCTATCGCCAAAACTCGAGACACGGATCGTTCGCGCATCAAGTTTGGCTTAACGAGCATAAGTGCCTGTTCGGCGATCTCTAATGCTTCGGCATAATTGCCTTCCATTGAAGCCATACTCGACAGCACGATCTTGGCAAAACCTTGCTCGCCGATGTCAGCCAATCGCATGACTCCCTCAAGATTTTGGGTCGCCATTTGTTTAGCCTGTTGAAATTCGCCCCGAAAACTTGCCAGTACACCAAGCGATCCGATACAACTGGCTCCTAATTCGTGAAACCCCATCTGATTAGCAATTTCTAGAGCCTCTAAGAAATCCCGTTCGCCAATGTCATACCGCCCATCACTACAATAGGTCCATCCCCTACGAAAAAGCGTTTTGAACCGATGATAGGGATTACCGATCTTACGCGCGTGTTGCACGGCTTGATCGAGGTGTTTCATCAGGGTATCGATGCTAGCGAAAAAGCCATAATAATAATTGATATTCAAATGGGTGACCGCGACCCCAAATTCATCTCCAATGCGCTGATAAATTTCCAGTGCCTTCATAAGCTCATTGTATGCATGGGCATAGTGGTACTCGGTATCATAAACGCCACGCTGCATCAGGCAGTAAGCCGTTTCAGCTTGATTGCCAGCGCGTTCAGCAATCGCCAGCGCACGATCAATGATGTCCACATCATCCGAATGCCGCACCCTGACCGCTAAACGCGCCCACACCGGATGAGGTTCTTCATCGCCTGCGGGGGCGAAAGCGTCTGCCGCATGGATAAAAAACGCCCGTACATCCAGCGAAAAACTGCGCATTTCCCCGAACCAGTATAGGCTGTCAATCATCTGGTCAATTTGTTCATAATTGCATTGGCTAATCGCATAGTTCCATGCGGTACGGATATTTTCAAAGTCCACCTCGATTTTGTCCAAGGCGCTTAATTGTTCTGCGCCCTTCAGATCAGCCTCGCAGCCCTTCACCAAATCCGCAAAATAGGCCGCTTGGCAAGCAATCGTGCTGCTCGTGCCTTCAAATTGAGCCAGTTGTTCAGCACCATATTGGCGCAATAGTTCGTGAATACTGTAGCGGCCATTTGCATCCTGCCGTAAAAATGATTTATCAGTCAGTGATGCCAGCGTTTCTAAGGTTGCCCCTGCCACTTGCTCGGCAGCTTCTAAGGTGAAGCCACCATGAAACACTGAAAGCTTCTGGAACACTTGCCGTTCAACCTCGAACAACAAGCGCCACGAATGATTATAGACCGCTCGCATACTCCGGTGACGTTCTGGAATATTCTGTTCGCGGCTGGTCAAAAAGTCGATGTTATGCTCAATCGCATCAGCAATCGCATCCGCAGACAACAACTTCGTCCAATTCGCCGCCATCTCAATTGCCAGCGGTATTCCCTCCACCAGTTGGCAGATCCGTGTTACGGCTGCTCGATGCTCATTCAACTGGAATTCAGGGCTAAGTTGTGCGGTGCGTTCGGTGAATAGTCGTAGAGCGCTATAGGTTTCACCGCCCTGCCCCTCTTCAGCGGATGGGAAACGCAGCCCTTTTACATTCCACTGCCATTCTTCGTGCAGCTTGAGCGATTCGCGCGACGTGACCAAAATGCGCACGCCAGCAACTTGAGTCAAAATCGTTGAGATCAGCTCTGCGCCCTCAATCAAATGCTCAAAGTTGTCGAGAACCAACAACATCTGACGTTCACGCAAGTAATCGACCAACACAGGCAGCGGATCATGCGTATCCCGCAGCACCAATCCCACCGCATGGATGATGCTCATCGGAATATCAGCTACCGAACGCAGCGGTTGCAACGGTACGAAATAAGCACCGTCTTTATATAAGGATTGAGTTTGCAGAAGAATTTCTAAAGCGAGGCGGGTTTTACCAATCCCCCCTGCCCCAACGAGGGTCAGTAATTGGCACAATGGATTATTCAAACGCTGACAAATTTCGAGGATTTCTTGCTCTCGACCGACAAAAGAAGTCGTCTGACGGAGCAAGTTACGGCTAACCTTCACCGCTTCTTCAGCACGATTCATATTAAGAAGCCTCTATTTGTAAACAAAAAAACGCATTAATTTCACCCTATGCTATATTATCTTCCTTCAGAAACTATTGCGCCAAGTTATTACTCATGGAAACCGCCTGCAATTCATCATCCCCTGCCCCACATTTCAAGATTGGCGCTTTGGTGTCATACTCATGACCTAATCCGACAAATAGACACAACCCTTTTATGAAACCATCACCGAATAATCCCTGCCCCTACACCAGTGGACGACCGTATAAAAATTGTTGTCAGCCCCTTCATAATGGGGGCAAACCGGCCTCACCAGAAGCCTTGATGCGTTCGCGCTTTAGTGCCTATGCGCTTGGCCTGAGCGATTACATTATCAAGACCACCCACCCCGAAGGCTCTCAATATCACGCCGATCTCGCAGCGTGGAAATTACAAATCGCGGCCTTTTGCCAGAGCACACGCTTCGCCGCATTACAAATTCTCGGCGCGCGTGACGACATGGTGACCTTTCGAGCCACCCTTTTCGCCAGCAATCAGGATGTTTCATTTACGGAAATAAGCGTGTTTCGGCAGCAAAATGGGTACTGGAAATATTATTCCGGCACCCAGCTTGACCACTAAACAATCGCGGATTGAGATAGAAGAGGCTTACTTGACGGCGCGTTCGCCATCCAGTTGTACGGTATGCCATTCCAGCTTGGGGCGCACCACACCCAACCACGCGCCCATGAATTCAGCACGCATAGCACCCGTTTCGCGGACGGTGAAGGTTAAGATGTTGCGCTTGACCAACTCGATGATATTGGCCTCGCCGCCCAAAATGAAGATGCTCAGGTTGTAGTTGCCATCATTCATGAAGTTGGCCGGGATGGTACAGGTGGTCTTATAAACGCCTTCCGGATACAGCTTTCCCGCCCACTCGTCACTGACCAGATTGGCGGATTTCATATTCACCGTATTGAACGCGATCGTACCTTCTCCCGTGAGAATATGTAAGCTGACGTGAAACGGCCCTCCAGCTTTGAGAACCGTGAATTCCGTTTCGATCTCGATAGGCTTATCAATATCGACAGCGCTGGACACCCGCCCTTGAGATGAGATGCTAATCCGGTTCAGACGAACAGTCGCGTTAGCCGGTGCGGTGACTGGATCACTCCACACAATTTGACCGTCGCTACCTTCGCCCGCTTCGAGTTTATTCATGTACTCGATGATCGTTTCACGTGCCGGCCCTTCGGCCAGTTTGTGACCTTTGGAGAGCAAAATACAGCGATCACAAATATTAGCGATCAGCGCCAATTGATGGCTGACGAATAACAGGGTGCGTCCCTGAGTCGTCGCCTGTTGCATTTTGGTGATACATTTCTTCTGAAATTGGCTATCACCGACCGCCAGCACTTCATCAACGATCAAAATGTCCGTCTCAGCAAAGGCCGATACCGCGAAGGCCAAGCGCATATACATGCCGGACGAATAGTGCTTGACCGGTGTATCAATGAAGGTTTCGATCTCTGAAAAGTCAACAATCTGATCAAACAGCGCCGTAATCCGTTTGCGTGACATCCCATGAATCGTACCGCTCAGATAAACATTCTGTCGTCCGGTCAGTTCGGGATGGAAACCGGTTCCAACCTCCAGCAAACTGCCAATAGTGCCGTTGATGTCGATGCGTCCCGTGGTGGGCGCGGTGATGTTCGATATGACCTTGAGCAGCGTGCTTTTGCCAGCGCCATTCTGCCCGATAATACCGATGCTCTCGCCTTCTTTGATGTCGAAGTTGATGTCCTGCAACGCCCAGATGTGCGACCGCTGATCAGCATCCGCGTTTCGCCGCAGAACCGATTTCAGACCATCGAGCAGCCTAATACTCAACTTGTTTTCTTTGAGTCGGTAACCGATGGTATATCGCTTGGACAAATCACGGACTTGAATCGCTAGATCGCTCATTTATATATCGTCTACAGGTGAGTGGTCAGAATGGTTGGAAGCATGATTTACAGGTGTAAAAGCCTGTCTATCTTAACGGCAGGGTTTGGAAATTAAAAGGTAACGTTGCATCTGCTCAACCGTCGAAGATTATAAAAATAAATCAGTCTAAGTGCGCCCATGAACACTTTTTACCGCTTTCATGAAGTTTTGGGGATAAATTCACGGCATACGCATCAGTGTGATAGTAATATATTGTAACACTTGACACGTTGGAGCAGATCAATTTGGCTATCCGGTTATCAACCTATTCTGAACATGCGCATACAACCACTTTCAGTTTTAGTCAAAATTGGGATTGGCCGGAATTTTATGATGCGGTTGATGAGCAAGTAGCCGCACTGAAAAGCGCCAAAGATCAACAAGTGGTCATTTTTGATTTTAGCCACTCGCTGATTCTGCCCAAGAATCTGGCTGTACACTGTCCTGCTATTTTGAACAAACTCCCTGATAACGTCCAGCTCCTTCTAATTGTGAGTTACGGCAACATGATGAGCCAGATTCATGAACTCGTGGAATTGGCAGAAGGCACCTTTCCACACCCCCAAATGATATTCTTGAGCCATCGAGACAATCCGCTGGATACCATTAAGAGCCACTATAGACACGCTGCCGCCACTTAATAACTGCCCTGCCCTACACACAAAATGAGGTCGGATGCCTACCGTGCTGTCCGGCCTTTTTTTATTGGCCTATGGCTAGGGTGTGCGCCACGTTTGCAGGTATAATGAAACCTATTCATTTATAGTAGGATTGCACAGCGCCAACTATGGCAATCGAAATCGCACCGGAACAAGAAATTTGGGTCACGACCAATGAGGCTGAGGAGCTAACCGGATATAACCGCCGCTACTTAAAACAACTGGCACATAAAAATTCACATCTGCCAGAAGATGAACGGGTTATCAAAGTGCGCAAACGGTCAGGTCTCTTTTATGAATTGTGGTTGCCTGATCTGCTCCGCTACATCAACGAAATCGGTTACGGTCCACACCAAAACAAAAAATAGTTGCCAGACGACTGTTTGTGCAACAAAATAATATCTTCTTGACTTTATGCCACGGATGGCATAAGATATTAGCAACCCAATCATCCGCAACGCAATTTGACGTCAAACAACTTGCTACATAAAAAGGTTCCGACTTGAACGGATGGTGAACCCGCGTCTGTATACGGATGCGCATTGGTTCAGTTGGGTTTGTGTTGCCGGATGGTGGATTAACCGAGATATCTCCCTAGAGTACTCGATTCAGTTGGCGCTGAGATCGGGTATTTTGTTTGAGGAGTTTATAGTTTTTAGTTGGTAGTCAATAGATCAAGACGTGTACCAACAATGGTTTATTTCTAGTGATGCAAGCTACTCCCAAAACGTAATGCAATGAAAAAACCATAACTCATCAATAACGCGACAGCAATGTTATCGACAAAGAGTTGACCGGGCAATGTTAGGCGGTAAATGCCTGCAAAAGCAGACAGAGCTGGCAAGAGTACACCGGGAAAACGCTCATATTGGAGTCGTAGTAGACTTAATTTTTTATATTCATCTAATTTGTCAATAATAGAATTCACTGTGACAAAACTCGCACTATTTTGATTCAATGCTAATAAAGTGTAAGGGAATTTTAGTTGCTCAATAAAGGTTTGAAGCTGTTCTTTTGAAATGTCATATTTGACCACATAATATAGGAGGGAATTCGGGGCAAGAAAAACGCAAAACATAAAACTACCAAAACACCAAATAAGATTGCCAAAAACATATGGGCTTAACATTAATAAAGAATTCCTCAATAGAGAAAACCTTAAAGAGATACCACAACGATTCTACGATGTTAGAAGATTATCGGCAAACAATTTTCCCTACTCCTGAACCGCAACAGGTTCTAAAGGTAACGGACAACGAGACAGGGAAAATTAGAGCAATAGCACTATGACAAAAGAATAGACCTGTGCCTACGTAGCCTCAAACGCACGTTTGAGGGCAGATAACTGATCTCGCTGGGCAGTCTGCGTCACATGGGCATCCGCGACCATACGGAAACCATGATAAGCACCGGGATACACATGCAGCTCGGTCGGCACACCCGCTCGCATCAGTCTGCGGGCATACTCCAAATCTTCTTCCAGAAACAGATCAATCGCACCCACGTTGATAAATGTGGCGGGTAAACCTTCCAGAGTCTCGGCACGCGCTGCCGCTGCGTAGGGTGATACATCCGCACCACCGGGTTCCTGCCCCAATAACGATGTCCAGCCAAAACGGTTGGCCTGTGCTGTCCAGATGAATTCGCCTGTATAAGGATGCGGTGTCGCCAGCGTGCAGGTACGATCATCAATCATGGGGGCAATCAACAACTGGAACATCAACTTAAACTCCCCACGGTCGCGCGTCAACAATGCTAATGCAGCCGCCAAACCTGCGCCAGCGCTGCTCCCCCCGACTGCAATCCGGTTCGCATCAATACCCAGTTCATCGGCATGTGTCGAGACCCATTTCAAAGCTGCGTAACAATCCTCAACCGCGCCCGGATAGGTTGTCTCAGGAGCCAGCCGATAATCCACCGAAACGGTAACGCATCCGACAGCCGACACAATACTTTTGACCATCGCATCTTCCGCGTCAGCCGAACCCATCACATAGCCGCCACCATGCAGCCACAGCAAAACAGGCAGCGATTTCTGTTCCCCACTCGGTCGGTATACCAGCAAGCGTACATCGGGTGATCCTTCTGAAGCGGGAACCGAGTGTTCGCTGCACTGCGTCATATCCAGCCCTGCACGCGAACTCATCGCGCGTATCTGCTTGATGTTCTCGGTGCTGAGTGTCGCAGCCGGAATCATGTCCAGAATCGCAACAAGTTCAGGATCAACAAGGTGACGGGTTGTCATCGCACATTCCTTCATTCGTAGTGTTGTTTTAGGATCACTTGGCATCCTATTGACTATAAGGACGCAAGCACGTCCAGTATAGCCTTAACCTGATGCCATGAGAACTGCTCCGGTGCTGCTTGGAGCTTTTCGGGGAAATAAAAAGACGTGAGGGTTAGTCACGTCTAGAGGTATTGATACTGCGAAGAAGCCTTACGCGTGTTTGTGAGCCTTCGGGGTCGCATTCACCGGATGTTGATCGCGGTGACTTTGCCAGCGGTCAATCACGACACCGACTGTAATCAGGATGATGACCGGAACGCCGATACGGAGCAAAAACAGTGCCACGATGCTGATTGTAAGTAGTAGTTGATCCATTTTGTACTCCTTGTTGTGCTGTCTTTCTTTATGCCTCTATCTTAAGCCCCACAGCACCAGACGGTAAATTCGCTAAGGCCAGTATCTTTGGTGTGGGGTGAACACCCCATACACCCTACTGTATTCGCGCGGAGTCGTGAGACTTGACGGGCTAGATATAGGATGAAACGCGATGACCTGCGCCGGATAACGCTTCATAATGAAGTGAATATGTTAAGTACACGGCAGGACAGTATGGCAACCATTCTGGTGATTGACGACGAAGAGAGCATCCTCAATATCGTGGAGGCCTATTTGAAAAACGATGGCAACACGGTTCATGTGGCGCGCGATGGCGTGCAGGGATTAGCCGCGTTCCGGCGCTTTCAACCGGAATTGGTGATCCTCGATATTATGCTGCCGCAGATGGATGGCCTCGAAGTCCTCCAACAAATCCGGCGCGAGTCAGACGTGTATGTCATGATGCTCACTGCGAAATCAGAAGAGTTTGACCGCGTGATGGGCTTAACCGTCGGCGCGGATGATTATGTGACCAAACCCTTTAGTCCGCGTGAATTGGCAGCACGTGTCAAAGCAATTTTGCGGCGTGGGCGCAATACGACCCAGACCGAACCGCAAATCCTGAGCTTCGAGCACCTGAGCATTGATATGCAGCGCCATGAAGTCCAGCGAGACGGTGCACCCATTGAATTTACAGCGCTCGAATTCAAGTTACTGTCGATGCTGGCAACCAATCCGCAAATGGTGCTGACGCGCCAACAACTGCTAGAGCGCGTCTGGGGTTATGACTTTTATGGGGAAGAACGGGTTGTCGATGTGCATATCGGGCACGTCCGCCAAAAGCTCGAAGTTGATCCGACCAATCCCGAATTTATTCTGACGGTGCGCGGCGTAGGCTATAAATTCGCGGGTAAACCACTATGAAACTCTCCTATAAACTGTTTGCATCCTATTGTCTGGTAGTGATCGTGGGTCTGGTGGTGCTGGTAATTTCGACGGCTTATGTCGCGCCGGTCACGTTTTCGCAGCAAATGGCGCATATGGGCGGTAATTTATCCGGCATGATGGGGCAGCACCGGCTTGAAATAGCGGCAGAATTAGAGGCCAGCTTCCGCAATTCACTCAATACAGCCTTGCTGATTGCAGGCATCGCCGCGATGATGGCCGCTGTTGCCGTCAGTTGGTACGTCAGCCACCGCATCGTGCATCCCATTCGCGCACTGGTGACGCTCAGTCAGAGCATCGCCAGCGGTCATTATGAGCAGCGCCTACAATTGAATACCGGTGACGAACTGGCTGAACTGGTCGAGAATTTCAACCGTATGGCGGCCTCATTGGAGGAAACCGAAGCGATGCGTCAGCGTTTATTGGGTGATGTTACGCACGAATTAAAAACCCCGCTCACCAGCATAAAAGGCTATATGGAAGGCTTGCAGGATGGAGTGCTGCCAGCCACGCCCGAAACATTCCAACTGATTCACAATGAGGCCGATCGCTTGCAGCGTCTGGTACAAGATCTACAGGAACTCTCGCGCACCGAGGCCGGCCAAATTCCGCTTGAGATAATCCCCTGCCCGCCTGCTCAAATCGTGAAGCCGGTTGTGGAACACATGCGCCCGCAGTTCCACGAAAAAGGCATTGCGCTGGATGTCACATCACCGGATAACCTCCCGCTGATTCGTGCCGATGTGGATCGTGCGGCACAGGTGCTAACCAATCTACTCGGAAACGCCCTGCAATATACCGCTGCCAATGGCACTGTCAGTTTGACCATCACCCAACAAGCGAATCAGCTTTGTTTTACGGTTCAAGATAACGGCATTGGCTTAGAGGCTAAAGATTTGGAGCGGGTTTTCCAGCGCTTTTATCGCGTGGATAAATCCCGATCACGCGCGAGTGGTGGCAGCGGCATTGGTTTGACCATCGCCAAAAATCTGGTGGAGTTACAGGGTGGGACAATACAAGCGATCAGCGCGGGTATCGGCAAAGGTAGTCAATTCAGCTTCACCCTGCCCTGCGCCTAAACTTTACACAAACTTTATAGTAGCAACACGGACGCGATAAACACCTGTGGCATTCTAGGATCATACACAAGCGATTTTAGACAGGAGTTAATCGAAATGACACGTAAATCAATCCTAATTCTAACAGTAGTGAGCGTATTGATCGTAGCCGGTGTTTATACCGTCGCCGCCCAAAACAATCCCACAACAGGCACCTGCCCCGGCATGATGCAAATGCAGGGCGGACGCGGCGGGATGATGCAAAACGGTTCGGGCAAAGGCATGATGGCTGGCGATCAAGATACCATGATGACAGCCGCTGCCAAAGCGTTGGGACTGGAATCAACCGCGCTGATCGAGAAAATCCACAGCGGACAAACCATCGCCCAAATTGCTGAAGCACAGGGTGTCAAAGTACAGGATGTATACGACGCGATGCTGACACAGGCCAAAGAACACATGACCGCTCAGGTCACCGCCGGAACCATGACACAGGCACAGGCTGATGAACATCTCACATGGATGAAGGATAATATCGCCACAATGCCCATGTTCGGTGGTGCGGCTGATGGCAATTGTATGGGCGCGAACGCCAATGGTCAGCACGGCATGATGGGTATGGGCATGGGAATGATGCAGCAAGGTCACGGTATGATGGGACGTGGTCATGGCATGATGGGCAATAACTAACCGAAGTAACCTACTTAAAGAGGTGTGTCAGCCCGACACACCTCTTTATATTGATAATCCCTGTTTGATTTCACAAACCATTCTTCCTCAATCAGCTTTAACAGTTATCCCCTGAACGCTCACTTTTCTGGCCTCAACATTTGTATCTGGATAGCAAAAGTTTATTTTCTGTAAATGGAACGTACTCAAATACTATAGACCCATCTGTGAAAAACGTATATTGTCGTCATGATTTCAACACTGTCTTAAGGCTAAACTAACAATGATGAATTCTCGACGACTACTTACATTCCTAGCTGCATTCGCGGTGAGCGCGGTTGCACTTACCGTAAGTTCGCAAATCCTAGCACAGTCTGCCACAGTGATTTCACCAGAGTGGACGCAAGACGCTCACGATGCCCAGCGCAGCGGTTATACCGCTGAAGAACCGCTGGAACCGTGGACCTATTTATGGTCATGGAACGGCCCAGATGCCAACGGCGGCACCGCCAATCACTTCTACAATGCACCTCCCGAAGCCCATACCGTTACCGGTGGGGCGAATATTTATGTTCCGGCAGGGGCGCAGGGTATTTATGCCCTGAACAAACGCACCGGCGCGCAAGCATGGAACGTCCGCTTAACGGCTTTCAACGCCACACCGGCCTATGACGTCAACACGGCTCAGCTCTATGCCGGTGGTGCTGACGGTAAGCTCTACAAAATTAACCCGACGAGTGGCGTAGTCACCGCGACCTATACCGCGGGGAGTTCACTCAATAAGCCGGTGCTGCTGGTCGGCTCTTTCGCTTATGTGGTCTCAGATAGTGGTCAGCTCCACAAGGTTAACCTCAGCACGATGACGGCGGCATGGGTCTATAGCTCGAATGGACCGGTTGCGACACCGCCCTCTTACTCCGCCAGCCGTGACGCCATCATTTTCGCCACCAACGATTTATTCGTACACGCGGTCAACAATGCCACAGGTGCGCTCAAGTGGCGCGTCAAACCGACACCCAACACCGCTGGCTTCCCCAATGAATTTGACGGTTACTGGCCGGTGATCGCTGAACAACACGGTTTGGTGTTCGTCCGAATGCGCTTGAACCACGATCAAGGGTTATGGGGCGGGCCGGGTAAAAGTGGCACGTATCCCAACACCAATGCGGAAACCCGCACCTTTTTGCAAACCAACCCGACCTTAAAGAACCTATTCGCTCTGAGCCTCGACACTGGCGCTGAGGCTTTTGTGCCTGCAGTCGGTTACGGCGGTACAGAAGCACTGGTCAATAGCCTGCCCTACTTGGATGTTGGGCCGGTTCCTGTAGTAAAAATATTGCCGGGGAATATCGAAGTCGCCTACATGATGTTCCGTAACGGGCAGAGCGCCCCGCCCGATGGACGGTGGGACTCGCACATGGGCGAAATGGTGCTGGATAACACCACAGTTCCCGGTCTTGTAGCGGGCGATTTGCGTTTCGTCAGCTTCCCCAACTCGACCATGAAAGTGACCGACGAACAAACACCTTTCACGATGGCAGGAAACACCCTTTTCCGCGCCCATTGGGGTGCCAGCGAAAGCACCAAAATCCTCGACCGTTCCAACGGTTTAGGCTTGAGCTACACCACGCCAATTACATCGCAGGCACATCCGGCAGTCATTCGCCGTCAACAAACCTGCGCGAACTTCACCCCAACTACCCATTGGACGACCTGCGGTCTGACCTTGTTTAGCGATGGTCGCTTCTGGACCGGCCCCGGCTGGTGGGTCTATTGGAATGTGCTCGATCCGCCGACGCCTGTTCGCTCCGCCTATAGCGAAGGTCTCCTGCCCCGTTATACCTATGTCAGCGACGGTCTCGTTGTTGTCGAAGGTAACGGTGGTGATCTGTTTGTACTCAAACACAGTGGAACAGCCTTAACTGTGGGCGCGACGGCGACACCGGCTGGCGCTCTACCAACCGCGACGGCAACCGTTGCTGCGACAGTGGTTAAGACCGCTACGATTGCACCAACGCTTACACCGCTATCACCCACCGCCACGCCCATTCCGATTCAAAGTCAGGGGATCACACAGGTCACGACCGTATCGGCAAACGCGGCTTCGGTCGGACGCTATCTCAAATTTGAAGCCACTTTCCAGATTAACCGAACCTTCCCTGCTGGTTCGATGCTGCCCTACTACTTCTATGATCCGTCTGACGCTCAGGGTGTAAACGGTATCTCAATTGATGGGCACTTTATCGCACCCTCCGGTCGTCAGATGGTAGTGCCAGCCTTCTACTATCAGGATTACACGCGCTCCGGCACGACGCAAGAAGTCATGACCACCAATAACACCTATGCGTGGAAATTGCGTTTCGCGCCGGATGAAATTGGTAACTACACCTACTACATCACCGTCACCGATAAATCCGGTACCAGCCAGTATCCGGCGGCGGGTTCGCTTAGCTTCCAATCCACCGCCTCAACCTCCAAGGGCTTCCTGCGTGTATCCCCGCGTGACTCACGCTTCATGGAATTCTCAAACGGGGAAAGTTTTGTGCCGGTTTCAGCCGGTCATCAATGGTGGAAAGGCGGCACAGGATTGCGCAGCCTCGACTATGAAAAGGCTTTCGATGACTTCGGCAAGAATGGCATCAACTTGACCCGCGTGTGGGATCAAAATGATGGCTATGCCTTGACCGTAGAAGGTCACTTCGACCAATACACCTACCCTGACGATTTCAATCCGCAGGATCGTGGGACGGACATCAACACCATTCCTAAAGGCACGCAGATGAATCAGCGTGGCAACGCCGAAGAAGATAAGATCATCGAAGCGGCGGAACGCAACGGGGTTTACATTCAGCTCACCGCCCATGGTGATCCTTACTGGATTTGGGATGCGTCAATCAATAACGCCGTTCCAGTGGGTTGGACGGATGCCGCCCGCTTGCGTTACTGGCAGCGCAACTTCCGTTACCGTGTCGCCCGTTGGGGATACTCAACCTCCATCCTCGCATGGGAACATTGGAACGAATTGGGTCACATCGCCCTGACCTCGGACTACTACAAGTTCTATCAAGCGTATGGGCAGTACCAGCAGCAGGTTGATTCTTATAAGCATCTGCGTACCACCTCGCAGGGTTCGCAATCATGGAGTCCCGGCTTCTGGTCGTCATCGGTGGTTGATCTGGCGAACTACCACGATTACATGATGATCTCGCGCTACAGTGCTGATCTAACCTATGACGCCGCCAACTTTGTTTATCGCTTCGCCCAGTGTTTACGCACTGCCACTGGCGGCACCTGCGGACTCGGTTTGGGTGATGGTTCAAGCTGGCAAGGCGCGCCTAAACCAGTTATCTGGGGCGAATTGGACACGGGAACAACCGTCTGGAATCAAGCCAATCCGCAGCCGAAAGCCACACATGATATGCGTTGGGCTGGTTTGATGTCGCCCATCGGTACTGCCCCCATTGACTGGTACTGGGACTCGCAAACCGATGCCTTCATCGCCACCAAATACGCCGAAGCCAAGATCGCCAGCAACTTCTTCAAGGGTGTGGATTACGCAGGTAAGAACTTCACCTACCTGTCCACCAGTGATGTACTCTTAACCTCAACCGCCATCACGCCTAGTAACGCCCAACTGCGTGTTCTGGCGATGCGTGCCAGCAGTGGCACCGAGGCCTATGCGTGGGTACAAAATAAGGGGAACGCCCTTTGGAATTCAGCGACAGTGCCGGCTGCAATCAGCGCCACCTTCCCCATCCCACAAATGGCCGCTGGAAATTATCGTGTTGAAATCTGGGACACCTACACCGGTGTGGTCACGGATGGTGGTGTCGTGAGCGCGATCAATGGCACGGTGACAGTTCCGGTCAACGGACTGACGAAAGATATTGCCATCAAGATCATCTCGACCAGCCAAACTGCGCCGACCGCGACCGTAACACCCAAGCCGGTTACCGCCACGCCCACAGCCACCTTGGTAGCCAGTGCGACACCGACTTTCACCGCCATCCCACCGACAGCGACCTTGCTGCCGAGCGCAACACCCACGTTCACCGCCATCCCGCCGACAGCGACTGTAGTGCTGCCCACCGCGACCCGCATCCCACCAACAGCGACGCTGGTACCACCAACGGCGACCTTGATACCGCCCACCGTCACACTCGTGCCACCTTCAGCGACGCCCGTGTTCACGGCGACACCACCCACATCACCTAGCGTCTTGATTGATGTCGCACCGTCAACTGCGGCAGTTGGCAGCAACATCAAGGTTAATCTGGTGCTCTACAATGTTACCAACTTGTACGGTATTCAGGCACAGTGTTCCGTCAATGCAAGCATCCTGACCGGAACCACCCATGCGGTATCCGATGGCTTCAACGACTCTAACAGCTTCTTCGTGGATGCGGGTTATAAAGCCGACGGCACATGGAACATTGCGGCCAGTCGCCTCAAACCCAATCCCATCATCGTCGGCAATATCACGGCCTTCAGATTGAACTACACGGTCAAAGCGGCGGGCAGCACTCCGGTGATTTGTACCGTCTTGGGTGTAGATACCAATGGCTTCGATGTACCACTCGCCATCATCAACGGCGTGTTCAACAACCCATCAGGCAATGTCATGCCGATGGTCGCGCCACCCATGCCGACCATCACACCCACCCCTGGCCCAACGCTGGTCGCGATGGCAGCAGCGCCCACAGTCGGCAGTACGGTAGCCGGTGTGATCACCTATCCGGGAACAAGCAATAACACGGGTATCGTAGTGGCCATCTTCTCCGGCACCACGCTGGTGATGCAGGTAAATACCGACGCGACTGGTGCCTTCCAATTGACCGGATTACCCGCCGGAACCTATACACTCGCGTGGGGTGCGCCGCAAGCCCTCCCCACCCAACAAACCATCGTCATTAGTGCCGACGGTCAGGTTATCGACATGGGCACCAATGTCCTGCCGATGGGGGATACGGATGGCAACGGCGTTGTAGATATTCAGGATGCCAGCTTGATTGCCAGCAACTTCGGAATTCAGGCCAGCGCCATACCAATGGCAGACCTCAACCACGATGGCTCCATCGACATTTATGATCTGGTGGTACTCGGTACCAACTTCGGCTTGGCCGCACCGATCATCAAATAACCTACCCTGCCCCAACCATCAAAGAGGCCGGACACACACTCGTGCATCCGGCCCCTTTTGATATACTCTCGTACCCTAAAAAGTGTTGTAGGGATGAGGCGCGCCTCATCCGCTGACTGCATAATCAAAATTATCCGTGTGCAGGCTCGGTCATAGTCAACTTGGCCTTGCGGACTTCTTCCGGCAAATGCCCCTGATTATCGAGCGACTGACGCAGATGAATCATGCGTTCTGGCGTGGCAGTACGCAGCATTCGCTCACCATACACCGAATCAATCCAGAAACGTGCTGCACCGCTGATGATGCCCTTCAAATAGCCAATATCTTCTGGTTGGTAGTGGGCAGTAGCGTTGATAGTGAACATACGCCGTTGATTACCGCCGCCCCATGCGCTGTGTTTGGTAGCGAAGTTGAAAACCACGACATCACCGGGGCTGGTTTCCATCGGGATAGCAGGAACTTCTGCGCCGCTAATCCCCCATACATCCTGAGATTTGCGAATCTGCTTCTCCAACCCTTCCGAATAACCCTCGCCAAAACGGTGACTGCCCGGAATAACCCGTAGCGCACCACTAGCACGGGTCAGCGGATCGAGATAAAAGGCCATTTTGTAATACTTGAGGCGCGGTGTACCAATCGAATCACTTGCCCAATCCAAATCGGAATGCCACGTTGTATCACCGACATAAAAATTGCCATCACTACCGATGTAATTAAAATCATCGCCCAGCAAGCTACTAAAGATGCCATTAATACGCGGATCATCGAGCAGGCTCGAAAGATATTCGCTCTGATCAATGAACGGCACGATAACCGAGCGCATCCTACCTGAATGCGGCTTGCCATCCATCCCGCCACCGCGTTCCGTCCAAATAGCTTCGAATGCGTTCTGAATGGCCGCAATTTTGTCATTGAGCAGCCCCGGAAACGCCAGATAACCGAACGTATCCATAAAAGCCAACTGTTGGGGCGTTAAGTATATTTTGTCCATCACAGGTTCCTTTTAAAATGATTATTATGGGTAAAAATGAGTTGCAGCTTCAATCAACGCTCATTGTATCTGTTTCATAGCGCTTGCGCTGGTCACCCTATAACCACCCTACCCCAAACATCAAAGAGGCCGGATGCACGAGTGTGTGTCCGGCCTCTTTTGATATACCCTCGTACCCTAAAAGGATGTGCATCGCATTGTTGTAGGGACACGGCGCGCCTCATCCGCTGACTAAACACCCTACAGCCTCACCAATTGTTACCGCGCTGCAAGATAAGCCGTTCGCCGTTCCTGTAACCAGTTCAACCAGCTATCCAAACCCTCGCCCATACGGCATGACAGCGCAAACGTGGTAACACCCGGATTCAGAATTTCGACACCCTGCTGAAAACGTGCCATATCAAACGTGATATACGGCAGCAAATCAACCTTGTTGATGACCAGCACATCAGCACCCCGATACATACCGGGATACTTATACGGCTTATCATCCCCCTCCGGTATCGACGCCACCAGCACATTGAGATGCGTACCCAGCGCAAAACTCGCGGGACAAATCAAATTGCCCACATTCTCAATAATCAACAAATCAATATCTTCCAGTGGAAGTTGTGCCAGACCTGAATGCACCATGACCGCGTCCAGATGACAATCGCCACCCGTATTGATCTGCACCGAAGCCGCACCAGCCGCCGCAGCCCGTTCAGCATCCAAACTGGTCGCAATATCACCATCAATCACGCCAAGCCGCAGCTTAGTCGCCAATCGGCTCACCGTTTGTTCAACCAGCGATGTTTTACCAGCCCCCGGCGAGGCCATCAGATTGATCGCAAACACACCCGCCCTATCCAACATCGCCCGATTTTCATTCGCCAAACGATCATTTGCACTCAGAATTTTTTCAACGACCGGTATCCGTGTCATGTTGCTATTGGCTCCAGAGGAACAACCTCAATCGATTCAAGATAAAACTCATCGCCCGAAACAACCCGAACCTGCGCACTGCCACAATTGGGACACGTAAAATCATCGCCAGCCAACGCATACCGATGCTGGCATTCCTCGCACTGCATCTCGGAAATCGTCCGCTTAAAATGCAACTGCGACTGTGCCGCCGCCGTACCTTCGCTGATCATATCCCAATAGAATTGCACCGAATCGTCCACCATCGACGAGAGCGGCCCAATCACCACATACAAATCCGTGATACGCCCACCATCCGCATGGCTCAAGGCAAGTTGAAGCAAACTCTGTGTGACGGATAATTCGTGCATAATCCTTACTCATAACTGACGGCCTCATCCTAGCCCTGATTGCCCCATCGGCATAGTGACCCTTATCGCATATGCGAGGTGTCGTTTGTCCAACACCCCATGTGATGACTGACAATCCGGTAGCGCCCCACTAAACGGTGGAGATACATTTTCAGTAGTAACTAATGAGGCAATAACACATAAAGGTCTTTAAAGCCCCTCCCTGACGCTTTGGGGAGGGGTTGGGGTGGGGTATATAGTCTTCCACTCCCCTAGTCACCCACACTAAACGGTGAAGTTAGTTTTCTGGGTAACAACTTGAAATTTCTCACCCAACAATTTGCATTTTCGCCCCTCCTTGACGCTTCGGGGAGGGGTTGAGGTGGGGTATATAGTCCTGCCTAAAATGAGGTTTTCATGCCGTCGGTTGGATTCGCCAGAGAGTCAGTTGCGCGAGTCGGTTCGGGGGTATATACTAATCGGCAGATTAACATGTCCATTGAAAGCAGAAAAGCGAACTTACGCTCGCCTTTCTGCCGCACCCCCGCCAAGGGGTTTTCAATTGGATGTCGGACTCGTTGGAAGCGAGTACGACGAATGACCATCATCGTACTTACCCACGATGAAGATCGGATCTACAGAGCACTAGCCCGCTCGTGCAGATCACCAATAGTATAGCACAGCTTACTAAAGGTGTCATTCTCACAAATGGGTTTGGCACCTTTTTTATTACATTTTTAAGGGTCACTATGGATTAATACGAGAAAACATCCCACCAGCAGCGCCAAAACCGAGTACTTGAATCAGCGCTCTCGCCCTAAGGTAAGGTTTCAGCCTTCAGGGGTTTGCCCTCAAGCAAGTTATTCGGATCAGTTGTTGGGTCAATCGACGGGGATTTAGGTGCGTTCGGCACCACTCACTTGCCCTATAAAACATAATGCCTTCTGTACATGTCTGGGAGGACTTCAGAAGGCATTCACTCAACCGCCGGGGCGGCTAAGTAAATGCGCGCCCAGCTCGAAACACGTGGCGTGTTTCGTTGCTTCTAATGATAGCAACATTAGGGTGACCGCGCAAGCCATTTCCGGCAGGAATGGCTTAACGTTGGTATTTTTTAATGATCTTCAAACACTTTTAACGGCTGCCGAAGCGTACTATCACCTCGGATATGCTGTCATTCCACTTTTGGGCGACCGTGATCCGGCGCGTCCCAAAGTCGCCGCACGTCCGTGGTCAGCTTATCAATCCCGTCCCGCCACCCTCACCGAGCTAAACGAATGGTTTTCCCCCACAGGGAATGCCGCCGCCCTCGGCATCGTCACCGGACGTGTCAGCCGCCTTGTCGTCCTTGATTTCGACTCCGCCGATTGCTTTGCAGACTTTCGCCGCCAATGCCCTGACCTCATCGAAACCCGCACCGTTCAATCCGCTGGACGTGCCCTGCCCCATCTCTATTTTCACCTACCCTCACATTTGCACCTCGCCAGCCACAAACGCGCAGGTGTCGATTTACTCTCGGATGGTCGCTATGTCGTCGCACCACCCACCACCATCAACGGCCAACTCTACCGCATCACCCGCGGCGGTATGCCTCGCCCCCTCACCCAGCACGACATCACCCGCATACTCGCATTCCTCACCGCTTCAGATCCTAAGCCTATGCCCATAACATCCGCAGGAAAAAACCTGCTACTTTCACCTCCCATTGCCTCTACTCCCCTCTCTACGCAGTGGAGAGGGGTCGGGGGAGAGGATTTGCTTGCTTCTACTCCCTCCCCTGTTTATGGGGGAAAGTTGGGGAACGGGTTACTCCCCACCCGCGCCGATCTCCACGCCCTCTATCACTACTGGCTCACACGTGGCGGACGCAACGAAGCCCTTTTTCGCACCGCCATCTACGCCCGTGACCACGGTTGGGATCAACCCCAAACACGCCGCGCCCTGACCACCCTGCATGTCACCCGCGCCAACCAGTACACCCATGAAGCCGCCCACCTGCGCCAGCGTGAAGCCTATGCCACAATTCGCAGCGCCTTTTCTCGCCCCCCTCGCCCCAATACACCAACCTTCTCTGCCTTTACTCCCCTCTCTACGCAGTGGAGAGGGGGCGGGGGAGAGGAGAATAATGTTTTACAACCTAGCGAACGTGGGGGAGATGATTTGCTTGCTTCTACTCCCTCCCCTGTTTATGGGGGAGGGTTGGGGAGGGGGTTAATCCCCAACAGCATCCGCGAAGCCCTGCTCCAACGCAAACACACCTGCGTCCTACGCACTCTCGAAGGCTTATTCCAGTCCGGTTTCCGTCCCGATCAAGGCTTCACCGCCGATCAGGCCATCGAAACCTTAAAAGGCGTCGTCGGGCGCGATTCAATCTATAACGCGCTCAACGCCCTATCCCCAACCGGACAACCATTCTTCCCTCAGCGTTCCCCCTCTGCACTCCCCCCCGCCTCTAAAGAGGCTGCAACAAAGACAACGCGATTGAAAACAAAAAAATGCTTTTTTGTTACTGAGAAAAAATCAGGAATGAAAAAAAGAGGACCTAAACACCGCCGCTTTAAGATGCCCACCATCAGCCTTCTCTATAAACTGCTCGGCGTAAAACCCTCCGGCAGCGACCCGCTCACCCGTGAAGACCTAACCAGCGCCCGACAAACCCGCATGGCGCTTCACCGTGAACTCATCAAACGTCGCCCCGCCGATTACTCACGCCGCTGGTTAGCCAACCGTATCGGTGTCACTCGCCGCACACTCGATACCTATAACCACCTGATTCCCATCCATAGCCGCCCCACCTACCACGAGAAAATCCTCTCGTGGGACAACATCAACACCCTGCCTGCCGATGAAGCCCTCGCTGGCGCACACATCGAAACCCTCATGGGTAAAAAATACCCTGCCCTGCGAGCCGTCGCCGCTCATCTGCTCGCCAAAAACGCCTATATCCGCCTCAAAACCCGCGCTGCCAACTACTATTGGTATGGCACTGACGCCCCACCCACCCCTGTCCGCCCCATCCTCTATCCCACCGCCGCACCTGTCCCTACTCCCTCCCCTGTATTCGAGGTGGAATCTTTCAACGCTATCAACCCATTTACGCCTCATCAGTCCCGTTTACGGGGCTTTATCCTCCGGCAAACGCAGCTTTCACCCATCATTCAACACGACGGCAAACCTATGGCTGAGAATCTTCCTACTCCCTCCCCTGTTTATGGGGGAGGGTCGGGGAGGGGGTTCTCCCCTGCTTTAACTCCCCTCTCTACGCAGTGGAGAGGCTGTGAGCGACCTAGCGAACGTGCGATTAAGAATCGTATTCTCCGCGTCCCCCTGCCCGACACACAGCAGGAAGCCCTCGCCCAAACCATCTATACCCGCGTCAACCAGCGCACAGGCGACACCAACCGTCACCTCAGCCTCAGCAACGCCCGCCGCCTCGTGTTGACTCATCACCCTGCCCATATCAACACCGCCCTCCACCGCCTACAACAGCGCCCCGATCTCGCCAACCCCACCGGATTCTTCGTCACCGTCCTGCGCTCCAACGCCCGTCTGTCACAGGAATAACGCCTCTGGCACGATATTCCTTATAATCGAGGTTTACTTTAAGTTTGTCGGCAAACCATTCACCAACCATCTCATAACCACCGCGCTCACCGCCTCCCCTGCTAAGTTAGCGCCAACCATCCAAAACAGTTACAAAATGGTTTTCCAAAATGTCACCCCTTCGCCTTCCGCATCGACTATCATATCCATAGACATCTTGTACGGGTTTGCCGCTGTGTAACACTACAGTAAATGGTGGAGACACATTTTCGGTGCTATCTAATAAGAAGATAGTCTACAGAGGTCTTTAAAGCCCCTCCCTGACGCTTTGGGGAGGGGTCATCAAGGTCAAATTATGTCATCTACCACTTATGATAGTCTTATCCGTCGCTGCCGCCCACATCACCATCCGCATTCTGTACAGGTTTGCCGCTACCGCCCACATCACCATCCGCATTCTGTACGGGTTTGCCGTTGCCGCCCACATCACCATCTACATTCTGTACGGGTTTGCCGCTGGCAAACCATCTTCCGAATCTGACGAATCTGAAGAATTTTCCGAATCAGCGTGGCAAATCCGGCACAAAAACCCACTTTGCCATTGCTGCTTTTGTGACCGAAGGAAATCCTGTGGACTGCCAATTTTGCATATCATCTTGTCGGCGACGACGACGACACCGCCGACACAAACTTGAGGGATGGCTTCACACTTGCAACTGAAAACTGATAACTGATAACTAACGACTACTTTCAACCATCATCTTCGCAAACAATTCACAATAAATTTATGCTTTTTATAATTGCTTATTACTGCTACCAATAGGAATCAGAGTACGATGTAAATAGATTCAAACAAAGTAGTAATAAGAGAGTTATCATGCAAACATGTCCCCGCTGTAAGCATAGTAACCGCGATGGCGAACTCGTTTGCCAACACTGCCGTCAACCCTTCTCGAACTATAATAGTCTCGCCACCCGTCAAATGCGCGCCATGTTAGCCTTTGACGATGAACCAACCGTCAACTTTGATGTCCCACCGCCTCAAGCAACCCGAAACAAAATCACCATCGAATTGTCCGATTCAGGCGAAAAACTCACTGTAGAAAATCACAATCGGCTGGTCATTGGTCGTTCGAGCACCCATTCTGCCCGTACTCCTGATGTCGATCTCGCGCCCTTCCATGCCTTCAGCAAAGGCGTATCCAGCCTTCACGCCAGCATCTTCCGCGCCGATGACCATATCAACATCTCGGATCTGGGCAGCACCAACGGAACCTACCTCAATCGGGAAGGTCTAGTCCCGCATCAAGCCTATGAACTGCACAACGGGGATTTAATTTATCTCGGTCAGATGGCCATCCGCGTTTACTTTTAGGGTATCCAATGCGGCTCGACGGCATTGCTCACCAATTGGGTCAATGTCCCGTCCTTAATCGCATACGACCAGATCTCAGGCAGCCCGACTTGGCTAGCATCTGTCGGTACTGTGAAGCGCTGCATCAAAAATTGCTGTCCCGTCGAATCCCAGACAAAGCCACTTGATGTGCGTTCGGGATCAGCCACTAACGTTTGCAGGCTGCTATCAGCCACCTTCAGCAGATAGATTTGTGAAGCTTGGTTTGCATTTCGGGCAGTGTCACGCCGTACAAACACCAATCCTTCACCGTTCGGCTGCCACGCTGGGTTAGAATCCCCCTGCGAATTTTGCTCTCCCCCGCTCACATCCCGCACCGCTTGGCTCTCTAGATCGCGCAATTGCAGATGCAATGTCAACGGTTTACTCGGGTCAGGTTGTACAAACTGGGGATAAACGATCTGCTTTCCATCAGGAGATAGTGCCGCAGGTTGCCCGTACGGATTTTCAATAGTGATCGTGCGCTGTTCCTTGAAATCATAAACAAACGAGGTTCCCTTATCGATGTCGAAGAAGTTCAGCCTGTTCCCATCGCTCGACCAGTTAATGGCTTCCCCCAATACCTGCGAGTCCTCAACCAACTGCCGTGTAACATACGGGTCAGCCGTCAAATCAACCACCCACACACGCGGTAATCCACCCCGCAAACTTTCCCCTGTCACGGTTTTACCCGTTAAATTCGAGTTGATGTAAGACCGTGTATACGCAATCAATTGCCCATCCGGTCTCCATACCGGCAGCGTACACGCGCTATCAGGGCAATCAGTCACCTGCTGGATCTTCTTGCTCTCCAAATCCAACATCCATATATCAACGCCCTTGCCGTTCGTCCCCTGCGCACTAAACGCTATTTTGCGCCCATCAGGACTCACATCATAGCTGTTCACACCTGTCTCGATAGCTGTAATTTGCTCTGTACGCGATAAATCATCCGGATCAGTAATCCAGATATTCGCTGGAGCGCTTCCGTCCACCGGTGAAAGATATGCCACCCGTGGAAACCGAACCGTAAAGCGGTAGCGATAGTCGGCTAATACTTCTCGTTCACCTGTACTTTTCGCTCCCTTAGCCAGCGAAACCGTATATTCAGTTCCAGTCATCAAAGGATACTTCGGCTGAAACATCAACCGCATCCCGCTCCAGATGTACTCACCCTCAATCGGCGGTTCCATCCGTAAACGTTGCATAACACTCTCTTGATCCATCAGCTCGCTAAACGCCAGCACAATCGAATCGCTACTGCGGGCTTTTCCGTTCGGGTAAAACGACACCACCTGCGTCCCTACCTGATCGCCCAGCAGAATCACGATAACCGTAATCACGACCAAACTCGTCAGCACAAGCGCAACTTTCCGGTCAAACCGTGAAAGCGCATACCATTTCCGTTTATGAAGTCCGGAGTCAAAAGGAGTATTAGGCGAAAAAGTCATAGAGAATAACGTGCCATAATGAACAACCAGACCACCGAAAAAATGATCACAGCTACCATCACCCCGCGCACGATCACTCGTGTGCGGTCTGGCGTGTCGGGATGCTCGGTCGCTTGATGTTCCGCAAGCGTATGATCGGTGTAATGGGGATGGCTGACGTCAACCGTTTCAAACTTGGGTCGCGCAGCCTGATCGAGGTTCGGCATATTCTCGGCTGTCAGGACCGTTTCGTGCACCGCTTGTAAAAAAGCCTCCAAATCCGGCCAACGGCTTTGCACCGGCCCGAAAGCCCGCACAAACATCGCCTCTAGCCTTCCCAGATTAACCCCTCGCAAATCCCCCGGAATCTCGACTGCCTTTAAGCGTGTAGGTGCATACCAATCATGCTGGCGTAACCGGAGGGTGGTCATACGGCGGGTTTCATCCAAGAGCGTTGGGGGGTGCGCCGGATCGTAAAACGGATGCCGACCGAACAACATTTCATAAGCCACCAGCGCGAACCCAAAAGTATCACTGTGCGCATCCAACGCGTCACCGAGAGGAGGCATATACAGCCCTGTACCGACCTGTGTTGAAGTCATAGCCACTTCTTGCTCACGGATAGATACCCCGAAATCCAGCAAATAAGGATGGGTTGTCCCCCGAATATTCCCCGGCTTCACATCACGATGAATGATGCCCTGACGATGGAGACTCATCAGGGCATCGGCTATTTGTCTCAACAGATCAAGCCGCGCATCCAACCGCAGGTTAAACACCGCACCGGACGCGATCAGCACATCCCAACTCATGCCCTCAGCCAAGGACATTACTACATAACGCCGTGTGCCTTGCAGATCATAATCATATAAACGGGGGATATTAGGATGCTGGATTAAACCGAGCGTTTGGACTTCCGTTTGGATGCTGCGTGCATACTTCCCGTCAGGGTCGGGCACATCACTCACAAACTTGATGGCAACCACCTGATCGCCATAGCGTCCTCGCCATACCTCACCGGCTGCCCCTGCCCCGATGCGTTCTTCCAGCGTATAGCCACTTACAGTGATACCGGCTGACAGTTGCATAAGCACCTAGAAACGGGTCGCAGCCGCCCGTGTCGCACTGGGCAGTACGAAACGGATGGTGACGCTGTTACCGAACTGCACCACGTCTTCGTTATAAATACGTTCGCGCTGGCCGGGCGTCAGCAGCTCAAACTTGTTGTCCTTACGGAGCGATGTACCATAAGAGCTGTTGGTATCGGTCAGATAAAACTCGCCCAGATTCTCGTCACCCATGAAAATAGCATGACGGCGTGAAATACTCTTTTCATCTAAGGCCACTAGAATATTGCTTTCAGGGCTGTAGAAGCGCCCGATACCAAAATTGTTGCCCGGTACGGGGATGTCTTTCTGCCCCGGTAGTCCACTGACCACCACAAGCTTCCCTGCCCCGATGCGTACCGTAGCTACCGGATTTTGATAGTTGGGGGGAACAGTATTCATGCCCTGCGGCGTGGTCGGCATGATCGGCCCGCTTGGCTGCCGAACCGGACGCGGCTCGCGCAGCGATACCGACAAATAAAACACGTATAGGATTTGCAAGATCGCCAGCACCAGCAGCACGATAACCGCAATCCACATGAGTTGGTTTACATCCACAACCTTGCTCCCTCAATGAATATCAAATTTTATTTTAACCGCCAAGACGCCAAGAACGCCAAGCGAATAGGGGGATTACATGAACTACTTAACACTACCCGACGAATGCTATCTTTCAAAATAAAGATCTTGAATTTCTTAGCGATATAATCTCATATATTTTTATGTGAAACTCATGTCCGCAAGCTTGCAATTCCACTGAATAATTACAGCCTAATTGTATTCTTCTGCGTCAATTCCAATCAATATTTCCATTTAGATAGAAAACAATCCACAAAAACGTGCAGGCGATGTTAAGATTGGAAGAAATATCTATCTGAAAAAATGAGTCTATGAACTGGTTACTTTCGATCCCCGCGCGGTTTATTCAACTTTTCACGAGCTTTTTCTCGAACCTATCCAGTCCATTTCGGATGTTTGGGTCGTTTTTCCGATCCTTATCCTCACAATTTCAGTATATCGCCAGATTGCCGGGGCGGTTCATCAAGTTACCCAAGGGTGCAGGAAGCGGTTGGCTGGAGGACATGAAGGACAGCCTGTCCTTCCGTAGCGATCCGGCAGTCGCAAAACGCGTCAAAGTGAGCGAAACGGCGCAATACTCACAAATTCACCTGACTGAACAAAGCACCAAAACACGTACCGTCGTTCACATCGGCACGACTATCGGGAGCAGCAGCAGCGAAATCACGCTTGGCGCAGACAACAGTACACGACTGCGCTTCACCCAAATTGATCCCGCCAGCAACGCCGGACACATCGGCTTAACCGTGGTGTATTCACGGGAAAAAGTACTCTTAAATGGCACCCCGATCAGCGGGGAAACCGCGATGAACGATAAGGCGATCATCAGCGTGGGCAAGCAAGACTACGGCATTAAATTGTTCGCGTGGGATCGGACGCCAGTCGTTATCCGTGTGAATGCCGGATGGGCGACCAGCACTGGCGCAGTACGCGATAATAACGAGGACGCCATCGGCATCTACCAGCACCAGCGCGGTTATCTTTTTGGTATCGCAGATGGTGTGGGTGGTGCACAACATGGCGACCAGATGAGTGCCTTCGCTATTCATTATTTGTTGGCGGTCTTCAACCGGAACATCAGCTACAATTTAGATTTTCAGGCGGTACTGGGACGGGCTTACCAGAACATCAACGCAGAAATCCGGAACTTCGTCAAACGCTCGGCCTTCAGCGCTGGAACCACGCTCACCAGCGTCATCATCAAAGATTGGGAAGCCAGCATCGCCCACGTTGGGGACTCGCGGTTATATCACTGGCGCAACGACACGCTGACCCAGATCACCCGCGACCATGCCCGACGCGAACCCATTGTGGACAACACCCGTCATGCGAACGACACGCGCACACCTCCAGCGATGCGCGATATTCTAGAAAAGGCCATCGGTAAAACCGACCAGATTCAACCGGATTTGATCAACCTGCGGTTGCTGCCCGGTGACCGATTATTGCTGTGCAGTGATGGTGTCACCGGCGTGATCCCGATCGAAGAACTGGGACAGTTGGTAGCGACCGAAAACATCAAAACTTTAGCCGAAAGTTTGGTACGGATCGCGAATGAAAAAGGCACAAAAGATAACTCCAGTGCGGTAGCGGTTGAAGTGATGCGCGAGGGTTACGTCAACGACATCTGGCATGCCCGCGAAACTGACCGGATTTATGTAGGCTATCGCAGCCGCCCATTACGATTGGGCAAGCCGGAAGATCATCTGGAAACGCATCATCCTGAACAGCGCAGCAATCGCCTGCGTTTGGTGATGGCCTTGCTGGTCATCGTGCTGGTGCTGTGGGGACTGAGCGCGTTGAATACCCGCTGGCAAAATGAGGCGTTGATCACACCCAGCGCGACACCGACAGCAACCATCCCGACTGAAAACGCCGATCTTGCACTAACGTTTATTCCACAAACGGCTGCGGCGTTGACAAGCCCTACCCCATTCGCTACCTTCAATCCGGAAGCTACACTGGATAATCCTGTTTCAGGTACGCCACCTGCGTTGAACAGCGCCAGACTCAACCCACCTTCACGGAGCCATTACTATGCCCTCAGTTAGTCGTCTTCGTTACTTACTCGGCCTATGTGTGCTGACGCTGATCCTGCTGCCGAGCATTCTGGTTGCGCAGGATACGCCACGTAAAGGGGCATTCGTCGCCTATCAATGTACCTTCCAACCGGAGAATAATACGGCCAGCATCAACGCGGTGCTGATGGGCGGGGATGGTCAACCGATTCCGACCGGAACGTATCAGGTGGCGGTTGCGGCTGGTGATAACGCGCAACCTTTGGATAGTACCCGCTTTAAAGTGGAACGTTTGGATAACCGCCCTCCCCTGCAAATGATTCTGGTGCTGGACATCACCGATACGGTACCGATTGAGGAGATTGTCAACAGCATCAGTGGGCATTTGTTCCCCGGCCTGAACGCGCAAGATCGGGTAGCGTTGATCACCTTTAGCGAAACCATCACCCCTATCACCCAGTTCTACACCGACAAAGCACGATTGGTCAGCGAGCATATGACGAATCTGGTGGTGTTGGGCGGGGATAACCGTTTATACGACTCGTTGTTACAAGCCGCGAGCAGCTTTCCGATTAACAGTACGGGACGCAAAGTTATCCTGACGATCACCGACTCGGGACGGCGCGCGCTCGTCCAAGCATCGGATGAGGACATCGTTAAGGCAGCTAACCGCGACAAAATCCAGATTTATCCGGTCGGGTTTTATTCACGTGACCGGACGGACGACGCAGCCATGCAAAAGCTGGCTCTGGATACCAACGGATTTAGCTGGTTGTACACCGAAACGCGCAACTCACGGGCTTCGATTGGGACAGCCATCAGCAAGTTCCTTGATGAAACCGTCCGTACCATGAACAGCGAAATCTTGCTGACGGTCAATATGCAGGGACAAACGGCTAACGCGAGTGGGATTGTTCCGCTCAAGATTGACGTGAATACCAACAACGATTCCAGTTTGAGCGATACGATTAACTGCCCGTTCCAAACCCTGCAACACTCGATCACCTTTGCGGAGGGGATTGATACCAGCCAACCGATCACGAGCATCGTGGACATCGGGGTGAATGTTCAAAGTGACCTGAACAGCACCAGTACCAAGATTGTTTTCCGCGTAAACGACGAGGTGGCACAGAGCGGTAACAGCCCGAAGTATACGTTTAATGCAGCCGAGCGTTACCCCGGTTACTACACGATTGAGGCGCAACTGTGGGACACCAATAATGCTACGCTGGCGACGACACCAGCCAAGATCAAGCTGTATGCCCAACAGAAATTAGCCCTGCGGATCGTGGGTGATCCGACCGTGTTGAGCGGGTCGGTACAGTTCGAGGTGAGCAGTAACCCGGCCTATGCCCTGCCCGCCACACAGGTGATGGTGGCTTCGGTGAGTAATCCGGCGCAGGTGTTCAAGCTGGGCGATGCGGTGTTCCAAGCGGACGGTAAAGCGCTCCTGCAAGTCGATAATATTCAGGGTGTGATGGATCGGTTGTACCCGACCCGCTTGCCAACCGATACTTACCAGATTTCGGCGTCGGTTCCGAGTACCAGCCCGAGCGATCCTAAGTTGGCGTTTAGCAGTCCGATCACTATCTCGCTGCCCGTGACGGAACAGGCGGTTGTGCCGACCAGCGCGGCTGCTCCGGTGGTGGTGCCGGGTATCGTTCCGGCTGTGGTGGAGCGCATCAGCACGATTAATGATACGTGGGTGGCTCCGGCAGCGATCATCGGTTTGCTGGCGTTGAATTATTTGCTGTCGCGCATGATCCGACGGCGCCGGATTATGAAGCTGATCAACACGCCGGATAATTATGAGCTGAGTCCCCAGTTGATGAATATTACGATGCGACGGGGGGACATCAAACAATCGCATACTTTGACGCGCAAGACGGTGAACGTGGGGCGCGGTTCGACGAATGATATTAACCTCGGTGATGATCCGAATGTCTCGCGGCAACACGGGGTGATCATGTGGCGCAAGAACAATTGGTGGTACAGCAACCGGAAGAAAGACACGACGACCAAGATCAACGGGAAGAAAGTGCGCGGGTTGGCGCTGGTTCAATTGGAGCCGGTGACGGAGATCGAGATCGCGTCGATTTTGTTGGTGTTCCATTCGAATGCCCAGCAGGATGTGTCAGATTTCATCAAGACGAATTTGTAAACAAGATTTGAACCGCCAAGACGCGGAGGTTAGAGAGAAACAAAGACAAGGCTATTCAACCGCAGAGACGCAGAGGTTAGAGAGAAAACAAAGACAAGGCTATTCAACCACAGAGACACAGAGGACACAGAGAATTCGTGAACCTGTAGAGCAGAGATGGTTCAGTTGTGGCAGAAAATTCGCAAATTTCACAACTTTTGCAGTTTGTGCAGATTTTGCCGCCCACAGGACTTCCTACGGTCGCTGAATTGAGAGGCGGGACTACGGGAGCGACGCGCTAAATGTGCAATTGTGTCCGGAGGGAAGTTCGGGTGGCGGCGCTGAAATGACGCTTTTTCGGCGGTTGGGTCGGGTGATTCTGCCACCGACATTTCCGACATATGCTGCTGAACAAATTGAACTATACAGACTGGAGTTGACCCGAAATTGTGGAGAGTGAGAATTGTCACAAAAAGAATGCTGCCTCAAAAGCAGCGGGCGTGCAATAGGCTAAAGTGGAATGTAAACGTTGACGATTGTAATAGACCTCCAAAAACTCGAAGATAATA
>JBGAFZ010000011.1:0-184392 GCA_044227005.1 Aggregatilineales bacterium
TTAACCGGGGAGCCACCAGCGACCAATGACAGGGTGAAAATCGCATCATTTACCATACCCGCACCAGCATTAGCAGCGGGGTCGCCTTCAGCGATGACCGAACCCTTGATGTTCATTGACGATTGGACGCCTTCCAAACCAGCTTGAATAGCCTGCTTGCCTTTTTCAGTCGAGGACGAACCAGCCGACAGAATGGTAAAAGCGAACACGGACGCGACCACCACGAAGGCGATCAAGATGATGGCGGTTTCGAGTGCAGTCTGGCCACGTTCATCTTTATGCATTGAGAAGTTCTTGTTCATTTAATCACGCTCCTATAATTGTGATTGAGTTAACTGATTACGTTGATACTCTCAATGTACAACCAATGAAAATTTATTGTCAATTAATTATTGGTTGATTTTCGAAATCTTAATTATTTGTCAACTGTCGTTAGAGATTTTCGGTTAAGACGGGGATTTAGAACTGTTTTCACAAGCGTTTACTGTCAAAAATTGGCAAAAAGCATATCTGGATTAAATTGAATAGGAAAATCGAAGTGAGTTGTCAGAATTAAGAAAACGGACAAACGTAAAGAAGGCGATTATTTTATGTGGACTCCGTCATATGCGGAAATTAATACATGTGATTCAAGCGGAGTATTTTAGCGCGTAACACAAATAGATGTGAGATATAAGAAATCTCACATTGTTAGCAAGAGGATAGATTTAGAGTAGGCGCTAAACGGGAGAAAACCAATTACTTGACGAGGTTTCTCCGCTGCCCTTCATGACTTGAACAAGGCGTTCAGACTCACAACCAATTGCATCAGCAATTTCACTGAGCAAGTCTACATGAAGTTCAGACTCGGGCAAGATACCATCAAGGATGGCATCGGCTAATTCGGGTTCCATATCAAGCGATTGGGCGAAGGCTACCCTACCCATCTCGCGTTCCTTAAGGCAGTTTTGGAGGTATTGACCTAGCAGCTTCGCGCCGCTACGCAGTTTGAGTTGGGTCGGTTTTGTTTGTTCGGCTCGTTTACGCACTGCGCTTAAGACAGCTTTTTTGGTGGCATCATAGTTGTTGCTCATAGAATTGCTCCTACGTTTACGGATAATTAAAAGGACGTTGTGTAAGAAAGATCTAGATTAATCATCCAAGCGGTGACGCAAGTTTTTCCGAACACGACAAATTAGCTGCGAAATGGACTGCACTTTCAAATCCGGATAATGAAGTGCTAGCTCTTCTGGTTTTTCATCCATCACAAACCTACGTAGCACAATCTCGCGATCACGCGGATTTAATTCGCATAGGAGTTTGTCCAATTGTAGCAACTGCTCACGTATGCTGACCTGACTTTCAACATCATTTACGGCTAAGCCTTCGTTTTGCAGAAAGTAGTCCAGCGCATTGGGAGATTGTGTTTCCTCAATGGCGTCAAAAGAAACATTCTGACGATTCTTGCGCCAGTAATTCCGTACATGGTTGAGCGCAATCACACGTAACCAGTTATAAAATTTACCATCGCCATCACAGACAAATTCCTGGATTTTTTCGACAGCGGTTAGCCACGTCTCCTGCAAAATATCGTCGCCTAATTCGATGGGCATATCGCGTTTGCGGAGTGAATTCGAAATGTCGTAGGCGAGGCTCGCGTTGTAGTTTTCGAAAATATGCTCCCACATGCGCGAATCCATACGCTTTAGCTTATCAACAATTCGTTTTTCACTCATTAGCACAGGGGTGCGGCCAGAAATATCTAACATGGTACTACACTCCAATACTCAACAACTAATGTCATCAGCGCCGTATTTATTGTCAAATTGACGAAAATCTACTGCTTAACTGATGTTCAAACCGGGTGTGTTAGTCATTTACTTTTTTCACACCACGGTTTTTAGCATACGAATATACAGGGGGATCGTTACCCCCTGAAATTGGGGGGTTGTGGGTTGATGAATGGTCGTTCTCCCGTAAGGGCGTATAGTACTCTGGTATTGTTATCCGTTTCTGCTCATATTATGCTTGGTCGGTAATGAGTTAACTGAGGTGACTATGAGTTTCTGGAGTGATAACCGATTTGTTGTGACGGGGGGCGCTGGATTCCTCGGATCGGCAGTAGTTCGCAACCTAAAAAACAAGGGGGCAGTCGATATATTCGTGCCCCGCAGCAAAGATTATGACTTACGACAACGGGATGCCGCGGTGGCTCTTTTGAGCGACCACAAGCCGGATGTGATAATTCATATGGCGGCTGTGGTAGGCGGGATTGGGGCTAATCGGGCACGACCTGCCGAGTTCTTCTATGACAATTTGATGATGGGATCGCAGCTTTTGCACGAGTCGTGGCGCGCGGGCGTCAAGAAATTTGTGAGCATCGGAACGGTATGCGCCTACCCCAAGTTTACGCCTATCCCCTTCCATGAAGAATCGCTGTGGGACGGCTATCCTGAGGAAACGAACGCCCCTTACGGTCTCGCCAAGAAGATGCTGCTGGTGCAAGGACAAGCGTATCGCCAACAGTACGGATTCGAGTCGGTCTATTTGCTGCCCACCAACTTATATGGGCCAGGGGACAATTTTGATCTGGAGACATCCCACGTTATTCCGGCGTTGATCCGCAAGTGTTTGGAGGCGAAGGCGCGCGGTGATAAGCAGATGATGGCGTGGGGAACCGGCTCGCCTACACGCGAGTTCTTATATGTAGATGACGCCGCCGAAGGAATTACACTGGCAGCAGAGCGTTTCAATAAGCCTGATCCGATTAACCTAGGTTCGGGGATGGAAATCAGCATCAAAAGCTTAACTGAATTGATCGCCGAGATGACCGGATTCACGGGCGAAATCGTATGGGACGCCAGCAAGCCGGACGGACAACCCCGCCGTGCTTTGGATACCAGCCGTGCCGAACAAGAATTTGGCTTTAAAGCCAGTACGCAGTTCCGCGATGGAATCAAGCGGACGGTTGAGTGGTATCTGGCAAGTTAAGATTAATCTTAGCGGTCACGCTAGGGTATGAGAGGATCGCACATGTCGAGTGAGCAGCCGCTCGTTTCAATTATCACCCCTACCTATAATCAGGCGAAGTATATTGAGGACACGATCCTTAGTGTACGGAACCAAGATTACCCCCATATTGAACATATTGTGATCGACGGCGGCTCAAACGACGGTACGATAGATATTCTGCGGAAATATGAAGATCGCCTGACGTGGATTTCTGAAAAAGATCGCGGACAGGCAGATGCTATCAACAAGGGATTTCGTCGGGCGACGGGCGATATTATGGGTTGGGTTAACTCGGACGATATGTACGTACCGGGAACTATCCGCACTGTGGTTGAGCATTTCAAAACACATCCTGAAAACAGTTTCGTGTACGGTGATTGCGAGGCACTGGACGAGAGCGGAAAGTCGTATGGTGTGCGCACGCATGTGAAACAAGGTGGCTGGAAAGAGCTGGTCGGTGAGCTGGATTTCATCGTGCAACCGGCAAGTTTCTGGCGGAGCGAGGTGTGGAAAACTTGCGGCGAGTTGGATGAATCGCTGCATTATACGCTGGACTACGAATATTGGATGCGGATTTCGAAGCCATTTCCCCCTCAATATGTGCCGGTGGTGCTTGCTAAAGAGCGGCTGTATGCTGCGGCTAAAACTTTTAGCGGGGCGGTCACCCGTATGGAAGAGATCGAGATGGTGGCACGGCGGCATGGTGGCGAGGGACTTCCATATAATTATCGGGCAGAGGCGGCAGCTAACTATGCGCTGCGTGGTCTGAAGCAGATTCCTGCCGGTCATTGGGGGGCTGCGAAGGCTGATTTCGGACGGGCTGAAGCGATCCGCCCTCCCTTCACCAAGTTTGTGCGATACTTCGGGGCGATGGCGCTGCTAGGACCGGAGTCGATTTCGAGCATCTGGTTGTGGTTAAACCAGCGTCGGGCAGACCGAAAAGCGGGTGTTGGTTTACCGAAGTAATTTCTACGTCTATATTACGAAGTATTACAGATACTTCACAAAATTCTTCAGATTCTTCAGATTCACTGTGCAGTTTCATATTTTGGTGACTCTAGTGTTTGTGGCGGCGGTGTCGTCGTCGTCGGCGGAAATGTCGTTAGAGTCAGGAGGTTGCTTTTCATACAATCCTCTCCCCTAAATCCCCTCTCAGCTGCGCAGCTGAGGGACTTTCATTACCACTTGTAAACCATCAGAGTAATGTGTGTGGGTGGAACCATACCCCATATCATTTTAGAACAAAAGTCCTTACAGAGTCAAGCGATTACGGTATGAAGATTCAAACTGTAAGCGCCGCCAGAGGCTAAAGCCATCCGGCTCCATGTTCCGGCGGGAAGTACCCTAAAGGGCACTCTGACCCGCCGAGGAACGTACCTAATTTCATGTGCCAAATTTGAAATTGTGCCTATCAAATCGGTGATCCAATTCACACATTCCGATAGGGTTTGATTGATACAACTCCTGACAGCATGATTTGAAACGCCGTTAATTGATGCTGCGCGAGTGCCGCGAGGCAATGCTGCTGATTTGACCGACGACGCTAAAAATATCCATCTCGATCCAGCATTCAGCAATCAAGCCATTTTCGATACGGAAGATGCTCATGCCAGTCATGATGACCTCGCAGCCAGTGGCGGGGATGCCTAGAAAGTCGCCCTGCTGTGTACCGGAATAGGTCACGCGAAGCACAACCCAATTGCCGTCGATGATGCTATTGTGGATTTGATGGTGGAAATCGGGAAAGGCTGTATAAAAACTTGCGAGATAGTTTTTAAAAGTTAGGCGATTGAGTACGGGCATCATAGGCACATAGGCGTTGAAGTGCCGCGCAAAAATGTCATCGGCTGTGGTGGTGTGGGGTTGGTTGAACATGGTATCAAGCTGCTGAATGAATAGTCTTATTTGGTCGGGCGACATCATTAACATCCTCTTCTCGCGCAATAAAGGTGTAGTTGGTGGTATACCGTAATCAATTCACGCTGTGTGTTCATTACATATAAATGCAGAAGAAGCCCAAATGTCACACCTCACAATAGGGGGAAGCGGTGGGGGAAGTATTCTAGAAGGTAGAAACAGGGTGTTTTTAGTTTACGAGAGACGCATGATGGGAAATGAGACACGCCTATACCAAAGAATGTAGTTTATCGGAAGCCATTGATGTTTGCTTCATTTGTTTTTCCTTTTTACTACTGCCACCATACGCCATTTGCGCCGCAACTTCAACAATCATTAGCAGCCCAACGACATTCATCGAAGTCATGCGTTCAATTACGATCAGAACTGTTCCGATAATCGCCAACATCGTCAGGATCAAAGCTTTAGAATGCTTAATTAAGAACCGAGAATGTAGTTTATCGGTAACATTAGTACGCGAAACGTAACCATAGTGTGATGGATGGCGCAGCGTTATAGGTTGATGAGGGAAGGCGCAGGGGGCGTGTGATAACCGTTATACTTAGGTCGAAGCGATAAGAGGGAACGATGAATATGATGCATGGCGGCGGCATGGGTATGGGTGGCGGTCGGATGCGGCGGTTGAGCAGCGTCGAGAATGAAAAGCCGCGAATCACATGGACGTTGATGAAGCGTGTGTTGATGTATGCCCGCCCCTATCGCTGGAAGTTGGGCGGGATGCTAGTGATCATCCTGATTACTACGGGGTTGGCTCTGCTGACTCCGCTGCTGATGCGGGATTTGATCGACAATGCACTGCCGAACAAAGACCTCAACCGATTGGTGATGGTGACGTTGGGACTGCTGCTGATTCCGCTAGTGAGCGCGGGTATCAATGTGTTGCAACGGCAATTGAACGCGGCGGTGGGCGAAGGGGTGACGTATGATTTGCGAGTGGCGCTGTTCAGCCATTTGCAAGCGATGTCGCTGCGGTTCTTCACGAATACCAAATCGGGCGAATTGATGAGCCGCCTGAATAATGATGTGGTGGGTGCGCAAAACGCCATCAGCAACACAATCGTGAGTATGATCACACAGGCGATACAGGTGGTGGCGGTCTTCGGGGTGATGGTGAGTTTGGAGTGGCGGCTGACGTTGATCAGCATCGCGATTTTCCCACTGTTCATTATTACAGCACAACGATTTAGTGACCGACTACGGGATATTATCCGCGAGGCGATGGATGCGAATGCCAGCATGAACGCCATGATGAGCGAAACACTCAACATCAGCGGCATATTGTTGGTCAAGTTGTTCGGACGCGCTCCGGCAGAGATCAAGCGCTTTGATGAACGGGCGTCGCAGGTACGCAATCTGGGGCAGAAGCGCGCGGTATGGGGCGTGATGTTCTTCGCACTGATCGGGTTGTTCAGCGCGATTGGTACGGCGATTGTGTACGGCGTGGGCGGGTATCTGGTGATCAAAGATGTGTTCACAGTGGGCACAATCGTGGCGTTCGGGGCGTACCTGCGGACGCTGTATGGGGCGCTGCAAGAATTGGCGAATGCGCCGGTGGATTTCGCGAGTTCGGTGGTGAGTTTTGAGCGGGTGTTTGAAGTCATCGACCTGCCGCTGGAGATTAAAGAGAAGGCGGACGCGCTCGAACTGGGGCATGTGCGCGGCGACATGACCTTTGAGGACGTGACGTTTAAGTACGCGGTGCGCGAGGCGACTCTTCTAAGCGCGGTGCAGCGGTTTGGTCAGATTGATAATGTGACGACTGTGCTCTCTGGTGGGAAGCCGACTGCATCTACTAATGGGAAGGCACGCAGTACGGAGGGGGCAAGCCAAGCGCGTGAGCAAGCTTTGGAGCACATCTCGTTTGAAGTGAAAGCGGGACAATTGGCGGCGCTGGTCGGGCCGAGCGGCGCAGGTAAAACGACGCTGACGTACTTGATCCCACGTTTGTATGATCCGGTGGAAGGGCGCGTGCTGCTGGATGGGCATGATTTGCGGGATGTGCGGTTAGAGTCGTTGATGGCGCAGGTGGGGATGGTGACGCAAGAAACGCACCTGTTCCATGATACGATACGCACGAATCTGTTGTATGCCAAGTTGAACGCGACACAGACAGAGATTGAAACAGCGGCACGCGCAGCTAATATTCATGATTTCATCGCGGGGCTGCCGGACGGGTACGATACGATTGTGGGCGAACGCGGGTATCGTCTGAGTGGCGGCGAGAAGCAGCGAATCGCACTGGCGCGGGTGATTTTGAAAGATCCGCGTATTCTGGTGCTGGATGAGGCGACAAGCCATTTGGACAGCGAATCTGAGGCGTTGATTCAGGAGGCGTTGAAACGGGTGATGGCAGGACGAACGAGCGTGGTCATCGCGCACCGACTGAGTACGATTTTAGCGGCGGATTTGATACTGGTGATGGATCGCGGGCGGATTGTGGAGCGGGGAACGCATCAGTCGTTGTTGGCGGAAGGTGGCTTATATGCGCACCTGTATGAGACACAATTCAAGCGCGAACAAGATGAAAGCAGAATTGAACCGCCAAGTCGCCAAGGACGCCAAGTATATAAAGAGTGATATTTAGAGCTAAACGCAGAGAAAACAGAGCCATACTAAACAAGGGGAACTCAAATGAACGTAACAGAAGTGATTGCGACACGACATGCGGTGCGACAGTTTGCAGACAAGCCGGTGCCAGAAGATGTGATGCTGGCGATTCTGGATGCGGGGCGGCGTTCGCAAAGCAGCAAGAATTCTCAGCCGTGGCAATTCGTGGTGGTGACGGATCGGGCGCTGCTGGAAGCTATGTCTAAGATGGGGGATTTCGCGGGGCATCTGGCGGGGGCAAAATTCGCGGTGGTGCTGGTCGGATTACAGGACACCACATGGAATAACTTCGATCTGGGGCAAGCGGCGGCCTTCTTGCAGTTGGCGGCATCTGATCAAGGTGTGGGGTCGTGCATCGCGGCGATCTACCGTCCGGAAGAGATCAAGGCGCTGTTGGGGATTCCTGAAGATCGGACGGCATACTGCGCGATTTCGTTCGGCTACCCTGCCCCTGAACATAAGCCGTATGTGATGGGCGGACGCAAGCCAGTTGCAGAAGTGGCGTATTGGGACAAGTGGGAAGGTACGCGAGAGTAAGATTGCTTGATCCCCACCGTTTAGTGTGGTGCTACCTCAACTTCTACATCCACTGTTTAGTGAAGTGTTACACACGAAGGACGAGGCGCACCTCGTCCTTTTGATTCAGTTGGATTAGCAACCGGACAGGAATTGTGCGCCGAGCAGGATACCCTGTTTTTCACTGGACTCGGTGCCATTGAAGTTCATATCTTCGAGTTCAATCGACACACAACCTGCATAGTGAGCCGCTTTGAGGATGCTGAAGATTTGAGTCCAACTGGCGATGCCGTGACCGGGGATGGTGTAGCGCCAAGCCATGCTGCCAAAACCCATCTCTTTGGCGAAAGTCGGGGGTTGTTCGTGACCGAATTCATAGCGGTTGTCGGCAAATAATTCGGTGTCCTTACCATGCACATGATAGACACGTCCCACAAATTCGTTGAGGAAACGCAGCGGGTCGATGCCCATGCGAATCAAGTGTGAGGGGTCATAATTGACGCCCATTGATGGGGATGGACATTCTTTGAAGAAGGCACGATAACCTTCGGGGGTGCAACAGAGCGCACCGGGGCCGGGCCACCCTTCAATGACGATGAGGGCGTTACTAGCTTCCAAGGCGGGGGCAAGCTGGTTGAAGCTATCGACCATATAGCCGAAGTTCTCGCTGCGCGGGAGG
Source organism: Aggregatilineales bacterium (assembly GCA_044227005.1). Taxonomy (GTDB): domain Bacteria; phylum Chloroflexota; class Anaerolineae; order Aggregatilineales; family Phototrophicaceae; genus CFX2. The sequence goes on from JBGAFZ010000011.1 coordinate 8,711, forward strand.
TCTTTATTTTCGGGCAGCATCACCAGAAAGTGATTAACCACGCCATAGGCAGCACAGGCTTTGATATAGTCGGCGTTCTTCGCAACGGCGTCGGCGCGTTTGGCTTTATCGGCTGAAATCATCAGTTCCCATTCGAGCAAATCAACCGAACCGATACGCAACCCCGCGTCGATGATCTGACGTCCGATGGTAGCCGCATCACGCCCGATATCCAGCACTTCCAAACCGGATGCCTTCGCCCATGTGATGACTGTAGATAGATGTTGCGGCCAATCCGACCAGCCGCGCCGAACGCCAATCGGGAAATTACCTGTGCGTGTTTTCAAAATAAACTGTCCTTTTGAGATCGAGAATGTTCTTGAGGCGGATTATAGCCTGTTTGGTCAGGGGTGTGGCTTGTGATGGTCACGGAGAGGGAGTATAGTTTGCGAAAAATATTGGAGAAATTATATGCAGATGCAAGAAGCGCTTCGTGCGTTGGGTGTTACCGAAGAGACTTTAAGCCAAGCCGAAAAAGACAAACTGGATCATGATGGATTTTTACCGCTGCATGATATTTTATCGGCTCAGCAAATTTCGGAAATCATCAAACGCACGGATAAGATGATTGCGATAGAAGGCGCGAGCGCAGGCCGAGAAGTGCATCAAGAAGCGGGAACGACACGCCTCAGCGATCTGGTGAATAAAGACCCAATTTTTGAAGTGTGCTTCACGCATCCGCGCGTGCTGGCGGCGATTAGCCATGTGCTGAATGGCAATTTGAAGTTGTCATCGTTGAATTATCGGGCGGCGCTGCCGGGTTCCGGTCTGCAAGGGTTACATGCGGATTGGGGCGGTGCAGTGGCTCCCGATGATTATTACGTATGCAACTCGATCTGGTTGTTGGATGATTTCACCGAAACGAATGGGGCAACACGGATCGTGGCAGGGTCGCAACGCAGCGGCAAAGTTCCGCGCGATGTGATGAGTGATCCATCCCATCCACATCCGGATGAAATACTGCTGATCGCTCCGGCTGGAACGGTGGTGATTTTCAATTCACATACGTGGCATGGGGGGACGCTCAACCTTACACCTCATCCACGGCGCGCGATGCACTCTTATTTCACACGGCGCGACCAACAACAACAGCTTGATCAAAAGGCTTATATACGGCCTGAAACCTACGACCGGCTTAGTCCGGCGGCACGGTTTATTCTGGATGTTTGAGAGCGGCTTGGAAATTATCCATTCATCCCCTATCTCCCCAGCCCTCTTTCCCCATTTTATAGAGAAAGAGGGAGCAAAGACGCGGCGATAAGGGAATATAACGATGGTCACAGAATGGCTAGTATCGAATATTCAGATAGTTTATTAAGAGTCAAGCTGAGTACAGAGCGGCTTGAAGTTGGGCATAGGTGGGTGCTGTTGTTGCACCGCCAATGCCCTGCACCGAATAACCGCCGCAGATGTTGCCGTAGCGCAGGCAAAGCTCTATGGGTTGGTGCTCGACAATGTAGCCATGTAAGAACCCTGCGTTAAAACAATCCCCTGCCCCGGTGGTATCTGCAACATGATCAACCGTCATGGCAGGGGCATGAAAGACTTCGCCTTCACGGATGGCCCACGCGCCATTCGCACCATCTTTGACCACCACCAAGCGACCTTCACACCATGCGCCAAGCTGATGGAGGGCGGATTGCACATCGGTTGCACCTGTCAGCAGCAAAGCTTCACGCGCGTTGGGCATAAAGATGTCGGCGGAGTTGACGAACTGATGCCACGGATGGGATTCTTTGAGCATGGGGACATCCTGACAATCCATCGACACGGTAGCGCCGAGGGCGTGGGCTTTTTCGATGAGCGGACGAACTTCATCAGGGTGTGCCAAACCGCCAAGATGCAAGTGACGGAAGGTACAGTAATCCATGGTTTGCAACCAGTAATCTTGCATGGCAGATTCATCGGGGTCGATGAAAGTGACGAAGGCGCGTTCACCCTGAAGGGCTAAAGCGGTGGTCACACGGCGATAGGCATAATCTAGATTTTTGGCGAGGGATAGATCTAGCGCTTCGGTTAAGGCGAGGCTGCGGACATACTGGCTGTAGTAGTCGTTACCGAAATGAGTCGCCCAACCGACATTCGTTCCCAAGCGGCGCATGGCAACCGCCGTGATGAACATGGCACCACCTGTCGCGATGAGATTCTGGGAGTAGGTTTCGTGACCGAGCAGAGGCATTTGATCCAAGCCGGTATAGATCATATCGAAGAAGTAATCGCCCAATAAAATGATGTCGTAATGCATGATTGGATACCTGATGAGAGTGTTCGATCGGATTAGTCTACGAGCAGTTGTGTAACATTGCCAGCGATTGCCCATTATAGTTAATGGCTATTGGTGTCCGATAACAAAAGGATGACGCTATTCATGAAGAAAATATTGGTCTTCTTGATTATCTGCTTGGCAATGAGCGGGCAAGTCAGCGCACAAGAAGTTCAAGTGCCGGATTTGACCGGCATGAACGTCCCACAAGCGGCGGCAGCATTAAATAAATTGGGGTTGGCGCTCGGTAACGAAACGGGTGAAGCATGGACAGCCGAGTCGGGATTAGAGCAGAACCGGATTAAGGCGCAATCGGTGGCGGCAGGAGAATTGACTGCACAGGGAAGCGCCATAGATGTGACGGTGCTGCGATCACCGAATGTGGCGCTGGTTTATGATGACAACGATTTGACACTGGTGAATAAAACCGGCGGTGATCTGGATTTGAGCGGGATTATTTTCAGTACGGTAGATGGTAATCCGGCACAGTTCGCCGCTGCACGTTGGGCTGGCTCGGTACGCAAAGATCAATGTACGCAGATTTGGTCGGTTGGACGCAACGGACCGAAAGGATTGGATGAATGCAGCACCATCCAGAATTGGTTGGTCACCCAAAGCGGGAGTGAGCATTTCTGGACGGGCGCAGGCGGAACGACACAGTTTGCGGTCACACAGAATGATATTCAACGCGGACAATGTGCTGTGGCAAATCCCGGTCGGTGCGAATTTTATGTGCCGGGTAGCGCCAGTGGTGACGTGACCGAATATGTTTACTTTGCTTATGGCACACACAATCTGGCGATCATCAATCAATCGAGTGACCGCTGGATGACCTTGAGCGGATTCACGGTCTTCAACAACTTCACCGCGCAGAAGGGATTAACCGTGCCGTTGGGAGATGCGAGTTTGTATGTGGTTACCAATCCGGTCGCACGGGTCGGACAACTGGCACCGGGACAATGTGTGTTGTTTACGGACAGCAGTGCCGAGGGAAATACACCGCCGCAACCCTGTGACGTGGTGGCGCGATTGGACATTAATCCAGCGGTTATTTTCTGGGGTGCAGCGTTTGATATGGAAGGCAGTGATGGTCAGCGGCATAGTTGTCCAGCGGCTACAGTCGATAAACTGACGTTGTGTTTGATGCCACGCTAGGCAATAAAAAGGAGGGTTAGTCACCCTCCTCACAAGCTCAAAACGGTGATGCGTTAATCATCGTCGTCGTGTTTCTTGTCGTCCTTCTTATCGTGCTTATCGTCAGTGCCTTGATTGTTATTATTGTGAACTTCGCAGCGCTTGCGCCATCCGTGTGCAGGTGCCCACGCGGGTGGCGGGTTGGCACAGGATTTATCGTCACGCCAGATTTCGCCGGTTGAGTTATCAATCTCGACATTGATGATGACGATGGTGATGGCGATGATGGTGATGTTGCCAGAACCGCCTTGGGGTGTGCCTTCAATGTGGACGATGTCACCGATTTGAATGACCAATAATAGAGGATCATTCGGGTCAAGCTCAATATTGATGTTATAGATGGTGATGATGTTGATATTGATGGCCTGTACCGGTCCTTCAATGATGATGATGATCGAGCCGGGTTGAGCAGTCGATTCAGGGGTAGCTTCCGGCGTGATTTCGAGCGTGGCTTCGGGGGTGACCGTCGCGGTGGACTCCGGTGTACTTTCAGGGGTCGATTCGATGGTGGCTTCAGGGGTAGGCGTTAAAGTTGCCGGTAGAGCGCAACCCAGAGTCAATTGACCTTCGTTGTAACTGACGAGGATGTTGCTCAGGTTGACGAGTGTTTGTCCGGTCGTTTCGGACGATGGCAGGTTATAGGGCAATTTACCACTAAAGCCTGATAAGACTGAATCACCCTGTGCAATCACACCCATCACGACTCCCGCGTCCAGCCCTTGAGCGGCGTTGAGTTTAGCAGCGATCAATTGCTGCGCCAGAATGAGACTGGCATCACCCGCAGGCGGTGTGTTCAGCAGGATAATCACTTCAACCTGCGAATAGGTCTGACCACCGAGAGTCAATTCGGTGACCGGCCATGTGGGTGTATTTTTCCAGTAGCCCTGCCCCACCGGACAAGTGGCGGTATCCTGCGCGGCGATCTGCCCGATTGCCAAGGTGAGCGATAGGCCTACGGTTAGTAGCACTGCCAGATAAAAAAGATGTGGTTTCGTGAACATAATTCCCTCCTCATACGATTGCCATAATCACTAAAACGGAGGATGGGCAGAGATGTTACAAAATGAGGCGCACTGTAACATTGCCGAGGGAAATACGTTATAACGGGTGATGCAGCATCAGACAGGATTCGATAAGCTCGGTTTATGGAACCACTCGCGAACGAAGGCCAATTGATTGCGCAGGCACAGACGGGCGATAAAGCGGCGGTTAGTACGCTGTATGAAGCCTATGTGCAAGCGATCCATACGTACATTAGTTACCGGGTTGAATCCGACATGATCGCGGAGGATTTAACGGCGGAGGTATTTTTACGCATGGTTCAAGGGCTACCGCGTTATAAAGACAGCGGTGCGCCATTCGGAGCGTGGTTATACCGGATCGCGGCGACACAGGTTGCGGATTATTACCGCCACAATAAGCGGATTGTCGAGCTCAGTGACAATCAAGCGAGCGACGACACCGATCCATTTGGGAAGGCAGCGAAGAATGAAGAACGGGCACGACTGCGAACCGCATTAGCAGCCTTGCCAGCCGATTTTCAAACGTTGTTGATCTTACGCTTTATGCAGGAACAATCGCACACTATCGTGGCGGCAGCACTTAATAAATCGGAGGCGGCGATTCGGGTGATGCAACATCGGGCACTGAACGCACTTGCGCAAGAATTAGGCGCCAGCGGCAAAATACGGAGTTATTTACGGGGCAAGGACTCGACATGAGTGAGCAGTTTAGCAGCGCAGAACAAGGGCTGATTGAAAGGCTACGCCGTGCACCACAGCCAACATTGGGTGCAGAAGCGCGTGAGGCTATTCATGCCCGTTTGATGGATGCGCTAGATCATCCGCCTGTGCCTAGCCCACGTGCGCATATGCCGCGTCCAGTTCTTGTGGTTGCAGTGGTTATTGTGATGGCAGCACTGATCGGTGCGGGAGTGCTGTTGGTAGCATCCCAGCAACAGCAAGTGTCCATTACACCAACGCCAGCGACTACTCTCACGTCAATACCCCCAACCGCTTCGCCTACCGTCACTATGACGGCAAGCCCAACCCTATTACCAACCGCTACCATCAGCACCGTAACGGTACTGGAAGGGCCGGTCGAAAGTATCGAGGGGAATATCATCACCATTTACGGGGTTGAGATCGAAGTCGCGGCGAATGATCCTATTCTTTCCACGATTGTGGTTGGGGATGTGATTCGGGTTGAGGGCAACAGTGACGGTGTAATTATCGTGGCGACAGTCATAATTCATGTGACGGTTGATGAACCAGTGGGGGCGACTGTGAATGCTCCGTCCGGTGAGGTGTGGCAGGATGACGGGAGCTGTGCCCATCCGCCACCTGATTGGGCGCCGGCTAATGGATGGCGACGACGATGCGAAGGGCAAAGCAAAGACAAGGGAAAAGGTCACGACGATAAGGATAAGAAAGATGACGATTAGCACCTCAAAAAGAATTGATCGGGTGTTCGTCGGACGCGATTGGCGGGATATAATCAAACGCACACATCAGATTTATTGAAAGATAGGGTCTCATGTTTAATGTTGCTGATCATCCTCACCGCCGCCTGAATCCGTTGACGGGCGAGTCTGTGCTGGTCTCCCCACACCGCAATAAACGTCCGTGGCAGGGCAAACAAGAACCCCCTACCCCCGATAACCGACCGAGTTATGATCCCAAGTGTTATCTATGCCCCGGTAACACACGGGCAAATGGCGAGCATAATCCACAGTACACTTCGACCAATGTGTTCACAAATGACTTTGCGGCATTGCTGCCCGATACACCGGACGCGCCACAGGCGGCTAATGCGCTGATGCAAGTGCAGTCGGTGCGTGGAACGAGCCGCGTGATTTGCTTCTCCCCGCGCCATGATGTGACGCTGCCGGAGATGGCTGTCGGGGAAATCCGTAACGTGGTCGATGTTTGGGCAGATCAAACGGCCGAGTTGGGGCAACAGTATCAATGGATACAAGTGTTTGAGAATAAAGGCGAGGTGATGGGCTGCTCCAATCCACATCCGCATGGGCAAATCTGGGCGGGTAATTGGCTGCCGAATGAAATCGCCAGCGAAGATGTGAATCAACGGGCGTATTTTGCCACTCACGGCTCACCGCTGCTGATGGATTACACCACGGCAGAACTCGCGAGCGGCGAACGCACTGTGGTGCAGAATGATGAATGGCTGGCGGTCGTGCCCTTCTGGGCGGTGTGGCCTTATGAAATCCTGCTGCTGCCGCGCCGTCATGTGCTGCGCTTGCCCGATTTGACAGATCCAGAACGTAATGGATTAGCCGACATTTTGAAGCGTATGTTGACACGCTATGACAACTTGTTTGAAGTATCGTTCCCCTACTCGATGGGATGGCATGGCGCACCGTTCAATACCGATAACGTCGATGGATGGCAGCTCCACGCCCATTTTTATCCCCCACTGCTGCGGTCAGCGACCGTCAAGAAGTTTATGGTGGGTTATGAAATGATGGCTGAGTCACAACGCGACATCACACCTGAGCAAGCGGCTGAACGGCTGCGCGCGGTGAGCGAAGTGCATTATAAGGTGCGCTAAAGCATCACCCAATCGGGAGAGTGGGCAGTATCACTTTGAAGGTGCTGCCCTTATCTAGCTCGCTTGATACTTCAATGCGTCCGTTATGTAACTCGACTATCTTGGCAACAATCGACAATCCCAAGCCAAAGCCGGGGGTCGAATGGGCTTCATCTTGCCGCCAGAAACGCTCAAAAATATGGGGTAAGGCTTCTTCGTCAATGCCGACACCCGTATCGACGAACTCCACCACCACATGATGATCCACTGTGTAGGTGGCGATGGTAATCGAACCGCCATCGGGTGTGAAACGGATGGCATTATTCAAGAGATGGCCTAATGCTTCGCGCGTCCATGCAGGATCGGCATTGATGAGGGGTAAGGATTGATCCGGATTAAAGGTTAGGGTCAGACTCTTACGTGCTACAGGGTCTTGGGAAGCATCCACTAAACGATGCAGCTTGGCGTTCAAGTCAACCATACGCCGATTCAAGGAAATGCTGCTATCCAGCTTGGTCATACTCAAGACCATATTCAGCAGATTCGACAACTGTTTGATGTGTCCCGCAGCGCGGTCAGCATAGGTTTGGCGCTTGGCATCATCCGAGGTTTTCGCCATTAAGAAAACGGCGGTGTTTATGGTCGAAAGTGGCGTCCGCAATTCATGCGAGGCGTTCTGAACAAATTGACTCAAGACATTGGCACGGGCAGTCTCAACGGCGAGGCTAAAAGATTGTTCTTGTAGTTCTTTGCGCTCGCTGACATCCCGCACGATGGTCAGAACTTCATTATCACCAGAAATGACCATGCGTGTTTCAAAAGTAGTCATCTGTCCACGAATAGGCAGGGAATATTCATGGATGGTTTCTTCACCCGTTTCCAAGACACGCGCCAGATTTTCCATCTGTGCTGCGGCAATTTCTGAGGGCAGCACTTCGGTCATTTTTCGTCCTAAAAACACCTCACCCGTTAGCTTTAACACATCCGGTTGCGGGGGATGATAATCCAAGAAAACACCTTCGTGGTTAAAGCGAAACATCAAGTCTGGCATGGCATTCAAAAGTGCGCGATGCCGTTCTTCATTGTGACGCAGAGTGATCTGGGTTTGCTTCAGCCGAATGAGATGTCCGTAGGTACTGCCGAGTAGTGACGACAGTTCATCTTGATACGAGCGGGCTGGTTGATGATGAATGAGATTATCGGTCACCAAATAGCCAATAGCCGTTTGACCATCCCAGAGTGCCGCGACGGTTCTCCAACCGTGTCCAACCACCTGTCCATTATCATGTGCAATGGTATCGTCCCAAAACTTGGCATGATTAGGTATGGCGAGTATTTCTACAGTCCAATGATCGGGGGTGATAACCTCGTGGTAATAGTGTTCGTTGCGAATATTCCCTTGAGTATCAACCCCATACGTTCCGAGTAACTTATTAGTATCCGGTTCGATCAGAAACAAGGCAACGCGATCAATCTTCAAGCGCTGTTGGGTGAATTCAACCATGCTGCGGTAGAGCGTATCCAAGTCATTGATTTGAGAAAGTTCGAGGTAGATCCCTTGGAGGGCTTTCATATCAAGCAAGAAGTCGGAGTCGCGCTTCTCCAAGCGTTTCTGCTCGGTGATGTCGCGAATGACGGTTAGGATTTCATTTTGTCCCGAAACAACCATGCGCGCTTCATAATATACTGATTTTTACCAATGGGTAACATGAATTCATAGAGGGATTCAGTTCCCGTTTCGAGGGTTTTGTTGATCATCCCCAAATGCAAAGCGGTAGCATCCGGGGGCATCAGGTCAGCAATTTTACGACCCAAGATTTTCGTTTCCGGAATAAAAAGCATCTCAGGGCGTGGTGCATGATAATCGAGGTACGTACCTTCCTTATCGAAGCGGAACATCAAATCCGGAATGGCGCTGATGAGTGCTTGCTGACGTTCTTGAATGGTGCGGAGATTGGCCTCAGTTTGCTTGCGCTGGGCAATTTCACGGGCGGCGGAGTCGTGCAGATTGGCATTGTCGAGCAGGATTGCGACCAATTGAGCAAACAGCGTTCCTTGTTGTAGTTCTTCTGGTGTAAAGGGACGATTCGGTTCGCTACGGGTTAAATCCAAAATCCCGACACAGTCCTGGCCTACTAGAATCGGGAAACAAGCCACAGAGGTCATTGTCATATTGTCATAAATGTCACGGCGCATAGGATAAGTCGAGTAATCGTCGATGGTAAAGACTTGCTTACTATCATGGGCATTCCATACCAGAGTGGCATCGCCCCGTTTGCCGCGATCCCCTAATATGGAGGCAATGTTCGGCGTACAGGCATGGACAACCATCTCGTCATCCTCTTTAAAGAGGATTTCGACATAGGGGGCATGAATGATTTCGGAGACATGGTTAATGATGGATTGCAACAAATCATCGCGATTACGACGATTAAGCAAATCGAGCGTGACACGGTGTAAGACTGCCAAGTATTGATTCTGACGGTTCTGCTCGTCCTCGGTGCGTTTGCGACCGGTAATATCCCGGACGACGGCTTGAATATGGCGTGGATTACCTTCAATATCCCGTACTAATTCGGCATTAATTTCGCCAATGAGTTGTGCTCCATCTTTTTTGCGAAAGACACGTTCATAGGCCGGAATGTGCCCCCCTGCAAGTAACTGCGACCGAATACTCTGACTCTCTGAATATTCGAGAGAGATATCTTTTAAGTTCAATTGACGGATTTCGTCAATGGTGTAGCCTAGCAATTCAAGTGCGCGGCTATTGGCTTGCCGATAATTCCCTTCAAGATCAATGATGAAAACAGCGTCATGGGTTTGGTCAAACAAGCCGCGATATTGGGCTTCGGCTTCACGGACTTGTTTTGCCGAGCGGTTACGAATGCTTTTATCAAGAATAATCAGCGCCGACATCACGGCTACAAATACTAAGGTGGCAAATGTGAGCACAAATGGAATCTGAGCGATGAAAAATAAGGCGTTTGCAATGATCAGGCTAAAGATAGTTACTATAAAAGTAGCTCGAATAGACAGCAAAACGCTGGTGAGCAACACCCCTACAAGCAGAAAATAGGAAGCAATCACGCGGGATGGAATCAATCCAACCGGCGTCACCAGAATACCAATGACCAGTAAAAAGATGGTGGCTATCAACAAAATAGCACCGGAAAAATAATAGCGGGTGCGGCTGAAAGCATAGACCAGCGATAATGCAAGTAGGAAGCCGAGGCCAAATTCACGAGCGAACATAAACCGAGGGGTTGATGCGATCCACGGGGGCAAAATGATCAGGGTGGTGATTAAGAGTGTGAGCGAAACCGCTGATAAAAGAAAGGCCTGCTGCCGTTTCTCGCGTGATTTAATTTCTATTGGAGGACGAGTCAATCGCGCCCAAATCGGTTTCAGGCGATTGATGATGCTGGTCATAGCGAACCCTTCGATGGATGCTGTAATGGTGCGCGATGTCGACTGACAACACACCTAGTTTCATGATAAGGCGTAACATAGTCACTCATTCCTTAATGTATAAGGGGATTTACTGGATTTATGAAAAATTTGATATGTAAATACAGAAGATTGAGTATTCGATTCTGATGAAACAGAGGATTGATACGACAAGAGTTGCCATCCATTTTCCTTTATACTGAGTATCCAAGTGAGAAGAACGAGGATTCAAAATGAGCGACGTACCGAAAAAACTGGCGGGTAAAGTGGCGTTGGTGGCAGGGGCAACACGCGGCGCAGGACGTGCAATTGCGGTGGCTTTGGGTGCGGCCGGAGCAACAGTCTATTGTACGGGGCGGACTACACGTAACCACACATCGGATATTGGTCGGCGTGAAACGATTGATGAAACGGCAGAGATCATCACTCATGCAGGTGGTATCGGAATCGCGGTACAAGTTGATCACAGCCAAGAGGCTGCCGTCAAAGCCTTAGTTGAGCGGATTGCTGATGAGCAACAGGGACAGCTTGATGTGTTGGTAAATGATATTTGGGGCGGCGAAAACTTATCCGAGTGGGGAAAGCCGTTCTGGGAACAATCGATCGAAAAAGGTCTACTGCTGTTGCAGCGAGCTGTGTTCACACACATTATCACCAGCCGCTATGCAGTGCCATTGATGGTAGCACGTGAACGCGGATTGGTCATCGAGATCACGGATGGTGACAGTGACAATTATCGCGGCAATCTGGTTTATGATCTGGCAAAAGCGTCTGTCATCCGGTTAGCAATGGGGATGGCAAGTGAACTCAAACCCAAAGGAATCACGGCTGTAGCATTGACGCCGGGTTTCCTGCGGTCGGAACAAATGCTGGATCATTTTGGGGTGACGGAGGCCAATTGGCGTGATGCAATCGTCAAAGACCCCTACTTTGCAGGTTCGGAAACGCCCTACTTTATCGGGCAAGCGGTGGTGGCATTGGCAAGCGATCCACAGGTCATGACGAAATCCGGCAAGGCGTTGGCAACATGGCATCTAGCACAGGAATATGGTTTTAGGGATGCTGACGGTAGCCAACCGCATTGGGCTAATTTCTACGCAGCGCGTGTTAATCAACAGTAGGATGGAATCAAAAGGCGCACGAAAATGCGCGCCTTATCGGTCACCATCAGATGATTGGTTCAATCCCGCCAATTATAGAACTCGGTTTTAGGCCCGTGCTTTTTCAGCTCGGCCTCAAGTTTTTCTTGATCCAAAATTGCTTGAGCAGCATTCACATCATCTAGCGCTGGCGATTTCTTCAAGATGGCACGCATATCTTGAGCCGCATCAGTCGCCGAACATTCATGGGTACGGGCATAATGAACCAGCCGATCAACCATGCTGATTTCTTGTGTTTGCGTCTTTAGTTTCCAGCTCACGAAACACCTCCCAAACTACTAACGCGAGGCTATAACAAAATTGAAATAGTCGCTTAACACAAATACTACATTTACATTCTTAGGTTGTCAAGAAAGCGAAAAGTAAATTTCATTGAGGATGGCAACGCTACTTTAGTACCAAAACGAACAGCGCCTGATAGGAAATTCCCATCAGGCGCCGCTCGTTATCAAATAGAGGAGTCAAACATGTTGTGTGTTTATTCGTCTTTATCTTAAGGCATGCTGCCATACACCGCCCTAATAAAGCGATGCAAGGTCGTGAATTTTGAGTAAAGGGTTCTGTTCTCGCTATGTTGAAGGCAGACGAGTAAAATATTACTACAATTCCGTTATATTCAGGCGACGACCTGACAATCTTTGAGAGTAATCCCATGCCACAAGATGATATGGCTAAAAAAGCACAATTATCCTTAGCACGTTTGCTGCCCCGATTGGAACCAACGCTCAGTGGCATGGAAGACCGCGAATTATTCACCAAGCGATTGCGACAATATTTTCCGGCGCTTTTTACACATCTGTATAACTTATATGGCAGTCATTACGATTTTTTCTATCATCTCGAGCAAATCCTCAGCCATCTGGCAAAATTGTTTGCGGAACGTCCAGCCGACCTAAAAGCATTGGATGTGACCCGCGAGGCTAACCCGAAGTGGTTCCAAAGTGAAAAGATGTTGGGCGGCGTGTGTTATGTTGATCTGTTTGCGGGTGATTTGAAGGGGCTGCGCAAACACATTCCGTATTTCCGTGAGCTGGGATTAACCTACCTACATTTGATGCCACTGTTCAAAGCACCGGAGGGCAACAGTGATGGGGGTTACGCGGTCAGCAGTTACCGCGAGGTGAATCCCAAACTGGGCACGATGAAAGAACTGGCAAAGTTAGCTGGAGAATTCCGCGAAAACGGAATCAGCCTCGTCCTCGATTTTGTGTTCAACCACACGTCAGATGAACATGATTGGGCGAAACAAGCACTGGCAGGCAATGAAACCTACCAAGATTATTATTTCATGTTCGATGACCGGACAATGCCCGACCAATATGAACGTAATCTGCGCGAGATTTTCCCTGAACATCGGCGCGGCAATTTCAACTTCCGGACAGATGCACAGAAGTGGGTTTGGACAACCTTCCACAACTTCCAATGGGATTTGAACTACAGTAATCCAGAAGTTTTTAACGCGATGTTGGGTGAGATGTTGACGCTGGCAAACAATGGCGTCGAAATCTTGCGGTTGGATGCGGTGGCATTCATCTGGAAGCAAATGGGGACAAGCTGCGAAAGCTTGCCACAGGTTCATTGGATCATTCAGGCGTATAACCTGTTGGGACGCATCGCCGCGCCATCGATGATTTTCAAGTCAGAGGCGATCGTACATCCGGCAGCCGTCGCCAGTTACATCAGCGTGGACGAAGCGCCGATTTCTTATAACCCGACTATGATGGCACTGTGCTGGGAGGCAATCGCAACCCGCGAAGTCAAACTGCTGCGGAAGTCGATGGAACACTGGTTTGCCCTGCCCGATGGCTGCGCGTGGGTGAATTACATCCGGTCGCATGATGACATTGGTTGGACATTCGCTGACGAAGACGGATGGGAACTGGGTATCAACGGGTTTGACCACCGCATGTTCTTGAACGCATTCTACAATGGTCGCTTCCCGGGATCATTCGCCAAGGGATTGCCATTCAACTTGAATCCGGTCACGCAGGATATGCGTATTTCGGGAACTACCGCTTCACTAGCAGGATTGGAATCGGCACTATCGGCCAATGATTCCGTGTTGGTCGATAACTCAATCAATCGCATCTTGTTGATCTACAGCATCGCCATGAGCGCGGGCGGTATCCCCTTGATTTATTTAGGGGATGAAATCGCGACATTGAATGACTACACCTATCAACATGACCACGCTAAGGCAGAAGATAGCCGTTGGGTACATCGTTCACCATTTAATTGGACGCGCGCCAAGAAACGCACCCATGCGGAATCGCTTGAAGGCCGTGTGTTCAAAGGACTGATGCAAATCGTCAAGGCACGCAAAGCCAGCCCCGAACTGGCCGGTGGACAGGCGACGTTCTTCGACTGTGGGAACGGGCATGTCCTGAGTTTCACCCGTAACAACAGTGTTCTGGTGCTGGCGAATTTCTCTGAACACGCGCAAACCGTATCCCTCAACGATATACGCGCACGCTGGCAGCGGTTGGTAACCGGCGCAACTGACTTGATCAGCGGTCAAGAACAAACACTCGGCGAAACACTGGTTCTCAAGCCGCATGAATTCCGGTGGTTGAAGGTAACCTAAGCCTTTAGGAAGCGCCGCATGATGCTGACCAATTCGTTGGGACGATGCCAAGGGATGTCGTGAATCGTATCCGGCATCCACACGACTTCAAATTGTTTGAGGCTGGCACGGGCGGACTCTGCATATGCCTGTGTACGTGGATCAAGCGACTCCCCTACCCCGATGCCTAACACGGCGAGTAAAGGTGACTGAATGCGGGGGAAATAATCCGCAGTGCGGTAATTCCACAGGGCACTGGCAATTTGCATGTGGTTGGCTAACTTGAGATGGGGCTGAACATCATCAGGGTTGGTCAGGTTATAAATGGATAGCGCAAGTGGCTCGAGTTCAGGACGATAAGCCGCACCCAGCCAATTCTCGCGAATCATGCGTTTGATGTTAGCAAGGGTTTGGTTGTGACGCGGCGGTGGAGCCATGTCATCAAGCGATTTGAAGAAATCCGTCACCGGACGTAAACCACCGTCGACTAGAATGGCTTTTTGTACCCGCTGCGAACGGGTGGCGGTGTAATACACGGTTGTAGCTGCACCCCACGAATGTCCAGCAAGGGTTATGGGAACATCAGAAAGCCCCATTGCTGCCAGCAGATTATCCAAGTCAGACGCGATGGTTTCAAAATCATAGCCGGTGTCGGGTTTGTCAGACAATCCATGCCCGCGCTGATCAAAAGCGATGACGTGGTAATCTACAGCTAATTGCGGGGCGATCAGGTCGAACATATGGCTGGTCGAAGCCAAACCATGCAACAGGATCAATGGCGGATTGGCAGGACTACCCCACTCGAAGGTATTCAGGCGCAAATCACCAGCGCGGATTAGTGTATTGTGGGGGTCAGACATTAAACTCTCCTAGGAGTTGATTTTTTCAAAGTTGGGACGACCAATGGTTTTGCATTTTGGGCGTGAGTATGTTACTTTACAGGTATGATGGCAACAATAAAAGTTCACTTTCCGGTTATGTGCAAAATATGTTGTTGTGGAGTTTCACAACACTCACTTTGATTCCGGGACGTTAGGGCTGCGGCCAACATCGTTGTGTTGATGTAGAGCTAACCGTTCCGGTTGGCTCTTTTTTTCGTAAGTTCATATCGCACACATCTCGTCTGTATGCGGTAGAACCCAGTGCATTTAGTTTTCTATTTCTGAAGGGACTGTACATGAAGAACACTCAATTGCGTCGATTACTTACTCTCTTTACCCTTATTGTTCTAGCGTTGTCGATGGTCGTTGTTCCTGTGGCAGCACAGGCCGAACAAAACCTGCGCTGGTCAATCGAAGGGATTACTGATCTGGCTTCGCTCGATCCGGCCAAGGCTAGCAACTCACAAGATTTCACCGTCGTTGGTTTGCTCTATGGTGGATTGGTACGCCTTGACGGTGACTTGAAGGTCATTCCGGAATTGGCCGAAAGCTGGACTGTATCAGATGATGGGTTGAAGTATACCTTCGCCTTACGTAAGGGCGCGGCCTTCGCCGATGGTACCCCCATCACTGCTGGTGACTTCGTGTGGTCGGTAACCCATGCGCTTGACCCCGAAACGGGTGGATGGACAGGGCCTTTCTATTTGTCCAACATCAAGGGCGCACAAGATGTTGTTGACAAGAAGACCAAAGAACTCAGTGGTGTAGTCGCCGTTGATGACAGCACCATCGAGATCACAATCAACCAACCGTCGGCTTACTTCCTCGACCAATTGACCTTTGGCTCGGCCAAGATTGTGTCGAAGAAGGCGGCTGAAGCCGATCCTACCGGCTGGGAAAATGCTCCGATTGCTAGCGGGCCGTTCGCCATCAAGGAATGGAACCACGGACAAAATATCATCCTCGTGCCGAATGAATATTACTATCAGAAGCCGCAAATCACCTCGCTGACCATGCCATTCATCCAAGACAGCGAAACTGCTTACCAGTTGTATCGTACTGATGGCTTGGACATCATGGGAAGCCAACAAAATGGCGTCCCTGCGGTTCATCTGGCGGATGTTGTATCCCTGCCCGATTTCCGCACAGCATCCGGTTTTGCAGTGCGTTATGTCGGCTTCAACAACACGATCCCGCCATTCAACAATGTTGATGTTCGCCGTGCCTTCGCGCTGGCAATCGACAAGGCGACCCTCGCCAAAGATGTGTTGGCTGGCGCTGTTGTCCCAACCGACCGTATCCTGCCGTTGGGCTTGCCCTCATCTGATTTGCCGATTAAGGGATTGTCATTTGACCCCGCAGCGGCAAAAGAAGCATTGGCTAAAGCTGGTGTGACACCTGAGTCCATCGGAACGGTCAAGCTGACCTATGGTACCGAAGGCGACAACGAACGCGTCGTCACCGTTTTGCAGGCCATGTGGAAAGAAAATCTGGGTGTGGATGTGACGCTCGAACCGTTGGAACTGGCAACCTTCAGTTCACGTTTGAACGACACCACTGTTACCCCCGAAACTGGTCTACAGGCTTTCTATAGCATCTGGGGTGCGGACTATCCCGATCCTCAAAACTTCATCTCGCAACAACTGCGCACTGGCACCGGCAACAACAACGGTCACTACTCCAACGCGGAGTTCGACAAGTTGGTTGATCAAGCTGATGTGTTGGTCAATGATGTGGATGCGCGTATGAAGCTGTATAACCAAGCCGAGCAGATTGCTGTGGATGAAGTGGGTTGGTTGCCACTGTATAACCCCGGCGTCAACGTATTGGTCAAGCCGACCGTTAAGGGCATCGTTTTTAGCGGACAGGGTTTGGTCATTCCGGATTACTCAGCATTGAGCGTCGGTTCCTAACCTTCTCTTTTCGCCATATAAGTCCCTCTACATAGCCGTGGGGGGACTTATTCTATGGACATCAATCGGACGTCATGTTCAAACTGATTGTAAAACGCCTCATCAGTTTACCCTTTGTGATTCTAAGCATCACGTTTATCACATTCGTGGTCGGTTACCTCGCACCCGGTGATCCTATTCTGGCGATGATGGGTGGGCGAACCGATCCTGTGGCTTATGAACGGCTAAAGCACACTTATGGCCTCGACCTGCCGTGGTATGAACAATATGGCAGTTATGTAGGCAAGCTGGTGCAAGGCGACCTCGGCTTATCTTTTCGCTTCAAGGGCCGCCCTGTGTGGGACTTGATTAAGGACGGCGTGCCGGTTTCATTCCGGTTGGGTTTGGTGGCTTTACTGCTGAGCCTCATCATCGGTGTGCCCGTCGGGTTATGGGCTGCACTGCGACAGAACACCGCAGTCGATCGCGGCAGCATGACCGTTATGTTGATGTTGTATGCCGTGCCTAGTTTTGTGCTGATTCCGATATTGCGCTGGGGAAACTTCCAGCTTTTCGCGCACGGATTACCATCGCTGCCAGCAGCGGGATGGGGCAAACCCGAACATTGGGTGATGCCCGTGATTGTGCTGTCCGCAGCAAGCATCGGTTACATTGCGCGGCTAACACGCGTGAGTATGTTGGAAGTGCTGCGGCAGGATTATTTGCGTACAGCCTACGCCAAAGGCTTGACCGAACGCCGTGTTCGATGGGTACATGCGTTGCGAAATGCCCTGCTCCCCATCGTGACTGTCATTGGGCCGTCTATCGCCTTTCTGGTCACCGGCGCATTTGTGGTCGAAACCTTATTCGCGATTCCCGGTGTAGGATTTTTGTCGGTACAAGCAATTTCGCAGCGTGATTATCCCGTCATCCAAAGCACAACTGTCATTCTGGCAATCGCGGTGGTTGGCATGAACTTGGTCACTGATATTCTGTATGGCGTGCTTGATCCACGTATTCGGGTAGAGAGCTAACGCATGTCTAGTCCAACCTCATCAGTACGCCCTATCAATTTACATGCCGATGAACCTATTATTCAGCGCAGCCCGATGCGTGATTTTTGGCGACGGTTGATGACCAATCGGCTGGCTATCCTGAGCCTGTTTGGATTGATCACCCTCGTCCTACTCGCCATCTTCGGGCCACTGATCTATAGCAAAAGTTCAACGATACCGGACTACAAGGCTATAAACGCCCAACCAAGCGCCCAACATCTTTTCGGCACGGATAACCTCGGACGGGATACATTGGCGCGAGTGTTATATGGGCTACGGGTGTCACTCATCGTGGCGCTATACGTCGAGATATTGAATGTCGGATTAGGTATGGTATTAGGACTGATGGCAGGTTATTTCGGCGGTATTATTGATGTGGTTGTCTCGCGATTAGCAGACATGCTGTTCGCATTTCCCGGCTTGTTGCTGGCTATTTTAGTCGCAGCCGCCTTCGGGCCAGCGGTATCTGAACAATTTGGTGGCATCGGACGCTTGCTGCTGGTCGCAGGTTCGCTGAGTTTGGTCAGTTGGCCGTTGATGGCACGGTTTGTGCGCAGTCAAACACTGGTCATCCGCGAGCAAGATTATGTGATGGCTGCCCGTTCACTCGGTTCGGGGCATGGGCGCATTATTTTGCGGCACATACTCCCCAATGTTATCGGGCTAATCGTCGTCAGTAGTACGTTGGATATTGCCAGCGTGGTGGTCAATGAAGCGGTGTTGAGTCTACTCGGCTTGGGGATTCAACCGCCTGATCCAAGTATCGGCAAAATGATCACAGAAGCCACACCCTACCTCGAAGCGAACGCCTTGCAAGTCTTTTTCCCCAGCGCGATATTGATGTTGATTGTATTGACAGTCTCATTTTTGGGAGATGGTCTACGAGACGCGTTTGATCCGCAGAGTTTGCGCTAAACCGGAAACGTGATGTGAATGGTCGTCCCCTGATTCGGCTGACTGTGAATGTTGATTTTACCGTTATGCAGTTCAATCAGCCGTTTAGCGATGATGAAGCCTAAGCCAACCCCCTGCTGCTCATAAAACGCCCGATCAAATTGCATATAGGCTTCAAGCAACAACATTTGGGATTCGGTCATACCGTGCCCATGATCGCGGATGATGATGTCATAACTGCTCTCGTTATGTACCCCTTCAATGAACACAGCCGAACCATCTTTTGAGAATTTGAAGGCGTTATCCACCAACTCACTGATTATTTTGGTCAGATCACTGGCTGAGATTTGCAAAGGACTGGGGGTCAGTTCGCACGTTAGATCAGCCTCGCGCTCGTGATATTTGACGCGCTCCGTGACAGCCTTTTCGATGATGGGCACAACGTCACGGACAATGTTATTACGCAGCTTTTCGAGTTCTTCGGGTGAGGAAGAAACGATTTCAATCTGGGCATAAACCAGATAGTTTTCGATGAGATGTTCAAGCCGCTGGCTGGCTTTGGTGATACGTGCGCCGTAGTCGCGAACAAAGGACGCCATGACGGGATCGGTTTGTTCCAATTCAAGCAGACCCGCGTAACCGATGATTTGTGATAAGGGGGTACGCAATTCATGGGGCAAGGCATAAATGATGTTCTTGCGTACCATCCGGAGGGTGTTTTCGTAGCGATCGGTGATGACGTGATGCTTGACGATTTGCGTACGCACACACGAGAGCAATTCTTTAGCTGAAAAAGGTTTAATCAGGTAATCGTCTGCGCCGAGATCCATGCCTTTGCGCTGATCTGATCGTGATCCGCGTGCGGTCAAGAATACAAATGGAATGGAATTCGTTTTGGGATCGTTTTTGAGTGCCTGATAAACAGCATACCCATCGGTCAGGGGCATACTGATGTCACACAAGACAAGGTCAGGCTGGCGCGTTTTTACCGATTGGATACCTTGAGCGCCATTGGCAGCGACCGTAACGTCATGATATTCTGAATGTAAGACGCGGGATACCGTGTCCAATATATCAGGATCATCATCAATAATTACGATCCGTGCCATATGTACCTCTAATACAACCGAGGGTGATTTTTCGTAGATAATGTAAGATTATCAGAAATATATAATTACCGCAATTCGATATTGTAATATTTCTTTATAATCCAACATTCAAGATACCCGATGAACAGCCCGTATGACACTCCCAACTATCACCCTTGTCACACCATCGTATAACCAAGCTGCTTATTTAGAAGCAACTATTCGCTCGGTCATTGAGCAAGATTACCCTGCCCTACGCTATATCATCATGGATGGCGGTTCAACCGATGGCAGCGTCGAAATCATCAAGCGCTATGGGGATCATCTCACCTACTGGGTCAGCGAAAAAGATGGCGGGCAATCAGATGCGATCAACAAAGGTTTCAGACATGCCTTGCCAATCTCAACTCCCAACGAGATCATGACATGGCTAAACAGTGATGATATTTTGCTACCCGGTGCCTTAAAACGGGTGGGAGCAATTTTCGCCCAATATTCACAAATCCAATGGGTTACAGGCCAACCCGCAAACCTCGATGTTGACGGCAAACACCTCCGACTAGGGCGGATGAAAACCGGACGGAGTCGCGATCTGATCCGGCGCGGGTGGTATCATGGACGGGGATTAGGGTTCATCCGGCAAGAAGGCACATTCTGGAGGCGGTCACTGTGGGAATCTATCGGTGGTATCAACCCTAATTTACATTACGCGATGGACTTTGACTTATGGAAACGATTCGCGAGTCGTGCGCCATTAGTGACAGTTGAGCAACATCTCGCCGCCTTCCGCACACAGCCGATGCAAAAAACCAGCGCCATCGACAAATATTATATGGAAGCGGGTGTGAACTTGCCGAATACAGTTCGGGCAATCGCGCTGCCGCTGCGTGCTGTATTTACACTGACGACATGGCCGTTCATGCCCCGAATCATCACACGCGGAGACACTAACGAATACCACGCTGGATTGAGACTCTTTTCAACCTAAACTCGCCCTACTGGTTCGCGACTTTGAACTCCACCCAATCCACCGCTAACGCCAACTTCCGTTCATCACCGGATTGCCCTACCACTTTCGGCACCACTACCGCATCGTAATCGAGCGTCAAAGTTAGATGCTTGCCCTGCTCGACCACATCAGCCGGTATATTGAAGCTGAACGTCTGCAACGAATCGGTGGTGACGGTCACTGGATCACCTAAGGGTACGCCATTTGCCAACACTTTAAGCTGGCGCGGTTCATAAAATGCCTGCGCCGCGAACGACACAGTGTAGGCTACTGGTAGCAAATCGACATAGAGCTGTGTCTGTGGATACTCGCCTGTCCAGCGCCATGTGGTTGAACCACCGACAATTTCCGGCCAATGCCAGCCCCAACCGATAAAACGCTCGTCGCCTTCTGTACCGATGTCGATGTGGTAAACCCCTGTGCTGGTTTCAGGCGGGGTACGCGGCGGACATCCATCCGGATGCCACGTAGTGCGATAAACTACTGCCTCATGCTCTACCCACACCGGACACACCAAATCCGGCAGGCTGTTGAGGTAGCCGATGATTTCCTGCGGCGTAGGACCGGAACGCCCGATCATATCTTGATGAATCACAATGTAGCCAACCGGCCATTCTTTTATGATTTTGCGGAGTTCGGGTTCGACCAAGTTCGGTTCAAGATAACGCCGCTGACCTAACCATGATAACAGTGGATCATCAGTACGCATGAACCAAAAATGCTGGGCATCCACCCGCGAGATATGCCCGTTGACCATCCGTTTGCCGTGAATAGTGCCATACCATTGGAGCGCGGCAAAGCGTTGTTCACCGACCAAACCTTCACCACTGCTACCCCCTGATGGCGATTCAATCACGACATAATCATAGGGTTCACGCCCCATTGCTTCATAGAATTGATAGCGATAGGGAATCGGTTGGATGGCATCCGGTACATATAACCACGAGTCCGCCGTGATAATCAGCAGTAAGCCAACTGGCACAACCACACGCCACACACGTCGCCGTGCCAACAACGGGGTCAATGTCATCATGGCAAACAGTACAGCCGGAATCAGAAAGACCGGCTCGAAACGTTCGGGATAGCGGAACATGCCGCCAAATAGATTGTGAAAGAACTGGTAAGGCATGGAGATTTGGGTATCGCCAATCGAGATGCTAGCACCTGCCGAAAGCACCATCGGGGTCAGCATCAGCGCCAGCCAGAACCAGCGCATCTTGGGCATCCCCCTGCCCCGCACCCACCATCCCAGCAGCAGTGCGATCAACACCAACGGCAGTAGCACCACCCCGACCGACACATCCTTTGATAGATGCCCGATGAAACCGAGCGGGAATTGGATGTGTACAGCTCGCTCGGCAGGTGTGGGGGAGAGTCCGGTTTTATCGAAGCTCAGTAAGTATTTGAGAGGTCCGATGAACCATAGCAAAACCAGCGCTAAAGCGACTGATCCAAGTCCATAGGCAACCAACCGCGCACGTGTTATCCAACCCTGTGCTTGAAATAACGTCAGTAATCCATAGGGCACGAGCTGAAAAAGGGCAAAAATCGGATATTGCAGATCATCCAGCAGCATCGCCCAAAACGTCAAGCCGAGGAGCAGCGCGAAGATCACAGCCTTGCGGCGCGACTGTCGCATGACCGCCCGTGACAGTTCACCCCACGTTAGTAACAGAATGGGCAACCAGAACCAGCCCATCAGATTGATGTTCGTCCAATAGATACTGTTACGCATCAGTGGCGAGAGTTCCAGCATCACCCCACCGACCAAAGCCAAGGCTGGCGATACTCCTTCACGACGCAACAGCACATAAAAGCAGTAGCCACATAAGGCATAGTTGACGACGAAGATAGCTGTCATGGCGGGAACAGTGCCGAAAAATGGCTCCAACACTGCCCACAGGGGATACCAGAATACGGTCAGGGTGTGATAAGCCAAGCTTGATGTGTAGGGGTACAACACATAATTGGTTTCGTAGATGGTGCGACCGGTTGCCAGCGCATACCTCACCCACCAAAAATTCCAGTGGAAGTGGAAATAATCAGTCGGGATGTCGCCAGTGAGGTGCGTCGTCATATTGAACAGCGGCCAATAGAGCGCCAGCAGGGCAACCCCGACAAAGCAAGCGAGAGCAATCAGCAGTTGTTTGCGTGATGAATGTGGTGTCATAAAGAAGGAGTTTAGCGGGGAAGCAGAGCGGAGGGAAGGTGCGTTTTGGGGATAATGGACGTATCACAGACGCGATTTGAACGGTCAATAGAAGTACACCCAACGAGTATCAAGATAGCAAACTTGTGGGTCAACAGATCATGTGTTGACCCACATCTCAAAACTTAGGGAACGTTGGTTTGCATCTGCCCTGCCATGAGGATTTGAATGACACCACCCCACTGGCACATCAATTTACAGCTATTGTTCAACGCTGGTTTTTTACCGATCATGACTGTTGGGGAACCCGGTGCCCAAGGGGCGGGAGTCACAGGAACACAGGGCATGGGCGTAAGCACACCTAGAGCGGCAGTAGTCGCGCTGGCAACGGTCGGATTGGATATTGAAGTACACATACCAAAGGGCATGATATTTTTCATCGGAACGTTATCCATGATGGTGGCGGCGGGTCGATTACTCACGTTGACCATACTTTCGGGGATAACAACGAGTGTTGAAGGCGCAACACCAAACGAACACTGCAAATTTGCCGATAGAATAACTTGCTGACCCATAGTAATTTTATACCCTGTTGATTAGCTTTATATCACTATAACCGAATGTCCGCAGACAGACAAAGTTAAGGTGCATACGTCTCTCTGATGCTTCTCTAACACTCCTCATACACCCCTGCCCTAAACTGGCTTTATACTGCGAATATGGGGGAATTAACCATATGGATCTAAAACGTTATACCAATAAGGCGCAAGAAGCACTCGTTGGCGCACAAGCACTTGCAAATGAATTCGGTCATAGCCAGATTGAACCACTACACATTCTCACAGCGCTCATGCAACAGGATGAGGGTGTTGTACCGGAAGTCGTCGCAAAAATTGGCGGTCGTCCGGCAAACCTCCAGATTGAACTGGAGCAAATGCTTCAAGGCCGTCCGCGTGTATCCGGCAGCAATATGGAGCCGACTCTTAGCCGCGATACCGTACAGATACTCAACAAAGCCGAAGCTGAAGCCAAGAAGATGCATGATGATTACGTCAGCACTGAACATATGCTGTTGGCGATGGCGGAAGAAAAAATTGTGCGTGGTATTCTCGAACGGCACGGGGTTACTCACGACTCGATTCTTAAAGCATTGACGGCCATTCGAGGTGGTCAACGCGTCACCAGCCAAAATCCGGAAACCACCTACAAAAGCCTCGAAAAATATGGGCGTGATCTGACAGCACTGGCACGTCAGGGCAAGCTTGATCCGGTAATCGGACGCGACGAAGAAATCCGCCGTGTGGTACAGGTCATCAGCCGCCGTAGCAAGAATAATCCGGTATTGATCGGTGAAGCGGGTGTCGGCAAGACCGCCATTGTGGAAGGTCTCGCCCAACGAATCATCAACGGTGACGTCCCAGAAGGACTGCGTGACAAACAGGTTGTCGCACTGGATATGGGTTCACTGGTGGCGGGTGCCAAATTCCGTGGTGAATTCGAGGAGCGCCTCAAGGCTGTACTCAAAGAGGTCGCCGAAAGTGATGGCGCTATCATCCTATTCCTTGATGAACTGCACACCATAGTGGGTGCGGGTGCTGCCGAAGGTGCGATGGACGCCAGCAACATGCTCAAGCCGATGCTGGCGCGTGGTGAACTGCGCTGCGTGGGCGCGACCACCTTGGACGAATATCGTAAGTACATCGAGAAGGATGCCGCACTTGAACGCCGCTTCCAACCTGTGTTTGTGGATGAACCCAGCGTCGAAGATACCATCAGCATCTTGCGCGGTCTGAAAGAACGCTACGAAGTACATCATGGCGTACGCATTCAAGATAGTGCAGTGATTGCGGCGGCTACCCTCAGCGATCGTTATATCGCAGACCGTCAATTGCCCGATAAAGCCATTGACCTGATCGACGAAGCAGCGGCACGCCTCAAGATGGAAATTGACAGCAAGCCGCTGGCACTGGAAACCGTCGAACGGCACATCATGCAGCTTGAAATCGAACGCGAGGCGCTCAAGAAAGAACGGGATAAAGCCAGTCAGCAACGACTAGAAATCATCGAGGGTGAAATCGCTAACCTGCGCGAAGAACTCAGTGGTCTAAGCGCCCGCTGGCAAACCGAGAAAGAAGCCATTCAGTCGATCCGCACCATCAAGACCCAAATTGATGAGGCTAAAATTCAACTGGAACAGGCCGAACGCCGTAGTGATCTGGAAGCAGCCGCCCGCCTGCGTTATGGCACACTGCGCGACCTTGATCAACAACTTCTCCAACGGGAAGCTAATCTGCGCGAACTCCAAGCCAACGGCCTGATGCTCAAAGAAGAAGTCGATGCTGATGAAATCGCGGGCGTGATCTCGCGCTGGACAGGTATTCCGGTCTCACGCTTGCTCGAAGGTGAAATCGAAAAACTGCTGCACATGGAAGAGCGTCTACACAACCGCGTCATCGGTCAAGATGATGCCGTTCGTGCTGTATCTGCTGCCGTACGCCGCAGCCGTGCCGGTCTGCAAGACCCTAACCGTCCGGTGGGAACATTCCTGTTCCTCGGCCCGACCGGTGTGGGTAAGACCGAGTTGGCGCGTGCCCTTGCTGATGATCTGTTTGATGATGAAAACGCCATGGTGCGCATCGATATGAGCGAATATGGTGAACGTCATAGTGTCGCCCGTTTGCTCGGTGCGCCGCCCGGATACGTGGGCTATGACGAAGGCGGTCAATTGACCGAGGCCGTCCGCCGCCGTCCATATGCAGTGGTGCTGTTTGATGAAATCGAAAAAGCCCATCCGGAAGTGTTCAATGTGTTCTTGCAGGTCTTTGATGATGGTCGCCTCACTGATGGTCAAGGACGCACGGTGGACTTCACCAACACCGTCATTATTATGACCAGCAACGTTGGTAGTCAGCACATCAAGCAAATGGGGGCGAATGCTGATAAGGCGGCACTGCATAGCGCTGTGATGAGTGAACTGGATAACTACTTCCGTCCGGAATTCCTCAACCGTCTGGATGAGATCATTGTGTTCCAGAGCTTGACGCAGGAAGACATCATGCGGATCGTGGATATTCAATTGGGTCGATTGACCGAACGTCTACAAAACCGCCGTCTCACGATCGAACTGACGACAGACGCACGGCGTTGGTTAGCCGAACGTGGCTTCGATCCAGTCTTTGGCGCACGGCCACTCAAGCGTGCCATCCAGCGTGATCTGCAAGACCCGTTGGCAACGGCCATCCTTGAAGGCAAGGTCAACGAAGGTGATCACATCGTGGCGGATGCCGATCTCAACGGCGAAGGACTGCTCTTTACTACCGTACCGCAGACGGAAATCGTCTAAGCTACTTTCAAATAAAAAAAAGGATAGGCATAACAACCTATCCCTTTTTTTATTGCTTAGACTGTTAGGTGACGATCCGGATTCCATGATTTAGCTGCAAATTCTTCCTGCGTCATGCCAAACATCAGCGCATCATGATAGCCACCGTCCGTATAAATCATGCGCCGCAAGCGACCTTCCAGCGTAAAGCCCAACCGTTCGTGCAAAGCAATCGACGGCTGGTTAAAGCTGAACACTTCAGAAGTGACTTTCTGATAACGCCGTTCTTTGAAGTAATGACGCAGCACCAAACCGATGGCCTCTGATGCGTACCCTTTGCGCCGATGATCGGGGTGAATGGCTAGCCCATACATGAATGTGCCACAGCGCGGATTGCAGGTATGCGAGTTAATTGTACCCACGAGTTCACCTGCGCGGTTCTCGATTTGGAAGCGGAAACCCTCTTCCTCTTTACTGCGTTTGGACTCGCGTTCCGCCCATGCTTGGACGGATGCGCGTGAGCTAGGGAACCACACTTCATCCGTCATACGCGCCGTTTCAGTATCCAGATTCCATTGGTAGTGCATTTCCCAATCACCGGATTCAACAGCACGCAGCCGGATTTTTTCACCTTGAAATAGACTCGCCACCGATCACTCCTTCCGCTTTGAGTGCTGCAATTTCATCGCCACTATAGCCCAGTTCACTTTGCAATATAGACGCGGTATGTTCACCTAAACGTGGCGGGGGTTGTTGAATACGGGCAGGTGTTTCGGAGAGTTTGGCGACTGGCCCCAACTGCGGAACATCTTGACCGCCTTCACGGGGTACTTGCTGTACCATCTCCCGCGCCACTGCTTGCGGATGATTGAGCGCATCGGGAACCGTGTTGATCGACCCAACCGGAATACCTTGCGGTGTGATGAGCGCTAACCATGCGGCAGTTGTCCGCGTCTTAAATACTGCTTGCCACAACGGAATCAATTCCGCCCGATGTGCCACGCGACCTGGATTAGTCTGGTAGCGCGACTCATCCCATAGTGAGGACTGTTCAGCCACCTCGCACAAACGCTTGTACTGCGAGTCATTCCCTACCCCTAACGACAGATAGCCGTCAGCCGTTTGGAATACCTCATAGGGTACGATGTTGGGGTGTGCATTGCCAAAGCGTGGCGGGGTTACACCGGAGACCAGATAATTCTGAGCCACATTAACCAACCATGCCAACTGCGAATCAAAGAGGGCCACATCCACATATTGCCCCTGCCCTGTTTGGTCACGGTGACGCAGCGCGGCGAGAATCGCCTGCGTCGCAAACAAGCCTGCGGTCACATCGACAATCGCTACGCCGGCTTTGTGTGGCATACCATCGGGCGAACCGGTGATCGACATCAACCCTCCCTCAGCCTGCAAAATGAAATCGTATCCGGGGCGGTCGCGATCCGGCCCTGTTTGTCCGTATCCGGTGATGCTGCAATAAACCAATCGTGGATATTTTGCGTGGAGTGCCTCGTAACCCAAACCCATTTGCGCCATGCCACCGACTTTGAAATTCTCAACCAGCACATCGGCTTGCGCGATCAAGTCGTGAGCAATATCAATCCCTCGCGGATTCTTGAGGTTCAATGCCAAACTGCGCTTGTTGCGGTTGATACTCAAGAAGTAGGCGCTCTCGCCATCCAACCATGGCGGCCCCCATCGGCGGGTATCATCACCGCCATCGGGGTTTTCGACTTTGATAACTGCCGCGCCCAGATCAGCCAGCAGCATCGTACAGTAAGGACCGGCCAGTACCCGCGAAAAATCAATCACGCGGATGCCATCCAGTGCAACAGGTGTTTTATCAGGTTTAGGAAAGGGTGTGTTCATCATCCCATAAGGATAACCAAATGTGCCAAAGGGTCAAACGGCCAAACAGTTTTGAGATACTGGTGTTGAAGATAAATTAAACAATCAACGAAGCACAAATTTCGGTTGATAGGTTCCACCGGTGAGGTCGACAACGCGATGAAATAAATCCGCTAGATGGAGAACGGTTGCCGAAAGTTCCTCAGCATTACTACCGGCGTGCGCCAGAATCCGATTTACGCTGGCAGTATAGTCGGATGGTTTGAGTGGAAATGTCTCAATCGTTTCGATAACTTTTTTATCACTGATGAAATAGATTTCATTCAGCGCAAAAAGAACCTGTGTCAGGAAACTCAGCGCACGCGTCAAACAACCGACTGTATTGTAGAGATCACCTTTTGTGGCAAAAGCACGAGCGGCTGACAGGGTAAATTCACATCCCCAGAGCATATTCTGTGTGATCGATTCTTTGATACCCGGTGGATAAGGATCAACCAGTACTTTCAGGCTTGCGACCAAACCTTTAGGGTCAAATAATGGGAGGCAAATCGATGTTTCTGCCAAGTAGATAATACTTGGAAATCCGAAGGGCGGCTGTTGCAGAAAATCGAGTTCTAAATTGCCTTTTCGGGTATTGTGGATAACGCGCCGCACATGATCAACATTTCGATACAGAAAATCGATTTTGCCATGATCTGTGCTAATCCATGCGCCACCGTTGACCCATGCACCCCATTCATAAAATCCTGTGACCGTAGCCGTTCCACTTGCAGTTGCGATTTGACGGATTTGATCAATATCAAATGGCGCATTTTCTTCGTAGTACAATCCGATGTCAATGTCAGAATCGGGATGCTGTGTGCCTCTCGCATACGAACCGCCTAGTACGATGGCAGATATACCGTCAACCGCTTGCAGTTGCTCCAAAATCACTTTTAAGGCAGCTAATTTGTCCGTGGGAATGGTCTGTAAGACACGTAAGGTATTTTGAGAATAATCCAAAATGAGAACCTTTCTTACGCCAATTAAAGTGCCGCCCGAATCAGTGCAGCCCGTTCCTTCAGCCCACGCCGTTCGGATACCGCGAGTTGCAAATCCAAGGGTGGCACTTTAAGGGTATAGCCTCGCCACTGTATCGTCTCACTCCGTGACTGTGCAATCAGGCCAAAATCGCACGGGCCATTCTGGTCAGCCTGATCATTCACATCACCGACCCACTCCAAACGCGCGTGCAAAAAACAACGTCCGAACCAATCCCATATCCACCCGCACGAGCTAGACATCGGTTCCACTTGTGTATCCAGCATGAGCGCACTCATTTGAATGCTGCCTTGATCTTGCACGACAAGATCGACATCATGGGAATTGACGGGCAATCCACGTACAGCCAGCGCACAGCTTCCCACCAACCACCAATTTAAGTTTTGTCCATTCAAGCGTTCAAGCACTGCCAGTAAACACTTTTCCCACGGAACGGGTTGGAGGTCGGCTGATTGTAAGATGAGATCCGGCATATCCCGCTCGAAATTGGCATATATCAGATCGAGATGGGCTGTATCGCTCGGAAAAGTTTTTGCGAATCCGTCCTGAAATTCACTGTAAACCAAACCACGCAGCGTATCATGTAACGCAGGTTCAAGTTCGCTGACTACAAAATAGGTCTGATCACCAATTGTCTTACGCTGCGTTTTCATGCGTTAGTATCCGACTTCAAACGGTACGCGATCTCCTGCATGGAATGCCAACAAGAAGGGTGTCATCTCCTTGCTACCCGGCGCATACACATACAAGTTGATCGTCCCACCAAATTGTGGGCGATATTCTCCGCGCAGCCGTGTTCCATCCACTTCCAAGCGTATAAGGCGTGTATCCAGCACAAAGCGCTTGCGTGGCACCTGAGGGCGTATTACAAGGCCTTTCCCATCAGCAGCAGGTTCAATACCACACACCCGTAGTAGGCCGAGCAGTGCCATCGCATCCGCATTGGCGTTCATCACCGGAAAGTCAGTCATGGGTGTTAAAGGACTCGACCACGTGCCACCCGGCAAAGAGGATTGTGTACCATTGATTCCGTCCGGCGCGCCCCAAATCCCGAACCAGATAGCCGGATATTGTTCGGCATGCATGGCAAAGGTGTGGCGGTTCAGCGAACGCCATGCCAGTGCTGCTTTCCCTGCCCGTGCATATCCCCACGTTAACAGTTGGCTCACCGCAGGCCACACCATACCGCCCTCGGTCAATGCAGCGCCAATCGCTGAAGGACGATCGAGTGTCGCCTCAACCCGTTCCAACAAATTACTCTCATGGTTATTTTGCTTGGCCGCGCCACTGATCAATCCCCACACCTGTGATTCCAAAGTCAACCCTTCCAACATAATCGGCTGGTTGGAAACACCCCGCAGCACGGCACGGTTATACCATCCGTTGGGATTCCATTGGCGTTCAACGGCGGCCTTCAACCGTTCAATCCGCCCATCGCGTAGCAATTCAGTAATATCGGGGGCGGCCTCTTCCATTAAGCTCGCTACCAACGGCAGTACGTACAAAGCCATCTGACTGTTGGGGATCGACTCGCCATGCGCCTTCGAGTTCTGATATGCGACACCGAGCACACCATCCTTGACGGCTGTTTCCAACACAATCGAATCGGACCAATCCCCTGTCCGCACTCGAATCAACCCATTCTCGCCAATGCCGATCATGTCAAACAAATGTTTCAAAGCGAAGCGCACATGATCAATCACGGTGGTTCCACCTGCTCGTGACGGTTTATCGGGTGGATAAAACGGAATCTCTTCCTTCAAGAACTTAATATCCCGTGTGGCTGATAGATACTCACTTAGCGCCAGCAGGAAAAACAAATCAAGGTCAGATGGGTTGGTATGGATATTCAAGCCGTTGCTGGTGTACCCATGCCCGCTAAAGGCATACGGAATTTGTCCCGTTTTGCCATCCGTTAAGCGCATGATCAGCCGCAGCATATCCTTCGCCAGTTCCGGTTGCACATACGTCAGCGCCAACGAGAACAAGGCTTGGTCACGCGGTGCGCCATCCGCCCCATGTAGATACAGGTAGGCTGATCCCTGTGGAATCAGATGTACTTTGTGATACTCGTTATTGACCGATGCCGACAGCAAGTTATAACTGTGCCACGCCATTTCCCGTTGCAATACCGGATCATCACCAGTGCGGAAATAGACCAATTCCCGACTCCACTTTTCCATCGAGTTGGTGAATAGGCTATCGCTTTTCAATTCAGACAACATCGCCCGCCGTGCCTCTGGAAAAGCCGCACCGTAGGCATAGCGTAAGGTTCGCTTTTGACCCGGATCGAGCAAAATGTCGCGCCGCAGCACCATACAATAAGGCATCGGCTCCAGCGGTGAATTGGCTTGCAGTGCGCCATCATCTTTGCGCAACCGTACGACATCCGGCTGAGATGCCCCCCCTGCCCCGAAGAACACCGCTTTGTTGATGTAATGACCGTCTGCTTGTCCGCTCAGGTCTGCGAGAAACACGGGCGCCGGATACCAGTCAATCGGAGAGGGTTGATCGGCGGGAGGTGCATTGGGTGGCGGATCTTGGCGAAATTCGAGTGTTGCTTCATCTGGCCGATAATTGATGCTGTTGGCAAATTGTTTCGCCAGTTGTCGCCGTTCTTCATCATTGGCCGCACCAAAGGGCGCACCCCGTAACCATTCCAACCGGAGTTGTTGGACGTTCACATCCCAATATTCATAGTGCCGCACCGTGATCGGCTTCGAGCCAGTGTTCTGTAAGGTGACGTCGGCAATCACCATCGGGTAATCCCCGAAGGGCGCATATACCCGCCGTGTCGCGCGGATATTGCGATGAGTCATTTCGGTTTCGGCGTAACTCATCCCAAAGCGCCGTTTGACGGTCGCCCCATGTGGACGGTAGCGGAAAGCGGTTGCCCAAACCTGCTCGCCATCATCGATATAGCCAAAACCACCTGCATACGCATAGGCTGTTGCGGACGCGTTGCGCGGTTGGGGTGTTGCAGGCGCAGTCGCATCAGCCGCCTTCACCAGAGGTTCTGCTTCTGCCGTGAGTAAACTATACGATTGCAGAAGGGGTTCACTGGTTTCTTCGCGAAGGTCTTTCAGCAAGTCGAGCTTCAGCGTATTCCGAGGATTTTTGGCGGCATCCATGCGAATACTCTGGCTATCTGCACTTTGAGCCGCAAACGGTTGGGCGCTACTCTCGGCCTTGGCAGGTCGGCGGATGCTGGCGATAAAGCGCACAATCGCCAATAGAATTCGTGCCAATAAGGTTAATAATCCGGTTGCGGGTCGGTCAGTTGTCCACGCTTCAAACCGATTCAGGAAAACACCACCCCGATCGCCCAGATACACCTGCACCGTACCATCATTGGATGCCAGTGCTGTTACCGAACGGTTACCCACCTGATGCCAATGATCGCGCCGATCCAAATTTTCAGTGTTTGGGAATTTCGCGCGGGCATCTGCATATTGATCCAGTTCGTAATCATAAGCTGGCAACCCTGCATCATCTACCGTCCACTGACCAAAAATACCGCTGCCTTCTGTAGTCGGTGTGAACACATGGCTGGGATCTTGCAGCGCATCAAAGGCCTTAATTGTTTCCGGCGCCGGTGGCGTTTTGTGCCAGAACTGTAGGCGAAAAAAACGTTGTCGGCGTGAAAGTGGATTCACATCCGCTGATTTCAACAGAACACTACGCTGTGGAGTCGAGGAACGAGTCATCTTTGCGGCCCCTTAGGTTGGTACGGAACAACGCTTATTATGGAGTATTTATGTCTGATGTGCTAAAACGATTTTGTTACCTTTGTGCTTAGTGAGAGTTTGATGACGCTCACTAAGCCTGTGTGCTAAAATGAACCTATCCAAACTTACCATCGGTAATATCATGTACGAACTGCCCATTTTCCCGTTGAACACTGTCCTCTTCCCCGGTATGCCCCTCAAACTGCACATCTTCGAGGAACGCTACAAACTCATGATCAACCGCTGCTATCAGAGTGGACAACCCTTTGGTGTGGCGCTTATCAAATCCGGTCAAGAAGTGGGTGGACGTGCTGAACCCTTCGTGGTCGGATGCACAGCAGTCATCACCGAAATGGAACCACTCCCCGGTGGACGCATGAATATTGTGGCGATTGGTCGTGACCGCTTTATGGCGCATGGCTTCAAGCATGATCAACCTTACCTAGTGGCTGAGGTCGAAACGTTGACACTCGCCAATACCGAATCAATATCTGTGAATGCCAGCACGCGATCACTACGACCGTGGGTACAGCGTTATCTCCAAACCTTAGCGGAAGCCAGTGAAACCAAATTTGATGTTCAGCAGTTGCCCGATGATCCGCTTCAATTAGCCTATCTCGCCTCGTTTCTGCTTAATGTTCCCATCGAGCAAAAACAAGACTTGCTCAACATCGAAAAAGCCGACGACTTGATTACCAGTCTGCGCACGATTTACCGCCGCGAAGTCACCCTTTTGGATGCCATGTTGGTGCCCAGTAACGCCGAAGATGCGGGAGTCTTTTCCGCCAATTAAGGCTGCTAGTATCGATACCCCTCTACACGGATTTTCCCCAGCTCGACAGTTTTGCGAACATCATTCGATTTGTCGTTAAATCCATTTTCTTGCATAATGCAAGCATGTGACAATTTTCTGCACATAGGTTTTGAATCTCAGTCGCTGACCAAACAACAAAATCCAGCACAGGGGGTCAACACTGGTATATTGCCCTACCTGCCATTAAGCTAACCGCATCATCTATTTTTGCGCTTGGATATCTCATGACGAACGATCTTATTACGCTGGATCTCACGGGTATGGCACATGGCGGTAGCGCCATCGGTAGGCATGAAGGGCGTGCCATCTTCGTGCCCTATGGCATCCCCGGCGAGCAAGTTCAGGTGCGAATCGTGCAGGATAAAGGTCGCTTCGCCATTGCCGAGCTTGTAGAAGTGGTATCGCCCAGTCCATCCCGTATTTCACCCCCCTGCTCGCACTTCGGGCGAGGCAAATGTGGGGGTTGCCAGTTCCAGTTTATTGACTATGCGAAACAACTAGAACTCAAGCAGCAGGTTGTTCAAGAACAGTTAGCCCGACTCGGTGGACTGCATGATGTTGTGGTCTATCCTACTATCGGCAGCCCATCTCCTTATGGCTACCGCTCTCATGCCACGTTTCACGTCACATCTACTGGCAAGTTGGGCTTTGTCAAAACCGATCACCGCACCGTTATGCCCATCGATGAATGCCATCTGATCGATCCCCTACTGCGTGATTCGCTAGATGCCACGCGTGACGAGTATTTCACACCCGGCTCCCGCGTTCGTTTTCAAATCGGGAGCGACCAGCAAGCCATTCACTTTGCGATGGGCAACATCATGGATGACATCGCGGAAGCCCTGCCGGACAAACCCCGTACAACACAACCGCAGCGGCCTACCGATATTCCAGATGGTGGTGATGTCCACTACCAGATTAAAGGACGTACCTTCCGCTGTTCATCAGGCAGCTTCTTTCAAGTGAATCTCCCGCAAGCCGAAAAGCTGATTGATCTCATCCTTGAACGGCTGAACCTGAAAGGTATCGAGCAGGTGCTTGATCTGTACTCAGGCGTTGGCTTATTTACCGCTTTTCTAGCCGATCACGCCGACCAAGTCTCAGCGGTTGAAATATTCGCCCCTGCCATCGAAGACGCTCGTGAGAACCTCACTGATTATGAAAATATCAGTCTATTTGTCGGCAAGATCGAACAGGTGCTGCCCGAGCTCATCGGTCAATATGATGTCGCGGTGATTGACCCGCCACGCGCAGGCATGGATGCACCTGCTCTAGACGCCTTGATTCGCATGAAAACGCACCAGATTGTTTATGTATCCTGCGACCCCGCAACCTTGGCGCGTGACGCAAAACGCTTGACTGCCGCCGGATACACCCTAGAAAATGTCCAACCTGTAGACATGTTCCCCCAAACCTACCATATCGAGTGTGTTGCCCATTTCACCCGCTGAAATCCGTACACGACATCTCGTTTGACGAAGCAACCCGTGACACTAAGACCAAATTAATCACGGGTTCGCTTTATGTCCCAATAAACGGCATATTTACCAACACTCAATTACCATAAAAGGACATCATCCATGAAGACAGCACTTCAGATTCAAGGAATCAGCGCGGTACCCGGCACCAAAGCACAGGGATTTCTCACAGTTGCCGGAACGAACATCCGTATCCCGATTGTTATCGCCAACGGCGCACAGGACGGCCCTACCCTATTGATAACAGCCGGTATTCATGGCGGTGAATATCCCAGCATCGAAGCTGCCATTCGCTTTGGTCGCGAACTCGATGCAACACAACTCAGCGGTGCAGTCATCGTCATGTCCCCTGTCAGCCTGAATGCCTTCCATGCACGTCAGGCCTTCCTTGTTCCCGAAGATGGCAAAAACCTGAATCGTGTGTTCCCCGGTAAGGCCACTGGAACGATTGCTGAACGTATGGCCTACACCATTGCCAGCGAAGTTGTCCCCCACATTCAAACATGGGTCGATATGCATGGTGGCGACATTCCCGAAGCCTTAATCCCATTCGGTGGATACATCATCAGCGACGATGAAAACCTGAACAGCCGTAACCGCACCCTAGCCGCTGCTTTCGGTTTGGAATATTTGCTGCATCCCAGTAACTTGCCCGGAACCACCATCAGCGCGGCAACTGCCCTCGGCATCCCCGGTATTTTGGTCGAAGCCGGACACCTCGGCATCCTCGACGAAGACAACACACTCATTTTGCTCGAAGGTTGCCGCAACGTTGCCAAGTGCATGGGCATCCTCTCCGGTCAGTTCAAATCGGTCGAGTTGAAAGAGTTCATGAATTGGCCGTGGGTACGCGCCGCCCATACCGGATGCTGGTATCCGCAGGTCAAAATTGGCGATACTGTTACGGAGGGTCAGGTCGTCGGCATCGTCAAAGATTACTTCGGTGAAGTCCTCGCGGAATACACCTCCCCCGCCAGCGGCCTCGTCCTGTTGGTCTGTGCTGCCATGTCTATCAACAACAACGATCCGCTCATCGGCATCGCGCACTAATTAAGCCAAAGCATACTAAGTTTTCTACGGGTCACTATAGACCTCAAGAAATTTCACTGTATAATGTTTGCACTTCAAAGTGACCGTCTAGAACGGTCACTTTCTATGGAGCATATACATGTCTGGTATAGACAAACCAATTCTGCTGGATTTTCCCGAGTCGTTTGAAACCGAACGACTCCTCCTGCGTGCGCCACGCGTTGGTGATGGGGCAGTTATGAACCCCGCACTCATCGAATCCATCGACAACCTAAAACGCTGGTTACCCAT
The DNA here is from genome assembly GCA_044227005.1 of Aggregatilineales bacterium. GTDB lineage: Bacteria > Chloroflexota > Anaerolineae > Aggregatilineales > Phototrophicaceae > CFX2. Next base: position 45,445 of record JBGAFZ010000011.1, read on the forward strand.
GCATTGGACGCAAAACATCCAAACCGAAGCACAAACCGAAGAGATGATTCGTAAATGGGTAGCGGCGTGGATTCTCCGCGAAGATTTACGCATCACCTTATTTCGTAAGTCGGACGGATTGTATGTTGGCAACTGTGGCTTACACCGCATCGACTGGAACGCTATGCGCTTCGAAATTGGCTACTGGATACGCGCCAGCCTCGAAGGACAAGGGTACATGCGCGAAGCCGTCGCCGCCGTCACCGCCTTTGCCTTTGATACCCTCGGCGCACAACGCATCGAACTTCGTTGTGACAGCCTCAATGAGCGCAGCATCGCCGTAGCGCGTCGGGCTGGATACAGTCATGAAGGCACACTCAGGAACGACGACTTCATCACCAAAGACGGTGATCTCCGAAGCACCATGGTATTCAGCTTACTAAAAGCTGAGTACCAGCAGCACAAGTTATCCGCAGAATTGGAGTAAATCTGAACATGGCTGGCATAGAGAAACCGATCCTTCTCGACTTTCCCGACTCGTTTGAAACCGAACGCTTAATCATCCGTGCCCCGCGCACAGGTGATGGACAGGCTATTAACGACGCCATCCAAGAATCGCGTGAGCACTTAAAGCCGTGGATGCCGTGGGCGCAGCACGAACAAAGTGTAAGTGATACTGAAGAATTGGTACGCAAGGGTGCTGTTCGCTGGTTATTACGCGAAGACCTCTGGATGCTGCTATTTCGCAAATCTGATGGCTTATATGTGGGCGGAAGCGGCCTACATCGGATTGATTGGTCAGTACCAGCCTTTGAAATTGGCTACTGGATACGCAAAAGTTTGGAAGGCCAAGGCTATGTCATCGAAGCCGTGAACGGTATCACCCAATTCGCCTTTGAACGACTCAGCGCTGAACGCATCGAAATCCGTTGTGACAGCCGCAACACACGCAGCGCGAATGTCGCCCAACGCGCAGGATACACACAGGAAGCGACCATCCGCCATGATTCATGGGCAAGCGATGGAACACTCCGTAACACCTTTATCTTCGGCATGATCCGTACGGAATGGGAAACCATCAAAGGGAGTAACAATGACCGGCGTTGAGAATCCACTGTTACTCGATTTTCCTGATCAGTTCGAGACCGAGCGGCTCATCATTTGTGCACCGAAAATAGGTGATGGACACATGATCAACCAGGCCATTACCGAATCATATGCCGAACTCAAGCCTTGGATGCCCTGGGCCTATACCATACCCACAGTCGAACGCAGCGAAGAACTCAACCGCATTGCGGTCAGTCAATACCTGCGGCGAGAAAGCATGCGCATGAATGTGCTGCAAAAAAGTGATGGCTTATTCGTCGGTGTCACTTCCCTGCACCATATCAACTGGTCAGTACCCAGCTTTGAAGTTGGCTATTGGTTACGCACAAGTGCGGTTGGTAAAGGCTACGCCAGTGAATCCGTTGATGGCATTGTTGACTTCGCTTTTGGTCTCTTCGGTGCCCAGCGCGTGGAAATCCGTTGCGACCCGCGCAATGACCGCAGTGCCGCAGTCGCCATCCGTGCTGGCTTCATGAAGGAAGGTCATATTCGTCACGACCAACGTGAAAAAGACGACACCCTATCCGATGCCTACGTGTTTGGCATGCTTCGCTCAGAGTGGGAGTCACTTCCACGCAATACCACACATCAGAAGTAACCATGCCAGAAGTCGATAAACGGGAGAAATTAGAAGAACACCCCTTTGACTTCCAAATCACAAAAGATGGGCGGGTACTCATTTACTGGGATAACCGCCTCATCATGACCCTCAAAGGGCAAGCAGCCACAAAACTCATCACCAAGCTTGATGGAGCCGATGAAACTGCTATTCAACTAGCCTTAGCCAAGGTCACAGGTCACTTTAAACATGGCAATGAGCGCTAAGGAGGTGAGATGCTACTGTCTGAGGTTCGGTAAACTGGGGTCGTGTTCCTGCAAGAAGTCGAGCGCTTCATCATAGGTCGAAAAAATACGCTGTCGTAAATTGAAAACGGGGGCGAACAAAGCACTGCCGAACTTCAACACGACACTGTTAGCCACGATAATCGACCAACCAATCCGTTCACGTACCGATTCAATATCCATCGCGCGGAATTCATTGACCACATTAAACGGCGGCCACTTTTCGATGTTACTGAGGTCGATGATCGAATGTATCATCGGCGTCCCCTGCTCAATCAGCGCGTGGGTTACGCCAATCTGTCCGCGAATATCTTCGATACTGATAACGCCTGTGTAACGTGTCACGATCAGACGGTTCTCGACCGCCCATTCAGTTTGATACGGCATTGCAAACCCTATACCTGTAAATAGACAACAATTTTCAAGTATACGGGTATATTCGGTATTTTTTCTAATCCGAATCCTAGAGGTTTTACTTCTTCATTGATGGTAGGGTAGGATCTTCATCTTGAAGAAACGCCAATGCCTCGTCCATCGAGCCGAATAAGCGCTGCCGAACCCTGAACATCGGCACAAAAAGCGAACTGGCAAACTTGAGTAATTTGTTGTTGGTCACAACAATCGTCCAGCCCAACTTTTCGCGTATATCAGTCATATCGGTTGACATAAATTCGGAAGCCAATTGCAGCGATGGAAACTTTTCAACCTTGGACATATCAACAATTGAGTGTGTAAGTGGAATACCTTGGCGTAACAGCACATTCGCTTCCCGCACCTGTCCGCGGGCATCTTCCATCGTCATCAAGCCTTCATATGTGCTCAGTACCACCCGTTTTTCGACCAACCATTCGACTTTGTAGGGCATCATGGAACTCCTGCATGATAATTTTTGAAATCAATTTTTCACAAGATTACAACATTACTTATGAAATTATCATACATCCAGTTCAGCTTTACAGAATATAAAATTACCAGATGCCCGCTTTCAAATGATCCCACTTTACTGTTTACGGAACTCAATCCAGTCCACAGCAACCGCCAACTTACGCGGGTCCTCGCTTTGCCCGACATCTTTCGGCACCACCACCGCATCGTAATCCAGCGTCAACGTCAGATGCGTCCCCTGCCCGACCACATCAGCCGGCAAATCGAATGTGAACTGTTGCAGCGAGTTCGGTTGAACCACACGCGCTGTCGTTGAAAGCGGCACGCCATTCACCGACAGGCGGATTTCGCGTGGCTCCCAAAAAGCTTGTGCCGTCAACGATACCTGATATGCACCAGCCGGTAAATCAACATACACCTTGGTTTGTGGATATTCGCCCGTCCAGCGCCAAGTGGTATCCGCGCCGACCAATTCACGCCAATGCCATCCCCAACCGATGAACTTCTCATCCCCACTGCTGCCAATATCAATGCGGTACGCCCCACCCTCGACTTGGGGCGGCGTTCGTGCCGGACAGCCATCCGGATGCCAGTAGGTGCGATACACCACTGCATCGCGTTCGACCCATATCGGGCATACCACATCCGGCAAGCTGTTCAGATAGCCAATGATCTCCTGTGGAGTCGGCCCGTTGCGTCCGACATCATCCTGATGCACCACAATGTATCCAACCGGCCACTCTTGAATGATCTTGCGTAATTCCGGTTCAGCTTGATCAGGCTCAAGGAATCGTCGCTGCCCCAACCACGCCAGCAACGGATCGTCATAGCGTATTGGCCAGAAATTCTCGACCGGAGTACGCGAGATAAACCCGTTCAACATCCGTTTATGATGCGTCATCCCGTACAACTGGTATTGAATCGGGCGCGTATCCCCGATTAAGATCTCTCCAGTCCCTGCACCCGTCGGCACTTCTAACACAACCTCATCATCATAAGGTTTGCCCTGCTCTTGCCCGATGGTACTGTAGAAATCATACGGCTGAAGTACCGGTTCTAACGGCCCTGCCTGATAAATTCGAATATCGGTTGCCGACAGCACGATAATCACCGCCAACACCAGCATGGCACGTGCGCCCAATTTGCGATTGACGCGGGGCATAACACTCGTTGACGTAATTGAACGGCGTCCAAATAAGATCGGCGTCCACGTTTGCGCGATGAATACCGCCGATGCAGCCACAAAAATCGGAGCCAATCGCCACGGCATCCGGAAATTACCATTGGTGATGGCATGCAGTAAGCGAAACGGCATCGGGATCGACACGCCAAACACGGTGATATTCGGCCCCATCGATAGCACCAGCGGCGGAATCAATACCAACAGCCAGAACCAGCGCCCGACTCGCCCTTTCTCCGGCGACAAATTCACCTTTCGCCGCAGCATAACCACGCTGGCGATCAATGAAATGATCAGCAGCATGCTAACACTGCCACCCAGCGTCGGGGTATTCCACCACCACCATATTGGATCAAGCGACAGATAACCGCGTGGGAACGGTATACCGGGGCGATCTTCCACCGGACCGGGAGCCAGTGCGCCGGTAAAACTCCGCATATACGGCAGCGGCCCTGCGAACCACAGCAGCCCCCCGCCGACCACCAGCGCCAACCCTGATGCGACGACTAATAGGATCAGTGTCGAATAGCGTTTGCTGAAGCCAGAAGCCGATTTAAGGCGTATATCGCGTATCACCTTCCATAACGTCCACAAACCATATGGAACGAGCCAGAATGCCACGAAAATCGGGAATTGCAGATCAGTATGACCAATCCCCCATACTGCCAATCCCAGCACTGCCCCCCATGTTAAAGTTTTGACCCACCGCCCCTGCTCTGCCCCACGCACAAGCTGCTGCCACAACAAAATGCTGGCTGGTAACCAGAACCAATCGCCCAGATTGATATGATTGTTGTAGTAGAAATAACGGGTCACTGGAGAGGCTTGTAGTAACGCCCCACCTAGCAGCGCCAACCCCGCCGCCGCACCTTCTCGCCGCAACAGCACAAACAAAATATAACCGTTCAAAAAGCACATCAAAAAGATGATCACGCTCATTGCCGTCAACGTACCCGCCCACGGCTCAATCAACGCCCACACCGGATACCAGAACGCCGTCAGCGCATGGTAACCAAAGTTACTGACGTGCGGAGCCATCACAAAATCATTGAGATAAACATTCAGGCCGGGTGTGCTGAGCGCATGACGAATCCACCAAAAATTCCAGTTGTAGTTGAAGTAATCAAACCCCGGAACCTGCACACCCGTATTAAAAATAATGGCGTACAGAATGATGAATCCCAACAGCGCATAAAACCCGATGGCAACCAGATGCAAACGCAGTGAACGAGGCAAAGAATTCGACACCGTAATAATGCTCCTACTGGACAAGTAGACGCTGTATTTAACCACAGACACCCACACTGCACAGAGGGTTATTCTCGGAAAATAAAAGGACGAGGCGCTAACCTCGTCCTTCATACTCCTAATCAAGCCTGTTATAGCTTAGCTTCGGTTATATCCGCGTTGGCGCAGACGTACCAATCCAACACCGAACAACACCACCAGCAAGCCCATACCTGCCAGCAGCGGTATACGCCACGACGGGTCGAAACCGGTCGCAGGGAGCGAACCCGCGCTGATGACAGTCGCACTGGCCGAGCCAACATATGGGCCGGTCAAATTCACCGTATTGGTGATGATGAACGGCACTGGTGTACCAGCGCGGATGCGGGTGAATACCCGAACGTGTACCGATTCACCCGGATTGAGCACCGAGATGCTGTAGCTCACCTTATTACCCGTCACCACCAACGAACCTGCTGTACTATCCACTGTCGCACGGATGATTTCCAATTGGCTTGGGAAGTCATCCTCGAAGCTCACATTGTTGAGCGCAACCGTATGTGGATTCGTGACGGTGATCGTCCAGTTGACATCCTCACCCGGTTGGGCAAAGGCTGGATCAACCGCCTTCACAATCGCCGGATCAAGACGCACAGGCGGCGGTGTACTAATCGACGTTGGGGTACCCCAGTAACCAAAGTCGACCGTCAGGTTCGATTGATCATTAGGTGCAATACCCGATCCCTGCGGCCCAATGTCTGTTTCAGTCGTCGGTTCACTTTGGCCGGGGCCAAGCGTCACAACATCACTACGAACGCTGCATGTGCCCGACGCATCCAAACCATTATCGTTGCTATCGCCATCCACATTCGGGTCGGCTTCTTGTCCGGCTCCTGTGCTGTTCGCTAGACCACTCAACGGTCCACCGGCGGCACAACTTGCAGGTGCAACTTCCACCACATAATCACCTGCTGGCAAGTTATCAAACAGATAATAGCCTGCGACAGTAGTTGTCGTGCTGCGTAACGGCGTCGGTGAAGTGACACCACCCGTTACCGTGTACAGGTTCAAGACAACATTACCGATTCCGGGTTCACTCGGATCAATCACACCGTTGTTATTGCTATCCAACCACACCCGATTACCGAGGCTGTAGGTTGTCACCACACCGAAGAACCCGAAGTCCATCGTCAGGTTGGAGTTACCATTGGTGGCGACACCAGAACCTTGCGGTCCAATGTCAGCCGGAAGTTCGTTGGTCGGTTCACCGGGTGGCGTGCCCAGTGTAATCTGATTGCTTTGGACACCACCTGCAACAGCATTTACACCGTTGTCATCGCGATCTTGATCGTCATTGGGAGTAGCAAAGGGTGGCGTACTACTAGCCAAACCATTGAGAACTCCCCCCACCGCAAAATTAGAAGCGGGAATTTCTACTATGTAGGATCCCGGTGGCAGATTATCAAACAGATAGAAACCTGCGCCATTCGGGCCACTGATTGTCACCGTAGTTGCGATGAGGTTACCCAGTGAGTCCAGCAGATTGACAGTTACACCATCGATGCCGATTTCGGTACCATTTTGGATACCATCGTCAGCCCCACCACCACCGCGACCATCGTCGAACCAAACGCGGTTGCCAAGGCTGTAAGGCGGTGCGAAGAAACCAAAGTCGAGGGTGTGGTTATTCTGTCCGGCAGTTCCAGTCGTAACCGTCGCCACACTGAAGTTGGTCACCGCGTTGAACACACCGTTCGAGTCGCGCACTGCATTCGCGCCGCCACCCGCTGCCGGTATGGTCGTGGTAAAACCAGTCAGGTTAGGCTGTGTCGTAGAAATACGTACCTGATAAGCCGTGTTCTCAGCAATCGGCAAATCGTACGCGTAGTTTGGAAAGGGTGCCACTAGCGATCCTCTTGGTTTTAAGGGATCAGAACTAAAGATATAGCGCCCTTGCGCGTCTGTCGTCACCGTTGCGATCACAGTATTCGTGAGCGGATCAAAAAGTTCCACATCGATATTGGCCAACGGTTGTTCGTTCGGGTCTTGAATACCGTCATGGTCGGCATCAAACCATACGTAGTTACCGATTTCAATCGGTGCGCTGTCGCAGGTAGCCGCCAGATCGCCTAAGCCATTACCTTTACCAAAAGGCGCTACCGCGTTAATAATCGTAAAGTTGCGAGCACGATTACCGGTAGTGTTGTTCAACCATACTGTACCTGCCGAGAACAAACCCGCAGGATCCATTGCAATCGCCGCAATGTTGTTATCACCCGGGACCTGTACGATACCACCGGTCATGGTTTCGTCATGGGCATTTCCGAAGTTATCACCCGCGTAGAATTCGCCGTTACCCGGTCCTTGCTCGTTGCCAACGCCGTTGCCCGATGCAAAACCAGTTCCCTGTCCATTTGCTTCGAGCGTCCATCCACCGGCTCCGTTTGACGCCGCACGCAGTAAATCACCCGCGGTAACGGTAACCAATGTATCAGGGAATGTCCCGCCAAGACCGTCCGGACCGTTGTCCCTATATCCCAGTTGATCGCCGGTGCGATCACGGAAGCTGATTACCATATCGTCGTTAACAAATTCGATACCTGCCAGAATCGGCTGCGGATAAGCAAAGAATTCGTCACCACCAGCATTAGGGGCAAAACCACTAAACTGGATTGGATTCGGCCAAACGTCGCTCCACGGTTGCCAATCTGCTTGGCTACCAACGGCAGTCGTGCGACACGGGATATTACCACCGGGGTTTGCGGTATTGACGTATGCAGGATCCACATCAGTACACCCGCGAGGATAATTCAATGGGAATGTTAAAACTTGTGCTTGTGCATTGGTGGCAGGGTTAAATGTAAAAACATACGCCTGTAAGTTAGCGGCAGTACCACCTAATTCCGCCGTACAAACACCACCCACGTAAACCAGACCATCGCGTATCCCCAGGCCAAACGGACGATAAATGCCGTTCACGCAGGCAGGAGCACCAATAACGCCGCGAGGAGTTGCCACGCCCGTGGCTGTACTCACCGAATACAAATTACGATTAGCCAGATTGATGACATATAGGGTAGTGCCATCTTCCGACAGATCCATGTCGCCCAAACTCTCTCTTCCGGGGGCTGAATAGAACGTCGAGTCAACCGCATAATCTGCGGGATTATGAGCAGTTGCGCCCGTACCGGGAATAGTAGTTAAGGTCGAAACGGCACCATTTTGAATGGCGTAGATTGCACCGTTTCCGCTTGGTCCATAGTCCGATTGGCGTTTAGCATAAGCCGAGACGTAAATGATAGGGGCAGTAGCTGGTACTGCTGGACCAACTGGAGCTGGTTTATAGGCAACCCCCCATGTTGTTCCAACTTCATTCGCACCTGCTTCGGGTGCATCTGCGCCGGTTCCATCGTAGTTATGGGAAACGACTACTTGGTTAGCAGTATTCTGATCACCCAGTTCAAAACAGGTTGTAACAAGCTTTAAGTTCTGTGATGCGAGGCAGTAATCACTTGGGCGGTTGATGCCGTAGTTGACGTTAGTTGCTCCGTCATCCACAAACTGTACCGAGGTGCCGGAACCTGCACCGGTGCCAAAAGCACCCTGCTGTGCGGTTCCCGGCAATCCTGTGAACTCCAACCGAACGCGCGTATCAGCACCGGTCCATGTGATCGTGTATTGCCCCAATGTGGCTTGGGCAGTATCGGATAGCGCCGTACCAATAATGGTTCCCGCCGCGCCATAGGCGTTGATCCTCACACCCCCGACGCCCGGTTCCTGCGCATCGCGTACACCGTTAGCGCTATAATCGCGAAAAACCAACCCCGTCACCGAACCCGCCGCGAGCGCGACTCCGGTCACCGAGATCATGAGCATCAAACTGAGGCTCAATACGACTAACCCTAACGCAATTCGCGAGCGCCTTAGGGTGTTCTTTTTAGAGCGGTACATCAATGTTTCTCCATTTGCCCAACTGCCCAACAAAATTTTGTCTAGTTAACTTGTAATGTCTGTGGAAATGTTGACATCAAAAATGACAAATTCGTAATAGTATAACGTAAACCTTATTTTCTGCACATTTACAAAAGTCCTGTGGTTAATAGCTTTTTTTTACCCCTTTTATCTACCCCGTCATAGATTCATGGATGGCATCTAACTATATTTTAGATTCTGAGGACAATTCAACTACCATCTATCAAAAAGCTGATAACCGGATTTAAGGCGTTTTGCTGTTATCTAGCTACCACCATAACCAATTGCCATATCAAGCGCCTAAAACAAGCCACCAACGCAGATTCTGCGACACACCCCGGCAACATCTCGCAGGTGAATTGATTGCATTCCATCCTCTACCCCATGCAGGCGATGTTGAGAGATGTAAACAGCGAATTAGCTCATAAGTTCTACCCACACGGATTTTCCTCCGATATTTCGATTATAGGCTTCTCGTGACATGGCACAAACCGCAGTCAAATTAAGCTAGTGAAGCATCACCACACAGCTCCGCTTGCCAGTTGAGCAATTCATCCGCGTTCGCCATAAAGCTCACATATTGCGACTTCACCATCTGACGCAGCCATTCCAACCGCGACTCCCCTCTTGGTTTCGCATTGCGCCCTACCGCCGGCAATTTATTATTATTCGATAAAAATTTGTGTTCCGATTTTAGAAAGGCCATCATAAATCCGGCTGGCTTTCGGATGTCTTGGCGTTGCCCCAATGTCGCCAGCGCTTTCTCAATCATCTGCTCTCCGAATTGGCTCACAATGCGCCGCGCGTTCGAAAAACTCATATCAGGGATTTGCGTGCGGATGCGATCCACCAATGATTTCGCTTCGATGCTTAGCTTCGGTGCGACTGGCTGCAATCCCAAGCGTTCTTTCCGCAGACTGCCATGATGGCTTCGGTATCGCTCTTGCCACCACAGCTTGAGCGCCTGTGCCTCCGTCCACACCGCGCGTGGCACAACCTCCCAATCCACTCGCACACCGCAGCGCTGGCAGTGATCCGGTTTCTGCACAGCTATGTGAAAGTCGAGACACTCAGGACACAACCAGAATGTCTGCTCCGATGCTTGAGGCGTCGGAATTCCGACGCTTGGCACACGTTCTTTGCCAGCACTGCCCGTAATCGGGATATGCCTTGTGCTCGTTTCGAACTGCCCCTCAGCAAGTTGACATGCCGCCTTATCGACACTCCGAGGTGTCGGAATTCCGACACCTGACTGCTGTTCTGGTAGTACCGCCCCCTGTCGCCATTGCACATCACGAACCGCACTTTGGGCTAACGTTTGTGTCGGAAGCGTCGGAATTCCGACGCTTGGCAGCCTAGTCGAGTAATAATTCGGCTGCTGATGTTTGAGAACGGGTAGTTTTCGGTCTTTCAACAGTTTGAATGCCAGCCCCCGTAACGCCGGATACCGCTTACCCTCGAACGTCTCGATAAAAACACCAGATGTCCCGTCTGCACTTTCCGGAAGCGTTCCCGCCAGCGCCCACGTGAGCATTTGGGTACTATATGTGGGCTGCACCACAATCCCTGCCGATTTTTCATAGCGTCGAAGCGTCCATCGTGACACACCCAAACGCGATGCCAACCACGCACGTGCGTAATGCGCCGGACGACGTTCCAACAACTGCGCATGTAGTGCCGCGCGATACGACTTGGGACTGCCGAGTTCTCCACCTTCCAGCACATCACCACCGGTTTGCTGCACCCCGATTATTCCCGCCACCTCATCCGGCGATGGCAACCGATACGATCGTGCCGGTCGCCCCCGTTGTTGAATTTTGACTCGCTTTGCACCCCTACTCATCTCGCATGAGTTATTCAGGTCTTCCGACCGCTTGGCAGCGTTAGCCTTATCCGGGGGGTTAAGGGGGGGCTGACCACTTGAAAACACAAGCCGATCAAAAACCAGTGCCTTGAGTGCCGCCATAACCGACCGCCGACCGATCTTAAATGGCGCTAAACGCTGGCACGCTTCCAACTCCGTGAAACAACTACCAACGGGTATCTCTGCCGCATACAAACCATCTAACACACGTGCAATAACAGTCAGCTTATTGACCAGTAGCCATTCACGAACTGCATTTCCCAATCGCATGTCCGCTTGATTCTGCCTCCGCATCGGACGGCTGTACGCGCTACTAATCGTTCGTAGCGCCTCTGCAAACCGCTCACTGTAACCCTCTTCACAGCCAGCTTTCTTCTGGGCATGAACACCCGCCAGCAACAAACAACATCGCGCCTCGGTCATTCCACAATCCCGCGCCATTACAGCCGTCTGAAACAGTGCCTGATTACGCCCCGAAACAGTATGCCGCTCATAGAACGCAACCAGCTCATCAGTTGTCATCTGGCGTCGGAATTCCGACACTTCAACTTTCTCCGACATAACAATTTGTGACTCTGACTGAGCCGCAGAACGCGCCTTAGCGTCATTCAGGAACCGCATGATCTGACGTAACTCAAGCTCGGTTATGCCTCGTACTGGCACATCATTTTCGACCACCCACGCCGTATTTCCGACGTGTGTTGGAGCCGCCACCACATACGAGCCTTCACCCCGTAAATCCGCTCCCGGATACGCGCTAGTCGTTACAACCTTGTCCACAGGCAGGCGAAAGTAGTAGTGGGGTAGCCCTCGCGTCCCTGAGCGCACCGTGAAGGTATCGACCAACTCTGGATGCAAGCGTCGGAATTCCGACGCCAGACCTGCATCATCGAAGTCAAGAACCACCAACCGTGAGACACGTCCGCAGACAATCCCGATACCAATATCGGTCTGCTGACCAAACCAGCTATGCACTTCTTCGTCAGTTGCGATACTGTGTTGATAGCGCCCCCATTTGATCAGCGGCAGCTTGGGCTGCGTCTGATTCCGTGCGCCATTGAGTGGAATGATTGAAAAACCGAGTGTTTTATAGTGTTTTGCCGCAGATTCGAGTGATTCTGTGCAAAAACGACCAAAATCATGTGGATTCAAAGCAAAAATCGCCTTTCTGGGGCGATTTTGTAGAAATTCAACGGATTTCGTGTTAAACTAACAAATGGGTGTGGGAATTGTTTAAATTAACATGGGTTGCGTTCCCATGATTGACAACTCACTTTGTCAGTCATTACACGGAATCAACTTTCGTTTCGAAGTCAGGTTTACGGTCTGACGTCGATTGAATTCTAGAAAATCAATTCCCCTTAAGATAACCCGTGTTTACTAGACACGGGTTATTTTTTTATATGCTAGTGCATCTATTTTGTTATTAAATCAAGTGACCTATTATACCGCAGATTCACTTCTATTATCCGTTTAATTACCGGATTCATGCCCCACTGCGGAACCAACTTGACCGATTCTCAAATAACCCACGTTTCCAATTCTCGACCACTTAAACAACTACTAACAAATTGTTATACACGCATAGTAAATTTGGGATAAAAACTATTTCTTCATATTAATGCGCGCGATCTTCTCAACCTCTATCAACCATTCGCGCATCTTTTGTATTTCCCAGATGTCCATATCACTGGCACGCCGAGTGCCCTCCCCTATCGCCTTCATTCGACTAAAAACTTTGCGAAATCGAGAGAAAGTTTGCTCCGAAAATGGCGAATCATCCATCTCAATCGGTTCATCGGGGGGTAGGGTGGGGCTAGGCGCTGCTGCGATGCCAATACGGTATCCATCAGTCGAAGCCTGTTTTAAGGTGAGACTAATTAAATTTTTATCATTACCTTCAGATTGTCGTACCAGTTGGCGAATCCGCCCTTGAGTCCAATTTAAATCATCTGCCACCCGCCATACCTCATCCGGAAGGCGCAGCAGATCGCGGTGTTCACGCAGTTGGCTCGATGTCTTAAACCCACCAGCCGTCATGACCGCTTCACCAGTACCCTTTGGGGTAGGGTATAGATTACCATCTGCCACCTGTGCATAGAAGGAGCGATCACATTCACCCTGCCCTACCATTTGCTCATATGTGTGAAATTTTTCACCACGGTGCCGTTGATACAAATCCATGAGCAAAATTGCCAGTTGGCGCGCCTTACTAATGGCGTTTAGGTTTGATCGCGCATTGTTCTCGCTGGCTTGCCGCCACACGCTGAATCCATCCACAACCCGGGCAGGGATGCGTCCCCACTTGTCCTGTTCATCTTCAAAGTAGGTATACAGAATGTGATAGGCTAACCAGCGGCGTTCACCCGTCTCCAAACGATAACCGTTACCGGTATTCGCCACTGTGATCGGATTAGTCAGCCCATTAGAACGAATATTCGCTGCGAGTTCCAATATCTCGACCAATGACGCTTCAATCGGGCCAACTCGTTCAGGACGTTGTGCTTCATCCAATGCCACCAGATACGGCTCGATATTGAAATCATCGCCACGTTCTTCTTTAGTCAGATGTATCCAACTGTTGAAGAGGGCAGACGTAGTTAAAGGTCGCCCGTCCCAATACGTGCGGACAGGCGACGGAATAGCACGGCGCGGTTGCAAAGGATCAGGAAAAATATCCAGAATATTAATTGGCTTAGCGACTTGACGACCAGCATCAACATCAGCAATATTGCCAAATATAGCAGAAGCGGTTTCCTCAGGGGTGAGAACCGTACCGCTATCAAAAATATTTGCCTCGCGTCCGCTCCGACGTCTACTTGACACTGCCTATGGCCTCCTGCACGCGATCAACCATGATCCATGCATCTTTCGCAGCTTGGCTTTCTGGCGCAAAACTGAACACCGGACGACGGATCGCCGCAGCTTCTGCCCAGATCGTACGTTGTGCAATCGGTTCCCATACCATGTCGCCAAACTGTTGTTTAAGTTGGCGCAGATTTTCAGAGTGTTCCAATGTCTTCGTACGGAACATCGTCGGGACGATACCCAGAACCTGAATATCCGAAAGTCCCCATTGAGAACGATGTGCCTCTGCTGTTTGACGGTGCTTGATGCTCTCGACCAAACCGTCGAAGCTCAAATACTCACAGGTCGTCGGGTATAACACGCTGTCCGTCGCGATATAGATCGAACCATGTAACAGCGATGGGGTAGGTGACGTATCAAAAATCACCAGATCAATCGTATTTTCCAATTCATGAAAACGCTCACTCACCGCGAACGAATCAGAAATCGAATTGGCGATGTTGCGCGTTTCCACATTCGATGGCAGTACGAACAGTTGGCCGTTCACAGCCTGATCAGGAACTTGATATGCCTTGGGCGGAATGAAACGCAGCACCGACTTAAACGGTGCGTCGCGCACCAGCAGATCATACAAACCCGGTTCCTTTTGCAAACCGAGTGCCACTGTCGCATGCCCCTGTGGATCGGCATCTGCCAACAACACGCGTAGTCCACGTACTGCCATGCCCGCCGCAATATGCGTCGCAATAGTGGTTTTACCAACACCACCCTTTTCGTTGAGGAGTGTAATTATCTTCATTTCAACAGCCTTTATTTGCTGACCTTAGCTTCGGCAGGGGCGTGATACACCCATTCATATCCGATAGGCGTACCGTTAGCGCGGGACTTGATTTCAACCAGACCTCTGTCTTGTAGAAGCTCCAGCAATGCAATGTCGTAGGGGGTAAGGCGTCGCTTGCCAATAGCTCGCGCGATATCCTTCCGGTTCATCCACGTAATTTCAGTCGCCCGTAATATCTCAAGCAGCTTATGAGCTTGCTCGGTCAAACGCGAAACTGGAGGATGAGTAGGAATAGGCATATGATTCATACGTTTTGCCTCTATACTGCTTACATGCTTAACATGCTAAGAACAATTGAATACTACAATACTTTAAGCATTCATGCAAGAAAACATACTTCCGCACACGTCTATAGCAACCGCTGTGCGCTTTCTGCGTATTATGAGATAGTGAAGTCAGCACCTTTTTAGCTGCGGGAGGCATCGTGGCAAACGTTCTCGATACACTGATCACCATAGTTGTTGGAACCATTACCGGCGTCGCCAAAGCCGTGACGACCACCGTCAATGTCCTACAAGATTTCTTCTACGTCAAAATATCCGGCGTGTCCTTCATCGTGCTTGGATCACGTCAGACCGGCAAAACCACCCTCATCGAATGGCTCAAGCACAACATGAACGCCCTCGGTGAATTCAACCCCGATCCGACTGCTGCCGGTGGCGATGTTGTACCCGAATTCACCACCAAAGTCGGTGACACCTACATGAAGCTCAAACCCAATCGTGATGTAGGTGGTGAATACGCCATGTGGGAAACAGACTGGGTTGAACTCTTTCGTGGTGCGCGTCCCAACGGCATCCTATTCATGATCGACCACACCGATCCCTTCCTCCAAAAAGACGCGCTCAACTTTGTCCTTCAGATGATCGACGATGAACCGTTGGCTGCCAAATCGCTCAAAGCCTTTTACATTCTCGTCAACAAATCAGATGTGTGGGGCGACGATACCACCCTTGATGACATCCTTCAGCTTTACAAGAACGAGCAGAAACGCCTCAAGAGTCAGGCCGAACGCATTGGCTATAAGTGGGAAATTGCCGAAGGCAGTGTGATGACCAATCGTGGCGTCACCGAATTCATGAAGAAGTTCATCAACATCTTACGACCCGCCGGCGAGAAATAACCGCCAGTTGACTCAAAATGGGATAGGTGCGGCGAATGCGCCAACTGATTTTAGAATATGTCTTTGAAGGCCATAAACGCGGCTACAATATCACATCGCCTACCAACGGCTTTAACGATGACACCTTAAAAACCGTTTGGCGTAATGCCATGCCGCGCGGACAAGGCTGGGGCGCTCCGGCTTATGAAAACGCGCGTTCCTTAAAATCATTTCCACTACCCGATGGTCGCTTGGCACTCGCTGATGTGACCGTCACCGGTTTGCGTGATGAAAGTGGTCGCGCGGGCATCCGCAAAGCCATCGTGGATATCATGCAACCCGGTGAATATCTGGATGCGTTGCAGGTACGCCTCAGCCGCTATCCTCAGACTATACAGGCCGAAGCCGGACGTAAACCCGGTTTTGGCCGCAGGCGTATTCCAAAAATACAAGGTGACTCACAGGTCGTGATAGCCCATCCCTATGACTCACAGGACACGTGGCAGTTTATCGAAGCCCTGATTCTGACCGAAGCCACTGAACTCCTCGATCGACGTTGGCTCGGTAGCAAATACGTTCCCTTTACCACGCTCGCCCTTGAATACCGTGATGAATCACAATTGGTCGTCCTGCCCGAGTCCCGCGCCATTGAGCTGCAAGCCTCCGGCGCTAAATTCCAACTCACACGCTTGTGAGCTTGATCATTCCTTACGTTCCCACTCTGCACCGCGCACTTGACGCAGCTCACGCCACTCATTGGCAATCGTGACCGTTCCCAACTCACGCTGAATTTCTCGTGCCGCTAAGCCCACGATAGAGGCGAATGTCGGATACGCAAAGTCAATATTCGCGACCTGATCAACAGTCAGCTTGCCGGCAATGCTAGCCGCTACGATGGAAACAATCTCAACCGCCTGTTCTCCAACCACATGCGCGCCCATAATCTGCATCGTATCCCGATTCACAATCAACTTACAAAACCCGACTGTGTGCCCATCAATCACAGGGCGATCCATGTCCGCATACGGAACCACCGCCACCACCGGATTGCCTTGTTCATGTGCCTGTGCTTCCGTCATCCCCACGCCGCCATATTCGGGATCAGTGAACCCGCCATGTGGCACGAGCTTATGTTCCGCTTTTCGGTTTGAACCGAGTAGGGCATTCTCAACAGCTACCCGTGCTTGAGATCCTGCGCTCTGCACCAGCATGATCTTACCCGTGACATCGCCCGCTGCATAAATGTGCGATGCCGTAGTTTGCAGGTAATCATCTACCTTGATGTATTGCCTATCCGTTTCAATCCCTGCCGCGCCGAAGTTTAGCTTTTCCAGATTCCCCGGCCATCCGACCGATAAAATGACGGCCTCTGCTTTGATACTTTGCTTCGTGCCTTGATGCTGATAAACCAGCTCTTTAGAAAAGTCATCAGCATTAATGCGCACAATCCGCTCAATACCTGTGACGATATTGATACCGTGTCGCACCATCTCACCCGAAACAATACTTGCCACCAATCCGTCTTCGCTCATCAACACATGTGGTGCCACATCCACCAGCGTCACATGCGTACCGAACGCATTAAAGATCGAAGCCAATTGGCAGCCGGTCGCCCCGCCACCCACAATCACAACCGACTCCGGCAGTTTACTCATCTGCCATACATCGTTGTGAGTCATCGCATGTTCGATGCCCGGTATCGGTAACCGCCGCGCAGATCCACCCACGCACACGATAAAGCGCTGCCCTTTGATAAGTTGACCGCCCTCGATCTGTACGGTATACGGATCAATGAACGCCGCGTCACCTGCATCCGAATACGTCTCGACCCGCACATAATCCAGATGGTCGAGCAGTTGTTTCTTCTCTTGAATTTCATACACGATATGTTGGGTACGTCGCAAAACCCCCGCAAAATCAATTCGTGGAGGCTTTTCCAGAATAAGTCCGTAGTCACTGTATTGCTGGGCATCACGCATCAGTCGTGCCGACTTCGCCAGTACGCGCGTGGGTACACATCCGTCATTCGTACACGTGCCACCCATCTTGCCGCGTTCAATCAGCGCGACCGTAGCGCCAAGTTCTCTGGCGCGCAACGCAGCGGTAACCCCGGCGGGACCGCCGCCCAGTACTACGAGGTCATACATGAATTATTCTCCTGAGGCAGTCTGTGTTAGTTCGATGTGCAACAAATTGTACTGGATTAAATACTTCAATAAAAGCAGTCTGTAACATTTTGGAAGTGACAATTGAGCTTGTTTTTTATTGCAAAACTTGTTACGTCACGGAAAGTTGCTGGCTTAATACGGAACTTATGAATCTTGTTTAAGCGTACACAAGGCCTGCCGTATTTCACCGAGATGATATGCGGTGTGAACCACAATTGCGATCATACCCCCAACTCGGTCATCATCCCAGTTATTAATCCCATGTGCCAATGTTGAAACCCGCCGGTATGTCGCTTCCAACTGGGATTTAAGCGCTGCCCATTCCGCTTCGTTTACAGCTTCGATCCGTTGCCAGATGTCTCCCCAATCCACTTTTTCGATCATCTCACCACGGATCACTTTTTCCAATATCTCGATGTAAAACGTCACATGCGCAACCTGTGCCGCCAGTGATGCGCATCGGCTGGATACCGGACGCGAAGCCTCTGCCGCGCTGATCGTCTCCAACGTCTCAAACAACGATGTACCCTTATCCAGATACACCCCGTGATGTGTCTCGAAAGTTTCTTCAAACACGGCGAAAATATTGCTCGTGAAATGCTGCTGTTTAATGCTGTTTGCCATGCATCAATTCCCTGTAATTAAATAGCGTTTTGCTATATAACCATATCACAGCTTAGCTTGTTCAAAAACAGAAAATCGCCCTGAAGCTACCGAATAAAAAGCAGCGGGTGTCATAAATGATCCCCCTTCATGACAGGTTATCGGCTCACACTGTCCGCCCACTGCAAATGAAGTGCTGGTAGATAATAAACGTTCACGCGGTCAGGGCTAACCTCATAAATCCACGTCCCATCCTCTGCCCGCCAACCCATCGCATATACCGCTGTTCCCGGTTGCAGATCACCGTTAGACTCCACCGTAACCAATAATTTCTGGCTACTGCTAAGCGCCGCCGCATACGGTCCTAAGGGTGGATAAACACTCGCCGAGGGTGCGCCAGCCGCTTCGACCAAATCCGTACCTAACACAATCGTCATGTTTCCTTCAAGGTCGGCAACATTGTAATACTCAGGCGTATTGTCCTGTGACAGCACCCGTACAAACGTATCCGCCGGAATGTTGGCTCCGGCTTGTTTGAGCATCAGCCAGCGATCCACAAACGGATCAGTACTCCCCACACCTTGATGTGGCCCTGCTGCCACAACTTGCTCAATCGGCTGTGAAACCACCACCGACTCGCTCACAGGTGTTACCGTCACCACTAATCCTAGTCCTATCGCGATCAACAACAACGCGATTCCTACCACAATCCAAACTTGCATCTGCATGCGTTCTTGTGGTTTGGGTTTCCGCTTCCGCTTAGGCGTTTCTTCTTCAATGACCTCATAATCCGCGTCCAACTCACCATCCGCGTCCATTAAGTCGGCTAACGGAATCGCCTCTTCGAATTCATCCCGCTTACGTTTGCCCGATAGTTCTGCCATGCTCATCCTCCCCTCGTCTACCAACATAATACGCACGCAGTTACTAACAGGTTCTTGACCAACCCAAATCGGTGGCTAATCGTATGGAAATAAAAAAGGGCGATGTCATCGGACACCGCCCTCACTATAAAGGATTAGGGGAGGGGAGAACCTCCCCGGCACACAACAGAAGCCAGTTGCAGAATTTAGTTCTTGCTGGCCTTCACAGGGATCAATCGGGGTTGAGCCGCTGGAACCTTCGGCAAGGTCAGCTTCAACAAACCGTTCTCAAAAGCCGCTTCAATCTTGTCACTATCGACTGGAGCCGTCACGCGAACGCTGCGAGTGAATTTGCCGGTCGCACGTTCCAGTGCCAACGTCCGAACATTTTCCTTCTCGTCAAACACCGGCTTTGCTACTTCGCCGCTGATCGACAGTACATCGTCTTCCACGCTCACGTTGATGGCTTCCGGATTCACACCGGGCAGCGCTGTATAGATCACATATGCGCTGTCGGTTTCATACACATCCAACGCGAGGTTGTTGGTAGCAGCGCTTGGACGACCATTTTCCAACCATTGATCCATAATGTTCTGCATAGCGGCCATTTCACGAACAGGATTCCAACGTACACGGGTAGTCATTTTGTTTATCCTCTTTAGGAACTAATTAGCTTGAAGTGCGAATGTCATTACGTCCAATACAATACGCTACCCGTATCAGAAATATGTCTACTTTTCGTAAAAAATATATAGGAGTCTTTTTCACCTGTTTTTAAGCTTTTTAGTCCGTCAACGTCTGCTTGGAAAATCTAACTCCCCAAATCCATTAGGCAGCATTTGACTAGTTGTTCTAAAGTACGTCTAAATAAATTGAATTGGATGGTTAGTGATTAACAGCCCGTTGTAATGGGTGAGCAGTGTATTTTGGAACTGCTGTAGCCGGATGTGGGCAAACTCAAGCCTCTAGCCTTATCATGTTTGATACTATGAGTGCTACCACCGAATATCACCGTCCCGCCTCCAAATTTTATACCCAACGTTTAAATCAGGTTTGTCGGCATACCATTTTCCAACTATCGGCATACCAATTCCCTTCATGCCTCCCTCATAACGTTAGCGCCAATCTCCCCAAAGAGTTACAAAATGTTCTTCCAAAATGTAACCCCTTGCCCCGCCACTTCCGCTATGATGGCTATGGGGGTAGGGGCATCCCAGCCGTCTCTTGTACGGGGTTGCTGCTGGCACCCCTCACGCATCTTAACAACGGCAATCGTTGTAAATGGCACAAATACCAGCTTGTCACAACAACATCAACAGCATCGTTTATCACAATCGATACTGTGCTACCGCCATAAACCACCTGACGTAAACGTTATGAACTGTAATTTGCCTTTAGTCTTCAGACTTGCAACTCAAAACTGGAGACTACTTTCAACCCCTAACTATTGTCCGACGACGACGACGACGACACCGCCGACATACTTAACTATCCCGTCTTGTATTGGACTAAAAACTGATGACTATGAACTGATGACTATTTTCGACCTTCACCATTGAACCTTAAACGACTAACCATTGGCTGCCAACATACGCAACGATCCCGTCTACCCGTCTTGTATTGGACTAAAAACTGTAAACTGTGAACTATAAACCAATAACTATTCTGGCAATCTTGTCGTCGGACACCCTATCACAGAATCGCCGCATCATCAGCCGGAACACCCGCCGAAATGACATACAAATGCCCTTTGCCAACTGTTCCAGTGCTGAATTTGCTGCTAATTTTGCCAATAATCAGATAAACCGTTCCTGCCGCCATAAAGTATTCAATGCTTTGCCTGTAAACTGTAAACGCAAAACTGTGAACAGATAACCCCTTATGAGTAATTGCTGAATAACATGAACAATACTTAGACAATAGATTGACACTCGTATACAAACCACCCTATAATCTGAATCATAAGTAAAGCAGTACACAATGGCATCAACCACTTCACAACAGATCATCGTAATCGGATCAGGCATCGGCGGACTTACTGCGGCAGCCTTACTCGCTCAGGCGGGGTATAAAGTAACCGTACTCGAAGCCCAAACCTATCCCGGTGGTTGTGCCAGCACCTTCACGCATAAAGGCTATCACTTTGACTCCGGCGCGACAGTTGTAGGCGGCCTTCAAGAAGGCGGCCCGCACCAAATAATCGCCGAGCAGCTTGCGCTCAAGTGGCCTGTTAGGCGCTATGAACCTGCGTGGGTAACCCACCTACCCGGTAACAGTATCGCCCTAACTGCGGATAATGCCGATGTGCTGCGAGTGTTCCCACAGAGCGCGAAGTTCTGGGAACACCAATCAAATGTGGCCGATCTAGGCTGGCGGCTTTCTTCAAGAGGTTTACCGTGGCCGCCGACCAGCTTAACGGAGATCTTGCAACTAGCCCGTGTTGGGTTGACCTACTTCCCAAATGATTTGCTCCTCCTCCCCTTGGCATTTCTTACGACCTACCAGTGGATCAGGCAGCACGGGCTAGAGCAAGACGAATCCTTCGTCCGTTTCATTGATGCTCAACTTCTCATTTCATCTCAAACCACCTCGCGCCATGCTAACGCCGTTTATAGTGGAACTGCTCTCGATCTCGCGCGACAGGGTGTTTACCATGTGCAGGGTGGGGTAGGCGGCTTAGCCGAAACACTCGTTGCCAAAATTCGCGAACTCGGTGGAGATGTGGTCTATCGCCAGCACGTGACTCGTATCCATGTAGAAAATGGACGCGCTACCGGTGTCAGCGTTAAAGAAGGTCGCCGCACCCAGCGCACCGAATTTCTTCCAGCGGATTTTGTCGTCGGCAATCTCACACCGTGGTCTCTTGATGAACTCTTAGGCGAAGCCAGCCCTGCGCAGCTCAAGCAGGAAGTTGCCGGACGCGAGTTAGGGTGGGGCGCTTTTGCCCTTCATCTCGGCGTTGAAGCCGATAAACTCCCTGCCGATCTACCCGACCATAACCAGATCATTGCTGATTTGACCGGCCCCTTAGGTGAGACTCGCAGCATCTTTATGTCCATCTCGCCCGAATGGGATACCAACCGCGCGCCAGTTGGACATCGTGCCGTCACCGTCACCACCCACACCGATGTCCGCCAGTGGTGGGATCTGCTCGCCCAAAGTCCAGAAGCCTACGAGCAGCGCAAGCAAGAATACGCCGCCAAAATGCTGGCTCAGATCGACAAAGTTATTCCCAACTTCAGTAGTGCCGTCCGTTTGATGCTCCCCGGCAGTCCGGTTACTTTCCAGTTCTATACCAGCCGCCACTTGGGGCAGGTGGGGGGCTTTGCACAGAAATCTCTTTTCGCCGCTCGCGGTCCACGCACGGGCATCCCCAACTTGCGCCTCGTCGGGGACTCCATTTTCCCCGGTCAATCAACCGCTGGTGTAACCCTCGGTGCCATCCGTGTCACCAAAGATGTCATGCGCACCATGCCGCTTGCGAATCCCAACTTACGCCCCTTAACCAGCACCGCTCATGATTAACGGCGTTGGCTGAGATTTCACCTGTGTTAACTTTTCTTTTTTGTGCGGACATTAATAGGTGCAAATAGTGGTAAAGTTAATGATTCGCTTTCCAATTATTCCGGTTTAATAGTTAGCGTAGATAATCACAATCAATCCCGTTATAGTTGCTCTATTCGTTAGGTGTGCTAAGTATTTCATTGCATAGTGCTCATACAAGGAAACCGATTGTGATAGCTTCCCTGTTAATAACATTCCGTGAAGGCGTAGAAGCCTCTCTCATCGTAGGTATTTTGCTAGGCTTCCTCAAGAAGACCGATCAGATGCGCCATGCTAAATATGTATGGGCAGGTGTGATCGTCGCCGTACTCTTTAGCATCGCTGTAGCCGTAGGCATCCTCGCTGTCGGTGCCGAGCTAGAAGGCCGTGCTGAACAGCTTTTTGAAGGAACTATGCTCTTCATCGCGGTTGCCCTCGTAACCGGCATGATCTTCTGGATGCGCTATCAATCGCGCAGTTTGAAATCGTCTCTGGAAAGTGAAATGAGTGCTGCCGTCCAAAAAGGACATCCTCGCGCCTTGTTCGCGACAGCTTTTTTCGCCGTTGCTCGTGAAGGTGTCGAAACTGCCTTGTTCATCTCAGCCATCGCCTTCACCAACAAAGGCACTGATACGCTGCTCGGTTCCATTATTGGCCTCTCGGTAGCCGCTTTGGTTGGCTATCTGGTTTTTGCCTCAGCCATTCGCCTCAACCTGCGTACATTTTTCAATGTGACGAGTATCATCTTGTTGGTGATCGCAGCCGGTTTGTTTGGTCGCGCCATCCACGAATTTATCGAAGCTGGTATCTTACCCGCCATCTATGAAGGCATCTACGACATCAACTTTATTCTCTCTGGTGACTCAACCATCGGTCAGGTCATGAAAGCCCTCGTCGGTTACAACCCATCGCCTGATTTGCTCGACTCGCTCGGCTACATCGCTTACTTGGCAGTCGCCCTCGTCGGCGTCCCGTGGATCGTCAACCGTCGTTACGAACACGAAATCAGCCGCAAGCAAGCACTCGCAACCGGTGCTGGCGACTAATTCTCACATCACCCACACAAATAAAAACGAGGCGGATCAGTCCACCTCGTTTTTGTTGCCTTATGACTAAACTTTGTATCGAACTTAACCCTTAACTGAACCTGCCATCAAACCACGCACGAAGTACCGTTGTAGGGCGAAGAACACAATCAACGGCACGATCATCGACACGAAGCCTGCTGCTGTTAGTAAGAACCAATCTTGCCCGCGTGACCCCACCAGATCCGCAATACGCATCGTCAGCACCTTGTTCTGACCGTTGCCGAAGCCAATGAAAATCAGCGCGACCAGATAATCATTCCACACCCAAAGGAATTGGAAGATTGCGAAGGACGCCAGCGCCGGAACCGAGAGGGGGAGCACCAGACGGGTAAACATCGTGAAGTGCGATGCCCCGTCAATGAACGCCGACTCCAAAATGTCCTTTGGTAATTGACTGATGTAGTTGTAAAGCAGATAACACGCCAGCGGTAAACCGAAGCCTGTATGCGCTAACCAGATTCCTAAGAACGTACCATTCAGTTGTAGGCTGACGTAATCCCGCAAAATGGGTACTAGCGCAATCTGGAGGGGTACCACTAGCATCGCTACGATCATGATAAACAGTATCCGCCGACCACGGAATTTCATCCATGCGAAGCCGTAGGCCGCAAACGCCGCTATCAAAATCGGGATGATAGTTGACGGAATAGCAACCGTGAGTGAATTCAAGAATGAATTGACTAGGTTTTCGCCCTGCGTCTTGGTAACTGTCCCATCCGCATTCTTAACTTCAAATGTTTGCCCCGCCAACACCTGACTATAGTTATCCAGTGTGAAATTGGTATCAGCCGTTACCTTATTCTGTGATACCACCAGCTTACCAACCTTCACCGAACCAACCCACGTCAAGAGGCTGCCATCCGGCATCGTTACGCCAGCTTTCCATTCTTGAAAAGTCTTGGTCACATTATCAATCGTGATCGGATTGTCCGAAGTCTGATCTTTCGGAATCGGTCGTTCTTCGCTGGTCACCTGTTCTTGGTGCGGGATCACTGTCCACCAACCGGAGTTGCGCATCGCCTCGCGATCACGAATGGATGATATCAGTAAACCCGCGATAGGGATCGTCCAGAAGACCACGATCACCAGCAATACGCCATTGATTAAAATTGTTGAGCCGCGTTTTGTAACTTTCATGATGAAGTGCAATCTTTCTCTAGAACGATTCGCGCTTGCTAAATTCACGCAGGTTGTAAATCATTACAGGGACAACGGCGATTAAAAGCACGATCGCAATCGCAGATCCATAGCCGTCATTGCCTGCGGTGAACATCTCTTTGTAGAAGCGCACACCAATCACTTCGGTACCAAACTGTCCACCGGTCATCACCATCACAATATCAAATACCTTCAACGTGAAGATGATGGTGGTCGTGGTGACGGTTACCAGAGTGCCCATAATGCTGGGAATAATAATGCGGAAGAAAATCGTGAGTTCATTCGCACCATCGACTCGTGCAGCTTCCAGCAAATCATCAGAGATGCCTTTGATTGCAGCCGAAATCAATACCATCGCAAAGCCTGTTTGGAGCCAGACCATCACGACGATCAAGAACAAATTATTGTAAGGTTGGATTTGCCGCAGCCAATCTTGAGACTGCCCACCAATCCCGGTAACGACTGAGTTCAGCAAACCAATTTTGGGGTTCACATCCAACACGAACTTCCAGATAACACCTGCGCCGACCATCGATATCGCCATCGGCATGAAAATAGCTGACTTCGCGATCCGCTCAAATGCGCTGCGGTCCGCCAAAATCGCGATCAGTAACCCTAATCCGACTGTCAACGTAGTTCCAACAATCAGCCACACGAGATTATTGGTCCACGCTTCAATCATGATGCGCTGGCTAAACACAGCTTGGTAATTTTCCAAACCTGCGAAGCGTGTCACGCCACCTTCAGATGTGAACAAACTCAGATAAAAGGTGCGAATGGTCGGTGCGGCCAAATACCATGCCAGCAAAATAATCGCTGGACCAACAAAGATATAAGGCTGGATAAGTTCTGTCCATTTACCGGGGAGGGATTCGACGAAAAAATTAGCCACATAATATAAAGCAGCTATACCACCGACACCCCAAATAATTGCAACAACCGCAATCACTATACGGGGAGCATCACTATCGCGTAAAAAAATGAATCCGAAATAAAGAACCACAAATGTAGCCAGTAGGGCTGCCGTGGCCGCTAATACGCGTCCTCTTGACATCCCCGATGAGATACTACCTGTGGCGGTGTAACCTGTTGTTTTTTCCATGAATGGGACCCCTCCCTACTTTTATCTATTTTGCGAAGTCAACAACACCTCGTTTTTATGTTGTTCGCCACGACTTTTAAGAAAGGCAGGGTACCCTGTTGGATAAACCCTGCCTCTCAATCACACTATTCTACTAATCGCGATACAAACAGGCGACTATTTTGGCCAGGCTGCATCAATTTCAGCGAGTACGGTGTCGAGGTCGGCGGTACCGCTAACCCAGTCAGTCATACCCTTCCAGAATGAACCGGAACCAACCGCACCCGGCATCAGGTCAGAACCATCGAAACGAACGCTGTCTGCTTCCGAAATGAACTGAGCAACCTTACGTTCAATGTCGTTGGTGTACCATTCCAGCTTGGCATCATTTTGAGGAGCCAATGCGCCACCAGCACCCAACCATGACTTCATCGATTCGCCACGGCTGAAGAAGTCCATGAAAGCGCGAACTTCTGCACGGTCGTTGAACATCGCATAGATGTCGCCCGAGACCAAATAGGGCTTGCCGTACTTGGCATCAATCGGGGGCAGATAGAAGAAGTCGTAGTCGGCAGTCGTCACAGTCTTCGGGAAGAAGCTGGTGATGAAGTTACCTTGTTTGTGCATGTAGCACTTCGGCGGATTGTCAAACATTGGGGCAGGAGCATCACCGAATGATGTACCGGCAATCTTTTCGCGGCCACCATAGACATAGCCGTCCTTGAACCAAACTGAAGCCAAAACTTCGGCTGCATTCTTAACTTCGGGTGAAGTGAAGGGCAGGCGCTTGGCAGGATCAGCTGGGAATGACCAGTTGTCATAGTTTTCCAGCGAGGTTGTGCGTAGCATGACTTCTTCCATCCAGTCAGTTGCTGCCCAACCAGTTGCAGCACCGGACTCGATACCAACGCACCACGGAGCAGCGCCGTCCTTGACGATTTGGTCAGAGAGGGCAGTCAGTTCTTCCCATGTGGTAGGAATCTTGTAACCAGCTGCGTCCCATGCGGCCTTTGGATAGAAAACTTGGCTCTTACCAAAGTTCTTGCCCCAGACACCGGCCATAATCTTGGTGCCATCTGCGCCAGCGATTTGTGCCATGTCCAGCCAGCTTTGCTTATAGTTCTGCTTCAGCCAGTCAGCATTCATGAAGCTGTTGATGTCAATGACCTTGCCCTTGAGAACCATGTCACGCAGCAGACCGGGTTGTGGGAAGTCCACCAGATCGGGTGCGGCATTGGCGTCCACTGAGGCGCGAATGGCGGCTTCGAATTCCTTCGAACCGGTGTATTGCAGGTCGATGCCAGTCCAGCCTTCGAACTCGGCGACGGTGTTGTTGAACTTAGCTTCGTCTTCGCCAACGAATGGGCCAGTCATGGTGACGACTTTACCAGCCATCTCACCCTTACAAGCCGATTCCAATTCCTTGCTCATCATCGTCCACAGACCATCGGGACAGCCTGCCGGCTTGTCTTGCGCCATCACACTGGTGCCGAGCGACAGCACGAGCGCGATTAGCAGTACAATACTAACCTTCTTCATAATCTTAAGTGCTCCTGTATACATTTACTTTATTTGCGACTCGCAGCTCCAACGGCTATACGGCGAGGCACACCCGTCGTTCGCCGCGTAATCACCTCAGGTAATGGAAGCGGGGCAGGTGGATGCTCGCCACCCTTCAAATGTTGGATCAAATATTCAATAACAATCCGCCCGCTGAGTTCAAGATGTTGCCGAACCGTTGTCAGTTCGGTGTGATAGCTGAGTTCTAAATCGTCGTAGCCAATGACCGAAATATCATCAGGAATATGCAATCCCAATTCACGACACGCCGCCACACAGCCTAACGCTTGTATATCGGACATCGCGAAAATTGCTGTTGGGGGTACTTCTTGCATCATCATCTTCCGGCAAAGTGCTCGTGCGACTTCGTAATCATGATGACCCACCGCGAAATAGTTATCTAAAATTGGGATGTTGTGTTCAGTCAATACTTCGCAATATCCCCGATAACGCTCTTGGCTGGTCAAAAAACCAAATGGATCGAAAAAATTATCTCCGATGTAAGCGATGCGCGTGTGCCCTAATGCAACCAGATGGCTTACTGCCATGCGCGCCCCATAAACATTGTTCGAGCCGACACAAGGCCAATCTTGGTTCTGCAAATGATTAATGCCTGCAAATGGCATTTTGGCCTGTCTCAATAGGTTCTTCTGCTCGTCGGATAGCTCCAAATCAATGATGATCAGTGCTTCCAAGTTTCCAGCTAGTGCGATCGAAGCCAATCGTTCTTGATAGTGTTGGATTGAACTGACACTGTAAAGAACCAGTTCATAATCGTGTTGACTATCATTCAGGCCATTTTGTACCCCGCGCAAACGTTCCGTAAATGATCGATAACTAAAGAACGGTTGCGTAATAACACCGATGTTGTGAATACGTTGTTTGCGTGGAAGTTGGCGAGCAATGCTATTGGGTCTAAAGCCCAGTTCTGCGATGGTTTCCAGTACGCGCTGACGTGTATTTGCATTGACCAACGGGCTGTTATTAAGAACTCGGGATACAGTTCCTATCCCGACTCCAGCTCTTTGAGCGACATCACGAATTGTTGGATTCGGCACTATTTTGGGTTACGCAATAACACTATTGGAAACGTTTCCATAACTTATAGTCATTATAAATATTCCAAATTACATTGTCAAGAAAAATATGCTGTTTTTCAGGGGAAACATAGTGCAAACTGCACAAGGTTTTCCATATTCTGATGTTGGGACTTGCGTCTATATTATCCGTAAATCGCATCGGTTACAGAACTATTTACCTGCTAGCCAATTGACAATTGCGCCAGCTAAATTATCATGTTCCTTGAACAGTCCCATGCCATGTGTACGACCGGAGTACAGTAATATTTCCAGATGATCGCTACCAAGCTCCTGCATTTTGGGGACATCAGTTTTGGGATAGGTATCCCGATCCGCATAAACGATTAGAGCCGGAAATCCCGCTGTGACGGCATCTTTTGTTTTGACCCCGAAATAATTCAAACCAGGGGAAATCGCCACCGCTCCCACACAACCACTGATCGCAGCACACCCATTCAGTGCCAGATTCGCGCCCATGCTCGATCCAACCAGTGCAATCGATTGGACACCGGCTTGTGCTTTCAGCCAATCCGCCCATGCTACTGTGTCACTTTGCGCGTTCTTCCAATTGATTTTGCCCTTGGTTTTTCCGTAGCCCCGTAAGTCGACCGCCAATACTTTGAAACCAGCATCCAACAACGGCTGTACGAGGGGTGTCCAACTGCTGCGATTGGTATACAGCTCGTGTAATAAAAGCACACTCTTGCCGTCACCATCATTTGCGAAATAGCTCCCGTACAAGGTCTTACCATCAGTTGCCTTGATTTCCACGTCCACACCACTTGCTCCCGGTGCCGCGCTTGCAGCATCTTGCCCGAACACATGGATAGAAGTAACGAAAATGATAAACAACAAAAGTGTGCTGCGTTTAAACATGGATAGTCCTCGCCACGAATAATGATCTCGAAGAATTATAAAGGTAATCGAATACCCTCAGAAGACACATCTTCAGCTAATCCTAGTCTGATATAAACCCTCACTAATTCAAACCATGTCGTAAGGATTACCACTATGCCACCACTTGTTGTACATTGGTTTCGGCGCGATTTACGCCTTAACGATAATCTCGCGCTTGCTGCTGCCGCCAAAACAGGTTTACCCATACTGCCCGTTTTCATTTTTGATCCCGCCATCATCACCAGTCCAAAAGTCGGGTTACCACGCCTATCGTTCATGCTACAAGCACTCGAATCCTTGGACACGTCTCTACGCAAAATGGGAAGTCGTCTATGGTTAGGCTATGGCGATCCGCGCCTACTCTTACCCCAATTGATCCGACTCTCCGGTGCAACAGCGCTCTATACCAACCGCGATTACACCCCCTTCGCCTACCAGCGTGATGCTGGAATCGAGAAATCGCTCGGCGTACCTATTCACTTTTATGATGATGCACTCTTGCTGCCACCCGGATCAGTCATCAAAGACAACGGCGAGCCCTATACCGTCTTCACTCCCTTCAAACGCAAGTGGCTTACCATCCCAAAACCAGCTATGGTCACCAATCCTGATAAGACTCATTTTGTTTCAGCCGACAAAATCGTTACGTATCAACTAGAGAGCAGGGCAGGGGCAAATTTCCCCTTTACATCACCACTTGACCATATCCCATCCCTAACCGAATTGGGTCTGCCCTCGACTATTTCTGTGCCACTCGCCAGTGAACAGGAAGCCACACGGCGCTTGGATGATTTCCTTGCGAAACGGGTTTATACCTATGATACGGGGCGCAACGAACTCGCCGCCCGCAGTACCGATGACACCTATATGGGATCATCCTTCCTATCACCCTATCTACGCTTTGGAATGCTGTCTCCCCGCCAGGCTTATTGGGGTGCGCGTGAAGCCTATACCGCCACCCTTAAAGAACCCAATCGCGAGTCTGTTGAAACGTGGGTGAGCGAATTAGTGTGGCGCGAATTTTATATGCACATTCTGCATCACTTCCCGCATGTCATGAAAGGCAGCTTCCGCCCTCAATATGACAAACTCGAATGGCGTTATGATGAAAATGATCTCGCCGCTTGGAAAGCAGGCATGACTGGCTTCCCAGTAGTAGACGCCGCAATGCGACAGTTACAGATCATGGGCTGGATTCCCAACCGCGCCCGTATGATTGTCGCCAGTTTTTTGACCAAAGAGCTTCTAATAGATTGGCGTGTGGGTGAACGTCACTTTATGGATTGGCTGATTGATGGCGATCCTGCTGCTAACAATGGTGGCTGGCAATGGTCTGCGGGGACAGGTACAGATGCGCAACCTTATTTCCGCATTTTTAATCCCATTGCACAGTCCGAGAAATTTGATCCTGATGGCGCATACATCCGCCGTTGGATTCCTGAATTGCGCGATGTGCCATTGAAATTCATTCACGCCCCGTGGGAGATGCCCACCGCACCCAAGAACTATCCGCTCCTGATTGTTGATCGCGCGATTGCCCGTGAACGTACTCTCGCGGCCTTCAAAGCTGTTGGCAATCATTGAGCTTTTTGTATTCTGATTGTAATCATGGGCATACTACGATTGGTTAAATTGCTGGTTGCTATTGAGGATTGATCACTATGCTGCGTTGGTTGGTACGTATTGTCGTCGTTTTAGTGTTTATTATTCTGGTGGTGCCATTTCTCATTCCACTGCCACCAGTTGGCGTAGAAGCTGCCACCTTGGCTGATCCAGATGGCACGTTTATCACCGTGGATGGTTTATCAACCTACGTGCTGGAAAGAGGTGCAAAAACCGCACCACCCATTCTGCTTCTACATGGTTGGGGCGCGTCAACTTTTAGCTGGCGTGAACAGATTACCCCGTTGGTTGAGGCTGGTTATCGGGTAATCGCCTTTGATCGTCCCCCTTATGGGTTGTCTGCCAAAACAGGCTCAAACATTCCTTACTCACCGGAAAGTCTAGCTGATTTCACTGCCCATGTGATGGACGCCTTGAGCATTCCCAAAGCCATTTTGATGGGGCAGAGTCAGGGCGGTGGTGTGATCGGCTATTTTGCTGTGAAGTACCCTGAACGCGTCGAAAAACTGGTATTCGTAAGCGCCGCCTTGCGCCCTACCGATGACCCCATTCCCTCATCTACTGGCGGGACAAGCTCACGTGTTGCCGGTGCAGTAGGCTTGCCACCCTTTGTGAGTACCTTGCTGGGCTTCCCATCATTCTCGCGTTGGGCACTCATTGGCATTCGCAGCTTTGTATCCCCATCCTTCACGACCGACATTCTAAAAACTGCCTATCACGATCCCAAGTTCATGACAGCCGAAATCGCAACCGGTTATAGCAAGCAATTGCAGGTGTTGAATTGGGATGATGCCTTATTGGGGCAGCTCAAAGGCAGTAGCTTTCAAACCGAGCCGATTACTGCCGCACAGATTAGCGCGATCTCAGTGCCGGTCATGATCGCATGGGGTCAAGACGATCAATGGGTGCCAATAAGTGTGGGCGAACGTCTACACGAACTACTTCCCCAAGCCACCTATG
Organism: Aggregatilineales bacterium; assembly: GCA_044227005.1. Lineage (GTDB taxonomy): Bacteria > Chloroflexota > Anaerolineae > Aggregatilineales > Phototrophicaceae > CFX2. The sequence goes on from JBGAFZ010000011.1 coordinate 77,876, forward strand.
TGACCTATCCGAACGTGGGGCATCTTCCCCATGAAGAAGCTGCCGCAGCCTTTAATACAGATCTGTTGGTGTTCCTCAAGAAATAAAACTATATGCTGAATATCTAACCTGCCACGTAGAATTAGGAAGGAAGTGAACCTAACATAAGTCTCATGATTTGGGGTAGAACATGAAATCATCGGCAAGGATTTATTTACTACTACTGATATTTGCTGTTGTCTTAAGTCGCTTATTGGCAATTCATCAAACAGATACGACGAGCGTGTATACGACCCCCCTTGTCGATGACTCTTATTACTATTTTGCACTCGGGGAACACCTTGCTCAAGGAATCGGAATTAAGGTTGACCGTTTGCATGTCACAACGGGATTTCAGCCGCTTTGGGGATTTTTATTAGCAATACCATATCGCGTTTTCCCAAATGACCTCACGCATCCCATCACTGCAATTCAACTATTAGGCATGTTAGTCAGTGTTATCTCCACCATCTTGATTTTTACCATGTCTAGCCAACTAATTTCTGAAAAAGTCGCAGCAGTGGTTACTGGTTTAATTATGCTTTCGCCCTACAGCATATCGACCAGCGTGAATGGTATGGAAACCGGCTTATCAATTATGATGACGATAGCAGTCTTTTTCTGCTTATCTCAAATCTATCAGAAACCACAACGAAGCAGCTTTGTATTAACAGGACTAGTTTGTGGTGCTGCCTTTTTAGCACGTGTGGACACTGCATTTTTAACTGCATCTGTTTTAGTGATTTTATGGTGGATACCCCCGCAATCCTCGAAACGTGTGTCACCTATTTTCTTTGTGGCATTGTGTGCATTGATTCCAATTGTCCCTTGGGTCTTAATCGCCATTTCAATGGGGAAATCCCCTATGCCTGAAAGTGGAGAGGCTGTACGTCTGCTTGCGCTGCTGTTGCGTGGTACAAATCCCGTACCGATTCCCCCATCCTCTTTCTCTGTGTTAAGTCCTGAAACGTGGACTATTTGGGGGCAAAAATTCATTCAATTCCTTGCAGAATTTGCAAATCGCGTGGATTTTACAGCCCTTCGTTATTTGCTTCCGATTAATGGAATGGGGCAACTTGCAATTTTCCTAACTGTTTTTGTCATTACCTTAGTGTTTTCAGTACCCATTATGCTAAGTACTCGAAAACCTCAAATGCGTCCTCTCATTTGGGTTTTTGCACTATATTTGGGTGCAATGTTTGTTGTTTATCCCACACTCGTCCAGTCTGATTGGTTTTTTAACCGGTATGTGGCCCCGATTTCAGCACTCTTTACATTGTTTTCAGCACTTTATATTTTTCGTGAACGAGGTTCCGGTTGGAAGAAAACTGCACGGATTGCGTTGTTAGTCTCATGCCTAATCGCTTATACCCTCATTCTTTTTAATGACGATGCCTATAAGTGGATACTCTATGGTAGCCAAGCACGTCAGTCTGAGAGCCATTATGATACTGCCAAGTGGATAAATGCCAATATCCCATCAGAAAATCTCATTGGGGGGTTCCAAACAGGTTTGATAGGTTATTACAGCATCCCAACCGTTATCAACCTTGATGGCAAGGTCAATTCAGATGCCCGTGAGGCACTCAAGAATGCCCAAATGGGCAATTACCTTTGTTCAAGTGGTGTCCAATATGTAGTAGATCAACCGATGATCATTCAACACCTACTAATCGAGCGAACAGAGAATTGGGATACTAACGCTCTAGAACTTTTATACACGGGAGTCGGAGAGCCTGATAATCCTATGCAAGTTTATCGGTTTAATTGTGCTGCCCTTAAACAGACGGAATCATCGCAATAGGTTTCACGAGCCTGTCACGGATTATCTTCTGCATATATTGATTACTCGATTACACCCACTCCGAGTGCATGGAGTGCCAATATCAAATACTCAGTATGGGTAGTCTTGAATTCATCAAGACGCTTGGAACATTCTTGAAGGATCATATGCGCTTCGCCTGTGTAAATATCTGGCGGTAGCATGATAATGACGCGGTTAAGAAGCCCAATACCTTCCTCAATGTTATTGCGTGCGAAAGCTTCGGCACATTCATTCATTGTTTGGTTTAGGATTTCCACATCAGGCTTGAGATGCCGTTGAATCGCGGTCATCATCTGCGAGAGCGCCGTGCTTTTGTCATGTCGCATTTGTCGGATCAGCCGGATGAAATGGTGCTCGTGTCCTATCGTCCGCGCCAGTGCCAACGCCAACTCGAGTCGCGCGCCGTCGTTTTCAGTTTGAGCCAGAATATCAAATATCGTCGGTATCGACTCGCTCATACCGAGATTGCCCAGTGCCGAGGAATAGGCAATGCGTAACCCGCGATCAGTCTCCGTTTTAAGCCGTTCCAAAAGCAGGGGAGCACTTTTTTCATCACCTAATGTGCCTAACGCACGGGCGCAATGTGCTTGAATCGAGCGATACTGCGAGTCTAATCCATGTCGAAGTGACTCAATTGCCTCTCGATCCCCAATGCGTCCCAGTGCCCACGCAGCAATCACACTCAACGAAAGTTCTGTGCCTTCCACAAAATCACATAATGCTTGGCTGAGGCGTGGGTCAGCGTCCATATGCGCGATGGAAATAATAGCTTCGAATCGCACATTAAAGCGTGGATCTTTGAGCGCCTCCAACAGTTCGTCTACTGTTAATGGACTCTTGGTTTTCGCCATGCGTTCGGTCATGGCGACTGTTTCTTTTTCATCACGGGCACGGTAATAACGGACGAGTGATTCGAGTCCCATAACCGGATTGCCGTGTGTAAACAATGCCGCAAATTCACCAACACTGACGTTGCTATCAGCTTGTACTTTGGTAAAAAGATAAACTGCCACCGCTGTCAGAACGAAGCCAAAAACAAACAGTGGGAAGAACGGATCAATCGTAAAGAACATGAATTGACCGGACAAATGACGGGTTAGGTCCAGCGCCCCACCGCCTGCGACTTGGCTGATACCACCGATAAGTCCAACCGCCGCATAGTAAACCGCCATATACTGGCCGCGTTTTTCAGATGGCACCACTTTTACATAAAGCAACCGTCCCGATCCGATACCCCACGCAATATCTGACGCCCCGTTAATCAACGCGATAATCAACGCCGCTGGCAAGCTCAAAGGAGAATGGCGCGGCATCAGTACCCACGCGATAGGCAAGAGGATTTTCACGTATAAACCGACCAGCATCACTGGCTTACTGCCATAGCGGTCAGCCGCCCATCCACACAAGTATGTTGAGGATAACCCCCCGACCAGTAGACCAATTTGGAGGAAAACCACCAAACTATCAGTCAATCCGATTTGCTGTGTCATGTACAACGGCAAGAATGATCCCATCGGTGTGACCGCAATAATCAGGATTGCCAGCGCCACCATATAGGTCAAAAAATTCTTGTCTTTGAGCACATCGAGCATTTGCCGGTGTGATGAACCACCTGTGCCCGTATCAGGTATGGGTGCGCCGCCCGGAATATGAGTAGATGCCCATACTGCGATCACGCCAAAGACCAGCGCGATCACGAACATAATCATGAAACCATCTAACCCGCTTGAAATCCCTAATATGAAGCTGCCAATCGCCAGTGAAGCGATACCAGTGAAGCGCGACATAATATCGTTGATTGAGGTATAACGCCCTCGAATCGTATTCGGGATAAATTCCTGTGCCCACGGGAAATACGCCGTTTCTGAAATCGAACGGCACAGCGAGAAACCACCCATAATAAAGGTGATATAGATCAGGATGCCATTCACCCCGAATTGGTTCAACACCCACGGTGCCAGCAATAATCCCGCCGCGAAGATTTTGCGGATGCCGAAGAACGTCACATAAGTGCGTTTGTACCCAATTCGTGCTGCTGTAGGGGCGACCAGTAGTGCTACCAGCCCCGTAAACGGAACCAGTGACAGTTGAAAGCCAATCTGTGTATTGGTCAGATGCAATTGACTCAGGAACAGCACAAAACTAGGACCGAAAATAGTCAATTGGGCGAAGATATTATTTGTTGCGCCGAGTGCTGTATTCCACGGCAAACGACGAATTTTCTCAGTAGTGGTGAGCGTAACTGTCATGTCACAACCATTCTTGAGCCGATAATAATGAATTCTATTCTAGCCTATTCGAAGCAGGTTCTTGTTGATCAACTTCTTTGAATAGGGCAATCGTATGAAATGTTGGAACGATACTACGCCCGTATCGCTCTGACTTTGCTCATAAATTCTTGCACACGTTTGCTATCTACGTCATTCCAGATGTAACCGTCCTCTTTGAATGTCGTACCGACGATTGCACCGTCCGCTACGGTCAACATTTCCTCGACATTTGAAAGCCTCACGCCGGTGTTCGCAAACACGATCGTTTCCGGTACTGCCGCCTTGACCTGCCGCAGTGTATCCAATGATGCCTCTGCTCCCGCCGTGATGCCCGAAACACATAATGCATCTGGCTTGGATACAAATACGGTTGACTTGGCGATGTCTACAATATGGCGCTCTGCCATATAAACGGCTGACTCGGGGACAATGTTGAACAACAATTTGACGTGCTGCCCATGCACCGCATGTTGATGCCGGATGACCGCACCACAGTCCGTGTTCCACATACCATAATCACTGGCATACACGCCTGTAAAAATCTCGCGTACGAATAACCCTCCGGTTGCCACAGCCAGATCAATCGAGGCCGCCGGATCCCACAGCACATTGACACCGAACGGCACACGGATTTCTGACCGTAGCTCAGCGATCACCCGTGCCATACAAGCGGTCGTAATCGTTTCCACTTTGGTCAGATAGGGCAGGCTGGCCTCGTTGGAAAACATAATCGCATCGACGCCGCCATCTTGCAGTGCTTTCAGATTCTTGCGTGCCGATTCGACGATTCCATCCATTCCCAATTGAGCATCATAACCGGGATCACCCGGTAACGCTTTGAGGTGGCACATAGCGATGATGGGTTTTGCGACATTAAAAGTTTCTTGTAGCCAACTCATGAATGATTTCCTTTTGCAGGAGCGTCTGATGAGTGAGGCTGTGGTTAGGTAGTCACATCCTCATTTAATACTTAACCTGACTTTAACATGTCTTCAGTCTATTCGCCCACCATAATCGGGGCAATTGGTATCTTAATCATTTCAGGTAGAGGCATATGCGTAAACTACTGTTCATCTTGGCCTTCATAATAAGTGCAGTAATTCCGGTAACTGCGCAGGATACCTATCGCGATCCGGCTGATTTGGCGGATGCCGATGGCAAATTCATGACCGTCAACGATGCCAGTATCTACTATCTTGATCGCGGCCCTGTTGATGGCAAACCCATCATTTTGCTACACGGATTTCTCGGCTCGGTGGTCGATTGGACGAACACCATTCCAGCCTTAACTGATGCTGGTTTCCGCGTGATCGCCTTTGATCGTCCGCCTTTTGGCCTCTCCGATAAACGCACCGACCTCGATTACTCCACTCAAGCCATGTCTGATTTGACAGCCGGTGTGATGGATGCGCTAAACATCGAACAGGCCGTGATCGTCGGGCACAGTTTAGGTGGCGCGGTTGCCTCTCAATTTGTGCTCGATTACCCGACCCGTGTAACCCGTTTAGTTCTTGTCGATGCTGCCATCGGCATTATGGGATCGAACCCCCAGTTTGATATGCGCCCCAATGGTGGCGGTCGCAATAACGGGAATAACAAGACCGGCGTCGAGTTTTTGAGCCGTGTGAATCCCGATTCACCAGCCGCGCAGGCATTGGTGCGTGGCATGTTTAGCCCCGAATTTGCAAACAACATGATGGCGCAGTCGATGTTTCAGAAGCACGATATTGATCCCGCCGAAATGCAGCGGCGCACGCGTGGATTACAGATCAAAGGATGGGAAGGGGGTGTCTTGGCCTTTACCCGTGATGCCTTTAGCGATAAAAGTGAAATTGATCTCGACGCTTTCAAGACTGTACAAACCCCCGTACTCATTATTTGGGGTCAGGATGACCGCATTGTACCGATCGAAGTGGGCGAAGCGCTGCGTGAACTATTCCCCCACAACACATGGATAACCTATCCACAAGTGGGTCACACCGCTATGGATGAGAATACAACCCAATTCAACGCGGATCTAGTGACCTTTGCCTCGGCTAATTAATCCGAATGGTTTGCTTTAACCTCATAAACAAGCGGTCTAGCTGATGTCTCACCGCTTGTTTTTATGCCCGATGCTCATCTTCTCCTTACCTGAACCTTAGAGCGTGTTCATCATACCTACCTACTATTAGGTCAATACATGGACAATAACTAAAAGGACTAATCGTGAACCGTGATATCGTTAGGCAATTCGTCAATATCGTCGCACTAGTGTTTACACTGGTGATCAATAGCGTTTCAGAAGCTGTTCCGCTCAATGGGCAAACCTCAGCTCAAATCGCCAACCGTCTGCCCATCTTCTTTGTTCCCGCCAACTACGTCTTTAGCATTTGGGGCGTCATCTACACCCTCCTGATCGCCTTCATCGTTTACCAGTCATTACCGTCTCAGCGCGAAAATCCCTATTTGCGCAAGATTGGCTACTGGTTCGCCTTAACCTGCCTCGCCAATGGCATCTGGTTGGTACTCTTCCATTACGACCTCTTTGCCTTGAGCATGGTCGCCATGATCATCCTGTTGGTTGCCCTTATTCGCATCTATACCCGCCTTGATATTGGGCACGGCAAAGTTAGCAACGCGGTTCGTTGGTGTATTCAAATCCCCTTTAGCACCTACTTGGGCTGGATTACCGTTGCGACAGTTGCTAATGCTGCTTATGTCCTCTATGACGCCCAGTGGAATGGCTTTGGGATTAGCGGTGAAGTGTGGGCAGCAGTCATGTTGGTTGTTGCGACTGTCATCACCTTAACCATCATTGTCACCCACCGCGATATTGCTTATACTGCCGTTCTGCTCTGGGCGTTGGTCGGCATTGTTGTGAAACAATCCGGTGCGCCTTTAGTAGCCGGTACAGCCGGAGTGGTCGCCGTAGTTATTCTGCTCACCTTGGTCTGGCAACTGATCAAGGGGCAGGGTGGCAAGACTGCCAAGCTAACACCCGTTCGCGCCTAATCGTAATCTACGCTACACACGGGAATTACCATGTCAAACATTGGCCCACGTCTTCAAGTAGGTGATCCTGCTCCGGCAATCACCCTTGAAGATATTCAAGGACACGCTGCATCCCCTTCGTCATATTGGGCGAAGGGGCCAACTTTAATGACCTTCCTGCGGCACTTTGGTTGAATTCACTGTCGAAATCGGTTAGCTCAGTTGGAGCTACATCACACAGAATTACAGACCGCCGGATTACAACTCTTAGCAGTTGGTTTAGGTGAAGCCAAACATGCCGAACGCTACTGTGGCAAACTCGCACCCAGCCTGACCTGCTTTGCCGCCACCACCAACGATCCCTACTACACTTGGGGATTACATCAGGCCAGCGCTGCCGACATGCGCACACATGGCTTTGACATTTTGAAAGCCAGTGCCAAAGCCTTGTTCAATGGGCAAATACAAGGTGCCGCTACCGGTGATGTCGCCATGTTGACAGGGACTTTTATTGTTGATCAGGATGGCATAATCCGTTATGCCTATTACAGTGATTATGTCGGGGATGACCCAGCCATTGATCTGCTGGTTAAACAGGCTGAAACACTGCGGAAGTCAAGCGCTCACTAAGCTCCGATGAGGGGTATGTGTAGAGCAGCAGATAATCAATCAGTTGCTCTACACCTTAGTTCATTCGCTGTTAGAAGCGCCCCGCCTTAGCATCATCAATATATTTCTCAATCCGCTTGCGGGTTTCCTTGTTATATTTGCGGGTTCGCAGTCTGCTTTCTAACCACTTGACGCCACCTTCAGGATCACCCGTGATCACGTTCTCAGCCATATAAATGATTTCAAAATCTTGCGTGCTGTCATCAAATATTTTCCGGATGAATTCAACTGTACGCGGATCACCGGGCGCTGCATCGGCCAACGTTCCCGCAATCGCGGCTTTTTCTTGCTCTTTTTCCTTCTGCGCCGCCATTTCTAACATGGGATCAACAATCGCAGTTCCGAATGCAGCAATCTCATCGGCTGTCGTGCCATAAACTCCTGCGTCCCAATCCTCCTCATTCAATATGCGTAGCAAACGGGGAATTGCCGCTTCGACCTTCCAATGACACAGCAGTTGCACAGCATTGATTGGCGCATTTCCACCACCGAGCGCTGACTTTCTGTAGAGTTCATCCGTGTCCAAAATGACGTTACAGAAGGCCACCACCTCATCTTGTTGTGCCGATAAAACAGGTTCAGCCGACTTTAAGTTCAGTGTTTTGCCAAATAAAATCCATGCCGCCCGATATAACGGATGCTGTTCATCCTGTATCGCCTGTCGCCAAATCGGTTGTACTTCACTCATGATTACCCCTTATGAAAATCCCGCACCACCACAAAGTGGATATTGGGTAACTTATTATTTAAAACGCGCCTTTTCCCACGATGATCGCAAACACCGTTCGGAAACAAATTTGTACATCAAGCCACAGCGAATAATTGCGGATATAAAATAGATCATCTTCAGTATGCAGGTGCATCGGTTTATCGGAGCGCCCGTTAATTTGCCACCAGCCCGTTAACCCTTGCGGTACTTCAAATCGCTTCCGCTGCCACCATTCGTATCGGCTCACCAATCCCGGCATTTCTGGTCGCGGCCCAACGATGCTCATATCACCCAACAGAATATTAATGAATTGCGGTAGCTCGTCCAAACTCGTGCGCCGTAAAAAACGCCCCACACGGGTGACACGCGGATCAAAGCGTTGCTTACTATACTCATTCCCCGGATTACCTGCATCGGCATACATCGACCGGAACTTGAACATCGTGAACAGCCGCCCGTATTCTCCCACACGTTTCTGCCGGTAAATAATCGGACCCGCACTATCCAGCCGAATAGCCAGCGTAATCACCAGCAAGAGCGGTGAACTAACCAGCAGCATCAGTCCTGAAAAGATGATGTCAAATAACCGCTTGAAAATGCGTTGGGCAGGGGTCAGAACGCGTTCACGAACCCCTATCAATGGAATACCGCTGAAATCTTCTGCCGAGGCTTGGAAATACGCCAGATCAGAATAATCAGGTGCGAGTCGGATGTTTACCGCTTGGGCATCCAATGCTCGCATGATGTTGGCAATCCGTTCTGATGTTTCACTGTCGAACCATTTCAACGGAATAACCACTTCATTGACGTGATACTGTGCCACCAGCGTTGGCAGATCATCGATCAGACCCACAATCGGGGCAGGCAACGTGTCTTCTGAAGGGGTGATGTCGCCGTCCTGTGCTTTCGCCACCAGTGTGATGTGCGGTTCATCGCTGACATAACCGGCAAAGGACAATCCCGCCCAATCATATTGCTTCACAGTATCCGCGATATTCACTGCACTCGCATCAATGCCTACCACCAGCACCCGCCGTTGATCACTGATTGCGCGTCCGAAGTAAAGATACAGCACGCGGCTCGTCAGTCGATAAGCCACCAACCCGATCAGTGCCATCGCGATAAAATAACCCGCTTGCACCCGCGAAAAATCACGATACACCAGATACAAAATACCGAAGAAACTAAACGATGCGATGATGTGACCGATGAGCAGGTTCCACAATTCACCCCAGATGTGCGGGCTTTTGCGCGGCCCATACACATTGCTCCGGTTGAAGGCGAACAGCCAGATCAAACCTGCGATAATGTACAGAATTGTGGGGTTGAAAAATGCTTGTGGGATACCTGGCTTTCCGAACTCAATTCGGATGCGTAATGCTGACGATAGCGCCAGTGCGCCGCAAACGATCAGCACATCCATCACATATAAGAAAAGCAGGTAACGTAAGCTATAATGTCGCATCATAATTGGGCAATTTGCGTCGAGTCTTGAGCCTGGCCTCACCTAGTTCTTGAGCTGAAAACAGATCTACTTTCTAAATCCCTTCGCGTAACACATGCCACACAAATAATGGATTATACACGAGGTAGCGCCGCCCCAACCGCCGTGGCTCCTGTGCTAGTCTGAAGACCCACTCCAAACCGCTTCTTTGCATCCATTTTGGCGCTTGGGATTTGACCCCCGCTAACATATCGAAGGCCGCCCCCACACCGATTAACAGCGGCGCACGCAAAACAGGCCGATACCGCATCATCCACAGATCTTGCTTCGGTGAACCTAATCCCACCCAGATAATATCCGCACCAGAGTCATTTAATTGCTTTACCACATCCGGATCAGGCTGATCTCCGACCGCGCTTACAGGCGGCGAAAAAGTTCCCGCGACCTGTAAATCAGGGTGTCTTGTCTGTAATCGTTGCACCAGAGTCTCTGCCACACCCGGCAATCCACCCCAGAAGTAATGACTGACCGATGTTCCCGCCGTGCGTTCACATAAAGTCTGCATGACGTCCGGCCCATACACCCGTTCTGCCTGACCATGACCGCGTCGCCGTTGCACCCACACAATCGGCATCCCGTCAGCCGTGACCATGGCTGCGTTGTTGACGGCCTCCATCACTGCTGCATTTTCTCTGCACATCATCAATGTATAAACAGGGCAGGTCGAAACATACCGCGGCACTGAATCCTGTGCCCAGTGCGTAAGTGTTGTGATCGCCTCATCAAAAGCTTGTGCATCGGTCTGCACACCGAGAATGGATGCCTTAGTCATTCCACATGATCCAATTGTTCGACAATGCGCGGCATTATACCAACAAATGTCAGGCTTAAGCAGTTATCCATTTGTCTTGTCACACATATAAGATTATGTTACGATTCTCGTCGTAATATAAATTGGATAGTTTTTGCCCACTTTTTGCAGATGACAGGCGACGTAGTATGAATGTTCTCAATCTTGCATCTGCCAGCGACGAACCCCTCTATAACATCGGTATCGTTTCACGCATGACAGGCATCCCCGTAGCGACCTTACGGGTTTGGGAACGCCGCTATGGTTTCCCGACAGCCACGCGTACCGCTGGTGGTCACCGCCTCTGTTCTGAACGGGAAGTGATACGTCTGCGTTGGGTCAAAGCCCGTGTTGATGATGGCATGCAAACCGGACAGGCTGTTCGCGCCTTGCAGCACATGGAACTAGAAGGCCGTTTTTCAGATATCACACCCGCGCCTTCCATTCGCCCCGCCATGCTCGATACCTCGTTGATGGCTTTTCATCATCGCTTGCTTGAATTGCTCAGCGAGAATCAATTACAGCAAGCTGACCAAATGTTGGGCGAAGTGCTGACGCTCTACCCGATGGAAGATCTCATACTAGATGTCATTGCCCCCACTATCAGTGCCATCGGTCACGCATGGGAACAGGGTAAAATTAATGTCGCCACGGAACATCTAGCCACCAATTATCTGCGTCAGCACCTACTCATGTGGATGATGACCAGTCCTGCCGTTTATGATCACGTCCCGCCGACAGTTTTCTCCTGCGCCCCTGATGAATGGCATGAAGGCAGCTTACTCATTTTGAGTGTGCTTTTGCGTCGCCGTCGTTGGCCGATTGCTTACTTGGGGCAAGCCGTACCTTTAGAGGACTTAGCGGCTCTGGTACATAAGATTCATGCGCCCGCTGTCGTTCTCGTTGCGATGGCCGAACGCACCGCCGAATTCATACGCGAATGGCCGCACTATATGCCCGAAACCGCTGAAACAGGACGTCCGGTTGTCGTGTTTGGTGGATCGGTTTTTAGCGAACACCCTGAATGGCGTGAGAAAGTACCCGGGGTTTTTCTGGGGACAAACTTGCGCGAAGGTGTGGAAAAGCTCGATTCACTCCTCCACACCATGTTCGCGACTGGCGAATAACAGCGCTTGATCTAGCTGACCACTTCCGCGCCATTCGTTGCTTTGCAAACGTATATCGCGGGCGTCAATCCGGTGCTGTTCTGATATGTAACCGCCACCGCTGTTGCGAAATGTTCCGCTTCATCAGCTTTCACCAAAGCCACCGCGCAGCCAGCAAACCCACCACCGGTCATCCGTGCGCCATAGCAAGCGGGTTCACGCCGTGCCGCATCCACAATCGCATTCAACGCGTCACCTGAAATCTCAAAATCGTCCCGCATACTGACATGGCTTTCATCCATCAGCTTGCCCAACGCATTCGCGTCACCACGTTTCATCGCTTCACCAGCTTGTAACGTGCGCGTATTCTCGGTGATGACATGTCGTGCGCGACGTCGTGTGATCGGATCAAGCTGGCTCGCCTTATCATTAAATTCCTCGATCGTCACATCTCGCAGCGCCTTAACTGCGAAGAAGTGCGCCGCTTTCTCACAGCTTTCCCGACGTTCGTTGTAGGCCGAGTCCACCAACCCGCGCCGTGTGGATGTATCCAGCACCACCACCACTGTACCGGGGGGTAGGGGGAACAACTGTGTCTCCAATGATCGGCAGTCAATCAGCAGCGCATGATCTGCCTTACCTGCCGCCGAAATCATCTGATCCATAATGCCCGTCTTGGCGCCGACCCATTTATTCTCTGCCGCCTGACCAACCAGCGCCATCTTCGGCGCGTTCCACTCGAAACCCGATGTGACCGATAGCGCTCGTGCGGTTGCCATCTCAATCGCTGCCGATGACGACAAACCAGCCCCCACCGGTACATCACTGGCAACCACGCCGTCCCAACCCGTCAGCGGATACCCATCGCCCTTGAGAACCCACGCCACGCCGCGCAGATACTCAATCCAGCCATCTTTCGCCGTCTCAAAATCTTCCAGCGAAAAGCTAATCGATTGCTCAAAATAGCTCGAATACACATTGACCGTCTTGTCTGTCCGCGGACGCAGTGCGATCCACGCCGCGCGGTCAATCGCCATCGGTAGCACGAATCCATCATTGTAATCAGTGTGTTCGCCAATCAGATTGACTCGCCCCGGTGCGCGAACCACATGCGTTGGCTGTGTGCCATAAATACGGCTGAATTCAGCAGTAACAGTTTCTTGGAGTGACATGGATGACCTTTACACAAATCAGTAATACGAGATATGCCATCCATTTTACCGCTTGCTATCGGAAGAGCAATCCAAGCCCATCACCTAAACCTGTATTTCTAACATGATCGTGTTTTGAGCCGCCTTCAGCACATCATCTGGATTCGGTTGACCCTGTTCGTCAACCTTCACCGCGTAATATTTCGCGTCACTTGGGAAGTGCTTTAGAAAATCCGTGAGCTGATGTTGCAGCGGCGTATTTTCTCCCATAACCGGCTTAGGAATGCCCCGAACCTTCTGACCCGCCAACCGCAGTTCAACCGGCGTGCCTCCCTGCAAGTTTTTCCACCACTTTTCCTGTGTGAAGGCAATTACCTTATCCGCCGTCCGTACATACCGGATAGGCGTGCTATACCGCTTACCCGTCTTTCGCCCTGTAAACGTAATCAGCATGATCGACTGGCTCACGCTGCCATGAAATGGCGATTGCAGCATGAACTTCATCATCGTGTTAACCCACTTTGGAACGCTTCGTTCAGACATGATGTACTCCTTGTTTAAGTTTGCACATGTAAAAATTGACATATATAAACTTGTTTATATCGCCTCGATTTGTGCGATGCACTCGCTCAACCACTGCACATACATCTGCTCATATCGCTTGCCAAATTCCAACGTCATCAACCAATACGGAACTTCCGACGCCGCACTCGGATTGGCTTCTATCGTCGGCATTAGATGCGTCTCCGACAAACTGACGTAAACATCCAACTTTTGCTGATGCAGTTGCCGTTGAATAGTCAGTTCGCTCAACGTCTCTTGTCTATTCCGGCTGCCCGAGAAAAACAACCGCACCAACAAATCTTCTTTGATAGGCGACATCTCGGTCATGGTTTGCCGCTGCCACTGAACCAATTCCGCTCGCCCCGCATCCGTTAGCGAATACACCCGTCGGTTCAGCTTGGCTTCTTCCGACTCGATCTCCTCTGATTCCAGCAGCCCATCCTCTTCCAGCTTACGCAGCGTCGTATAAATCTGGCTGTGATAGGCGTGCCAAAAATGCCCCGTCGATTCGTCCATCAAACTCTTGAGGTCGTAGCCCGACATCGGGTAATAATTCAGGAAACCGAGCAGAATATATTTCAACATACGCCCACTATAGGATAAAATTACTGATATGTCAATAATGACATATAAAATCCCTTGTTAAGCATAACCGACCATCTGACAAATTTTGGCTATATTGCGTGCCACATACCGATTGTTCACCCACAATATCCCCCCAATAATAGGGGTGGTGCTTGAAACCACGCCTCGACGTGACATAAAGTAACCATACACCATTCTGCTGAAGGAGAACGCCATGTTACGTCGCATCGGGATCGTCACCAGCGCTTTACTACTACTGTCGACACTGTGGCCGGTTGCCGCCCAAAGCATTACACCCACTCCCGTTGAATTTGCCCAACAAAGCGACCCAGCTTCCGTTATCGGCTCTTACTACAACGCCATCACTTTGGGTGATTATCACCGTGCCTACGGCTATTGGGAATCCGCCCCTGGCAATCAAACCGAAGCCCAATTTGTAGCTGGCTTTGCTGATACCCTCAGTGCCGATGTCTTGGTTCGCTTGCCGATTTTTGAAGATGCAGGCGCGGGCAATATTTACGCTTCCGTTCCCACCTTGTTAATTGCCAACCGCAAAAACGGCACACAAGCCTATTTTGCTGGCTGCTTTACCACCCACCGAACCAATGTACCCGTGGGTAATGCCACCGAACCCGACCCCAACTGGTATTTGCAAAAAGCCACTCTTAAACAGCAAGTCTCACCAAACTTTGTCGCCTTGGATACCGCTTGCACCCAACCAACATCCTTAACCGATGGCCTTGTACCCCCAAACCAGCTTGACCCCCTTCAAACCCTGCAATCCTACTACACCATGCTCGCAACGGGTGGAGTCTCAGCCGCCTATTGGGAGGATCCGACTGGTGATCAGGTCATGCAGCTTTACGGCAAAGAACTCACTCATCAATTGAGTTTGGATCTATTCGTGAACCCGCAGATTTATATGGATGGTGCCGCAGGTAGCGTTTATGCCAAAGTTCCGGCATTAATCATGCTCAATGCACCTGATGGTAATCAGTCCTATCTCAGTGCTTGTTACACGGCCCGCTTGTCCAATGTACCTGTTGGCAATGCTACCGAACCCGACCCCAATTGGCATTTCTCGTCGGTGATCCCCATTGGTCTCACTTCCGACCCCCTCACCGCCATCATCACCTTGGGGCAGGGCTGCACCTACTGAACATAAAAGCGTAACCCATAAAGACGCAGTTAGTAGTTGGAAAGGATCAGGTAAAAATTGAGATGTGAATGAGTAGGGGAGCACCTGTGTGTGCTCCCAATTGATTTTCCTTTTCCACCTAGTCAGCACAGATCAACAGTGGGGTAGCACCACACTAAACGGTGGAGATACATTTTCGGTGGTAACCAATGAGGCGATAATCCGTAAAGATCTTTAAAGCCCCTCCCTGACGCTTTGGGGAGGGGTTTGGGGTGGGGTATGTAGGTCAAATTAACCGCCACCACTTATGATAGTCCTACCAACAGAGTCGCCTATCGGGGCGATAGAACAGTCTGTCGCCCCGATAATATATGAATAAGGTTTACATCAAGTTTGTTGCCAAACCGTTCTCTAACCCCTGCTCAACCATACCCCTTCAATTCTCGCCTGAAAAGTTGGAGCCAATCCCGCCAAAGAGTTACAAAATGTTCTTCCAAATGGTCACCCTACCGCGTTCCATATGGGTTATGATGGCTATGGGGTCGTAGGAACACCGCAGTGCGCAGCCTCTTGCGGATGTCGTGTTAGTTTATGTACGGATTTGCCGCTGGCAAATCCACTTACACGCCACCCGATGCTGCAAATGTGCCAAAAACGACCGCCGTAATCACCACCCCCGCCACAAAACCTGCTGACACGAAAGGTTTGGATTGAACTTTTATCTTTAGTCTTCAGACTTGTAACTGAAAACTGGCAACTGAAAACTGATAACCACTTTCCACCCTCACCTTTTAACCGTCAACATTGTCCGACGACGACGACGACGACACAGACGACATTTCTGATAACAAACTGCACGAGTGAATCTGAAGAATCTGAAGAAATTTGCGAATTTTCGGCATCTTGCTCCCTCACAATCGCCGTAAAACCCTACTTTGGCATGGGGGTGTTTTGCAGTTTGTGAATCAAAATGCCTACCCAAACTTCTTCGGAAGCCTACTTGTACGCTGTTTTGGTTGATAACTGGCAACTGAAAACGGATGACTACATCGAAGAATTGTGCTGGCTAGCGATATTCAAGCCATCCATGTAGAATAATTTTTCTCTATTAATCAAGATTTAAACTGGGGATTGAACGATCAAACCGAAACAGGCGGCTAAAACGCAACCTACTGCGCCCGAGGCTGCTCAAGGTTCACCCCGCGATGCCTCTATACCCGACTTCGAGTTGACGTGGGAATGTCCCAATTGCGGGCAGTATGTGTTTGGCAAACATCCCCCCGATTTGTGTGATTATTGCGGCGACTTCACCACATGGCGTTTGGTGGCGAAGTCGTCATAGTGATTGATTAGGTTTTGCTGGTGCTTTCAGGCTTGTTCAATGGCTCACCGAATGCTCCGCTAAAAATAAACTCGTTCCATGCTTTTCGGCTGCGCTCGGCTGTTTCGCGTTGTTGTAAATCTTCTGGTAGCAGTTCCAACCCACCAAAGTATCCGATTGCGACCACGGTGAAGGGATCATATCCCTCAGGAATCGCGAACAATTCCCGTACTTGTTGACCGTTAAATCCGGCCATTTGATGAACACGCAAGCCATCGGTTTCTGCTTGAATACTCATATGAGCGACTGCTTGCCCTACATCATATCCTGAATAGGAGTTTGCTGATCCGTCTGGGCGGGTATTTTTCCCGACGCTAATAATCAGTAGTGGCGCATTACCAGCCCACTTCTTGTTGTTTCCGCTCAATGTGCTGACCAGTTTGTCAAATGCGGCATCGCCTTTGCGGGTGATAATAAACGACCACGGTTGCGTGTTCCCACCGGATGGTGACCAACGGGCGGCCTCAAGTAAGCTCCAAAGTTTTTCATCTTCGACTGGTTTACTATCGTATGCTCGTGGACTCCAGCGTTCTTTGAGAACATCGTGGATAGGGAATTCAGAAGTTGCTGTTTTACGCATTGGTGATCTCCATGAATGATGATAGGGCAGTAGATAGATGCTGCGGCCTTTGTTTCGATTACCTGAAACGCACGGGTTTCTCAAACCGACCAAGTTCGTTGTCGATTCATCCATTACCTGTTCGTCGTATGAGTATAAGCACGAAATAACTCGTGTTGACTAAATAGAAGACACAGTGTTGGGAGAAATGATAATGCCCGAGATGCCTGCGATTACACCGGACAGCCTGATTGCACTTTTGGATGATTTAAAAATCGAATACAGTTTGATTATCGACCACCTAAATCCTGATAGTCCTGCTCCCGGTCTTGGCGAATGGAATCCGCGTCAAGTGCTTTCCCATATCATCGGCAGCTTGCAGCGTGTACCTATACATGCTGGCTACTACCTCGCTGGTGCATCCTATGTTCCGGTTGTGTTCAGCGATCCCTATTGGATTGACGCATGGCATGATGCCCCAATTCAATCCTTTAAAGCAGCTTTCGAGACCGCTATCGAGGGAAACAAGGCGCTTGTTCGCAGCATAGCACCCGATGCCCTCTGGCGCACCATTCCCATGACAGGCTTTGGTGATACCCCGCTAGCCGTTTTCTTGATGGTGAACTACAACAACCATATTAAGGGGCAACACCTTCACCAATTGGGTGCTTTTGTCGGGGTCGCCCAGCCTGCCTAACTGCACTTTTTAGCATTGCTGCCGGAGACAATACCGTCTTTATAGTCCGGCAGCGATTTTCAGTATCACCTCATTGAGTTGGGCGCTGGTTGCCGTCACCCCTCCACCTTGAGCAAATGCAGGTTGACCACCTCCACGCCCACCCAATTGAGTAGCCGCATCCTTTAGTAGCGCCCCCATATTGAAGGGTAAATCTGCGCTGCGTGCAAAAATCATTTGAGCTTTTTCGTCGGCTGTTCCCAATAATGCCATAACGCCGCTACCTGCCGTTAAACGTGAAGCCAATAGGCGCAATTCGCCAGCGTCCCGTCCCTCAAACACAGCTGTAATGAGTGAATAACCATTTTTGTTCTGTGCTTCAGTTAATAATTTTGCTGCTTCATATTCCACCAATTGTTCGCGTAGTTCTTTTAAACTATTCTGTGCTGTTTTGAGGTCTACACGTAATTTGTTGACATTATCCGGTATTTCCGGATAACGGCAGTTCATTTCAGTAGCCATTGCGCTCAATACACGATGTTTCTCTGTGTAGTCAGCCAAAGCACGTCCGCCACACCGAAACTCGACGCGTAACTTATCACCGCGTTTCTCTAGTTTCACAATCTTGATAAGTCCGATTTCGCCGGTATGCGCCACATGGGTTCCCCCACAGGCTGTGATATCAAACCCCTCAATCTCAACCACCCGTAAACCATCTGTGAGCATATGTTTAGGAAGTTTGCGAATACGGACTCCCTCTTGATCATCCATCTGGCGCAACGTTGCCACCACCGATTTATGGGCTTGAATAACACCATTAGCAATTTTCTCGGCTAAATCGATTTGTTCTTGGCTCAAATTATTCGTATCGAGGTCGATCGTTACCGTTTCAGTGCTGAGATGGAAGCTAACAGTTTTGGCTCCTGCTGCTTGAATAAACGCTTGGGTAAGGATGTGTTGCCCCGTGTGCTGTTGCATATGGTCAAATCGTCGTTCCCAGTCGATTAACCCCTTAACACTTGCACTGGTTGTTGATTCGAAAGGGGTCTCTAAAACGTGCAAAATTGCTCCATCAGTATCCCTTACGGCAACATCTATCACCCGTATACCATCAATACTCCCAACATCGTGAGGTTGCCCCCCACTGCTCGGGTAAAAACAGGTCTGATTCAAAATCAGCGCTGGTTTACCCTCATGTAAGGTGTGTTCAATCACTGTCGCTTCAAAGTGCGTTGTATAGGAATCTGTGTAATACAATCTGTCGGTCATCGTGGTGCCTCGTTAGGGTAATGTGTCCTATATTCTACCAGCGGTCGAACAACGCTAGATACATGTTTTAAATCTATTTCTCCCAAGTTTCAGATTTTGGTTTTATAAGATTTGCAATATTCATATAGTTTGCACAAATGTGAAGCATGAGCAAATTGGTGATGTTCTTGACAAAGTCTTAAAGAAAGCGGTATGCTTTATTGAAATTCTGGGAGCGCTCCCATTTATGAGCGCAAATTTAATCTTTTGTTTGTAATGGTGACTGATGAAGTTAGAAGATATTGCGAAAAAAGTAGGTGTCTCTCGCTCTACTGTTTCGCGCGTCATCAATAATCAACCCTACGTTGGTGAACGAACTCGCCAACGGGTGTTGAAAGTTATTGAGCAGGAGCAGTTCCAGCCGGATCCAGCGGCTCGTGCTCTTGTTACCGGACGTACCGAAATTATCGGCGTTGCCATTCCACAAATATCCAATGTTTTCTTTGGTGATAACTCTTATTTTCCAATGCTTATGCAGGGGATTGCCGAGACCACTATTAAGCGTGATTATGCTTTATTGTTGTGGTTAGCGCATTCCCATGAAGAGCGGGTAGGGTTTTCTGACCGCGTTTCGAAAAATCGTCAGCCAGATGGATTAATCACTGCTTCTGTTACACAAAACGATCCGCTTTTTGATCGTTTAATTAACATGAAGCGAACCTTCGTGATGGTCGAGACACCACCACGCTTTGATGACTCTGTGAACTATGTGACCATCGACAACGTACGCGCTTCTGAACAAGCAGTAGAACATCTTGCTGCTCTGGGGCGCCGTCGTATTGCAACCATTACCGGACAGCTCGATATTCGTGACGGTGCTGATCGGTTGCAAGGTTACAAAAACGGACTGGAGAGGGTAGGGCTGCCTCTTGATCCCCAATTGATTTATCCCGGTCAATTCAGCCGTGATTATGGGTACAACGGCATAAAGCATCTGCTGCAATTTAACCCTGATGCTGTTGTTTGTGGTGGCGATACCATCGCCATCGGTGCGATCGAAGCAATTCAAAAAGCAGGTTTACGTGTTCCAGATGATATTGCAGTGGTAGGGTTTGATGATTTGGATGTGGCGCTTAAATCAAATCCACCCCTCACTACTATTCGCCATTCTGTCCAGCGAGTTGGGGAAGTAGCCGCCCAACTGCTGATTGATATTATCGAAGGAAAAGTTCAACCCCCACATCACATCGTATTGCCGACCGAATTGGTTGTGCGCCAATCGAGTGATCCAAATGCCTTGAAGGAGGTGATGTACCCGATAGGAGATTAACAACTGAATACCATTGGTTTCGTTCGTTTATACAATCCATCGCGCGATAGATTGTTACATAAAATAGAAGAGGAAAGAGAATGTCGAAAAAGTCCCTATTAGTCGTCCTACTTATTGGCGTCTTGGCGGCCTTGGTTGTAGCCCCTGCTGCCGCGCAGGATAAAGTCACCATCACTTGGTTTGTTGGTCTTGGTACCGGTACCAATGAACAACAAATCGCCGCTGAAAATCAGGTTGTTGAAGATTTCAACAAGAGCCAGGACAAGATTGAACTTGTTGTCAACATTGCTTCCGCTAACGAAGCTGCTGACGATCTGTTCACCACCCTCTTGGCTGGTGGCACCCCTCCCGATATCGTTGGCCCGGTGGGCGTCGGTGGTTCCAACCGCTATACTGATCAATGGGCAGACCTGCAACCTTTGGTTGACAAGGCCAAGTACGACCTGAGCGCTTTTGATCCTGCATTGGTTGATTTGTACAAGACCGCTGATGGCAAGCTGCTGGGTATTCCCTTTGCCGTATTCCCCAGCGTGACTTATTACAACCCCGGTCTGTTCGACGAAGCTGGTTTGGCTTACCCCCCCCAGAAGTTCGACGAAAAGTACAAGATGCCCGATGGCACTGAAGTTGACTGGAACTACGAAACAGCAGCCAATATTGCTAAGCTTTTGACTGTTGACTCGAATGGCAATGACGCCACCAGCGCTGACTTTGACCCAACCAAGATTGAACAGTTCGGTATGAATTTCCAATGGGCACGTATGCGCCTGATGTGGACCGACATCCAGCCAGAAGACTGGTATGACGAAGCTACCAACAAGATCAGCATTCCTGAAAGCTGGCGTAAGGCGACTGCATGGATCCATGATGCAGTCTGGACTTCCCACTTCATGCCCAATGCCACCTACGATGCAAGCGAATTGTTTGGCAGCGGTAACGCTTATCAATCAGGCAAGCTTGCTATGGCTGTCACCCCTCTGTGGTACACCTGCTGCTTGGGTGACTCAGTTGGTAAGTTCAAGTGGGACTTTGCAGTCGTTCCCCAGAGCTTGGATGGCAAGTACCACGTAGCGACCGACGCTGACACCTTCCGTATGGTCAAGAGCAGTGCTCACCAGGACGAAGCTTTCACCGTTCTGAGCTACCTCTTGAACGAAGCTGTCCCGACCTTGGCTCCTACCTACGGTGCTTTCCCCGCTCGTCCCGAATACCAACAAGCTTGGATTGACGCTAAGGACAAGCAGTTCGACTGGGGCATTAACTGGCAGGTTGCAGTAGATAGCCTTGCTTATAACAACCCCGGCAACATGCACCATGAATCCAACACACCGAATTATGGCAAGACCACTGATACAGTGTTCGCCTTCCAGACCAATTTGTTCAGTGATGCTGGCGAAAAGATGGACGTCAACGCGGAATTGGATAAGCTCCAGACCGAACTCCAAGCGATTGTTGACACGAAGTAGTTGACTTAAGGATTGTGAGGTTGTACTTGAGGTAGTTTTACTACCCTTTGTACACATTACAATCGCGAATGAATTGTATTGGTGGAGTGCTTCGGTACTCCACCAGCATCAAAATTAGAAATTTCCTTTCAATAAAGCAATAATTATAGGCTAGCAAAAGATTTGTTACGCGTCGAACCATTGGCTTAACAAGCTGCACGCTTGATACGAATAGAACTCTATTCAGCCTGTGGCTTCACCCAACCGTTCGGACAAAGGAGTTAGTGTTATGGCGAGCGCAAATACTTCAGTGGTGTTAAGCCCACAGCGATCATCAATGCAAACTATGTCAATTGAGCGTAGGCAGCGTCTATGGGGATGGGTTTTTCTCTCACCATGGATCATAGGTTTTGTTGTTTTTACTGCTGCTCCGATCATAGCTTCTTTGATGTTCACGTTCACAGATTTCAACCTTGGTACCAGTGAGATCCATTTCATTGGTCTCAAGAATTGGCAGAAGCTTTTTACCGATCCTCTGGCTTTAACCTCCTTGTGGACAACCATCAAATTTGCTTTGATCAGTGTTCCAATTGGTATTTTGCTTCCTCTGGGGTTGGCTGCACTTCTCAATTCCAAAGTACTGGCCGGCAAGCGTCTGTGGCGCACACTATTTTACATGCCCTATATGGTGCCTGCGGTCTCAGGTATTTTTGTGTGGCTGAGTTTCCTTAACGGCCAAACGGGTTGGCTCAACCGCATTCTGGGAATGGTTGGAGTGGTTGATCCCCCTAACTGGTTCCAAGATGAAGCTTGGATTTTGCAAGCATTTGTCATCATGGGGATTTGGGGTGTTGGTAATGCAATGCTGACGATGTTGGCTACCATGCAAGGTGTGCCGACTGAATTATATGAAGCTGCTGATGTAGACGGCGCGAACGGTTTTACTAAATTTTTGCGTATTACTTTGCCGATGATTTCACCGGTCATATTCTACAACCTTGTGTTAAGCGTTATCGGCCTCATGCAATATTTTGAGGTGCCATATGTTGCTACACGTGGTACTGGACATCCGGGTACGGCTGCTTATTTTTTCAACATGCATCTGTATAAGACTGCATTCACCTTTTTTGATATGGGGTATGGTTCAACTCTAGCATGGTTGATGTTCATAATCGCGCTCACTTTGACCATTGTCCTCTTCAGCACCTCACGGCGCTGGGTCTACTACTCGAACGGAGATTAACCATGGCTGCAATACCGTATTCTAAGTCTGTCAATACATCACCTTACTATAGCATTCAACTGCGCCGCTTCGGGATTTCAGCTATAGTCACCCTTTTTGCAGGTATATTGGCGGTTGGTTTCTTGCTGCCATTTGGCAACATGGCGCTGTTATCAGTCAAATCCCAAGAGCAAATTGCCGCAAGTCAAGATGGTTCGGTATTACCTCTTGAACCGGAAAAAATTACGTATGAAGGTCAAGAGTATCCTGTCTACAAAGTTCCCTTTGAGGATGGGACAGTACGAGAACTTGCTCTGGTAAAGAAAGGTCGCCAAACCAGCCAATTTGTTGATCCTACAAAGCCGGATGCTGGTTTAGTTGAATGGAAGGGCAATTGGCGCGGTCTTGATCAAGTTTCGACGCTCGCGCCTCATTTTGAAAATTTCGGTACAGCGTGGGAAGCGATCAATTTCCCTCGACTATTCGGTAACACAATAGCTATTGCTATGACTGGCGTTGTCGGAACACTGCTCTCGTGCATTTGTGTTGCCTATGCCTTCGCACGCTTCCCAATTCCCGGCAAGAATATTCTGTTCATTGTATTGATCGGTACTATTATTCTGCCGCGTCAAGTTACCTTGATCCCTACCTATGCCTTCTTTGCAAAAATCGGGTGGACAGGTACATGGTTGCCGTTGATCGTGCCTCACTTTTTTGCCAATGCCTATAACGTGTTCTTGCTGCGGCAATTCTTTATGACGTTACCCCGTGAATTGGATGAAGCTGCCATGATTGACGGCGCTAATCCCTTCACCGTACTTTACCGTGTTATCATTCCGCAATCGTGGCCGGCGATCATTTCAGTGGGTTTGTTCCACTTCATTTTCGCGTGGAACGACTATTTTGGCCCGCTCCTCTACCTTTTAGGTAAGCCGGAATTACAGCCGATTTCGGTAGGTGTACAGGTCTTCAACTTCCAGTATGGTTCACGACCTGAATTGGTACAGGCAACCTCGTTGATGGCGATGGTACTACCTTTGGTGATTTTCTTCTTTGCTCAAAAGATTTTCATGCGCGGTGTTGTGATTACCGGCGTGGAGAAATAACCTCATTAGTGATCAGGGCGTAGAGTTTCTGCGCCCTGAGACATTTCCAGCCTAGATGTTGGTTACCATTTGTACTTAATGATTGTTAATCAGGACTGTGAGATGGGTTTATGAACCGTAAATTCTTGTTGTTGGTTTTTGTATTGCTCATGACAGCAGGGCAGGTCTTCTCGCAGGACACTGGATTGCAGGTCGATGCAGCCCAAGATATGGGCAAGATTAGCCCCTATGTTTATGGAGCCAATGCCCAACAATCAGTGATCACCCCTGATACCCTTCCGCTGGGGCAGGCGCTCGGTCTCAAAATTATGCGTTTGGGGGGTGGGCCTAGCGATCAACAAGATTTAAGTAAACCAGCACTCGATTTCTTCATTCTCCAAGCCCGACAGATGGGAGCTGAACCTCTGGTAACCGTTCGCCTTCTGAATGGCTCACCAGAAAAAGCTGCTGAGATGGTGCGCTATGCAAATATTAAGAAACAGTACAACATCAAGTATTGGAGTATCGGTAACGAGCCTAACTTCTTTGTCGCAGTTCTAAAAGCAAAGTCGTATACCACCGAAGACCTGACAAAGAACTGGCGTGCAATCGCAGAAGCGATGCTGGCGGTTGATCCCAATATTGTTTTAGTCGGCCCGGATATTAGCCAGTATGTGGTTTTGAACGCCGACTCTGATCCTATTCAGTACTTGGAAGGGAACGGTGGTGGTGATCCAACTGATGACCTTGGCAAAGATTGGATGCAAACTTTTTTGAAAGCCAATGGTGATTTGGTCGGTATCGTATCCATCCATCGTTATCCATTTCCCGGTGGCAAATCGACCAATATTGCTACTATTGATGGTCTGCGCGAAAACAGCCGTGAATGGGACACAATCATTCCTAACTTACGGAAGATTATTTTAGCCTCTGCTGGACGAGATATTCCCATAGCGGTAACAGAATTTAATTCCAATTCCAATAATAACTCAGGTGGAGAAGCGGGTCTCGATTCTTTGTATAACGCGATTTGGACGGCTGATGTATTGGGGCATTTCATACGGCAGAAAGTTGATATTGCGCTGTATTGGGATCTCCAGCGTAAGGGGGCTGGTTTTGGATTAATCGGGATTGATAAGCCACGTCCACCTTATTACAGCTACGTGATGTATACGCATTTTGGAACCTCGCTCGTAGCATCCCAGTCATCTGATCCAGATGTCACAATTAGTGCTGCGAAGACGGATGATGGTTCACTGACGTTGATGGTTATCAATCTCGCTTCAACAGAGAAGACTTTACCCCTTGATGTCAAAGGATTTGAGGGTGCTAGTGTGGCGCAAGTATGGCGCTTGGATAAAGATCATAATGCTGAAAATGTCGGTACAGAAGATTTAAGTGCTGGCAACCTGACACTGCCTGCACAGTCAGTTTCACTCTACTTGCTTCCAGTTACAAAATAGAGCAGGGCTATTTGTTAACATCATCATCGTTCAATTCATCGAAGAAAATTGTTTTGCTGTGGTTGGCTTGGGCGCTCATCATATTAGCGTTTCAAGGGATTGTTAACGCCCGTTTTCAGCCCAACCGGCCTGACTACTCGACTGAGTGGACGCAGAACGAAACGGGACGCAATAGCCAAAAGGGCAAAGATTTCCTTACCGAGCCATTTATGAATCATCAAGTGGCGTGGGACTCGGAGTTTTACATAGGCATTGCTGTTGGCGGCTATGATGACCCGCGTATTACCACTGGCAAGCTACAGGACGGTTCGAAGCTCCCTCAGAGTTATGCATTCTTTCCATTTTATCCGGCGACGATGTCCGTTGTAGCCATTCCGTTGCGTGTGACTGGCTTGAAACCGATTGCAGCGGCTTCATTAGCTGGTGTTCTAGTTTCTCTAGCAGGAACGCTCCTGGCGATGTTCAGTTTGTATGACCTCACGCGGGATGAATTGGGTGAGGATGGTGGCTTACGAGCCGTCTTTTACATGTTGATTTTCCCCAGTGGATTTTTTCTCGCGCAAGTATACACCGAGGGATTGTTCATCGGGTTGTCATTGGCTTGCTTAATGTTGATCCGCCATAAGCGCTTTTTCTGGGCGGCGGTTCTGGCCGCGTTAGCGACATGGACGAAGGCGATTGGGTTGGCACTGGTGTTCCCATTATTTTGGGGATGGGCGTCCACGGTTGATTGGCGCGGCATCTTGAAAACGGGTATCCAGAGTTTGAGAACGAACCTCGCTGGATTCCATTTGGACGCTTTATGGGTCATTGTTTTACCGATCATTGCTTACCTGATTTGGCATTACTTCCTCGGTGATAAAGCGTTTGCGATTGAGCGTGATCATTTCGGACGCGGTCTATTCAATTGGGCGGGGTTGGGTCGCGGCCTGAAAATGATGTTGGATAGTTTCCGTGATGGCAGCAATTCGCAGATGACCACCTATTATGGAATAGAAGCGTGCAGTGTGGTTTTGGCTGCGATTGCTTGTTTGTTCACGGCGAAGCGTTATCCCGGACTAACGTTATTTAGTGTGTTCGCGATACTCCTGCCCGTGACCGGATCTGCGCCACAAAGCATTGTCCGATATGTGTTGGCGGTTCCGGCGATATTTATCTTTCTGGCGCATCTAGGACGGAATACGGTTTTTGATCGGGCATGGACCGTTTTTAGTTTGTTGATGATGGGGATGCTCCTCTCACTCTTTACATTCAATATGTGGGTGGCTTAAGGTGGTCGGGCGAACTCCTTAAATTTTTAGCATTTGAGTATCAATGAAGGGTCAATCTTATGACATTTCCTGATGGTTTTCTCTGGGGTGCGGCGACCGCCAGCTACCAGATTGAAGGTGCAGCGTTGGAAGATGGGCGCGGTGAATGTATTTGGACGCGCTTTTCACATACACCGGGCAAAGTAGTCAACGGCGACACCGGCGATGTAGCGGATGATCATTATCACCGCTATCCGCAGGATGTGGCGTTAATGAAAGAACTGGGGCTAAAAGCCTACCGGTATTCGATTTCATGGCCGCGTGTGATTCCACTGGGGACCGGTGCGATAAATCCACTTGGACTGGATTTTTATGACCGGCTGACGGACGAAATCCTGAAGGCGGGTGTTCAACCGTGGGTTACGTTGTATCACTGGGATTTACCTCAAGCTTTGGAAGATAAGGGCGGGTGGACTAATCCAGATATTGTGGGTTGGTTTTCGGAATACACCGAACTGATCACGAAACGACTGGGTGACCGCGTAAAGCATTGGATTACGTTGAATGAGCCGTGGTGTTCGGCTTCGCTCGGTTATTTGTATGGTAACCATGCGCCCGGTTTGCAAGATCCGAAGAAGGCATTCGCAGCGGCGCATTATTTGCTGCGGTCGCATGGTGCGGCGATGAAGATTATTCGGCGTAATGTGCCGGATGCGAAGGCAGGCATCACTGTCAATCTGGCTCCACATATGCCCGCGACTAATCATCCAGACGATGTTCGCGTAGCATTGCGTGGAGATGGTTTTCAGAACCGTTGGTATCTTGACCCTGTGTTTAAGGGGCAGTACCCGCCTGATATTGTTGAAGAGGTCATGGCTCAGGGTGGTTTGGCTGGCATCGATCTGAACGAAGTCAGGGAAGCGCAACAACCGGCTGACTTTCTCGGTATCAATTATTATATGCGACAGGTCGTGGCGCATGTTCCCGGTAAACCTGATGAAAGCCAAACCGCTTTCCCGCCGGATGCACAGTTCACTGATATGGGCTGGGAAGTGAACGGCGCGGCGATGGCTGATTTGTTGGTACGGGTTCAACGGGAATATAACCCGAAGGCGATTTACATTACCGAGAACGGCGCGGCTTACCCTGAGCCGGAAACAGTCAGTGAGGCGGTTCTGGAGGACCCCAGCCGAGTGGCTTTCTTGAAGGAATACTTCACTGCGGCTCAAGATGCGATCAAACGTGGAGCCAAGCTGGAAGGGTACTTCGTGTGGAGCTTCCTCGATAATTTTGAATGGGCATTTGGCTACACTAAGCGTTTTGGTATTGTCCATGTGGATTATAAGACGCAGAAGCGCACCCCGAAGCGCAGCGCGTTGTACCTGAAGGATATCATTCGGACGAACGAGATTTAGGTAAATCCACTTGGTTTGAGACAAATATTGCAGTTTTATGGCAAATTTTGCACAAATTGCAATATTGCCGCTAAATTGCCGGCGGCTCGCAGCGAGTGAGCCGCCATTGCTCCATTTTTGGGCAGCGGATTAGTCTCGGATTGCCACTGAAATGACACAAAATCAGCGATTTGCCCGGTTGTTGCCACCGCTGTGCCCAGATGTGTTGATGCCGACTTTGCCAATAAACTGTCTCCCGTCGTTCGCTTCCAGTTTTTAGCAATACAAGACTCCATGAGGGTTCTTTTCAAGATCATCCCCTAATCTTTTAAGTCAATAATAGGATAGAACAAAAGTTCAATACTTGTCAAGGATATTTCGTTCGAGTTTCTTAACCTCAGGGGAAATGATTTCAGTTTGTCAGACGACGCTATTTACTGGACATACTTCAGGTGTTCATAGTGCCTTTTTAAAATTACCGCCTATTGGTAAGATCACATTGCGACTTCCATATACATACACTATTCGGGAAACATATGTCTGACTTGGTTCGGTCTTCTAAACCATGGCTGCCTCGTTTACTCAAGTTTTGGGCAATTTTTGCAGTTATCACGTTTGTCGTGATGCTATTCCACCAAAGTGACCATCCCGTCGTTTTTAAACGATATTCCGTTCTGGTTTTTTCTCAACTCACTATCCTCGTTGCTGTGACAATCATAACTGGAGGGTTGGGGGTCTACTTGAATAGTAAGCCTGCACTATTGGCGAAGATTGATGGGCGGCTAGAAAAGTGGCGTAGGCAACGCATGTTTGCACCTATGGTGTTACTGGTCGCAGGTTGTTTGCTGGTCGCGGCATGTCTTTTTTTCCTAGGTGACCATATAGCTACTTATGGTTTTTTGAGAATGTTTGTTGGCTTTAGCATTTTGGTTAGTGCTTTGGCGTTGCTACATGGGGGAGGGGCAGCAAAAGAGATCCCTTGGAAATGGTTCCCTACCGTAATCATAATTGTAGTCGGTATCATCGCGATTGCTATGTTGCCATATTTTCCGGTATTGGCAAAATCCGACGAGAGTTTTGTGTTTAGCATGGCGCGGAATGCGCTCGAAACCGGCAATTTTCGTCCGACCATTTACCGTCAGGCGTTTCCACCTAACTATTATGGCGGCATCTGGATTTGGGTCATGGCAACGTGGCTGAAGTTCACCAATATCAGTTTTGTTTCTGGGCGAGCTTATGTTTTATTTCTCAGCGCTATATCGATTGGTTTTCTTTATTTTGGAACGAAAAGATTATACGACCGTGTGACTGCCTGTTATGTCGTACTAATCGGTATCTATTCATTTGCGTCTTTAAACCATATTCGTTTTGATATTCACACAGCACTCTGGTTGTCAGTGGGCTTATTTTTTTACAGTTTGACACGATCATCCGGTCGGTGGTGGACTTATTTTGCAAGCGGTTTTGCTATTGGCATGTGCATTGACAGTAATCCGGCTAGTTATTGTTTTGGCATTGGGTTGGCTCTGGTCTTCGGATGGGATTACATCCTGTATATTCGAGATCAAAAGAAGTGGTTTTACCGTCCATTCTGGTTGATTGCAGTGGGTGGGGCTGCTGCTTTGGTCATTTATTTAGGCATCCATGCAGGCGGGACATTTGCTGGCAACAAAGGTACTGGCGATCTGTTGAGCACTTACCTCACTTTTATTGTCGGTAGCTTGAGATCAGGTCATGCTTTAGACCAACTCGGCAAATATTTCTCTGTGTTTTTAACAAACCAACCGATCTTATTTGGTTTGATGGTATTGGGACTCATTACAGCCTGGCGCAAAAAACAACCGATGGATCGTTTATTGCTCACCCTATATGCGGTTTGGATCGCTGTAATTGTTTTTGCCTACTTCTATTTTCCGGTGTTTTATATGGTGTTAGGGCTGCCTTTGTTTGTGATTTTGGCTGCAAGAGGCGCTGCAACTGGCTTACCGGAATTGATCAACCAGTTTACAGATAGCGCGAGTGATTTAACCCGCGCTACTTTTGTTTTGTTGTCGATTTGGTTTTTAGCCGGATTTATTAATAACCTTAACCAAGTTCCTTCGCAATCGCTCGATGATTTGGTCGCAACTGGACATCAGATTGGTATGATTGTCCCGCAAGATGCAATCATTGTGGCAGCAGAACCGTATTACTTTGGGCTGTTGGATCATCAACAGTTTGTTGGTGGTTCCATAGAAAATTTGATGGTGAATAATCAGAATTTGAAGCGCGAGGAAGTCTGGCAGCAAATTAAGCCAGACGCGGTTGTATTTTCTCAAGGTTGGCCATCAGAACCGGAACGTACTCCAGCGTTGATGGCTTATCTAGAAAGTGAACAATTCGGTCTTCGAGCGTGTTATGACACCCGTAGTTTTGGACGTGTCGAATTGTGGACGCGAGATGCTCAATCAGTGCCGTATAGCAATGTGGTGTGTTCACCTCAATCCTAGTTCGGTGATATGCCTGTTTTGGGCAAAACAGTACTGTCGACAGTATTTGTCTCACATGATCAATGTGGTCAGCGAAAGTTCGAGATCAATTTTGTTCTGCTTGTAAGGTGTGGATAACCTCTATACACTTTAGTCATTGATTATGTAGACCTTTATGTAAAAACGAGCATAGAATGACGACAACCACTCATTTGTATTCCACCATTACACATCCAACCTTGTTACTGGATGAGGCGCGCTGCCGAGCGAATATCTCACGGATGGCGGCACATGCACGGGCGAGTGGGGTGCGCTTCCGTCCACATTTTAAGACGCATCAATCAGCCCAGATAGGGGAGTGGATTCGGGCGGAAGGGGTAACCAGCATCGCTACATCGTCACTGCGGATGGCGGCGTATTTCGCGGACGCGGGTTGGAATGATATTTTGGTGGCGTTCCCTGCGAACTTGCGCGAGATTGATTTGATCAACAATCTAGCCAGTCGAATACGCTTAGGATTGATTGTGGAGTCGCGGGAGACGGTGCGCTTTCTCGGTGCACATTTGCAGAATCCGGTGGATATCTGGTTGGATGTGGATACGGGGTATCACCGCACAGGGATTGATTGGCAGGCGAATGAAGAAGCGGCTTCACTGGCGGCATTGATCAGCGCGGCACCGATGCTGCGGTTACGCGGGATGCTGACCCATTCGGGACATTCGTATAAAGCACGGACTCCAGCGGAAATCCAAGCGGTTTATGATGAGACGGTTACGCATTTCAATAGTATACGTGATCATCTGAACGCAGCAGGATATAGAGGGTTGGAATTGTCGTTGGGCGATACGCCGTGCTGTGCGGTAGTTGAAGATTTGAGCGCCGTGGAGGAAATTCGCCCGGGTAATTTTGTCTATTTCGATTGGATGCAGGTGATTATCGGTTCGTGCGCTGTGGATGATGTGGCTGTGGCACTGGTGTGTCCGGTGGTGACCAAGAATGCTGCGCGAAGTCAAATCGTGGTGTATGGTGGCGGGGTGCATTTGTCGAAGGAAGCGTATGTGGATCGCAAAGGGCGGACGACATACGGAGCAGTGTCATTGCCGACTGAGAGCGGGTGGTCAACGCCGCTTGATGATACTTATGTGGTGTCGCTGTCACAGGAACACGGGGTGCTACAAGTTGCACCGGAAGATTTTGACCGCATTCAAATCGGTGATGTGGTGTGTATCCTGCCGGTTCATTCGTGTTTGACGGCAGACCTGATGAAGACTGTGGTTACCTTGAACGGTGATGAAATCCCGATGCTGCATCTAGAGACGATTTAAGATAAGACAGGGGCTTAAATGCCCCTGTTTTTATTGGTGGTGATGACCGATTAGCCGCGCGTTTGTTTGTAGTAGTTCATTAGGCCGTTGGTCGATGCGTCATGCGAGGAGACGGGGGTATTGCCCTTTAATTCTGGCTCGATGACTTTTGCCAACTGTTTGCCGAGTTCCACACCCCACTGGTCGAATGAATTGATGTCCCAAATGATGCCCTGTGTGAAAATTTTGTGTTCATAGAGGGCGATGAGAGCGCCGAGTGTTTCGGGTGTCAACGACTTGTAGAGGAACGAGTTAGATGGTTTGTTGCCTGCGAACGTCTTTGCGGCGACCAGCATATCTGATGGTTGGCTGTTGCCTGCGGCGATTAGTTCGGCGCGGGCTTCGTCGGGTGTTTTGCCTTTCATCAAGGCTTCGGATTGGGCGAGGAAGTTGGCAATCAGGATTTCGTGATGGCTGCCAAGCGGGTTAAAGGTTTGTGCCGAGGCGAGGAAATCACACGGGATCAGTTTAGTGCCCTGATGAATCAACTGGTAGAAGGCGTGTTGACCATTGGTACCGGGTTCGCCCCAAATGACCGGACCGGTGCTGTAGTCAATCTTCTGACCGCTGCTGGTGACACTCTTGCCGTTGCTTTCCATATCGCCTTGCTGGAAGTAAGCCGGAAAACGCGATAGATATTGGTCATAGGGGAGGATGGCCTGGGTTTGAGCACCGAAGAAGTTGTTATACCAGATGCCGAGCAACCCCATGATGACCGGAATGTTTTGGTCAAAAGGTGCTGTGCGGAAGTGCTGATCGACTTTATGAGCACCACCCAACAAGGCTTCAAAGTTATCCATGCCGATGGCTAAGATAATGGATAGGCCGATGGCTGACCACAGCGAATAACGTCCGCCAACCCAATCCCAAAACTCGAACATATTCTGAGGGTCGATGCCGAACTGTTTGACCTTTTCGGTATTGGTAGAGATGGCGACAAAGTGCTTGGTGATGGCTGCTTCATCTTTGGCTGTATCCAAGAACCACTTGCGTGCTGAGAGCGCGTTGGTCATGGTTTCCTGCGTGGTGAAGGTTTTCGAGGCGATCAGGAACAGTGTTGTTTCGGGATTGAGCGTTCTAACCGCTTCGGCAATATCAGTGCCGTCGACGTTTGAGACAAAATGCGAGTGCAGATTGCGATTGGTATAGTGGGCGAGGGCTAGCGTGACCATCTTGGGGCCGAGATCAGAGCCGCCGATACCAATGTTAACGACGTCGGTAATGGCTTTGCCCGTGTAGCCTTTCCATGCACCGGAGCGTACTCGTTCACTGAAGTCCCGCATTTTTACCAGCACACGGTTGACATCCGGCATGACATCTTTGCCATCGACCAGAATGGGTGTGTTGGAACGGTTGCGCAGGGCTACATGTAAGACAGCGCGGTCTTCGGTGGTGTTGATCTTTTTGCCCGTGAACATCGCCTCAATTTTCTCGCGGAGATTGGCCTGATTGGCGAGATCCAACAAGAGTTTGAGGGTGTCGGCGGTGATGCGATTCTTGGAAAAATCAAACAAAATATCATCAAGGCGCAGTGAGAAACGTGTGAAACGATCAGGGTCTTGGGCGAATAAGTCGCGCATATGGACACTGCGAATGGCTTGATAGTGCTGTTCTAATTGAGTCCAGACAGGGGTGTTGATTAAGGTTGACATATCTTTGCCTCCTAAGGGAGGAGGATAACCTAGAGAGTCCTATTTTGCTATGTGCTTTATGTAAGGCGTTGGTTCATTTATAGGCGATCAGGTGGGATGGCGCGTTCGAGCAGATGCCCCATAATCCAGAGATTCATGGCGCGGGAGGCCAAGTATTTACGGGCAGCCATGAGAATGTTGTTGATATGCCCCGGAATGATGGATGTTTTCTTGCCGAGTGCATTTAGACCTGCCAATGCGACACTGTAGGCATCCATATAGGGTAAACCGAGATGTGCCCAATTGATTCCGCTATTGGCTACCATAGGGGTATCGGTGAAGCCGGGGGAGAGTACCAAGACATCTATACCCTGCTTCTTGAGTTCATAATGTAAGGCCTCGCCGAAGCTTAATATGTAGGCTTTGGAGGCGCTGTAGTTGGCGGCGTAGGGGGTCGATCCATAACCCGCGATGCTGGACAGTAATATGATACCCCCGCGACCGCGTTGGCTCATTAATCGCCCATAGTGATGCGCGATATGCACCGGAGCGCTGATGTTGAGTTGGACGAGTCGCTGTTCATCGGCTAAGTCGTGCTTGAGGAATGATCCGGTGGTTTCCATACCGGCATTGGGAATCGCCAAGCCGATTTCTAGTTCATTCGTGAATTCTATGAGTGGCTCAACGCTCCCGGACAGGCTGAGATCGGCAGCGTGGGTTTTGATTTGGATGGTCGGGTAACGCGCTTGAATTTCAGCGGCTTTTTGGGTGAGGCGTTCTTGATTCCGCGCCACTAGGATGAGGTTGATGCCCCGTTCAGCGAGTATCCATGCGAACCCTTCGCCAATGCCCGCGCTGGCTCCTGTGATTAATGCCCACGGGCCGTATTGTTCCCTGAATTGGGCGTGCTTATCCATTATGTGGCCTACAACTTCTTTACGAGGGGAGCATCAATCCTGTTCCCCTCGTGGTTGAGCTTAAGAACTCGTACAGGAAACAATTAGCGGCGTTTAATCCCCAAGATGCCCAATAGACCGCGCGTGAGTTCGCGTGTGAGTTCGCGCCCGACCTGCTTGGCGATTGGGTTTTTGCTGATTTGCTCGATCAACGTTGGATCATCTTTTTTGCGTTTGCTGGTTTGTTTGTCTTCTTTTTCGGCAGCCGCAGCTTGCGCAGATGCTTCGATTTTCTTGCTCAGGATTTCATAGGCGCTGTCACGGTCAACCGCTTCGTTGTATTTGCTTTTGATGGCGGATTTGTTGACGGTGTCGAGGAGTTCGCCATCGGTGATGGTATCCATGCGCGATTCGGGTGCACAGAGCATGGTATGTACCAGCGGGGTGGGGATGCCTTTTTCGTTGAGGGCACTTACGAAGGCTTCACCTGTACCAAGCTGGGTGAGCAGGTCTTCCACTTGATAAAACTCGGTGATCGGGTAATTTTCGGCAGCGAGTTTGATGGCCTTGCGGTCGTTGGCGGTAAAGGCTCGCAGCGCGTGTTGGATCTTGAGGCCGAGCTGTGCCAAGATGGAGGCCGGAATGTCGATAGGATTCTGGGTACAGAAGTAGATGCCGACGCCCTTGGAGCGAATGAGCTTGATGATGGTTTCTATCTGGTCGAGCAGGGCTTTGGAGGCTTCGTTAAAAATGAGATGGGCTTCGTCGATGATAAAGACCAGCTTGGGTTTTTCGATGTCACCTTCTTCAGGGAACTTTTCGTAAATCTCGGCCATAAGGCAGAGCATGAAGGTAGAGAATAATTTGGGTTTGCTCTGTAGATCGGCCAAGCGTAGGACATTGATGTAGCCGTTGCCATTGCTGTCGGTGCGGATGAGGTCTTCGACATCGAAGGATGTTTCACCGAAGAATTGTTCCGCGCCTTGCTGTTCGAGTTCGATCACTTTGCGCATGATGGCGCTAGTAGAGGCGGGACTGATGGCTCCATAGTCTTTTTCGATGTCGGCACGACCTTCGTTGGTTAAGAATTGGAGCGTCTTTTTGAAGTCTTTGAGGTCAAGCAGAGGGAGTTTGTTGTCGTCACAATACTTGAAGATGAGGGCGACGACACTTTCTTGCGTGTCATTGAGTTCAAGGATTTTGCTGAAGAGGACAGGGCCGAACTCAGAGACTGTGGCACGCAATTGTACGCCTTTGTCGCCGGAGAGGGTTAAGAATTCGACAGGGAATTGCTTAGCACTCCACGGTACACCGATTTTTTGCTGGCGTTCATCAATTTTGGGATTGGGCGTGCCGGGTTGGGAGATACCGCTAACATCCCCTTTGATGTCCATAATGAGGACGGGGACACCATTGGAAGACAGGCTTTCGGCCAAGCGTTGTAGAGTTTTGGTTTTGCCAGTACCGGTTGCTCCAGCAATGAGTCCGTGGCGGTTCATGGTGGCGAGTGGGACTTTGATTATCGCACCACTGACGGGCGCGCCATCCAATACAGAAATGCCAAGCGTAATTGCCTGTCCTTTGAAATCGTAGCCGGTTTGGACGGCTTGGATAAACGCCTCTTGGTTACTCATTTTTCACCTACATCTCTTGTAATGTTTTGTTAGATATGAGTCTACCTTAGCATAGCATCTGGTTTACTCAAAATGTATGGTTGATGCTTTTGGAAGTCGTGCGAGTGCGATATTGAGAAACTTAATCTGTTATTCACTAGCGTACTGCTTGGGCTTCCAGAAAATCGCGGATGCCGGGTTCGAGCAGTGCGAGTATCTGGGAAACCAAGTGTTCAGATGAGATTTTACGGCTGTTCCATGCAACTTCAAGGATCGAGCCGAAGATTGCCCAACTGACCACCATCGCTGTGACTTCGATTGAGTTCGGCGTGTTGGGACGAACAGGGGTTTGACGCAGCCACTCTAGCACGATTGCGTGGAGCTGACGCTGCACTTGCCGTACCATGAGTCCATCGTCATCATTGCTTGATGAGCTTGCACAGTGACCGGCAAAACCAGCCAAGTATTCATGGGCGGTGAGCGCAAGGATACGCAGATTAGCGAGTGTGAAAGTATGGCGTTCAGGTATTCGCTCGCTTAGAAGGGTTTGAAATGAATCGCGTATGCCGGCGTTCAATAGATCATATTTATCTACGAAATGGGCATAGAATGTCGCGCGGTTAATTTCGGCTTGCGCGGTTATATCCTGTACTGTGATTTCATGAAATTTCTTGGTTTGCAGTAATTCGTTCAACGCGGCTTGTAATAACCGGCGCGTTCGTCGGCTGCGCGGGTCATCTTTAGGTTCGATTCCCAACAGTTTTCCTCTTTCGTTGCCTAAACAACACTCTTGTCGTTTTGTTGGTTGATTTCAAATTCTTACAATTTTATCATAAGCAACATGTGTAGTTTAGTCAACATGTGTTAGTTTTAATCTCACCAGTTTAAGGATGTGTATCATGAACGTAGCAGTGTGGATTGTACAAGCTTTATTGGCACTGGCATTTGCGGGAGCAGGGTTTATGAAGATGACCACGCCACGCGAAAAACTTCAGACCAATATGAAATGGGTCGAAGATTTTTCTGCCAGCACGATCAAAGGTATTGGTACTTTGGAAGTATTGGCGGCGATTGGTTTGATCTTGCCGTGGTTGACGGGTATTTTGCCAGTTCTTACCCCATTGGCAGCTGTTGGTCTCATACTGACCATGATTGGTGCGATTATCGTACATGCTCGGCGCGGGGAATATCCGGGAGTAGTCGTCAATTTGGTTTTGCTCGCGCTGGCTGCATTCGTGGCTTACGGACGATTTGTAGCTGTACCTTTTGGCACAGCATAACACCGATAGTTTTTCGCCATTCTCATCATTCACTGACTATTGAAAGGAAGAACGCATCGGTTCCTATGCCGTGAGGGTAGGGATAGCTGCAAGACACGCTATGGCTCAAACAGCAACGATCTCATACACCGATTTAGCATCGTCTACACGAGTTCAAACGACCGCCGCCGCATTACAATCACGCGGGTTTAATGTGCATGTAGTCGATACTGCCGCCCAAGCGTTGGCGAAGGTTCAAGGGCTTATTCCAGCCGGTTCAAAGATTATGACCGGTGGCTCACAGTCGCTGCGTGATATTGGGCTGGAAGCAATGTTGATTGCTAAGACCCATCCGTGGGTGAATTTGAAAGATGCGATTTTGGCCGAAACTGATCCGGTTAAGCAGGGTGAGTTGCGCACTCAAAGTGTCTTGTCTCCGTACTTCCTTGGCAGCGTTCATGCGATTGCTGAAAGCGGCGAGATTGTGGTTGCTAGCGGTTCAGGTAGCCAATTGCCATCGTACACATTTACGAGCAAGAATGTGATCTGGGTGGTGGGAACGCAGAAAATTGTACCGACATTGGATGCTGCAATTAAACGCGTTCGTGAATATTCACTGCCACGTGAGGATGAACGGATGAAGTCCTTAGGTGCTCCGGGAAGCCGGATTACCAAGCTACTGATTATCGAATCCGAGCCACCATTTATACAACGGAATGTGAATGTTATTCTGGTGAACGAGTTGGTTGGTGTGTAATTCGGTAAGTGCCGCGAAAGATGAGAGGTCATCCAATTGGGTGGCCTCTTTTTATTGGGTTAGTTGTATGTGTCATATTGGTTCAGAGTAGATCATAGGAGGGCTTTGTGGTACGATCAGGGTGATGCGATAAGCCAAGTTTCCGGTACGTGCATCTCCTCTTTAGCACCGTCCACTCCCTAGAGAAAGGAAAGGCATCCAACCCCATCAGACGGGGTAAAATGATGCTGAAAACACTATGAACACAACACCTATTGATTACACACAACTGGCTACCTCTGACCAAATTCAGCAGACTGTTGCGGCTGTTCAAGCACGCGGGGTCAAAGTGCAACTGGTTGATACCGCTGCCCAAGCACTCGAAAAGGTTCAGCAACTTCTTCCTGATGGGGCGACTGTTATGACGGCTGCTTCCGAAACACTGAAAACGATTGGTCTAGAAGCTATGTTGAAGGCGAAAGCGCATAGCTGGGTTAACCTTAAAGATGCACTTCTGGCTGAAACTGATCCGGCGAAACAGGGAGTGTTGCGGGTGCAAAGTACGATAGCTGAGTATTATCTCGGCAGCGTCCATGCGATTGCGACGACGGGCGAAATTGTGGTTGCCAGTAATAGTGGTAGCCAGATCCCGTCCTACGCTTTCAGCAGCAAGAATGTGATCTGGATTGCGGGTGTGCAGAAAATTGTGCCGACTTTAGAAGATGGCATCCGCCGCGTACGGGAATATTCGTTGCCGCGTGAAGATGAAAAGATGAAGTCGATGGGCTATCGGGGAAGCCGTATCGGCAAAATCTTGATCTTTGAAATGGAGCCGCCGCATTTGCAACGGAATGTAAATCTGATACTGGTGAATCAGTTAGTTGGGGTCTAGTACGAACTGGAGGTCATCTACGGATTGCCTCTTTTTTTGTAAGACACGTCTCCAGAAGCGTCTCTATATTGACACACTTTATAATAGAGGGAGCATGTATGACTGCACCAATCATTGAATTTCGGGTTGCTTTGACCGCGCAGGATTATGACTGTCTGGTGGCTTTTTATGAAGATGCATTGGGTTTAGAGGCTGCTGAGATTTGGACTCAAGCCGATAACAAAGGTGTCATTTATGATATGGGACGGGCAACCTTAGAAATTCTTGATGAGAACAGCGCCGCAACTGTAGATCAGATTGAAGTGGGAAACCGTGTCAGCGGACAAATCCGGTTTGCGTTGGAAGTGCCGGATCTCGAAGCAGCTTTGAATCGGGCGCTGGCAAAAGGGGCAACGCTGGTTCATGAACCGATCATTACCCCGTGGAGGCATCATAATGTGCGCTTACAATCACCTGACGGTTTGCAGATCACACTGTTCCAAGTGCTCGATAAAGCCTGATTCTTGGTTATTCTTTAGCCCCTATCGGCTGAAAGGCTGTTGGGGGCTTTAGCTTGATCTCTCCGAAACGTGCCCGAAAACGAACCACGATCAACAAAACAAATGCCAGTAGTAGACTATCCACTACCACCGAGAATTGGTCGAAGTAGAAGGACAGTGTATTGCCGATCGTCAGGGCGATAATCAGGCCTGTCGAGCTGATTTGAATAGCGGTGCGGTCGTGATTGGTGAGAAAGCTGATGACGGCGATGGCAAACAGGATGCCGATGGCACTTTCAACGGTCAATAAGACGACATACCAATTGAAGCTGTATACCCCTTTGATGAGCGGGTTGTTTTCTAGGAGTGTGGCAATAAAAGGATTGTCGATGGCCGTTTGGTCAAGCACGAGTGCGAGCAGGACGACGATTTTGAAAAGTGAAATGGAGCCTAGGATGGTGAAGGCCACTATCAACAGGCGATGAACAAGCTTTTTGGGTAACCAACGTTCCTCAAATTTTACGAGATGTTGCAGGAATAAACTCCATACCGTCGGTTTAGGTGGCTTGATATTGACCTGCTCGGAGTTCAGAAATTGCAACAGGCTGTTGGCAAGTGCTGTTAAATCTGAGCGTGTATTTTCGGTCGGAATGCTCTCAAGTCGATTGATTAAGCTTCTGTGTGTTTCACTATCCAAGTCATCATCCAGTAATATTTCCAAATCTTCGAGAACGCCGTAGAGCGTTGCACGTTTATCATCGGTTTGATAGCGGCGGATATAGAAATAGGCAAAGACGCAGAGGATGAACGCCACGTAAATAATGGGGGCGGCTAGCGGGAAGAAGTAATCATTACTCTGGGTGATGAACTTGCCTATTTCATCAATGAAGAGACCGATGCCTACACCTGCGAGTATGGCTGAGAGCGAGAATATCCATTCGTTGAGGTAGATTAACATGAGCATGGCGGCGATGACCTGAAGCAATCCACCCCATAACGCGTGGGCGAAATGGAAGGTTGAATTGCCAAGTTGGGGGTATCCGGTAACATCCAAATACAGGCGGGTTCCGACCACAGTGATGGCAAAAGCGATCACCATACGCAGCATGTACCATGCCGCATTACCACCCGGAACCAAGCGTTTGAAAGGTTGATTGAACACGCGCTTATTGTCCTATCCACATTGTTTTGAACGGTGATTATATCAAGCGCGGATGGAAAGGTTGTTAAGGGCTACATATCGTTAGTGTGGCAGGGTAGGGGATGATGGGGAGATGTGCGGATTAGGGTAAAAATCCGCACATGGGTTTGAGACGGGTGTTCATTTCATGTTGGCTGTTGTCAGTGGTTCGTGTTCGATGAATTGCTCGCGGGACACGCGTTCACCTGCCAACATACGCATAGCCAGAGCCATCAAGCGTTCGCCATATTGTTCAGGGTGATAGCTCACAGAAGCAACCATGCGCGGATTCGGCAATTTCGCTTCCTCAGCGATCAAGTTGCCGCCTTGTCCGACGGTGATGATGTCATTTTCACGGCCTAACTGACGGGCAGCATCGATGGCACCGATGGCGGTTTCGTCGTTGAAGCCGATGACTGCGATA
The DNA here is from genome assembly GCA_044227005.1 of Aggregatilineales bacterium. Lineage (GTDB taxonomy): Bacteria > Chloroflexota > Anaerolineae > Aggregatilineales > Phototrophicaceae > CFX2. The sequence goes on from JBGAFZ010000011.1 coordinate 119,173, forward strand.
CGATGCACACCTGCCCAGCGCTCTAAAAGATTGATGACGGCTTGTGCACTGGGTTCGCGCACGTTGCCCGCTTCAAGGTGCATGATGTCCTGCGGTGTGTAGCCGATGCCTTCGATGAGGCTGTTGAGTGCAGATGTAGAGCGCGCCCGCACAAAATCCAATACCCGGGATTCGGTTAGGACAAGGATTTTCTCAATTTGTCCATCCCAGTTGAGATTGACCCATTTGGCTAATTCTTCTCCCACAATGGAACCTGATAGTTTGTTGTTGACGCCGAAGTAAATGGCCCATGGGGGAATCGGAATATCGACTGCAATCATCTTGATTTTCTTTTTGAGTAAGGTGCTGCTCAAGGTCGGGCCGATGCGTTCGCCAAGATGGTAGATGATTGCTAAATCTACTGGAGTTGCGGCAAACTCTTCGATGTTGGCGAGGGCAGTCTGATCATCCATGTTGTTATCGCGGACGATGAGTCTGACATTCGGATATAGAGTGGCAGCAGCTTCCAAACTTTGACGAACTTTTACGGCAAAGTCCGCTTTTTCACTCATATTCGCGAAGCCAATGGTGTATTCAATCGGAGACATAATATTCCAATCTTTCAGCAGGTGCGTAATGTTGGTTGTCATCTTGCATAATGCAATTATGATCCTTGATGCGAAGTAATTGCATAAAGATTTGGCGGATACGATCCTTAGGGTTTGCCTAAACCCATGCGCGTTCGCATATGCCGATAAAAGAAGAAAATCTGAAGCGGGAGTCCATCAAACATCAGTCGGGAGAATACACCGGCTAACCCCGGTTTGTGTTCGAGTGTGATGTGATCGGTGAGTTCGACACCTTCGGGAACAGCGCGGAAGATATGTTGATGTTCCCAGTATCCCATCGGGCCGCTGATCTGGCGATCTATAAATGATGTGGGGGTAGGGCCGGGTTCATGCTGGGCGATCCAATGCAGTGGGATCGGGCCGAGCCACATGTTGAAATCGACCGTTCCCTCGGTGAGGGATTTGAGCTTGTTTTCGCGCATTTGGATGAAAATGGGCGGTGGAGTTAAGCGTGCAAAAGCTTTAGGGTGGGCGTGGAAATCCCACATCTGCTGCACAGTGCCTTTCATGACTGACTTTTTCTCAAATACCTTGCGTGCCATGATTGTTCCTCAATGTAACATTAATACAATCATCTTGGCACACAAGTGTTAAGCAGAGATGAGGCGAGCTAGGTGGTTCCAAACCAACGTTGATAAATGGTTTCGTAGGTGCCATCTTCGATAATCGAGAGTAAGGCTTGATCAATTTGTTCGCGGTTATGGCTGCCAGTAGGTAGTGCGATGCCGTAATCCTGCCGGTTGAATAAGCTGCCGACAACAGTGACCAAGCCTTTGCCTGTGGTGTTGGCGTAATATTGGAGCACCGGCGCATCGTAGATGACGGCGTCTGTACGCTTATGGGTGAGCAGTTGATAGGCATCTTCGATGGTTTTCACAGTGGTGTAAACCAGTTGTTGATCGTCGAGATAACGGGTAGCTGTGGTGCCTTCGACAGTAGTGATTCGTTTGCCCGGTAAGTCATCGAGACCGCGAATATTGGATTCAAGCTGTTGCACTGTGTTTTGAGCTGTGAGATTGGCTGTAAACAGACTGATGAGGATGATGCCGGTGATGATCCAAATGATGGCACCGACACGCCCTGCGATACTCTGGGGCATTTTGTCCGCGCCGCCGAGTAAACTGGATGCTGCCCACCAGATACCTTCGCCTACACCGGCGAAATAAGTGTGACGGAATGCTGGATTTTTTCGCTCGAAGAACCAGACCAAGTGCCCAACACCGATGATGACCACCAGCAGAATGCCCAAGATAACGAGCAGATTGGGTGTCAGGAGTTGCAGCAGAATGCTAACACCCGCGTCGTTCTGGTGTGCGGGTACTAGAATTTTGAGTCCTGAATTGAACATGGGTTGCGAAAAATCGAGTAACTGCTCGCGATCTTTGGTGATGCTGATGCCCGCGATGCCCAGATCAACCTGATTGGATTGCACTGCGTCTAGCACTTCGGCGACTGTTTTCAGCGGAACATATGCGTAATCAACACCCATGCGTTTGGCGATTTCAGTCCACAGATCAATGCTAAATCCGCTGTATTGATTATTTTCCCCATAAATTACGAAGGGTGTCAGCGGTTTGATGGCTACCTTCAATGGTTGTTGCTGTGCTGCCAATGGGTGATTGGGAATAATCAACAATCCGGCAATCAGTAAAAATGCGGCTAGTTTCCCTGCAAATGGGACAAATCGTCCTAGATTGCGATTAAAGCTGTTCAGTTTAGATGCTCCTGTGAGTCATGGCGTCAGATACAACGTTACATTAGATAACATATTGTAATGTTTGTCGATGAACTATGTATAGTCTTGGACTGATGAAAAATAACGGAGAAATGGTTCCTAAAACGAATGTGACCGTTCACAGGAAAGTGTTATAATTGCCCAAAACGCACTATCAATTTATGAAAGATGGATTTGAAATGTACACAATAGGTGTTGATTTTGGAACGGAGTCGGGGCGTGCATTATTGGTCGATGTGCGCGACGGGCGCGAAATTGCGTCCGCAGTTCATCCTTATGGGGACGGGGTTATCGATCAGCATCTACCGGGCAGCGACAAACCGTTGCCGCCTGATTGGGCGCTGCAAAACCCATTTGACTATATTGAAGTGTTCAAGAAGACCATTCCCGCCGTGCTCAAACAAGCTGGCGTAAAACCTGAAGAAGTGGTCGGGCTTGCGATTGACTTCACCGCTTGTACGATGTTGCCCACTAAAAAGGATGGTACTCCTCTGTGCGGTCTTCCTGAGTGGCGTAATAATCCGCATAGCTGGGTGAAGTTGTGGAAGCACCATGCAGCCCAACCCGAAGCTGATCTCATCAATGAAACTGCACGCAAGATGGGGCAGGGTTGGTTACAACGCTATGGCGGCAAGATTTCGTCCGAATGGTTCTTCAGCAAGGCGCTGCAAATCTTGAATGAAGCCCCTGAAGTCTATGCAGCGGCTGATCGGTTGATCGAAGCGTGTGACTGGGTGATCTGGCAGTTGACGGGCGTGGAAATTCGGAATGCTTGTACGGCTGGTTATAAGGCGATGGTGCAGGAAGAAGGTTACCCTGACCGTGCTTACTTCGGCGCTTTGAATCCGGCATTCGCGGATGTGGTCGATAGCAAGATGCAGCGTACATTCGGCGAGTTGGGATCGAAGGCTGGCGGCTTAACCGCACAGGCCGCAGCATGGACGGGTTTGAAGGAAGGCACAGCCGTCGCGGTCGCTAACGTGGATGCGCATGTGACCTATCCCGCCGTGAAAGCCAAGAGCGGCACAATGGTTATGATTATGGGGACATCGACCTGCCACATCCTCAACGGTGAGAAGTTACAGACGGTTGAAGGCATGTGCGGTGTTGTACGCGGTGGCATCACCCCCGGCTATTATGGGTACGAAGCGGGTCAAAGCGGTGTTGGTGATATTTTCGCATGGTTCGTGAATAACGCAGTACCGCCTGAATATCATGCAGCAGCCAAAGCAGCAGGTATGGATGTGCATCAGTACCTTGAACAAGAAGCCGCCAAGCAAAAGGTTGGTGAGCACGGTTTGATCGCGCTGGATTGGTGGAATGGCAACCGCTCGACATTGGTTGATGCTGACCTGACCGGTGTATTGGTTGGTGGTTCGCTCGGTACACGCGCGCCAGATATTTATCGTGCCTTGATTGAGGCCACAGCTTACGGCACACGCGTCATCATCGAAGCATTTGAGAAGCAGGGTGTTCCAGTTAACGAATTGATTTGTGCCGGTGGTTTGCCGGAGAAGAACGCGATGCTGCGCCAGATTTATGCCGATGTCACCGGACGTTCGCTGCGTTTGGCAGGGTCATCACAAGGACCGGCGCTAGGTTCAGCCATGCACGCAGCCGTGGCAGCCGGTGTGTATCCGAACATCGATGCGGCAGCCGAGGTCATGGGCAAGGTGAAGGCTGAGGTTGTTCATCCGATTGCGGCGAATAAGGTTGTTTATGACCAACTGTTTGCTGAGTACCAAGCCCTCTACGATTATTTCGGACGTGGCACGAATGATGTGATGAAACGGCTGAAGAAGATTCGCCGCGAAGTCCGTGGGGAATAAATTAATCACCCAGAGACGCAGAGATTTTTGAAAAGTCTTTGCGTCTTTTTTCCTCACACTCAAAATTCATTTATTGATCGGAGACGACGCAAATGCCTATCAAGATAGCTATGATTGGCGCGGGTTCGATTGGCTTCACACGCCGCTTGATGCACGATATTCTTGCTATTCCCGAATTGACTGATACGACCTTCGCGCTGATGGATCTTTCGCAGCGCAACCTCGATATGGTGACGCAGTTATGCCGCCGTGATATTGAGGCCAATAAGCTGCCCGCGACGGTCATACCCACGACCAGCCAGCGCGAAGCGATTGCCGATAGTGATTACATCATCTGTATGATCCGACAGGGTGGGTTAGAAGCCTTCCAAACGGACATCGATATTCCCTTGAAATATGGTGTCGATCAATGCGTAGGGGATACCCTGTGCGCGGGTGGCCTCATGTACGCACAGCGGACGATTCCGGCGCTGTTGAGTATCTGCAAAGATATTCGCGAAGTTGCCAAGCCGGATGCGCTGTTCTTGAACTACTCGAATCCAATGGCGATGAATGTTTGGGCATGTAATCTGTACGGCGGGGTACAGACCATCGGTTTGTGCCATGGTGTACAGGGTGCACACTGGCAAATCACCCGCTGTGTCGAACATTGGGCGAAGAGCGAAGGTCTAATCCCACAAGACTACACCCTGCATCGTCGGGAAGTGGATGTGATTGCATCCGGTATTAACCATCAGACGTGGTTCGTCAAAGCACAGTGGCGGGGTATGGATATGATCCCGCGAATGCTCGAGCTATTTGAAGCCCATCCCGAATACCCAACAACCGAGAAAGTGCGTATTGATGTGCTGCGGCGCTTTGGTTATTACAGCACCGAGTCTAATGGTCACTTGAGTGAGTATCTGCCGTGGTATCGTAAGCGCACTGAGGAAATCAATCAGTGGATTGATCTGTCCAGTTGGATTAACGGCGAAACAGGTGGTTATTTGCGGGTATGCACCGAAGGCCGTAATTGGTTCGAGAGCGACTTCCCGAATTGGATGAAGGAAGAACCGCCAGTGATCGCGACTGATAAGCGTAGTGAGGAACACGGCTCCTATATCATCGAAGGGTTGGAGACCGGGCGTGTGTATCGTGGGCATTTTAACATCCCCAATCGTGGCAATATTCCGAATTTGCCCGATGGTTGCATCATTGAAATCCCAGGCTATGTCGATAAGAACGGTATCAATATGACGACGGTTGGCGATTTGCCGATGGCTTGTGCTGCGACCTGTGCTGCCAGTGTTCGTGTCCAGCAGATGGGCATGGAAGCAGCGGTTCATGGTGATGTGACATTGCTTAAACAAGCTATGCTGCACGATCCGTTGGTAGGCGCTGTGTGTAATCCTGAAGAAGTTTGGCAGATGGCGGACGAAATGCTGGTGGCGCAGGCTAAATGGCTGCCGCAATATGCCGATGCAATTCCTGCTGCCCGTGAACGTTTGCAGAAGGCCGAAGCGACCGGCAAGCGGGTCAAGCTGCGTCAGACCGAAGGCGCGGCACGTTTGCACACGAAGTCGGTAGCTGAGATGGCTGAGCAAGCGGCACAAGCCCGTGCGAACGCATCTGCTGCTGACAAAGGCAAAATGACCAAAGAAGCGGCGCACTAGAACAAACCCAAGTGACTTTGCAGGAAGAATAGGCGTGATGTTTTTCCTGCAAAATTCCCTCGAAAATGATTAGCGTTACTGACTACGTGACAGCTACAATCCATTTTTGACGTAACAATTAATGGCTTTTACAAGGAGTTTATAAAATGGTTCTTGCTCAACCTCGACCAACACCAGCCGCACGGCTCAATGCTCGTCCGGTCACGTTGGCGGTCATTGTGGGTAATCGCGGTTTCTTTCCGGCGCATCTGGCTGGTGAGGGACGGCGGATTATTTTGGAAGTTCTGCAAAAGGCTGGCATCAACGCCATCATCACCCCCGAAGCAGACACCAATAACGGCGCGATTGAATCGCTGAAAGAAGCCCAGATGTGCGCGGATTTATTCCGTCAACATCGTGATGAAATTGATGGCGTTTTGGTGACTCTGCCCAACTTCGGTGATGAACGCGCGATTGCCAACACCATCCGTCTATCCGGTTTGAACGTGCCGGTACTCATTCATGCCTTCCCCGATGATGCCAAGAAGATGGACATCAATTGGCGGCGGGATAGCTTCTGCGGCAAGATGAGCGCTTGCAACAATCTGCGCCAGTACAACATCAAGTACTCGATCACCCGTAATCACACAATGGATCCGAATTCACCGGAATTCATGGAAGATTTGCAATCGTTCGCGGGGATTTGTCGCATCGTGCGCGGGATGCGTACTGCGCGGCTCGGTATGATGGGGGCGCGTCCGGAAGCATTCAAGACGGTGCGTTTCAGTGAGAAGTTATTGGATCATGCTGGCATCAGCGTCGAGACACTTGATCTTTCGGAAGTGTACGGACGGATCGAGCGCCTGCAAGATGCTGATCCATTGGTACAGGAAAAATTAGCTTCCATTCGTGGTTATGCTCGTACCAACAACGTCCCCGAATTGTCGCTGTATCGCATGGCGAAGTTCGGTGTGGTGTTGGATGGTTGGATGGAAGATAACGCTTTAGATGCGACCGCCATTCAATGTTGGACGTCGATGGAAGAATACTTCGGCGTGGTTCCCTGCACCCTGATGAGCATGAGCAGCAATAAGCTCAATCCGTCTGCTTGCGAAACCGATATTGTCGGTACATTGGCGATGTTGGCTTTGCAATTGGCATCCGGTCGCCCATCAGCATTGGTCGATTGGAACAACAACTACGGCGAAGATCCGGATAAGGGTGTGGTCTTCCACTGCTCGAATCTACCCAAAGATATTTTGGTGGATGATATTCCGGTCATGGATTATCAGGAAATCATTTCCAAGACGGTTGGCAAGGATAATACCTACGGCACGATCTACGGACGTGTGAAGAACAACCCCTTCAGCTATTTGCGTATCTCGACGGATGATTTTAGCGGCAAGATTGTGGCTTATACGGGGCAGGGCGATTTCACCGATGATCCAATTGATACCTTTGGTGGTTATGGCGTGGTGCAAGTGCCGCGCTTCCAAGAACTATTGGCATACATCTGCGAAAATGGCTTTGAGCATCATGTGTCGGTCAACCATGCCCATGTTGCAGGCATGATTGACGAAGCCTTCAATAAGTATTTGGGCTGGTCAACCTATCACCATAAGTAGAACTTGATAAACTGCGGGGAAGGTACATCTATCTTCTCCGCAGTTTATTGCCCGATGGGTAGGGTGATGGTGAAGGTGCTGCCATCGCCTAACTTGCTTTGTGCCTCAATCGTCCCCCCATGCATTTCTGCAATTCTGCGTGCGATAGAAAGCCCCAAACCGGTTCCACTTTGACCGCTAGGCCGTGCGGTATTTGCTTTATAGAAACGATCAAAAATGTGCGGCAGGATGTTGCTATCAATACCAATGCCGGAGTCACGAACCACAATATGGACGGTAGTTTCTTTTTTGCAGGTTTCAATGTAAATCGAGCCGCTATCCGGTGTGTACTGGATGGCATTTTTCAGCACATTCGTTAGCATCTTGCCCAGCATAAATTGATCAGCCATGATGAATGGATTGGCATCAGTAGGGGCAAACACGAGCTTTTGTTGTTTGCTGTTGACGCTGTTTTCAACATTAATAATCAAATCATTGATGAGGCCATTCAGGGAGAGGCGCATCGGATTCAGTTCCGCGAACTCATCATCCAGTTTCGACATATCCAGCATGTCTTCAACCACATGCTGCATATGAAGCGTCTGTTTTTCAAGCGCATCAAGCTGACGATTCTCTTGGTCACCCATTTTGCGCCGCAGTAAATAAAGTGCGTTGTTCATGATGGACAGAGGGGTACGTAGATCATGCGAAACACCCGTGAGGAAGCTTTTGAGCATGTCTACGGTGCGCATTTTCAACATTAAATCGAGCGCTTGTTTTTCGGCTTGCAGACGTTCGCTCACATCCGTGATCGTTCCACTGAAACCAATCATGAGACCATTGGCATTATGAACAGGTTGCATGTGAATTTCGACGTGTACGTTTGTATCATCCGATCTAACGATTACCAGCGCTTCACGAATATCCGTTTCTTCTTCACTGGATAGGCGTGTCCCGATGCTATAAGCCGTATCAAGATCATCCGCATGGATGAACTTCGACCAATGTTGACCAATGCTCTCGGTCAGTGAGAAACCGGTCAGCGCTACCCACGATTGATTGAGAAATGTTGCCACGCCACTCATATCGAGTTGGAAAATAATTTCTTGGACGTTGTTGACCACCATTTCATATTTCTGGTTGCTTTCGACCACAGTGGTATAGAGCTGCGCCCGTTCGACTGCAATTGCCACATGTTCGCTCAAAGCAATCATCAAGTTCAAATCCGACTCGGTCAGCAGTTTGTTCTTTTTGGACTCCACGTTCATGATGCCAATGACGTTGCCGTTATTGAGAAGCGGAACACAGACTTCGGATGTAAGTTCTGAAACCGCGCTGACATAATCGGGGTCGCTCATTGCATCTTGAATCAGTTCGGGGATGCCTGTCCGTGCCACCCGTCCCGAAACACCCACCGAAATATCGACGGGGTCGAACAATATTTCATAACCTACTTGGTGTTGTAAGTGGAGTGTGTTGCCGCGAAGTAAATAAACACTTACGAGATCGTAGCCAAATGCTTCGGCAGTGGCTTCGACGATAGTGCGGATAGTCTCTTTTAGGTCTAGCTTGCTGGAGATGGTAGCGCGTACCTGTACCAGTAGATTTAATTCTTGTTCACGCTTTTGTGCTTGTAGACGTTTGGAAATGTCGGTGCTGGTTCCACCTATACCGATCAAATTTCCTTCGTGATCGTAAATCCGTTGCAAGCGGGCTTCTACCGGTACGCGTACATTATTAGTATCGAGAATTGCCGATTCGAAAAAATGTAAGGGTCTGTACCTGCTGCTAATTCAAGACCACGTCGTCTGACGTTGTCAACTTCGTCAGGCGGTGTGAATTGGACAAAATATTGCCCCATGCTTTCTTTGATAGATCGTCCTGTGATGCGTTCCCACGCTTTGTTTAAGAAGCTGATTTTTCCTTCAAGATCGGTCTGGAAAATGATCTCGCGCACACTGTCGACGACCATCTGGTACTTTTCATTGCTGGTGTGTACTGCGGTATATAAGCGTGCCCGTTCGACTGCCACACTGACTTGTTCGCCTATCCGAACCAGCATATTGAAGTCAGATAAAGCGAGTTTGTGATCTCCCTTGGTTTCAACGTTTATGAACCCCATTGCTTGATCGTTACTGATTAGCGGGACACATATTTCAGATGTGATTCCATCCTGTGCTTTGAGGAAATCTGCATCACTATTCGGGTCTTCAATCAATACTGCTGTTTTGGTTCGGACAACCCGACCCGATACTCCTGTAGTGATGGGAATAGTTTCAATAACTTCGTCATATCCGATTTGGTGTTGTAGGTGTAAGAAGTCGCCTTCTAATAGATAGATGCATACCAAATCGTAGCCAAAGATTTTGGCTGTGGCTTCGACTACATGGCGGATCACATCTTTAAGACTAATCTGGCTGGAAATCGCTTCTTGTACTTGTACCAGCAACTGCATTTCGCGTGCCTGTTGCTCGGCCTGCAAACGTTCACTGATGTCCATGATGGTGCCGCCCCAACCAAGATTCTTTCCATCAGGACTATAGATACGTTGGAGATGGGCTGCAATGGGAACCAATGTGCCATCGGATCTTAATAGGGTGGTTTGGAGGCGGATATCGTCATTTTCTGGTGATGATTGTTGGAGTTTGTATAACTCTTTCACATGTGAAGGGGCAACAAATCGGGCGAAGTGTTGTCCGATGCTTTCTTCGACCGTATAACCGCATAACGCATACCATGCTTTGTTCAAGAAGGTGAAGTTACCCGCCAAGTCCACTTGGAAAATACCTTCGCGGATATTGTCCACCACCATCTGATATTTCTGATTACTTTCTTGTATCACTGAATACAAATCGGCGCGTTCAAGGGCACTACCGATTTGCTCACTGAGGGCGATCATCATCTCGTGATCATTCGAGGTCAACTGTTGGGATTGTTCTGTTTCTACATTCAATACGCCGACGACAACCTTGTTTTTAAGAATGGGTACACAAATCTCAGCCGAGAAATTGTCATCCGCTGCAAGGAAGTCTGGATCAGTACGCGAGTCTGTCAAAAATGCGGATTGACCAGTACGTGCAACACGTCCCACAATGCCTTTGTTGATAGGCACTTCGTCAAGACTGTGCCCGTTCCCTGCTTGGTGCTGAAGGTGGAGTGTGGAGTCTTTTAATAAATAGACGCTGACCATACCATAATCGAAGGATTCAGCCGTCGCTTCTACCACTGTTTTGATGATGGACTTCAAATCCATTTCGCTGGCTAATGCTTCACGGATGCGGACGAGTAGACTCAGTTCGCGGGTTTGTCGCCATGTCGAGTCGTACAACTCGTCGTACAATAATTTGCTTTGTTGTAGGTCAATTTCAGTGGATTGATAGGTGGTATAGTCGCCGCTAATCGTTGCGAGGAGTGTATTCCATTGGTCGAGGGTAGGGAGCGTTGATGATGTTATACCAACATCCGCGAGTTGTTTTATCAGCAGTGGGTTTACGTTTGTCGCTTGTCGTAACATTGTGGTGTGCCGTCAATTTTATCGTTCGTTGCATAATGTACATCTTAACATTGTTTAGAACGATGTAATCTTAACCTTTTTTAACGTAAGTGTTTCTCCTCTGTCTTTTCCTCCTATCCATCTGATAGAATATCCTAGTTATAATTTTTCCACATCGCCAGCTGCAATTCATTGAACTCCATTTATCGTCCTGCTTTGTATGAGCAGTACTCGATAGGGCAGAGGCATGTAGAAAATCCCGCCGCATATTAGGCCGTTGATAGGAATGTATCGTGACGCAAGTAAGAAATGATATTCGTAACATCGCAATTATCGCCCACGTCGATCATGGTAAAACCACATTAGTCGACGGCATGCTCAAACAATCCCATGTCTTCCGCGAAGGGGCTGCCTCGGTCGAGCGCATCATGGACTCCAACGATTTGGAGCGTGAGCGCGGTATTACCATTCTCGCCAAGAACACCGCTGTCCACTGGCACGATACCAAAATCAATATTGTCGACACCCCCGGCCACGCCGATTTCGGTGGTGAAGTCGAGCGCGTGCTCAATATGGTTGATGGTGCATTGCTGTTAGTCGATGCTGTCGAAGGCCCGATGCCTCAAACACGTTTTGTGCTGCGTAAGGCACTCGGTTTAGGTCTGCGCGTGATCGTGGTCATCAATAAGGTTGATCGTCCATTTGCACAACCTGACCAAGCGCTAAACGACACCTTTGATTTGTTTATCGAACTAGGTGCCAATGATCATCAGGCCGACTTCCCTGTGGTTTATGCGGTCGGACTGGTCGGTAAGGCGGGGTATGCACCTGCTGGACTGCACAGCGATTTAACCCCACTGTTTGAAACCATCATTAAAGAAGTGCCAGCGCCAAACGTTGATCTGGAAGCGCCTGCTAAGCTCTTGGTGACCACACTCGAATGGGACACCTATAAGGGGCAAATTGGTATTGGTCGCTTGCTCTCCGGTAAGATGCGTAAGGGAATGCCTGCTGTCCGCCTAGCAACAACTGGCGATCGTTTTCCGGGGCGCATTGATTATCTCTTTACCTTCCGTAACCTGACTAAAGACGAAGTGGATGAGGTCTGGGCGGGTGACATTCTGGCCTTCGGCGGCTTTGATCCGTTGGGCATCAGCGATACGATTGCTGATCCAATTGTTACCGAAGCGCTGCCACCGATTAGCGTGGAAGAACCGACTGTGCGGATGACCTTCGGCGTGAATACCTCGCCGTTGGCCGGTCGCGAAGGCAAGACAGGTTGGGGGACATCCCGCCGCTTGCGCCAACGTCTCTACGATGAAATTCGTAGTAACGTCGCCCTACGCGTCACAGATGGCGACTCGCCAGACAAGTTTATCGTCAGCGGACGCGGTGAATTGCATCTTGGTATTTTGATCGAAACCATGCGCCGCGAAGGATTTGAATTCGAGGTCAGCAAGCCGGAAGTCATCTTCCGTGTCGATCCCGAAACCGAAGAAGTACTCGAACCGATTGAGGAAGTACATATCGAAATCACCGAAAATCTGGTGGGCACCGTCGTCGAAATGCTCGGCGGACGTCGTGGTACGATGACCGATATGCGTACCGAAAGCGGTACCACCTACATTAAGTACCTCGTTCCGACACGCGGTATGCTCGGCTTCCGTGCAAACTTCATGCGTGCAACCAGTGGTATGGGACAAATTCACAGCCTGCAACATGGCTACGACCCTCTCGCGGGTGAAGTTCCGGGGCGTCAGTTTGGCAGCTTGGTCGCCAGCGATCAAGGTGTGGCTACCCCGTATTCGATGGTTAACGTGCAAGCGCGCGGTACCTACTTCATCAGCCCCGGTGCAGAAGTCTACGAAGGCATGGTTGTGGGTGAACACATTCGCCCCGGTGACCTCGACCTGAATGTGGTCAAGGAAAAGCAACTCAATAACTTCCGTGCCAAGCCCAGCGAAACCACCTCCGGCCTCAATACGCCGCGTGATATGAGCTTGGATGACTGGATCGAGTTTATGGCTGCCGATGAACTCTTGGAAGTGACCCCGCAAAACCTGCGCTTGCGTAAGCGCATTCTCAACCAAGAGGATCGTCTGAAGGATCGTAAGCGCCGCGAGAAGCAAATCGAAAACGCTTAATCGCTGACGGTTTACTGAATAGGGTAGGGGGGTATCCGTAATGGACGCGCCCCTATTTTTTTATCTACTCAACCTGCACATCCTATTTTTGCTATAATACCTATAACGAAACATAGGTTCCGTCCAGTTCGTGAGGTATACCACCATCCGCTTAACTCATTTTACCCGCCACAATCCCCTGTAGCGGTTGCAAAGTCGGCGCTGATCCAACCGTCTAGTGTTCCATAAGTGATGTGATACCAGCCTGTGACTTGTCCGATAGCTTGAAATTTCAGCCCGTGAGTCACAACTGCCAATATGCTTCCTGCCGTATTGGGTTCTGCGCGTAAGCGTACATCGCGGGTCGTCGTGATTTGGCAGATGCCGACCGATGTAGCTGCTGTTGTGATGTCCACATATTCAAAAGCGCCAATGTCACAGCCTTTGCCCTGTGGGCGAGGGGTACCACGCTGATCTATTGTGATAGTTGGGCATTCACCAGCGGCATCAATCGCGTTGCTAGTAGATGCGATAGCGACCGTTTGTGTGAATCCGCCGTTATTGGCTAATGTTGCCACACCTGTTGCTCTGGTTTCTCCGCAGCCTGCATCAGAGAGATTGAGATTCGCAGAAATCGTGCCGAGATCAGCGTTAGCTTCACAATCACTTGCTTTGCCATTTGCTGTATTGATGCTAAACAAGCTATTGCTTACTGTGAGCGTTCCGCCTTCGCTATAAAGCGCACCGCCCCATGTATCCGAGTTGTTTTCGACAAACGTACTGAACGAAATGGTGCTTTGGGTATTCGCGTCACTGCGAATCGCGCCACCGCTATGACCGGCAGTATTGTTGGCAAAGGTGCTGTTGATGACCGTGTGTATGCCATCATGGGTATTGTAGATCGCACCGCCCCAACCGAATTGTCCTTGAGCATCATTGCTCGTAAAGCTGCTTCCGCTGATCGTCATCGTACCGAGGTTGTAAATCGCGCCGCCGTTACTATCGCTCCAGCTATGATTGTTATCGAACTGGCTGTTGCTGATGCTCACTTCCGCTTGAGCGTCATTGTAGATCGCACCGCCACCAGTATATGAATTATTGCTGGAAAAGATGCTGTTTTCGATGGTGACGCTTCCGCCCTCGTGGTTGTGGATCGCGTTGTTGTCATTACTGGTAAATGTCACATTCGAGATAGTCAGCGTGCCGCCGTTATTCTCAATACCCCCGTTGATCTGATCTCTGTTCCCTTCTATCGTCAGCCTCTCGAGTGTCAGTTTCACATCTGCATTAACCACGAACGCTCGCCCTTTGAGCGCCTCAAATGTGACTTCGCGCCCCTCCGCAGGCTTGATGCGGGTGTTGGCAGTGATGGTCAGTGGCTTATTCGACCAGATTTGTATCTTACTGTCACAATCCAGCACGATGTCGCCGCCAGTTGTTAACGCTTTAACGACATGCTGATAATCACATTGGCTGATGACCGTTTCATTTTGCGCGAATACTGCTTGTAAGCTAATGAGGGCGAATAATACTGAAATAACCCCGACAATAGGCCGTTTCATGACGACTCCTGACCATATAATGAAGTACTCTCTTCATCCTATCCGGTTTTACCCTGTTGATCGTTACGACTGTTGTACTACTCGGCTTTGATATTAGCGGCGGTATTCGTCACCACAGTCCCCGATGACCTGCATTAAATCACGTCCGCGCTTGTTCACAGCTTCAATAGTTTGTACGTCGGTAGTGTCTAGCTTAAAGTCGAATACCCGCGCATTATCCGCGCGATGCTCGGCTAACCCTAACCGCGTTCCAGCGATCACGCCTGCAACTGCTGGCTGATCCAGAATAAAACGGACGGCTACATTCGCGAGGCTGACCGCGTGTTTATCGGCTACCTGTTTGAGTGCCGCCAAAAGTTCTTGGAATAGCACCCATCCACCCCATGCGTCAATCATGCCCATGTATTTGCGTAAGCTAACGGTACTGAGTTGCTGATAGCTAGGTTCGGCAACGCCTAGATACTTCTCACTCAATAGACCCCCGCAATAGGTGCCATAGGTCAGTAGGGTAATGCCGTGCTGCTTGCAAAAAGGAATCATCTTTTGTTGTGGACGTGCGTCAACCAGCGAAAACTGCACCTGATTGGACACAATCTTGATGCCAGCCTCTACGATGATTTGCAACCGATCCGTATCAAAATTGGTCAGCGCAAGGTGCCGGATTTTCCCCGCTTGCTGCAAGTCACTTAAGTGTCGCAGCGCATCCAGATAAGCCGGATCATCATATTCCCACCAATGGAATTGCAGTAAATCCAGCCGATCCACCTGCATCCGCCGCAAGGAGACATCAATTGCCGCCTCAACCACTTGACGTGTCATGCGTCCGGGACGTGGAACCCACTTGGTAAACGCTAAGGTGGTCAAGAGCGCATCCGCACCCCGTTCGTTCAATAATCGCTTGCGGAAGTGACCAATGAAGTCTTCTGCCGGACCATAATGGTCAGCCAAATCCCATGTGGTGAAGCCTGCGTCATGGTAATCCAACATATCAGCCACCGCTTTCGGTGGATTAATTGCACCGTGACCGCCCGACACTTGCCATAGTCCATTCAACACGCGGCAAATAGTCATGTCATCAGTGAATTGCATATAGGCAGAAGCGGGTAGGTGCATGGAGTCCTCAATCGGTTGTATCAGGTAATGAAATTATTCTCATGTCTCAGTCTGAGATCAACATGAGTTTGGGTTGAAAAATAGGATACTCGCTGTAGGGTGTGTTTGTGGTAGACAACATCAACAACTCGTTTATAAGTCTTGGTAATTATAAATTATAACGCTATTTCACTTCTGTTCTTTAATAAGATCTTTTTATGTGTTATGGTTTCTTTCACTGTATTTCAAATAATATTTCATTGTTTGTGCATTGTGCCTAATTTACGCGAAAAAATTGGCATATTGGTTCGCACTATGATAAAACCAAAGTTGCGTTTGATTATTCAAGTCAAATGCGCGATCAGAAAAAATTGATGGTCAATGATTTGGTATTTGAAGGAGTTTTGAATGAAATACGGTAAGAAGTTTTTATTGGTAGCGCTCGCGCTAACGTTGATGCTGAGCATTGCTGGCTTGGCGACCGCGCAAGATGCTAAACCGACTGGCGATTTGGAAATCTTCTCGTGGTGGACGGGTGGTGGTGAAGCTGCTGGTCTTGATGCACTCATTGCCAAGTTCAAGGAAATGTATCCTGATGTCAACATCATCAACTCAGCCGTTGCTGGTGGTTCAGGCGTCAACGCCAAGGCCGTGTTGACCACTCGTATGTTGGGTGGCGATCCGCCGGACACTTTCCAGGTTCATGCTGGTGCCGAACTGAACTCCCTGTGGGTTAAGGCCGGACGTATGGAACCCCTGAACGATCTGTACAAGGCCAACGGTTGGATGGAACAATTCCCCAAGGGCTTGTTGGATCTCGTCAGTGACTCCGCCGGTAACATTTACTCGGTACCCGTCAACATTCATCGCTCGAACGTACTCTGGTATGTTCCTGCCAAGTTGGCCGAATGGGGCGTCACCGTTCCTAAGGACTGGGACGAATTTGTAAACACCACTTGCCCCGCTCTTCAGGCCAAGAATGTCACCCCCATCGCCATTGGTGAAAACTGGACTCAGTCACACCTGTGGGAAAGCGTCGCGCTCGGTGTTCTGGGTGCGGATGGCTACAACGGTCTGTGGAACGGCAAGACCAACTGGACTGGCCCCGAAGCCCTCAAGGTTTGGGACACCTACGGTAAGGTTCTGGCTTGCGGTAACTCCGACATGAACGCCATTACTTGGCAAGATGCTTCCAAGCTGGTTATCGATGGCAAGGCCGCCTTCAACATTATGGGCGACTGGGCTGCCGGCTACTTCATTGCTGACCTCAAGCTCAAGCCAGAAACCGATTTCGCTTGGTCTGCTGCCCCCGGTACTGAAGGTGTCTTCATGATGCTCTCGGATACTTTTGGTCTGCCCAAGGGCGTCAAGCATCCTGAAAACGTCAAGGCTTGGTTGAGCTTCCTCGGTTCTGCCGAAGCACAGGATATCTTCAACCCCCTCAAGGGTTCACTGCCTGCCAATACCACTGCCAAGATCAGTGACTCCACCCTGTACAACGCTTACTTCCAGAGCGCTTACAAGGACTGGACCTCGAACGTGATCGTCGGTAGCCAACGTCATGGTGCAGTTGCTCCTGCGGCTTTCGACAGTGGCTTCTTGAACATTATTGCCCAATTCCAGGGCGATAAGGACACCGCATCGGCTTCAGCTAATGCAGCCGCTCTGGCGATCCAGACTGGTATCGGCGGTTAATTCCGCTGCTAGTTACGCCCTCATACAGTACTAATCCCTCACCATCACACGATAGGTGAGGGGTAGTAGAGGGACTCAATCAAAAGATTGTATGTAAGGGCGCAATAACTGCGCCCTTATGTTACGCGGGGGTCGGGGCGCTTTGCCCTAAGGAGGCGGATTATGAATCGTGACCGCGCCACGGCTATCGTGATGCTGTTGCCGTCGGTAATTTTACTGGCAATCTTTGTATACGGATTTATCGCTTGGACAGGCTACACCTCGATGACCGACTCAAATGCACTACAGCAATTGAGCGGCTTGCCTTCCAACTTCATCGGGTTAAAAAATTACCAAGATTTATTTACTGGAACGCTGAATTCGCGCTTTCGTATTGATATGGTGAATACCATTTTCTTTACTGTTCTCTTTATTCTGGTGTGCTTGTCAGTCGGTATGGGATTGGCGATTTTGCTCGACCAGAAGGTCAAAGGCGAAAGTCTCTTACGAACCATTTTCCTGTTCCCGATGGCCTTATCATTTGTCGTAACGGGTGTTGCTTGGAAGTGGCTTTTTAACCCCACCAGCGGTATTAATGCGCTCCCCAAGGTTTTTGGGCTGCCAGCAGGACAATCGCAGTGGTTTATTAGTCAGGAACGCTGGTTAGCCTTCAACTGGCAGTCACTACCGCAAATTCTAGCTATTATCGTACTCGGCGTGGTGATCTTTTTCGCCTTGCGTTACTGGGTGTTAAAGCGTTCGCAAATGGCCGCTTTTATCACGGCGCTCGCGATCTTAATGGGGGCATGGATTTCTCTTGGTGGTGCCGAAAGTTTAAATGGATTGAAAGCGCCCGAAACGCATGGCTTTAATGTCGCCTTGATCGCTGTAGTTATCGCGGCGGGCTGGCAAATGTCCGGTTACACCATGGCGATGTATCTGGCGGGGCTGCGTGGTATTCCTGACGAACTGCGCGAAGCCGGACGTGTGGATGGTGCAACCGAGTTTGGCATCTACCGCTATATCGTATTCCCGTTGCTCGCACCCATTACGCTCAGTGCTATGATTATTCTCGGTCATATCTCACTCAAAATATTCGATCTGGTATATACCATGGGTGGTGGCGACAACCGCTACATCGATATGCCCGGTATCAACATGTTTTTTACCACATTCCGTTCTAACGAGTTTGGTCAGGGTGCCGCCATTGCGATGATTATGCTCATTCTGGTTGCCATCGTGATTGTTCCCTACCTCGTGACACAACTGCGATCGGAGACATCATTATGACCACATCTGTTGCCTCACAAACGGCTACTTCGCCCTCGCGTATAAGCGTAGGCCGGATTGCCATTTACGCCGTGTTGATTATTGCTGCCATCCTGTTTCTCATTCCGGTTTATATGGTGCTGGTGACCAGCTTCAAGAGCATCGATCAGGTCAGCATTGAGACCATGTGGAATCTGCCCACAGCTTTCACACTGCAAAGCTTCAGCCGTGCTATCGAAAAGTTGCTGCCCAACTTCATCAACAGTATTTTGCTGGTGTTTCCAGCGACCGCACTCTCAGCTATTTTGGGATCGATGAACGGTTATGTGCTTGCCAAGTGGCACTTTCGCGGCGCGAATATCATTTTCCCGTTGATGTTGTTTGGAATGTTCATACCCTATCAGGCGATTCTCATTCCGCTGGTACAGTTTTTGCAGGGCATGAAACTCTATGGCAGTTTACCGGGGTTGATTCTTGTGCACGTGGTCTATGGACTACCCATCACCACCCTCATCTTCCGCAATTATTATGCTGAAGTCCCCACTGAGATGTTAGAAGCTGGTGGTATTGATGGTGCAGGCTTCTTCGGCTTATACTGGCATATCCTCCTGCCGATTTCACTCCCCGGCTTTGTGGTGGTGATCATCTGGCAGTTCACCCAAATTTGGAATGAATTCCTCTTTGGCGTGACCATTACTAACACCGGCTCACAGCCCATCACCGTTGCTCTGCAAAACTTGGCAGGCAGTCAGGTTGTGGAGTGGAATGTGCAGATGGCCGGTGCCTTCCTTACCGCCTTGCCGACGCTTCTCGTCTATATCCTGCTTGGACGGTACTTCATTCGCGGGTTGCTGGCTGGCAGCATCAAAGGCTGATTCAAACACAATGCTTTCCATATGGGGCGGGTCAATCCGCCCCTAATATCTGGGGGATTTTCCTCGCCTTCCCCGCGTAAAGCCTCCGAATGCCCTGCCTCTGGTTCTTATTCGTGAAATAGCTCCTGTATAATGTCTTTAAACATTAAATCCATTATTGTTGCCCCGTTCTTATAGGAGCTTTGCATGAGCCATATTTTTATCAGTTATGCTCATAAAGAACGCGCTTTTGTCGAATCCCTTTTCAAGCCACTCGATCGTGTGTACCAGCACGTATGGTTTGACCGTGAACTGACGGGTGGTGATCTGTGGTGGGAACGCATCGTCAAGCAAATTCAGGACAGTGATATTTTTCTGATCGTGCTGTCGGATTTGTGGATTCGTTCCGACTGGAGCAAGCGCGAATACGATGAAGCGGTTGCCCTCGGTAAAAAGCTGCTTCCCGTACGCATCGAAGATATTCGCATCCCTCAATTTCTCGAAAAGCTCCAATATGTCGATGTTCTCAAAGGCGAGTTGAACGCCAACAATCTGCCAGAATTGTACGCGGCCATCAACCGCATCTCGGATGAAATTTCGGATGCCCGTCTACGTGAGCAGCAGCGCTTGAAAGAGATACAAGAACAGCAAATAAATGAGCAATCCAAGCTTCGGCAGCGTACCAATCGCTTACGGTGGGTTGCCGGTACTGCGATTCTGGCACTGGTTGCCGTAGGATTGCTGCTTGTTCTGACGCAATCGCCCCAATTTCAGGGCAGCATCGCCTATATTTCCCGCCCGCGAGATGGGGTGAATCAGGAAGTACGCGTACTAGAAGGCGGTTTCAGTGGCATGCTGCGGAACATCCTCAAGCAAGGGCCGATTCGCTTCTCGAATGTGAAAGCCTCGCCCAATTCTAAGATTGCCATGTCACCGGATGGCAAACGAATCGCTTTTGCCTCGCAGATTCAGGATAACGAAAACCAGAGCATCAATCTGAACATTTACATCTTTAGCATTGATGACAACAGCATCAAACAATTAACCGTTGACGCGGGTGATAACGTGAATCCCACATGGTCGCCTGATGGTAAACAGATTGCCTTTGCCAGCAATCGGGATGGCAATTGGGAAATCTACCGCGTGAATATCGATGGTACTGACCTCCAAAACCTGACCAGCAAACCGGATAGCGATGATAATTTCCCTGCATGGTCACCCCGTGAAGGTTCCTATATTGCCTTTGTGACCAATCGTGATAGTAATTTAGAAATCTATCGTATGAACACGCAGGGTGGCGGCCTCAAAAATCTGACCAATAATGCTGGCGACGATGAGATGCCCGCATGGTCACCGGATGGCAAGCAAATCGCCTTCGAGTCCAATCGCCTAACACAAGACTCCACACCCCTCACTGATTTAGGAGCGACCACCACGCTCAATCCCTGTAACACAGCCACCCGCGACATCGGTATCACCGATTTTGATGGCATCACAGTCAATTGGCCAGTGCATCGCCGTGACTCGGATGATCGCTCGCCGTCGTGGTCACCGGATGGTCAACATCTGGTTTTTAGTTCCAATCGCCGTAACGGTAACGACTTATACATCACCCCCACCCGTAATGAATTCGATGAAGACGAAGCCGTGTTACTGACGCAAGATCAACTTGAAGATGATTCATTTCCGGTCTGGCATATCTGATGTGCAGGGCAGGGCGCACAGCTTATTTGGATGAAGCGCTAACAAAAGAAGGTACTTATGCTAATGAACGCAATTAATCTCAAACGCGGGTTCAATTTTAAGGTGGTCATGATGGGTTTGGTGCTGACCTGTGTCATCGCACCGCCGATGCTGCTCGCCCGTGATGGCATCAAGCTGCCCGCGAATCGCATCGTGTTTTCATGGAATCGGGATGGCGACTTCGACCTCTATATGATGGATGCCGATAGCCAGCGCGTTGTCAATCAGTTGACCGATAACAGTGCTTCTGACCTCACACCAGTATGGTCACCGGACGGTTCGCGCGTAGCCCTAACGTCCAACATTGATAAGGACTATGAAATTTATGTCCTCAATGCGAACTCTGGCGAAAGCGATGTTCTCACCAACAACAATTGGGACGATCTGTATCCGGCATGGTCACCCGATGGCAAAAAGATTGCCTTTACCACCAATCGTGACTCGAACTGGGATATCTATGTGATGGATGCCGATGGCAAAAACCCGCAACGCCTCACGACTGGCGCAGTATATGAGGGCAATCCTGTATGGTCGCCCGATGGCAAACGCATCGCTTATGTGGAAGGCCGCGATGCCAAGCGTGATATTAAAGTTATCAATGCCGATGGTAGCAACCCGCAGCCCTTGACCACCCGTACAACCAGCGCCGATTTTAGTCCGGCATGGTCACCATCTGGCGATCAAATCGCATTTGTGTCTAACCGCAGTGGCAACCCTGATATTTTCGTGGTGGATGTGGGTTGTATCGGCGACTCTGATCTGTGCGATCAACAAGCCGTCAATCTTAGCGAGTCTAATCAAGGCAATGATGTTGATCCCGCATGGTCTCCAGACAGTCAGCAATTGGTATTTGTCTCAGATCGTGATGGGGCAGTCGATTTGTATACCATGGATGCCAATGGCAGCAATGTGACTCGCATCACCGCCTCGGATGGAGAAGAACGTTTTCCGAGTTGGTGGGCGAAACAATAGCGCTGCACTTTCTAGCTATTCAAACGTAAAAATGTCGGTAAAGGTAAAGAGCGGATTGAAATCTATGTCGCCTGAAGAATTGCGCGCGCTGTATAACCATGACCAGCGCTTTAACCTTGAGGAACCCGGTATTCGTCGCGAAACCACCGCCTATACTGTTCGTCAAATCAATGAGCGTGATCCCGAAAGCTTCCTCATTTACTCAAAACTGACTCCCGAAAATGTCGATCAGATCATCAACGATGAAATCGCTTACTTCGAAACCATTCAGCATAATTTCGAGTGGAAGGTTTTTAGCGATGATACACCCCCTGATTTGATTGATCGCTTACGACAGCGTGGCTTTGAAATTGAGGACCCCGAAACTATTCTTGTCCTCGATATGCAAGGCTTGTCCGGTGTTTTGGTAAAACCTGTCATCCATGATATTCGCCGCGTAACTGACCCCGCCGCAGTTAAGGCACTTATTGATGTTCAAGTCACGGTCTACTCTGAAGAATTTGATTGGCTGACTGAACGCCTCACGTGGGAACTCGCTCACCATCCCGACTATGTTAGTCTTTACGGCGCATACGTTGATAATATGCTGGTTGCTTCTTCATGGACACATTATTCGAATCACAGCGAATTTGCCAGTTTGTGGGGTGGAGCGACCTTAGAATCCTATCGGGGGAAAGGGATTTATACCGCGTTGGTTGCCACGCGTGTGCAAGAAGCCATTCAACGTGGACGCCGTTTTCTAACGATTGATGCCAGCCCGATGAGCCGTCCCATTGTGGAGAAACTAGGCTTCGTGGTGATCAGTACTGCGACCGCCTGTAATTGGCAGTCGCATCTATAGCCAACCTCTTATGACAGTTGTTTGTGGGTTTGGTACCATGCCCATGTGCGTGCTAGCCCCTCATCAATCTTCACCTGTGGATTGAACCCCAATCGTTCACGGGCACGTGTGTTATTGCAATAGGTGATGCGTGGCTCACTGGCAGGCGCGGGTGCATATTCAACCAGTGCCTTCTTGCCGATAAGTTCTTCATAGATACGGATGAACTCATTAAGCGAAATCGGCGCTCCATAACCGAGATTGATGATCTGGTAGCCCATCGGACGTTCAAGCGCCGCGATGATTCCCGCCACTGTATCGTCTACATATGTCCAATCTCGTTCGAGCTTGCCCTCGTCGTATACCGTGATCACCTTGTCATTCAAGATCGAGTCAATCGTCTTGAGCGGCATCATGTCCGGACGGCCATTCGGGCCATATACATTGAACAGCCGCAGCACTGTTACGTTCAGTTTATGCAATTCAAAATAGGTATACGCGAAAAGCTCTGCTGCACGTTTGCTGGCGGGGTAGGGTGATAATGGCCGATCTGGATTATCGTCCTCAGAAAAGGGGATGCGTGTCGTTTGCCCGTATACCGATGATGTTGAAATCTGTACGAATACCGATACCGGAAACTTCCGCGCGATGTTCATCAAGTTTACGCTGCCGGTTGTGTTCACGTCTGAATACAAATCGCCGTATTCAATCGACTTGCGCACATTAGCTAAACCGGCCAGATGTGCCACTTGTGTGATGCCATACTCACTGAATATGCGTGTGACCAACGCTGTATCCCGAATATCGCCTTCAATGACGCGTGCCTGATCACCCAACGCCGCCACATTCGCGCGTTTGATCGCGGGGTCATAAAAGTCATTGAAGTTATCAAGGATAACGATGGGCTTCCCCATGCCAATGAGTTGTGCGGCCAACCGGCTTCCGATGAAACCTGCGCCACCCGTAATAAGTATTGTCATAACTTTAACCTGACCACCGCCGAACAGTCGGCGCGGTGTGATAAACAACGTTTAGATGATCGACCAGAAGCCCACAGACGAATTACGCCTTGCCTGTCAGCTTCTGGTAATGAGCATAAAACGCGCCTACCTCATCGTCAATGGTCGGTACGCTGGGTACACCTGCGCGTAAGCGCGGCAGCAAGTCCGGTTCATCCAGCAAACGCTTGATTTGCGCCTGTAAATCGGCAGCACTATCTTTCTCAAAGAGCAGTCCGCATTCCTCATGTTTGACCAGTTCCGGCATACTGCCTAAACGGGTCGCGATCACCGGAATGCCCATTGCGAAGGCTTCCAGAATGACTGTTGGGCTGTTTTCATACCAGCGCGACGGTACCACCAACACATCAAATCCCGATAGCACATCCCACAATTGATCGGCATTATAACTGCCTGACCACGTGATGTCGGCATACGTCGCCGTTTGTGCTTCTAGAGCATCCCCATATTCAGGCGCTCCCTTTTTGGTTCCCCACAAATTCAATGAGAGCTGATGCCCTGAATCGAGTAAGGGCATGACCGCGTTAGTGATCAGTTCAACACCCTTATGAATCTTGATTTGCCCGACATACCCCACCCGTAGCTTGCCGTTCTGCCGCTGTTGTCCGGCTTTCGCACGCTGTTCGGAGGTAGGTTGCTTAATACCATAAAGCAGATATTCAGCTTTACGGGTGTCATAGCCATATTCTTTGAACTTATTCATCAGGAAGTACGAAGGGCAGATGACCACATCGGCTGCGGCAACCGCTGCCATCAACGTTTCACGGCGGCGTGTTACGGCGGATGTTTGTTCACGAGCGAACGGCGCAAACTTTGCTACACCCCAGAAAGCATCCATCAAGGCTGCCGGTGCTTTCTCGGCTGGCATCCGGAAGCGCCGTTGATTTTCTAGTACGCAGCGCATACATTTCTCATCGCTCTCCGGCCCTACGCACATCTCATTGTTGACCTTCAACAGATTCAACCGGAAGCACATGAACCAGAACTCGGTCAACGTCAGTACCACCGGAATGCCGGCTGCTTTCGCCGCGTGGATGACCTGCCCACCCAATAAATAACCACTGACGACATGCACCACATCAAATGTGGTTTGGGCGAGCACGTCTTTGAAAGCATTCCCCACCCGTACATCGTCATATAAATTCTGGAAGTAGTCGCCTGCTTTCAGATCATAATTCAGCCGGTGGATAATGATACCGTTTTCAGTCGTAGTCTCGACGCGTGTTTGCGGATCATCCAGTTTTTCGCAGGTGAACACTTCCACATGATGCCCATGTGCCACTAGCCATTGCGCAATGCGTTCGGCTGCGCGTTCAGAACCGGCATAATAAGTCGGCGGGAAGCCGTGTATAGCAATCAGAACCTTCAACGCTGTAGTCCTTGTGATGGTTTATCGAATAAGTCGCACTAGCTGGCAAATCGCATTTTACGCCGTAACATACCAATGGCTCGTGCCGCAATTCCTTGAAATTGGGTTCGCTCATCAGTTGAAAACGCGCCCGAATACCATGCCAGCACAAGGTAGACAACTGCGCTGACGACCACAGTTGCTATTAGGCTACCCCACTTACCTAGTCCGATGATAATGTCCGCATGGCTGAGCCAGTATGCGGCGATGCCCATGATAGCGGCTGCACCCGCCAATCGAATCAAACTGCGAAATTGTAACCCCGCGCCGAATCGATAGCGGAATAAGAAGTAAAATTGAGCCGCACCCCATACGTCAGTCAATACGGTCGCGAACGACGCACCGATCATTCCCAACGGGATGATAAGGATCAGATTCAAAACGAAGTTGAGGATACTCATGACCACAAAGATGTTGGATACCGTATGCTCACGCTTCATCGAATTAGCGACCGCGCCGCCAAACGCATGATACACATTGAACGGAATATCCCATATCAAGATAGCTAACACTAAAGCGGCTGGTGCATATTCCGGTTTATAAATCGTCGCGATGATTTTTGAAGCCAGAACCATGCCCCCGATGCACAGTGGCAGCCCCAAAAAGGCCATCATTTTTACCGACCGGAAATAGATGTTGCGCGCGCTTTCAGGGTCAGTTCTATAAGCACGTGAGAGTGATGGTAGAACCGCCTCATTATAGGCACGGGTTGCGGTCAGCAGCGTCAATGTTAAGCTATATGCCACGTTGTACCAACCGACGACTTGTTCTGCTGCCGTCCGGCTGAGAATAATCGTATCCATGCGGTAGGCGAATGACAGTGAAAGCTGCATAGCTCCGAATGGCAATCCGGCGCGGATCAGCGGCCACCAATCGGCAACCGTGATGTGAAATTTGGGCGGACCGAGTTTGTTGCGCCGTGCCGAGTAGAACATCAAGCCTGCGGTAATCGGAATGTTGACCACATTAGCGATCACAATCCACTCAAAACCCAAGCCCAACACCATAACGATGGTTCCAAAGATCCAGAACAGAACTTGCAACACAATCGCGAATAGTGATGACAGGTCGATGCGCTCGCTGCCGACTACCAAACTGGTCAATGGCGCCAGCAACGCTTGAAACAAATAACTGGCGGTGAACAAGATACAGCCAATCACAATTTCCGGTGAGTAACCGATCATGATGGCTGAAATCGTCGTTACGATACCAGCCACAATCGCCAGTAAAAAGCGTAGCACCACCGAATTCCAAAAGAGTAAGTTCGCGTTGGAACGGTCACGTGCAATTTCACGGGTCAGGTATTGGGTGATACCGAGGTCTCCCAACACGCCGAACAAGGTTGCCCACCCGATGACGATGTTGTACTTTCCCCAGTTTTGGTCGCCTAGATTATTGATGACGGCTACTTGGAAAATAAATGAGGCTACACGCAGTACAAGTTGTGCCCCTACACCGAAAGCAGTGTTACGGGCAATGGTTCGTCCTACGCTCTGTTCTGGCGGAGCGGCTTGTGTTTCAGTCATAAATCCCTATCTTTGGTGATGCCTGTCGTGGGAAAATCTCACGCGTAAAGCTCGTATGTTTGGTACGCTGTTGATTATAGTGAAGCTATGCTAACAACAACCTTTCAATTAAGTTAGTCATTCTTCATCTTCATGCCCCAATAAATCACTCCCTCGCTTGACAACACCCTCGCCAAAACGATCGCGAAGGCTGTCCAATACTGATTCTAGCCGTGTATCCTGAACTGCGGGAGGGGCATCCCACAATCCGGTTTGGAACGCACCGCCTTCAAAACCACTGACTCCCACGCCGAGCAATCGCACTGCCCGCCCTTGAGGCCACGCTTTTGTAAACAGTTCTAGCGCCGCTTCATAAATCTCATGATCATGTTGCGTCGGCTGGGGCAGGGTGACTTGCCTCGTCAGCGTTGTAAAATCTGACCAGCGTAACTTTATTTTAACCGTTGTCCCGCTGAGTCCATTCTTGCGCAGTTGTCGCCCCACACCATCTGATAAACTGCGTAACGTACGCTTGAGCGTTTCCGCCTCACGTAAATCCACGTTAAACGTGGTCTCCTTGCTGACCGATTTGGTTTCTCCCTCGGATTCAACAGATCGTGTATCAATTCCTTTGGCTCGCTCTGCCAATTCCTCGCCGTGTTTACCGAACTGTCGGATTAATCGTGTTTCCGGATAGCGTGCGATGTCGCCTATGGTTTTCAGCCCTAATTTCGCCAGTTGTTCGGCTGTTTTCGGCCCCACCCCCCACAATTCTCGCGTGCCTAATGGCGCCAGAAATTCGGCTTCTTTCCCCGCTTGGATCACCATAATCGCATTAGGTGGCGCGTCTTTCCCTGCCCGATCTTTGCCAATATTGTTCGCAATCTTGGCGACCAGCTTATTGGTCGCGATTCCTAGCGAGCAGGGCAATCCCAACTCTGTGTTAATCTGCGCTTGTAACCGCCGTGCGATGACTTCTGCACTTTCTGGCAACATCGTGACATCCATAAACGCCTCGTCAATCGAAATTTGTTCGACAAACGGCGTCAAATTATTGAGTCGCGTCATCACTTGCTCAGATGCTTCTCGATAGGCTTTGAACTGAGGGGGTCGGATCAATAGGTTTGGGCACAGGCGCATTGCTTGTGACATGGGTAATGCCGAGCGAACCCCGAAACGCCGCGCCGCATACGAACAGGACGAAACCACCCCGCGCTGGTCAGGTTTACCGCCCACTGCGAACGGAATTCCCCGCAAGCTAGGGTCTTGCAGTTCTTCAACCGCACAGAAGAAAGCATCCAGATCGAGGTGTAATATTTTGCGGGTTGGCACGGCGATCTCACCCATTGATGACGAGACTCAAATTATAGCATTGTCCCATTTTACAGAGTCATGTTTTGCAAATCGTTTTGATCTTCACTACAATTATTGTGAACGTTCACAACACTACCTGATGACCTTGATAGTGAACGCAAAAGACTCTCAACCATGACTCCTACTCATCGGCTCACGTTGCGTGATATTGCGAAGGAAGCAGGTGTTTCCTATCAAACCGTATCACGTGTTATCAATAACCACCCCCATGTTGCGAATGATACCCGTCAACGTGTTCGCGACTTGATCGATCGCCTAGACTATCACCCCAATAAGGCCGCTCGCAGCCTTGCCGGACGCTATGCCAAGACCATCGCCCTTGTTGCCAGTGATATACAAGATTATGGCCCTGCGCAGGTAGTCATTAACATCGAACGTGCTGCCAAAGCCGCTGGTTATGATCTCGTCTTGTCCATCGCTGCGGATACCTCCAGCGCCAGTATGCGTGCCGCTATCGACAGTATTTTGCACTGGCATGTGGATGGTATCCTCATCTTGAAGCCTGTTCGCGGGGTTTCGTATGAAGAAATCACACAGCTAAGTGGTGGCCTTCCTCTCGTCCAAATCAACAGTCAGCATGACCAGATTGTCCCCTCCTTGATGATCGATCAAGAATACGGGACACGTCTCTTATTGGATCATCTATTTAATCTCGGGCATCGCGCCATCAGCATGATCCACGGCCCCTCCCACTACTTTGATGCCATTGCTCGTCAAGTCGCCTGCGAAAAAATTATGCACGAGAAGGGCTTGCATCCGGTTGCTGCGATGGAAGGGGATTGGAGTGCGGACAGCGGCTACAAGGCTATGCAGTCAATCTTGGGGCAGGGGGTTCACTTTACAGCGGTTTTCGCGGCTAACGATCAAATGGCACTTGGAGCTATGCGCGCCCTCCGCGAAATGGGCTGGCGTATTCCCGAAGATGTCTCAATCGTTGGTTTTGATGATGTTCCCGAAGCCGCTTACTTCGAACCGCCCTTAACCACCATCCAACAAGATTTTGCACTCCTTGGCGAAAACAGCATCACCTATCTTGTTGAATGTATTGAAAAGCCTGATGCCCCTATTGAACAGCGCTTGATTCAACCACGCTTCATCCAGCGTCTCAGTACCGCCACCCCGCGCGATCCGTAACACGCGCATCTGTCACAAACCGCGCAACATAAATACGCGATTCACCGTAATAATATTCAGGTAGAACCATCTTGTCTGTTATGCTGGTAAAGTCTAATCCATTACAAAATGTAAGAGGTTGAATCATGAGGAAATTGATCGTTCTCACACTGTTGCTATTGCTGGCGGCCTGTAGCCCCGCAGGCAACATCAGCAAGCGCAATCCGGGTGTTCTCCGAGACTATATTTTTAGCGTAGAACCCCGTAACAATGGCTCATACATCGTCTGGGTACGGAATGATAACGTCGCCGCCTACTGTACAACCGACAAAACCATAGGCGAACAAGCCATGCAAGCTGTTCACAGTCGGACTGGCTTAATCGTCATGGAATATCGCAATCGTGAAGCGGGCGATAAAGAAAGCTGGGGTGTTGATCAAGGCGGTTGTGTCGTCGAAAGTACAGGCGACAAGAGCACCGTACCGATATTCAAAATCCTGTCGATTGAAATCTTGTCTCAGGAATAACGCCAACAGCGCTTAATTCGACTGTATCGGTTGCCAACTACAGCCGATACGGTCAATGCTGTTTGATCCACGTACTGATCTGCTGCTGAACCGCATCGAATTGTTTCGCCAGCAGAAAATGATCCCCTTCAAGTTCTATGAAAC
Source organism: Aggregatilineales bacterium (assembly GCA_044227005.1). Classification (GTDB taxonomy): domain Bacteria; phylum Chloroflexota; class Anaerolineae; order Aggregatilineales; family Phototrophicaceae; genus CFX2. The sequence goes on from JBGAFZ010000011.1 coordinate 149,272, forward strand.
TGGCTTTGCTGCCAATTTGGTTTGCATAATCGCGCAGCATCGAACTTGGCATCCGCTCATCTTGATTACCGCCGAGAACCAGTACGGGCAAGCCTGAGTCTAGCGCAGTCATCGAAGCCCCTGAAATTAAAATCAGCCCATCAATCGTGTTGGATAATTTATAGGCCAATTCACTTGCGCCAACAGCACCATTTGAAAGTCCCGCCAAATAGAGTTTATTCACCCCGCGCTGATGCAGATAATCAATCGTTGAGCGTAACGTAGCTTCGCCGTTGGCAGTCCACCAATCGCCTTTCCACCCCACGGAAGGACAAACGGTCAATGCCTGAAACTCGTGTACAGTTTGAGCCATCAGCCAGCACGGCATGGTGAAATTTCCGGTGAAACCATGTAGAAAAATAATGCCCGTTGTCATCGTTTGCTGTGTATCCGGTTCGATCACAACCGCATCAAACTCATCCGCATGTTGCAGGTTGAGATAGGTGCGAATAAATGGTGACGGCACGAGGGCTTGGACGTGTGCCATATCGCGATACTGTGCATACATGGCATCCAACAGCCCGATTTGCTCGTTGGGTGAAATCCACCCGATTAACGGCAGTAATCGGGTTGAGATCAGTGCAGCATCCTGTTCCTCAATCAAACAATCGAGAACACACAATGTATTGTGTTTCGGCAGTGTTATCAACGTGATTGCGCGGTTCTGATTGATCAACACAACGCGCAGTACGCCGACCGCAACCATCAATCCTAACCCCCACCACAATAGGCGTTTATAGCGAGGATAACCCCATGCCGTAGCGAGGATACCAATCACCATCAGGATGGTTCCCAAAACGTAGAATTGTCCGGATAGGCTTAGTGGGGTAATGATCGCAACAATGATTAAGATGAAGACGGGCAGCGCTAGAATCACGCCTAGACTACGTGTGATCAATCTGCTTGTAAATTTCCGACTTTCTTTAACGCCCGTGTTATCCATCTCAATTCAAGTGATAGGCTGACACCTATGGAGTGCCAGCCCCTATCCCTAGCGCTAATCGAAGCGTCTTTGTTATGACTTTTGAGCGGCTTGCAATAGTTCAATGACGATACCATCTGGATCTTTCATATAGAGCGCCCAGCCGCCTTTGTTCGGGCCTTGATCCAAAAAGGTAGGCGAACTGATGAACTGTACGCCAGCGGCTTTCAACGTTTCATACATCGACTTCAGATCATCCACGAAATAACAAATGTGGCTGCTACCCGGATTATTGGGAGTTAAATCTTGCTCTTTACCACGCGGATGCTTGTAACCGTTCAATTCAAGCAGGTGAGTAGTGCCTGGAATACGCAATACCGCGTTATGAACCACGCCATCAGGGAAGCCAATAATCGTCCTGAAGTATTCCAGCGTCACTTCGGGTCGATCAACAATCAACTCAAATCCCAGTAAATCGCGATAAAAGGCAATCGAGCGAACAGTGTCACTAACGGTATAACTTGTGTGATGTGCCCCAATAATAGCCATCTTTGAAATAACCCTTTCGATCTAATTCTTTATCTTAGGTAGTAATCGGATTATACCTAACATCTTCTGACCATCAAAAATGGTCTGCTAAATCATAATAAACGATCAATCTTGACAATCATTTACTCGAATCCTAGTGAGCATTTACACATAATTCAATTACTTAAGAATTTAGCGGTCGTTGTGAATAGGATGTTACAATTGATATAGCCTTTAGCGTATGCTTTATGTTTGGCATAGCTCAAATATAAACATGCAACTTGCACTCAGTAGGACATAATATTGTGACCCCATTGGCAGAGCTTCTCCAGCAAACTCAGGCCGAACTCGAACAAGCCAAGTCGCGCATTGCTGCTCTCGAAACCCAACTTACACAAAGCCATTCTCAATCCAGTCTTGATCAACGTATCTTCCGCTATATTGCTGAATATAGTTGGGATGTGTTTGCACTGGTGAGTGAACGAGGCGCTATTGAGTACATCAGCCCGACCATTCAACAGATCACGGGTTACTCCGTCGCCGAGTTTGCCCGTATGGATCTCAGAAATATTGTCCATCTCGATGATATTGTTACCTACCGAAGCATCTTGCAGGAATTGTTGGTTGCCAACGGCCAACGCCATACTTTTGATCTTCAAGTCCGGCACAAAGACGGTCATTGGATTTGCATCGAAGTTGCTGCCATCAATTATCTTAACAATCCGGATTTGCATGCCATTCTCTTCAATGGGCGCGATATTACCGCACAGAAAGCAGCCCAACATGAGTGGCAAGTCACTACTGAACGCTATCGTTCTATTTCTGATTTAATGTCTGATTATGCCTTTTCGTATCGCGTTGACGCGGATGGTCAGATTGTGCGCGAATGGGTAACCGGTTCCTACACGCACATCACAGGGTATTCGCTGGATGATCCACATCCTGATGGACTATATGGCTTGTATGCACCCGAAGAACGTGAACGTGTAAAGGCAGATATAGAAGCCACCAAATCAGGGAAAACTGTAACCGCTGAATACCGTATCATCACACAGCAAGGGGAAGAACGCTGGCTTCATATAATTCGGAAGCCTGTGTGGGATGAACAAGGACAGCGTGTTGTCCGCTTCTATGGTGGCGCTCAAGATATCACCCAACGCAAGAAAACTGAGAAAGCACTCGCGGATAGTGAGTCTCATTATCGCCACATTGTTGAAGATCAGATAGATTTGGTGTGTCGCTATGATAAAGACCTAAAAATAACCTTTGGGAACCGCGCCTATTGTAAGGCTCGCGGTATGACACCTCAAACCATTATCGGTAGTTCGATTCTAGAAAAGATCCCTCCCGAAGATCATCAACAGGCTCGTGCATATATCAATTCGTTGAACAAAGATAATCCGGTTTCAATCTCAGTACATCAATCGATTCAAGTCGATCAATCCCTGCGCTGGTTTGAGTGGAAAGACCGAGCAATTCTTGATGAAAATGGGGATGTACTTGAATATCAAGGTATTGGGCGTGATGTAACCGACCAAAAACGCGTCGAAGAAGCGCTGCGCGTTAATGAAGAACGCTATCGTTCTTTGATCGAAAGCTCGGATGCAACCATATCACTTGTCGATGCCAGTGGTAAATATCTCTACCTCAATCATTTCGCTGCTGCGCCCTTTGGCACCACCCCTGATGCCCTCATGGGCAAAACTGTTTACGACCTCTTCTTGCCTGACCAAGCCCGATCCATCTTAAGTGATGTCCAAAAGGTTATTCAAACCAATCAAGGCGTCATTCTAGAACCGGAAGTCACATTGAATGGTAAAAGCTGCTGGTTCCGAACCAGTATGCAACCGGTGCGCGATAGCCACGGTAAGCCCTATGCCGTCCTAATCCACGCCAATGAAACCACCGAAAAGCGACTCGCCGAACAAGCCACCTATTCCCAGAACCAGATACTACATCAATCGCACGATTTGATAGCGCTGTCTGATACCACAGGTAAGATTACCTACATCAATAACTGGGGTGCTGCGCTCATGGGCGTTGGCGCTCCTGAACAAATGCTGGGTAAATCCATCCCCCATTTTCATCTGCCCGAAGATGCTGACTATATTCTCAATAATGCAATACCCGTCGCTGTAAAAACCGGACAATGGCGCGGTGAGAATCGCCTCAAAACCTTCGATGGTCGTTTGGTCGATATTGACCAAACGGTCTTTCCCATCAAGGACGAAAAGGGTATGGTCACGCACTACGCAACCATCATGACCGATATCAGCGAGCGCAAGAAAACTGAAGCAGCGCTTAGCCAAAGTGAAAGTTACCTACGTTCACTCGTTGACTCCCAAACCGCTTTTAACGTCCGTGTCGACATGAATGGTAACTTCTCCTACTGTAACAAGCGTTATAGCGAGCAATTTAGTTGGCTCTCTTCATCCCTAATCGGCAGGTCATCGCTCGAAATGGTGATTCCTGAAGATCAGCATAAAGTTGTTGAAGCTGTCACCCAATGTATGGAACATGTTGGAACATTGGTACGCCTTGAACTACGCAAACCGGCTCAGGATGGTAGTCATTTGTGGACCATGTGGGAGTTTATTGCGGTACAGGATAGTGATGGCACTGTAAAAGAAATTCAATGCGTTGGATTTGATGTTACCAAACAAAAACTTGCTGAAGCCGAACTACGTGCGGTCAACGAATCGCTTGAACAACGCGTCACTGAACGCACCGCCGAATTGGAAAAAGTCAAAAACCGTATCGAAGCTATTTTTAACCACAGCGGTGATGGTATTTTGTTGCTTGATATAACTCAAGGTATTCAACAGGCTAATCATGCCTTTGATACACTTTTTAATCTTGTCGATCAGGATTATGTCGAGAAGCCACTCACCACGCTTGTCCGTCCTGAATATGCCGCGCAAATCGAAGCCACCATCCGCGACGTGGTTGCCACACACCAGAAGCGCCAGATTGAAGCGCTTGTCGAGCGTACTGATGGAACCCAATTCGATGCCGAGTTCAGCATAGCTCCCGTGAATCGTTCAGAAAATGCCGTTACCAACCTCGTATGCATTATCCGTGACGTGAGTGAACGCAAACGCGCTGATCAAGCCTTGCGCGAGTCTCAAAACATGCTCTATAACGTCATTGAGAACATTCCTATCCGCATTCTCTGGACGGACGAAAACTCAGTCTATCGTGGCTGTAACACTCTCCATGCGCGCAGTTTAGGACTAAATAACCCCGCTGAAATCGTTGGTAAATCTGCCGCTGATTTTGGTCATGAAAATACCGCAGATTGGGAAGCCGATGACCGCAGGGTGATGGAAACCGGTCAAGGTAAATACAATATTGAGGAAATATTTCCTGATGTTGATGGTGTCCATCGCTGGATACATTTCAATAAAATCGCGCTTCGGGATACACACGGCAAAGCAACAGGTGTTCTAATCACCATTGAAGACATTACCGCCCGCAAAGATGCTGAAATCGCCGTTAGCGAGGAACGTAATCTGCTCCGCACCTTGATTGATGCTGTGCCTGATTTTATCTACGTCAAAGATACTCAGCATCGCATGCTCTTGAATAATAACGCCCATACTCATTTGCTTGGTTTCGAAACACCTGATCAAGTCATTGGGAAAACCGATTCAGAACTATATCCGGATAGAATAAGCAACACCTTTATAACCGATGAAGTGGAGATAATTCAAACCGGAAAGTCGCTGATCAACAGCGAAGAACGTACCATAAATTTAACCGGCGGTAATGAAATTTGGGTTCAGACAACCAAAGTGCCGCTGCGTAATTTGCAGGGTGAAATCATTGGCTTAGTCGGCATTACCCATGACATTAGCAGGATTAAAGCTACTGAGGCAGCCCTGCGTGAAGCCCAAAAAATGCTGCAATTGGTATTGGATACCATTCCGGTACGCGTTTTCTGGAAAGATCGTGACTCGCTGCTACTCGGTTGTAACCGTTTATTTGCTCAAGATGCTGGCTTTGAAATCGCTGAAGAACTTGTGTCTAGGGAGCGTTCTGGTCACAAGGCTATAACACCCAATGAAGATGATTATCGGGCTGACGACCTAGCTGTCATGCAAACAGGTATACCCAAGCTCGATTACGAAGAACCCTTTAGCCTTCCGAATGGGCAAATACTATCGCTCCAAAGCAGCAAACTACCGCTAAAGAATGAGCAAGGCGAAACCATCGGCATACTCGGTACATATACGGATATTACCGCCCGTAAGTTGGCAGAGACCGCGCTCGAACAAAAGTATCGCGAAGAAATTGAGATGCAGACCTATCTCAAAGCGCTGCATGGTACAACACTTCAATTGACCCGAACCGAAACCTTAGATAGTTTCTATCGCTGTGCTGTTGAGCAAGGTATGAAACTGTTTGGTTTTGAGCGTATGGGGCTATTGCTCTATGATCCGTCTGATCAGTCTGCAATTGGCACTTATGGAACCGATGACACCGGTAAAATTGTAGATGAGCATCATATTCGCCTCAATCCCAGCAGCCTTACCGGTATTCTGAAACGAACACTAGATCGTGCCGAACGCTTTGCCTTTGATGAAGACGCACAGCTTTTTGCAAACTTCAAATATGTGGGTATGGGTCAGAATGCTGTAGCCGCCTTATGGAATGGCGATATTTTGGGCTGGATCGCCATAGATAATGCGGTAAACCACAAACCGATCACCAAAGCACAACTGGATATTTTGGCCTTATATGCGCTGACTGCTGGTTCATTGTTAGCACGGAAACGCGCTGAATTTGCCCTCCGCGAAGGTGAAGAACGCTATCGTTTGCTAGCTGAGAACGTCAATGATGTCATCATCAAACTGTCTGCAAACACCGAAATTACCTTTATCACCCCTTCTTGCTACTCCGCCATTGGTTATACCCCTCAAGAACTCATAGGTCTTCAAGGTTTTGATATTGTTCATCCAGATGATCGTGACGCGAGCTTGGAAGTCGTTGCTAAAGCCATGCAGTCCGGAGCCAGCTCCTTCACGTTGATTGAGCGCATCCGCCATAAAGATGGTCATTATGTGTGGGCGGAAGTAGCCAATACCACCATCTACGATCCTGTGACCAAGATGCCGATCGAAATGATAGGTGTCATTCGGGATATTACGGGTCGTAGGAAAGCTGAAGAAGACTTACGCAACAGCGAAGAACGCTTACGCATATTGTTCGAAACGGCGCCTGATGTCATCTGTCTTTTGAACCTTAAGGGTGATTTTGTGGATGTGAATCCTGCAGGACTCAAACTGCTGGGATTAAGCCGCGATCAGATTATTGGTCAAAACGTCATGGCATTGAACCTGTTTAACAATCCGATTTATAATGCACAAACTGTCGAAGGCTTAGCAATTACACAGTCTGGTGGCGCACGTACCACCGAGTACGAATTGGTCGGTAAGAATGGAACACCGATTTATATCGAGTCCGCTAGCCATCCCATTGTGGTCAATAACGAGCAGTTGCAACTAGCCATCATCCGCGACATTACCGACCGTCGTTTGGCCGAACAAGCCCTGCGCGTCAGCGAAGAAAATTACCGCACCCTCATCACCACCATGTCCGAAGGCATTGTTCTACAAGGTCATGATGGCGACATTCGAACCTGTAATACCGCTGCCGAACGGATGTTAGGCCTCACAGCGGATCAAATGATGGGGCGCAGTTCAACTGATCCTCGTTGGCGCGCTATCCATGAAGATGGCTCACCATTCCCCGGCGAAACCCATCCGGCAATGGTCACTCTACGTACAGGTCAACCGCAATCCAATGTAGTGATGGGAGTTCATAAATCTGACGATTCATTAACGTGGATTTCAATCAATTCGCGTCCGGTGATGAAATCCGATCAAGAACAACCAGATGCCGTCGTTTGCACTTTCTCAGACATCACCCAACGTCTAATGGCGGAAAAAACCCTACAGAAAAAACTTGAGGAAGAACAAGCCCTTCAACAATATTTACAGGCGCTTCATGAAACCACCATCAAGCTGACCCAGCTCACCACCTTGGATGATTTCTATCAGTCTGTCATTATATTAGGGCTGAAACGCTTAGGCTTCGACCGGATGGGACTTTTCCTATACGACGAGTCCCGTAATATGGCGACCGGAACCTATGGAACCGATATACAGGGTAATCTGCAATCTGAGTACCACATTCAATTTGTGATTAGCCCTAAAGGCGGATTGTGGGCGTCTTTACAAAAACCAAATCGTTTCTACTTCGCAGAAGAAGCAGATCTAGAACACAATCGTACCGTTGTAGGAACGGGATGGAATGTATCGGTAGCACTCTGGTATGGCGAGCACAATCTCGGTTGGTTAGTTGCCGACAACCTTATCAACCACCAACCGGCCTCCAAGTTACAGCTTGAGATACTCGGTCAATACGGTATCTATATTGCAGCGTCATTAGCCCGACGACAGGCTGAAGAATCGCTCCAAAAGACCAAAGATCAGCTGCAAGCCATTCTGGATTATTCCACATCCAGTATTTTTATGAAGGATCTCGATGGTCACATTATGATCCTCAACCGCACTGCTGAAGCGGATTTTGATCTCACCCCGAACGAGTGGATAGGAAAACGCGAATCGGAATTATTCCACAAAGAAACGGCTGATTACTATCAAATCACTGATGAGAAGGTCATCGAGACTCGTGTTCCCATCAGCTATGAAGAGCCGTTCAAAGGCCACACCAATTGGGTGACCAAGTTCCCCATCTTTGACCACAATGATCAGATTTATGCCATTGGCGGTATCGCGACCGATATGTCCGAGCGTAAACGCTACGAAGAATCCTTAGAGCGGGCGCTCAAAAAAGAACAGGAACTCGGTGAACTGAAGTCTCGCTTTGTCTCCATCGCATCCCATGAATTTCGTACGCCGCTCGCCACCATTCTGGCGAGTACCGAAACCCTCGCTGCCTACCGTGGCCGTATGACACCTGTACAGATTGATGACCGTCTCGACCGGATTCATCAACAAGTCATGCATATGAAGTCGATCATGGAAGATGTCTTACAACTATCGCGTATTCAAGCGGGTAAGGTGGAGTATAAGCCCACTAATGGTGATCTGGATGTGCTCTGCCGTGAGATCATCGATGAATTTGAGAGTCAGACTCAATATCAAGGACGCATCCATTACGAAGCGCTGACGGTTCCATTACTCATATACTTCGATGTCCGCTTAATGCGCCAAATCATCAGCAACCTAATTTCTAACGCCCTCAAATATTCGCTGAATGATAAACCCATTGATGTAAACCTCGCTCAAGAAAACGACAACATTGTCTTGAAGGTGCGAGATCAAGGCATTGGTATCCCTGATGATGATTTGCAACATCTCTTTGAGCCGTTCCACCGCGCGAGTAATGTCGGCACCATTTCCGGTACGGGTTTAGGACTGAGCATCACCAAACAGGCAGTAGAGATGCATGGTGGGACGATCATCCCAATAAGCAAGGTTGATGTCGGCACTACTTTTGTGGTGACGCTTCCACATTCGACCACTGCTTTCCCATCATCGGGGTAGGGCAATTAGATGATACAAAAATGGGGTGTACTTTACACCCCATCCGGCCTTGTCAAGATTTCCAACTCGTTCAAATAAATCAGCGCGTCTTCCATTGATGATCCGCACATTTCTTCGCTCGGTCGTAATCGGTTACAAACCCCCGGTCGCTCCGGCATGCCAAAGATCTTACAGCGGTTATCATCGCTTAACTGCACACAGCGTACCCCCGCGGGTTTACCCTCTGGCATCCCCGGAATGGGCGACGAAATCGACAGGGCGATACAGCACGCCCCACACCCCACACGACAATCCATAACGATCTTTTCTGCTAACTGTTGATCTGATCGTTCCCATTATACTGGCTTCTCAAAGCGAGGCGAACCTGCTTAAGTAGGGGAGATTGTTTTAAGTTTCTCTGCGACCCGTTGTTGTGCCAACTTAACCGCTGCCTCGTATGTGGGCATCCCACGAATTTCCAACCCGCGACGGCTGTTCAAGCGCCCGAAGATTTTGATGATCTCCGCGACGAACATGTTGGCATTCACCACATAAACCCCTAACACCTCTGGAGGGGTGCGTTCTACCATCGCGCGGATCACCGCAAATCCATTCCCCGCTGGTGGTCTACTCGCGCGTGGAGTGATGGCTGTCTGAATGATCACCACCGGATGGTGCATCTGGCGGATGACTTCAAACTCCGGTTCATGCACAGTTGTATAGTCCGTCCATGTCCAACCCTCTTGGAATTCCATATGCAGGATGTGTTTGGTTTCAGGATCATGCCACGAAGTCAGAATGGAACTCATGAAGGTCTACTATCCTTTATAATTATTCATATATTGAATAAGACTATCATGCATCTGCATAGACTAATAATTAATAATTCTCTCATCAATGTAATCTGACGCACGAAATAGCCCTCTAAATCAGCTTGTTTACATCTTTCTGCTTCTGAACATGCGCCAATCGCATTTTTCGTTTTGAGCCATGTACATCCATCATTAGCCAATCTTATACCTCCCCTCTATAATTATCGCGTCAAAAGTAAACCTTATTACTCTAAGGAGATATTTCATGGCAGACGAGGCTTTTGTTCCAGCGAGTTCGGAGTGGTTCTACCCCTCCGACGAAATAGTAAAAAGTGCCCATATTTCCGATTATGACGCGGTATATCGGGAATCAATGCTTGATACAGAAGCGTTCTGGGCAAAGCGCGCCGAAACACTGGATTGGTATCAAAAGTGGGACAAGGTGCTGGATAGCAGCAACGCACCATTTTATAAATGGTTTGTCGGCGGCAAAACCAACATCACCCTGAACGCCTTGGATCGTCACGTCAAGACATGGCGCAAGAACAAGCTCGCCATCATTTTTGAAGGCGAGAAGGGCGATAAGCAAACCCTTTCGTATTGGCGTCTCTGGCAGGAAGTGAATAAATTCGCCAACGTTCTCCGCAGCATGGGAGTCAAGAAGGGGGATCGCGTCACCATCTACATGGGACGTATTCCCGAATTAGTCATCGCCATGCTTGCTACCGCCAAAATCGGTGCCGTACATAGCGTTGTCTATGGTGGTTTTAGCGAAAATGCCTTGGCTGATCGTATTGAGGATGCCCAGAGCAAAGTCCTCATCACCTGCGATGGGGCATGGCTGCGCGGTAGCATTGTCGAGTTGAAGAAAATTGCCGATCAAGCCGTGCATCGTTCGCCGGTAGTCGAGCATGTCATCGTCGTCAAACGTACCGGTCAGGACGTCCAGATGCAATCAGGGCGCGATTTCTGGTATCACGACCTCATGGCCTTACCCATCGCCAGTCCGGTTTGCGAAACCGAAGTCATGGATGCCGAAGACCCGCTGTTTATCCTCTACACCAGCGGCACAACGGGCAAACCCAAGGGTATTTTGCATACCCACGGCGGTTATCAGGTTTATACTGCCACCACCTTAGAATGGGTTTTCGACATGAAAGATGAAGACCGATTCTGGTGCGCGGCGGACCCGGGCTGGATCACCGGACACAGCTACATCGTCTATGCGCCGCTCATCCTCGGTGCAACCGAAGTCATCTACGAAGGCGCTCCCAATTACCCCTATCCCAATCGCTGGTGGAAGTTGGTCGAAGAATATGGCGTCACCATTCTTTACACAGCGCCGACTGCCATTCGCGGCCTGATGCGTTTCGGTGATGCGTGGCCCAAGCGTCATAACCTCAGCAGCCTACGCTTACTCGGCTCGGTGGGTGAACCCATCAACCCCGAAGCGTGGAAATGGTACTACAACAACATCGGTGGTGGTCGTTGCCCTATCATGGATACGTGGTGGATGACCGAATGCGGTGGCTTTGTCATCACCCCCTTGCCCTCGATGGCGCTCAAACCCGGTAGTTGTACCAAACCCTTCCCCGGTATTGATGTCGATGTCGTAGATGAAGAGGGTAATTCGTGTCCACCGGGTGTCGAAGGCAAGCTGGTCATCAAGAACCCGTGGCCCGGTATGCTTCGTACCGTCTATGGTGATCCTGACCGTATGGTGAAGACCTACTTTAGCACCTACCCCAAGCAGGGCTGGTATCTAGCCGGTGACTCCGCTCGTAAGGATGAAGATGGTTATTTCCACATCATCGGACGTATTGACGATGTGATCAAAGTCAGTGGTTATCGCCTCGGTACGGCTGAAATTGAATCTGGTTTGGTCAGCCATCCCGCTGTTGCCGAGGCCGCTTGCATCGGTGTTCCCGACGAAGTGCGCGGCAACGTCATTTATGCCTACTGCTTGTTACGCCAAGGTGTTAGCGGCAGCGACGATTTGATTGATAAGTTGAAAGAACATATCAAGCATGAAGTCGGGCCGATTGCAGTACCTAGCAAGATTGAATTTGTGAGCATCTTGCCCAAGACCCGTTCGGGCAAAATTATGCGTCGCGTCCTCAAAGCTCGTGCCATGGGCTTACCTGAAGGCGACACCAGCACCCTCGAAGAATAGTTATCGTATTCGCGTAGCGGGAGGGATTTGTCCCTCTCGCTTCCTTAATCTCATGCGCTATTCGATACCGATTCTCTCACCTGCATATTCAGTTTATCCATAATCATGCGGTTGGCCGTTTCCGCTGTTTTTGCGGTCTCGATGTTTTTGAACTGCGTGGCGGTCAGAATAATGTTCAACAACGACAGTGCCAATTGCGATTCGGTCACCATCACCGTCAGCACAATATTGGATGGCAAACTGCGGATTCCGCGCGCTCCATACAAGATAGCGTTCGGCGGCACACTCTTAATCATTCCAATTTCTGAAATCATCCCGATAGGATAATCGACTTCACTCGCCAGTTCTCGAATTTTCGCAAATGCTGCTAAATACTCGTCCCACGTCCAGCTGAGATCGTAAACTTGACGGAGGATCAGTTTTTGTTCGTCATCCCAAAAAATATGCAGCCCCATATCAAACCATTCTCGGTGCAAATATCTTGCACACTTTGGTAGCAGAGCTAATGTTTCTGAATTGATTATAAACCAAATTCATACCAAAAGTTAATGGTAAATCAATGGAAATAATTGATTTTCACTATTTTTATAAATGAATGAACTTTACTGTGGAAAGAATAAGGAGGTAGCACCCACTAAACGGTGGAGATACATTTTCAGTGGTAACCAATGAAGCAATAATCCATAAAAGTCTTTAAAGCCCCTCCCTGACGCTTTGGGGAGGGGTTGGGGTGGGGTATGTAGGTCAAATTAACCGCCCATCACTTAATGCAGTCCTACCAATAAGGAGTACAAAGGCACTTATTACGAGCGCTTTGGCTCCCTACGGTGAAACATACGCCTTACCTCGTCAGGCACATGCATTGATCTCGGGTCACTGTTCTATGCGAACAACGCCAATAACTTTTCCCCCCGCCGTGTCAAATGATAATACACGCGCTGACCACTACGACGCGGTTCCGTTAATCCGGCTTGTTGCAAACGGCTCAAATGTTGGGAAGCCGCTCCCGCCGTGATCTCCAACTGATGCGCAATCTCGCCTGTACTCGAAGGCGTCGCCAATACCCGCAGCACCCGTGCCCGCCCCGCGCCCAGCGCGATCTCCAACGACTCATCCGGTACGTCCTTGTTCTCCATCCACCACAAGCCCGTCCCGCGTGATTGGTACGCCAGCATTGGCTTCCATTCCGGTTCAATCTGCCACGTCAACGAGCAGACGAATATCGACGGTACCAGTTGCACCCCCGAACCATTCAATTGATAATTTTTGCTCATGTGATCCGGTTTTTCAGAACCCGTATATTCCAACCGTTCTCCGACCAACTGTAGCTCGGGATGTAAACCGGAAAACAACGCCTTGGTTCCCTCCAACGCTAAGTTCCGTCCTCTGTAAATCACATCGCCATCCAGCACCGACATCATATGCGGCCAATGATGTTCCAATGTCCGCCGCCAGTAGATGCGCAGTTCGTCAATCAGGCATTCCATCGTTTCACGCGGATACGCCATAAACTGTTGCAAGATTGCCGACTCGCCTGCCAGTTCTAACGCATATGCAATGTTCTTACGGATGATCTCAATCGGCACACTCCGCAACCGCCGAAACTCATCCTCAATATCCGCAATCGTTGTCGCTGGAGTGGCGGTCAAGAAATCAGGGATATAGTACGGAATCGTTGCCACGCTGTGCAGGTAGGGCAGGTCAATCCCATGCAGAACCCCATTAGCTTCATCCACCCAGCGCCGAAATTGCCCCTGCTTATGCGGCTTATACAAGATGCGGTAACTATCCAGCAGTTCTAACAAAGGGGTATAGCCAAAACGCACGTTTGCCAGATCACTTTGGGTTACATCAATTGTTATCAGGACCATTGTTATCACAATCGCTCTTCTCTCTCCGAACGATGACAATCCTATCCTATAACAAAATAGATCAGAAGTGATAACCATTTAGTAAATACTAAAACGGTTCACAACGGTTCTAACCTCGCATACACTCCAACCATCGACCAACAAATGACGAGGGCACTCACAATGGATTACCGCGAAATGGAAAATCGTCTAGCCCGCAACCGCGACATGCTCAAAGAACGCGAAAATGACCGGCTTGCGAAGCTGGCGGTGCAATCAAATAAGTCTCAATCGATCAATCTAGTAGGGGGTTTAAAGACACTTTGGCAGATATTCACGAAGCGCAATCGAAAGCCACGGCTCGATGTTCAACTCAAGCCGCAGCCTCAAATCGACCATCCTTAAGCCGCGCCACTGTGATCCAATAAACTTAATGGCGGTAACGTATCATCCATCTCATTCAGAAATTTCAGCGCTTCACCCAAAGTTGCGAATTGCCGTCCACGCTTCTTGCTCAACTGAGTGATAACGCTGGCAAAAAAGCGGTTCATCTTGCTTGGGCTAACATAAATCGCCCAGCCCAAATTATCCAAACTGTTGAACTGTGTGTTTTGCAAATCGCGGAGTCCCATACTGGTTCCAGTGACGCCGATTCCATCGTTGATGGTATGCAGCAATAACTCGCTCTGGCGGGCGTATTCTCCGATATCTTTGTTTTGGGCATTGAGTTCTTCACCGGTTACGAATCCGTACATGCGTGTATAAAGCACACGCTTATCAACCAACCATGAAATTTCATACGGCATAATGGGAAATCCTTTTTTTTGCTTGAATGTGTTTCAGCGGCGCACTGACCACTCCAATCGAGATCGCTGCAATAAAACAGTAAGGCAGTTCCATTGAACGGGCAGCCCTACTGTAAAAGTGTTAATGGGACTTCAATCTTTTTATGGCTTGGAAAGAGGCGGCAATGTATTATCCATCTCGTTCAGGAATTTCAGGGCTTCATCCAATGTCTCGAATTGCCGACCGCGTTTTTTATTGAGCTGCGTGATGATGCCGGCGAAAAAGCGGTTCATCTTGCTTGGACTGATATAAATTCCCCAGCCAAGATTCTCGACACTCGTGAATTGCGTATTCTGCAAATCACGCAGTCCCATATCGGTACCTGTCGTCTCTGTAGCATCCGTAATGGTATGCAGCAGCAGTTCGCTATCTTGAACAAAGGCTTGCATATCTGCATTGTTGTTCCGGAGGTCTTCGCCTGTTACATATCCGTACATACGTGTATAAATCACGCGCTTATCAACTAACCATGAAATCTCGTACGGCATAGCATCATCCTTAATTCTGAATTACTTCAACACTGTAATTTTAAACTATATGTCGATATAACCTGCCGTAAGATTTTGTCATAGTTTTGTTGAGTGTTTATTTTCGGGGTGCATAGGAGGTGAGTAAAAACGCTCACCCCCTATGATCAAAACGGGGGATTTATTGTACGAATTCGTACACGAAGTCGTATTCCGAACCCTTATCATTGCGAGAGTGCAGCTTCATTGATCCACGTGCATCAGCGTAAGCACCCGTCCCGCCCGTAATTGCCATCACCGAATCTGCGGTGTCATAGAACGGTCCCTCGATCACCACCGATCCATCGGCTAATGTCAGCGTCCAATTACATTCCCATGCCGAGCCAACGGCCGTCCGCAAACAATAACCATTGTCACTGCCAATTTCTTTTTCATTCTTTTCATCAAAAACTTTATTAGCAAACGTCAACACATCACCCACTGTATCGCCTGTTTCACCCGTGTCAGTAACCACATCCGTATCGGCGTGCTCTACCACCGCAATAGTCATGGTGCTCACTTTGGCGGGACGGAACGCTGCAATCGCCAGCACAACCACCACAATCAGCAACCCCATAATAAAAAATCGCATCTGCTTCATCAGAACTCTCCCCTTTTAAAAAGTAACTTTTGAAGGCGGCGAAATCACCACCTCCGGCGACGCCAATATTATAACGCGCATTACAATGGAAAGAACCTACGCTTGAAAAGCCCTATAACTGGGGGAATGCACTGGTCAAAATCGTGCTAATCTCTTATCAGTAAGAGCCTGTGAATATGTTGAGATATTCGCACAAAATCTTAATGAAATTCCTAGAAATTTTGTCTTGCATGTAGGGATTTCGGATGTAGAATCAAAATGAAGTAAGGGGTGGTCCACGAACCGCCCCTTTATCTTGTAAAGTATTCGTGACTACTCACCAGATAGGAGACCCGTAGAAGCCGATGAACACTGTCCTCATGGACACCACTGTAAACAACCCAAACCTTGTTACTCCCGCTTTAGTGCTTGATTTTGAGCAAATTAACCAGACCTATAACCGATTCATTGATGCCTTTCCCGGCGGTCAAATCTATTACGCTGTCAAGGCCAATGCCAACCCCGATGTCATGCGGTTGGTCGTCGAAAAGGGTGGTGGGCTGGAAATCGCCTCGTTGGCTGAACTGGAACGCTCGCTTTCAGTTGGTGCTACAGGCCGGCAAATTATTTGCAGTAACCCCATCAAGAACCCCACCTTCATCCAACGCATGGCTGAAGAAGGTGTCTACGCGATGGTTGTCGACTCGACCTATGAGGTTGAGAAGGTCGCCCGTTATGCTCCCGGTATGCGCGTTTACGTGCGGCTGGCAGTTGATAATCAGGGGAGCGTACTCCCGCTGGCGGGCAAGTTTGGTGTGAGTGGTGATGAAGCCTTGGCGCTGTTCGATATGGCCAAAGAATACGGGCTTGATCCCATCGGTCTCTCGTTCCATGTCGGTTCGCAATGCTTACGCGCCCAAAACTGGGTTAACGCCATCCGTGCCTGCGGCGAAATCTGGGAACGTGCCGAAGCCTGTGGCCATCATTTCCATTTCTTGGATATTGGCGGCGGTTTCCCCGCTGGTCACTATCATGACGCCTCCATCCCCACCATCGAAGGCATTGGTGAACTAACGATGGAAGCTGTCAGCCGCTACATCCCCCATGCCAACCCCATGCTCATTCTTGAGCCGGGTCGTGGTCTAGTGGGCGAATCAGGTCGTTTGGTCGTCAGCGTAGTAGGCAAGGCCAAGCGCGGTGGCGATGAATGGCTGTACTTGGATGCTGGTGTCTTCAATGGCATGATGGAAACCTTCGAAGGCTTTCCGCCCGTCACCCGTTTGTTGGCTGCCGATGCCGATGACCGCGCCATGAAGAGCTACACCTTGGCGGGTCCGAGCTGCGATAGCTGTGATGTCGTCGCTCGCAACCTCGAGCTGCCCGAAATTCATATCGGTGACCGCCTCATGTTCTTGGACACTGGCGCGTACACCAACGAATACGCCGTACCCTTCAACGGCTTCCCCATTCCCTCGGTCATCAAGCTCGAATGCCAGACTGCACTCGTTGCTGAATCCGAACTGGAACTCGAAGTCGCCTAATACTGTAGGGACACGGCATGCCGTGTCCGTCCGTAGTTGCTGCAATGCCTCTACCCAACAGGGTAGGGGCTTTTTATTTTCAAAGACACAGGTGCTAGGATTGTGCTGCTTCCCACCCCGCAACAATCTGTCGTGCCCGTGCCAGAGCCTGAGCCTCTGAATTCACGAACGCGACCTGCGTTTTAGTCATACGCAGCATCGTATTAACCGTCACCGTTACCAGCGTTGAATTGCTAATAATCACCGTGTGCGTCATGCGGGGATCTGCGTTCGCAGACCACGCCGCCAACCGGAAATCAAATACCGTGATATGTGCCTTCCGCAGATCAAATATCAGTACATATCGCTCAAGCTGCTGTGCGTCTGCAAATACAATCCGATCGGTAATGCCTTGAGTGTAGTTTTCACGGTTCACAACCCCGTCCCATACGATCTTGATGATACCGTTTTCCACCAATTCGATTGTTCGCGTCATGAGCGCTGCTCTCTTTAAATCAATGCATGAATGTGCTGCTCATCGGCGGCACTGATCACCACTCTTTGATATATGTAATATACTGTAAGATCGTATTAAGAATCCTTGTCTCTTTGAAAAGATCAAAATGCGATAACGAATCACTGCCTAGACAAGATCTCTATCCAACAGAGGCTCTTTATTGCGAGTTCATATTGACGCTACAGAACCCATAAGGGTTTGTTTGGAAACTCGAACCAAAATGCCTTGACTTGGTAAGATTATTTGTTCTAAAATGAAAGAAGTAGGGGTTGAATAATACGTGATACCCGACTTCTCAAAGCATGGATCGTAGGGGAGCACCTATGTGTGCTCCCGCCGACTATCACGTACCATTTGACCACCATGAAAGAGGTGGAGGCATTAAGCACCTCTTGTTATTTGTATCTGAGAAATAACAAAGCGTGTGATTGTAGAGACAGAATTCATCCTGTCCGGCATTTTCCAAACCAACCATCACATACTTTACAAACGCTTGTATTCACCCACACCTAAAAATTGTTCTGAGGGGGTTAACTAACCGCAATCACATACGAGGAAATCTGTTTGAGCTTGCCATTCTTGCCCAGCCCACTAAACGTACACACATGGCAAAATCATAGCGCGAACCGTCAATAAGAACATTCACGCCATTCACCGAACCCGCGTTCCCATGCGTGATAATCGTCTCAATCGTCATCTCATCAACGCCAGTCTTCATCATCTCGCGCATCATAACTTCAACGTCCGCCTTGCCTTTTACAGATCGGCTTCCCACCACGTCCCATTGAACCGCATCCGTCACCGAATCGAGTATAAAAGAGGTATCACCGTTGGCAAACGCAATCATAAAATCGCGCAAGAACACCTTCTTCGGCGCATTCCCACAATCCGCTTCAACCTGTACCCTAGCCATCGCCTCTTTTGACTCCCGTATTCTCTGTGTTCTTTGTGCCTCTGTGGTAAAAATATATTCAGTTTCGTACTTTGATTTGAACTTGGCGTCCTTGGCATCATGGCGGTTTAATTGTATGGATTGTTTTGCATTTTCAGCGATTGCTTCCCCTCCAACCGCTGCAAATGCACCAAAATGGCACGCGGTGGCATTCACCGAACCAACCGCTGCAAATGTGTCATTTCAGCGCCACCACCCGAAACAGCCGCCGAACCTAAATCACGATTCAGCGGCATCCTCCCTGCTTCCCGCCTGCAATTTCAGCGGGAATGTTGTACCTTCTGCAATACCTTTTATCGATCTTCCGTTTTCTCTGTGCCTCTGTGGTGAATCTGGTTTTCTTACTTTCCCGCTTCCATCGAAGTAACCAGTTCACGCGCTTCCGCCTCTTGCAGTAGTGCATCAATTTCAGCAAGGTTCAACGGCTTGGTATCTGCCAACCGCTTAATGTTTTTGGTGACCTCGCGCACTGCATCATCACTCAAACCCAGACCCAGCGTCCGCGCCCGATCTCGGATCGTATTCCAACCTGTCAGCCGGTGACCAATCGAAATCTCACGGCTCAGCCCAAAATCTTCCGGACGCAGAATTTCATAGGTAGTCGGATCAGCCAGCACCGCTTTCGCATGAATCCCCGCCTTGTGGATGAAGGCGCTCGCACCCGTAATATAGTTATTGAACGGAATATCGAGGTCGCACATTTCCGCGATCATCTTATCAATTTCAGGCAGCATCTTCAGGTTATATTTGCTCACATAACTTCGGTTCAGCGTATACAACCGTGCCACCAACCCGCCCAATGGAGTGATGCCGTTACGCTCACCGATGCCCAGAATCGTCGTATCAATGTGTGTCGCGCCAGCCTCCAACGCAGCCGTTGCATTCGCAATCGCGCAACCGCTGTCATTATGCCCGTGGAACTCGATGTCGAGGTGCGTCAACCGTACCAATTGGTGCACCATGTTATACACCTGTGTCGGTGTTGCCACGCCCACCGTATCCGCCACGCCCAGCCGGTTGACCATCCCCAGATCAGCCACCGCCAGATACACCCGCAGCAAATCCGGCTCGCGGCTACGGAACGTGTCCTCGGTGCTAAAGCGCAGGATAATATCCGGCTTCTGCCCGCGAATATAGCTCATTACTTCACCCGCCAGATCAATAATCTGCCGGATGCTCTTACCGTGGCTGTGCTGCATCAGTTGCGGCGAAGTTCCGATCACCACATCCAAGCCATCCACGCCCGTGTCCAGCGCCCGTGCTGCATCCTCGCGATTACACCGGATATGCGTCAGAATCTTGGTCTTCAACCCCGCACCTGTGACCGCCCGAATATCCGCCTCACTTTGTGGGCTGGCGCTCGGTGAAGTCATCTCGATGAACTCCACGCCGAAATCATTTAGTTTATGTGCGATTTCCAGTTTATGAGCGGTGTCAAAAGTCGCCGTACTAAATTGTTCGCCCTCACGCAGCGTACTTTCAATAACGCTAAAATTTTCAAAAGGCATCGTTCAAAGTCTCCTCAATAATGTGGGTCGCTTTCCACATGTCCTCATCACTAATCACCAATGGCGGGAGCAGGCGTA
Organism: Aggregatilineales bacterium; assembly: GCA_044227005.1. GTDB lineage: Bacteria > Chloroflexota > Anaerolineae > Aggregatilineales > Phototrophicaceae > CFX2. The sequence continues at coordinate 169,656 of JBGAFZ010000011.1, forward strand.
GCACCATCGGCCCTGCCGGAAGCGCCACCACACCCCGTTCCTGTAATAGTTTCAGGACTGGCGCGACTTTCGCCCGTAGCTCAATCCCGAACATCAATCCCCGACCACGTACCTCACGCACCGCTTTTTCTGGCGCGTTATCCATCAAATGATGCCGCACCTCATCGCCTAACTTCCGTGCGCGCCGTACCAGATCCCCATCTGCCTCTCTATGGATGTACGCTGTATTGGTCTTGGCGTTCTCTGCGTCTTGGCGGTTCAATTCTGTTGTATTGGTTTTTGTATACGTCTCCAATGCCGCTAACCCCGCCGCACATGCCAACGGATTACCCCCGAAAGTGCTGCCGTGTGTCGCCGGATCAAGCGTCCCAATCTTCTCACTCAGCAGGATCGCACCCATCGGAACACCACCTGCCATACTCTTAGCCACTGTCACAATGTCCGGTTGAATACCATCTTGCCAGTGAGCGAACAAGCTACCCGTCCGTCCCCATCCGGTCTGCACCTCGTCAATAATCAGCAGTGAACCGTTTGCGTGTGCCAGTTCTTGTACTGCCTGCAAATACCCTGCCTGTGCCGGATGTACCCCACCTTCACCTTGAACCACCTCCAAGAACACAGCGCCGATGTTCTCGTTGAGTGCTTCTTTCAGCTTTTCAATATTGTTGTAGGGCACATGTACTACACCATCAATCAGGGGCAAAAACGGTTCGCGATAATTCTTCTCCCACGTGGCGCTCAGTGCCCCCATCGTTCGCCCATGAAAGCCGCGCATGGTTGCGATCACGCCTTTACGCCCCGTTTTCAGCCGCGCAATCTTGAGCGCACCCTCATTTGCCTCAGTTCCGCTGTTCGCCAGAAACACGCGTGAAAAACCACTAACTCGGCACAACTCTGCCTGATACCGCGCCCGTACCGGATTGTGAAACAATTCAGGGCAGGTGATTAGTTCTGCTGCCTGCTTAGTAATCGCTGCCACGATCGCCGGATGCGCATGACCGAGGTTGGCTGAACCCTGTCCGCCCACCAGATCAATATAACTGCGTCCGGTTTCATCAAAGAGCCGCGCACCTTCGCCACGCACCACCTGCAAATCGCGCTTGATGTAGGTTCCGCTGCTGTGCTGGTCTTCCAGTTCATTCCAATTCGCAAGTGTGTCGAGCATATTGCCTAACTCCTATTGATAGCCTCAATGTCCAAAACGCTGCACTAATCCCAACTCCGTTTACGGCTGACGCATTTCTGATCATACAAATGCCTACCGCTCTATGTTTTGCTCCCTCTTTCTCTATGTAATGGGGAAAGAGGGTTGGGGAGATAGGGGATTGTCCTGTACTTAAATCTTAGTTCCGCCCTAAAATTTCATCAATCTCTGCCATCTGCGCCGCGTTCAACGCCCCGAAGCGCATCGCCCCAACATTCTCTTCAACCTGTGCCACCGTGCGGAAACCGGGGATCGGGATCGTCTGTTCGCTTCGTCCCCACAACCACCCGATAGCCCCTTGCGCCAGCGTACGCCCCCCGCTCGTCAAAATCTCACGGATCGCTTCTAACTTTTGTATCCATTCAGGGCTGGGCTTGCCGTCCTTAAAATATTTCATCCACGCCGGAGCATTGGTGCCTCGCACATCGTCCGCGCCCAATGTTGTCTGTCCCTGATACTTGCCCGTCAGCAACCCCATCGCCAGCGGCCCACGGTTGACGCTCGCCAGATGCAGTTCTTCGCATACCGCGATCATGCCTGCCGCGTCATCCAGCACATTCATCTGGTTTTGTACCGCCGTGCAATGCTCACCAGCCGCAAAGACCCGCTCACGGTTCGGATCGTCTGTGCTCCACCCGTAGCTGCGGATTTTCCCCGCCTGCACCAATCCTTCGAGGGTTTCGCGTACCTCAACGGCCAGTGCCGGGTCATAATCCCCGATATGCAGTTGATACAAATCGATGTAATCTGTATTCAACCGCCGTAATGACTCCTCGCACTGTGCGCGAATGTCATCTGGTTTGGCGCTCGCCCCGATCACCTGCCGGGTTTCCTCATTGAACAGATTGCCGAACTTGGTAGCAATCACCACCTCGTTTCGTCGTCCTTTGAGTGCCTTCGCCAGCACCTTTTCGCTGTGTCCTGCGCCGTACACATTCGCCGTATCGAGGAATGTCACACCCAGTTCCAACCCGCGATGTATCGCTGCGATCGACTCGTTATCATCCACCTCACCCCAACCGCTCGGCACGTCTCCCCGCCAGAACGGCCCACCAATCGCCCAGCAGCCCAATCCCATCGCGCTGATCTCAATCCCCGACCGTCCCAACGTCCGTGTAAATGTACTTGCCAATGTAATATCCTTTTTTCCTCATAGAGGCTTACAGAGCAATTCGCTCTATGCCATCTTTTAGAACGGGTACATTGAAATTGATCAGCAAACCGAGCGATAACCCTGTGGCTTTTAGATAGGAAATGACCTGTGCTTTATAAACAGGTATCAGTTTTTCCACGGCTTTGAGCTCTACAATAACCACATTTTCGACCAATATATCAATGTATCCCTGACCAATCGGAGTGCCTTTATAGCTCACATGGATTGGTTTTTGACGGGTATAAGCAATTTTGAGTTCATTGAACTCAAGGCATAGTGCTTCTTCATACATCGCTTCTAGATACCCCGGTCCCAATTCCCGATGAACTTCAATGACTGCACCAATGACACGATGGGTGAGTTGGTTTAGCGAGCTATCTGGATACCGCATTTTCTCTCACTCTCTGTGCCTCTGTGGTAAAAATGCATTAATTAATCTCTCAGCGTCTCTGCGGTTCAATCTCTTCGCTCGTAATTTGAGTACCACCACCCGCCAACGCCGCATCCAGCGGATTGTCTACCCGCGAGTCCGCCAGAATCGTCCGTCCGACCTGAGCCACCTGCGCCGCCATCAACTTCTTCTTCATACGCCCCCCCGCCAGCGGTTCATACCGATCATACTCACTCAGCGGGAAGCCAGTGACTAAGGAGCCAGCGTCGTTAATATCACGCATCAACCCCGGCACGTTGCTCAGGATAATCAGCGCGTCTGCCCCCACCGCATGCGCGATGTTCGCCGCAACCAGATCACCATCCACATTCAGCCGTTCGTATTCATCACCCATCGCCAACGGAGCCACCACCGGCGTAATCCCCGCGTCCAGCAGCAAATGAAGCACACTCGCCTTCACCTCGCTGATCGTGCCGGTATGATCGTCACGCACGATAATCTGCCGTCCGTCACGGATCGCACGGATCGCCGTCTTCCGGTGTGCGCGGATAATATTCGGGCCGCCCAAACCAACCGCATTAATCCCGTAACTTGCCAGTTGCGCCGTCATCAATTGATTCAAACCACCCACCGCTTGCCCGAAGATCTCAATCGTTCGCGCATCGGTATAACGGCTGCTATGACCGCCTTGTGTCACCAGCGTTTGTGCCGGATAACCCACTTGTTCACCCAGCTTATTTGCCGCATCACTGGCACCGTGTACCAGCACCCAGCGCTCGCCACCTTGGATACGTGCCGCCAGATTCTTGAGCGTCGCCGTATGGTCGTTCCCCGCCCCGCCACCAAGCTTCAAAACATGAATAGCCATTCTTTTCTCTTCTTCCTCTGCGCCTAAAATCTTGGCGGTTTGAATGTGTATTCTCTCCGCATTCTCTGTGTCTCTGTGGTAAAAATGCTTTGTTTGGTCTGGCTTTACGGATAAATCCCGCCGAATGTCAGCGCCGTACTTTCCTCGACCCCGCACATCAAATTCATGCATTGGATCGCTGTACCAGCTGCCCCCTTGCCGAGGTTATCAATCGCGCACAACAGCACCGTTCGCCCCGTCACCGGATCATATTCCCATCCCACATCGGCGTAATTCGTACCCGACAGCAAGCGCGGTTCTGGATGCCGGTGCATACCACCTTTTTCATGCACAATCCGTACGAATGGTTGACCGCTCCAAGTTTGGCGGTACGGCCCCCAGAAATCCTTATCCCCCATACCTGCTGGCAGGGTTAGATGCACCGCTGCCGACACACCACGAACCAATTCCACGCTCGTGATCGCCAACCGCACATCAAAGTTGCCGCACGGTGCCAGCGATTGCTTGACCTCGTACTCATGCCGGTGTCCCGTCAACGCGAAAGGTCGTACGATACCCACCCGCGCCGGATGATGACTGCTATCGCTTGGTTCACGTCCCGCTTCACTGCTACCCACTTTAGCATCCACGATAATCGGCTGGTTCGCGGTCACCACGCCCGATTTCACCAGCGCCCACAACGCCAGCGTCGAGGCCGTTGCATTGCAACCCACGCCGCTCGCATAATTCGCGCCCTTGATGTTCTCGCGGAACAATTCCGGCAGTCCATAAACAAACTTGCCTAGCCATTCCGGTGCGGCATGGTCATGACCATAAACCGTTTTATAAAGTGCCGCGTCGTTCAAACGGAAGTCCGCGCTCAAATCCACGATCTTGGTTGCCAGTGCGGTGTACTTCCCGATGTGCTTCTGTGCCTCACCGTGGGGCAGGGCAAGGAACAACACATCACACGGTTGCAGCGCATCCCGCCCAATAAAGCGCAGTTGCGTCTTGCCGCGCAGATGTGGATGCACCTGATAAAAGAACTTGCCAATGTTGCTTTCGGATGTGGCTTGCGTCACTTCCACTTCTGGATGCGTCAGCAGAATCCGCAGCAGTTCCCCGCCTGTATAACCACTGCCTCCGACAATCCCAACTTGGATCATGCTTGTACCCCTGCCGTACTGAGTGCATAACTCACCACTTCCGCCGCGATATCCACACCGGTCGGTGCGCTGCTGTTACGGAATTCCATCGTGTGGTTGATTTCATTCACGCTCAACCCGCGTTCTGGATCTTCAAACACATCTACTGCCACGATTCCGCCACCCACCGCGTGCGCCGCTTTAACACACAGCGCATTGAGTTCCGGTGTCACGGGGCAGTTTGATGCTTTACCACCGCGCGCAGTATTGGTAATCCAATGTTCCGAGTCACGGTAAATTGCGCAGATCGTCCTGTCACCCACCACGAACGCCCGAATATCACGCCCTGGCTTATTCACGTACTGTTGCACGTAATAGACATGGTGCTGATAATCGCCCAATGTCTGCCGGTGCTCGATGATCGACTCGGCGGCATCCGCGTCCTTGACCTTTGCCAGCAACCGACCCCATGAGCCAGTCACAGGTTTCAGCACAGCCGGATAACCGAGATCTTCAATAGCTTTCATCGTAGTGTCGGGGTCAAATGCGGTACGGGCAGTGGGTTGGGGAACACCCGCTTTAGCGAGGGCAATCGTGGTCAGAAACTTATCGGCACAGACCGAAGCTGTTTCATAACGGTTGATCGCGTTCACGCCCCAGCTTCCCAGCATCGCCAGCATATACAACCCGCGTGATGTGCTGACGCTCCGTTCCATGATCACATCGTAAGCGTTCCACGGAACCCCGCCGGGAGCCTGTTGCTCTGGCCCTGCGGTGATCTCTAAATTAATCTCTCGATCGGAAATCACATCCGGTTCGACCCCGCGCGCTTGAAATGCGCTGATTAGCAGTTTCTCTTCCGGTCGGACGTGCGAAATGATGATGCCAACACGCATGTTATTCGCCCCAGTCCTCTTCGACTTCGGGCGCAAGTTCAACCGCCATCGGATCAAGGCTTACAATTTCGAGTTCAGTTCCACAATCTTGGCATGGGAACAACTCATGCTTCATGGCATTAGCTGGAACCAGCAGTTCGGCTCCACAAACTGGACAAGTCGGTGCAGACATCTTCATACGCTCCTGTTGTGTAATTTAGTTACCCGTTGTCATTCACCAAATCGCTCGGCTGATGCGCAACAACGGACTGCCAAATCTTCTCTTCCTCCTCAGTGCCTCTGTGGTTAATCGCCTTTGTGTTCACTACCAACTAATGACTATCAACTATCAACTTCCTCCTATGCGTCTCTGCGGTCAAACAGCATTTCTCTTCCTCCTCAGTGCCTCTGTGGTTAATCGCCTTTGTGTTCACTATCAACTGATGACTACCAACTACCAACTATCCACTCAAAAAAACCGCCGTCCAGCGCGTGTCTGGACGGCGGCTCGCTCACAGTGTTAGTGGCGCAGCGCAGCTATCCAGACCTATGGTTGGGCTTCTTGCTCTGCTTCATCTCAAACGCTTGCATCTGCTTTTCCCTGATAACTATCCAACAAAAAACCCGCCTGTCCGGGCGGGTTCGTTCGCGTGTGTGATGCTCTCGAAACCAAAAATCCCGGACTTAAATCGGGCTGCGCTTCTTGGCTTTCTTGGAGAGCGAAATGGTCAACATGATAGTTCCTTTACCAACAACACGGGTAAATTTAACGTAGCCCAAAACGAATTGCAATGTGCAACTTGCCTAAAATTGTTGAGCAAATATCACAGATGCAGCCGTCCCCACAAGCGCCGTAATCCCTATGCTATACTCATGCCATTATGCTTTATACCTATTGAATCAGGTAGCTAAATGCCCACACGTTCGCTTCTCCCCACCTCGCGCAGATGGTGGCTTGCCTTGCTCTTGCTGATGATAGTGTCTAGTGTGATCTATTACACCGGCTATCGCATCAGCTTGCCCTACGTCGATCATCCTGATGAACCTTCATTCAATCTCGCCGCCCAGATGATCATTGACAGCGGCACTGCCAAACCAATGGGCTACAACGCTTATCCACCCGGTATCATCAGCCTGAACTATCTGGTTCTAAAAGCCTTCAACCAAACCGAGCGCCGTCCTGCCTCGGACTTCCTCCCGATGGTTCGTTTATTGACCATCACCGTTTCCCTGTTATCCATTATTGTTGTCGCCTTATTAGGCTACGAACTAGCCGGATATGTTGCCGGTTTACTCGCTGGAGTTCTGTGGGCGTTCAACCCCCTCTGGAATGAACATATTCGTTTTGCCACTGCCGACCCCTTTGTGACTTTTTTTGCGCTGGCATCCCTCTGGCTCGTCTGTGCGGGGACAGCCCACAAACGCCAGTCCTTAAATACCGCCGCTAACTACATGCTCATGCTGGCTATCGTATTTAAGACGCAGGCCATTTTCTTGTTGCCCCTCATTTTCTGCTTGCCCTTATGGTCATGGTGGCAAACTGACGACTCTGCCGAACGGCGACAAATGCTACGCGCGTTGTTTTGGAATGGCTTTCGTTGGGCGCTATTTCTCTTTTGGTTACTTGCCCTCTATCCGACTCTAGATGCCAACAAAATCATTCAGTGGGTTGCTCCCACCGATAAAATGGCCTTTCCCACACCGCAACTACTCGTGACTCATCTTAACATTACAGTGCTGAGCACTCGTTCACTCATCACATGGTTGCTAATTGCGCTCGTCCTCGCGCTCACCGCGTGGTGGCGCAAAGATTTTTTCTCGCGTATCTTGCTGCTTGCGCTGATAGTCGCCTTTGTCAGTTTTCTCGTTGGGATCAGTCTTTTCGGGGTTCAGCAGCTTCGCCAGATGTATTTTCTCGTCGCGTTGGGTGATTTATTCACCGCTCTCGCCCTCGCATCCCTTGCCAAATGGATAATCCTTTGGTTAGCCTCACGCCGCCCTTTGAAGCTCGATCCATCGCTGATTGCCTACGCACTCATCAGCCTATACACAGCTATAGCCATCCTTCCGGCTTTTTCTGCATCCGTCAGCGCCGCTCAAGATGCCGCCAAGCTCGATCATCGCAATGAATTAGCGACCTATATGGATACCTCTCTGCCGCCTGCGCCTCACATCGCCAGCACCGATAATCACAAAACCCTGAATCGCGATTACGGTGGTTATCACGGCAAGAATGATTTTCCTTTGGTGGCTGTCGCCAATCTACTCGATAAACCTCTTGAGGACTGGCGCGCTCAGAATGTCACCTATGCCATCGTTCCTTATAACACCGATTGGCAAACCTACGCGCCCGATCAGTTGCTATTGCTCAAATCTTATCCTGCCGATCCCCGCTATCGCGGCCCCTCGATGCAGGTCTTGCGCTTGCAACCCATCCAGAATCGATTGGATAAACCACTGCAACTCGGTAGCCTCAACCTCATCGGCTACGACCTTTCAGCACGCCAGATTTCCGCCGGTTCTGATGTGACCCTCACTTATTATTGGCAAGCCGCTGCTCCGACCGCGCTCCCCATGCGCGTCTTTACCCATATCTATCCGCTTGACCGTCTGGAAGTTATGGCGCAGCAAGATGGCCTTCCTTTGGTGGATGATCTCGAACGCCGCCCGACCAGCACATGGGATGATCCCGCCGAAGTCTTGGTCAGCCGTCCCTTTACCATAACACTTCCTGCCAATCTTCCGTCCGGTCGCTATCGTGTGGTCTTGGGCTTCTACGATCCCGTAGGAAACCAACGTCTATCCACCCCCTCCGGCGACACGTTTGTGACTGTTACCGAGATCGAAATTGTTGCACCTGTCAGCTAATACATGTCGATTCGATGACGAACATGACTTGCATCCCTGACCGAGCTCGAATAGTATCTGAAGAGATGTGAATAGAATTTTTTATGAGGAGTTAATCATGGTCAAATGTATCGCTTTATTGAAGCGTAAACCCGGTATGACGATGGAAGAGTTTAAAGTGCGTTGGGTCGATGAACACACCAAGATTTCTTCCAAAATGCCGCGTTTGCGTGGCTATTATTGCAATGTGGCGACTGCTCACCAACCCAATGATGGCGATCCGGCCTACGACGGCACAGCCGAACTGTGGTGGGATAGCGTCGAAGACATGGAAGCCGACTTCCAATCGCAAGAAGGTATTCTCGGCGGTAACGATGCCGATTCCTTCCTGACTGTCCGTACCCATATCTACACCACCGAATACACCATCGTCCCCTTCAAAGGCCATTCGTAATTCAGACATCAAAAGAGATAAGCGCACGTGGCTTATCTCTCTTTGTGTTCTCTACGGTAAAAGTCTTTACCCCTTCCACCCCAACCCGATTCGCCCCCGTTCTTTCTCAATCGTCAGGATTTCGACCTGCACAATATCCCCTACACTCAACGTCATATCGCGTGGAATTTGACTGCGATGCAGCAAACCATCCTGCTTCACACCGATGTCCACGAACGCCCCGAAATCCACCACATTCCGCACCGTCCCACTAAGCGTCATCCCTGCCGCCAGATCATCCATCGACAGCACATCACTCCGCAGAATCGGTGGGGGTAAATCCTCACGTGGATCACGTCCCGGACGCAGCAATTGTTCAAAAATATCCGTGAGCGTCGGCACGCCTGTATCCAACTCGGTCGCCAACTGAGCTAGGGGCTGTTCTGCCTGTAACTTGATCAGCGCTGCCGCCCGTTCCGCAGGTGGGGTATCCGCTTTCAACCCCGCCCGTTTGAGTATCGCCTGTGCCACCGGATAACTCTCCGGATGGATCGCGCTCGCATCCAATGGATTTTTCCCGCCACGAATTCGCAAGAACCCCGCCGCCTGCTCAAATGCTTTCGGCCCCAGACTTGCGACCTTCTTTAATCCACTCCGGTCATTGAACACACCGTTCGTATCCCGATGCGCCACGATTCGCTCTGCCAGTTTCGGCCCGATTCCCGCCACATGTGTCAGCAGGGCAGGGGATGCTGTATTCACATCCACACCCACACGGTTCACCACTGTCTCTACCACCCCATCCAGCGATGCCGCCAATTGAGTTTGGTTCACATCATGCTGATACAACCCCACACCAATCGATTGTGGATCAATCTTGACCAACTCCGCTAACGGATCTTGTGCCCGCCGTGCGATGGACACCGCCCCCCGCAGCGTCACATCCAGATCAGGCAGTTCCGCCCGCGCCAATGGACTTGCGCTATAGATACTAGCACCTGCCTCGCTCACCATGATGTAATGCACGCTTTCACGCCCTCGTGTCAATTCCGCTGCCAACTGTTCCGTTTCCCGCGAGGCCGTGCCGTTCCCGATGGCGATCAAAGTCACCTGATGTTGTGCGATCAGTGCGTCCAATATCTTGAGTGCCGCGTTCCACTGCTTTTGCGGCTCATGGGGATAAATAACCCCTGTCGCGATCACTTTTCCCGTAGGATCAACCACTGCCACTTTACAACCCGTCCGGAATCCCGGATCGAGTCCCATCACCGTCTGTCCGGTTAAAGGTGGTTGGCTCAATAACCCCCGCAGATTATTCGCGAACACCGTAATCGCGTGTTGCTCCGCCTGTTCACTCAATGTCGTCCGTACATCGCGCTCAATCGCTGGTAACAACAGCCGTTTCGCCGCATCATCAATCGCCTGTTCCAGTTGCTCCGCCATCGGCGAACGTCGGTCAGGTCGGAAGGCCGCTTCCACTGCTTGCCACCAATCCCGCTCCGCTACATCCAGCTTCACCCGCAGCACCTTCTCGGTCTCACCACGATTGATCGCCAGCACCTGATATGGCTTCAAGCGGCTTACCAATGACTCGTACTCATAGTACAGTCGGTATGTGCCTTTCTCATCCGGTGTATCCTCAATCCGGCTCGACCGCAGCAACCCATAGCGCAGCGCCTTCTGCCGCACTTGTCCCCGCACATCAGGATGGTCGCTGATGGTTTCCGCCACAATGTCCCGCGCCCCTGCCAGCGCATCCTCAATCGTCGGCACCTGATCGTTCACAAACGGACGCGCCAATTGTTCCGCTGATTTGTTATCCCGCACCTGTTGCAAGATCAAATCGGCCAGTCCTTGCAATCCCTTTTCCCGCGCGATTCCCGCCCGTGTCCGTCGCTTCGGCTTATACGGCTGGTATAAATCTTCCAGCGTCGTCATCGTCTCCGCCACTTCGATCTGCTGCCGTAAATCCGGTGTCAACAACCCCTGTTCCTCGATGCTGCTCAGGATCGTGTCGCGCCGTTCATCCAGATTATGCAGCAGTGTCGCCGCTGCCAGAATCTGTCGGATAGCATCTTCATCTAACCCCCCCGTTGCCTCTTTGCGGTAACGCGCGATGAAGGGCAGGGTATTCCCCGCGTCCAATAATTGCAGCGTCGCACCCACTTGGTTGACAGGCAGTTGTAATTGGCGGGCAATTTTCTGATCATAATTGGGCATGAATCTTTTACCACCTCGGTAATCACTTACTCATTCTTGAACATGAACGCTGATCAACAGACACGCCATATGGATGTACCCCATAGGGTGTAGTAATCAAATGACATTTGAAGATAGGGGATCGTGTTTTGGAGTAGGGACACGGCATGCCGTGTCCGTCGACCAATAACCGAAACCAACATGAATCCTTGTGCAATAAATTGCTCATCCATTAACTCGGTCACCCTGCCGCCATTGTAATGAACTGTATAGGAATGTGGAATGCAGAGAAGCGACTGTCGTATGATAGAGCGCGTACAACGGAAATCAGGAGGCATACATGCGCGTACAGCGGCTAGCAATCATGATCATAACCATGTTGACGGCACTCGGAATCAGCGTAGCACGTGCAGGTGGCGAAACCGTCATTCGTGTCAATCAAGTTGGTTATCCCACCGATGCCTCCAAACAAGCCATCCTCATGAGTAGCGTTGATATTACCGACTTCACCGTTAATGATGCCGCCTCGGATGCCGTTGTGCTTGCCGCAAAAACAGGTAGCGTCATCTCCCGTTGGAGTCAGGGCTATCCCAACGTCTATGCCCTCGACTTCAGCACCTTGACCACTTCCGGCACTTACATTATCAAAGCCGATGGTGTGAAGTCCCCACCCTTCAAAATCGACTCTGCCAAAAACCTCTATAGCACCTTGCTCACCAACGGTCTTTCCTACTTCCAATCGCAGCGTGATGGTGAAGATGTGCCCCCCGGCCCCCTCAATCGCCAACCCTCCCACTTAACCGATAAGCAAGCCAGTGCCTATGAACCGCCCACCTATGACCTTAACGACATCTTGGTTGGCGGCCTAAAACCTGTTGGTGGCGCGCCCATTGATGTATCCGGTGGCTGGTTTGATGCGGGTGACGCTGTCAAATTCGTTCAGACCACCAGCTTTGTTGAAACCCTTATGCTCATCATGGTGCGCGATGGTGCTGAATCCTTCCGCGCCGAAGCCCGTCATGGCATGGATTGGCTCAACAAAATGTGGGATAGCGAAACCAAAACCCTCTACTATCAGGTCGGTATCGGCAATGGCAACGCCCAATCCATTCTCGGTGACCATGATGTGTGGCGCTTGCCCGAATCCGACGATCAACTTTCAGTGACAGCCGGTGACCCTACTTTCTACATCAAATATCGTCCTGTGCTGCGTGCCGGTGCACCCGGCGCACGTATCAGTCCCAATCTCGCAGGTCGTTTGACTGCTGCCTTCGCCCTCTGCTATCAAGTCTTCAAAACAACCGATAAACCCTACGCCGACCAATGCCTCCGTGACGCACAAACCATCTTTGATTTGGCCGATACGGGTAACGTAGGCGATCTTTTGACGACCGCTCCCTACGATTTCTACCCTGAATTTCAATGGTCAGATGATCTCGAACTAGGTGCGGCAGAGTTGTATCGAGTCGTCTCAGCAGGGGACTTGCCCGATGGACTACCCCATAGCGATCCTAGCTTTTATCAAATTCACGCCGAGACTCAAGCCAAGGGCTATATCAACAACGCCTTTCAAGATGTGTTCAATCTCTACGATGTGGCTGGCCTCGCCCATGCCGAACTCTATCGTGCGCTTGCCATCAACAATACCGATTCAAATATACAATCCACCCTCTTGCTCAACCTCAAAAACCAGTTGGAAAGCTTCGCTCGCATGAATGACCAATTCGGTCACTTCCTTCTGATTGATTCCGTCCCACACGCCTTTGGTGTTTCCATTCAAGCCAGCCTCTACGATGAACTGTCCAATACCGATACCTTTCGCGATATGCAGCAGCATTGGTTGAATTGGGCATTAGGCGCAAATGCTTGGGGATCAACCTTTGTCGTTGGGGCAGGGACGACCTTTCCTCAGTGTTTGCATCACCAATCCGCCAATTTGACTGGCGCCTTGGATGGAACCACGCCGTTGTTACTCGGTGCGGTTGTGAACGGCCCCAATGATCCCGCCTCCATTGATGACAGCGAGGAACCGTGGGATGCTCAGCGCCCATGTCCTGCCGATGGCAAAGATGTGTTCGCGCCTTTCAACAATGAGGTGTGGCGTTATGTTGATCGTGTGAATTCATGGTCGACTGTCGAGCCTGCCAACGACTACACCATTCTGAGTTTGATGGCTTTTATGCGTGCGGGGGGATGATTTCCGAATTTTCTGTGAAAATCTCATTTATAATTACAAACAATTGATATTTGTTAGGTATGCTTCTGTTACACTGATCCACAGATTGTAATTTTGAGGTTGCTGAGCAAATGATAACCATGATAGCCGACATCGAACCCCAATTGGAAAAACTGCGCAGCACCAGTCCTATTGTGCAACGTGTCGCCATCGCTGAGTTACGTGAATCCTGTGATCCTCAAGCTGTCGAGCCTCTTGCTAATATAATTCGCACCACTGGTAGTAAAGGGGTTGCCGTCGAGGCCGCCCGCGTATTAGCCAAGATCGGTGAACCCTCTGTTTCATCCCTGATCTTCATCTTCACCGAAGACAACCGTGATACATGGGCAATTGCCTCTGCCGCCTTGCTCATGATCGGTGACAAAGCTGTCCCCGGCCTCATGGAAGCTGCTCGTAGCCGCAACATCCAGCTTCAAACCCTGTCGATTGCGGTGCTGGGTCAAATTGGTGATCCGCGTCCGGTATCCCTTTTGGTCGATGCCATGGAATCAGAAGAAGCCTCATTACGTACTGCCGCTGCTGTTGCCTTAATCCGCATTGGTACGGCTGCCGTGGTACCGCTCTTAGAAGTTATGGCTGCCTTTGACAAGCCCACCAGTCGTCGCACCGCCATCGAAATTCTCAAACAAATCGGGGAAGAAGCCATCGACCCCCTCATTCACGCCCTCTACGAAGCCAGCGACTTGGAACGCAATCAAGCCGCATGGATGCTCGGTGAAATTGGCGGGAGTGCTGTCGAGCGTTTGCTCAATGCCCTCTACTCCCACGATCAACAGGTACGCTACGCCGCTGCCCTTGCTTTGGGGCAGATGAAGTGCGAAGCCGCCGTTCCTGATCTCATCAAACGCCTTGATGATGAGTCCTACTCGGATACCACTGGCAAGCGCGTCAGTGATGCGGCTGCCAATGCCCTTCAGCGCATTAACACGCCCGAAGCCACCGCTGCCATCAACGCATGGAAAGCCCGCGCCTAGATCTGATCTTGGATCACTTTTAATCTACGATCATCCTAAGACAGAGCTTGCTCTGTCTTTTCAATTCTCATGTGCTTGATCATATACAATAGGTTTACTTTAGGTTAATCCGACAAACCCATTTCCAACCAATTCTCAATATCATCCGTCCTCCCACTCCCTCAAAATCGTTAGTATCAACCTCGCCAAAGAGTTACCAAATGGTTTTCCAAATAGTCACCACTTCGCATGCCATATCTCTTATCATATTTATGGGGCATTATGTACGGGTTTGCCATCGTATGGGTTTGCCATTGTACGGGTTTGCCGCTGGCCTCACGGGATGTCAAATTTAAGAAAGGGAAAGTAAAGAAAGAGGCGCTTTGGAGTTAGACTTTAAGGGTCTAATCATGAAGTCAAACCGAAAGCGCCTGTCTATGGATTATGACGAGAT
>JBGAFZ010000012.1:0-151949 GCA_044227005.1 Aggregatilineales bacterium
GACGACATAATCATCAGTTCCTGAAAGACGAACAAGGTGAAAATGTCGCCGGTGTAGAAAGCGCCGTTTAATCCGGCTGACATGCACAGGAAGATGGGCATAAAGGCCGGATAGGAAACACATTTATCGCGGCAACCGAGGATATATAACGTTCCACACGCTACGACTGTGGTCGCCATGACCTCAAAAAGCGCAGAAAGCATATCGGGAGCGAGGACAATGCCATAAGGCGGCATGTAGCCACCAATGCGGTACATTTGCAGACCATCACTCCAATTGAGGGCAAGGATTGCCAAACTTGCCAGCCATGCAACGGTGCTGGCGGTCATGCCGATGATGTGCTGTACGCGCAGATAGTGAGCGGTGAGAATACACAGCGCCGCACCGGAAAGCGGGATAAATATTGGCAGGAGGACGAGCGGATTATTTGACATCATTACCCTTTAAGTTGATCCAATGTGTCCAAATCGGCTGTCTTATAACGCCGCGCAGAGGCTGAAATCAGTCCGAGTAGAATGGCGTAGGTTCCGAAGCTAATTACGATGGCGGTTAAGATGAGCGCCTGTACAAGCGGATCACTGGTGACGGTTTTATCAACATTCTGGACATAGGCAGGGGCTTGCCCGTTGAAGGCACCCACGGCGAAGAAAAACAAATTGATGGCCGTAAACAGGATGTAGAAACCCATTGCGGACTTGACCATATCACTGCGCAGGAGTTGAAAGGTTCCGAAGGCAAACATGATGCCGGTCGCGGCTGCAAAAATCACGTTCATAGGGGTTCAACCTCTTTGGGATAAGCGATGGCTTCCATCACGGTGGTAATGCTGCCAAGAACGGTCAGGAAGATGCCGGTTTCGTAGATGAATGTTGAGGACAGATGAATATTCGCGGGTAAGGGGAGATCGAAATTCACATGGGCGAGGAAGGGTTGTCCGAGAAACATCGGGAAGACAGCATTGGCGATAACAAGGGCTACACCGATGCCGATCAGATGACGGGCAGGCAACCATCCAAGCTGTTCACGTGCGTCGTGATACCCAAAGACGATATAGGCAAGGGCTACGCCTAAGCCACTGACGACACCTGCAGTGAAACCGTCACCGGGGCCGTCACCGCCATAGAGTAAATGAGCCAGCGCTATCAGCAAGGAGAGTGGCAGAACGATGCGCGTGATGATGCGGGTGAAAGGCGTCGAAAAACTAGGGACGAATGAATCTTCGCCATGATGATGCGTGAGATGATCGACATAGGGTGCCGGTATTGCTTCTGATTCAACGGCGGTTGTTTGTCGGTTGCGGTTCAGTCCGGTGATGACATTGGTGATGCCCTTGGGCCAACGGGCGCTGGCAGGTGGCTTGGAAAGAATGGTTAGCACACCGAGTGCGGCGACGCTAAAAACCGTAATTTCGATGATGGTGTCCATGCCGCGGAAGTCAGTCACGATGGCACCGACCACATCAGGGAAGCCGACCAGCTTTTCGGTATTTTCGAGATGCCACGTGGCGATGCTTTCGGGCTTGGGTCGGCTGGTAAGGGCGGCCAAGACAAACAAACCAACGCCGATACCGATACCCGCTGCGATCAATACATCACGGATAAGACCTACGCGCGATTGCACCCACAAGGAGGCCATCGCTTGTTCACGTTCAACCGAGCGAATACGTGCCAACATCACAATGAGCAGGACGGTCCCCAGAGTTTCAACCATGAATTGAACGAGTGCCACATCGGGCGCAGGTTCGATGAGGAACAGACCGCCGACACTATAACCAGCTACACCGAGGGATAAGGCTGCCATCAAATGACTCTTGAAGAGGATGCTGGCGAGCATCATGCCGAGGCCAAGCACAAGCATCACGACGCGCAGAATATCGAGGCTGGGGTTAAATTCAAACAGCAGCGGTGATCCAGTAAGGTAGGTTATGCCAGCGGAGGCTTGTAGCAGGATGACACTGGATAAAATGACCGCGAGGTAATAGCGCAGCTTTCCGCCCTGCGTACGTAAGAGAAGATCACCAACCCGCTCGACGCTATGAACGGTTTGTTGATAGATGTGCGTACCGGTTGGTAAGGCTGGTATGTGCCACTGACGCCAGATTGAGCGCGTAGCAAATATGACTGCACCAGCGGCGACGGCAATCAGACTCAAGAGGAAGGGTGTGTTCAAACCGGAAAATAGCACCAGATGCAGCTTTTCACTCCCCACAATCATGTGTATGAGTGGTTCAACCAAGCGTGATAGTCCAACGCCCGCCAGTATCGACATGAGGGCTAATGCGGCAGGACCGAACAAAAGACCGTTGGGGGTCGCATGGAAATGGTGTATTTCAGCGGGTTTGCCAGCAAAAACATCCCAGACCAATATGGCGGCCATGGCGACAGTTAAGGCGGCGCTGACAACGACGGTTACCAGTGCGAGCGGGTTCGCTAACATAGACTCAAGGAGTGTTTCTTTGGCGACGAAACCCAACAAAGGCGGAATGCCAGCCATTGAAAGTCCGGCAATAAGGGCAACCACTGCCCAAGCGGGCATCCGACGGGCAAGCCCACCCAATTTGGTCAAATCGCGTGTTCCGGTAGCGTGGTCAATGGCGCCCGCGGTTAGGAAGAGGGCGGCTTTATACAACGCATGCGCCAGTATACCGACAGCTGCTGCTTTCAATCCTTCACTGTGCGGTAGGCTGATGAGGGCAACCAAGATGCCAAGCTGGCTGACGGTTGCATAGGCTAAAGCCGCTTTCAGATCAACTTGCCGCAGCGCGAACAATGATCCGATTAAGGCGGTTAGCAGCCCGATCATCAGTAGGCCGTTTTGCCACAGGGGGGTATCACCTAAGGCTGGTGATAAGCGGAGCAGGAGATAAATACCGGCTTTGACCATGGTAGCAGAGTGTAAGTAGGCACTGGCTGGCGTGGGTGCACTCATGGCACCGGGCAACCAGAAATGAAACGGGAATTGGGCGCTTTTGGTAAAACAGCCGAGCAAGATGAGTACCGTAAAGGCTGTGTATAAGGGACTCTCGCGGAGGCTGGTATTGGCGATAATCTGGTTGAGTTCCATCGAGCCGGCAGCATTGCCCAGCATCACGAGACCGACGAGCAAGGCTAATCCGCCGCCACCGGTGATGATGAGCGCCTGTAAAGCACCTTTGCGGGCGGCTTCGCTCTCATGGTTAAAACTCACTAATAGGAAAGAGATGATGCTGGTGAGTTCCCAACCGATAAAGAGGGTTAAGATGTTGCCAGCCATGACCACGACAAGCATGGCGCTCATGAATGGTAGGAGCAGAGTGTAAAAGCGATCTAATGAATGGGCGTCATCAAAGTAGTAGACGCTGTAGAGGATGATCATCGCGCCGATGCCGAGGATCAGGAGGCTAAAGAGTAGGGATAAGCCATCCAAATACACTGAGAGGCTCAGCCCTAACTGCGGCACCCACGGCACGTTAAGCGTCACATGTCCGACTTCTTGAATTGTGGGGATAAAGGTCAGCAGTCCAACGAAAAGGATGCTCACCAGTGCAGCCAGCATCCATCCGTAAATCTCTTTGGATATGAATTTTCTCACTGCGGGGCGCAGTAAGGCCGTAATGGCTGGAGCAAGACTGATGATGCCAATCCCGAACAAAGGAGCCTCCTAAAACAGATCAAGTGGGGAGGTTGTCCCCACTCATTTATTGATCGAATAGTCTGTACGTTAGTTAGTCACCTGTAGCGGGGGCTGTTGAGCGAACGGGAACTTTTACCACGCTATCTTCAACGGGCAGCGGCATGACATCCGGCCAAATGGATTGTGCGTGTTCGTAGTTGTCGATGAAGTTGCCGTCCATCTCTGCCTTCGGGTTGACGCGCAGATGACCGATGGCTTTTAGGGCGCCGAACATAATGAAGGAAGTGACCGCACACCAAACAATGGTGGAGAGTGAACCGATGATCTGGGTGATCAAGATGTCTGCACTACCACCGGCGACAAGGATGCCTCCCATTCCGCTTTTGGCGTTGGCGGCGAAGGGGGTCAAACTCGGTTCGGCAAACAAGCCGATGGCGACAATACCCCAGACACCGCATGCAAGGTGAACCGACGATGCACCAACGGCGTCGTCAATCTTGATCTTTTCCAACAGATCACCCCACAGTAGGAGAAGAATACCGCCAACCACACCAATGATGACTGCTGCGGGGAAGCTAATGAATGCACAGCCACCGGTAACCGCAACGAGGCCAGCCAGAGAACCGTTCAAACAAGCGGCTAAGTCCCATTTGCCCGTGCGGAAGTACTGAAAGAACAAGGCTGACAATGATCCCGCACCAGCACCCAATGTGGTGTTCATGGTGACGATACCAATCGTGCCACCAACACCGACTGCACCCAATGTTGAGCCGGGGTTAAAGCCGTACCAACCGAACCACAAAATCATGGTGCCGAGCAACGCTAGACCGAGGTTATGGGGCGGGATGGCCTGTCCCCAGACTTTACCTTTGCGTGGGCCGAGCATCCATGCGCCGACAATCGCGATGACACCGCCGACTGTATGGACGACATTGCTGCCTGCAAAGTCAAAAAACCCTTGCTTGAACAACCAACCGCCACCCCAAACCCAATGCACAACGACTGGGTAAATGATTGCGATGACGACTGCGGTGTAAATCAAGTTGCCGATAAAGTCTGTCCGTTCGGCCATGGCACCCGTGGTGATGGTGCTGGCGGTTGCGGCAAAGGCAAATTGGAAGAAGAACATGGTCAGCACACCGATGTTCCCATAGTAAATGGTGTTGGCAGTATCAAAGCCGGGGGCGAAGAGACTAGTCCCAAATAGCCCGCTGCCATTATCGACACCAAAAGCGAGACCGAAACCAAGCACCCACCAAATGATCGCACCAACACCTGCTTCGAGGAAATTTTCGAGCAAGGCGTTGACCGCCGCGGTCTGACGGATCATACCGGTTTCGAGAATTGCAAACCCCAATTGCATAAAGAATACGAGAAAGCCAGTGAGCATAACCCAAGAGGTATCAATTGAGATCTTTATGGCTGTGATGTCATCTGCTGTTATGGCAGTTGCGTCTTGTGCAAAGGTTTGATGTGCCCCAAACATTGCTAAGACCAGTGTAGCAATCCCCATGATGATGATGCGTCGCCACATCCGATTACTTTTCTTCATTCCATGTCCCCTCTGAAGTAAAAGCGAAATACGATGTGGGCAGTTTACTGAATTAGGGGGTGTAGACCTAAGCGAATATGCGACAAAGTTTGATTAGCATGATTATGAATTTTCTACAAAGTGAAACACTGTGAAATGATATGCAAATTTCTCGAAGCTAAAATGGGCATAAGTTGACAAAATGTAGTAGAAACTCATAGCAGTGACAACTATTTGTGCACTCATGATATTCGGGGGATTATTTCGCTCGTACATAATCAATAAATGAGGGCTAAATATAAACTGTCACGCTTGACTACCTGCGGGGAAGCGATAGGATTCAGGGGGCGGGGTGGCAAGTGTCCAACGGGAGTCGTGACCGTTCCCTGAGCCCTAACGCCCACCTTGAATTATGAACGGTTCCCGTTTGCAGTGCTGGACGGGCAAACAAAAACCACCAGCATACGTGGTGGTCATTGATCAAATCCGGTTATACGGTTTGGACCCGAGGGGAAGAGTTCCGTTTCCTAGGCATGTTTATCAGTTTAGCATCAATATTCCAGCATCAACAAGCAACCCCAATCGTTACCCTGATAAAACTCAACTGCGCGAAACAATTTTCTTGATGCGCAAAGACGGTATGAGCTACAGGGAAATAGGGAAACTGTTAGGCATACATTGGACACGAGTACATCAAATTATGGAAGTCACATCTGTGGACAATCACATTCACAAGAAAACATGAAAAATCAGAGGTAGAACCCGACGACATTCTCGCGATATTACAAAATATAGTTGCTCAGAATTAACCTAGAAAACACCACACCCTATAGATGAAATAAGGAGATGGCAGAGGTGCTTATAGAGGTGGTATATCGTTTGACATAGATGAAGGTGTGACAGGTAAGGTGCATTCTTCAACAAAAAATCTTAGGGCCGTAATGAAGCGATTGAAATTAGGATGCCATAAGCGATGGCCAGAATTATCGAAAACTAAAATACGAGACTGTGGTGCAAATTGAGTATATTTTTCTGCCACTTCTGGTTTGAGTAAAGATGATGATTTGCTTCCCCGCAACACCAGAATTGGGCATGTTAGCTCACTCAGTCGCTCCCAAAGTGAGATTTGAACTGACTCATGTTGGATGCCTAGCACTGCTTTCATAGGCATTTCATCAGGATATTTCATCATTACTTTAAGTGCCCAATCAGCGGAAAATGTAGGGTATTCAGCTGGATATCCCCCTACGATAATTCCCTTGACCCGTGTTGGATTTTCGAGCGCGTAGCCAATTGCATAATTGATTCCGATAGAGTGTCCAAACAGACATACTTGCTGGAATTGAGTTTGATCAATAATCGCACTAATGTCTTTGATGTGATCCTCAAAGCGATATCCGGTATCGGGGATATCACTTTTACCTCGTCCACGAAGACTCACAGATAATGCGCGATGTGGTATGAGTGCTTCAATCATCTGTGCAAAATCTCCAGCATCACTGCTAAGACCGGGAATCATAATCAATGGTAACGAAGAAACATCGGACTGATTATCAAGATAATGCAGACGAACATTGCCGTTTGTCGCCCAGCCATCAACTGTCAACGTGTTATCGCCTTTAGGTTATAAATTGACTATTGTGTGACTACCATGACAAGCATTATTACATAGTTACAGACGGTAGGACAGTATAGTAAATAGACCCAACTCGTAACACCTGTAAGCTGGATTAGCTTTCATACACAACCTCTACCCAAACATCTGACTTGAGATCAAGCCCGAATTCCAATACAGGTCGATCGAGACTATAAGTAGCAGACTGCGGCGGAGATACATTTAAGATCTTGGCTTGGGCAGGCAATGTCACTTGTATTATCGTTGCATCTGCGTTTGTTCCCGGCTGTTTTTGTATTAGCAGACGATAGCGGTGATAACGGCCTATCGTTTCTATGAGCGGTGGCGACAGATAAGAGAATTGAAAACGCTCATTGGAGTCATATGGCACCGTAACTTCAGTGATTAGATGCGTATACGAAGCGCTATCCGCGCGGCGGGGTTGTAAGGGGAAAGTCGTGGAACTGCTGACAGTGCTATTGGGAGGTATAAACACCTGAAGCAAATTATCATATTCGAGTGGACCGTGAAACTTGGGGTTAACAGCTGGATCTGCCGCAGCAACAATCTGTGAGTAATCATAGCTAATAGTCACCCTGCTTTTGAGTGTTCCATCGGGTTGAATATCCACATCATAGGTCAAATCACGAGCAATCGAGTGATTGGATTTGTTGCCAAGGTTCGCGTCAACCACCATCAGATAGTCGTGATCTATGGATGTTTGTTGTGTACCTGACCAACCAAGTAAATCGGTTGCCATATTCAAATCCGAATCAGAGAAATGCAGCATAATGTGTTTTTCTTGGAGGGCCTGTAATATTGCTCCAATTTGACGCTTGCGAATCTCTGGATCAGCATTAGACTGTTCTAACTGGGCAAAAATCTGTTGATACAATGCGGCCAGAAAACGCTTATGTGGTAAGTCACCATCACCATCGGCTCTAATATCGTAAACAACCTGTCGGAAATTCTCCGGAGTTACTACAACACCATACTCAGCGATTGCAACACTACCCAATGCCTTCAATAAGTATTCAAAACCAACAATATCAATGGCAATTACACCGTCGACAGGTGATTGAGGATTATTGCCATTGTTGTAATACCACATAGACATATCTGCGGTAGACGGGAAATCGGCGTACCAACTGCCGTCCCATGCCGCATAAATGGGTTCACCATAGCGGATCCACCAATCTGGAACATGTATTTGTGTTGCTTTCTCCGAGGGCGGTGGATTTGGACTAGATGTGGTGGTGGGGCTATAGCTGTAATCAGTGACACGACCATTACGCATCGTGATCCAGCCGTACGTACTGATGTAACCACCAGAGGGTCGAATTTCATCGTTATTTTGCGAAAGAATAAGATAATGCTGTTCTTTAGTTAGCCCAAACATTGCAGTGAGTAAGTCTGGAGCAATTGTCAAAACATTATTAATCTGAAGCAATTGCTGCTGATATTGCACTAGGCCTTTGATATTCATAACAGATTGCGCAGATAAGCGTGCCAAATCAAGATTGGAAACATCATCTTCTGCAGCTTGAAGATAGTTTTTGGCCTTGAGAACCGCACCTTTACCGATCTGCATCAACTCTACGATCCGGTTACCGGATACAGCCCCAGTAACAACACCTGTATTATCATCTCCAGACACAAGGAAAAAAATCGTAGGCTGCAATCCCTTGAGCATTTCAGTTGCCGCCATTGCCAGATGATATGCGCTGTGAGTAGTCGCTAGGCGCGCACCGATTTCAGGATTAAAACCAGCCAGTAAGCCAACAAATCCTATTTGATTTCGAGCGGTTTCAAGATTTAAAGACAAATCAGTCACACTCGCTTGGAGGCGATTGAAATCGGTCAATGTCAATTCTGTACCGGGCCGACTCCGCACACTTTGCACAACGCGTTCAAGACTGGAAAGTGACGACTGAACACGGTTTGTAGCATCTGCTACCAAAACTAATCCCGCCACAATAACGACCGCAATCATGGTAACAGTTACAATGGTAACGGTACGCCACTTAATCTGCTTTATTGCTTTCCGTGTACGGCGTAACCACTTAGGTCCTTTTTCTTTGCGCCGACGTTGGCTCGGGATTGGCGTAGGTGAGTCTGGCTGAGATGGAATTGGAATAATTCCACTATCTTCAGATAACGTCATAAGGTTTTTCTCGCACGGCTTCAGATTCTGCCACAGGCTGCCATTGAGCAGATTGAATAAATTCTTGAAGCACTGATAGTACTTCAGAAGATGATAATGGTTCTTGTGCAACCAATTGCAGCAATTTATTCATAAACATGCCAACATTGAATGGTTTCATTTTGCTTTGGATGCGTATTATATAGGGGTGAATTGTGGGCAATGAGAGTTCTTCGTCATTAAACAATTCCTCATGCATTTTCTCACCGGGGCGAACACCAGTGAACTTAATAGCAATATCTTGATATGGACGCAATCCATGCATTCGAATCATGCGCTCGGCTAATTCAGTAATACGAACAACTTCTCCCATCTTTAGCATAAATATATCATCGCCTGTAGTCATACAAGCGGCATGTATGATGAGATTAACAGCCTCAGAAATACTCATAAAGTAGCGAGTCATATCCGGATGTGTAACGGTTACCGGCCCCCCACTATCAATTTGTTGATTAAAAGTAGGGACAACACTCCCCCGGCTACCCAATACATTGCCAAAACGAACAGATGCAAAGAGTGTCGTATTATCATCATGCTTGGAGAGTGCATGCAATAGGATTTCGCAGACCCGTTTACTTGCCCCCATAACGCTAACTGGATTTACAGCCTTATCAGTTGAGACAAGAATAAAACGTTCGACATCATACTTTTGTGCCAATTGTGCAACGCACCATGTTCCACAGATATTGACACGTAGCCCCTCACGCGGATAGTACTCGAGCATAGGAACATGCTTATAGGCTGCGGCATGAAAAATAACCTGTGGACGATACATCTCAATGACAGTCTCTATACTGCGAGAATTTGTAATGTCGGCTAAGACAATCTTCACATCGATATCAGGAAAAGTAGTTGTTACCTGAATGAAGAGATCATGCAGACCGCTTTCGTTATTGTCGATTAGGATGACCATTTGGGGCTGATAGAGCATGATTTGTCGCGTCAGTTCTGATCCAATAGATCCAGATGCTCCGGTAATACAAACGATCTTGTGCATCACCGGGTCTAAACTAACATCATCGCAACGAGACAGTGCGGAGCGACCAATAAGATCTTCAGCACGAACATCTCGCAAAGGCACCGTATGTTCACGTGCACTCACCATCGCAAATAGATCTGGAACGACTTTTATTAAAGCACTGGTATTTTCGCAGATGGCCAATAAATCCCTAAAGGCTTGTCCTTTGATGGAGGTTATCGCTACAACTATAAGATCGATATGAAAATCTTTAGCTATACGTATGATATCGCTTTGAGTGCCGATTACCGGGCTGCCTTCGATAAGCATTTTTTGTTTTTCAAGGTCATCATCAATAAAGCCAACCACTTCATAACTATTGCCGGGAGCACGATATTTGAGCCGCCAAGCAAGAGTCTGACCGGATTCTCCTGCGCCAATAATTAATACCCGCGTTCGAGATATAGGGAATTGATAATCCCATATTGCTTTCCAACGCCATACTAACCCGTTCAAAAGACGTGACTGATAACGGCTAGCTGTAAAACCAGCAAGTGATAAAAGGTTTCCAAGTAGAACGATACTGAGGGGAAGGGGGCGCGGAACTAAGATTAGGCTCGTAATAAATGTCCCAATTGTGATTACCGTTATAGCCTTTACAATGACAATAACCTCATGCCCGCTAGTACGTGACCATATTCTTCGGTACACACCGAATAGACGTAGCATTGCAATCGCGAAAAAGGCAAAAATAGTAATCCAGCCAATGCTATGCAAATAATCTAGAGAGGTCAATACAGCACGTGCCGCGAATGCCATACTGTATGCAGCAAATACCACTAGAAAATCAGCACATATCCAGAATAAGGTCTGCTGACGACGTTTTGTTAATGCCATGATAATTATAGTTGCAGGAGATTCATTTGTTTGATCGGGTGAAATAACGCAAAAATCCTGATCGTTTCGTGTTTACGTTTGGAGATGGGGGTAATTCATAGCTGTACCCATAGTAGTAACCGTAAGCATTGTTCTCATCTTGTGGATTTACCCTGTTTACAACGATCCCTTTTAGCGGAAGGTTCAGGCTTTCAAATTGTTGTTTTGCGCGAACGGCTGCACTGCGACGAGTACGCCCGCAATCAACCACCATTACAACTTCGGCGCGAGCAGTAGCAGCCAAAACAGCACTATCCGCAGCCATAAGACAAGGTGGCGAGTCAATTAACACAACGTCAATATCAGTCGATGCGCGAAAAGTATCGATCCAACGCTTCAAAAGAGCAGAACTCAAAATTTCTGTCGGATTTGCAGGAATAAAACCGCTGGTAATGATCCACAGTTTAGGTAAATCAGTGAACTTTAAACAAT
The DNA here is from genome assembly GCA_044227005.1 of Aggregatilineales bacterium. Classification (GTDB taxonomy): domain Bacteria; phylum Chloroflexota; class Anaerolineae; order Aggregatilineales; family Phototrophicaceae; genus CFX2. Next base: position 11,288 of record JBGAFZ010000012.1, read on the forward strand.
CGAGCAGGTTAAAAGGGAGCGAAGAACCAGCCCTCTCAGGCTTATTAGAATGAATCGGTTCTGCGCCAAGCAATGTTGTGAGGCCAATATCATTATTAAGGTTGAAGATCTCGTGCAAACGTGGGCGGCGCAAGTCACCATCAATAAGAAGAACCTGAAGCCCTGCTTGTGCCATTGTTACTGCCAAATTAGCAGTTGTCACGCTTTTTCCCTCACCCGGACCTGGGCTAGTCATTAGATACACAGCCTTACGACTAGTATCACCCTGATAAAGCAAGTTCGTCCTCAGTGCACGATATGACTCTGCTACAGGAGACATAGACGTTTGTTTAGTAACTAACCGCTCAGCATATGCATCACGACGATTGCCAAAACGTACAATCCCGCTGAGTACAGGGAGCTTAAGCGTTTGTGCAGCTTCTTCTGTTGTGCGAATAGTTTCATCAAGGTACTCGATAGATAAAGCGAGAGCGATTGCCAAAAATACGCCGATGATGCTGCCTAGAATTGTGGAAGTCAGTATACTGTTTCCACTTCGTTCAGTCGGAATGCGGGCAAGCTCAACAACATCAATTGAATTCGTTCGTTGTTGCAAGGTCACGATAGTGTTAGAGAAATCAGCAAGAGTTGCAGTGGCTTGATTGATTTGATCAATGATTGAGTTGCGCTGTATCGTTAGCGCATCAATCTTGCTTTGAACTTTCGTGGCTTTGATTTGCTTGTTGATTAAGTCCAACTGCAAACGAGAATCACTAATTTGTGTATTCAAATCAGTGATCTGAGCATTAGCGAAAGCAATCTGAGTTTCTTCTTGAGAAGTTAGATTTGACGGGCTTTTCTTCACCAATTGTTCAGCTAGGCTGTTAGCAATATCAGCCGTCATTACAGGGTCTGTATAGGCAACTTTTACAACAAGTAACGATGTACCTGTGATGATTCGAACACTTATTAGTCGCTCCAACTCATCGACGCTTAAAGACAGGTTGAGTTGTTCGATCGTACCGTTAAGCACATCGTATGTTTTAAGAATTTGTGCATAGGTTTGAGCTAAATCAATACCTGTACGGATCTGAGAACTGTCCGGATTTGGCGCTTCGATAAAGCGTCCGATAGCGATCGTGGTTTGAGCCTCAAACACCGGCGGGCGGCCTGTATTTATAACAAAACTAATACCCCCAGCGATAAAGGCTAACAAAATAATCAGCCATAACCATTTCTTCAACAATCGAAGATACTGGATAATTTCCATTCGGCGATACGCTCCATTAGCCACTTCAAATCTATCTTAGTTAACAATCAAATGGTTCAAGCATTTACAGATTTGAAATTGCGTTTGTTTCAGATGCTCGATTCCGTATACATGTTATGGCAATAAATCCGCCACTCTTCAACCAACTACAAGTACCATTATATGGTAGAAAAATTTCCGGACAGGCCTCAATGGAAGTATTTACAGAATCATTACATTACAAACTTGCGCCATTTATTGCTTTTTGATTTTGCGTTTTAAATCCTATAGTACAATGGTGAATATTGCAGGATTGTTATAAAAGGGGCATGGCGTATGAAGATCAGGCATATACTAATCTTATGTTTTGCATTAGTAGGACTGTCAATACTTCAACCAATTCAGGCTCAAGACACACCAACTTGCCCCAGTTTTGTACAAACCGTATTCCAACAATTGGGAAACAATTGCGTGAATGTAACCGAAGGTAGTGCTTGCTTCGGAAATCCCAATATTACGACATCGTTTTTCGATCAAAGTACCGCAACCGCGTTTGAAAAACCGGGTGATCGAATTGACTTAGCTCCTGTAAGTTCCATTCAAACTTATGCGCTGAATCTCAACAAAAATAAATGGGGTATTGCGCTATTGAATACGCAAGCCAACTTGCCTAAAGCCCTCAACAGTAAAGGTGTGGCAATGATTGCAATTGGCAATGTTCGCGTGGAAAACGCAGTATCACCTAAAAACCAATTGATGCTTCCTGATGTTTCGGCGACAGTGCAATCCGGTAAAAACGGGGCAGATTTGTACAATATACCGTTTGGGTTCAAAACGGCATCGGTTCCGTTTGGACATATTTCAGAAGATACAACTCTTCAGGCAGATGGCATTAGCGCTGACGGAAAATGGTTACGTGTGTTGGCAATGCACGCTGAGGAATACTTCCAGAGTCCGAATGCTTGGGTAAAAATCACCGAACTATCCAAAACGCCAAACTTAAAGAATTTACCCATCATCCAACCTGATAGCTTTACACCTATGCAATCCATCCAATTGGAAACGGGGATTGAATCCACAGCGTGTGATACCGCGCCAACTTCTATGCTTTACCTCCAAGGGCCAGAAGACACCGAAGTGCAATTACGAATTAATGGCGAGGACATTAGCTTTGGTTCAACAATCCTCGTCCGCATACTTCCACCTAGTAATATTTTGCAGGTCATTGTTCTAAGCGGTATCGGTATCCTGAATAGAGGGACTCCCGATCAACAGATTTTGCCGCCTGGATTTGCCTCGCAAATCTGCTTATCAGAGCCATCTCCCAACACAAAGAGAACCCGTGGAACTAATTGTAATTGGTCGCAACCATCACTACTGTCGTTTGATACGCTTGAGTCTCTCTACAGGGCACTAGACGGCAAAATACCGCAAAACCTGCAATACTACCGCACGTATGTACCGCGCTTAGTATGCCCATCGGGAGTTGGGCAGGTGCGCTGCCGCATACGTTTAGCTTATCCTGCGTTGATACAACACCTTACACGCCTCTGCGAAACCAGTAAACTGTCGAAAGAGATATGTGACCAATACATTTTGAGTTAAGGGATGACTGTTAAATAATCAAAAAGAGGTAATGCCTTGATACGCATCACCTCTTTTTTGCTATTTATGGGGCTGTCACTTGCTTAGGCAGTGACCGTCATTGAAACTGACTGAATTGCTTCACATACATATGCAACCTGTTCTTCGGTCATGACACTCGAAAATGGGAGCGCGAGGAAACTATCACCAGCCCGTTCTGTATGAGGTAAATTTCCGCGCTGCCATCCAAAACGCTGTTGATAAAACGGTTGCAAATGAATTGGCGTAAAATACGGGCGAGATGGAATCCCTTTTGCTTTCAGAAGCTCCATCAGTTTATTGCGATCAATTGATTCATCACAGCGAATTACATACACAAACCAACTCATTCGTGTCGTTGTATCAGCGATATAGGGTTTGCGAATACCCGTTATTGTTTTAATGCGCTCATTGTACCAAGCAGCTACGCGAGAACGCTTTTCAATAAGCTCGTCAATGCGTCTTATTTGTGCTAACCCAAGCGCGGCACTCATCTCGTCCATTCTGTAGTTATATCCAAGGCGAGTATGAGACAACCACTCATTAAAAACATCTCGCCCCTGATTTTTCAGACTGCGAAACAAATCTGCCCATTTGGCATTATCAGTGACGATTATACCACCTTCGCCGGTGGTCATTTGTTTGTTGGGATAAAAGGCAAAGACAGCAGTATCGGCCATTGTACCCGCACGCCGCCCTTTATATTCAGACCCGATAGCTTCACAAGCATCTTCAATAACGAATAACTGATGCCGTCGTGCAATCTCAAGAATAGGATCCATGTCCGCAGGTTGCCCGAAGGCATGGACGACTATAATCGCCTTTGTGCGATCCGTAATTGCCGCCTCAACACAACTAGGATCCATATTACCGGTGAGCGGATCAATATCTACAAATACCGGTGTACCCCGTTCGTATAGAATACAGTTGGCTGAGGCAATGAAACTGAATGAAGGCGTAATGACCTCATCACCGTCTTGAATGGTTGCGGCAATCATGGCTAGATGTAAACCGCTGGTACCAGAGTTTACGCTAATTGCAGCCGTACAACCGATATATTCCGCAAAGGTCTTTTCAAAAGCGTCACTCTGTGGTCCGAGACTCAACCAGCTCGTACGCAGTACTTGGTTAACGGCTTCAATCTCTGCGTCTGTAATGTCAGGGGATGACATGGGTATATGCATCTTTAGTCTCTTTATGGTTTATGAACGACTGATAGGTTTAGCTGGTACACCAACCACAGTAGTACGTGCAGGGATAGAACGAGTAACACATGCTCCTGCCCCAATTATGACATCATCTCCAATAATTAGTGGATTGTCATGTGTACCGTTAATTATAGTTGCTCCTGTACCAACATATACCCTCTTACCCATATGAACATAGCCTGAAACATGAACACCCGGAGCAAGTGTAGTGAAATCATCCAGAATTGCATCATGGCCTATCGTACAATCAAGATTGATTTGCACATGTTGCCCGAGTCTTATATTCACCGTGAGTATGTTGCCTGCGCAAATGACAACACCGTTTCCTATTTCGTTCCACTTAGAAAGTTCGACATTTGGATGAATTATAGTGGTAAATTTGTACCCAATTTGCTCAGCTTTACGGATCACGATCTCGCGAGTACTAGGCATACCGATTGCGCCAGTTACTAATGCAGTTGGAAAACGCTCTAGAGCACCTTCTAGGCTAAAAACAGGAATTTCATTTAGTAGTAATCCTTGTTTGTTTACATCATCATCAATAAAACATACAATTTTATATCGATCAACGCCGTTTAAATTACAAGATTGGATAAGCCAAGCAACTTCACGTGCAAACCCCCCACTACCGTAAATTGCTATCTGCTCCATGATTAGTCCTCGTAATTGATTATTAGCTTTGATTGCCTGTAAATTCAGTCATGGTTGCTTCTCCTGCCCGAGAAATGCCCTCACGTTTGAGAACCTTCCATACCGTCAATACTATAATTCTTATATCTAACCAAAGTGAACAATGGTCGACATACCACACATCATATGTAAACTTTTCTTCCCAAGAGAGCTTATTGCGCCCATTTATTTGTGCCCAACCCGTTATACCCGGTTTTACATCATGACGTCGAGCTTGCTCAGGCGTGTAGCGGTCTAGATATTGCATTAATAACGGGCGTGGTCCGACCAAGCTCATCTCGCCACGCAGTACATTAATCAATTCAGGAAGTTCATCTAAACTTGTGCGCCTGAGAAATTGGCCAAAAGGAGAGAGCCGTTCAGCATCTGGCAACAAATTACCTGATGAGTCATGCAAGTCGGTCATCGTACGGAATTTATACATAGTAAACGGTTTAGCATGAAGGCCGGGGCGCACCTGACTAAACAACAAAGGTAGTCCGATTTTGAGCCGAATAGCAACAGCAATACCAAGCATAAACGGAATGGTTACCACAATACCGACACTGGCACCAATAATGTCAATAACACGTTTGAGTGAATAGGTTTCCACGTTTTATACAATCCGCTAAGATCGGTGGCTCAAAATAGTTTGGTAAACATCATACACTTGCCGGGCTGTTTGCCGTACATCTAGTACACTGCGGGCGTATGCCTGCCCAGCTGATGCTATCTTCTTGGCTTGGGTTCGATCGGATAATACACTGTCAATGGTCTGTGCTAATTGTTCCGGACAAGCTGGTGGAACAAGCCACCCTGTAACCGCATGCTTAACCAGATCAGGAAAACCACCAATATTGGTAGCAATCGTTGGCACCCCCATTAGTAAGGACTCGCCTGCACCACCTAGATTTTCAGAGTGCGAAGGATGTACAACAACATCAAAATCGGGATACATCTCAGCGATATCGGTACGAGTGCCAAGAAAAATAGCCTGATTGCCACAACGCGCATTGGCATAGGCTCGAACTTGCTCTTCATAGGCGGTTGCGCCATTCCATGCGCCCCCCACAAAGACCCCTACACAATTCGGATTTGATTCAAGATAGATTGCCAATGCATCAATCAAATCTTCGTGACCTTTTAGTCCGCGCTTTTGCGCCAGATAACGTTTGGGAGCGTACATGTAGGCGACCATGCCAACAATCTTAGTAGTTTCCTCAACACCAAGTTCACTACGCAGCTTGCCCCCGGAATGCGGTGCAAAAACAGATAAATCTGAGCCATAAAATGATAAGAAAACCTGCTTATCATCAATACCAGATTGCCGATAGCGATTACATGTCCATGTACATGACCCTATCCAATAGTCTGCTCTACCGGCTGATTGAATTTCGAGCGTGCGAAATAGTGGATGCTCCAGATGCAAGGGGCCGGGAACTTGAAAAACGCGCGGTATAGAATGTCGTTTACCCAGTGCCATCCGCATCAGCAGGGTGGTGCCGACAAAGTGACTGTGAATAATGTCTGGTTGGATTTGTACGACCAACTGCCTGAACTCCATGAGGCGCTTTGGTAATACATTCGGACGACGCATTGGGAAATCATATTGCCCAAGATGAATCTGAACACCAGAACGTTGATACTGCTCGACTAAGGGACCGTCGGGTAGTGCAACATGTACCTCAATGCCCAAGTTCACCAACTCACGCATTTGACGCAAAGCCCATGTGGCTCCGACAGATGTCTTAAGGACGTGAAGAACCCTTAGGCGTTTGTCTTTAGCCATGCTTCTGTTTCTGTCTTAAGATGTTGATAAAAGGCAATACGGCGCTCACGCAAAACATCATCGGCGTATTGACGCGCTTTTTCGAGGTTTCGAGCAGACATCGCTGCCATCCGTTCTGGATTCGTAACTACCTCGCGAATTTTCTCAGCCAGAGCAACCGCGTCACCCGGTGGCACCATGTCTCCGCTTGGCAGCAATTCAGGAATACCATTCACATTTGAACCAATGCAAGGAAGTCCTCGTGCCATTGCTTCAATCATTGCACGTGGTAGACCTTCAGTTCGTGATGGTAATGTAAAGACTTCAGCTTGATCGAGCTGATCGCGCACAGCCTTGCCGGTAGTGAGTTGTCCCATAAAGCGAACGCGAGTCTCCAAATTTAACTCTCGAGTTTGCGCCTCTAGTTGTGCTCTGAATTTCCCATCACCGATTACCACCAGTTGTAGGTCTAAACCATCATTTACAAGTTGATTGATTGCATCAATCAATACGTCAACACCTTTATACATCTGAGCGAGCGTACCTACGATCACCAACCTAAAAGATCGCGCTTCATAGAGCACAGGCCGGGAGTTTTTGACAAATGTATCTTCGCTGAGTTCAACGTCTGAAAATGAAGTAGTGAATGCCGAGACCGCAGCCGGATAACGTTTCTGAAGCGCGCTATCTGTCACATACGCCACTGCGCTTGCTGTCTGACACTGACGCTTTAAATTACGAACGAACCACCATCGAAAGAGGCGGTTTAATGGGTGATCAACTGAGCCTGAGCTAAAAACATCGTAAGGATCACCAACCACTTGTACTGCAAATGGAACCCCTTTTTTACGCAACACAGGTGCGATAATCGTCGCTATCTGCGATGGAACACGAAACAACACAGCGCTCTGATCACCCACGGCCTCAATAAGATGACGGCGTATCTTGCGTGCATTCCTAAGATATTGTAGCGGCCCTACATAGTAAGGTAAGGAGCTAAAGCTTACTGATGGTCCATCCGAGCGAACGTATTCGGCAGGAACTTGATTTACATCACGTATTCGTGCAATAACCTTCACACTGTCAAAAACGTCCAAATAGCGCTTATAGAACACATAAGTAAAAGCTGCTTGCGTCCAGATCGAACCATCAGGAGTACGGTCAAACCGCATCTCAAGGGTTAATACTAGTTCAATAATTATCCTCACAATCCTGTGTAAAACGGAAATTCACTTGCTCACAGACGGTTATCTTGAACCTTGGATGATGGCTTGTAAAGCATGACCAAGAATATCCAAAGTATAAATATTGGGGCAAAAGCGGCTAAATGAACGCTAATAAACAATGAACTTACAATGATCGTTAAAGTACCAACAATAATATTATGTCTAGAATCCCCGATACGACAAATGGCTGCCAAAAGCAATGGCCCCAACAATAACCCAAACCAAGAAAAATTCGCGATGGCTTCTTCTAACCAACTTGTGGTCATTCCCCATCCAAGTAAACGGGGCGGTATCAAGAAAAGCGCGGATGTAAAGTAGGTAGAATATGGGTAGGGTTTTTCAGGCCATATTGTACGCGGGATATACATTGAAGCATAAAATAAGAGACTCTGGCCCCTATACTCTAGAATCTGCATTTTATCAGGATACAATTCTGCGAAAATAGTCATTTTTATGCGATCATCTCGGCCAAAATCTATGCGGAAATTTTCATAAACTGCTTGAAAATCTTGACTTGAACTTCCAATATTACGAACAGTGTCCTGATAAATGACAGAGTACCCATAAAGGACAACGGCAAACACAACTAACGAACCAACTACATCGAACTTGACGAATTTTCCTCTACGCAATAGCAAATACCACAGCCCAACTATTGCTAGCGCTGTCAAATTTCGTTTTCCATTAATCCAAATGGCCGCTACCATCCAAGGTATTACTAAAATGAGCAATGGGAAGTTTATTTTCCTGGAAATAGTAATCAATATAAATGCACTAAGTAAACTAAGAACTGTAAATAGAGTGACAATGCCATAATAATCTAGGGCTTCCGCAGTGCCGTGTAATTCAGAGGTTGTCCAACCATAGATCAAATAAAGACTGGGATCTGGCGAAAATAAAACGACAGGAATAGGCGAAACTAATAGTAGATATAGGATAAGACGTGCTCGACTTAGCAACCTGAAATATTGGTCAACATTTGTATTTTCGGGCACACTGCTAACTTTAGTTCTGCCAAAGACCCACAAAAAAACAGGTACAGCACTGATATAAATACAGTATATGATTCCGGTTGTTGTATCTTGCTGAGCAAGACGATATCCGGGGAATCGCAGATACTCAGGTCGCCCAACAAACACATCCAATAAAAGCGGCAATCCGTTAAATATAAATAATACTATTAACAGAAAAAATACAGAGTCGTGCTTGCCTTGGTAGATTTGAATGATCGATTGAAACACCCAAAAACCAAGCCAAATGCCCGTCAAGAGAAATAGAATATCAAGCATTACTTTGAATACAGTTCTGAGAGAATATTTACGCTAGTAATAATGTTAAACGAGCTATTCTCAAGATAGCTAAAATGTTGAGAGGATTGAACAGCTTTTTTCTTCGCTTTTATCTCTAATATGGCATTTGCCCATTCTTCAGCAGACTTTGACAGTGAATTCCACGTGATCAAATCGGTTGCTACACTAACCTCTCGTGAAATTGTGTCTGACAACATGCATTGTAAACCTGCAGCTTGAGCCTCTAAGGCCGCTACAGGCAAACCTTCATAAAAGGACGGCATCATAAACATATCCATTGCCCCCAACATAAGTAATGGCACATCAGGGCGAGATCCGGCGAATATTACCTGTCCAAACAAACCCGCATCCCTAACAAGTGCTTCTATTTGTGGACGAAGAGGACCATCACCCACTAACAAGAAACAAATATTTGAATCCCGCTTAACAGCCTGGATAGCAATATTGATGATAAATTTGTGGTTCTTGACTGGATTAAAATTCCCTACATGACCAATGACAAATGCATCTTCTGCAATGTTAAGCTCAGACCGTATTTTGTTTTTATCCACTGCATCTCGAAAAGAGTCCAGGCTAATCCCGTAATAAATTGTCTGCCAACGAGAATCATTTCCCCAACCATCAACAAAAAGTGCTTTACCTGCTTCCGAACTCGCAGCAATACCATTTGTAGCGAATTGACGAATAAGGTATTCCATGATTGAAAGATAGGCTTTTCTAGGTAGTCTTGCCTGTGACTGCATACGGGAGGTATCACTGTGGCTATGAGCGATTCGCATAGGTATACCCGCTAAATAAGCAAGGAATGTTACATAACCACTAAAATGATGCACGTGGCTGTGAACAACATCATAAGGGCCATATTCATGGAGTATACGTCTAAAGTTGAGTGCATACTGAAGCGGTTGTGATGGATGCATACACGGGATAATCTGTGAGCCGAGAGTACGGATTTCATCATCATAAGCGCAGTTCTGTTCAGTGTGAACCAAAAAATCCATTTGATATTTTGTACGGTCAATTTGACGCAATACATTCATGAGCCAAGTTTCAACACCGCCGCGATTCATCTTGCCGACGACGTGTAATATACGAACCATACGATTTGCAGACATTCACATGTTTTCCTTTGTATGGGTACGAAGAGCGTGGATTACAACGCCAAGACTCACAAAGGTTTGCACCACTGCCGCAACTAGAATTGTGAGTGCCGCCCCCATAATCCCAATATGAGGCACAAATATCGAAGCCACCAGTGTTGTAACACCCACAATGAGCAAGAATATTGGCATTTGAACCCGAAAATATCGAGCAGCAGTAATTGCATATCCTAGAAACGAGGCGCAATAATTAAATCCAGCAGCAATCATTAGAACTACAAATACATTGGTATAAGCAGAATATTCGTTACTATACACGATTCGAATAAATACTTGACCGAAAATTATACTGAATAAAACGCCTGCACCGCCCCAAAAAAGCGCAATGCCTAGTAACTTCAAAATCAGACTTCGATAAGATTTAAAGTCTTTTTTTGCGTAAAACTGAGCAAGTCGTGGTGAAGCCGACTGTCCGAGGGCCGAGATAACTATATTACCGGCTAAAATCACATACGATAGGGCAGCAAATATGCCTAACTTGTCTTTTCCGAGGTAACGCTCAACGATATAACGAGGCACATTGTTGTTTAAAGAAATGAGCAACGCAACAAATCCCAGCGGCAAAGCAAGCCAGATGAGGGGACGCAGCAGTTTAAACTCGAATCGCGGTTGCAGTAGTTGCCACTCATTTCCCGGAGATTGTGCTCGCAAAATCAAAAGCGCACTTGGTATGTCATAAAAGGCCAGTTGTAGCCCCCACACGATCGCAAGGCTCGCTGTCGCCCACACGATATTATGTGTCAGGTACATAACTACGGCCATCATAACCAGTGTTAGCGGCCCTTCAATCATCAGAGATTTTGCAATCCGATCCATGCGCTCTTGCTGTTGCAATAACCCAAATATGACATCGCTCAAGGCTTCAAAACACTTCGACAAACCAATTAATAAGATGACAATAGAGGTTTGTTGCTGATAATCAGATAAGATTACAATAGCGACAATCACTAGATAAGCAGATCCGGTCGTCATCAAACGAAGTCCAAAATAATCGGCGAATTTATGCTCGCTGCGAGCATCAGTCGCTTGAACAGAACGGAGTTGAAGATTAGCAAACATGATGACTGGAGCACATACTGCTAAGGCGAGCGCAAACTGCCCCACAGTTTCAGGTGATCCGAGTTTTGCCAATACAACCAGTTGTCCCCATTGTGAAGCAGCGTAAATGGCGTTGCCCACAAATGTCCATGTAAAATTCTTTCGTAAACTTAGCTTTGTATTCGACACAGGGATTTTAACACTTGGCAATTGTGTCAAGGATAATCTGGCTCTCTACAAACTTTTGAGTTATATGAATTGTTCCTGATAATCATACTTCACTTTATTTATCAGGGTTTGCAGAGGCATATTTGACGCCATATAGGGATTCTCACGATTTTCGATATTGATCCAGAAATAGAAGCAGCATATCGAAACTCGTATCTAATGTCAGTTTCTTTTTGTCAGCAAGTGTTGATTAAAGAACGATCTATTTCATACTCATTGCGAATGTTCGGGAGATGCAAACTGTTTAGTTCTATGAAAAGGGGACATGGACCCGAGGGACTTCGTCCCGTTTCCTAGTCAGAAACAAGGTTTTGGCGTTCCGATTTTGATCCCAACGCATCCTGGCAAGACCCACCTGCGCGAAACAATCTTCTTGATGCGTCAACAGGGTGCGAGCTACAGAGAAATTGGAAACCAACTAGGCATTGACGCATCACGCGTTTGGTAACTCGTCAAAACGGTAGATAAGAACAAACGCTGACACCTCCTATTTCCCAATATTTGTAGTCAATTTGCTACCTGATATGATTGCTTTTTCACCCCTCGATTGGGGTTTGACGCCTGTCCAACAGTAGTCGTGACCGTTCCATGAGCGTGAACGCCCAGCTTGAATTATCAACGATTCCCGTTTGCAGCGCCATGAGGTAGGACTGGAAAGTGCCTTAATGTTCGCCAACGATATCAAAATCACACAGGCAGATACTGCTAGTTGCTACCCCCGGAAAACATACCTCTGAGAAATTCTTCGACTGTTGTTAATCGCACACCATATGTCTTTGCCGTTTCGGCCATATCGATCGGAGTCTCATAAGTATCCGAGAACGCCATGATTCCACTCATAGTCAGCCCAGCATCCACTGGTAAAAAAGGAATAGGCTCTGTGGGCGCAATGCGTTTAATTTTTAGTTCGTGTCCGAGTACACGCCCTGCAATATTGAAAATCTCTAGCCACGAGATTGCTTCTGGACCACCTATGGCAATATATTGGTTAATTGCAGCAGGATTATCCACGGCTGATACAGCAAATGCTGCGATATCAGGTTCAGCGATAAAGCTATGTTTCTTCTCTCCGCTGCCTACCAGTGTGACCGGTTGTCCATTTTGAAGAGCCAAACCAATAATGACTCCTAACCAAACTCCCATAAAAATGTTGGGAGCTAAAATAGTATAGTTCATACCACTGCTTCTGAGATACTGTTCTGTCTTGGCTTTAGCCTGAATAAACGGCACGGGGCTAGTGATATCCGAGCCTAAGGCAGAAGTAAAGATGAAGTGTTTTACCCCGGCAGCTTTCGCCGCATCAATCAGGTTATGATTACCATTCAAATCTACATTTTCAACATTGTCTTCACCTCCGCGTTGAGCTGAATTTGCAGTAGTAATCACGGTACTTATTCCTTCGCAGGCTTTGTCCAGAGAAGATCGATCCTTGAGATCACCCAAAATGGGTTGTGCCCCAATATCGACTAAGTGCTGGTAATCTGATGAAGGACGCACAAGGATGCGTACAGATTTACCCTGTTGCAATAATTGTCGGGTGATAATGCCACCTAATTGACCAGTAGAACCAACAACAAGAATCATTTGGATGCTCCTCTATTTTCTCTAAAATGTTTTCAGATTTTTATTGCAACTACATAAAATATAGCATTTTATAAGTAATTCAACTCGCTGGCCAGCTTAACAAGTTCATCAAGTTTCGCTTGAACTCTATTTCGTTCTCCACTCTCCCAATCTTCAAGCATAGATTTCATCAAACTAACTAAAACAGGTCTGGGAAATACTTGCTTCGGTGCCAACATTGCTTTGATATAGTCTATTGTCTGAGAAAGGTTCTGTGACTTATGGGTGATACCAATCAATATCCAGTAAGCCATCCATTGCATGGGAAAGGGATTTGGAAAAGCTCGCCAGAGCTCAATAGCTTCACTGCCAAGCTCTTGCGCTTTATCAAGGTTACCTTCGCGCCAAGCAACCCAAGACTGATTAGCCTTTGCAACAGCGATATATGTCTTCATATTCGCTTCAATGGCGGCTTTCATACTCATCTCTACAAATTCATTTACTAGCTGTTCCTGACTCAATTGACGGTAGATTACTGTCAGGTAAGATAATGACACTATTTTGAACTCTGTAGTACCAATATGTTTTGCTTGTTTGAGACAAAGTTGGAATTCCCGTTCTGCATTGTTCCAATCTTGACGAAGCAAATAAGCAAGTCCTAGAGTACCCTTAGCCATACAACTTTCCAATTGGTCACCTGATTCGAGGCTGGATGCTAAGCCTAACTGGGCGTAAACAAGCGTCTCATCGGAAACCGCTGTTTCGCTGGTCTCTCTGAATCCAGTCAAAGCTAAACTTCTAAAGAAGCGCCCACGCTGCAAGGGAATTGCAAACTGATCGAGTACTGGACGTATTTTTTCGGCTAATTCACGCATTAGTTGTGGGTTGTTCAACCAATAATTTGCCCACATTAGGTCGAGATGAAGATCGATCCACTCAGCCCACCAATCTTTCTCATGAGGATCAGTAATATCGTTCAAGATACTTTCTGCGTTGGAAAAAATAGGCAGAGCAAGCTCTGCTTGACGCTGAGTTACCCATGTATTTGCCCATTTTCGATATATCCTTGAGCGTTGTAGTGGATTTGAGATGCTAGTTTGGGAAAATACTGTCTCAAACCAAACGCGTGCTTCTTCCTGTTTACCCATAACTGCGTGGAGATCACCCAGCATTTCGTAAAGTCGAATTTGTAATTCATTCCATTTTGAAGGGTTAGAATCACCGTCAAACAAGTGTTGAATTGCGTTTAGCGCACCCCTGCAGAATATTATTGCTTCTGTATTTGCGTAGGTAATTTTGGCTAAATCGGCAGCCTGTACCAGATAGTGAGCGGCTTTGTCATATATCTTTGCTCGCTCATAATGGTATGCTATTGATGGAATATGAGCTGTATCGCCGGCATAAACCTGTTCTATTTTTTCCGCTAATTTAAGGTGAATCAGCGGTACTTCATTTGGGCTAATCCCAACTAAGATACTTTCACGCAGTTTATCGTGAACAAAGCGCCAGCGATTCTGATCAACTTCCAACACTGCGCTCAAATTACATTGCTCTAGCCAACGCTCTAAATTTGGTGTGAAGGTTTCCAATAATTGCAAGTCAAGTTCACGACCAGATAGCGCAGCAATCTCCAAGAGGGGGCGGTCTTTTTCAGGGATATATTGCAATCGACGCTGAACAATACTTTTTATACCCTCAGGTAGCAAGTTTTCGGGCAAACTTTCATAATTTATTAGGTCAAGTTCACCGGCCTTTTCTGCCAATTCTCGGACAATCTCTATCAGAAAAAATACATTCCCTTCTGTCTCATCATAAAGCCATTTTACAATCTTGGGATGACTACCAGTATCTCCTAAAATCGATCTACCAAGATCCGCAATACTGGTTTCATCAAGCCGCCTCAGCTTCAATAATTGCATTTCCGACAACTTCCCAGATAAGTCAGGCCGCTCGTCATCCCGATAGCTGGCAATTATGAGCACTGGAAGTTGAGTAGTGATAGGAATCAGCCGTTTGAGCAAATCTAAATTCTCGTCACTAGCCCACTGTAAATCTTCCAAAATCATCACTATGGGCTGTTTTACAGCATGAAACATATCAGTCACGACTCTCATGAAGCGTTCTCTGCTTATTTGTGGATCAAGAAAAGGAGCTTCTGGAACAATACGTTCCAGAAGCGTATCAATATCTGGAACCAAGTTCTTGAGTACTGCGGCGTCTTCATCTCCTAAATCGATTGATAGAATCAGACGGCGGATTGGATCACGCCATATGTGATACGGTACACTACCTTCAGTAATTGCTTGTCCACGCAAAACCAGCGCGCCACGTACCAAAGCTCGAATGCGTACTTCCTCTAAGAGTCTTGATTTCCCCACGCCACTTTCGCCACCAACAAGCCATGTCTGTGACGACATAACGGTAGTATCAGTGTTTAGTCCTAGATTTGTTATCTTATATAGTGCGGTTTTGAGTAGTTGTAGTTCGTCTTTTCGCCCTGTGAACTTTGCTGTTTGCAGAAAACTTTCACGTACAGCACTCGTTTCTACTGGTAGCGGCAAATTAGCAGCATTGCATAAGTCTCTAATAACATCTGATGCCTCTAGGTAGCGATCCTCAGGTTCTTTCGATAATAACTTTTCAACAATAGTTGATATTTCATCATCCAATCCTGTTAAATCGGGCACCGAAGATAAGATACCATTAATGAGCAGAGCAATATTTTTCTGATTGAAAGGATGATGTCCTGCTAACAACTCGCAGGCAATTACACCAACCGCATACAGATCTGAAGCCACACTGGCCGGTTCATCTGCGAATAACTCTGGTGCCATATAGGCAATCGTACCCACTGTATTCTTATGAATGTTTGAACGTGAGTTTGCACCTGCCAATGACAAACCGAAATCAAGAACTTTGACAATACCAGCTTCCGTGACCAATATGTTGCCCGGTTTTAAATCACGATGCAGAATACCGCGTCGATGTAGATAGACGAGAGCCTGAAGAATTCCATTAACAAGTTCTATTTTCCTGCTAAGCGAAGCTTCTTCTCCAGCCTCTAAAATGGTACGGGGTGCTTCGAGAAGCTCCATTGTGAAGTAAGGTTGTTTGTCCTCAAACCCATAGTCAAGAACATTGATAATATTGGGATGGCGAATCGAGGCAAGAGTACGAAATTCGTCGGAAAGTGCGAGGTAAAAGTCGTTATCGGTACTCGGTGTATCACCGAGTAAATCAGATAAACCTGTAACCTGTTTTAGAGCAATCACTTGTCCGGACAGGCGGTCGGTAGCCCGATAAACTTCGCCCATACCTCCCTGTCCAAGCATATTATTTATGATGTAACGTCGGTTAATAACTGTATGAGCGAGCGCCATAAAAAATCCTAATAGTTTATTTTTGGAATTATTGTGCTCGCAGATTATACGACAAACATCTTCATGGTCAAAAAAATTACAGATTGTTTTTATGTCTTTTTAAAATTGGTTAACTAGGCGCTGCCCACATAAGCCGTTGATAATTCACACTTGACCACCTCACTGCTTCTTTTCATCCTAGCTCGAGTTTAGACGCCAGTGAGTAGGCAAACAAAAACCACCAGCATACGTGGTGGTCGTTCATCAAATCCGGTTATACGGTTTGGACCCGAGGGGAAGAGTTCCGTTAACTAGGCATGTTTTGTCATTTAATATAGCTATTCCAGCATCCACCAACAGTCATAGTCACTACCCTGACAAAGTCCAACTGCGCGAAACAATATTGTTGATGCACCAACAAGGTTTGAGCTACAGGGAAATCGGGATACAACTAGACATCGACACATCGCGTGTTTGGCAACTCGTCAAAACCATAGATAAGAACAAACTCTGATATCTACTATTGCCCGATTTTTACGGCCAGACTGCTACCTGACATGATTGCTTTTTTACCCTCGATTGGGGTTTTGAGGCTCGCAAGCATGATTTCTGACCGTTCCATGCGCGCGAACGCCCACCTTGAATTATCAATGGTTCCCGTTTACAGCGCCTCATTGGTCATGGGTTAAAAAGGCATGCTATCAGAAGGATTTTCATCAGGAAACGCATTAAAATAGATATTTTCAGATACACTGTGATTATCTAATATTTCCTTAACATCAGATCGGGTGACTAATTTTTGATTCGTAATTTTCATCATGACATCTGGAAAACGATTACTATGTGTGATCTGACTGTTTTCAGCTCCAGCCTCGATAATTCTCTTGGCATCTTCGGCTGTCATGTAATGCACTAAAGGAATTATTACCTTTGTAGCCAATTCGTTAGCTGTATTAAAGCTACCTGCTTCGCAATAGAGTTCAATACCTCGCTGGACAAATTGTGGACGCGGATTTGATGTCACAAGAAATTGAAGTACTAGGCTGTTAAGACTAGGAATTCTTTTCTCAGCTGTCATTTTAAGATCAGGAATTTCAAATGCGAGACTAAGAACTAATTCGGTCTGACTTCCATTCACGTTAAGCACATAGTTTTCAATTCGCGTTTTAACATCGCCACCCAGAAATTGCCATGTATCCGTAATAAAACTGAGAAATTCCACCACGCGATATAGCTCTGAATCAGGCAATTTCTGAACCGTTCTTGAAAATTGATCTCGGAAGGCTTGAGCAGTAAAAGTCGGATACATTTGGCGTATAGCATTCAAGGCGGCGCTGAAGCGCTTAATTGCTGAGTCAGCATGATCTTGGATAAGCAGTACCTTCAATAGAGCAATAGCAAAGTTTTTAACAAGAACAGGTTTTGCATTTGCAAGTGGTCCGTGTCGAAAATATTCTGCAGCTTTTGCTGTTTCAGTAGGGAAATATTCTGACAAGGTATCATTTTGAAGACGCTCAAGCGCTGCTTGCCCCTGTACAGGAGGATGTTGTAGCAAATGAGTTATTGCATTGCGGAGATGATACCTAGCTAGCTCTGCCGGTGGCTGGTAGATTTCCTCAGCCGAAATCATGGACGGATGTGCACAGCGATTACGGTCAGTTAGCAAACGGTCTAGATCATCGTATTGCATGGGAGAGAGAAATTCGAATTCGTCTCTGGCCCAGTCAAGTATCTTTTTCTCGAATTGTAGGGCTTGATCAGGTGTTTTGCTTTTACGCGCATTCTCGAACACTTCTAATTTCGTTTTCGCATTTTTATCGCCAGTTAAGTCTAATTGACGCAGTTTATATACAAAATCATAAACGACCGCTATCCATGTGGTTACAATAGCTGCGCGAAACGCGCCACCTTTGTAACAGGCTATAGCTTCAGCGATATATTTTCGAGCTTCTTCATCTTTGCAGCGCAGAACAAGCTCATCAAGATCAATTAAGTATTCTGACATGGATCAATAAACTCCCCCGTGTTTACTTAAGTAGTATTTATATTGGATTATACATTTGATGGCTGAATTTAACCTAAGAGATTTCCTCTTTAGAATATTCATCACCGTGTAGATTTCACTTAGTAAATGATGCATCTAGGTGCTGCCCAGATAAACCGTTGACCATTCGCGCTTGACCAAAAGCGAGACATCGAAAAGATTCACGGCTTCTTTTCATCGTTGCTAGAGCATGGACGGTCTTAAGCAGACAAACAAAAAACCACCAGCATGTCTGGTGGTTGATCAAATCAGATTATACGGCTTGGACTCGAGGGACTTCGTCCCGTTTCTTAGTCAGAAACAAGGTTTTTGTGTTCCGATTACACCCCAGAAACACCCTGATAAGACCTACCTGCGCGAAACAATCCATATGCTGCGACAAAGTGGCATGAGTTATAGGGAAATCGGGAACCAACTAGGCATCGACGCATCGCGGGTTTGGCAACTCTTCAAAACTATAGATAAGAACAAACTCTGACACTCCTATTGCCCAATTTTTACAGTCAGACTGCTACCTAACATGATTGCTTTTTCACCCCTCGATTGGGGTTTTGAGGCTCTCAAACCTGATTTCTGATCGTTCCATGAGCGTGAACGCCCGCCTTGAATTATCAACGGTTCCCGTTTGCAGCACCAAAATACAGGGGGTATTCAAATCAACTTTCGAAGTCGTGATTTTTAGGTTGTGATACCTGTGACACACGATGTTGGCGAATCATTTAGGGTAATTCCAAAGATTTATACAGCATACGGTCAATCTCCTAATTGTGCTACATGTGACACCCCAACTGGTCTTTGAAATGTTGGGCAATGTCCTCAGACACGACATGACTCACTTTTGGTCAAGCGCAAATTATCAACGGTTTATGTGGGCAGCACCGACGAACCAAGATTTGAGCTAAAATCTTTTCTTCATTGTCCATAGTTTTAGTTAGCCCAACAGAATCCTAACGAATAGAGGCTGGTATTGGTGGTTGCCCATCCGGCCAGCTAGGACTATTCTTGCTGTGCTTTTTCCAATATTGAACAGAATTTTCCCATGCGGTTGCTGGATGCCTATTAAGATTAGATTTGTACTCCTCGAAGTAACCTGGGCCTTTTTGCCACATAAATACGCCGCGCATTGCCTCTTTATCAGATATTTTGTTATGTATATTTTTGACTTCACCGTAGCAATCGGCATATTTTTGAATAGGCAACTCAATTTCTTGCTGGGGTGTAGCATCCCACATCATTTTGTTTTTCATGCCGGGTAATTTTTGCCATTCCGCTTGATTGAACTGAAAGACCCCCCAAGCGGATATACGCCCCTTATGTTTAACGTTGCCCTCTTCATCAAGTTCTGGCTTATGATTTTTATCATAAACAATCGGTCTTTCACCCTTTGGCCTGTTATCAAAACCGTCGGCCGGACGCCCGAAAGTTCCACTTTCGCTTTTAGCAATGTCGTTGGTAATGGTCACGAATGAATTGGAAAATCCTCTTTTTTGAGCAGTCTCTTGGGCATATTGATTTACAAAAGGTAAAGCCGCGCCTTCCACGCTTGCTTTTCTAGCTGCATCTGGTAACCCTGGTGGTTGTTTACTTTTCCACTTTTTTCCATATTCTTTGCCGAGAACTGAAGTTGTCGCCGCTTTTGTGAGCTCAGAACTTCCCAATGAAGTATTAGCCTTTAAAGTGTTTAGGCCTTTATTGGAACCAGAGCCTGCTTGAAATTGCTGTGCAGCACTGGGATCAATGATTTGACGAAACTCCTCAACAGAAGCGCGAATATCGCGGCTCATTTTTTCCGAGCGTGCGTGGAGCTGCCGCAATGATTGAATGGCTTGTAGACTCGACTCCTGCGCTGCGTTGCCAGCACTACCTGTCAGGCAGTTTCTTAAGGTTTCTGCCCCAGATTGCAACTGACTAATGATTTTGGAATAGACTTCGGCTGCATGGCTATAGGTTTGAGCCGCTTTTTCCATCGCCTCATAATCCATAGAAACTTGATTGTGGTTTGCCATGATCTCTCCTCGTCCGTGTTCTGCTTATATTCAAAATCAAATTGTTACTTAGCCCATACCCGCATCTTTGGCGCGAATAATGGCTTGAGTACGATCCGTAACCTGTAATTTATCTAATATATTAGAGACATGATTACGTACTGTTTTAGTACTAAGGGAAAGTTTCTCAGCTATATCCGCATTCCTGTTACCTTGTGCAAGGAGTTCAAGTACCTCATGCTCCCGCATGCTCAACTCGGGGAACACTTTTGATGTTTGAACTGATCGCATATTTGCGAAGAACTCGCGTATGCGTCGCGCAACTTCCGTTCCAAAAATGGCTTCGCCACTGCTTACAGCGCGAATGGATCGGAGTAATTGGCTGCGAGTCGCTCCTTTTACCATAAACCCCCATGCGCCAGCTCGCATCGATGCAAAAATTGATTCATCTGTATCCCACATGGTTAAGATAAGTATCCGAATGTGTGGACTTTCGCGTACAATTTGACGTGTTGCATCAATTCCGTTGATAGTACCACTATCCATCCTAACATCCATCAAAATGACATCCGGTTGAAACAATAGAGCCATAGATACTGCTTGGTCGCCTGTTGTTGCTTCGCCAACAACTTCAATATCCGCTTCATTAGTCATCATGATCCGTAAACTTGACCGAAAACTATCCTCATCGTCGACGATTAAAACTCGAACAGTCTCCATAATCGTTCCTTCTAAATGTCCAAATTATTCTTACTTGGCACATCATGCTTACTCAACACGGGAAGATAAATTAAGATGCTCGTTCCAGCGCCGATATGTGATGTTATCAAACACCTTCCTCCTAGTTCCTCAGCTCGTTCGCGAATTGAGGTCAACCCAATCCCAACTTTTCGGTTCGGCTCAGGTAATCCTTGACCATCGTCCAAGATCTCAAGACTAATTTCATCGTCGATTGCGAGCTTGATAGTACAAGTATGAGCATTTGCGTGACGAACGACATTGGTCACGGATTCTTGCACGATTCGGTAGATAGCAACTTCAAGCGCCGCAGGTAAGCGTACAAATTTCGTAGGAGCGTCGACAGTTATATTGAGCATGGACGATCGATTAGTCGCAGCAAATTCTTCAATTGCATGCACCAACCCCAATTGATCCAAAGCAGGTGGACGAAGAGCATAAATTAAGTGCCGGATTTCTGTCACAGCATGCGCAATTTCGGTTTCTACCCGTTCTAGCAGAATGTCTGCTTCATCTGGATTGGTGAATAGCTGCGAACGCGCGGTACCAATATTGATGGTATGAGCAGCTAACTTCGGTCCCAACCCGTCATGCAAATCGCGTTGAAGGCGTCGCCGTTCTTCTTCACGAGCAGTCACCAAATTCTCGCGCGAGTGTTGTAAATCCGAATTGACAATGACCAACTGTACAGCAGTTGCAACCTGCTGAGCAATAGAATTGAGTAATTGCACATCTTGCTTGTTGAATGTTTCCCCGGCTGCACGGGGAACAACAATTAGTCTGCCAACGACCTTAGATTGATAGACCATTTCGAAAGGTAAGGGATCGGATTGAGGGCTGCCATATTGAGTAAGAACCCTAGCATTTTCAGCATCTCCTACCTCTATGACGATATAGGGCAATTTGAGCATTTGGGCAATGGTTTCAGTAATTTGGTTGAGCAGCACGTTGGGTAATCCAGCCGCTTTCTGTTGCTCATATAGTTTATTCATGATTACCCATGGGTCGTCACGCATTCCAAAAATACGACGGTTTATCTGCTTTTGAATGCGTAAGCGAAGAGGTTGAAACAATATTGCGACTAGCCCCGTAGCGATAGCGGTTGGGATAGCACTTTGGAGGGGGAAGATGATACTAAATCCACTTACAATTATGACAAAGACAATGACGACTATTGCGGTCATTATTAACCAGACCAAAGTCTGACTAAGAACTGGGTTAAGCTCCAATAGTTTGTATTGCTGAACAGATCTGCTAAAGCTATAGGTCAAGGCAATAGCAGGAACCGTTGCGATTACCCTCGTTAACGTATTTATTTCTGGAAGTAGTGAAGAGGGAGGACGAGTATAACGAAGCGTAGCACCTACTACAAACATTAAGGTTGCGCCCCAGAGAACCCATTTCACTTGAAGTTTTTCAGTGGGTGTATAGACATATCTCCAACGATAAATTTGCACATACATTCCTATGGATACGGAAAACAAATAGACTAACAGCGAAGCGAGAGGTGTTCGATCCCATGTAAAACCATAAACAGGGTTAAAGGGGATGAATGGAAAGAATAAACACATCAGGCTTATAAAAGCCCAAACAATTGCCGCGGGTTTTGTCCATGCTGGAGCAAACCTCCCATTTGGGAACATAAAGAAAAAAATTTGTGTTGACGCTAATGCAAATGCTTTGAAAAAAGCGGGCAAAAAACTGAGGTTATCCCAGAATATAATCTTCCCATTTACATATCCAATCTGCAATCTTTTAAGAACATCCGATTCGCTTACGGCGATTGATACTAACATTAGCGCAAAAAATGTAACTAATAGGCTGTCTGGCTTGTTACGAAAGATCATGATTGCGGTTAAAAGAAATGACGACACGAAAAACAAATCCGCTATTAGATTTATCCCTATATACGAGAAGCCAGTAACAGAAGTTAAGTTTTTTCCAAAGACACGGGTGGCATCATCTGCAAGCGCGATGGTGCGAATTGGAATACCCCTGATGAATTGAGCAGCAACTCCAGTTAGGAAAAGAACCAAAATTGCTCTCAGTAAAAACCGTTTTGAAAGCAGTGGGTTATCGAATAACATAGTGGGATTATCCAATTTATATTGGTAAATTTATCGTCAATTGATTTACTCTATATTATTATATAGATTTCACAATTAATAATTATTGATGTTGATACTCATACATATCTCATTATTGTATGGGCTGGCTTGGTGGACTCGTGAACGCAATCAACAGCATTAGCATGACAAAAACAATCAGCCCAATAATCGCAAGCAGATAGAGAATGAGCGAAATACGAGATAATTGGCCCAGACCCTTACGCCAATCCTGTTTAGCGGGTTCAGGGCCAACTACTGGTGCTAACCTACTATAAAATTCATCAATACTTGGTCTGTCATCGAGTGATTTGCTTAGTGATTTATGAATGGTATCGATAATGAGTTCTGCTCTAGGCAAATCCGGACGTTGGATCAGTGGGGATTTATCAGGTGCGTCTCGCGAAGTAACAATCGTACTATATTTGGGTCGCTGAATACCTGTCAACATTTCATGCACAAGTGATCCTAATGCATAAGTGTCAGTTTTGAAACCAATTTCACTGCCGGGAACTGTCAATTCCGGTGCTAGATAATTCGCAGGAATATATTTCTTAAAAGTTTCAACATCCTCGATGGTAATAATGCCTGGTGCTTTTAGCATTCCGAGATCAACAAGTACCGGTTGGAATACCCTTACACCATTTTCATAACGATCCGCCGTCTCATGAAGCATGATAACATCTGGTGTAATATTTAGGTGAAGTAATCCTTTTCGATGGAGAGTATCAACGATACGGCTGATTCTTATAGCGATCCAACCTGTATGTTGAAACCAGGGTTCTGGATTATTGAGCAATCTATCGCGAAGAAATTCACCTTTTAGATACCTAAATACCATATAGTATTTAGTTTCTCCACGAAAAGACACAATTCCATAAGGACTGTAGCTAATCGTGCCACGCCAGTAGGGTGCTTCGAGGTGAGGAATGCCGATTTCATGTGTCGGTAGCAACTGCATGTAAGTCGCCGCTTCGTTGACGAGAAACTCTTCAAACCCCGGGTGGGCGACTTTTAATAAGAGCTGCTTTTCTCCACGTTGTGCTTCATAAATTGCTGAACTTCTAAAAATCCGCAGCAAGCGCAGTATTTTAATATCCCCGAGATAATCCCCGTAATTTAATGTTGTAGGAATACGGTTTGCTGGACAATCGGGTTCCTGACACCACAAATTTCCATCTAATGAGACATGTTCGCAGTTTGTACATACTCGTTTCATTTACTGTATCGCCTTAAAAGGGTATTCAGGAGCGTATTAATATTTACATATATTACGGCTAATATACGAATGTGCATTTAGTATCAAATAGGTTAGGAAATAGACTATCAGAAAAATCATTGAAAAGTTTCAATTGGGACAAAACTTAGGGCATATGCCTCAGGACAGCAGGACAAATAGCTCTGTACATTATAGTGGGATATACATTCCTGAAATAAAAATCATGTAAATGTAAACCTATTAAATGCAGCACTGTGTAGTGGTAGTCCGTTTGTGGCAACCAAGCTAAATTATTTGCGGTGCGCTGTAAGGACGATACCGGCGAGGAATATTCTGTGCCCACTAAACAATCTGGAAATTACCTTGTTAGGCCGCCTCGTATTCAACCAGAACTCCCTATAAATGAAGTTGAAATTTTGCCACCGCCGACTTTTGATAATAAGTCACCGCCTTTATGGCAGAGTCTTCTCCCAGTTATCAGCATACTCGGCTACGTATTAGTTAGTGCGACGGGTCAGGGCAAAAATATTACCTTTTTGATACCAATGGGGTTGGCAATTATCGCCTCAACGGGTTTGACCTTTTATAACACACACAAGACTGCGGAGGAGGATCGAAAAAAGCGCCAAGACTATTTGCAAACGTTAGCTGAACTGCGGCGAGAAATGGTGTCTGCTCATGAAATGCAGAAAAGCCATTATTTCTATAACTACCCCGATATTGACGTGTCGCTAACGATTGACGGAGACCGACATGAAAGCCGCCTGGGGACTCGACTGTGGGAAAGAAGAACGCATGATAGCGATTTCGGTTTTGTTCGTTTAGGTGTTGGGACGCGCCTTTCGTCTGTTATCTATAACGTTTCGGCCAGTGGAAATACTGATGGGGACTTATTTAAAGACGCGCAAAAATTAGCCAGTGATTCTCAATATATATCCAATGTCCCAATAACGATACCGCTTTATCAACCCGTCGTTAATGAAGAGGATAGCGCAAAAGTTAATTTTGTTGCCCGAAATTCGATTAATTTATATGGGGATAGCAGTCTGGTTGCGAAAGTTGCTCAAGCTTTGGCGGTCAACTTTACAGTATTTCATTCGCCAAGTGATACTCATCTTTATGTAATAGGGTCTAAAGATGCTTCAGAACGCTGGGAATGGGCCAAACCATTACCTCATTGTCGCATTACAGCAGCCAGTCATTCGCTCTGTTTTGAAGAGGATTTAGATGCAGCAAATAATGCAAAAGAAATAGATAATGTTCGGCTCTTCTTGAAGGCATTACGTACCGAACTCGATAAACGCGAAAATCGCTTACGGGATTCTGAATCGAAAGTCGGTGTTTCACTTCCGTTTATTTTGCTTATCGTTGATTTGTTGACACATACGCCTGGTGACAATGGCTTTCGCTCTGCCCTGGATGATCTTGAGGCTGATGCAGCTATCTCAAAAGCTTTTGCACAGGGAAAAACACTTGGCATTTCAGTTATTGTCCTCTCATCAGCTAAATCAAAGCTCGCTGCAAATAGTGAAAGCCTAATTGAAGTTGAGCAATCTAGGAATGAAGCTCCTCAATTCAGATATTCAGAGATTGGTGTTAATACACCACGCTATGTAGGGACTGTTGACATAATTGCGAAAGACAAGTCCATAGGTATCGAGAATCTACGTAGTTTCTCAACTAACTTATCCAAGTGGAAAGTTCGACAAGACTATGGTTCCGATATCGCCGATGGCATTTCCTTACTCGATTTGAACCATGCAAGCGATATAAGTGATTTAGATATTCCGGAATTATGGACGTTATCAACTGAAGCGCGCAATGCCAATTGGCTCAGGGTATTACTAGGAGTTACTTCCGGAAATGAGCCGCGCCAGCTAACATTTTCCGCGGATGCGGATGGTGTTCATGGTCTAGTGGCAGGCAGCACGGGTTCTGGGAAATCTGAGCTCCTAATGATGTTGATAATGGGATTAGCGATCCGCTATGATCCCAGCGTCGTCAATTTTGTATTGATTGACTACAAAGGCGGCGCAGCCTTTGACCCCTTTAAAGATTTGCCGCACTGTGTTGAAATTGTCACTAGCTTAAAAGGTAATGCCGTTGCTCGCATGTTCACTGCAATTCGAGCAGAGATTGCTCGACGTACGGAAGTTATTACCAGAACAAAATCAAAACACATTGTCGAATATTTCAAAAATAACCGACATAAAGATATTCAGCCGTTTCCACATTTGTTTATCATGATTGATGAATTTGCTCAGATGATTGCCAGTAACCCTGAATATAAGGCGCAACTGGAAGATATCACGCGGCTTGGACGTGCTCTCGGCGTTTATTTAATTTTAGCAGCCCAACGACCTAGCGGTGTTACTGATCAAATGCGCTCAAATATTAAGTTCCGAATCTCTTTGCGCGTTGAAACACCTGAAGAAAGCAAGGAATTGTTGCGTCGAAGTGATGCCGCTTATCTCCCAAATGGAATCCCTGGTCGAGGATTTCTCCAAATAGGTAACTCAATATTTGAGCCTATTCAAGTCGCTTTCACAGGGGAGGATTATGTCGACTGGAATGTGGTCGTTAGCTTTGAAAATGCAGATTTAGAGCAGTTAAAAGCCTCACCTGTTATTTGGCTCAATCGTCAAAGTAAAGGTTCAACGTCTGCCTCAAAGAAATTATATCAAGTACTCGTAACTTATATGGCAAATCTAGCAAAAGAAATAAGTGTTCCGCAACGTAAGCCCTGGCCCAGTTTTTTACCGGACTATTTATCCCTAAATTGGGGACAAATGCTCGAAGTGGAGTATATCGAGAAAAGTGATTTGAGCCGGATCAAGCAAGAATTACCAAGCCCTAATTCAACAATAACTTTAAATCCGGCGCTTACCGCTTGGGCTGAGGCAAGTAAGCGTGATTGGGATGGGATTGACTGGGACGGCGGCGCAATGTATGTGGCAGCCGGGTTAGTAGATGACCCTGCGAATGCGCGCTTGCTTGTCTTAAATATCGACCTCGCTAATCAGCATTATATTCTGTTTGGTTCGTCTGGAAGTGGCAAAACGAATTTTATTCGTACTGTGGTTAGTGGTCTTGTATGCACACACATGCCCACGGAACTTAATATATATATTCTTGATTTTGGTAACAGAAATTTGACTTTATTTGAAAATCTGCCACACCTGGGTGCATATATTCTGCCAGAGGAAGAAGAACGGGTTCAACAATTTATTCGCAAAATGGCCTCTATTATTGATGAGCGGAAAGAAATCCTTAGTGATTCCGATGCAGACAATGTATATATTTATAATGATCGTTTTCCGGAAAACATCTTACCTGTAATCTTGATTGTAGTTGATAATTTTGCTGCCTTTAAAGAGAATTTTGAGGATCTCATTCCTCATCTCATGAGTTTGATTCGTGAAGGAATCTCAAATGGAATTCATTTTCTGATTACTGCAGACCTTTTGAGTGCTGTGCCCAATGGTATTTTTAGTTTATTGTCCGGACGTATGACTCTTAAACTCGCGGACGAGGATTATCTTTCAATTGTAGGACGTGGAGTAAAAACCATTGAAGAAATTCCGGGGAGAGGCTACATCAATATTGGAAAATCCCCTCTTGAATTCCAGATTGCAACCCCAATAGGGGTAACTCCAGAAGAACGTATTCAAGGAATTGATGAAACGAGAAAATTGTCTTTACTCGTTGATGCTATCAATTCGGCATGGACTAGTTCTAGTACATATAAGCCACAAAAAATTGTCCCTTTAACTCGAACTCTACACATTGAAGATGTGCTTCGACCTTCTGTTGAGCAAGGGACGCAACAACTTCAGATTTTTGTGGGTAGAAACGCCGATCAACAAACAGTTGTCATCGAGAATTTGCGTCAGAATCCCCATTTTGCCATTGTTGGCCCCTCTGTATCAGGGCGTACAACCGCTTTACATACAATTATTCTGTCGCTCGCGCGAAATTACGCGCCTGAGAGGCTATCAATGGTATTGGTGGATAGACAGCGAGGCTTATTCAATTATGGTGGGGATTATTCCTTACTTAATTTGCCACACGTTTTAGAAACAATTTCTGAATCCAGCGAAATGACGACTATTATCGAAAAATTGTCCAAAGAGTTTGAGGACAGCGCAGCTTTAAAAGGGAAACAAAAGGATATTTTTCTCATCATTGACAATTACGATGATTTTATAGAAATTGTTCCCAAGTCGAATTTGCGTGATTTGGTTCAATTAGCTCGTGTGCATGGTCGAGATGGTTTTCACGTCTTTATCGCCGGTTCTCAAGATAGTTTGCGCATACACGAACTCAAAGAGATTACTCGACAAGTTATGTCGAAGCGTGCTGGCATCGCCTTAGATATCGAAGCAGTTGAGTCATTTAGTACTCGCTCACCACGAGGTATGGTTGACAGTACGGTTATACCTGGTAGATGCCTGTTCATTCGAGGACGTAATACATCAGTAGTACAAATTGCAGCGCCTTATTTTGACGAGAATTCATTAGCCCAAAATCTCGACGAATTTATTCTTAGTATTCAACGACAATATAGTTCCCAATCAACCGCCACTTCTTCTACGACACACACAGAATCGAAACGAAACAACAAAAAAGAAAGGAGCAGTACGAAACCCCCGGCCGATACGGAAAAACAATCCAGCAGAAAAAAACAGTCACCTAAAGAGTCGAACGAAATACAGATTCAATTACTAAAGAATGCCCTTAAACAGAAAATGGGCTTCATGGCAGATGCTATGAGGATTGATCAACAACCGCTTCAAAACCTAATAGACCTTGCGATAATTCAGAAGATTGATGTGAAAAGTTTCGGCATTGAGGTTAAAGAGAAATCCCATGAAGCGTGATGAAATTGCAGTGCCTGCTGGCCTTCAGGATACCCATATGCTTATCAAAATTCACATTTTTGATGATGAAGAGATCCAGTTTGCATTGGTTCGGAAAGATATAAATATTGATGACATTATCAAAGAGATTGTAAAGGAATTTAAAGATGATGCTGAACTTGATCCGGATGGAAACTATGCCTTAACGCTTGCTTCATCAGGAGACACACCACAGCCAAATGTGTCTTACGAAAAGGATCTTATAGCACAGGCGACAGATGAAACCCCAGAACTTTATTTTGGATGGAAGACCAAGCGGAAGATTTCATTCTTAATGATCGAAGAGGGAATACGTATTACACCTGAGCTATTTCCTACAACTATTGGTCGTAACGACAGTAATGCGGCGGATACACTTGAAAAGATTGGAGTCAATCTTAGTGCATCGAAATTTAGTAAAAGTGTGTCCAGAGAGCATGGAGTTTTGTATGAAGAAAATGAGAAATACTCCATCGAAACTTCTCCGGGTAAACAACCTATAGTTTTGAATGACAATCCGGTCTTACCCGGTGAAAAAAAAGAGCTAAAGTCGGGCGATCATGTGGTTATCGGTCGCGTTAAGCTCGAAATCGAAATTCGCTGATGCTACAGCCTCATTTTATAGAAATAAGTGATAAGCGATGCTGAGAAATAAGTATCTTCCATTAACCTTTGTATCACGCCTCCTTTTTATGTTCCTGTATATTGCGTGTGGCGTAGTTCCTGCATATCTTTTGGCGCAGGACAACGGACCAACTGCCATTCAAATCACTTCACTACAAGTCACCAAAGATGAGAAAGATGGTCAAAGTCTCAATATCTATTTTGTTGCAACAGATTCACAAGGAAAAGTGACTAATCTCGGCAATCTCGATTCGGTCTCAGCTAACCTACTATTAGATGTCGGTAATCCATCCTCCACTCAAGCAAAACTTCAGATTCCGCAAGATCCTTTATATGTGGTTTTGGTTATTACTGCTAGACAGCGTTTTAGCGGAATCGCTCAAGATATTCGAAAAGCAGCGGGTGAGATCGTTAACAACCTGCCTGAAAATTCACACATAAAGTTGCTGGTTGTGAGTAACAATGACTCAGAACCTTCTCAGACCACTTCGTTTACCCAGATGAAACCGACCGTGATCGATGAGATCGAGAAAAATATCAAATTTACAGGCGCACCTTGCCTCTACAATTCTATGATTGAAGCGTTTGATTCTGTAACTACATCCGATATTCCCCTAAGTGCTCGACGAGCTATTGTTTTGATTTCAGACGGTAACGACCAGACTTCCGCTACGAGTACTACTGCTTGTAGTAAAACATATGGAATGAATCAAGTTCTTGAAGCATCTACTAAAAATGACATTCAAATTTATACAATTCCGGTTCAGGCGAATGGGATTACGCTTCAGGACGAATTTTTAAGAACCTTAGCTGGAAATTCTGGTGGACTATACGCGAATGATGCAAAAAGTGTAGTAGACAATGCGACCACAGTAGCTGGATACTTAAAAGGGCAAATTTTATTCGCCGCAAATACTATTTGTTCTAGTGCAAATTCCCCTGATAATGCATTTCATAGTGCCACCTTATATTTAAAGACAAAAGATGGTAAACCGTTGACTGACAGTTTCCCTTTTGTTTTGAAGACGACTTGTGACACTCTAGCCACTCCTGTACCTATTCCCCTTAAATTAACGGTGGCTGCACTTCAATATGATTACTCGAATGGAACATTGCCGATTGCAATATCTAAATTAGGAACAGATACTAATACTATCAAAAGATTTTGCATTGAAGTTAAGCCAGAGAGTGGGCAAATAGTTGTAATCAAAGACCCATTCGCCCCTGATTCTCAAGTTAAAATCACATCCGATATGCTTAATGGCATGAGTTTTTATGGAAAATTCACTGTTATTGTCACGGCTTGCGATGAGAAGAAAAATCCTATTCTAGACAATGAGGCTAATCCTATCGCAGCTACTGCTGAAGTAACGATAACACAACCGACAGCAACACCAATACCACCCACTTCAACCCCTGTTGTGCCGACAGCGGTGCCAACTGCTCTATCTCCAACTGATTGGATAATTAAAAGAATACAAAGTGGCGATCCTCTCGTAGTGGTCTGCTTAGTTGGAATAGTCGCTTTTGCGATAATCTCAGGCTTTTTTGTTTTACGTTTTGTCATGAAACCATACCAAGACTCGACGATTCTTCCGCCTGTACCCACTGCACCCAGCAAATCAGTTAGCGCTATTACAGTTTTGCCTGAATTGATGCCGCCTTCGCAGCCAACCCGCATGTATGAGGTTATTTCTAACGTTTTGCCCGGTAATGTAAATGCGGAAATTAAGCAGACCGATAAAAATAGGCAGTGGCAAGTTACACACACGCCTTACAAACTCGGCAATAACAAACGCGGCATTATAAGTAATGACATCGATTTTATTGATGATCAGACGGTTTCAGATGAGCAAGCTGAGTTCCATTACCGGGATGAATACTTTTATGTCAAGAATTTAGGTCAAAATGCAATTCTGGTAAATGGGGAAAAAGTTCCAAAGGGATTGGAAGTGGCTTTGAAACCAAATGCTAATACCCTTCAAATTGGTCAGAAAACCATGCTCGAGTTCTATTACGAAATTCAAGATGATAGTACACAAGTTTGGGCGAGTAACGCTCCCTAATAGTGACGAGCGATTGAAATAGTTTCTTCTACTTCGAGTTGACGGAATCATAAAATGAATATCAGCAATCCATCAGGTTCACGACCTGAAAGTTACGAACTCTGCCGACTCGTTGGTACTGGCGAAAACACAGTATTTTATATGCCTTACGTATTAATACAACTTTTAGGTTACAGACTATCAACATGAATGTCACTAACTTGTCAGGCGAAAAATTAGGACCTTATGAACTTCATCAATTAATCGGCGTCGGTGGAATGGCGGTCGTATATGAGGCCACTCAGCCCAGTCTCAACCGACTAGTTGCTCTGAAGGTCTTGTCGTTGGATTTTATGGATGATGCGGATGATGCCAACCGCTTTGACCAAGAAGCGAGGACATCTGCAAAACTTGAACACACAAATATTATTTCGCTCTACACTTATGGTACAGAAGGTAATATTTCTTATGTAGCAATGCAGTTGCTATCCGGTGGGACGCTCGCTGACCGCATGTACCAACAACAGACACGTAATCACCAACCCCCTTCTTTATATGAAGTGGGGCAATTTCTCACGGCAATCGCCAGTGCATTAGATTATGCACACCACGAGAAAATTATTCACCGTGATATTAAGCCCAGCAATATCATGTTCGATACAGAGGGTAGGCCGTATGTTGTGGATTTCGGTATCGCACAAATAATTGAGTCTGCCAACCGAAATCAGAATGAGGGTGGTGCAACGATTGGTACGCCTGATTATATGGCTCCCGAGCAATGGCAAGGTGCTGAACCAGTACCTGCTACGGATCAATATGCCCTAGCAGGCGTCATTTATAACTTGCTGGTTGGACATCCCCCGTTCAAAGCTCCAACACCCTATGCATTAATGATTAAGCACCTTAACGAGCCAAGACCGCTTGCGCATGAACGCCGAAAAGATATACCGGAAGCCGTTTCAAGTGTTTTGGTCCGTGCTATGGCAAAACTGCCTGAGGATCGCTATAGCAGTAACGAAGAATTCGCAAGAGAATTTGTAAAAGCCAGTAGCCAGGTTGATAAATCTAAAACAGACTTTTTCACCTTCCCATTAGAGCGCCCAAAATACGAGTATCCTGAGCCAAAATTGGAATTACCAGCAGCAGCAAATGAAACGATGGTCTGGAATGTCTCTGATGGCTCTTTAGCAGTCAGTAATACTGAGCTCACTCGAGGTTCGACGCTCCCAGTAATGCCTCAAGCAATTGAGGGATCACCATTAGGAAGTGTGAGTCAGAAAGAAAGGGTACGAAAGTTTGTGCCTTATCTGGTAGCACTGATTGTGGTGATAGGCATAATTGCTTTCGCTCGCAAAGGAAGTAACCCCAACGGGGACGTGACCTATACTCCTACTGTTCCGATCCAAGTTGCAATCAACTCTACCGCTACTTTGGCACAAGTGACAAATGATAAGCCAAGCAGTGCAACTCAATTGGTTCCCTCAATCGCTTATACATATACTGCTTCCTTTACCGCAATTTCTACCGTCATACCAACGTCGCTAATCAACGCGACTGACACTAAAGTAACGAGTCAACCAACTACCCAGGTAGCGCTTTTAGCTACAACTTCAAAGCTCGACTCGCCAACACCCATAAACACTGAAACCACCATACCAACAAAGATCGCTACACTGGTACCTAATTCGCCAACGCCTACAATTACACTAACGTTGGCACCGACTTCCACACCTCAGCCGACGGCTACTTTAACGCCAACTGTGTTGCCAACCCCCACTTGCAGACATTCATATGAAGTGGGTTACAAAGTTGTAGTAAGAG
This sequence comes from Aggregatilineales bacterium, assembly GCA_044227005.1. Lineage (GTDB taxonomy): Bacteria > Chloroflexota > Anaerolineae > Aggregatilineales > Phototrophicaceae > CFX2. The sequence goes on from JBGAFZ010000012.1 coordinate 45,147, forward strand.
AAAATGAGATTGCGAATGGCGGATCCTTTTTCATATATAAGACAATTAACGACATTGGTAAACGTCCAATCTCGTTTCCAGGCAGCGATAAGGGAATTAAAAACGGATGGAAAATAGCAGTTGTAAATGCTAGTTATTGTTCTGGAGCCACGCCACTGTACCAAATAGAGATATTGGAGACCGATGGTGTGCCTGTCATCCATACTCGCGGATTCACAGATCGCCCAAATTATTTGTCCCCCGACAATTAATGACTATCAAGCCTTAAGTTAAGAATGAAAGATTACGAGTTGAGTTGATGTGTAATTGATATGAAAAGTGAGAATGTCTTAATCTCTAAATTGGGCGAATTCGAACTGCGCCGCCAGATTGGCGCAGGTGGGATGGGGGCTGTTTATGAAGCCTTTCAGCCCAGCCTCGACCGATTGGTTGCTGTTAAGGTACTAAGGTTAGCCATTGCAGGTGATGAGGACCATAGGAAACGTTTTATCCGTGAAGCGATGACATCCGCTAAACTTGAACACCCCAATATCATATCCATATATGACTATGGGACTCATGCGCATACCTCGTATATCGCAATGCGCTTGCTGAGAGGTGGCACAATCAGCGATCGCCTTCGCTATCAACAGATGCAAAAACGTCCGCAACCCTCTTTATACGAAGTTAGTCAATTTCTGACTGCTGTCGCGGGCGCGTTGGATCATGCCCATAATAGAGATGTTATCCATCGAGATGTTAAACCCAGTAACTTCATGTTCGATACTAAGGGAAATCCTCTTATTGTTGACTTTGGAATTGCCAGATTGCTCCAGACTACAAGTAGTTTCACTCAGATAGGTAAGACACTGGGTACTCCCGCTTATATGGCACCAGAACAATGGAATGGAGAAGCTGTCCCAGCATCCGATCAATATGCACTTGGAGGCGTTATTTATACGCTGCTTGTAGGCCGTGCGCCTTTTGAAGCTACGACTCCTATGGGACTTTTCACCATGCACACCAAGGAGCCGCTGCCCCCTATCCATGAGGTGCGGAACGATATTCCACAAGGCATTTCAAACGTGTTATCAAGGGCAATGGCTAAGCTCCCGGAAGAACGCTATCCAAGTAATAGAGAGTTTGCAGAGGAATTTGCGGCCATTTGTGTTAACGCTGAAACCCAATCAACTGGTTTTTTCACATTTGAGTTAGTTCGTGAGAATCAAGCAAAGCCTAACGAAAAAGGCAGTCAGCCAGTCAGCCCCTCATCTTCAAAACACACATCTGCATGGAGCACTTCGCAAGAAATTTCCCTTGACGCTGGTTCTGATTCAAATTCTCAGATTGTTCCGAAACAACTTAAACCTATGCAGTGGCAGCAAGATAAGATGCGATTTTTGCCCTATGTGCTGGCTGCGCTAGTCGTAATAGGCGTGCTTGCTTTTGTATTAAGCCGTCCAAATGGATCAAATTCGCAATCAAGTTTCTCATCAAGTCAAGCAGATTATTCTGCTGCCCCTACTTTATCCTCAACATCTGTTACGGGTTTGAGCACAACTTCCAATCCCGGTCAGATTCTAATACCAATCCTGACAGCCACATTACCCCCAACACCGACGGCAAGTTGGACTCCAATTTTAACCCCCTATGTTGTCCTACTAAGTGATCTAGAAGTCCATTCAGGTCCTGGTAACAAATTTCCTACTATCCAAGATAAGTTAAAAACAGATTTACAAGTTATGGTTGTGGGAATAAGCCCTGATGAGTTTTGGTATCAGGTTCTTCTGCCAAACGGCTCTGAAGGTTGGATTTCTGCAAGTACCAAGAATGTAAAGTTCGAAGGTAATCCAGCAGTAGTTTCTACAATTTTCATACCGACAGATACTCCAACTTGGACACCTACAAGCACACTGACATTTACGCCAACCACCACATCCACCTATACTGCGACTTCTGTTCCGTCATCGACGCTGACAAATAACGATAATACTATAAGTATCTCTGCTACATCGCCTTCATCAACCGACTCAATCACGGGTACGGCTGCTAACGCAGGAGCGCCCTTGCGAACTGCACCTTATCCAAATGCTAAGTTAGTACGTTCAACGACACTTAATGAGTCATTCGTTATATTAGGCTATACGGATCTAACCCCCTCTATCTGGTATAAAGTGCGACTGTCTAATGGAAATGTTGCATGGATATATGAAACCAACATTAAGATCACTGATACTACTAAGCTGCCGTTTTTGACAGCGCCTCCTCCCCCAGCACCCCCTACATCAACAGCGGCAGCTCAATCTGCACCTACAGACATTCAGCCGCTGACGATTACTGCGGATTGCTCTGCAAGCGGTGGATTTGGTAAGTTTGTCATACATAATCCAAATCCATTTGAAGTTGCTACTAGTTGGAGTACCGATGATAAACAGAATTCATTCTTCATGGCAAAAATTGGCGATACACCAATAGGATGGGGTCACCATGATGGTTATACATTGCCGGGACTAACTGTAACTATGACTATTACTTGGATTAGCGGATCCACATATGCGACGTCACCCTGTTATTAAGGTTCGCTTCACAACATAATTATTTTATGAGATGGATTGAATATGAAAGATAGTAATCTAGAAGCCAATCAACTGGGGCAATTAAGTCCAAGTCAGAGGGATATATTGCTTCGACGAGCGCTAACATTTAGCATATTACCGACTTTGTTATATTTGGGGATAATCATCATTTGGTTTAGTGTGTCCAATCCAAATAAGACAACCGCTCTATTACCTTTGGTAGTAATTATCTCTATTCCCAGCTATCATGCCTATCGTCATGCGCTCAATTTGTTCAAGGATTTAAACGAAGGAACTGTTGCTAAAGATTGCGGTATCCTAAGCGATAACCTGAATGTGGGTTCCGGCACTGATTTTTATGGCCGCCCTTCGGTTAGAACTACACGTTTTATAATGGTCGATGGTAAAAGACGCTATGAATGGAACAATAGTGTTGAAGGCGGATTTGATAACGGGCAACGGGGATGTGTTTATTTTGCCGCTCAATCAAAACACGTGCTAGCAATTGAATGCCCGGACTGGGCGTCCCGCAAAGTTAAATATCACCCAACCAAATCCCGTTAACAGGTTGCGTGTTTTTCAGATGGAATATGATTATTCTAGTGACTGGCTAGTGACTTCGCCTGCGGTGTATTGATAATAAATTTTCGCTTGGTGCCAATTAAATGAGCGATATTGAAGTTTCAAATGGCTTAGTTTACGCAAGGCAACCTTAGTCTTACCGAGAGAAGTAAATTCAGCAACTGAATAACCACTCCAGTTCAAAACAGCAGTTGCTTTTTCTGGTGTGCAGAGGTGGATATCGACCAGTAGATTCATGAGGTCTCGCCAGCGTGGCTCGACTTGAACCTGGCGATTGTTTTTATAACCACATTCCACACCGATTTGATCACCAATTCCATTTGGGGTAACTGTAATATCTAGAATTAGGCGATCACATAAAGCACTTAATTGTACAAGCCGATGCTGCAAGTCCGCCAGAGCTGTATGCCGATTGGCGGGTTGCTCCTTACTCAACCATCCTAAAGTTTCAAGTGTGGAGTAGATCTCCTCTTGTGATAGCTCAAGATACAATCGCATGTCTGAAGTTCCACGTCCGAGCATCACACCAATCCAACGAATGGGCAGGGGACGCTGCAACATTTGGGTCAGGTGTTCAATCGTAGAAAGATATGAAGCGATTTGATGACCCTCAATAAGTTGGCGTAGCGCCGCACTTGTTACATCCAGGTGCTTATCACTATTGGATTCTTTAAAGTTGAAAAACAAGCTCGGTAGTGGAATACTCTCATCGTGATTCTGAGGGAGATCAAACTCCAGCCAAATTGAAGAAATATGCTGGTCGAGCAATGAATCTTCACATTTCCAACTTTGGCAAAAATCAATGATTTTTGTCCAGCGAACATCCTGATGAATAAATGACAAGCCCGGAAATTGTGAGAGCGCTGGGTTTCCTAATAGTTCTCGACCATTGTCTAAATTAGGGTTAATTAGCAGAGAAACGTCAACCTGTTCATCTATCGAGTGCAAACGGCTTTCGAACAATAAACTTTTTGACAATGTGCTAGGAAAAAATTCAAGTAAGGATATGATACGCTTGGAAGCTGATAGCGGTACTAAATCAATTGATGTCGGTGGAATGACATGTTGATAAAAATCTGCTAGTGAGGGATCTGTGACATCGAAAGGCGTTTCTGCCTGAATTAAATGATTACTTCTCGTTGTATTTGATGTCATGCGCTCGGTTTCAATTGTAAGTTCATCAAATTTTAAACGTAAGAGGGCTGCTTCAGAGAGTATTCGATCTTGTACTGCATCAGCTAGTGGCGTACCGGGATTGCCAACTAGTGCGCCAGATTTTATGGTTTGGATAGCCTGTTCGAGGCGTTCTGTAATAGATAAAAATATATCTGCATGGTTCTGAAAGAGTTGCGATAGCTCTTTATATTTAGGCAAGTTTTCACTCAATCTCACTGCCTCCAGAAGTTGCGGGCAAAGTTTGATTTTCAGTAGTTTGATCTTGGCGCAGATTGATTTTGTTGTATATCTCGACCAAATTGGCGGCACTAGGAGATTGTTTAGCTATTTCAACAGCCGCGCGAGTCTGTTCTCTTGCGCGCGCCTCTAGTATCGCTGAAACGCGATCTAGTGCTGAACACATCTGTCTAATATTTTGCTGAGCGTTAATCAATTTAGTTTTTAGAGAATGCGAGAATGGCAAAATAACTTCAGCTATTTCCAATTGCAGCCTACGAACATCAGGGTTAGGTGGGGCGGCTAGGGCTAACCGAGTTTTTACGTCTTCAATCTCTTCGATTACTACTTGGATTTCTTCGACCATTGAACCAAAATCTGATGCAATCACTAGGAGTTCATCAGTATTCGCTTTTAACACCGGCGGCAAATGCTTTCCTCGCGTGGTGAGCGCCATGGCTCGTTTGGAGAGATTTTCCATTCGTTTGACAATCAGTTCATCAAATTGATCAACTGGCATAATGGCCTTTTTGAAACGGCAGAGCGTGTTAGCTCTGCCGCAAAATAACTATGAGATTGGACGGAATTCAAAAAAATAATCAAAGATTCAACTTTTGAACCTCTGAGCATCATTTGGATCGACATCGCCTCTAAATTTAATAATGGCATCGTTTATTTCCTTAACACGATCCTCAGCCCGTGCTGTAAGGCGTTCAAGCTGTTGAACAGTATGGCCGATCGACTGTTGAGCCGAAGTACCACCATCTCCGCTAAGGCACATTTTCAAGGTATCTGATGCTTGATGTATTTGTCCGATAATTCGTCTGTATTGTTCAGCTGCCTGTGCAAAAGTTTGAGAAGCCTTTGTCATATCGTCATAGTTCATCTCTACTGAGTCAACCATGTTTCCTCCGTCTTTTCAATCGCAATATTGAGAGCCTGTTGGCTAAAACCAAGATCGCCCTAAGTCTTTTATAGCATTAATAACCTGCTGTAGACTTTGTGCGAGTCCAAGCACTTCATCATTCACTTGATCAGCGAATTTTAAGTATTCATCTTTCGCAGCAAAAAATTCTTGGGCGCGTTCGCCCTTCCATGAGCCATCTTCAAGTACCCGAACTACAGTTCGGATTGCACTCGCCTGCTCAGCCGCATTTTGGTACTGTTGGTTGATCAGATTGGTCACTTGTTCCAATTGATCTTCGTCCCACACCACATAATCAGCCATAATAATCTATGCCCTTTTCCTTAGCCTGAACTGATTTGTTTATGCAATTTCTGATCTGAATCTTTGGCTTTGCTTTGAGCCTGTTGCAATTTGGATATTGCCTGTTGGTAAACAGCACTGAGATCGGTAACTAGCGCAATCTTTCGTTCCATCAACTCAATAAATTGGTCGGCGGCTTGACCTTGAAAACCACCACCCTTGAAGGCTTCAATATTATTGCGAAGATTTTGTGTAACGTCGTCCAGACCCTCAATTCCTTTTCGGAAAACGCCAATAGTACTATCTATATCGCCATGATTGATATGAAAGTCCATCTCTCGTCCTTCATAAACGGAATAAACAATTATGACTTCTTGAAAAATGTTGCGGATTGAATATCAGTGTCTTCGACTTTACGCCGTAGTTTCAGCAATGTATCGTCTAGACGCTCGAGCTGGGATACTAAATTCAAGCCATGACTCTTGCCGGAGCCTTCCCACCACTTCACAAATGAGCTTCCAGCTTTACCTTTAAAGGATTGTCCTAATGCGCCTATTGAAGAATCAATATCGCGGAGTTGACGCTTCAGCTCCTCTTGAGAATTTTTATTGGCACTCAATGCGCGTTCAATTACTCCAAAATCCATCTTCAGTCTCATATTTGCCATTTGTGTCCCTGCCTGATTATGATTCGCCATCGCTCATGGCCTTTTGAGCCATAGCCATAGCGTCGCTTGCGAATTGCTCAAAGTCGCCAGAAATCGCTGCGTCAAGTTCCTCCATCACTTGGATAGCGGTGTTCATGAACTCCAACACCGTATTTCCAAAATCGATAACTTCGCCCAACGTTGGACGAATGGCCTCATACACCCCAATTATGGGTGCAGTCACTGCGGCAGCTCCTGGGATAATTGAAGCCGCACCGAGCGCAATAGAAGTCCCATCACATATATCTTGAACTGTGCTCAAAGTACTAAAGACATCTCCTACAGGTCCCGTGATATCCCTTACAGTGTCGACTGCTATACCTATGCTATCGGCCATTTTTCTAATACCTCACCAAAATCTTAATAGTCCTACCAACTAGTTGGGTCAAAGGCTTCCAACATTTCAACAATTGTTTGAAGCGCATCTATCACGCCGTTTACTGCCCCTAGGAAGACATCTATCACGTCTAAAATGGGCTTAATTTTTTCGATAAGTTTCTCTTTCGCCACACTTTGAAATTGCTCAGCAAACTGCCCAACCCAAGCATTTAGACTCATGAGTGGTTCCAGCGCTAATTTAAGCGTTTCATCAATAATCCTATTGGCATTAAGCCATTCCTGAATCTTGTCAACAAACCCCATAATTTCATCAATTGGAGCGGAAAGAACACCCATTGCCACTGCCTCACTTTCGATTAGTGCTGACGTAGTGATTACTCAGCGAGATTTAAAAACGTCAGCCTTGAGAACTGTCGGCTTCACGGAAATCATCCATTGCTTGTCTTAACTTGTTTCCAAGTTCTGTTAGGTTTTCGTGAGAGTCCATTACCCGTTTCGTCATACGATTACGGATACTGTCACTGAGTTGCTGACCCTGTTTGCTTTGAAACGCACCGTTATCAATCTTTGTTGCTATTTTCTTGAGTGTCTCAACAGATTCGCTGAGTAAATCTGTACTTTGAAGAATAGTTTTCAACATATCTTCAACCGAGGCATATTTCATGTTTAAATCAGGATCGTGTCCAGGCATTTTGATCGCTTTCGTAATATAGGAAGGAGTTATGATATAACGCACTTGGCTAACACGGCTGCAATTTGTTCTTCGATACGTCCGGCCAAAGAGTGACCCTGTTGGCTATATAAGTCGAAATTATCCTTTAGCTGCTTTAAAGCGGGGAGAATTTGATCGTGCATATCCGCAAAAAATGCATTGGCCGTTTGCCCTTTGAAATCGCCATTCTCCAAGGGTGCCATTTTTTCGGTCAATGCTCGCTGTATATCTGCGATGATGGCGGATTGTTCTGCAAATGTTTTTGATATTTCTTTAATCTGGTCAGAGTCAACACTAATCATGTAAGTAGCCATAGAATCTCCGTTGGTCATGCATTTAAATGAAACAAATCTCTTGCTAACTCCAAAGCAACACTTAAAAATTCTTGTGACACTGTTTTTTGAAATCGATTATAAGTATCCTGTACATCATCTTAATTTATTAATACATATGTCCCTTTGTCTTGAGGCAATAGCACCATTTAATGTCCCAAGTGAAATAATTGGTGCGGCAAATGTGAAGCGTTGATAATTCAAGATGGGCGTTCGCGTGCACGGAACGATCAGAAATCAGGTTTGAGAGCCGCAAAACCATAATCGAGGAGTGAAAACAGAGTTTTTCATGCAATGTCGTATGCGAGGACATCGTCCCACATAGCGGCTCACGAACATCTTCCTACACCTTAAATAGGCGTTATCCTGTCGGCAAATTAGCTACTATCGCCTGACTTGCGCCAGAGGCTCTGATAGCGTAATTCCAAGGTTCGTGCCTCCTCGCGCAGCAAAATCAGATAACTGTCGAACAGGATACGCTGACCATACAGGCCACGGATCGGTAGTTGCTTGACCATTACTCCCTGATATTCCACGATGAACTCCGTTCCAAAGACGTGGGCAGCCACTGGCTGCTGTCGATAGGCGCTACCAATACCATAAGTATGTCGATCAATTTGGATTGTGCCGTCACTGGTGACCCTCCGTCGGTAAATCCGTCCTTGAATGCTGCTCAGCCAGTTATCCGGATGCACCATGTCCGGTAATGCGGGCAATTTCGGCAAGGTAGCTTCTGGGAATGCAATTTCCGGAGGCTGGTTCCGGCACGATTGCCCCTGATGCGGTCGTTCTTCATTGTAGTAGTGAGGAAATTCGTGCAAGATCTCTTGTGCTTCCACGAGAGTAGTCAGAGCAAAACGAGCAAAGTACTCATACTTTAGGGTTTCAATACACCGCTCAACGAAGGGTTTCTTGTCGGGACGATGCGGCGGACAAGGAACATCCTCAATACCTAGCACGCGCAACATCCGAATCATGGGTGACGGATAGCTGTCGCGCGTCCAAGCGCCCCAGAGCCGAGGATCACGGTCGAAACGCAACCGTTTGGGCAAGCCACGGGTTGAAAATAGGCGGACAAGAGCTTCGAGCGCCGTTTCAGCGTTGTAGCCGGTTGAACCTTCCAGATAAACCAGGCGGGATGTACCCCGATCCACGACTATAACGAACTCAAATACTGTGTCATCATCTCGCAAAAAGACTTCACCGAAGTCAATTTCCCATTCCTCCATAGGCGCTGGCAATACGAGTGGATCATGCCATCGCGAACGGCGCGGTGAGATGATCTGGAGTTCGTGCAATGCCCGGTAAATCGCAGCCCGTGAGTGCGGCAATAACGGGGCATTAGGATGCTGCTTCAGATATTCACTGATCCCATATTGGATGGTCCGCGCTCCTGCCGGACGATGATAACGCTCTGACAATTCTTTTCGTAGTTCGCCGATAATAGTTTTCGCTTCAGGGCTGGTACGGCGTGGGATGTGTTTCGGAGCGCGGGATTGACTGCGAAAGACTTCCAGTGTGAGTTTTGGTGAACTGAGGATACGGGATATCCATTTCGCCACCCATTTGGGGTCATGACCGAGTGCTTGTGCCAGACGGTGAGCGCCCCAATCTGGATGTGCCTTCACAAGTGTGTGAAGTCGCATGCGTTCGTAAACCCATTCATGTTCGCTTAGCATAGGGTTTCCTTCGGTCTAGTTTGCCGACAGGATAACGCCTATTTAAGGTGTAGGAAGATGTGCGTGAGCCGCTATGTGGGACGATGTCCTCGGACACGACAGTGTTGTCTGAAAAACTCTGTTTTCACCCCTCGATTGGGGTTTTGAGGCTCTCAAACCTGATTTCTGACCGTTCCGTGCGCGCGAACACCCACCTTGAATTATCAACGGTTCCCGTTTGTCGCACCTGGGATTTTGTCAACGACCAGTTCACTGATCTCCGTAAATCGAATCGATACCATATGCCCGATTTAGATGGGAGGTTAATGGGTAAATTTCTCCAATTGAGCAATCCCTTTCTTGGGATCGTAGTTCTTTTTATCAGGAAGTATTGTGGTTGCGTCAGCGACAGCTTCAGAAACACTTGCCCCGTTTAGTTCGGCCTCGCTTAGGTCTGCGCCGCCAAGATTAGCCTTGTTCAGTGTTGTTCCCCGAAGGTTAGCTCGTTTTAAGTTGGTGTTTACAAGCTCTGCACCTGTCAGATCAAAATCACTTAAGTCGGCATCTTGTAGGTTAGCGTTGGGTAAATGTAACTCTTTGAAGGAACGGTGCCATCCTCGCTGCTTCAACTTCGTTGCTGCTCGTCTTGCTACATTATTATCAGAACTCCTTAGCTCTTCTATACTCTTTTTTCTCGGTTGGTCAATATAAAGAGATTTAAGTACGGCTATTACGCCACCTATGCCAAGAATACTAAACAAGGCTACGACTATACTCAATATGGCTCCAAGATCCGTGGCAGCTTTAACAAGTTTTTTGATAAAAGTAGGCGTAGGAGTATAGGTTGGTGTAGGAGTGGGGGTCGAGGTAGCAGTGGGCGACGGAAGCGGTGTCACGGTTGGCATAGACGTATCCGTCATAATAGCCGTTAATGCCGGAGCCACCGTTGGAAGTGGAAGCACATTAATAGTAAAGGGAATGGTATTTGTTTCATCATTAAACTCAACCCCATTGTCTAGTTGTTGAGGTAGATATATGTAAACCTCCAATTCTTGAACACCAACCGCGCTGTTATTCTTTGGCCTAATGTTCCACTTCCACCAATTGACAGTTTTTTGGTACATTCGACGTATACCACTTGGGGGCACAGTATTAACTTCAAATAGATCCATTACACCACCGCGTAATCCTGCTCCCATAAATTCTCGAACAACGACAAACTGTGAATCAACGAGGGGTAAAGGAGTCCGTGTTGGTCGAGGAATATCCAATATTGGAGTAGCAGATGGCGGGGGGTTTAGTGACAACCCAAGTGCTGGTATAGGCTCATTGACCTGAATTTCAACGCGAATTTCTCCAGTTATACCTACTCGCAAAGTCGCCGGCGCGAACAAGCGCACGACACCATTTCCTAACGGTTTTCCAGCTTCATAAATCACTTGGAGTGGTCGCGAAACTACTGCCACCTCAAGTTCAGTGGGAATTTGTGTAGCGGCAGTCGCCGTAGCCGCGTCGGAGGTTGCCTGTAAGTCATAATACACAGCAGTCGAAGTTGCATCGCTATATTGTTGATTCTGAGATATTGGTGTCAATGTATTCACGCCAACATCAATAGGCCGATTAATATTCTGTAATACGCCGAACACAGCAAGTAGGACAATCGCCAGAGCCGCTGTATAAACCAAAAGTTGACTTGGTGAAGTCATTGGTGCTATTGATTGAGTTGCGTATGTGGGGAACGGTAACTGCGTGATGACGTTACTTATCTCCAGCACATCATACGCGAAATTAGGATCGTTGCGAAGTTGCATTGCTTGAAAAGTAGTAATTCGCTGGACAGTCGACGGCAGGTCCGGCAGTTTTGAAAACTCCATTTGATCTAAAAGGATTGGAATAAGGTGCTTTCCACCATTTAAGGCCACTTCCGTATATTTTCGTATCGGATTATCGGAGTCGAATAGAGATCCCTTAAAACCTCCAAATCCTTTAACCCAGTTCTCGCCGATTAGTATCAATACGACATCTGCCGAGTTAAGCGTTTCGAGGGACCGATTTAGGATATTCTCAGAAGCAAGCTGATCCGATAAGATAAAGAGGCTGTTTGAGCCAAAAACGATCTCAAGATGATCGCGTAGCCTTATACCTACCTCAAAGTCAACCTCACGGTATAAGATAATAATTCGGGTCAAAATTTACCTCTCCTCAGTAGTTTCGAATACGGAAGAACCCTCTAACCTGAGATTGCTTAGGTGATTGTTATTAATTGCTGAAGGAGAGATCGTAGCTTGGGGAGTACAAAATGTATTCGATGGCACTAATTCGGTAGAGGTTACACCAGATTGGCTGCCCTGCGGAACCGTTGGCGAAAGTTGAATTGAATTGTCCGAACTTATACTATTAGCCCGTGTTATCACCAGAATTCCTATGACCAAAATTGAGGTTATGCCGATCGCAATAACAACGATTCCCTGCAATCGTAACTGCTTTCTTTTTTCTTCGTCTCTGAGAGATACAGGGGCGATTTTAGCTTCTGTTCCCTGATCTGTTTCGTAGGAGAGTTCTATAAATTTTGTTACATGCCCGGATTGCAATAGCATGTATATCCCCATAGCGCATAATAGTCCTGCAAGTAAAGCACCTATGAGGACTAATACAGAATTTTCAACATTAAATCTCTCAAGGCTTGAGTCTTGAGTGTTGGTGGATGACGATGGAGTTATTCCGATTTCTTGAATATTGGCGGAAGGCGATAGAGCTATGCCAACTTCTTGACATTGAATATTTGAAACTGAGATTGACGTATTTTTGTTATCCGCATTATTTGATCTTATTGTCAGCAAATACAGAATCACAAGACACATGGCAGCAGCAACGATAGCAGACCCTAGATAACTTCGGCGGTCACTATTGGCCGTTTCTGCCTGTAAATCTTCCGTTTTTTGAACATGACGATTAATATGTTGGGTGGCACGGTCAAGGGCGTACCCTATTTCTTCTTCCGAGCCTACTGTAATAACCTTTCCGTATACTGAACAAATGGCTTCGGCGGTTTCCCTTCCTTCGTCAGTATCATCAATCAAAATAACATCAATCGGAATGCGGGCATTTATACATGCAGCAGCACTATCTTCAGCCGCCTTACGTTCTGATAGCCCATCTGAAACAACAATTATTCTTTTAGTGCTGTAATCATTGTAGCTTTGATATGACAACCGAGCATAGTTAAGCGCTTGGGCAATATCAGTCCCATTATTAGGTTTCAAATCGTCAATCTGGTTTCGATATTTATGAATCTCAGTGAGATAAACGGGAGGAATCATTGTCTGAGTTTGAGAATTGAATATGAGTATCTGAATTAAGCTCCCAGCAGGCAGAAGTGGAATCTTGTCGATGAGATATTTTTTTGCGGCTTCCAGTTTCGATTTGTAATTTCCTACAATGTTAGGAGGCGAAGACTTTGAACTAGGGCTAAACCCGTCTCCCATTGAACTAGAGTAGTCAACGAGATACGTAATCAACGATTTTCTCTCCATAGCTCCCTGCCCCAAATTGGATATTTTGAAGTTAAATAATATTTTGCTATTTATTGTAGCGTATCTTTGCACAGCAATGTGGTACTGCCTGTATGTCGTCAAAAGGGGGGTGCTGCCCACATAAACCGTTGAAAATTCATACCTGACCAAAAGCGAGGCATCGCTTGGATTCACCGCTTCTTTTCAACTTAGCTCGGGTTTAGACGCCAGTGAGCAAGGCTAACAAAAACCACCAGCATACGTGGTGGTCGTTGATCAAATTCGGCTATACGATTTGGACCCGAGGGGAAGAGTTTCCTTAACTAACGTGAGTTCGATACTGTTGGCGAACTAGGAAGGCTCAAGAGCGGCAAAGCGAGAAGTTCGGGTTTTGACGAATGGAGCCTCATTGAGCCAGCAGACGAAACACAAGATATTGGTGGCAGCAGCTGATGCTACATTTTGAAGATGTGTTTTTTGCAGTCCCCAATAACGAGAGTGGCGCAAGCCACAATTGCGGATGACCTGCGTGAAAGTGCCTTCAATGCCCGCCCGCCGTTGGTAAATGGCTTTGAATTCCGCTGTTTGCTGACGTTGACGCATAACTTGTAGCAACTCATGTCGTTCAGGCGGATAGCGGAGTGTCATACTTCGTCCAGTTTTACGGGCGGTTGTGCAACGTGAACGTATTGGGCAACCCGCACAAGTTTGCTTGGCAAAGAGAATCTGAACAACACTTTCCCCTTTGGCATCTTGGCTGAAATTCCAACTTGAACTCTGTTGCCCGGTCGGGCAGATAACCCGCTTAGCTTCCCAATGGATGGCGAAAGCCGAGACATCATACGCGATTTCGCTTTTTGCCTGCCAACTGGGATCATTGTGAACTGGACCGACCAATTCAATTTGGTGCTGGTCACGACTGTGAAGAATGCGTTTTGCACTCACATACCCCGCATCCACTAACTGCTGAGCGGGCAAAAGGTTCTTCGCAGCAAGATCCGCTTGGATCGTGGTCAGGGCATGATGATCCTGTTCAATAGCTGGAACGGTTTCGACTTGGGTAATGAAGTGTGGGGAATCCAGGTCACAGCTTTCCGTCAAATGGACTTTGTAGCCCATCCAATCCCAGCCGCGTTTGCGTCCATAACGCACCTCAGGATCGTAAGGCGAACGGATCCATTGAGCACTGGGTGGCATATTGTCGGGGGTACGACGCTTGACCACTTCCTCATCCAACCAGTACTGCTGCACCCATACCTGGCGTAATAACTCGACAGCTGGAATAGGGGCTAGCCAAGGCAGGGAAGTCGCGCCGTAGATAGCATTCAGCAGGTGATATCCATCCTGTCCAATTTGTTGTGAAAGTAAGAGCCGTTCTGCCTTGCTCTCAGGTAAACGGTATTCTTCAATCCGTTCTCCATAGCGCTCAAACCACTCTGGTTGTACGTGTTGCAGCAGCCATTCAGGTACTACTGTTGCCAGCGTATTCAACGTGTAACGCACACTTTCCCCAACCAATTCCAATTGATCCAACTCCCGCACGGCACCGATGATAGCGGTCGAGTCGGTTCGCTGCTGCCCTCGGGTCTTCAGTAATCCTTTTTCTGCCAATCGTTTCAGGAGTACATCTAACAACAGTGACCCGTTTGCATGCTTGACTAAACGTGTCCGAAACTCACTCAAAATAGAGTAATGAAAACCGATATCGGTCAGTTCTAAACTCAGCGCGTATTTCCAGTCTAGCCGTGCTCGAACTGCATCTGCCGCTTGTCGATCGCTCAAATTCTCAGCAAATTGCATTACCGTGACTAGCGCTAAACGCCAAGGACTGAATGCGGGTTGTCCTTCTGATGCACACAGATCCCTAAACAACTCATCTGTATAGAGTTCACCTAATTCATCCCGCATTTGTAAGTAGATGTTCCCTTTGGGAAAGACTGCCTGTGCAATCCGTTTGGTCGCTTTGGGTACCGATGGAATGGGTCTTGGCTTGATGCTCATGGCAAACTCTTTGCGGTTATCTTTTCTGTCCTTTTATGCCTCTTTTTTCCTGGTTCGCCAATGGTATCTAACTCACGTTAATTAGTAAAAATGAGTGGCTCAGTCTGAGACCCCTGTGACACGCACCATGAATCTGGCGAATATCTTATGGATCCTGTGTTTCTTGTGCAATGTCTGTTGCGATGATTGCTAAGGTAGGTATTGTTGTTGATGTTTCTGCCGCAGTAGGACTTGGGGTATGCGTCAGTGTGAGTAGCTCTGTAGTAGTTAAGGTCACCGTGCTTGTCGCTATACCTTCACTAGGTATATTATTGATGACATTTATAGTAGGTTGGGCAAATACACCTATTATCGCGGCTAAGATTGTACCTAAGAATGCTATCAAAGCTGTAATGACTAAGATCTTCTCGCCGTTTGACAAGGACTTCCATGCAAACTTTGTTTTTCTGTCTGATAAAATCTGGTCGATTTCAGCCCTAAACTGGCAATTCGGATGATGTCTAAATTTCAGCAACAAACGTTTTGCATCTTCCCGTGCCATCTTTTCATTCATTGCAACTTCACAAGATTGCAGAATTGCTTTCTGAAGATTATTGTCAAAAAGTTTGACACTCGGCCTAACAAGAACATCCACTATCGCTAAGGCCGGTAATGCAGGTGTAGCTGGTTGTTCTTCATCTCCTACTAAATCCAAGTTCTCTTCTACAAGCCTTTCTACCAGCGAGAAGATATCCTGTTCTGACATTGAATTGATATGACATATATATGATGTTGGAATGTGCGAATTAGAGGATGTTATAGCATTCGTCCCATGAATTACAACAACATAGCGTCTGTTATTGTTATGAACATACTTTAGAATCAGATCCAAGTCCGACGATAAGGAACTAGAGAGATTGGGCAAACAAAATAAGACAATCTCGGCTGCTTGGATTTCCTTAATGATGGAACTCCACCAGTTTGTATCTTGAACAGCATCTGAATAGGAGCGCACATCAAATCCCCAATGATGCAGATGGTTGCTCAGAATTGTTGCTTCACTTGTCACCGAAAACATATGACAAATAAATATGCGGCGCGTCAATTTGTCGAGTACCCGAAAATAAGGAACATACGGTACCAATGCGGCTAATTCAATTTGTGACCCCGGTATATTATCAGCCTTCGCCCAAATGTAGTGTTCAGGACTTTCTTCAATACGCTGTGGCGGCGTTTCCGGGACTAAGTCACGTTGTCTAAATGAATGTTCTTGGGCTGTTACATCGGTGCCGTATACGAAGCGTCCATTTTTGATTGCTCCCTGTGTGAATTGAGGGTGTGAATAGGTTATTCGCGCAGCTTGTCGGTTATTGGAATGGTTGGCTTGGTGGATTTTTTGTAGTACCGAGGCAGTTTGCCTTAGGATAAGTTCAATAGAAATTGGATGCCTCAAATCATCGAAGTTGGCTCTAGCTGGGTCTCTATGAAGATCCTCAGTGGAAGGTATGGAAAGATTATAATTCTTCAGAAGCTCATTGACTGCAATCGAAGCAGTCAAATGAGCATTTCTCAATTCTGGCTGTGAGGCAAACATGCAGCGGTTTCGCCACAGCAGCGGTGCAGCCAATTGGCTGGAATCGTAAAGTTCTATTGCATCTCCCATAAAAAGGATAAAGAGAGTCAGCTCCTCCAACCATAGAACTTGCTTACGGGGTGCAACATCCATGATACCGACTGGCTCCGAAACGAAGGTGTTGTCGAGCATTTGTATTACTCGTTGAAGTATTTCAAGTGAATACAGATCACTAGGCCATTCATCTCTGCTATCATTCGTAAAATCAACTACATACGATCCGATTGAGGTTGAGGCTAACGAGCTTAAATCACCAAAATTACTTCTTTGTTTATATGCTCGTTTTGATGCGCGAGCAATGACTTGTGCATAAACAAGCGTTTCAATACGAACAACTTCAATGAGCAATGCAAGACTTATAGCAGACAGTCCGTAGACCGTCTGCGGACGATCTGACATGGCTTCCCATCGTTTCAAACAATGCAACCACATAAGATGAATTTGCCATAAATGACGACTCGTATATTGCAACCAATCACGCAAGTTGCGATCAAGTCCATCAGTTTCCTTTGAACTTCTGAGAAAAGTCTTTTGTAGCCATTGGCGACGCTCTAAATTTGCTGCATGATAGAATTGAAAATCTTTACGGATGCTTTGCATTAGATGCTGCAGTCGCTCTTGGAAGTTCATGTCCTTGAATTGTGGATTACGTTGATGACTCCTCATTCGAAGACCCATGTAATCCACGAACTCAAGCACTTTTGCATCGTCTCCTGAATAACGCGGAGAAAATGAACAAAAGCTGATGATGTGCCTTAAGTCTACGTCAATGTCATTGTACTGTTGATAGCGAAACTGGTACTTGGAATTAGTTAGCCGAAGCAGCAAAGAAGGTATGTGAGGAAAGGTGTCTTTAACCAGATCGCTTTCTGTAAGATATGCTAGATTCTTCTGCTCTCTCAGATAGTGAAGTTCTTGTATTGGAGAGCGATTATTGACTAGCTCAAACAGAAGAAAACCAAAAAACTTAGTGTATGCAAAAAATCCAATCTCATCAGGATTTTCTTGTTCGATGTCTAGACCAATCGCAGGAGCATATCTGTGAGTTCGAACAAGAGAAGCACCGACTCCAGTCAACAGTATATTCGGTAACAGGGAAGTTACCAATACCATGCTAGGGAAAGGAGTGATAAAACGAAAAGAGTTTTTTTGTCCATTCGTTAGAAGATTAGCTGAGGTATTATGGACGATCTCTGCTTTCTGGTTTATTTGCTGTAAACACTGTAGATCTGAGGAAAATCTTTCAACGGTGCGATCTGTTTTTAGGTTGGAGACAATATTATCGCTTAGGATATCATGTGATGCAGGGATCCGGTAAATGACGATAATATTACTTTCTGTTTGCACAGTTTCAACTAGGTGAATTACGTTCTGTCTATGTAGTTGTATAAGTAGTTGTTCCCATTGAAGAACAGTAAAACCATTATTGGGCAATAAGTTGGCGCGAAAAACCTCAATCGCGAAGCGAGGTTTCTCTTCCATACTGAAACGGATTTGATAATCCGCCTTATCAAGTAAGCGCAATCGTGCATGCTCATTGCTTTCTAAACTGATATTGTAACGGTTGAATATTTCTTCAGCAGATGGGAGGCGGAGAAGGCGGCTAGCCGGAACAATATAATGAATTAGTGCATCTGGGAACTTCTCTTGAGAAAGATAATCAAGAATATCAGCTTTTGTTTGCGTTTGATAAAAGTGGCCGTGAAGAATATCTAGGATAAGACCGGCGATCTCATCCCAATCTGAGTAATGAGCTGATCTAACCAATTGCAGTTCAATAAAGCGAACTACACTTCGTAAAAATAGCAATCTGCCTCTAGCTTGTTGTATTAACCCATCTAGCTCCCCCAGAGTCTCGATTTCCCCTGATTTGAGCTTCAATTGTATTATGTAAAGGAAAACATCTAGGATTTCCGGGTCGTCTATAGCTTCTAGTGCAGCTTCACTGAGTATTGAATCAATTTCATTGTAGCGAGCAAATAAATACCAATCTCTGGTAACTTGGAAGAAATTACCAGGTAAATTTCGATTATTGATTGGCATTGTCATATCAAGAAATTGATGTAAAGAAGCAGGCAAATTATATAGAGCCAATGCTGCTTCACCGAGAATGAAAATGTTCAATTCATTTCCATCAACCTCTCTTAAGAGGTTTTTGTGAACATGATATTGATCTAGAATTAATCGCCAGACCGCATCATTGTCCATCAAATGAGAGCGAATGTGGTGACGTAATGCTTGTAAAAATGCGATCCGAATATAATCCGGAGCTTCAGTACGCAGAAACGGATCGAGGAACCGTTCGAGGGTCGGAGAGACAGCCGTTTCTGACAGGCGTTCAACAAAATAGCCAACTAGACGACGTATATGATGCACCCTCAGAGAAGTCACTCTCAAGAGTTCAAATGCCATTGTATCTATGTCTGCCGGATGCTGTCCGAGTTTACGTAACCTATCAATGATAAGAGTTCCATACCTGACCAATGCTTCCTCATGGTCAGCTACTGTCCAAAATTCTGATCCTGACTCAAAACTTGCTTCATCGCCTGGCAGAACATGGATAGTTTGGTCTAGCAGCTCAATCAGTGTAGTACGGAGCTGCTGTTGTTCACTACTGTCCATGCCAATATAATTGGCTGGATGTAGGTGTCGGCTCACATTATCTAGAATCGTTTCTAACCAGCTTCGGTCGATAGCTGGGGCCAAATCACTTTTGTCAGGGTGGGGAGATAAGCCATTAGGTAGTATTTCTTGAAACCCTTGGTCTTGAAACTGTAAAGCATCAGCACGTGAAGGCAGGAAGACAAAAACGTCGTCTGCATAACGGAAATAGCCGCCTTCTAAGGAAAAGTTCACCATGAATTGATCAAAGGTGTGTAAATAAAAGTTTGCCAGTAAATGAGAAAGAGGTATTCCTGCGGGTAAGCCTGGTACATTTTCTAGTCTTCCCTCCTCATTCAAAGCTTTGAGACGAAGGAATGATCGCAAAAATACCTCGATGAGGTGGAATTTTTCGTGGTGAACAATGTGTGGTTGCAAACGTTCGAGTAGAAGACTTACGTCAATGGATGGATAGAAGCGTCGAATGTCACCTCTATACACATAAGCATCTGGATGGTTTCTTGCAAACTCACGAACCGATAATTTGAATTGCTTATAGCTTTCCGCCCAAGGACGGAAGATTTCCACGTTTTCTCTTGGGATCTTCCACATCCTATTTGCGTAGGAATTATCTAAGAATTGTGACTCCAACACAGGCACCAGAAGATCAGAAATAACCTGAAGCAACAAGCTCGTTTCAGGTCTTGCAAAGTATAGCTCTCGTGATTCCCCATACCGCTCATTATCTTTCGGAATACGCAGACAATACAGAGGCTTGAGCAATTCGTCGGCTTTACTTTGTCGTTCGCTTTGTGATGAAATACCTTCAATATGTTGTAGAGCATCTCTGAGTGTAGCTAAGTTCGCTTCTCGATTGATTTCATAGCCGCTGAATTCAAAATCATCGTAGTAAATTGAGTTGACACGAACGTCATGGGAGATGCGTACCCAAGATGTTCGCAAGTCTTGCTGCCAATCAGTACTACCATCGCTTGACGCATCTGTTGTGCTTCGCGCTTGATACGTACTTGTAATTGTTCGGTGACTTCCGTGTTGGATATGCTTTATTAACTCATTGATTTCGTTAGGATATGCGAAAAAGGTGAATCTACGTTGGTAGTCCCGAATATGTACAGAAAAACCTGTCTCTGCATCTAAATCGTTATGCAATACGATATACAAAGACTGTTGTTGTGAGCGACGGCTAGCCCATTCTTGGATTTCCGAGTAGATTGTGTTGCGAGATAAGAAAAGAATTGCTACGGACGAGCTATTGTCAGTATCTTGTTGACCCTCTGATATTTGAATTGCCTGTATACCAGATGCTAATAGAGCTTCCTGAATTTCGGCAACCCACTCGGCGTCACTTTCGTCAAATAGAAGCGGCACATCCACCATTAGAATGTTTAACTTTCACTTACCCTATACAAATTTGGCAAGACTTTATTATACCCTTTGAATGAGACACTATGTCTCAAGAGACTCAACTGTCACAGATTATTTTACTACATACAAGGGATGTTGTTGTGCGATTTTGCTCACTGTCTCAATCGTCAAGTGTCACAGCCAATTGAATCAGACTTTAGCTACAATAACCGGACTCTACTGTCGCGAATACGACGTTGAACTGTCATCGTGTTGGTTCCAGGGAACAAACGCCCTCCTTGAATTATCAACGGTTCCCGTTTGCAGCGCCGAAAATATCAGTCTACTTCACAGGTTTCACAACCTTCACAGCCCGCTTTGTCGATGTGTAATGTGGATATGGTGGGGTATGTGATTTTTTCGAAATTTCATAGAAATGATATTCACAGCCTGTGAAAGCTGTGATGGTTGTGAAGGCTACTAATAAAAAAGCCTGTATTCACAGGTTTCACAACCATCACAGGCTATTCTAAGGGGATCATGCGGAAGATTTGTCATCGTCAATGATCATCATCACAGGTTTCACAACCATCACAACCCAGAATTTCTGACTTTAAACGCCATAATCGAATGACACTGCCTCTGACACTGCGTTGTACCGTCAAGTTGATCTTGCCAGGAAGCAGCAAGCCATCTTCCTTGAGCTGCGTCCCAATGGCATAGGCAGTAAAGCGCAGCGGTTGGATTTTATTGACTTCGCGTAAGGTCACATCGGGCAACAAATAGATGAAGCTCGCATCGCGGTAACCGGTGACAACATGCCCGGGTGCCGGATCAATTTGCTCATGCAGAGATGGTTCAATGACACATTGACCACTGCCAATCAGTTGTCTGAGTCCATTCAAGAACAATTCACTGGCGCGTTCTTGTCGCAAGGTGCGAACACTCTCGACAATAGCATCTTTCCAGGCAGGTAAAAGGTAGTCCTCGTTCATCTCAGACAGGAACTTCGCAAGGATCTGGTAGACCGTGACCAGCACCGCCCAGTTCTGAATGACCCGTCCGGTGTTGGATTGTCCGCCGACCTCGGCAGTGAGCTTATCGCGATAACCTTTCATGTTGACACTGAACCGGCTGGCGATATCGGCTTTCAGGTTCCCACTTTCCAGTTGTTTGGCCACCCATGCGGCGAAATGGGCGGTGAATCCCGGCAGGTGTTCGCGTAACCGTTCGGCTTGGACCAACGCCTGTCCGCTGGGATCACGTTTCTCCCAGGGCGGGATTTCCAACACCAGCATGCGCGCCACCACCGACATCTCCCCCTCGATGGTGGTTTCACCAGTGGACAGGATTAAACCACGGCAGGGTTTCTCATGCCGCACCTTGGCTTCACGGGTCAACCGACCGCGTCCCATGCCCCGCGAATAACTCTGCAAGAAGCGGGTGAAGGTCTTTTCGTCGGCATAGATGCTCTTGTAGTCATCGACCCAGAAGAGGCTGTCTGCCAGTGGATAGCCGAGGGTTTCGACAGTGTTGATGGTATCGCCCCACTGAGCTGGCGGGGTGTCGCGGTTGAACTGACCATAGAAACTGCTCAGCAGCGATGCAATCTCGGACTTGCCGCTGCCGGATGTGCCGACCAGATGGACAGCCGGACGAGGTGCTGCCGCCGGGAAGAAGCGCTGCAGTACCGGTAATAGAGCAAAGGCGATGAGTGCGGATGCGAGTTGGGGGGGCAAGACTTTAGTGATGGCATCAAAGGCTTGTAGGCTGTCTGTCCAATCGCTCAGCTGTAAACCATAGTCACGCAAACGGTGATCGAGTTCAACCGACGGTGCTTCGGCCAATTTGCCATGTGCGGTGATGCAATCTTGTGGCGAGACATACACCCATTGGTTATCGAGTTGCATCCAACCCATGAAGTTGTAATGGCGGTGGGTGGGAAACTCACCGGAGAGCTGAATGATGGCCGGCACCAGATGTTTGGACATGCCAGCACGCACAACGAATTGTGAACCGGCGTTGGTGCCGATGAAGCGCCGGAGTGCCACATCATCCACAAAGATGTCACCGGGTACTTCTAGCTTCTTGGTGGCATCCCCGCGCCGGAGTTCAAGGGTGGTGGTGTGGGCTTCTTTGCCATCGTCATCAATCTGACAGGTCTGGTGGAGTGCGGTGGCCAGCCAATCAGTGACGGTCTTCTCCAGTGTGCCATGATAAGTTTCCTTGTGGTAGATGATGCGGTCCGCGCGGATCAGATAGGCTTCGGTCTCATGATAGTCTTCTTCCTGCTGGCGCAGACTGGCACGCTTCTTCTCTTTGTAGAGGCGGTCAATATCCCCGATCTTCAAGCCATCCCCACAGATACTTTTGAGGCGCTGGCGTTCGGCTGCCCACTCGACCGGATTGAGATGGATACAGGCTTCCACCGCAGCAGCGATTTGGGAAGGTGTGGGTTTCCCTTTGTTCTCAGCATCCACCAGGCGATCAATCAGGTCGTGAGCTTCTGGTTTGGAGGGGATTGGATCGCGTGGGCTGCGGGAATAGGCACTCTGGATGGTCGCGCGTGCCTCCCGTTCGGTGCTGCCACTGGCCACATGGCGGGGGATGAGATCGTGTTCCGCCTCAGATTGACTATACCCCGCATCGCGCAGCTGGCAGGCAGCGGAGAATAATTCGGCATTCCGATTGCCTTCGGTCGCACCGGAGACTAGATACTGCTCGGTGCGCGGTGGTAACGGATGTTTCCCATTCCCATTGAAAGTTCTTGCATCCATCCCAGTGATCTTCTCGGGTTGAGGCTGACTTTCCAGCCATGCGAATTGCTCGAGCGCATAGCACCGTTCGGGATGGCTCTCGATAATGTTCACGACCACCCCACCTCGTTCCGGTTTGGTATTCACCGAGTCGGGGAGTCGCATGATCCCGGCCACTGTTTTGACATACTCCGGATCACCGCCGAGTGCCACGAACAAGCCGCGCAACATGGCCGCAATCTGCTGCCGATCAGCATCGGTTTGAAGCAGGAATGGTTTGTCCAACAACCAGTAGCCATGCCACCCGCCGCCACTATCGACTATGAAGGAGGGAGCAGGATCAAACTCTCGTAGCCGTGCCAGAGCTTTGTCGCGCTGTTCATCCCCATCACAGTCGATGTCAATCCAGAGCGCAGGAACCAGCGCTGCAGCTTCGGCTTTGCCCTGCTTTGATCTGCGAAGACAGGGAGCGAAGTACAGCCCAAAACCCTCCCGATTGAGTCGTTCGGCTTGCTTGAAGATCGCCGTCCGTTCAGCCTTCTTCCCCATTTGTGCCCATAGGGAACGGACATCACCGCGGGTCGGGTGGATACAGCGGAGTTCGAGGTACAGGTCGTCGGGTGCGGCAGCATACAGCGCTGCCAGAAAGGTGCGTCGTTTATCGAGTGTGTCGTTGGGTGTCATAGCGATGGGTGCCTGCCTGTGGTTATCGGTCGAAATCAAGTCCTCTGTCCTTTGATAGTTGCTGATGGTGTTCAAGTGTCGTGATAAGCTGTTGGATTTGTGCCGCGTCCATGCGTTTCAGTTGTTCCATGTGTTCTTGCAGGTGGGTGGTGTTCTGCGCCAGAAATTGCGCCAACAACCGGGCTTGTGAGGGCGATAATCCGGATAACACTGGACGGAATGACAATTGGACGGTGTCTGAATCGTCATCATCCGGTTGGGGGACATAGCGGTAGTAGCCGACAGCACTGGTGTGTTCATCGGTTCGGCGTGTCCCACACCATAGATCCCAATCCGCTCCGCTGTCATCTTGCATCTGTCCGTGTGGTCTTTCTAGAACAACCAACCGCTCTTGAGCACGGATGTCTTCGAGTTGGTCGTAGCGTTGTTCCCAATCCCGTCCCACATAATGCTGCAGCTGTTCGACCATGACCTGTTCGGTGACGGCATGCAGCACCTCGACATGATTGACCTTGCGGTTGCGGCTGAAGAACAGAGGGACACGCAGGCCATAATCCTCGTCATACACGGTTCCTGGCAGCACCGCATGGACGTGCGGATTGTGGCGTCCGGGTGCTTGAAGATCGTCGGTTAGTCGGTGATGGAGGACATAGCTGACTTCGCATCCGGTATCCAATCCTCGCGCATCGAAGAAATCTTCCAACACCCCTGCGGTCAGTTCGTGGAGGAATGCCTCTCGATCGTGTACGTCAACCATTGCGATTAAATCCGGATTGGGGTTGAGGACGAGATTGAAAGCCAACACATGCTCACTTTTCAAATCATCACAGCGTTGTGCAATCTCAGCCACCGACCCACCCATACCCTGATCGACCCAGCGTTCCCGTCCGGTGGCATAACGGGCGGCTTCATCCCGACTCTCGCGATAGGTCAAATAGCGCAACAAGTTCTTGGATTGTTTGGCACCATCGGCGGATGGTTGTTTGTAGCGCACATTGGCCACACACATCTGCTTGCGATCCATGCTATCCCTCGCGCCGTCGTTTGATACTGTTCACAAAGTCAGTGAACTGCAGCGTCAGGGCTTCGAGCTTGGCGTCGACGGCATCCACCTTATGCTCGATACCCCGGGCAATCGCCCGTCGTGATCCGGGGAGATCCTCCTGCGAAGCCAGATAGAAGCTGACGGCTTCACGGATGAGATCGGTCTTGTTAACGAACTTGCCGACACGACTGCGGACATTGCGCAACTGTTCCAACCGTCGCATCTGATCGGGTGTCAGGTTGACACTCATGCGTTCACTGTAGGGATTGGTGTTCTTCTTCATCGCTCTGTTTCCTCCTTGTACGTATTTAGAACCGCCTGCCGAAAGTGGGTGGTGGGACGGAATCGGACATACACCCGTTTCACAGTTTCCGGTGTTTCTGCCCCGTGGGTGTGCTCCATGTGGCGTCGGACGGAGCCGCGTACATGAAAGGTCTGGACTTCAACCGACAGCTTACCCAGATCGGCCAGGGTGATGGTCTGACCGGGTTGGACGAGTTCCGCCAACCAGAGTTCGGTCATGACTTCCAGCACGGTGGCCACATCGCGGCGTTTGAGATAGGGCAAGCGTTTGCTGATGGCGCTAACCAATTGTTTGTAATTCATGTCGTTTGTCTCCTTGTCTGACATCTGTTGTCGGTCAATCCTCACGTGACACGAGCATTTTTGTGGCAGGTGTGGTCGGTGGATGCGAGTCATCGCGTCCACGGGTGCGGGGGCACCTGTGCCCCACCGCACCCATGCGGCGGCGCTGGCCGCTGCATCTTAGCCCTCCGGCACGTGAGGAGACAGCGATTTAGCTGGCTTACGGCGGGAGGGAAGACTCAGTCAAGATTCACCCTCATTCCCGCCGTGTGCGTTGCAGCGCCTTGACGCTGCGACGGCATGGCGTAGCCATGCAATGCCACCTTGTAGGACAGGCTTACCAACGAGCTTTCTTCAGGCGACTTTCCCTTCGGACGACCGCCTCATCCTGGTCTGGCGAAGCCTGTCTGACGGGTGTTGTCATCCCACTTCCGCTGACCGCCACCTGTTGAATCACGCGTTCGACATACCCTGGTAGATCCAACAAGGCAGCTTTGATCCAGGCGGCATCGTCACACACCTGCGTGAAACGCAGTGGGTCAAAGGGCTGAGGGATGTTTCGTGGGATAATCGGTCGGTAACCACCCCGGTTCTGTTCAAGGTAATGGCGCATCATGTCTTTCATGACGGCATTCCGACTGCCGCGCGGTACACTATTCCACCAGCCGATCAGGTCGGCATCCTCGTGGTAAGTCATTTTCACGGTGGCGGTCACCCGCTTGTGTTGGGTCATCCCCCTCATTCCTTTCTCAACCGTCCGAATCAGTCCGAATCGTGTCTGACACAGACCGACAGGCACTCAGGCTTGACGCGCCACAAAGTGGGCATAATTCAGGTATCCATAGGCATTGGCGAGTTGTGCTCCGGATACCACCTGAGCTTGCGGATAGGCACTACGGATGTCGTCCGCCACATAGACTGCACCGCCGCCTGACAGGTAGACCACATCCACTGTCGTCCCGCGCTGCCATTTCTCACTCATCAGGTTGAGTGTGGCACTCCGCAGCGGAGCGAGTGCTTCTTGCACCACACTGTGATAAGCCACCGGTTGACCATTGGCATGGAAGATCCCGGTACGCAGCACTTCCTCGACGATTTTGAAGGGCATCTTCTCGCGATAATCTCGTTCGAGTGCAGCTGCGATCCGTTCTTGTGCGGTATACACGCCGCTCTCGACACTGCCACTTTCGGCGTCCACAAACTCGCCCTCGTCATCCAACGCCAGATCGACCGTGTACGTCCCGACATCACACACGCCTGTCCGGCGATAGGTATACTGACGATTGACTTCTCCGGTATCTGACAGGGTGGTGTAAAAGATCGTGCCGTAGGGTTGAGGCATGACCATCACCTCGGTGACATTGGCGATCAGGTCAGCGGTATCGGTCTTGATGAGATGTTGACCGAGCAGGGCAGTTTTCAAATCCGCCGCATCGCGCATATGATCGGTGGGCAAGCCTGTGGCGATGCGGATATGGAACACATCCCGGTTCCACCTTCCTTGCAACAATTTCCCAATAGCGGCCTTAGCCAGACGCAGGCGAAAGGCATTCCCCATGGTATTCTCATTGGCCGTTCGTCCCCGTAGACGCAACAATTCACCGGTTGGCAGTTGCGACAGGGCCAGATCCCCGACAAACCAATCTCCTTCATCATCCGTGATCTGATCCCCCGGATGACGCTGAGCCAGATCTTCTTGTTGGAACTTGATCTCACGGGCATGACCCATGACCGAGGGAAACATCACCATCTGGTCGGCTGTGACCGCTTTCACCACCCCATAGCCGATGTCCAGTCCAATCGTCAGTGTGCTCCCATTCAGGTCAGTATGTTTCGATGGTGTACGTTTACTCATGGCGTTTCTCCTCAACCGCAAGACGGGCGTAAGGCTTGGCTGGCTCATGATTGATGAGCAGTCGATCCAGTGCTTGACGGATGACTTCACCGGCGCGGCGGTAGCGGATGGAGGGTTTGAGGGCTTGATAGATAGCGGCTTCGCGAGGATCGTCGAGGTTCAGGTGGAATTCGATGCGCTTAATCATATGATCTCCTAAGGTACGGACTCTGTACGGACGCTAGATTCAAAAAAGAGAGGTCTTTGGCACTCTCACGCTACCTCTTCTACAGGGATAGATTCCGCTAATTCGACACTGGAACTACCCGTTTGTGATTTTTCTTCGCCAATACGAATAAGTTGTGCAATGAGAGCAACATTCGCTTCAAGGGCATCCTGCAAACTTGGGTACCGCCATAATGCAGGGTCATTACCAATTTGCATCGGAACAGGCTTGATTTTTTGCCCACGTTCTTTCACTGCTAGCTCGCTTATTTAATCGTAATTCGTTTTTCAGAGCGAATTGTTTGCAAAAATATAGAGGCAAAAGCCTCCGATATATCGCTCCATAAAACGAGATGCGCCATTTAACGCATTGTAAAGTACATTTATTGGTTCTGTCAATAGGTCTGTCAGCAAAGTTGTATAATATGAGGAAACATCACTTATCGCGGATCGGGATGATCAAACTAAATGGATTCTTCGGCGAATACACTCGGCAAATTCGTTTCAGACCTCATGAAAAAACATAACCATAACAACAGCTCACTGGCTGCTGTTGCAGGTGTGTCTGAATCAGTGATTCGCAATCTGCTAAAGCATGGTATCGAAACCCGTGTCAAAGATCCTGATCCGCGGACGCTTCGCCGTGTTGCAGATGCGCTGGATGTGGATGCTATCATGCTATTCCGACTGGCAGGTTACATTCCGCCTCAGTCCAACGCGAACTCTGTAAGAGCAGAATACTTGGCTGATACTTTTGATGAACTTCCTCCTGAAAAACAGGATGCTGTCTTAGGTGTGTTGGAGGCAATGAGTAGCAAAAGCACGCGCAAATCTGCGATCCGCGAAATGCGTGACGACCATCGTAATCCTTTGGCTGGTTTAGAATTGCATAACCCCAATATTGCTCGACTAATGGCAAACCAACTCATCGCTCATTTTCAGATGACTGATCCGGCAGAAGCTGATCGCATTGAAGACGATGTGTTCGTTATCAACACAAACTGGAAAGATTTACCTCTCAAAACCCAAGAACGGATCAAGGCACTGATTCGCCATAAGCTTTCACTTAACTACACGCCAACCATGGTTGATCCCGAATGGCGAGATTGAAATATGCCAGTGCATCAAAGCTGCTCAACATAATCTCATAATCTTCCAAAATCTATAGAATAGCTTCAACAAACTAACGAATATGACGTTGAGGAAAAAATATGACTACGGACAACCGCTACCTACATCTCATCAGACAAGATTGTCCGCTTTCACCCAGTACGCATGTGGTCGTTTATTGCCGTGACTCAGGTGGCGAAGAACAAGATCGCAGTGTAACCCAACAGATTGAAGCAGCAAGGGAATACTGCCAACACCATAACCTTATACTTGACCACATTTATGCTGATGAAGCACGCTTATCATCTAATACAGATAAGCGGGATCAGCTTCAAGAAATGCTTTCTGATTTGCGCCAGCGATTTAAGCATATCAATGATCGCTACAAGCGAGAAAAATCAACCCGTGAAAAACCTTTTGGTGTGATTTTTTGGAAATCAAATCGTCTAGGACGAGATAGTATCGAAGCCACCAACATCAAGACGGATTTGCGCTTACGGGGAATCACCCTGATTGATCTCATAACTTCGGCTAATACTGGTAATGTTGCCATAGATGCATTGATCGAAGCATTTCAGCAATGGCAGGATGAACAGGCGCTTGATGAAATTTCACATAATGCAAAACGTGGATTAGCACAGCTTGTTGCTACCCGTGATAACGATCTTGAATTCCTCAAATATAACCCTGACTGGAAAAGTACTGGAGCTTATCTCGGTATTATGCCCGGTGCTATTCCTACAGGCTTTAAAGGTGAACGTCTACAAGTTGGTGTCTATAAACGCAAAAAAGGCCGTACAGCAGGCGAACCACGTATCGTTCAGCGGATTGTTCCTGATCCAGAAGTTTGGGATCGTTGTTATC
This sequence comes from Aggregatilineales bacterium, assembly GCA_044227005.1. Lineage (GTDB taxonomy): Bacteria > Chloroflexota > Anaerolineae > Aggregatilineales > Phototrophicaceae > CFX2. The sequence continues at coordinate 74,824 of JBGAFZ010000012.1, forward strand.
TAGCATGGGAAATGAGGCACTCAGGGGCTTCGTATACCGAAATCCATACTGCTACACGCCTCTTCAAAACCATTAACGGGTTTGATACCTTCTTTTCAAATCCTATTTATACAGGTGACCTTGAATACGGTGGCAAGCGGTATGAGAGCTTTGTCATGGCAATGATTCCCAAAGAATGGTTTGAAACGGAACAGAAGCTTCGTGCCGAACGTGCCAAAAAACGTAGTGGAAAAACGATGGATCGCAAAATGGAACCACGCCGGATTGCTAGCGAACATCTGCTATCAGGACTCGTGTTCTGTGGCCACAACGACGGCGAAGAACATCCAATGAACATTGAGCATATACCGGGTGAAAAGGGCAAGCGAGGTAGTTACACCTTCTTTATGTGTACTACGGCAAAGAACTCTCGTAATACACGCTGCCAGGCAAAGCGTATAAGTGTGAAAAGTCTGGATAAAACTGTCATCGATAATTTATTGGCACATGTGTTGACAATGGAGAACCTGTATCCACTGGCGCTCAATATTTCAGAATCACTTCAGGAACACAGCAATGACGCTGGTGTACGAATGTTGGCACTTGAAGAAAAACTTGATGAAGTTCAGAAGTCGCTTGAAAATATCATGGATGCAATTGAGAAGATGGGGTATGCAACTCACTTGCAACAACGCTATGATGCGCGCAAGCGAGAAGAAGAAGAATTACTATCAGAACGAGCGATGTTGAAAGCTTTGCAAGTCAATCGGGGACAAATTGAGTTCATTAGCGCCGAGGTACTAGACGGTTGGATCAACTACATGCGTACTGTACTGGAAGGTGATGACAAAGCTTTAGCGCGGCGCATCATTCAACAGTTTGTGGCGAAGGTTATTGTAAAAGAAGGAAGGGGAACGTTGTATTACACATTCCCCTTCCCAAATGATCTGTATATGCCTAGTTATGGAAACTTGGACCCGAGGGGATTCGAACCCCTGACCTCTACAGTGCGATTGTAGCGCGATCCCAACTTCGCTACGGGCCCTTTCAATACACACGGCATTCTAGTCGCATAGGGGAGGTGTGTCAAGATTAAACAGACGTCCCCTATGCGACGCGCGAGCTTATTCTTCCCGCCGCAGTTGTGGATACAACAGCACATCACGGATGCTGCGCTGATCGGTCAACAGCATCACCAACCGGTCGATACCCATGCCGAACCCACCGTTGGGCGGCATCCCGTAGCGCATCGCACGCAGATAATCCTCGTCCAACGGCGTCTCGTCATCCTCGCCGGCACGGAAAGTCTTCGCCATATCGAGGAAACGCGCTTCCTGATCACGCGGATCATTCAGCTCGGTAAATGCGTTCGCGAATTCCATCCCCGCGATATACAGTTCCCACCGTTCCACATGCATATCGTCGTATTCCACCTTCTTGGCGAACGGCGAAATATCACGCGGATAATCCATGATGAACGTCGGTTGGATCAATTTCGGCTCGACACATTCACCCAGCAGATGCTCCACCAGCTTACCCCACGGTTGCCCCGGCTTAACATCAATCCCCGCCTTGCGGATAGCCCCTTCCAGCGAGGCCGCATCACGGTAATCCATATAATCAATGCCCGACTCCGCCTTGATCGCATCCCGCATGGTGATCCGCTTCCACTGCGGTGTCAGATCAATCGCTTTCCCCTGATAATTAATCTGCGTCGTCCCATTGACCGCTTTACACGCCTCAGCCACATAGCGTTCGCACAAATCCGCCACGCCATTGTAATCAATATACGCCTTATAAAACTCCAGCATCGTGAACTCGGTATTATGCTTGAAGCTGACGCCTTCGTTACGGAAGTCGCGTCCCAATTCATACACCGCGTCATACCCGCCAACCAGCAGCCGCTTCAAATACAACTCGAAGCTGATGCGCAGATACAAATCTTGATCCAGTTGATTATGATGCGTGATGAACGGACGAGCCGCCGCACCACCATACAACGGCTGTAAGATCGGAGTCTCGACCTCAAGGAAGCCTTCGCCGTCGAAGAAGTTACGCACCGCCTTGATGATCTTTGCCCGCTTGATGAACACATCACGTACACTGCTGTTCACCGCCAGATCAGCATACCGTTGCCGATAGCGCGTCTCAACCGCACTGAATTCACCGAACTCCACAATGCTGCCGTCTTCCTGTACCTGCTGCTTGATCACCGGCAGCGGACTCAATGACTTCGCCAGCAGCTTCAACTCGTGAACCAATACGCTGGTTTCACCGGCCTTTGTCCGCATCATCGTACCCGTAGCCTGAACGAAATCATCCGTATCGATCAGCTTATCCTTGATGCAGTTATAAATCGCCTCATCCATATCATTAACACGGATGAAAAGCTGCACCCGCCCGTACTCATCCTCGATGTGCACGAACGACAGCTTACCCTTGATGTTGACGCGGCGGATACGACCGCAGACCGTCACCTCGATGCTTTCCGCGGCTTCTTGATCCGTCGGTTCGAGCGCATCATAAGCAGCGATGGCCTCTACGCTGGTATGCGTACGGTGAACACGGCGCGGAAAGGTTTCGATGCCGCGTGCCTCAAGTTCTTGAATCTTTTCAACACGTTCCTGTTCGAGTTTGTTCGGTTGCCACATGGGTTATATTGACCTGAAAGTTTGGATATAAACGTAGAGGCCTGCGGTCAGCAAGCCTCTACAGTCTATCATATTCATGCCTAATCGTCAGGATTCAGTTCGCTAAGCGCCTGTCTGAATATTCAATTCAAGCGCCCAATTTGGGTTGTCAACGATCTGCTTCGCTGATTTTACTCCCTCTTTCTCTAAGCAATGGGGAAAGAGGGCTGGGGAGATAGGGGATCACCTACGATTTTCAGTTCCCTAAGCGATCGACTTAATCACGAAAACCACTTCACCGTCCGGTGCCTTGACCTTCACATTATCGCCGACCTTAGCCCCTAGCAGCGCCCGACCCAGCGGACTTTCAATCGAAATCTTACCTTCACGTGGATTCGCTTCCGCTGAACCAACCAAACGGTAGACTTCTTTTTCCTTGCTGCCTTTTTCGATCACAGTAATACTCGCACCCAGTTCGACTTTATCTTTCTTGCCGCTGGTGGTCTCGATAATTTCAGCCGAAGTGATGATCGTCTCAAGCCGTTGGATTTCGCCTTCGACAAAAGCTTGCTCGTTCTTCGCATCTTCATATTCCGCATTTTCGCTCAGGTCGCCACCTTCAGCCAACGCTTGGCGCAGCCGTTCGGCTACTTCCATACGTTTTTCCTCGGTCAAATACTTCAACCGGGCTTCCATTTCGATCAGACCTTCAGGCGTCAAATATTGCACATCACTCATTCTCAAAATCCTCACATTTCCGCAGTGATACAGCCCTAAAACATAAAAACACAGCTAAATTGGCTGTGCCTAAGTGGTACGTTCCCTCAAATTTGAGTGTGGGGTGGAACGCAGTATATGCGCTGTTGGTCGCCAATATAACATACTTAATGAGAATTGTAAAGATTTGTTCGGTTGCTAAAGGCTCATGGTGGACTCATGCGGTTGAAACCTGCTATGCCCGTCCCAACACCTAAACCGATCCCTTATGACCCCGATTTATGAAACTGCGGTTTGCTATCCAATCCAAACGATGGAGATACAGTTTCGGTGGTAACCAATGAGGCGATAATCCATAAAGACCCATAAATCTCCTCCTTGTTACTTCGGGTAGGGCTTGGGGGGTAGGTAGGCCAAATCATGTCATCGACCACTTAGTGTGGTGCTACTTATACAAACTTTGGGCGGTGGCTACAACATCACGTAGGTGTTTTCATCGGCATATAGGATGCGGACGTGGGTACCGGGGGGTGGAAGCTGTTTGCCTATTAAGTCATTGCGTCGATGCAGTTGTTTACCAGTCAATAACTGCTTGTTAACGATGAATTCATATTGTATTTCGATGCAGTAATCGCCGCGTAGTCTTCCATGTACGTTATCTTTTTTTGAATTTTTCACCGCGATAATTCGACCTGTAAGGATAGCTGTTGCAGCTTTGAGCAAGGGGTATTTGGTGCGGGCTTGGAAAAAAGCGGCAACATCAATGTATGCGGACTGAATAAATACAATCATGACGAGCAATGCAAAACCAAATACGCACATAGTCGATAAACTAGACGTTCCTTCTGGCATGTAACGCGCTGTGGAGCTTGGTTTATCGAATATATATTCGACCGTGATTTGATCACCTGCTTTAGGGCAAGGAGTATTCCTATCCTGAGGTACTTCGCCTGCATATTGCTGCATTTTGCCTTGTGTATCAGCAACTTCAAACGTATAGGTGAATGATTTGTGCGTGGGTTGACACGATGCTTTGACAGTTGCTTGTGTTTGTTCACTTCCTGTGAAGTACGGCAATTCTTGCCATAGTGCAGATAGCATGAGCAAAAACATGAGGATAGAGAAAATAAGCATTAGTATGGCTAGTGCGATGTATGTATGCTGCTCACCATAGACGGTGAGGAACTTGAGTTTTTGCTTATCGGGGAAGTTTTCATAGTCAGGATCGAGTAAAAAATAATCGCTCATGGTTATGCCTCTGGCGGTTGTCCTTGAGCATCATACGCCTGATGGGTTGTCATTTGACCCTCAGAAATTGGGGTGGTCAAGGGCTGCATGGCAGGCCATGAAAGAGAAATTCAAGTGGGAGCAGCGGCGGAAACCCAACAAGACTACTATCCACGAAGTTCTCGCCTATCTCTCGATCTTCACCACCCCTCCATAGGGTCATTACCGAAAATTCTAACCGTATTCTATCCAAACTCATACCGCAACGGGATAGAATAAAAATTCTAAACAGACTATCATAACATTGGGTTGGAAAAATGTTATATCACCAACCAAGGCGCAGACCAACCTGCGCTATTGGTGTCTCTTGCTTATGCCGGAAAAAGCGGACTGATCTTTGAGACCAGAGCGCGCTAACCGATACAGAATGGATGGATGCAAACAACGATGCATAGAATAAAGTCGAATCTCGATCCGCAAATCTTGGAAGAAGTATTTACCTTCATCTGTCGCTACTACCGCCAGTTCGGATATTCGCCCACGCTGCGCGAAATCTCCGAAGCCAGTTACATGTCGCGCCCCAATATGTACCGCTATCTCGACCAATTAGTGGTTCAAGGGCGCATCGCGAGGGTTTCCGGCATCGCACGCGGTATCACCCTCATTACCCCCTGTATGGAGGATTAAATCCAGTTATTAACGTTGAAAACTGACTGCTTGAAACCACTTTTATTGCAACGATTGCAGCAGCACAGCCTACCCCCGCTGCTGCAAACAAATTTTGACACCTCTTATCCCTTGAGCGCTCCATCCAACATCGCCCGAAAAAACACGTTTCGCATGGCAAGGAACAACGCCAACACCGGAATCATGATGATAATCGCCGCTGCCGCCCACACATGGTAGGCTACCTCAAATGAGGATTGGAAGTCATATAATCCCACCGTCGCCGTCTTGTTTCCGATCGCCAGCACCACCGCGAATAAAAATTCGTTCCATGTATCAATGAAATTTAAGAGGAAGGCCGCAAATAATCCGGGCAGCGCCAACGGAACCACAATCCGCCACAGTGCGCCGAAGGTGGTACAACCGTCTATCAAGGCGGCCTCTTCCATCTCAATCGGGATGGCATCAAAGAACGCCCGTATCAACCAGATACTGAAAGGCAAGCCCCCCGCCGTGTAAACCGCCACCATCAATTGGTGGGTGCTCAACTGTCCCAAGTCACTCGCCATCCGGTACAGGGGCAGTAAGTTGGTCAGGCGGGGAATCATCATCAAGCCGAGGATGGTCAGTTCGAGTGTCCTGCTTCCTCTAAAACGGTAGCGCGAAAAGGTGTAGGCCGAGAGCGCCGCCAAAGGCACCACCAACAAGGACGAGAAAAAAGAATTGATAACGGTGTTGGGGAGATAATGAGTCAGCATATCGCTGCCGTTAATGACCGTGTCGTAGCCCTCTAACGAAAAGTTACGCGGGAGGATGCTCGGCGGTGTTGTCAGTACATCCCCTTTAGACTTAAACGAGGTCATCAGCGTATAAAACACCGGAAAGAGAAAAACCAGCGCCATAATCAGCAAGATGGTATGGGTGCTGAGGGTGTCTAGCCGCCTCTCACGCGGGCTGCGTACCATGCCACTCTGGTGCGAATGGTTCAATTATTTTCGCTCCGGTCAGTTATCAGCCGCAGGTAGATCACGGTGATGATCACGTTTGACACGAACAACAACACTGAAATGGCTGCCCCGCGCGCGAAGTTCGACTCGCCCCATGCGGAACGATACAGGTAGACCGAGGCGGTGGTGGTGGCATACCCCGGCCCGCCTTTGGTGGTGGCAAGGATCAAACCGACCGTATTGATGCTGCGCATAGATGTCAGCAAAACGGCGATCAAAAATGTAGGGCGTATCAAGGGGAAAATCACCCGCAGGAAAATTTGAAGGCGATTCGCCCCATCTAGCGCGGCGCTTTCCTCGACCTCACGCGGGACGGTTTGTAAAGCGCCGAGAAATAAAATCGCTGTGAAGGCCACCGAGCGCCATGCGGTTGCCAAGATAACGATGCCCATCGCACCAGATGGATTGACGTAGATCGACGGGCCGAATAAAGGGGCTAACCACTGTTGGATCAAGCCGTAATCTTTGAGGAACATCCAGCGCCACATGGTTCCGGCCACTACGTCTGAAAGCACCCACGGGATGAAAATGGCTATCAGATACCAACTGGTATATTTCACGCGCCGATTAACCAAGAGTGCGACCAATAAGCCGAGGCCAGTTACCAGTACTATCGACCACGCTGAAAACGTTAGGGTGCGCCCGAAGCTCTCGCGGAAGGTGCTTTGACTCAAGAGCAGTTGGAAGTTTTGTAAGCCAACGTACTCGAAGCCGCCGCGTCGCTGGCGCATCACGCTCAAGACGAAGGCATAGAGAGTGGGATAAACCTGTAGCACCAACAGAATGAGGATACTGGGCAAGAGGAACCATAGCGGTACCAAGCGCCCCGCGAACAATCGCTTACGCTGTGTTTCGGTGCGCTGCACTTGATCCCGATCAAATACCTTCTGCATCCCATTCATTCTCGGATTTGCCATCCATTTAGACAACAAAGGCGAACCTGTGGCTCGCCCTTGTAACTTATAATCAAGACACAACAAACTCAATTCAGATCAATTTCAACCAATACCAGCACCTGCATTTCAGTGACACGTTTTAATGCAATATCGTTGGTCAAAAATACCTGACATCCTGTTTCCAATGCCGTTGCGATGTGTAAGGCATCGGGCGTCTTGAGGTTGTACTGCGCTCGTAACCCGGCGGCTCTGCGGGCGATACTTTTGTTAACCGAAACAAGCGTTATGCCATATGTATTCTCAAATAGGCTGTTATAGGCATTGATTAAGCGCTGATCATTGGACTCTATAGGTTTATTAAGTGTTTCTGATAGCGTTATCACAGAACACACAACCTCAAATTGTCCCTCATTCATGCGGTCAAAAATCGCTCGCATTTTATCGAAGTAGATGGGACGGTTCTCGGTATAGTAAATAAATGGCGCGGTTTCTATACATAGTAGATCTACACCTGATAAGGCGTCATCAATTTTCATTGAGGCTGATCCCACTCATTTCGTACCCGCTTCACATAATCTTGTGGGTCTTCTTCATTTGCCAGATGGGCAGCAATTCCAGCAAATTCCTTGATATTTCGTTTCTTGGGTTTTTCGGCTTCCGGCTCGTTGAGAATATCCACGAGTGCTTTAATCAGCCGCTTACGCTCCTCGACCGAAAGCATTCGCGCCTCTTGGATCATCTCTTGTATAGTCATCGTATGTGCTCCCTTCTATCACCCACATTATACCCCGCTTCGCGTCAGACTAATGAGGGATACAACAAAGGCGAACCTGTGGCTCGCCCTTATTTAGCGTGATTTTCTATCGGCGGATTGGACGTTAACCACCCCGCGCGGCAGCGACCTCGGCGTTATATTCATCCTGCGCGGTTCGCAGGGTGCTGAGGATGTCCTTATCGGGATTCTGGATCAGGTCAACGACGGTATCCGCAAACTTTTGCTTGGCGGCACTGGAGTCGAAGAAGGCCGGAGGCGGTGCACCATACTGGTCGAGGATTTGTGCCACACCCGTCCAATAGGGGGTTTTGAAGGTGGCATCATCCAAGCCGGATTTGAGGGTGGGCAGTCCTCCGTATGATTTGGCATAGGCCACATTACGGTCGGTCGTCATATGCCAGTTGATGAATGCCTTCGCACCGTCAGCGTTTTTGGAATCCTTGGGGATAGCCCAGCCGTTGAGAATCAGCAGGGTTGAGGGCTTACCATCTTTGGTGTGGATGGGCGGTGCAAATTGCAAATCACCAGCGGATAAGGCTTGTTCGACGGCGGTTGAATCTGCTGGATACTCTTTGCCAGTGGGGGTCTTGAGCGGGTTCAGGAACACATACGACCACGATCCAGCGAGGAATGCGCCTGCTGAGCCATCCTTAAAATTGTTCTCGTAATCAAAGCCAGCCGCCAGCGCGGTATCGGGCATCTTGGCACCGGAGAACAAGGCACGAACAGCTTCAACCGCTTTGACAGCTTCCGGTGATGCCCAACTGGCTAAGCCATCAGCATCAGCGAAATGGACACCGTAGCTGCTCATGAGTGGGAAGTAAAATACGTCGAAGCCAAAGACATCGGCGGCTTTACCTGTGAGGGCGTACTGGGTGGTGGTATCGGCTGCAAGTCCTTCGATGCTGCCATCATAACCAGCGGGATAAGCATCTTTCCAGTAATAGGTGAGCGCGTTCGCCATGGTGGTCGGGATGCAGAGGATTTCGCCAGTGGGCGTGGTACAAGCGGCCAGCGCCACCGGATTGAGGTCATCCTTCCACGGGGCTTGGTTGATAAAATCGCGCAGGTCGGTGAGCGTGCCGTTGATGGCGAAGGGACTGAGGGCAGCGGCGCTGACATAGGAAAGATCGGGCACATCACCACCAGCTAGCAAGGCCAGATTTAGATCGGTGCTGATGGTGTCAAAAGGGCGGGTGATATTCTTCAGCGTCACGCCTTCGGCTTGATAGTCGTTGATCAGCCCTGCCATCCATTTATCTTGATCGTTCTGCGGGCTGTCCGAGTTATAAACCGTCCAGATGGTCAGCGTTTTATCCTGCGCTACAACCGCGCTAACACTGATTGAAACCACAATCAACAATACTGCTAAAACCCCATTCCGTATGCGAGTCGTCATCCATTCGCTCCCTAACAAATCCGATTCAGGATTGTTTAAACTTTTCGGGTGATGAACGGAATATTACCTTAATACGTACCTGAACGATATACGCAAGCTGTATAAGTTCGGGCTGGCGAAAGTATGCCGAAATCACAAACCGAGACGTTGGACGAAGGCGTCAAAGAGTGGCATGGCCTGGTTAACAATCGGGTTGCCGTGACCAAAGAGCATGTTATCCGGCTTGAGGTTGTGCAGCTTTTTGATGGAGCGTTTGTTTTCCTCGGCATCAACGGTTAGCGCGCCTAAGGGTTGAGTCATGCGGTCGAAGAAGTAAAAAATAGCGTCACCGGTGATCAACATGCGGCGTTCCGGTTGCCAGTATGAGCAGTGACCGGGAGCATGGCCGGGTGTCCAGATGACCTGCAAACCACCAAGGACAGGCAGAACTTCGTTATCCTCAAGGGTGCGGCTCACAGATGTGGGATCGACCTTCATATCCGGTGGGCGCGGGTTGAAGGAGCGGCGCGGAATGGGCAGTTTGCCTTCTACAACCGGCTGATCCAAGCGGTGAACCCAGACTTCGGCTCCGGTGGCCTTTTGTAGCTGCGGCAATGAGCCGATGTGATCCGGATGGGCGTGGGTGATGAGGATGCGTTTGACCGAGGAGAGCGCGTGTCCGGCTTGTTGGAGCTGCGCCAGAATTTTAGACCCCGCGTTGGCGATGCTGGTATCGACCAGTGTTAGTCCATCGGCATCTTGAAGGGCATACACACGCCCTGCTATCAATCCTGTGAATGTATAGACCTGTGGCAAAACCTGCTGCATGATTGGCTCCGATTTGCGTGATGACCCCGTCTACTTGGATTATAGGGGCAACGAGGGCGTTTGAGCGTAAACGATGGTTAAGAGTAGTCGTCAGTTTTCAGTTATCAGTTGCAAGTTTTCAGTTGCAAGTCTGAAGACATCAATTTCGTTTATGTCGGCGGTGTCGTCGTCGGCGGCGACGACATAAAGCGGTTTTATGGCGGATTTGCCACGCGGATTCGGAAAATTCGTCAAATTCTTCATTTTCACAGTGAAATTTCATATTTTATGTCCACACGATTGCAGTTGTTAAGATGCGGCGGGGAAACCCCTAACCCCAGCCCTTTCCCCATAGTAACAGGGCAAGGGAGCAATACGGATGTCTCCATAGATATGATAGTCGATGTGGAGGGCGGAAGGGTGACCATTTGGAAAACCATTTTGTCAGTTTTGCGGGGCGCTGGCGCTAACGGTTTTGAGGGAGCAGGGTGAGTTGTGGGGTTGGGGGATGGTTGGAGGCAGGTTTGTCGGGTTAACCGAAAGTAAACGTAGGATATAAGACGTGCCAAGTAACCAGAGAAATACAAATTGAACCGCCATGACGCCAAGAACGCCAAGGTCAAGGCGGAGATGGTAAGCAATAGTGAAAGGCGGTTGAACCGCTGAGGACGCTGAGAGCGCTGAGTTCAAGGCGGAGCGATTCACCACAGAGGACACAGAGAAAGACAGGAGATTTCTACCGCCATGACGCCAAGCACGCCAAGGTCAAGGCGGAGATGGTAAGCAATACTGAAAGGCGATTGAACCGCAGAGCACGCTGAGATCGCAGAAAGCAAGGCGGGAGGGATGAATCCCTCCCAATGGATAGCGGGTTTTGTAGGTGACTGACGGTTACGGGTTGTAGACCTGAATACGTTTGTCGGGTTGGCGCTGGGCGAGGCGTTCCATGCTGGCATTGACCTGCTGCACAATTTCGCCTTCATCGAGCGTCAACAGTTTGCCGTCGTGCATCAAGACTTTACCATCACAGATGGTGGTTTGGACGTCGCTGGCACGGACGTTATAGACCAAACTGGCGGTCATGCTGTGCAGCGGTTGGTGATGCATGCCGTTGAGATTCACGAGGATGAGGTCGGCAAGGTTGCCGGGGTCGAGCGCGCCCAATTCATCCGGTTGACCGTAGACCTTCGCGCTTTCGCGGGTGGCGATATACAGGGCTTCGGGAATGGGCAGTAAGGTGGGCGACGAATTGACCTGTTTCTGGTTCATCGCCATCAAGCGCATCGACTCAAAAATATCGAGGGTGTTGTTGCTAACCGCGCCATCGGTCGCCAAGCCTACCGGAATACCATGCTGGCGCATCTGGACTACAGGGGTGGTTTCGTGTCCTAATTTCATGTAGGTTTTGGGGGCGTGTGCAAAGCCCACATCATATTTTGCGATCATGGGCATATCATCTTCAGGCACGCCACAACCATGCGCGACGATGGTTGGCACATCAAAGACGCCGGTTTGTTCGAGCACCTGCATGGGAGTCTGTCCACGTTTTTCGAGGCTGGAGCGAGTCTGTTTCAGATTTTCTGCGGCATGGAGATGGATGCCAACTTGAAGCTCTTTAGCCTTTTTGACACAGGCGCGTAGATAATCATCATCGCAGAGGTAAGTGGAGTGAGGCGCCATGATGGTGCGGATGCGTCCGTTGGCTGCACCCTGCCAATCGCGCACAAATTGTCCGGTGCGTTCGACCATCTCAAGGCCGTTGTTGCCGAAAATCGCCCAACCGAGCAGCGCCCGTGAACCGGCTTTTTCGACAGCTTTGGCGGCTTCATCCATAAAGAAGTAATGATCGGCTACCGAGGTGACACCGGCGCGGATCATCTCGGCCAAGCCCAACTGCATCCCCCAATAGACGTCTTCGGCTTTCAGGTTGCTTTCCATCGGCCACATATAATCGTTGAACCACTGCTCTACCGTCACATCTTCGGCCAAGCCGCGAAAGATCACCATCGGCACATGCGCGTGGGTGTTGATTAATCCGGGCATGGCGAGCAAGCCTGTACCGTCGATGACCTGCTTGAAATGGCTGGCATCAACCATGCCGGTGGGCTGCACCGCTTCGATCCGATTACCGCCAATGAGGATGTCATGCTCGTGCAGGATGAAGGCGCGGGCATCAATCGTGATGTTGAGGACATTACAGTTACGAATGAGTAGGTCGGACATACGGTGATCCTTGTGGAATACAAATATAGTCGTATTGTAATCGGTTCGTGCGGAATTTTCCGCAAATCCGAATAAACCATCGAAGCATTAAGATCATGGCGGTAGGCGTAAAGTTCACTTGCCTCAAAATGGCTTCTATACTAGATTTGGAATTATGGGATATTTATTTTCCACTATTAAGGAGTCTCGTTAATGCGGAAACAAATCTGGTTGGCAGTGATCGCAGTGGTGTGTTTGGGCGTCATGAGCGTGGGCGTGGCAGGGGCGCAAGACAAGAAGGTCGTGCTCAAGCTAGGAGAATACACCAAGGGTTCGATTACCGCGAAGGTCTACGAAGTCGCTTACAGCTTCAGTGGCAAGAAAGGTGACATCATCACCCTCGAAATCATGCCTGATCCCGAAAAGCCGGATCTTGATCCGACGGTTGAGCTGCGCGACAGTGATGGACAAGTGATCGCCACCAATGACGATTTCAACTACCCGTTGGCGCTGGCAATCGGTGAACTTCCGGCTGATGGTGATTATATCGCCGTGGCAGGTCGTTCCGGTGGTGAAAGTGGTGAGAGCACTGGCGACTACAACTTACGGGTGAGCGTGGCTAAGCTGGTAGAAGCAGGCGCGACAATTGATGCAAAAGTCAGCAGCGACTACAACGCCCCACCACAAATCTATGTGATGCGTCCGGCAAAAGCTGGTTCACTGGAAATTAGCTTCAGCCAAGAAGTGGGCGAGTATTATGCCGCTATGCGTTTGTTGAAGTGGAATGAGGATAGTTATCCCGACACGCTGGTAAATCTAGATAGCACCTCTAAATTGAGCAAGGCCACCTTGAGCATTGACCTCGAAGCGGATACTTTCTATGTGCTTAAGTTGGAACAAGCCTCGTATTCGTTCAGTGATCCGGTTGATTTCCCCGTCACCATCACACTAAAATAAGCCTTCTGCATATGGGGCGGGTGCAAATCCGCCCTTTGTCGATAGGCTTGTCATTTTGCCCACCCTGTATATCGTCCCCACACCGATTGGTAATCTCGAAGACATCACCCTACGGGCGCTGCGCGTGTTGCGCGAAGTGGCATTGATCGCCGCCGAAGATACCCGTACCACACGTGTCCTGCTGCAACATTATGAAATCCACACGCCGCTGACCAGTTATCACGAACACAATAAGCTGACCAAGTTGGATGCGATTTTCGCCGCGCTGGAAAGCAGCGATGTGGCGCTGGTTTCGGATGCTGGCACGCCGGGGATCTCCGACCCCGGATATGAATTGGTGCGGCAGGCGATTGAACAGGGTGTGCGCGTTGAATCACTGCCGGGGGCGACGGCGATCACGACCGCGCTGGTCGGTTCCGGTTTGCCGACGGATGGGTTTGTGTACCTCGGATTTCTACCGCGCAAAGATCGGGCGCTGCGGGATTTTCTGACGACGGTGGCGGATGAACGGCGGACGTTGATCGCTTACGAAAGCCCTAACCGACTGGTGGATACGCTGGCGACGATTCAGGATGCGCTCGGTGATCGGCAAATCTGCGTGGCGCGGGAACTCAGCAAGAAGTTTGAGGAGTTTCAACGCGGGACGGTGAGCGCGGTTCGGGAGCATTTTACGGCGGTGGCTCCACGCGGGGAAATCGTGCTGGTGATGGCTGGCGCAGCGGAAACCGTGCCCGTGGTGTGGGATGAAGACCGCATCCGTACTGCTCTCGCTGAACGTCTCGAAACGGGAGATTCGCTCAGTAGTGCGGCTCGCAGCCTCGCGGCGGAGTCCGGTTGGGAGCGGCGGGCGATTTACAACCTCGGTTTGGATAGCCACTAGGTTCTCGGCGTAAAGCTGCAATCGGATGAATCAGGCGCGATAAATTCAAACTGTTTCGGAGATGGCACAGTAGAGCACACTAGGCGAATAAATTCAGCAAATCAGTGCAAGGATATTCAGCCGATTCCCTTACACTTTTCGGGTGAAAAACCGAACGTTTCTTTTGCAATGTTTGGCACTGCCAAGGCGCAGCACATGAGTTTTGTACGGCTCATTTTCAAGGTAACAAAATTATGAATATGGGAATCCTAAATCAAGGGATGAAAAAATGTAGACATTATTCTTTCCGGGTACGCCGACACTGGTATAGGCAAATTTGGATCCATCAAGAGACCAGGCAAATTCAGCCAAGCCTTGTTCAATCTCATGGGCTAATGGGATTTTAATTTCTGCATCGGTGCCGTCAGCGCGAATACGGTACAAACCAGCTTCATTTTGAGAAGCGGCACGAAATACAAACCATTTCCCATCGGGAGTCCATGCAAAATGGTTTATGCCTATTGCAACCGGCACATTTAACGTGTGGGATGTCTCCCCGATTTTCTGAACTTCAATTCCAAATTTTCCTCGCTTCCCTTTATCCAAGTCATAATCCTTGACTATGACATAGGCTAAATATTTTCCATCGGCGGATAGTATTGGATCATCCTCGGAGACATCAGGGGTGTTGGTTAATTGCGTAATCTTGCCATCGGCAAAACTAAATGAATAGAGATCAGCAGAATGATACTGATTCAAAGGATGTAATAGTCTATTAGAGAAGATAATTGTGTTATGAGCATTGTCAAAGGTAAAACCTTGCCAACTATACGCACCATTCAATATCGGTTCGGATTGATTTTTTGTCACATCTACGCGAAATAAAGTGTCGTTGGCGACATAAAATAAAGTTTGCTTGTCCTGCCATCTCATTCCACTCTGTGCAAAGTAACCTTCGATCTTAATTTCCGTCGTTTTTCCTGTGTCTGTATCAAGTATCCAGAGATGGTCAGGATTACCGTTGTGGTAGCTAAAGGCTAAATAGCGACCATCTATCGACCAAGAAGGAGACCCATAGACTCCAATTCCAACAGGCGAATCCCCCAACAACGCTTTGATGAGAAAGAAACCAATACCCAAACCAGAGATTAGTAGTAACGCAAAACGAGCACGCATCTATATCCTCAAATTTGCTACATTACTCATTATAAACCTGATTCGATTCACCTCCTTTGCTAATTGTCGTCTATTCCCATTGTATGAATAACTCGTGATAACCCCGCTTTTCACAACTGATTTATGATTTTTCTATAGAGCGTTTGCTGAGTTCATCTGCAATTCACCGAAGGTTTCAGCAGAACGTTTTGAGAGGGCAAAATAGGCCTGAGCTAGCGAAAAATAGGACGTATTTTGATAGTCACAATACCCATTAAATCAAGAACTTTTGTGCGGAAATCAAGGGCGTATGGTAGACTCTGATTCTGTGGATTGAGTCGGGTGAATGGGGAAAGCTATGTGGGTTCTGGCATGACTGCTTATCGTGAGTACCGTCCGCATGCTGCCCTCGCGCCGTATGTGGCCTGTTACTGGAGCATCACGTCCGCCGTGCCGCTGATGAATCGGGTGCTGCCGGATGGCTGCATGGATATTGTGGTGTCCGATACGATTGAAGTGGTGGGTACGATGCGTCAGGCGATCCTCGTGCCGATTGATAGCCACACGGTCACGGTCGGGGTGCGATTCAAGGCGGGAGGCGGCGCGGCGTTCTTCCGGCTGCCGTTATACGAACTGACGGATGAGTCACTCGATCTCGGTACAGTCTGGGGACGATGCGCCTGTGAATTGGCTGAGCAGGTGAACGAGGTGGATTCAATCACGCTCAAGATTGCGCGGGTGGAGTTGTTCTTATTACGCCGACTCGATTTGCTGGCAGGCTTCAACCCGACGCTGCAATCAGCCATTGCACTGGTTAAAGAGACCAACGGAAGTATTTCGGTGGACAGTTTGCGGACGCAAATCGCACTGAGTGAACGTCAATTGGAACGGGGATTCCTTCAGTATACGGGGCTGACACCACGCCAATTCACGCGGCTCACGCGCTTCTGTATGGTAGTGAAGCTGCTGCACCAACCGATGCTATCGCTGACGGATGTGGCCTACCGCGCGGGTTATTATGACCAAGCGCACTTCATCCACGACTTCAAAGCGCTGGCTGGTCTGACGCCGCGTGATTATCGCCGTGAACAAGCGGATGTCGGATTTTTACAATTGATCCAAGCGACTGTTTGATATGCTTGGCACATCCATAAACGCCTATTCATGAGGAGTTGATCATGCATCCCCAATTTGATCTGATCGGTATCGTGGTTCAAGATATGAAAACGTCATTGGATTTTTATCGTGCGCTCGGTCTGCCAATTGCGGAGGGTGCGGAAAAAGAAGATCACGTGGAGTGTAGGGTGGCGGGTATCCGTATGGCGTGGGATACGATCGGGGTTATCAAGATGTTTGATCCCGATTGGACACCGCCGAGCGGAGGGCATCGCATGGGGTTAGCGTTTTTGTGTGCTAGCCCTGCCGAGGTGGATGCCACATATGAGCGGCTTACAGCGCTAGGGTATCACGGTCACAAAGCGCCGTGGGATGCGTTCTGGGGACAGCGTTACGCCATTGTTCATGATCCGGATGGTAACGGGGTGGATTTGTTCGCGGCGTTGTAATGAAAAGCCGTTCAGAGAAAATAAAAACCCCTCGTCGGTTGGCGAGGGGTTTATTGACTCAGGGATTAGGGTTAGCGGCTGGCGAAACGATAGCCAACACCACGTAAGGTCATGATGTATTCGGGACGGTCGGGGTCGACTTCGAGCTTCTGGCGCAGGTAATGCACGTACAGTTTGAGGCTGTCGATGGCATCACCGTATTCTTCGCCCCATGCTTCAGTGACCAACTCGGTACGGGTAACGACACGTCCGGCGTTGCGCACAAGAACACCCAACAAGTTAAACTCTTTAGGAGTCAGGTGCCGGATTTCATTGCGTATCCAAACTTCACGGTTCATAAAGTTCACGCGGAAATCGCCACCGTTAAAGACCAGTTCTTCACTGATGTTAGGGCGTGGCGCACGACGCAGATGCGCCCGAATACGCGCGATCAGTTCATCGTTTTCATAAGGTTTGACAACATAATCATCCGCGCCCATTTCGAGGCCACGAACGATGTCTTTGGCATCGCCGCGCGCAGACAGGAAAATGATAGGCACGTCAGACATCTCGCGCAGCCGACGGCAAACATCCCAACCGTCCATTTCGGGCATCATGATGTCCAACAGAACCATATCGGGCTGGTGGCGATAGGCTTTGCGCAAGCCATCTTCGGCACGATAGGCCTTGATGACCTCGTAACCGCGCCGTTCCAGCAAAATGCCGATCAACTGCACTGTCGTTTCTTCGTCATCAATGACCAGTATTTTTTCGGCCATATTAACCCTCTGTCTATCCGCAGACAAACCTTTTCAAACCCAGATGTTACAAATACTTAACCTAATGTAGCATACAGTTGACAAGGGCGCAAGTTAAGAAACCAGCCCTGTGACATAACTTGTCACAGAAGGTGCGCTGGCTGTAGAATGCGGGAACAGGTATAGTCATAAGAGTCACCTGTTGATGATCAAGGGATGAATCAGGATGCGCGAAGCACAGGCTATCATTGAGCGTACCGTGCGCTTGAACGAACATTACCAACATTTGCACCTGTCGGTGGAAAATTTCGGTGCTGATCTCAAACCCGGTCAATGGCTGCTGGCACGGCTGGCGAGCGAGCGATGGGATCCTTATTTGCGGGAAGCATGGTGGCCGGTCGGTTTGAAACCGGACGAAATCATTGTGGAACGCCCCGGTAATGTGTTATATGAACCCGGGCAAGTGGTGGACTTGATCGGCATGGTGGGACAGCCTTTTCGTTATAAACGCACGTTGCGAAATGTGCTGCTGATCGCAGATAACACCGCCCCCACCCCATTAATTATGTCGATTCCGTGGCTGCTCAGTAACCGAGTCAGCGTCACGATGGTACTGGCGGGTGATGCAAACCAATATCCAACCAACACGCTGCCACCAGAACTGGAAATCATCCATGCGGACGATGATATGACGTGGACGAATATGGTCATGACGGTGGGATGGGCAGACCAAGTATTTGTAGTGGTTAAGGGTGACGACGAGATGAAGCGCATGGGGCGGGTATGGGAACGCTTCAACAATTTACGCGCTTCGATTGATAAGCAGTATCTTTTCGGCGTCATGCAACCGGCTCAACCGTGCGGCGTGGGTGCGTGTGGGGCGTGTTTGATGACTTTGCGCGAAGGCGAAATGTGTACGATTTGCACACAGGGTCCCGCCGTTGATTTGACCAGCATTCCGTTTCCTGACTAAGCAACAGATTAGGATTATCTTATGGCAATCCAAATTACCCGCCCCGGCAAAAATGCTTTGATCCTCGAAGTGCCTGTGATGGCGGCGGCTGGCATCCTCGGTTTCGGTGATACCTACCGTGACCTGCTCCAATTTGAGAAGTTAGGGGCGTTCGTCACCAATCCGGTCACGTATACACCGTGGCGACCCGCGACCGGCAACCGTGTGGTAGCCCTGCCCGCAGGGACGCTGGTGCATACAGGCATCCCGAATCCCGGCATCAGCAAAGTGTTGGGGAAATACCGCAGCATGTGGGAAACGATGGCGATGCCGGTCATCATGCACATCGCGGCGACCACGTTGGAACATGCGCGGAAATGTGCCAGCCGGATTGATGCAGAGAGCGCGGTGGATGGCATCGAACTGGGACTGAATGATGATGTCAGTTGGGACGAAACCGAACAACTGGTGAGCGCGACGGTCAAAAATACCGAGAAACCGGTACTGGTGCGCCTGCCGATGAACGACACGCTCAACCTCGCACGGGCAGCCGTGGATGGCGGGGCGAGTGGATTGGTGGCGTGTGGTGCGCCGCGCGGTGCGGCCAGAGATCCACAAAGTGGATTGATGATTACGGGACGGATATATGGGCCGCTGATCAAGACGCTGGTGCTGCGGCTGGTGCAACAACTGGTCGAAGAAATGCCGACGATTCCGGTAATCGGCGCGGGTGGGATTCATTCCCAACAGGACGCGCGGGATTACATTGAAGTGGGGGCGAAAGCGGTGCAGGTCGATACGGCTACATGGGTGCAACCCAAACTGCTGGAATACATCGCGCGTGATCTGGGCGGGTTGGTGCTGACACGAACGTCGGGCGCATTGGGGGATGAATGGCACCCCGGTTTCGGTGAGACAGAACGCAAAGCGCGTGAAGAAGCCCAACGCAAGCTGGATGAAAACTCCAAAAAGACCTCAGCCGGACATTAAAGGTTACATGTATTACGGGTGATTCAGGAATCCATAACAGGCTGTCATGCTATAATAAAGCCATTGATATTGGCTGATTATCGGCACAAATTATGACAACTGGCCCATTCCCTGCCGCAATTGCAAAAATCACATGGACACATCCTGTTTCCGGCGAGGTACAAGAGTATGTACTCACCGAAGGCGCTACGGCGTCGATTGGTCGGCAAGCGGGTAATGATATTTGTATTCCAGAGGAACATGTTTCGCGGCAGCACGCGGTCATCAGCTTCCGCGACGGGTTGTTCATGATCACCGATTCGGGCAGCGCCAACGGTACGTTCGTCAATGATATTCAACTGACACAATCGTTTCCGTTGTCAGCGGGAGATGTGATCCGGTTATATGTGCCGGAACTGCGTTTCTTCGCAGCGGTAACACCGGAAGAAGAAGCAACCGCCAGCCAACGCGGGATGCTGATCACGGCGACCATCAGCACCGGACAAGGCAAGCTGATCATCACCAGCGGACCGCAAGAAGGCCAAACAATTCCGCTGCTGCTCTCTAAAGTAACCATCGGGCGGGCGACCAACAAAGCAACATGGGAAATCGGGTTGCAAGACCCATCCGTTTCGCGCCCACACGCCCGCATGGAACGCATCAATAATAATTGGATGGTTTACGATCTGGGCAGTTCCAACGGCACGATGGTCAATGATGTGGTGGTCAATGAAAAAGGCCGCGCCTTGCGCGATGGCGATCTGGTCATTTTCGGTAAGACCAATGTGTTGTTCCGCGCCGGATAGGTCATCCCCAAAACCTCCGTTTCACGACATAATCAAGCATCAGGTATCCAATCGGATCACCTGAGTTTGTTTATCCCCTAGCCCAAGGAGAAATGCGCTTATGACCTCCTCTCAAACGATTGTGAAATCGGGCAAGACCATCCGCCGATTCATTGACATCGACTCACCGATGCGGGACGGCGTGAACCTGTCATCCGACATTATCCTACCCGCAGGGGATGGACCGTTCCCCGCCGTTCTCATGCGTACCCCTTACGACAACAGCGATCAACGCTACCTGCCTTTCGGACGTTATTTTGCCGAACGGGGTTATGCATTCGTCGTCCAAGATGTGCGTGGACGGGGTGACTCGGACGGCGAGTGGGTTCCGTTTGTGAATGAGGGCGAGGACGGCTACGATACGGTCGAATGGATAGCAGCACAGCCGTGGTGTACGGGCAAAGTCGGCATGATGGGCGGCTCGTATGCGGCACAGGTGCAGTGGATGGCGGCTAAACATCGCCCACCGCATCTGGCGGCACTATCCAGCACGGCTTCTCCGGGGCGTTGGATGGAAGATGGTATGCCGTACCGGAACGGGATTCTATCGTTGGAGTTGTTCGCGTGGTTGTATTTGACACACGGACGCTCGATGCAGTCCTCGATTGCAGCTTACGAAGGCGTGGGTGATGATCCGCTGGGGATGAATTGGGCGCAAATGTTGCGGCAACTGCCCCTCAACCGACTGGATGAGCTGACCGGATTTTACAGCCCAACATGGCACGAGTGGTTAAGCAAACCGGATTTGAGCGACTACTGGTATCAACTGCGGTTGGATGGCGCGTTCAATAAGATCACTATCCCGACACTGCATATCACGGGTTGGTTTGATGACTCGATGATTTCTACACTGTTCAACTATGAACAGATGCTGGCGCACTCACCGGCGCGCGATCATCAATATGTGGTGGTCGGTCCGTGGGATCATCACGGCACGCGCGAACCGCAACGCAAACTATATGGTGAGGACTTCGGTGAGGCGGCGCTGATGGATGTATTTGATTTACAGTATCGATTCTTTGAGCGCTATTTGAAGGATGCCGAGACTTTTGAACAGCCCAAAGTCAGCCTGTTTATACTCGGGGAAAATCAGTGGCGCAACCAAGCGTCATGGACATTCCCCAAATCCAAGATGACACCGTATTATCTGGATGCCACAGTCAATGCACAAACACTGGACGGTGATGGTGTGTTAAGTGAGAAGCTCGCCAGTGGAAGCCTGAGCGACGCATACGTTTATGATCCGGCAGATGCTACCCCCGCGTGGGTGGATCATGAGCAAAAATGGTCGCCACAAGACCTGCGTTTGGATCAACACTTCGTCCAAGTGCGGGAGGATGTGCTGGTGTATACCAGTGAAGCACTGACGCAACCGCTCGAAATCGCAGGGACGCCAAGCGCGACGATTTACATCAGTTCGGATGCAGTAGATACCGATTTCTATGTGACGTTGTGTGATGTGTATCCGGATGGACGGGCGGTTCGCATCGCATGGGGGGCGCTGCGTACGCGCTATCGGGTGACGTTACGACAAGCCAAGCTGATGACACCCGGGGAAATTTACGCACTGAAAATCGAACTCGCACCGATTGTGAACGTGTTTCAAACAGGGCATCGCATCCGTGTGGATATTCGCAGCGCGAACTTTCCGTTATGTGATCGCAATCCGAACACAGGACACGCGATTGGCGCGGATGAAGAGATGCGACCTGCTACCCAAACGGTATACCACAGCGAGCAGTACCCATCGTGCATCCTGCTGCCTATTGTCGAGAAGTGATGTTCTTAAACAAAGGGCAAATG
Source organism: Aggregatilineales bacterium (assembly GCA_044227005.1). GTDB lineage: Bacteria > Chloroflexota > Anaerolineae > Aggregatilineales > Phototrophicaceae > CFX2. The sequence continues at coordinate 96,950 of JBGAFZ010000012.1, forward strand.
TTCAGGCGCGCACTGAATTCGTATGTTTGTTAATGGCGGCATAGGCATCATTCATGGTCTCTACAAACATGAGCTTGGAGAAGGTCTTGGGGGCTAACTTGGCGGCGATATTGCAAAGGGTCTGGATATAGCTATTGGCTCCAACCACAATGAAGAGACGCTGACGATCGTTGTAAGCGGCTTCCATACGCGATAAGGTCATGAGTGCGCTGGTGGGGGTAGAGGTTGAACGGCTGAAGTCAAAGATACCATCCACGATATGCGAGACTTCGGCCATCATCGTCGGGGCTTGACTGATGAGGCGATGCAAATCATTGACATCCCATTGACCTTCAATGATGACACGAATAATGGTCTTTTCAGCATTGTCCCAAGTCATGGTTACCGGCACGTTAAGAACCTTTCCTTCACAAGCTATCAATTGTTACATTGTATAACGACTATGCTTAGTCTTCGATAAGACTATCTGAGTATTACAAAAGATTCATACGCGGTTAAACAGACGTAGGTTATGCACAAAGAGGATCACAGATCAGGCGAAGGCATAGTCCCCGTGATGCGCGATCTCGGCATAGGCATCTTCGACGCTGTTCATGAAGTGAACGCCTTTGAAAACATGGGGAGCCATCTTCTGCATGATGCCGGCAACCGACTTGATGTAGGAGCTAGCATTGACAATGAGAACCAAACTGCCTTTTTGCTCGGTCGGGAGTTCAATGCGACCAATAACCGACAAGAGATTATTGGGGGAAGCAGTTGAAGCAGTCAAATCAAGGATTTGATGAACCTGATGATGGACACATTCCATCATACTATTGCGCTTGGTCAACATGCGGTGAACGTCATCCACAGACCAATTATCCATAAATGTGACACGGATTACCGTACGTTCAGGCGAATCCCAATCCATAGCAACTGGCATCATACAACCTTTTGGTTTCATTTCGTTACAATTAATTACATTATAACCAGATTCATGACCAAAAGGCAAAAAACTCACGGATTTGGGGAATTCTTCACAATCATTTTACAATCGGCAGCCCTGCACGTTTCCACGCATCGATGCCACCGATCATGTTGCGAATGTTGGTGAAGCCCACCCGCTGCAACATACTCGCGACCACCTGTGAACGCAATCCGCCGCCGCAATGGACGATAACCTGTTGGCGGGGTGGAATGAGATCGAGCTTCTTGAAAAGCTGCCCCATAGGCAAGGAGACAGCCTGTTCGATATGACCGGTACGATATTCATCCGCGCCGCGCACGTCAATAATGGTGGCCTTGCCAGAGAGAACCAAACTGGAGGCTTGAGCAACACTGACGCCGCGAATCACACCGTTATATTCCGCCACGACTTCGGGGGTGAAGTAACCGGGTACATCATCAACACCGATGGCACGCAGCGCGGTTAAAATGCGCGGGAGTTCGGTTTCGTCGCAGATCATATAGGTGGGCAAATCGTAGTCCACATACCAACCGATATGGGTATTGAAGCGCTCACTGCTGAGGGGCACATTCACCGTACCGGGGATATGGCGTGCGGCAAATTGTTCGACCGAGCCGGTATCAAATACCAAGAACATCTGCACGATTTTATCGAGCGCGGCTTTGTTATGGATGTGCATGGCTTCGGGCAGATCGGCCAACAAGGGTGCGCCTGTTTTGTTGACGTGCTTCATGTGGGCAAAGTAACGCGGGACTTCGGGTTGATCGGTCAACAACCAATCAACAAAGGCCGTTTCATCCGTGAACTGGAAGGCAGGGTTAAGAAGCTTTTCGTAGCCGAGCGTCGAACTCGGAAGTGACCCTAAGCTTTTACCACAGGCACTACCTGCACCATGACCCGGCCAGATTTGAAGATAGTCCGGCATGGCTTTCAGGCGCTGCACGTTACGGAACTGATCACGCGCGGCGGGTTCTTTAGAGTCGGCAATCCCAATGGCCTCTTCGAGCAAATCAGGTCGTCCAACCGTACCCACCAAGAGACAATCTCCGGTGAAGATGCCAAGCGGCTTATCACCCGACTTGGTATCGGTGATCTGATATATCAGGTGTTCGGGGGTATGACCGGGGGTATGAATGGCCTCTACACGGACATTCCCGACCATCCACGAATCGCCGTCTTTGAGCAGAACAGCGGAGGGTTCCCCAAAGGTGTATTGCCAATCCTCACCACCCATCGCGCTGAGGTAGAGAATGCCGCCGGTCGCAGCAGCTAACTCACGCGAACCACTGACAAAATCAGCATGAATATGGGTTTCGGCGATGTGCGTGATGCGCAGCCCTTCTTCACGGGCGGTTTGTAAATAAGCACTAATATCCCGCGCAGGATCGATGACGAGGGCTTCGCCGGTTTCGGCGCAACCGACCATATACGATGCCTGAGCCAGCAATTTGTCATGGAAGAATTTAAGGCGCATATCACCCGTCTCCGGTGGTCATTTGTGGGTTTGAATTAAAACATGTCGGCGGAAAAAACACCGTCGGCATCACTTTTATTGTAATGGGAAAATGACAGCAGAAAACGTGAGCTATCGATCCAAAGGCAGGCGGCGCATCATCCAACCGTGTGTACCATCTTCCAGATTATAGACCTCTGGAAAACCGATCCCCAACAAGTATTGCGAGACCATCATGCTGCGGGAACCATGCGCACAAACCACCACAACCGGTTTATCCAGCGGGATTTCGGTGTGGCGGATGGGAATGGTGTTCATGGGAATGTGGATAGCGCCGGGGATATGTCCGGTTGCCCATTCTTCGGCTTCGCGTACATCCACCAGCGTATGATCGCCCGAATGAAAATGTTCTTGATAGCCGTCGATGCGAATGCTGCGGAAGTGCCCTTCAGATGGTGATGATTGATCGGCCACGATACCTGCTCCACTTATGATGACAACTGAGTGATTAGTCCAAGCTGTAGATCGGTTTGATGATTTACTATACGACCTTCACATTTGCATTATAGCAGGATTGATGGGCGGGTCATGCAAACCAAAAGACTGGAATTACGGCATCCTCACCCTGACAAATATCCTGTTAAAAGGCGTCATTTGTCATGTCTGCGGATTGCAAACGGAAGAGCCTCACCTTCAGTTCCATCTACGCTACATATCAATTAGGACGTTGCCTTAATGCAGCGTTCATCCTTTTACTATTGAGAAGTGAGGACTCCATGACCCCGATTACAATCCGACTAGACCAAGGTTATAAAACAGCGATTAACATTCGTCACCATACGGTGATTGCTGATGAACTCATCCAAGATGGCGGGACGGACGAAGGGCCAACACCGATGGAAATCTTGCTGGGTACGGTCGGCGCGTGTGTGGCGGTGACAACCCAAGCTTATGCCAAGCGTAAGAATTGGCCGTTGGAAGGCGTATCGGTGGAACTGGATATGGAGCGCATCAAGAGCGCTGATTATCCGAGCTATACAGGTGACGCACCGTTCATCCATGAAATCCGCGAGGCGATTCATTTTGACGGGCCGCTTTCGGATGAGCAGCGTGAGCGCTTGATGGTGATCGCGGGGAAGTGTCCGGTGCATCTGACGTTGGAAAATCCGGTCTTCTTCGTAGAGATGAAGCCGGAAGCGGACAAGACTTAAAAACCGTCTAGCCATTCACAAAGATGCCCTGTTATGGGCATTTTTGTTGCGGTGATACAGCAGGGTTTGAATGGTTAGCATAACTAAACACTGGTTATCCGAAGCGAACGTTTGTCCATCGGGAATCCGTTATGGTTGTATACTTTTATGAAATCATTATTTACCTAGGACATTGATGATGAACAATCGCGTTGTTATGGGGATATTGGGGGCTGTCGCAGCGATAGCCATTATTTTTGCAGTTATTCAATCCGGTAATGTGACACAAACCGAAACCAAGCTGGTGGCTGCACAAAACACAGCAGCGGCACAGCAAACCGCCTTTGCTAACCAAGGGACGGCAGCCGCAGCAACTTTGAGCGCAGCCGCGACTCAAGCAGCAGACAGCCAACAAAAAGCGCTGACCGATGCGGTCAATGCAGGGGCGACGGTTCAAGCGAATGCATTGGCTGATGCGGCAAAAGCGGCTAGCACGTTACAAGCGCAAGCCTTAGCAGCGGCCAGCCAAGCAGCCGCAACCGCACAGGCCAAAGCACTGACCGATGCGGCGAATAGTGCGGCAACAGCTCAGGCTCAAGCGCTGACGGATGCGGCGAATGTCGCGGCGACCGCGCAAGCCAAGAGCGTATTGGAAGCAAACAACAGCGCCGCGACTCAACAAGCACAAATCATCGCGACGGCGCAAGCACAGGCAAGCGCTACTCTGGGCGCGGTGGTGGATGCGGCAGCAACAGCACAGGTTGAAGCAGTGACGGAAGCGCTGAACAGAGGCGCAACGGCGCAAGCGATAGCATCAGCAACGTTGGAGGCGGTCATCAACCAAGCGGCTACAGAAGCGGCGCAAGCCAAAGACAATTATCAGGCGACACAAACGGTTCTCGAAACCCGCATCGCGGATTTGGAAGCAGCACTGACAACCGCACAGGCCAACGCGGTCAATCCGGTTAAGCCGACGGCAGAACCCACCCAAAGCGCGGATGTTCCCAAAGATTGGAAGCGCTTCGTGGGTAAGGGTGTCGCCATCCAACTGCCGAGCAGTTATATCGGTAGCGAACTGGGGTCTGACCCGCAAACATTGGCGAAGATGCTGCGGAATTTGGGACCGGATTTTGAAGCAGGGGCGCAGCTTTTCGAGCAGAATCCAGACATCTTGTCCTTTATCGCGGTCAACGCTGGTGGGAACAACAGTTTACCGTCGAGCGTGGTTGTCGTGTCGTTACCAGTGCCGGCCAATGTCTCGGTCAAGATGATATTGGACGCGACAGTTACGCAACTGCCGAAGTCGGCAACGGTCACTGAGAAGAGTATTGTGCAGCTCGGCGAGTATGAGGCAGGACGGATGATCCTTGAAACCCATATCGGGAATCTGGTTTCCAGCCAACTGCAATACTACATCATCACCAATAACAACTTGTATCTGGTCGGGTTTACGGGCACTTTGACGGGGCCGAATAGCCAATTGGATGAGTTTGAAAAGAGCATGAAGACCTTCGAGATTCTGGCGAAGCCCGGTATCTAGTTTGTCAGTAGTGTGAGGAATCAAAAACAGGGATGCCCGCGTAGAGCATCCCTGTTTTGTTACCAAGCAGTTTCTATGACATCAGATATACTGTGATACGGAATGGTTATTATTGGAATGTGGTAACCGTTCGGGTAAATAACTATTTAGCCGTTAGCTATATTTGAGATAGGGTCGTTATTATGAATAATCGAGTATTAGCAGGAATTCTTGTTTTGGTTACCGCATTCGCTATCATTTTTGGGCTTGTGCAATCCCAGAACTTAACACAGAGTCAGGTCAAACTGGCCGAGGCACAAACCGCAGCAGCAAGTACGTTAAGTGCGGCAGAACTCCAAGCCGCTGATGCGCAAAGTCAAGCCCTAACATTAGCTGCGCAAACCGCATCTACTCGGCAAGCTCAAATGATGGAGACAAGCAATGCGCAGGCTGCGACCAGTCAAGCTGGTCAGGCCAACGAAGCAGCTACGGCACAATCACAAGTACTGGCATCCGCCCAGCAGTTAGCATCTACTCAACAGGCTCAGGTTGTAGCAACCAGCCAATCACAGGCTTCATCTACATTAACGGCGGCGGTAGCGAATGCGGCGACTCATGAAGCTGGCATACTGAATGAGGCGGCTACAGCGCAAGCACAAGCCATCACATCCGCCCAGCAATTAGCGGCAACCCAACACGCAAATGCTGTTGCTACGATCGTCGCAGAAGCTAGAAGTAACCAAGAGAATTTGATAGCAACTCAGACAATGCTTGAAGGCCAGCTTTCGGATTTACAAGCCCTGATGGAAAAAACAATCATACCGACTGTTACCCCCGTTGCTACAGAACCGCTTGATCCAGAAGCAACATCCGATGTTACTCACGCCGCAGATCAGCAGACCCCACAGCAGTTATGTGATGCCGTGGGAACAGCTAAGAACCCAGAAAATCGCAACTTCAACCAAGCAGAACAAGTCTTGCAATTGAATGTCGATTACTTCGCTATCCTATGCACAGGGGCTGGCCCGGTGTTCATTGATTTACTTGAAAAAGAGACACCCATCACAGTTAACAATTTCGTCTTTCTGGCACAGCAGGGCTACTACAACAACACGACTTTCCACCGTGTTCTGCCGAACTTTATGGCGCAGGGTGGCGACCCAACTGGCAGCGGAACCGGGGATCCGGGGTACAGCTTTATTGATGAGATTATCCCATCGCTGACGTTTGATGCTCCCGGAAAGCTGGCAATGGCAAATGCCGGACCGAATACCAATGGCAGTCAGTTTTTCATTACATTTGGGCCTCAACCCACCTTGAACGGTGGTTATACGATCTTCGGGTTAGTGGTCAAAGGTCAAGCCAACGTGAATAGAATTAAACTGCGTGACCCTGAGCAAAACCCAACCACTTCTGGTACCCCACTCAACACTGTGTTAATTATTACTGATCAGACGAAGGTATTGTTGACCGACAACCCGCTGCCCACTCAGACTGATGTAGCGAAAGCGTTGGAGGGCGTGGATACCTTGATTACAACTGAATTGGCTAATACCCTAGAGAACATAAAACTTAGTCAAAGCACAGCCGAAGTTGTGAGCGATGCTCCGGAAGCGGCTCGCAAAGATTTAGAAACATTACTTACCAGCAACAATCACCGATATCGTGTAAGCAGCACATTGAATAACAAAGCATGTGACATATCACAGCTTTCATTCTATTTCACCAGTTATATTTTGGATGCCTTTGCTTCAGGTAAGGATGCGGCAGCTGCCATAGCTGATCCGGCAATGGAAAAAATCGCATTGGAAAGTGGTTACACCGATAAAGTAACTTCTGCCAATTTAACTTACCCTTATTACACGACCAAAGATACCATTTGCGGAAAGCCAGTGGTTCGCGCTATGACCTATTGGCGACGTGGCAATTTCATCGTTACGACACAGGTGGCGTGGCCGATAGAGGCTCAAGGCATTGATGTACTAGATCAAGTACTTGCACAATTTGTCGGTGCTCGTTTGTATGAACCGTTATTGACAACTGTGCTTTACAGTGAGATTCAGTAACTTCAGTTAATGCTCCATATGGAATCAAAAAACAGGGATGCCCGCGTAGAGCATCCCTGTTTGATTCTAGGACTGAGGCGGGGTGTCTTTGACGACATCCATGAGCACATCTTTGATGAGGTCGCGCAGATTATCAGGGGCGGGAGATTGAGGGTTGCGTCCGGCGCGGGCGGCATCTTCCAGCGAATACCCCCCGATGACGGCTAAGGCGAGGGTGATGAGCAGCGTCAACAATTCGGTGTGGATGGGGCGCAACTCCGGCAGGGCGAGCGTCAGGAGGCCAACGAGTAAGGCGCACACGGCGACTACTACGCGGCGGGATTTGAGCAGCAAGAGCAGCGGGTCGATTAAGGGGCGGCGGGTGGATTTGTCGGTGAGCAGATTCATGGGTAAGAGTCCTTTGGGTAGTTGAGAGTTAAGAGTTAGTGGTTCACAGTTGACAGTTTGAAGACGAAGACAAGATAAGACGGGCGGGATTGTGGCGGTGGTGTCCACAGGATCGCTGCGTTATGTCGGCGGTGTCGTCCACAGGATAGCTACGCTTATCGTCGTCGGCGATGGCGGTTTACAGGTTCTGGCGGAGGGCGTGGATTTCGCGTTCCAGCCAGAGGATTTTCTGTGCCAGTTTTTCGAGCAGCACATCTTTACCTTGATAGATGTTCAGGTCGAGTTCGCTGGCGGCGTTGTCTTTACGCGATTGTTCCAGCTTGGCGGTTTGGACGATAGCGGCCTGTTGATCGGGCGTGAGTTTGGCGGGATCGTGAGCAGCGATGATGTTTTGTGCTTGCCGGATTTCGGCGGGTTTCACGGCGTCATCCAACACCAGCGTGACCAGTTTGCCATCATAGGAGAGGCCGTAGAAGTGGGTACTGAGGGCGGCGCGCAGGTCATAATCTAGCGCGGTGATGTTGGCGCTCGCGAGTTCAATCGACAGTGTTTTCATGGTTATATCTCCCGTACCCAGAATTGGGCGTTATAGCCGGAACTGGTGGCAAGAATCGAGGCTGATCCGGCGCTGACTGCGGCACGTAATTTGAAGGTGTGTAAGCCAGCGGTCCTGGGGCTAACGTAAAAGACGAACGAGGCATTAAAACCTATTCCCGCGCCGGTTCCGGTGAAGAGGGCGATCCCGTTTGCCCCGCCCTGACTGACACCATCGACGTGTACATCCAAGGTGGCGACGATGCCTGCCGCCGAGCAAGCCATAGACGCCTGCATCCCGACGAGAAAAGCACCTCCTGCCGACGTGATGCTGATGGGTGAGAAAATATCGATCAGCGCCGTACTGGTGACGATGATGGTGGTAGGCGCGGTATAGACACCCTGCGGCGGGGTTTTGAGCCAATCGAGGTTGTCGCGCAGATGTTGATTCATCAGGGCGGCGGTGGTGAGTTCGCCCACGCTCCATGAGCGGGGTTGTGTCCATATGGCGGTCATGTGTGATCCTTTCTAAGACATGGTTAAAGGGGGAAGGTTAAAAGTCGAAAGTCTGAAGACTTTTATTCGGTCACAATGGCAAATTTGGCGGTCCGCAGGATTTCCTTCGGTCACAATGGCAAATGGCAAGTAGATGCCAAGATTGCCAAGCCTCAATAGGCGAGCGTGGTGGTTTGATCGAGGGTGCTGGTATTCAGTACCCAGAAGCTATTAGCGGCGGCAGGTTCCAGAAGCCAGCGGGTTTGATGCCGCGCACCACCCAGATCAACCGTGTGCTGTTCAGCGATGATGAAGTAATCGGCGCTGTGGTTGGTTTGTGTGTCGTGGATGGTGATGCGGTCATAGAGCGTGCGGCTGAGAATCTGGTTGAGGTGCAACGTGCCGCTGATCTGGATGCTGCGTAACATGCCGCGCGGACTTTTACGCCGCGCCAGTTCATAACGGGCGAGTTGATCGGCCTCATCGATGTTGGTTAAGGCGGGTGTATGGAGCGTGAGACGGCGCAAGCCATACAGGTTGGCGCTGGCATAATCCGATTGGGTGACCAAGGCAGGAGCGCCACCGATGAGAGGGGTACCGCGCAACTGCGCCCCAGCCAACAGATATAAAGGGGTAGTGCCCGTGTTGCGGATTTCAATCACGGCGGCAGAAGCGCCCGCTTCCATGATGACCATGTTGAGGGCAACGGTTCGATCTGCGCCAGTGCCATCAGCAAGCGTATTGGCTTGATAATCCACACCCGCAACAGGGGCAATCACCAGTGCCGCGCCCATCGGTTGATTGGAGGCATCCCGATAGGGGGCGACGATGCGGCGTATTCCGGCCTCGCCCGGTTGGATTAACTGCGGGGTAGCCAATTTCCATACTACGCTGGCAGGAGTACCGAGGCTGCGGGGGATGAGCATCACCTCGATTTGGTTGGCTACATCCGCGCCGTAAACATACTCTAGGCCATCCATGTTATCGCTAAAGCTGGCAACCGCGCTGCTGGTTAGCAGGGTGTGATGGCGATTATAGAACACCAATTGACCAAAGCGGTCGGTGAAAAAACAACCACGTTCACTCTCGGTCATCTGGCGAATGGCTTCCCATGCGGTGACACCCGCATCCCACGTATCGGCAGCATAAGCGAAGGTTGAGCGTCCACTTTCCAGCGCACGACTGATTGATCCGGCGAGGCAGGTGTTGCTATCCAGTTCGGCGTGTCCGGTTGTATCCAGCAACCAGTATCCCGCCAGCGGACTGTAGCGCAATAGGGTGGCATCCATTATTTTGCCGATGACGCTATCGGCAGTGACATTGATTTGTGGCGGTAAACGGATGCGCTGTTGACCGAGTACCGCTTCCGCACCGACCGCATGAATAATTGCCAAACGTTCGCCTTGATTACCCGCCAACGGTTCGATGTGGTCGATGAAGCCGGTGAAATGGGTGCGGGTGGCGATGCCATCATTGGATTGGATGCGGATGGGTTTGCCCGGTTTGAGGTCATCGGCGGTGTATTCAGGTGAGTAGGCGCGGGTGGTGTTGCGTAAAGTGATACGGGCAATGGTCGGTGCAGCGATACTATCAAAGGGCTGTGCCATGCCCAAGCGCCATTCGAGTTGCAGCACATCACTGGCGCGGTTTTCGGTGGCATCGGCAAAGCTGCCGTTGTCGTTGGTATCGATGCTGACGGTATAGGTAGCAGGCGGCATGGGGAGTCCTTTCAGCGGAAAGTTAAAGGGAGAAGGTGAAAAGATACAGTGCTCAACGCAGAGGCACGATATGTTCGGTATGGGCTATACCTGAATACGCCATGTGTGGCGGAAGGCACAACCGTGATAGGTGGCGTGTCCATAGGGATACTCGGCAGGTTCGATCTGCACCTGCGCCGGTTCGATCAGGGTGTTGTTGAGCAGCGGATCAGCCGCGAGGGCGGTGCAGTAGGCATCCATCAGATCAACTACTCTGGGCACATGTGAACGCAAACCGCGTCCGCTATCCACAGGCGTGACCAGCAGCAAATGGGTGACGGTCACGGTGATGGTACGTAGGCCGCCACTGAAAGCGATGGCTTGGAAACCGTCACCGGAGGCGCGGGTGATTTTGGTGGTCGGCGGGGTGATGGGCAGCACCAGCAGCGCCGGTAACTGCACCCGATTGAGGCTGTCCGGCAGGGTATCCACATCAAAATTGTGGCTGACTCCGGCAACCGTCAAAGTGGCGAGGCGTGTGAGCGCAGCGCGTATGGTCATGGTCAGACTCCTTTATGCTCTTTTTGGACAAGATATGGGATACTACGATCACCGCATAACAGTTCTGTTACATGTGTGATGATCAGGGGAAAGCCCATGTCAAACCGCTATGACGTGATGATTGATGGACACAAGATGGTCGCTTTGGGTTATAACGAAGCGGCAACCAACACACCCATCATTTTGTTACATGGCATCGGATTATCGGCCTCGTTCTGGCCGGAAGATGGCGGCGGTTTGCTGGGGGATAAACGCTGGTACTCGCTGTGTTTACCCGGTCATTATCCGGCAGCCTTTGCCGAGTGTTTTCGGCGTGAGGATTTGACGGCGGAATTGGTGGCGCGATTGGTGATGGTGGCGATTCGGGCGTTGGTGGGCGATCAACCTGTGGTGTTGATGGGACATTCAACCGGCGGTTTCGCAGCGCTGGCAACCGCAGCCCAATATCCCGAACAGGTGAAGTCGGTCATCAGCATCAGCGGGTTCGTACAGGGGCGATGGGGCGGGCCACTGCGTCTGCTGCAATCCGAGATGCGCTATGGCAGCGTGGGCGAAATGATGTTCCGCACCTCATGGAATATGGTCATGAGCGCCCCACAAGTCTATTATTATTCCGGTGGATTGTATGCCCATAATCGGCGCGCTTATTTCAACTATCCCGATTTGTATACCCACGCCTGCCGCGTTTATGCCGACTCGAAACGTCATGATGTGCAGGGGCTAGCCCATTACTTCGCACGGATGCCGGATACCGATATACAGGATTGGCTACCGCGTATTTGTGCGCCGACACTTGTCATCACAGGCGATCAAGACACGATTGTTCCGCCACAGCAAGCCACGCAAATTGCACAGCACGTCCCCCATGCCAAATTGGTGTGCATACCAGATTGTGGTCATATGGTGATGACCGAACAACCGACTGCTTACCAAGCTGTGATTCAGGACTGGCTGACGCAATACGCAGTGGCATGATCGTTACAACTTCTTCATAACCTTGTCCAACTGCTCGACAACAATGCTTTATTAAGGGAAGTAATCCGAATTCCACTTTACACTGTCAATACGGTGTAGTTTTAGAGGGAGCAACATGGGCATTCAAGTTCTGTGGGCAGATGAAAAACGCAAGACACTCATCATCCGTTATGAACCCACGTGGACATGGGATGATTTTCTAGCGTCCAAAGTCCAAATCGATACCTATCTGCACTCGGTTAACCACACGGTGCATATCTTATCGGATTCGCGTGCCAGTAGAGGTTTACCCAACGGTAATGCTTTAGCTGTCTTGTCGCGTTCGTTCCAATCCGCACCGGATAACATCGGTACGGTGGTGGTTTTGGGCGCAAACCCACTCTTTAAGTCGCTGCTGCAACTGCTACAAACCGTCTCGCTGAACCGCGCGGCTAAAAACATTCGTTTTGTGCGGGATGAAAGCCATGCCCGTTCGGTAGTCGATGCGGTCTGAAAGATTAAACTTTGACCGCCACCCGCCGAAAATAGATTAACGGCGCTTGCAGGGTATCCGGTGCGGCTTCGAAAGCGGCTGAGTCGGCTTCCTTATAGAGCCAGCTAGCCCAACGCAAGGCCAGCGCGTTCAACTCGGCGGGTGGTTGATAGGCATAAATGGGCGTGTTGAGCGCATGACTGGCGGCAGTTGTGCCCTGCACTCCACGCAACACCGTCAGCACATTGGTGAGCGTATTCACGGCAGTCACCCGCAAAAACTCATTCTCAATCTTCAACAACTGTCCGACCTGAAAACGTGGGAAGCTGCCTTCGCTGTCCGCGCCATCCGCATCTGTCACGGTGAGCGCTGTCGTGCTGCTGTTGAGCGGGTTGTTCTGGACGCTATCGCCAGTGACACGCCACATCTCCGCCGGACGGTCATGCCAGCCCCAGATACCATTCACGGTGATGGCTTGCAGCGGCGACGTATTCCATGTGAAGGCACTGCCTCCGGTTAAGCGGATAAAACTGAACGGCGATTCATCAGGTGCAGGGATCGCATCATTCAGGTTAATGCTGCTGCCATCGCCGTTGGTTAAGCTGGTGAGTTCAAGCAGATCATCATCTAATAACAATTCGAGGCTGCTGGTGTAGTTGTGCTGGATGGCTTTCTGACGTGGGCAGAAGCGGCGTCCGGTTTCGCGTTCGATCTGGGCGGCGGCGGCTTGCAGGGCGTTCATCAAGCGCGTGTCGTCTGCTGTATCCGTGCTGGCGAGGCCGAGACGGGTACGAAGTTGGTCGAGCGTAGATAAGGTATACATGCGAAATTCCTCCTGATTAGGGTGATATGGGTAGACCAATACAAATTGGGTAGAGCACAGAAAATATGAAGCACAATACCGCGTCGGGTAGCCGCGCAGGTATCTGTGGGGTTATGAGAATGTGGGCAGAGCGGGCGTCTTGATTCTAGGCGGGTGGATGGGGTGTGACCTGCTCGACAGCAATCGGTAGGATGCCGATTTCGGCTTCATCCACGAGGATTTCGAAGTCATATTGTCCGGCGGAGGGCAACACCAAGTTTTGCACCTGAATGATGAAGTTCACTTCAGGGATGGGCGTGGCTTTGGGATTCACGGTGAAGTTCATGGTAGGCAAGGCCATCAAGATTTTGCCGTCGGCATCCCGAAAACGAACTTGAAGCCCTTGCTGTTTGCCGAAGTCTTCGAAATCCGCACCGAGTTTAATCACCAGATGCATCGAGACGTGAACGGCTGGAAATTGCTGTGCATAGATGCGTCCGAAGGCACCCAATACGTTGAGCTTGCCCCCCTGATCGACATTGGCATAATCGGCGACGAGTAAAATGAGTTTTTCCATTGTGTAGGGTCTCACATGACTAAATGACACCTAATCATACCGCGAAATGCAGTGTGCCATAATTCCTCAAGAGATTAGAATTAAACAAAAATAAAGAAACCGAAATATCCTAAACACTTGTTCACTGATGTACCCCTTACAATTAGATGAGGTCATTATTGTAGTGGCAAACGTCATGAGCAGTTCCGCAATCAGTCCGTATCTGCTAGAACAACTTCACGAACGCGCTGCGCAGGCGGGTTGCTCCGAGGATGTTTACTTATCGCGCCTGCTTTCTCCCCAACCCGCTAAAGGCATCATCCCCGACGCTCACAAAGAGATTTTCGAGATCATTACCGACGCCGTCATGATTTGCGGATCAGATGGACGGTTCATCTATTGCAACCAAAAAGCGCTTGCTCGTCTGGGCTATACGCTGGACGAGATCGTGCACATGAATCCGGCGGACATTGTGCATCCGGATTACCGCGCTATCAGCAAAACGAACCATGAACGCTTATGGGCAGGCGAAACGGTTCTGACCGAATCGGCGCATCGTACCAAAGATGGGCGCATGATTCCGGTTGAATTACATGCTCACCGCGCCCAGTACAACGGTGATTCGGTCACCATAGCGATTGTGCGGGATATTCATGAGCGCAAGCAATTCGAGATCGACCTCCGCCAAAGTGAAGCCCGTCTACTGTCATTGATTGAATCGCAAACTGCCTATGTGATCCGAACCGATATAGAAGGGAACTACACCTATATCAACGATGCGTTTTTCAAGCGCTTCTGTTGGACGTATGAAAAAAAGAGCGACTTGATTGGTTTGTCGTGCATGAACACCATTTACATTGATGATCATGCCAAGACGATTGAAACGGTGGTTGCCTGCATCAACGACATGGGTGCGCCAAAACAAGTCATTCTTCGTAAATTAAATCGTGATGGATCTATCTTTTCGACCTTATGGGAATTCGTGGCACTCTCGAATGAGGCTGGTATATTCAGTGAGATGCAGTGTATCGGGGTCGATATTACCGAACTCCTGAATATCCGGCAGCAATTACAACTTCAAGAGAATGCCCTTCAAGCCGCTGCAAACGCCATCGTAATTGCCAATTGTGATGGTGTCATCGAGTGGGCAAATCCGGCCTTCACAACCTTAACCGGCTATACATTCGAGGAAGTCCAAGGCAAGCGAACCAATCTGCTCAAGTCCGGTGTGCAGGATGCGGCATTTTATGCAACCATGTGGAACACCGTTTTGTCCGGTGATGTCTGGCAAGGACGGATGGTTAACAAGCGCAAGGACGGTAGCTTATACACCGAGGAACAGACGATTACACCCGTTCGCGACCTGAACGGTTCGATCACCCATTTTATCGCGATCAAGCTGGATGTGAGCGAGCGGGTACAAGCCGAGCAAATCCGTCTGGAGCAGGAACGCCTCAAGAACAGTTTGAAGAAAGCTGAAGAATTCAACGCGCTTGTGCGTAAAGCGGTATCGGCGTTGTCGCATGATGTACGCACACCGCTGGCGGTTATCGACGCGACCCGTGAAACACTCGACTATTACTTTGACCGTCTGGATGAAGAAAAACGCCGCGAGAAACTGGGGGTTATCAGTAAGCAACTGCGTTACGTGCTGGAACTCTTAAACGATGTGACCTTGACCGTTAAAAGCGGCCTGAGCTACAGCGAATTCAAATGCACGGCGGTCAATCTTCCGGCATTGTGCCAACTGAGCATCAGTGAAATTCAGCAAACCAGCGGCAGTATGCATAATCTGCGCTTTATCACGGATGGTTATGTTCAAACGGCGTGGATTGATGAAACGCTGGTCAGCCGTATTTTACTCAATTTGCTCTCGAATGCGGTCAAATTTTCGCCAGCAGGTGGGCATGTTTCGCTGGAACTCGGTCACCACGACGCGTGGATTGTGCTGCGGGTGATAGATCATGGTCTTGGCATCAGTGAAGCCGATATACCCCATATCTTCGAACCGTTTTACCGCTCTACGTCGGTACACGCCATCGGCGGTACCGGACTCGGCTTGAATATCGTGAAAGAGTGTGTGGATCGCCACGAGGGGCACATCGACGTCACCAGCCAAGTGGGTAACGGCACAACCTTCACCATCGAGCTGCCGCTGAAACTGGAGACTTGTATCTGAGACACGGTGATTAAGAAGTGTAAAAAACAAGCATTCCTCTCAAGATTGTAAGACACCTTCAATCCATAAATTCCTCGCCAAACTTACGAACGGTTTGATATTTAATTTCCCCTG
Source organism: Aggregatilineales bacterium (assembly GCA_044227005.1). Classification (GTDB taxonomy): domain Bacteria; phylum Chloroflexota; class Anaerolineae; order Aggregatilineales; family Phototrophicaceae; genus CFX2. Next base: position 112,896 of record JBGAFZ010000012.1, read on the forward strand.
TAGTTGCTTGTATCTACTACGCTTAGGGTATAGTATGTAATCACATTACCTCATCCTTTGATACAGGATACGCTAAGAATGATTCTCAAGAAACTTGTAATTCATGGTTATGGACCGTTCTCCACTCCGACCTCAATTGATATTGATGAAAATGTAACTGTGTTTACAGGACAAAATGACGTCGGGAAGTCATCAATTCTACGCTTAATCCGGCTCATATGCGGTGACCTAGAACCCAATGAAGATGATCAAAATCTAGATCATAAATATCGTTCAGGATTAGCTTGGCATCTCGATAATACTGTAACTTGCAAAGCAACCTTTGTCATAAATGATACTCGTTCCAAATACCTTCGTTGGGAATCAATTCAGAACGGATATGAAGTAGATATTCTGTTTGAAGTTATTACCAAAAATCGGCAAATTGTCGACATTCGTAATGGAAGTTCACATTTGAACATTCAGGATGGATACATAAATGGCATGCCTAAAATTCTGTATCTACCACTTGTTCCTGGCAATGAAATTTCATCAACCTTTACTTTTGAGACTGCGAACTGGCTAGAACAACAACTCCTCATTTTAGCATTTGGTTTAAATCCTCAAAAAAAGTTTACGGAGGCACGCCCTGAAGTACGAGCACGTGATATTCAACAGGCAAATAATATTATTTATTATAGACTCAATCAAATTCTCCCTTATTCATTAGGGATAAAACTATCGCTCAATCTCGTCTCATACGATCCTTTTACTTTTTCAATCAACTTTGAAGATTGGCACGACGGTATTACCCCAATTATTCAGAGAGGGAGTGGGGTTAAGAAAATTGTCAATCTCCTTATTGCATTATCAACAATTACTAATCCAGATGAACAAATCTATATTCTATTTGATGAACCCGAAAACTCACTCCATGCTGACGCACAACATAAATTGCGTGGATTTCTAGAAAGTTTAGGCAAGCATTCACATATACAAGTTTTATATTCTACCCATTCCTCGTCCATGATAAATCCGATTAGAACAAGTGGCTTGAGATTAATGGAGAGGGCTTTTAGGAACGGCTATGCAACATCAACAATTGATAACCAACCTTATAGAGGTAATTTCCAAATAGTTCGCACAAGTCTAGGCATGTCACCAGCTGATTCACTTTTATATTCACCAGTTACGATAATAACGGAAGGTGTAACTGAAGTTCTTGCTCTACCTTACTTACTTGAGCGATTTGCTGAAAACAAAACTGTCGGATTTGAAAAGATTATGGAATCATTGTCACTTTCGCATTTTGTGGATGGTGAAGGAAACAATTTCGAATACTGGTGCCGATTAGCTAAGTCTCAAGGCGCAAAACCTATTATTTTCGTAGATGGTGACAAAATACGTCGCGTAAACCAGCAAGACGTCAAAAAGCACCATCCTGATGTCCCAATATTTCATCTCAATTCAGGAGAAGAGTTTGAAGATATTGTACCAAAAGAAACTTATTTCAAAGCTTTGGCTCAAGTCAATAAGATTGAAGCAACTTATGACGATTTTATTGAATGGCAAGAAAAGGCACTTCTTCCAAAGCACATCATGTTTTCTAAGCGGGTTGGAAGATGGCTAGAAGAGTGCTTCCCTGACACAATTTACTATAAGCAACATGTAATGAGAAGAGCACTAGAAATTGTAGATCTCAGCACAATTAAGCATGATATTTTCTTAAAATTTGCTGCAGAGATTTCAAAATTATTGGGTGAGTCAAATTCATGACTCACCAGTCTTCCTAACTCTTGCCTTTAGATGTTATACAGCGCGGCGGCGACGTCGGTGTCGAAGTTGATGAGTGCCAAGCGTACGGTGGCCGTCAGTTGATAGCTGTCGTAGTAGGGCAGATAATCCACGCTCACAGCGATCTTGCGGCGGTAGCCCACAAACCAGCCCGGACGATACACACACAACGCCGTACCTTTGGTGTTGCTAGCGGGTGTGGTGAAGTTCACCTTCCCGTTGGCAGGATCACTCAAGGCCATTTCGGATGAGACAATCACCGGCGCCCCATCCGCAAAACCGATCTGTCCGGTTTGGGCGGTCGCCAGCGCTCCGGCCTTCTCCATCGTCAGGAATTCGCTCAAACCCAACATTTTTGCATAGGTGCCGCCATCGACAATCCATGCCAGATCATTGGGACGTGCGCTGTATTGTGCCGCCATGGTAAAGCGTGTCTGCCGCAGCAAGGCCAACGTCATGGCACCGGCGGCATCAACCCGATTGGGCGGGGTATCAGCGTTGGTCACCAGCGCTAATTTACGCAGCCCGTTGAAGGCCATGTAGCGGTCGGTGCTGGCAGGTGTGCCCCCGTTCTTGTTGATGTTGCCGCTGCTGGCGGTATCGCCGTTGAGCAGCACATTGTCGATGCTGGTGAGGATGGCTTTCATGGCCTGATCGCGGTACAGATTCAGCACCGGAACCACACTGTCTTCCACCAATTCACTGCTGAAACCCACCCGCAGCGCCAACTTTTGCGCGTTGAGCGTCACCTTGCCCGAACCAATTTTGCTGTCGGGGATAGGGTTGGTGCTGCCGGAGATGGTCAGATCGGTTTCGTTCTTGGTTTCCGGCACGAAGTACACCGAAGGGTCTGTTCCCTCAATCGGTAGCTCGAAAGGATTGCTGGGCATTTCGATGGAACGGAACAGCGGCAGGATGGCATTTTCCAAACGCGCCCGATTCCAGATTTGCGCGCTCCACAGGTCAGGCACCCATTCGTCACCGAAACCGGCCTGTGTGCTGTAGGTCAATTCGTCGGCTTTGATGGCGCTCATGCCAGCCTTCTGCACCTTATGGGCGAGGGCGTTGGCATAGCGCTGGCTGACACCCTGAAAGCTCTTGCCCTGCCGCAGCAGTACATAGCCATGCAGCATGTCGAGCGCGTCAAGGTTATCGTAGGGGCTGCTCACGCTGATGTGGGACTTGATTGCATCGTCACGATCAGCGGCGGGTAAGCGTTTGCGGGCGGGCGTTTGGGGTTGCAGTTCGTCAATGATGATGTTGTTGTCGGTCATGGGAATTTCTCCTTGAATGGTCGGAAATGTCGTCTTTGTCGGAATAGGATTTGCCAGCGGCAAACCAGTACGATTTGCGGGTAGATCCAGCCGTCCGGTATCCAAACCCAGCGCTTCAAAAGCACTCTTGAGGGTATGGACATCGGTACGGCGCGGTTCGGCAGGTGTGGGCGTCAGGCTGCCTTCGACAATCGGCCAGCGCTTGATATGACCATCCGCCGCCACATCGACCAGATGCGGCAGGCTGCCGGATGACCACCCCAGTACGCCTTTCTCGACCAGCTTGAGCACTGTGCGAACGTAGCGCTGGCGCAGGTCTAACTGTGCCTCTGCCCATACGCCGGTCATGTCGGCCTGTAGATGGTCGATCACACCGATGACAGCCGCCTTCATGTTGCCGTCCAAACCGTGGTGATACAGCACTGGACGCTGGTCGTACCAATCGAGTCCCAACTCGCTATCCGGTGAAAAATACTCGCCCTGCAAGTCGCGCTGCTGTGGATTCCCCCATACCACGAGGTATCCGCCCACGCGCCCTTCTGCGGCGTTGATGGCTTTTAAAGTAGTGTGCATGTGTACTCCTTCGGAGGCGATTAGCTTTTAATCGCGAACTGCTCATAGCGGTCTCCTACTGTCTCAATCCGTCCACACGCGGTATCCCTATCAGTGGTGCAGAGGCGGACAGCGATCTAGGCTACTTGGTTCCCCAGCCGTTCGCCCGAAAGCGCGGTGGTCTACTGCTCCGTTGCCATTGTTAAGTGCTGCTGCTCAACATCCGCCGGTTAGTGGCTGATGACGAACAACTGGAAACAAGCGTAGCACACCCGTTCTGTAAATGGGTTACATTTTGGAAGAACATTTTGTAACTCTTTGGCGTGTTTGGCGTTAACTTAACAGGGGAGCAATCACGATCAAATGTTCTAATTTGGTTTGTAAATAGTATGCCGACAAACCTAACACAAACTTTGGAGGGGTTGGTGATGCAATCAGGGGGTCAGAATTTTAGTGGGCGTGGATCATCTCCATGCCCACTTGAATAAACCGTTACTTCGAAGCACTTACAGTGAGGGTGTATTCTCCAAGGAAGGTATCAAAAGATGAAGCTGCTTCAATAACATAGCTCCCTTTAACGAGCTTAAGTCCCTTGAATCCAGCATCTGTACCCTCGTTGAAGCGGTCAAAATCATCGTTCTGGGCGACGAGTACACCTTCACTATCATAGATGCGAAGGATAGAGTCGGCACCGGACTCCGGCCCGCCCCCTTTTAAGCTCATATCGAGCATCATATCTTTGTCCAAAACCAGCTTGTAGTTGTAGCGCAGACCAGCTTCCGACAGACTCACCTTCTTCACGTCACCAACGACAATCGAGCCGCCATCACGCACAAAAGGTTTGCCGATGTAATTTCCAAAATACGGCAGCGTGTAATCCTCCCAAATTGTTCCCGGATACGTGCCAACAATCCCAAAAAAAGCGATTGTTTCCGGTGGGCCAGGAATAGCGTCTGGCAGGTCAAAAAGTATCGTCGTGGAATCACCATGAGGTGTGAATCGGCTGCCAATACCCTCTTTAGGATCAAGGAATATCACATCTTCGCCATAAGCCAGATTATCGATTAAAAGTTTGCCTGCCCAGTAGAAATCAACCGCTGGCAAACCATAAAGATTATTAATGACGAAAGTTATGGCACCAGCCTTAGTATCGTGCGCAGCAAGGGCGGCAGTCTCATCTAGTAACTTGTAATGGAGATCCTTACTCTCCACATTTCCCATGATCGCCAGCGCATAATTATGGGCGGCTTCAAGTGGGAATGATTCCGATTTAAACAGGGCAGCATCAATCGTCTTGCCTGCCTCAACTACTGTGAAGGTATGGGGAGTAGCACCACTGAGTTCGATGTATTGGCGCGAAAGTTCCAGCGCATTCAATCCATAGGGCTTCCCATCTTCTCCCATAAAAACCTGATCATCAACAAAAATATTGACTTGCGGACCGTTGACAACAAAATGTGCAAAGCGAACGTGTGAGGTTTCCTGTGCGGTAACTGCTGTGGAGGGTAGAACGAGGATGCACAGAAATGCCATCACGCTTAAGAAATACCATTTCTTAAATAACATGACAGACTTCTTTCTGTATGGGGTGCCAAGCTGCACCGTATACGTAAAGCTTACTATTACGTCTCCTAATACAACAGTGACGAATATCACAACCTATTTGAAAGCAACTTCGATATTCTCCCCTAACTATTGCTGCTCATACTTGACTGAACATCACCCTCCCAAACGTATCAACATGCACAGGCATACATCACAAAAACGGGTGTATGCTGAAGGGAGGAGGCGGAATTTTGGTTGTGTCATTCCGAAAACCGCTATGCAAAACGATCATCTCCCCGGTCAAAGTTTCCCCTTAGGTGCCACCGTCTATCCCGATGGCGTAAACTTCTGTGTCTTTACCAAAAACTGCGAGACGGTTGAACTCCTGCTGTTTGACGAGCCTACCGCCCCTGCACCATCACAGGTCATCCGGCTTGATCCGAATGTGAACCGCACCTTTTACTACTGGCATATTTTCATACGTGGCTTAAAGGCCGGACAGGTCTATGGCTATCGGGTGTATGGCGAAACCCAACTCGAAAAAGGCATCCGTTTTGACGGTGCGAAAGTCCTGCTCGATCCTTACGCGCGGGCAGTCGTCACTGATTGTTACAGCCGTGAAGCAGCCCGCCGCCCCGGTGATAATTGCGCACAGGCGTTACGCGGTGTGGTGGTCGACTCACATGCTTATCGTTGGCATGGGGATCGTCCTTTGCACACGCCTTATTCCCAAACGCTGATCTACGAAATGCATGTGGGTGGCTTCACTCGCCATCCCAATTCCGGTCTGCCTGATGAATTACGCGGCACCTACGCCGGACTCATTCAAAAAATCCCCTATCTCAAAGATTTGGGTATCTCTGCGGTGGAATTGCTTCCGGTGCAGCAGTTTGACGCGCAAGATGCGCCCCACAATGGCATCAATTACTGGGGTTACAGCCCGATTGCCCTGTTCGCCCCCCATTCGGCCTATAGCTCGCGCCATGATCCGTTGGGCGCAGTCGATGAATTCCGTGATATGGTTCGGGCGCTGCATCAGGCCGGTATCGAAGTCATTATGGATGTGGTCTTTAACCACACGGCGGAAGGCAATCAAGACGGGCCGACATTTTCCATGCGGGGATTTGAAAACCGCGCCTACTACATCCTTGAGGAAGACAACTCCAAATATGCCAACTTTACCGGCTGCGGCAACACACTCAACGGCAACCAATCCATCGTGCGCCGTATGATTATGGATTGCCTACGCTATTGGGTTAGCGAAATGCATGTGGATGGCTTCCGCTTCGATCTGGCATCCTCGCTCGCCCGTGACGAAAAAGGTCAACCCCTCAGCAGTCCACCGATTCTGTGGGAAATCGAGTCCGATCCAGTGCTGGCGGGAACCAAAATCATCGCCGAAGCATGGGATGCCGCCGGATTGTATCAGGTCGGCACGTTCGTCGGGCATCGCTGGGCCGAGTGGAACGGCAAGTTCCGTGATGACGTCCGGCGCTTCGTCAAAGGTGATCGCCAAACCGTCATAGCGCTAGCCAATCGCCTCACAGCCAGCGGTGATGTCTTTGACCCCAACCGCCGTGATCCGAACCGCAGCATCAATTTCATCACCTGTCATGATGGCTTCACCCTCAACGATCTGGTGTCGTACAACACCAAACACAATGAGCATAACGGCGAAGACAACCACGACGGCAACGATAGCAATTTGAGCTGGAACTGCGGCGTGGAAGGCGCATCTGACGATCCCGCCATCGAAGCCTTACGTGAGCGCCAGATCAAGAACTTCCTGACCATTTTGCTGCTGGCACAGGGTACACCCATGTTCCTAATGGGTGACGAAGTACGCCGTTCCCAAAATGGCAACAACAACGCCTATTGTCAGGACTCGGAAATAACGTGGTTTGATTGGCAAAAGTTGGAACAACAGGGGAGTTTACTGCACTTCCTACGGGGCTTGATTACCTTCACACAACAGTACAGCCTGTTCCGTCAGAATAGCTTTTGGAGCGCCACACCCAACACCGCGAACGCCTATATCACATGGCACGGCACACATGTCGGGCAGCCGGATTGGGGCGACGACTCGCACAGCCTCGCCTTCAGTTTACGCTATCCACCCAGCGGCGATCATATTCATGTGATGTTCAATGCCTATTGGGAAGCCTTGGATTTCGAGCTGCCGCCGTTACCTGCCGGAGAAAATTGGCATCGCATACTGGATACCGCCCTTCCCGCACCTGACGACTTTTGTGAACCGGCGCAAGCACCCAGCCTCGATGGTATCCCTTACCACGTCGAAGCCCGTTCTTCCGTGCTCTTGATCGCCCGTCACACCCGTACAGGACGCGGTCGCCGTTAACTCATGAACACCCCGCCGTTGACGTGGATGGTCGCGCCGGTGATATACGACGCGGCATTCGAGGCGAGGAACACCACCGCCCCCGCCACTTCTTCCGGTTGACCGAGTCGGCGCAGCGGCGTTTGCTTGAGCCACTCGGCCTCGCGGTTAGGAATGTGCTCAATCAGCATATCGGTCACGATCCGACCGGGAGCTACCATATTAACGGTGATACCTTCCGCGCCCACCTCTTTCGCCAGCGAATAACTAAATCCGGCTAAACCCGCTTTGGCCGCTGCATAATGCGCGTGATTGGTCGAGCCGACGAAAGCCGCCTGTGAACTGATCGAGATAATCCGTCCCCAGCGCCGCAGCTTCATAGCCGCCAAACAGGCGCGGGTACAGGCAAAGGCCGCATTCAAGTTGAGCGCTAAAGTTTGCGTCCACACCGCGTCACTCATATCGACCACCGTCGAGTCGGTGAACTCTCCCGCGTTGTTAATCAGAATATCCGGTTGACCAAGTTGGTCGGTCACATCGCGCACCAGCGCCTCCGGTGCATCCGCTTGGATCAGATCAGCCTGTACCGCAATCGCCCGTCCGTTGTTCTGTAAGATGCTGTCGACAATCGCCTGTGCTGCACCAGCTTGTCCGCGATAATGCACCGCCACCGCCGCCCCTTGTTCGGCTAAGGCCAGCGCAATCGCCCGACCAATCCCGCGTGATCCGCCCGTGACCAGCGCCACTTTACCCGCCAAATTCAGGTCGATCATCTAGGCGTCTCCCATGCTGGTCATCAAGCGTGCTGCGTCATCAAAATCGCTGCGCAGATGTTCATATATATTGCGGAACAATCCATACTGCTGGCTGTATAGCGCGTGCCGAGCAGCATCCGGTTCATAGCGCGTCTTGATCTTGACCACACGCTGGACGGTTTCCAGTACATTGCTATATAACCCCACGCCCAACCCCGCCACCAGCGCATCCCCGAAGGGCGCACCCACCGAGGCTTCCGGTAGCAATACCGGCACGCCCAGCACATCCGCCTTGATCTGATTCCACAACGCACTCCGCGTCCCACCGCCCACCGACCGCACCTCACTAATCGGAACGCCAGCCTTCTGTGCCACATAGACATTATGCCGCAGGGCATAAGCCGTACCTTCCAGAATCGCGCGGATGACCGCCGCTTTAGGTGTCGCCAGCGATAAACCGAACAACACACCCCGCGCGTGGGTATTCCACAACGGTGAGCGTTCGCCCATCATATACGGCAGGAAGATCAGCCCGTCGCTTCCCGCAGGAGCTTGCGCGGCTTGTGCGGTCAGCAGATCGAAAGCATCCCCCTGTGTACGGGCAGCCGTTTCACGCTCGCTATCCGCGAATTGATCCCGAAACCAGCGCAAACTAGCACCCGACGACACCATCGCCCCCAACAACAAATTAATACCGGGGAGCGCATGCGGCATAGCAATGAAAGCCGACTCAGTCACGCCCGTATTGTTGGGCATAATCATCACGGTTGATGTGCCGGTCATCTCGGCAGCCACCCCCGCGCCAGCCGCCCCTGCTTCGAGAGCCGCCGCTGCACCATCCACCGTGCCCACCATCACCGGTGTGCCTATGCGTAAGCCTGTCACCTCCGCCGCCGCTGCACTCACCCCGCCCAATGTCTCGTGGGCAGGACGCGCTTCGGGGAAATGATGCGGCTCGACACCACAGGCCGCCATGATGTCCGCCGACCATGCCCCGCTGGCATAATCCCGCAGTTGCAACAGTGCCGCGTGTGCCGTATCCAGACTCATCAACCCTGTCAGACGGTAATTGATATAACCTGTGATCTGGACGAAGGTTCGGGTACGCGCCAATAATTCCGGCTCGTGCTTCATATACCAGCGGTGTTTGGACGCCACATAAAACGCATCTGGACGGTTGCCCGTGACGCGGTAAATATGCTCCGCGCCCAGCAAGGCTTCCAGTTCAGCGACTTCAGCCTCTGCCCGCCGATCCATCCAGATCAAGGCAGGACGCAGCGGTTGACCGTCCGCATCCAGCGCGATCAACGTAGGCGCTTGTGCGCTCACACAAATCCCCGCGATGCGTGCCGCACCCAGTTCGACCTGCGCCAACGCCTGCCGGATAGCGCTCACCGTCGCTTGCCACCATTCCTCCGGCTGCTGTTCCACCCAACCGGGGCGGATGTGATACAGCGGATATTCCGCGCTGCCCACCGCCTGTAACCGTCCATCCACACCGAATAGCGCTGCCTTCGCGGCAGTCGTTCCAATATCAATCCCGAGTAATAAAGGTTGCATAAAATGTATACTATTCGAGGAAAAGGATAAGTAGGTTGTCAGTTTTTCTTTGATGATTGCTCATAAGCCTGTGCTTTGAGCATGATGACAATGTGTTCAATCTGGCTGATTTCATCCAATTCAGCCTGTTCTTGCGCCGAAGCCAACCCAGCTTGATTGATCGCCAACAAACGCTGTAACCTTTCCTGTGCACGGTCGGAAACATGGTAATTCATCAGTTCAGCCGGTGCGGGACTGGACGCTAAAAAGTCCATGATTTCCGAAGCTGTTTGAACAGCGGGGGTTTTGAAGCGAATAAGGCTGAGTTCTAAGATGGTTGGCAGCCAATCAGACATTGGCTCCAATTGTTGGGCAAGACGTTCTGTAACTTGCATCGTGATTTGAACCATTTTGCACCTCCTCAGCCTTATCGTAACAGATACTTAGATCGAGCGCATCTGACCGCCATCCACGCGCAAGGTTGCGCCAATTATAGCCTACCGCTAATCTCAATCTATGCGGGAACATTGATAAGGTTTTCGATCTCACGGATGGTTTTTATTGCTTCCGGGTCTGCACTTTCACCTGCTAACTTCAGATACATGCGGTAGTTTTCCAAGGAAAGTTTATATAAACGTAAAGTGTAATACACCGAACCAAGTCCACTATAAGGTTCTGGATCGTCAGACGCAAGCTTAATTGCGGTTTGATAATCTGCAATCGCTTGTTCACTATTACCCAATTCTGCGTGGGTGATGGCACGTGATATATAGGATCGATGCTCTAAAGGATTACGTTTGATAGCAACATCAAAACTCTGTAGGGCTTCTGAATATTGTCCTAAGTCGAATTGTGCGAGACCTATCGCGTTGTAAACTTCTCCCGTATCTAGCCCCAGTGTAATGGCAACGTCATATTCGCGCAGTGCCCGTTCGGGCTGATTCAATTTATAGAGTGAAAATCCAAGATGATAATGGCCTTCCGCATATGATGGATCAATTGAAATCGCTTCAATATAATCAAGAAATGCCAAGAAATAACGTTCTCTTGATTCATAGATAACTCCGCGAAACACGAAACTGACAGCATCGTTTCTATCCATCTTGATTGCAGCGTTGATATCAGACATTGCTTGGTCGAAGTTGCCTAAGACAGTGTACAAACCACCCCTGAATTTATAGGCATTTTTAAGCGACTTTCCCTCGCCTTTCTCAATCGCTGTACTGTAATCCTTCAAGGCATTTGAATAATCACCAGTGAGTTCGTAAACGTGACCACGTTCTAAGTAGGCACTAACATATTGGTCATTAATCCGGAGTGCTTCTGTAAGATCTTGAATGGCTTTTGTATATTCACCTAATAAGTCGTAGGTATATCCCCGCATATAGTAGGGGTTCTCTAATTTTGCCATTTTTAAATCTATAGCCGTGCTGAAATCATCAATGCTGTTCTGATAATTTCCCTGATACCAATAGGCAAGACCACGTTGATGATATAGTTCCCCTTTGGCGGGATTAAGCTGTATCGCGCAGTTGTAATTTTCAACCGCTTTTTCATAATCCTTGTCAGCGGCATCTTGCTCCGCCAAACGGAAATATGCCTCAGCCGATTCTGATGTGGATGATCTGGGAAATGACTCACAGTCATATTGAGGAAACGGGGTAAAACTCGCCTTGCTCACTGCAAAATTGGCAAGGATCAACATAATGGTCACAACAACCAGCTTCCAAGAAGTGTTGCGGATCATTATGTTTCTCCTTTCAACCGCATTTGCTCGGTATCAAAAATGATCAACTGATAGGAAAAACTCCTACAAATCTAAATCGAACGCATCTGACCACCATCCACGCGCAGGGTTGCGCCGGTGATATATTGGGCAGTCGGTGACAGCAAGAAAGCCGCCGCCGCGCCGAATTCGTCAATCGTGCCGAGGCGCTTGAGTGGGATACGGGCGATGCTTTGTGCCTGCACCTGCTCGATGCTAATGTTCTGGCGCTTGGCCGCCGCTGCATCCAGTTGTGCCACGCGCTCGGTGTCGATGCGTCCGGGGATCAAATTGTTCACGCGGATATTTTTCCCCGCCAATTCATCCGCCAGCGTCTTGACCAACCCCGCCACACCCGAACGCATGACGGTCGAGAGTCCCAAACGTTCAATCGGTTCCTTAATGGATGACGAGGTGATCGTCAAAATCGAACCGCCGTTGGTCATGTGCGGAACTGCTGCGCGGATCATGCGCACCGAACTCATCAACGTCAGTTCAAAAGCCGCTTGCCATTGAGCGTCGGTCATATCCAGCATCAGACCACCGGGCGGCCCGCCAGCATTCACCAGCAGCGCATCAATCGCGCCCCACTTGGCGACAGTGGCATCCACCCACGCGGTGATCGAGTCCGCATTGGTCACATCACACACGTTCGCCAGAATTTCCGAGCCGGTTTCATCGCTCAGTTTCTTGGCTGCGGCCTCCACCGAGGCGGTATCACGGCTGCAAATCGACACCTTCGCGCCGTCGGTTGCCAATGCCCGTGCCACACCGAACCCCAACCCTTTGCTGGCTGCTGCCACCAATGCTACTTTACCTTTAAGTCCTAAATCCATCGTCTTACGCTCCTCATTGATGAGGACTTTCGCCTGTTGAAAATCTGTTCAACACGGCAAGAGTCCTACACGCGACAAGTATTTTGCACCTATGCTATCCCACTGGCTGACACTTGGACAGTCAAATATGACACCAAATTCAACCTTTAAACGCTTTGATCGACTTTCGCAGCAGTGGTTCTTGTATCGCGCTGGCATCTAACTTTTTCGCGCCCAAAAAGGTGACGAATCGGGCGAATCCACGCGCCAACGCTTCCGCGAATGCTGCATCCTTTGCCAGCGTGGCATCTTCCAACCACAAACCGAGTATGCTGTAGGTGTTGCTGCTTCTGTCGAGCTTACTATCAAAGCGCCCGACTAGCCGATCGCCCCACAAAATCGGCAGCACATAATAACCAAACTTACGCTTCTCAACCGGCTTGTACACTTCCCAAATATAATCGAAGCCGAACAACACTTTAGCCCGTCCGCGTGCGCTAACCGGATCAAGCGGTGCCAGAAAAACAGTTTCGCCACTTGTGGAGGTATCCAGCGATGCCCACGCATCCGGCACCCGACCTGCCGCCAAATCATTCAGCGCATCGCTGTCGCTACCGAGTGCATAATGGGGTTGCTTCCACCCCTCCACCCGCACTTCGATGATCTCGCCTGCTGCCAGCATGCCATCCAACAGTGTTTTGGCCGCACGATCCGGTTCACCGCGCCTGTACGAATCCTGCGTGCGTGCGATGCGTCCCAGAACGTTGAATCCCACTTCCTTCTTTAGCAAGAAACGATCTGCCTCGGTCTCATCACTCTCCCCGATCAGGTGCGCGGGTGCGACCTTTTCCGTGAGCGCATAGACACGCTCAAATCGGTCGCGGTGGTGTGTCATGACTTCGCCTGTCATCCACATGTAATACAGCGCCAGCGAACTATCCTTCCGTCCTCGATAGCTCTCAGTGCGTGTCCGTGTGGACATCTCGAAATCCCGATTGCTGACGACATCCCGCTCTTGCAACACCGTCCGCATTTCTACGATAGCTTCCCCGTGTTCTTTGGCGATAGACCGCAGCCGACCGTCCTTATCCAGTTCACGGCGCATCATCACCCGCCAATGCGGCAGTTCATCCATCGGGCGCACCGCTAACCAGCCGCCCCAATCGAAAAACTTACGCTGCTCGTAAGTCACCTTCTCCCACATACCCGGCACATAATCCAGCACACGGCTGTGCAGCATAATATCCTGACTGCGGGCGATGATTTGCAACGGATCTAACTGCACATACTCTAGCGCGCGCATAGCCTGTTCTGTGCCTTCAAGACCGCGCCAACGCCGCCCCGGCCACAAACCTTGTTTGCCGAGAATAAAGCGCCGCGCTGTAGGGATGTCAATCGTCAGCATAATCGTCCTACCGTAAATGATGAGCGACAAACAAGCTGGATAGCCTGTTCGATACACTCCTTAAGAAGATAGACCAATTGTGCTACGTTTCACCATTATCGTCAACCATGTAGCACCACACTAAATGGTGGAGATACACTTGAGGCGATAATCCATAAAAGTCTTTAAAGCCCCTCCCTGACGCTTCGGGGAGGGGTTTGGGGTGGGGTATGTAGGCTAAATTAACCGTCAACCACTGCGCATAGAACCCGCAGCGTTTATAAGGCAACTTTTTGCGTCGGATCGCTGATGCCCACCCGCTTGAGTATCCAACCGATTTCGTCATGCGTACCGGCGTCAATCGGCACAAACGGATTGCGCAGCGTCGGCGTCGCCATCGCACCGCGCCGGAACAAGATTTCTTTGCGGATGGTCAGGTTGATAATCGGCTGGTTCTCATAGCGGATCAACGGCAAATATTTGTCGAAGATTTGCTCGGCACGCGCATGATCGCCTGCTTGGAAGGCTTGGAACACCGCCACCAGAATCTCGGTGAAGGCGAACCCTGTCATCGTGCCGGATGCGCCGCGCCGTAATTCTTCCAACAGGAACATACCGCCCAACCCACCGAAAATCTCAAACTTATCCGTCCGCGCCCGAATCGCGCCGATCTTTTCCATCAGTGGCGGATCTTCCAGCTTCAGATAACGAGCATTGGGAATTTTCTCAGCCAATGTCGCCAGCATATCCGCCGACATGATCACCCCGTTCACAGGTGGGAAGTCCTGCACCACAATCGGCTGATCAATCTGCGCGGCGATGTCGCTGTACAGGCCGATAATCTGGTCGTCGGTCGGCTTGACCATGCGTGGTGGGGCAATCATCACGCCGGCAGCGCCGGTTGCAAAAGCCGCTTTACTCAAGCTGATGCAGGTCGCGAGGTCTTCATGGCTGGTGCCGACCACCACCGGAACGCGTCCAGCCACCGTTTCAATGACCGTTTCCACCACCTGCCGCCGTTCATCGACAGTCATCTTGGCGGCCTCGCCCAACACGCCGAGTATCGTTAGCCCATACGCGCCCTTATCCAGTTGGAACGCCACCAATTGCTTCAAACTGGCGATATCCAACGCCGTATCCGCCGTAAAAGGCGTCGCCATAATATTGAAAATGCCGCTGATCTTCTGAGTCATATCACCTCTCTAGCGATTTGGACGACGCACAGTTCGTCCCTAACAATAAGGATTATGTGAATCATATTCCTCTATTATGAACCGCGCAGGGCAGATCTGCCACGACCACACCGTAGTCCAATCGTCAGCCAGCCACCCGCCACATTGAAAAAAGCCTGTGGTATTATGGCTTTCAAAACACGTCAGTCTGTGAGGAGACTCTTGCCCGATGAAACGACTCATCGCTTTGTCAGCCGTGATGCTGCTGACCATTTCCGCCGTGACATTCGCGCAGGATGCCAACCCTGCCGCGCCGATTTTCGAACCACCGGCCTGTGCCTATCAACCCAATCAGCCCACCAGTCAGGCTTGTCTCGATGTAATCGCTGCTCAGCCCAAACCCAAGCTGGAACGCGTCCCGCTCGATGGGGCAACCATTGGCATGTACAGCTTTTATCGCGTCGGCCCCGAAGCCGTCAGCAAGTATGATGCCCCCGGTGGCAATATCGTCGGTGAAATTCCCAAAGGGTTCAACTTCGTCAACGCCACCAATGAAGACAATCCTGATTGGTTGCAAATCTTAGGTGGTCAATGGATTCCGCGTGCCAACACCAAGTTGGTCAGCCCCTCCCAATTTACGGGTGTGCTCCTGCCGCCCGATTGGAATCAACCTTTCGCGTGGGTTTTGGATACCACCGGCATCTATTCCTCGCTGACCCCCGGCGCTGAAGGCAGCAAGGATAGCGGCTATCTCACCAAACGCTACGACTTGGTGAACATCTTCGCCGAAGCCACCGACTCTGAAGGTTGGTTGTGGTATATGATCGGCCCGAACCAGTGGCTCAAGCAAACCTTTGTCGCCAAGATTCAACCCTCGCCGCATCCCAAAGACACCAACCAAAAAGAAGTCACCGGACGCTGGGTAGCGGTTGATCTGTACGAGCAAACACTCGTCGCCTACGAAGATAGCAAACCGGCCTTCGCCACCTTGATCGCCAGCGGCCTTCCCAACCACGACACCAACGAAGGCTTGTTCAACATCTGGGCGAAGATGCCTGATGATCGCATGTCCGGCGCGACCGGCGCACCCAGCGCTTACGATCTGCAAAGTGTGCCGTGGGTCATGTACTTCGACAGTTCGATCAGTCTGCATGGCACGTATTGGCACGATTTCTTTGGCTATCGCCGCAGTCACGGCTGCGTCAACCTCAGCATCAGTGATGCCAAGTGGCTATTCAATTGGACTGCCGGTGGCACACCCAACCCCAACGGTGACATCACCAATTACGTCTATGTCTTCAGTTCAGGCAAATATGGCGAACCGCCGCACGGCCTAACCAACGGCTAACCGATACTCTAGTAGGGGAGCACCTGCGTGTGCTCCCTTGAAGTTTGGCTGTTAAGAGACAGGAGCGCCTAGGTGTGCTCCCGCTTGAATGACCGATACCCTCGCAGTACCATCGCCCGCGGGTCACGTCCATAGGCCAAGCGCTTCGCCCATGTCGTCGGATACCGTTTGAGTTCAGCGACTGCCATCTCTTGCGGCGACTGCATCACCCATCCACACACACTCAGATTCTCCCATACCCGCTCCGTCCCCGCCTCCAATGACCATCCTGCTTCAGCCACCGCGCCACCGTTCAAGCGCACTTCCACCGTTGTCCGTTGACTGGCAAGGGCGCTAAGCCCATCCATCAACGACGATGCATTTGCCAGTAACCCCTCCAACAAACTCCCCCACGGAAAGTTAATCGTGATATGCGTCGCCACGCCATACAGTTCGGACGGAAGGTCATGCGCATTGGCGATGACGAACAATCCGTTTGAAC
Source organism: Aggregatilineales bacterium (assembly GCA_044227005.1). Classification (GTDB taxonomy): domain Bacteria; phylum Chloroflexota; class Anaerolineae; order Aggregatilineales; family Phototrophicaceae; genus CFX2. The sequence continues at coordinate 129,637 of JBGAFZ010000012.1, forward strand.
CTATCCCGCGCGAGACATCACGCAGGTTTTCACGGCAGGCATCAATCCCCACCACAAATGTTTTCGCGTTCGCCTGTGCCGTATGACGCACGAACCGTCCATCACCCGTACCCACATCAATATGCACTGTCGCGTATCCGCTGATGCACTCAGCCAGTGCCCTCGCATCCATAAACGAGGCGTGTTTGCCCCGCACAATCTCCATGATTGCCTCCTGATTTGTCTTGTCGTTCGGATGAAAAGGAAGGACAAAACACGCAGGAGGCGCACGAGCACGGGCATGAACGCAAAAAGCTCGGCGGCGTCAGGCACCGTCGAGATCATCAGGTTCAGGCTTTAAGCGGACTTTACGGCATGGCAAACAAGCCCATAGGGCTGTTGAGGTGCTACAACTTACACGAGCGTGTAAGGACTAATTGGGTGGACGAGCCAAAGTATGCATGAGCAATCATCTTTCGAAACAATAACCGTCGCGATTCAATTGACATACCAACGCGTACAAATATAGTCTACGATCCATCGAAACTGTTACACACTAAGCGTTTGGATGCGCACCAATCTTGTACACGTGCAGCTTTTCGCTGACGCCCTTGACCAATACCTCATCAGGAACCACGTGATGAGCCTTGAGCGTCTCACTAACCCCCGCCGCATGATAAACCTCAGCAGTGATGTACACCTCGTTGGAGTCCGCCAGCGCCTGCACCCGCGCCGCAATATTGACCGTCTGCCCAAAATAATCATTTCGTTCGTTGACCGTCACCGCAATCGAATGACCACTGTGAATGCCAACTTTCAGGATCAACTCTTGTGAAATCGTCTTGTTGAACGCTTTCAGGGCATCAATCATCTCAATCGCGGCGTTGGTCGCATCCACCGGATTATCAAACACGGCCATCACCGCATCACCAATGGTTTTCACAATCGCCCCATTCCGTTCCCGAATCACACGGCTCAACGCATCAAAATGCTGATGCACCAGAAAATACGCTTGAGCATCCCCGATCTGCTCATACATTGCCGTCGAACCTTTTAGATCAGTGAACAAGAAGGTGATGTCTTTGAGCGAAAGGGCTTCACCGGAATTGATCACCTGTGACCGGAACAGATCATTAAACGTTTGGGTGGTCAGTAACTTCTTACCACTCAAACTCGGCCTTAATGCCAGCACCGGCACAGGCATATTCGGCGGCTGATAAATCCACAGGGCGCTGCGTCGATCCTGCAAATTCTCCATTTCAATCAGCAGATTGCCATTGGGTAGTTCCCGCTCAAGGTCAAAATAAAACGAAACCTGCTGATTTTCTGCACTCTCGCGCATCAAATTGCGCGGCTGCAATTCGGGATCATCCGACTGAAATTTGCCGTTCACCAACTGAAGCGGAATCAATTGTTCCTGTTGATTATGCTCTTCCGTCACGGATAGTTGAACACAACTGCGACGGTCTATATCAGCACACCGCAGCGGTCCCGGCGGCATCGTGATTGCCGTGCTGACCTTCTCCCCCGGCTGCACATACTTGATGTACTTGGTGATATGCAGCGCTACATCCCGCCACACAGGCACCTCCGGCACCGGAGACAAAATATCCTTGCTCAGTCGATAGTCAAAATACAACTCCTCGACGCTCAGGGCTTCTGGATGATGATATTGAATCTCGCGTACCTGCGACGAAATCGTAAACGCGATCAAAATATAATCGTCCAACGAATAATCACGTTCAGCACCGCACACTGGACACATATAATGACTGCGTAGTTGGTTCAAACTGTGCAAACTATCAACCACGAATCCACAGTGTGGGCATACGATATGCCAATCCATCTCGAACAAACCTAGCTTGGAAGCGTGCAAAAACAAATCCAGCGCTTCACTTTCGCCCATATTACGCTCGGTCGCATACTGCACCGGATTGACGCGGAACAAATCAAAATCAGCCGCAGAGCGAATAAAAGTCTCCAGCTTGGAGATCACACGTGGACTCCACGAACGCGCCTGTTCCAAATCCCCTAAGTATTGATCCAGCCGCTGTTCATTGATCTTGATGTCGGTCATGCACTTGCTTCCTTCGTACGTGCGGAACAGAAACGAAATAATTGATCACTTATTGTAACCGACATTTCAAAGGGGGCTATTGCAGCAATCAGGGGTATAGCGATACAAAGGGCATTCACATCGGACGCCCTGACGCATAACATGTTATTTACGCGGGATAACAGCCGTCACTTCGACTTCGATCAGCCATTCGTCACCCGCCAACGCGCTCACCTCGACCAACGCGGTTGCCGGAGGATTCACCGGAAACAACTTTTTGCGGATAGCACTCACCGCCGCCCGCTCCGTCATATCAACGATATAAGTCGTGGCGCGCACAATATCACTCAAGCCAGCGCCTTCACTCGCCAGAATCGCCGCGATGTTCTTGTAGATCTGCTCGGCTTGTGCCGCCATATCGCCCTCACCGACCACATTTCCGTCTTTGTCCTCGGCCACTTGCCCCGCCAGATACAAAAACGTGGCGTCACCCACATCCACTTTCACCAACTGCGAATACAATCCGCCGGGGTTCGACACAACATCCGGATTTAAGTGTGTTTTCTGCATAAAATATCCTTCTCATAACACGGCGCATAACGTCTATCCGTGTATATAAATATAGTTCTACGAAGCCGTCTCTCTCGCCTGCGGAACCCAATCCTGTCCGGTGACACCTTTTTGACCGAGTACCAGATTGAGTTGCGCGGCATGCTCTTGAATGTGACGCATGGCGTAAAGCTGCATCTCAAGGTACGGCGCTTGTATCCATTCATAGTGGCTGATGGCGTAAGCCGTCTCATCCGTCAGCCCTTGGATGATACTTTTGGCCTTGGTGCGAACCTGTCCGAGATAGGTATAAAGCTGCTCTTTCGTGTACAACGTTTCCGGCAGTCCCCGCCGTTGGAAAGGTGCAGGCGGCGCGAAGGTCTGCATCGCCCCGTGCATGAACAGGTCGCTCCAGAACAGGGTGTGATACACCACAAACCAGAACTGCCCATACCGCGGGTCGTCCGAATCATCCCATAACGACATCGTCCACGACCCATCCGGACACAGCTTGATCGCGTCCTCAAGCGTATCCAGCGCCGCGCCATATTGGAGCCAGATACTTGTTTTTAACCGCTCGTCCATGTGATGACTAACCTTTCCATTTGGTTGAATTTAAGAGAAACGCACCACTACTCTATTCAGGACTGTCTTTCGACTCCCGCTGCATCTCGTCATACACGAGCACAGCAATGCTGATGATATGATCCCGCAAATAGGTCTGATCACCCCAATCAGCAGCATGTAGTTGAATTGACGCAAACTCCGAAAAATCAGTGGTCGCGTTTTGCAGCCGAAAACCCTCAAAAATCGGGAACAAGATATGCAAAATATGATCGCCTAACGATCCGACCCACCACGCTATTGGCATATAAGAACCATACAGCGCCAAATTGTAATTGATAGACGCAGCAGCTTCCGGAATATAGTCGAAGGTTTCGGTGGCATCACTGCCGCAGCGCGGACAAACCACACCCGCCGCATACGGAATATAATTGGCATCACACTCAGGACAATTGTAGCTATAAACCACATGCAGGGTCATAAGCCTACCTCTACAAATAATGAGACTGAAGTTTTACATCCAGTGATAATGTGCTCGCTCAAAGATATATGAATGGCTCCCTATTCACAGGTGGGAATGTCGGTCTTAGGTGAATAGTTCTCGATGTTGCCAATGCCAGCCCGCGAGCGGTAATCCGATTACATATGGCAGGAGAAAAAAGCCCGTTCCTCTTACCGTATAGCCCTGTTGAATGACGGGCGCACACTGACAAACAACAATAGTCGTAAAGGTTTGATAAATCACAAAGCCAAATGTGACGATTAAAGCCAGCACTAAACCCCAGCGCCTCATGCGCAACAGACCGATACCAGCGGCAAAAGTGACAATAGCGGCGATAAAAATCGCAACGGCTGACAGAATAACGTCTGATGTATCGCGATAATTCTGGCTGGATAACCGCATGATGATCCCGACAAGTGCCGAACCATCCAGAACGATCACGAAAAAGGCGATAAACGTGAGTAGAATCGCATAAATTGAAACAATTGCAGGGCGCTTTACACGTGACATATTGAAAGCTATTAGAGGAACAAACGGGCGGCTTTGACACCGCCCGATGAGGTTTGGACTAATACTTCCGCACCAGCGCCTTATACACGGCTGGCTGGCGGTTCTGGATGAACTGGAATTCTTCGCGGTTCTTGCGCACTTCATCGAGGTCGATGCGTGCCACAGCAAACCCTTCCATCGGTTCGCCCGTCTTGGGATCAGTCTCGGTTGCCAGCGACGCATGGACATGACCACGCGGCCCGACGATCATGCTCTCGCCGCCGAAGGTCAACGTCACATCTTCACCGATACGGTTGGCCGCCGCTACGAAAATCGAGTTTTCATAAGCGCGCGCACGGATGTACGTCTTCCATTCGTCGATGTGGGTCGCTTCCCAGTTCGCGCACACGCACACAATATCCGCACCATCCAGCGCCAGACTGCGTGCCACTTCAGGGAATGCCAGATCGTATCCGATCATCAAGCCGATGTTACCCACTTCAGTAGGGATAATCGGCAGCTTGAAGCCTTCGCGGAAGGCCATGCGCTCTTCACCGCGCAAATGGATTTTGTTGTAGACGTCCAGCAGTTCGCCATCCGGCCCGACCAATATCGCCGAGTTGTACAGCACCGACTCAACCTTCTCTTTGGTCACCATACCGAAGGCGATATACACGCCGTATTCGTTCGCACGTTGCGCGATCAGGTTGATGGTCGGCCCCGGTACGCGCTGCGCCAATTCGGTGAAGCGCACACCCAGTTCATAACCGCTGGTGATCAGTTCGGGGAACACGATCAAATCGACTTTTTGTTGAGATGCGATCTTGGCGATGGTTTCCGACATCTTAACCAGATTGTCTTCGGCCTCGCCCAATTTGGGGCGCATTTGCACCGTCGCCACTGTGATTTCACGCATGGGTTTTCTTCCTTAATTCTGGATGCAGAACATACACGCCTATTGTAACGGCAGTTTGTATTTTACACGACTCACAGCGAAGAAAATGGCCTCTGCACATTTCCACTTGGTTAAGAGTCGTTAAAATCCCGCAACTTTCGAGTTAATAGCGGTGGTGAAATGGTACGTGATGAAATTATCCCTCTATAACACAGCTAATAACTTGTAGGGAAAAGGCCATCACTTACTTCGCAACCACCATCAGATTAATTTTAGAACAAAAGTTCATAATCGGCAACCCCAAACTGTCCTCGCCATTTACTTACTCAATGGAATCATAGGGTGATTGAAACGCCCACCTGAATCCATACACTCCACAGTATCGTTATCAACTGGAGTTCTCAACATGGAAAAAGTCAATATCCCGCAAGCACTCGCATCCGTAACAGAACACTGGTCACAGAAAATCATCGGGGAAGCCAATGGACAGCTCTACAAGGTAGCCAGAGGCATTGGCGAAACACGCTGGCATAAACACGATGATCAGGATGAACTCTTTATCCTCTATAAAGGCCATCTCACCATCTCGTTACGCGACCGCGACATTGAACTCTACAAAGATGATATGTTCATCGTCCCCAAAGGCGTCGAGCATCGCCCTAAATGTGATGAAGAAGTCGAGTTCCTCATCGTCGGACTCAACATCACCTCCAACGCCGCCGGTGGCAAACCCAACCTATAACCCCTTGACCAACGCTTCTCTCGTCAGGGCGGATTTCCTTCCGCCCGCCTCCTTTGCCGTTGCTTGCTGCGCCTCTCGCGTATAGTCGCGCTTCAAGAACGATTTGAGTGAGGCCGAAAAGAAAATGAAAGAGCCTGCGGTGTACAGGCTCTTTCAAAGTTAGGGTGATTTGAGGCTTATGTTTGTTACGATGTTAGTGCTGAGATAGGTGAGGTGAGGGAATACAAGAAAATATTGTTATTTGTCTATGGCAAACAATAAGATATTCCCACATCTGTTACATCTACGAGCATTAAGAGGAGCTTCTGCATTCTCTCCATCAATTTGATATTGAAAATAAACAAATACCTTAGCAATTTCACCAACTGATTTGGATGCTAACGGAATCCCCCAAGTGAAATCGGATGAACCACACATTGGGCATGGGTTCTCAGCCGAAATAAGTCCTCGTGATTCAGAAGGATGATCTGTCATGTTTCCCTTTCTTTGCATATATGATTGAGAGGTTTATCATGTTAAATAACATTATAGGGTTTGCCGAGTAAAGGCTAAATAACCAGAATTATATATCCCTCCGTCTTGATCTTGGCGCTCTTTGCGTCTTGGCGGTTCAATCGCATTTCACTATTGCTTACCCTCTCTGCCTTAAACTTGGCGTTCTTGGCGTCTGTGCGAAGCCTCCTGTGGATGGCGGTTCAAATCTCCTCTCTTTCTCTGTGTGCTCTGTGCCTGTGCGAAGCCTCCAGTGGACTGTGGTAAAACGCCTTAGTTCTGCGTCTCAGCGGTCAATCACTCCGCCTTGAACTCTGCGCTCTCAGCGCCTCTGCGGTTTAATTGCATTTTGAAGTCGCTTTAGCAGACTTGTCTTCCTGTTAGCATCACGGCTTTAGCCTGATGCGGCGCAACCACACAAATCGCGTATTCGCGCTAACCTCTCCGCCTTCTTGGCATCTCAGCGGTTCAAACCTCCTGTATTTCTCTGTGTCCTCTGTGCCTGTGCGAAGCCTCCTGTGGACTGTGGTGAATCGCTCCGCCTTGATCTCAGCGTACTCTGCGGTTTAATCGCATTCCCTCAGCACGTCTTATATCCTACGTTTACTTTCGGTTAACCCGACAAACCATTCGCCAACCATCCCCCAACCCCGCGCCACATCCTATTCCCTCAAAACCGTTAGCACCACCCATCAAAAAGAGTGACAAAATGGTTTTCCAAATAGTCACCCTTCCGACCTCCACATCAACTATCATATCTATGGAGAAATTCTGTTTTCTCCCTTGCCCTGTTACTATGGGGAAAGGGTCGGGGTTAGGGGTTTCTCCGCCGCACCTTAACAATCGTGAAGGCAAATCCGCCATAAAACCGCTTTATGTCGTCGCCGCCGACGACGACATCGCCGACATAAACGCGACTGATAACTTCTTTCGACCTTTACCCTTTAACTTTTAACCAATGCTAACTATAGCGCCAGCGCCGGAACGATCACCCGCCACAACAAATAAACATCCAGCACCGCGAACAACACAAACGGAATCACCGTCACCACCGGATACAACAGGGGAAGCCGCCGCGCCAACCACACGCGCCACGCATCCACCCCCAGCACCATCACCAGCGCCATCGGGATCACCCCCGTGAACATATAGCGCCCCTGCAATTGCAGAAAGACCGTGTTGTAGTACAGGTATTCCAGCACCGCCAGCACAATCGCCAACTGGATAAACGTCCAGATCACACGTCGCGTAACCAGCACCTCGCTCGATTGCTGTTCCGCCCGTTGGCTAGCTTGGGCGTTGATCACCAACCCACTGCCAGCCACCACCACCAGCCCCAACAGAATCGTATAAATCCAGTTGGGCATCGGTACACCCATCCAGCCAAACTGCCCCCAGAAGCTGTTGAAGGTCGTTTGGATCGCTGTCTTTAGATAACCGGCAAACCCCACCCGCGCGATCAATTCCGCTGTGCGTGGTTGTCCGGTCACCACCTTATCGTGCTGACGTAAGCCGAACAAATCGGGAAAGCCGTAGGTATTAATGCTGTGCAGCCACCATATGCCCCCCAGCACGAACGCCGGAATAAAGAAGGCCGCCAATAATGGCGCAACCTGCCTTATCGCAGCCGGTAGCGTACCTCTTGACTCACGATTGTACGGGTTTGCCGCTGGCAAACCCCCAAACAGCCACCACCGCACCACAATCGCCAACGGCACCCATCCCATCAAGAAAATGGTTGATACCTTCGTCAGCAAACCCAATCCCACCAGCAAGCCCAGATGCCATTCTTTGATGCTCGGCTCGCCCTTCAGATACAACACCGTACCCAACAACGTCCCCGCGATCAGCAAGTTCGACAGCGCATCATTACTCACCGACGCCAATCCGGCTAAATGCTGCGGCAGGAACGCCACCAACGCCGCTGCTCCCAACGCCACCTGTGGACGCTCCGGCAAAAACGCCCGTACCAATCCGTAGGCACACAGCACGATCCCCGCGCCCATCACCAGCGAAAACAACCGCAGCGCAATCAGGCTGCCGTTGCTCAAGGTGAACACCGGCGCTTGCATCAGGTAATACAGCGGTGGTTGATGATCTTCGTATTGAATCGTGGGTAAATTCGCCAACAAATTCGGGGCGAAACGCGCTGCCTTCAACTGGTCAAGGTAGGCCGAATCCCAATCCCCCGGTTCGATCTTCGGGCAGCAGCCGTTACGCGCCACCTGCAAAATATAGTTGTAATGCGCCGGTTCATCCGGTGCTTGCCACGCAGGGGTTTTGATGGCGAACAAGCCCCCCACGATGAAATACCCGACGAGGATCAGCACCAGAATCAGGACTGTGTTTTTAGGGGATAAGGACATGCGTATGCTCCGAATGCTACGTTCGAAGGAGGATTATACCTGACCAAATGGTAACTTTTGTAAGTAGATAAGTGTTAGCCCGTAATCAACCTATTACACAGATTTCATAATTTATTTCGATCAATTTGTAGGATAATAGACTAATATTAGCTTCGTGTGAAATCATCGCTAATTAAGGTAAGTAAATATGCGACTTCTAAGTATACACATCAAGAATTTTCGATCAATTGATGACTGTGAACTCATTATTGCAGACTTTGCGTCGCTAATTGGGCCGAACAATTGTGGAAAGTCCACTGTATTAAGAGCAATAGAAATATTTCTAAATCAAGAAAAACCTGAATTAACTGATTGGTCGCGTGGGCATGAGGAAGAAGAGCTAATTATTGAGGGGAAATTTGGGGAATTACAAAAATGGGAAAGAAATACACCAGGTGTTGCTGGTATAGTTCGAGACAATGAGATACAACTCCGCTTAGTGGCAATTCAAAGTGAGGATGACAAAACGGATTCAAAACTCAAAGTTACTACCAAATATGAAGCTTATATTCCGGAAGTAATCATAGAGGGTTGGGCTGATAAATGGAGTGATTTATCTGAGGAAATTAAGAAATGTGCCCAAGAACTTGAGATTGACGGGACAAGTTGGAGAAATCAGAGTAAAAAAGAAATATTGCGACAATCACTTATTCAGAATCTACCCAATTTAGTAACTCACGGAAACGCTAGGTGGACTGATGCAAATATCAGTATCTCGGCTGCACTAAAACAAGCAATACCCCAAGCAGTTTTAATCCCTGCCGTTAAAGATGCAAGCGATGATGCAAAATCAACTAGCACAACCTCGTTCGGGAAATTACTGAAAAGAATTATTGTACCTGCGATCGAATCTTCGCCTGAGTTTGCAGAGCTTAAAACGATAGTTGAAAAGTTAGGTTCGCGACTAACAGGTGCAAATGGAAGCACTCAACTTGAAGCTGTTCAAAAACTTAGTGATGCAATTTCTACTCGAATGTCTGATATTGTCGAAGCGAAAGTGATATTTAAACTTGATCCTCCAGATACAAATAAGTTTATCGGAACAAACACATCTATAAAAATCGACTCTGGAATAGAAACAGATATTAACTTGCAAGGGCATGGTGTACAGCGATCACTCATATTCGCGTTAATCGAGGTTATAGCCCATCATGAAGCAGAAATTGCGTCAAGAGAAGGCGAAGCTTTGAATCAAAAAGCTACAGTGCTACTTTTTGAAGAACCAGAACTTTATATGCATCCACATTTGATGAGGCGACTGAAAAAGGCATTAAAAGGAATTGCGAATAGTGACAATTGGCAAGTAATAATTAGCACTCATTCTCCGTTTTTGTTAGATGTTGCTAATGATCCAAAGTCACTGATAATATTCCGTAAAAAAGATTCGAAAGGCAATCGATTCAAACAATTGCACATTGACCCATTTAATCAAGATGATCGCTCGCGAAACGACAGAATGGCTTTGCGAGCTTCTTTAGATTTTCATCCAACTGTTGCCGAAGGATTTTTTGCTGAAAGGGTCGTTTTAGTAGAAGGCGATACTGAAATGGCAGTATTCAGACATAGCGAGCATTTACTCAAACTTCTTCAAATATCTCCTGAAAAAAGCGACCTTACTACCCTAATTTCATGTGGTGGAAAGTGGACAATTCCAGCCATGGCAAGATTATTACGTGATTTTGAAATACCGTTTCGGGTTGTCCATGACATTGATCGAAAATCTCGAAATGAAGAAGAACTGAAATCGATTACATCTATTGACCCATATTCAGCTAATGAACGCATTAGTGAATTTGCAGAACAGAAGAATGTTTTCCAAGTTGACGATACTTTTGAGCACTTATTATGGCCAAGCCAAGAATCAACACCAACTAATAAAAGCAGCAAACCTTACATGGCTTGGACACGCATTAAGGAATTATGCGACGCTAACAATAACTTGGATGAATATCCAAAACTCAGGGAAGTTGTTCGGTTCGTTTACGATTGGTAAATTGTCGTATTTTATGAGCCGACCTGCACCAACGCTTCCAACTCCGGCAGCAGCACAACGCTTTCTTGCTCATTGGGATCGGTACGGGCGATGACAGCGGTACACGGTTGGTCACCGAGGTTTGCGGGGAGATGCGGCATTCCGGCGGGGATGTAGAAGAATTCACCCGCTTTGACAATCACATGCTTTTCCAGTTGCTCACCGTACCACGTATGCGCCTCACCGCTGATGACGTAAATCGCCGTTTCGTGGTTCTCGTGTTTATGGGCTTTGGCCTTACCACCGGGCGGAATCGTCAGCAGGTGCATACACACGCCGGTTGCCCCCACGGTTTCGGCAGCAATCCCTTCGAAGTAGCTGAAGCCCTGCTTACCGTCATAGCTACTCGCCGGACGAATAATCTTGCAGTCAGGTTTCGCGGTCATCATCAGACTCCTTGTGCCATTTTATGTTCACAAATTGTACGACAAGACCGCCAATCCCAACGCTTGATTTATTCCCGCATCCGCAGCGGACGCATACCGTTGGTGGTCACCAGTAAGGACATCCCCACATCAGCAAACACAGCCAACCACAACGTACCGCTGCCAGCTAACGCCAGCACCATAATCGCCAGTTTGAGGCCGATGCTGATGCCAATATTCTGGCGGATCAAATGCCGCGCAAAACGGGACAAACGCACTGCATACGGCAGTTGTCGCAGGTCGTCCGCCATCAGCGCGATGTCGGCGGTTTCCATCGCTTGGGCGCTGCCCGCTCCCCCCATCGCAATGCCCACCGTAGCTGCGGCCAATGCCGGTGTATCATTCACCCCATCCCCGACCATCGCGATGCTGCCGCGTTGTGCCACCAGCATTTTGACCGCCTCAACCTTGTCGGCAGGCAGTAATCCGGCGCGGACATCATCTACGCCGACCGTTTGCCCGACCGCTTTAGCGACCGCTGCATTATCGCCTGTCAGCATCACCGTTTGGATGCCGAGCGATTGCAATTCACGGATCACATCATGGCTTTCAGCGCGGGGTTGATCCGCCAGTGCGATGAAACCGCGCACCCGATCACCATCCGAAAGCAGCATCGTCGTCTGACCATTGGCTTCTGCCGCATCCACCCACTCGCACAGATCATGTTGATGAGGATGTTCGGCGTCAAATAACGTATGACTACCAATCGTCACCAGCTTGCCATTCACACGCCCCTGCACCCCGCGTCCCGCCAACGCCGTAACCGCTTCGGCTGGCGCATAGGTGTGATCCAATCCGCGTGTATGTGCCGCACTAACCACCGCTTTCGCCAGCGGGTGAGCACTGCTTTGCTCCACCGCTGATGCCAGCGCTAGAACATCATCACAGCGTTCGCAGCTCACACCTGTTTCACAATCCACCGAGCGCGTTTGCATCACGGCAGGTTGCCCTTTTGTCAACGTGCCCGTTTTGTCGAAAGCGAAAGTTTTAACGTTGCTCAGCGCTTCCAGATGAGCGCCACCTTTGATCAACACCCCGCGTCGCGCGGCAGCCGTAATCGCACTGATAATCGTCACCGGTGTGCTGATCACCAACGAACACGGACAGGCGATTACCAGTAGTTCGAGTGCGCGATACAACCAACCCTGTGTGCCATCCGCCAAATTATAGAAGGGCGCGTTAAACAACACAGGCGGCACTAACGCCACCAGCGCCGCCAGCACCATCACCCCGGGGGTATAGTAATGGGCGAAGCGATCAATCATCCGTTGGCTCGGCGCGCGCACGCTTTGGGCATCCTCAACCATCCGAATAATGCGGTTGAGTGTGTTATCTTCGGCGCGGCGTGTGACGCGCACATCCAGCGCACCCTCGCCGTTGATGGAACCTGCAAACACTTCTGCGCCCACCGCCTTATTGACTGGAATACTCTCACCCGTAATCGGTGCTTGATTTACGCCACTACTTCCGGCGCTCACCATACCATCCATCGGGATACGTTCGCCCGGCTTGACACGAATCACGTCATCGAGGCTGAGTTCATCTACCGATACAGTTTCTTCGCTCGGCGTGACGCTTATCCCAACTGGGATAAAGTTACTCCCCGCCGTCGATTGCAGTGCCGCGCGCCGAATGCGTAATGCTGTGGGCGGAACCAATGACATCAAACTGCGCAGGCTGTCGCGAGCACGGTCGGCAGTATAACCTTCCAGCGCTTCACCGATCGCGAACAAGAAAACGACTGTGGCGGCTTCCAATGTCTGCCCGATGAGAATCGCCCCAACCGCAGCAACCGTCATCAGCAAATTGATGTTGAAATCGTGGTTAATGATAAGAGTATTCAAACCACTGCGGGCAATCGGCACTAGCGCAATCGCCGTGGCCAGCACGTACAACGGTTGCGCGAGACCGTTCAGTGGCGCAAACAAACTGCACAACAAACCGATCAGGATGATACCAGCGCCAGCCACTGCCAAACGCGTTTCGTTGCGCGTCAATAAATAGCGTAAAAAGTTCGGGCTACCTGTCTGAACAACTGGCTTCGCGTCTCCATCTTGGATGTGCTTGCCGAGCGACTCCACCCGATCCCGCAGGACGGGCAGCGGCACATTACCTTCAAGCCGCATCTTGGCGGTCGCGAAATCCACCTGTACCCGCTGAACCCCCGGCAGGCGACTAACGCCTTCTTCAAGTTCACGGGCACAATTGGCGCAATCCATACCTTCAATGCGGTAAATGGTTTCAGACATCATGCTTTGGCTTTCACTAAACGATACGTTATCTCAATACATGCGTACTCGCGCATATATTAACTACACTATACGCCTAATTGATATCATTCGTCAACAAACTGAGCGTAAATTCGGTTTAGCTGTAGCGATTCAACAGGGATTTAGCATAATAGCGCGCCCAGTCCGCACCGGGCGCTTCTGATTTAAGTTCTTTGTCCAAGCGCATGATGGCGTAAATGATGTCGCTTTTGGTCAGCTTCACGCCTAGATATGCTGGCAGCTTGTCATGAAGATAGTCGGCGTACCAGATCGGCCAATCAGGATCATCACCGTCAGTTGCTTTAAAGGCTTCGTGGTGGGCAGTTCCGGTCTGACGGAATACATCCGCCAACGCTTTGATTTTGTCGTCCACAGTAATGATCCTCCTCACTCATGATTGATTGTTTGAGTTTAGCCTATAGGGCAACCTCGGTGGTCAAGAGTACACCGTTTTGCGCTGGATCGCGGATGATAAAACCATTCTCAACGGCCTCTGCAGAGATCTTATCAGCATGAACGCGATCCATCACACTATTCAGTTCAGCGGCATCCGGCAGCACCACCGTATAGTAACGCAAACCAGTAGCGTCTGCTGGTGGGGGTGGTGCGCCGACACCTTGCCACACATTTGTACCGAGGTGATGGTGATAACCCCCAACCGAGAAGAAAATTGCCGATTCGCCGGGGAACTCAAATGGAATATCAAAGCCCAGGATCTCATGATAAAAGTGATAGGTAGGAGGAAGCTGAGACACATGCAAATGCACATGCCCGACCTTCGTACCCTCACTGAGTTTCTCCCACGGCGCTGGGTTATCACGCAGTGCGCTCACTAACTCTTGCGGATACAGAGCGCGATTATTGCCCAACATCTCTTCAATGGTTTTGGGCCATTGTGCCTGTGGAAAATCCCATGCCAGTTCAATCCCGTTATCCTCGGCATCCGGCAGATAAATCGCGAGGTGCGTGCCGTGGTTGGACATACCTTGAATCGGAGTGCGGGTTTCAGCGATCCGATACAACAGGCTGGCGAGTTCCCATCGTGTTGGAACGAGGAAGGCGGTGTGATACAAACCCGTTGTCCCGCGTGATAGACGCGCATCACGATTCTCAGTCAAGATCAATAAATCTTCAGCCCCTGCGCCCAATGCAGCGCTATTATTTTTGCGCCAATGTACTTGGAAACCGAGGATGTCCTGATAAAACTTGATTTGCCTATCCAAGTTGGCCGTGGTGTAGTGGACATGACCTAAACGGGTTGCAGGGTGCAATGTAGGTGCATCGGTCGAAGTGGCGGATGTCGAGAGAGTCATGCTTAGGTTCCTTATTTCTATAGGGTTAAACAGCGCCGATCTCAATTTGAGGTCAATACGCTTAGCTTGCTAAGTAATAAGCTAAATTTTTAGCCGCGAGCACTCATATTCTGAATCACCTGACCAAGTAAGCGCCGTAATGTGGCGCGGTCATCTTCACTCATATCTTTGAATACTACCGACTGCATATCCAGAAATTGTTCGTGGATCATCTTCTCTTTTTCACGGCCTAAGTCAGTTACGTAGACGCGCACCAAACGATTATCAGTAGGATCACGGCGGCGAACGACTAAACCCGACTCTTCCATACGTTGCAGCATATTGGTGACAGTCGCTCCCTGTAGCGCCAATTGATCCGCAATTTCAGATTGAGTCATGCCGTCTTGAACACATACGGTACACAGAACAATCGACTGTCCGCGATGCATCTCAACATGATCAGCAAAGCTATCCGACATGCTGCGGAACATCTGGCTGAGGTGCGCCAAAAGTTGCCAATCATCCAGCGTAACATTATCGAGCGACATTACTTACCAACCTAATCATTAGCATACTAACAATATAATTGTGTTTGAAATCCCTGTCAACACTGATTCCACTTTGACATCTTTCCGCGCGGCGACTACTATCATGCCGCCTGATGCGGCCTTATTGCCACAAAAGGGGGGACAATGAACGGGGAACAATCAACAACCATCACCGATCAATCACTGCTTGAGCGTTTACAAGCAGGTGATGAGACGGCATTTTCCCAACTCGTCGCGAAATATCACGCGTCGATGGTGCGTATCGCAGCGATCTACGTCAAAGAATTTGCCATCGCCGAAGAAGTCGCGCAAGAAACATGGATCGCCATCTTGAAGGGATTAGACCGTTTTGAAGGGCGCTCGTCTTTTAAAACGTGGATTTTTACCATCCTCGCCAACCGCGCTAAAACCCGCGCTACCCGCGAAAGCCGCTATGTTCCATTAGAACTGAGCGATGAACTGGAGGAAGAACCCTCCACCGCAGTCCGCTTCACATCTGACAAGGGTCATTGGGCAGATGGAAGCGCGCCGCACCCGTGGGATGATATTCCGGAAACCCGCCTGTTGGGACAAGAAACCAACGGTATTATTTTCCGCACCATCGAAGCACTTTCGCCCAATCAGCAGCAAGTCATCCGCCTGCGGGATGTTGATGGCTTCAGCGCAGAGGAAGTTTGTAACATGTTACAACTTTCCGAGTCTAACCAGCGGGTGTTACTGCATCGGGCGCGGGAGCGGGTCAGGCAGGCGCTCGAATCGTATTTCGCACAAGAGTAACAGACCATGTCGCACGATATTTCCTGTAAACAGTTAGTTGATCTCGTCACGGATTATCTGGAAGAGTCCCTTTCGGATGAAGCACGCGCAGACTTTGAATATCACCTCGCGGAATGTGGCTATTGTCACGCCTATTTCCAACAGATGCGTATGACGGTCAATCTGACTCACCAGCACGCTGCCAACGAACCTCAGCCGCCTGCACCGGAAGACCTCCTCAATATCTTCCGTAAATGGAAACAAGAGCGGCAATAAGTGTGCTGTAGTCCTCAATCTGTAGGCAATCAAACCGCAACACTCGGTTTCCTTCTTCGCATTCATGCCTCCTGAATAAATCACCAATTCTTAAGACATGATGAAACTATACGTAAAATCTTACGTATATAAGACCAATCCCTATTGACCGACCAAAATTAATCAACTATATTGATTATCAACATGGTTGATTATCACAAAGGTTGATAACTTGGATGGATAACACTTGGACAATAGGACTTCTTGCAGAGGAACTGCTCAAAATATTCCCAACTATGGGCAGACTCATCGCCTTACGCCTGCGCGAGTCGGGTGAAGAAGAAACCACATTTATGCACATTGGTGTACTTCACCAATTACAGGAACACTGCCTAACAGCGAGTGAATTAGCCAAAAAAAGACGCGTCAGCCTTCAATCGGCCAGCGTACTTATCCAGAGTATGGTCGAACGGGGATGGATTGTTCGTGAGCCTTCTCCCAAAGATCGACGTCAGTTTCTACTACAAGTCACACCGGAAGGGCTAGAAAGAGCGGAGGCGGCGAAGAAACAAATCGCGCAATACATGGAACAATTTCTAGAGGGGTTATCTGCCGAGGAAATCGAGGCGGGACACCGATTTCTCCCGGCACTCAGCCGTATACTGATCAATCAGATGGCAGCCGATAATCTAAAAACTGAAAGACAAGCAACAACCGAAGAGGAAAAAACACCACTATGATTCGATTGTCTCGATATCTAAGACCATTCGCACTCTTGATCGGGTTATCAGTCGTCTTGCTCTTTTTGCAAGCAATGGCCGATCTCTCGCTCCCTGACTATCTATCGCATATCGTCAACAACGGTATTCAGCAAAGCGGCGTTGAAAGCCCTGTCCCGCAAGCCATCCGCCAGAGCGAGATGAACAAGGCTACTTTGTTCATGACAGACGCGGATAAAACCACAGTGTTGAATCACTACACACTGATCAAAAAAGACTCCGCCGACTATGACAAGTACCTCAAGGATTATCCGGTACTAGCGACTGAAGCGGTGTACGTCCTCAGTGACCTGGGCAAAACCGACATCGATCTCCTCAAACCGATTTTGAGCAAAGCGCTCATCGCAGTTTCAGGCATCGAACAAGCTGTCTCTGACCCCACTAAAGCGGCAGCGCTGAGCAAGGGCGGATTTGATTTATCCAAGTTGCCAGCAGGAACCGATGTCTTCCAAATGCTCGCTATTCTGCCAGCGCAGGTACGTACCTCGATACTCGACAGCATGAGCAAACGCTTCGAGGCTATGGGGCCAAGCATGATTGAGCAAGGCGCAATCAGTGCGGTCAAAAATGAATACACAGCACTCGGAATTGATACCACAGCGCTTCAAACCAACTACGTGCTGCGCACGGGCGCGGTGATGTTAGCAATTTCGCTATTTGCTGGTGTATGTACCATCATGGTAGGCTTTCTTTCGGCTAAAGCTGCTGCCGGCATGGCACGCAACCTGCGTCGTGACATCTTTACCAAAGTTTCTAACTTCTCCAATAGCGAGTTTGACAAGTTCTCGGTCTCATCCTTAATTACACGCTCGACTAATGACGTTACTCAGCTTCAAACACTGACCGTCATTATGATCCGCATGATTATTTACGCACCCATTCTGGCCATCGGCGGTATCATCAAGGCTGTTAGCACCGACGCCTCAATGTGGTGGACGATTGCCCTAGCAGTAGGTGCTTTGCTCACGTTCATTGCTGTGACCTTCTCGGTAGCGTTGCCCAAGTTCCGCGTCATTCAGAAGTTGGTTGACCGCCTGAACCTCGTTACCCGTGAAAATCTGTCGGGTATGATGGTCATCCGTGCCTTCAACACGCAGAAGTTTGAAGAAAAGCGCTTCGACAAAGCCAACACCGACTTGACCGACACTAACCTGTTTGTTAACCGCGTCATGGCATTGATGATGCCTTTTATGATGCTCATTATGAACGGCATTACCGTCCTCATCATCTGGGTTGGCGCGCACCAAGTTGCCGAATCGCAGATGCAAATCGGTAACATGATCGCCTTCATGCAATACGGCATTCAGGTCGTGATGGCATTCTTGTTCATCTCCATGATGTTCATCATCCTGCCACGTGCATCCGTTTCGGCTGACCGTATCGCGGATGTGTTGGAAGTCGAACCGAGCATCGAAGACCCCAAGAATCCCAAGCGCTTCCCTGCTCCGTTCAAGGGAACAGTCGAATTCCGCAACGTGGCGTTCCGTTACCCCGGTGCAGAAGAAGACGTACTGCACGATTTGAACTTTACGGCTGAACCCGGACAAACCACGGCCTTTATTGGCTCAACCGGTTCCGGTAAATCAACCCTGATCAATCTGATACCGCGCTTCTATGATGTGAGTGCCGGTTCAATTTTGGTTGATGGCATCGACATCCGTGAAATCACCCAGCATGAACTGCGTGAAAAGATCGGTTACGTGCCGCAAAAAGGCAACCTGTTCTCGGGCACGATCGACAGCAACTTGCGTTACGCTGATGAGAACGCCACCGAGGAAGAACTGTTGATGGCAACCAATATCGCGCAAGCCAGCAACTTCATTGACGAAAAGCCTGAAAAACTCGCTTCACCTGTTTCGCAGGGCGGTACCAACGTATCTGGTGGTCAACGCCAACGGTTGTCGATTGCCCGCGCATTGGTCAAGCAAGCCCCCATCTACATCTTTGATGACAGCTTCTCGGCGCTGGACTTCAAGACCGATGTGGCGCTCCGTAAGGCATTACAAGAACATACCAGTTCCAGCTCCTTGCTGATTGTGGCACAACGTATTTCGACCATTAAACACGCTGATCAAATCATCGTTTTGGACGAAGGCCGCATTGTAGGTAAGGGCACACACGACGAATTAATGGAAAGTTGCGAGACATACCGCGAAATTGCGTTATCGCAGCTCAGCTTGGAGGAATTAGCATCATGATGATGATGGGTAACAGACCGGGTGGACAAGGTGGCGGACGACCGGGTGGACCTCCCGGTATTCAGGCACACGGTGAACGTGCTCGTAACTTCAAGGGCACCATGGGGCGCTTGGTTCAATATCTGCGAGAGTACCAAGTCGCCATCGTGGTAGTGCTGCTGTTTGCAGTGCTATCGACTATCTTCTCGATTGTTGGGCCGAAAATTCTCGGTCAGGCCACCACCAAATTGTTTGAAGGTGTGGTCGCGCAAATCGCAGGTACGGGCAGTGTAGACTTCGGCTATATTGGCAACATCATCGCGTTGTTGGTCGGGTTGTATCTGCTATCGTCCGTATTCAGCTATATCCAAGGTTGGGTGATGGCTGGCGTGTCCATGAAAGTGACGTATCGCTTCCGTAAGGACATCGCCGAAAAGATCAACCGGATGCCACTCAAGTACTTCGATGGCACCAATCACGGTGAAGTTCTGTCCCGTATCACCAACGATGTTGATACGGTTAGCCAGACTTTAAACCAGAGCCTTTCGCAAATTGTGACCTCGGTCACTATGTTAATCGGCGTCTTCGTCATGATGATTACGATTAGCTGGGTGATGACGTTGGTGGCGCTGGTGATGATCCCGCTGTCTTTCGGTATCATCGCGCTGGTCATCAGCAAGTCGCAGAAATACTTCAAGGAACAACAGGATTACCTCGGTCATGTGAATGGTCACATCGAGGAAATGTTCAGCGGTCATAACGTGGTCAAAGCCTTCAACGGCGAGGCCAAGAGCGTAGAGGCTTTTGACAAGTACAACACGACCCTGTACGCCACCGCATGGAAATCACAATTCCTGTCCGGTCTGTTGATGCCAATCCTGAGCTTCGTCGGCAACCTGAATTATGTAGCCGTCGCCATCATCGGTGGTTACCTCGCCGTACGCGGCAGCATCACGATTGGTGATATTCAGGCCTTCATTCAATATGTGCGCCTGTTCACACAACCGATCGCACAGATCGCCAACATCTCGAACATCCTGCAACAAACCGCAGCCGCAGCCGAACGCGTGTTTGAATTCATGGACGAGGCCGAAGAAGTGCCCGAAACCAGCAACGCCGTCACACCGGAAAAGATGGGTGGCAGCGTCGAATTCAAGGATGTTCACTTCGGTTACAACCCCGATAAGATCATCATCAATGACTTCTCGGCTGTCGTGAACCCCGGTCAGAAGATCGCCATCGTCGGGCCGACCGGCGCAGGCAAGACCACCATCGTCAAGCTGCTCATGCGCTTCTACGATGTCAACAGCGGTTCGATCCTCGTGGATGGACACGACATCCGCGACTTCACCCGTGAAGACTTGCGTTCGATGTTCGGCATGGTTTTGCAGGATGCGTGGCTCTATAACGACACCATCATGGAAAACATCCGCTACGGTCGCTTGGATGCTACTGACGAAGAAGTCATCGAAGCCGCTAAGGCCGCGCATGTTGATCACTTCGTGCGTACCTTGCCGGATGGCTACCACATGATTTTGGATGAAGAAGCCGGTAACGTGTCGCAAGGCCAAAAGCAGTTATTGACCATCGCCCGTGCTATTCTGGCTGATCCCAAGATCCTGATTTTGGACGAAGCCACCAGCTCGGTCGATACCCGTACCGAAGTGTTGATCCAGAAGGCTATGGATAACCTGATGCACAACCGCACCAGCTTTATTATCGCCCACCGTTTGTCCACCATCCGTAACGCTGACTCGATCCTCGTGATGAAGGACGGCGATATTGTGGAACAGGGCAGCCATGTTGAACTGCTGGCGAAGGGCGGCTTCTACGCCGAACTGTACAACAGCCAGTTCGAGAACGCACCGCTGACCGACGTGGCCTAAACAGCAGTACTTATAAAATCACCGCCTCATGCATTCCAAAATGTGTGGGGCGGTGGTCAATTTAAAAATTGTTCTTTTGAAATCCATAGGCATCAAGTTACAGTATATATAGTGGCGGCTGAGGCACGCCTCAGCCCTACAATCAACTGCCACAATACATCACTTCACCAAAATATTGCGTATCCGGTACGCATTGGTGATTAACTTTACGCCAATAAAAGTTATTCTTTTGAAATCTTTTTATTACGCTCTTGAAGGTATGCAGATGTCCGCAAATGCTCCCCCTGACACTTTCGCTTTAGCACAGCGATTTATGAATATTTTCTCCGCCCTCCGCAGCCGTATCGCTTCGCAAACCGTCATCAACTATCCACCTGGCTTGAATGCAAATCAGATCAAGATGCTGCATCTGGTTTTTCATAAGCCGGGGATTTCGCAAACCGCAGTGGCGGAACGATTAGGCGTTACGACTACTTCGATTTCGAACTCGGTGCGTGAACTTGAAGGACAGGGTTTAATCGAACGCCGCACGAATCCTGAGGACGCTCGCGCCTTCTCGTTACATCTGGCGCCGTTTGGTGAACAAATCTTTGCCCACGTATTCGACTCGTTCACCAACAGCTTCGGCCATTTATTGAGCGCCTTGCCAGCGGATGATCAACAGCAGTTGGTTGAGCGTCTTGAAGCGCTGTTAAGAGCCAACCAGATTGATCTTGAGAGCGGCAAACTTAGCTACGACGACAAAGTGCATATGGTGAAGGCCGAAAGCCGTCGTTAGTCGCGTTTATGGCGGCGATGTCGTCGTCGGCGTCGGACAGTAGTCGTCAGTTACAAGTTTTCAGTTGCAAGTTTGAAAACATCAGTTGGCAAAACTGGCAGCAATTTCGGCAATGGCAAAGTGGGTTTTGTGCCGGATTTGCCAAGCTGATTCGGAAAATTCTTCGGATTCGTCAGATTCGGAATCTGTTTTAGCGCGGGTTCCGAATCTGCTTCCTCGTCTGTAGCCGCTATTTCACAAATTTCTTCATTTTCTTCATTTTCACA
Source organism: Aggregatilineales bacterium (assembly GCA_044227005.1). GTDB lineage: Bacteria > Chloroflexota > Anaerolineae > Aggregatilineales > Phototrophicaceae > CFX2. The sequence goes on from JBGAFZ010000012.1 coordinate 151,774, forward strand.
GTGAAATTTCATATTTTATGTCCACACGATTGCAGTTTGGACTTGCCCCGATTGAGTGGAGAGAAAGAAATTGCACAGGTAAACTCAAACAAGGAGCAAGGAGACAGAAAATGAGCAGACGAAGTAAGCATCATACAGACGAATTTAAGGCAGAAGCAGTGGAGTTGGTGGAGCGA
>JBGAFZ010000013.1:0-148635 GCA_044227005.1 Aggregatilineales bacterium
ACGGCACACAGGTCACCACCACGACCTTACCGGACGGGGTATATGCCTTCCGTGTTCGTGGGCTGAATACATATGGTGCACCGGGTACATGGAGTGTGGTGCGATCTTTCACCGTCGATACCACTCCGCCGCTCCCGCCGCTATTGAAGACACCCATCAATACTCTCGTGATCACCAATACTCGCACGCCAATCTTTACGTGGATCCCCTCGCTTGGCGCGGCAGATTATGTGATCGAAATCGCAACTGATTTGGGGTTCAGTCATGTAGTCGCGCGGTATAACGTAGCTGGTGGTGTATCACCTATTACGTTTGTATGGCCTGCTGCTGTTGCCTTGTCTAACGGAAACTACTATTGGCATGTGCGCGCCCGTGACAACGCAGGCAATGTCGGTATGTACTCAGGTGGGTTGAACTTTGTGATTGCCATTCCGTAATAGTTTATAGGACATATGATAGTTATCTCGTTTGACTATCATATGTCCGTTTGCTTTAAAACAATAACTTAAATTCAAAAATAAAAACACCTATCGCGTGATAGAGGTACGGCAAACAAGTACCGTTGATAATTCAAGGTGGGCGGATGCGCTCATGGAACGGTCAGAATTCAGGTTTGTGAGCCTCAAAACCCCAATCGTGAGGTGCAAAAGCAATCCTATCAGGTAGCAGTCTGACTGTAAAAAGTGTGCAATAGGAGGCGTCAGAGTTTGTTCTTATCTATGGTTTTGAAGAGTTGCCAAACGCGTGAAGAGTCAATGTCGAGATAATTCCCGATTTCCCTGTAGCTCATACCATCCTGTCTCATTACGCGGATAGTTTCGCGCAGTTGAGTTTTATCAGGGTGCTTTTGGGTCAAAATCGGTACGCCAAAACCTTGTTTCTGACTAGGAAACGGGACGAAGTCCCTCGGGTCCAAGCCGTATAACCGGATTTGATCAACGACCACCACATATGCTGGTGGTTTTTGTTTGCCTGCTCACTGGCGTCCAAACCCGAGCTAGGATGAATAGAAGGCGTGAATCCTAGTGATGCATCGCTTTTGGTCAAGCATGAATAGTCAACGGTTTATGTGGACAGCACCGCAAATTGCCTCTTGACTTTGACAAAATTTTCAATATAGTTTGAATCATGAAATTTATTTTCAAAAATACGGTGTTTTTATGAAACAACCTGATAACAACGGACGTGGTACGTTATCAATCATTTCTGATGCGCTGCCTCGACTAAAAGGAACAACCCGCAAGGTTGGCGAATTCATTCTTAATTTTCCCAGAGAGACTATTGACCTTACTGTAACCGAGTTAAGCGCACGAGCCGGTGTGAGCGAAGCCAGTATTGTTCGGTTTGCGCAAACGCTGGGATACTCCGGCTTTCATGCACTTAAAATTCGCCTCGCGGAAGATATTGTTTCCCCGATGATGATTGTCCATGAAGACATGAGTCCTGACGACACACCTGCCACCGCTGTGCAAAAAGCGATGACGGTGGGATTGCGCTCATTGGAAGATACGATACGAATTCTGGATATGGCAGTATTAGAAGCCACAATCCAGACCATCTGTAATGCCCGTCAAATCACGTTGTTTGCTTCCGGTAACTCTATTCCGATAGCAATGGATCTCAATTTTCGTTTGACGAAGATCGGTCTTTCAAGTCGCTTTTCAATTGATCCCACCATGCAAGAAATGTATTCGTCACTGCTTACTTCAGAAGATGTCGCGGTGGGTATTTCGCATACGGGAAGCTCCAAAGACACGGTTTACGCATTGGAATTAGCCAAGCAGCGCGGCGCACGCACGATCTGCATTACTAATCACTCAGACGCGCCGCTTACCCGCCATGGAGATTTGTGCTTGTTCACTGCTACGCGAAGCAGTCAGTTTCGCGAAGAACGGGTGGACTCCAATCTTGCCATGGTAGCCCTGACCGAAGCTGTTTATGTGGGCATCTGTATAGCCCGTTCAGACGAGATGGTGCGAGCGGTTTCTAAGACAGTCAGGGCAACCGAGCACCGTAAATACTGAGTTCAAAGAACAGAAGGAGAGATCTATTTAAGCAAAACCAAAGAATAATAGGTGCTACTTTCGGGGGCTGTATGGCCTACACAATTCACGTATAGAGACACCATCGAAGATATTTTGGCAGATATTGATCTTGTTAGAGGAGATTGTAAATGAACAAGAAGCTCGTTACTTTATTATTGTTGGCAATCACAATGCTGATGTTGGGCGGAACCCTACAAGCCCAGTCCAGTGACGTGACCCTACAGTTCTCCCAATGGTGGGAACCAGAACTACCGAAGGGTGCGCTCCGCGCCATCATGGATGATTTCCAAGCGAAGAATCCTGGTATTACTGTTGAATTGGTTAGCGGCCCTTATGCTACAACCCATGACCAGACGGTTGCTGGTGCTGCCAGCGGTACAATGTCTGATGTTGTTGGTTTGGACGGCGCATGGGTGAACGACTTTGTGAAGCAGGGTTCGTTGGCTGACATTTCCAAGCTCATGAGCGATGCCCAATATGATCCGAGTGAATTGGCTGCCCAGATTCAACTTAACGGATCAACCTACATGATCCCCGTTGTGAACTTTGTTTATCCTGTGTTTGTCAATCTTGATCTGCTGAAGGCTGCGGGCATTGATAAGCTCCCCAGCACTCGCACCGAATTTGCTGACGCAGCCAAGAAGATGACCAATGCAGACAACAACGTATATGGTTGGGTACTCCCGCTCGCATCACAGACCCCCAATGGCATTCAGAATGATGTCATGTCGTGGGTGTGGGCAAGCGGTGGAAGCATGTTGAAGGATGGCAAGCCCAATCTGGTTGACAACAAAGACATCAGCGGTGCTATGGAATACATCAAGAGCCTGTATGATGCTGGTGTTATTTCTAAGGGTGCGTTCTCCTTGGCCGAGCCGGACAAGGTTGCCAATTTCGTTAACGGTCGCGTTGGCATGATGATTGATAGTCTTGCACACATCAACATGATCCGCAAAGAAGCTCCTGATCTGAAGTTTGCGATCACGGCGCTACCTGCTGCAGACGATTATACTGGCAAGCGTGGTCTTCCCTATGCTTCATGGGGTATCGGTGTGGCTCAGAACAGCAAACACCCGGCTGAAGCTTGGAAGTTGATTGCCTACCTGATGAGTTCAGATGTGAATTCACAGTTGTCGACGATTGCAAACGCTTTCCCGGGCAATGTTAAGTCGACACCCGACATTGTGAAGACTGACGAACTCTTTGGCGCCGCCTTCGATGTTTTCCAGAAGGGTTTCCTTGCCAATGAATTCACTGGTTTGCCGGTAGCCGAACAACTGATGCGCGAATTCGACGAATCATTCCAATCATATCTCAGTGGTGACATCAAAATTGACGAACTGCTCGCTACCGCTCAGGATGCTTGGTTGAAGCACTTCGAATAAAACTTCCATAAATTACGAGGCGAGTCCTCGTTAGAACAGAGAGGCCGCAAGGTATCTCACCTTGCGGCCTCAATTGAGAAGAGATTGAGAATTACAAATGACGGAGACCGCCAACATCTCAAATCACGCTGAAGTGTCCAAGAACACTAATCGGCAACAACTCATGAAGAAACTGATCCCTTATGCCTATTTGTCACCAACCTTAATCCTATTGATCGTATTGTCTCTGATTCCGATCGTTACGGTCTTTCTTTATTCATTGGTAGACAATGTCATTGTTACAAGAACAGCTCCGACATTCGTAGGACTCAAAAATTATATTGAAATTATTTCCGATAATCATTTCCTTCAAGCACTCAAAAACACACTTATCTTTTCAGGATCCAGTGTCGTTGCCCATTTCATCATCGGTTTATCTTTCGCATTGCTATTGAATACTCGCCTTGTTGGTATCCTCCCGAGAGCCGTGTTTCGAGTTTTGTACATTCTTCCTTGGGTATTCACTGCATCAATTATCGCAATTTTGTGGCGGTTGCTGCTCGACCCCAACGGTGTGGTCAATTATCTTTTAACGAATTTGGGTTTGGCATCCAGTGAAATTGAATGGCTAGGATCGAAACAATGGGCATTGCCGGCTGTTATTTTTATCAATATTTGGGCCGGCTACCCCTTCTATATGGTCAGTTTTCTAGCAGGCTTACAAGGGATACCCGATGATCTCTATGAGGCGGGCAAAATTGATGGGGCAAACAGCACTCAGTTGTTCCGTTTCATTACGATGCCCCAACTAAAACCGATTATTATTAGCCTCGCAATGCTCGATTTTATCTGGACAACCGCCCAATTCACCTTGATTTGGATGACGACGGGTGGTGGTCCAATCCGTGCCACAGAAATGCTGAGCACGTATACTTACAAATTAGCATTTAGTTCCTCAGAGTTCTCACAGGCATCCACAACCGCTATTATTATCCTAGCAATTTCAACTTTTGTTGGTGTGTTCTACGTGCGTAACCAAAGGTCAACCAATGAATAAGTCGATGCCAATGCCTGTAAGGACAAGGATTGCAACGGGGCTGACGCTCATTGGGTTAGTACTTGGTGCGCTCTTTGCAGGACTTCCTGTTGTGTGGATGATTGCCGCTTCATTCAAATCGAACCAGGCGATTTTTGCTTATCCGCCACGCTTGATTGATGACTCGTTTTCTTTTGCATCGTACACTGCGGTTTTCACCAATAATGAACAACTGCGATTCTTTTTTAACAGTTACATCATTTCAACCTTGGTCATGCTGGCTACGTTGGCTGTAGGAATAATGGCAGGATACAGCTTCAGCCGATACAATTTTAGGTTCAAGAGTGTTCTGAATTTAATTATTATCGGTGTGCAGTCAGTTCCACCAATCACCTTACTCATTCCTTATTTCGGGCTTATTGTTGCGCTCGGCTTATATAACTCCTATGGAGCATTGGTTCTGACCTATATGGTCTTTACCCTGCCTTATGCGATTATCATGATGACAGGTTACTTCAATACAATTCCACGCGAACTGGATGAAGCTGTCATGATTGATGGTGGCAGCAGCTTAACTATCCTCTGGCGAGTGCTGGTACCGATTTCTTTGCCGGGTATTGTTTCGGTAGGGGTTTACACTTTCATGCTTGCGTGGAATGAATTCCTTTTTGCGCTGACCCTTACGAAGACAAACGATATGCGGACTGTGCCGATTGGAATCCAACTGCTGATGGGACAGCATGCCTATGAATGGAATCAGATGATGGCACTAAGCGTATTGGGTTCAATTCCGGTTTTAGTGCTCTTCCTTATTTTCCAGCGTTACTTTATTGCCGGAATGTCAGCCGGGTCAATTAAGGGTTAAAGACGTCCGACGAACTTTTATGATCAATAGCTTTACGAAGCTTAACAATATCGCCAAAAGAATGGAGAATTCTACAATGTTGATGAATATGAAGGATTTGCTGGCAGTCGCACATCAAAATCATTTTGCAGTGCCAGCATTCAATATAAGCAACAATATGTTGTTGCGTGGGGTGATCGAAGCATCAGAAGAAGCAAACTCTCCGGTGATCTTTGCAATACACCCCGATGAATTGGCATTTGTGCGGCATCCCTTTATTAAAGGGGCTATCGAAGAAGCGCACAAGACCAACATTCCAGTCTGCATCCATCTTGATCATGGTTCATCGATAAAGCAGATTATGGAAGCGATCCAATGTGGGTTCACTTCAGTAATGATTGACGCTTCTACCAAGCCACTTGAGGAAAACATTGCGATCAGCAAACAGGTCGTGGAACTTGCTCATACCATCAATGTCTCGGTGGAAGGAGAGTTGGGAACGATCGGTACAACTAGCCCTCAGGCAGAGGCCGGTACCGAAGACATCATCTATGTAAGACCCGAGGATGTTGAAACTTATGTAAATGCCACAGGCGTTGATACTTTGGCAGCCGCTGTTGGTACTGCCCACGGTTTGTATCCTAAAGATCGGCCACCGAAGCTGCGTTTGGATTTGCTAAAGGAAATTACAGCACGAGTTGATATTCCTCTTGTCCTTCACGGTGGTTCCGGAAACCCAGATGAAGAAATCGCTAAGGCTGTTAAGCTGGGTATCAATAAGATCAATATCTCCAGTGACATCAAGAATGCCTTCTATCTTAAGGCTCGTGAAGTTCTTGCGGATAAGGGACTCTATGAGCCTCTGATGATTTATCCCGCATGCATCGAAGCCATGAAGAAGGTTGCCCACCACAAGATCAATCTATTTGACGCAGTTGGCAAAGCAACACTTTATTAAGCTTAGGCAGTGCTACGTGTGATACATAATTGTCTGGATGAAGCGGTTGCACACTTCACGTTTCATCCAGACATATCTATTGGCGAAGAAATTAACGAAAGAATCTGAGTCGTGAAGGAAAAAATCGCTTTAGGGTTGGGTGATAATACCGACTATGAAATCGTATGGAATTCCGGAGTTATTGAGAACCTTATCCGCCAGTATGACATCCATAATGATGAATTGGATATTAATAGAGTTATCACCTCTGAACGCGATTTAGTTATCTCAATCCTCGGTTTCTTGCAGATCTCAGGCGGTGGTGAGCGATTTGTTTCGGATGAGGCTATTGTTGAGCAGTTTGCGCAGAAGTGTACAAACAAAATTACAATTGGTGGAACCAGTGTACGCGCCGCCATCGCGATGCGGAAATTCGGTTATACATCGGCGCTTCATCTTGTCACATTGAATGACCATGTACGAAGGCTAATCCCACACGATAGCCCTTATGTGTGTAGTAATGACCAAGACACATCCTATCCTCATCTCATTGTACAATTTGGAAAAGATACCCAAGTAAAAGCAAACGACATTAACATTCGAACTAGTCATGCCAATCGTTTGATCTACCACAGCGATGTTGACAATATCATCATGAAGCTCAATGAAGACTTTGGGGAGCTGATCACAGAAGCGAAGGTGCTCCTGGTTTCGGGTTTTAATGCGATGCATGATGAGGCACTGCTTAACGATAGGTTGGCATGTGTCTTGCGAATGATTGAAAGACTACCGAAAGATGCGATTGTCTTTTGTGAAGATGCTGGCTTTTATGAGCCCAAATTCAGTCACATTGTTTACGGTACATTAGCTAAAAAAATGAGCGTTCTCAGCCTGAATGAAGAGGAACTTCAAGGTTACCTTCATAGAAAAATAGATTTGCTGGATGTTCTTCAGGTCAAAGAAGCCTTAATTGGACTTCACAATCTTTTCCCGATACCCACTATCGTAGTCCATACCAAACACTGGGCGCTTGCGTATGGCAAGGAAGCTGTAAAATTTTCTAAGGCCATCAAGGCTGCTGTTACGATGGCGACAACCCGCTTCTGCTATGGTGATGATTTCACTGTCGAGAACTACACAACTGTTGAAAAGCTTGCTTCTAGACAAGCAGACGCAGATTTCGCAGACACTCTGAACAAACTGCCAGACGGCGGAATCTATTGTGTTCCAGTCGCGTTTGTAGAACCGGCAGTAGCTACTACAGTGGGATTGGGCGATGCCTTTGTTGGTGGGTTCCTCCCCGCGCTTTTGACATCGAATGCCCTATAACCTTGTTTCTGACTAGGAAACGGGACGAAGTCCCTCGGGTCCAAACCAACCGGATTTGATCAACGACCACCACGTATGCTGGTGGTTTTTGTTTGCCTACTTACTGACGTCCAAACCTTAGTTAGGATGAATAGAAGCGGTAATCTAAGTGATGCCTCGCGGTTGGTTAAGCGTGAATTGTCAATGGTTTATGTGGGCAGCACCCGAGCTTGTTATACTACGGAACCACTAATGACCTAAGCCTTGTGCTATATTGTCTTGGATGTTACTCACGATCGTCATGGCTTCCATGAATAGTGGGAACACTGGCGACTTTATTGAAGATCAAGAGTGACACTCATGTATCATGTGCGATATACTGGTGAAAATTAATAGAATTGATTTTTAGGTAAAATGGCAAATTACTCACCCATAAATATTGAAGAGTTATACGACATCCCTGCTTTTCACAGTCTATCGATGGAACAAGTTAAGAGTCTGGCGACTTATATGGTCAAACGGACATACGATCCTGGACAGATTATCTTCATGGAGGGTGAGAAATCCGGCTGGCTGTGGTTCGTTTTGGAGGGACAGGTCAAAATTATCAAACAATCTTTGAATGGGCGAGTTCAAGGATTGTGCCTGATAAATCGGGGCAAATGTTTCGGCAGTTGTCCCTTATTTGATATGGAAAAGAATCCGGCAACAGCCCAAGCAATGGATTTTGTTACCCTCGTGATTCTTTCGGAGAAAGCGCTGCATCAGTTGAAGGAGCGTGACCCGCAAATGGTCACTGCGCTACTGCATATCTATAGCCAACGGTTAGGACACCTGGCGCGGGTCAGTGAGGTACTCGGATCGTGGGGTGTCCATGACCGCATCAACGACTGCCTGTTGACGTATGCCAACCGCAGCAGTCACCCTACAACCGTCCAAATGACGCACGAGAAACTAGCCTCATTGGCAGGCACGGTGCGTGAGGTGGTTACGCGCCACATTGGCTTACTTGAAAAAGAAGGTGTCGTCCGTAACGAACCGGGGCGCATTATCCTCCTTAAACCGGATGAACTACTGCCAAGCTGCGCTTTCGAGGAGCAACGCGCCAACGTTTGACGTGATTTAGGTCACATTAGGGTATGCCTAAATATTCTATGCTGTGATCATGGCAACTGTAAAAAGTGGTAGTTCCATGATGGCCAGTATAGAACTATTATCCAAAAGTCATCTGTTTGCGACGTTGAGTCCCCGGACGCAGCGCTGCGTTGCCGAGCAATTTGTGGTGCAAACCTATAACACAGGCGGTGATCTTTATCGTCAAGGTGATGCACCCAGTCCGCTTTATATCCTGCAATCCGGTCGGGTGAAACTCTACCGCCAATCCAAAGAGAAATGTCAAATTCTAGCCCTGCCTGTACCGGGTGATTGTTTGGGTGCGGAGTCGCTGCCAACAAAGGCACCCAGCCCGTATTCTGCGACGGCACTGACACCGGTGACTACAATCGCGCTTGCGCCGGATGCACTGCAATTGATGCTGGACGAACACCCCGATTTTCAAGAGGCGTTTCTGCGTTTGATAACGAACCGACTCAAACAATTTGTCACCCTCGTGCATGATCTGGCATTCCGTGACGTGACATCCCGTCTGGCAACGGTATTGATGATGCGCGCTGAGCTTGAAGGTGTACTTGACGGCAACATAATCATTTTTGATCGCCTGCTTTCGCAGCAAGAATTTGCCGATATGGTGGGGACAGCCCGTGAGGTGGTCTACCGCACCTTCAAGAAGTTTGAAGCAGACGGGCTGGTGTATATGACCCGCAACAGCATCACGATTCGTGATCTTGATACCCTTCGAGCCGTTGCCTTCCAAGAATCCCGTTAATACACCCATCGTGACATCTTGCGATCGATGTGACTTGGATCACATCGATCTTTGCCATTTCAATCCATTATGAAGCAAAAGATGTGCTGCATAGGCAGCGCACGGCAGATTTATGACAAACTTCGGACAAGGAGACGAAGAAAAATGATGTCACGACGATTGTCCTCAAAATTACTTCTCATAGGATCTGTTTTACTTGTAGCCGTCATGCTGGCTGTGGTCGTCGCCCCCAAGGCGATCACCAACGCTCAGGATGCCAATTCGGATTGGCAGGAAATTGCTAAAGCACGTGGGTTGACTGATGCTGACCTCCGTGCGGCAGCACTGACCTATACCCCCAGCGGTGTTTTGGACGAATATGTGATGTTTGCCTCCGGTGGGCAAAGTGGTCAGGTGTTAGCGATCGGTATGCCATCGATGCGGTTACTGCGCCTTATCTCGGTATTCACTCCTGAAGCATGGCAGGGATACGGATATGGTGCTGGTAACGAAGTTCTGGATCAAGGAAATATTGACGGTCAGCAAATCCGCTGGGGTGACACCCACCATCCGGCGCTGAGCGAGACCAACGGTGAATATGACGGACAGTGGCTATTCATCGGCGACAAGGCCAACGGCCGCGTAGCGGTTATCGATTTGCGTGACTTCGAAACCAAGCAAATCGTTCATAACTCAGCATTCTTGAATGATCACGGTGGCACATTCGTGACCCCCAACACCGATTACATCGTTGAAGGTGGACAATATGGGCTACCTTTGGGCGGCGCATACGCACCCATTGCCGACTATCAGAAATCCTACAGCGGCATGATTACCTTCTGGAAGTTTGACCATGAAAAGGGTCGGATCGACCAGAGCAAGTCATTCGGCTTGGAACTACCCCCATACTGGCAAGATCTGTGCGACTCGGGTAAAGCTGTCTCCGATGGTTGGATATTCTGCAATTCATTCAATGCCGAAATGGCAACGGGCGGCATCGAAGAAGGCAACCCGCCATTTGAAGCTGGTGTGAGCAAGGGCGCGGTGGACTACCTGCATATCATCAACTTGAAGGCAGTCGAAGCGGTCTTCCAAGCCGGTGGCGCAGTAGACGTCAATGGCTTCAACGTGATCCCCCTCAAGACTGCGGTTGAAAAGAACCTGCTGTATCTGGCACCTGAACCCCGCAGCCCCCACGGTGCAGACGTGACCCCCAAAGGTGATTTCGTGATTGTCGGCGGTAAGCTTGACCCACATGTCAGCGTTTACAGCTTCCAAAAGATGCAGGATGCAATTGCTGCTGGCCCGACTGAAAAAGACAGCTACGGAGTCCCCGTACTCGCACTGGAAAGCGTATTGGAAACGCAGGTCGAACTCGGGCTTGGACCGCTACACACTGTATTTGATGATCAAGGTTATGCCTATACCAGCTTGTTCCTCGACAGCGCGGTTGCCCGTTGGAGCATCGGTGCTGAAGGCTACCGTCCACAAGATGGTTGGAAGCTCATCAACAAGACCCCTGTTCAATATAACGTCGGCCATCTGGCAGCTGCTGAAGGCGATACGGCTTCACCTGACGGTCGGTTCCTTGTCGCGCTGGATAAATGGTCGGTAGATCGTTTCTTGAGCACCGGTCCGCTACTGCCGCAAAACCTCCAGCTCATCGACATCTCTCAGCCCGGTGACAAGACGCAAATTCTTTTCGATATGCCTATCACTGGCGCTGAACCGCACTACGCGCAGATCATCAAGGCAGACAAACTGCACGCATGGGAAGTTTATCCTGAAGTCGGTTGGAATCCGCAGACTCAATCGGTTGACCCGAACGCAGTGACCCAAGGTACTGAAGGCATAACACGCGATGGCAAGAATGTCACGGTACGTATGACTTCTGTCCGCAGCCACTTCACACCAGAACATGTTGAAATTCAAGCAGGCGATCATGTGACGTGGACGATCACCAACGTCGAACGGGCACGCGATGCAACACATGGGTTTGCCATTCCATTCTATAACATCAATTTGAGTATTGAACCCGGCGAGTCGATCACGTTCCACTTCGACGCGACCCGACCCGGCGTATTCAGCTACTACTGCACAGAGTTCTGCTCTGCGCTCCACCTCGAAATGATGGGTTACTTGATGGTCAAGCCTGAGCAATAAAAACAGGCAAACGGGTGGCAGGGATATCGAGTCCTGCCACCCGTTTCCCAATTTAGAGGAGGTCTGATATGACGACAAATACAATTCCCACGACAGGCTCCAAAACCACCAATAGCCTTTCCCGTGTCGGTTCACGCAGTTGGCTCAAATGGCTTTCGCCCATCTTGTTTCTGATCGCGGCGGCGTTGTTGATTCTTTCTATCAATGTGCCCTACTGGGGTCTTGTTTTGCAGGCACCTCAATACCCCGGTGGTCTGAGTATTCGGGTCTTCGTCAACAACATGACTGGTGATGCCGATCCCAAACTAGATGAAGTTCGCGAAATTGATGAACTCAATCATTACATTGGTATGAAATCGCTGTATGAGGCAGCGAAAGTTGAACGCTCGATCGCGATACCGGCGGTTCTTATCATGGTCGTCCTGTTAGGGATTGCCGCATTCTGGCGCCGGCGTTGGACGTGGGCATTAGGTATTCCAGCGCTGCTATTTCCGATCATCTTTCTCGCTGATTTGGCCTTCTGGATGAATTACTACGGCCAAAACCTTGATCCATATGCGCCGCTTTCCAGCGCCATTCATCCTTTTACACCGCCTATTCTGGGCGAGGGAATCATCGGCCAATTTAAGACAGTGGCTTACGTGGATACGGGTTGGTACATCCTCGTCGTCGCAAGCATCCTCATTATCGTCGCAATTGTCATGCGATTGGTCATCAAACCCCAGCAAGCGGAAGGCTAAGTTCAGATGACGACCCAGCTGATGAAAACCATACGCAGGTCGATCCTAATGAGCGCATTTATAGCGATGGTGAGTGCATTTTTCACACCGGTTCATGCGCAGAATACATTGACTGTCGCACCGGATGGCTCTTTCACCACTATCGAATCTGCGATAGCCGCTGCAAACACGGGTGACGTCATCGAAATCCACAGCGGTGTATATCCTGCCCCGCTAATCATCGAGAAGAGTGTATCGCTCATCGGGATCGACTCGCCTGTCATCGATGGTCAAGGTAAGGGCAGTCTTGTCGTGATCAACGCATCGAATGTCGTGTTTAGCGGCTTTACACTGCGCCACAGTGGGCAAAGTCTGGCGCATGAAGATACTGGCATTGTCGTGCAAGCGGCACATGTCACTGTGTCCAACAACCTCCTTGACGATGTGATGTTTGGTATTTATTTCGCAAATGCCTCTAACGGGTTGGCTGAAAACAATACAATTCACGGTAAGCCACTCGATGAAAGTATGCGCGGTGACGGCATACGCGTCTGGTATAGCAATGATGTTCAACTAATCAGCAACGATGTGATCAACGGGCGCGATACGCTGATCTGGTATTCCAATAACATCACCATCCGCAACAATCACATCCATTCAGACCGTTATGGTTTGCATTTCATGTACAACAATAACGCCATCGTAGAAGATAACATCATCGAAAACAATGCGGTTGGCGCGTACATGATGTATTCCGCAGGATTGACTATGACAGGCAACCGCTTTAGCAACAATCGTGGTGCGAGTGGCTATGCGATTGCTTTAAAGGATATGGATCACGCCAGAATTGAGCACAACCAATTCATTGGTAATGTGGTGGCCGTGTATCTAGACAATTCACCCTCGCTCTATGACAGCTATAACATTTTTAGCCATAACTTCGTCGCGTACAACAACATCGGCTTAGTAGGGTTGCCCTCGGTGAAACAGAATATTTTTCAAGACAACACGTTCCTTGAAAATTACCAGCAAATCAGTGTACAGGGGCGTGGTAACCTGCTCGGCAACCTATGGAGCAAAGACGGCATCGGGAATTACTGGAGCAACTACATCGGCTACGACCGCAATGGTGATGGCGTCGGTGACATGCCTTATCGCGAAGAAAAGCTCTTTGAGAGTCTTGCCGATAACGAACCCATTTTACGGCTGTTCAACTTCAGCCCTGCAAGCCAAGTGATTGACTTCGCGGCATCAGCTTTCCCATCCCTCAGGCCGGATCCAAAAGTCATCGATGAAGCGCCCAAGATGCATTACGTCATGCCTGCCGGACTCGAAGAGAGTGCCCAAGCGGTGTCGGTTCCCTTCCTCGCTGCCACGCTGATATTGTCGGTCATTGGCGGCGCGATTTGTGCACTCGCACTGCGCGGCAACCACCGACGCGCGGTATCTCGAAAATCGCTTGAACCTGTTCAAACCGCTACCTAGGCAAAAGAGAGAACCATGATTGTTGCAAAAAACTTAACCAAACGGTACGGCAAGATCACTGCTTTGAACAATGTATCGTTCACCATTGATGACGGTGAAGCTGTTGCCCTATGGGGTGCGAACGGTGCGGGCAAAACAACCACCCTACGCTGCTTGCTCGGTGTTCAAGGGTTTGAAGGTGAACTATCCATCAATGGAATCCATGTACACAAAGACAGCAAAGCGGCGCGGGCGGTAATCGGTTATGTCCCACAGGAAGCCGCCTTTTATGACATGACAGTTTACGAGACACTGGTATTTTATGCCCGCCTCAAAAAGACCGCTCTCCAACCTGTGGATGCTGTATTGGAGCAGGTGCAGTTAACAGCCCATCACGGTAAGCGGGTAAACATGCTATCCGGAGGCATGAAGCAACGCTTAGCACTAGCGGTGGCACTCCTCTCCGATCCTCCAGTACTGGTGTTGGATGAACCAACGGCAAACCTTGATGTAAGCGCCCAGCGAGACTTTATTCATACTATCCAGATGCTTAATGAGTCGGGCAAGACGATTGTCTTTTCATCCCACCGTCTTGATGAAGTGATGGCACTGAGCACTCGTGTGTTGGTGCTGGCCGACGGGAAACTAGCCCTCGAAAGTTCCCCTCAAGATCTGGCGAGCAAATTGGGATTGCACCGTTGGATGCGAATCTGGGTAGATCCCCAGCACAAAGAAGACACGCAGCGTGTCCTCAGGCAGCAAGGATTTACTTTCGCGCCAAATGGGCGCAGCGTCTATGTTCAAGTCAATACCGGTGGGAAGATCGCACCGCTGCGTTCGTTAGAGATGGCGCGCATTCCAGTTGAGGATTTTGAACTGCTCGAAGGTGAATTAGTGCCAAAGGAAGAAAAGCATGGTTGACATTGCTAACATACGAGCGATCACCCGAAAAGAACTTCGCGATGCGGTTCGTAACCGCTGGTTTATTGTGTTTACGGTGTCCTTTGCCGTCATCGCTTTTGCGTTATCGGCCTTAGTCCATCCGGGAGGTACATCGCTACGCGTAATGAATTACGGTCGTACAGCCGCCAGTCTTGTTAACCTCGTCCTGCTGTTTGTTCCGCTGATCGGGCTAACGCTCGGATCAGCAAATATAGCCGGTGATCGTGAAACAGGAGCGCTGTCTTACCTGCTATCGCAGCCAGTGAGCCGGATTGAAGTGCTACTCGGAAAGTATTTTGGGCTGGCGGGTGCGTTATTGGCCACGCTGACACTCGGGTTTGGTGTGGCGGGGGTCGCACTGGCGCTGCAAGGCACGATTCAGGATGCACTGAGCTATTTGTTCACAGTCATATTGGCCTATTCACTAGCGCTGGCCATGCTGAGTCTGGGGTTTTTGTTGTCCAGCCTCGCTCAAAAGACCACTACCGCGCTCGGTGGGGCATTATTTTTGTGGTTGTTCCTCGTCTTTATTGGTGATCTGGGCATCATGGGAACTTCGGTCTCTATGCAGTTGCCGATTGAAACGGTGTTTTTCATCGCGGTCATCAATCCACTACAAATGTTCAAGATTGCATCGATCCTCGTGATTCAAGCCAATCTAGAGGTACTCGGGCCAGCGGGTTTGTATGCCACCTCTCAATTTGGAGGGTTATTGTTACCCATGCTGCTCATCGGCTTGTTGATCTGGATTATTGTTCCACTCGCTGCGGCCATCGTGATTTTCGCACGCCAAGAGAAATTTATTTTCAGCGGAGCCTCGCGATGAAAGCCTTCATGGTGTGGATTAGCAGCATACTACTGCTCGTCGTATTGACTGCTTGCGGTCCGCAAGCCAAAGCCACCACGACGTCTACGGATTTCAATCTGACCGTGCGTACTGAACCAGAAACACTGGCAGTAGGCGAAACAACCTTGATCCTTAGCCTCACCACCTCCACAGGTACAGCAGTAGACGGTGCTAACCTCAAAATACATGGTGATATGGATCATCAAGGCATGGCACCGATCGACTTTGAAGTCCACGATAGCAGCAACGGCGAATATCATGTTCCATTTGAATGGACGATGGGCGGGGGTTGGATCGTCACAGTAACAGCCCGAATGCAAGACGGCAACGAAATCAGCAAGAAATTTGAGTTCTTTGTTGATGCTGTTTCAAGTGAAAGCATCATCAACCACAATCAAGATACAGGAAAATCGTCGGTCAACATCCATTATCAGTCCGATAACAATCCGGCGCTGGGTGGTGATGCAACCGTCACCATTACCCTCACCAAGAAGGACGGCAGCCCGATTACCGATGCTACCGTAAAAGTCACTGGAAACATGGGACATGCTGGCATGATGCCAATTGCAGGCGAAGGCAAACACATCAACAACGGACAATATGTCGTACCGCTACGATGGTCTATGGCGGGGGAGTGGAACGTAACTGTAACCGTGCTTCTGGCTGATGGGCAGCAGCTTGAGCAGAAATTTGCCCAGACAGTCGTCACGCCATCGTGACCAATCTCGCATCTATTTTGACGACAGGGGATTAAAAGGGATTTTAGAGGAATTTATGTCACACCATAATCACAAACAAAATCAAAGTGTGCTCAACGCCAACCTTGTTGCCATTATTCTGATCATCAACTTTGTAATCATAGCCGGTGCGCTATTGGCGAATCAATCACCGCGAATAGCGGACGATGGACATAGCACAGCAGTTGCATTGGTTGAACCAACTACCACTGTGTTGCCATCCGCGACATCCGCACCGACCAATAGTCCAACGAGCACACCTGCCCCGTCAGCAACCCCAACAGAACCGCCGTTGCCCACTGCGACAGCAACCCCACTGGTAGTTGCCAACGCCGGACAGATAACCGGAAACAGCTATGATCCTGCGGTTGTTTCAAAGGGCGAGCAGTTGTTTCTGGTATGCTCGGCCTGCCACGGTCCGGATGCCCGTGGTCTGCCCAAACTGGGTAAAGATCTGGTCGAAAGCGCTTTCCTTGCCGGTTTGACGGATGATCAGTTTCTGGAATTCGTGAAAGCTGGTCGCCCGATATGGGATACGCTGAATACTACCGGCATTGATATGCCTCCCAAGGGTGGCAATCCGGCATTCACTGACGATGATCTACGTGCCATCATTGCCTATATCCGCACCTTGCATTCATCGAATACAGGAAGCGTGCCGGAAGCCACTGTTGAGACATCAACCGCCTCTATTGCTGGTGGGACAACGGCACAGGCTTCAGCGAACACTTATGATGCGGATGTTGTTTCAAAGGGCGAGCAGTTGTTTCTGGTATGCTCGGCCTGCCACGGACCGGATGCCCGTGGTCTGCCCAAACTGGGTAAGGATCTGGTCGAAAGCACTTTCCTTGCCGGTTTGACGGATGATCAGTTTCTGGAATTCGTGAAAACTGGTCGCCCGATATGGGATACGCTGAATACCACCGGCATTGATATGCCTCCCAAGGGTGGCAATCCTGCATTTACTGACGATGATCTACGTGCCATCATTGCCTATATCCGCACCTTAACTGCCAAAGGTGCCTAATCTGAACCAGGGTAGGCATTGTACGCAATATCTACCCATGATGGGTGTAAGGAAGCTCATGGATTCGTGTGAGGGGATTCCATTTCCGCAAATCAACTACATGCTATGTATTGGTTGCGGAAACTGTATCCGCGTCTGCCCAACCAATGCCTTGCGGATGAACAATGAACATCCCGAAATTATTGATTCTTATCTTTGCATCTATTGTGAACAGTGCGAAAAAGTATGTCCGGTCGCAGCTATTGCCCTTCCCTATTGGATTTATAAAGCATCTGAAACATTGAACCATGATCAAGACACTGACCACTTCTCCCCTCTATAGCTAGGGTAAGGTTTATTTCTATTGGTTCGTTTTGGCCACGGTACAGATCGCCTAGTGTAATGGTATAAGTACATTAGGTCTTGGACACAGATACTCATATAGTGATAGGTCCGTGATAGTGGGTGCGGCAAACGGGAACCGTTAATTAATTCAAGCTGGGCGTCGCGCTCAGGGGATGGGTCAGAAATCAGGTTTGAGAGCCTCAAAACCCTAATCGAGGGGTGAAAAAGCAATCCTATCAGGTAGCAATCTGACTGTAAAAATTGGGCAATAGAAAGTTTCAGAGTTTGTTGTTATCTATAGTTTTGAAGAGTTGCCAAACACGCGAGGAGTCAATGCCTACTTGGTTTCCGATTTCCCTGTAGCTCATACCGTCTTGGCGCATCAACACTATTGTCTCATGCAATTGGGCTTTATCAGGGTGACGACTACGACTGTTGGTTGATGCTGGAATAGCTATTTCAAACGGCATGATATGCCTAGTTAACGGAACTCTTCCCCTCGGGTCCAAACCGTATAACCGGATTTGATCAACGATCACCACCTATGCTGGTGGTTTTTGTTTGCCTACTCACTGTCGTCCAAATCCTAGTTAGGATGAAAAGAAGTCGTGAGGTGGTCAAGCGTGAATTATCAACGGTTTATGTTCAGCACCTTTGACCGTCCGATTTCTGCGTAAAAGCCTGCTTCATCTAGCGAGCGTAGCCATTCCTCACTGTAGCGTACCCTATCTGTGTCGGAATGCTGTGGACATGTCGGGCAGGCATGTGCCGTAGATGTTTTGGCAAGAACACAACAAACACGGGGAATTGACATGTGGATGGGTGCACCTTCATCTGCCTGAACCTGAAAGGTTCGATACGGCTTGTTCCGCAAATCACCCATGCTGATCAGAAGTGTATCTATCCAATCGGGTTGCAGTTGGTTGGCGTGTGCGTTTTGCAAACGGTTGCATCCCCTCCAGATGGCGTCATAGAGAATGAGTTCAAGTCCACGGCGACTAAACTTTTCTCGTACCTGTATTGCGTCCACGATAGGCTTCAATAGCAAAGACACTTGAGTTCCGGTTTGCTCCACCGACACAGGCCGATGAATAGCGAGACCGTGAGCCACCCACAATGCATTAAGTGTGCCATCCTCTCCTATAACAATCCCAATTTCATTGGCTGATATTGCGATGCTCACACCATCTAGAACCAAAGGAGCAAGCAAAACCCCGGTTGCACTCCCGATGACGTAATGAATGAGAGTCAGGGCAGCCTGTCGTGCATCAGACGCAATATGAGATGCAACCAATGGGATGACCTGTGCGAGGATGGTGTGATCTGAAAGCGCCTGTAAGGATAACGTTCCTTCAGGAGCATCCCCACAAATAACGGGTAGATAATGGTTATGCCAGCCTGTAAGCGATTGGGGAAGCACTGAATTGGACTGGCTCATATGTCCTCTGTACGATCGAATAATAGTTGATGTTTGCCGGTTACCGGATGTGTGAAAGCGGTGGCTTGTACCCGAAAGACCGAACTAATTCGCTCAGCAGATAGCGCTTCTTGGGGTGTACCACCTGCCACAATGCGACCACGATCCAGCACATACACGCGATCACACCATGAAGCAGCGAGGTTCAGGTCATGCAGTGCTGCAATCGTTGTGAGCCTGAGTGAATGCACCCGATGCAAGACGTCAAGTTGGTAATGGATATCAAGATGGTTGGTTGGTTCGTCGAGCAGCAAGATCGGTGCTTCTTGTACCAGCGCGCGCGCGATCAACGTACGCTGACGTTCGCCGCCGGACATCTCATCAAATGACCGGTGAGCGAGCAGGGCTAGCCCCAATTCTTGCAGACTTTGAGCAACGCGCATACGGTCATCATCGGTATCCCGCTGAAAACCTGTTTTGTATGGGATTCTTCCCATGGCAGCGACTTCACCGGCTGTGAAATCAAATCCAATCTGGTTCTCTTGAGCCACCACCGCGATCCGTCGTGCGGCTTCGATAGCGCTGATGTGCCATAGATTATCGGATTGGACGAGGATCGTTCCATCTACTGGTTTGAGGGAACGGTGTAAACTGCGCAGCAGGGTGGTTTTGCCGCTGCCATTAGGGCCAACAAGACCCACAAATTCACCTTCGTTGACCTCAATCGACACCTCTGAGACAATACGAGTTCCACTGAGATCAATCGAAATACGGTTGGATTGAAGCATCACTACCTCGCATCACGGATCGCCATCGCTCCGCGACGGCGAATCAGCCAGATAAAGAAAGGTGTACCCAGTATCGCGGTGAGTACTCCTACAGGAATTTCCCCCGGTGCCATTATCCAGCGACCGAGCACATCTACACCGACCAAATAGATCCCACCGAGCAGAATCGAGACAGGGATTACGCGTCGGTGTTCTGCCCCAACCAACAAACGTGCCACATGGGGCACGACCAATCCAATAAAACCAATCGGCCCGACAACCGATACGGAAGCCGCGACAACCAGTGAAAGTATGACGAACAGACGGGTTCGCAAGCTATCAGGATTCATACCGAGTGCAGTAGCGGATTCATCCCCCATAGCCAATGCATTCAGGCGTCGCGCGTAGTACCAAACCACACTTACTGTGATAACAAGTGTGCCTGCTAAAAGTGGAATCTTCGACCACTCCGCTCCCCCTAAACCGCCAATCAACCAGAACAAAATGGCCTGCTGTGCGGCAAGGTCATGGGTGGCATATTGCATAAAAGTCGTGATTCCTGATAGTGCAAAAGAGAGTGAAACACCAACCAGAAGTAGCCGCAGGGACGACACACGACCATTCTGGCGGGCAAGGGCAAACACGAGGATTAATGTGCCGATTGCACCGACAAATGCACCGAGTGCCGGCGGAAGCAATCCTTTGCCAATTGCTCCGCCGAAGAAGATGACCGCTACAGCGCCTGCTGCTGCGCCGGATTGCACACCAAGTATATAGGGATCAGCCAGCGGATTACGCACCATTGCTTGTATGGCAACACCCATCACTGCCAATCCAGCACCTACCAGAGCACCCAATACCACACGTGGCGCACGAATCTCCCAGATGATCGTGTCCATACTCAGTTTTTCAGCATTGGTCTGTGTCTGAAAAATATGTTGACCAACAATGGTCCACACCTCTCGAAACGGTACACTTACTGCACCAATCGACATACCTACTGTTGCGGTGATAAAAAGTACTGCTATGAGGCCGACGATGCTCAAAAAGTATCGCTGCCGCAACCGCTGCCCTTCATGCAATACTTCTGATACCGTTGTAGCTAGTGTGGAATTTGTTTCCATGAAACCTCTGATTATTGGAGCGCTAACAAGGCATTGATGATTTGTTCCATACCGTCAACGAGACGCGGTGACTCGACCGTTGCATCAGCCTGTGGAACGATGATATAAGCATGATTCTTGACGGCGGTTAGGTCTTTGAAACGCGCATCATTTTCGATTTGTTGTTTGAGTTCATCAACACTAGGACCTGCATCGGGAATGAGCCAGATGACGTCAGGGTCGGCAGCTATGAATTGTTCCCAACTTGGCAATGTATTTGGATCTGCGTCTGCCCAGATATAGTCCGCGCCAGCAAGCGCAATCACACTGTTGATGGTTCCACCATAGACTGGCGGATGTTCGATTGTCCCATCATAAGGGGCGATCCGTACAGCTTTCAAACCGGCATCTTTGGCCTTCTCTTGTAGCTCGATTACCCGTTGTTGCAGCTTCTTTATTTCCGTTTCTGCGCGATCCTGTACATCAAAAATGATCCCTAAATTATGCAAATCTTGATACAGCAACATGAAATCCGTAGGCACAGTCGTATAACATTCGCCTACAGCTTCATATGAATTCACGCCCAATTTTGCCCACCCGTCGTGATCCGGCAGTGGATCCATAAAGGCATATGAATAGATCGATCCGACGAAGTCTGGATTAAGCGCGACTACGGTTTCCTTAGCCGGATACCCGACATTGATATCGTTAATCTGGTTCAGCGTAGACATATCGGCTTTGGTGACAGTCCATTGCCGCTCTGGTGGATAGAACTCGGTATAACCAACGATCTTGTCTTTCAAGCCGAGCAAAAGCAGCATTTCGGTTAGGTTAGGATCAATTGTTATGGCGCGTTCAGGGGCTTTATCGTAGGCTGTCTCACGGCCACCACAATCTTTAATTGTCATAGGATATTGGGTACTTAGAGACTCGGAGTTAGGCCTTTCGGTTGGGGTAGACGATTGTGCGGTGGTGACCAAGCCTGTACCAAGTGCCAGCGCGAGCAACGCTGCGGTATGGATCAACATCCAACGTAGTGTGGTATTCATATAGCTGAAGCTCCCGGTTGTTCGCACATGGTGCTATTCAAAAAAAGTCTTACCGCAAGTTGTGTTGGGCTTGCGGTAAGTTTCCCGGTACAGATAA
Organism: Aggregatilineales bacterium; assembly: GCA_044227005.1. GTDB lineage: Bacteria > Chloroflexota > Anaerolineae > Aggregatilineales > Phototrophicaceae > CFX2. The sequence goes on from JBGAFZ010000013.1 coordinate 22,055, forward strand.
GCTACTTCAGCGCGAGCAAGCCATCGATCATGATTTCTAGCGCGTCGATGTTGCGTGGGGTTTCGATTCCCCCTTCGTTATAGGACAGAGCCACGTAGGCTTTATTCTTGACCGCGGTAATGTTCGTCAGCCGAGGATCAGATGCCATCTTATCTTCGATGCCCTTAAGTTCATCGATGAAACCGGAACCAGCGGAAGTCATCACCCAGATGACATCTGGATTGCGTTTGACAATTTCTTCCCAACTGATGGCATCATAGTCACGCAGTACATCGCCAAAGGCGTTGGTCGCACCGGCCATGGTGATAATCGCATTGGGCGTACCGACTGCACCCGCAGGATAAGGATCTTCTTCGCCGCTGTAACTCCAGATGGATAGGGGTTTCAATCCCGCACCCTTGACCTTTTGCTGCAAGATTTCAACACGAGCTTGCAACTTACTAATTTCAGCTTCAGCACGGTCTTGGACGTCAAAGATGATGCCTATGTTGCGCAGGTCTTCATACAGGATTGAAAAATCAGTCACGGGTGTTTGGGAAAGGTGACATTCCCCTTGAGTCAAATACGAATTAATTCCCAGTTTGCCCCATCCGTCACGATCGGGTAGATCCTGATTGCTGAGTAGTGCGGATGGATACACCGACATCACAATGTCCGGTGCGATTGCGATAATCGCTTCCTTCGAGGGATAACCAAAATCAGCATTGATGACGTTGAGTGAATCCATATCTACTTTGGTTACTGCCCAGCGTTGATCCGGTGTTTGGAATTCGGTAAATCCTACGATCTTGTCTTTGAGACCGAGGAGGAGGAGAGATTCGGTGACTGCTGGGTCAAGGGTAACCACGCGTTCAGGCGCCTTGGTATAGGTGGTTTCACGACCGCCACAATCCTTGACTGTGACAGGATATTGTGTGTGTACAGGTGGGGTTGGCGTAGTGTTGTCGATAAGCGGGTTCGTTCGTAGTCTATTTGATTCAGATAGTATTCGAGATGACGCACTTACATATTGCACAACGAGAATGCCAAGTGCAAGCGAAATAGTCAGTAATAAGATCAATTTCCGAAGTTGTTTCATCAGTCTTCCTACCTTAGATGAGTGGTATCCAGTTAGTCACGACCGTGAAATATACGTAACGCAAGTGAATTGCGAAATACGCCAAATGGCTTAGGAAGCGTGGTTTAGTAGCGGTTGGATGCATCAATTATGAGTTATTCTGCTGGAATGGTAACGGGTTGGGGAAGTCTCCATGTCTCTAATCAAAAGATAAAGAGGAAACAAAAAGTTTCCGCTAACATCTTACTCTAGTTGTTATCCGTAATATTGAAGATTTGCCAAACTCGCGATGCATCGATATCTAGTTGATATCCGATTTCCCTGTAGCTCGCACCCTGTTGAGGCATCAAGAAGATTGTTTCGCGCAGGTGGTTCTTGTCAGGATGCTTTAGGAGAGCAATCGGAACGCCAAAACCTTGTTTCTGACTAGGAAACGGGGCGAAGTCCCTCGGGTCCAAACCGTATAACTGGATTTGATCAACGACCACCACATATGCTGGTGGTTTTTGTTTGCCTACTCACTGACGTCCAAATCTTAGTTAGGATGAATAGAAGCGGTAATCTAAGTGATGCCTCGCGGTTGGTTAAGCGTGAATAGTCAACGGTTTATGTGGGCAGCAACCTTTCTCTTATTGGGTCTTCCAATTTTTCCACCGCACTACACTATAATGAGAATATGTTTCCATCGATTCTCTCCACCAAACTATATATACCGCCGCCAAGCCCCACCACAATCCCGCGCCCGCGCTTGATCGTACGGCTGAACGCGGGGCTGCACCGCAAGGCGACGCTCGTTTCCGCGCCTGCGGGTTTCGGCAAAACGACGCTCGTCAGCGCGTGGATCAGTATGTGCGAGCGACAAGCGGCGTGGTTGTCGCTGGATGATGCGGATAACGACACCATGCGTCTGCTCGTGCATGTGATTGCCGCACTGCGTACCATCGACGCTTCCATTGGAGAACGGGTGTTGAACACGCTGCAATCCATTCAGCCAACCGCCGACTCCACCCTGACCGTACTCATAAACGATATAGCGGCGACACCGCACAAGTTTGTCCTCGTGCTAGATGACTACCACACGCTCAATTCGCGCTCAATCGACGCTGCGATTGCGTTTCTGATCGATCATATGCCGCCGAATATGCACCTCGTGATCGCCACACGCACAGACCCGCATTTACCGCTGGCACGTCTGCGCGCCCGTGATCAACTTACTGAACTACGTGCCGCCGATCTACGTTTCAACGCTGCCGAATCCACCGAATTCCTCCATCAAGCGGCCGGGCTGCAACTGGCGGCTGAGGCTGTGAACACGCTAGAAAAACGCACTGAAGGCTGGATCACCGGGCTGCAATTGGCGGCGCTCTCGATGCAGGGACAGCCGGACGCCCACCGTTTTATCGACGCCTTCGCAGGGGATCATCCGTTTGTGCTCGATTATCTCGTCGAAGAAGTGCTTCAAAATCAGCCTGCACATGTGCAATCATTTATGCTGAGAACGAGCATTCTGGAACGAATGTGCGCTCCCCTGTGTGACGCTCTCATCAACGATCCGGCGATATCTGGACAAGAGGTGCTCGACTATCTCGAACGTGCTAACTTGTTCCTCATCCCACTAGATGATCGGCGCGAATGGGTTCGCTATCACCATCTGTTCGCGGAAGCCTTGCACGTACGTTTGCTCAAGCAGCAGCCTGAACTCGTGCGGAGTCTGCATCTCTCCGCATCGTTATGGTACACGCAACACAACGCGCCGGATGACGCGATCCAGCATGCGCTTGCGGGTCACGACTACACCCGCACCGCAGATCTGCTTGAACAGCAATGGTCGCACCTCAACCTAACCTATTTCCAGAGTCCACGCTGGCTTGGGTGGGTCAAAGCGCTGCCCGATGAACTGGTGCGAGGACGCTTCGCGCTCAACGTAGGCTATGCGTGGGAATTGCTCAACATCGGAGATTTGGATGCCGCCGAAACGCGCCTACAAGACGCGGAACGCTGGTTGCAAACGCAGCCGGAGAGCACGGCGATCCACGACAGCCCTGAATTTCTCTCACTGCGAGCGCAATTGTCCTCAGCGCGCGCCTACCATGCTCAAGCACGAGGTGACTTTCCCGCAGCAGTTCATCACGCACGACGTGTGTTGGAGATAGCCGCAGACACCGATTATTTCACGCGGGCTGGCGCAGCATCGCTGTTGGGTCTGTCGTACTGGGCAAACGGCGATCTTGATGCTGCGTACCAGCTTATCAAGGAAGGCATGGTGAATTTTCACCGGGCAGGTAATCCCTCCTTTGGCATTAGCCCTACGTTCGCACTGGCGGATATTCGCCGGACACAAGGGCGGTTGCGCGACGCTATTGGCGTGTATGAGCGGTCGCTGCAAATCGTACTGGATCACGGCGAACCTGTGCTGCAAGGTGCAGCCGATTTGTATCTCGGCATGAGCCTGCTTTACGACGAGATGGGCGATGGTGATAACACACGCCTATACATGCAGCGCAGTGAAACGCTAGGCGAACAAGCCGCATTCCCGGGCTGGAAGATTCGTTATGCACTGTCGCAGGCACAACTTCAAGCGGGCCAAGGTCATTTCGACGCCGCATTAAGCCTGCTCCATACGGCAGAACGCCTGCATTACAATTCGCCCCTCCCTGATATGAGACCGATTCCAGCGCAAAAGGCTCGGTTGTGGATCAAGCAAGGCAAACTGCATCATGCGCTGGTATGGGCGGACGAACGAGGACTCACCATCGACGGCGAACTAAGTTATCTCAGCGAGTACGAGTACATCACGCTCGTGCGGCTGTTGATGGCGGCGAACCAGCATGATGACGCGCTCCGCCTGAGTGATCGCTTGCTGGCGGCTACGCATGACCGAATCACCAGCATAATCGAACTACTCAATTTGCAAGCATTGGTGCATCATGCGCGGGGTGATACAGCGGCGGCGCTGTTGCCACTCGAACACGCCCTATCGCTAGCCGCGCACGGCGGTTTCTACCGCATCTTCCTCAACGAAGGTGCGATCATGCGCGATCTGCTGGCGACGGCACGCGGGATCATGCCAGAATACGTAGATCGACTGCTAGCAACTCCGACCATTCAACCATTGATCGACCCATTGAGTTCGCGTGAACTCGATGTGCTGCGCCTGATCGCGGACGGACTCTCCAATCAGGCAATCGGGGATCGGCTGTTTCTCGCGCTCAGTACAGTCAAAGGCTATGTCGCCAACATCTTCGACAAGCTGCATGTGGAGCGCCGTACGGAAGCTGTCGCCCGCGCCCGCGAACTGGGTCTGCTGTAACGCAAAACCCTACTTTCCAATCCTACTTTAGTAGCTACGCACCCCTACTCGCCACAGGCTATGCTGCTTTGCATTGATTCAAGTGAAAGGATTGGCACAATGTCTCGTAAACTCTTGGTTCTGTTTCTGGTAATGATGATGCTGACAGGCAGCATCATGGCGCAAGACGAGGTGACGCGGAGTGGTGCGCGTTCCGATGCACCGACTTACGGTGTACGCGGCGCGTATGCAGTAGGAACACGCGATTTGGTGATCGAAGGGGAGACGTCGCTAGACATCACCGTGTGGTATCCGGCGCTTAATCCCAATAATCTAGCGGAAGCGATCACGTATCCATTTGTGATCAAGTGGGAAGGCTTTCCGGAAGGCGCGACGTCCACTGTGAAAGGACACGCGCTTGCCGACGCAGACTTCGATCTCAGCGCCGCTCCCTACCCGCTCGTGGTCCTATCGCCCGCCTTCTCATCGGGACGGACGGCGTATGCATGGTTAGCCGAACATCTCGCGTCTCACGGCTTCGTGGTGGTCGCACCAGAACATCACGAGATGTACTCGCAAGCGCTGGATTGGTTCTGGAAAGCAATGATTGCCCGTCCACAAGACATTCTGAAGGTGTTCAAGTACGTAGATGCGCAGACTACGGTGGGCGGTGTGTTGGAAGGCGTGATCGATCCGCAAACCGTTGCGGTGATCGGACATTCGTATGGCGGATATACAACGTTAGCGGCGGCAGGTGCGCCCATCAACATGAAGAGCATGGCAGCACAGTGCGAGTCAGCGCGAGAGGCGGCTGATCCAGCGGCGTGGTTGTGCGATCCGGTACTACCTCATGTCTCGGAAATGGCGACTCTGGCGGGTCTGGATGCCGCGCCAGAAGGCGATTGGCCCGTGTGGGCTGACCCGCGTGTCGATGCGATTGTGCCGATGGCGGGTGACGCATATCAGTTCGATCCGGCAGGGCTGGCGAAAATCGACATCCCTGTACTGGCAATGGGAGGTATATTGGACACGGGAACACCCTATCATTGGGGTACACAGCGTACTTACGAGTACGTGTCGAGTGATAAGAAAGCCCAAGTGGGTTTTGAGAACGCCGAACACATGATCTTTGGGAGTACATGCGACGTGATGCCCTTCTACACGGAAGTTGGTTTCGACAACGGATGTAGAGATCAAGTGTGGGATATGGCACGCGTCCATGACTTGATCAACCATTTCACAACCGCATTTTTGCTGGCTGAACTGAAAGGCGATACAACCGCTGCTGCCGCTCTCTCTCCTGACTTGGCGGCGTTTCCCGGTGTGAGCTACGTGGCGCAAGGGTTCTAGAGACGAAGGATAAGTCTCTCATGCTACTGATTTAAACAAGCATCAGGTCGCGGATTCTAAGATGAAGTCGTGGGTAGAGCCGTTCCTCGTTTTGAGGGCGGCTCTTTATCCCGATTCACTATCACATAAAGTGAAAACCTGCTTTTGGCACTAACAACGGGATTTGTTGATAATTCAAGCTGGGCGTTCGCGCTCAGGGAACGGTCAGAAATCAGGTTTGAGAGCCTCAAAACCCCGATCGAGGGATGAAAAAGCAATGATATCAGGTAACAATCTGACAGTAAAAATTGGGCAATAGAAGGTGTCAGAGTTTGTTCTTATCTATGGTTTTGACGAGTTGCCAAACGCGTGATGCATCGATATCTAGTTGATATCCGATTTCCCTGTAGCTCGCACCCTGTTGAGGCATCAAGAAGATTGTTTCGCGCAGGTGGTTCTTGTCAGGATGCTTTAGGAGAGCAATCGGAACACCAAAGCCGTGTTTCTGACTAGGAAACGGGACGAAGTCCCTCGGGTCCAAACCGTATAACCGGATTTGATCAACTGCCACCACGTATGTTGGTGGTTTTTGTTTGCCTACTCACGACTATCCATAACTAGGAAGAGAAGAAGCCGTGAATCCTAGTGATGTGTCGCTGGTGGCCAAGCGTGAATAGTCAAAGACTTATGGGGCAGCACCGTTTTCAAACCTAAAGCGTGTTATTTCGACAGAGTGTTGGGGTCGAATGCATCACGCAGAGCATCACCAACGGTATTGAGCGCCAAAACAAGCAAGGTAATGGTCATGCCGGGAAAGAATGAAATCCACCATGCATTACGCAAATAGGCACGTCCATCGGACAGCATCGCGCCCCATTCAGGTGTTGGGGGGCGAACACCTAAACCAAGGAAACTCAAACTTGCGCCGGTGATAATGGCATCCGAAACACCTAAGGTCGTGATAACGATCAATGAACCGAGGATGTTGGGGAGGATATGGTAGAACATTATGCGGGAAGGAACAGCGCCGATGCAGCGTGCTGCTAGGACAAAATCACGTTGAAACAAGGATAATGTCTGTCCACGCGTCAGCCGCGCATAAGTCGGCAGTGAAAATAAAGCGATGGCTAGCACTACATTAAACAGATTTGAACCGAGCAACCCGACTAACCAGATAATCAAAATGAGGCCGGGGAAAGCTAAAATTAAATCCATTATCCGCATGATGATGTTATCGACTTTACCGCCGAAAAAACCTGCCATTAGCCCCAGTGGCACACCGATAAAAGCAGCAAGAAAAATGGATAGAAATCCGACTTGCAAGGAGATTTGTCCACCATAGAGGATACGGGTTAGGACATCACGTCCGAGCGCATCCGTGCCTAAAATATATTCGGCTGACGGTATATGAAGGCGATCCTTGGAATTGCGGCCTATCGGGTCATAGGATGTGAGGTAGGGAGCGAGGATTGAGGCCAAAACGATGACAATAATCACCACCAGGGCTACGAGTGCCACACGATGCTTTAAGAACTCACGTAATGAGCGTGAATAGGGGCTGTCGTGTTTGAGTGTTGCATCTTCTGTTAATGAAACGACATTGTTTGGCAAGGTAATTTCGGCTTTTTCAAGCATCTTGTTATCAGAGTTAGTCATAACGAATTCGTGGATCGACATACACATAGATGATGTCGGTGATTAAATTGACAAATACAAAAGTGATGGCAACCAGCAACACAGTGCCTTGAATCATAGGATAGTCACGCCCGACAATAGCTTCAATCGCTAAGCGTCCGACCCCGGGTAAACCAAAAATATTCTCGGTAATAACTGCGCCACCCAACAAGCCGCCAACTGATAAGCCGACTATGGTGACTATCGGAATCAGCGTATTTTTGAGAGCATGACGGAATACAACATTGCGCTCCGACAACCCTTTCGAGCGTGCTGTTTGGATGAAGGCCGCACCCAGCGTTTCCACCATATTGGTTCGGGTTAACCGCGCAATCAAGGCCGATTGTCCAATGGCTAAGGTAGTCACAGGCAAGACAAAATGCTGCCATGTTGATGAGCCTTGCACGGGCAAGACGCGCAAGCCGACCGCAAAAATCAGAATGAGTACCAGCCCTAACCAAAAACTGGGGATCGAATAGAAAAAGACCACTACCACGATACTAACGCCATCAATCCATGTACCGCGTTTAACGGCGGTAAGGATACCAATGCCCAAACCAATGAGTGTGCCAACAGTCACACTGAGCAACGTTAGGGTAATCGTGAAAGGAAAGGCTTTGATAATAACCCCAAAAACAGGTTCCCCAAATTGTACCGAGCGCCCCAAATCGCCACGAATGGCATTGGTTAAATAGATATACAACTGTTCAGGGATAGGTCGATCCAAGCCCATGTTTTTGCGGATTTGCTCAATCAGTTCCGGTGAGGCACGATCACCCGCAAGGAGCGCGGCAGGATCTCCGGGGATGGCGACACGCAGCATCACAAAAACGATGACTGAAATCACCAATACCAGTACTAAAGCGATCAGTGTACGCCGGAGAATATATTTACCCATGCCGCTATCCCCTCACGGATAGATTGTGACAATACAAAAGTTCAGCGGACACAGCATGCCGTGTCCTACAAAATTCCAGATTATTGATTACCCATTCAGAAGTTAACGACCAGCATGAAAACATCCTCTATGGTGTGAGCTATTAACAGATGGTGCAAGTCTAGCCCCTTTATCCCAACCCTTCTCCCTTTCGTGCGGGGGAGAAGGGTTTTAAGGTACTGAAAAACTATGTGCAGAAATGGTCACAAAAAGGCCAATTTGCACTTACACCATTGGTTAGGATTTACTTATCGAAGTAAGCATCCCAATATTGGAAGGCCAAATCGGGTGTGATTCTCCAGTCATGGAGTTCTTTACGAACGCCAGTCAACGCGGGAGGATCGACAAGGAAAATCCACGGTGATTGATCAATCACGTACTGGCTGAGTTCAGTGATGGTCTTATAGCGTGTTTCCTGATTGAGATCGGTATCCGCCTTTTCGAGCAAAGCTGTCAATTCGTCAGTTGAGAACCAAGTACGATTGCTGCCGCCCTTACGTGACGGGTGGAAGAAGTAGGTCAAAATACTGGGGTCTGAGTAACCGTAGTTCAGCAAGAACAAATCATGCTTGGCGGTGGTTGTCAGGTCAATAAGTGCGCTACGTTCCATGACATCAATCTTGACCGGAATACCCACTGCACGCCACTCGGCATCAATAATTTCGGCAATACGCTTAAATTCATCCGAGTTACCCAAAGCCAAGGGTACTGACCAAGGCTTGCCATCAGGCGTTTCGCGCAGGCCATCGCCATCGACATCTTTATAACCCAACTCATCAAGCATGGCATTAGCTTTGTCGGGATCATAGTGATAGGAGTTGGCATCTAATTCAGGATTATGTCCCCAAATGGTCGGGGGTAATGGTTGGTAGAGGGCTTCGGCTAACCCATCATAACCGGATGTGTTGACTTCATCACGGTCGGTGGCATAGGCAAAAGCCTGACGCAGTTTCTGGTTGTCCCAAGGTGCTTTTGATGTATTGAAGCCGACATACCGAATTTCGTTCAGTTTGGCTTTGTCTACGACAATATCAGCATTGGCCTCAACATCGGCCAAGTTCTGGGTGGGTACACCTGCAACGGTGACTTCGCCGGTTTCTAAAGCTGAAAGAATGGTCTGATCTTCTTCAAGGAACAAGATTTGCATTTCATCCAGCAAAACCGGGCCCGCGTTCTTGGTTAGCCCTTTTGGTGCCCATTTGAAGTCCGGGTTCTTTTCCAGCAGGATGTAGTTATTGGTGTTCAGTTCCTTCAGCTTGAAGGGGCCAGCGCCAACAGGGTTAAGGCCAAAATTATCTTTGCCTTCTTTTTCGTAGGCCGTGGGCGAGACGATTTCCAAACCCGAAAGTGTGTAGAACAGTGGTGCATAAGAGGAGGCCAAATTCAGCTTGACGGTGTAATCATCGACTACATCAGTGCTGGTCAGCAAATCAATTAGATCAGCACCTTGCGCTGCGCCAGTATCTTTGTTGGCGTACTTATCCAAATTAAACTTAATCGCTTTAGCATCTACAGGCGTGCCATCCGTGAAGGTGGCATTTTTAATGAGATGGATGGTCAAAGCCTTGCCATCAGTAGCCGTTTCCCATGTATCGGCTAAGTAACCGATATAACTCAGATCTTCAGCGCGGGTGAATAAGGTCGAGAAAATGGCATAATGCGGCCAACTGTGCCACGCCGTTACAAACGGATCAAGCGAGGTATTGGACTGAGCATCGGCAACAACCAGACGCCCCCCTTTTTTGCTGTTATCCTGCGCTGAAACGCCAAATACTGTGGATAACAACATGGTGAGGAGTAGAACGACTACAACGAGTGAAAGTTTTCTCTTGGACTGCATAACCCTTCCCTTTCATAACACAACGATAATGCCGTTAATTGTGACAATGGGGTGGTTGTAATCGCGCCAATAATCGATCCTTTCTTAATGTGCTAAAGTTCATTAATGAATAAGCGCAGAGAATACTGGTTTTTTGCGCGTTGTCAGCTTATCGGCAACCTGTAACTCATAGTCGATGCTGACTAACCGTGATAGTGATCGTAAACCAACCGACCAATTTTCCCGATGGCCGATTCAACCTCGAAAACACGCTGGTAGCGCGCTTCGGGTTTATCCCAAACCGCCTCATCATTCCATGAAGTAAATACCGTCACGATGGCATGGTTATTTTCACCAATGGTCATCACGCCACTGTCATTGTAGTGACCGCCAATCGTTCCAGTTTTATGGGCAAAAGCTACACCGGCTGGTAAAAAGCGCGGCAAGCGTTGATTAAGCTGCTGCTTGTACATAATGTTCAAGAGTTCATCTTTTATTTCGCCATCGACGACTTCGCCCTTAAACAGCATGTAGACCAGTTTGGTCATTGCTTTGGCTGTACTGACATCATTATCCGAGCCGCGACTAAAGGTCACACCATCGCGCACGATGTCATGATCATTTGACCATTCGCGAATGACATCAAGTGGTTGATCTTGAATTTCCGGCGGAAAAAGTCCCTTGAGCAAGGTCTTGCAATCCATCTTGAGGTAAATGTCATTTAGCCCCAAGTCGTGCATAGCCCTTTCAATGACTAATGGCCCACCCAATGTGGCGACATTCATATCGGTGGCAGTGTTGTCGCTGATGATAATCATCAATGTCAACAAGTCACGGAAAGTCGGACTCACACCCGCTTCAAAGAAAGGCAAGATCCCACTGCCTGCACTTTTGTCTTCGTCTCTCAGGGAAATACGATGATCCAGTTTGAGCTTTCCGGCTTTCAGCTGCTGTCCAGCGGCGGCTAATACCGGAATTTTGAATACACTTGCCATCGGATAGGACACATCGCCATCGACATCGATCTGTTCACCGGACTCGATATGCCATACTGACACACCTGCTTCCATGTCGGCGGCTTTGATAGCGGCTTGAATATCTTCCTTGAGTGTCACAAAACATCCTCTCTAAAATGCAAATAGGCACTAATCAAACAGCCATTGGATCGGCTACAAGCGGATACTTATTGGTATCGGCAAATTTGTAAGGAATATTTTTGAAGTCCGGCACGACAGCCCCCGGTGCGGCGATATAGAGAACTTCCGCAGCAATCGGTGCGAACCGTCCATAAAAATGTTGTGTCGATTTGACGATCACCAATTGCCGTTTGGTGGGATCAATACCGAGGTTGGTGAAGACTTCAGGGCTGAAGGTCTGGGTACGCAGCGAAATCAGCACAATGTCGATGCCATTCACACGCAAGGCCGCCGTATTGCCCAACGGATAATCAACCCGTGCCTCATCAGGGCCAAAATATTGAATGGCGTTTTCGGCTATTCCGGTGACTTCAACATACAAATCAAGCGGATCACCAGACATTGGCCCCATTTTACCGCCGATCCGCATATCGAGATGGGCACCCACTCCGGCATCCATCGCTACAGACACGGCAATCGGGTCCCAAATACAACCGAGCGCGACATTTTCAATTTTGCGTTCCAGCAAACGGCGCAGCACAAAGGTCGAGTCGCCGGGTGCGCCACCACCTGAATTGTCCGATACATCGGCTAGCACAACGGGGGATTTTCCAAAAGCTAAGGCTTCGTCTAGTGCCGCATCGATACCCTGATAACGAGGATAGACTTCGCTGCGCATGGCATATAATTCACGGCCTAAATTGTCGGCTAATTTTGCGGCTTGTGCCGGATTATTATCGGTCACCACCAAGGTTTTCGCGCCCAAGTCAGGCACATCTCCCCACGGGAAGCAGTGCGCCAGTGATACTGACAGCACACCGTTTTTGCCTTCCAAAGCTTTCATTCTGGCAACATAACTTTTCATGGGTTCGGCAGTGGGGTAAAACAGGCCGATCATACGGCAGTCGAACACACCCATTGTCGGGTGAATTTTGCCTTCGACTGTGTCGGCTATGAGATTGAAAAGTTCAAGCGCACGATCAGCCGTATCGGTATGGGGATATTCTTTGTAGGTGATGATGATGCTGGCATTGCTCACCATTTTTTCGGTGATATGGCAATGCAAATCCAACTCGACGCCAATCGGAATGGATGCCCCAACAACTTGACGAACAGCAGCGATTAAGTCTCCTTCGCAGTCGTCATAGTAGTCCGCGACCATTGCACCATGCAAATCGAGCAGCACTGCATCAACAGGTAAAGCTGCTTTTAAGTCCGCAAGGATTTCGTCGCGGAAACCTTCATAGGCTTTACGCAATGTTATGCCAGCAGGTTCGGCATTGGCGATGATACTTTCGGCAACTTCCCAACCACGCGCAGTCGCCCATTTGCGAAATAGCGCTACGGTCGAATCCCTGTAAGGCGGATAGGTACTGTAATCCCCATGCCGCGACACGAAAAAACTCTTTTCGCTGGTTGGCATGGGTGAAAATGTATTGGTTTCAGTTGCCAAACAGGCTGTAAAAAACTTCACTGGAAATCCCCCTGCTCAATAAATATTTCATTACCCTGTCCAACCGGGTCCACGAACGACCTGCCCCGGCAGCGCTCCGGTATGCTCACCGTCTTTGAGCACCTGCGCTCCGTTAACGAACACGTGAACCATACCGGTTGAGAAGTGATGTGGATCTTCAAAGGTGGCGTGATCCTGTACTTTAGCCGGATCAAAAACGACCACATCGGCAAAAAAGCCTACGTTTAAAGCACCACGATCTTTGATACGGAGTGTTTCGGCTGGAAATGAGGTCAGACGGCGAACAGCCTCTTCTAATTTGACTAATTTTTCATCACGGACATAATGCCCTAACAAACGGGCAAAGTTTCCGTAGGCACGGGGATGCGGATTGGATTTTAAGAACACCCCTTCAGGCGACATCGACTCGGCATCCGAGCAAAAGCTCACCCACGGCAAAGCGACTTGTTTGCGAATATTGTCTTCCGACATCATGAAATAAATCGTGGAGACACGACCTTCGTCCTCAGCAATCAAATCCATAATGGTATCTTCGGGCGATGTGCCACGAATGGCGGCAACTTCGGTCAGACGCTTACCCATAAAGGGTTTGAGCGCTTCGTTGGAAAATTCGGCTAGCAGAATATTGTCCGATGTGCCTGCTTTATTCCACATATTTTCCCATTCGGTCGATGGTGTATTCATTTCCAGTTTGATCCGTTCACGGGTAGCCGGATCACGCAATCTGGCTTTCAGGGCATCTTTGCCACCATCATGTGCCCACGAGGGAATGCAGGCTTCTAGCCCCGTACCACCAGCAGGATACAGATACATATCGGCGGTGATTTCTTCGCCAGCGGCACGGGCTGCTTCAACGACACCAATAGCCTCATCCATCTTCGACCAATTTTCACGACCTGCAACTTTGAGGTGATAAATTTCAGCACGAATTTGAGCCTCGCGCGAGATGGTCAGCATTTCATCCAGCGCTTCAAGGAATTGGTCGGCCTCACTGCGAAGGTGCGAGATATATAAGCCGTTGTACGCGCCAACGACTTTGGCAATCGCGATCAGTTCATCGGTTTTGGCATAGCTGGCAGGCGGGTAAATCAAGGCCGAGGACAAGCCGACAGCACCTTCTTGCATGGCCTGTTCAGCCAAGTCACACATTTTGGAAAGTTCGGCTTCAGTCGGTGGTCGATCATCATAGCCGACGGTGTAAATGCGTAAGGTTGCCGTGCCAACAAATGAGGCGATGTTGCAGGAAATGCCACGCTTCACCATGAAGTCGAGGTATTCGCCAAGGGTCGTCCACTCGATATCATATCGGGTGTTTTTATCACCGAGTATGCCGTTGGGATTTTCTGCTTTCATGGCCTCGCTGAGTGGCCCCATCGAGAAGCCTTCACCGACCACTTCCAAGGTTACACCTTGGCGAATGTCGGCCTGCGAACGACCATCGACGATCAAAGATTCGACTGCCCAACTGAGCATGTTAATGAAGCCGGGAGCAACGGCTAAACCGGCTGCAGCTATTTCAGTGTCGCCTTCAAATGATCCCGGCACACCGATGGCAGTGATATGCTGCCCATCAATGGCAAGGTCGCCTAAATACCCAGCGCTACCACTGCCGTCATAGATTGTTCCGCCGCGAATCACTAAATCGTGTTTTGTCATGAAACCCTTCTGAAAGGTTTTGAGTACAATATTTAGCTCAAGAATAGTGTAAAGTATATCGTGTGACATAACTTGTGCAAACAAACCACAATTTTGCACAAAAAATTGCATCAAGTCGATAATTGGAAAAAGTCTAATCTGTGCAAGAGTGGAATTATTCTGTTTATAGGGATGCCACAATGACCGAAAATGCAGCATCACCAGACATCTTAGTAATTATTCGAGAAGCTTATGCTGGAATGAGCACCAGCCAACAAAAAGTGCTGGAATTCTTCCTGAGCCACAGCCTTGAGGCGGTGTATCTTTCGGCGGCACGCATCGCAGAAATGGTGGATGTCAGCCATTCGACAGTGGTTCGAACCGCACAAGCTTTAGGTTTTAATGGATTCCCAGAATTTCAAAGTGCTTTGCAAGAGCAAGTTTCAGGGCGGATGAACTCAGCGGGCGTTTACCAGCTTGGTGCGCGTAAACTGATCAGTGAATTACTGGAACAAGATGACAAGGGCATGGGATCGATTCTGGAACATGTCATGCTCAACGATGCCAAGAATATTGAGAATATGGTGTCCCAAATTGCGATGGCGGACTTTGAACGAGCCGTCAACATGCTGCTTGAAGCTGAAAATATCTATGTTATCGGGCTGCGATCATCTGCACCGATGGCGATGAATTTTGCAATGGGACTACGCCAAATCCGTGGGAAGTGTTACCTGCTGCAACCGGGCGTGGGCGATCTAGTTGACCAGATTGTCGCACTGACCGACAAGGATTTGTTATTCAGCCTGTGTTTTGGACGTTATACACGTGTGACGTTACATGCCATGGATTATGCCCGTAAAATTGGGGCGAAAATCATCAGTGTAACGGATAGTCCCGTTTCGCCGGCTGCCCGTCGTGCTGATCTGGTATTTACTGTGCGCTATGGGGTTTGGTTTTATGGGGCATCGGCTGCACTTTTTAGTTTGCTTCATGCACTGGTGGCAGCCATTCTCGTTCATCAGAATGATACAGTACAAGGACGCTTAGAAAAACTGGATGGTGTTATCGAAGAGTTTAACATTTTCGACCCGGATGATCCGCAATCGCTGGCATAGGTGCTGCCCACATAAACCGTTGATAATACAAGGTGAGTATTCGCACGCACGGAACGGTCAGAAATCAGGTTTGAGAGCCTCAAAACCCCAATCGAAGGGCGAAAAAGCAATCATGTCTAGCAGTCTGACTATAAAAATTGAGGGATAGAAAGTGTCAGCGTTTATTCTTATCTATAACAAATGAATATGCCTAGTTAACGGAACTCTTCCCCTCGGGCCTAAGCCCTATAACCGGATTTGATCAACCGCCACCACGAATGCTGGTGGTTTTTGTTTGGCTACTCACTGGCGTCCAAACCCGAGCTAGGATGAATAGAAGCGGTGAATCCTAGTGATGCTTCGCTGTTGATCAAGCGTGAATGGTCAACGATTTATGTGGACGGCACCATTTCTTGGCGCTTCAGGATTATTGACAGATCAATTTGGAGTACCTACACTGATGGTTTAAAAGATGATGGATGTTGTCTTTTCAGTACGTAAAACCAAACATTCCTCGCCCGTTTGTCAAATATTGTCCTTTAAATTATTTAGGTCTCACAATTATGGAACCGTGGCACAATGAACTCGCGCCAGACTTGTCACTTGATGGACAGTGGTCATTCGCATTAGGTGATGAGAAAGGAGATATTCGTGTTCCGGGTACATGGGAAGCTCAAGCATACGACCACATCATCGACGGGCCGGCGTTCTATGAGCGAACCTTCCATGTTCCAGCAGCGTGGGATCACCATATTATCCAAATTCAATTTGATGCCATAAGTTACCATGTGGATGTTGAGGTTAATGGTATACAGATCGGGTCACATTCAGGGATGTGGACACCTTTTGCCTTTGATGTGACTGAAGCCCTACAGGTTGGAGCAAGTAATCGCATTCGACTGACCGTTTACAAACCGGGGGAACGGTTCCCGATGCGCGAGTCCCTAGCGGGTTTCTTGCCGGATGTATGTTTGCCTTTCGGCGGGATCTGGCAAAGCACTCGATTAGTGGCTTTTCCCGCAGATGCAATCAGTCATTTAACCATTACAAGCGATACTACATCCGGATCGGTCAGGCTAAAAGCGCATGTGCACCATGCAATTGGTATGGTCTTGAGCGCTCATATCTATGCGCCTACCGAAGCAGTTATTACGAGTTCGAGTGCCATTGTCAGCACCGACGAGATTTCTGTCGAATTACAGGTCAATGACTGGCACTTTTGGACGCCTGAGCAGCCTGTACTCTATAGAGCCGAAATCACATTAAGTGACCAAACAGGCCAAATCGTTGCCAAAATCAACCGCACATTTGGATTTAGAACCCTCGCGCGCAACAATGATCAACTTTTGCTCAATGACATCCCGATTGTACTTCGCGGTGTATTGAATTGGGGTTGGTATCCAGAGATTTTATGTCCAGCACCAGATGAGGCAACTATTCGGGACGAGTTCCGCCGCGTTCGCTCGTTTGGCTACAACATGGTCAAGTTGTGCTTGTATGTGCCATCGCAACTTTACTTCGATATTGCCGATCAGGAGGGCATGTTATTGTGGCTCGAACTGCCGATGTGGTTGCCACAGGTTACTGAGCGTTTGCGTCAACAAGCACCGCTGGAATATGCCGATATTTTAGCGCAGGTTCATCATCACCCATCCATCATTATTTATAGTTTAGGATGTGAACTGAATAACGCTGTGGATGATGAATTGCTCGGCAAACTGAACACTATACTGCGTGAACAGACGGCGGGTGTATTGGTTTGCGATAACAGCGGTTCAGGTGAAGCCTATGGTGGTTTGGTATTTGATTACGCTGACTTCAATGATTATCACTTCTATGCAGATTTGCACTACTTCAATCCCCTTCTCGATCATTTTCGGCGCGATTGGCGTCCTGCACGTCCGTGGATATTCGGCGAGTTTTGTGATGCCGATGATTTCCGTGACTTAGATGAAATTGCCTCCACCCGTAACGGCGAACTGCCGTGGTGGTTCATTGAACAAAATCCCGTACATGCCTTAACTGCGATTGCCTATTCACAACAAGTTTTACGGTTGCCCAAACTGGATATTCCCTTCGATGGTCAGTCTTTGCAGCGTATTTCTCGGCAGCAATCGTTCGTGATCCGTAAAACCATTCTGGAAAAAGTGCGTGCCAAAGAGAGCATGGGCGGGTATGTGGTTACAGGGATTCGGGATACACCTGTGGCAACGTCAGCTATGTTCGATGATTTGGGACGCGCGAAATATGATGCTAAGTCTTTTCGCGAGTTTAACGCAGATGCCGTACTCATTCTGGAACAAGGGCGGCGACGTGTTTGGAAAAATGGTGGTGATCGACCTGCTGCGATTGATCGCAATAATTATGTTGCAGGATCAAAAATCGATTTCCGGATCGTGCTGTCTCAATCGGGAAGTGGGTTACCCGCGGGCAATATGCGATGGTCTTTAGTTGATGAGAATGACTCTGTTATTCAATCTGGAACCCATTCCTATCCTGTGAAGCTACCAAAACACGAGCCGGAGGAAATTGCCCGTATTTATTTCACGGCGCCGGAAATTGATAAAGCCCAATCATATCAATTGGTGGTTGAGTTGGAGAATGGCGTTAGCAACCATTGGCCGCTGTGGATTTATCCCGTTATCGCCCAATGGCCGCGTGAAATTGTGATGTATGACCCAAGTGGTTCACTGGTTTATCTGGATGATGTGTTTCAGGGCGCACGACGGATCGATAACTTAGTGGACGCAGAGCATTCACTGATTTTAACAAGTGTATTCACGGAAGAAGTTCGGCGCTATGTAAACGATGGTGGGCGAGCGATTGTTTTGCAAACCCGAGAAGGAAGTTTGCCTGTCAAAGCTTGCCCATTCTGGCGTGAGGCGATTAAGCTGCTATACAAGCATCCTGTTTTGGAACCATTCCCACACCAAGGTTTCGCTGATATGCAGTTTTATCATCTGGCGACTGATTACGCAGTGGATACCGAGCACATTCTGTCGCAGTTTTCCGGTATCACTGAGGTTCGCCCGATCATTCGGCGCCTCGATGCACGACAATTTGCGTTGCTCGATTACCTTGTCGAACTCAAAATCGGTCAAGGAAGTATGCTCGTCTCGACGCTTCGGTTTGGTGGCGGGGCGGGTGACCAAGTTGATGGACTTCAGCGCAACATTGCAGGGCGACACTTGCTGTACCTGTTGATGAGTTACCTCCTGAAAACCGACCAGACCAAGTCCACATGACGACCGTTGTTTATCTTCGGCCTCAACTTTGTGATTAGGCATATTTGCAGACGGTTCTGTTCGACGTTTGGAAATATGCAATCACTTTCACCCTAAGACGCTGTTTGCTGCTATTCCAACTCAGCCATTTTCAATGAGTAATATCCATGTGTGCCCACAACTGAGACAGCACAGTTTTCGATTTGATTACAAAAATAGGGAGCTTTTGAGCATTTTACCCAAATCTATAGTCAAATTGGTTGCACTTAATCGTTTAAACGGGTAGAATGTCTATTAAGTAGTGATTATTTAAGTAGATAAATTGCCAAAATATTTATGTCAACATTGTTACTTTACACAGATTATTTACTACAAATGACCACCTTCAGGAGCATCCATGTGAAAGATATCTCATTCACACGGATTGTTTTCTATTCTCAAAATTCAGGGGAGGGGTAGGTACAAGTCCATAGCCCCCCAAGTCAGTTGCATGATGGGTAATGGCGGAACATCCAGTAGGCATATGAGCGTACTCAAGCGGCCTAGGTGGGTGGGTAAAAAGGAGGCCTTATCGATTACGATTACTTGCTATCTCTCAACTCAGATGCAGAAGTAAATAGTTGTTAACATGAGGTTGAAAATGAAAAAAGGTTGGATCGTCTTAGTTGCTCTGTTTGTTACGGTGGTAGCCGTCGCAGCGCAAGTTGCGGCACAAGACAGCGCGACAATCTCTGGCGCAGTACGCGTTAGTACATGGGAAAGCGGCGAAAATCTCCAATACTGGAACAATGCTATTGCCGCCTTCGAAGCAGCAAATCCCGGCGTAAAAATTACACTTGAATCGGTTCCTCAAGATTATGGAACGAAGCTTCTTGCCCAATTTGCCTCTGGAAGCGCACCTGATGTTTTCCAAGTCGGTGACGGTGATGTGGCAAAGTATCAGTCACAGGGCGCAGTCGCTGATCTGGCTCCTTACATCAGCGGCAAGAATGGCTTCAATATCGATGATTTGTATCCGGCAGTCGCAGCTTTTGGACAGGTTGCAGGCAGTACGTACTACTTGACCAAGGATTACAGTCCATTGGTTCTGTACTATAACAAGGATCAATTCGAAAAGGCCGGTGTTGCCTTACCGACCGATAAATGGACCTGGGATGACCTCGTAGCGGCTGCTCAGAAACTTACCGTCGATGCTAATGGGAATGACGCCACTTCAGATAAGTTTGACGCAGCTAATATCCAGCGCTGGGGTATCCAATTGCCCAATAGCTGGGGCGATACGGCATGGGAACGCGGCATTCTCCCTATGATTTACCAGAATGGTGGCTCTCAGGTTTCTGCTGATGGCAAGACGACCACTGGCTTTATGAACAGCGAAGCCAACGTAGCTGCTCTCCAATGGTATGTTGATCTGTTCAAGAAATATCATGTTGCTCCGACCAAGACCGACATTGCTGCATTCTCTGGTGTAGACCTGTTTGCAACTGGTCAGGTTTCAATGATTTGGACGGGTATTTGGCCAATGAACGGTTATATTACTGGCGACAGTGCATTGAAGTTTGGCTTTGGTGCCAACATTCTTCCTGCTGGCCCCAAGGGCAATGCGAATGCGTTGTGCTGGGCTGGTTTCGGTCTGAATTCTGGTAGCCAGAATAAGGACGCTGCATGGGCATTCCTGAAGTACATCGCCGCTGGTGATGGTGCCAAAGAATTCGCCAAGTATGCTTTAACCGATGTCAAGGCAGTTGTTGCTGAACAAGGTTTGGCTACCGATCCGTATAAGGGATCCGTTATTACTGATCTCGCTAATGTCAAGCAGATTCCTGAAGCATTTACGCCCTACTGGGCTGACTGCGGTAACAAGTATTTCACACAGGAAATCTCGACGGTGCTAGAGGGTGATGTGGGTGTCAAAGAAGCGATGGATAAAGCCGCTTCTGAAGCAGATGCCTGTCTTGCTGAAAAGGCAAAGACACCTTAGTGTTTAGCCATCTGTTGATACAGATCTAAGGTTAGTGTTCTCTGGTGGCGGTATGCTGCCAGAGAACTTAACTTGATCGCTAGTGAATTACAAAAGATTAGTTTGTAAGTAAAGTATGGTTACTGTCGACAGTAAAATATGTTATTTGAAAGGGTTGCCCAATGATTAAAGTGACAACCGACAATACACCGAAACCAAAGAAACGAGAACGAATGACACCCGCTGCCCGACGTGAGGCAGCGATTTTTTACATTACTACTTCGCCCTGGATTATCGGGTTCCTGTTATTTACGGTAATACCTATGGGCATGTCCCTGTACCTTAGTTTCACCAGTTGGAAAGTGCTCAGTCCTCCGCAGTGGATTGGGTTCCAAAATTACGTGACTATGTTCACTAATGATCCTGACTTTTACCAGTCACTCAAAGTGACTGTTCTCTACGCCATCACAAGCGTTCCGTTGCAGATGCTGGTCGCTTTGTTTCTGGCGATTTTGCTTAATGAAGCAACCCACGCGGTTGGGTTTTTTCGCACCGCATTTTATATTCCGTCAATTGTCGCAAGTGTCGCTTCGGCGGTTTTGTGGACATGGATATTTAATCCTCGTTTTGGCCCCGTCAACGGATTATTACGAACATTGGGAATGGGCACTCCGCAGTGGTTTAATGATCCAAATTATGCGTTGGCTGCCCTCGTGATCATGAGTACGTGGGGTGTGGGTGGTCAAATGTTGATCTTTCTAGCGGGGTTAAAAGGTCTTCCGAAAAGTCTTTATGAAGCCGCAGAAGTCGATGGTGCTGGTCGTTTTACACGCTTCTTGCGCATAACTTTGCCGATGTTAAGCCCAACGATTTTCTTTAACTTAATTATGTCTATGATCGGCGCGTTCCAAACTTTTGACTCGGCCTTTGTGATTTCCACAGCTCACGCGGGGCAAATCGGCGCTCCACTGAAATCAACACTTTTTTATCTGCTCCATTTGTACCAAGAAGGCTTCACCTATATCAATATGGGTTATGCGTCTGCGCTGGCGTGGGTGCTATTCCTTGTGATTTTGTGCGTCACACTTGTGGTGAACCGAACTTCACAGCGATGGGTATTTTACAGTGGAGAAAATGATTAAATCATGGCGGCTAATACTGTAACTTCAACGTCCGTTCGAAGCGCTGGTTTATCGAGTTGGAAGAAACAAAGCCTTGGCGAAACCGTGCGCAAAACAGTTGTCTACGTCTTGCTCATTGTGCTGAGTTTAACATTCTTGTTTCCGCTTTTCTGGATGATTACTTCGGCGCTAAAGGCCGAAGGGCAAATTTTCCTGTGGCCGCCACAATGGATTCCAAACCCGATTCTCTTTTCTAATTTCCAGAAGGCTTTCAATAATCCACAGCTTCCATTCGACCGTTTTGTGGTCAATACCTTGATTATCGAGGCGGGGGTTGTGAGTGGGCGATTAATCTCGTGCACATTGGTAGCATATGGCTTTGCTCGTCTACGGGCACCCGGCAAGAATCTTTTGTTCACACTTTTGCTAGCAACCTTGATGCTACCCCGTGCCGCCATCATCATTCCTGAATACATTCTTTTCAATCAACTTGGTTGGGTCAACACATTTCTGCCGCTGATTGTTCCAGCATGGTTTGGTGAAGCATACGCCATTTTCTTGATGCGCCAATTCTTCATGACTATTCCTCGTGAACTTGAGGAAGCCGCGATCATTGACGGCGCAACAACGCTGACCGTTATCTGGAAAGTGATTGTCCCCCTAAGCACTCCTGTGCTGGCTGTCATCGCGATTTTGACGTTCAAAGATACCTGGAATGATTTTCTCCACCCGTTGCTCTTTCTCAATGAACCGAGTAAATATACGGTGGCTGTCGGTTTAGCCTATTTCAATGGGCAATTTGACGTCAAATTAAACCTGCTGATGGCTGCTTCTGTTACCATGATGGTTCCAATTGTCATATTATTTATCTTTGCGCAACGTGCATTTGTAGAGGGCATTTCGCTCACAGGGCTTAAAGGGTAATTCAATGCAGCTTCCAAAAAACTATTACCACTGCTTTCTCGGTAATGGAATTGACGCGGTGTTGGTTGGGTACACAGGTTCGATGGTTTCCGACAAAGTCAGTGTAGATCGCTGCAACTGGTACAAATCCGATCGCTACTATCCTGAGGATAAATTGGTGATGGTGGCAGGACGCTATCCACTGGATAAGAAGCTTGAACATGCCGAAGGATCAGGGTGGTACGAAGCCGCACCGCATGGACGTACGTGGTATTACCTACTCGATGGCGAAAAGCGTCTGAAACTACAATCCAGTGAACAACAATTCATCCCACAAGAAGGCACGCTATACACGAAAGTAGATTACGGTCAGGCAAAAGGTGAGGTTGTCACATGGTTGGATGCCAATCATTCAGTTTTGATCGAGCGTTACACATTTGACCAAGAGGTTAATTTTCAAGCATGGATAGGACCGGGTGTGTGGGTCGATGATGTCTGGGATACCGACCCATTTCGCAGTATCGATATGGATGCCATTGCGCCTGAGGGAAATTATGACTTGGGTGAAACACAAGGTGTTATGGCTTTGCGTATACAACCGGAACCAACGGCATTCGGGCAAGATGGTTTGGATCGTTGGGTGAGTGTGCGTTCCAAGACCATTACCAAATACTTCTTGATCTCTGATAATCGTCAGGGCACTTTAACCTCCGCAATTCTCGATGACATCATTGCTCTGGGTTACGATTCCCTCCGCACAAAGCATTTAGAATTCTGGGCACACTACTTCTCGGTATCGAGCATCACAATTCCGGACGAGCAGTTTCAATACTTTTATGATGCCAGTATGTATCATTTCAAGGCGATGCAAAATCCAGTTTCAGGTGGCATCCCTGTCAATAATTTGCGCCGCACATGGTCATCGCATATTTTCTGGGATTCATACTTTTTGCACCGAGCGTTGCTAGAAGCCAATCATCGTGATGAAGCTTTGGAAGGTTGCCGATTTTTCCAACGTACTCGTGACCATGCAGAACGCCATGCGCGGGATGAATTTGGCAGCAAGGGGTTGAAGTGGGATTGGGAAATTACCCATGACGGGCGCAAAGCATATGGCACTCTGTTGCACATGAAGTTTCAGGTGCATAACAATGGGTCATACGCGAACGAAATCATGGGTTATTATGACTACACACAGGACAAAGCTTATCTCCAAGAATTTTTCCCAATCCTCTATGGATTAGCCACGTTCTTCATGGATGCGATCGTTGAGCGTACCGAGCGCGGTTATGAAATTGGTTATCTGGTCGGGGTTCATGAAAGCCCTATCAAAGTGCGCAATGATGGGATTAATCTGGCAGGAACGATCGCCATATTGCGCCACTGTGCCCGCGCTGCCCAAATCCTTGGGCTGGAAGATGACTTCACACGCCAGTGTATCCCCGTGGCTGATGAACTGATGAAGATTGTTGACTCGCTGTATAACGGTCACTTCTTTAAAGCGTCTGATGACCAGGACAAGATTAATATGAGTTCGATTACCCCCATGTATCCGATGAACGTAATCAAACCGATGGATCCGCGGGCAATCAGTACCGCTGAAGCCTACATGGGACGTTACGAAGGTCAACTTATCGGGCATGGTGAAAGCAATAGCGGTTTTCCGTGGTCGGCAGGGGTATTGGGAGCAGTTCTGGCGTGGCAGCACAAGGGAGACCTCGTGTGGAAAGTGATTCAAGGTGCTCGACCGACCATATGCGCATTTGGTGGGATGACCGAAGTCATGGAAGACGACCACTGGAACATGCAATATTTTGGTACGGCTCAAGGTTCGGTATGTATTGCGATCCATCAAATGTTGCTTCAAGTGCACGACGATCATATTGAGTTGTTTCCGGCGATTCCGTCCGTATGGTCTGGGGCATCTTTCAAGAATCTGCTGGTGGCAGGACTTAGTGTGTCAGCGGATCTGACAACATCGGGAGTCGAATGGACGGTTGTTAACCCTTCAACGCAACACTTGACGCGTCAACTTCAATGGGGTGATCGATCGATAAGCATCGACCTTCAACCGAATGAGAAAAGGCACGCTGTATGGGCGAGCTAAGGACGATGCTATCTATTGAACGACGTGTGGCTCTGGTTGCGCTATTCGCTGTTTCGGCGGCTGGATTAATTTTTGAAATTGTCCTAACGCGTCTGTTCTCACTTTATTTTCAATACCACTTCACATTTCTCGCAGTATCACTTGCGATCTTAGGCTTAAGTGTGGGGGCTGCCAGCGCACACTATCTCAATACGACCCGTTTACATGCTGCCTCGACGCTAACGCTTGTATTGATTGCACTGAGCGGTGCACTCACAGTTGCTACGCTCATCATTGCATTATTACCTTCGGCCGATTCAATCTTCCCACGCGCATTGGTAGCATTGGCGATTTTTTTCTTGATCGGTCTGTTTGATGCTCTTATCTTTGAGAATTTTGCTTCTCAGAGTGGTTCGTTCTATGCTGCTGACTTAATCGGTGCTGCGCTGGGTGTGGTCGCGGTCTTAGCGCTTCTCTATTTGTTGAGTGCGTTCAGTATTGTCATCATTCTGGCGATTATTATTGGTGTTCTGGCAGTTGTCTTCGCGTACAAAACGAATGATCGTCGCTCGAAACCATTTCTGTTTGCAGTAGCCACCCCAATTGCCGGGATTATTTTGCTGGTCGCAAATCTTATCACGGGTATCGTGGATTTCAATCCGGCACGGCTTTCAGGAGCCTCGCGTGATAAGACCATGATTTCCATCCTGCAAGATGCCAGCCAAAGTGCCAAAATTATCTATACCGGATGGAGTCCCTTCGCACGAGTTGATGTTGTCCAGACCAGTGATCCTACGTCGCGCTACATCTTTGCTGATGGTGGTGCAGGCGCATACATGCTGGCATATGATGGGAATAGCAAATCACTTGATACGCT
Organism: Aggregatilineales bacterium; assembly: GCA_044227005.1. Classification (GTDB taxonomy): domain Bacteria; phylum Chloroflexota; class Anaerolineae; order Aggregatilineales; family Phototrophicaceae; genus CFX2. The sequence continues at coordinate 47,670 of JBGAFZ010000013.1, forward strand.
AAGTCAATCCGTCGAATATCTTCCTTTTACATCAGGCAGTGCTGACCGGACGCTGATCATTGGTGCTGGTGGTGGCAAAGATATTCTGCTCGCGCTCCATGCAAACGCACAGAAAATAACCGCTGTCGAAGTCAATCCGGCGATTATCTCTGCAACACGTCATTTTGCCGATTACAATGGGAATGTCCTCGATCTGCCACAGGTGAATTTGATTGAAGGCGATGCTCGTTCATTCGTCGAGCGCACTGACGAGCAATATGACCTCATATATCTCAATCTCGTTTACACCCAAGCAGTTGAGCCGGCTAGCCAAGCGCTCATCGAGAATTATATTTTTACGCAAGAAGCTTTTCAAACGTACTTGAAGCATCTCACGCCAAATGGACGACTGACCGTTATCTCACATAATGCGCTCGAAGGTAGTCGCGCCGCGCTGACTGCGCTCAGCGCAATGGAGAACATGGGAATACCCGCACAGCAGGGATTGGATCACCTGTGGCTATGGATGTATCCCGCTACGGATACCACAGTCCGTACCAGTGTGTTGGTTGTCGGTAAAGATAATTTGCCAGATGCTACCCTTCAAGGACTGAATGCTACTGCTCAAGCGCAAGGGATGCAGCCTCTCTTTATACCCAGGGCGTATGAAAAATTCTTCGAACTGCTGCGGAAGGGCGAGGATGTGGCCACCTTTGTTAAGGCTGATGCACAATACAATCTTGGTCCTACTGATGATGACCAGCCCTATTTCTTTAATCTGGACTATGGCATTCCCCCGGCGATTCGTTCGGCGCTCATCATGTCAGCATTGTTAGCATTCGGGTTGCTGGTGTTAGCATATTTCACGGTTCTCCCAAACAATGGTGGCCTTAAAAGTCGCAGATGGCACACCAGTGTTTATGCACTTCTTATTGGTATGGGTTTCATGCTGGTCGAAATACCACTGATCCAGCGCTTTCAACTATTGCTCGGTCAACCCATTCTGTCATTAGCGGTTGTTCTGGCGACGCTGTTGCTTACCGGTGGCCTGGGGAGTTGGGTAAGTCAACGCTGGCTCACTGTAAATTTGCCGGCGCTTATGCGCTGGATTGGCATATGGATTGCCATCGTGGTCATCATCTATTGGATTGCTCTACCACTGCTTGTCAATGCCGTACTGACCATGCCAATTATTATTCGACTGCTCATGATTATCCTACTGACCGCGCTCTTGGGCTTCCCGATGGGAATGCCGTTTCCTAGTTTGATGCGACTAGGTGGCGAAGGCCGTCAACAGATCGCTTTCTTGTGGGCGATTAATGGGGCGTTTTCGGTACTGGGGTCAACATTGGCGATGGTGATTTCAATGGAGTGGGGCTTCAAGTGGGCACTCATGTCGGGAGCAGGATGTTATTTGTTGCTGGCTGTCATCGCGTGGTTGATGCTGCGCGATTCGAAATCAGTGTCCATATAGTGTTACAGAGTTAAGGGGGCGAGATGCTTGATCAAACCCTACGTGATAAGTTGATTGATGCCTATGTTGCCTTGATCCCACTTATTATCCTTAACGTAGTCTGGTTTCTGATTTCGTTACCAATTGTGACCCTAATCCCTGCTACCGGAGGGCTGATTTATGCCACCAATCAACTGGCACATGGGCGTCCTGCTGATTGGCATACGTTGTTGGAAGGTTTTCGACGCTATTTCTGGCAAAGCTGGTTGATCGGTCTTGCGAATATTGCACTGCTAGTACTGTTTTTAACCAACTTTCTGTTCTATTCATATGCGAATTCAGAATGGGTAGTTTGGGCGCGAGGCATGATCATTGTTCTAGCACTCTTCTGGTTGGCAGTGCAAATCTACATGTTTCCGCTACTCATCGAGCAAGAACAGCCTCGCACACGATTAGCGCTCCGAAATAGTCTGGTGATCATTATCAGGCGCCCTCTCTTTACACTGGGCGTGACGTTAGCTATTGCCTTGTTCGCGTGGGGAACAACAGCCATTATCCAACCCGCTTGGATATTCATTACTGCGAGTGCATGTGCGTTTTTTGCCAATCAAGCCACGCTTAATTCCATTGGTAAGATCACTGGTAAAATCAACACGTCTTTAGAGGTGCGACAAACAGGAACCGTTGATAGTCCAAGATGAGCGTTCGCGCTCAGGGAGCGATCACGTCTCCCGTTGGACAGGCGTCAAACCCCAATCGAGGGTGAAAAAGCAATCATGTCAGGTTGCAGTTTGGCCGTAAAAATTGGGTAATAGAAGGTATCAGAATTTGTGCTTATCTATAGTTTTGACGAGTTGCCAAACGCGTGATGCATCAATGCCTACTTGGTTTCCAATTTCTCTGTAGCTCATACCATCTTGCCTCATTAAGCGGATAGTTTCGCGCAGTTGAGCTTTATCAGGATGCTTTGAGGGAGCAATCGAAACACCAAAGCCCTGTTTCTGACTAGGAAACGGGACGAAGTCCCTCGGGTCCAAACCGTATAACCGGATTTGATCAACGACCACCACGTATGCTGGTGGTTTTTGTTTGCCTTCATTTTCTAGTGTGTTCTATTTCCGTGTTAAGCCATCTGTATATTGTTTGGCAATCAGCTTGTGAGTGATTGCACTCGATCAATTCACAAGCTTATTGATTACATCCCCAATTTTTGACAGTTTTCGAATCCATTCCATAATAGAAACCCTATGGGTATCAATTGGTCTGTGGAGTGATACAAAAAATGAAATTAACATCAACTATTCATGTGGTTGGCGGTGGTCGCTTTGGCTTCGGCATATCCGGCGAACTGGATTGTCACGTCTATCTGATCAACAGCGGTAATGAGTTAGCATTAGTTGATCCGGGACTCGGTTTAGGTCACGATTTCGACACGGTGCTTCAGAACATCCGGGACGACGGACTAGACCCCAAACGCATACGCAAGCTAATTCTGACGCACTATCATTGTGATCATGTTGGCGCAGCGGCTGAAGCCCAAAAACGCCTTGATGTGGAAGTCATCACCTCTGCATTTAGCGCACCCGTAATTCGCAGTGGTGATGAACGAGCCGTAGCGTTGGACGTAGCAAAAGCGGCTGGTTTCTATCCGGCAGACTTTACTTTACCGGCTTGTCCGGTTGATCGGGAGTTGGTCGAAGGCGATGTTGTTCATGTTGGGGCGCTGGAGATGGTGGCATATGAAACACCCGGGCATTGTGACGGTCATTTGAGCTTCATGATTACCGGGGCTGATCGCCGCTATTTCTTGGGCGCAGATCTGGTATTCTGGGGGGGACGGGTACTATTCCAGAACATTCACGATTGCCGAATCGATGCTTATGCATCCAGCGTGTTCAAGGCTGAGCAGTTGCAATTTGACGCGCTGTTGCCGGGACATCTCCAAATCTCTCTGAGCAATGGCAAAGCCCACATTGATAAAGCTGCCGAAAGCTTCCGCCAGCTCGGTATTCCACCCAACTTGATGTAACCGGCTAGACCCGATCCTGACGATATAAAGCAACCGCAGCGACGATGACAGCCCCTTCAATGAGGCCTTGATAGTATTGAGGCACATTGAGCGTCACTAACAGATTGGCAAGTATCGTCAGGAGGAGTACGCCGCCAATCGTGCCCGGTACGCCGCCGCGCCCACCAAAAAGACTTGTCCCACCAATGATGACCGCCGTGATGGTACTCAGTTCGAGACCGTTTCCGATTACCGGATCACCAACCCCCATGCGGCTTAGCCAAAGCAAACCACAAATGCTGGCCAGAAGACCGGATAACATGAACACCCCGTAGCGTACGCGCCGGACTGGTATGCCAGATAAGCGCGCCACTTCTGGATTGCCACCAATCGCATAGATATAGCGCCCGAACTTGGTGTAGCGCAGCATCCAAAGTAAAACCACGATCAATATGAGGAAAAATATGAAGATAAGCGATAAAGGTCCAAGACGCTGATCGTAGAATAGCAACACTTCTTTACTGGATTTACCAATAGGCGATGTCGAGATGCCCAAGGCACATCCCCGCAATATCACGTATGAAGACAACGTCACAATAAAGGGGTTAATATCCAGTTGATTGATGAAAATGCCGTGCAACAAACCAATCAACAAACCCATGCCCATCACAATGAGAATCACAGGTAACGTATTGCTGCTGTCGCCGTTCATCAATACGGCAGATACCAATACAGACAGTTTGACCACCGATCCCACAGAGAGGTCAATACCAGCAGTGAGAATGACGAGCATCTGCCCTAAAGTGACGACACCCAGAAACGATGCCTGACGCAGCACATTAAACAGGTTTCGTTCGGAAAGGAAACGGGGTGAACTGAGTGCGCCAATGGTGAGCAAAATTCCAATCAGCACATATACAGCAATTATGCGGGCATTACGACTAAAAAACGCTCGCTTGAATTGGGGCACAGAAATCGCAGTCATGATGCTAAGGCTTCCTGACTAGTTGCACGTTCGATGATGGCTTGTTCGGAGGCGGTTTCACGGTCAAATGTCCCGACAACTGCGCCATCTCGCATGACCAAAATACGATCGCTCATCCCCAGGATTTCGGGTAGTTCTGAGGAAATCATGAGTATAGCTACTCCGGCATCATTAAGCTGCCGCATGATTAGATAGATTTCAAACTTTGCGCCCACATCCACACCCCGGGTGGGTTCATCCAGAATAATCACGCTTGGATGCGTTTCGAGCCATTTTGCCAGCACGACTTTTTGCTGGTTACCACCACTAAGATACTGCACTTCTTGATCAGGGTGTGCCATGTTGATGGAAAGTGAACGGCGTGATTGCTCCACCACCTCGACCTCTCGTTTGCGCTTGATGATTCCGAAACGACTTAGTCGTTTTAGAATGGGTAGGGTAATGTTATTGCGAATGGGAAGCGCTGTGAATAACCCCTGTTCTTTGCGGTCTTCCGGTACTAGTGCGATCCCTGCACGGATGGCTTGATGTGGATTTCGGGGGATCACCTTTTGTCCACTCACATGGATTTGCCCCGCAGTCAGTTTATCCGCACCAAAAATCGCCCGGGCTAATTCCGTACGTCCACTACCAACCATCCCGGCAATGCCCAATGTCTCGCCTTTGTGCAATGTAAAGCTGACCTTTGCACTCAGTTTATTCGTTTGCAATCCATCTACAACCAATGCCGGCTCGCCCGGTGAGTGGTTGCTGCGGGGATAGATTTCTTCCATTTTGCGACCGACCATCAATCGAACCAGTTCACCCCGATTCAAGTCCGCAATCGGGTGACTACTTACGACCTGACCATCTTTTAGGATTGTAACAGCATCGGCAACGCGGAACACCTCATCAAGCCGGTGGGAAATATAAATGATGGTAACACCCTGCTGTTTGAGGGATTCGATGGTCAAAAACAGTTGATCCAGTTCGTGCCCTGCCAGAATGGCAGAGGGTTCGTCCATCACAATCAAATCCGCGTTGCGCGAAAGCGCTTTGGCAATCTCAACCATCTGCTGACGCGCAACCGTTAGCTCCGACACAGGAACATCCAAGGGAATATCCACAACGCCGAGCCGGTTGAGTACTTCAGTTGCTTGCTTGTTTAATAAGCTTGTTTTAATAATGCCGCCACGATACTGTGGCTCACGTCCCAAAAAAATATTTTGTGCGACCGACAAATAGGGACTAAGTGCCAGTTCCTGATAAATAACACTAATTCCTTTATCAAGGGCTTCGCGCGGTGTGAAATGGCGATAAGTGGAACCTTTGTAGACGATTTCACCACTATCTGATTGGTGCACTCCGGCTAGAATTTTCATCAGCGTGGATTTGCCCGCGCCGTTTTCGCCAACAAGAGCCTGTACCTCACCTTTGCGACAGGCAAAGGAAACATCACGAAGCGCTTGCACACCTGCGAACGCTTTAGAAATATGACGCATTTCAAGAATGGTATCAGTCAACATAAATTCACATCATAGGGGCAAACCGCACGGCTTGCCCCTATCCAAATCAAATCAGATTACTTCTTAATGAGGAAGCCCAGTGCTTCAAGACGTTCGGCTGGGAACAAGATCGGGCCAAACACATCATCGCTCCAATCGGGATTGAAGAATTCCTTCGCCTTGCTGTCATCGAAGTACTGAGAATTCGGAATCGAATCTTGGACGTCGATAAAGCGGGCTACAGGTTCACCCTTCAAGACCTTGAGTGCGGTATCGATACAGGTGACGGCCTGTGCGTTCGGGTATTGCCACGCGGCGAACTTAATGTTGTTATCGATTGCCAGACGCAGGAAACCATTGCCAAATTCACCACCACCGATGGGGGGAATAGACTTCTTGGCATCCAAGTATGCACTCACAATACCCTGTGACATTTGTGCGCCACCGGACCAAATACCATTGATGTCATCGCCATACTTCGAAATCCAAGTTTCCATGATTTGCTTGGCGTCGGCAGTTGACCAGTTACCCGGTTGCAGATCCAACACCTTGACATCGGGGTTCTTGGCGAAGACGGCCTTAGCACCCGCTTCCATCACATCCGAGGTGGAAACGCCGGGGATGCCGGTCATGACGACGATATTTCCCTTGCCGCCAATTGAGTCCACTAGCCATTGAGCTAAGTATGCGCCGCTGGCATACAGGTTCGTGCCAACTTCGGTCACAAAGTTATCGGTATCGACGGTGCTCGCGCACAGGATAACCGGTACGCCTTGCGCCATCGCGCGTTCAACCGGAGCAGATAGCGCGGCTGCACCCATCGGAACAAGAATCAATGCATCGGGACTTTGAGCCAATAAGTCTTCGACCTGTGGAACTTGCTTATCCGCGCTGGCCTGTGCATCGGCATACAGCAATTCAGAAACCACATCTTTACCAAGTGAATCGACATACCAGCGGGCATGCTCATCAAAGAGCGCAGACCATGAGTTGCTGGTACCCTGAGCCGCCAAGGCGATACGATACGGGCCATCCTTCTTAAAGGCGCTGGTATCGTATGTGGTGTCTTTGCGCTTCAAAACACTTTGGAGATAAGGCGACGCGGCAATTTCTTCATCCGAAAAAGTCATGGGTTCGGCGGTTGCTTCCTGTGCAACAGCAACCAATGTTCCCATAGCTAACAACGCTAACATCATAATTAAGACAAACTTTTTCATTTCAGCGCTCCTCTATTTAATACACCCTACGCAAACATATTCGGTCTCGATATTTATTTGGGATGTTTAGATATGTTGCTTGTGCCTCCTTTTGATTACCATCATTTGCAGTGTTCAGTCTAAGCTGGCGACGCGATATAATGCGACAGCTGCCAAAATAACTACACCCTTAATAATCAGTTGAAGTTGGATATTTAATCCGAGCAACAATGCCATTGTGCTTAACACTTGGATGAGAACTACGCCGGCAACTGTGCCCAATAAACTACCCCGCCCACCCGTAAATGCTGTTCCACCGACCACAGCGGCTGCTATCGAATCCAGATCGAAACCGCTGGCAATGGTACGATCCACATAACCGACATAACCGGTCAAGATAATGCCTGCAATCACGACCAGTAGACTACAGACGATGTAGACAGAAATCTTAAGCCAATCTACGTCTAGACCTGACAAACGTGCTGTTTCAGGATTGCTACCGACTGCATATATGCGGCGTCCGTAGGGTGTCGCATACAAGATCACCCCGAAGATGACGTTTAAGCCAATCCACAAGGCCAGCGGAATTGAAAATATACCGCTGGACTGATTCACGACCCCGAGCGCCTCGGGCACAAATCCGCCCGGAACACCAAGTGTATATGCCTGAACTGCCCCCTGCACCAATATCAATATGCTTAAGGTCGCGACGAAAGGTGGAACGCGTCGTTTGGTAATTAAAAAGCCATTAACCAATCCGATTATTGCCCCAAACACGAGGGCGATAAGGAAGGCAAGTGGTAGCATATTGTTATCGCCATTACTCACCCGAGCGATGATAATTGATGTTAGGAAAACTACCGCGCCAATCGACAAGTCCAAACCGGCAACCAGCAGCACCATTGTTTGGCCGATAGCAATAATTCCCAACTGTGCGGCTTGCTTGAGCAATACAATCAGCGTCGACTGGCTATAAAGATTTGGGGTCAATATCAGAGCCAACACCAGCAAGATCGCTAGCGAGATGTATACGCCATAGTCCACGACAAGACGACGTAAGCGGATTATAAAAGGAGATGAAACGGAATTTACGCCGATGTCCACGTCAGAATAGCCTTTGAAATGTAATAATGGCCTACAGTGGATGTTGCACAGTTGTTGTAACATTGTCAGATTATTAATGCAAATAAATTGGTTGAAGAAAGGGGTATTGGTATTATGGTCGCAAAATTGATGATCCCCGGCCCTATCGAACTTGAGCCGGAAGTACTGCAAACTTTGGCACAACCTGCCGTTCCACATTACGGTGATGCGTGGGTCAGTATCCACAACGAAACCGTTGGACTGTTACAACAAGTTTTTCAAACCCAAAACTACGTTTTTATGCTGCCCGGTTCGGGAAGTCTGGCTCTAGATGCAGCCGCGCATTCGGCCTTTCTCCCGGGTGAAACAGTTATTGTCGGCAATAATGGCTGGTTTGGTGAGCGCACAACTGACATTATGCGAACTAATGGAATCAATGTCATTCCGGTTGAAGCAGATCCCCGTCAACCTCTAGACCCAGATGCGTTTCGCAAGGCGTTGCAAGCCAATCCGAAGGCAACCGGCGTGGCAATCGTTCATCTGGAAACATCAACATCAGTATTGAACCCTATACGCGACATCGCAGCAGTCGTTCGGCAGCATTCAGATGCACTGGTGATGGTGGATGCCGTTACCGGATTGGCTGGTGCTGAACTTAAAACCGACGAGTGGGGCATCGATCTGTGCGCCTCGGCGTCTCAAAAAGCACTAGGCGGCCCTGCTGGCCTAGGATTAGTAGCGGTCAGCCCGCGTGCGCAGGCCAAAATCGACTCTCGACCTGAAGCCGGACGCAGTTGGTACTTGGATCTCAAGCGCTGGCAGTGGTTTGTGGACAATTGGGCGGATTGGCATCCATTCCCTGTCACCATGCCTACCAGTGTGGTGTTAGCACTACGCACCGCTTTGAAATCCCTATTAGCTGAAGGGGTCGAGGCACGGCGGGCAAGATGGCAAGCGATGGCACGGCATCTGCGGGACGGGTTGCGCGACTTGGAAATGCCGCTCTTTGTCCCAGAATCCTATATGACGTCGATCCTAACCGCTGCTTACTGTCCAGAAGGTATAAATTCACTCACTATACGCGACTACATCCTGCGCGAGTGCAATATTCAAATTACCACCGGATTTGGTGCGTTCAAGGAACAAGTCATTCGCGTTGGACACATGGGGGGTGCACTTAACGATGCTGATATCACCCAGCTACTCGTCGGGCTGGAACGCTGCCTCAACGACCATACACCGAACTAAATCATTTTTTGGGGGAGGCAAATGCTTCCCCCACATAATCAGAATAAGTTAGGATTTTGCGTCCATATATTTCTCTGCCCACTCCACGCCATCCCACGTAATAAGTTTCTTATCAGCATTGGGCGTGACACGAATCAGGTAACGGGGGCGATCCTGTGAACCTTGCAAATATTCAGGACCGTGCTCACCTAGGTACCGGATAGACATACGCCGCGCAATATCAAGAACCTTGCCTGTCATTGGTTCGGGGCCGGATATGATTTGAGCGATACCACGCATGAGCATGCGAGTATAGGTACCACTATCTAACGCACAGGAAACCGCAACTTTGGGATTATTGAAAAGATGTTTCACAAAAACAGTTTTTTCGCGTGGGATGATATACATGCCTTCGCCATCCCATTCTTGCCAAACCGGTGTCACATAAGGGAATCCATCGGCATCAACAGTTGCGATACGTGCTACCACCGGCCCAGCGAGGAATTCAGTCAATTCCTGAGGCGTAAGCCCGCGCATCTTGCCCATCCAATCCGGATACTGACGATTTTCAGACATGATGGTCTCCTTTGTAATTCGCTAAATTTTCCTTCAATTGTTACAGTTTCGCTATGATTGTGCAAACCAATGGAATGAAGGTGGATATGCGCGTCGAAACGCAAAAAATTACTGAGTGGTTAAGTCGTCTGGTTCAGATTCCAGCGGTCGGCCCCGCCAACGCAGGCCCGCGAGCAGGGGTAGCTGGCGAAGCGCGTTTAGCCAATCAACTCTCGACGTGGTTTCAGGATTTTGGTGCGACCGTCGAACAGGAGGATGTCTTTCCGGGGCGCCCCAATGTGTACGCTTTATGGCGTGGCAGCACAGATCGTTGGATTGCAGTTGATGTCCACATGGATACTGTCGGTGTGGAGACTATGGAAGGTGATCCATTTGATGGGCGCGTAGCAGATGGCCGCGTGTATGGGCGAGGTTCAGTGGATACACGTGCAAGTCTAGCGATTGTATTGGCGCTGTTAGAACACATGCGGGCGAATAACATGAGCCTTCGTGATAATCTGCTGATTTGTGCCTCGGCAGATGAAGAAACTGGCTGCAATGGTGCACCGGTATTCGTCAATTGGGTACGGAGACAAGGCTTTCAAATCGATCAACTGATGGTTGCTGAACCAACATTGTGTGTTCCCATTCACGGGCATCGCGGGTCATTGGGTGTCATTCTCGAAATCGAAGGTATTTCTGCTCATTCAGCCAAACCACATTTGGGCAAAAATGCCATCAGCGCCGCAGCACGAATCATCATGGCATTGGATGCCGAACAGCAACACATTAGTACACAACCCGCGACCACAAAACTTGGCACCGGTTCGCTTTCAGTGACGATGATTCAAGGCGGGCAGGCTCAAAATATCATTCCCAATTATTGCCGGATCAATGTGGACAGGCGCTTGACGGCTGGCGAATCACCATCTGATGCACATGATCGCATTAGAAGTCTTGCGGAAAAAGCGGCGGCATTGCCTCTACAGATCAAAACATTGCATGGACTAGAGGCTTTTTACCAGCAACCGGATACACCATGGCTTGGACAACTAGCGGAATGGACAGGGCATCTTCCTGATGTAGTGCCCTTTGCCACCAATGCCTGTGCGTACAACGGTTTCGCGCGAGAATGTGTGATCTTTGGCCCAGGCTCAATCGATCAAGCTCATCGTGATGTTGAATGGGTCGAGATTAGTGAACTTGAAAATGCCGCACGTATCTATGAACGTTGGTGGGGGCTGGCGGAATAGCTGCTGCATTTTGACATTCGACATTTGACTCCTATAGGCTTCTGGTTTGCAGGTTGCCTCAAGATCTTGCACATATGACCGATTTATATGGCAGCGCAGAGATTCAGACCCCGTGGATTAGCAAATCCCAGAGATCGTTTCGCGCAGGTGGGTCTTATTAGGGTGCTTTTGGGTCAAAATCGGAACGCCAAAACCTTGTTTCTGACTAGGAAACGGGATGAAGTCCTTTAGGTCCAAACCGTATAACCGGATTTGATCAACGACCACCACTTATGCTGGTGGTTTTTGTTTGCCTACTCACTGGCGTCTAAACCCGAGCTACGATGAAAAGAAGCGGTGAATCCTAGCGATGCCTCGCTGTTGGTCAAGTATGAATTGTCAACGGTTTATGTGGGCAGTACCTTCTCTTAGAATAGCCTGTGAAGTAACCTGAAATCTTCGGGTAGTTATGAGGTTCCCGAGTTTCCACCGCAAATTGTGGTCATCATTAGCCGCGCCTACAAGATAAGCGATCGTTAATGGTAAATTTGCTGTGGTAGCTGGCCTGTGATTTCTTATGATTTGGCTTTGGGTTTGCCAGCGGCTCCCATCTTCATGCAATTGAAAATTGTTATTTCCTCTGATGACTGCGTAACCAAGCCAGCAGATCGTTCATTTTAGCGGGTGGGATTACACCACGATACGAGCGCATGTACGGGTTGGCAAATCCCTGATAAATGATCAGCGCAATCTGTGAATCGGACTCTCGCGACAACCATGTCGGATCAATTATGGATATGTGATTGGGTCCCATCGGGAGTCCCCCATCTTGACCATGACAGCTCGAACAAGCAAACTGATTGAAATAAAGGAACCCTCGTTCAGCATTCCCCTGTGCTGCCGATGCCTCACTGCCTTCACTAGCCGAGGTTGTGTCCGAGTTTGCAACGACTGGTGGATTGGTTTGCCAGCCCCGTATGTAACTCACTAGAAGATCGACTTTATCAGGATCCAACGGACCGCCGTTCTGCTGCCCGAAGGCACTCATGCCACTTTCCGGCAACCCGTTCGAGACTATATTGAATAATGTGTCGTCGGTGAAGGTCGTCAGGAATGCATGACTACTGATAGGGGGGATGATGTTTTCCGGCTTGTTTGGATTAGGACCACCCTCCCCATATTGACCATGACAACCAGAACAGTGGCTCAGATAAAGTGCTTGTCCGGCACTCGCCTGTTGCTGGTTAACACCGGCAATTGGCGGCGTACTATCTATGGGTGTCGGTGTGGAGACAAGTGCCAACACGGTGAAACCAATAATGACCGTCCATGTAAAGGTCAACAAGGCCATGATAGCGGGACGTTTACGAGGATGGCTTTCTTTGCTGCGATCCAGCCATGGCAGTAAAAACAGAATGAGAAACACGACTGCGGGGAGGACGATAACGCCAATGACAATCAAATCGCCGGGGAAGAATTTCAGGATCTCATAGAGAAACAGAAAGTACCATTCAGGGCGGGGGATATAGGATGCATCAGCTGGATTTGCTGGAGGTTGAAGTTCCGCCTTAAAAAATGCTGAAAGACCTACAAGGATGAGGAATATAACTAATGCGACTACGGCATCTTTGATGATGGCATTCGGGTAGAATAATTCTCCCCGCTGTTTGGCCTCCTCATAAATCCGATCCTGTTCGCGCTTTTCCTCTTCATTCATTCTACTGTCTCCGATTTTCTGTTAGCCTCTCTAACAGATTTCCCTTGAGTCTTAGGTTTCCACGGTGGAGCCGATATGCCAAGACGGATGACCAAGTAAAGATGCACGGAGACGATCAACAGCAGAGATGCTGGTAATATCCAAATGTGAGTACCAAAAAATCGAGCTAGTGTGACAGCCGATAACGTGGGGCCACCTTGTACAACCATCAGCAACCAATTTCCAATGACTGGTGTAGTGCGCACGAACTGTGTTCCAACAGTAGTTGCCCAGTAGGCTTTTTGATCCCACGGCAGCAGATAACCGGTAAAGGAAAAGGCCATGGTCACCAACAGCAGCAAGACACCTGTTAACCACGTCACTTCACGTGGATATCGGTAAGCGCCGTAGACGACCACCCGAATCATGTGTAGACCAACCAGAATGACCATCGCACTGGCACCATAATGATGTAAACCCCGAATGAGCCACCCGAACCAAACTTGATTCTGGATGTAATTGACACTACTCCAAGCATGATCAGGCGTTGGGACATAATAAACTGAGAGTAAAATACCCGTGAACATTTGGAGGATCATAACAAAAAGCGTTGCACTGCCGAGCGTATATGCCCAACCCGTGCGCGGAATCTTGCGGCTCAAAAGGACACGTGAGACATCCTTGATTCCGGTTCGTTCATTGATCCACTGTCCAAGTCCCACATTACACCTCCCGGCTCAAAATAGTGCCATTGTCATCGAGTTTGAATTCAACGCGCTTGAGAGGCCGTGGTGGAGGCCCGCCAGTTACATTCCCCTGGACATCAAATTGACCGCCATGACAGGGGCAGTCGATAGTACCTTCAACATCGTTCCAATGGGTCTGGCAACCAAGATGGGTGCAGATATTGGACATAACACTAAAGTTTTTCCCATCATTGGTATAAACGAAATAGGCATATTGTGTTTCTGCCTGAACCCATCCCGTCGTTTGGTTGATGGTCACCGTAAATAACGTGGGTATGCCGGGCTTAACTTGACTCGCGCGACCCAGTTTAACCCACTGGTTATCCTGCTGCTGTAAGGCCGGAGAAATCAAATAGCCAAGTGCCGGTACGCCGAGAGACAGGCCAATGAATGCTGTAATCGCTTTTATTGAGCGATCCATAAATGAACGACGGGAAAGTTCACTATCGCTCTCAGGATCATGCTGATTATCGACAGGGGGTAACATCTGATTTTACTTCCTTCTGACCAGCCTCAACCTCGTTTCAGCCCGAAAAAGACTGCGAATGCCAGCAATGCCCCGATGGCAATGATGACCACCGCATAGAGAGTCGCGCCTTTGTCACCCTGCGCCGATGCCAATTGATCTTGGAGCGCTTTGATCTGAACTTGCTGTGCAGTGATTGTTGCTAATACGTCTGACTCATTCAACCCTATGGAACTCGCTGTGCTATTAGCTATCGAAAGCGTGCTGGTCGCTGTCGGAGAAAGATCGGTTCCCGCAGTTGCAGTTGGGGCCGCTAACTGGGTCAAGGCATTTGCAAACGAGGCTTTAGTTGGCTGTGAAGCGGCTGGCGTTTGGCTTTCTGTCGCCACTACATTTTCTTCTGCGTGCACCACGTTCGTGTTGCCAACTGATGTCATACTTAGAATGCCCAATCCAATGATGATAACAACGCCTATCCAAATACCGGTGAATGTGTGTTTGTGAGATTTTTTAGGCGACATGGTTAATTGATCGTTTCCCGAACTGATAAGCACGAATATAGAGTTTTATGTCAGATGTTGGGTGTTATTTGCAGGTTCAGTATATATTCTGACACAAAGTCTATTGCCTCCTGCATGCCAAATGTAACCTTAACTTCCGGAGCATAAACCCATGTTCCAAAACATGTCGAGTCGGCAAAATTGATGCAGCAAACGCGAACTATATGATAGCTCCTCAAGCGTGCGATTGACATCGTAGCCAGCATCGTGCCTAAGGTAGCACCAGTGGTGGTCAAGCGTGAATTGTCGACGGTTTATGGGGGCACTATCTGACACATAACTATTGATTGTGATATACATCTGCCGCCACTACGCTGCACCCTATGTGGCGGCAGTGAACTACCCGTGGAAGTTTAGGAGGATGTTGCTTTTTGACGGCGGTTTTCAAGCACAGCCTTCCAAAAGAACCAGTACGCCAGTTGCGAACCGGTGTACACTGTCGAGGTATCGAACACCAATGCCATCGCCCGTGCTTCCAACCCACCCATTTGCTCACCGACGATCAAGCTGCCGATGAAACCCACCACCACGCACAGGATGAAAACAACAAGGAACTTGACGCGGTTCGACCAGCGTTTAGGAAACAGCACGATATAAATCGGCGGAACGACAACCATACCGAGGATAAACGGGAGTAATTCGCGTATGACTTCCATGACACCCTATCCCTTTCAATATTCCCAACGACGTCGTAAAAATCGTGATTGAAGCAAGGTAATGACCAGAACGATCACGAACAGCACCACACCCATTGCCGATCCATATCCGAGGCGCAGTTCGTTAAAAGCCACCTGCCACTGATACACCCCCACCACAATCGTGGAGTTCAGCGGCCCCCCCGGTTTGTCCGCGCCCGAAGCGACGGTCATCACGTAAATCGGACCAAAAACCTGTAGTGAATTAATGATGCCCGTGATAATGATAAAAACAATCGTGGGTTGAAGCAAAGGTAGGGTGATATTCCAGAAGATGCGCCAGCGCGAAGCCCCATCGACTTTAGCCGCCTCATAAAATGTAGGCGGAATAGCGGAAAGGCCGGCCATGAAAATAACCACGTCGTAACCGATATTCTTCCATATGCTGTAAATTACCACCGAGAATAGGGCAGTATCCGGCGAGCGTAGAAAACTTTGCTGTGGCAAGCCGAAGATCGCGAACAACTGGTTAAACAGACCGTAGCGCGGTTGGTAAAACCCCACCGACCAAATCAGTGCCGTAGCAATCACCGAAGTGACCACCGGCAAGAAATACACGGTGCGGAAGAAACCCGCCAGCGCACCCGAAGCGTTAATCGCGAGTGCCAGCAGCAGCGCAAGGATCACCGACAGCGGCATATACATCAGCGCATACTTAAACGTATTGACCACTGAGGCGACAAACACCGGATCTGCGAACAACTTATTATAATTTTCCAGCCCGATGTAAACCCGTTCAGCCGGATTTTGGAAAGCTCGCCAATTGGTAAGGCTCCCTGCTAAACCGATCACAATGGGATAGATGTAAAAGACGAAGAAGAAAAGGATCATCGGCACGATGACCGACAGGATAAAAATCCGCTGATTACGCCGGAGTGATCCCGAAGGAGCTGGTTTGGAAGATGGCGCAAGTGAGGCAGGTTGGGTTTGAGGCAGTGTCATGGGATGTCCCTCACTTCATACCCGTTAGGGTGATGCCCTCAATAAAACGGCGCTGGGCAAAAATATAAACGATCAATATGGGTAGCACAGCCACAAACGATGCGGCAGATAACGGTCCCATATCGACACCACTACGCCCACGAAATTGGGATAGCCCCAGCGGCAGGGTATACAGGTCGGGGCGATCCAGAACCACCAGCGGCCACAAGAAGTTATCCCATTGATAAGTAAATGTAAAAATCGCTAAAGCGGCCATTGCTGCGGTAGAAAGCGGCAGTATCAGGCGTAAATAGATGCCGAATTCTGAAGCGCCGTCAATCCGTGCAGCATCAATCAACTCGCTAGGAATATTCGAAATTTGTTGGCGCATAAGGAAAATACCGAATGGGCTAAATAGGATCGGCACCACCAGCGCCAGATAATTATTGCGCCAGCCCCAATCGGCCACCATGCTAAACAGGGGTATCAACGTCACACTAAACGGAACCACCAACATACTGATGACGAAGCCAAAAATAATATTCTTGAAACGGAACTCGAACTTGGCGAACACATAACCCGCAATGCTGCTTGTGAACAGGGTAATAATGGTCACGATCACCACTACAAACAAGCTGTTGCGAAAGAAAACCGGCATACTACCGACGGTCAGCGAGGTCAATCCTTTCCAATTGTCTAAGGTAAACGTCTGCGGCCACCATGTTGGGGGAATAGCCACACCTTCCCGCTTGTTCTTAAATGAACTGATGAACATCCAGTAGAACGGGCCAATCATGGTGATCGAACCGATACCCAGCACGATCCATAGAACCCATCGTTCCAGATTCAGCCGTGCCCAGCGCCACCCATCATTTTTGAGATGTTTAGCTGCTACTTGTGAGTGATCATGTGTGGCTTCCATCAGCAAGTCCCCTACTTCCAGAACGACATTGATTGGAAAGGTGAAGATAAAAGAAAGGGGATGTACAGATGACATCCCCCACGAATTTCATTTCGAACTATGCTTTGGGAGCGACATAACTGCGTTCGGTAATCAGATACGGTTTTTCAGCGGTAGCCATAGTTTCGTTGAAGCGCTTGGTAATATCGGTTAAGACCGCTTTGGGCTCTTCCTTGTTGGTGATAACACGATCCAACATTTCGCGCCAGTAGGTATCGGCTTCCAGTGGTTGTTCACCGGGGTTGACGCGGTAGGGAATTGTTGCACCCTGTGAACGGATGACGTTGCCTTCATCGTTGTCTTTGAATGCCGCGTTGTCGAGCAAATCAACCCGGTCAGTTGGGATAGCATGAATCAGCGCCCACTTAACACGCTTTTCGTCGGAGCCGAGCGCATGCTTTAAGAAGCTAAACATGGCAGCTTGAACGTCAGCTGGATAATTTGCGAAAACCGCCGGACCTTCTTCCGGTGCGACCATGCCCCACGCAGGCAATCCTGTTCCGCTCCATGTTGCGATCGAGGTGGTATCCCACTTGCCTTCCCATGTAGCGTCAGAGATCAAATCACCCGCCCAGTATCCATGGCTGATGAAACCTGCTGCGCGTTCAGTTTGGAACATATCGAAGTGACGTTCCAGCAGTGGGTCATCAATCTTGTGGACGTGGTACCAGTCGGCGATGAATTGCAGCGCAGCCACGCTTTCATCACTGTCCCACAGGGCTTTCTTGCCTTCTTCGTCATACAAGAAACCACCCGCTTGATAGATCAGATCCTGCCACAGCCAGCGTTGCGAATAGTAGTGGTTCAACCCTACGCCGGGACGCTCGACATTGCCATTCGCATCATACTTGGTCAGGTTCTTTGCGAACTCAACGAAATCTTTCCATGTTTTCGGCACATCAGCGATGGTAACACCAGCTTCCTTCAACATATCGGTGTTGAAAAAGTTGATATTGCAGTAGTAACCGAAGGTCGTTGTATATACCTTGCCGTCCATCGCGCGCAAGAAGGGCGTGCTCGCTAGCTTATCGTAATCACTGAACAAATCGTCAGGGTACGGTGCCAATAAGCCCGACTTCTGTAGGGCAGGGCGCCATTCACTGTGGACGTTGGAGACTGCCGGATTCTGTTTAGCTTCATTAGCGGTTAAGAGCTTCGTTCCCAGATCGCCATAAGGGAACACGGTGTAATTTAAGGTGATACCGGGATTCGCTTCTTGCCATTCTGTAATAAGTTGCTTGTAATATTCTTGGCGAGGCGCAAATTCCCAGTCCCAGAAATCGCTCGTCCCTTTAAAGGTCAAAGCATCCTGAGCAAAAGCGAAACTTGGCAAGCTGCTAGCGAACAAACTGCCCGCAGCAGCGGCAGACAGTCCCAAAAAACGACGGCGGCTTAACTTCTGCGTACTCATTTGCATGTTCCTCTCTAAATCTTTTTATAGATTACTTAAGCGGATGCTAACGTGCTGATTGCGCACCACTTTCAATGGCTTCCACATCCAGATTCACGACGGCATTGAGGCTGTGAGGTTTATCTGGATTGAGACCTTTGATGAGCGTGCGAGAATAATCGAGCACATGTAAAGCCGGTAGATATAGGGGGGCGCGTTCGATGTCGCTAAGCCCGTTGGGAAGTAATACTTGATAATCTGCCACACTAGCTTCTAAGGCCGTCGGTGTGATCGCAAGTACCTGTGCGCCGCGTGCGCGCATTTCGCTCAGTACCGCAATTTCATGCGGTAGTCCCGATTCGGAAACCAGACCGATGATCAAGGTTTGAGGGGTAATCATCGCCATCGGCCCGTGCCGGAATTCCATAAAGTGATACGCTTCGGCAGAACTCAGAGTCATCTCTTTCATCTTCAACATGGCTTCACAAGCCAGCCCATAGTAAGGTTCACTGCCGAGGAAGAAGAATTGGTTGAGTGTGGTATCTTGTCCGAGTTTCTGTGCAAGTTCGCGATTGTCGTCGATGATGGCACGACCAAATGCCGGAAGCTCATAGTAACGTGCTGAAGGGGTTTTATTGGCAAGTGCGAAAAGCAAATGCTGCGTCGCAATCAGCATCGATGTAAACGAACGGGTTTGCGCCAGCCCGATCTCCTGCGACTGCTGTGCGATCAATGCAAAATCGGTGGCTTTGGCAAGTGCAGAATCCGGGTAGCAAGTCACCGTCACGGATTTGGTAGTGGTAGTGCGATTAGCCTGTTCAACAGCTTTGAGAATCTCGGTGGTTTCACCGGAACGTGAAACGGCCACAACCAGCGTATTCCCACCTTTATTGACTGTCATCTCAGGGTAGAGCCACACACTGGAAGAGGGATGGGCTTCGGCCCGCAATCCCGTTAGCGAACGACACATTGATGCCGCAGTCAGTGCTAAATAATAAGGCGAACCACAGCCCGTAAAAAGAACCTCAGTCACGTTATGAGCACGAATCAAATCTTGAAGCGCTACGGCCTTGGTTTGAAGGTCATCCAATGTTGCCTGCCACGCAACAGGCTGGTCGATAATTTCGCCATAAGTCGCATAGCTCTGGTTAAGTACATTATTAGCCATAGATCATTCCTTAACTTGAACTGTCGCTGCGTGGCGAAATGCTGTACGCCAGATTTCAAACCAGTACGACAGTAATACCTTTTTCTCGTAAGATAGCGATCTCATCCGCTGGCGCATCAGTATCCGTAATTAAAGTAGATACTTGGTCGATGGGAACCAATCGGACTGCGCCTGTCCGTCCAAACTTGCTTGAATCCGCCAATATGATTAACTGCTCAGCAGCACCGATAATCCCGCGATCAGTCTGAACTTCTTGAATATAGGTGCCGGATAAACCACCTTCGGAGTCCAGCCCATAAATACCATGAAAAATCTTACTGACATGAATATCCTTGAGCGCCTCAATCGTCAGGTGTCCCAGCAGCGTATATTCTGAATGGCGCAGATATCCACCAAGTACCACCACGTTGATATGCGTATGTTGCGCCAACTTCCATGCAATGTTGAGTGCGTTGGTAACCACAGTCAAATTTGACTTTTCAGCCAAATAAGGCAGCATCATCTCGGCAGTCGTCCCGCCGGTAATGATAATGGTGTCACCATCATTCACCATTTGCGCAGCCACTTGTCCGATGCGCTGCTTCGCATCGATATACTCATCACTGCGTTGCAGAATCGGGGACTCCGGCACATCCTGCACCAACATGGCGCCGCCATGCACCCGCCGCACACTACCGAATTCCTCCATATCACTCAAATCGCGCCGAACGGTCGATAAGCTGATACCGAGAATGTCACTGAGTTGTTGCACTTGCGCGGATTTGTGCGTGCGTAAGTAATCCAAAATTAATTTTTGTCTTTGCTGGCTGAGCATTTCTTTTCCTGTTCTAACGCCATATTCAATGTGGTAATAATGATGTTAGCCAACAAAGGATAAAGAGCAAAAACCGCGCATTCAATCAAAAAGTATCACGATTGATTTTATTTGTCAAACAGTTTGACTGAATTTGACTGAATTTGCATAAAATACTTCAAAGTAGACCAATTGACCTGCCAATGTCCTTGACGATGATTAGGAAAGGTGATACTTTATGGTTGAATTTGACTGAATTTGATCGTTTTAGTGCAAAGAAACTCTTCAATATAAGGTTTACTGAGAAATCTATTATGGAATCACAAGTGAATTGGCTTGATCTGTTTCGCCTGATGGTGCGCATACGCCACTTTGAACAGATGGCGTTTGAGTTGTATACCGGTGGCAAGCTCCCGGGATTTCTTCATCTTTCAATCGGGCAAGAGGCCACCAGTGTCGGTGCATGCGGCGCTCTCCGTGGTGATGATTATATGGCAAGCACCCATCGCGGACATGGCGACACCATCGCTAAAGGTGTTTCAGTCGAATCCGCGATGACTGAGCTTTTCGGAGGTGCGACCGGAGCCTGCCACGCTAAAGGCGGTTCGATGCACATTGCCGATTTCAGCCAAGGCATCCTCGGTGCAAATGGCATTATCGGGGCAGGCATACCTATAACGGTTGGGGCAGCACTGTCAGCTAAACAACGCAAGACCGATCAAGTTGCCTTGTGCTTTTTTGGTGATGGAGCGACTGGTATTGGCCCATTACACGAAGGCATGAACATGGCGAAGCTGTGGAATTTACCCGTCATTTTTGTACGCCAAAACAATCACTATGCAGAGTCAACACCTCGACATGAATATCAAGGTATACCGGATGTCGTGCGTTGGGCGGAAGGCTATGGAATGCCTGCTGTTAAAGTTGACGGCAACGATGTCCTCGCGGTGTACACAGCAGTAGCACAAGCCGCAGCACGGGGGCGGCGTGGTGAAGGACCAAGTTTTGTGGACTGCGAAACCTATCGTTGGTATGGCCATAACATTGGCGATCCGGGAACAGGGCGCCCCAAAGAAGAAGTTGAAATATGGAAAGCGCGTGATCCGATCGCACGTTTTCGGCGCGTGATTATCGAAAACAATGTCGCCAATGGCGCGGATCTTGAAACCATTGATGCTGAAGAAAAAACGCGGATGCAAGCCGCTGCCATCAAAGCGGAGCATGAGCCGAAGCCACCACTAAGCGCCGCATTAGAAGATGTCTATTCTGATCCCGTATTGGGTTCACGCGCTATTCAGGGGGTGCGCATATGAGCGAGATTACCTTCCGCGAGGCTATTCGGGATGCACAACGCGAAGAACTAGAACGCGATTCCAATGTCTTCCTAATCGGTGAAGATCTTCGTGATCCGTGGGGGGGTGCTTATAAAGCAACCCAAAACATTTCAAATGTGATCGGAAACGACCGTGTCATCAACACCCCAATTGCTGAAGAGTCAATTATCAGCACTGCATTAGGAGCAGCACTGACCGGTATGCGACCGGTAGCCGAACTGCAATACCTCGATTTTGTGATGCGTGCGATGGACTCTGTGGTCAATCAAGTTGCAAAAGTGCGTTATATGTCCGGCGGGCAGGCCAAAGTGCCGCTGGTCATCCGCGCACAAGGTGGTGGTGGAAAATCTTCAGCGGCACAGCATGGTAACAGTCTCGAAGCGTGGCTCTGCCATGTACCGGGTCTATTCGTAGCAATGCCCGCCACTCCTTATGACGCCAAAGGACTCTTGAAAACAGCTATCCGAATGGATGATCCGGTGTTTTTCATCGAACACAAAATGCTGTATATGACCAAAGGCGAAGTACCGGACGGCGAATATACGATCCCGTTTGGTGTAGCGGATTTGAAACGCAAAGGTGAAGATGTAACGATTGTTGCTACATCACGCATGGTATTGTTTGCGCTGGAAGCGGCTGCTGAGTTAGAAAAACAGGGCATTTCAGCAGAAGTGATCGATCCGCGCACACTAGTACCACTAGATGAAGCGGCTATTTTAGAGTCAGTTCATAAAACCAATCGCTTGGTGGTCGTCAATGAAGGAGTGGAACGCTGTGGCTGGGCGGCAGAAATCGCTGCGATGGTACAGAAGCGCGCTTTCAGTGATTTAGACGCACCAATTGAACGGGTATGTTCACTCAATGTGCCACTCCCCTTCCAACCGGATTTGGAACGCTACGTACTACCTTCTGTGGCTGATATTGTCCGTGCTGCGCGAATGACGATGGGCAAGGTGTGAGATGCGTACTGAAGTCACCATGCCCCGCATGGGCCAAAGTATGGAAGAAGGAACTGTCCTCAAGTGGCTAAAAACCATTGGGGATACGGTCAAGCGGGGCGAGCAACTGGTTGAGATCGAAACGGACAAGGCAACGGTCGATATTGAATCCTTTGCCACTGGCACATTGGTTGAAATCATCATCGAAGAAGGCCAAACGGTCAACGTTGGTACGGTGATTGCGATCATCGAAGATACAACAAGCATGAGTACAGACATAGCTGAACAACCCTCAGCGTCTCATACGCTCTCAGCAGTAGCTACACAACCTGACTCGCCAAAGATGATGAAACAACCGCGTGTCAATGCATCGCCCCTAGCAAAACGTCTTGCAGTCGAACACAACATAGACTTGTTTGCTATTCAAGGAACAGGTCCGGGTGGACGCATCGGGAAAGATGATATTCGGCTGTGGATTAGTACCCATCAAAAACCATCTCAAGCGACATTAACTACCACCGCCCTGCCAATCGCAGTTCCTAATAAGAACCCAATCGGTGGAAACAAAGTCGTACTTTCAAAAATGAAGCTTGCCACAGCGCGGCGTATGGTTGAAAGTAAAACCTCTGCTCCACACTTCTACGTATCAATGGATATTGAAATGAGTCGAGCGCTGGAGCTACAAGCTTCACTCAAAGCGAGAGGCTATACAGTAACCATTAACGATCTGATCCTAAAAGCTGTGGCACTTGCACTTACCCAGTACCCGAACCTGAACAGCACATTTGCGGATAACACGGTTGAGCGACAGCCTGATATCCATCTTGCGATCGCGGTCGCGATCGGCGAAAAAGAATCGGAAGGGTTGCTAACACCGATTATTCCCGCGTGCCAGAGTCTTTCATTGGTCGAGATTGCGGCAGCTTCTAAGCAGGCCGTGGAACGTGCCAAAGCCGGCAAACTCAATGCGGGAGACCTCGCAGGCGGCACCTTTACGGTCAGCAATTTGGGTATGTTTGGCGTAAAAAGTTTTGAAGCGATTGTGAATACGCCACAAACTGCAATTGTGGCAGTTGGTGCTATTCGTCGTGAACCCACTTTTGATGCTTTTGATCGCGTCATACCGGCTCAACTGATGACGGTAACTGTTTCAGCAGATCATCGTGTTACAGACGGAGCCGAAGTCGCCCGTTTCCTTAAAACGATTAAGAGCTATCTAGAAGACGCTTTCATTCTGGTGAGCACGAACTGATGGCCGAGCTGATTACCACGCTTGGGGCAAAACGCGAAGAAGAACTCGGCATGATCTTGCCGCACGAACACATCTTCGCCAATTTCCCGACTGGTGATGATTTAGATTGCAAACCGGAAGTTGTGGTCACGGCGCTGCTGCCGGAAATCTCAAAAACACAGGCAGCCGGTGTAACTGCTCTGGTAGACGCTACGGCAGTCGGAGGCGCACGGCGAGCAGACATCCTCAAAGCAGTATCCTTAGCGGCACAATTCCCAATCGTGGCTGCAACAGGACTTTTCAAAGAACCTTATAAAACCAATTGGGTGAATTCACTTGGGATAGATGGCCTTACCGTATGGATGACACAAGAGTTGACCTCCCAAATAGAGGATACCGGGGTACAAGCAGGGTGGATTAAGCTCAGCGCATCAGATGATGGATTAACTGAGAACGAAAAAATACTACTCCAAGCATCTGCTCAGGCAGGGCTTAATACACATGCCACCATCGGTGTACATACGGTTAAAGGTCGAGTGGCACATGATCAGCTTGACATCATCGAACAGGCAGGATACACCCCCGAACGATTTATCTGGATACATACCCAGATGGAAGATGATTTTAATATCCATCTGGAAATTGCACGGCGCGGGGCGTGGATTGAGTACGATGCGGTAGGAGATTTCCGTTCAGACGATATGTATATCGACTGGATTCGCCGTTTGATTGAGGCAGGATTGCATAATCACCTGCTGCTCAGTCATGATCGCGGATGGTATGACCCGTCACACGTGCAGGGTGGGGTCTTTAAGCCCTATACTTACATCAGCAATATATTCTTACCGAAGCTGCGCGCTGCTGGCATTGATGAAGGTATTATCCATCAAATAACCCACATCAACCCCTTCCATGCATACGCGCGCTGATACGAGACGCTAGGAGAGAAACGCGTGGCTGATCATTTTAACTCAAACTGGCTACAGGGGCTGCATTGGCGTATGGTTGGTCCCTATCGGGGATCACGAGTGGTCGCCGTAGCAGGGCATCCGACTGATCCAATGACCTTCTATTTTGGAGGCTGCGGCGGTGGAGTTTGGAAAACGACGGATGGCGGATTTCTGTGGAACAATGTTTCAGATGGATTTTTCAAGCGTTCATCAGTTGGTGCAATCGCTGTCTCAACATCTAGCCCTGAAACAATTTATGTGGGTATGGGCGAGTGCAGTATTATTCATGGACAAACGCATGGAGACGGCGTTTATCGTTCTGATGACAGCGGGCGGACGTGGCGACATTTAGGTCTAGAAGATACGCATTGCATCGGGCGTATACGCATTCATCCCAATAATCCCGATATTGCTTATGTAGCGGCATGGGGGCATCGCTTTGGTCCTAGCCGTTCACGCGGGGTGTATCGCACGACGGACGGTGGCAAACACTGGGAACAAGTTTTGTTCCGCGGTGAGCAAGCTGGCGCGATTGACCTCACCATGAATCCTCTCAACCCGAATGTGTTGTACGCGGCCATATGGCACGCTTATGTCACCCCGTGGACGCATGTGAGCGGAGGCCCCGACAGCAGCATCTATAAGTCGGTTGACGGTGGCGATACATGGCAGGAACTCACCCACAACCCCGGTTTACCTAAAGGTACACTCGGTAAAATCGGAATTACCCTCTCACCCGCACGCCCTGACCGCCTGTGGGCCTTGATCGAACACGCGGATCAAGGTGGCGTGTATCGCTCGGATGATGGTGGTAATACGTGGTCATGGATGGATAACAACCGCAGTTTCCTTGTACGGGCATCTTATTTCTGTCACATCGTAGCCGATCCGCAAGATCCGAATATCGTTTATCTACCGAACCGCAAAGTATGGAAATCGGTTGATGGCGGACGCTCGTTTGTGCAGTTGAACACACCGTATGTCGATCAACATGATCTCTGGGTCGCACCAACCGACTCGCAGCGCATGATCATCGCGAATGATGGTGGAGCAGCGGTTTCGTTCAACGGCGGCACATCATGGTCAACTCTAACAAACCAACCGACTGCTGAAATATACCGGTTGGCAGTCGATAATCATTTTCCCTATCGCATCTATGGATCACAGCAAGACAATAGCACCCTGTGCTTACCGAGCCGCACAGAACGCGGTCCTATCTCACAGATGGATTGGTACGATATCGGGGGCGGTGAAAGCGGTTTTATCGCTGTACGGGCGGATAACTCCAATATTGTCTTTTCCAGTGATTTGCCGGGTTTAGGGGTTACCCGTTACGACCACAGCACGTTCCAAATACGCGAGGTCGGCCCGTGGGCGGATCCTACTGGATGGGATGTCAAAACACTCAAATATCGTTTCAATTGGGCAGTTCCTGTTGTGTTATCCCCGCACGACCCTAATATTTTATATGTAGCCGGGAATGTGGTGTTCCGCAGCCATGATGACGGCCAAAGTTGGGACACAATTAGCCCTGACCTAACCCGTAATGATCCATCCAAGATGATCCCATCCGGTGGCCCGGTCATGCGTGAGGACAGCTCGGCTGACCAATACGGCAATATCACATCCATTGCCGAGTCGTATTCCGTGCGCGGTGAACTGTGGGCAGGTACGAACGATGGTCTCGTGCAAATGTCACGCAACGACGGTCAAACATGGCAGAATGTCACGCCGTCCGGTTTCCCCGAGTGGGGTATCTCGCAGATTGAGCCGTCACATCATGCCGCCGGTAAAGCCTATGTTGCCGCCAGTGGGCATTACAGCGACGACTTCACGCCGTATCTGTTCGTCACCGAAGATTATGGTCAAACATGGAGTCTACGCACAACAGGAATACCCGATGGTTATTTCTTGCGCGTCGTGCGTGAAGACCCGATGCGCGCGGGACTTTTATATGCGGGAACGGAAGCCGGTATCTTCTTCTCGTTAGATGACGGTCATCACTGGCGCTCGCTCCAGACTAATCTCGCTGTGACCTCGGTTTATGACATCCTTGTAAAGAATGCTGATCTAGTCATCGCAACACATGGGCGCGGCATGTGGATTTTGGATGACATTAGCCCGTTACGCCAATTAACCGATGACATCATGGCTGAGACCGTCCATCTTTTTGAGCCAGAGCCAGCCTATCGCATCACACGGCAAGCTTACGGATTGAACAGTTTGAATGCGGCCTACTTTAGTTATGCGGCCAATAATCCACCATCTGGCATCATCGTACAGTACTACTTGAAAGACCGGATTAACGCACCGGTAACCCTTGAATTGCTGGATGCCAATGCCAATGTCATTCAGCATTTTAGCAGTGAAAAACCAGAATCCCGCCCCACACCGGTCGGACCATATAGCTATCACATGCGTGGCGGATCAGTCGCGTTGAAAACACAACCTGCGGGTGAACCGGAAACAGGTGTGAAGTGGGGGCCATTGACACTAGAAGATAGTGGCGGAAGCATCGTTCCAACGGAAGCAGGTATCAACCGCTTTGGGCTACCTATTCAATTCACCGATATTAAACGTGTCGCCGGACAACGCGGAGGTGGAATTACCGATCCGTTGATCGTACCGGGAATGTATCAAGTGCGGCTGACTGTTGGGGAGCAGACATGGACGCAGCCTGTCGAAGTCTTGAAAGACCCGCGTGTGGCGACTTCACAAGCCGAGTTTGAAGCACAACTTGACCTAATGCTCCAGATTCGCGAAAAGGTTGCGGACATTCATCGGGTGGTACAGCAGTGCCGTGACCTACGACAACAGATCAGCCATCGTCTACAACCACTGCAAGGAAACCCTGAAGCAGTCGCACTTTCAAACGAGGGTAATAACCTCATCACAGTACTAACAAGCATTGAGTACAGCCTGATTCAGCCGGACTTGAATGTCGATAGTGGTGAACTGGACGGGTCGCATTACGAAGGCATGCCGGACGGTAAACTCGAAGCGCTGGGTTATAAGGTCGGGCGGTCTGACAACGCACCGACGCAGCAGGCTTACGCGATGTACGATGTGTTTGTTGCAGAAACTATTGAACCCTATGCCCGTTTTCAAACGGTTATTGACACCCAATTGCCCGCGTTTAACCGTCACTTCCAAGAGGGCGGATGGGCAGCAATTGTGCTGTAAAAGGATTAAGCGAGCAATATGTCTCCCATTCATGTTTTGAGTACACGCTCATTTTCTGACGACTGGTTGAATCGACTGCGTACTGTGTCACCTGAAATTGAGGTACGACAGCACACATGCGAGCACGGTCATGAAATCCCTCGCGAACTACTTGAGTGGGCACATGTACTGTATACATGGGGGGCATTCCCTGAACCATCTCAATGTCCCAATTTGCGTTGGGTTCAGTTGGATACATCCGGATCCGATGCAGCCTTAGGCGGTCCCTTAGGCCAATCGACTATCGCCATCACCACACTGATTGGCGTGGCTCCGCCCAACATGGCCGAGCACACTTTCATGATGATGATGGCAATCGGACGACGACTCCCCCTGATGGTCAAACTTCAGATGAAAAATGAATGGCCGAGTTTCCAATTCCGTTGGGACAATTTCACTCCGACAGAATTGTTTGGCGCGACAGTAGGGATTGTCGGTTACGGTAGTATTGGCAAAGAGATTGGGCGATTAGCACACGCATTTAATATGCGGGTCATCGCCATCACACGCCCCGGTTCAAGCAGTGTGCCGAAACCCTTGCTTTACCAGATCCCGACACTGAACGGCCTAGCTGGAACCGAACCGGACGCAACTTATACTTCCGATCACATTCTGGAAGCGCTGCCACAATGTGATTATGTGGTATTGTCGGTACCTCATACAGCAGATAGTCATAACCTGATGAGTGAGGCTGCGTTCCACGCGATGAAACCAACTGCGATGCTAATTAACGTCGCACGCGGGGGTGTAGTGGATGAAGCTGCTATGATTAAAGCGCTCGATGAAAAGCGGATCGCGGGGGCTGCGCTTGATGTGTTTGAACAAGAACCACTGCCTGCGGACAGCCACTTGTGGCAAATGGACAATGTGATTATTTCACCGCACATCGCCGGATTAACAAGCCGTTATTATGATGTTGTGCTGGATCTATTCAGCACTAATTTGAAGCGCTTCATTGCCGGAGAACCATTGTTAAATCAAGTTTGGCCGCGTCAGGCCTAAATTTCGGGAGATTATTATGGCTAAGAAAATTGTGCTCATCGGCGCTGGAAGCGCTATGTTTACACAGGGATTGGTTGCTGATCTGATCCTTTCACCTCAGCTCGGCCCGTATCATTTGTGTCTGGTTGATATTGATCCGAATGCACTCGCCGTAGCGGTAGGCCTTGCTAATAAACTGGTGCAAGCCAAAGGTGCAAACCTGACCATCAGCGGCTCGACGAACCGCCGCGAACTGCTTCCCGGCGCGGATGTGGTACTGATGACCGTCGGCGTAGGCGGCAGGCGCGCATGGGAACAGGATGTTTTCATACCGCGTAAGTACGGCATATACCAACCAGTCGGAGACTCGATGATGCCCGGTGGTGTTTCACGTGCCATGCGAATGATCCCCGCCTTGGTCGATATTGCCCATGACGTCAAAGAACTCTGCCCGAAAGCGCTCTTTATCAATTACAGCAATCCGATGACCGCCAACTGCTGGGCCATTATCAAAGAAACAGGGTTGCCTGTGATCGGGTTGTGTCACGGTGCCTTCCGTGTCGAGCGTGCTTTGGCTGAAGTGGCAGGTGCTCCACCTGACGAAGTATCGTCTATTGCAATTGGCTTGAATCACCTGACCTTCTTCTACGACCTGCGCTGGAAAGGACGCGACCTGTGGCCGGCAATCCGTGAAAAATTGATTACCGAGCTACAACCCGAAGCCGGAGCGCATCCGTATCCAAAAGCTGGAAATACCTTTAATGACGGTGGAATAGGCAACAATCCATTTTCGTGGACGTTGTTCCAGGCGTATGGTGGTTATCCCTCCGCAAATGACCGGCATGTGGTCGAGTTCTTCCCCGAGCGCTTTCCCAAAGGCGCATACTATGGTATGCAGTTGGGCGTGGACGCTTATTCGCTGGAAGAAGTGATCGCATGGGGAGACAATATTTACGCCGACATGCGGGCGCAAGCGCTAGGCGAAAAGCCGCTAGAGAAAAAACTACTCGAGCGGAAGGTCGGTGAACATGAACAACTTCTGGAAATCCTGACGTCAATTGAACATGACGAACGGCGTATCTTCTACGCCAACTTGCCCAATCAAGGTGCTGTCCCGAACCTGCCCGATGACGCCATCCTCGAACTGCCCGCGGTCGCAATGGCTCACGGGATGCGCGCCATTCACTTTGATGATTTTCCGGATACGCTGGCTGCCGTCATCAACCGCAAACTGAGCGGTATCCGGCTGACCGTAGAAGCCGCGCTCACGGGTGATCGCAATTTGTTCGTCGAAGCCCTGTTAGCCGATGGTGCGGTTACTGACCGACACGTGGCGACGGATATGATGAACGAACTGCTTGAGGTTCACCGTGCGTATTTGCCGAATTTCTTTCCGCCAGAAGCCGTTGGTTGAACGATGCAGCAATATGACATCATCATCTTCGGTGATACCTGCGTTGACCTGATCATTAACGGCAGTGATGTGGTGCCACAGTTCGGGCAAGTTGAAAAGCTGGTTGATAACTACACGCTCGAATTAGGGGGTTCGTGCTGCATATTCGCAGCGCAAGCCGCTAAGCTTGGCCTACGAGTCGGTGTGCTGGGGCGCGTCGGTGATGACGCGTTTGGACGCCTCGTAATCCAACGCTTGCAGGAAGCCGGAGCCGATACTCAGCATATGTTGGTTGATCCTACACTCAAAACGGGTCTGACTATTCACCTCACGCAGCCGAATGATCGGGCGATGCTCACCCACTTGGGGTCATTAAACGCACTGACCCCGGCTGATGTGGACGACTCATTTCTGGCTTCAGCACGCCACCTGCATTACGGCAGTTTGTTCCTGCATACGGGATTGCTACCTCAATGGGGTTCTATACTGCAACGGGCGAAGAAGCTGGGTCTAAGCATCTCGCTGGATACCAATTGGGATCCTGACGAACGATGGGATTCAGGCTTGAACGAGGCTTTCCCGCTGGTAGATATTTTCTTGCCGAACGAGCAGGAAGCGATACGCATCGCACATACATCCTTGCTAGCGGATGCGATTAGCACGTTGCGTGAAAAAGTGAGCATCCTCGCCCTCAAACAGGGGGAAGATGGTGCCTGTGTGTATGAGGCCGCGCAGTCAAGCCGCTGCACCGTAGAACCCGCTCCCGCCGGTGGGGACGGTATTGGCGCAGGTGATAGTTTTGATGCAGGCTTTGTGGCTGCATGGTTGCGCGGGTTACCAGTGGCACAATGCTTAGAGGTCGCCTGTATGTGCGGGCGTTCAGTCGCCGGACACATCGGGGGTTTTCGGGGGCAACCCCATGCTGAAGATATTCCACTACTTCGTGATCAAGGGAGAGTATGATGCGACGGGTAAATGCAGTCTTGAGCGGATTGGGTAATATCGGCTCCCGTTTCGTGGGTGTCTTGGATCGGAAACGAGATGTTTTGCGCGACAAATACAACCTTGATGTGCGATTGGTCGCAGCAGCAGATGTGAACGGGGGAGCAATCGCCCCGGACGGACTCGACCTTGCGCGGCTAGCCCAACTCAAAGGTCAGAGCATCAGCAGCATAGGTGAGGCATCGTTGGGCATACTCGACATTCTGCAACGCGTCGATGCAGATATATTCTTCGAGGCAACACCGGTCAATTTACAGACTGGCGAACCCGGCCTCAGTGCCATTCGTGCAGCGCTGAAACGGGGCATGCATGTGGTTACACCCAACAAAGGGCCGCTCGCACTCGCCTATGGTGAACTACGCGGACTGGCGAAGGAAAACGGTGTTCAGTTGCGCCATTCCGGTGCAGTGTTTGGCGGTTTGCCGACCGTCAATATTGGACAGCGAGATCTTGCCGGAGCCACCATTCTCAAGATCGAAGCACAGGCTAACCTCGCGAACAGCTATATCCTGCATCAGATGGGCAATGGAATGCCTTACAGTGATGCAGTACGCGCTGCCCAAACGCAAGGGTGCTGTGCGCCTGACGAAACGCTGGACGTCGAAGGTTGGGATGCCATCATAAAACTGGTGATCCTCGCGAATTCCGTACTCGGCATGGATGCGCGGATTGATGATGTAAAGCGCGAAGGAATCACCCATTTGACTCCAGAAGCAGTTGCAGCGGTCAAAGCGGATGGGAAGATACTTAAGTATATTGCGTCCGCTGTACGTCTTGAAAATGGCACGTATGAATTGAGCGTCGGACCACGCGCATTATCACCCAAGCATCTTTTGGTGCCGCTTGGTGAATTGCAAATGGGGGTAGCGTATACCAGTGATTTGTATGGCACGATTATGGCGACGATTCTCGAAGAAGAACCTACACCATCTGCTTCCTCACTGCTGCGAGATATGCTTACTATCTATAATTTGTAGTCAATCCACCTACATGGATAGCTTCTATCAATAGGGGTATTGGTAGCACCACACTAAACGGTGGGGATACATTTTCGGTGGTAATCACTGAGATGATAACCCATAAAGATCCTTAAAACCCCTCCCTGACGCTTCGGGGTGGGGTATCTGAGCCAAATGATGTCATCCACCACTTAATGCAGCCCTACCCGTTATTTTTGATCAGTGTGGATGACAATCCTAGTTTATGGAATTTATGGTGTCGTTTGTTGAGTTGGTTTTTCTTTGCGCAAGCGAACAGCAATCAAGACTACCAGCGTCGCCACATAGGGCAGCATGGCGACAAACTGAGTCGGGACGCCAATTCCTTGTAACCGTAGCGATGCCGCGTATGCGACCCCAAATAACAAACTCGCACCGAGAATTTTGACGGGATGCACTTGCCCGAACATGATCGCAACCAGCGCGATAAAACCTCGTCCGGCAGTCATTCCTTCAACAAATTGTGTCACCAATGAAATCGAAAGTTGCGCCCCGGCTAGACCACACAGCGCACCACACAATATCACGCTTAAATATTGGACACGTTGAACACGGATACCAAGACTAGCCGCCGCTTGTGGATTTTCGCCAACAGCTCGAATGTGCAACCCAACCGGATGCCGAAACAAAAACACATAGGCCAATCCCACGATAACAAAAGCTGCATAAACAATAATAGAATGACCGGACAAAATCGCACCGAGGATTGGAATATCACTGATGATCGGTAGCGTCAGATTGGGAAGACCTTTCAGGTTTGGATCGTAATAACCGCCCGTGACACCAAACGTGATTCGCATCAGATAGGTTGTGAAAGCCAGCGCGAGAATATTAATCGCCAAGCCGATGATAACTGCATCACCCTTAACTTGGATCACAAAGAAGCCAAAAATCAGTGCGACGACGATAGCGCTCAAAACGGCCAATGCCAGACCGATATAAGCGCTGCCAGTCCAATATAAGCCGGCTAAGGCAAAGAAGCTGGCGATTAACATCAAACCTTCGAGGGCGACATTAAATATCCCTGCCCGTGATGTGAACATGCCACCGAGAGCTGCTAATAGAATCGGTGTGAATAGGCGTATAGTCGAAGCGAGCAGAGCAATATCAAAAATAGTACCCATATAGAGGCTTACCTGTCTGAATTCGGTTCAATTATACGCTTGACCCAATCACCAATTTTCAGGCGTATAGCCGCCATGAAGATAATTCCGGCCTGTACAATATCGGCAATTTGCAGGGGGATTTGCGTATTCCGTTGCATTCCAGCGGCGCCAACTTTCAGTCCGGCAAGGAATAATCCCGCAGTAACAATTCCCATTGGACTTGATCCAGCGAGGATCGCTGCAATAAAACCGGTCCACGCGATTCCCGGAGCAGTCAAGGAGTTGTCAATAAAACGGAAATCGACCCCCAACACTTGAACGGTTCCCGCTAAACCTGCAATGGCACCACTCGTAAACATAGCTAACAATGTCATACGGGGCATGTTGATGCCACCATACGCGGCGAAATTAGGATTTAGTCCGACCATACGCAGACTGTAACCAGTTGACGTCCGCCTGAAGAACCAGGCTACAAGCAACGGCAAAATGAAAAGCACAATCACACCCGCATGAAGGCGTGTCCCTTGCACAATAATGCCCAGGCGCACCCCTTCGGGAATCATAACTGTTTGAGCCACAGCCGCACCGCCCGACAAGTCACGCAGCGGATAATTCACCAGATAGGATGCAAAGAGATCAGCAATGTAGTTCAGCAACAGTGTCGTAATCAGAAGCGGGACTTTAAAGCGGATTTGCCACCAGGCAGGAGGCAACGCGAATAGTCCCCCAGCCACACAGCCGCTCACGATAATCAGTGGAAAGAGCAGAATGGGGGATAAATCCCGAAATATATTCGCAACAATGGCCGCCGTAAGCGCACCGATGACCATCTGGCCTTCTAAACCCAGGTTAAATTGTCCGGATTTGAAGGCTACCGCCGCCCCAATTCCTGTGATGATGATCGGGATGCTGCGGGTTACAGTGGCTGCAAGATTGTTGCGTGTACCAATCGCACCTTGAATAAGTTCCTGAATGGCGAGAAGGGGTGATTTGCCGGTAATGAGTACCGCTACCGCACCAATCGTGAGTGCTAAAACAACCACGATCAGAATAGTGAGCAGCGGGGTGATAAAGCGGCGTGTCGATAAAATAAAAGACTTTTCAGGCATGGAGTGCCTCATCCGAAATACCTGCCATGAGCAACCCTAAGCGTGTTTCATCAGCTTCATTGCCCGCTACTTCGCCAATAATTCGACCGTCATACATTACCAGAATACGATCTGCCAAAGATAATACTTCACTCAAATCAGCACTGATGAGTAGGATACCTGCACCACTGTTACGACGCTTGAGAAGTGTTTCGCGGACAAATTCGCTGGCAGAGATGTCAATACCACGCGTCGGCTGAGCTGCCACGATTAAGTTTTTGTCTTCTGCTAATTCTCTCGCAATAATAATTTTTTGGGCGTTGCCGCCGGAAAGCGTGGAGGTGAGACTGTTTGCATTTTCAGTTTTAATCTGAAATCGCTTAATCAGGTTTTCCGCACGCTCTGAAATCGCTTTAAGGTTAAGCAATCCATGCTGTACGAGAGGCGGGCGATTATGGACGCCAATCAGCAAGTTGTCGCTGACGCTGCCGCCGGAGGCAAGCCCATCCTTATAACGATCTTCAGGGATATTCGCGAGCCCACTATTACGGCGCTGCGCCACATTGGCATGCGTAACATCCTGACCATTAATTTTGATCGTTCCCTGCGACACAGGACTTAAGCCGGCAATCAAATCAGCCAATTCAGTTTGTCCATTGCCTGTCACACCTGCTATACCAACGATTTCATTCGCATAAACCTGCAAGTTAATCTGCTTAACACCTTTTGCAGATAGATTATCAATCTCTAAAACCGGATTACCACGAGACAGATCAGGCTTTGTGAATTGCAGGAACACATCCCGCCCGACCATCAGCCGCGCGATTTCGTGCGCATTACTAGACTTGGTATCGAGCTTGCCGGTCACGTGTCCGTCCCGCAGGACTGTGATCGCATCTGATATTTCCAATACCTCTTCCAATTTATGACTGATAAACAATGTGGTTTTGCCATCATCTTGCAGTTCGCGGATCACGCGGAAGAGCCCCTTAGCTTCCTGTGGGGTTAGAACGCCAGTCGGTTCATCTAGAATGAGGATTTCAGCTCCCCGATAGAGCGCACGGAGAATTTCGAGCCGTTGAAGATCACCGACCGACAAATCACTGACCTTGGCGTTTGGATTGACTTTAAGATCGTATCGTTCACCCAACTCGGATACAGCCTTCGTCGCTGAATAGCGATCGAATAGGCCACGTTGGCGTGGCTCACGTCCAAGAGTCAGGTTTTCAGCGACGGTCAAGGATGGGAACAACATAAAATGCTGATGTACCATCGCAATGCCGAGGGCATAGGCATTCTCAACATTCTGGATTAATACAGACTTGCCGCGAATGTTAATCTGCCCTCGGTCTGCTTGAACCACACCAGCCAAGATATGCATCAGCGTACTTTTGCCAGCGCCATTTTCACCGACGATAGCATGAACCTCACCCTTTTTAATGGTTAAGTCAACGCCATCAAGAGCAATGGTCTGACCAAAGCGTTTGATGATGCTACGCATTTCGATAATGTTTGTCATATCAGAATGCTGATCATGGCTGGTAGATAACGACATGAAATTAGAGACCTCTAGGATGCCGGTGTCGCTTCGGGTGTTGCCTCAGTCGTGGCTTCCGGTTGTAAGTAGTCCGTCACTTTGATTTCGCCTGAAACGATTTTCGCGGCGAGGTCTTTGACTTCGTCTTGAATTTCTTGGGGCAAAGTGCTGGGTACTTCTAGCTTGTCCAAAACTAAGAAGGCCGGGCCAACACCCTTTTCCTTCAAGCCGTAAGCAACCGGGCCACCTGTGAAAGTGCCATCTGCAAGAGCCTTCACGGAGTCATAGACACCCACATCGGTACGCTTCACCATCGACTCAATGATATGTTCAGGATCAAGGGTACGTTGATCGGTATCAACGCCTGATGTGAAGAAGCTCTTCTCTTTGGCGGCTTCGAAAACACCGGTGTTGCCCGCTGCCGCAACAGCAGCAATGTAATCTGCTTTCTGTTCGAATTGAGCCAGCGCGAGTTCCTTGCTGGTTGCTGGATCATTAAAGCTATTGCCCCAGCTTTCGAGAACAGTCGCATCGGGGTTCACATACTTGACACCCTCTTCATATCCCACATACCAACGACGAATGAATGGGAGATCAATGGCTCCAACAAAGCCAACCACATTGCTCTTGGTCAGGCGACCAAAAATTGCGCCGATGAGGAATGTGCCTTCATGTTCCTTAAACAAAATACCACGCACATTAGGGTTGTCTGCAATGGCAGTGTCGACGATAGCCCACTTTTGATCAGGGTATTCCTTGCCGAGACGGGTGACCGCATCTACGGCATCAAACGAATTGGTGACGATCAAATCGGTACCCGCGTCAATTTCGGCGCGCAGATTGTCTTCCAAAGCGCTCACATCAGCCGACTCAACAACGCGTGTTGTGACGCCAAATTCTTCCCCGCCCTTGGTCAAGCCGTCAGCAATAAGCTGTAAGAATGGGTTGACGCCGATGGGTCCGGTACTGACGTATGTAGCGGTAAGTTCGTCTTGGTGTGCAGGAGCTGCTTGGACGCCCACTGCCATGATAAAAACACCAAAAGCGATAATGGTCGCCAATAAGTTAAATCTCTTTTTCATGCTGATCTCCTTCTGATCGCTAACGATTAATGAAAAACAAATGGTCGGGTGGTGGTATTGAGCGGCGATGTTTTCGCGCCTTCAACCAGACGCTCGATGGCGCCCAAAGCTACTTCAATCGATTTACCAACTCCTTCTTCGACAATCGAACGGTGCGGATTATATTCCGCATCTTTGATTTTGGTCGGATTACCATCCGATACCAGAATACCGCCTGCGTTTATTCCCCTGATTCCTGCCATAACCAGCAGCGCCGTAAGTTCCATCTCAACTGCGATAACACCAGCCTTCACATAGGCTTCAGAAGCGCTTGGCAGTACACCGGGGAAGAACAGAGCCTTTGTCCAGATAACACCGCGATGCCACGGATGCCCATGACTTTGGGCAGATTGTTGCAAAGCGAGAACAACTTCGGGTGTGCTGATTGCAGGATAAGCAAACGGAACCATTTGGTCGGACACGCCATCTTCTCGCACTCCACCCGTAGCAATGACCAGGTCACCGTCTTCAATTTCCGGAGACATTCCGCCACAGGTACCAACACGGATGATGGTTTTGGCTCCGGCCATCACCAGTTCCTCGAACATGCAAATCGCACCGGGGCCACCTACACCATGAGATGATACCGTAAGATCAATGCCTTTCCATGTTCCACGATAGGTCACATACTCCCGATTATTCCCGATTTCGCGACTGTTCTCAAACAGCTTGGCAATCCGCGCAGCACGGCGTGGATCACCACACACCAGCGCGTATTCAGGTAATCCACTACGCGGTATCTTGGTGATGGGTAGAAAGTCATTGGGTTGTGCTACTGAATCTGTCACAAAGGCTCCGTTCGTAAACAACTAAAGCTGAAATGCCTCATAACTGTTGACCTCACTTGTGCCTTGTCCAAATGAAGTCATGCGTACTTCGGCTAATTCGGCTTACCGGGTAGATAATTGTGGAATGCTTCGTTAACCCAAAGATTCCAAACTTCAACTGTCCCGTCAGCAAAGTTTGTTTTATAACTACTGACGATTGCATCCGAATTTTCGACCAGTGAGAATGATTGCAGATAGAATCCGCCAACGGAAGCCACATTATTCTTCACGTCGATGTAATCCGGAACGGAAACGCGAGATGAGTATAACGGTTGTCGCCATGAACCCCAAATGGGCGCTGCAAACGGGAACCATTGATCATTCAAGGTGGCGTTCGCGCTCAGGGAACGATCACGACACCCGTTGGACAGTTACCACCCCGAACCCCTGAATCCTATCGCGCCTCAGTAATCGGTCAAGCGTGAATGGTCAACGGTTTATGTGGGCTGCACCAAAGTTGCCTGTCGTGCCTGT
The DNA here is from genome assembly GCA_044227005.1 of Aggregatilineales bacterium. GTDB lineage: Bacteria > Chloroflexota > Anaerolineae > Aggregatilineales > Phototrophicaceae > CFX2. The sequence continues at coordinate 86,470 of JBGAFZ010000013.1, forward strand.
CCAAATACTGCCGATGGTCCCATTTGCGCGGTTGAAGTTATCCAGCACTCCGGTACTAGGGAAGGTATCTACAGTCGGGGCGATTGTTGGAGTGAATTACGGCGTATAGGTTATGGTATCGGTGGGAGTTTCAGTCGGTATCAATGTTTCCGTTGGGATATTCATAGGCGTGTAAGACGCTATTGCAGATGGCGCTGGAGTAGGGATATTCGTTGGTGTTACCGTTTCCAAACGTATTCCAGCAGGTGATACATTAATTAGCAGTTCAGATGGTGGTATTTCAGTATATAGATTTATCACTACCGATTGTAGATCGCTATCCAACATAGTCAGTTGATTTGAATCATTATTCTGTAAAATAATGAACTCAGGGTATCTATTATTAGAGAACACACCATCAATGTAATCAAAATTAGCAAGAGGTGTGGTTTCAGTAAAGGAGAATGCCTGTGCCCATTTCCCCTGGTTTTGGTAACCGATTAGAATTGTGGAATTATGTTGAAGACGATAATAGTTAGTTAGATGGGTTGGACCTACGAATGCAACAGTTTCTAGAGAAGTATCTAGTGAACGCTGAACAATTCGGTAGTCAAAAGTATCACCTGCTAACGCCGATGACTGATATACAATGTTATTGTCGTCTTTCCAATTAGTAATAGAAGCAGCCTGAGATGGTAATTCATTAGATGAATTAAGAACTGTTAGAGTGTTAGTAGGTACAGAATAGAAACCGATGGAAAACGTGCAAAGTATAGATGTGGATGCACAAGTATCTCTTGTAGAGTATCCTAGTCTTGTTCCATTCGGTGACCAAGAGATACCATCCGCTAAAGGAATCTCAACTGGATTTGCACCAGTCTGACTGAAATCAAAAATGATGGCTTCACTCTTTCCATCACCATGACAATTATTGATAGCCTTAATCGTTAATGCCACTTGATCTGCCACTGGATTGATCGCAACATAATCTATGTGGATTATGTTGCCTATGTTGTTGCAACTTGACCATTGATCGAGAACTGAATGATGGTAATCCAACTGGAAAAGACTTTGAGGTGTAGAAGGATTGCTTATCAAGTTAAGTTTAGAAAACTCGTAATAGCCAAAGCAAACACTATGACCAATGGGTTCACAAAAATCGACTGCCGTTTCAAATAAAATGTTTGTGGAGTCGAGCTGCCAAGCTGCAATAATATATTGTGATATCGCAGGAGTAGTTAGACGATTTTGATCAATAATACCTTGATTTGCGGCATTTTGAACTATCGATTTCTCCCTGAGAGACAACACATCATTAGGAGCTAATTGCGCGTAAAAGTCCAAACTAAATACTGGTGAGACAGTATCATTAGAACTATCCACATTCCAGATTGTTGATTTTTGAGTATTATCATTACGCGTGGTTAGTAGCAAGTTTCCCGACAAATTATTGGTTTGGGCAAGCACGCCATCTACACTAAGACAACAAGACAAAACGATACATACTGTTAGCCAAAAACGCTTAATGACTATATACATGATATTCCTCAAGGACACGCCGGTAAAGTAGTTGGAAGTTGAGCAATATACCAATCAGGCTGAATTATTTGGATAGGGAATGGAGATCCTGGAATTTGTGTTGGGCACAGCAAACAGGAACCGTTGGTAATTCAAGGTAGGCGTTCGCGCTCTCGACTCCCGTTGGGCAGTTGCCACCCTGAATCCTATCGCCCCCGTAATCGGTCAAACGTGAATTAACCACGTCAAAAGATGAATGTTATCCACTACGCGTGACGTTACCCACTGACCGCCATGACATTCCACCCATACACTATATTCAGAATTGCGAATATGGAGTGACGTAATGGAATCTTCCTACGATGATCTTGCTGAGATATTCAAAGGGCTAGCCCATCCGACCCGCTTACAGATACTGGATTTGCTGCGTGAAGGTGAGATGTGCGTGTGTCACATTGAAACCGCACTCAATAAACGCCAGGCATATGTATCACAACAATTGATGTTGCTGCGTGAAGCTGGATTGGTGGACAGTCGGCGTGACGGTTTGAAGATGTACTATCGCTTGACCAGTGCCAACATCGGTCATCTCTTGACGCTCATGCTAGGGACAACCCGCGAGACAGGCATCCAATATGTTGAAGGTTGCCCTTGCCCGAATTGTTCCACCATCTTAATTGGGGAAATTCAGTGAAGGAGATTTGAGATGTTAAACATCAAAGTTCTTGGATCTGGTTGTGCCAACTGCAAACGCCTTGAAGCCGAGACGCGTACAGCGCTGGATTCAGAAGGTCTTGCCTACGAGTTGGTCAAGGTTACCGATTATGCCGACATCATGGCTTACGGTGTCATGAGTACACCGGCACTCGTGATAAATGAAGTGATCGTCTCCAGCGGACGTATTCCGACCCGTTCAAAGATAGTCGAGTTAGCTCATCAGTATGAGACCACTCCCTAACGAAGAACCGTCACAACCCGCCACTTTTTTTAGAGGATATACATTCAGTAACTGGAATATAGAGGCATCCCATGACATCCCGCATAGATCATATTCAACCGCACGACACGAATCGCTATGAATTTATACGCGTTGGTTTGGCTGCAATCATCTGGTGGGTTGTCTTCAATAATCTACAGGCCGTTGCTGACTTGATAACCTATCGAATCCTCGCGCTTGATCCGAAGAGTCAATTGGGTACTGCCTTAAACTTCTTTGTCTACGATGTTCCCAAAATTCTGATGCTGCTCTCTGGAATGATATTCCTGATCACGCTGTTGCGAACCTTCATTACACCGGCACAAACACGACGCTGGTTGGGCGGAAAACGAGAAGGCGTCGGCAATGTTCTAGCCGCCTTCGTCGGGATCATCACCCCATTCTGTTCCTGTTCAGCCGTACCTTTGTTCATCGGCTTTGTCGAATCCGGTCTGCCATTGGGTGTGACCTTCTCCTATTTGGTCGCTGCGCCAATGATCAACGAAGTTGCGCTGGTGATGTTGTTTGGGATGTTTGGTATTAAGGTTGCCGGACTTTATCTCCTATCAGGGCTAACCATCGCGATTGTATCCGGTATCATCATTGGTCGGTTACATATGGAGCGCTATGTCGAGGACTTTGTCTATCAAATCAAAGTGGGTAAAAAAGGTCAGAATCTAGACGAACATTTGACATGGCATGATCGCTTCGCCCAATCCTTGGAAAGCACCCGCGAAATTGTAAGCAAAGTTTGGATTTATGTCGTCGTCGGTATTGCTATCGGCGCAGGTATCCACGGTTTCATTCCGGACGATTTTTTGGCAGCGACCCTCGGCAAAGACACCATCTGGGCAATACCAGTCGCCGTGATTTTAGGTGTGCCACTGTATTCCAACGCAGCAGGGATTATTCCTGTTGTCAGTGTCTTGCTCGATAAAGGTGTTGCGTTAGGTACAGTGCTGGCCTTCATGATGTCAGTCGTAGCCTTAAGCCTGCCTGAAATGATCATCCTACGCCGTGTCATGAAGCCTCGCCTCATCGCCACTTTTATAGCCGTAGTAGCCGGTGGCATCATGCTGACCGGGTATCTGTTCAACATGCTTATTTGAGGGGATGAACGGTGCTGTGTTGCTTGGCGTTATACTAACGCGCAGAACAAGGTCAGCATAATGGGAGAACTAATCAATGACTGAACGTCGTTACAGTGGTGATATTGAAAGACTCCGTTCCAGCGAACGTGTGGCACGGCTTGAGGTTGATCGTGTAGTTGGCCTCAGCATGGCAGATCTCAGCCTGCGTTCACTGCTCGATATTGGAACAGGCAGCGGTCTGTTTGCCGAAGCCTTTGCCGCCAAGGGTCTAAAAGCCTCAGGCGTAGATTTACGCGAGGATATGTTGGAAGCCGCCCGCCAATACGTGCCGGATGGTGACTTCCGCCAGAGTCATATGGAAACCTTGCCTTATCCCGACGAGACCTTTGACCTCGTATTTATGGGCGTGGTACTGCACGAAGCTGACGATCTCGCAAAAGCTTTGGGGGAATCCTATCGGGTCGTTCGGCAGCGGGTCATGGTTTTGGAATGGCCCTATGAGCAGGGTGAGTTCGGCCCACCTCTCGATCATCGTTTGCGCCCTGAGGCTGTCATGGATGCTGCGCGTGTAGTCGGTTTCAAAACGATCGAGCAAATTGCGTTGAAGCACCTTAGTCTATTTCGCTTAGATAAGCGATAAGGTTCATAGAAGGGAACACTGGATATGGAAGCATCGGTACATCAGCAACGTCAACTATGGCCGCGCATAGCACTACCAATCGGCATAGTAGGTCTCATATTGCTCATTATGGTCTCAAGCAGTGGCACCAGTGCTTCCCCCGTTCCGGATTTCACCGCTGTAACGTTGCGCGGTGAAACAGTGCGCCTGAGCGATTATAAAGGGCAGGTGGTCATGCTCAATTTCTGGGCGACATGGTGTCCGCCCTGCAAAGCCGAAATGCCCGACATACAAGCCGCTTACCAATCCTATAAGGATCGTGGGTTTACGGTTTTGGCGATTAACAACAGTGAGCGTTCTCCCCAGATTCGCCCGTTTGTCGATGCCTTCGCGCTGACATTCCCTATCGTTCTGGATTCGGATTCAACTTTACAGGAATCTTTTGCCATCAAAGGCTATCCGACCAGCTTGTTTATCTCGGATGTGGGTGAACTGTATGCGACCCATACGGGAATGTTGACTCCCGAACAATTGGATGGGTATATCACAGCAGGTTTGGCAAAGATGAAGTCAAAACCTTCGGCGTGAGCAATACAAGCTATTCCGAATCTCATAGTAGTGATAAAGGCTATCGATATGACCACAAAAGTAATCTATTACAAATCCGCATTGTGACATCGCTGCCAACTCACAGAACGACGATTGTCGGAACTGCGAGCTGCTCAACCGGAGGTTGAGATCGAAACCATTGAAATATTGACAGAGCCTGTGCGCGCCTTGCGGGATGGCATCTGGATGATCCCTGCGATTATTATCGGCGATCAACGCTGGTATCATGCGCCGTCACTCGCAGAACTAAAATCTGCCCTACAGATCGGGGAATAACGCTCAGACGAGCGATAATCGATCAAAATAGAGTTCGAGATGTCTACCGCTGAACCACATTCATCCGCTGCTGTTTCGTGCGAATCTCATGCCGGAAACACACCTCTAAAAGCCGCTTGTTTCCTAAGTAAAAGTGACTTCCATATAGCTTTGTGATGAAATGCACTAATACGAGGTGACGCCGCATACTGCGCTAATTGAGCTGCCTTAGTTATCATATGAATGCTGGTATATGCGGTTATGCGCATAAGCAAAAATAAATAAAAATACGCTCTTAAATGTTCTAGCAACCAAAAACTGCTTATACCCGTTATTTTACCGAGAGTGTAGTCAGGTTTCACTGAACTCAGAGAAGGTGAACCCATGATTTCGCAAACCTTAGCACAAGAAGTATCCCAGATGGAAGCGGATTTATGTTCGGCATTTGCTGATCCAACCCGCATCCTCATTCTTTACACCTTGGATGAAAACCCGCGTAATGTCGGCGAACTGGCGGAAGAACTGCAAGTCCCTCAGCCCACAATTTCACGTCACCTCAAAGTCCTGCGTGACCGTGGTTTGGTCGTTGGCGTGCGTCAGGGGGCAAACATCCAATACCAATTGGTTGATAAACGTTTGATTCAAGCGTTGGACATTCTTAGGTCTTTAATGCGTGACCGAATTGCCTATCGGGCAAACCTGATCGAACAGGTTACGACCTGATCCGTGACTTTGTCCGCATAAGTTTCCTTTGAGGAGAAATATATGCGACATAAAATACTGTGGTTTCTTTTGTTTTCTGGTTGGGTGATGCTAATCGCCGGGGTATTTCTTCTTGTCCCCACACCCCAAACGGTCGAAGCCAGCCCGATTGTTGCCCAATGTGGGTCTCAAGCCTCTTCCTGTAAAACTTGCCACGAAGTTCAAGCTCAAAAACCTGTTAATAACGATGGCACAGGCTGGCATGAATCCCATGCCTTCGGTGATTTCTGCGTCTTTTGTCATGCAGGTAATGACCAGTCAACCGACAAAGTTGCTTCTCATACCGGCATGGTAGCCCCCTTATCCGATGTAAAAACCGCCTGTCAGCAATGCCATACCAATGATCTGATGGAACGCGCACAGGTCTATGCCACCATCCTCAACGTCAAATTGGATAGTGGTGGTAGCAGTCCGGTTCAAACTGCGCCGACCAATACCCCTGCCGCTGCCGTAAGCGAAGTACAGGCGACCCAACCGCCAGCAGCAGCACAACCCACCGCCCAGCAAGTGGTGAGCAGCGCTCCGGCCAATAACGAAGTCGTCGTGAATGATCCCAATACTGTTGATTATGTACAGCGCTACAACGAAATCGTACTCGGTCAGCGTCCCGTGAATTGGGGCAACATTGCTCTCATCGCCTTGATCGCTCTCGTGATCGTCGGTGGTGGCGGCTTCGTGATGCTCAACGAGATGCGCCTACGCCTCGCATCCCCCAAGATGGCAACCGCCGAAGGGGAATATCCGGCTGATGTCGTCGAAATGCTGCCTTCACTCGCGCGCCTCAAACTTCAAACGCGGCAAGCACTCAAGAAAATCCTGAACAACCCCAAGAAAACCGACAAAGTGTTGACCGTCATCGACACCTTGGTATCGGACGATGAATCGGAGGAGCATACACCATGAAAAGCATCATCAACTACATCCGCAAGGATGAATGGTCACCCTATGTTGCGGGGATTTTACTCGGTGTCGTCGGTATACTCGCCGTCTGGCTCAGCAATAACTTACTCGGGGCTTCCGGCGCATTTGAAAATATCGTCGGTCTCATCGGCAAATCGGTAGCACCGAAACTCTTCGACAACATGTACTTCAACTACATCATGCCCCCCGGTATTACATGGGGCGTGGTACTACTCGTCGGCGTGTTCTTTGGTGGCATGATCGGCGCAGCCACCAGCGGGACACTCAAATGGGGCAAGAAAGACGCCGCCAACAGTGACGAGCAGTGGAAGAGCGTTTTCGGTAACCAAACGTGGAAGCGTTGGGTGCTAGCCTTCATCGGAGCCATCATTCTAGAATACGCTGCTGGGATCGCCGGTGGCTGCACCAGTGGCCTCGCCATTTCCGGCGGCATGCTCTTAGCACCGTCTGCCTTCCTCTTCATCGCTGGAATGTTCGCTTCTGGCATTATCACCGCCCTCATTATCTATCGTCGGAGATATTAAACATGAGCACCTATATCATCGCCTTATTTCTCGGCGTGTTCTTCGGTTTCGCACTAAATAAAGCTGGCCTAACCAAATACCACAAAATCGTCAACGTCTTCCGTCTGACCGATATGGCCGTCCTCAAGTTTATGATGACCGCCCTCATCGTGTCGATGAGCGGCCTTTATTTCCTGCGTGGCTTGGGTCTGGTCACTTTCCCCAACGTACCAGCCACCTATGTAGTTGGCAATATCGTCGGTGGATTGATCTTCGGCGTCGGTATGGCGCTCAGTGGCTACTGCCCCGGTACCTGTGCCGCTGGCAGTGGTGAAGGCAAGCTCGATTACCTTATTCCGGGTCTGCTGGGATTTCTGGTGGGTGCTGTCATCTACGGACTAACCTATCAACAAATCTTCCCCGCCATTTCAGCCATTGCCCACGTCGGTAATGTGGTCATTCCGGACATCTGGAATATCAGCCCCTTCCTAACGGTTGTTTTCTTTGCACTGCTCTCGATGTTCCTGTTTTACCTGATTGATCGTGCAGGGTTGCAGCGCAAGAACAAGATGTAGCCAGTTTTCGACCGAATAATGTGACGTAAATCTGACCAGTGAAGACTGGAGACTCTTATGACAAGTGAATTATCGCGACGTGATTTTCTAAAAATAAGTGCGACGACTGCCGGTGCTTTTGCAGTCGGCCAATTGATCCCGCCGATGGTCGCCCAGGCGGCTCAAGAAGCAGGGCTGTTAACGGCTTCAGGTGACGGTTTTATATCCAGCATGTGCGAGATGTGTGTCTGGCGCTGCGGCTTAATCGCCAAGGTCAGAGATGGTCGTGTCGTCAAGCTGGACGGCAATCCCGATCATCCACATTCCAAAGGTCATCTGTGTGTACGTGGACAATCAGGCCTGATGAACACCTACGATCCTGATCGTGTGCTCACTCCCCTCATTCGCGTTGGCAAGCGCGGCGAAGGACGCTTCCGCAAAGCCTCATGGGAAGAAGCCTTGGACTTGACCGCCAGCAAGATGCTGGAAATCAAAAACACCTACGGACCGGAAGCCATGGTCTTTTCATCGACTCATAACCTGAGTCAAGTGCAGTTTGAAAATCTGCTCTACGCTTACGGTTCGCCCAATTATGGCACGCAACGTAGCCTATGCTTCAACGCCATGATCGTCTCGAACTTGATGACCTACGGCATGGAAGAACCCGCCCGCATCTATGATGACAAGCTCAAGTACATCATCTTGACCGGACGTAATCTGATGGAAGCCGTATCGACTTCTGAAACTGGCGACCTAAGTGATGCAATTGCCCGTGGTGTTAAGGTGGTCTACATTGACCCGCGCTTCACCAAGACCGCCGCCAAAGCGACCGAGTGGCTGCCCATCAAACCCGGTGCGGATTCAGCCTTCCACCTCGCATTGTTGAACGTGATCATCACCGAAAACCTGTACAACAAGTCCTTTGTCGAGCAGCACACCATCGGCTTTGATGACTTAGCCAAGGAAGTCGCGCAATACACACCCGAGTGGGCTGCACCGATCACCGAGATTGCAGCGGATACCATCCGTCGTATCGCCCGTGAATTTGCTGCCGCCGCCCCTTATGCCTTAGCCCATAACGGCTGGCGCACCTCTAACTTCGAGAATTCCTTCCAGACTGAACGAGCGATCGCCATCCTAAACGCCTTGGTCGGCAACTGGAATGTAACCCTGCGTGGTGCCGCTGGTGAGGGAGGTGGAGGTCTGGGCAAACCGCCGCAGCCATCCTATCCCCGTTCCTCGGCCTTACGTTTGGATGGCGTACCGGGCAAGTATCCGGTTGTGCCGCTCAAGATCGGCGTGTTTCAAGAACTGCGCGACAACATCCTCACCGGACAACCCTATCAAGCACATGGTTGGTTTATCGCCCGTCAGAATCCGGTGATGTCCTTGCCCGATCGTACCAAGACCTTACAGGCTTTCGAGAAATTGGACTTCATCGCTACTGTCGACATCATCCTCAATGACACCGCATGGTTCTCGGACGTGGTTCTACCCGAAGCCTCTTATCTCGAACGCTATGATCCGCTTACGCCAGTCGGGGATAAAATCTTCCTGCGCCAGCCTGTCATTGAGCCTCAAGGCGATGCCAAGTCTGCCCTCTGGATTTACAAACAACTAGGCGAGCGTCTCGGACTCAGCGATTACTTCCAGTACAAAGATGAAGAAGACTACATCAGCCAGCAGCTCGCTCCACTCGGTGTCACGTTGGATGAGATTAAATCCAAAGGCTACATCCAGCTTCCCGCCACCAACGAAGAACCGTCCTTCAACTGGAACACCCCCAGCGGCAAGATCGAAATCTTCTCTGACACCTTAGCCAAAGTGGGCTTCTCCGGTGTGCCTGTATGGCAGGAGCCGCCCCAACCATCCGAAGGGCAATTCTATTTGCTGACGGGCAAGGTCGCGCAATCCACCCAATTTGGGTCACAAAACAACCAGTTGCTCAACAAGTACGCTGATGAACCCCGCTTGTGGATGAATATCGATGTTGCCGCCGATCGTGGTATTGAAGACGGCGATTGGGTCGAAGTCATGAGTGCAGTCGGCAAGATCAACACCCGCGTACATGTCACACCGGCCATCCGTCCGGATTGCGTCTATATGACACCGGGCTACGGACATCTCTCCAAAGGGCTGACGACTGCCTTCGGGCGTGGAGCCAGCAGTTCAGTTCTCCATGTGACCTATACCGATGCCATTAGCGGTGGTCAGGCACTCAGTCAGACATTCGTAACCGTGAGAAAGAGTTAACATCATGACCGAACACACTACAAAACCTCGTTACGGTTTCCTGATTGATGTCTCACACTGTATTGACTGCCGTACCTGTATGGTCGCGTGCAGTGTCGAGAATAATGTGTCGATGGATAGCACCCGCATCTGGATCAAAGAAACCGGCGTAACCGGTAAGTTCCCGGATCTCAGCCGTTGGACAGCCCCTTATCATTGTATGCACTGTGTCGATCCGTCCTGTGTCTCAGCCTGTACAGTCAGCGCCCTAACGCGTAATGAAGATGGCATTGTGGTTTATGACAGTGACATATGCATCGGCTGCCGTTACTGTATGTATGCCTGTCCCTTCGAAGTCCCGAACTATGAATGGAAACAGCAGCTCCCCTTGGTCGTGAAATGCGATATGTGCTTTGCGCGCCTCAGCGAAGGACAGCAACCGGCCTGTGCAGCAACCTGTCCCACCGGAGCCATCAAGTTTGGCAAATACGAGGATATGCTTGCCGAAGCGCATCACCGCATCAATGAACAGCCTGATAAATACGTTCAGCATGTTTACGGCGAGTTCGAAAATGGCGGCACTGCCACCCTCTACATCTCGCCTGTTCCTTTCGAGGATTTAGGCTTCCCGATTGCCGGCACGACTTCACCTGCTTTCTCCAATCGCTTGGTGACCGAAGGTACACCGATGGTCGCAGGGATGATGTTAGTAGGCTTGTCCGGTGCGTATCTGACCATCAAACATCTCAAAGAAGAAGCCGCCAGAGAACGGTTAGAGGCTGAAAACGCCAAAGCCGCTCAACCTGTCGTAGAAGAGAAATAACCATGCTTCACAAACTACTGCATGAATTACGCACGATGCCCAAATTCATCTATCTCTTGCTCGCCATCACGGCTTTTGGGCTTGTGGTTGGTCTTTACCGCTTTTCAGTTGGCCTCGGCGCAACCACCAACCTGAGCAAAGCCTTTCCGTGGGGCATCTGGATTAGTTTTGATCTGTCCATCGTCGCGCTTTCCGGTGGCGCTTTTACCCTCGCCGCATTGGTCTATGTCTTTCAATTTGAGGATCTCCACGTCGCGACACGTCCCACGGTATTAGCGGGACTGCTCGGCTACAGTTCGGTACTGATTATCCTGCTCGCTGATCTTGGCCGTTGGGATCGTTTCTACAACGTATTCCTGCACCCAAATGTCAGTTCGGCACTGCTTGAAGTCAGTTGGTGTATCGCCGCCTATTCGCTGATCCTGCTCTATGAACTAAGCCCTGTATTATTGGAAAATTCACGTTGGAAATGGCTTCTGCCCACCATCAAGAAATACACAGTGCCGATTGTGATTGCTGGTGTAACCTTGTCCACCATGCACCAATCTTCCTTGGGCACCATGTTCGTGATTATGTCACCGCGTCTCAATCCCTTATGGCATTCCATGTTGTTGCCCATTTTCTTCTTGGTAAGTTCATTGGCGTCTGGAATTTCATTGGTCATCGCCGGAGCAAACGTAAGCTATTGGATGTTCGGGCGTAGCCTCAAGACCAAAACCATAGCCAAGTTAGCATGGTTCCTGCCGTGGATACTCGGCTTTTATCTCGTGATCAAGTTTGGCGAGTTGCTCATTACCAATGAGCTAGACTTACTTTTTGCGGGAGGAATTTACACAGTTCTCTTCTGGATAGAAATCATCGTCGGCGCGGTCATCCCGATCATTCTATTCGCATTCAAACAGGTTCGCTTTAGCCGTCAAATCTCGCTCTTTGGTGCGCTCCTGATCATGGGTGGCGTCATTCTGAACCGTTTTGATGTGACGTGGTTTGGCATGAAGCCGGTTGCGGGGCAAGTTTATAGCCCTCACTGGATGGAGCTTGCCATTTTGATGGGTGTTCTCGCCGGTGTAATCACAGTCTATAGTCTCATTGCCCGTTACTTCCCTGTGTACGAAGAAACCGTTGAGTACCATCATGACGTGAACCAACCGACTATTCCCGATAAGAAACAGGCATATGCCGTTGGCGACTAACATCAAGCGGTACTTATCAACGAACACAGAAACGACTAACTGCTTGTAAAAACAGGGGAAGATCACCGGTCTTTTCCTGTTTTTTTATCCACCTCATGTGTCATGCATGCTCAATAACAAAATCATCTCCGGTTTGTAAACTCGAACCGAATCGTGTTGACAAATAGTGAACTTTTGTTCTATCATGAATATGATAGTGGTATCTTGATAGCACCCACTAAACGGTGGAGATAAATTTTCAGTAGTAACCAATGAGGCAATAATCTATAAAGATCCTTAAAGCCCCTCCCTGACGCTTTAGGGAGGGGTTTGGGGTGGGGTATGTGAGCCGAATTATGTCATCCCCCACTTAATGCAGTCCTACCTGGTATCTTGATAGCACCCACTAAACGGTGGAGATAAATTTTCAGTAGTAACCAATGAGGCAATAATCTATAAAGATCCTTAAAGCCCCTCCCTGACGCTTTGGGGAGGGGTTTGGGGTGGGGTATGTGAGCCGAATTATGTCATCCAATACTTAGTATAGTGCTACCAAAAGATCGGAGTCTTATCCTGAAAACACCTTACTTTTTCCCCTGTATTGCTAATAACTACAAACTGAGAACTGTGAACTTTTCCCCTGTATTGCTAATAACTATAAACTGGCAACTGTGAACTTTTCCTCTGTATTGCTGATAACTATAAACTGGCAACTGTGAACTTTCCCTCTGCATCTATTGCAGCACACCACCCCAAATTGCACGCGGCAGCCATGACCGAGCCATCCGCTGCAATCGTGCCATTTCAGCGCTTGCACGCAGCACTCCCGCCGACACAAATTGCACATTCAGCGCCAGCCTCCCTCACTCCCGCCTCTCATTTCAGCGGCAATAAGTGAAAAGTTCTGTGAATCGAGAATCGATGAATAATTTTCTACGCTAAGTGCATCTTTTGAGTAGCCAGTAGTATCGCTTCAGGGGTATTGATATTCATGAACGAGTCGAGCTGTGGGTCAAACTGCCGGATCAAATCTTCGCCCATCCAACACGTGTTGAGGAGCGCGAATAAATCCCGTACCCGAAAGTTGTGGTGCTCAATCTGCTGTTGAATAGTCGTCAAACAAGTCTTACTGTAAAGGCTGTGTAACCCTTGAGGATGCTCGCCGATCTGTGGTACCACCGCATCATATCCTGCGCTCCGCTTGATCATCTCGCTAATCAACACCGGATTGATAAACGGCATGTCACAGGCGACACACAGCGTATACCTTGTCGAACTATGATGTAAAGCCGAGTAAATCCCACCCAACGAGCTGCGTTCGGCCAAAACATCGCGGTAAACCGGAATCCCAAACGCGTGATACGCCTCAAGCTGGTTCGCGATAATCATCATCGGCACATTCAAAACACTCAGCCGGTGGATCACATGGGCAATCAATGGCTTGTCGCCCAGCATCACCAAACCTTTATCGGTTCCCATGCGCGTCGATAAGCCGCCCGCGAGGATCGCGATGCTCACATCAATCATGGTCGTGTGTGGCGTTTTCCGGCGTGATCACCGCGTAATACCCACCGTCAGCACAGGCTTTGCACATGATCTGCCCATCAATCATCACTTCGCGCGCGTTCAGAATTTCCTCGCCACAGGTCGAACAGTGCACACGCAGACCGGCACGGCTAATCAGCGCCTCCATCGAGACATTCAGATGAACTTCCGTTGCACAAAGAAGTTCGTCAGTGGGCATAGTTTGATAAGCTTCCAGTTGCGCCAGCCAGTGTCCCTGAGCGTTCGGTGCATAACAGGTCGCCGTTTGGCGCGCGTTCGGATGCGGCCAAACACGAAAAGCGCGGTGGGCTTCTGTATCCACAAACGTGGCCGCCACCTTCCCATAATCTATCAGGCGCATGGTTCGGTGTCCTAGCCAGCATCCGGTCGCGACCGCTACACCATCAGCGAAGCAGCCGTCCGTTTCAACAAACGTAAACAGCCGTTTGTCAGCCTGCGGGAGGTTCAACTCAAGTAAGTCCGCCGCATACATTCCCATGCGTATACCCAGCACCTGTCGTGGGCAGAGATGGTTATGTAAAGCCGAAGTCTGGTCAAGAAACGGTTGGATCGTAGTCATAACAATTCTTTCATGCGATAAAACGATCATCGGGCGACACCACTTGATCACGTCGGATAAGCAATTTCCCATCCGCCTCCAAATCCACCATCAGGAATCGGAGGGGACGCCGTGCCGGCCCATTGGTAACGGAACCGTCCGCTGTGAAAATGCTGTTGTGGCACGGGCAAAAAAACGCGTTATCATGTGGTCGCACAACACAACCGAGATGCGAGCACGCCGCGTCAATCGCGTAGAAGCCAAGCGAGTCCCGCACCAACCACGCATGCACATCTTCCACTAGTACCCATTCATGCCGGGTATAGTCGCGTGGAAACCCTGCCGTCGGCTTGGAGACAATCGCAATGCTCGGTCTCACGACATCAGGCGTTGCATCTTGTGATGTGTCCTGTGGAATTGTCAGAAAATCACGTCGGTTCATGGTGTAGTCACGTTTCGGTCGTCACTATGACATTCATGGCAGTATCGGCTGGCTTGCTCATCGGGTTTCTGCTCACATTTTGATCCTGTGACCAACGGGAGTACATAACGGGTTCCATCAACCTTGCTGGTAAATCTCCATTGGTCTTCGACTTTGCGAATGTTATACAGTGGCTCACCCCGATTGGTTACCAATATCGTATCGCCAACCTGTAAGTCTACGAATGAGTTCAAGTCCGCACGAGTCATCGCCAACTCGCTAGGGTATTGAATCGTTTGCTCAAGTGGAGGTGTTTCGAGTGTTCCGTGACAGGTTGAACATTGTACATACTGGGCTTCAGTGCGGTTGTTGTGTAGGATGCCATCGCCCATGATTTCGAGTGAGGTGTGACAATCAATACAATCAAGTTCCCACTCACAGCGCGTGAATTCGCCGATCGGCTGGTAGTAATCATGGAGGCGTTTTTCTTGACCGGATAAAGGTGCAGATGCCGGTAGATCAGGGCGTGGATTGAAGGTCATCGTGCGCAGGTCGTAGTTCCCCCGATTGTGGCAAGCGTTACACTGGGTATAGGGAATAGACGTTGTGAATTGATGTTTCTGTGGATAGCCGGATTTGATCCTGGATATGGTCGGATCATTCCCTTGATACAAGCCGGTTTCAGCATATAGCACGTGGCAGCTTGCACAACCGCTGCTCCGATAATAATAATCAGCCTGTTGTGCTTGCGAATTAGCATGACAATTCATACAATTCGCCGCGAAATTTTTCACAGGTTGCGGGTCGGTTTCCGCTGGTATGAAAGCCTTTAGCTGATCAATCTCTTGAGTCGCATACTGAGCCGTTCCATCTTTTTGCAACCCGAAGGCCCGCCGCACCAGACTGATAGCACCGCTGTAGGTAGTCATGATGCTGTGTTGCACCAAAAATACTTGGGCTGTATGGCATTCTCCACAGTATTGTTGTGCAACATCTAATGCACTTGGGTTGCGTACCATCCCATTGTGCGCCACCTCTGCGTCCGTACCCATCGCCTCCCCGCCGTGGCAGGAAACACAGCCAAACGCCTCAGTTGGATGTGATGCGCTGATGGCTTCAATGCCCGTGTGGCAGGTTAAACACCGTTCCGGTTTACCCGTTCGGGTTGGTGTCATCTCGATTGTGGGCTTTTGCAACAACAGAATAAACCCGACAAAGATTAACCCTAATCCGCCGATGAGTAGGCTTAGGTTGGTTGTCAGACTGGGTTTTAGAGAAAATCTGTGTTTCATGACCGTGATGTTACGCTTCAAAGAGAATCTTGTCGATCGAGTTTTATAGGGTTATTGAAACAAGTTTATGTGGGAATAATTGATGATTATGCTTGCGCTCGGTCGCTTTCCAAATCTATGTAACTTTCATTTGTTCGCTTATGCGGATTTTCGAATAAATCAAGTGAATTTACCAGTAACAGAACCCCCGAGATAGTCATGCCTTAAGTCATATGACTGCAATCTGTTTTTCCCTCACTTAGCCGAAGAGCTAATGAGTATTGTCACCTAAGTATATGACCGATTGAACTACGTTGCCCGGCTTATATTCACTATGATGAATATATTGGTTTTTGTAGTGTTGATAGAAGGAAAGAACATGAAGACTTCGAAACGATGGCTACTTTATTCTCTCGCTTTGATAGCGATCCTAGCTTTGGGCACAATCGGAACTGTATTCGCCCAGGAAGCCACTGCGGAAGCGACCGCGACATTCGATATTCAACCCGTACTTGTTGATTATCTGCAAAATCTGCCCGATAATTTTTATGGTGTAAAACCCGAAAACGCGCTAAAAGAATTTACGAGTGATACCAAGCCCTTCATCATTGATGTGCGCGACGAAAAAGATATTGGTGAAAATGGGTATATTGCAGGGGCGGTATTAATTCCTATTCGCACCCTATCCCAAAACTTGGATAAGCTTCCTGCTCAAGATCAGCCAATCATTGTTTATTGTGGTATCGGTCATCGCGGTGGCATCGCTACCGAGTTGTTACATCTTTTGGGCTATACCAATGTCCGTAGTATTTTTGGCGGGTTTGCGGGCTGGAAAGCTGCGGGGATGCCGGTAGAAAAAGGGATGCCGGCTGCGCCAGTGGTCAGTGAAGCCGCCGCACCGGAGTTTGATCCAAACCTCTTTGCCGCTGTTGATCAATTCTTGACCTCCATGCCAGATAATTACTATGCGGTTGCACCAAGCACTGCCTTGAGAAACTTAGGCAGTGAACCAAAACCGTTCCTCATTGACGTTCGTAGTGAATCGGAATTGAAAACCAGTGGTTATATTGAGGGACAGGTCAATATCCCTGTAAAGACGTTGCTCGATGACTTGGGTGCGCTACCTGCCGATAAGACTCAACCGATCATCGTATACTGCGCGATCGGGCATCGTGGGGCGATGGCGATGACCACGCTGCGTTTGCTCGGCTACACAGATGTAACCAGTATAGGTGGTGGTTTCAATAATTGGGTGAACAATGGGCTACCCATCGTAAAACCCGCATAATCATGATGTGATGGATGGGCAGGTTATCACGAGGATAACTTGCCCATCGTGTAGCAATATCCCCGATTCATACCCACCTCAATACTTAGGTGCTGCCCACATAAACCGTTGACCATTCATACTTGAGCAAAAGCGAGGTAGCGCTAGGATACTGGGCAACTGATCAACGGTTCCCGTTTGCAGCGCCCAACGTACTGTGAAGAATATTGTCGAGTTCGCAAAACAAGTTAGAATGTAGTGTTATCTGAAAACTGCCTCACAGAAGAGGTTACAGTGTCACTTGAGTCACGCTTTAGATCTTCCGAGCATATGGCACGTTTTCTCGCCGCTTACCAAAACATGCTGGCACTGTGGCCTGTTACGCCCGAAGCGTTGGACATTCAAACGGACTATGGGGTTACGCATCTGAACGTTGTTGGCGCTCCTCAACGTCCGCCGTTAATTATGCTGCATGGTGCGCAGGTGAGTTCACCGGGGTGGTACCGCAATATCGAACCGCTCAGTCAGCATTTTCGCGTGTACGCCGTTGATGTGATCGATCAAGCAGGCCGCAGCGCACCCACGCGCAAACTCAAAACCGCTGAAGACTGCGCCGCATGGTTGACCGGGTTGCTTGATGCTTTGGAGATCCCGCAAGCCGCGTTTATCGGGCATTCACAAGGTGGGTGGCAAACACTCAACTTGGCAATACGCCACCCTGAGCGTGTGGCGCGGATGGTGCTCTTATCGCCCGGAGGCTCATTCAGCCCGATGGGCATGAAGCTACTGTTCAGGATGTTACCGATTTTTGTGCGTCCCACGCGTAGTAATTTTTATCGCGGCTTCAAATCGTTGACGACTGCCCCCGCAACGCCGGATCAGCCCAATCCCGTAATCGAGACATTCATGACCGCAGCACTCACATACAAACCCAACGAGCTTACGCTAGGGGTCGTCTCAGTGTTCAGCGACGAGGAATTACAGCAAGTGACTATTCCGACGCTCCTGCTGGTAGGCAGCGAGGAGATCATTTATCGGCATGGCAACACGCGCGTCATTGAGCGTGCCAAAAAGCTGATGCCCAATATTCACGCCGATCTGGTACAGGGTGGACGACACTTGTTCCCGATCGATCAGGCCGAGGCTGTCAACACGCAGATGCTGGCGTTTCTGCTTCAGTGACGTTTGCTGTCGGTGCTGCCCACATAAACCGTTGATAATTTATACTTGAGCAAAAGCGAGGCATCGCTAGGATTCAGGGGTACTCTCCAACGGGTGTCGTGATCGTTCCATGAGCGCGAACGCCCACCTTGAATGATCGACGGTTCCCTTTTGCAGCGCCATTAGTGAGGATTAACTGAGCCAATCCATAGTACATTGTTGCCTTGAACAGCGATACTTTTACCGTCTGGACTCCAAGCAATGTCACGGCAAGCCTGAGGCCAATAATCAATTCGGTTAATTTGATAGTCATGAAGAACATCAAAAATTTGAATCTCACATAGGTTAGAGGTGGGTGACAAACTTCCTGCTAACCAATTCGCATCTGGACTCCAAACGGCCGGAAATATGGACAATGGATTTTCAATTACATCATGGATGGTATAACTGACAGCATTATCTAAGAACAGTGATCCATTTTCAAAGTCGCATACGGTCAAGTTTGTTCCTGAGATCAATATCTTTTTGCCATCTTTTGACCATTGAATATTGTGAATATAACCAAAACCAGATTCCAAGCCTGACGTACAAGGTGCTTTTGATGGTTGTTCTTCTTTTTCTTGGCTTCCATCACTGATGAGATTGCCATTTATATCCCAAATTCCAATGACATAAGTCCCATAATAATGGGCCGCAAACAAGGTATTATCAGGACTCCAATCGAAAAAACTATACCCACCATTCGACGCACCTTTTTCATGTAGGTCGATGATATGATTAGTTTTCCCACTGCGGACATCAAAAATATAGATATATCCCCTACTAGATAGGATCGCAAGTGATGCCGCATCACGTGACCAGCGCACATCCACAATATTGTCTTCATCTGGCGATAAAACAGGGGTTTGAATGATAGCACCAGTTTGTGCATCTATTACATAGACTTTTCCCCAAATGGCAATCGCAAGGTATGAACCATTGGGACTCCAAACTACTGAAAAGGAACTGTTTTCATCCATCCCATCCGGTAAATCAAATTTACGTTCTACACTTTGGTTTTGTAGGTTGAGAATATACAATTGGCTCAATTTTGCGTCAGCAGAAACTATATATTTGCTATCGGGGCTCCAAGTCAGCCCCAAAGCAAATGTATTATCAGGTAGAGAGATTTGATTCCAGCTAATTTTCAATTTTGGGTAAGGTTTGGATTCTGCGTTTGACGAGCTTGTAAATAATACAACTACGCAAACAATCATAAATACCTGCCAAAACTTTCGTTTCATATTATACCTCTTTAGATATTTTACGGATATTGATAGAATTTAGGATTTACGGGTGCAGCCCACATAAACCGTTGACAATTGATACTTGACCAACCGCAAGGCATCGATAGGATTCAGGGGGATGTTGTTGGTGCACACAGGTCGAGTTTAGCATGTCTGCGGTGGGAAATAAAAAAGCGCTTCGATAGCGCTTCTTCTTCTATGTGACCCCGGTTGGGTTCGAACCAACGACCCTCCGCTTAAAAGGCGGGTGTTCTGCCACTGAACTACGGGGCCAGCCAGATAAAATTGTAGCGCAGATCAATCAGTTTTCAACCCACAGTTTATGATTTTCTCTCGCTGGTAACGACTTCTCAGGAATAATTCAGCTTGCTTACCCTAGAACAGATGTATTCTGAGGGCGTTATTTGTTATACTGCATCCTAACAAACCGCCTAATAACCTTTAATTTTCGAGTCCGATATGCCGCTTGCTGCCACGCCCACCTACGGCGAGAAACTCCTCAACAAACTGCTGCGTGATCTACCACGGAAGCAGTTCTTTTTTCACTATGAACCCCAGTTGAATACCGCCGATGGCAGCAGTAGTAAACCGGATTTTGTGGTCGTATCCGCCTTGCTCGGCGTGGTGGTGATCGAGGTCAAAGATTGGGTCAAACTCACTGGCGGTGACCAACAGCTCATCCACACACTGCGCAGCAACGGCACCCCCATGAGCCACGAAAATCCCATCCTGACGGCGCAGCGCTACGCCTATGATCTGAACCGGCGCTTCGAGCAGCGCGTCGAACTCTGGGAGCAGTACAAAGGACGACAGCGGTTAAAATTCCCGTGGCAAGTCATGGTCGCCTTGCCTCGCATCAGCCAGCGGGTGATCGAACAATTTGAGAACAAGGGTATCTGGCCGCGCGGCACAGTGATCGGCAAAGAACATTTGCGCAACGCCGACGCGCTGCAACAAGTCATCACCAACCTGCCGTGGAAGTTCACGCTGGAACACCCCCTTTCGCTCGATATGCTGGATATCGTGCGCGAAGTCCTCAATCCCTCGCTGGTGGTCGAAAATGAAGATGGCCTTCCGGTAGGGACGCTCACCCAGCTTCAACACGGCTTGATTAATGAACCGCTCCATTCGACACATCCACAACAACTCACCCTCTTTGATTACGAACCGCTATCCGAAGACACACAGGATATTCCCGGCAGCGCCAGCGTCCGCTTGGTGCGCGGTGTGGCAGGCAGCGGCAAAACACTGGTCTTGATACGCCGTGCCCAACATTTGGTCAGCCAATATCCGCAAGCCCGTTTGCTGGTGATGAGTTTTAACGTCGAACTGGCGACCGATCTCAAAGGGCGCTTGCACCTACCCGATTCTCAGGTCACCGTCGCCAGCTTCCACAAGATTTGCCGCATGATTCTAGGCGTAGCATGGCGCGAACCGCTCAAAACACGCGAATGGCTGCGGCAGCACGAGCGCGAAACCTTAATCGAGTTGGGTTTATCAGCAGAATTTATGGCGGCAGAATTTGCGTGGCGCAAAGAAATGGCGCTCCTTGATGACCAACACTATCTGGAAGCTGACCGCAGCGGACGGGGGCAGCGGTTGGATCGCGGACGCCGCGAAATCATCAACACCGTCTTTAACCGCTATCGCGTCTATCAAGCCGCCCACGGCTACGATTGGGATGATGTATCCACAGAAGCCTTAGCCGCCCTCAACGATCAGGATGACCATCCGCTTCGTCAAGCCTACGACGCTATCTTCATTGACGAAGGGCAGGACTTCGCCCCCTCATGGGTACAGGTCGCGCTCGCGTTGCTCAAACCCCACGGTGATTTGCTCATCTGTGATGATCCCTCTCAGAGTATTTTTTGCTCGTATAACTGGGCACAAAAAGGGCTATCGGTCGTCGGACGCACACGTATCTTGCGCGTGCCTTTCCGTTCCACCCGCGAGATCAGTCAGGCTGCCCACAGCTTGATCGAAGCGGACGACACCCTCCGCGCCACCGAAGAACGTGCCGAACCCGACTTCAGTTCCTATGAATTAGGTAGCGGCCCGATGCCAGCCCTGATCGCGTGTCCCGATTCGGCTGCTGAAACCACCTTTATCGACGATAAAATACGTGATCTCTTAGCGGGTGGTGCTGTGCCGGGTCAAATCGCCATTCTGTGCCACGCCAAATGGCATGTGAATCAATGGGCGACATGGGCGCGGCAGGGTGTTTACGTGCAATACTTCGAAAAGATGAAAGGGCTAGAATTCATGGTGGTTTTTGTGCCCCATCTGCATGACATTTTCACCGATGTGGATGATCCCGATGCTGTCACCGTCGCCCGCCGCAAGCTGTTTACCGCCATGACTCGCGCCCGTTATCGGCTGGTGATGAGTTATCAGGGCGCACTGCCCAAACCGCTCGAACCCTTACTTGACCACATGTGGTGCGAGAGTGTGGCATCCCGCTAGAACATCGTTCATACTTAGGCTGCTTTTCGATCTGTGAACAAGGAACAAGCTCATGGAAAATCTACTCAGGCGCATCCTCTTATATTTGTCCGTCGCTGGTTGGGCGCGTAACCTCATGAGCCGTTGGAGTGTGGCGCGTCGTGTTGCCCTGCGCTTCGTTGCTGGTGAAACCTTGGATGAAGCCGTCAGCGCCACCAAAGCCCTCAACGCACGCAACTTATCAGCCTCGCTCGATTATCTCGGTGAGAGCGTCAAACGTGCCGAAGACACCGAGGAAGTCGTCCAGACCTATCGCGAACTGCTCAAGCGCATCCACGAACAGGGCTTAAAGGCCAGCGTATCGCTCAAGCTCACTCATTTCGGCTTGGACATCAGCGAAGAACTCTGCCAAACCAATCTGCGCCGTGTGCTGACGGATGCCAAACAATTCGGTATTCCGGTGACCATCGACATGGAAAACACACCCTATACCGACATCACTCTCAGAATTTACCGCACCATGCGCGACGAATACGACTTCGATAATGTCGGCACGGTGATTCAAGCCTATCTCTATCGCAGCGAAGCCGATATGCAGGCGCTCGGTTCTGAAGGCGCACATATCCGCCTCTGCAAAGGGGCATACCTCGAATCGCCCGAACACGCCTTCCCCAACAAACCGGATGTGGATGCCAACTACGCTAAAATCCTGCGTCAGTATTTGCAAACCCCCGGCTATCTGTGCATCGCCACCCACGACGAAAAGATGATTCAGGCGGGTGAAGCGGCTGTCAAAGAATTCAAATCGACGCGCTACGAGTTCCAAATGCTCTACGGCATCCGTTCCGCACGGCAGGAAGAATTAGCAGCGGCCGGTTATCCGGTGCGGGTGTATGTGCCTTTTGGCGCGGCGTGGTATCCCTATTTCATGCGCCGCCTTGCTGAACGTCCCGCCAATGTGTGGTTCTTCGCCAAAGGCTTTTTCAGCCGCTAGCGAGGGTACTCACCACACCCCGCCGCGATTACCCGTCAGCGGCACATAAATATCGATCTCGCTCTGTGATTGCCCCGGCAGATACCGCCGATCCCACACCTCGTAATCGAATGGGACAGGCGCACGTTGTCGGCGTGGCAACCAATGACGGTAGATGAACGAATACGTCTGGCTGATCCATGCCTCTGACCCCACATGGGTGATCTTGGCGTATTGACCCGCGGGAATCGTATACCCTGCCATGCTTGAGGGAATCGCATCAAGGTTTTCGACCGGACACCCCAGCAGCACCGTATACGACGTATGGAAACCCACCGGCCCACCCGATGGATACAGTTGAATCAATATTTTGCTGGTGCCGACGCGGGAATGGATTTCAGGTATCCGTTTAAAAAGGCTCGCCTCTAACCGTTTGATCGCCCCGTGTTCGATGTTGGCCTTCACCGTCGTGACCGCCTTAACACCCACGACCGCAAAAGCTTCACGCGTCACAAGCACCGGCGTATAGTGGCTCATCCCCGTCCCTCTAATCTGATGACTATCGACTGCTAACTACCGACTCACCCCTACCTATGGTATCATGTTCACCATGCCACCTACACCAGACACCCTACCCAACTACCACTTT
This sequence comes from Aggregatilineales bacterium, assembly GCA_044227005.1. Classification (GTDB taxonomy): domain Bacteria; phylum Chloroflexota; class Anaerolineae; order Aggregatilineales; family Phototrophicaceae; genus CFX2. The sequence continues at coordinate 110,058 of JBGAFZ010000013.1, forward strand.
TTACTGATGGCGCCCAACCTCGGCGCGGAATGGCTGTTTGATGCCGCGCGTGAATATTGGACGCGTTTCCGCCCGATTGTCGTCACTGATCTGGAATTGGTACGGCTGATCCCCAAAGGCTATACCATCAGCGTGACCATGGTTGCCCGCCGCGATACGGCCAGACAATGGGGCGTATGGCTGGCACAGAACGTGCCCGATGCACTCCTAGATGGTGTGGTCTACGATCTCTTTGAAGACACCCGAACCGCGCTCAACCAGCGTGCCCAGACCAACCAGCCCTTTGGTGTGCCGCTCAAACCGACCGCCACGCCCGTCATTCCCATTAGCCCAACACCGGGATCGCTGCTGGCACAACCGTCCGGCCCACCGACCCGCGCACCGGGTGGATTTATCACCCAGACACCGACACCCAACATCGCGGAACCAACTGCCGCGCCCACCCTCCCGCCGGAAACCCCCGGCCAACCTGTCTACCCGACACCGGGACCCATCACCGGCGGTTAGCCAGCCCAACCCTAGCCATATTGAGGTGCCGGATTGCTTCTGAATGAATACCAGTGGTCATTAAACCCACGCGGGCTGCACAACTCTTTTGTCTACAAAGGCCCGACGATGGATCGCGTCAAGCGCCTACAGTTGGGTTGGTACAAGATGGCCGCCGCCGGCAGCGAATTCGCTGGTGATTGTCAAACGCTCCTCTCGAACAATGTCACGCCCATTATCCGCGTCTTCCGTCCTTCACCGGGAGCGATCCCCGTTGATCAAACCCTGCTCAACGATTGGAAAACCTATGCCAGCGCTGGTGTGAAGTGGTTCGAGTTCTACAACGAACCCAACTTGATCAGCGAATGGCCGCCGCTTGAAATCCCCATTGACCCCGGTAATGTGGCGCAGTTCATCGCCCCGATTATGGAAAATTGGCTGGTCTTTGCCGAAGCCATCATCAACATGGGCTGTTATCCGGCCTTCCCCGCGCTGGCCGAAGCCGATGGCCCCGATCAAGGGACGATCCCGTGGTTGGATGCCATGCTCAGTTACCTGCGTGACCGACATCGTGACCGTTTTCGAGCCATCATCAACAATGGCCTCTGGTTAGCCACTCACCCCTATACCCTTAATCACTTCTATCAGGAAGTACCCGGTCAGCCCTATGTCCCCCGTATGCCGCGCCAACAAAATGGCACCGAGGGCGGTTGGCACTTCGAGTATCCCTACGATCCCATCTGCCAGGCCACTGACCCCGGCCGTACCGTATTCGGCGGGACGTCCCTCACCCCCTATGGTGATCCCAACGGTATCACAGCCGTCGGGACTGCCTTTCACTACCGCCTATCCCAATGGTTTGATTCAGGTGTGGTGCCAGTCATGGGGACCGAAGGCGGCGTATTCCCCTATCCGTGGGAAGGTGAGCAGCGACCGGATAAACGCTATCCGCCCTACGACAAAGACTCGATGGGTGAAGCCACCGTCGCCATGTTCAATTGGATCGTCACCCAGTCGCCCCCGTGGATGTTCGGCATCGCCCTGTGGAAAGAAAACGACTACTACGATAACCACGCTGGTGTGCTCACCCGCTTGGAGCAGGTGCCGCAGTTACGCCGTACTATCCCGCCACTCTCATCCGGTACCCCCGGTGATTATAACGGCTACGTCGGGCGTGGCCCCGGCCCGATTCGCGGTGAACCCACCTTCCACATGATCGTCTTAGCCCCCGGCTTTGAACCCGAATGGTTCATGGAGGGCGGACGCTCCTATTGGAATACCTTCCATCCCATCGTGACCACCCTCTGGGACTTCATCAAATTTATCCCCTATGACCGCAGCCTTGCCGCCACCGTCCTCGCCCCACCGGACTTGGCCGACAGTATGCGCGAAGTCATCCAGAAGCAGTATCCCAACGTCCTCTTTGACCTGATCCTTGTGAACAACGGGACTCAAGGCGTGGCTGATGTCCTCAACGCCCGCGTGTGGGCCAACCGACGCTTCGGCTAAGAACCGCGACAACCGCGCAAGCCGACATTTAATCGCGCGAACCTCATTGGATTCCCATAGGTGTTATGGTCGCTACCGGCGTGGCAGTCTTTACACTACAGAGATCACTTCCCTCAGGACAGGTCAGCGCTGGGGAAATACTGGTATCACTGAGCCATTCATTCATTAGAGTAGTATCAACCAGAAAGAAAGCCGTGGCATACGAATAGTTCTGAGGTGGGGTTAAAGGCTGAAATATAACCCCTTGTTGGGGATAAAACATGTAATAAGCACTGTCATCAGTCTTGAATGCGTCCGGTTGACCAAATGCCGCCACGATGGTTTTTACAGGGATACTTAAGCCCACCACCACCTGCCGTACTATTCCCTTTGAAAACGTAATGAAAGCAAAGACCGGGGTTCCATCATTAGCTGAGAAGTTCAAAACCGTTGTTGGCATATTCCATGAATAGATGCCGTTAGGCTCATCATTGTTGATGCCCGTATCAACGGTATATTGAATATTGCGACTCGCAAAGATAGCTTTGACCTCACTTTGCGTCGTAACACCGGGTTGAATCCCGATGAAACAGGTGGTTGTACATCCCGCTGGTTTCAATACACTGATCAAGTATTGTCCGGTTGGGGTAGTGGTTGGCGTAGGTGTCGCAGATAGCACATCAGCAACCGATACGATTTGCAGTGTGCCATCATTCCCGCCATAGGCTAGCTTTGTCCCGTCAGGACTCCATGCAATAGACGTGCTGAGTGATTGGGGCTTCGCAAAGCTATCTATCTGCTGACCTGTGGCGATGTTCCAGATGCGAACAGTTCCATCGGCACTCGCACTAGCAATCTGCTGACCGTTAGGGCTAAAAGAGACAACACTGATTATGTCAGTGTGCCCAACAAAACTATTCAGTAGTGCTCCCGTACTCGAATCCCAAATTAGAATCTTGTTTGTGTTATTATCCAGTGAACCGATACCTGTCACAAGTTTAGTCCCATCTGGACTCCAAGCAATTGATATTGGACCGCCATCCACGGTGAAGGAAGTAAGTGGTGCTCCAAGAGTAGCTGAGAATATATTGATATAACCAACCGAATTAACCGCAGCTATTTTAGTGCTATCAGAATTCCAATTTGCTCCAAATGTATCACCAGCATCTAAAGCCCCAATCTGTGTATAGCTCGTTGCATTCCAAGACATTAAGGTATAAGGGCCACCGTAAAGGGTAGCGAGAATTTTGCCACCATCTGGACTCCAATCCACTTGGATAATAGAGCCTGTACCCGTAAGTTTTCCAATCTGTTGACCTGTATTAACCTCCCAGACATAAATCAAACGGTCATCACCCCCAGAGACAATTTTGGTACTATCAGGACCCCAATCGACTGATGAGACGTTAGTTGTGAGTCCTGTAAAACCACGAATAACTTGGTTGGAAGTATCCCGAATTTGCAGCAAGCCATCGACCCCGCTAACAGCAATCATGCTCCCATCAGGACTCCACGCCGTTGCGATTATCCCTTCAGCTTGCGCGACGACCATTTGAGATGTCAGGAACACACCGATTACGATGGTCATCACGATACGCGTGAGGTGCGCTGTTGCTAACCGTTTCATACAGCCTGTCCTTTTATAACCTTCCATTTCCAGACATAGGCGACTTGGGGAAATCTATGATTGCATAGCACTACCGTACCTATTTTGCTGGTTGACCGGAGAGCAATAATATCGGCGGTGAAGTTACCAAAGAGCTTGCATCCCCAGTGGTACTCGGCAAAGTCACTATTGCCGCCGCATCATAGTTACCAGAATACGCAAGCCGACTGCCATCTGGACTCCATACAATGTTTGTTAGCCCACCATCTCGTCTGGTCTGATAAATTACCAACTCTTTACCAGTCAGGCTATCGCTAACTCGCACATTCCAATCCCCATCGAAATAGGCGAACCAGCTATCATCAGGACTCCATGTGAGCATTAGAACGCCATTGGTAGCTAAGGTACGAACCTCGTTTTTGGCTACTATGTCGTAAATGTGAATTATGTTTGTCTGCCGATCAACAAATGCGATTTGACTACCAGTAGAATTCCAAACAGGATTGCCAGGATACATGAATGGTTGTTCCTGTTTTGTGAACTGATACAAATCGGATGGGATAAGATGACCGTCTGAGGAAATATGGCAAATAAATACCCCAATATCTCCGGTAACTGCTATGCCAGTCCCTTGAGTATTCCATGATAGTGAGTAACCAGTGTTTAGAGTGAGGGTATCGACTAAACTATATTTAGTATGAACGTTCCATATACTTATTGATTGACCATATGTCAAGCTGACCAACCACTTACCGTTCGGACTCCATTTCACATCTTGAAGTGCTCCGCTATTAGTATTGAATTCTGCTATTGTTTGGCCTATGGGAAGTGAACGTTCAGTGACATTCCAGATCTTAATGACACCATCGGAAATTGCAGCAACCAAATATTTGCCATCGGGACTCCAATCAATTGATCTGACTTGTTGGTTGATCCCACCTAAAGTAGCCGAAAGATCCAAAAGGACAGACATGTCACTCGTTTTTCGCACCATAAGGAACTGTTTAAATATCTTGTAGTCCGCTGAATAAGCACGCCCCGCAAAAGCTACTAAGTCATTACTCCGTTGTGGATTCCAGACTACATTTGTTACCTGCGTAGTCAACTGATCTTGTGCTGAGACAGATTGTAATGTTGATAGCTGAGTGATCAAACTCATGCCGACGACCATTTGTGATGTCAGGAACACACCGATTACGATGGTCATCACGATACGCGTGAGATGCGCTGTTACTAACCGTTTCATACAGCCTGTCCTTTTATAGTCTTCCGTTTCCAGCCCTACATCACCCTCACGCCCTCAACGCGCACTCGTCGCTGAGGCTACCGGCGTGGCAGTCTTTACACTACAGAGATCACTTCCCTCAGGACAGGTCAGCGCTGGGGAAATACTGGTATCACTGAGCCATTCATTCATTAGAGTAGTATCAACCAGAAAGAAAGCCGTGGCATACGAATAGTTTCAGTCTTCAATTCATTTGGCTGACCAAATGCCGCCACGATGGTTTTTACAGGGATACTTAACCCCACGGCTAATTGTCGTACTATTCCCTTTGAAAACGTTACAGTCCCATACAATAATGTACTTCCATCATCTGTGGAAAAGTTCATGCCCGTTGTTGACATACTCCAATAATACGCACCGTTAGGTTCATCATTGTTGATACCTGCGTCAATCGTGTATTGAACACCCCGACTCGCAAAGATAGCTTTGACCTCACTTTGGGTCGTAACACAGGGTTGAATCCCGATGAAACAGGTGGTTGTACATCCCGCTGGCTTCAATACACTGATCAAGTCTTGTGCGGTTGGGGTAGTGGTTGGCGCGGGCGTTGCGGATAGCACATCATCAACCGATACAATTTGCAGTGTGCCATCATTCCCGCCATAGGCCAACTTTGTCCCGTCAGGACTCCATGCAGTCGAAAGCGTTAGTCCGTTACCTTTTTGAAAAGTAGCAAGAACCGTTCCGTTGGCAACATTCCAAATTCTGACAGTTCCATCATTACTCGCACTAGCAAGGCGCGTCCCGTCTGGACTCCAACTTAACGATCCAACCCAACCTGTATGTCCTTGCAGCACAGATACTTGCTGATTTGTTGTCACGTTCCAGAGGTAAATTTTCCCGTCGAAATAGCCTATGGCAATAGTATTATTATCATTGCGCCATGCAACTGATCCAGCATTCCCAGCGATTGAAGAATTAGGTCCGACCGAATAATTGACAAGATCGAGCGTAGAAATATTGAGGGTTGCATCTAAAACTATAACGCCTATGTTCGTATTTACAATTGCTAACTTACTGCTATTGGGACTCCATTTAACTGCTTGCACATCACCAACTCGCAAAGTCTTAATGAATTGATAACTTGTCGCATCCCAAGTTCGTAAGTTTAGGTTTTCATCTGCAGTAACACTTGCGATTTTACTACCATCAGGACTCCAATCAACAAACAATATCCCTGCCGTGTGCCCCACCAGATTAGCTAATGATTGTCCCGTCACGGCGTTCCAAATATGAACAATGTTGTCGTCGCCTCCACTCACTATTTTTGTACTATCAGGGCTCCAACTTACAGACCGAACATTCCCCGATAATCTGGTGATATTTGTGATTAGGCTTCCTGTATTTGCATCCCATATACTTAATAGTCCTCCTGTACCACTTGTTGCAATCATGCTCCCATCAGGACTCCACGCCGTTGCGATTATGCCTTCAGCTTGCGCGACGACCATTTGAGATGTCAGGAACACACCGATCACGATGGTCATCACGATACGCATGAGGTGCGCTGTTACTAACCGTTTCATACAGCCTGTCCTTTTATAACCTTCCAATTCCAGCCGTACATCACCCTCATAAATAGTATACGGCGCTCACCATAAAGAGCCGACTCGCGTAGGGCAAACAGAGGCTGGTCAACGCTTTCTTCTGGCATTGCCACACAGGTGCGCTATCATATCCCTTTACAAAATCGCTGATAAGGAATCGTACCCATGAGCCTCGTCACCTTTGCTGATGTCCAATCCGCCGCTGCCCAGCTCGCGCCCGTCGCCCATCGCACCCCCGTCATCACCTCGCACACCTTGGATGAACGGGTTGGCGCAAATGTCTTCCTCAAATGCGAGAACTTGCAGCGCATGGGAGCCTTCAAATTTCGCGGAGCCTATAACGCCATGAGCCGCCTCAGCGATGCCGAAAAAGCGCGGGGTGTCATCACCTATTCCTCTGGTAATCACGCGCAGGCCATCGCCCTCTCCGGCAGGTTGCTCGGTGTCAAAACCGTCGTCGTCATGCCGGATAACGCCCCGCAGATCAAGCTCGCCGCCACCAAAGGCTATGGCGCGCAGGTCGTCCAATACAACCCCAGCGAAGCCGACCGTAAAGTGCTGGCCGAATCGCTTGCCGCCCAACAGGGTTACAGTATCATTCCGCCTTACGACCATCCTCACGTCATCGCCGGACAGGGTACTGCCGCCCTTGAACTCATTCAGGATGTAGGTGAATTAGATACGCTGCTGGTCTGTGTGGGCGGTGGTGGCTTGCTTAGTGGATCGGCTATCGCCGCCCGTGGAGCCTCGCCCCAATGTCGCGTCATCGGCATTGAACCCGAATTGGCCGCTGATGCCACCCAATCCTTCCGCACCAAAACCCTCACCACCATTCCCTATCCGCATACCATCGCCGATGGCACCCGCACAGTCTCCCTCGGCGACATCACCTTCCCCCTCATCCTCGCCAACGTGGATGACTTCGCCACCGTCAGCGAAGCCGCCATCAAAGCCGCTGTACGTTTTGCCTTCTTCCGCCTCAAGCTGGTCATGGAACCCTCCGGCGTATTAGGTTTGGCCGCGCTCCTCAGTGGTGCTGTCAAAGCCACTGGACGTGTCGGCGTGGTGATCTCCGGTGGAAATATCGACGCCCCCACCATGAGCCTCATCCTCTCCGAAGCCGACGCCAACGACTAGGTTTGTAAACTCGAACCGGCCGCGCTTGACGCTGAATGAACTTTTGTTCTATACTGATTGTAATGGCGGTGATAGGTAGCACCCCACTAAACAGTGGATATATTTTCAGTAGTAATCACTGAGATAATAATCCATAAAGATCCATAAAGCCCCTCCCTGACGTTTCGGCTGAGGGTTTGGGGTGGGGTCGCCAGCGCAAACCGTGTCCTTTCTGCATGAGCTTTCTGGTCTTAATCTCTGTGTTCTCTGTGTCTCTGTGGTTAAATCCTTTCTTTGCCTTATGGCAATCGTGGCATCGGACAATCCCTTGGCACAATGCCGCGCTTTCAGCCGAACCAGCCGCCGTTTATTTGGCAATGCAACAGGTTTTTGTGTCGTTCCGCCGTACACCTCGCCAAAAAATCGTGCGCTTTCTGCACAAACCCTCTGTCTTCATCTTGGCGTTCTCGGCGTCTTGGCGGTTCAATCTGTTCTCTGCCTTTGCCTTACGGTTTCCGCATTCAGATGGCAATGCGACAGGTTTTTGTGTCGTTCCGCCGTACACCTCGCCAAAAAATCGTGCGCTTTCTGCATGAACTTTCTGGCCTTAATCTCTGTGTTCTTTGTGTCTCTGTGGTTAAATCCTTTCTCTGTCTTTCTCCCAAACTCCGCTACCCAACACCGAACAGGTGTTGTATACTGTTGGGAAATAATTTGGGATAAAGCAGCCAACAGGAGCCACCTGTCTAATGAAAACCAGCGTTTTACAAGATAAACTCGCCAAAGGACTGGGCATCGTTGCCCGTGCTGTCGAAAACCGTCCGACCCTACCCGTGTTGGGAAACATCCTGCTGGCAACCGAAGATGCGCGCGTCAAGCTGGCGGCCACCAACCTCGAAATGAGCATCACCACTTGGATTGGTGCCAAAGTCGAACGCGAAGGAGCCATCACCCTCCCTGCCAAAACACTGGCTGATCTGGTTAACAACCTGTCACCGGAACGCGTTGACCTCACCTTGGATACCGCCACTCTTACTGTTAACGTGCGCTGCGGTGCCACCGTCTCCAACGTTAAGGGCATCGACGCCACAGAGTTCCCCGTCATCCCCAGTGGAGGCGAGGCCGACATCACCATCTCTGGCAAGACGCTCAAAGAAATGATCAACCAGACCGTCTTCGCCGCAGCCAAAGAAGATAACCGTCCCATCCTCACCGGCGTCCTCATGCAGTTGGATGGCAACGTCATGACCATGGCCTCAGCTGATGGCTATCGCCTCGCTGTCCGTACCACCGACATCGAGCAAACATTCGCCAAGCGCATCGATATTGTCATCCCCGCTAAAGCCCTAACCGAAGTTGGACGCGTCATCGGCGATGATGATGATGTGGTCACCATCACCCTCCCCAAAGAACGCGACATTGTGCTCTTTCACATGAAGCACACCGACATCGCCACCCAGATTCTCGAAGGTAAATTTCCAGATTTCGCCGCCATCATCCCGCGTAGCTATGTCACCTCATCCGTCATGTATACCAGTGACTTGCTCGCCGCCTGCAAACGTGCCGAAATCTTCGCCCGTGACTCAGCCTACAGCGCCAAACTCTACGTCAAGCCAGCGCCCGGCCCCGGCGAACCCGGCGCGGTCACCATCGTCGGTATGAGCGCCGAACGTGGTGATAACGAAGGGATGTTGGATGCCTCGGTTGAAGGTGAAGCCCTCAACATCTCCTTCAACATCCGTTACCTCATTGATGTCCTCAACGTCATCAATGACGAGCGCGTCGTCTTGGAAAGCAACGGCGCGGCCAACCCCGGCGTCATCCGTCCCGAAAACCGTGATGACTTTGTCAGCGTCATCATGCCCATGCAGATTACCCGCTAAACATACTTTCCATTCAACGGGGGTTTACCAATCGGTAGCCCCCGTTCATTCCACCCCGCTTGATAATCCCTAACGCCAGCGTTACCATCCCACTGATCAGTTGTTGAATTATTGCATTTATGAAAAAGGCCATTTATGAAAGCCATTATGAAGGTTGCTCTAGGCGTGGGTCATGTTGAAGTGCGTGATATTGCTGAGCCTCAAGTCGCTGCGGGGCAGGTCAAACTACGGGTGAAAGCCGCAGGTCTGTGCGGAACTGATCTCCATATTCTTAAAGACGAGTTCAAGTCAGCCCCTCCGGTCGTTCTCGGTCATGAAATCGCTGCCGAAATCGCGGAGATCGGCGCTGGTGTAACCGGCCTCAAAGAAGGCATGCGCGTCACCACCGAAACCTACTTCGATACCTGTGGACACTGCCGCTACTGCCGTTCAGGACAGGTTAACCTATGCCTCAATCGGCGCTCAATTGGTTCCCGCGTCAACGGCGGTTTTACGAACTACGTCATAGTTCCCGCCCAGAACATTCACCGCTTGCCCGACAATGTCGATTTTCAAGCTGGCGCATTGACCGAACCATTAGCCTGTGTAGTCCACGCCGTCACCAGCACCTCCAGCGTCACCCCCGGCGATGTGGCGATTATCGCCGGCCCCGGCGCCATTGGCTTGTTGACGCTTCAGGTCGTCAAAGCGGCTGGCGCGACCGTGATCGTCCTCGGCACCAACGCGGATGAGCATCGCCTCGCGATGGCGAAACAGTTGGGCGCGGATTACGTCCTCAACGTCCAAAAAGATAACGCCGAGCAATTCGTGGCTGATTTGACGGTTGAAGGTTTAGGCGCGGATGTGGTCTATGAATGTGCTGGCGCGGAAGCTGCCGCCCAACACCTGCTCAAGCTCGTCCGTCGGCGCGGTCGTTATGTACAAATCGGTCTCTTCGGCAGACCCATCGCGTGGGATGTTGACCAACTCGTCTACAAAGAACTGATCGCCACCGGAACCAATGCCAGCATCCCTTCCTCATGGATACGGGCGCTGCAATTAATGGGCGAGGGCAAGGTACAAACCAAGCCGCTTATCACCCACGCCTTCGAAGTGACCGACTGGAAAAAAGGGTTTGACACCTTCGAAGACCGCACCGGCATCAAAACTATTTTTTATCCGGCTAACTAATGTCCCCACTTCCGTTCACATAGGGACAAAAAGTGAAGGTTAATATGAGGCTACAAGGCAAAGTTGCGCTGGTCACCGGAGCCGCCAATGACCGCAGCATCGGTTGGGGTATTGCTCGTGCACTGGCGGATGAAGGAGCGGATGTCACCCTGAATGATGTCTCCCAATTGGATGCACTCGAACAACGTGCCGAGGAACTCCGGTCACAGGGTCGGCGTGCCATCGCCATCCCCGCTGATGTCACTAACCCCGAGCAGGTCAACGCCATGTTTGATCGTGCCGCCCGCGAGCTAGGCCACATTGATATTGTCGCCAGTAACGCCGGTATCATCCGCTGGGAACCGCTCCTCGAAACCACACCCAAGAATTTACAGGCTGTCGTCAATGTCAACCTCAAGGGCAACATCTATGTTTGTCAGGCCGCTGCCCGTCACATGATCGCAAAGGGCAATGGTGGACGCATCATCATCACCTCGTCTGTACAGGCCGATGTCCAGTTCACCATCAACCCCATCTACGGCGCGACCAAGTACGCCATGCACATTTTTACAGGCTGCCTCGCGCTCGAACTCGCCCCTTATAAGATTACCGTCAATCACCTCGGCCCGGGTTGGGTCGCCTCTGCCCTTAACGACCCCACCCCCGACCTACAAACCCCCGAGGGTATCGAACATCAACGGCAAGCTGTCCCGCTTAAACGCGCTGGTGATCCCTACGAGATGGGACGTGCGGCGGTCTATTTCGCTGCGGATGGCGATTACGTCACCGGCATCGGCATCCGTGTCGATGGCGGCCTCGCGCTCGGCAAATTCTAGGAGTCCGCCATGACCAACATCAACCACAAAACCGTTCTCATCATCGGCAAATCGCTCTCCACCGTCAGCGGTATCGCCCACGAATTACATGCTGCGGGTGCGCAACTCATCATCGGCCACACCCCCTCTGATGCCGACGCCATCCGCTCCATCGCAGCCCCTTTGAACGCTCGTACCGTATCCCTTGATCTCGATAATCCTGATCTGCTTGATCATCAGATCACCGCACTCGGATCACTCGATATCGCAATTCTGGCTCCTGCGTGGTTTAAATCCGTTGCCTTCATCGACAGCACCCCTGCTGATTGGGATGCCGCCCTACACGACAACTTTGAGCAAAATGTCTATGCGCTGCGTGCCGTAGGCAAACATCTCCAATCTCAGGGACGGGGTGGCACCATCCTTGTCCTATCCTCCGTTGCTGCCTTGACCGCCCACATGGATCTTAGTGTGGTAGGCACCTCCTTAGCCGCGCTGCATGTTCCGGCACGCTTGGCGGCTGTCGAACTCGCCCACTACAACATCACCGTCAACATCGTGGTAATGGGTTGGGTGCCGGATGAATGGTCGCGTGATTATCTCAACCCCGCTAGCCAACCTATCCTGCAAGCCGCTATTCCCATGCAACGCCTCGGCACCTTTGCCGACATCACAGCCGTTTGCCGCTTGCTAGCCTCCGAGGATGCCCGCTATCTCACAGGGGCGGTTCTCTCGGTGGATGGTGGCTATGGCCTCCACAAAGCCTCAACGCCACCACCGCCCCGTTCATCACCTAGCTCCTAGCAAACAAAAAAGAGGTGCCGATGACACCTCTTCAACATAATCATCCCTAGTTTGCTCTAAGCTTCGGCTAGCGCCGTATATCCGGCTTTCTGTACCGCCTCGATGAGCTTCTTCTCGGTCACTTTGGTCTCATCATAAACCACATCGACCACCTGCTTGGCATAGCTGGTGCTGGCCGACTTGACACCGGCGAGGTCTTCAAGAGCACCATCAACCGTCATCGCGCAACCAACACAATGCATTCCCTGTACCCGAAATTGCTTCTTGATCATGCGCTTTTCTCCTGAACTTGGATCATGCCGGGATACATCCCCATGCTGCACGAAAAATACACATCGCCTTTTGGCATTGCTGGTAAATCAATGATCGTTTCACCGGTTAGTGGCAATTCTTTTTCAATACCTAGATTGGGGATGGTGAACAACCGCGAGCAGGATAAAGTCTCGTTCGTAATCAGCTTGATGCGGATCGGCTCTCCTGCCTGCGCCGTGAAATTATTAGGGCTATAACCTTGCGAACTGGCTTGCATCGTAATCACTTGGCGACCATCAACCACCTCTGCCGGAACCGCGATGCCAAAACTACCGGGGAAAATCGACGCTAATATGCGGCTGGGTGCCAGTGGCGATCCCAAAGCGGTCAACCCACCATTAAAGGATACAAACGCCAGAACCAAAATCAATACGACCGCACCACGCGTAAACCACTTCCCCGCCGGCCCACGCAACTGGGTAGCTACGAATCCGAGGGCAAAAAAGGTGGGTGATGTGCCCAGTACGAACAAAAACATCACCACTGCGCCGACCACCACATTACCGGAACCGATAGCCAGTACTTCCATAGCTTGCGTTGTCCCGCATGGGATCAAGATCGTCAGCAAGCCGAGCAGCGCCGGTGCGAAAACACTTTCGCTCTTAGCACCTTGACGCGCCAACCGGGTCAGTGCTTTGGGCGGCTGGATAACGAAATAGCGGAAGATTGGATGCACATCGAGCATGTTCAATGCAGTGACCAGCATGTAAAGCGCCACCACAATTTGCATGACCGCTTGCGCCGTAGTCGTGATCTGAACAATAGAACCGAGTGCGCCTAACAACGCACCAAGCAGCGTATACGCCATCAACTTTGCTACTAAAAAGTAGACCACTGGCCATGCTTCTTGGGGATCAATATGAATGGCTTGGCGTGGCTGTTTGGATTTTCGGTACTTTTTAGCAGGCGGTGCGACCATTTCATGCTTGCTGGTTGCACCGATAGCGGTTGCCAATAATCCACCCTGAACAGCGAGGCAGCTTAACCCACCTGTTGTGAGTCCGGTTAAAAAGATCAGCCAGTAGTTCACGCTTCCCTACCTGTAAGAACATCCTTCTTGAAACTGTAGTTAGTTTGTCACATTTAACGCCATGTGTAATGCGACATGTGACAGGTGTTTGGGTGACGTTTGTTATATGATCCAGAAAGAGCTATCAAGCGAACCGTCTACACCCGTTCAGTAGGCAGATACTCAGCGAGGCTTATTGACTTCATCCAACAAAAGTTGACAAGCCAACCTGCCCAAGTAAAATCAGCACCATCAACATAGGACACAATCCAATGCCACATGGAACCCATGACGCTCTCCCCGATTCTCGCAACGAAGACATTCTGATTTATGTGAATGGTGAGTTAACACCGCGTCGTGACGCGAAAATATCAGTCTTCGACAGTGGCTTTCTGATCGGCGATGGGGTTTGGGAAGGTATCCGGCTTCATCACGGCGTGCTGGTCTATTTGGATGAGCACCTCGATCGTTTGTATCAGGGTGCGAAAGCGATTGCCCTCGATATTGGCATGAACCGCGACGAATTAACCCAAACACTTTACAAGACTGTGCGTGCTAACCATATGGAGAATAATGTCCATGTACGTTTGATGGTAACACGCGGCGTGAAAAAGACCCCTTCGCAGGATCCACGCCTGACGGTCGGTCCGCCTACGATGGTGATTATCGCCGAGCACAAACAAGCCAATCCCGAAGCCGCACTTCGCGGCATAAAACTATTTACGTCTACCGTGCGTCGTGGATCGCCCGATTATCTCGATCCACGTTTGAACTGCCACAGTAAATTACACGAGGTCATTGCACTGGTACAAGCCTTGCAAGCCGGTGCGGACGAAGCGCTAATGCTCGACATTCATGGGTTTGTCAGTACCTGCAATGCCACCAACTTCTTTATGGTGAAATCCGGCGAAGTTTGGACGTCAACCGGACAATATTGCATGAACGGAGTCACGAGACGCAATGTTATTAATCTGTGCCAGAGCAACGGCATCGACGTCTTCCAGAAGAACTTCTCGTTGACTGATGTGTATGATGCCGATGAAGCCTTTGTGACCGGAACCTTCGCTGGTCTAATTCCAGTCAATGAGGTCGATGGAAGACCTATTGGTACGGCAGCCAAACACCCTATACTCGACCGCCTCCAAATCCTTTACAAAGCGGCACTCGATTCAGAAGCAGCCTCCACATAACGAAAGAGTAACCACCCAGTGCCACATTATGCAGGCCGACTAGAAAAACTCCGCACCATCATGCGTATACATGGGATTGATGTCGTTGCTCTGGTACCCGGTCCCAACCTGCGCTACTTGACTGGCGGCGTTCACTTCCTCATGGAGCGCCCGATTGTTATGTTTATTCCGCTTGATGACCAGCCGCTTGCCATCATCCCTAAATTAGAAGTGCCGCTTTTTGCGAACCACAACATCCCATCACGAATCATCTCGTGGACCGATGCCGAAGGCTACGAAAATGCCTTTAAGTCAGGTTTGGATGCGCTGCAAATAGCCGGAAAAGTGATGGGGGCCGAAGGGCTGCGAATGCGCTTCATCGAGGGCGAAATCATTCGCCAGCACGCGCCAACCACGACACTCATCCCGATCGATCAACCATTGAGTGAATTGCGTCTCATCAAAGAACCGGATGAAATCGCTGCGATTGAGCAAGCCATTCACATCTCAGAACAAGCCCTAACGCTGACCTTGGCAGATATACAAATAGGTATGAGCGAACGGTCCATCGCGTCTATCCTTGAAAGGTATTTACAGGAACTGGGAAGCGAGGGACTGGCTTTCACGACCATCATGCATGGCGGAGGTAATACCGCCTTACCCCATTGCGGCCCTCTGGATTATCAAGTACAAGCCGGTGACCCACTTATTTTCGATTTCGGTGCGACCTATCAGGGCTACTGTGCAGATATTACACGCGTCGTTTTCTTGGGTCAGCCAAGCCAGTCTTTTCAAGACTTTTATGCGGTTGTCAGGGCGGCCAACGCAAGTGCCTTGGCCGCAGCCAAACCCGGTATAACTGCTGGCTCACTCGATAATTGTACACGTCAGGTTTTTGCTGACTTCGGTTGGGATCACTTAATCCGGCATCGAACAGGGCATGGTCTGGGACTCGAAGCTCACGAAGCGCCTTATATCGTCCAGACTAACCAGCAGGTTTTACGCGCCGGGATGGTCTTCACCATCGAACCCGGCATCTATCAAATGGGTCAGATCGGCGTGCGCATCGAAGATGATGTGTTAATCACCGAAGATGGCGCACGAAGCCTGACCACATGGAACCGCGATTTGGTTGTCATCGGTTAACTTGACAACCTAGCTTCTCTCATCCATGAGATTAAAGCCCCATGCCGTATGGACTAATCCCTCACCGGATTCACCAAACGAGCCGCTGCTTGTAATTCCTGATCATCGCCGATTAAGCCCACCAAATCACCTTGATCAAATTGGGTGGTTGATTTTGGATTTGGGATCACCTCATTGTTGCGGATAAGGGCAATCACAGACGCCCCCACATTTGACCGAATATTGGCTTCTTTAAGACTCTTACCAATCAGCGGGCTGCCCGCTTCGATGGTTTGCCACGCAATATCGACACCACGAATGGCTGTTAGCATTTGATCCAACACCGCGTATTGATTGTTTTCGTGCACAGCATCTTTATAAGCATCACGCCGGACAGCATCAATATAAGGTTGGATTTGAGTCATCGAAGAGCCTAAAGTGAGCAGCATATGCCGCACGATTTCAAGCCCACCTTCAAGTTCTGGATGAATCACATGGAATGCTCCCAAAGTCATCAGGCGTTGTACACCGGATTCCGTTCCCGCACGAGCAATGATGACCAACTTGGGGGCAATGTCATGCGCAGCCGCCACAACCAGTTCAGCCGTTGTTTCGTTCGGAACAGTGACCACTAACGCACGGGCATGTGCTAATCCCGCATGATTCAAGACTTCCGAGTTAGCCGCATCACCAAACAGTGTTGGGACATCCAATTTCTGGATTTCAGTAACACGGTCAATATCTTGCTCGACTACCAGATAAGGCTGTTCCAATTGATGAAGTACGTGAGCAATATGCTTGCCAACCCGACCATAGCCAACGATGACAACATGATCCGCCATTTCTTTATGAAGTGGCATCGGGGTAGGGCCACCACCTTCCAAACGGCGCCACAAGACAGGCGATTTTTGCAGCATTTGCTCGACATGCGGGATGGCGCGAAACATAAGCGGGTTGATGATGATGGACAACACTGATCCTGCCAAAATTAACCCATATTGATCTTGCGTCAGCAATCCCAATCCAACACCGGCTTGTCCCACGATGAAGGAAAACTCACCAATTTGGCTGAGTCCGGCAGCGACTACAATCATCGTGCGGCCTGAAGCAGGCACTAAAAACCCTAACAGTAACGTTATGATGGCCTTTCCAAACACGATCAAAATAGTCAGCACAATCACCTCTCCGGCATGTGCAATGACCACAGTCGGATCAATCAGCATCCCGATTGAAACAAAGAAGAGCACCGAAAATAGGTCACGGAAGGGCAATACCTGCGCGCTAGTCTGATGACTAATATCGGACTCGCCCACCACCACCCCTGCCAAAAACGCGCCTAGCGCCAGCGAAACCCCAAATAATTCATAAGCCGCAAAAGCCGTACCGAGAGCCAGCGCAATAACCGCAAGGATGAATAACTCGCTTGATCGCGTGTGGGCAATTTGCGTCAGCATCCACGGCATCACCCGCGCGCCTACAAACAGCATAATCCCGACAAATAAACCGGTTTTTAGAAGCGCGATACCAATGCTTGCGAGGGGATTGCCAGCATCACTGACAAGAACAGGCAGCAAGACCAATATGGCGACGGTCGCTAAATCTTCTAAAACCAGCCACCCCACCGCGACTTTTCCGTGGGCGGTATTCAAGAGACCGTTGTCGGATAATCCACGCAGGAGCACGACCGTACTGGCAATTGAAATGGCTAAACCAAGGATCAATCCCGCGCCAATTGACCAGCCCCATAATTGGCTCAAGCCTAGGCCGATCAGTGTTGCTAGAATCATCTGAAAAACCGCACCGGGGATGGCGATACGGCGCACACCCCACAAATCCTTGAGTGAAAAATGGAGGCCAACGCCAAACATCATAAAAATGACACCCATTTCTGCCAGTTGACCGGCAGCATGGCTATCTCCGACGAAACCGGGGGTGAAGGGGCCGATCACTAAACCTGCGAGCAAATAGCCAACGAGCGACGGCAACCGGAGCTTTCGTGCGATATAACCGCCGGCAAACGCTGTCAAAATCGCCATGGTAATCGTGGCCAACAGGGTGAAATCTTGGTGCATCGATTCATCCTTTCTTTATGTATACAGCACACGTGTATTTTTAAGTGCTGTTTCCGACGATGTAGGGAGTACGTCCTTTCCAGAGATAAGTGTAATAATTGGCTTAACTTTAGTTAGTCAGAGTCAGAAAGACTATCTACAGTCTTTTCAGAACAAATCGTATGTTGAATGGCTAAGGGTCGTTTAAAACGCAAACTTGCGGAAATTATTACGCAGTCAGTCTGAAGATCATTATAACAAAACTGTCACCACAATGACAACTTAATTCGCGTCTTTTCGCACGTGCTGATAGTGACAACCATCAAAATCCTTTAAGTTCTCTAAAAATAAACCTAAAGATAGCTTGTTATATAAAAACACGAGAGGGCGTGTTGCTCTCTCGTGTCATATTTCAAGTTGAAGTTCGGACTAGGTACTACTTAGCGAAATCGACAGCGCGGGTTTCGCGGATGACCTGTACCTTGATCTGACCCGGATACTGCATACTCTCTTCGATCTTACGGGCAATGTCACGCGCCAGTTGCAGCGATGAGTAATCATCAACCACATCCGGACGGACGATGATACGCACTTCGCGTCCGGCTTGCAGCGCGTAACTTTGTTCCACACCTTCAAAACTGTTGGCGATGTCTTCCAGAGTCTTGACGCGCTTGATGTAGGTTTCCATGCTCTCGCGCCGTGCGCCGGGACGAGCACCCGAAATAGCATCAGCCGCTTCGACGATATACGACTCCACGAATTCCTGCTCGACTTCATGATGATGGCTGGCGATGGCGTTCACGATACGGGCATTCACGCCGTAGCGCTTGGCAAAGTCTGCACCGATCAGCGCGTGCGTACCTTCAATTTCGTGGTCGAGTGCCTTGCCGATGTCATGCAGCAACCCGCCCGCCTTAGCGATTTGTACATCCGCACCCAACTCGGCGGCGATCATACCGGCGATATGCGAGGTTTCAATCGAGTGGGCATGCTGGTTCTGACCATAACTGGTACGGAACTTAAGACGTCCCAGTAGCTTGATCACTTCTGGATGCAGACCGGGTATACCGGCTTCGTAAGCAGCGCGTTCGCCTTCTTCACGGATGCTGTTCTCGACTTCGACCTTCGAATCCTCCACCAACTGCTCGATACGGGCAGGATGGATACGACCATCGACCACCAGCTTGGCGAGGGCGCGTTTGGCAACTTCACGGCGCACCGGATCGAAACTGCTGATCGTAACCGATTCGGGGGTATCATCAACCACCACATCAACACCGGTAGCAATTTCAAAGGCGCGGATGTTACGGCCTGCACGACCGATAATACGCCCTTTCATTTCGTCACTGGGGAGTTGAACCACGCTCACCGAAATTTCGCTAACGTGTTCCGAAGCCAACCGCTGTACCGCTAACGCGATCACATCACGGGCGCGGGTATCCGCCTCTTCGCGAGCTTCTGCTTCCACCTGCCGGATAGTACGAGCCATATCGCTGCGAGAATCACGTTCGACAGCCGCCAGCAACTCTTTCTTGGCTTCGTCAGTCGTCATCTGGGCGATACGCTGGAGTTCAGCCGTCCGTTGATCTTCCAACTTTTGCAGATCACCCTGTTGTTTATCCATACGGCTCTGGCGCTTATTCAGGTTTTGTTCACGCTGTTCCATGCGTTCCAGACGGTTATCCAATTCCTCCCGGCGCTTGATCATGCGCTCGTCTTCTTTATCCAATTCACGGCGGCGGCGCAAGGACGATTGTTCACTCTCTTCGACGGTCGCACGGGCTTTGGCTTCGGCGTTCTTCTGGATAGTTTCACCTTGCAACCGTGCTTGTTCAACGATTTTCTGGGCTTCAGCTTCGGCCAGATCCTTGCGATTCTTACCCTGTGAATTCTGGTAAGACCGCAGCCCGTAAAAGCCGATTGCTAAGCCGATTGCCAACCCTACGATCAGGGCGACAATCAATCCAATAATATCCATAACAGTTAATCCTCATTAAGTTCGTCATCCCGGTTAAAATAGTCGGGGTCGTCCGCTTCAAGCGTTTCAATCAAACGCGCGACGACATCCTGAGTGGTGCTGTAGGAAAATCCCCGACGTTGTAAAAAGGCATTCATTTTGGTTTTGAATTCACGCAGGCTGCGGTTACGAAATTTACGAAGCTGCGTGGTCGCTGCCTTATAGGCCAAATCGGACTCGCTCTGATCCCCCAATGCCTCGGCAATGACGGTATCAGATAAACCTTTCTGGCGCATTTCCTGTCGCAGCGCACGATGGCTCAGAGGTTTGAATTGGTTGCGGTTATCCACCCAATAACGGGCAAATGCCGCATCGTCCAGATACCCCAAACCGTTCAAGCGCTCGATAGCCACATCGATGATCGCTGCCGGTGTTTCTTTTTCTGTGAGGTTACGGCGGACTTCCTGTTCACTACGGGGACGGTAGCTGAGGAAATGGGCGGCGATGTTAACCGCCTGCACCACTGCATCCGCATCCCGCAGCGCAACGATTTCCGCTTCTGCCAGTACTTGCCCTTTACGCAAACGGGCAGCGTCCAGCACATTCAGGCCGAAGGCGAATTCGCCATCGATGAAAACGTTGACCCGTTCTTTATCGCGCTTTTGCACTTGCAGCGCGGTAATCACTCCGTTTCCCACCTGTCAGCCCTCAAGAAAACAAACAGCCGTCACTGTACGAAGCAGCCACGGCTGTGCGGGTTAGGCAGTTGAGAACGTTAAATGTCGCGCCTGAAAGCGGTGCGCCCGTTTGATGTAAGGCGAATCAGCCTCATTGTTCGAGGTTCTAAAACCGATTCACCGGTTTGGGTGGGCTATTGTCCCGTACAGACCATTTACGAATACATGTTTTCATCGTTAATGTTGACGGCTACAAGAGCCGGAATACCTGTTTCAGCGCTGTGTCACATCCGCCCAAACGGGGCGGGTTGGGTTGCATATTGATCGTTCTTCAATGTCAGCCGTGGGTTTGATGAATTGTTTACAACACCACTTGTGTATATTATGCCCAATTTAAGGATTTTGCACAACTAACAAAAACCACTTTGCCTCTAACCGTTTCGAATAACATCCATTTCCTGTCGGCAATGCTTCCATTTGGCTAGTGGCGATAGACACCTCACGCAGGTCGCACCTCGTACACCCCACCGGATTGCGTCTCTATCGTGATGGTTTGGCCGCTGGTGCCGCTACCGCTTGTGATGAGCAACGCCGCATGTATCTGGCAGATACCACCCTGTTGCGATCGGATCGTGGCGCTACTAAGGCTACCCTTATCCCAACTCAAATCGACCTCGAAGCCACCCCGCGCACGCAATCCTGTGACGCGACCAGACGGCCACGCTTCCGGCAATGCGGGTAGCAGGTCAATGACTCCGGTATGGCTTTGCAGCAGCATTTCTGCCACACCTGCCGTATAACCAAAGTTGCCATCAATCTGGAACGGCGGGTGAGCATCAAACAAGTTGAGATACACACCGCCCCGCTGGTTATAAACAATATCGTTGTCCTCAACCAGCGTCAGCAAATAGCGAATGACGCGATAAGCATTATTGCCCTTGTGCAAACGCGCCCACATATTGATCTTCCACCCCAGCGACCAGCCAGTGCTGTAATCCCCACGAATGGCCAGTGTCCGTTTGACCGCTTCGATCAACACCGGATGCGAATCGGGCGTCAACTGGCGCCCCGGATACACCCCGAACAAATGCGAGATGTGCCGGTGGGTAGGATCAACTTCCATGAAATCTTGCGACCATTCCTGTAACTGTCCACGTTCCCCAACTTGATACGGCAGCAGACGTTTGCGTGCCTGACGCAGCTTATCCGCGAAATCAGCATCCGTGTTCAGGATGGCACAGGTTTCGATGCAGTTGGTGAACAAGTCCCAAATAATCGCCATATCCATAGTTGAACCGATGGAAGTCGCCACTTTTTCGCCGGTTGGTGCATAAAACTCCAACTCCGGTGAGACAGCCGGTGCAGTGACCAACCGCCCTTGACCATCCTCAATCAACCAGTCGAGCATAAATTCGGCTGCACCCCGCATCAAAGGCCACGCCCGATCACGCAAGAAAGCCTTGTCACGGCTAAAGGCATAATGTTCCCACAAATGCTGGCACAACCACGCCCCGCTCATCGGCCAGTTCGCCCATGCCGGATTACCCTTTAACGCCCCGACTGGCGAAGAATGTCGCCACAAATCAACATTGTGGTGAGATGTCCACCCACCCGCGCCGTAATAATTTTGAGCCGTTTTCGCGCCCGTCACACTCAAACCACCGATCAGATCAAACAGCGGTTCGTGGCACTCAGCGAGATTGGTGCTTTCAGCTGGCCAATAATTCATCTGCGTGTTGATGTTGACTGTCCAATTGGAACTCCACGGTGGACGTACCAGATCATTCCAGATGCCCTGTAAGTTGGCAGGTTGTGTTCCCGGACGCGAACTGGTAATCATCAAATAACGCCCATATTGGAACATCAACGCTTCGAGTGCTGGGTCATTCCGTTGAGAAATCGCTTGATCGTAAACGTCTGCCGCTTGCAGGGGATCGACATAGATGGCGCGCAGCCGTTCGTCTGTCGGGATGCCATCGTTTTGTGGAGCATGCAAATCGAGTGTCACCCGCTTAAACAACGTTTGATAATCCGCCACATGCCGCTGCAACAAGCTGGCATAGGCTTGCTTGGCAGCCGCTTCCAGATCAGCACCCGCTTGTATCGAGGGGTTTTTATCCGGTGCGCAATCAAAACCGTTGAAACTGGTTCCGGCGCTGATGATCAACGTAACCGCATCGGCTTTCTCGATGTGCAGTACTTGATCTTGTATCGTCACCCTACCGCCCTCGTTGAGCACCCGCACACGACACTCAAAACCGATGGCATTCTCACCATAAATAACTGGATCAGGAGTGTTACGGTTGACCGGCTCTGCGGAAGACGGTACTTTACCAGAAAACGTCAGGGTGTCAGCCACAGCCTGTATATTGTGCGGATGTGGTGTATCGACATGAACCGTGAAACTAATGGCAGCTGGTTCGTCAAACAAAGTGCGGATGCGTACCACAATCACCTGATCAGGAAAACTAGCGAACACATCACGAATGAGAGTCACACCATTGCTGCTATAACGCGTGCTTGCAACAGCCGTATTGAGATCCAATTCACGCCGATAATCAGTAATCGAATCGGAATCGCCAAAGTTAAGATACACATTGCCCAACGGTTGATAAGCCTGTGCGTTCGGCCCCTGCATCTGTTGAGCCAGCGTATTGGCTTCGGCATAACGTCCTTCGAATAACAACCGGCGTACTTCGGGCAGTAAGTCTTTGGCCTGCAAATTATCCTGCTTGTTGGGATTGCCTGACCATAAGCTGTCCTCGTTCAACTGCAAACGCTCTTGGACTGCCCCTCCAAACACCATCGCACCGAGGCGTCCGTTGCCAACCGGCAGCGCTTCCGACCATGCTTTAGCTTCTTGTGTATACCACAACCCGAGGTATGAATCGCTCATCTTTTAGGTAACTTTCTTGTATGCAACATGCAATATTTTTAACAAGTGGAATAGGACAATGATTATAGGCGATACGCCGTAAACCATGCATAGCCGATGGGGTAGTGCAGCATACTAACTGGCACTAGCAGAACAAAAAAAGAGGCGGAAGATAAGACTCCCGCCTCGCCAATCACTGTAGACTTAAAGCGTCTCGCTAATTCGGCCAACCGCGCCGACCACCCCCACGTGGATCATCACCCCGTCCACGTTCGTCACCCCCGCGCCGCGTTAAAGGATGTCCACCGCCACCACTCGCCAGCGCACGCTTGGCTTTTTGCACATCGCTCTCATGCTTGAGTAAAACAGTTAGTGTCGTTTCCAACGTTTGCTTATCAAGGCTATCCGCGTTAAGCATCACCAACGACTTCGCCCAATCAATCGTTTCGGAAACACTCGGATTCTTTTTGAGATCCATCTGCCGCAATTGCTGAACCGTTTCAACAGCTTGCTGTGCCAGCTTGGCATTCAACTCCGGCACGCGCATCTTCACAATCCGTAGTTCGGACTCGTGGCTTGGGTAATCAATGAATAAGTATAAACAGCGCCGCTTCAAAGCCTCGCTAAGTTCACGCGTGTTATTACTGGTCAAAATGACTGTCGGTTTGTGCTTCGCCGTGATCGTCCCGAGTTCCGGCACGGATACTTGGAAGTCACTCAGGATTTCCAGCAAGAATGCTTCGAACTCAGCATCGGCGCGGTCAATTTCGTCGATCAGTAGCACCACCGGTTCCGGTGAGGTGATGGCTTGCAGCAAAGGCCGTGCCAACAAAAAACGCTGCGAGAAAAACACATTCTCTTCTTTGCCCAAACGATCAGCCGCTTCACTCAAACTACCCGCGCTCGCCAGTACTTCGCTCAGTTTATCGCGTAGCAACTGCGTATAAAGCATCTGCTTGGCATATTCCCACTCATAAAGTGCCTTGCTCTCGTCCAAGCCTTCGTAACATTGCAGGCGGATCAGCTTACGACCATTGGCATTAGCCCATGCTTTTGCCAATTCAGTCTTACCAACGCCAGCCGGTCCTTCGGTTAAAACCGGTTTTTGTAGCTTATCGGCCAAAAACATAACCGTCGAAATCTCATCCGTTGAAATGTACTGCTGCCCACTTAATGCCTGTGTAATCTGCCCGAAGTCTTTAAACATTTACGCTAAATCTCCCATCCTAAAGTGATTTCATCGTATGGTTTCCCACGTTTACCGTCGGGTTCTTGCAGGACAAGGTTCTAATTAATCGAGAAGTGGTGCGACGACACGAGCGCGAGAATGACCCTTTAGCATTCACTACTGCACAGCATACATCGAATTAAAAAGCATGTCGAACAAAATGGTGTCTGCCTCATAAATGTCTTCTAGATTTCTAAGGTGGCTGGTTCGACTCTCAGATATGTTGATCAAAAATCATTATGACAGATTACACTAACACACAGGGGTACAATCTACTATCATCGCACCATCTAATCCGCTAGTATAATCATATGATGAACTTGATTGCCGTCCTTCACTTTCACTTATGCTTTAAGAATGTGACACTATGATTTCGCAAACGTTGACCCAAGAAGTAACCCAGATGGAAGCCGATCTTTGCTCGGCTTTCTCTGATCCAACCCGCATACTTATCTTGTACGCGCTGGATGAAAAACCGCTCAATGTGGGCGAGCTAACGGATGAGTTACGGATTCCGCAACCGTCTGTATCACGCCACCTCAAAGTGTTAAGAGATCGCGGTTTGGTAGTTGGCATCCGTCAGGGAACTAATGTCCAATATCAACTGGTCGATAAACGCCTCATCCAAGCACTGGATATTCTACGCAGCGTAATGCATGACCGCATCACCTACCGTGCTAGCTTGATCGAAAAAGTGAATAGCTGAATACCAAACAACGCCTCTTTGTCCGAACAAAAAAAGACCGCTCCACTTCAGGAACGGTCTTTTCTTTAATCTTGGAATAATCGCTACCGTATCACACTGATTGTGACAACGCCGCCAGTACAGTTGGCAGCAATTGCTTCTTGCGTGACATAATACCCGGTGCATCCAATGTATCGTCATCCAAACGGGCATACGGCAAAGTCGCCACAACGCGCTGCTGTCCAGCCACCACCAAACGACTGTTACCCAGTACCACATCAGTGACCATCAAAACCGCCAGCGTCAACTTCTGACTCTTGGTCAGTTCTTCAAGCGCCTCACTTAGTGCTTCGAGGCGTGGCGCAAGTTCCGATAGGTTTGCGACTTCGACCTGTGCAATCCCCACCTTTGCACCGTTGTTCTCATAATACTTGATGTCAGTGTTGACGATTTCTTCAACCGGGCGCATTCCCAAACCAGCACCCGCAGCCAAAAGTTGCTGACCGAACTCGCCAATGGCACGCATGACCTGCTCGGGGCTATCGCTGGCAGAGGCCAACTTCGCCATCACGGCCAATTTCTGTGCCGCGTTGCGGTCGCGCTCTGTTGCCGTTGGTGAACGGAACGTCAGCGTATCGGAAAGGATGCCGCACAACAACATACCCGCGATACCTTCGGGGAAGCTGATCCGTAATTCAACCGCACGCTCAGCCACCAGTGTCGAGCAGCTACCCACCGGCTCAATGTGGAAGCGAATTGGCACAGCGGTTGGCACCGAACTCAAACGGTGGTGATCCAACACTTCAATCACTTCGCCTTCTTCCAAACCGGGTACAGCCTGCGCCAACTCATTGTGATCAACCATCACGATACGGCGGCGAGGGGGTGCCAAAAGATGAGACTTACGGCACAGTCCGGTATAGTGTCCATCATCGTCCACCACGATAAATTCATCGTAATCCGAACGAAGCACCTGACTAATTACATCACGGATGTATTCTTCGCCCTGAAGAATGATGCTCGTCGTATCAACGGCGGCATTAGCAGGACGATCAAACTCCTTGGCCAGTGCCAGCACCGAAGTTGAACTCAATGCGTCAGCCATCGTGGCAAATAACCCCGCGCCGGTGATCAAACCGACGGGTTTTTGATTTTCATCGAGTAATGGAGCCGGTCGGCGCGTGCGTGCGATGCTTTGACAAGCTTCCAACAAGGTTTGTTCGAGATGTAACGAAGGTACGGTTTCGACCAGATCACCAACCCGTGTACGCACATCAGTTACCAATGTCGGTGCATCGACCTTAAAATTGTCCAATGCAAAAGCGGTCTGCGCATTCACTTGTCCGACGCGCCCCGCCACATATTTATCTGTACTCGTATGGGACAGTAACCATGCGTAACCGATCGCTGAGGCAATCGCATCCATATCCGGATTACGATGCCCGATGACCAGAATTGTGTCAGCAGAAGTTGCTATGATAATCTCCTCAACAGCTTATCTAATGGTTGATGTAACATTCTACCAATCAGCCCACGCGCCTTTCAACGTTCAACTCATCCATAAGTCGCGCATGAATCATCTAGTAGAAACCTGATAATCTATCCCCCGCGCAAGCATGACTCAAGGGAGATATTTTCATCATAAATCCATATTGGGGAGCAAGCAACACTTTTATGAAAGGGCTTTCTCAATACAAGGGGGTTATGGTATTCAATATACGCCGAAGGGCACGGTTAAGCACCCTCCAGCACCATCACTCTCATTTATCTTGTATTGATCATATACAAGCAGGTCACTGGTCGCAACCCACCAATACTCGCTAGTTCTTCATCAGAAAACAGATAAAAATCAATGATATAAGATCCTGTGTCTACACCCGTCGTCCACGATACCCCATTAAAACTCAATGGACATTCGCTCGAATTGTTCACAAAAACGACATAGTCCTCAAGGTCACCATTTACGGTTTCAGATCCGGTCTGGTCAGAATTAAAACATCCGATCCATAAATCAGAGTCATCCAATCCCGAACCGCAGATAGTTTTCAAGGAATTTTCATCTTTGTTCAACGGGGGCAAGACTGACTCGAATTCCTTCGGGAAATCCTCACGCGAGATCAACCCGCGATTGAACCGCGCGAGAAACCAACCAGCCTTCCAGTACCATAAGTTTGGGCAACCGTCTTGGTTTTCCTCGCGATACAAAACCCCACCGGGATTGCACTCGTTGTCTTCGGGCGTCCCCGGCTTAGGCGTCGAATCATCTGCATAAACCCATGTCATTCCCATCAATAAAACCAACAATAACCCGCTTATCAATAATCCTTTGCGCATGCTAACCTCCTACTAAACAATCAGATAAATGGATCTGCTTGTAATAAACATGAACACCGGCTTGAGCAACAATAAATAACAAACAAGTGCAGGCACCGGTGATCCATAAAACATATAAAGGTGTTGTATGAGTGCGACAATTGCTATTTATTACAGCAGTTATATGATTATTTCATCGAAAGGTGCTTTACTTCCATTAAGAAAATACTGTATAAGTGCCCTTACAAGTACTAAACGGGTAGAAATATAAAATCTAAGTAAAGTTTTGCAGCAAAATTTGAATGTGCCCCGCTATAATTAACCAGAGATACTTGTTGATATACGATAGACGCTTGTGTAATGGCTGTCATCAGAGAGAACTGTCTCAGGTGGTATCCGCACGCGCAGCCATCCAAACCGCCGAGGAGACTTCGACATGGCTCGTATCCTAATTATTGACGATGACGCTGATGTTCGAGACCATGTTGCGACGACCCTGAGTAGCTCATACTACGAAACCTTCACCGCTGTTGATGGTCGAGATGGTGTCAACAAAGCGCTGGCGCTCGTGCCAGATCTGATTCTATGCGACATGTTAATGCCTATTTTGAATGGTCAAGAAGTTCTGGCATTACTGCGCCAACACCCCAAAACCGAATCGATCCCATTCATCTTCCTTACCGCTGTCGATAGCCGCGATACCGTTCGCGACAGCATGAACCTCGGTGCTGATGACTACTTGTTCAAGCCATTTCAAATCGTTGACCTGCTAAAAGCGATTTCCGCACGGCTCAAACACCACGAGAAAATTGTCGCCAGCGCCGAACAGCAAATTGAAGTCATTAAGCAGCGCCTCACGCATACCGTGACCCATGAACTGCGCACGCCTGTCGGATTATTATTGGGTTCGCTTCAAATGTTGGAGTGGCAGGACGATAAAGCCCTCTCGCAAGATACCCGCGATATGATTGCCACTATGTCCAGTGGTGCAACCCGTCTAGCGCATGTCGTCGAACAAATGGTGTTTGCCACCCACCTCACCACCGGCGTCTACTCTGCCGAAACAGTTGCCTCCAATGGCCTGATTGTGGATATTGGAGAGTTAATTCACGCGGCACATAAACTCGCACACCACTTCACCATCCGGCGACCAGAAAATGTCGAGGTCAAAGTCATCGAGCTAAGGGAAACCTTGACCGTAAAAGCTGAACCGAGTGCACTCAAGCAAGCACTAGCCGAAGTCATCTCCAACGCCATCGCCTATTCACCGCGCGATGGTAAAGTCCG
Source organism: Aggregatilineales bacterium (assembly GCA_044227005.1). Taxonomy (GTDB): domain Bacteria; phylum Chloroflexota; class Anaerolineae; order Aggregatilineales; family Phototrophicaceae; genus CFX2. The sequence goes on from JBGAFZ010000013.1 coordinate 138,925, forward strand.
CATCAATTATCGGCGTTTTGAAAATGATGTTCGCATCACCATCACCGATAACGGGCAGGGGATTGATAGCGCACACGTTAAGGAAGCCATGACATGGTTCGGGCAGATTAACCGCGAGACACAGGAACAGCAGGGGATGGGGATGGGATTACCACTTGCCAGTCAATTAATCGCTATTCATGGTGGTGAACTGGAAATTAACTCGATTATCGGCAAAGGAACGCAAGCCGTCGTTACATTACCCTTGGTTGAAGTTGATTGAAACTAACATTGCGACCAGTAAATAATAAATATTCCTTGAACATAATGACCTTTAAATCCCAACTTGATATATAGTTAATATTGTGATCGAGTACCGCCTATCTGACAGTTTCTATGTCACAATCGCATCCTTACGGCCTACAACAGGCTTCCTCAAAACCATGATAGTGCAAAACCATGACTGAAGATTTAATCCGTCTCGAAGCAGCCCTTGCCAATGCATCGAACAACATTGAACGCATTGATGCACTCAATGGAATTGCTTCTAAATTAGGAAATTCGGCTAACGAGCGATGCCTGAACTTAGCCAATGAAGCCGAAAAACTTGCACGGCTTGAAGCCTACCCAAAAGGCATTTTGTCCGCACTTATCAATCAAATGCATGCCTACCGCTTTTCGGGCGATTATGCCAGAGCATTGAAAATTGCGTATGAAGCATTACCACTTTGTGAAGAACTTGATGCTCAAAAGGAAGAGGCGATCCTTTTCCGATCAATAGGGTTCATTTATGGTGAATTGGGCGATTTTGTTAAAGGGCTAGAATGCCATCTCAAAACACTCTCTATTTACACCGCCCTCAATGACATTCCAGCTCAGGCGCTCACCTTAGTCAACATTGGCATCTCCCATAGCATGGCCGATAACCCCAAACAGGCTATCGAATACTATCAGCGCAGTATTGAACTGGATATTACAGCTAGTCCCAGCGTACGCGGCCGTGCCTACAACAGTTGTTGTGTGGACTACACCACACTCGGCGATTATGAACGGGCAAAATCCTATGGTGAAAAAGCCATTCCCCTCTTTAATGAAGTCAACGATCAATATGGCATAGGGGTTGCCTTGAGCAGCCTCGGGGAAGTGGCGCTTGCCTGTAAAGATTTTGCGGATGCAATCCAAAAGTTTGAACAAGCACTGCCCTCATTCCAAAATGATCAGGGCAATCTCAGCACTGTAGAAGCACTCGAAACGCTATTCAACTTGGGACAAGCCCATTATGCACTGGGTAACAACGACAAAGCCCTCGATTATGTCCAGACCGTTTTGTCAGATGCAAGTGGACAAAACATGCAGCGTGTCGTTATGAAATGTCACCAGTTATTGTCCCGTATCTATGAACAGCAGCAGAATTTACCGCTGGCTTTAAGTCACCTCAAACAGTACATCGAGATCCACGAAAAAATCCTCAATGAGGCCAGTCAGCGCCAGATCAATAACTTACAAATCCTCCATGAAACCAAGGAAGCTCAGGCGGCAAGCGAACACCAGAAAAAACTACGTGAACAAGACCGCCAAAATTTTGAGCGACTCACACAAATCAAGAATGACTTCTTACATAGTGCCACCCACGACATCAAAAATCCGCTGTCGGGGATAGTCATGTCCTCTTACCTGCTGACTCAAACCCTCCCGCCGGAAAACGAAAAGGCGCACGAATACATCAAACGCCTGAACGAGAGTGCCCAGAAAATACGCCGTTTGGTAGAAGATATTCTGGATTTAGCGCGGCTAGAAACCATACCCTCCATTTATACCGAATCAGTTGCCGCGACACCGTGGTTCGATGAGATTCTCAACAGCTTTAAAACACAGGCCGAAGCCAAAGCTATCACCCTTCACAGTGAGGTAAAACCACTGGACTTAATCTGTAAGTGCAATAAGCAACGCATGGGGCAGGCGCTCGAAAACCTGATCTCCAACGCCGTCAAATACACCCAAAACGGCGGCGAGATTTACTTAAAAGCCTCTCAACAAGACCAACAACTCCAATTACAGGTCGTTGATAATGGCATGGGTATTCCCAAAGAAGCCTTACCGCACATATTTGATCGCTTTTATCGGGTCAACAAGCGTTCCACAAATGTCGAAGGAACTGGCTTGGGATTAAGTATCGTCAAGCTCTGTGTGGAACAACACGGCGGGGAAATCACAGTCAAAAGCAAACCGGATAAAGGTTCTACCTTCACCATTATGCTTCGTACTTAACCACAAAAAAGGCGACCCTGAGGCCGCCTTAAGCATGATCGTTGTAGTGTGTTAGCGCTTGAAAGCAGGATTATAGTTGGTGAGTGCGCGCATATATTGGGCGCGTTCAAAGGCGCTCGGATCTTCCGCGTGCATCTGGCTGACAGCACCGCGCATCTGGCTCACAGATTGATAATCGTGGTCAGCCATCCACTGCTGCAAACCATTCTCAACCGTACGGATATGATCAATACCGTTCTTGAGCAAGGCCGAGGTCATCATCGTGACATTCGCGCCCGCCAAAATCAGCTTCACCACATCATCACTAGTATGAACGCCACTGGTAGCCGCAAGACTGGCCTTGACCTTCCCGAACAGGATACCAATCCATGTTAACGGCAGGCGTAAGTCCTGAGCAGTGCTGAGCAGCACATGCGGCTTCACTTCCAATGTTTCAATGTCAATATCAGGCTGGTAGAAGCGGTTGAACATGACCAGCGCATCCGCGCCAACCGTATCCAGATCACGAGCCATATGAGCGAAGTTACTAAAGAACGGGCTGAGCTTGATCGCGACCGGAATTTTAACCGCCGCTTTCACAGCCTTCAGAATATCGATATACGTCTGTTCGACTTGCTGCCCCGAAAGGTTCATGTCAGTCGGGATGTAATACACGTTCAGTTCCAATGCATCCGCTCCGGCTTCTTCCATGCGACGGGCGAAACTCGTCCACCCTCCGATAGAAACACCGTTCAAGCTAGCGATCACCGGAATATCAATCACTTCTTTGGCACGCCGAATCAACTGGAGATACTGCTGCGGGCCAGTATGATATTCATCCGGTTCCGGGAAATAAGAAACCGCTTCAGCATGACTCTCGGTGCCCAGAGTCATGAAATGATTCATCATCTCACGTTCATTGCGGATCTGTTCTTCAAACAGCGAAAACAGCACGACTGCACCGGCGCCAGCATCTTCAATGCGCTTGAGGTTGTCCAAGCTTTCAGAAAGTGGCGAGGCCGATGCGATCAACGGCGACTTTAACGTCAGACCAAGATAATTAGTGGTTATGTTCACGTATGTCCTCCATGAGGATGTGGGCAGAGCGAACCCTGCCCATTCACAAATATTCGAACTGGATTAATGAGATGCCTGTCCATCGACCAAGACGGGACGTGCTGCAAGATATTCATACATCGCCCAACGAGCTTGGACGTCTTCCTGTGCCATGGCGAAAAGTTCCTTGGCGATTTCCGGTTTGCTGAGTTCCAGCATCTTGAACCGGTTTTCCATGCGCATGTATTCCTTGACAGGGATCTTCGGTGTACGCGAGTCCAGCACGAAGGGATTCTCGCCGTGTGTAGCACGATCCGGATTGTAGCGATACAGCGGCCATTGACCTGACTCAACTGCGGCCTTCTGATCACGCATACCCTTACTCATGTCGATACCGTGCGCGATACAATGGCTGTAGGCGATAATCAGCGACGGGCCATCGTAAGCCTCGGCTTCTAACAGAGCGCGTAGCGTTTGTTCGTCCTTAGCACCCATCGCGATACGGGCAACATACACACCACCGTACGTCATGGCGATCAAACCCAGATCCTTCTTCAAATTGGGCTTACCACCCGACGCATACTTAGCAACCGCACCACGAGGTGTAGACTTCGACATCTGACCACCGGTGTTGGAATAAACTTCCGTATCCAGTACCAGAATGTTGACGTTACGACCGCTGGCGAGGACATGATCCAAACCACCGAAGCCGATGTCATAGGCCCAACCGTCGCCACCGATAATCCAGACGTCACGCTTCACCAGCGAGTCGGCTGTCAGCGATAAGCGTTGTGCATCATCACTCTTGATTGCTGCCAGTTTGGATTTGAGCAAAGCGACGCGTTCACGTTGTTCGTAAATGCCTGCTTCGTCGTGTTGATCCGCATTCAAAAGCGCGTCGACCAACTGACCATCCAATTGCGGGGACAGTTTGACCAACAATTCGCGAGCAATTTCAGCCTGCTTATCGAGGGCAACACGCATACCCAGACCAAACTCGGCATTGTCTTCAAACAGTGAGTTCGCCCACGCGGGACCGCGACCGTCATTGTTCTTCGACCACGGCGTCGTCGGCAAGTTACCGCCATAAATCGAGGAGCAGCCCGTAGCGTTTGCGATCAACGAACGATCACCGAATAACTGGGTTACCAGCTTGATATAAGGGGTTTCACCGCAGCCTTCGCAAGCACCCGAGAACTCAAACAGTGGTTGTTGTACCTGCTGTTGGCGGATACTGCTGACCTTGATGTTGCGTCGGTCAAGTTCTGGCAGCTTGCGGAAGAAGTCCCAGTTGGCAACTTCTTGTTCGCGCAGCGGACGTTGCGGACGCATGTTGATTGCTTTGATGTTGACGGCTGATTTATTCTTCGCCGGGCATACATCGACGCAGATACCGCAGCCAGTGCAATCTTCGGGTGCGACCTGAATGCTGTACTTCAGACTCTGCCATTCGGTATCACGGGCAGTCGTTGACTTGAAGGTTTCAGGCGCATCGCTCAAGAATTCCGCATCATAAGCCTTAATACGGATGACTGCGTGTGGGCAGACCATCGCGCACTTACCGCATTGGATACACAGTTCAGGATCCCAGACCGGAATTTCTTCGGCGAGGTTACGGCGTTCCCATTGGGTCGTGCCGCTCGGATACGTACCGTCAACCGGAATGGCGCTGACGGGCAGCAAGTCACCTTGTCCGGCGATCATCATACCCAGCACATCGCGCACGAAAGGCGGTGCATCGGCAGGTACAGCTGCATTCAATTCAACCGTGCTGGTCACTAGCGCCGGAACCTTGACCTCGAACAAATTGCTGAGGGTACTATCCACCGCATCGAGGTTCATCTGGACGATTTCTTCGCCCTTCTTACGGTAGGTCTTTTCAATTGATTCTTTAATTGCGCCGATCGCTTCTTCACGCGGCAACACGCCCGAAATAGCGAAGAAGCACACCTGCATGACCACGTTGATACGCTTGCCCATACCAGCGTCACGGGCGACCTTGAGCGCATCAATCACATAGAACTTCAGCCGCTTGGTGATGATCTCTTCCTGCACAGGGCGTGGCAGATGATCCCAAACCTGATCCGGACTGTAGGGCGAGTTCAACAGGAACACACCATCCGGTACAGCTTCGCGCAGCACATCAAAGCGCTGCAAGAAATTCGATTGGTGACACGCCACAAAGTTCGCTTTCGTCACCAGATAGTTCGAGTGTATCGGGTTCGGACCAAACCGCAGATGCGAAGTGGTCATCGAGCCGGACTTCTTCGAGTCCAGAACGAAGTAACCCTGTGCGTAGTTGTTGGTATTTTCACCGATGATCTTGATCGAGTTCTTATTCGCGCCAACCGTACCATCCGAACCGAGACCGTAGAATACGGCGCGTACGACTGAATCTGGCTCAACCGAGAAGTTTGGATCATATTCGAGGCTGGTGTGGCTGACATCATCGTTGATACCGATGGTGAAGTGATTCTTGGGCTTCGGCAGTGCCAGATTCTCATAAATCGCCTTGACCATCGCTGGGGTGAAGTCTTTCGACGACAAACCGTAACGACCGCCTACCATCGCAGGCATCGGACCGTCAGTCCATTCTTCAACCATCGCGCTGACCACATCGAGGTACAACGGTTCGCCACCGCTGCCCGGTTCCTTGGTACGATCCAATATCGCGATCTTCTTGACTGTCTTGGGTAGTGCGCCCACCAAAAGCTTCATATCAAACGGGCGATACAGGCGGATCTTCAACAAACCGACCTTTTCGCCGTGAGCATTCAGATAATCAACCGTTTCCTGAGCGGCTTCATTCGCCGAAGCCATCGCGATAATGACACGATCTGCATCCGGCGCACCGTAATATTCATACAGGTGATATTGCCGTCCGGTCAATTCAGCAAAGCGATCCATCGCCTTCTGCACGATGCCCGGGCAGGCTGCATAGAACGGGTTGACTGTTTCGCGCCCTTGGAAATACACATCAGGGTTCGCTGCGGTACCACGAATAAACGGATTTTCCGGCGAGAGACCACGCTTGTGGAAGGCCGCAATCAGGTCATTATTCAACATCGCACGCAGATCGTCATCCGTCAGCAATTCAATCTTGGAGATTTCATGCGAGGTACGGAAGCCGTCAAAGAAGTGCAGGAAAGGCACGCGCGACTCTAATGTAGATGCTTGGGCGATAATAGCGAAGTCGTGGGCTTCCTGTGGATTAGCCGACGCCAGTAGCGCCCAGCCTGTGGCACGGGTCGCCATCACATCACTGTGATCGCCAAAAATAGATAAGGATTGGGCAGCCAGTGAACGAGCCGCGATATGAAAGACGGTGGAGGTCAATTCACCGGCGATCTTGTACATATTGGGGATCATCAACAACAACCCTTGTGAGGCTGTGAAGGTGGTCGCCAACGAACCGGCTTGCAATGCACCGTGGATCGCGCCTGCTGCGCCGCCTTCACTTTGCATTTCGATGACTTGCGGCACGGTGTTCCAGATATTGGGCTGCTTACCGGACGCCCATTCATCTGCCCATTCACCCATAACGGATGACGGAGTAATCGGGTAAATAGCGATCACTTCGCTGGTTCTGTAGGCTACACGCGCTACTGCTTCATTTGCATCAATCGTCGTAAACAACCGTTCTGTCATATTGCCGTTCTCCCGTTTGGGTCACTTAATTTCAATTTTTCATACCTTCCGGGCTACGATTGGGTTCTGCACCAATCATCGTGCGTTCTCACGACAGCCCATGACCTTTAGCTTCGCTACGTAACTAATAATGCACTCCAATGCATCCTATCGGATAGTGATTTCTGTAATCGCAATTAGGTAGCATTTATCGGTAATTGGTCAAAAAATATGACATCCAGCCGCATCTGTCATAAAAATCGGCTGGATTAAGGTCAGGATTAAGGTGAGGGGATGAGAAGGGAAATTAAGACTTGAGGGCGCTGATGATGCTATCGATGTTATAGCGCAGCATTTGAAGATATGTCGGGCATGGACCATCCACCGCCGTCAGCGCATCACTGCACAGCGGCGCACCCACCACCACACCCGCCTCCTGTGCGATTTGCTTGACCACATCCGCATTCTCGATGTTTTCGGGGAAGATCGCCCGTGCACCGGTCGCACGTACTGTTTCCACCAATTGAACAATATTAGCGGCAGAACCAGACGCGCCTTCCGTAGATACCGAACCGAGCGCCGTACCCACGATTTCCAATCCGTAGCGGCTGGCGAAATACCCGAACGCATCATGATTGGTCACCAATTTACGTTGATCAACCGGCAGCGCTTGCACCTGCTGCACAATATAAGTATCCACCGCCAACAAGTCCGTGATGTAGGCATTCGCATTCAGTTGATAACTCACCGCGTTGCTTGGATCAGCCGCTATGAGCGTGTCACGGATTAATTCAGCCACCCGCACATAGTTGTAGGGGTTTTGCCAGATGTGTGGATCCGTCTCGCCGGCCTCATCGCCCACGCTGATCGTACCCGCGGTGATGCCTTGACTGACCACCACCTGCTGTCCTTGCACACCCGCCGCAGTAACCATATCCGCTAACCACGATTCGAATCCCAACCCATTCTCAAAGATCAGATTGGCATTCGTCAGTGCGACGCTGTCCTGTGGCACAGGTTCATAACTGTGGGTATCCGCGTCCGCCCCCACCAGCACGGTCAAATCAATATTATCCCCAGCGATGGCATGGATCACATCACCGAGGATACTAAATGTAGCGACCACCTGAAGTCGCTGCGGTTGAGCGTAAGTAGCGCCAGCACTCAGCATTACAGCCAGCGCCAGCGATAGAACTGTAACCATACGAATGCGCATCAAACAGTCTCCTTGATCAATGATTCTCAATATTCTTATTGATACCATGTATCATTAAAGACTGCAAGGGAAAGTTGGTCACTCAAGGGTTAATGCGTACGACTCTTGCCGTTGGATGCGATGGCAGCACCAGATTCAACGGTGGATGCGAAATGCGGGAGCAAGGGCGTCCAAAAGAAGTTCTCAAGCGACCAGTACCGGTTTGATGTTGTGTCGCAATTGGCCGCTGAAGGGCGACGCGGAAGTGAGGGAGGTTGGCGCTGAAATAGCACTTGTGCAGCGGTTGTAGCCCGATCATGTCTGCCTCGTCGTCGATATGGTGGGTGCAAAGGAGTGTGTCGCTGAAAATGCAAAGGTAGTTTTAATTGTTATCCACAGGAAGCTGCGCACAGACGCCAAGAACGTCAACTGAAAAGGAGAGCGATTTAGTGCAGTCCACACGAGGCTGCGCATAAAGGAAATACAGAAGTAGAAGCGGGGTGTTTTCAAGGGGATGTTCCGATTAGCGGATGGGTAAAGAGTGGTCGGTTGATTTTGGAGATGTGGGACGAAAGAAATCCTATCCCGACAAGTGTAGTGATGTGTTAGCCGGTGGGAGCACACACAGGTGCTCTCCCTACACATTCAAATAGCCATTCTCAATTGAATTTGTTCAGCACTTACTCTATCACCCCATCCCCCTCAGCGCTGTACACGGAGAGGGGGATGGGGGTGAGGGCATATTGCGAACGGCTGAAGGCGACGAAGAACTATTGCGGCGGCTGTTGGCGCTCAATTTACAGCGGCGGCCTCACAATAAAACACGATTGGGGTTAGAAATATCCTATTCAACCCCAATTCTCCCCACCTTCAAACCAAACTATAACTTGCCTTTTGAGACCATTTGTTCTATACTGATCTGGTAGTTATTTCTCGGTAGCACCCCACTAAACGGTGTAGATACATTTTCAGTGGTAATCACTGAGATGATAATCCATCAAGATCCTTAAAGCCCCTCCCTGACGCTTTGGGGTGGGGGCGGGGTGGGGTATCTAAGCCAAATGATGCCATCCACCACTTAGTGCAGTCCTATCGTGGTTGAAAAGTACGTGATATACAACTTTTCAAAGAATGGATTGTAGGGGAGCACCTATGTGTGCTCCCTCCGATTATCACGTACCATATGACCACTAATGAGATGATAATCCATCAAGATCCTTAAAGTCCCTCCCTGACGCTTTGGGGTGGGGGCGGGGTGGGGTATCTAAGCCAAATGATGTCATCCACCACTTTGTGTGGTACCGCCTTTTCTCTCTCTATTCTCTGCGTCTTTGCGGTTCAAATGAATGGAATTGTTTGCCGCCATCACCGCCGAATCACAAAAAGCTTCTGAATCTGAAGAATTTGCAGAATTTTCCGAATCAAAACCATGATCGAAGGATGTGTGTGTTCTCTTCTTCTCAGTGTCTCTGTAGATAACATTCAGGATAAGAAAAGTACGCTAAAATCAGCGATATGATTACTTATACGCGACTCAAAGAACATGGAAGTGTGTTTGTAAAGATGACCGGCTTGCGTCCACGCGAATTTGACGCGCTGTTGGAAGA
>JBGAFZ010000003.1:0-623860 GCA_044227005.1 Aggregatilineales bacterium
TTATCTTCGAGTTTTTGGAGGTCTATTACAATCGTCAACGTTTACATTCCACTTTAGCCTATTGCACGCCCGCTGCTTTTGAGGCAGCATTCTTTTTGTGACAATTCTCACTCTCCACAATTTCGGGTCAACTCCAAAATTCATTTCGACCGCTTATTGCACGGGTTTGCCGCTGGCAAATCCCCTTACCCTACCGCACCTTAACAACTACAATCGTGTGGACATAAAATATGAAAATTTCACTGTGAAAATGAAGAATTTGAAGAATTTTGTGAATCTTCGGCACATGGCTCCCTCAAATTCGCTGTTGAAACCAATTTTATCAAGGAACGACATGTGCATTTTGCGAATCAGCATGGCAAATCCGGCACAAAAACCCACTTTGCCATTGTGACCAACGGAAATCCTGTGGGCTGCCAATTTTGCCAACCAAACCCTCTTGCTGGTATCTGACGACTGCTTTCGACCTTCACCTTTTAACCTTTAATGACGCCGCCGCCGACGACGACACCGCCGACATAAAAGCAACTCATGGCTTCACACTTGCAACTGCTTTCGACCTTTAACCTTTCCCCCTTAACCATTCTCCACCGAGACAAATAAAAAGCGGTGAGCTTTCACCCACCGCCTGTATTCAATCAAAACGCCGTTGTTAAACCTTCACCACATACAACTCGGTTTGAACCTTACCCAACCATTCCACACCATGTTCTGTTACCAGCACATCTTCTTCCAAACCGATGAATCCGTGACCGGGAACCGGAGCCCCCAATTCCAGCGTATAACAATTGCCCGCCTCGACGATCCCCAACGGCGTCTTACCGTATCGTTCCCAGCGCGGCCCCAACAACGTCGAGCCATCATGTACCGTCCGCCCGATGTGATGCCCTGTCGCATGTTTGTACTCAGGATACCCAGCCGCGATAATCGTTTGGCGTGCCGCATCATCCACCACGTACCCCTGAACCCCCGGCTTAAGTACCGCTGCAGCAGCCATAATTGCCGCCCGTACCGAGTCAAACGCGTGTTGGATCGCCGCAGGAATGCTCGTCTCACCCTGAGGTTGCAGGTACCACACCCGCTGAATATCCGAGATGTACTCGTTCAAAATCACGCCCTGATCCATGTGGATCAAGTGGCCCGCCTTAGCCACATATTGATCCGAAGGCGAAAGATGTCCTACCGGCGAATCCGGCCCTACCGTCACAGTCGGGCAATACTTAATGTCCCACGAAGGCGGAACACCCGCTTTTTCATACTCGGCATGGACGAATTTCGCCATATCCAGCGCGCTCAGTCCCGGCTTCAACATGGCGCTAATCCGGTCAATAATCGTATCCGTCAGCGCGACTGCCGCCCGAATACGAGCCACTTCACCCGGTGTCTTCCGACCGCGCAGCGAATTCAAAACCTCTTCAGCCGAAATCAAGCTGTACGGTTTACCCGCTAGATACCGTTGCAGCGTCAAATACATCCCGTGTGATAACCCATCAGCAGCCGTATCGCTTTCCGAATAATTCACCGCGATCTGCTTCGGTTCCAGCCGATCCAGCACCTCCACCAGCGCCGGTTGGATGCTTTGGTCATACGAAATGACCTCATCCCAGATGCCCATCTGCTGGAAATTGCCCACTTCATAACGCCCTGCAATCGCATACTTCTTCCCGCTCCTGGTGATAATCAGGGCCGTATGCCACGTCACATTCGCCGGAGAAATCAGCGCCAGTGCTGGATCAGAATTATGCGCCGTTTCGCGCACAAAAGTCAGCCAGCAATCCACATTTTTCTCTTTAAGGATTCCAACTGCCTGTTCAATCTTTTCGAGTTGAATACTGAAATCAACCATTAGTTTGCTCTCTCTTTAATCGAGGACACGATGCCCAAACTGTACCACGTTTCTACCCCACTATACGACCGCCTGTGGTCTGATTGGTCAATCCCCTTACGACCAGCGATCCCACCGCACCACCTCATCAAATTCCTTCCGGCCTTCAGCATGGGCGGAACGGGGCGCGATCGCTTCCGGCGTCGGATAACCAAATGAAATACAAATTCGGGCGTGCCACTCTTCAGGAAATCCCAGAATCGAGCGCACCAATTCCGGTTCATACACCGTCGCCAAACACGAACCAACGCCTAATTCCCACGCGGCCAACTGCATATATGCCGCTGATTGTCCCGCGTCAAACATTAATTGGAACTTGATATTAGGATCAGGCGTTAATATCGCAACACCCATCGCCGCTCCGGCTAAATGTCCCGTCCATGGTCCAGACTTCGAGAGCGCTTGCAAAGTCACCTTATCACGCACCGCGATAAACATACGCTCCTGCAAATTCTTGGAGGATTGCGCCAATCGTCCCGCATTGATAATCGTATGGGCGACTTCATCACTGATCGGTTGATCAGTAAAGTGGCGTATAGCGCGTTTAGCACGGATGACTTCATATGCACTCATGTAGTGAACTCCTATAATCAAACAGTAATTTTAAGTGACCGCGTAATTTACCGCCTAATCATCCCATATTGTGGTCTAGTTCCACAACCGTTTTTTCACATGCCACAGCAGCACTCATTGTTACAAAGTAACAGGTCAAACTATGCCATAATCACTTTATCAAAGATGGATTATATTGGACTCATTGCAACCACAAAACAATACAAGTAACCTTATCATCAGGAGACCTGAATAATAAATGTCTACATCATTCACAACCGCCCAAGCACTCCTCGCCGTATTGCCCCTGCTCAATCGCTTTATGGCAGTGGAACTTCGTCAAGAAACAGGCGACGACACGACCATGTCTCAATTTCGCGTTCTAGCCTATTTGGCAGAACAACCATTGACCATGAGCGACATCGCCCGCAGGCGAAACGTCAGCTTCCAATCAGCAGGGGAACTCGTACAAACATTTGTCGAGCGTGGTTGGGTTATTCGGATGCCTGATCCCGCAGACCGACGCCAATCGTTGCTACATCTGACCGAAACAGGGCGAGAAAAGTTCGAACGAGCCCAATCGCTGATGCTACAACGATTAACGGGTTTTATGGATCAACTGAATGAGGATGAAAAGACAACCATTCAACAGGCACTTCAAAACCTACATCGTGTTTTGATTCAAGAGGTGAAAAGCGAACATGATAACCGTGACTGAGTCACCCATTCGTACAGATGTGCCACCAGAGCCTACACCTGCCACTGTCCCCATTATCCAAGTTGACCACCTGACCAAGAAGTTTGACAACTTCACAGCCGTAAACAACATCAGCTTTGATGTGCAAGAAGGCGAAATCTTCGGGTTCTTAGGCCCCAACGGTGCTGGCAAATCCACCACGATAAAAGTCTTATGCACACTCTTGCAACCGACCAGTGGGCATATCCGTGTCGCGGGTTGCGACGTCGGCGAGGATTCCGATGCCGTACGATCTATGATCGGCATCGTGTTTCAAGACAACTCACTAGACAGTGATTTGACCGCACAAGAAAACATGGAATTCCACTGTATGGTCTATCACATTCCACGTGCGGAACGTGCAGAACGCATCAAAAAACTGTTGGACTTAATGGAACTAACCGAGTTTAAAGATCGGCGTGTCAAAACCTTTTCCGGTGGCATGCGTCGGCGTCTAGAAATCGCACGAGGATTACTACACGAACCGCGTTTGATGGTCTTGGATGAGCCAACCGTCGGCCTCGATCCGCAAACACGCAATTACATCTGGCAATACGTCCGAAATCTCCGCAAGGTACATCACACCGCCATATTCATGACCACCCACTACATGGATGAAGCCGAAAACTGTGATCGGATTGCAATCATAGATAAAGGTCATATTGTGGCGCTCGATACCCCTGCTGAACTGAAAAAGTTAGTAGGTGAAGACCAGATTGAACTAACGACCAGTGATAATGCTCGTGTTGTTGTAGTTATTCGTGATCATTATCAAATGCCGGTCACCGAGCGAGAGGGGCAAGTGATTATCCAGGTACCATCTGCCGAGAAATTTGCACCCAAACTCTTGTCCGAATTACCAGCACTCACAAATGGCGTCACCATCGAAACCATCCATATCCGGAGACCGAGCCTCGAGGATGTGTTCCTCAAACTCACAGGACGAACCATACGTGATGAAGAAGGCGCAAAAGACCAACGTAAGCTCGGCCAGCGTCAGCGTGGTCGGATATAAGGAGTAATCATGGCTACACAATCCATTAAACCAGCCAGTAAATTACAATCGGTTTCCTATAGCCGTGATCTTGAAGTCATCTACGCCATCTGGTTGCGCGACTTCAAAAAATTCTGGCGAGAAAAAAGTCGCCTCTGGGGTGGGGTTGCCCGTCCTATCTTATGGTTGGTCATTTTAGGCAGCAGCTTGAAGCCAGTCGTAACAAATAACACCTTAACTGGCAACGTGGACTACGTCCAGTATATTTTCCCCGGTGTAATTGGATTGACTTTGATCTTCGCGACTATGCAATCCGCCATTAGCATCATCTGGGATCGTGAATTCGGCTTCTTAAAAGAGGTATTAGCTGCACCAGTCTCACGTATCTCAATCATCATCGGAAAGGTGTTAGGTGGCGCAACCCAGGCCACTCTACAAGGGATTATTACCCTTGCCTTTGCCCCGCTCATCGGTCTCCGGCTGACTCCACTAGCCGTTATCGAACTCATTGTCATTATGTTCGGCGTATCTTTCGCCTTAACCTCGCTAGGCGTCGTGATTGCCAGCCGAATGACATCCTTTGAGGGTTTCGGCACCATTTCCAACTTCGTTGTAATGCCAATGTACTTCCTAAGTGGCGGAATCTACCCAACCAGTACGGCTCCTGCGTGGATGCAACCCTTCATTTCGATTAATCCCTTGAGTTACGGCGTAGATGCCTTACGCCACATCACCATCCGGCAGGGTACATTCTCTTTTGGACTAGATGTGGCTTTCCTAGCAGGCTTCACTGTTGTAATGAGTGTCATAGCCTTGTGGTTGTTCAAACGCGAATAATCATATAACTGCTAAACAAAAAGAGGTGCGTCTGCACCTCTCAAAAACGCTATCCGTTCGACGACAGTTTAGTCACTTTCTTCCTCAACCTTGCCATCACCAAACTTAAGGTCAAGCAACCGGCGATACGTTGCTTGGAATGTCAGTGCATCAGCCGTATGGAACGGCAACGGTGCTTCAATAGCAGCCGTAGCCTGTACACCATAATCGATAAACGCCTGAAGCAATTCTCTATAGAGCAAATCGGCCTCATTCAACGGCAAGTGAGCCTTTTCGCCTTTAGCAGTATAAGCAATACCACTGATGTGGAAGTGGAGTTTATGCAGACCTTCTTCACCCAGTCCAGCCTTCACCCGTTCTAACGCATCACAAAATTCCGCGTAGCTATTGAATGTCCCATTTCCAGTACGCGCGTGTAAATGTGCCCAATCAATACAAGGCAGCACACCCGGCACATCCTTACTCAACTGAATCACCTCATCCAGCGTACCAAACATCGCACCCTTGCCCATCGTTTCAGGCCGCAAATTGACCTTCACCTTTTCTTTGCGCAAGATACTGGTGATTTCCAGCAACTTCTCTTTGGCACGTTCGTATACCTGTTCAGGTGGTTGGCTATGATAACTGCCAGGGTGAAAAATGATATCCTTCGCACCGGCTAAATAACCTTTACGAGCAGCCGCCAATAAACGCTCATCGCTCTTTGCCATCAGTTCAGATGTCTGGCTGTTGAGATTAATATAGTACGGAGCATGGATGCTGATTGTGACTTTATGCTTTTCACCAGCAGCTTTAATTTCAGCACAGGTTTCATCACTCACTCGCACGCTTTGTACCCATGCGATTTCAAGGTGATCCAATCCCAGCGCACGAATATGTGCTACAGCAGCAGGGGTGCCGGAAGCATTTGTAGTTTGTGGTGAACCAACCGTTCCAAAGCGAATCGTATCATGTTCGTTCAAGAGAGCATCCTTTGTATCCATCTACATACTGACAGGAATCATCCCTGCAAGTATACGTGATAATGAGCAACAATAGTTCTATTCTATACAGGTTGTAGCACGAGGAAAAACCCAATGTTTGCACAATTTAACCGTTCAGACCGACGATTGCTGCTGACCGTTCTAGCAGCTATTGTGGTGTTTATCCTGTGGAACATTCCTCAGCTCGACTTTCTGTTATACCCATTCCGGCTATTCGTTACTTATGTACACGAATCAGGACATGGAACAGCTTCCTTACTAACAGGTGGACGGTTCATGGGGTTCGAAATTTTCGCCAACGGTTCAGGCCAAGCCATCACAGCCGGAGGCAGTCGATTACTCATCTTACCAGCCGGTTACTTGGGGGCAGCATTATTCGGAGCCATCCTCCTATACCTGAATAACCGCTTTCACCGCAGCCGGGTAATTGCCATCATCTTGGGGGTCGGATTAGTTATTTACTCGATCTTGTTTGGTCACATCGCATTATTGTCGCTTATTGTCGGCATCCTCTTCGGGATTGCATTGATCGCCTTAGGGTGGAAAACCAACGACTATATCAACAGTTTTGTCTTGAACATCCTAGCGATATTAACTGGATTGAATGCCGTTTTGGACGTCTATCAATTAATTGGCAACAGCAGCGCCTCCTTAGGCGATATACGCAACGATGCAGCCGCCTTTTCTGCCGAGATATTCCCCCTGCCAGCGGCCTTTTGGGCGCTTTTATGGTCACTCATCGCAATCATCATGCTCAGTATTGCTGTTTGGTATGGCATCATACGCCCCATGCGCAATAAAGCATAATACAAAAGGACGAGCCATTTATACTCGTCCTTTTTCAATCTATTCAGATGTGAATGATGTTATTGCACTTGCCAAACATTACCGATACGAACAATCCGTCCGTCAGGTAAAGTGAAGTGCGGAACAAGGGTCATTTGGTCGGCATCCAACAACGGGTACATTTCCCATGTGCCTTTGTAACTGATTTCATCAGCAGTTGCCCAACCGAGAACGCTCACACCGGCAATCTGGAACCAAACTTTACCAAAACCATGTTCTGGCTTTTTTAAGCCCTGTGGCGCTGCATCAGTGCCAACGTTATCGCCTTCTTGCCAGGTGTCGTCCAGTGCTTGCCAGGTGCCGTCATTAAACAACACATAGATTTTACGTGTGTCACCACGCCAAATCATCATGCCCTTCTCAAAGGACTGGAAAGCCGTATTGACTTCTTTCGCCTGTGTTGCAGGGCATGAATCAGCCGTTAGCTTATCAGCAAACGAACAAGTTAGGTTGAGAACAGCGGTTTGGATGGTTTCTTGACCATCGGCTGTGCTGGCGCTCAATTGGAAGGTCGCACTGTTGATGTACTCTGCTGGTATGGTATACGGAGCGCTACCACTTGCAGGTTGTTGATCGAGTAGGGTTTCGACGGTCTGACCGGTAAACTCGGCCAAACGATCAATCTTAACCCGCGTCGCACCACCATCGACACTCCATGCCAGTGTTACACCACCACCTCGCGCCACCGGATTGGGGGACACAGTAAAACTGGTCACTGCGATTGGAGCAGCACCGCTAACAGGAGCTTGCGTAGGTGCTACAGTAGCTGTCGGTACAACAACGACCGCACCCTTAACTGACTTCGTGATGTCAACCTGTGTGATCGTCGTCTTGGTGGTCAGGTTAACCAAGCGCAAACGCAATGTTACACTTGAAGCGCCTGTTTTCTGTGGAGCCTTAAGCTGAACAGTTCCTGTACCCGAAGAAGGGATAATCGGATTTTGACGCGGTAGCTCTACATTGACAACGCTGCCATCTTCCAACACCTGTTCAAATACCAGATTGCTATTGGCAGGACGATTATTAGTAGCCCACGTAACCGCAACCTTATAGGTTCCCGCGTACAAAACAACCGGATCTATACCGTCTGACGCAACCAATGCGTTGAAAGCACCAATGGCAGGCGCATTCGGATCGTTAATGATTGGCAGTGTAATTGACTGCTGTGCGAGTTCTTTACCCGTTCCAGTTTCAACCAACCGCACCCGAATAGTAATGCTGGTGGTCGTGCTATTCTTAGGTGCAGCAGGAGCAACTACACCACTACCTGAGGATGGAACAGTCGGATTCTGACGGGGTAACTCAATATTGACAGTCGAGTTGTCCTCTAGAACCTGTTCAAATACCAGATTGGCATTCGCAGGACGGTTATCGACGGCCCACGCTACACCGACACGAGCAGTCTTGTTGAGCAAGGCAGTATTCGTAACACCTTGAGCACTCGTGGTAAAGGACTTGATGACCGGAGCACCGGGTACAATCTTG
Source organism: Aggregatilineales bacterium (assembly GCA_044227005.1). Classification (GTDB taxonomy): domain Bacteria; phylum Chloroflexota; class Anaerolineae; order Aggregatilineales; family Phototrophicaceae; genus CFX2. The sequence goes on from JBGAFZ010000003.1 coordinate 8,319, forward strand.
GTGATACCAACGGTAATCGTCGCTTGCGTCAAAGTCGTCTTGGAACTCAAGTCAATTAGACGAAGTTGCAAAGTAATACTCGTTGCATTCGCGTCAGCAGGCGTAAATGGTGCTACAACACCCAAACCACTCGAAGGAATAATCGGGTTTTGACGGGGCAATTCAACGTTGGTGATCGTGGTTCCATCAACCTGTTCGAACACCAGATTACTATTAGCAGGACGATTCTCAATTGCCCATGAAACAGGTAAGCGAGCTGACTTATCAGCAAGTGCAACCGAACTTACACTAGTCGCGGTTGTCGAGAATGTCTTAATCACCGGCGTCGGGGCTGGGGGCGCAGCAGCGATTGGAACTGTAACTGTCTTTTCAGCCAATGTACTTTGTGTCCCCAAATCGGACAAGCGCAGCCGTAAAGTGATGCTGGTTGCGGTCGCACTACTCGGAGCAATCGGGGCAACTACACCAACTCCCGACGAAGACACAAATGGATTAGAACGTGGAAGTTCCACATTCACTACCGAACCATTTTCTAGAATTTGTTCGAAAAACAAATTACTGTTATTGGGACGGTTTTCCGCTGCCCACGATACCGGCAAGCGTGCTGACTTATCAGTCAAAGCCGCTAAAGTGATGCTGGTCGCTGTTGTGGTAAATGCAGTAATGCTTGGTGTTGCAGGGGCAACATCAATAATAGGCAGAGATAAATCACGCTGCACGATAGTGCTGTTATCGGCCAAATTGACAAGGCGTAAACGCAACAGGATGCTTGTAGCTGTAGCTGCCGGAGCAACAGGCGCAACCACTCCATTACCAGCCGATGGAATTATTGGGTTCTGGCGTGGGAGTTCAACATTGACGCTACTGCTTTCCAAAACCTGTTCAAAGACCAAATTGCTGTTATCAGGTCGGTTTTCAACTGCAAACGATACTGGTACGCGCGCTGATTTATCAGTCAACGCGGCACGATTAATATTGGTGGAACTACTAGAAAAGTTGGTAATGGCTGGTGTAACCGTAGTCGCACTGCCAATCGGGATAACGAGTTCGCGTTGATCGATCACCGTACCACTCACGAAGTCAGCTAAGGTCACACGTAAGCGCACTTCCGTGATGCCGTCACCGGGTGGAAATGGTACGACAACCCCCACGCCAGACGAGGGAACAAACGAATCAGAACGTGGAAGTTCCACATTCATAACGCGTCCATCAGGCAAGGGTTGTTCAAAAACAAGATTGGCTGTGGATGGTCGGTTAGCAGTTGCCCACGCCACTGGTATGCGCACATTGCGCCCCGCTAACGTTGCCGCATCCACACTGGTGACACTACTGGTGAAGCTAGTAATACTCGGTGTGGTACTTTGTGTGGCCGCACTCGCTAAAGTGCTGCCCCATCCGATGAGCAAAAAACAGGCTGTAAGGAGAAAAATCGTAAGCCTTTTTATCATATTCTTATCTCCATGAAGATCGCATAACACCTTTGAATTATACACAGGAATATATATCTTGCAGAAATTGGATTGATGACATTTGCTCTCCCCTGCAATCTCGGCTATCTTGTAGGTTCATCAAGCCAAATGGAGATTGGGAAAATCCAATGAATACACCTATTTTTCCGGTAAAACCGTCCCTTATCACCCAGTATCTCCAACAAATGACACAAATCGATTCGGTCAATCCCGGCCTCGCGGTTGATGGAGTGGGAGAAGGCGCTGTAGCCGAGTGGCTTTACCATACCTGCATTGGACTTGGTCTAGAAGTTGAGCTTCAAGAAACAGCTCCAAACCGACCTAATGTCATCGCACGCTGGGCCGGCAATGGACGTGGTAAGAGTATCCTTCTTACGGGTCACACCGATGTGGTCAGTGTAACCAATATGGAAGACGCACCTTTCGATGGACGAATAGAAAATGGACGGCTCTATGGTCGAGGTTCGTACGATATGAAGGGTGGATTGGCCGCGATTCTCGGCGCGATAGAAGCCCTCAAAACAGCGCGCTATCAACCAGAAGGTGACATCTGGTTAGGCTTTGTGACCGACGAAGAGTACCTCAGCATTGGCACGGACGCCTTAGTGCAAGCCATCAAACCGGACGCAGCTATTCTAACCGAACCTACCGACATGCAATTGTGCATCGCCCATAAAGGTTTCGCGTGGCTAACACTAACCACCTATGGAAAAGCCGCCCACGGCAGTCGTTACATGGACGGTATCGATGCTATTACCCATATGCAACACTTACTCAAAATGATTTCGACCCTCGAAAATGAAGTTTTCACCGATGATACCCATCCATTATTGGGGCGCAATTCAGTTCATGCCAGTTTGATAAGCGGAGGGTTAGGCTTGAGCACTTATCCTGACCAATGCAGCTTACAAATCGAACATCGTTATTTGCCCGATTTGCATTCACGCGAAATCGCCCAACTTTGGCAGGATGAAATTGATGATTTAGCAAAATCAGTGCCCAACTTTAAAGCTTCAGTCAATCTCGACTTTGAGCGTCCGGGATACGAAATTGAGCGGGAAGCTCCCGTTGTACAAACCTTGCATCGTGCCTTTAGCTACGTTATGCAAAACGAACCAACTTATATGGGAATGTACGCATGGCTAGACTCAGCGATTTTGGGTCGGGCAGGTATCCCGACTGTGATTCTCGGTCCGGGAGGGACTGGCGCACATGCTGCTGTAGAGTATGTGAATTTGCAGGATGTCCATGACTGTGCAGCGATTATCGCTCAAGCCACGGCTGACTGGGTGGGCTAGAGTACACGTCCAAACCCACCCATGAAAATTTAGACTTTTTTGACTTTGCCTGTGTCGCCCGTATTGACAGCTTTTACGCTGCCGGTATCAACTGCACGCATTGAACCTGTTGTACGACTGACATCGCTCACAGGTTGGCGTCTACCAAAAGCAACCAGATATACAATCACCCCCAAGATACCCATTCCGAGTATGACCACAAGCGTTCCTGCACTCGCAATCAGTATACGGATCAATTGATTGGTATCTGCAGAAGATGCAGTGCTTGCGTTCGTAGTAGCCGACGGGTTGACAACCGCAGTAATAGTCTGACCACCAAACTCAACAACTGTAGGCAATCCGCCATCACTAATCGTCGTGGTAATGGAAACAGGTGTCGTAGCTTTATAGTCAGCACTGCTGATATCAATCGTGTATTGACCAGCAGCTAGAAACTGGAAGCACACCACCCCTTGAGCTGCCGTTGGCGATTGATCCAACAAGGCGCTCGCAATCGTCACATTTTGGGCGTTGAGCAGATTGACATTAATCCCGCGTGTCAGCAGTGCTTCACCAGCATCTAACTTACCGTTAGCATTGGTATCTTCAAATGCCCGCACGCAAAACTGCCCACCACTCTGGGCATGAACTGCTGATGTGATTAACAGTAGTGCCGCGATGATGACCCATCCCATCCGTCGCATAATTTTAGTCCTTAGTCATCAATTTTGAGTAAGAAGATACAAGTCACAGATCATTCATTATTCGTGTGGGTAGGCGAATGAGTTTGCCCACCTACCCACTTCGATCACGCTCTATTTACGTTAACGACGACGTAGCAGAACCGCTAGGCCGATACCACCGATCAACACAAGAGCAGCTAAACCGAACACAACAAACCCGCTAATCGACAGGAGTTGGTTTGCGAGCGGTACAGGGGCATCAGGTGCAACGGTAGGAACAATGGCTACTGCGTTGGCATCTGCAGTTGGGGGTTGAACAGGTTGAACACCCTGTGCTGCACCAAATATCAAGTTGATAGTTGAGCCGGGCTGCAATTGGACGCGCAACTGATCAGGTGTGGTCAACCCGTACCCACTGGGAGCACTAGCAGCAACCACATAATCACCAGCAGCCAATTGTTCGAAGCAATGAGGTTCGCCCTTACCATCAGTCGTGTACGTACCGGCTGCGTCAGCACCCTTCATTAGAGACATCACACCACCAGCCAGCAAGTTTTCACCGGCCTCTTGAATACGATTTTGATTGATGTCTTCAAACAGCAAAACACATACTTTTGCAGTCGTTGCTGCGGGATCAAGCGCACCAGCATTAGCCACAACAACAGGAGCTGTTGCTAAGGGTTTGGTAGGCTCGGCAGGTGTCGTCGGCTGAGGCTGGCTGTTTTCTACTGTCGGTTGAGCCGTAGGTGGAACATCGGTCGGAGCAATGGTTGTTTCCACAGTTGGTTGAACAGTAGCCGGAATATCTGTCGGTACGGCCGCTACAGTTGTTGCAGCTGTTTCAGGCGTAGTAGCAGGTGCAGCGGCATCGGTTGTGGGCGAAGCTGGAGCAACATTCTCACCACCTGTTTGTTGAACAGTAGCCTCGGTCGTTGGGGCTACCGTAGTCGTAGGTGGTTTGACGACCAATTTTTGACCGGGGAAAATAAAGCTAGCTGATTGCAAGTTATTCAGCTTGAGCAATTCAGTACGGGTTGTCCCATAGGCATAAGCGATGCTATCCATCGTATCGCCGTTTTGGACAGTATGAACGATAGAACCATCTGGTTGCTGTCCCTGTGGAACCACAAAGGCTACATAAGGAGGAGGGGTCGCAGTTGGGGGAACTGCCGGAGTCACGCCCGCTGCTGCCCCGCCTGATCCACCACCCGTTAAGGACACATCATCCCAATAGGTTTTATTCAAATCGGAAATGTTCGCTTGTGTAGAGTACAGGAACACAGTCACATTGGTACTGGTTGCGGTTGCACTGACACTCTGTTGTTGCCATGAGTCATGGGGTTTAACCCATGCTGACCACACAATTGCTGGATTATTGGGATCACTACCGCCAGTAGGATCGATACCGATGCGCGTCTGAGAACCGGATTCAATTGCCGAACCGCAGCTTGTACCACCACCGAGATTACAGGCTTTGACCTGTGACCACGCCGTGGCCTGAACATTGGTGCCGGACTGAATGTTACCCACCGTCTGATATAGTGCAGCCGTACAGGTAAAGTAGCCGCAGCTTACATTGACAGCACGAGTGCCACCATGCGGTGAGGGACCGGGACCGGGATGCGGTTGAATACTGGTGCGATCACCCACATTGGTACGGTCGCTGGTCGCAGCCGCGAACCAGTAGTTCCAGCCGTTGGGCAAGTAGACGGGGAATGAACCACCGCGACGTCCAGTATAGGGGCCGGCTGCATCTTCTTCGAAGCCCCCGTTTGTTAGTTTATTATCACCCTGCGCACTGGTCACCATCGTACTACCGAGGATTACTAATACCACCAGCGCCAACAATCGTAAACGCATCTTGATCATGCCTCACCCTATTCCTAACCCACCAGACAGCCAAGCCGAGGATGGATTATCGTTTGAAGTCTATGAGGTGAGTCGTGAAAAGTCGTTTTAACCCACCCCTACGGGCGGCATTATAACATGCAGGAAAAGTGAGTCAACCGTACTAGAGGGGGACGGTGGGCAGGCGTCAGGTTTTTAGGAGCATATTCTGGAGAAGCGAAAATGCATCCGACTCCGCTCGTTTTGATCAAAGATCGCTTAAATCCCCAAGGCGCTTCCGGCCATCTGGCAAAGTTTAGCCCCACCAGCAGCCAGCCACTCATCCAAGCGGGAACTGTTGGTCTGATTATGTGTCGCAGCTTCGTATATTCCAGTACCCCAATAGTAATACCGTTGAGTTTGGTCGCTCCACGCAGCGAAAGGCTTATAGAGAACTGATGGACCACCGTTATAACATGCCATCGCGAGCCCTTTATCCCCATCAGCAAAATCGATGCACTGCTTGAGCACATTCGCGCCCCGTTCCGCATTGGTTTCGGGATCAAGGTAATTATCACCCACTTGGAAGTTGAAAGGCATCACTTGAAATAACCCCTGCGCACCAGCGTAACTGTTGATTGTCGGGTGACCACAAGACTCAATTTGCATAACCGTTGCGAGCAAATTGGGGTCAAGATCATTGGCCGTCGCCCAGCGTTCAATATCATGTCCCCAATGTTGAACTTCAGGGCTAAATAAGGGCGCGATGACACTCGAACCACGAAGCAAACGACCAACAAAATCCGGTATGGTGCTGATGATGCGTCCGCCTGCTTCAATGGTCACGACAGCGACACGCGGGGTGAGGATGGCTAAGACAGCAGCCAGCACCAACCAAGCCGGAAGATGACGACGAATGGGTTCGGGCAAGGTCGCAGGTGTGACAGATTTTTTACGAGAGCGGGACGCGCGGGGCGTCTGAGAATCACGGGTTTTAACAGACATGAAAACTCCGTTTATTACGATCTAGCTAAATTGTACGGGTAACAACCAACTCCGGTTGCGAAATGATTCGGAAAAGAACCGAGTTGTAATCTCCTCAATGCGAGACTGTATTGAACTATTACAGAATGTCTAAATTTAGGTCAATGGGACTATACACTCATGTCCATTTCGGACGATGGGGGTTTATTAACCACCTGAAACCATTTTCCCAACGGCGGCGGTGGTGGCTACCAAAATGGCGGCGGCGATGGCGGCGGTCAAGACACGACGAGTTTTAGGGGTCGGCGTATACAGTTGTACAAATTTGGTCAAATTCGTCAATTTCACACCTCATTTTATTTGCAGCGGCGAAAGGGGATAGTGATGCTGCAATGATTGCAATTCAAACTCGCTCATAAGTATCAGTATTGATTGGTGAGATACAGTCGCGTTGGTCAAATTTGAGATGGCATCTCACCTAAAGTGTTTATTTAACTTAAGTTCATTGTAGAACAAAAAGCCTAAACCGTCAAGGTAAAAACAGAACAGATATTCAATGACTAGAACGATAAAGAAAGCTGTACTGCCCGGCCTAACTGACTAGGTCACGAGGGGCAACCAGCGATTTTCTTCGGGGCTGATGCGCTGCGGATGTTTGTTTTTCGCCATCCCTTTGCCACGTTCCAAGGCAGCGTTGAGCGCGGGGGTATGCCCTGCTTCACCCAAGCCAGCGAGAATGACTTCGGCTTTGTCGCGTGCTTCTTGAGTGGTGGCGTAATGATTAAGCACCATCCCCAAGAGTTCGGCGGCGCGTTCGTCTTCTTTCTCACGCGCCAACAAGCCAGCGATACCCGTAAGCAACCAAAGCAACAAGGGGGTATCCCGAATAACCTGTGCCAAAGTGTAGGCTTCATGAAAATATTTACGGGCGGATTCGATCTCACCTAAAGCAACCGATACATCACCCAAACCGCCAAGCGTCAGGCTTGTACCCAAACGGTGGTCAAATTCACGGTAAATGGCGAGGGAATCTTGATAATAACGGTTGGCAGCAGTGAAATCATTCTGTGCTAAGGCAACATCTCCAAGAAAAAGAATCGCCCGCGCCAAAGCACGACGATTGCCATGTTCCATATTCATGACAACGCTATCTTCCAAGAAATGTCGGGCTTCATCATATCTGCCCTGCGCACGTGCCACGCCACCGAGATTAAGCAGCGCATTGGCAATTTCATGATGATCGCCAACCTCATTAGCCATCTTCAGGACTTCATTCAAATAAGCCCGAGACTCTTCATACTGCCCTTGCAAACGCGCCACAATCGCCAGATCTTCGAGGCTGGAACCGATACTGGCAGGTGCACCAATCTCACGGGCAATAACGAGGGCTTCACTGTACTTCTGACGGGCAGCATCATAATCGCCATCAACACGCGCAAGGCTGCCCAGTGACCACAGACAAACCGATACGCCCGACCGATCTCCAGTTTCTTCGTAGATGGCAAGTGCTTCGCGGAAAAGGCGTTCGGCTTCCTCGTGACGTCCTTGAAAACGAGCAAGATTGCCGAGGTTCATAATCGGACTGGCAAGACCGGAACGATTACCGATGGTTTTGAAGATTTGTAGACCGGCTTCGAGATCGCCCTGTGCTTCGTCCAAGCGGCCTAACTCTGCTTTGACGAGACCCAGATTGTTGAGCGCGCCAGCGGTGCGGACATGATCGCTGATTTCACGGGCAATTTGGAGGCTGGCCTGATAGTAACGAATGGCTTCGGTATAATCCCCTTGATAGTGTGCCATCGCACCCAAACCGTTATAAGCCCACGCGACACCCCGTTTGTCATCGATCTCCTGAGCAATCGAGAGCGATACCTGAAAATACTGCTCGGCTTCGACATAACGGCGCATGATGGAACCGACCAACCAACCGAGTTCATAGAGGGCTTTGACGATACCAGGTTTCTCACCAGCACGTTCGAAGAGGGCGAGACTGTTTTCATAGAGTTCACGCGCACGGCTGAAATTGCTGAGCCAGCGATAGGCCTGCCCTAGATACGCCAGCAGTTGGGCTTCCAAGACGTCACGGGCGTTATCAGCAGGTTGATCGGATACCGTCAGTAAATTGAGGGCTTGTTCTGCCCAGTCAATGGCTTCGTGATAGGCGCTGATATTCAAAGCACTCTCGGCTGCTTTGAGAAAATAAGTGACTGCTTTTTGTAATTCGCCGGCTTGCTCATAGTGACGGGCAATCATACCCGTGTATTCATTGACACGATCACCACTGCGCTTGACTAACCAATCGGCAACTTGTGCATGATAGGTGCGACGTAAACGACGTAATACACTCTCGTAGGTGACATCATGAAGAATGGTGTGTCGGAAAATGTATTCGTGGGTGCCATCGAACACCGAGTCTTCGCGCTTGCGGATGAGTTCACGGCTGTTCAGGGTTGCCAACGATTCAGCGATATTTTGTAAGGGTGGGTCTTCATCGGTTTGCAGGTGACTCACGGCGTCATCCCAGAAGATGCGCCCGACAACCGAAGCCCGTTGTAGTAAATCGCGTTCGGTAGGCGGCAGCGCATCCAAACGCGCCTGTAAAACACCGGTGAGTGTAGGTGGAATACGCAGATTGGTGAGACGAGAACTATCCACCGTCCATGCATCGGTATTTTTGAGAATGACACCATCATCCAAGAGCATCTTGATAATCTCTTCAACGTAGAAGGGATTGCCCTCAGCATTGACGACGATCAAATCACACAGATCATCAGGAATGGCATCCACTTTACGGAGAATATCGCTGATGAGCGAGCGCGTATCTTGGCTGGATAATGGACGCAATTCGATGCGTGTGTGGAAATCCTGTTGATCCATCCACAAAGGTGTGCGGCGCTCGAATAATGCAGGACGAGTCAAGCAAACGACCAAGAGTCGCAATTCCCTTTTAGCACGCACGATTTGATTCACCAGATCAAGTGATTTATCATCTGCCCAATGGATATCGTCGAGGAAAATCACTGCCGGTTTTTCGCTAGCGACTTTGCCGAAAAAGTCGATCATGGCGAACTGGCCGAGCTGCGTCAACTGCTGCGGATCTTCACTTTGCAGGTAGGGACTGCTCGAAAAATCAAAACCGATCAAGTTGCCGATGGCGTGGGCTTTGGCTTTACTATCCAAGCCCAAGAAGCCTTCTATGCCCTTTTCGAGTTTGTTACGGGCAACGGCGGCACTATCACTTTCGAGGATGTCAAAGCGAAAGGCGAACATATTGCGGATCAAAGCATAAGGCAGTTTGAGCATATCGGCGGTAGCGCGTCCGGTAAAGTGGACGATGCTTTCAGGGCGTTCATCCAGCCACACGTCAAATTCACGCAGTAAACGTGATTTACCAACACCCGGTTCACCTACCAGCGTAACAATCTGGGTTTCGCGTTCTTCCAATGCCCATTCAAAAGCCGCCTGTAATTGTCCCAATTCGGTATTACGCCCGACCATGTGAGTCTCGACGCCTTCGATACCGCGGGTGGTGACACGGAAGGTACGCGGTTTTTCACGCTCGACCATATAAACCTGTATCGGTTCCGATTTGCCTTTGAAAAGCATGGGATCAAGCGTGTGGGTTTCAAATATGCCGCGCACATGCACGTAGGTATCGTGAGAGATTAGAATGCCGCCGGATTGGGATGCACTTTGCAGACGTGCGGCCAAGTTGATAGCATCACCCATCGCCGTCCATTCAGAGCCAGCTATACCACCAACTTCCCCAAGTGCAACCGGGCCGGTATTGATGCCCACACGTACATTGAATGCGCTGACATCCCATTGAGCAGCTACCGTAGCGGCATACGTGCGGGTTGCCCGAACTATCGCCAAGCCGCAACGGACAGCACGAACAGCATCGTCCTCGCGTCCGACCGGCGCACCAAAGAAGGCGAGGAGGCCATCACCCATTAAGCGGGCAACGGTGCCACCGAACTCACCAACAGCATCGGAATAGGCTTTGAGCGCTCCGTCCATGATTTCGAGAACATCTTCAGGATCCAGTTTTTCGGAAAGCGCGGTCGAACCGACAATATCACAGAAGAGAATCGTCACAAGTTTGCGTTGTTCGAGCGCATTCAGGTGGTCAAGCGCGGCTAATTTTTCGCGCAGGATAGCAACAGTAGCATCCACAACTGCATCGCCGAGGATGGCGCGTAAACTTTCTTGAGCAGCAATGGCTTGTTCGAGTTGTTCCCGGTTGAGCATGTTTATCCCTCAGCCAGCGAACGATTGGGCGATGAGTCTAGTTTAACATGGTTCGCGCCAGTCGTCAGTTAATGGTCTCCAATTCAATTCCGAACATAGATTGTGTCCGGCATGATCACGATTTCGGCAGAATGTACTTACAAGAAGTGCTTGACTCTCACCTTACATGAGACTATATCATAAGAACATATGAGCGCAAGGAGCGGGTTGTGATCAGGATAGGTGATTTTGCACGGTTAGGACAAGTTTCGGTGGTGACGCTGCGGCATTATGACGAAATTGGACTACTCAAACCTGTTCAAGTCGATAGCTTCACAGGGTATCGCTACTATTCGATCAACCAATTAACGGAACTCAATCATATTCTAGCGCTCAAAGACCTCGGCTTCTCGCTGGATCAGATCATACAGGTTTTAAATGGCCTGACAGGTGACCAACTGAAAGGAATGCTAAAGCTCAAACAAATAGAGGTACAACAACAATTGGCGGAGGAGCAAGCCCGTTTATACCTCATCCGTGTTCGACTTAAACAAATTGATCTGGAGGATACTATGGCGAATTATGAAGTTGTGCTCAAGTCCGTTCCATCCCAATTGATCGCCTCGCGGAAAGTAACTATACCCACCAATGACCAAGTATCCGCTTACTTGGATGAAGCTTATCGCGACGTTTATACCCATATTCACACACAGGGCGCAAAAGATATTGGGGCATGTTTTGCGGTGTGGCACCAACCGGCTGCCATTTTGGCGAATGAGGTTGCAGAAGCTGCTGTTCCCGTAGATCGGAGGATGCCCAGCTCAGAACGCGTCAAAGTTTATGAACTCCCGCAGGCCAATGTGGCTTCAGCCGTGCACCACGGTGATTTCGAGGATTTCACACAGCTTCACGCCACCCTTCTCGATTGGATTGAAACCCACAACTATCAAGTGATCGGGCCATATCGTGAGATTTACGCCAAACACAATGAGGATACGACCGAATCAACCACAGAAATCCAATATCCAGTTGCAAAGGCTCAATAAAGGAGGAATGACGTTGGCTGCAATGACATTAGTTGCAAAGACGAGGACGAGGGTAAGTGAACCGAGAGTCTATGAGCGACCTGACGAGCACTATATGGGGATCAGAACCCAAACCCCTTTTAACGGGATGTTCACGGTAATAGACAAACATCTGTTTAGAGAGTTACGAGACTGGATGAAACAGATGGATATAGAGCCGACAGGACGGCCATTCTTTCGCTATTACGTCATAAATATGGAAGGTGAAATGGACGTTGAAGTCGGGATTCCTGTGAACACAACACTGACGGGTGATGGGAGAGTGTGTCCGGTGTGCTGCCGGGTGGGTGCTATGCAAGTCTGGTTTACATTGGCACAGGTTATACTGGCAGCGGTGCTCTGACCAGGTGGGCAATCGAAAACGGCTTTGCCTTTGATCAATGGGATGTTCCGAAAGGTACTGCGTTCCGCGCGCGCTACGAACGCTATCTTACCGACCCCAAAATCCAGCCGCTAAAGTCGAAATGGGAAGTCGAAGTAGCGGTCAAGCTGGTCGATGATAGACCCATATCATAGCGAATACTATCCGGCTGATTACCACCACTGAAAAACTTCTCAAAAATGTATTTAGAGCATACTACTAGGAGTAAAAACCGAAATGTCACCTGACGCCAAAGTTCTAACAGAACCCAAAATCGATAGCCGTCCTGAGCAGCCTTATATGGGCATCCGGTTGTGGATACCCTCGAAAGAACTATCCGGTTGGACGCAGAAACTGCTGAAAGAAATGACGAAATGGCTGGAGAAAGCAGAAATCAAGGCCACGGGTCCGGCATTCCACCGATTTTACGTCATCAATATGGGTAAGGAGTTTAACCTTGAGGTGGGCATACCTGTTGCTCAAGTCGTGGCGGGGGATGACCGCGTGAAGCCCAATATTATTCAGGCAGGGAATTACGCCCACCTGACCTATACGGGACGTAACAATGCCTATAAAGGCAACAAAACCTTGGTTGAGTGGGCAAAAAGCAACGGCATCCTGTGGGATCGATGGGATGATCCACGGGGGGACTCGTTCAGGTGCCGCTACGAATCATATCTCACTGACAGATTAGCTGACATCGACAAGTCGCAATGGCAGACTGACGTGGCTATTAAGCTGGCAGAATAATAGTAGGCGCATTGTGTTTTGCGCCTATGCATTTTCTGATTACAAAATTAGTGCTTACTGTCGGTGTAATAATCGGCGACTTGGCTTTGATCAGGCGGGTCGCCATTGTAGTTGACGAACAGTTCCTCGCCCTCTTTGATGTGGCGTATGGCACGAAAGAATATTTCTTTGGTGGTATAGACAAAGTGATAGCGCACATTCGGCATATATGAATGGTTATACAAACTGCCATAACCGAGCACTAGAGCGCTATGGGTTTTCGTCCACTCGAACGTGTAGCGGTTAAGGATGGTATTTTCAAAAGCCGTATCGTTACGATGATCTACAAGAATCAGGGGACATCGTTCGATGACTTCATTCTTTTTGATGTCGCGTGTAGCAATAAGACCACGAATATTGAGGGTAGGCGAAACGCCTACTCGTAATGGGATTTCCATAATAAGATTTTGCCATGTGAACAAATGCCGATATTTCGCTCAACTGTAGCGTTTGGCGCGAAAGGCCGCAAGGGGAATATCGGCTGCGAGAGTCGAGATTTGAATCAAATTCTCATCCACCCTATATAGGATACCAAAGCGATTGATAAGCACCAGAGAGTTATGCTATACTGTGCGGACTGTCAAACAAACAGAGGTTTAGCCATGTCCTTGTATTGTTATGCACTGACTTTCGAGGTGGGTCGCTCTTCCCTTACCGTGCGGTAAACGACCGCGCATCCCCACCACTTTACACTCTTCCTCAACATCATATCTGCTACAATCATGCGCTCTCACGCTCACTATTGGATTCGAGATTAATTCCAGAGACGCAGAGAAATCCCAAGCACTATTCGGACATGAAGTGTCGTGTCCCCGCGAAAATTTATATAAGCACATAGGCGCTATATCAGGCTATCAAAGAGAGACATAATGACGGAAACGACCAAATATAACCCGCAGGCGATTGAAGGTAAGTGGCAGGACAAATGGGAGCAGGACAAGCTGTATCGCTCCAAGGTGGATTGGAGCAAACCGAAACATTACGCGTTAACGATGCTCCCCTATCCCAGTGGTGATCTGCACATCGGGCATTGGTTCGCGATGACCCCCTCGGATGCGCGCGCGCGTTATATGCGGATGCGCGGGTATAACGTGCTGTTCCCGATGGGATTTGACGCGTTCGGGCTACCGGCGGAAAACGCGGCGGTACAACGGAACATTCATCCCAAGACGTGGACACTCGCGAATATCGAGCGGATGCGCAAACAGATGCGTAGTATGGGCGCGATGTTCGACTGGGAACGCGAGATGGTGAGCTGCGAGCCGAAATACTACAAGTGGACGGAATGGTTCTTCAAGAAGTTCTTCGAGGCGGGGCTGGCCTACCGGAACGAGGCGATGGTCAACTGGTCACCGACTCTCCAAACTGTGCTGGCGAACGAACAGGTCATCGATGGTAAGGATGAACGCACGGGACAACCTGTTATCCAAAAGATGATGACACAGTGGTTCTTCCGGTACACACGCTACACCGATGAAATGTTGAACTTCGATAAGATCGATTGGCCGGAACCGATCCGGATTATGCAGACCAATTGGATCGGGCGAAGCGAGGGCGCCCGGGTAGTCTTTAAAACCGAGGGTGGCGATCCACTGGAAGTATATACCACACGTCCGGATACGCTGTGGGGCGCAACTTTCATGGTGCTAGCACCGGAACATGCGCTGGTTGATAAGATCACGACAGCAGAACAACGTGAGGCCGTTGAAGCGTATCGGGCGCAGGCAGCACGCGCAACCGAGATCGAGCGCTCGGCGGAAGGGCGCGATAAGACAGGCGTGTTTACAGGCGCATACGCGATCAATCCGGTAAGCGAGGCACGCATCCCGATTTGGATCGCGGATTACGTGATGGTGACTTACGGCACAGGTGCGATCATGGCTGTACCGAGCGGTGACCAACGCGACTTTGATTTCGCGCGGAAGTTCGGGCTGGAGATCATTCCGGTGGTGCAACCCGAAGGTGAACACTTCGACGGCAATACGATGGAACAGGCTTACGATGGCGCGGGCATCATGATCAACAGCGGCGTCTTGAACGGACTGGTTTCCAACGGGCAAAAGGGACGTAAAAATCCGGCTGTAGATGCGGCTATCACCATTCTGGAACAACGCGGTATTGGCAAGGAATCGATCAACTACCGACTGCGCGACTGGTTGATTTCACGGCAACGTTACTGGGGTTCACCGATCCCGATGATCCAAAAGCAGGACGGCAGCTTTGAACCGGTGCCGGATGACCAATTACCAGTGGTGCTACCTGACGATGTGGATTTCTTGCCCACAGGTCAAAGCCCACTCAAGCTAAACGAAGCCTACCAGAACACGGTAGACAGCGAGGGCAAACCAGCCAAGCGTGAAACAGACACGATGGATACGTTCATGTGTTCCTCGTGGTACTTCTATCGTTATCTGAGTCCGGATTACAGCGCAGCACCGTTTGATCCGGAAGAAGCGGCCTACTGGTTACCCGTCGATGTGTATACGGGCGGGGCGGAACACGCGACCATGCACCTGTTGTACTCACGCTGGTTCGCGAAGGCCATGCGCGATCTGGGCATGTTCGAGGACACAGCCAAGGTTATGCAGGCGCACGGACGCGATCCAGAAGTGCTGAGCTGGGGCGAACCGATGCTCAAGCTGCGCAACCAAGGACAAGTGCTGGGCGAAGAACGGAGCGGTCATTTCATCGTAGCGAGCGGCACATGGCAGGCGGCCAAGTTGTTCGCGGATAAAGTCGAGGTTATTGATCCGGCGAACGCACCCAGCAAGCGGAGTAAGCTGGTGGTGGGCGAGATCATCAAGCGGACGGAAAACCTGCTGACCGTAGATGTGGGCGACGGCGAACTGCGGACGGTAGAAGTTGTACCCGATGCAGTGGTGACCATCCCCGGTATTGAGGGAACGTGCCGCCCCGATCAACTGAAGCATCATCTGGAAATCCAGCGTATGTCCAAGAGCAAGGGCAACGTGGTGAATCCGGATGACTGGGTCAAGAGCCACGGTTCGGACAGTGTGCGCGCCTACCTGATGTTCGGGTTCGACTGGATAAAGGGCGGCCCGTGGGACAGTAAGGGTATCCAAGGTGTGGTGCGTTGGATCAATGATATTTGGGATATTGTGACCACTTATCAACCACCAGCGACAGGCGATGCGGAGGCCGAGCGTGACATCGAACGCAAGGTTCACCAGTGCATCAAGCGGGTGGCGGACGGGCTGGAGAACTTCAGCTTCAACGGGTCTATCGCTGGCCTGATGAAGTTCCGCAATGACCTGAAGGATGTGATGAAGGCGGGTAACGTCGGTGCGGAAGCGTGGCGGGCGGCGATCCGCGATATGCTGTTGTTGATGGCTCCTTTCACCCCGTACATCACGGAGGAACTGTGGGCGCAACAGGGTCATGGTTACAGTATTCATCAGCAGTCATGGCCAACATACGACGCGGCGAAGGCGGCTGAGGATATGGTGACGCTGGTGGTGCAGGTCAATGGTAAGGTGCGTGACCGCGTGATGGTTCCGGCAGGAATCAGCGAGGAAGAGGCACACGCCGAGGCCATGAAGAGCGAGTCGATCCAGCGGGCATTGAACGGCGGCGCTCCTAAGAAGGTGATCTTCATCGCAGCGCGGAACGGGCAAGAACCGAAGATTAACGTGGTGGTGTAAATACCCCTACCCTAACCATAGTAACAGGGGAAGGGAATCAGAGAAATACAGAGAGAAGGCGGGGAGAAAGTTCCTCGCCTTTTTGATTACCCGGCGATGGGTACAAATTCTCTACCATTCCACTCCATGCCTTGGGGGTCATCTTTTTCCTCGACATCGTAATCTATTTCAAATGGGCGGCCGGATTCCTCGTGTACTTCAGATTCTTCTTCCCGAACGCGGACGTGTTGATCCAGCTTGATGAAGCGGTCGGTGAGTTGGGTAAGAAGCATGATGCGCTGGGCGGGGGTCATGAAGTTGGCGTCGGTTTGGAAGTTATTGGCGAGGTTTAGCAATTCGTTCATGATTTTTTGGCGAATATAGTCCATTGCTTGGAGATTATCCTCGAATTGAGGGAGCGGGTTTGGCGGATTTGGCAAAACGGGGGAGGCGGATGTCCGACGCCAACTTTGCCATAACTCGCGCCGCCAGCGGTAAAGGGTGCGTTCGGGAACGTCGGTTTTGAGGTGGGCTTGAACGATGTCGCCGCCCGTATCACGGAGGATTTCGAGCGCCTGTTGTTTGAGGTCGGGGGCATATTGAATGGGCATGTGGCATCCTGAAACATTTGATCTACAATAGAACTCAGATTAGAACAAATGTTATTACAAGTCAATTTGAATTTGGTTTGAAATTGGGGAGAGTGTGGTTGGGAATATAGATGGGCGGACTAGTTCGTCGCCAGAGGCTAAAGCCATCCGGCTCCATGTTCCGGCGGGAAGTACCCTAAAGGGCACTCTGACCCGCCGAGGAGCGTTTACTGTGGCTGGGATGCACCAATTTAGGAGCCTTTTATAACACGAAGAACCATGAATTACACAAGAAAATAACTACTCACCCATTGGAAAATATTGAAAATCCTAAATCAAAAATTCGTTATTTAGCGTAGCGAGTTGCTTTAATTAATTAGTATGAGCTTGAAGTCCGATCCTCTCCGCCTTTTTATTTGAAAGTGCTGTAATATCCAGAACGAGTTCGTTGATTACAGGAGTAGGGCTGACCATTGAGGGGATAAGGTTCATAGGATGGACGATCAGGGGGACAGTCGTCAACGACTGGAGCAGTTCATCAAAGCGGAAAGCGCCGCGCTGCACCGAACGCTACGGCATTATGTGCTGCGAGCGGGACTGGTGGGCAGTGGGGATGCGAACGCGGTTGCCTATGAACTCTTAAACGAGATCACGGTTGAGGCGCTGAGCACGGCGAAACGCTTCACGGCGGATATCCAACCACGCGCGTGGTTACTGGGTATCGCTGCCAACCTGATCAAGCGGGAGCAGGCGATCCGGGCGAAACGGGAACGGCGCGAACCGTTGATCCGCGATCTGTATGCTCAATCGGACGAGAACTTGAGTGAGGGTGAATTGTTTGATTTGTTACCAACCCTCACCGACAGTTCAATAAGTGAATTAGAGGCGAATGATACGATCAATAGTTTGCTAATGGGACTCACCAAAAGCGATGCCGACCTGTTACGACTGGCGATCATCCACGATTTGGATGGGGCGGCATTGGCACAGGCACTAGGCACTACGGCGAACGCGGCGCGTGTGCGCTTGCATCGGGCATTGGATCGGCTGCGCACAGTGCATCGTGTGGGAGGCCGCTATGAATAAAACCCCTCGCTCCCTACAACGTGAACGTGAATATGCACTGTATCGTTACCGGAACGCACTGGAACACGGTGATTTTGATACGCTGTCGATCATTTTGAAGCAGGCGGAACGTGATCCTCGTTTGAACCAGATGATTGAGGAGATGGATGCGATTCTCGAATCCGCATCCGAGCGAGAAACAGGTAGTGTCGATTGGCGAAGTGTGAGTCCTACCCCATTCCCCAATGGGCAGCCCACAAAACCTAAAATTACTCAGGAGCAACCAAAGATGACCACTCAACCCGCATATTGGGAACCTGCTCATCAGGCAGGCAATCGTGTAAATCGCATGGCCGTAGCTATGTTGGCGTTGGTAGCCGCGTTAGTGATCGGTATCGTTTTCTTATTCCTGATCCCATCGGGAAAGGACATCCGTACATTGGTGATCCAACAACCCACACCTACGGTGGCAGAGATCGCGCAGTTATATGTTGACGAGGTGTGGGGCAAAGGGAATAAAAATATTCTAAAAACATTGATCGCTACGGATATAGTGGATCATGATCCATTGCTCATTAATCGCAGTAGAGTAGTGTCCGCGAACGATCAAAATAATAACGCAGTATTCAATTACAATGTGGAGATTCTAAGGCGTGCTTTCCCTGATATTACGGTGACCACAGAAGCGATTATCGAAAGTACAGATACTGTGGTCGTGCGATGGACATTTACTGGAACTCATAAAGCACGCTTGTTGGATTATGCTGCGTCCAACAAAAGCATCACCATTACTAATACTGATATTCTGCGGATTGCGAATGGAACAATAGTGGAACGCTGGGGAGAAAACAAACTTGAGGCAGTTAAGAATGCATTGGGAATCGTAAACATCACGGAACCGGCTGCCATTGCCTTAACAACTTATGCCCGATTTGCAGAAATTTTAGGGGCAGGTAAATTCGAGAATCTAGGCGAAGTATTTGCTGAAGATGCTGTTTTTAATAAAGCAGTCACGGGCCTCAAAGCGATACAAACAACCGTTGAAGGTCGATATAAAGAATTGAACGGAATCAGTAACATTAGAATTATTAGCGCTTATGTGCTCGATAACCACATGGTCGCGCAAGTCGAATTCGATACTGATAATTCACAGACCCATAATCAGGAAGTAATCGATATCAATCTAAAGGATGGGAAATTCGTTAGCTACGACGCATCTTGATTGGCAAAGAAACATCATCAAGTTTTAACCCATATTAGCGGAGGTCACGACCCCGCCTTTTTACTATGTGTATCAATACACATAGGGAATGAGATGCCAAGAGGTTTTGGCATAGGCTTCCCAAGCTGCGCCGAAGGCTTGATGCATGAAGGCTTCTTCGTCACCTATGCGCCAGAGGAGCACAACGGTCAAACCTAGCACGAGGATCAGGGCAACGAGGGCATTAAAGGTCAATGCGAGGCCGAGGTTGAAGGTGATGATGCCGAGATAGCGCGGGTTACGTACCCAGCGGTAGAGGCCATCGGTAACCAATTGGTGATCTTTTTGCAGGGTGACCTGTACGCTGAACTGTTTTCCGAGCGAGTCTTCAGCCCAATTGACGGCGATCATCCCCGCGACAAAGAGTATCAAGCCGAGGTAACGGATGAGGTCAGCAGACGTGAGCGAGAGGATGGTGCGGCGGTCAGAGATAGGCGCGGCGAGGATGATGGCAATGGAGAACAGTTGCAGCAGCAAAACGGCGATACGCTGGCGCTGCACCGTTTGATTACCTTCGGCGCGGGTTTGCTGCCCCATACGCGGGAACTTGATGACAACGAGTATGTAGGCCAGCCGCGCTGGATTGGCAATGAAACCTTGTAGATCAGCCACACCCCAAGCGATAAGTGGCAATCCAGCGAAGATCAAAACCCCGACGACAAACATGGTGAGCGTACTTTTAAACGAGGACACCGTTCAATCTCCTCACGGTAGCCATAGCCGATGGCAATAGATCAAGATGTGACCCACCATGACCCTTCACAAATTGTGAGTAGTATCACTCTGACAGGCTGAAATTTCAAGGGAAGGACACCCCCACAAATTGAGGGGCAGCAGTGATACGGATGGCGGTAGAGTGAGGGTGAGATTCGTAATCTCCTCAAGAGGTGGCGCATGACCGCACGACATCAAACGACAACGCAGCTGGATAAATGGGGTATGAACACGATTGCCAAGCAAGTCATCTCACCGATTTTACTGGCGTGGCTGATGTTCGCCCTCGCACAAACGACCGATTGGTTGTGGGGCTGGGTGTTCCAGATGGTGCATATCGCGGCGTGGGTGATGATGACGGTGGTACTGATCCGTCACAATCCAGAACTGTTAAATGTACGCGGCAGACGGCAACCGCATGATAAGCCGTGGGACTTTGTGATCGTGTCGATCTACGGGATCACATGGATATTGATGCTGGTCGCGGGGGCGCTGGATGTGCGTTACGGCTGGACTGCGCCGATCGCGCCGGCGTGGCATGTACTGGGTAACGGGCTGATCTTCGCGGGGTTCGGGTTGATGACGTGGGCGATGGCGGTCAATCGCAGTTTTGAGGTAATCGTGCGCATCCAGACGGAGCGGAACCATACGGTTGTGAAGCGTGGACCGTACCGATATGTGCGGCATCCGGGGTATACGGGTGTCATTCTGGCGTTTTACTTCGGGATGCCATTGGCGCTGGGATCATTACCTGCGGCTTTCATCGCGGTGGTGGGTTTAGTGACAATGATAGTGCGCACATTGCTTGAAGATCGGACGCTACAGATGGAGCTGCCGGGGTATGAAGCGTTCACGCACGAAACCCGTTATCGCTTAATCCCCGGCGTGTGGTGAGGACATGTTTGAACCTGAGAGAAGTTATAACCATGAAAATCCACATTGGGAGCACACATAGGTGCTCCCCTACACGAACACGTGTTAGCAAGGTATAACACTTTGACAAAAGGTACCCTCTCCGCGGCGGCGTGTGGTGAGGGTTACTTCAGGCAGATAGCTGCTCGGCTAAACCGGCAACGTTGGCGCTGCGAATGACCACGTTGGGAGTCTTGTGCCAATCGGCGCAGGATTGAATTACCCCTTTGAGTGCGGCAACTAAGGCATCATCCACTTTGACATCCGGTTCAAGGTGGATGGCTTTGATTTCAAAGAGGCCGTCCTGACGGTGGGCTTTGGGATCAAGACGTCCGATAATCTGGTTGTTATAAAGGATCGGTAAGGTGAAGTAGCCATATTTGCGTTTGGGCGCAGGGGTGTAACACTCGATGCGATAGTCGAAGTTGAAGAGTTCCAAGGCGCGTTTGCGATCCCAGACGAGCGGGTCAAAGGGGGATAGCAAAGTGGTCTTGGACTGCGGTATCTTGCCTTTGGCGGCGGCCTTGATGAGCGCTTCGTTATCAGGATGGTAGTAAGCAGGTGCTTGCCAGCCTTCAACCTCGATGCGACCGAGTTGATCGTGTTTATCCAGCGTTTTGAGGGCGGCTTGCACATCAGCTTTTTTGAGGCGGAAGTAATCGGCAATCCAATCGGATTTGGTGACGCCGAGCGCCTTGACGGTATTCATGACAAACTGCTGGTGAATCTGTTCTTTGGAAGCGGCCTGCGCATCATCCCATGTGGGGAGGATCCGTTCACGCAGATCATAAATGCGCTGGAAGTTGTGGCGCTTAACAATCATCAACTCGCCCACGTTGAATAAACACTCTAAGGCGATCTTCTCCTCTTTCCAATTCCACCACGTGCCTTTTTTGCCATCGGTGCGCTCGAAATCGGAGGAGCGTACAGGGCCGTTCTCGCGGACATAATTCAGTACCCTTTCGGCAACCTGCGCATGTTCATTCAACCAGCGCCGTGACCATCCGTCATCACCACTGCGGTTCAACATGGAGGGACGGTAGTAGGCGAAATCGTCAATGGGCAGGAAGCAAGCGGCGTGTGACCAATATTCAAAGAGCTTGCCCTGCTCTAAGAGTTTTTCCAACCAGCGCGGGTCGTAATCTCCCAAGCGGCTCCATAAGACCAGATAGGGGCTGCGTGCCACAATATTGATGGTGTCTATTTGAAGGACATGCATCTGGCGGATGATGTCCATCACAGCTTTTTGGGTGGCAGCGCGGGGCTTCGATTGCTGCAATCCCTGTGCGTTAATCATCACGCCGCGAACGGCAGCCTGTGAAAGTTGGGTCATGTGGATACCCCTGTTGGATGGATAAGGATAGGGGTTGGAAAGTAAGCAATGGTTGAGGGAGCACACACAGGTGCTCCCCTACAATCCATTCTTTGGAAAGTTACGCATCAAACACTTTACAACCACGACCCAAATGAGTCTAGAACATAAATTATACCAAGTGGAACTTTTGTTCACAATGTGAATTTCGTGAAAATGAGGAGATGAATAGGGAAACATCTGTAACGAAACGCGGTGACGTAATACTGATTATCACAAACGCATTACAATAACGGGTGTTGCAATGAACAGCGCACATAACGGTCAAGTACAGGCTATGGATAACACAGCGACTTCAACTCAATCAGTACGGGGATCCCGCGCGTTTCATTACCGCTGGCAATGGCATCTGAAGGCGAGTCCGGAAACGCTCTGGCCGCTGGTAGCAGATACCAACCGCTTTAACCGTGATACGGGTGTGCCAGCCGTCAAGAAACAAGGATCAACAACGTCGAATAATGCGCGGCGCGAACTGCGATTGGTGCGGTTGGGAATCGCGGTTGAATGGGAGGAAGAACCGTTCGAGTGGGTGCGCCCGTTCCGGTTTGGCGTGGTGCGGCATTATCACAGCGGGCCGGTGGCGGAGATGCGGGTTTTCACAGAACTGGTGCCACAAGCTGATGGTTCGACTGAATTGACCTATGACGTATGGGCAAGCCCGCGTAACCTGCTGGGGTTGATCGCGATTCCGGCGCAGGTGGGATTCATCAGCGCGCGCGCATTTGCTCGTACTTTCCGCGCATATGATGCCATCGCAGCAAGTGGCAAGTCGCTAATTGATATTCCGGGCGATGCCGATTTTATGCCGGGTGGGCGGGAACGACTGAATACGTTATCTGACCGCTTGTTGGAAGAGGGCGCGAAACCAGAGATCATCAACCATTTGCGTAAGCTGATCGAAGAAGGTGACGATCTGACGTTGGCGAAGATGCGACCGTATGCGCTAGCCGATAACTGGGATATGGAACGGCGGGAGGTACTGGAACATCATTTGCTGGCAACACGGCGCGGGTTGCTGGAAATGGAGTGGGATGTGTTGTGCCCGATGTGCCGCAGTGCGCAACAGGTCGGCAAAACTCTGGGCGACATTTCAAACGAGGTACACTGCGAAAGCTGTAACGTCGATTTCAAAGTCAACTTCGAGCAGTCGGTGGAACTGAGCTTTCACCCAAACCCATCTATCCGCACAACGCAGCAAGCCGAGTTTTGCATCGCAGGGCCGCAGACTACACCGCATGTGGTGGTTCAACAACTGCTCCAAGCCGGAGAGGAGCGGGTCGTCACACCAGTGCTGGAAAAAGGACGCTACCGCCTGCGGACGTTGGGATTACGCGGTGGGGAATACATTCGGGCAGCGCAAAACGGCCTCGATGACGTCAAGCTCCGCGCCAGCCTGATTGATGGTTGGCCGGACGGCGAGCTGGTCATCAGCACCCATCCAACCCTGCGGTTCAAGAACAATACGGAGGAAGAACAGTTATTCATCCTCGAACGGCTGGCATGGAGTGACCACGCAGTCACGGCGGCAGAAGTCACACTGATGCAAACCTTCCGTGATCTCTTTGCCAGTGAAGCGCTGCGCCCCGGTCAGCAGATTAGTGTGGGCAGTCTGGCGATTGTGTTCACAGACTTGCGCGGTTCGACACGACTCTACAACCAAATTGGTGACGCACCGGCCTTCGGACTGGTGATGGATCATTTTGACGTGCTCAAAGAGGCCATCAATGCGGAAGGTGGCGTAATCATCAAAACCATCGGGGATGCGGTGATGGCGGTGTTCTCGCGCCCTGCGCCAGCATTACGGGCGATGCTACGCGCCCAAACGAACTTTGCGACCACACTTGGTCAGCATCCGGTCAAACTGAAGGCGGGGATTCACTACGGACCGTGTATCGCGGTAACATTAAACGAACGATTGGATTACTTCGGCTCGACCATCAACAAAGCCTCGCGCTTAGAAGGGTTTTCTTCGGGCGAGGATGTAGTCATCTCCAAAGCGGTTCATGACGACCCTGAAGTGGATGCCCTGCTCCACAGCGGTGCTTTTAATGCGGAACTCTTTGAAACCCAACTCAAAGGCTTCGATGATCAATTCGAATTGTGGCGGGTGATGGGGAGTCAGTAGATTCAGAGATGATGTTTATCGCTCTGTTCACATGATTTACCTAATCTCATGCAAATCCTCAACCGCGCTATGCTAAGGGTATCCGAATCTAAATAGGTTAGTTGAATCGCGATTCAAGCGTTACAACTGTATTTGTTCGTCATCCCCTGCACGCTTGTGCATCGCATTCCATCGCCTGAGCAAGAGAGCAATATGAGCAATCGTATATTGGTTACATACGCCAGCCGTGCAGGTTCGACTGCCGGTGTAGCGGAACTTATCGGCAAGACACTGTCTGAAAGCGGTGCACAGGTTGAAGTGCATCCGATGGCCGAAGTCAATGATCTCAGCCCGTATGACGCGGTGGTGGTAGGGAGCGCTATTCAAGCTAAAGCATGGCTGCCGGAAGCGATGCAGTTTGTGCGGACGCATCAGGCAGAACTCGCCCAAAAGCAGTGCGCGACTTTCCTTGTGTGTATGACGCTGGCAATGAAAAAAGGTGATTACCGGAGTGCTGTAGCCGAGTGGCTGCAACCGGTTCGAGCGCTGGTAAAGCCCGTCAGCGAAGGATTATTTGCGGGTGCGCTGGACATCAGCAAGATTCCAACATTGGGTGCGCGATTACAGTTTCGCATCAGCGTGGCGATGGGCGTTTGGACGGAGGGCGATCACCGTGATTGGAATGCTATCCGCAGTTGGGCACGTGAATTACCCGCCAAGCTGTATTGAAGGGTTGCAAACAAGGTTTCCACCGTTGAGCAAGGTACTCCTATTCGCCAGTTGAAAGAAACGGTACTATTTTCAGGTAACCACGCACTGGCATGAAATTCGTCCTTGCACAAGATTTTGAGTTAACGGAGTACTGATCATGAGGCTACAAGACCTGCTCGGCATTGAGCTACCGATTATTCAAGCGCCCATGGCGGGGGTGCAAGGTAGCGCATTGGCAGTAGCGGTTTCGAACGCTGGCGGACTGGGTTCGCTGCCCTGCGCCATGCTGGATATGGACAGCATTCGTAAAGAACTTAGCACCATCCAAGCACAGACCCACAAGCCCTACAACGTGAACTTTTTCTGCCATACGCCATCTGAACCTGAACCGGCGCGGGAAGCAAGCTGGCGCGAAATACTGGCGCCTTATTATGCCGAGTATCAGATTGACGGTAGCAAACCAAGCATTGGATCACAGCGGACACCTTTCAACGCCACGATCGCGGATATGCTGACCGAATTCGCCCCGCCGGTGGTGAGCTTCCATTTTGGGTTGCCCTCGACCGAATTATTGGAGCGGGTGCGCGGTTGGGGCGCGAAAATTTTATCCTCGGCGACAACCGTTGAGGAAGCGCTATGGCTCGAAGCGCAGGGCGTGGATGCGATCATCGCGCAAGGTAGTGAAGCGGGCGGACATCGGGGGATGTTTCTGAGCACAGATATCAGCACCCAAGTGGGCACGTTTGCACTGGTGCCACAGATCGCAGCGGCAGTGAACGTCCCTGTGATCGCGGCGGGGGGCATCGCGGACGCCCACAGTGTGAAGGCGGCTATCGCACTCGGCGCAGCAGGGGTACAGCTTGGCACTGCATATCTGCTATGCAACGAAGCCACGACCAGTCCTGTTCACCGCGCCGCCCTGAAAAGCCCCGCTGCCCGTACAACTGCCATCACCAATCTGTTCACTGGACGACCTGCACGCGGGATCGCCAACCGACTGATGCGCGAGGTCGGTTCGATGAACACACATGTGCCTGCGTTTCCCCACGCGACAGCCGCGATTGCCCCACTGCGGAGCAAAGCAGAAAGTGTAGGCAGTGGTGATTTTACGGGATTGTGGGCGGGGCAAAATGTGAGCGGTTGCCGCGAAATCCCTGCCGCAGAACTGACGCGACAGCTTGCGCGTCTCGTTTGAGCAAGTGGAGGGAAAGCCATGCGAGATCCATCTGAACTGGTTGAATGGTTGATGGCGGCCAAGACGCCGACAATCCGGTACTTAACAGCACGCGATTTGCTCGGCTTGGCGGAGGATGATGGACAGGTGTATGCAGCACGAGCGGCCATCATGCAAGAGGGGGCGGTTCCGGCGATACTGGCGAAGCAAACCGAGGCCGGACATTGGACGGGAGAGCGCAATTACTACTCGCCCAAATATGTCAGCACGCATTGGAGCTTGCTCTTATTGACTGAACTCCGCGTTGATCCAAACGATGAACGCTTCCAACGTGGCGTGGACTTCATGCTGACCGATACGGTAGAGCGATTGCAGCATAACCAAGGGGGTTTGGCGTGCTTCTGGGGAAATATGCTGGAATATGCGGTGTATGCTCATCGTGCCGATGATCCCCGCACCCAAGCTATTGCCCGGTACTTGCTCGATGACCTGACCAACGGACAATGTCGCTGTTACATCAATAACGGGACTAGCTGCGCGTGGGGTGTGGTTCGTACATTGTGGGGATTGGCTGCGCTGCCTGTCCCGCGCACACGGATTGACGCGCAAGCAGCCATCAACCAAGCGGTTCATTTCCTGCTGGATTCATTTAGCCTGATCGACGCCAATTACCCGACGCCTGATAACGGTAAAATCCATCCGATGTGGTTCAAGCTAAACTTCCCGCTGTTTTATCAGGTCGATATACTGTTTACGCTGCGGGTGCTCAAGCAATTAGGGGCGCTGCACCACCCGAACGCGCGGGCAGCACTCAATTGGTTGGAAGCCCAACAACAGCCGAATGGCCGGTGGCATGGAAGCAGTCCGTTCCGGCAGCGAACATGGCGCGAGATGGGAAGCCCTAGCGAGACGTCCCGATGGGTTTCATTGCAAGCGGCGACCCTCTTGAGAAACAGCGGTTAGTGGCGCAGATTAACCACACTTTCCGGCATCCATCGGTTGGTTTATGATTAAAAAGGGAGGTACTTATGACGGATACCCTTGTTAAGCTGGCTGATAACGTCTGGATTTTCCCGCGGGATGCGGATCCCGTGCGGGCGCAGTCTCAACCGAATGTCGGCATCATCGTCACCGAGAAACATACGATTCTGGTAGACGCAGGCAATAGTCCGCGTCATGCACGGCGCATCATGATCGCCCTTGATGACATTCAAGCGCCTTCGGTACATAACATTATTTATACCCATACTCATTGGGATCATGTGTTTGGCGCAATGGTGTTCGGAGCACCAGCAGTGGCGCACGAATTGGGGCAACGTCAACTGGCCGAAATGGCAACCCGTCCGTGGGGCAATAATTACGTGCTGGAAGAGATACAGCGGTCACCGGCGAGGGAACTGAGCCTGAGGGCGATGATGCGTGCCATGGAAGAGTGGCGCAACTTCCGCATCGTCCAACCGGAACTGATCTTCAGCAAGCGGATGACGCTGTTCATTGATGGGACACAGATTGAGCTTGAGCATGTGGGCGGCAATCATTCACCGGACTCGATCGTGGTGCGGCTGCCACAATCACGGATCATGTTTGTGGGCGATTGTTTTTATCCACCGCCGATACACCTGCGTAGTCCGGAAGATGGTTATGATCTGGCGCTGATGCGGTCGTTGATCCGTGACGATATTGATCTATATGTCGATGGACACAGTGATCCGATGTCACGCGAAACGTTCACGCAGATGGCGATTGGCGAGCGCGTCCCGACGATGGATTCGCTGTAATCCATTCTTGCGATATGATTCTACAGGTTCACACTTTAGTGGAAGTCATTTCAAGAATAAGGATAAAGGCGTATGAAACTCGGACTTAACGTGGTGGCTGTGTTGATGATTTTGATGGGCGGCGTGTGGTTTTTTCAGGGCGTGGGAGTGATCCCCGGCAGCTTTATGACCAATGATCTGAAGTGGTCAGTGATTGGCGGCATTATGATCATCATCGCGATTGGTCTGGTGGTGTATAACCAACGGCGTAAGCCACAAGCCTAGGCATACGAAAAGATAACGGAATTAGATGAGGCAGCCAATTGACTGCCTCATTTTTATTGGGCGGGTTTTATAACTCGGGCACAGGCTGGCGGCGAAATTGGGCTCTGAGTTCATCCACACGCTGGTTGAAACCATCGGGCGTGTAGCCGGTATCCATGACAACCTGATGAAAGAGGGACATGAATTCCTCGGGATGGGCAACAGGGCGTTTGGTTTGCAGACCGACGTACACGAACTCGATCCACGAGACGGCTTTGAGTCGGCGGGCGGCGGCATCCAACATTAGACCTTCAACCACCAAGGTGTTTTCCGACATGTGGATGAGGCGTGTGCGAATAATCACCTGCTCCTGAATACCAGCGGGATGCAGATAGGCGAGATAATTGCGCGTGACAACCCAGCCTTGTTGGAGGCGACGGGTTTCCTCGAAGATGTTGAAGTTGTAGAACTGCCGAAGCTGGTCTTCGCGGGCGTTCATAAAATAATCAATATAACGGGCGTTGTAGAGGTGCTGGAAAGGGTCGCAGTCTTGAAAACGAATGACAGCGGTGGTTTCCAAATCTTTGGGCAGCGTTAATTCAGCAGGCATAATTTGCTCCTTATATCCGAGACTAAACGGTCTCTTTTAAGAACAGAAAATGTCTCTCAATTTATAGAGAGACAGCTATTTACAAGCGAACATTGGTTTCCAGATAGCTTTGGAAATACTCGACGGCGCGGGTCATGTGACGCGGATCGTCATATAGTTTGCTTAACATGATAGCCCCTTCCAGTGTGGCAATGAGAAAAGTCGCCAGTTCATCCGGTATGATCTCGGGGCGGATTTGAGCGCGTTCGATACCTTTGGTGACGGTGCGGATGATGTACTCGCGCCATTTGTCCATCGCACGGCGGGCATGATCGCGCAGCAGGGGATGGGTGTCATCGGCTTCGATGGCGGTGTTGAGGATAGGGCAACCGCCTGCAACTGGCATTCCGTCGGGCATGGCACGGTAGACGCCGACAATCGCACGCAGCCGATCAATGGCATCGCGTTTGTCTTTGAGGGCGTTCTGAAATTCGAGTTCGACCAGGCCGACAGCGTAATCAAAGGCTTCCAAGGCGAGGTCGTCCTTGGTATCAAAGTGGCGATAAATACCGCCCTTTTCTAAGCCTGTGGCCTGCATGATGTCTGCCATTGATGCGCCGGAATAGCCTTTGCGGTTAAAGACTTCGGCGGCACGTTGCAAGATCATCAAGCGGGTTTCATCGCCTTTTGACACATCACACCTTTTGAGACTGATCGGTTTCAAATTAAGAATATGAGAAATAGGGTGATTTGTCAAGAAATAACGGAATCATTGCATCAGATCAGGCTGTAATCTGCCCCATATTGGACAGCGTTCAATTTCCGCGCGATGGCTTGAGAGGCATGATTTGACCACGAGGTACTGTAAAGCGGCAGCCGTCCGGTTGAACACACGGCAGCAGCCCAACCCTGCACCACCTTGGTAGCATAGCCATGTCCGCGATAATTGGCTTCTGTATATACCCCGGCTTCGGCAACAGTCGGCGTGATGCGCGAGCAAAAGCAAACGGCTACTGCATTCCCATCCACAACAGCAGCTATGACTGGCGTATAAACGGCATGGGTGGCATACAACCAAGCGAAATGTGCTTGCACGAGGTTTCTATTCTCACTGGTGATTACCACTACATCGGGAGGCGATTCCATAATGGGAAGCGTGTAGGCAGGGCCAGCATTGATAGTGACGTGCGAGGCGTGCGGCTTTAGCAGTTCGATATATCGCGCGGCATACAGCGGCGGCTCATACAAATCATTAGTAACTGGCTCGGCAGATGCTAACCGTCCGAGTTCGGCGGCGATGTCATCCGGTAGGTCATATCGTGTGCGCCACACATGACCTGCCCGTGTGCGCCCCAAGAAAAAGTGAGGTGCAGGTGAGGGAGGATCAGGCTCGGGTTCATTGATGCGAAACAGCTTGCCATCAGTATCCTGCACGAACAGTGCTTCAGTTTGCAACTGCATGAGGTTAAGATCGGTGTAAGACATCACAACACATCAATCGGGTCGAGGTCGACGTGCCAGCTACGGGGCACATCAAAACCACGCAGGACAGCAGACGGATCAGGGCCGCGCAGGATGATATGCCAGCGGAAGATTTTATTCACGCGGCTGAAGAAACAAGGCGCAGGGCCGATAATCTCGGTGGCGGTGAGGGATAGTTTAGCGAGGCGAGCGCGTAAGGTATTGGCGGCGGTTTCGGCCTCACTACGGGCACGGGTTTCACTTTCATCACGGAAGATGATTCGTGCCAAACGGCGAAAGGGTGGATAACCTAATTCGCGACGGTAGGCGATTTCGGTGTCGTAGAAATTGGCGAAGTCGTGTTCGGCAGCCATGCGGATGGCGTAGTGCTTGGGTTGATAGGTTTGCAGGATGACTTTGCCACCCAATAATCCGCGACCTGCTCGTCCAGCCACCTGTGTGAGCAATTGGAAGCTGCGTTCGCCTGCGCGGAAGTCAGGCAGATTTAGCCCCATATCAGCGCTGACCACACCCACCAACGTGACCAAGGGCAAATCCAGACCTTTGGCGACCATCTGCGTACCGATTAAGACATCGGCTTTCCCATCAATGAAGCGCTGCAAGAATAATTCGTGCGCATCCGATTCAGCGGCGGTATCGGCATCCCAACGGAGGGTACGCGCTTTGGGGAACATCTCGTGCATGGCGGCCTCGACCTGCTGAGTCCCCGCACCGAAGTATTTGATGCGGCGTGAACTGCATTCGGGGCAAATGCGCGGCTGCGGCCCGACGAACCCACAACGATGACAGCGGAGAGCCTCGCCTTCACGATGGAAGGTTAAGGGAGTGTCACAGCGCGGACAGGTGGCAACATAACCACAATCACGGCAGAACACATAGGTCGATTCGCCGCGCCGGTTGATGAAGAGGATGGCCTGTTCTTTGCGCTTGAGGGTTTCGGTGAGGGCATTTTGCAGGGCATAACTGAAGATGCTGGTGTTTCCATCTTGGAGTTCGGTGCGCATGTCCACGATTTCGACGGGTGGCAGATCAATCGTCATGGCATCAGAGGCCGGCGCAGGATGATAAAGCGCGTTCACGCCCATGCGCTCGGACTGCTCCTGAATACGGACTCGATGCCCCATGATACGGGTAGGCAGTACCAAAGCACGTAACTCGCGCCGCCCCGCACGATACACCGTTTCGAGGTCGGGGGTGGCACTACCGAGGATCAGCACGCCGTTGTTCTGGCGCATCATCTGTTCAGCCACATCACGGGCATGATAATAGGGCGGCGGGATCGGTTCAGCTTGTTTGTAGCTGTAGTCATGTTCTTCGTCGAGGATGACCAAGCCGACATCCGGTAACGGGGTGAATAAAGCTGACCGCGCCCCGACCACGATTTGAATCAAACCTTCACGGGCACGCCGCCATGTATCGTAGCGTTCACCTTCGCTCAATTTACTATGGATGATGGCGGTTTGACCGGGGAAACGGGCAGCAACCCGCCGAATGGTTTGAGCTGTCAGGGCGATTTCCGGCACCAGATAAATCGCGCCGCGTCCCTGTTGAATGGTTTGCTCGATAGCCCGTAAATAAATCTCAGTTTTACCGCTGCCGGTCACACCGTGCAGCAAGAATAAGCCGGGTGGACGGTTATCGGCGGCTTTGCCCCAGCCCCAGCCTTTAATATGTTGTTCGATGACTTTCCACGCCTCGGCCTGTTCAGGGGTTAAGGCGGGTGGTAGGTTCGGAATGAAATCTCGATCCGCCAATGAATCACGCCATGATTGTTTTTCACCGAGGATGATCAGTTCGTCTTCTTCGAGCTTCTTGAGATCGGCTAATTTCGCTCCGGTTTGGGCATACACCCACTGCACATCAATCGGCTCGGATTGACGCGCCAACACCCGGAGCACATGCAGTTCGGTTTCGGCTTTGCGCAGCTTGAGAATTTCCGGCAGGACGCCATCACGCGGGATGGTGAGCGTGACGGTGGCGGGTGTCTTTTTATCGGGACGATCAATCTTAATTAGGCCTGAAGATTCAAACTTCTTGATGGTGGCTTCGGTGGTATCGGCGGCATCAGCAACCTGATGAATAAACGGCTCATCAATCGGCATGACGGCCAGCGCTTCGAGAATATCAGCCGGTTTAGAGTCTTTGCCGAGGTGGCGCATAACATCCGGTATCTGGTTGGGATGAATCGCCAACAGCGCGGTTTGAATGGTACGCGGTTTGACGCGCGGCGGGGTGAGAATCCGTTGGACAAAAAGCACATCTTCCTTCGCCAGCGCATCCACCGCAGGCCGCCAATTCTGCCCTTGCATGGCTTTGGCGATTTCAAGCTGACGTCCGGTCATCGAGCCACGCCGACGAAGTAAATCGAGCAGCTTTTGTTCGACCGCATCTTTGCTGTTGGCTTGATCTTCAAGCAGTGTCACACGGATGTCGCGCCCGCCGGTCAAGCCGGGGGTGAGCATCAGCCACAGGCAGGAACCAATCGGGGCGAGGTAGCGATCACTCATCCAACGGGCAAGCGCGATCTGTGACAGATTGACGACCGGCAGTGGATCAAGAATGGCTTGAATAGGTTTGGTGTTGGGAATTTCGGTATGGTCACGCAGGGCAAGGATGATGCCATGTTGAACGGCAGTGCCAAACGGAATCTGAACCAATTGCCCAACCTGTATGCGGGTGGTCAATTCAGGCGGGACAGCGTAATCAAAACTTTGATTGACAGCGGCATTAACCGCGATTTCAGCATACACAGGTGATCCACCGAAAGATTAGCCGATACGAGGAACTCTATTGTAGCACGGTAGTTCAGCGGAGAATATCATTTCACTCGTGAATCAGAAAGTTCTCAACCGCAGATTTGACCTGCTGTGCGATATGCTGCTGGCGAGCACCATAGGACAAGGTACATGTCCGTCCATTCTTACACACAATCACCAAGCGCGACCACGCGCCGATCATCAAGCGGGAGGTAACAACATGAATATCTTTGATCGCATTGTAGGAAATGACTTCATCACTGCCGACCAAGCACGACAGCAGATCGGTATGGTGAATAACCAGATGATCGGGATAAATGTTCAGATTATGGAACAGCCCTTTGGCAGCCATGACCGGTATGTTATGACGGAGAACGGCATTCGTTACCATTTTCCCCTCCTTAAGACACAATATCTTAATTTGATTCTAAACGGTATACTGTACGCGCTCATGTGCAGTTCAACAGTCTTACGGACTGTCATTTATCATCCGTGTGGTTGTAGCGGGACGGCAACCACGAACACCCTACAGATCCCCTAGTATGCCAAAAAAGAAACCAACCCTTTTTGTAACTTTCGGCTTGCCCGGTGCAGGCAAAACCTACGCCGCACGGCTATTTGAGAACTTCGGCTTCACCGTCCATGATGGCGATGATGATTTGCCGCCGGATATGCGCCATGCGATAGCCACACAGCAGCCGATTAATGATGATATGCGCGATGAATTCTTCGAGCGGATTATTGAGCATATCGCAGTGTTGCTGCCCAAACATCCCAAGTTGGTATTGGCACAAACCTTCATCAAAGAAAAGTATCGCCAACGCTTCTTAGTGCGGTTTCCCTATGCCAAATTTGTGCTGGTGGTGGCGGAAGATCCGATCCGTGAGCTGCGGTTGGAACGGCGCATCAATCAGCCACTTGAGCCGGATTACACGCGCCGTATGATCGCACTGTTCGAGACGCCGCATATTCCCTATCAGGTCATCACCAATGATGCCGATGGGGCGCTGCATCTGGAAGATCAGATTGCGGCTCTTGTGAAGCGCAGATAGCCCAGACCTACGGCAATTCGTAGTTGTAGGGGCGGACGAGATCCAAATAGGGTAAGCTGAGTTTCATAAAATCGACCTCATCCATTTCGAGCGTCATGGTGGGGCGATTGGGCAAGGCGCGAATCTTGGGCAGGACTTCGGTGTAATCCAACACCCCGTGCGTAAAATCCATGTGAATATCAATCTTGCCGTCGTTGTTATTCATGTGGGTGTGGACGATATACTCGCTCAGTGAACTGAGCCAGTTATCAAAAGCGACTTCAGAACCAAACAGGTTGGCGTGTCCAACATCCAAACAAGCACGCAAATTGGGATGGTTGATCTGTTTGAGCAGGTCACCGATGATGTCAGGGTCAAATTCCCACATATTTTCGACACCCAGAGTCACCCCATATTGTTGAGCATACTCCGCAATCGGCACCCAAAAGTCGAGGTTGCGTTGATGCCATCCGGTGCGGTATTCATGGGTGTGAATGGCCGCGATGAAGTTGGCATGAAAGACCACCAACGGAATTTCCAACTCGGAGGCGATGCGGATGGCGTGCTGGTAGCGTTCAATACACACCGTGTTGATGCGGCGATCAGGACTACCAGGAGCCATATCCATAAACGGGCCGTGCATGGTGCGCGCCCCGACGATGGGACGAAGTAATTCACGATAACGGGCAATCGTCCCCTGCCAATCACCATCCAAGGTGTGGGGAAAGGCAAAAACCATCAGCTCAATGCCAAGCTCATATTCCCGCGCCAAGCGGATACAATCTTCGATATTACGGTCGCTGGCACTCAACAAAACTTGATCGACCATTTCGCGCTTCCTGATAGTGAGTCAACGTGCAACAAGTCTACACCGAAACCTAAATATGTGCGCGTAAATTCCGGTTACTGAGCCGTAAGTTAGTATTTTGGGGGAAGTAAGGCAAATTCTCAGCCGACTTTGAGCGTGATTCGATCACTCTTTGGGTGTAGTAGCTTCACCTTTGGTTGAGGTGAGGGTATACAGGACGTCCGGTGTGTCGGTGCAAATGCCATCCACACCCAGATTATTGAGGGCAACAATTTCGGTGGGACGTTCCTCATGCCATGTGACAATCCCCAGATGAGCACCCCGAACCTCATTGAGCCATGCTTCGGTCAAGAGTCGATGCGGTTCCGGCGCGGCGTTCTCCCAGCAGGGATGCACGTAATCCGCTTTGACCGATTGTGCCAGCGCGACCGGATCCAGATGCAACGAGCCGAATAACACCGATGTGCGTAAGCGTGGGCGGTGTGATTTGACCTCGGCTAACCAATCCGGACGGAACGAACCCACGATGGTGTAGTCAGTCAGTTCAAAGGTGTCCAGTGTACGCAAGATGATACGTGCTGCATCAGCGTTCCAGTCTTTAATATCCAGATACAAGCCGAGTCGCAGCGCTACACAGGCCAAGGCCACCTCTTCAAAGGTCATAATGGCTTGGGCGGTCGGCGGGATGGCACTGCCTAGATCACGCAACGTCAGATCACTGATGGATGCGGGGATGTTATACAAGCGTTTGAGGGTGTCATCATGCGAGACCACAGGACGATTATCCGCCGTGATACGGATATCAATTTCGACCATATCAGCGTGCATATCTGCGGCGGCACGCAAGGCTTCAGGCGCGTTTTCACGGGCATAGGCGGACGCGCCACGATGGGCAATGCGCAGGACGTGTCCCGAAACAGCACGATCCAATGATGTGAAATGACGTGTATTCATAATGTTTAACTTCTCGGCTTGGCAAAATGCAATAGCTTTAGAAATTAACAACCTTCAATCAACAGGGTATGAAGAAAAGTTTAAGAGGTGATTGAAGATGGTGTTAAATTAATTAACAATTCACGACTCAGGATTCAAATATGGTGGTGCTGCCCATCAGCGACAATCCACAATGAGCAGCATATATCCCAAGTTATATCCCAATTCTTAAAGCGCTCTACATGATGCGTTAAACATCAGGGCGCGAACATCGCTTCCAAAGCCAGCGAGATTTCATTACGCCATGAGGTGAAGTTATGCCCACCGCTATACTCGCGATAAATAGGATCATAACCCTGCCCTTGAAGCACACCGTGCATCTTGCGATTCATCGGCAGCAACCATTCATAGCGCCCGGCATCCATCCAGATTTTAACCGGACGGCGTTCGTAAAGACGTACCAAGTCGTAGATGACCGTTTCACTGCCCATCAAGTCAAAGCCAAACGCACCGGATTGACTAATGACCTTACCGAATACGTCCGGCAAGCGCAGACCGCTATAAAGCGCCATCAAACCGCCCATCGACGCGCCTAGAATACCGTAGCTACCGGGGTGCTCTTCCAACGATTGCAGATGGAGATGCTCTGCGGCTAAAGCGAGTACATCCCGCGTCAGGAAGGCCAGTGTACTTTCGCTGCACATATACTCGACAAAGCGTGCTTGTCCGCCGTGCTGCGGCATGGCAAGGGCAATCGGGCGAATACGTTTCTGTGCGATCAGATTGTCCACAATGACGGGGAGTTTGGCGCGGATGGCGTAATCCTTACCATCCAGAACCATCAACAACGGAACTGGCTCAGTCGTCGGCGGATGATACAAATACACCGGACGGTGTTCACCGACGATGGCAAAACCACCACTAATTTTATGTTCGGTCACGAGGCCACGGGCGACACCTCGTTTGCGTAACGTCAAATCGGTATGACGCGCTTCCGGCATATTGAACCAGTGATTCATTTTGCCCATACCGTTGGGAATCAGGTGCTTATTGTGGGGATCACGCCAACGCCCCTGCGTATTGATGTAGGCGTATTCCATGTAGGTATCTGCCAAAAAGGAGAGTTTATGCGTCCAAACACCGGGGGATGTTTCGGTCAAGTTGACAGCGTCATCCTCACCCCATCCGGTCGCATCGGTATAGAGTTGGGGAGCGCTTTCGCCTTCCCACACAAAGGTGACCGTATCGCCGTCGATCAGAGGGGTTCCCTCAGCTTTGACGCGTGCGAGTAAATCGTTCATGAGCATGTCCTTGAGGCAGCAAGATAGTGACGGATAGCTTACCCCAAAAACAGCGAAACCTGAAACACTCGCTTAGATGATACGCATCAAGTCGTGACGGGAACTTCACCCACGCGCAGAATGGGCAATTGCATGCGAAAGCAGATTCCCTTTTCAGGGTCTTCTACCGCGCTGATTTCACCTTGATGTAATTCGGTGATTTCTTTAGCAATCGAGAGTTGTAAGCCGCTGTTGCGAATAGCCCCTTCGCTGGATTTTGAGAACGGCATGAAGATCTGGCTGAGGTCGGTACCTTTGAGTTGCAACCCGCGACTGCTGATTTCCAGCGTGGTCGATAAATCGTTGGGATCAACACCGGTCGACAATGAAAGCTGAACTGCACTGCCGTTATCGGCATAGTTGATGACAAATTCAAGCAGCTTGGACAAAGCCTGTTCTAGCGCACCTTGATCACCGTGAACGTAAACATCATAGTCGGGCAAATCGCTCGACAGTTGCACCCCTTTTTGGTGCATCCGTGGACGTTCGGCAATAACCGTCTTGGAAATCAGCCCCTTCAGTTCCACGTCCTGACGATACAAAGCGCCACCCTGGCGTTTGAATTGCGCCATATCGAACACATCGCTCAAGATGTCAGACAATTGATTGGTCGCGCTGACCAAAACATCTAGATGTTTTTGCCAGAGTGCCGGTTGTTTTTGTGCCAGATACAATTGAGTACGCAGTACAGCCATCGGCGTCCGAAATTCGTGGGAAGCATTGGTGAAGAAGCGATCGCGATAGGATTGCATGGTATTCAAATCAGCAACCTTTTCCTCAAGTTGCGCGTTCAAATCCTGCAATTGAGCCTGTGAGCGTTCCATTGCCGCCAATGAGGTATTGATGGTCAACGTCAAACTGCTCAGTTCATCTGAGCCATCCATCTTAATACGCTCAGAAAGTTTGTTACCGACGGCAATATCCCGCACGCGTGCGTTCAGATAGCCCAACCGCGATAAAACGATTTTTTCCAACACCCAGATCATCACCACACTAAAGGTGATTCCGGCGATTAACAAGGCTAGAATGAAGTACAAAACAGTTTGCTGCCCCTGCTGATAGATGCTATCGGGCATAGCGATCTTCAGCATCAAGGCTGATTTACCACTAATATCACTGAGCAACGAGAAACCTTCGGCAGTGTTCGCTTGCAAAGTATAAAGTGTATTCGGTGCGTTTTGCGCAAACAAAGCAGTCTTGGCCGTTGCATAGTCCGCTGGCAAATTCTCCCCTTCAAGTGACCGAACTTCGATGGTTAGTTGTGTTTGTTCAGCAAAAGCATTGATCTTCGTTTCATTCAAGAAGCGTCCAAACACCAATTTACCTATAGCTGGCCCAGTCTTTTGGCTGGTCAATATATTGCGTGCAGCCAGTAGTAACGGTCCTTCTTTTGTCAACACAATACCTGAATTGGTGCTTGTATCATTAGGCAAATCAAGCACCGGACGGAGCAAATCACCTTGTGGGTTCAAATCAAAAGGCAGCACTAAAGCCGTATTACTTTTATAATCAAACCCCTCACTGAATACCACGTGATTGTTTAAGTCAGTGTAAATAAAAACATCAACCTTCAAGTTGCTGATTGAATCGTCATTCAAATTAGAGTCAGCATATTCCTGATTCTTATCTTGAACATACTGGTAGGTATCGTCCCAATACGCCCAGTCGCCTGCAAAAGTCGTAAGACTATCAACTTCATTGGCAATGACGTTTCGCACCCGCAGCACGTTCTCTTGAACGGATTCTTCCTGCAAATGATCGAACCCACGCAGCAAGATAAATTGGGCGAGCGCCAGCAACAGCACCAGCAAGCATACGGAAGTCAAACCGATGGCGAGTAAGGTTTTTCGGCGGAGGGACATAACAACATTTCCTGAGCGTAATACTTATTCATACTGACACAAGTCTCAGTCTACACCCAAGCATGTAATTATGTGTAACAATTATATGAATTATTCATCAAGACTGACTAGCAAACATACAACCAAACAACTCAACTCAGGCCAGCTTTTGCAAAAATAGGCAGCGTGATCCTAAAACACCCACCGCTCGTTTCACTGTTGAGAGCGATCAATGTTCCTTCATGCACCGAGATGATTTGCTTGGCAATCGCCAGATTAAGCCCACTGGTATAAATCTTACCTTCGCTCACCTGATAAAACGGCGAGAACAGTTCGGTGATTTCCTCCGGCTTAAAATGAAATTCCCGACTGCATATGGTGATGGTGGCAATTGGTTGTGTATCCATCATTTGCTTTTGCATACGTATTGTAATTTTGTTATTGGGTTGGCTGTAATCCAGCATGAAGTTAATCAACTTCTCGCAGGCTTTGCCGAAGTAAATGACATCAATTTTGACGAGCAGGTCGTCTTCGCTAAAGTCTTGGGACAGTTCGGTATTACTATTCTGAAAGCGCGCGGTCAGGTCTTCCAAAATCATCGGCATAAAACTCTTCAGTTCAGTTTTATGCATATTGAGCGTTAAGTCGTTTTCCTGCAATTTGGTCATGTCAAAGACATCATCAATGATATTGAGCAAGCGACTTTGAGTCTCTTGAAGCACCTGAATATGATTTTCCCAGTCCTCCGGTTTGCGTTTGGCAAGGTATAAGCGCGTCCCCATAATCGCCAACGGAGTGCGGAATTCATGCGAGGCATGGGCGAAAAACCGATCCCGATAATTCTGATTTTGCTTCAGCGTTTGCATCTTGTCATTCAGTTGCGCGTTGGTTTCTTGCAAGGCGAGGTTCAAGGCGTGGAGTTTTTGTTCCTGCGAGTGTTCCCGTTTAGCCAGTGACTCGTTAATGGTTCGGGTAAGCCGCGTGAGTTCATCCTCTTCACCCGTGATGTTGATGCGTACGGAAAGATCATCGCTGTTTCCGATTTCAGCAATACGCTGATCCAGAAAGGATAATCGTGCCAATATTCGCTTCTCGATCCAATTGACAAATACGACCGCCAATACCAGACCGACAAATAGCATCGCCAATAAGAAGTAGAATACGGCTCGTTGACCGGCCTCGTAAATGGTAGCAGGTGTTTCCACTTGCAGGATAAACGACGGCTCACCGTTGATGTCGGTCAATAGGGTATAGCCCTGCGCCGCACTGGTTTTCCGGTCATAGCTCACCAAAGGAGCATTGGTGGCGGTCAAGGTCGATTTGGCAGTAAAAAAGTCAGGCGATGCGGTCGTAGAACTGATCGAAATGAGATTAAGCGCTAATTGGGTTTGCTGTGCGAGGCTCTCAACTTCGGCTTGATCCAAATAGCGTCCCATAATCAAGATGCCCTGAGGATCGCCCACCTTGGCACTGTTGAGGATATAGCGTGAAGCCACCAAAATCGGCCCTTCGGCTGAAACAATTATGCCGCTTTGCACACCTTCTCGTTCAGTCATGTTAAGCAAGGGCTTCAAAAGCCCTGATTGTGTATTCAAGTCATCAGGCAGGTCTACGATGGTATCCGTCTGAAAATCCAGCGCTTTGCCGTAAACCGTTTTGCCAGCACTATCGAGATATATCATAAAGTTGAGACGCAAGTTCTTGAAGGTATCATTGGTCAGGTTCGACTCGATATAAGTCTCATTTTGATCCTGAACAAATTGGTACGTGTCGTCCCAATATGCCCAATCGCTGCTGGTGCTGCGAAGCCCATCCATCTCTTTGCCCAGTGCGTTCTGAACACGCTCGACATTTTCACGAATTGCATCCGACTGAAGCTGATCAAATTGATTGAGGATGATCAGTTGTGACAACAAAAACAGAAGAATCACCAACCCAACAAAGGTGAGGACAATCGCAAATAGCGTCTTACGGCGTAATGACATTACAGAAATCCCAACAACATTAAAACGAATCCGTTATGAATTAAGTGTAAATCCATTTATTCACAATTCACGTCAAAGGTAACGAAATTAAGTAAATTATCGATATCCAGACCAAAATTTGCACGTTTTTCGACGTAAATATACTAAAAATGGCTTATTTAGCATATAAATGGCGATTATTGTACTAATAGAAGGATAGAACA
Organism: Aggregatilineales bacterium; assembly: GCA_044227005.1. Classification (GTDB taxonomy): domain Bacteria; phylum Chloroflexota; class Anaerolineae; order Aggregatilineales; family Phototrophicaceae; genus CFX2. Next base: position 49,557 of record JBGAFZ010000003.1, read on the forward strand.
CAAACTGCAGAACATGAGGAAACTAATGAGCCGTAAACAGTGGCAATGTGGCTTGAAAGCATCCACCTGTCTGCTCATTATTGAGGGCAATCAAACTGCCACCATGGATAACCATGATTTGTTTGGCAATCGCCAGATTAAGTCCACTAGTGTACTTTTTACCTTCGCTGACTTGGTAAAACGGGGAAAACATTTCCTCAATTTCATCCGGGGGAAACTGAAAGGCCTGACAGGCAATTTCCATACGAGCGCTGACCTTATCCTCGGACGACCAGTCGTACAAGCGGATCGTGATTTCACTCTCCGGCTCACAATAGTCGATGGCACACTCGATCAATTTGTCACAGGCACGGTCAAACAGCGTCGGATCAAGATTCACAGGTAAGATCATGTCCGTAAACTGCTTGTTGATCCGCAGTTGCTTTTCCGCCAACCGGCCTGATTTACCTTCTAAAACCAACTCGATAAACTCCTTCAAATCCGTATATTGGGGCGATATGACCAGACTCTGATCCTGCAACTTGGTCATATCAAAGACATCATCAATCACATTGAGTAATCGCCCCATCGTCTCGTCAAGTCGGTCAATATGATTTTCCCATTGTTCCGGTTTCTTGCGGGCGAGATACAAGCGTGTCCGCATGATCGCAAGTGGCGTCCGAAGCTCATGCGAAGCGTGTGAAAAGAAGCGATCTTTATATTTGCGATTCGCGTTCAGGTCAGCGACCTTGGCTTCCAGTTCGCCATTCAAACGGGTCAACTCTGTGTTGAGCGTACGGAATTGCTCCTCTTGAGATTGTTCGCGTTTGGCAAGTGAGTCATTGATAGTAGCTGTCAACCGCGCCAGTTCATCATCGCCATGCATCATAATCCGCGCCGACAAATCATTGCTGGTGCTAATCTCAGCGATACGCCGATCAAGGAAGGCAATACGCGAAATAACAATACGTTCGCTCAACCACACAATCACAGAACCGAATACTATTCCTGCCACCAGTAGGATAAGGAGAATGTACCAGACCGACTGCTGCCCTGCTTCGTAAATATCATTCTGTGTCTGAATTTGCATAATCAGAAGCGGCTGGTTATTGATGTCCGGCAGCAAGGTATAACCTTCTGCGTTATGCTCAATTTGCGTGTAAAAGATCGGCGCGTGAGTCGCAGGGGTCAAGATTGACTTTGCCATTAAAAAGTCGCTGGCAAGGTCGGGGGCATCGAGTCTCCTAATATCGACGGTGAGTCGGGTTTGCTGGCTGATTTGAGTCAAACGAGAACGCGTCAGGTAGCGACCGATGACCAACATGCCGTGCGGTGAGCCGGACATCGCGCTATTTAAGATCGGTCTTGCCACTACCAACGTCGGATGCGACCCAACATAGATGAACCCTTTGTTGAGTTGCTTGGAACTCGTCATCTTCAATATAGCTTGCATGTCATCCGGTTGGATCTTGAGGCCATACTGGTCATCGGACTTAGCCTCGTCCGATTTATTGAGTAGCTTGAGGTAAACCTTCTCCCCTTGCGTGTTGACGAATAACATGAAATCAAGCCGCAAGTTGATGAGGGAGTCATTGGATAAATTATCAACGATGTACTGCGCGTTAGCATCTTGAACAAAGCGGTAGGTTTCGTCCCAATTCGCCCAATCACTGGAGATCAGCGTCAAACCGTCCAGATGTTGATTGAGCGCATTAACCGCGCGACCAACGTCGGATTGGACGATGGCCTTTTGTTGTTCATCCGATTGTCTGAGGATAATAAACTGCGAAATGACGAAGAGAACCAGCAGTAAGCCGACCATCGTAGAGACAATCGCGATAATGTTTTTGCGGCGGAGCGACATGCAAATCATTTCCCACTATGACGATCAAATACATTACGTATTTATAGCTTACGGGAATTCCTTAATAGAATGCGTAAGCTTTTCGTAAAGGTCAGTCCGTGGGTGGATTGCAGACTCGCTATTCGAGTTCGCGCCGAATATTGACCCGCACCGCGTTCTTGATGGGATGCTCGGCTACAAAAATCACATAACCGCCACCACCCGCGCCGGAAAGCTTCCAGCCTAACGACTGATCTTTATGACGATTAATCAGATCGTAGACATCGTGATTGACCATATGTGGGAACATAGCGACCTGCGCCTCAAAGGCCTCACGGAAGGTACGTCCGAAGCTCTGCAAATCGTGCTTGAGGATGGCATCCCAACAACCCAGCGTCGCATCCGCCAAAGCTTTCGCACCGTCGCGGGTCAGATTGCGTTCATCCAGCGGATTGTAGCCATCACCACGCGGGCCGAGAGGCATCAGATACAACGAGCGCTCGACAAATTGCAGCGTCAATTCGTCGCCGACATGGTCAATTTTGCTAGGCCAATACTGACCGTCGTAGTGAGCAATGTTCAACCCCGGCATGGCGATACCAATTGAATCTTGTGAACCGGAAATCTGTGTCGTACCGGGGGGATTGTCATAACAGAATAGGATGTAGGCTAACTTCTCGGGATCACCGGGTGGCATCTTCGCACCCCACAGTTCCAGCGCATGATTACGGGTGCTGGTCGCCATACCGCTGCGTTCATTAAAGGCGATAGTCGGTTCGAGTGAGATAGTAATCACCGGCCCCGGATAGAGTTGTGACACAAACGGTTGATCAAGCCAACCACCAGCTATATCAATGCGATACGGCATATGGTCAATCTGTCGGAGCGCAGTGGTCGAACGCGGGGGTAAATCGGCATGGGGTTGGCGTTCCAATACCACATACTCAATCCCCAACGTATTACAGAGTGCCTCTTTTTGCGGTGTGTTGCCATCCACATTAACCACAAAAATGTCCGGTTTCATGTCACGCAGTTCATGCTCAAAGTCAAGCATACCGGAGCCAGTGGAGACAAAGGCATCCTTCACACAACTGACCGACTTCACCATATACAGGCGTTCATGCTCATTGTTGATGGGCAAGCGGCCTTTGAGCTGATAAACCGTTTTATCAGAACCAAGCGCAACGTATAAATCCCCGTAAGTAGAGGCCGTGCGAAAGAAAGCAATATGCCCGCTGTGGAGCATGTCATAGCAACCGCTGACGAATACTTTTTTGGACATGATTTACTCAACTCGTGTGAGGAAAGAATAGAGTAACATCTACTCTTTGATTACCAATGATTTCAGACGCAAACGACTTACCCCGTTCAAAAACACCAACACGGCTAAAAACACCCTGCCGGTTCGCATACACTTCAACATATTGTGCAGCCGGATCAACCAACCAGTATTCACGAACGCCATGCTGCTCGTATGTCTCGAACTTGATACCGCGATCTTTAGATGCAGTCGAGGTAGACAAAATTTCAACGATCAAATCAGGTGCGCCCTGCCAATAACGATTATCTGCACCCAAGAAACACTGTTTGTTTTGAGGACTCACCCAGAATATATCCGGTTCAAAACTATTGCTCTCGTCAAAGTAAACACCGGTGGGTGCCATGCGTAATGTTCCACCACCCAACGATTGGCGCAAATAGACGTAAATAGTGCCGAGTACATCTTGGTGTACATCAAGCGGCGGATTCACAATGATTTCTCCGTCAATGAGTTCAACAAATTGGTTCGTTTCGGGCAGCGCTGCGTAATCAGCGAAGGTTGCGCTCGTCTTGATCATATCGGACATGGGCACACCTCAAAACATTTCAACCTAATCGTCCATTACATCATATCATGCGAGTCGAGAATTATCGTCACTGGCCCGTCGTTATGGATGGCGACCTGCATCATCGCGCCGAACACGCCCTTTTCGACTCGTTGGATACCTTCGGCACGCAACCGTTCTGCGAAATACTCCACCAGCGGGGCAGCCTGTTCCGGTCGGGCAGCATCGGTGAAACTGGGACGGCGACCTTTGCGCGAGTCAGCATACAGCGTGAACTGTGACACCACCAGAACACCAGCGCCGACATCCAGCGCTGACAGATTCATCTTGCCCTCGGCATCTTCAAATACCCGCAGATTGACTGTTTTCTTCGCCAACATATCCGCTTCCGCCTGAGTATCGGTATGGGTGATGCCCACCAATGCGACAAAGCCGATTTCAATCGCGCCTGTTATCTGACCATCAACCGTGACACTGCCCTGTGTGACCCGCTGCAATATGACCCTCATAAAATGATAAACCTGTTCAGTGAAAATCGAGCAAAGCAATGAGTGTAGCCATTAGGCAAGGCGGTTGGCAAGCATCGGGACGCTAAGAACATTGGCGTGGTCAACGAGCGATAACGGGTTATATCGCGATAGCGGCTAATCGTCTAAGCCCTTGCCATCTAGAATTTTCGGGATGTGTTTTTCAATTCGGGATACGCGGGTCTTGGACTGCTTGGGTGCAGAAAAATGAAGGATATATCCGCGCTGGCGTCCCGGTGTTAATGCCTCAAAAGCGGTTTTCAAGGCAGGGTTTTCATCAAATTTTTTCTGAAGTTCTTCAGGTACAGCATATTCTGATGTCTTTTTAAATTCCACGGTCAAACCGGCTTTTTCGACTTCAATGGCTCCGGCCACATAGCCTTTCAAGACGTTTTCCATCTCGACAATTTCATCAGCATCGGTGAAGCGGATTTGTCGTGCGGATTGCACATTTTCGGTTTGTTGGACGAGAATACCTAAAGGATCGTTTAACAACGCGCCTTTCATAAACAGAATCGCACAATAATCTTTGAACCCATGCATCAAAACAATGTTGTTATTCTCAAGCGTATAACAGGGGACACCCCACTTCAATTCTTCAGTGAGTTGGCACTCCAACAAGATTTTTCGCAATTCCGCATAGGCTTGCTGCCACTTGCCGGCTTTGTTAAAAAAGAAATCAGTCTTAGGGTTCATTTTGCCTTTGAGGTCATTTGTTGTCATTGTACGTTCTTCTCATTTGCTTGTTGTGCTCTATAAGACGGACATAGGCTATCAATCTGCTTAGGACTAATTGTTACATTATGCACTGCGTGGTGATGATGTGAAAATGGCAGGGTATAAAATGAGCGAGGAGGATCTTAGACCCTCCTCATCGTGCTACTCGCACCCTCAAGGGGTGACGATGATCTTAGTATCCCACGCACCGAGTTGGATGTTACCCCCGGTTGGGATTTGCGCCCCACTGATTAGATCAGTGCCGCCGAATGACACCGGAATTTGCTGCACATCCCATGACCAATTGGTATAGAAACTAAGCTTTTGACCGGATGTAGCACGGGCGGTCGAAGCACGCACGACAGTCGGTGAATCCGCAAAAGGTGACGTGATACCAGACTGCGCCAGTACCCACTGTGCCAATGCTTTGCTAAGTGGCTTATTCGGGAGTGTACCGCAGTAGGTCACACGGCCTTTGCCAAAGGCTTTGGATACAATCGCCGGAAAGCGCCCGAAGTGCGGGTGATCATAATAGGCCAGCGGAGTCGCACCTTCCAGTTGGAGGCCATCTGCCCAACCGGTAGCACGTGCATCAGACGGGATGCTGAAGTCCGCTTGTCCTGATGTCAGTGCTAAGCCTGTGACGAGGTTTGAGAACTCGTTGTAACTAGCACCTATCGCCTCACGCAGCACATTAGGCGCACGATGCCACCGAATACGGGCGAATTCGTCCGCATATCCACTTCTAAACGTCAGCAGCAAATGTCCACCGTTCGCCGCATATTGTGACAAGCGCTCCAAAAGTGCATCATCCGCAACATATAGTGAAGGCACGACCAACACCGGATACTTCTCGAAGGTCTGTTCCTCATGCAGTACAACGCACTGTGCCCGCGCTTCAAAAAAGCCCTGATAATAGGCATCAAAAGTGCGACGATACGATGTTCTATCCGGCTGAACGTTGTCCGTTTGGGGCAGCGACGGCATAAATTCCAGCGCGTACTTGCTGTCCTGCGAATACAGGAAGGCCACTTCTTCGTCAGGCTTCAAATCGGTCAGCAGCGCATCATGATCGCGCAATTCGTGCGCAATTTGTGAGACCTCGGCATAGCAACGCCCCGGCTCAAGATCGTGGTTGAGGACACCACCCCAATAGGTTTCAATACCGTAATGCAGCGTGTGCCAATGCCAATATTCGACCATGTTGGCACCCCGCGAAATAAATGAATAAACCACCGAGCGCCACTGTCCGTCATAATTGGGGTAATTGCAGTGCGAACCGCCGATGCTCCCCGCGTTCAACTCGGTAATCAAGAAGTTATTTTGTTTGGCTCCCCGCGCGAAATCCCCTGCCAAAGACATTGACCATACGCCGGGATTGCTGATCTGGAACTGAGCCATCCACTCCGGCGAACCAAAAACCCGATCTTCACCCAACGCCAGATTGAGGCCATCCTGTGTGACGTGATACGGATTCATCGCCAGCACATCCATTTCGGCGGCAATATCGTAGACATCCGATTCAGTACGCCCATGCATCCCCACCACGCACTGCGTCACAAATTGATCCGGTCGGGCATATTCCTTGACGATATTTTTTTCCCACGCCAGCAAATCCGTCACCAACGTGGCTTGAAAGCGCCGCCATTCAAGATCATAACCGGGGTTGGTATTGCCATCCGGCGTCCACAAATCCGCCCAATCGCGCAACCGATGTGACCAATACGTCAGCCCCCACACCTCGTTCAACCGATCAACCGACTTGAATTTATCCTTCAAATAATCAACATACTTTTGGAATACATCAGGGTTATGCAAAGCCCCGCTGCTGGTTTCGTTATCCACCTGATAGCCGATAATCGCCGGATGCTGCGCATAATGACTGACCAACTGGCGCACCACACGCTCTACATAAAAGCGAAAGGCGGGATGGGCATGGTTCATATTCTGCCGCGCCCCATAATAGGCACGGTTTCCACGCTCATACTGTGCCATAATTTCGGGGAACTTACGGTTCATCCATGCCGGAATAGCATAGCTGGGTGTTCCCAAAATCACTTTGATGCCCGCTTCATGCATAGCATCAATGACGCGATCCATCCACGCGAACTCGAAGCGACCGTCATCCGGTTCCCAACTTGACCATGTGGATTCGCCCAAGCGCACCACCGTCAAACCGGCTTCCTTCATCAACCGTATATCTTCTGCCAACCGTTCGTATGGCTGGTATTCGTGGTAATAAGCAACCCCATAAAGCATGGTAATTTTCCTTCGCCTGATAACAAGTATTCGGAATAACTAGAGAGTATAAAACCCTTATCTCAGCCCTGCCAACTTCCCGCGCGATGCGATAATCCAGCCTGCCACCAACTGGTATTATGAAATTCCCCACCGATGTTGTACTATGCTTAAGCACTCACCAACTATTCATGCGACACCTAAATGCGGCTGAACATAACATGGTTGGATAGTGCGGTAATCATCACACATGCTTACAACACGATCCAATCTGGTCTGACGATCACTAAACATTCACCATAGGCTGCGACATGTTATTCTCAGTGGTTATTTGTTCCTATAACCGCCTTGATCATCTATTGGCTTCAGTCGAAAGCGCACTCAAGCAAACGCTATCGACTGATAGCTATGAAGTCATTGTGGTAGATAACGCCTCAACCGATGGCACAGCCGAAGCCATTCAAGCGCTGGTCAAGCAGCACGCCAACCTGCGCTACATCTATGAAACACGCTTGGGCTTAGCCACTGCTCGTAATACCGGATGGCAAGCTGCACTAGGCACGTATGTTGCCTTCCTCGATGATGACGCCAAAGCGGAAACCAATTGGCTGGAAACCGCCCAAGGACTCATCGAGCGCAATCCAACCCATTTGCGCTGTGTCGGCGGCCCAATCCATCCCTTTTACACCAGTCCCAAACCCGATTGGTGGCTGGATAAATATGAGATTCGGACGCGCGGCGATGTCCAACGCCATCTACGGCAGGGCGAATTTTTCTCCGGCTCGAATATGATCTGGCTCAAACAAGCCTTGCAAACCTATGGTGGATTTGAATCCACTGCCGGCATGAAGGGCAATCAGTTGGGCATGGGCGAAGAAACCGGATTGTTCCGTCGTGTGTGGGAAGGCGAAGAGTCGCCAGTCTTTCTATACTCGCCAGATTTGCGCGTCTATCATTGGGTGCCACCGGAAAAGATGACGATGGGTTATATCGTCAAACGGGCAGCAGCCAACGGTCAGTTCGAGGCTAATTTTGCGCTTTCACATACACAGGGGTTTATAGGACGCTTGCGACTCATCGGCACGACCCTTCGCATTCTCGCAGTCCAAATCCCAACCGTCTTGCTTAAGCGGCGGCATTACAAAACCACCCAGAATTGGTACTTTGATCACTGCTTCATCCCCATCCAGAACATCAGCAAATTACTGCGGCTCTTGGGCATCAAGATCAGCGTCAGCCAGCGCAAAGGATAGTAGGCGGCTTATGAAAATCGTACTCGGTGTATGTGGTTTTGGCTTCGGGCATAGCACCCGCCAGCGTCCAATCCTAGAAGGACTCCTCGCGCGGGGTCATGACGTCATACTGATTACCAATGACCAGAGCTATCATTTTTTCACCCAACATTATCCACAGGTGCGTAACGCACGAGTCTATGTACCGGTGATGCACACCACGCCCAACGGCCTCGACTTCAGTGCCACCGCCAATGACCCGCGCAACGCCCAACCGGAAGCCAGCATCGCCTTCTGGAACACCTGCGGTTGGATCGAACGGGACTTCGGCAAGCCCGATCTGGTCATCTCGGATTACGACATGGTATCGGCGCAGGTCGCTTATTTATTCGGTGTGCCGCTCATAACGCTCGATCAACAGAGCAAATTCTTGGGCTACGATTTCCCAACCCTCGACGCTTTTAATCCCAATGAGCACCGGATGCGTTTGGGATATTTTTTCCCAAAAGCCAAAGCACGTATCGCCACATCGTTCTTCAAAGTGAATTACGCACCTGTGGATGAGTATCCGGTGACCATCATTCCGCCCATCCTCGGACGCGACGTGAAAGATCAAATCCCCTCGCCCATCAATAACTACGTGACGGTCTACATCTCCGCCGCCAGCCAAATTCCACAGTCACTAGATGAATTACTGGCGCTGTTCGGTCAATTCACAGATTATCGCTTCACCTGTTTTGTCGATGCACAAGCCGCGCATATCCCAGCCAACGTCAGCTTAAAACCCAACTCGCGCGCTGATTTCATCGACAGTTTACGCCAATCTGCAGCGGTCATCTCGACGGCGGGACATAATCTGATCACCGAGGCGTTGTATCTGCATGTGCCGATGTTCTTGCTCCCGTTTGAACATTATGAACAGCAGTTGAATGCCCACATCATCACCGAAGAAGGTTTGGGCTGTGCATCTGCAACTTTGACCAGCACTAACCTCAGCGCCTTCTTCGATAATCTGGATGCCTATCGCCAGCAGCGCCGCGAAACCGCCCACATTTATAACCAGTTCGATGGCGATACCGTCTTCTTGGATCTGGTTGAGTCGCTGGTAACGTGAAATAACCTGAATATAACCGGCACTTAAGACAGGTGTAATCGCGTTCGGATAGTATTAAATGTAATTCAATTTTGACCGGAACACTCTTTACAAAAAGGCAGCCTAGCACATGATTCAAACAGTCTTTTCCAAGCCGGGGACATTCTGGCGCGGCAATCTCCACGCCCATTCGACCCGTTCGGATGGCAAGTGGTCACCGGAAGCGGTCTATCAGATGTACCGTGATGGCGGTTATGACTTCATGGCGATCACCGACCACTTCAAACCCCAGTATGGCTGGCCGATTGTCGATACCACACCCTTTCGCAGCGCCAACTTCACCACCCTCATCGGCGCGGAGATTCATACCAGCGGCATGGAATTCGGCAACGGGTGGCACATCGTAGCGCTAGGCTTACCTTTTGATTTCGCCCACACCCCCGCCGGAGAAACCGGCCCTCAACTGGCAAAACGTGCCTTGGACGCTGGCGCATTTGTCATCGCCGCCCATCCGCAGTGGTACGCCATGACCGAGGGTGATTTCCTCTCGCTCGGTGATATTCACGCAGTAGAGGTCTATAACGCCGGAGTCGGTCATGACAGCGACACCGCCGAAAGCACCTATATGCTCGACCTGATGCTAGCGCGCGGCAAACGCATCTATGCCTGTGCCACCGATGACGCCCACTTCAATATCAACGCCCGTGATCGCATGATGGGGTGGGTCAAAGTGAAAAGTGAAACCCTCTCACCGGAAGCACTCTTAAGCGCCCTGAAAGCTGGTGATTTCTATTCCAGCACCGGCCCCGATCTGGTGGATATTCAAGTCATCCCCGGGGATAAACTCTATGTGCGCTGCACACCTGCCAGCCACATTTACGCCCTCGGACGCCCGATTGAGTTCACCAGCGTCAATGGGGAAGGGCTTGTCGAAGCCGAATTCAGTCTGAAAGACTGGCGTAGTCCGTTTGTCCGTGTTCTGGTGCGCGACTCGTACCAGCGCAAAGCATGGTCAAACCCCATCTGGTTCGAGTGATAAAATTAGGATAAAGAGATGATAACTTCCATTTCACAAAGTGATACAATGGATAGTGACCGTCATTTCATATCACTAACCTAGTGATCGGCAGAGTATCAGCCGTAATTTGATGCTATACAATGATAACCGTTGTTGCGCGTGAAGATGAATGTTTCACGGATTTGTATAGTCGATTTCAAGACCTATCAAGAAAAGAACATCGTCGGCCGTGGTATAAGCGCCGCTATGGCTACTTTGAAAAACCAAGTGCACTTAACCGTAAAAGGCGTAAGATGCAAAGGGTCAATAAGAGGAACACAATTTACAAACGAATCATGTGTTCAATAGGAATTGAAGAAACCAACAGTAGAACTGGTCCGTACGCAGTCGGGCGATAGCCTTATAGCATATCCTCAATCCCACATTGAAGCACGAAAATTTACGTCGGCTGTAAGCGGCTGATGATGTTGATGGCGATCACCACAATCCCGCCGATCCACGCGGGAATAAAGTACAAATAACCGCCCACCGATTTGCTCATCAACCAATTGGGTGTGGCGCGTGACCGTACACGGATGACCAGATCCATCAACATCAGTGCTAACCCCACCCCAACCATCGTTACTACATCCGGCAACTTGAGCACAAAGCCCCCTGCGATCACCACCAATCCGCAAACCACAAACATCAATAAACCTAATTTGTTACCTTGAATAAACATAATGTTCCCAACTTGTGAAACCGCGATTTGTTTAGTGTATAGGAAACGCGATTTAGGGCAAATAAAAAGAGGCTCACCCGTTGGCAAGCCCCTTCATAACATATCAGACGCGGATATTAGCCACCGGGCGCGAGCGTCGGCAGTGGTGCGCTGCTGGTCGGCGGGACAGCCGTAGCAGGAGGCGCAGGCAGCGCGGGTTGAGCGTTGTTGGTCTCTTCGTTACTAGCAGCCCCAGCAACCGTCGGCACTACAACAGGTGCAGCACCTGTGTTGGCGGTACCAGTCGTACCCGTAGTACCCGTTGTCCCCGCACCTGCCGTACCAGCGTCGCTGGTGTTACTGGCACAGCGGAAACCTGCCCAGAGCGTCGGTCCTAACGGCGGGAGACTCTGGCGATGCACACTGCGCGAATAGAAGGGCAGCGCATCCCAGCTACCGCCACGCAAAACCTTTTGCGTTCCAGCCACCGGCCCCTTAGGATCAACCACTGGTGTGGTCGAATTGGCTAAGGTGTTGTAATACAGCGGATCGTACCAATCGCTCACCCACTCGGCAATGTTGCCAGCCATATCGTACAAACCGTTGAAGGATGAGTAACTGCCCACCGGCTTCGGCCCGACCAATGCTGCGTCGGTTTCTTGTGGGCGGCTGGTACGGGCGAACAATACGTTAAATTCGTTGCCCCACGGATAGATCGTGTTTTGCGTCCAACGGGCTGCATGTTCCCATTCAGCTTCCGTCGGCAAACGGCGACCAATCGCCTCGCAATAAGCCTGTGCGCCATACCACGTCACACCCGCCACCGGGAAACTAGAAATGGCAGCATTCACACGGTAATTCTGGCTATCCGAGATGATGTTACTGTTCTGGTTTTCAGTGCGGGTTTCGATGCACAATTGACCTTGGCAGCCGTTCTTATGCTTACCATTACGCGCACCCATACCGATTTGCTCGGAATTGAGGAACGCTAGATATTGGTCGTAGGTGACTTCTTTTTCCTCAATATAGAACGGGCTAACCGTGACTTGATGCGGTGGGAATGAGTCGCTGGCATCGTTCGGATCGCACTTGCTGTTCCATAGACTAGTGCATTCCTCGGCGGCGAGGGCGGCCTCTTGTGCCTTCGTACCCATCTCGAATGCGCCACCCGGCACCTGAATGAGAGCGCCGCGCTTAGTCACCAATTCCGCAGGCAATTGTGCCGCCACCGGAACCGGATTGGTCGCGGTTGCAGCAGGTGGAAGAGTCGCGGTAGGTTGAACTTGTACTTGAATGTTAGTGGTCACCGTCGCAGTAGGAACGACGATTTGGGCTTGTTCCGGTGTAGCCGATGGCAATATCCCAACGGTTGGCTCAAGTGTCGCCGTCACCGGTAAGGGTGTCGGGCTGATGACAATGACAACCGGTGTAGGTGTTGAACGACCTGCTGAAAGCACACCACTCAAGCTATCAGCACCGCCGGTAATCACGAGGATAAGTCCCGCGATGGCCGCGCAGCCGAAGCCAACTACGAAACCAATGACTGTCCACTGCCACGCACCGCTGCGTCGGGTTGTACCGCCACCGCGTAATGAACCATAATTTTGTCGCGTCATAGCAATATTCACTCCTTTTCACAAGCGTATAATCATAGCGGGTGGAGGCCTGAACTCCAACAGCGGATTTTAAGGCGTGGGGGAAACGATGGGTTCGTACACACCGTACACTGACAATATACTGATCATAATGGTGTGAGACAGCGCTTGACAGGTCAGAAGCCTAGGGATACGCTTGCACTATTCTAGAAGGATGTTTCTTGTGGTTGGAATACAGGCTACTCAAAATCCCGCACTTGTAAAAAACGGCCCGCGTCCGGTTAATCTGCGTACCGATTTAGGACCGCTCGCCGACCTCATTGAAATCGCGTTTGCCAGCAGTATGGATAGCAACGGACGTGCCGCTGTGCGTGAAATGCGCACCATGAGCAACGTGCCCGGCATTGGTTTGCTCGGTGGGTTGAACAGTGTCATGCAAGGCATGGGAACAGGTTTCGTCTGGATTGCTGACGGCAAGCTGGTCGGCAATGTATCGGTCTATCCGGCGGATACCCCCGGCAACAATGGGCAGGATTGGGTCATCGTCAATGTAGCTGTCCATCCAGATTATCAACGGCAGGGCATCGCGCAGGCATTGATGCAAGCCACCATGAAAATGATCGCCGAACGGGGTGGCAAACGCGCCCTGCTCCAAGTCGATGCCGACAATCCCACCGCGCGCCGTTTATATCTACGCTTGGGCTTTATGGAAGAACGCACATGGACGACATGGCGGCGCAGTGGTGCCTATCACACCCCCCAACCTTACGACAGTGATCCGCGCATCCACATTGCCCGCCGTCAAGCCAATGAATGGCAAGCCGAGTACAAGCTGGCTGAATACGTCCGTCCGCAAGCCTTAGGTGGGTTAGGCTGGCTGCGTCCCATCCACGAACAGCAATTCCGCCGCAGCCTATGGCAAATGTTGGGTGATTGGCTCAGCTTCCGCCAGCGTGAACGCTTGGTGATTCGGTCTAGCGATGAGTGCGACCTACTCGCCTCGCTATGGATCGAAACCAGCATGACCCTCACCACCCAGCTTACATTGCTGGTACATCCTGATTATGAAGGCTTGTACGACGAAGCCCTCATCAATACTGCTGTACGTCGCTTCGGTCACTCTCCGCTCAGCATGGAGCACCCTTCTGATCGCCCCGTAACCAGCGAACTCCTCAAGCGCTACCAATTCACCGTCCGCCGCGAAGTCATCCATATGACGTGGGTAATCGCCTAGGTTCGATCTTGCCTTACAAAAACATGAGAGAATCGCGCTTCAGCCCATTCAGATGGTAATATGTGGGTCTAAATAGCCAAAGAAAGTGAGAATTAAAAGCCTCTTGTCCGAGGATTTCAGGCATGGTTTTGCCTCCCACAGTCCAGTCCAATCTCCATACCCCTTGAGTAACAGCCAATGGAAATAGTGCTTATCGTGCTGTTGACAATCGTCAACGGTCTACTCTCAATGTCCGAAATTGCCATTGTTTCGGCGCGTAAGGTACGGCTGGAGCAAATGGCGCTCTCAGGTAGTTTGGGTGCGCGACAAGCGCTCGAACTATCACAATCGCCCAATCGCTTTTTATCGACCGTACAGATCGGCATCACACTGGTTGGTGTCCTGCAAGGTGCATTTGCAGGTGCAACATTAGCCCATCCCGTCGCAACATTATTAGGACAAATCGAGTTTTTAAAACCGTTGAGCGAGGCATTAGGTTTGTTCATTGTGGTGGGCGTGACGACCTACCTCTCACTGGTGGTTGGGGAACTGGTACCTAAACGTCTGGGGATGCGAAATCCCGAACGTGTTGCCGTAATGGTCGCGCCAGCCATGCGCCGACTATCCCAAATTAGCGCACCCATTGTACATTTGCTAAGCATTTCAACCGACGGCCTCTTGCGCCTGATGGGTACCCCCGCGAATCCCCCTCCGCCTGTAACCGATGAAGAAATCTACTCGCTTATGGAGCAAGGTGTGGAAGCGGGTGTATTTGAAGCCAATGAAAGTTCTTTAGTCGCCAGTGTCATGAGCCTCGATGACCAGAGCGTTGAATCACTGATGACTCCGCGTATGGACATTGAGTGGATCGACCTCAACGATCCGCTTGAAACGACCATGAGCATGATCGCCGCCAGTAAGCATTCGCGCTTTCCGGTCGCCACAGGATCACTTGACCAGATCGTAGGTCTGGTGCGCTCCAAAGATTTACTGGATTCACTGATCAAAGGGCAGCCAGTACAGTTCAATGCCTGTATGCGCGAGCCGTTGTTTATACCCGAGACGGCTACTGCTGCTCATGCCTTGGCTTTGTTTAAACAATCCGGTCATCATTTAGCGCTGGTTATCAGTGAATATGGTGGCGTTGAAGGCATACTCACCCTCAATAACCTTGTTGAGCAAATTATCGGCGTGACCGAAAAACCGGGTGCAATACAGCGCTCAGATGGCTCGTGGTTGCTGGATGGTCTTCTGCCTATTGATGAATTCAAATCGACGCTCAATATCACCGGGTTGCCACAGGAAGAAGAAGGGCATTACCAGACGCTCGGTGGCTTTGTCATGACTTATCTAGGGCGTGTACCTGTTGAAGCGGATACCTTCGAAGTAAATGGATTACGATTTGAAGTAATGGATATGGATGGGCGACGTGTGGACAAAGTTCTGGTAACACACCTGAAAAAAGTCGATTCATCCGATGAATCCACTGAGCAGTAGCGCACACCTCGTAACAATACTGTTTCAAGCACAAATGTCACGTAATTCGTAATGCTCAAAATGCTCTACAATGAGTCATATTAGACCTAAATGTAACGACATGGTCAGCCCATGTCATCCTTTGAACCGATACTTCGCGGCCATTTATTGAATTACACATCGAACAGGATAAGGACACAGCACGATGAATAACACAGACCGATTCACGCAGCGCACCAAACGCGTGCTGACCTTAGCCGAGGAAGCCGCGGTACAGCTTAAACACGCGATTGTTGGCACCGAACATATTCTGTTGGGTCTGCTACGGGAAGAAAACGGGGTTGCCTCGCGTGTATTGCGTGATCTGGGTCTAGGCTACAAACGGGTTGCCGAATTCATCGTGGAAATCACCCCTGCCGCTGGAGATACCTTGCCCGTAAACGATCCGCAGCTATCAGTAGAAGCACAAGCACTCATCGACTTGGCAATCGATGAAGCCCGCCGCTTGGATCATCACTACATCGGCACCGAGCATATCCTCTTGGGACTGATCCGTCAGGAAGACAGCATGGCCGTTCGCATCCTGAAACGCTTCGACATCAGTGCCGAGCAGGTGCACCGCGAAACCCAACAGATGCTTCAAGAACCCTCCCCGCAGATGATCGTCCCGCCAACCATAAACGAACCCGATCCATCTCCGAGTGACGACACGCCGACCCACCCCCAACTCAACAGCGACTCGTCCGACATGGCAATGGCGATCGTATCCAAAATCTTGGAAATGACCAGCAATAATAAATTGACCACATCGCAAGCCGCTGAATTGCTGCGTGCCCTGCATCTCGATCTGTCACTGTCCTCCACAGGTAAAGCGCGTTTCGCCAGTATGGTCAACCGCTCACCCGATGATGCCAAACGGCGCGTCCGCATCACCATCTCCAACACCATCACCAAACAGCCTCAATTTGAGATTGTGAACTCGCTGGACTTGATACTAACCTTCATCGACCACTTCCTGCGCTTAGTTGCCGATAACGAATTGGAGTCGCTGGTATTCGATGGCGACAGCACCCCTATCAGCACCGAAATGCGCATCGAGCGGGATGATTCAAATCCGTAATTGTTGACTAAAAGCTATTCTGGCAGACTTTTCCGCCTCATAATAAACTGGAACACTAATCACACACGCTAGGACACAAACCGATGACCGACACGATATTGTTGGTAGATGACGAACAGCACATCATTGATCTGGCGAAAATGTACCTCGAACAAGAGGGTTGGAAAACCACCAGCGCGACCGATGGCGCAATCGCCTTACAACGCATCCTCAGCGAAAAACCCTCGCTGGTTGTGCTGGATTTGATGTTACCGGGCTTAGATGGGTGGGAAGTCTGCCGCCGCGTCCGTGCCCAATCCGATATCCCCATCATCATGCTAACCGCCCGCAGTGATGATATTGATAAAATCGTCGGCTTGGAACTCGGCGCGGACGACTACATGACAAAACCCTTCAACCCGCGCGAATTAGTGGCACGTGTCAAAGCCATTCTGCGCCGCAGCGATAAAAAACCTGCGCCAGCCGCAGAATCCGCCGATACCCCCATCGTGATAGAGAACCTCAGCATCTATCCTCAACGGCGCGTCACGATGGTCAACGGCAACACTGTCGATCTCCGCATGAAAGAATTTGATCTGCTGCTGACTCTGGCGGAAAACCCCGGTATAGTCTTTAGCCGTGAAAAACTACTGGATGTCGTCTGGGGCTTCGACTTCGCCGGAGAAACCCGCACCGTCGATGTCCATGTGGCGCACCTCCGCCATAAACTCGAAGGCATGCGCCCTCAGATCGAAACCGTGTGGGGTGTGGGATACAAATTAGAATAGTCGAAGCTGAAACTTTTCACACTTCGATAACATATTGCTGTTACGCTGGATCAATCGACTGGCGATACTAACCTGTTAACTACAGACTGATGACCATCATGCGACGCAATCCCCGTTTACGAGCGCGGCTGTTCTTCTCCTATCTAGTGTTGGTGCTGGTGCTCCTGCTGGTGATAACCGCCGCCTTCTTGGTGTTCCTGTTCGCGCAGCCTGTCTCCCCCATCCCCACCTATGAACGCCTATTGACCACCATGCAGGGCATCGTACAGGAAGTCAACCTCAGCGCCCGCCCCAACTTGGGTGAGTTATCACGCCTCTTTAACCAACTCCCCCAGCTCGCAACCGAAAACGAAACCCGTATTCTGGTCGTCAACATCGCCAAACAAACCGTTATCTTCGACAGCGCCGGATCATTCACGCGCGGCAACAGCACCCGCATCAATCCCGAATCCTTCACCATCCGCACCCCGCGCCTCATCAGCGGACAAACCATTTTTGGTCAGCTTGAAGATAAAGACGGTTCGCGCTGGTTATTCGCTGGCATCGCCTCCGTCCGGCAAGGACAGGAAACCAATGCCATCGTCCTCGCGGATCACCCCGAAGTGCAAACGTGGCAAAACGTACTAGATCGTTTCGGGCGTGAATTAGCCATCCCTCTAGCGCAAGCCATAATCGTTGGCCTGATCATCGCCGCCTTCTTAGCCGCCCTCATCAGCCGGACGCTCACGCGCTCATTAGGTCAACTCGTCAAAGTGACCGAATCGGTCGCCGCCGGACATTATGACCAACGTGTACCAGAACAAGGCCCTGCCGAAATCAAAGCGCTGGCCGAAGCCTTCAACCGCATGAGTACGCAGGTTCAAAACACCCAACAATCTCAGAAAGACTTCATGGCAAATGTCGGGCATGATCTCAAAACACCACTGACATCCATTCAAGGTTTCTCACAGGCCATCATGGATGGAGCCGCCAAAGATCCCGCCAGCGCTGCCAAAATCATCCACGAAGAAGCCGGTCGCCTCAACCGCATGGTGACCGAACTCACCGATCTGGCACGTCTACAAGCCGGTCGCCTCTCGATGCGCACCGCCTCAATTGACATGGGTGCACTGGCACAAGCCGTTGGTGATCGTCTGTCCATGCTCGCACGAGACAAAGGACTCACCCTGCATATCGAAGCCGATCCATTACCCCCTGTCGCAGGTGATGGTGACCGCTTGGCGCAGGTGCTCACCAACCTCGTCAGCAACGCCATCAAATACACCCCATCCGGTGGTGAAATCTGGCTGCGCACACAGGTCAACCACGGCGGCGTCGAAGTCATGGTGCGGGATACCGGCTTAGGTATCAAAGCTGATGACCTGCCGCGTATCTTCGAGCGTTTCTATCAGGTCGATAAAGCCCGTGGCCCACGACGCGGCACCGGACTCGGTTTGGCGATCACACAGGAAATCATACAAGCTCACGGTGGACGTATCACCGTCACCAGCGCGGGTGAAGGGCATGGTTCGACCTTCACAGTCTGGTTGCCCTCACCCCAACTCACCACTGTCATTCGTGGGCGGCGAAGTCTTTAAATAACGAATTTTGAAATAGGTCAAAACAGGTTGTCGATTCCTGTCACTCTCATTCGTCGTATGGGTATATGGGACGAAATAGCTCGTCCAATAAGCTGAGGAGAAATCATTATGCAGTACATGTTGCTCATTTACGGACCGGATCAAACCACACCGCCTCCTCCCGAAGCCATGCAAGCCGAGATCGAGGCCTATAACGCCTTCACCGCAGAAGTAAATGCACGCAAACTTCTGGTATCCGCCGAAGCCCTGCATCCCACCCATACCGCCACCACTGTCCGCGTGCGAGATGGCAAAACCTTGACCACCGACGGGCCTTTTGCGGAAACCAAGGAAGTCTTGGGCGGTTACTATCTGCTCAACTGCAAAGACTTGGACGAAGCGCTCGAAATGGCCGCCAAGATCCCCGGTGCCAAGCACGGTGCGATTGAAGTCCGTCCCATTATCGACTGGTCACAACCGCAAGGCTAAAACGTGGCAGCATCCATCCAGCAGCTTATCGAACATACTTTTCGGGCAGAATCAGGGCGGGTGCTGGCCGCTCTGATCAGCCGCTTGGGTGACATCGAACTGGCTCAAGACGTCTTGCAAGACGCGCTCATCACCGCCATGCAGCGCTGGCCCGTGGACGGTACGCCCCGTAATCCCGGCGCATGGATCACAACGACCGCACAACACAAAGCCATCGACCGCATCCGCAGGAACCGCCGTATTGTTGGCAGCGATGAGATGCTCGAGTCGCTGGCTGCCAATCAAACGGACGACGAGGATATGGACGGCATCGAAGATGAACGGCTCAAGTTGATGTTTACCTGTTGTCATCCGGCACTCACGCTGGAAGCACAGGTCGCCTTGACGCTTAATACCCTCGGTGGACTCTCTACTGCCGAAGTTGCCCGTGCCTTCCTCGTATCCGAAGTGACGATGGCGCAGCGCCTCGTCCGCGCCAAACGCAAAATCCGTGATGCCGGTATCCGTTATCAAGTCCCGCCAGCTAACTTGCTACCTGCGCGTCTGGAATCGCTGCTCTCGGTCATCTATCTGATCTTCAACGAAGGCTATAGTGCCGCATCCGGTGATGCCCTCATCCGCCACGAATTGTGTGATGAAGCCATCCGTTTGGGTCGTGTCTTGACAACGCTGCTCCCCGATCCCGAAGCCTTCGGATTATTAGCACTCATGCTCTTGAATCACTCTCGCCGCAAAGCACGGGTGAATGAAGCAGGAGAATTGGTGCTGCTCGAAGATCAAGACCGCAGCCTGTGGGATGTCGCCATGCTGCACGAAGGCATCCAACTCATCGAAACCACTTTAGCCCGTCGTCAAGCTGGCCCATATCAAATCCAGGCGGCGATTGCAGCCCTCCATGCACAGGCCGCTCGCACCGAGGATACCGATTGGCGTCAGATCGCGGCACTCTACGGTGTACTCGCGCAGATGAATCCCTCGGCGGTCATCGAATTGAATCGTGCCGTAGCTGTAGCAATGGCTGAAGGTCCCGGCGCGGGTATGGCAATCCTCGATGATCTGGAAAAAGATGGTTCGCTGGACGGCTACTATCTCTTTCATGCCGCCCGTGCTGATTTGCTGCGACGCATGGGCTGGTTGCAAGAAGCACACGATGCCTATACCGAAGCGCTCACCCTCTGCCAGAATGCCGTCGAACAAACTTTTTTCAGGCGGCGACTTGCCACCGTTGAAGCGGGTCTGAACAGTACCCAATAAAAAAGGCGCATCACTCGTGGACGCGCCTTTTTATTTCTATCAGGAACCGAACTTAGGCCGGTGTGCTTTCAGCCGTAGCTTCTGTAGTCGCGGTTGGCGGCACAGATGTATTGGTCGGCGGTACAGGTGTCGCGGTTGGCGGCACAGATGTATTAGTCGGTGGTACAGGTGTCGCCGTTGGCGGTACCGGTGTTGCGGTCGGCGGTACAGGTGTATTGGTCACGGTCGGCGTATTGGTCGGCAGCGGCGTTTCAGTCACGGTCGGGGTCGCCGTGAATTCTGATGTCGCGGTCGGCGGCGGCAAGGTGAAGGTTGCGGTCGGTGTCGGCGTCGGCACATTGATGCCAGCCAACAATTGCAGACTGCCAAGCATTTTCATCAAATCGCTGTGTGAAACCTGAGCTGCATCCGAGTTCAGATCAACATTCCCTTCGAACACACGCAGGTTCGCGCTGTAGAGAGTGTTATTCGCGCCGTTCAGCAACAACGCCAAACCGCTGTTCGGATTTCCGTCCACGTCGTTATAGGTGTACGCCACCATGAAGCCAGCCATATCGCCGCGCTTGGCTTCCTTAGCGCTGGTGATGGTCGCACCGGCCACATTAGTTGTCACCCAGTTACGGGCTGCCGCTTCATCCAAAGCCGCCGACACGGCCTGTGACTGAACGCGCAGGGCGCCGCTGTTGCTGCTAATCGTCGTCGGACGTCCGGGGGCGCTGTCAGTGATAGACCAACCTGCGGGGAAACGCACGATCAGATTATTGCTGGTGTCGAAGTATGCACCCCAATCAGCGGGTGTACCGGCAAAGACACGGTTAGGCTTGAAGCTCTTGATGACGTTATCCATCAAATACTTCAGCAGGTTAATCTGGTTATCCGGTGTCACCACGCGGACGCTGTAAACCCAGTCGGTGTCTGCCCACGCAACTTGACGGGCGACAAACACCTGACCACGGTTGTTCTTCAACTCGAAGTCGATGACCACCTTGTTTTCCTCACGGGTACGGGAGGTTTCACGGTAGTTCAAAGCCGATCCCGACTTGGGGCTGGTATAAGAGCGCGAGTAATTGCTCCAGCTACCATTCAAAGTCGCCTCGGTGTACAACGAGTCAATCGTGTCCAGATCAGGGATGACAGTCGGTGAAATCTGTACCGAGCTTTGGACAACGCTCAGCAATTCACCGTTGTTCATGGTGATTTCGACACCATCCGCCTTGGTGGTCGGCTGGCCGGGAACCCAACCAGTGGGAACCGCGACGCTAAAAATACCGCTGGGATGCAAATAATCAGTATCAAATTTGATTGTGCTGAAATCTGTGACAACCGGCGGCGAGGTCACAGTCGGGGCGACTGTCGCTTGTGCCGTTTGTAAGGCTTGAGAAGCATTATTCGTAAAAATGGGAAGGATCGCACTCAATGCGATGGCGAGTATCATCACTCCACCCAAAATCATTGATGCACGGCGTGCTGCTGAATTATCCATGGGGTAAAGGCTCCGGTACGAAAGAAATTCTTGCGCGCAGCATGATACCCCAAATCAGATCAAAAGTTAAGTACCTATCCGCCGTTTACTTCAGCTTAAATAAAAACAAGGGACTCGCGCCCCTTGTTGACCGTCTACTCTTACCGCGCTCACCCCGTTTATAACAGCGGTGAGCGTTCCATGACATCATAATCACAGGCTACTTCGCGCCATGCCCGCCCGATACGCTTCATGCCGTCCTCAATATCCGCAGGCTTCTGCGATCCGAAGTTAATGCGTAACCGGTGGCTACCACAGTTATTGGTGAAGAATACACTGCCAATCCCGTACGCCGCGCCCATATGAATCGCCGTGATATACACCTCAGCCGAAGTTGGCCCTGTCTTGGGCAAATTCACCCACAGGTACAAACCACCTTGCGGCACATTCCAGCGCGATCCTGGTGGAAAATGCTTCTGCGCAGCCGCAATCGCCGCATCACGACGGCGTTTGAGTTCGCGGTTATTCCGTTCCAACTGCTGCGCCAACACACCCCGTTGAATCAACATGTGCATCGTCCGCTGGTTCAAACTCGGCGTAGATATATCCGCCGCCTGCTTGACGCGCACCAACCGCTCATAATGATGTCCGTCCGTAATAATGTACCCGATCCGCAACCCCGGCAGCATCATCTTGGTGAAGCCGCTTGCATGGATCACAATCCCTGTATCGTCTAACGCCTTCAATGGAGGCAATGCCTCACCTTCAAAACGCAGTTCTTGATACACCCCATCTTCCAATACCGGAATCTGGTAATGATTCGCCAGATTCAACAGTTGGCGCCGGCGATGCAAGGGCATCACTGACCCCGATGGATTCTGAAATGTCGGCATCACATAAATCAACTTGGGACGGTTATCGAGAATAAAATTCTCCAGCATATCCAACCGGATACCGCCCTCATCTGTTTCAATCCCATGTATTTGCACACGCCGCGTCCGTGCGATGTCAATCATACCCAGGTAGGTCGGGTTCTCGGTGACCATCAAATCACCTTCGGAAAGTAGCGCTTGCACCACCATATCGCAGGCTTGCTGCGTCCCGCCGGTGATCAGCACCTGATCCGGTGAACAATGAATCCCCAAGCCGCTCACATAATCCCGTACCGCACTTCGCAGCGGGGCATAGCCTTCCGCGATTTCATAATTCATGGCCTTCGCGCCATCACGATCCAATACACTATTGATTGCATCCCGCAAATGTTGAATCGGGAAAAAGTCGTTCGGTGGCGATCCCTGTGCGAAGCTGATAATCCCCGGCTTCCGCGCCATACGCATCATCTCGCGCAAAGATCGGTCAGGCGTGGTCGGCGCTTCTTGGGTACTTGTCTTGGTATGCCCGTTTGAATTCTCACTGGGCTGCTGCCCGTTATTCGCATCCCCCGCGATGAACGTCCCACGTCCGGCATGGGCGCTCAAAAACCCTTCGGCGCGCAGTTCAGCATAAGCATTCACCACGCTAATGCGGCTGATGTTCAACTGCTGTGCCAGATCACGGCTCGCCGGTAGGCGCGTACCGGCCGCCAGCACACCGCTTTCGATTTGGGCGCGAATATGACGAATCAACTGCCGGTATATCGGTTCTTCGCCTTCACGTTCGAGACCGATAGCCAGTTTGGAGGGGTTTAACATGACATGAGTTCCGTGAAAAATAGAGTGTGTTTGTTTCAAGTTATCACGGTCATCAGTGTACCATAAGTCCAACTAGAACCACATTGGACTTACGACCAGTAAATTCTACTCACGAACCGCCCCGCATCCTCCTCGCTCAACCGAGGCAGCTTGAATCTCTCACAATCGCCGCACCTTGCTATTCAAGAATCATCACACCATACGCTAGAGAAAATACATCTGTGAGCATCGCATTTTGAAGCCGCTTGAGCAGGCTTGTCTTGTGGTTAGCACGAGCGCTTTAGCCTCGAGCGGTGCAAACCCAAATCTCATTTGATGGAATCGCTCGCCCGTAAATTGGTCTTTATCGCCCCGAATCAAACTGCGCTATAATCCCAATAAAAAGTAGAAAGTTTATTCCCTCATGGAAACCATCAACCCAAAACAATTCTTTGATACACAGGGTTATATGCTCGTGCGCGGCATGTTCTCGCCCGAAGAAGTCGAAGCTTATCGCGACCACTACATGCAGTTACGCGCCGCCGGAACTTACGATGGCGACTTCAGTGGTACCGACCCCACCAGCAACGACCCTCTCAAACGCTATCCGCGTATGATCCACATGCACCGCTGGGATAAGGTCAGCCTCGATTGGATGATCGATCCCCGCGTCAATAATATGCTCACCCTGCTCGCCGGACGCGAACCATACGCCGTTCAAACCATGCTCTACTTCAAACCGGCTGGTGCGCGTGGACAAGCCTTGCATCAGGATAATTATTACCTGCGCGTACAACCCGGCACCTGCCTCGCAGCATGGCTCGCCCTCGATGACTGCGACGAAGCCAATGGCTGTATGCAGATCGTCCCCGGCAGCCAAAACTGGCCGCTGCTCTGCGCCATCAAAGCCGATACCACCAAGAGCTTCACCGATGTCACCGTCCCCATTCCCGAAGGCACACCCGTCGAACCCATGATTATGAAGGCCGGCGATGTCCTCTTCTTCAACGGTGCTCTCGTGCATGGCAGTATGCCCAACACCACCACCGACCGCTTCCGCCGCGCCCTCATCGGTCATTACATCGAAGGGGATGCCGCACAGGTCGCCAGTTTCTACCATCCCGTCTTACGCATGGATGGCACACCCGTCGAATTTGCCACCAGCCCCGATGGAACTCAGTGCGGCGTATGGGTCGAAAAAGACGGCACGCCCGTCATCGAACTCACCGACATACAAGGCGCCCCCGGCAAAATCGACTACCTCCGCCAGTAATCACTTCATCGCTTCTCTAAGAGGAGGAACTTTCTATCCTCCTCTATTTCATACAGTTAGCCTGTTATCAGCTATATTCATTGCATTGTGAAGCTGCTTTAGCAAGCTTGTCTGATGATTAGCATGAGCGCTTTAGCCTCATGCGGCGCAAACACAAACCTAATTTAACCCAATTGGGTCGTAGGGTCGAAATGAATTTCGACCGCCAGTTATCTCACCCTCCACCACTCCATTGGAATGTTTCAATATATGGAACTGCATGTCTTCAAACCAAATTGGGCACGATTTTTATGTAGAAATTGGAGAACTTTTGAGTTCAGAATTTACAGTTTCGCTCCATTATCTTAAAGTGTCCAATAGACTTTGAAGATGCACACGTTAACATTTTAACGCTCTCCAATGTAAAAAGGATTAAACATGAAGTCAAAAGTCCGTATGTATTTTATTGCTCTTGTAGCAATATTTATTCTACTAGCACTAGGGATAACTATATCCATATCATCCACAGTAAATGCTCAAACTACGGGTCCTGATTTAACCCGATCTGATCTGATAAAGTTAATTGCGATTGCTCCCGAAAATGGGCTCAATTTGCGAGGAGCAGATTTAAGTGGCCTTAATCTGAATAACCTTGACCTCAGTAACGCTAATTTAACAGCCGCAAATATAAGCAATGCTCAACTACAAAATACAATTTTCTCAAATGCCAATTTGAGCAACTCTAATATGAGCAATTCTAATCTAACGACAGCCGTGTTAGACAATGCATCGTTAGATTTTGCAGACTTGACTGATGCCAACTTAAACTTTGCTTCACTTATCAATGCTGGTTTAACAAATGTCAAATTAAAAGGAGCCAACTTGTTGACCACAAACATAAATGGTGCAATTTTCTTAGGTGCCATTTTGCCGAATGGGGAATACTATGTAACAGGTATGGATTTATCACAATTTACAGGTATTAAGTAAACGACCTATTCGAAGTTCAGCCTAGCCTTGAAGAGCCTGCATATTCACAAGCTCTTCGCTTATTGGAGTGACTCCGAAATCATGGAGTTGAGGATAAAACTCGTCATTAGAGGAGGCAGGAAGTATGCTGAACTTGGGATTAGGTGTACTGGATACTTAGCCCATCCCCCCTCAGTTTCAAACTACTCGGTGGTAATAATGCTGCAGCCCGCCAAGTATGGATGGCACACCCGTCGAATTCGCCACCAGCCCAGATGGAACCCAGTGCGGTGTATGGGTCGAAAAAGATGGCACGCCCGTCATCGAACTCACCGCCATGCAAGGTGCCCCCGGCAAACTCGACTACCTGCGCCAGTAATCACCTCATCGCTTCCGTAGAGGAGGGTCTTTCCCTCCCTACGAAGTATTGAACGTACGCTTAACGCAATGTCGTTCGGATAAATAGTTGATCAGAACAGGATTGCCATAGGGCTAAGGTGCGCCTCAGCCGCCAACTTAATGCCCGACGATCAGGATTAAAAAAAGCCTGCGTATCCACAGGCTTCTTTGATCAATCAATGCACTTAAAACGATTTCTATCAGACTACCATTGTCGCGAATTGCGCTGAGCTGCGTGTGCCCCACTATAAATATAGGGCGTAAAAAAACTAATGACTGCTTCTGGCATTTCAGCTTCTTCACACGACGCCATCATGTAATTGATCCAGCGATCACGTTGGGCATCAGAAATACTCAGTGGTTGGTGTACAGCAACCAGCGTATGAAACCCACCGCGCTGTTTTGAATGATCACTCGGCCCACCAAAGAATTCACCTAACCATAACGCCATTCGTCCCACATGATCTTCACTCAAGTCCTCAAACAAAGGTATCATCAGCGGATCATCGAAAACATAGCGATAAAATATACTCGCTAACCGATACATTCCTGCTGCTCCACCGGCAAGATCATATAACGTTTCAGACATATTCGTAATTAGCTACCCTTTCGAATAGAAATAATCTTATAAACAACATTTCCATTTAGAAAGGGTAAGTGTTTATATCACGTGAGAATACTTACATTATCGTCTCATACCACTCAAGAAACGCTCTGTCTTGATCTTGGCGTACTTAGCGTATGGGCGAAGTCATCTATAAATACCACTTCAATCACGCAATCTTATGCACTACGTTTAAATTCACAAACCCGCGCTACCGATTTCCAACCATCTACCAACCGTCTTAACAAACCTGATCCCTCAAAACCGTTAACGCCAAACGTCAAAAAGAGTGACAAAATGGTTTTCCAAAATGTCACCCCTTAGCCCTCCACATCCACTATCATATCTATAGGGTCGTAGGGGTTTGACGCTGTCAAACCCGCCGCTGGTGAACCTTCCCACCCCGCCGCACCTGTACGGGTTTGCCGGCGGCAAACCCAATCCCGCCACACCTTAACATCCGCGAAATGGCAAATCCGGCACATAATTGCCTTTTGCCATTGCTGCTTTTGTGACCGAAGGAAATCCTGCGGACTGCCATTGCTGCCAGATTTGCTATGTCATCTTGTCGGCGACGACGACGACGACACCGCCGACACAAAACTGCATAAGCTAAATTGAAGAATCTGACGAATTTTACGCATATTCGGCATCTAGCTCCCTCAGATCCGCCGTCAAAACCACTTTTAACATTCATAACCAGTGCAGTTTGTGCAGTTTGCGAATCAAAGTAGATAATGGGGTCCATGTCCCGGAT
This sequence comes from Aggregatilineales bacterium, assembly GCA_044227005.1. Taxonomy (GTDB): domain Bacteria; phylum Chloroflexota; class Anaerolineae; order Aggregatilineales; family Phototrophicaceae; genus CFX2. The sequence goes on from JBGAFZ010000003.1 coordinate 77,316, forward strand.
AACTGATCTTGGCTCCATGCGCCCGCAGCGCATCCCAGCTCTGCTTCACCGTCACCCCGTTGGCCTCACCGGCCATCATCGGATGCGTCAAATCACCTGTGAACGCCGCGCCGTCATCCAACACCAAACTTACACTATCATCCGAATGTCCCGCCGTAGCAATAATCTCGCCCTGTACCCCGAGCTTCGCCAGAAATGCACGGCTCTCCGCCAGTCGAATCACAACCGCCGCTTTCGCATCAAACCCTACGAACTGCTTCGCCACCTGTGGATCAGCTTGCGCCGCTTGAATAACCACCTGCTGCACATCCACCATAATCAGTTTGACGCCCATACTCTGCAATTCCAGCGCCAACCCCGCATGGTCAGGGTGATAATGAGTCGCCAACAAATAAGGGATTTCCGCCAACCGAATATCAGTCCGCTTCAACTCATGTTGGAGCTTGGGCAGCGTCCCCGCAAACCCCACATCCACCAGCAACCGCGGTTTGGAATCCGCCAGCACATAATAATTGGTTGAGGAGTAACCCACATTGAGGATATTCATGTAAACCAACCTTTTGTGAATAGAAACAGTGAGAAAGACTTCGACCGGAGATACACCATTTAGGATGTATTTTCATCTATATCACAATGGGTAAAAGAACAGAAAGTATAGCAGAGGCTACAAAGCGTGATGCGAATTGGTATTTGAAATGTAGGGGAGCACCTATGTGTGCTCCCTCTATCGCTCATCACATGCCAGATTACTACGCCACAAACGTGGAAGATTATTCGTCGCGGACAACCATACAGGCTTCCGGCATAAAGTTGAGGGTTGCAGCCTCACCAATCGCGGGTGGTACGAGGTTCGGATTATTGAACGAGTCAAAGTTGATGTGCTGCGAGTTCAAACGTATCCGCACCCGCACCACCGAACCGAGGAACGACACATCATCCACAGTACCACTCAAATGGTTAATGGTGTTCGATTTTCCACCCAGTGTGATCGCTTCCGGACGGATCGCGACCGACACGCCTTTACCGACCTGTGCATCCACCAACTGCGTCCCCACCGAAATTTCTTGCTCATCAATCTTGATGCGCCCACTGCGCCCATCGACCACTTTCGCATCCAGCAAATTCAGCGTCCCCACGAACGACGCCACAAAACGCGTTTGCGGAGCATTATAGATGTCCAACGGCGTACCCACTTGCTCCATCCGTCCCTTACTCATCACCACGATCCGGTCAGAAATCGACAGCGCTTCTTCCTGATCATGTGTCACATAAATCGTCGTGATGCCCAGTTGCCGTTGAATAGCGCGGATTTCCTGCCGCAGTGTGATGCGGATTTTAGCATCCAATGCCGACAGTGGTTCATCCATCAACAACACCTGCGGACGAATAGCGATCGCCCGCGCCAGCGCCACACGTTGCTGCTGCCCACCGGAAAGTTGATGCGGATAGCGGCTGGCAAACTCAGTCATACGAATGAGTTCCAACATCTCACCCACGCGCTCCTTAATGACGCTGCTCGATTCCCCTTTGACCTTCAACCCGAATCCGATGTTGTTAGCCACGCTCAAGTTCGGGAACAAGGCATACGATTGAAACACCATACCAATATTCCGCTTATTCGCCGGCACATTAGTGATGTCCTTGCCTTCAATCGTGATCTGTCCACTATTCGGCTTCTCGAACCCCGCAATCATGCGCAAAGTGGTGGTCTTACCGCACCCGCTCGGCCCCAAAAAAGACACAAACTCGCCCTTATCAACCTTCAGGTTAAAGTCCTGAACGGCTGTAAATTGCGCAAATTCTTTATGAACATTGGTCAATTCCAGAAATGCCACGACTATACCCTCATTTTAGAAAACGGACGGGCGACCTTGCCCCGAGCGTCGACCCAATAATTGAATAAGTGCGATACATAACCACGTCAGCCCTAAACTGAGAATGGTCAAAGCCGATGGTTCATACACCTTGGCCGAACTAAGTTGATAAAGGTACGGGCCAAACGTGGGCTGCGACAGCAGCGATGCGATCGTAAATTCACCCATCACAATCGCAAATGTAATGAATGCTCCATTAATGACCGAGATAAACACGTTCGGGAAGATCACCTTAAACAGGATCGTAAACCAACCCGCGCCGAGGCTTTGCGCCGCTTCCGTCAGCGTCCGCACCTTGATCGATTGCAAGCCGTTATCCACCGAACGATATACATAAGGAAAGGACAAGGTCACATACGCGCCAACCATGATGGTGTAAATACCCTGCGAACTATCGGTTAGGCCTGTCCCGTTGTACGCTCTAATCAGACCGAACACTAGAACCACAGCCGGTATAACGAATGGTAGCAGCGTAAAAAACTCAATCAACGAACGCGCACGGGGTAGCTTGAGTTGTACCCAGTATGCTGTCGGAACCACCAAGAGAGTACTCACTAGAATCGTAATCAATGCCGTCTGTAAAGAAAAAGTGAAACTCTTTGCGAATTCAGGTGCTTGCAAAACATTCGCATACGCCGTGAAACCGAGTACGCCTCGCTTGGCTTGAAGCGAAAACCGAAAGGTCGCGTACAGCGGAACAATAAAATAGGTGGCGACAAGAATGAACCAGAACCACGCCCAGATTGACGTACGCTTCGCCATTATTCGCCTCCTGATTTAAGCCAGCGACCAGCACGACGGCGAAAGAAGCTGTAAATGAAAATCGTGATGACCATAATCACGATCATGCCCAGCGCCAACGCATTACCAATACCCGGATTATTAAATGTGTCCGAACTGAATTGGCTCCCTACCAATAATGTAATCACAAGGTTTTGCCCACCACCACCCAACAGGGCAAAGGCCGTCGCTTGCGCACCAAATGCATTCCCAAACAACAGAGCAAAGGTTCCTGCAATTGACGGTAACAAAATCGGCAACGCGATATACCACCAGTACTGCCAACGACTAGCCCCCAAGTTTTCACTGGCTTCTCGCCATTCACGGCGCAGCCCTTCAAACGCCGGAGCCATGATTAGCACCATCAACGGAATTTGAAAATAGACGTAAACAACGATCAAACCTGTGAAGCTATATAGCTTGAAATCCGGATATAAGAAAATCCCCAATGACTTCAACGCCACTGTAACAATACCCACCTGCCCGATCGTTGCGATAAAGGCGAAAGCCAGTGGCACACCACCGAAATTCGAGGCTACACCCGAAAACGATAAAATAGCCGACCGTATCCAATTAGGAAGATGTCCCAATGTGATCGCCCACGCGAGAAAAAAACCAATAACCGCGCCGCCCAATGCACTTAAGAAACTAATTTTTATGGACGATAAATAGGCGCCTAATATCAAAGGAGTATTTAGTGAATTGACGTTTTCAACCGTAAAATTGCCACTCGCATCTTGAAAAGACTTAATCACAATCGACAAAGCTGGGAATAGTTGAAAGGCAATGATAAACAAAATAAAAGGCAGCAGTCCTAGCCAATTCCATGTCCACCAGCTTTTAAACCATCTGCGAAAACCGACCGCGGTCGCCACTACCGGGACTTCGGTTGTTGTAACACTTGCCATGCATTCCCCCACAAAGATACAAATTCAAGCGTATGACAGATTATAACGACAATCAACGAACCCCGCATATAAACAGGGGGCGCGTGATGCACCCCCTGCAAAAAACTTGTGCTATAGCACCCAATACTTTATTGGGGATTTGCAATCGCTACGCCGACCTTGTCAGCCCAACCAGACTTGATTTGCTCGGCAACCTTGATGATTTGCTCGATGGTCGGGAATGCGACTGGCACATCCGACGCGGGCAACTTGGCGGCCAATTCTTCGGGAATGACGTCGTTCTTCACGAGGTCATCGAAGCGCACGGGCTTGGCATAACCAGTCAACCACGCCAGTTGTCCCGCATCAGAGTACAGGTATTCCATCCAGAGACGGGCAGCATTCGGGCGCGGCGCATAAGCGCTGATGGCCTGAATGTACAAACCGGCGATCGAACCACTCTTCGGATACACAACTTCAATCTTCACGCTGTCAGCATTGGCGTCACGATTGCCGAGTGAGTTGTAGTCCCAACGAATGGTGATGGGGGTTTCGCCACTAGCCAAGGTTGCAGGCTTCACAACGACAGGGAGCAAGTTACCCGAGTCAGCCAACTGCTTGAAGAAGTCCAAACCGGCAGTCGCATCATCCAGTGAACCACCGTTAGCCAGCGCAGCAGCCCACACGGTAAAAATCGCTTGGTTAGCAGCAGTCGGATCGCCACCGAGAGCAATTTGTCCCTTGTATTCGGGCTTCAGCAGGTCTGACCAATCCTGAGGAACGTTAGTCACGACATCAGCGTTGACTTCGAATACCAATGTGCCGTAGTAGTCACCGTACCAGTAACCATCAGGATCCTTGGCTGCATCGGGAATGGTGTCCCATGTTGCGACCTTATACGGTTGCAGCAAACCTTCTTCAATGGAGGACTTACCCCAGCTAAAACCAACGTCGATAACATCGGGATTCTGCGGCCCCTTGTTGCCAGCATTCGACTTAATAGCTTCAATTTCTTGAGCCGAGCTACCATCGGGATTCAGGTCGTTGTACTTCAAGAAATCGTACTTAGCAAAGAAGTCTTTCTTAATCTGTCCATAATTTGCCCAGCTATCTGGGAGAGCGATGGTCGAGAGTTCACCTTCAGCCTTGGCAGCTTCGATCAGCTTATCCATACCACCGGCAGCTTCAAGATCAATCGGTCCGGGAGCAGGGGCGGCAGGCAGCGGAGCAGCAGGAGTAGCAGTGGCATCTTGTGCGAACGCAGGAATACCCGCGATGCTCACAGCGATACCGGCGCTGGCGAGTGACGCCAACTGGAGGAACTTACGACGTGACATATTCGTGGACTTCATATTTGTTTACTCCTTAGAAAACGAGTTATGGGTTTGATCATGCTTGAGGTCATATATAGCAGGGTATGCCGATTAAGCTATCAAAACCTGTGCGTGATTATAACGCGAAATTTAAATTAACCAGTATTCACTAACGGCGTGTGAACAAATTGTTAAGTAAAGCGCAAGAATAGATTAAGTAAACAATGCACAATTCACTCCACAAGTTAATATTTCACATCACAATTTGCGAGTGAAAACAAGTCTATGAGCACTCGATACCTGCCCCTGCTTGCTGCATCGTGCAACCGCACTCACGGCTTCTTGTGACAAATTGCCCATCAATAAAACGGCCTCCCCCTCATGATGAGGGGAATTCACAAATACATTCCGCAGATCGATTGCGAACGCCCAATACTTTGGTCATAATTTATAGTGTTTGGGCGCAAAAATTCGGCAAGCTATTGCTGTTGCCCAAATGCGATAGAAGGTTTATTATTTGCCCTCATGTTTGCGAATGACACCGAGAAGGGGTTTATATGGCAAGTGCGTCTAGTAACGCGCAGTACATGAAAAACCGTGCACGGCAACAAGGCATCTTTTTGTCTATGCCTGCGGTTGTTTGGTTGGGCATCTTCTTTATCCTACCCGTACTGATCGTTCTGGCGATTAGTTTTCTGACCCCCACACCAGATGGTGCAGGCGGACAACTCCCGTTGACTCTCAATCACTATGCCGATGCCTTTGATTTCTGGAAAGCCCGTCCGATCTACTCGGCGGTCATCCTGCGGTCGGTGTGGATCTCATTAATCACCACGCTCATTTGCCTGTTCATGGGCTATCCGTTGTCCTTCTTCATCGCCACCCGCAAGAACCAGTATTTCCGCCAGTTCGCCATGTTCTTAATCATTATGCCCTTTTGGACGAACTTTTTAGTCCGTACCTACGCGCTAAAAACCATCATTGCGCCCGAAGGCACTTTAGCGGGTATCTTGAACGCCCTTGGCGGCTTAGGCATCCTGCAAAATGGCAAGCTCACGTGGTTGAACACCCGTGAAGCGGTCATCCTCGGTCTGGTTTACAGTTACTTACCTTTCATGGTGCTACCGATTTACGCCGTCGTTGAAAAGTTCGACTTCCGTTTTGTCGAAGCTGCCAATGACCTCGGTGCAAATGACCTCAAAACACTCATTCGTGTGGTCATCCCCATGACCGCCCCCGGCTTAGTAGCTGGTTTTATCCTGGTGTTCATTCCTACCATCGGTGCCTTCGTCACGCCTGACTTACTCGGTGGTACGCAAGGTCTGATGATCAGTAATCTTATTCAGCAGAATATCCGTGGCAGCGGTGCTAACTATCCGCGTGGTTCGGCCTTATCTGCGGTATTGATGCTTCTCGTGACAATCGGTGTCGTTATCTATCTTCGCTATGGTGATCGGGAGGCCGTAGGATGACGCAACAAACATTGACCCCGCCAGTAAGACCGGCACTCAGTGAAATCGACTTCAACTACGGTCAAATTCGCCGTGACATGGCAATGCGTAGAATTGGGAAGTTCTTGTTTTACCTGAACCCCATTTTCTCGTATTTCTTTCTGTGGGCACCGATCGTCGTCTTGGTCGTACTCTCCTTCAACAAGAGTAGTACGGTCTCGGTTTGGGGCGGCTTCACCACCGATTGGTACGCCAAAATTTTCGATGGTACCAGCCAGTTCACATCGAACATGTTGGCAGCCTTACGCAACACACTCTTCATCGCGCTGATCTCGACCATCATTTCGACGGTCATCGGCACGATGGTTTCAATTGCGCTTGAACGCGGCATATTCCCCGGCAAAAAGATTGTCGATGCCGTGCTCTACCTACCGGTCGTCATCCCTGAAATCACGCAGGCAGTTTCGCTAGCCGTGTTCTTCAAGTTCTTGTTCGATCTCGTTCAAACCATCACCGGTCAACGCGCGACGCTCGGATTCGGCACCATCATCATCGGGCATGTGGTGTTCTCTGTTTCCTTCGTCGTAATCACCATCCGTGGTCGTTTGGCGGATATGAACCCACGCTACGAAGAAGCCGCCCGCGACTTGGGTGCCAACGAATGGCAAACCTTCTGGCGGGTAACCTTCCCGTTGATCTTACCCGGCATTATTTCCGGTGCGTTATTGGCCTTTACGCTCTCGCTAGATGACTACATCGTCACCTTCTTTACCAATGGCGTCGGCACCAACACCCTGCCCATTTTTGTGTATGGTCTGCTGCGGCAGCGCGTCTCGCCGGAAATTAATGCGATATCCACCATCTTGCTAGTTGCATCGATGGTGCTAGTCGGAATTTCGCTATATATACAAGGACGTGGAGCAAGCCGCACCTAGTGTTGGCTATGCCGCATCCTTACCATGTTCGATTGTTATTCATTGTATTTAGGAGGAAAGATGTTACGTAAATTGACGTTTGCGCTCTGTGTGGGAGCGCTCATGCTCGGAGTACCGGCTTTTGCGCAGGATGCTGCTCCAAAAACCACTTGGACATGCCCTGCCGATGTAGTCGCACTCGTACAAAGCTTGCCCGAAAGTGACCGTGTACTTAATTGGTACAACTGGACAACTTACGAAGCAGACAACACCCGCCCCGACTTTGAAGCCCTTTGTGGTGTCAAAGTAAATGAAGATAACTTCGGCAGCAACGAAGAATTGATCGCCAAATTACGTCAGGGTAACCCCGGTTATGATCTGGTGGTTCCCACCGGAGTCAATATTCCTCAGATGGTACGCGAAGGTCTGCTAGAAGAGCTTGATCTCAGCAAGATTCCGAACTTCGCCAACGTGTCGGAATCGCTCCAAAAACCGGCCTATGATACCGAAAACAAATACACCGTGCCTTATCAATGGGGTACCATTGCCATCGGCTATAACAAAGAAGCTGTCGGCAAAGAAGTCACCAGTTGGGAAGATATGTGGAGTTTTCAGGGCAATGTCGCTTGGCTTGAAGATCCTCGCAGCATGATCGGCATTGCATTGCAGATGCTAGGCAAAGACCCCAATAGCACCAACGGTGATGAAATTGCTGCTGCGCGTGATTATCTAGTTGACCACGGTGGCAACGTCAAGACCATTGCTCAGGATGATGGTCAGGAAAAACTCCTAAGTGGTGAAGCTGACATGGTCATCGAGTACAGTGGTGACATTTTCCAGATCATCGCCAACTGCGAAGCCAACGCTGATCAAAACTGCAAAGACAAATTTGCCTTCGTCATCCCCAAGGAAGGCGCAATCCGTTGGGTCGATAATTTGGCCGTGCCGAAGGATGCACCCCATCCAGAACTGGCACACGCCTTCATCGACTACATTCTTGATGCTCAGGTAGGCGCGGACATCAGCAACTACACCGCTTATGCCACCCCCAACCAGAAGGCCATTGATGACAAGTTGATCGATCCTACTTACCTCGACTCAACTATCATCTATCCCGATGCTGAAGCCAGCAAGAACCTGTTCACAGTTGTCGACTTGGGAGATGAAACGGCCCGCTTGTATAACGATGCGTGGACAGAACTTCGTACACTCTTAGGTCAGTAAGTTAGTAGGCAGATAATCAAGGGGTGGGTCACTGACCTACCCCTTCTCATTTGAGTGAAATATTACCCTTATTAATGAGCTATTTTGTTTAGAAAGCGACCAGCGATGCCATCCTTACATAAAATATTGATCGGACTATGGCTGACAGTACCCGTTATCGGTGGTGCTGCGCTGGCGCAAGATTCGACCCTCAAAACCACTTGGCAATGTCCAGAGGATGTCGTCAAACTCGTCCAAAGCCTCCCTGAGTCAGATCGCGTACTCAACTGGTGGAATTGGACGACCTACGAAGCCGAAAGTACCCGTGCCGATTTTGAAACCCTCTGCGGAGTCAAGGTTACCGAAGATAATTTCGCCAGCAATGAAGAAGTTATTGCCAAACTCCGGCAGGGCAATCCCGGCTATGACTTGATTGTACCGACCAGTTCATCAGTCGAGTTGCTTATCCGTGAAGGCTTGGTTGAATCCATTGACTTGAGCAAAATCCCCAATTTCGCTAACGTATCAACCTCATTGACCGACCCAGTCTACGACAAAGGCAACCAATACACCGTACCCTACCAGTGGGGCACGTTAGGCATTGGCTATAACAAAGAAGTTGTCGGTAAAGAGGTCACCAGTTGGGAAGATATGTGGAACTTCTCGGGTAGCGTAGCATGGATTGATGACCCGCAAGGAATGCTCGCCATCGCCTTGAATTTGATCGGCAAAGACCCCAACAGTCGTGTCGCTGAAGACATCACCGCAGCCCGTGATTTTCTCGTAGATCGCGGTGCCAATGTACGCGCCTTGGCGGCTGATGATGGTCAGGAAAAGCTGCTCACAGGCGAAATGGATATGGTCATCGAATATAGTGGTGACATCTTCCAAATCATCACCAACTGCGAAGCCAATCCCGACCAAAATTGCAAAGACAAGTTCGCCTTCTCACTACCCAAGGAAGGTACTATCCGCTGGGTAGATAATCTCGCAATTCCCAAAGGCGCACCGCATTATGCATTAGCACTCGCCTTTATGGATTACATTCTTGATCCGCAGGTTGGCGCAGACATCAGCAATTACACCGCCTACGCCACACCTAACCAGAAGGCTATTGATGACAAATTGATTGATTCCGCCTACTTGGATTCAGAGATCATTTACCCGACTGCCGAATCCAGTAAAGCGTTATTCCCTGCATTGGATGTAGGACCGGAAGCCACCCGCCTCTATAACGACGCGTGGACCGAACTCCGCACTTTGTTAGGTCAGTAAATGAAACATGTCAGGATGAAATCGGACGGCAATTATTGGGGGCGCAATGCCTTTCGTATTGAGTAAAGGGATAGGATTATGCCGAATTATGATGTCGAACTAATCAATGTCGTTAAAGAATTTGCAGCTCCCCGCCGCGATGGGGCTGTTCGTGCAGTTGATGATGTTTCCCTACAAATCAATGATGGCGAGTTTTTCGCCCTCCTCGGTCCTAGCGGCTGCGGTAAAACCACCACCTTGCGCATGATCGCAGGCTTCGAAGATACATCATCCGGCCAAATCCTCATTCGCGGTAAAGCCGTGCAGGATGTCCCACCCTTCCACCGTCCGGTAAATACCGTCTTCCAAGATTATGCGCTTTTCCCGCATATGACGGGTTTGCAGAACGTCATGTTCGGTCTGGAAATGGAAGGCGTCAACAAAGCCGAAGCCAAGAAACGCGCCGAGGAAGCCCTTGAGCGTGTACGCTTACCTCAAGCCCGTGACCGTCGCCCACGTCAGTTATCCGGTGGTCAGCAACAGCGTGTCGCCCTTGCACGCGCCATTGTGAAGCGTCCGCAGGTGCTCCTCTTGGACGAACCCCTTTCCGCGCTGGACTTGAAGTTGCGCGAAGCCATGCGCTACGAACTCAAAGCCATGCAAAAGGATCTAGGCATTACCTTCATCTTCGTCACTCACGATCAAGAAGAAGCCATGACGATGGCGGATCGCATCGCGGTTATGGATCGCGGTAAAGTGCTTCAGGTCGGTACACCCGAAGAAATTTATGAAGCCCCCACCACCAAATTCGTGGCGGACTTCATCGGTGAAACCAACTTCGTCAACGGCACATTCATCGAAATGGCGGGGCAATACGCGGTCGTCAAGCTAGATGACAAAACAACCATTCGTGCCGTACCAAGTGCCACTGATCTCTCAGGTTCATCTGCTTGTACGGTTGCCATTCGTCCCGAAAAACTCAACCTCTTCCAAACTACCGGACAGGTGAAGTTCCCCGATGGCAGCAGCGACACCGCCGAAGCCTACAAAGCTGCGGTACTCAAAGACCCCGATGTCAATATGGTTACCGGCAAGATTTTACAGGACATTTACATCGGAACAGATACCCGTTATCGCATCGGCATCGGTGCGGATTACAAAACTGAAGTCATCGTGCGTGTACAGAACTACGGTCTGCGCTCTGATAAATACTACACCACAGGCGACACGGTCAACGTCTTCTGGGATAGCGACAACGCCCGCTTGCTCTCCAGCTAATATAGGCATTCGAAATAGCATTCGAACCAGAGGTGGGCAATGTCCCGCCTCTTTTTTTGCCTCTGCAACCTTTCCCAAAACACTGCGTATATATGAGCAATACGTCCGCAATTAGTGATAGGGAAATGATGATGGTTAAAGAACATGATGGTCGTCCAGTAATGGCATTGGGGTTGATCGCCGTCGGTGTGATGGTGCTCATCGGACAGTTGACTGGCTTCGGCGGGATGATCGGTTCACTCTGGCCGATGTTCGTTGTACTACCGGGCTTGGCATTCCTCTATTTCGCCTACACAGGTGATAAGAACGTCGCTGGCTTAGCTGTACCGGGTACAGTGATTACAGGCACAGGTCTGATCCTGTTTTACCAGAACGTTACCGGCCATTGGGAAAGCTGGGCATACATTTGGACGCTCTACCCCTTGTTTGTAGGCTTGGCCTTGAACTTCATGGCACAGCGTACAGGTGATGATGGCACGCAAAAAGCCTCTCGCATCCTGATGCGTATCGGCGCGATCGGTTTCATCATCGGCGTGATCTTCTTTGAACTCATTATCTTCGACAATGGCGGTATCTTCGGCAATTTGTCGCTACCCATTGTCCTGATCGCTATCGGTGGGTTCATGCTCTTGGGCAACAAGAAGGGGCAGTTCAAAGCCAGTATGAACGGCAAGCGTAAGGTCGAGGACTTTTATTCCAACGGAAAATATAAGAACAGCGATCGCCTGCAACAGCAAATTGACGAAGCGCTGGCTGAAGACGACCATAACCCGATCGTCTAAAACGCAGCGGTACGATAACCGCATATGACATATAATGATGGGGCGAGCCGATGGTTCGCCTCTTTGTTTTTGTGATAAGCTTTGACATGGATTAGGACATGATTACCCGCGAAATTGTCCGAGATAAATTGATGTCCTATTTGAATGAGCAAATTTCATTAGCACAGTTAGTCGATTGGGCAGAGAAAAGCTTTATTGACGGTTGGTTTGAACCCGATGAAGATATTCTCCTACTGCGTGATATTATGGCGTATCTAGCTGCCGCAGACACATCCGCGTTTCCGCTCACATGGGATGTGTGTTTGGATTTTATGAAGCGGCTTGGCTTGCCTGTTCGGGTTGTGCCCATCAGTGTAGCATCCTAATCCGTCGAACTTATTGTCGAGGTCAAACCTTTGCAACTCAGTGACTACAAATGGTCAGGTAATCCGCGTGGCATGCACAATGAAGGTGCCTATAAACCGATCAATTATGACCGTCTGACACGCCTCAACCTCGGTTGGTACAAAATGGTCACCGGCGGTGAAGAATTCGCCAACGATTGTGTGTGGATGATCAGCCAAAACATCACACCGATTGTGCGTATCTACCGTACTGCACCGGGAGCCTCGCCCCCCGATGACTCAATCCGCAACCAATGGGGCAAATATCTCGGCGCAGGTGTGAAGTGGTTCGAGTTCTTCAATGAACCAAACTTTTCTGATCCCGAATGGCCGGAAAGCATGAAAGGCCGCGTCGACTACCGCAACTTTGATGAAGTCATCAAACCCTTATGTGACAGTTGGCTTATGTTTGCCGAGTTCATCATGAATCAGGGTGGCTACCCCGGTTTCTTCTCACTCGGTGAAACCAGTGGAGAGAACGGTGCTATCCAGTGGATGGATGCCCTGCTCGGTTATATGCGTGACCATCAGCGGGAGAAATTCACCACAATCATCAACAATGGTCTCTGGTGGGGAACGCACCCCTATGCCCTTAACCATTGGTATCAAGAGCGTCCCGGTCAGCCCAGTATGCCCCGCTCCCCCGGTGAATATAACGGCATGGAATCGGGTTGGCATTTCGAATATCCATATGACCCCTACACGCAAAGTTTTGACCCCGGACGTACCGCATTCGGCGGCACACCCAGCGCCCCCTTCGGTGATCCCAACGGCATCACGGCGATGGGTGTGGCCTTTAACCAGCGCTTGCAAGAATGGTTTGGAGCCGGCCCCTTACCTGTCTTTGGCACAGAAGGCGGCATTTATCCGCTACCGACCCATGATCCACAACAACCGGATCCGCGCTTCCAACCCTATGATCGTAATGCCCACGCCGAAGCCACCATCGGCATGTTCAATTGGATTGCGGTTGATTCTCAGCCATGGATGTTTGGTTTGGCGTTGTGGAAGGAAGATGAATACTACAACAACCAGCTTCCGGCGATTGCGAAAATGGAAAGCATCCCACAAATTCCCAAGGGCGGTAAGTGGGCGTCAACCCCCACGCGTCTCAAAGGACCGGGGCCGATCATCGGGGAACCCACCTTCCACGCCGTAATTCTCGCACCTGGATTAGACCCGCAGTGGTTTATGGAGTCAGGGCGCTCCTACTGGAACACCTTCCACCCCATCGTGACCACCGTATGGGACTTCATCAATTACATCCCTTATGATCGCAGTTTGGCAGCCACTGTCATCGCCCCACCGGATTTGGTCGAAAGCATGAAAAAGGTTATCCAGACTGAATTTCCAAATGTGCTGTTTGATCTCATCACGACCGGAGATAACCCGCAAAGTGTGGCAGATGTCCTTAATTCGCGGGTTTGGTCAAATCGACGCTTTGGCTAGCAGATGGGCATTCACCTTTGCGCGAATGCCCAATCTATTTTCGAGGACTAGCGCTTAGAAGTAACTGCTGATGATCTCCAGAACCTTTGTGATGTTCTTCGGATCGCCGGATTGTACAGTGGTCGAACTCGCGCGAGCAATACTGCTCAAGGTATCAATATCCGCGTTCGATCCATATGCCACTGGAATAACGATCACCGGATTGAGATCACTGCGGCTTGCCTCAATCTCCCGCAATACTTGATTGAGTTGCCCGTTACTCGCCGTATCCGCACCATCGCTCAAGATGATAACCGCACGGATACGCTCAGTACTCGTGTCTTTGTTGGTCTCGGCCAGCACACTGGACATCGCATCAAACAGGGCGGTACCACCATCAGCCCGTAGGCCGTTGATGTCACTGACAAGATCGCTCTTAACCGTTTCCAATGTCCCCAACTTAACCTGTTCAACAATCGAATCGCTGAACGTCACCAGCGAAACACGGTTATTCGGATCCATTTCCGATATGAACTTGAGCGCAGCTGCTTTGGCTTGACCAATTTTATCCTCATCGTTCATCGAACCCGATGTATCAATAATCAGGGTAATGTCCGCCTGCTTCTTGACGACCGACCAACTCTCCTGAATGCCGATGATCACATCAGCCGACGGAACATCCAAAACGGTCTTCGGGCCTTCAGGTGTGACACCATTTTCCGCAACAAACGGGAACGCCAGCTTCACATTCTGGTTTACCGGACGGAAGCCTTCCGCCATAATAATCTCTTGTTGCGGTGCAGCCAATACATATTGGGTAAAGAGCGCAGCACCATCTTTTTGATCCTGTGTCACCCAATCTGCGTTGACGATACCAAACGGATGCTCATGCCAGAAAGTACCTTCTTTAGGATACAGCGCCACCAACTTTTCCGGCGGCTTGTACTGTGTCTTACCTTCATTGATGAAAATCAGATCGTTTTCTTCCAGTGCCACGAAATCCAAGAACTGCGGCCCTTGGGCAATATATTCCTTGAACTCGGTGGTACGGCTGGAATAATGACGAATCAGGTTTTCGATATTGCGCACGCCTTCTTGCACTTTATCGTCACGAACTTGGTCAATCGTCAACGCACGTCCGGTAAACCCATTGACCCGCGCGGACGCATAAAACTCCGCGATGAGTGTCGAAAGGCCAGTCGAGCTAATGCGTGGATCAGTATGCCCGTAATAAACTGTACGACGGCAGGCTGGAATGTTGTAATCGCACCAACCATTGGGGCTATTCAATACCTGCAGCAGTTCTTCCCAACCAATATCCTGATGCCCGACCTTATCACGGATCGCTTGTAAACGGCTTTCCCAAATCGCCATGACCACAGGCGCATTTGCTGTCGGTTGGCTGTTTGCCAGATCGAACAACTGGCGACCACTGCGTTCATTTGCCAGCGCCAACCAATGGCTAACCGATGGTTCATAGATCACAGGCTTGGCGACGTTCTGGTTATTCGGCGCGATGATCGCATTCACAATACCCTGCATCACCGTACCCGATGAACCACCCTTGCCTTCGGTAGGATCAACAATCCAGATGGGCTTCGCACCGCTAGCATACGCCTCACCGGTCACTGGATTTTTACCCTGTGCCGAAAGATCGTTAAAGCTCTGAATGATGCGCGGCATATACAACGCCGACTCAGGTGCATAGATAATACTGACTTCAATCGCGTTAGCAGGTTTACCACTCTGCGCACCGGGCGTCCCTGAACTGCTGCTGCCCAGATCACAGGCAGCCAACAAACCAGTAACTAAGATTAGCATGAGCGCAATCAAACGTTTTTGATGATGCATAAACCCCATTTCCTTCTGTAAACTCCGCCGACTAAAGTGGAGATTCCTTAGCGATTACTACCCACCCATTGGATCAATCCCTTGGCTTCATTTGCCGAAGGCGCTTGTACAGCCTGTCCATAACTGGGTGTGAACGAAATACCATATTGAATAGCCACACGGAACAACTCATTGTCAGACGTCGGTTCAGTTGTGGCTGGACGTAAACCATAGGTTGGCAAATTACCTTGCTGCTGGGCAGTTGATAACCAATCACCCAACTGTTTAATCGCTGCCTGACGATCCGCATTTTCTGGCGTGTTATCCTGCCAACCGACCAACGGGAAATCCAACACCAACTGATACGCCGGGTAATTAACGCGCACCGCTTCTTTTGAATTCATGCCTTTGATGTTCAGTAGCCATTGGGCTTCAGGAAACAACGCCAATTCAATGGTTGACGCGCCACTCGTCATCGCAGCCACCACATCACCCGACTGTGAGAAACTCGGCTTGCTTTTAACGATGGGCAATAACCAATTGCGGAAACCTTGCGCGCTCAGTGCCGTTTGCGTCAAATCCGGTGATTGGTTGAAAGCCGCAGCAGCCGTGTATAAAGCCGCTAACCCACCGATTTTGGAATTCGCTTGTCCAAAGCCGAGCTTCAAATAGCCCCAACTTTTATCCCCGCCGAGCGCCGTCCAATCACTGGTGATCATCTTTTCCGCCGCGCCCTGCACCACACCCCAATCCAACGGCACAGTTCCGCTGGTGGTCAACAAATCAGCACGGCTGATGTATCCACCCCACACCATCGGCGTCCGCGCCAATGACTCCGCCACACCGACAAGGTTGATACCGTTCGTGCGGGCATAATCCACCGAAACATGGGATGCCGCTAACCACGCATCTTCATGGTTCTTGGTCGTCCATAAGGCCGAACCTTGCCACACATTCAGGTCATCAACCGCCACCACTCGAAATTGGATTCGGTGCGTATTCACGGTGGGCTGGCTGGCATTAAAAGCGCTAACTGCCGCTTCCGCCCAACCTTGCGCCAACGGATCGACCGCCAATGTATATTCGGTTGCGGGTTGTGAACCGAGGAAACGGCTGGCACCAATAATGCCAGCAGCAATCAGGAGGAACAGCACAATAAAGATGGTTCCGCGTTGTCGCATACTGAAACTATCCTGCTTTGTTAAAGTGTAATGTCAGTTGATCTGAACACGCACATTGTACCCTACTCACTATAGATACGAGTGTAATAGGGTTCTAGGTTGCGTCACCCCCCGAATATCGAGGGTTTCTCTAAGAATAGCACATCTAACCCATTTTCAAACCAAACTCCTATTGGTGATTACGCCAATTCTTCATAGAATGACATTTAAGAGTTTTATATCTATTCCACTTGGAGAAGTGCTTATGCTTCGCTTAAACCGCTTCATCCCCGCCCTGATCGGCTGCACCCTATTATTCAGCAGCGCAGCGGTAGCCTTCGCTCAAGGCGATAGCTATACCGTCGTTACAGGTGATTCACTCGACAAAATCGGCGCAATTTATGATGTACAAGTCGCCTGCCTCGCCAAAACCAATGACCTTTCCGTCAATGCCATGCTCACACCCGGACAGGTTATCGCCATCAGTTTCGATTGCCCTCTTTACGATGGTGTAGACTTCGTCACCACCCCGCGTGAAGTCAACGCATCGCTGGGGCAAGGGGGTGGCGGTAGCGCTCCAACCTCATATCAAGTACAACGGGGCGACTCATTAGATAGTATCGGACAAGCCTTGAACATCTCGGTGGTATCGCTGCAAGTGGCTAACAACTTACAACCGAATGCAATCTTACAACCCGGACAAGCCCTCACCATTCCCGCGGACACCGTTCCCTACGGTCAATTCCCTGCACTTACAACAGGTGATGGCACAACCGTCGGGCAAGGCGGTGGAGGCGGCGCACCTGCCACAGCCACAACCGCCACCGATCTCAGCAACGGCGATGCTACCTATGTGGTTCAATATCAAGATACGCTCGACTCCATCGGCGCTCTCTTTGATGTCAAAGTCGATTGTCTGGTAAGTGAAAACAACATTGCTGAACCTGCCAGGGTCTATCCGGGTCAAGCTCTGTCCGTCAAGACCAGTTGCCCGCGCTATGATGGCTTTGATGTAGTCATCCACCCCCGCGCCTCATAAGCTACGCTCAGAATCAAAAGGCGTGCCGTTCAAGCACGCCTTTGTTATTAACCCCACTGGCTCAAATCACCTGCTACCGCTGTGCTGCCATGTCCTGTACTCTTGAATATTATTGACTACAACACCGACACCAGGGTGAAAAGATTTACTTATGAAAACTCCAGATGAACTCAATTTCACACAACTTAATGCGTGGCTAGACACGAGATATACCCTTGAAAGCGCAGTTCATTCGAGCCTCTTACGTTCCCACACCAACGATGTTTATCTGGTTACGACTGCAACTAGTCAGTACATTCTCAAAATCTATGGCATCAATTGGCGTACTGAATCCGACATCAAATACGAGCTAGCCTTGCTGGAACATCTTGCCCGGAAAGGGGTGCCAGTCGCCAATGCTGTAGCTGGAAGGAATGAACAGAAACTCCACAAATTCCGTTCTTCAAGAGGTGAACAGTTGGCGGTGTTGTTCAAATACGCTGATGGTCATAAACCACAACCGCCTTTCTCAACCGACTTATATATGGCTTTTGGTCAAGCAATTGCCACCATGCACAACGGTGCAGATGATTTTGTGACAACCTATCCGCGAAAACCGCTTGATCTCATCACAATTATTGAAACTCCACTAAAGCTGGCTTTACCACTCACTAAAGATGCAGATGATCGTATTTTCTTGGAGAAGGTCGCCCGAATCATTACGGATAAAATGGAACTCCTGATACCACAGGGGCTAGATTGGGGAGCAATTCACGGAGATGCAACGCTGGATAATCTACATGTCACAGATAATAACCAAATCGTGCTGTACGATTTCGATTCAGGTGGACTAGGTTGGCGGGCGGCTGATTTACAGGGTTGGGCATTTAACAATGCACCATACCTCAATAAGTGGCAAGCGTTCAAAGAAGGTTACATTTCGGTACGCGAGTTGAAACCACACAATCTTGAAGCTGCCCGGTATCTCGCAGTAGCGTGGCTGATTTGGGGACTACAAATTGATTTAGAAAATCGGGTTTTAGCACAGGGTAGAGCTAAAACTGCTGAATATTTAGCCATGCAAATCAGCGCGATAAAAAATCAAACTAAACGGGTCTTCGGGTAAGGACGCTCATAGGAAGAAATCGCGCAGGGCATCCCGCACTTCATCCACAATCTCTTCCCACGACACATCAGGATCACGGGTGATGAGCATCCTGCCGCCACTAATTGTCAGTGCGCGAATGCCCGTCACACCGTTAAATAACATCTGCGCGATTGGCGAGCCATCATCCCCCGCCTCAAAGCTCTCGTAAACTTCCTCACCATCCAATGCGATTTTCTGGTTGGTGATGATTTCAAGCACATCAGGATTTTCAGTCGATTGGGTTTCAACCGTTACATATTCAGACATAGTTAGCGGGTACTTCTCATTAAGTGATCAACCATTACGAATTCACGACCGTATTTTTCACCACGCGCACCGGATCACCGACACTGATTTTGCCGCCGACAATCACCTTGGCGATTTGTCCCATTTGTCCCTGCACCAATGCGCGTGATTTCTTTTGCACAGTTTCAAACTTGTCACAACCCGTACGCGGCTTCACAATTTCGACAATCGCCTCTAAGCCCAACTGCACCTGTGTACCCGGTTGCAAATGATCCACATCCAACTGGTGAATAACGATTTGCTCGCCCATCTGCCCTGGTTCGGTATAAAAGCCTTGCACCCGTAAATTAGTCAATGTTTCGTAAGACATCAAGTTAAGCTGGCGTTCAGGGTGACCACCCTTAGTATCGCCCTCAATACCATAACCTTCGACCAATGTCGCGTCGTCCAGATCAAGGCGCAGGTAATCATCTTTCGGGTTGGGTTGTCCAATCGGTCGGTAGACAATGCTGGCAATCTGTGTCATGACGGTAGTCTCCATCTCCCTAATTGACGTCAAACGTGATTATAAACATCTCCAAAGCGCTTTTCTAGCGCATAGGCTTAAAGTGGTACAATCGGCAAATGATCGAGCCGATAGCGCAAGCATCACCTTAAGCAATCAACGACCTCTACACTCCAGCCACAAATAAAGCCATATCCCTTACACACCCAAACATTGGAGGCACATCGAAACCTAATCGTTCTCAACAAAAAGATCCGTTTAAAAAATAGATTTGAGGAGAAAAATGATGCAAGGTCTTATGATGGATTACCAACTGACGCTCCGTCCCATTTTGGAGCGTGCCTACAAACTTTTCCCCAAACGCGAAATCGTTACCAAAGTCGGCCCCACCATGCACCGCTACACCTACGCCAACTTATACCATCGCACCGCCCAATTAGCCCATGCACTGGATAAGCTCGGTATCAAATCGGGTGATCGTGTCGGCACACTCGCTTGGAACACCTACCGCCACCTTGAACTTTATTTTGGCATCCCCTGCATGGGTGCGGTCTGCCACACCCTCAACCTACGCCTACCGCCCGAACAACTCATATACATTATCAACCACGCCGCCGATAAAGTTATTTTTGTAGACCAAAGTTTATTGCCCTTACTGGAAAAGTTAGCCCCGCATCTCAAAACCGTTCAGCACATCGTCGTTATGGCTGACTTGCCCCTCCAAACCACGCTCACAAACGCACTCAGTTACGAGGAACTCCTCGCCGCCGAGTCACCCGAATACAATTGGCCGGATCTTGGAGAAAACACTGCTGCCGCCATGTGCTACACCTCCGGTACAACGGGTGATCCCAAAGGGGTGGTCTATTCACACCGCTCCTGCTATCTGCATGCCATGAGCGTCTGTTTTGGCGATGGCTTGGGCTTAACTTCCAATGATGTCATGATGCCTGTCGTACCTATGTTTCATGTGCTGGCGTGGGGATTACCCTATGCCGCAACCATGTTAGGCGCCGTTCAAGTATTCCCCGGCCCGCACATGACCCCGCGTGATTTGGTCGAACTCATTCAAGCCGAACGCATAACCATCACAGGGGGCGTCCCGACTCTGTGGCTCGGTATCCTCAACCTGCTCGAAAGTGAACGTTATGATCTATCCAGTCTGCGCTCGATGGTAGTTGGTGGTTCGGCAGCCCCACAATCCATGATCGAAGGCTTCCAGAAGAAACACAATATTCGTGTCGTTCACGCCTGGGGTATGACCGAAACCAGTCCGCTCGGCACCGTCTGCAACCTCAAACGCGAGATGCTCGATTTACCCGAAGCAGAACAATATCACATCCGAGCCAAACAAGGGGTTTCCTCACCCGGCGTTGAACTCCGCGCAGTCGATGATGAGGGCAAAGAAGTCCCGTGGGATGGCAAAGCGATGGGCGAACTACAAGTACGCGGTCCGTGGATTGCCTCGTCCTATTACAATGATGACCGTTCCGCCGGACGCTTCGAGGGTGGTTGGTTCCGCACGGGTGATGTCGTCACCATTGACGAAGAAGGCTACATCCAAATCGTTGACCGTACCAAAGACCTCGTCAAGAGTGGTGGCGAATGGATTTCGACCGTCGAACTCGAATCCGCCATCATGGGACATCCCGCCGTCTTAGAAGCCACAGTCATCGCGGTACCACATCCCAAGTGGCAGGAACGCCCGCTTGCTTTGGTCGTGCCCCGTTCGACCACCGAACCACCCACCAAAGAGAGTATTTACGAGCTTCTAAGCGCACATTTTGCACGCTGGCAGCTCCCCAACGACATCATCTTTGTGGACGCCATTCCCAAAACCAGCGTCGGCAAGTTCGACAAAAAAGTCATCCGCGAACGCTATAAGACCTACGAGCTTCCTGAACGCCTCTAAAGAAGTACTCGCCACCGGAGAGGGCAATTCCACCCTCTCCCTGCCACCACCTTCACGTAAGCGCCTGTGGGTCTTAGAATACACATGTCTATAGACTCACAGGATTCATCTGATGAAATTATCCGCAAAATATTGGCTTGGCATCATCGCTATCCTGCTGCTCTCAGCATGGTTGGGAGCACGTAAACTCAACGCCAACGGCATTTGGTTTGATGAATGGTGGTCGCTCTATGTGGCTGGAGCCGATGTGTTCCACGTATCACGCTCGGTCGGGGATATTTGGCAGCGCATTACCAACGAAGATATTCGACAGGGGCTACTCTACCCACTCGCATTAGCAAGCTGGGGTAGCGCGGTCGGTTGGACGGAGTTTGCCACCCGCGCCTTATCATTACTCGCGGGGCTTGTCACACTTGCGGGGGTTTTCCGGCTCGGCTGGTCATTGAGCAAACGCCCCCTCGTCGGACTAGGCGCAGCTGCCATACTCGGCACCAGTGTCTGGTTCATCTACTTCCTGCACGAAATGCGCGTCTACATGTTGCTGGTGATGTTCACCGTCCTCTTGCTCCTGCTCTACCAGCGCATCATGTACACTCCATCTAAGCCGCGCCTATGGACATACCTCGCACTCGGTATCATCACAGGCTTACTGGTCAACACCCATTACTTCGCGGTATTAGTGGTCGGTGTCATCGGCCTATGGCATCTACTCCAATTGTTTAAAGGCCGTCCAAATCACCGCTGGTGGAGCATCATCGGTGCGTGGGTTGTCTCAGGCGTCATGCTCATCCCGTGGCTGGTGAATATCCAGCAAGCCGCCCAACTCGCTCATAACGAACCCCGCGTACAAGCTGACTTGCCACTGCTCTTAAAAATCACAGGGGACACCTTCATCGCCTTCAGCAATGCCAGCGTTGCCCTCCTCCTTATCCTATTGGCCTTCAGTTTGCTGGCGCGTCCCGCCCGTTGGATTTGGTTACTCACGCTGTTGCTGTTCCCACTAAATCTCGCCATCTACTATATCTTCGGCTTGAACGAACTCCGCTACAACATGGCAATCATGCCCTTTTTAGCGCTGCTCGCAGGCGTCGGTATTAATGAACTCGCCAAGCGCCGCATTCCCGCGCTGCTCATCGTTTTGATTTGGACAATCAGCGCCCTCACGCTCGATGGCAATTTTCAAATGGATCGCATCATTCAGCGCTGGCCGGGACAACCCATCCGCGAGATGGCACAGACCCTCGAACCCCACGTCAACGCAGATGATGTCATCGTGAATCTCATCGGGGATGAAGATCGTCCCAGTTTGGCACCGCATCCAATGGTTTATTACATGGGAGATTTTGGCGCGCGCATCGAAGTCGTGGAGAACACCACGTACCCCGGCACTCAGACCTTCGCCGCCCGTATGCGTCAAGCCATCGGGGATACCAATCGCGTCTGGTTACTGCACGATCCGCGTTGGGCATCTAGCGAATGGAGCTTATCCGAATACGTCTTGAACGAGCAAAACCGTTACCATTGCGCCACGTTAGCTGATACATCCAACATGCGGGTCTGGGGCTACGGACGCATTGACTCCACAGCACCCGCATGGCGTTATGGCGATGGTATTCATTTATCGCTTGTGGGTGTCCCCCGCGTCAAAGATGGTATTCTGCAAACATGGTTAGGCTATCAAATAGACGACTCAATACCCGCCAACACCTATTCCATTGGCTTATTTGTGTTTGATTCGAACGACCAGCGTGTAGCCCAATTTGATCGTGGCATCCCCGCCACCGGAACATCCTGTCAGGCATTAGATATCGATATTTCGAATCTGCCTGCTGGCGACTATCAACTGCGCGCAACCATCTACAGTTGGCAAACCAGCGAACGCTTACCCAGCACCGCGCCCGACGGTACTTCATCTGACTTACCAACTATTGCCGAGGTTAAAATCGAGGCACGCTAGCCATCACGACTCGCGCGAATGCTCTTCATAGAACTTGCGCCATTGTTCGGGGAATTCCTGCTCGGGTGTGACGACCGTATCACTGCGAGTACCGAGCAGTGGCGTATCAGTGGTGATAACTTCTTCCAAAACCTTTTCCACGAAATAAACCATATCAGCAGCTTGCAACGTAGCCGTCAAACGGTGTCCCATCCACGACAGGAAGAACAACGCAATCGTCAGTCCGACAATAATCGGCTTGGGCCACGGTGCAAAAATGAGGATCGACGTCACAAAGATGGGAACTGGAAAAATATCCAGCAGATATAACAACCGCATCCGCGACCGCATCCGGATTACAGTGCTGTTGTTACCGGACGCGCTAAACTGCCCCCGCAGCACCGCCGCTACCGAAGAACGTGCCCGTCGCCGCCAAGGAACAGTCGTATTACTGGTTATCTGAAAGCCGTCGTTTAGCACATCCACGTAATAACGACGACCATCCATAAACAGGTTACGCAAATGCAACCGATCCAGATTAGGGCGGGTGGCTGCCGAAAGCGCCCGAACACAATCATTGGGCAGTGCCTTCACCGTGAGCGCTGTCATCGGCTGAACATACCACAACCGATCCAGCAGCCATCCGCGCAACCGCATCATTATGAGGATTGCACCCGTTCTGCAATCACCACAACCCGATCAAGGTACGCATTTTGCAGCAGGTTATAAGCCCCTATGTCACACGTAATCAACGTGATCGTCTCAATGCTTGACGGCTTCAACACGCTCAAGTCATCCGGCTTAACGCGCTTAACCGAAATCACTTTATAATTTTGTTTTAGATCACCCAGACTTAAAACAATCGGATCACCCTTCGCCATCTTTTCGAGATTACGGAAAATGCCGACGCGTCCGTCCGCCAATTCAACATGTCCCGCTAAACCGATATTGCCCGGCAGCCCGAACCAACTGGTTCCCTGCAAATGTCCTACATTGCTCCCCAGTTCAGAAACATCCCAGCTTTGCCCATCCATAAACACATCAACGATAGGCGAATTGATACCAGCCGTCGGCGCGTACAAAATAGCCTGCGGAAGAGCTGTGGAGGTTGGCAAAGGCACGGCGGTAGGCGCGACCGTTTGTACTGGTGTTGTTGTTAAGGTTGGCAATTCAGCAATAGTAGTAGCGGGTGGCGGTGGATGGCGCACGCGTTGAACAACCAGGAATCCGACACCAATCAAGACTCCGACTAAGGCGAGCCGTATAACGAGCGAACCCGAACTGCGATTTGAGGGCATGCGACTGCGTGACATAATGGTTAGTGCTATAGTTCTTCTTTTGATGATAGGTATTTCATATTATAACGGTTACATTCAATCTATGCTTGAGAAACTTAATGCATGATTCCGTTACGCCTGCCTCTATTAATAACAATTTTGCTCACTACGCTTATCATGCTTACCCAAAGCATCGGCAGCCTTTTGCCTTCTGCTGGACAAATTAGCTTTCAGTTCGGGCAGCATGAACGCGCCCTCTACCTCTTGGATATCACCAGTAAGCTAACCATCCAGATGGCGCGTGGCACCAATCCCTATCCCAATTACACATGGTCACCCGATGGCTCCCAGCTCGCCTATATCGCTCCAGTGAACGGCAAAGGCGACCTTTTCAGCGTGGACATTCGATGTGCATCATGGTTCACCCCCTGTGGCACTCCCATTAATCTGACGCATCATCGAGAAGCTGATTCCGAACCGGCTTGGGCACCCAATGGCACAGGCTTAATCTTTGTCAGCGAACGAAACGGCGCTCCCGAACTCTATTGGATAGCCGCGACAGGCGGAACAGCCTATAATCTGACAAATGATTCTGCCACTGATAGCTTTCCGGTCTGGTCACCGGATGGTCATTATCTGGCATTTTACTCGGATCGCAGTGGTAACTTTGAAGTGTATGTGATGAACATGGCTTGTCTGCGCCAATTACAAAGCTGCCCGACTGCCATCCACCGTTTAGGGGGTGGCTTTAACAGTCTGCCTGCATGGTCACCGGATAGCCAACACTTAGCCTATTTCACCAATGGTGACATCCTGTTGACCCCAACCACCTGCCTTGCGCAATCCGATGACTGCCACCTTCGCGCTCATAACCTCACCCGCAGCGCCTACACCGATTGGGCACCCACGTGGCTACCCGATAGCCAGCACCTTCTCTTCCAATCCAACCGCGACAACCGCCCTGAAACCTATATCGCGGATATAGCCTGTTCGGATACCAATACGACCTGCACAGTACACTTTGACACCGGCTTGATCATCAACGGTTCAGCCGATATCGCACCTGATAAACGCCATCTCATCTTAATCGCCAACGATGGCGACCATCACGAACTCTTTATGCTGCCCATAGACGGCGGAGAATCGCAACAGCTAACCCACTTTGGCGGACAAATCTTGAACCCACGTTGGAGACCAGCCCAACCATGATTCGACCATTCCTCCGCTTCGCGACCACACTCACCGTGTCTTGCCTGACAGTCTTGCTCTTGGCCTTTACGCTTGGGCGTGCACTCCCTCAAGAAGAGGAGATCGTATTTTCAGCCAACCTCAACGATAAGGATCAAGAAATCTATCGCTTGGCGCTCAATCGGCATCTCAGTGCCATCCTCACCCGCAACTCAGCCGAAGACACCCAACCCGCATGGTCAGCCGATGGGCAGCAAATCGCCTTCGTCAGCAACCGTGATGGGCAATACACCATCTATGTTATGGATGCTCAGGGGCGAAACAGCCACCGCTTAACCGATAGCCCCCAAAACAACTTCAGTCCGACATGGTCACCGGATGAACGCTCAATCGCCTACGTGACCGCCCGCCAAGAATTCGCCCGACAAATCACGGAAGTCTTGACGACCGATTTACAATCCGGCATCACTCGTCGCATGACCATCTCCTATCCCAATGCCATCAGCCCTGCATGGTCACCCGATAGCAAACATCTCACCTTCACGTCCGGTCGCACGGGTGGATCGGATCGTGTCATATATAATCTCGATCTGCAAACCGGCGACACATCTCCCTTGATTTCTAAAAACGACACCCAACTCAATCCCACATGGTCACCGGATGGACGCTATCTGCTCTATCTCGCCTACAACGCCAATCCCGGCATATACCTCTGGGATTCAACCAGCGCCCAATCTATCTTGCTCTTTGCGCCCAGCGTACTCAATATGCGCACTCCAGACTGGTCATCAGACAGCCGCTTTATCATCTACGCACCATCCACCGCCACCGGTAATAACAGCATCTTCCGTTTGGATGTGGTCAAGTGCCTTCAAAATAAAGCCATCTGCATCCCTCAACCAGTCACCCATGAAATCGGCATCTACGACAACCCGCGCTGGCGACCACACCAATCATGACAGCTTTTTTCCTTCGGCTCATGCTGATTGTACTGTTTATCAGCCTATGTCTCGTGCCGTTACTACAAATCGCAGGGCAGGAGATCAAACACGCCGACAACGAGATACTATTCACCGCCACTCTTGAAGATCGCCACATCGAAACCTACTGGATGGATCTCGCGCATGGCTTAACCTTCCGCCCGACAGACCGCGAATTTGTTGAAACCCAGCCCACATGGTCACCGGATGGCAACCAGATCGCCTACATCAGCGCCTTCTCCCGCGACAAAATCATCGGACGCACCATCTACATTCAAGACATCCTAACCATGACCGTGCGCCGCTTGCTAACCGAACCGATTTCTGAATACAGTCCGGCATGGTCGCCCGATGGTCAGTTCATCGCCTATGGCACATCCCGCTTCGATGGTTCTCCCGAACTCATGCTCACCGATGTGCAAACCGGTACGACTCGCCGTTTGACCAACAACCAGCACAGTGATAACCATCCGGCATGGTCACCTGATGGTCGCTTCATCGCCTTTACCAGCGATCCAACCTCCCGCGGAAATCTCGACATTGATGTGCTTGATCTGCAAACAGGTGATGTTCGTCCAGTAGTCGCCACAACAGACCGTGAATACAATCCAGCATGGTCGCCCGATGGTCGCTTTATCCTCTACATCGCGGATCGTTTCAAACACGGCATCTACGTTTGGGATCGGCTACAATCGCAATCCTATTTGATCTACGCCACTCTGCCACTCGGCCCTGATGCACCCGACTGGTCATCCGATAGTCGCTATATCCTCTATGCCGACTCGTTCCCTGCCGCACGCACCAGTATCTTTCGGCTAAATGTAGACGCCTGTATTCAGCAATTACCAACCTGCACGCCACAACGCTTGACCACAACTCCCGGTACCTATTCTGTCGCTCGTTGGCGACCCATCCCACCATGACGCGCTATCTCATTAAGCTCATCAGCAGGCTCTCACTCGCTTGTGGCCTTATCGCATGCCTATCAGTCGCCATTGGATATATCCTGCCCTCTGCACCGGAGATACTCTTCACCGCCTCTTTCGACCAAAGAGTCCTCAACATCTACCGCATGAATCTATCACGCCACATTATTGCCGCCGTCACCCTCAATCATGGCAACAACTTCCTACCTGCATGGTCGCCCGATGGACAACACATCGCCTACATCAGTGATCGTAATGGCAATTACACCCTCTATGTCACTGATGCAGTTGGGCATAACACCCGTCGCCTCATTCAAAACGACAGCAACCAGTACGACCCGTATTGGTCACCGGATGGACGACAAATTGCCTATGTCAATGAAAAGGGAGGTTATGGTGAAATCATGGTCTACGATACTGCCACCGGCACATCCGAATCCGTCACCGATAGCTACCGCACCCACGTCAATCCCATCTGGTATCCGGATGGCAACAGCATCACCTTTGTCTCGGATCTAGACCAACGCTGGAACACCAAAATCTATACGGTTGACCTCAAAAGCCGTCTCATCACACCCATCCGCGTCGGCAGCGCCGTAAACCCCATCTGGTCACCCGATGGCCGTTACTTGCTCTACACATCCGGTTATGAAAAACCCAACCTCTATATCTGGGATAAAACCATCCAGCAGTTCAGCCTATTCTACGCAGGGAATTTTATCTCCAACGACACCCCGGCATGGTCGCCCGATGGCCGTACCGTATTGATCTCGGTCTTAACCACATACGATAACTCCGCCATTTTCCAAATCCCTGTAGAGGACTGTCTGAAGCAAGAGTCAACCTGTACACCGCAGCTAATAACAGCCATCCCCGGCTACTACATCAACCCTCACTGGAAGCCTCAATAACCACTACTGTCCGCGCATATCGTGATATCCCATCGCCTGCATCCAATCGCACACCACCATCTCGCCCGATGTATCCGGCAGCGGGATACCCGAGTCTTGTGGCAATCCGTTATAGCCGCGAAAATAACCAAACGTCCCGTCGATCTGTCCTCGCGCCGCCTCGGAAAGTTCTGTATCCCCGATCGCAATCGCGTGTATGTGGATCGGCGAACCATCGTACAACTCATCAAAATCACGCAACCACGCCGCAAATCCCGCCAACCGCAGCGCATGAAGCAGCGGCTTGATTTCCCGCGTCAGCACCGTTCCCGTTCCAATCTCCCGCACCGAAAGATCCACTGCACCGCCACCATCATGCGTCCCGAAACTAGC
The DNA here is from genome assembly GCA_044227005.1 of Aggregatilineales bacterium. GTDB lineage: Bacteria > Chloroflexota > Anaerolineae > Aggregatilineales > Phototrophicaceae > CFX2. The sequence goes on from JBGAFZ010000003.1 coordinate 106,271, forward strand.
GGATACCCCCCCCGGGTTATAACTCCCCTGCATGATACTGTCCCGCAAATGAATAATCCCACCTTCGGCGCTGTACAACTCCTGCGCATGATCCAGCATGGCCAGCGTCCGCAAATTAAGCGTCAGCCGTCCCAACGCAATCTGGTCATAAATTTGTGGCGGTTCAAGGCAGCCATCCGGTTCACGGCTATCAGCCGCCGGTTCGGCAATTTTGCCCACCCCCTCCAGCCAATAACTCCCGTCCTGCACATCACCTTCGGCTGTCCACCCCATCATACTGTCATAATTCAGCAACCACCACACATACCCATCCGCGCAGCGTGGCCCATCCGCCACCCGCACAATATCCCCATTCGGGATTTGTCCGCTGCGGTCACTCTGCAAATCGGGTTCGGCACGCCGATTAATCGTGAATCCCGCCACCGTTTTCGCCCACATCCCCGGCTTCAACCGCGTCGGTAAATCCCCCAGCGTCGGGCAAGCCGGAATCGGTGTAGGCTGGGCATTCACCCACCCCACACTCATCAGAACCCAAACAACAGCCATCGTAAAAATATAAAAATGACGGTACATACACACTCTACTGTGTTAAATATCAGACACCATTAAAAATCCCACACGCTCATAAATCGCCAACGCCGCACTTAAATCTCGTTCCGCCACAAACACATAATCGCGGTCGTGCGTCGAAACCACAAAAATACTTAACCCCGCCTCTGCCAATGGTCGTGATAACCGTGCCGCTACCCCCACCTCGTCAAAGGCCAACTCGCCGTGAACCCGTAAGCAGCGCCAATCCGCACTATACTCAACACCCACCGGAATCGCCTCTTGCGGACACATCACCGAAAACTCATCTTCCGTCCGAGCCACAAAATAAGGCGCTACCCCAGCTAACCAATCTGGAAATGGCGCATTTGGTGCTAACTTGAGGATACCAAATGGCACTGCAAACAGCTTTAGTGACAGTGTTGATGCCATTACTGCACTGGCTCCAAAAATGCCTTACCGTCAGCCCCCTCCGCCGTCCATCCCATCACATCCTGATACACAACCTGCACCCAACGCATACCATCGTTGCACACACTTTCCATTCCATCCACCAGACTAAAGACCGCGCCCTGTGGCATCAAAGCAATAACATCTGATCCAAGGAAGGGTGAGACGCGAATACGGTTTGAACTCCCTCCATTGAGGACACGCCCTTGACCACCGCCAACCAAACCAACCGGCGGAAGTGCGCCGCAGACCGGGTTGGTATCCAAATAGGTAGTCGCCACAATCGGTGCGGATTGATCACCGGATTCACTCGCAATCGTATACTGCTTGTTACCCCAAACAATCGCATCCGCAGCAAATTGAATCACCAGTTCTTTACCCTTTAAGTCTGAAATATTCACGCTGATTCGAGACAGTGTGTAAGCAAATTGTTGACCATCTGGCGAGAAAACGAAGTTAGTAGCATACGGATCTTGCTGGGGCGGCATGAACCGATTACCTGTTTGCGGGTCAAGTACATATGACGGACTCGTATTGTTATCGTCGCCAATGAACATTAACGAACCAATCGACTTCTGAGCGCTAGTGCTGGATTCGTACCCGTTCACCACATGATACTTGCCCGTCAGCAGATTCATTAAATACGTCTGCCCATCTTCCACCGTAAAAAGGTAAGGATCTACCTTCTTATAGGCCTCATTCTGATAAATCAACGGATGCCCAAGGGTCACCCAGTCATTAAGGGCATACTGGGCAATCACCTTGCCTTTATGGTCATAAACGTCTGATCCAGCGCCAAGCCCTTCCGGCAGCCAAATAATTCCCCTCAAATAATTGTCACTCCACGCAAACCGAGACGTTTTATCCAGCAGCCTATCGTAGACCATAACTTGAGACTGAAACCCCGGATCACCAAACAGTCCGCGATATTGAAAGTAAGCAAGCTGGCTACCATCCGGCGACCATACAAGGTTCTGGCGAAACCACAACCGTACCGAATCCGAATATTTTACGTTTGCCTGTTGTTCGGCAATCGCCTTTTCCTCGCCAGTCATCAGGTTAAGCAGCACGATATTCGCCGGCGCTTCACCCTGATCGCCAATCAGACCTTTATCCATCGCAATCTCATAAAATGCTGGTGTTTTCAAATAGGCCAAATAGTGCCCATCCGGCGAAATCGCCAGATCCTGCTGCGAATAAGGTTGGTAAAATATAGAAGCGGGATCATGATGTGTAATTTGCTTGATGCTGCCATCATCAGGATTAAGCGCATAAAAATTACCTTCAGCAAGTGCGATTATCGGCGCTGTTGTGTTTGTCACATCCTGCGCCTGTACTTTTACTACCAATACCAACCACAGCAACAAAATCAAATAACGCCTAACCATAACTGGATTGCCCCTTAATTACACACCCGCACACTACACAAACACATTTGGTATAAGCCACATGTCTACCATTACTGCACCGGCTCCAAAAACGCTTTACCATCAGCCCCTTGTGCCGTCCATCCTGTCACGCCCTGATATTCGACCTGCGCCCAACGAATACCATCACTGCACACATTTTGCTGACCATAAACCACTTTGAAAGTTGCGCCTTCGGGGATTTGCCCGACTTTATCCGTGTTAAGCGAAGGCGTCTTACGAATGTTGTTCGCCCCACTACCCATAACGACTCGACCTTGCCCTTCAAGTGGTAGCGCTACTGGTGCCGCAGTACCGCAGCGTTTCACGTTATGAAAATCGTTCGTCGGATCGACCGAAGCCGTTTGTTCGCCTGTTTCACTTGCAACCGTATAACGTTTCCGCCCCCAGACAATCGTGTCTGCTTTCAGATTGACGACCAATTCATTGCCCTTCAAATCCGAGATATTCACACTGGTTCCCAACAAAATATACGCGAAACGCTGACCATCCGGTGCCAACGTGAAATCCGTCGCATATGGAGCTTGTCTGGGTGGGTTAAACCGAGCGCCGGTTTTCGGATTAATCACATAAGCGGGTCGTGTATCATTATCATCACCGACGAACACCAATGAATCATCCGGACTGGTATCACTCACACTGGATTGAATCCCATCGACCACACTATATTCGCCGGACAAACTATTCATCAAATAAACCCGTCCATCATGCGGGATAACATCCGCGCTGTCCACAATCGCATACTCGTTATACTGGTACTGGGCAGCATGTTCATAGATCATCCCTTCATTCAGATAATTATGGGTGATCAGATTCCCCCCGATATCCCATACCGTCGTACCGGATGCAATTCCTTCCATCAACCACCCAATTTCATCCAACGGCTCTTTGCCATTTACAAAAGTAAACGTCTGGTTCTCTAACGGATCATAAAGCATTAACTGCGCCTGAAAATTCGTTTCACCATAATTCCCGCGTGTCTGAATATAAGCAAATTGGCTGCTATCTGGTGACCAAACCAGATTGTTGCGATACCACAAACGTGCTCTATCGCTGTAACGAACATTCGGTTGTTGATTGGCGATCACCCTTTCCTCACCACTGGTCAGATCAAGCACCACAATATCCGACGGGACATCACCCAGATTACCCGTCAAATTATTCTTCATCGCGATAGCAAAAAATCGTGGGGTTTGTTTGTAAGCCAAATAATGTCCGTCCGCTGAAATCGCCAGATCACGTTGAGCAGTCGCGCCGCCATCCGCGATTATCGCCGGATGATGTGTCAATTGTGTGATACTGCCATCCACCGGATTGATCGCGTAAATATCACCCTTAACTGCTGCCAGCACCGGTGGGAGTGTCTCTTGCGCCTGCGCCACCGAAGCCATCATTAACACACTAAACAACGCCATGATGATCAATCGCTTAGCCATAACCACCCCCTTCACAAGAACGTCGCACCCTCACCATATCATAACATTATCCGTTATACTCTACGGGCATCTGACGCTTACAACACGGGATCAAGATCATCTATGTCAACCTTCATCGTATTAGCCGCGATCAATGGCTTTTTAGGAGTCGCCTTGGGAGCCTTCGCCGCTCACAGTCTCGCCGCTTACTTCAGCGATAAACCACGCTTGGAAGCCAACTTCAAAACCGGCGTTCAATACCATTTCTATCACGCTTTAGCCTTATTAGGGGTGGCCTTCGCCGCCAAACAATTCACCTCGTCCCTCATTCCGTTGGCTGGTTGGTTATTCCTGCTCGGTATCATCCTCTTTTCCGGCAGCCTCTACATCCTCAGCTTAACCGGCAAACGCTGGTTGGGTGCCATCACACCCCTCGGTGGAGTCGCCTTCCTCGCCGGGTGGGTTTGCCTCGCCATCGGTGCTGTACAAGGCTGATGACGACTCTCACACGTGAAACACTTGCCGATTACCTGCGCTCGCGGGTCTATTTCGAGTCGCTCTCGGCTGATCATCTCCATTGGCTCGCCAATCAATGCCAGCGCCAGACCTACGCCGTTGATGAAACCATCTTCCTCGAAAGTGAACCGTCACGCGGCATGTGGATGATCGAGCAGGGACGCGTCAAAATATATAAGGTCAACCCCGAAGGCGAAGAACATATCATGCATCTCCTCGGTCCCGGCAACACCTTCAACGAAGTCGCCACCTTTGATGGCGGCCTCAACCCCGCCAACGCTGGCACACTGACCGAAGCTGCGATCTGGTTGTTACCCGCCGAAGCCCTCAACCATCTACTCAGCATCGATAACGCCCTCGCCCTCAAAGTCGTCAAGCTCCTAGCCAATCGCGTCCGCAACCTCGTTGGTCAGCTCGAAGACTTAGCACTCTACTCGGTCACCATTCGCTTAGCCCGTTTCTTGCTCAAACAACTTGAAGACCCCGCCCTCAGCGGCCCCGGGGTTACCCGCGCCAATATCGCCGCCCACCTTGCCACCCAGCCCGAAACCATCAGCCGTGCCTTACGCTCACTCGAACAAGCCCAGGCCATCCGATTCGACCGTCACCGCATCATCATCGCCGACGAAAAACTGCTTCGCACCCTCGCCGCACTCTAAGACATTCTTTATCGGACTTGATTTAGATCAAGGACAACCCTATCCATAAGCCCTATGCTCTAGCTAATTGATAGTGAAGAGCAGGCTTCAGATATGGACAACAACCAATGGCTACCCATCATTCACCTCAATCAATGTGTCGGTTGCGGCTCATGTGTATCTCAATGCCCGACGGATGCACTTGCCCGTCGCGGTGGCAAAGCAACACTCGTCCGACCACATCTATGCGTCTACTGTGCCGATTGTGAAACGCTCTGTCCATATAACGCCATCGAACTTCCCTATTTAGTGTGTTTAGATCCTAATCAGCAAGGAAAGGTGAACTCATGAACCGCAAGTCGTTTAATCCCAACACGTGGGCAGCTATTCTCATCTTCGTAGGAACCATAACCGCTGTACTGGTCTTTCCCTTCTCCATTCGCATCGTGCCAAATGCCAGCAGCGCTCAAGCTGGGACAACCGTCGAATACACCCTCAAAGCAGTCTTGGGCCAAAACACCCCACCAATGGCTTTCGTAGGAGTCGGCGGCGCAATTGATGGTCAGGTAAACCCCGAACTGACCGCCAACGTCGGCGACACCGTCAAAATCACCGTCATTAACGCCGATGCCATCCAGCATGATCTCACCATCGACGAATTCAAAGTTTCAACCGGTTTGCTAACGACCAAGGATCAAACCGCTGTCGTAACATTTACCGCCGACAAACCCGGCACGTTCAAATACTACTGCGCCACCCCCGGTCATATGCAGGTCGGCATGGTCGGTAACCTCGTCATTAAGGGTGAAGCCCCCGCGGGCAGTCAAACCGCTTCCACGGGCATGGATATGGCACAAACCGTAGTACCCACCGCCGCACCAGCCAATCCAAACGCTGTATCCGTCGTTCACAGCCCCGTTGATCTTCCCGCACCCATCGGTGATCGCGGTCCAACCAATGTCCGCATTGACCTCGTCGCCAAAGAAGTTTCTGGATTGCTGGCAGATGGCACGACCTACAATTACTTTACTTTCAACGGCACTGTCCCCGGCCCTATGTTGCGCGTCCGTGTTGGCGACACCGTTGATCTGCACCTCAAGAACGATCTGACCAGCACCTTCCTGCACTCGATTGATCTCCACGCCGTGACCGGCCCCGGTGGTGGTGCAGTCTTCACCCAGACCAAACCGGGCGAAGAAACCTCATTCATCTTCAAAGCCCTCAACCCCGGCCTATATGTCTACCACTGTGCTACACCCAGCGTCGCCCATCACATCGCCAGCGGTATGTACGGCCTAATCTTGGTCGAGCCTGCCGGTGGTCTGCCCAAAGTTGATAAAGAGTTCTACGTCATGCAGGGTGAGATCTACACCGCACAGCCCTTCGGCACCACAGGTAATGTCGACTTCAGCCACGAAAAGATGCTCAACGAAGACCCCGAATACTTCGTCTTTAATGGTGCATCCATGGCACTCACCACCGACGAAAACGCCCTCCGTGCTAAAGTAGGCGAAACCGTCCGCATCTTCTTCGGTGTCGGCGGCCCCAATGCCACCAGTTCATTCCATGTCATTGGCGAAATTTTCGACCGTGTCTACAATCAAGCCTCATTGACCTCCGCACCGGCAACCGATGTTCAGACCACAACCGTTGCCCCCGGTGGCGCGACCATGGTCGAGTTCCAGTTACAGGTGCCCGGACGTTATATCTTGGTTGATCACGCCTTGGCTCGTTTGGAACGCGGCTTGGCTGGATACCTGTACGCCGAAGGTGACGCTCAACCCGACATCTTCAACGGTACACCAACCGCAGGTTCAGGTCACTAATCGTCTCGCAAGCAGTAAAAGGGGCGGCACGAGTCGCCCCTTCCAACAGGAAGTTACCATGCCCACCATCACCCGTTACTTCATCAAAGCTGCCATGCTTTATTTCGTCGTCGGTCTGCTCATGGCCTTTCTGTTGTCCATCAAGACCTATGTCACCTTGCCCGATGCCGTTCTCCTCCTCAACCCCACCTATTTACATGTGTTAGTCATGGGCTGGATCACCCAACTCATATTTGGCGTTGCTTACTGGATGTTTCCCAAGTATTCCAAAGACAATCCGCGCGGTGATGAACGCATCGGCTGGTTGATATTCATCTGCTTTAATCTCGGATTGATCGCGCGTATCATCGGCGAACCCTTTAGCATCCGCTGGTTGCTACCTGTCTCAGCCGTCTTGCAATTCGTCGGCGTTTGGTTCTTCATTCTCGCGGTTTGGCCGCGTGTGAAGGAGCGCTGATATGCCACGCCTCTCAGTTTGGATAGTACGTGCTGCCCTCTTGCATCTCGGTACAGGCGTCACCTTGGGCATGCTCATGTTGTGGAACAAAGGCGTTGTCATCGACCCCCTGCTCTGGTTGCTGCTCGGCACGCATCTCGAAGTCTTGATCTTTGGTTGGCTAGTACAACTCGCGCTCGGAGTCGCCTTTTGGATCATCCCCCGCTTTACTCAGGAACCGCGTTATGGCAACATCCGACGCGGCTGGATCGGCTTTGCCCTATTCAACCTCGGCATCCTATTCGTCATCCTCTCAGGATGGGTTAGCGGCGCCGAAGTGCTAAAACCCATCGGACGGCTTATCGAAATGGGCGGCATTGTCACCTTCATGACGGTTCTCTGGCCGCGCGTCAAACCCTTCGGCGTATAAAACCAATACTTCACGGCTGGTGATAATAAGTTCGACACTCGCCATACATACGGGTCATTTTTCCGGCTGTATTCAACGTGCCGGAGGATTATAGTGATTTACCAATTAGCGCGGTAAAACACGTCTCGGTCAGCAGCGCTTTTGAAGTCCCTTGAGTGGACTTGTCCCTCTCGTAGCATGACGGCTTTAGCCTCATGCGGCGCAATCCGCCACTGACCAATTTAATCAATTGACGACCATTATCCTCCGACAATCACGCACCTACCTTAACCGGATGATACCTGCTGATCGCGCACCAAAACATCGTGTGCGCCACCTTCTACAATGCTCACCGATGACACCAATGTCAGCCGCGCATTTTGCTGAAGATGCGGGATCGTCAAGCTGCCGCAGTTACACATCGCCGACTTAACTTTGCTCAAACTAATGGCAAGGTTATCATGCAGCGTACCCGCATACGGCACATACGAATCCACGCCTTCCTCAAACGAAAGCTTAGACTCGCCACCCGAATCATAACGCTGCCAGTTACGGGCGCGCGAACTGCCCTCGCCCCAATATTCCTTCATGTAATTGCCGTTGACAACCACCTTAGCCGAAGGACTTTCATCAAAGCGGGCGAAATAACGCCCCAGCATACAAAAATCGCTGCCCATCGCCAACGCCAGCGTCAGGTGATAATCGTGGACGATACCGCCATCCGAGCAAATCGGCACATACACGCCCGTTTCCTCAAAATATTCATCCCGCGCCCTCGCCACTTCGATCACAGCCGTCGCCTGACCACGCCCAATACCCTTCGCCTCACGCGTGATGCAAATCGCACCACCGCCGATCCCCACCTTGATGAAATCCGCGCCAGCATCTGCCAGAAAACGGAAGCCATCTCGATCCACCACGTTTCCCGCGCCGATCTTCACCCTGTCGCCGTACGTCTCCCGCACAAATGCCAGCGTGCGCTTCTGCCATTCCGAAAAACCTTCCGATGAGTCGATGCACAACACATCAACCCCTGCCTCGACCAGCGCCGGAATCCGTTGTTCATAATCCCGCGTGTTGACCCCTGCGCCCACGATATAGCGCTTCGAGTCGTCCAGCAGTTCATTCATATTTTCCTTGTGCGCGTCATAGTCCTTACGGAACACGAACGACACCAATCGTTGGTTATCATCAATGATCGGCAGCGCATTGATTTTGTATTCCCAGATCATGTCATTGGCTTCGCTCAAGCTAATGCCATCTTTGGCATAAACAATCTTCTCCAGCGGGGTCATGAAACTGGAAACTTTGGTATCCTTGTCCATACGGCTCACACGATAATCGCGGCTGGTGATGATGCCAATCAGCTTGCCCGTCGATGTGCCATCCTCGGTCACAGCAACCGTCGAATGTCCGGTCTTTTCTTTTAGACGCAAGATGTCCGCCAGTGTGTGGTTCGCATGTACAGCGGAATCGGTGATGACAAACCCCGCCTTATAGCTTTTGACGCGCCGCACCATCTCGGCCTGTTTTTCGATAGACTGCGAACAATAAATGAACGAGACGCCGCCCTCACGCGCCAAAGCAATCGCCATCGTATCGTTCGAAACCGACTGCATAATGGCCGACACCGTCGGGACGTTCAAAGATAGCGCAGGTGTTTCACCCCTTTTGAACCGCACCAGCGGCGTTTTCAATGAAACGTTCGCCGGCACACATTCCGCCGACGAATATCCGGGAACCAACAGGTACTCGCTGAAGGTACGAGAAGGTTGATCGTAGTAAAATGCCATTTCTCTGCACACCTTTGCTAATTTGATCTTGCCCTAGTTTTATGGAACATACTTGAAGAGTTACATTCAGTATATAGAACTGCTTTCCCTCACTCCACCCGCAACCGCACCAACCGCAGCCGTTGATCCGCAGTTACATCCCCATCCTCCTGCGTATGGATTGTCAGCCGTTCGCCCGTCTGCCAATAATACACGCCCATCCACAGTTCATACTCACCCGCTGGCAAATCGGCAGGCAGCGCAAATTCCATCTCATCATTGATCTGATCGCCCTTCAGCCACACACCCGTTGGGAAATCTGGTCGAATCAACCTGTCCACCTGTGCCGATGGTTGATCTTTGCCCACAGCAGTCAGATGCAAAAACAGCGTGTAATCTACAGGCGGCGGCTTCAACACATCCCACAGCAGTTTCAACTGAATCGTCTGTCCAGCTTGAACCGTGATCTGTCTCCCCTCGCCCTGAGGGAGAGGGGTTGGGGGTAAGGGTATGCTGATCTCTAATCCCTTAACACTAAATACATCCCCCACTGTAATCGCGTGTAAAGGTGCAGCCAAATCATCGGGCATCTCCGCTAATCCGATACGTAAATGACCCACAATTGCCACGTTGTTGGCCGTATCCGCATTGTTCCCCTCGACCCTCAGCCGTTCCCCCTTCAACGTTCGAAAAACACCAACCACCACCCGATAACGTCCGAAATCCGAATCCAGCGGCAGTTGCAGCCAATGATGCGTCGCCAACATTTCTTCCCCGCGCCAAATCCGCGTGCGATACATCGCCCCGAACGGCACATTCTGCCACTGCGTCACCGCCTCACCTTTGTCATTCCACAACTGCACGAAAATCTCATAATCCTCGCTCGGCGGATTGATCGTTGTCCAATACAACGTGACGAAAAATGGCACCCCCCTCACAAGTTCAACATGCTGCACACTGTAACCGTTAAGGTGAAGTTCACCACCAAAGGTCGCATCCGCCGCCGTGTCAACCACCTGCCGTGCTGCGAACAATCCAGTTGGTGTCGCCACATCATAAAACGTGGCAATCAACTGGTTACTCATATCCATCAGCGGTTCGCTCGCTGCCCGAAACTGAGCATCTTGCAGCGCCACCAATTGCGCATCCATCAACGGTGGTAACAACAATGTCCGCCCTTTATCCAACAGCACCCACAACCGGTCATCAACCTGCGCCGTTGAGCCATCCCATCGCACACGGAAAGGATCAGCCGGACGCATAATCTTGATGCGCTCAGGCGGATTGTCCACCTGCAACATCCCATCCGCGGTAATCGCACTGCTCCGCTGACGAAACGCCCCCGCCGTAATCCAACTAATCGTCGAACGTTCCCACTCCGTATACGGGATTAAATACGCCTGCTCCGGCTGTGCCACAATCCGTCGGCTAATATCCAACGAAGCTTGGTCATGACGCCAACTCGTCTCTACATTCGCGTATTGCTGTGGCGGCTGCACCACAAAATAACGGTACCAATCCCACGCCGTCGGTACACCAATCACCACCACCGCCACAATTAAAATCCACTTAACACGACCCTCTTTGCTCCCCTCCCTATTACTATGGGGAGGGGCTGGGGGTGGGGTAAGATATTCCCACCCATACGCCAACCCGATACCCGCCAACAGAAACACAAACGTCAACATATCAATCTGCCGCATCGCATGGGGCGCAGTCGTCGCGCTCGTCAACACATCCGGCACCAGCACCACCAGCATCGCTGGCCATAACCACGCCGCTGCGATTCGTCGCGGACGCCGCACCAACCACCCGATAGTCAACAAAAACCCCACGAAAAACAACGGCGTCAAAATCGGCTGTGCCAGCTCCGAGGTATACGGCCCATACAACCAGCTAATCCCCACCGCACGGAAGTTATTCACCAACTTTTGCAGCGCCAGTCCGATCGGCCCACCATATCGCCCCGTATCGAATGTCCAGATCAACGCCCCGCTGAACGGAGTCGCCGCCTCTGCCCGTCCGAAAAATGCTCTCGGCAATGTCAGATAGGTGTACAAATTCGGCGTAACCAGCACCACCGCTACCACCGCCATCAACACCCATCCACGCCAGCGTTGTTTGAACCCCGCCCGATCCAAAAATGCATCGTGCAAAAACCACACCACCACAGCCAGCGGAATCACCCGTGCCGCAATATAGATATACTGTGTCAGCGCCAGTGCAGCTCCCGCCAATGCCCACCGCCACCACTGCCCCTTGGCGCGCGCCCATGCCGTCATCCCGATCAATAACGCCACCACCGCTGGAATAAACGGCGCTGGTAATCCCAATCGACTCACATGAATCGCGTGCAAACTAATCGCACCCGCCAATGCCGCCAGCAATCCCGCACGTACACGTACCCGTTCGGATTCCCCTGCCAGCAGCCAGTACGCCGCGAAGTACAACAACCCAACGCCCATCACGTTCCATAACGCGCTCGCCAGCCGCGCCGTCGTCGCAGTAATACCCACCAGCGGAATCATCGCCCCGATACCATACACCGACAGCGGTTCCGCCCCATATAACTCACGGATGTAATAAGGCCACACGCCCCGATCAACCCAATCCAGCGCGTTAATCCCGTACCATGCCACATCCCCATCGCTGCCCACCGGCACCCGTTCCAGATTCACCACCCGTGGCACTGTCGCCAATACCAGTATCAGCACCAGCCAGAACAGCGGCTTTTGAATAATCTGTTTCATACCTTGCACAAGGTTTCCACCTGCTCACATTGACCAATCTACGCTGCATTGTGCCTCAATGCCGCGCGCTTAACCAGACGATGTTAAAATAAGGCAGTTGCTACACATCTCACCCTTTCAACAAGGAGCTGCAATTGACGATACGACGCAATCTCTTAGCGGTGTTGGCTACATTCATACTTCTCCTCGCACACATGACACCCACACTCGCTGGCGGAGTCGTCACGAATTGCACCGAAACCGGCCTAAAAAATGCGCTGGCAGGTGGCGGCTTGATAACCTTTAACTGTGGTGTTGCCACCATCACCCTCACCTCACCGTTGGATATCACCGCCCCCGATACCACCATCGACGGTGGTGGACAGATCACGCTCAGTGGTGGCACGACCAGCCAGATTATCCGTCATCGCTCCCTGAGTACACCCAGCACCCTAACCCTTCAAAACCTCACCCTTCGCGATGGCAACGCATCCGGTATAGATACCGCTTCCAATGGTGGCGCAGTCTGGAGTGTTTTTCAGGGCAACAATGCAGCCAATAAACCCACCCTCAATGTCATAAATGTGAATTTCCTCAATAACGTATCCGATGACCTGAATAACTCCCCAACCCGAGCCTACGACTTCGGCGGTGGAGCCATCTTCAGTCAAGGTGGCTACGTGAATATCAGTAACAGCACCTTTAACGGCAATCGAGCTGATGGTGCAGGCGGTGCGATCCATATCCTTCGCAGCAATCTCAGCATCATCAGTTCTTCCTTCCTGAACAATTTGGCTATCGGCGTCGTCGAGCAAAGTTCCGGTGGTGCCATCTACATTGACGGGATGCAAATCGTCGGTGTCGCAACCACCAGCATCCTCCGGAGCAACTTCAGCAGCAATATAAGCTATAACGAAGGTGGTGCCATCTACATCCACATGTATCAGGGAGTAGATACCTTCACCGTTGATCGCACCAGCTTCTCCAGCAACACCATCGCCGACGGCAGCCGCGCACAGGGCGGAGCTATTAGTGGTGGCAACGGCAAAATCACCATCACCAACTCCTTCTTTAACGGCAACACCGTCAACAAATCAGACGGTGGTAGTTCCGGTGGCGCAATTTCTATCACACAAACATCCGCCGTTACTATCGCCAACAGTACATTCGTCTACAATCAGGCAACGCAAGCAAGTGGCATACCAAATATTTACGGCTTGGGCGGAGCGATCTTCATCGTCAACAACACCGCCCAATTTAAAATCATCAACAGCACCATCGCCAATAACCATGCCGGATGGGCGGGTGGCGGCATCAGCAGCAGTACCAATGGCATTCTGCAAAATACCATCATCGCCAACAACACCGCCGACAACGGCCCTAATGCATGGGGACTTTTTCAGCAGTGTTCAGCCCAATTGACCAACGGCGGCGGCAATATCCAGTACCCCGATCAAAATCATAATCCAAGCTACAAGAATGAAGTGATATGCGCCGCCGGCATCACCATCGCCGACCCACAACTCTCACCAATTGGCAACAATTACAGCACCGTATGGACGATGGCAATCCCCCGCACCAGTCCCGCGATTGATCATGGCATCGCAGCCGTATGCGCAGCCGCCCCCATCAACAACCGTGACCAACGCGGTCAACCACGCCTCATCGACGGCGACAACAATGGCACATCCGTGTGTGACAGCGGCGCTTACGAATATAGCAATGTCCCATTCACCCACTACACCGCTACTGTCCCCGCCCTCACGTGGAATCAAGTCAGTTGGGCGCAAAACTATGAAGTGCAGGTGGACATTGATCCGGCCTTCAACTATCCAATGTTTAAAACGGTTGTATCAGCCTCGACGCTCTCCGTCACACCCACAGGCTTACCCGCACCTAACCTGTTTTACTGGCGGGTACGAGCGCAGAAACCTGATGGTTCATGGGGCAATTGGAGCGCCGTGGATACCTTCGTATTCGACAGCTAATTGTTTCATCAATGAGGACACGGCATGTGTTGAACGCCATCAATCGTCTTGTTGATCTATCCCGATCTCGCCTGACATATGCCGTACCGAAACGCATATAACGCAAAAGGAATTTATGATGACTCGTCGTTTACTGCCACTCTTAATCCTGACCCTCTCACTCATCACCTTCACCGTCCGCGCCGAAGGCGAATCCCCCCAACGGATCATCGGCTACTACTCCTCATGGAGCATCTACGCCCGCCAATTCTTTGTCACCGACATCGCCGCCGACCTGCTCACCCACATCAACTACGCCTTTGCCAATATCAGCGACTCTGGCGAATGTGCCATCGGTGACGCATGGGCAGATACCCAATTCCCGTACCCCGGTGAAACCAAAGGCGACGGTTTACTCGGCAACTTCCACCAATTCCAACTCCTCAAAGAACAACACCCTGACCTGCAAACCCTCATATCCATTGGCGGTTGGTCATGGTCAGCCAAATTTTCAGATGTCGCTCTCACGCCCGAATCACGCCAAAAATTCGCCACGTCTTGCGTCAACTTCATGAAACAATACGGCTTTGATGGTCTCGACATCGACTGGGAGTATCCGGTCGGTGGTGGCAACACCGGCAACATCGAACGTCCTGAAGATGCTGCCAACTTCGTCCTGCTACTAACCGAACTCCGCAACCAACTCGACGCGCAAGGCGGCATAGATGGTGCCCATTACCTCTTAACCATCGCCGCCCCGGCAGGCAAAGAACGCTACGCCACTATTGATTGGGCAAGCGTCCAGCAGCAGCTCGATTGGATTAACGTCATGAGCTACGACTTCGCCGGTTCATGGAGCGCTATCACCGGACACAACGCGCAGCTCTATCGCTCCGCCTCCGACCCATCGCCCGATAACAACATCGATACCGCCCTGAAAGCCTTCTTAGCTGCGGGTGTACCATCCGATAAGCTCGTCATGGGTGTACCGTTTTACGGACGCGCTTTTAAAGAAGTAGCTCCCACAAACGATGGTCTCTATCAATCCTATGGAGCAGTATCCGGTGAAGGTGTCATTGACTATAAAGGCCTCGACAAAGACTGGCTCAAACTCATGGTACGCCATTGGGATGACGCCGCCAAAGTCCCGTGGCTCTACAACACCAAAACCAACATGATGATCAGCTACGACGACCCCGAATCCCTCCAATATAAAGTGGACTACGTCAAACAAAATAACCTCGGCGGCATCATGATCTGGGAACTCTCCAACGACTCCCCCGATCACACCTTGCTCACTGCCGTCCACGACGCCCTCATCCCTACCGAATAACCAGTAGTGTTTGTAATGTATCTGACCAACAAGTCTTGAATGGTATTTGAATTCGTAGGGGAGCACCTGTGTGTGCTCCCACTTGAATTTTGTACTCATCCTCTATTAGATCGACCACAAACAATAACCATCATCTTAGTTATCAGAGTGCAACCACCATTGCACCTTAACCACTTTCAAACCACTTCCCGACCATCTTAACATCGCCGCTCCCTCATTTTGGTTAGCAACTTGCCTCTCCAAAAGCTACCAAAATGTAACCCGTTGCCCATCATTTTGTGCTACGATTCGCTTACAGTTATGCCGCTCTATTGTGGAGTTTCCGTGCTAAAAATGTCTCTGCATTCTCTCTGTGCTCTCTGTGCCTGCGAAGCCTCCTGTGGATGGCGGTTTGTCTTTACGTTGCGTCTTTGTACAAATAAACACTCTGCATTCTCTCTGTGCTCTCTATGCCTGTGCGAAGCCTCCTGTGGACTGTGGTGAATCGCATTTGCATTTTCAGCGCCAAGCTCCCTGCGATCCGCTGACTCCGACGCCGCGGCAGACATACCCGAGTCTGTCGCGTCGCTCAGCGGTTGCTCCCGTACTTCCACGCCGCCACAAATGCGCTTTCAGCGCCAAGCTCACTCATTCCCGTTTGCCATTGCAGCGGGAGTAGGAAGATAATGTGCAATTTGTGAAACAAAAAGACGCGCAAGGTTTCCCTCACGCGCCCTTCTGTATTCAAGATGGAACGAAATCCGTCCTACGCTGGCACATCCAACACATAAATCGAGTTCGGCTCATCCTCAGGAGGGAAGAAACCACCCACCACCATCTGCTTCCCGTCCGGCGTAAAAATAACCCATGTGATGCGCCCAATAACCTCCATTGTATCCGGCAGAGTGAGCACCACCGTCGCCTTATCCGGCGCATCCAATCGCCCAATCGACACCGTATCGGCCGCATCTTTCCCACGGGTCGCCCATGCTATCGTATTACCATCAGGCGACAGAACAAAGCTATCCGAACCAATTGCTACAGCCGCTTTCTCAGCCTGTCCAGCGATATCCCAAATATGCGTCTGCTTGTCCGCACCGTCATAATAAACCAGCAACTTCCCATCAGCCGTAAACGTCATCTGCCGGACGCTAAACTGCCCCCCTCTCTCAGAAGCCTTACGCACAACCTGAGCTTGACCATCAGCCACCGTCACAATGCTGACCTCATCATTAATTGTCGAAGTTGCGATCTGCTTCCCATCAGGCGACACACTAAATGCCGCATATTGAAGATTTCCCGACGCCGGGAAACTAGTATAATTCTCCTTATAATCAATGAACGTATCGAAGTGTTTGCCAATGGTCTGGGTAATCGCTCCGGTCTCAAAATCAAACACCAGCAACCGTTGTACATAACTCGGATTAAGCAGCAACACACGCTTATTATCAGGGAACATCGTCACCGGCAAATAGAACCCCATCAACGGGGTCTGAAACGTTCTAATAATCTTCAGTGTCGCCATATCCCAAACATTCACATCTCCGTTCGAATGCGTCGACACCATTTGCTTACCATCACTGGTAAATGCCACATCCACCGCATAATCACTGTACCCGCTCAACTGGGCAAGTTCCTTACCGCTCGAAATGTCAATCACACGCATCGGTAACAGGGTGGGATCAAATTGTTTTAAGTCTCGCAAAAGAATACTCTCGAACGTCACCAACGTCTTACCGTCAGGCGCCAGTCTCGCCCCAAATCCCAAACTCGTAATCGGGATTATTCGGGTGGGTGTCACATCCCGCGCAAAAGTTGCCTGCTGAAATACCGTCAGCATCAGGACGCAAAGACTCAACACCACAACCAGTTTCCGTCGCATCGCATATCTCCTTAGTCAGTGAAATTTTGCCTATCTCCATCATAGGCCGTGTCGATATAAATACAAATCACCCGAAAGGGTGATCATGTTTGAACCAAAAATAGGAGACCGAAATTGGGCTTTACGACGCTTGCCCGTTACAAATCATCCAATATTCAGACGGTCGAGGGTATTCAACAAGGCCTCGCGGGTGATCGGCTTCGTCAAATAGGCCGTCGCCCACCCTTGCGGATCATCCAACCGTTGTTCCGTCACCGAAATAATCACCACCGGAATATAAGCCGTCACCGGATCAGACTTCAACTCGTACAACAGTTCCCAACCGTTCATTGAGGGCATCATCACATCTGCGATAATCAAAGCAGGTCGCAACCGTCGTGCCACTTCCAACCCCTGCTTGGGATTAGTCGTCGCCATGACTTGGAATGTCCGTTCAGTCAGCGCATCATGCATGATTTGAAGCGATGTCGGATCATCATCCACCAACAAAATCGTTGGACGTGTGCTATCTGCCACCTCCACCAGTGGTTGATAAGTAATCTCAGTCCGCATCGGCAGCAGTACCACAAACGTACTACCCTTGCCGAGTTCGCTCTCTACCCACAAAAATCCGCCATGAATACGCGCCAGTTGTTGGGTAATCGCCAGTCCCAATCCCGACCCTTCAAACTTACGCACGCTGGAACTATCAACCTGACGGAACGCATCAAAGATATACCCTTGATCTTCCTTAGCGATACCAATCCCCGTATCCGACACACTTACCACCAGCCACTTGCCGCTACGCACCTTGAATTTGTCCGGTATCGTAAACCCTGCAATCGTCGGCGTATCCTGTAACGTCGCGCTTACGGCACTCACTCGTATTTCACCCTCGGCTGTGAATTTCACCGCGTTATCCATCAAGTTCGTAACGATTTGGCGAATCCGCTGCGCATCCGCTTGAATAGTAGGCAACTGCGGTTGAATATTAACCGTCATCTTCAGATGTTTGGCCTCAACCTGCGGCGTAATATCCACCATCGCGTCATAAATCACATCTTCCAAGGATACCGTCGCCAGCGTCAGATTCATCTGTCCGGCTTCAATCCGCGACAGGTCCAACACACCGTTGATCATTTCCAACAGATGTTTACCACCGCTCACCACCCGTGACACACGATCATACTGCTTGGCGTTCAGTTCACCATACACTTGGCTCAATAACAGTTCACTGTAACCAATAATCGCATTCAATGGAGTCCGTAGTTCGTGGCTCATGTTCGCCAAAAACTCACTCTTAAGCCGGTTGGCCTCCATCGTTTGTTCATATAAACGCGCGTTTTCAACCGCGATACCCGCCTGCCGTGCCAGCGCGAACACCGTATTCGCTTGATCTTCGCTGTAGAAATTCGGCTCGAACTTTTCCAGCACAATCAATCCGATTACTCGCCCCTGCGTCACCATCGGCGCACCCAACCATGAACGGGTAATGCTCGCATCACTCCGTGGAACCCGTCCCTGAGTCACCAGAGCTTGCATATCCGGCACCACCATCGGTTGCGCCGAAAGGACAGCGTAACGCATCGGGCTATCATCTTGCAGCAAGAGTTCATGTCCGCGTGATAACGCTTGCGCCCCTTCGCTTGCCGCAACAACCATGCGACTGCCATCACTAATCCCTAAATTCGGCAGCATGATACACGCACGATCATATTGCATCAGTCGTCGCAGGGGTTCCAAAATACGGTCAAGAACCGCGTTGGGATCAAGTGTCGAACTCACCAATCGGCTGACCTCAATCAACGTACTCGCGATACGTCGCCGATCTTGTTCCGCTTCCAACAACCGCCGATTTTCAACCGTCTGACCGATCTGCAACGCGATCAGCACCAGCAGCGCCAGATCGGAGTCACTAAAATGGTTTGGCAGTTCACTTTGAATACTGATCAGGCCGATAATCACATTCGTCTGGTTACGCAGGGGAACCCCTAACCACGACAACATATTACTCCCCGGTTCATCCGGGCTAAGTACCGTGTTATACGACTCCAACCGCTCGCGCTCTTCCAGTAGATTTCGGAAGTATAGTGGGCTGCCTTGTGAGATAACCGCCTTACTTACACCCTGTAACGGCATCGAACCACCCTCGATCGGGAAGCCATCTTCAGCCGCTACAACAATGTCGAGTAATCCGCTCGTTGCATCATAAAACCCGACAAAAAACGAAGTGGCGTCGAATAACTCTCCAATCCGATTCCCCACCGTACTCCAAATATCATCCCCCGCATTCAGTTGCGATAATGAAAAACTGAACTCATTCAGCTTATCAACCAGCAGGTGCCACCCACTGTTAGATTTGATATGGTTCAACCGTGCCGCCAGCAACCCCGCCAGAATCACAGCTTGGGCTACCTCCGCACTGTCTTTCGCCTTAATCCACACCATCCCCCGCACCGATTGGGCATAGCGCAATGGGATCAGTATCCCTTCATCATCCAATGCCAACTGTGGAATCGGGTCAACCATCTTATGCCAACGGGGTGCTGTCCATCCCTGCCAATCCAACCATGAATCAGCCGATTGCAACCACCGGATCAAGGTCTCAGGCGGCGCATACCCACTGCTTGGATGCTTTTGAAGTTCAGCACTCTCTAAATTGACAATAGCAATTGTGCTGACACCAACATGCTCGCCCAACCAATCAGACAGCACCTGCGCAGCGTGTTGTGAAGTATCGGATTGGTTGATGGCCTCAACGATGGATTGGAGGGTAGTGATAGTGGTTTCTGACACGGGTATCTTCTTCGCTTCTTTAGAGGATGCGCAATTTTTTGTAATAATAGACTCAATTATCACACAAAATTGTCACGCAAGGTGTAGATCACAGATAACAGTATTGATACAAAAACGTAGGATAACCGTTATGAATACACGGTTTCCTTACATTAAGTATGACTGATGCACCTTGCAAAACACTATCCGCCATCAATTATTGAGGTATGTGTTGTAAGCCATTCCGCAATTTCCGGCACATCATGTTTATCCTGCGCGATCTCCAAAACGAAGTAATAAACCGACTCTGCATCCCATGTCGGTTGATACCCATTCCGCTCTAAAAAGAGAATTGTAGCTCGGGTCGCCGCTCGTTTATTCCCATCCCAAAACAGATGATGTGCCGCGATGGAGTGCATAATCGCCGCAGCCTTTTCCATCAAGGTTGGATAGGCTTCCGTCCCAAATGCATGTAGCATCGGACGTGCCGCAGCCGAACGCACCAGATGTGCCTCTCGCGCCAGCATCGGGTGACCAATCGCTTCCTCAGCAGCCGCATAGATTTCACCCGGCGTCAAATAATGTATTGGGTCAGATGTCATCAGTTATTCAATCGGTAAAAACGGCAAGGCGCGTTTGATTCGGCGCAAAAGTAAAGCCCCTTTGTACATCAGGCCATCCACCCGTGCCAGAGTTGGCTTTTGCAACAGAAGGTTATCAATCACAATAGATTGTGTCTTCACAAAACGCAGCAATCCTTCCGGCCCATTACGCCGCCCCAATCCACTCTCCTTCACACCCCCCATCGGCAATCCGGGAGTCCCGAATATCCAATGAGTCGTATTGACGTGCACATCACCACTTTGGATGCGAGTCGCCAATTGTTCGCCTCGCCGCAAATCCTTCGTCAAAATGGCTGCCGAAAGCCCGTATACCGAATCATTCGCCAACCGGATGGCCTCGTCTGCGTCCTTAACGCGCATAATCGGGACAATCGGTCCAAAGGTTTCTTCCTGCATCACCTTCATATTATGGTCAACATTCGTCAATATCGCCGGCTCATAAAACAACGGGCCAATCTCAGGTCGCCGCTTGCCACCAAAGATCAACTGCGCCCCTTTTGCCAACGCATCCTGCACCTGTGCCTCAGCCCGCAGCAGTTCACGTTCATTGGTCAGGCTGCCAATATGAACATCCAAACCATCGCCGGAACCAATATTCAATTGATTCGCATAAAACTTAATCCGCTCAATGTACTTGTCATAGATACCAGCCTCGACATACACCCGCTCGGTACTGACGCACACCTGCCCGACATTTTCACTGGCTGCACCGACCAGCGTTTCAGTCGCTGCCATATCAACATCCGCATCGTTCAACACAATCATCGGGTCTTTACCACCCAATTCAAGGCTGCACGGAATCAATCGTTCTGCCGCTCGCACCGCGATTTTCTTGCCTGTAGCTGTACTCCCTGTAAACGAGATGTAATCGACCACATCCACCAACGCCGCGCCGGTCGATCCATCTCCATCCACAATCTGAATTACATCTTTCGGTATCCCCGCCTTATACATCAAATCAACCGCATATCGCGCTGTAAACGGAGTGATTTCGCTTGGCTTCAACAAAATCGTATTACCCGCAAACATGGCCGCAATTAAATCCACCAGCGCATTCATAAGCGGATAATTCCAAGGCGTAATAAAGCCTGCCACCCCATGCGCCTTGTAATACAGTCGCGCTTTATGTCGCACCGGCATCGCACCATGTCGCGTCTGAGGTCGCAAGAAACGTGCCGCATGTTTGCAGTAATAACTCACAACCGTATCCGTGACCACCACCTCTTCCCATGCACCCAGTTCGGTCTTTCCAGTCTCGCGCCGGATGACTGCGATTGCATTCTTCTGGTCTTCCCACAACATATCTGACCACTTGCGGATCAGTTTTGCACGCGCCTTCACACCCATCGCTTCCCATGCAGGTTGCGCAGCACGGGCACGTTCAGCCGCTTGCCGAACTTCGCTCATGCCTGTTATCGAAATACTCCCAATTACATGTCCAGTAACAGGGTTTTCGACCGCGATTTCTGTCTTTTGTGAGGTTTGCGTCGAGTGGGCTACAACCTGCTTTTCGAGGGTGACCATCACCGACCTCCTACGTCAATCTAATAATTATTCGATTAGATTGTACCGTGATAAAGAAGCACAACAAAATCCCACCGCTGTCCTATCAATCACCGCCACCCATCGTCAATCAAGTTTGGGAGTCACATAATGGCATCATCATTTCAAAATCAAATCATCCGTGTCTTCACCCGTCTACACGTTTTCCTTTACCGAACCAGTGGTGGCAAAATATGGAGCAAAATGGGTAACAACCCCGTCCTGCTGCTGACCACCACCGGACGAAAAACCGGAAAACAGCGAACCACACCCGTCGTATTTGCCCGTAAAAACGATGAATATTTGATCGCCGCCTCTGCCGGTGGAGCCGACCAGAATCCCACATGGTTCGGCAACCTCAATGCCAATCCGTTAGCCACCATTGATGTTGATGGCAAACAAATCAAGGTCAAAGCCATAATCACATCCGGCGACGAACGCGATCAACTCTATGAACAATTTAAAGCAATGGGACCGGGTTTCATCGAATATGAAAAACGAACCACCCGCAAAATCCCTGTCGTTCGCTTACAACCCATCTAGAAATAACGGAGCAACGCAACATCTTGGACATCATCACCAACACCGCTGACCATGTTCGCAACCTCATGCAAGGTGAAAGTAGCGGTCATGACTGGTGGCACATCTACCGTGTCTGGCAAAACAGCTTATATATCGCCGCCCGCGAACAGGTAAATAGTGATGTCGTACAACTTGCGGCACTACTTCATGATATTGGTGATTGGAAGTTTCACGATGGAGATGATAGTGTCGGGCCACGCCTTGCCCGTGAATGGTTACAATCCCTCAACGTCGATGAAAACACCATTTCTCACGTCTGCACCATCATCGCTAACTTGTCCTTTAAAGGTGCGGATGTCAAAACAACCCCACTTTCGCTCGAAGGTCAAGTCGTACAGGATGCCGACCGCCTCGATGCCATCGGCGCTATTGGCATCGCTCGTGCCTTCGCCTATGGTGGAGCCAAAGGCCGTGAGATGCACGATCCGCAAGCCGCCCCGGTCATGCACAGCAGCTTTGACCAATACAAAGCCAGTCGTGGTACCACCATCAATCATTTTCACGAAAAGCTCTTATTACTTAAAGACCGCCTAAACACGCCAACAGCCCGAACCTTAGCCGAACAGCGTCACGCATTTATGATGCAATTCTTGGATCAATTCAACGCCGAGTGGGACATTAACCACTAATGTTTACGGCAAAGCTTTTATACGTGCAATCAAGGCTGTTGTGCTGTGGTCAGGTAAATAATCGATCAACGCCACCCGTCCGCCGTATGCCTCAACTGTTGGGCGTTCTGGCAGCACCTTATGCGCGTAATCGCCCCCTTTAACATAAATATCCGGCTGTAATTGGCGAAGCAGGTCATCTGCCGTATCCGCCTCAAAAATGATCACCCCGCTCACAGGCATTAACGCCGCCAACAATCGCGCCCGTTCAACCGCTGGTACTAACGGGCGTCCTTCGCCTTTTAAGCGTGTGGTACTTTCATCACCATTCAGACCAAGAAACAGCGCATCGCCTAGCGCCCGTGCTTTCTCCAAATAATCCAGATGACCAACATGCAGCAAGTCAAAATGCCCGTTGGTGAAGACCAATTGTTGTCCAGCATGGCGCATGACCGCCCGTTCGGATACCGCAGCCTCAAGCGTAAAAACAGATCCCACAGTCTGATCCTCAAACTAATCTCATGGTTGGTGTTGGGAAATTGCAAGGCAATTAATGTTAAGTTTAGCACAACAGCGTAATTATGAATGAATATGGTAGCCATCAATCTAACTACACACTCATATCAACCATAACCCCTGATGTATACTAAGAATATTGGATTATCCAGTCACTAAATTTGGTGATTATTAAGCCACTTTGTGGAGATCGCTATGCTCAAGACAATCGTCGTGATTCCTACCTACAACGAGAAGGAAAACCTTCCTTTAATGATTGAGGCGCTCTTTGCCCTTAACTTAGACAACCTCCATATTTTGGTGGTCGATGATAATTCACCCGATGGGACAGGCAAGGTCGCGGATGAATTTGTTGCCAAAAATCCAAAGGTAAATGTCCTACATCGCAAAGAGAAAAATGGTCTAGGACAAGCTTATGTAGCCGGTTTCAAACAAGCACTCAAACTCGATGCTGAATATATCATTCAGATGGATTGCGATTTCTCACACCAACCCAAATATATCCCCGAACTCCTAAAAGCCATCGAGAACTATGATATGGTTTTAGGCTCACGTTTTGCCAAGGGTGGCAGTGTGGATGAAACGTGGAGCTTTTACCGCAAGTTACTCACGTGGTTTGCCAATCGTGTCTACACACCCACCATTCTCGGCATTCCTGTGCGCGATGCCACCGGTGGCTATCGCATCTGGCGGCGTAACACCCTCATCGGTTTGGATCTCAACCGTATTCGGTCGAATGGCTACGTCTTTCAAGTCGAAATGGCTTACGTCACCAGTCGCTTAGGTTTCCGCGTCGCCGAAATCCCCATCTACTTCCCTGATCGCGAATTGGGCGAGTCCAAGATGGACATCCGTATTCAGATCGAAGCAGCCATGCGCGTCTGGCAAGTACGTCAACGGCATCACAACCTCACCCCACAAATGCGCCAAACACAAATGCCTAGTGAAACCACCGCCTAACTCTAAAATCAACAAAACAAACAAAAGAGTCTTTAGTGGACTCTTTTTGTTTGCTTGCACCGAAGCATAGCAAAAAAAAGGGATGGCATCACTGCCACCCCTCAACCAATCAATGACGATTACCTTCGAACTTAGTCACCAGCCGCAGGTGAACTGCTACGAACCAGTACCTTCTTGGCTTCTTCCAAAGTCTTGGGTGTACCATCTTCACCGTTCAAGACATATTCAGGATAAGCCGATGTACCATGCTCATACAGATCGAGACCTGCAATTTCCTTGTCCGGTGCTAGACGCAGATCAGTAACAGCTTCGATAATCCACATGATAGCGTAAGCTGCGACAAAGGCTACGACAACCGTTGAGGCGCTGCCGATAAATTGCGCAACCAACTGACCCGTTCCGCCACCATAGAACAATCCGGTAACGACAGTCGTGGTATCAGCACCATTTGCAGTTGGCAAACCATATGCGCCACTAGCAAACAAACCAATCGCCAGTGTTCCCCAGATACCGTTAGCCAGATGCACAGGCACCGCACCAATCGGATCGTCAATACGCAGGTATTCCAGCAGTTCAGTCACTGCATATACAACGATACCTGCCACGAGACCGATGAAGAACGCGCCGACCGGATCAACCCAATAGCAACCAGCAGTAATAGCCACTAAACCAGCGAGGAACCCATTCACCGTCAGTGCAAGATCCCACTTCTTGCTGGTAATGTATGAAATCAAGAGCGCAGTTAAACCCGCCGAACAAGCAGCCATCGTGGTGTTGAAAGATACGCGACCAATACCCTGAATATCCATACCCGAAAGAGTGCTGCCGGGATTGAACCCGTACCAACCAAACCACAGGATCAAACCACCAACCGAACCCATAATCAAGTCATGTGGCTTCATTGGGCCACCGCCATCGCGCTTGAAAACCCGTCCCAAACGTGGGCCGAGAATGATGGCGCCAGCCAGCGAAATTGCACCACCGATGCTATGAACAACCGTCGAACCAGCGAAATCACGGAAGGCAAACGGTTGCATAACGGCCAACCAACCATCCGGTCCCCATGACCAGTGACCAACAATCGGATAAATGAAACCGGTCACAGCCACGCTGTACAGAATATCGCCGATGAAATCGCAACGGCCGATCATCGCGCCCGAAGTAATGGTAGAAGTGGTATCAGCAAATGCAAATTGGAAAACCCAGTGTGCCAGAACCGGAACACCGGTCGCGCCATACAAACCAGTCGCGCCACCCCATGCCGGATCAAGCCCTTGCAGGAAGAAACCATGTGTACCAATAAATGGTGTACCCGGTTGGAACATGAACGCATAGCCCCATGCCCAGAAGGTCAAACCGCAGATACAAGTGTCCGCGATACCTTCCACCAAAATATTGACCGATTCACGAGAACGGGCGAAACCCGCTTCCAACATCACAAACCCTGCTTGCATACAGAACACGAGGAAGGCAGCAATCAAGGTCCACATCGTATTGATGGCATTGATCTGCATACCATCAACTGCGGTAGCCGCATCTTGTGCGCGAGTCGCGGTAGATGGCATGAACAGGTTCATCGCCAACAATACCAGTGCAAGCCCGAGCATCTTGCCGATCATCAAAATAGCTACATTTTTTCTCATCTTGGGGTTTCTGATGTTCGTCATGAAACGCCCGGGTGCGGTTCGTATCGCCTCTAAAATCATGTCCGTCCTCCAAAGTGATTCAAGTGCATTAGGATTTCCATGTGGATAAGACAAAGATAATCTTCTGCTCATAAACTTGGTTGGAATGACATGACGAAAAATCAGACCAATATTTTAGTCAAAGTAACATAAAGTCTTGATATTAATTTGATACCCAGTCTAGGGTTGTTGGAATTATGCACAAAGCGGAGGTCTGTATTGTATATATAAATGTGCGCTTTGAACAAAGTGCGTAGCAATATTCACGATGAGGGAGAATGAAAAGGCGACCCGTGAAGATCGCCTTTATCAACAATTTAAAGTGATTACTTACTGGGTGCCAGATACGGCGAACCAACAGCAATATAACTATAACCACGTTCGACCAATTCCGTGTAATCAGGGATCATACGGCGACCGTCCATAATCAGGAACGGAGGCTTAACCGCCTGCTCGATCGTCCGCGACAATCCACGGAACTCTTCCCAGTCCGTCGAGATAAACACCATATCAGTGCCAGTCAGCGCTTCCTTGACCGAGTCATGATACGTAACCTTCTCAAACAGATGGTTCTTATCAGGGTTGAAATAACGCTTGGCTTCTTCAACCGCCAATGGATCGTAAGCCCGAACTTCCTTCACGCCACGCGCCAGCAATGACTCAACCACCTTCAACGAAGACGAGTCACGCATATCATTAGTACGTTGCTTGAAGGACAATCCCAGCAATGCGACCGCTTTATGATTGAATGTCGCACCGGCTTCTTGTACCGCCCGATCAATCAAGTAGGTCTTCTGATATTCATTGATGTCATATACCGATTCAAGTAAAGCCGTTGCTTGGCTGTTGCTCTTGAACTGATAAATCAGCGATTGAATATCCTTACCGAAACACGAACCGCCCGCGCCGTTCGATACATACGAACCCCACTTGCTGATGCGGTTATCAGCCGTCACACCACGCTTGAGGTCTTCCATACGAACGTTCGGGAAAGCCTCGCCCAAACGCGCCCCGACACCATTCCAGAACGAAATGTAGGTCAGCAGCAGCGTATTCGCCACGTACTTGATCGCTTCAGCCGTTTCCGGTGTGGTTTCAATGTAAGCAATGCGAACGTGGTTGGTAAATTGTGAATAAATCCGGCGCATAATACGCAGATCTTCATCCGTATCACCACCCACCACCACGCGGTCAGGACGGCGTGATTTTTCAACAGCGTCACCTTCCGGCAAGAATTCAGGGTTGGAAGCGATACCGAAGTTCGGAACACCGTGTTCCTTCAACTTAGCTTCCAGTTGGCGTGCAGTTCCCACCGGAACCGTGCTCTTGTTAATCAAGACGATCCGGCGCTTATCCTGACGTTTCGCCAACATCGGCGCAATCTGCTCCAAAGCCTTAAAGTAAAAGCTCAAATCAGATGAACCGTTGGGGCGAGGAGGTGTCGGTAAGCACAAGAAAATCGCATCCGTACCATCAACAATATCCGCGATGTTGTTGACGAAAAACAGGTAACGGTTGATGTTCTCGGCGATAATGGCCGGTAAACCCGGTTCGCTTACGTAATGACCGATGCGCTCCGGATCAGCAGACCGGTAAGCATCGAGCTTCTTCTCATCCACATCGTAAGCATAAACTTCATGACCATACTCAGAAAGTACGGCGGCGTGGGTCAATCCCACAAAACCAGTTCCAGCGACAATGATCTTCATGCATTCCCTCTTAGTGAGTTTTTTAGTTGGAAAGTGCTGTGCCAGTTGAAAAATGGCGTGGCTGATTGATTAAACTGTTTTTCAGTGTAGCACGAAGTCTATGGCATGATAATAATGATTACCATAGGCAACACGCCGCCAGCCATTCACATCAACGACCCTTATACCCTAGTCCGCACACCTTGCAAATTCCTCAATTTACGCGATATTCATAGCAATTGCGATGCTTCTTTCGCCACCTGCTGACCAATCTCCACCGCGTAATTCGTCCCACGATCCCACGGATAAACTTGGCTCATACTCGCCCAGAAAACCCCCGGCAGCGGCGTCTTGAGTGCCGGAATATTCTGGCTGTGGTTCACAAACGGAATCGGTTGGGCATACGGCGCACGCCATAACCATGTCTTCCGAATCCAATCGCGTTTGAAGGCCGGATTGACCTTTTCCAGTGCCGGAATAAACCGTTCAACCAATTCAGCTTCAGTCATCTTGAAGTACTCATGGTCAACCGGCACATAATCGCCACAGTACACCAGCACATCCCCGCCGTAATGCGCCTTATCCATAAAATTGGTATGCTCGACCAGCGCCAGAAACGGAAACTGACTGTTCTTCTTATCCGCACTCGTCGCGGGCAAATTCAGCCAATACGTGCCGTCTGTCAAAACCGATTGTTTGAGCGCCAGCACCACGCACAATGCCCCGATGCTTTTTAGCTCAGCGATCTGCTTACCATAAGCGCTATCCTTTAATGCAGGTGCGAGTTTTAACATCAAACCGGGTGAAGCGGTACTGATCACGCGGTCAAAAACCTCCACCTGACCATTAATCGTCAGCGATGGTTTGCCCGCCTGTTCACCAATCGCATCCACAGGCGAACTCAGATGTATCACTGCCCCTTTAGCCGTTACAGCCTCAGCCAGTGCTTCGAGGAACGCCTGAAACCCGCCTTCGAAAATACCCAATCGCACGCTGCGGGTAAAAATCCGCGCCCACATCCACGCCATGTTCACTTGCTGATACCGCTCGGCAAATTTTCCGATCAACAGCGGACGCCACAATTTGTTATAGGCTTCCTCGCCCATCCAACGCCGCATCCAGCTATCCGCCGTCACCTTTTCCAATGACCGCCAATCGCGCGTCAAAAACTTGAGGTATACCCCTGTTAATCCCAACCGGATCAACGAGATGAACGACAAAGGCAGCGACAGCGCCGAAGCATTCATCTCCGACCGGTACACTTTACCGTCCAACCAATAACTGGTCTTCGGGCGAGGGAATAAAACCTTATCCGACTTGCCGATCTCTTCAACCAGCTTCAAGATACTCTTGTCGGTCTCAAACCAGTGGTGATAGAACTTCTCCATCGACCACTGCCATCCCTCATCCTTGAATCCAGCCGCCAAACCACCTACGGATTTCTCCGCTTCGTACAGATGCACCTCATGTCCGGCTCGCACCAAATCCCATGCCGCAGCCAAACCTGCCGCACCTGCACCGATGATTCCAATCCGTAGTTTTTCGTTCATAGTTCGTTCAACTTCGCTTGTAG
Source organism: Aggregatilineales bacterium (assembly GCA_044227005.1). GTDB lineage: Bacteria > Chloroflexota > Anaerolineae > Aggregatilineales > Phototrophicaceae > CFX2. The sequence goes on from JBGAFZ010000003.1 coordinate 136,130, forward strand.
TGACTAAGGCTCAACCTAATATACACACAGGACACAGCAAATCACCACGAATAGCGAATACCTACCCCTGCGGTAAAACAATTCAACTCATTTATTATTCAACAGCACTTGCGCACCATCAAAATCAAACCGGAAATCCATGCGTGCCAGACCCAACGCCTGCAACGCTTGTGTCACACCGGGCTGCTTATCTTCGTGGCAATATACCAGCATGAAGCCACCACCACCCGCACCGGTGATCTTACCGCCAATAGCACCCTTACTCCGTGCTGCATCATATGCCACATCAATCTGATCGTTGCTGATGTCACGGTTCACGCCGCGCTTCTGTACCCATGACTGATGCAGTAAGTCACCAAACTCGTCCAAACGCCCCTCGGATAGCGCGTTCAGAATGTCATAACCCAGCGCCTTGATCTTATGCATACGTTCCATCGTAGCTGGATTCTGTTCGCGGCTCGCCTTGGATTGATCGGAAAGAATCTTGCCCGAATCGCGCGATTTACCCGTATAGAACAACATCAACCGCTTCTGGAACGTCTCAAGTGCCCCCGGCGGCTGCACCACCGGACTCACCGTAGTACCATCTTTAGTGAAAGTGATCTGGTTAAGGCCGCCCATCGTCGCACCGAACTCATCCTGTTTACCGCTAGGCAAATGCAGTTTGTTGATGCCGATGTCACAGGCCATCTCAGCAATATCAATCTTGCTCAGGCTTTTACCCTGCCACGCCGCCAACGCCGTCACCATCGACACCGCCACAGCACCCGAACCACCCAATCCCGTCCCCGGCGGAATCTGCGAGGCCAGAAACAAATCCAAACCCTCCGCCGCACCAAACTCGCGTAGCACAGCCTTTGCCAATCCCAATTCACCCTCGGTGTTAATCTCGCCACCGGCCTCTAGCCGATAAAACATGCGAAAGTCCGAGGAAATAATCTGGACAGCGTCACTTGCCCCTTTAGAAATAAACGTGTAGATATAACGGTTAATGGCAGTATTCACAACCATACCGCCAAATTGATTGTAGTAAGCGGGCAGGTCAGTACCGCCCCCACCAAAACTAATGCGTACCGGCGCGCGGGCAATAAGAAGCAATTGGGACTCCTCGCCTATGATGATAATTGCAATCAATTCAGTGTATTATAGAATCCAACTAGCAATCAACAGGGTTTTGTTTATGCTGTTGAAAGGTCTTCACTCTACCTTTACGTTTGTAACATTGCGTAAGTCTGTCTAATTAGATGCTTTGATGATACGCTATAAAGTTGCAAACGATGATCAAGATACCCTGAAACTACAGATCAGGATGGTTTATGCTGTTTCGTCGCTACATTCGTAATTTACTTGTTTTTCTACTGGTGGTCGCTATTTTCGCTGCGGTTGGATACTACATCTATCGTGGCGACCGCGAACAGCGCATCAAAATCTACAACGGATTAATTACGCAGGCCGTTTCAACCGCCATTCAGGATGCACTCTTCGATGCCACCCGTACCGCCGAAGCAGACCAACCGCATTACATCTTACTCAAAGTCGCCAAAACCGATTCGTTGATCTCTGTGGCCGAGAAATACAACACCACTATTGATGTCCTGCGCATGGCGAACAACCTCCTTCCCAACGTCGATTTTGGTGACGGTAGTGAAATCATCATCACCGTTGGTGTCAAGCAACTCGATCCACCGCGCCGCTTCAAAAAACCCTACAAAGCCCAAAAAGGCGATGAACTCGCCGCAATTGCCGCCCGCAACGGCATTACGCTGCAAATCCTTGAGCAAGACAATCCGATTTTAGCCAAACGCGGGTTAAACCCCGGCGACATTGTATTCATACCCGAACTCTTATAAGGGGTAAGACGTTGACCTTGAAACCACGATTTTTCTCACTCATTGTGTTGGTCATTTTGGCAGTGCTCACAGCCTGTGATACCGCCATTCCAACACCGCCTCCTATTACAATTAACATCACTGCGGTAAGCAATACTGATGCGCTAGGTCAAGCTGTAGCCGAAGCCTTAGCGGCCACCGATCAAGCCAATGCTCGCTTGACCGAAACCGTTATCGCAAACAATGGCATGACCCTTACGCCATCCTCCACACCAACCATTACGCCAACACCCTCCCCAACAGCCACCCGCTTGGTAACAGCAACGCCCACGCTAACACCAACCGATACGCTAACACCAACCTACCTACCCATAGTAACCAGCTCTCCAGCCCCCTCCGCCAATCAAAGCTACGGTTGGCTGCGCTTTGTCAATCAATGGGTTGGAGCCAATGGACAACCTGCGGCAGTTCCGGTTGATGTATACGTCAACGAAGATCGAATCGCCAGCGCGGTGACATTCGGTAACCAATCCAATTATTACCAAGTAGCCCCCGGTGCTGTCCGACTTTCATTGCGCAATGCAGATCAAGCTGCGGCTGATCCCCAAACATCAGCACCTATCGCCACCACAATTGTCGATGTGACCCCCGGCGGCGTGGTTTCAGTGCTGTCAATGGACTTGGGAAGCGGCATGGCGCTCTATCCGGTGCGCGAAGACCCTTCGCCGCTCCCTGTAGGCACATCCCGCTTAACCATTATTCAGGCCAACCCCGGCTTACCAGTCGTCCATGTCGATAGTCCTGATCGAGCACTCCGTTTAGCCACCAACCTCAAAGTCGGTAGCATCGTCGGCCCCTTCGACATCCCGGGCGGGAAATACACTCTCGACTTGAACGATGTACGTTCTAGCGCCGTTACCACTATCAGCAGTGTGTCGTCCAATCTGGTTGGACAGGTCAGCAACTTTCTTATTCTGCTACCCCCTTCCGTAATCGGTGGAGGCACAATCACCACCGCCAACCAATGGACTGGCTTGACGGCTCACGTCAAAAATGACCTCGGCGTTCGCTTTATCAACGCTCTATCCAATCTTGGAACCATCCAACTCACAGTTGGACAAACCGTCTTAGACAATCTGGCAATCAGCCAGATCAGCCCCAGTTTACCCGTCCCCATACTCGGCTCACCCTACTACATTTACTACGGGGATAGTTTTACAACCCTCTCGGATACGAGCACGCTCGGCCCCTACACCAACGATACTGACGAAGCAGCGGACAAACTGATCTTGTTGGTACCCAACGAAAAAGTAAAGACAGGTTTCAAGGCCGTCTCATTCCCACAGAATGCCCCGCGTTCAGCCATCAATGCCAGCTTGCGTTTCATACATGGGCTGCCCGGTGCTGTGCCCCTCAACCTGCAAATTCGTCCCATCCGTCCACCCACCGTGGATGCCAACGGACAGCAGCAACCCGCACCTACGTGGGCAACCGTCGGACAAGCTGAATATGGAGCTGCGACAAGCTACTTCAGCCGCAATCCTGAAACCTATGCCGTTCGTGTCGTACAAAGTGGTAGCCAAACCGTACTTGCGGAATTACCACCACAACAATTCTTGGCCGGTGGCGCTTATGACTTCGTAGTCGTTCCCGGCGCTCAAACCGGTTCAGCCAAATTAATAATGGTCGAGCCAAGCGTCCAGATTACCCAACTCGTTCAAGGCGCGAGCAATCCAACCGCTGTGTACGAAGCCGTTTCGGGTACATTGACCGCCCTCGCACCTGCACAGGTCGCGGTTACGGTCACCCAAACCTTTACACCGACGCCAACCCGCACACCGATACCCACCAACACACCGCGTCCAACCAATACACCGGAATTCCGTCAACCATTATTGGTCGTCAATCCAGCACCACCCAACACAACAGTAGGTATCATCAGTCTAGTCGGTGAGAACTTCCAACCCAAAGTGCAATATGTGATTACGCTAGATGGTACGCAAGCCCCGCTCGTGACAGGACAGGTCAACGATGACGGCACACTAATTGAAACCATCCAGTTGCCGGCCAGCCTTTCACCCGGTATTCACAGCTTACGCGTCTGTGCCGATTGTCGTTCACGTGGGGTACAACAGGCCGCTTACACCCAATTCATCGTTGCTGATCCAAACCTAACGCCAACAGCGACCGCGCAGCCATAAATAGTATCTGAGTTGAAAAGGGCGACAACAATCGCCCTGATCATTTATCAAATCAGGATGGGTATATCGCACATGCTCAAGAAGGTAACAGTTCTCGCAATCGTCGCCGTGGTTGTTTTACTGACCAGCGCCGTATCCCTCACCGGATCTGTTTTGGCACAGGCCAAGGTCAACACCGGCAGTCTGCGTATCGTCAACGCCTTACCCGGTATCGGCCCTATTGATGTCTACTTGGACGAGCAAATTATTGCTTATGCCCTAAGGCCGGAAGACGCCACGACTTACTTCAACATTGCCGCCGGACGTCACGCCCTTGCCGTACGCACCGCCAACGATGCTGCGCTCTCCGCCCCCGTCGCTGATATTTTGATCGACTTGCCACCCAATGGCAGCCAAACAGCCGTCATTTATCAAACGCAGTTCGCTGACGCCGGAGCCGCTGTAACCATCAACCAATCAAGCGCTGTATTTATCATCAATGATGACCGCAGCCCGATTCAACTCGGTAAAACACGCATTTCTGCTGTGCATCTAGCCATAGGCACACCCGAACGCATCAGCATTGGTTATCCATCCGGTGAATCCCTGCTCTACCAAATCGGCCTCAAGCAACCATTCGGGACCATCGACGTCGAAACCAAACCCTACACCTTGGCCGTCCTTAATGCCGACGCTTCAGAGTCCACAACACCGCCTGTATTGGAACGCCTCGGTGAAATCGACTTCTACGCCAACACACTCTACACCTTCATTGTTGTACCCAACGCCATCCCATCCGGTAATCCCGGTCAGATTGGGAGTATCTCGACTCAAACCAAAACCTTCGTCATCAGCGCACCGCTTGAACCACCAGTAGGCAATGGCTTGCGCATCCGTATCATTCACGCCGCTCATAGCACCGCCGTCGTTGATGTCTACATCGACGAACGTCTGGTAGCAAGCCGCGTCAATTACGGTGACTTCACCGAATACTTAGGGCTAGCCGACTACAGCCATACCATCACCATCCGTCGCTTTGGCGATAAACCCGGTGACTCAAACTCTAAGCCTCTTGCGCGTGGCAGCCTCACCCGCACCGATGAAAACAGCAAGCAGATTGACTACACGTTGCTGCTCGTGAATTCCAACCCGCAAAACACTGCCGCTGTGGCAGCCCTAGCTTCATCAGGAACCACCACCAACGCCCCCATGATCTTCCAGACGGACAACGGTGAAGTTATGATGACCCTGCTGCCCGATGACCTGTCGGAAACCCAAGGCGGACTAGCTCGCGTACGCATCATCAACGCGGTTGAAGGTGTGCAAGCCCTATCCGTATTCACACCAGCTTATCCGCCGTTAGTTGCCGCCAACGGGACAACCCCCGCAATAGTTGCCTCGCCCACGCCAGTACCAGCACCCGGCATCAGCGTCGCCTCGAATGCCTCATTCGGTTCCGAAGCCAGAGCAGGTGAAGTGCCTCCGGGCTTGTATACCCAATTTAGCTTTATACCATCAGGGGCGAGCAATAGCCTGACCACAACCTCCAATATGCAACTGATACCGGGTGTTATCTACACCTTCATAGTCATGGGTTCACCAAGTGGTAATCCCCCCATCAAAGCTGTTATCATTGAAGACTATGGTTCAGGTTTGGCCTCACAACGCACCTTCAGCGGTAGCCTCCTCACCGGCGCCAATGTGCGCGAGAAACCGGACGCAACTTCTGGACGCATCATCCAGCTAACCAAAGACACAGAAGTGGTCATCTTGGGTCGTGACAGCAATTCCCAGTGGGTACGCGTACGCTTCATCAATCCCAACACAGGTACACGCACCGAAGGCTGGATCTTGGCACAAACCAACGTGATTCGCATCACCCGTGCCGGATCGCCGGTTCTGGTAACTGCCCTTCCGCTCTACACTGGACAATAATCCAGTTTGCTCACCATTCAATAACAGGGGTGGCCTAACATCCGCCCCTATCCCTAAACCCGAAAAAACACCACATTATGACCCAAGAATCAATCACACTTCTTCAAAATAAACGCATCATCCTTGCGGTCACAGGCAGCATCGCCGCCTATAAAGCCGCTGATCTCGCTAGCAAATTGACTCAGGCCGGTGCATTGGTGGACGTCATCATGACCGAATCCGCCCAGCACTTTGTCACGCCCTTGACCTTTCAATCCGTCACAGGCCGTCCGGTCTACACCAATCTCTGGCAAAATGAATCAACAGGCGCATTACCCACCCATATCGCTCACGTCGGTCTTGCCGAAGGTGCTGATCTCTTAGTAATCGCCCCTGCTACAGCCAACACGCTCGCTAAAATCGCGCATGGCCTCGCCGATGATCTTCTCAGTGTGACCGTTCTTGCAGCCCGCTGTCCGATTGTCATCGCCCCTGCTATGGACGGTGGCATGTACCAGAATCCAGCTACACAGGCCAATGTAGCAACCCTGCGTCAGCATGGAATCACAATCATCGAACCGGAAGTCGGTCGTTTTGCGTCTGGCTTAGTCGGGCAAGGACGCTTACCCGATACCACCAGCTTGATCGGACATATCCGTCTCGCGCTAGGTCGCCGCGCCGCTCTCGCAGGCAAACAAGTTATCGTCACAGCAGGTGGCACTCACGAAGCCATTGATCCCGTTCGCTTCATCACCAACCGCTCCAGTGGCAAACAAGGCTTTGCCCTCGCACAAGCCGCTCTGGATGCTGGTGCATCGGTCATACTCGTGACGGCCAGTGACTTACCAGTGCCAGTTGGCGCACAAGCCATTCATGTCAGCAGCGCCGAACACATGCAACAAGCAATTCTCGATCATCTACCCGAAGCTGACGCGCTCCTGATGGCTGCCGCTGTAGCCGATTTCAAACCACAAACCCGCGCCACTCAAAAAATCAAAAAGAAAGACGACTCGGACGAAGCCCCTACAATCGTCCTCTCGCGTACACCGGACATTCTCATGAGCGTCAAAGAACGTCGTGCCGCCATCCATCGTCCCCATGTCGTCGTTGGATTCGCTGCCGAAAGTGAACATCTCATCGCCCACGCCCGTGCCAAACTCGAGCGCAAAGGGCTAGATCTACTCATCGCCAACGATATCACCGCGCCCGATGCTGGTTTCGAAGTGGATACCAACCGTGTCATCATCCTTGGTGCAGATGGCTCCCAAAACCCGCTCGCATTAGCCTCCAAGACACGAATCGCCGAAGCCATCATCGAACAGGTAGCAAAACTGCTCCCTTAGAATTCCATTAACTCTTGTATCAATTGTGATATCTGGAACTTTTCTCACATATCTATCGTACTGATTACAGATATAATGACATTTAGGCAGCAATGCCTCTTTGTCCACATTACAAGGAGAACTTTATGAAGTCACGTTTGCTCGCATTGTGTATGCTGTTCGTACTGATCGCCGCACTCGTCCCGGGTGTGATGGCGCAAGACACCACCATTTGCGGCAATTTATCGGCAGATGATTGCACCGCCTTGACCACAGCCTTTACCAATACTGGTGCTGCTGGTTCCGGCGCATTCACACTGGCTTTAAATATCGATGTTCAATCAGACGACCCAACACAGGCTGCGAAGATTGACATCAGTGCAGATGGCAAGTTTAGTGGCGTCAAGCCCATGTCGGTAACCGACGTGACCGCGATGAGCGCTGATCCTGCCGCAGCCCTACAGGCCGCGACTGCTGGCATCAAGGGTTTCAGTGGTGAACTCAACCTCAAGGTTGGTCTCCCTGCCGAAGCCGCAGCAATGACTGGTGGCGAACCGTTGGTTCTCAACCTGCTCTTGGTTGATGGCGTTGGCTACATCGATTTCTCGAAGCTGCCAGCCTCAATCGCTCCCATGCTTGAATCGATGAAGATCCCCAACACTTGGGCGGGTCTCGACTTAATCGACACCATCACCAATGCCGGTGGCATGATGACTGGCAGCATGGATTCCAGCACCACAACTACCGCGACCAACGAACTTGCGAAGATTCAGCCTATCGCTGCCAAGCACCTGCTGATAACCCGCGATGGTGACACATTCACTGCCAACCTCGACTTGGTTGGATTTTTCAGTGATCCCGACTTCCAGGCAGTAGTCACTTCGGGTGAAAACGCTACTCCCATGACTGATGCCGACAAGGCCGCCATCGCCTCTCTCAAGGATGCTAAGGTCGAACTCGTCTTCGTTCTCAATGGCGACAAGTTGGGCGAAATCAAGCTGAACGTTGCGCTCCCCGGCAACACCCTCGCTGCGATGAATGCTGCTGGCTCAAGCTCGAGCGACACCAAGCCCCCGACGGCTGTGAATGTCACCCTCGACCTCAAGTACAGTGGCTTGGGCGAAGCCCAGACCATCGCCGCACCAGCCGGTGCACCTGTTGCTAAGTTTGCTGACCTCATGACCCTTTTCGGCGGCATGATGGGCAGCGGAACCAGCGGCTAATTCCTGCTTTTCCAGAAATGAAAAAGAGGCGGGTTTTCGAACCTGCCTCTTTTTTGTCATCGAGTAACCGAACTACAAAATCTTAGCGCCGCACCAATGACTTCGGGTAACTCGTCAGCACATCGACACCGCTCTCCGTAATCACCACATTATCCTCGATGCGCACGCCACCCAACCCCGGCACATAAATCCCCGGTTCAATCGTGTACGCCATCCCCGGCTCCAATATATCCGTCACGCCCTCAGCAATTTGCGGGATAATTTCATGCCCCGCTAAACCCAAACCATGTCCTGTACGGTGGATAAAATACGCGCCATACCCCGCCGCATTAATCACATCCCGCGCAGCCTTATCAATTGTGCCCATCGCCACGCCCGGCCCACTCACCTTGATCGCCGCTTCGTTTGCCGCCAGCACTGTATCATACATCTTCTGCATCTCTGCCGTCGGCGTCCCTAAACAAAACGTCCGCGTAATATCCGCCGGATACCCCTCGTAACGTCCGCCGTAGTCAATCAGCAAGAATTCATCACGTCCCAGCGCGCGTTCCGTCAGCATCCCGTGTGGTAAAGCACTGTTCGGTCCTGTCTGCACCAACGGCTCGAATGCCACCCCTTGGCTGCCCAAAGCGCTCATTTCCTCATTCAAACGGATCGCAATTTCCCGCTCAGTCATCCCCGGCTGAACCCACGCCAGCAGCTTATCTAAAGCCGCCTCGCTGAGTTGGCACGCCTTACGCATCGCTTCCACTTCATCTGGTGTTTTCGTCGCCATGATGCGGATAATCTGGCGTTCAACCGCACTGATCTTCATCTCAGGTGATACCTTTTGGAACTCCAACAGTTCCGTCACCCGCATTGTCAGGCCATCGACGCCTAACTTCTTCCCGTCTAACCCCAACTCTTTAACCGCTGACTTGAAAGCCTCTGCATACCCATCAGTATCCGACCACGGAAAAGCCCGCGCTTCCAGATCAGGCCGTTGATTCAACTTCGGCACTTCCAATTCAGGGATAATAAACGAAATCTCGCCATCAGGTGTCACCAATGCAATCACCGGACGTTCTGAGAGATGAAACTCCAATCCCGTGAAATAATACATGTTGAAACCCGGTACCAGTGCTACCGCGTCCAATCCCGCAATCTCACGCAGTTTAGCCTGACGTGCGCTGTAATCAATTTTCATTCTTATGACCCGCTTTCTGATTGGATGTTTAGTCGTCGGTATTGTACTCAGACACACCGCAAACTGGCGAATATGATGGTATTAATTTACACCATCCGCATTATCCGACGCCATGCAACCGCGCCAGCGACGGCAGTCGATACCCGCCAAAATAAGCCATCGCTTCTGGATTTGCAGACTCAATCTCCGCGATACTCGACCATAACACGGCTTGCGACACATGTTTTGGCACCACCACCCGTACCAATAACGATTGTGCTGGAAACACCACAATCAGCATCATCTCAGTGTCGGATCGTGTCTCCGGCAGCGACAGTGTCCCTTGATCAGTTTCCCCTAACACCAACCACATTGCCCCCAGCGGGATTCGCGTCCGCACCGTCATCCCCACAATATGGTCACGATACACCCGCATCTTCCCCGGCCTTTGGCTATCAACACCCGAAGGCTGCTGACCACTCCACTGCCAGTAAACATACCGTGTATTGATGTCATCAATCGGGCGCACAAAAAACGGCGGAGATTTTGCCCACTCGTGGCTGTTGATAATGCGGGTTGCCGAAACACTATCCGTTTCGCCCGCGCGGATGTCCATGAAACACGGCGCGGCACACCCATCCGGTGGCAATAACAAACGCTTGATCGCTGCATCATCATTCGGCAACAGCCGCAACGCGAGTATCGCAATCATCAACAGGCCGTTGACCCAAATGATCGTTCTCAACACCCCTCGCGTCATCAAGGTGTCCCTCAGCAAACGTTAGGCTTCCTTCGGCGGTAACGCAATCGGCCCCTGCTTCTCAGGATGCCGCCCCACTTTATCCGCATAAAATTCCTGAATGAGTTTGAAATCCGCCTCAATATCCCCTGTAGGCATAAAATACGGCCCCACGCCACATTGACGCCGCGAAAAATCCACATAGGCCATCACAATCGGAACTTTCGCCCCCAGTGCGATGTAATAAAACCCCGTTTTCCAATATTGGGTGAGGCTGCGCGTTCCTTCCGGTGCAACAATCAATGCCATCCGCTCATGCGCATTAAACGCCGCTACCACTTGGTCAACTGCATTCACGGTTGTCGTGCGATTAATCGGAACCCCCCCCGCCATACGCATCAATCCACCAAAAGGCGGCTTAAAAAGGGTGTGCTTGCCCAGAAATTGGATATACGTCCGCATCGCCAATGTGAATAAATAAAAGATTGCCCCATCCCAGTTGGATGTATGTGGAGCACCAATTAAGAGCATCTTGGGGAAGTTTGGCACTTCGCCGGTCACTTTCCATCCTGCAACCCAAAAAATGAATCGCGCCAGCTTCGAAATAAAGTAATTAGCCTCTGGCGCACGGCGCGTTGTCTCGTTCATATTTTCCCATCAGCTTTCAATGTATCCAGCACAGCACTAATCGCCATCTCAGCATCCTTGATCTTCTGATACCGGATGATGTCAGCCGGTGCTTCAAAATAAAAACTGTCACCTTCTTTAAGTAACAAAATAGTGGGTATACCCTTACCCCACGCATATCCCAACTGCAAATACACCCCCGGATCAGCCTTCGTCAATTCCACCACCACCACCCGCGCGTCGTCGATATTCTCTTTGATCGTACTCAGCACAGCCTCACTGTAGTGATCTTCTGCCACATCCTCATACCGCTCACACAGCAACCCGTGTGCATGGATCGGTATCTGGATGCCATACTCAAACAAATCATCATCCTGCTCTTTAGCCGGCAGCACCACAAACGCATGTGGCTTATCATGCTTCGCCCCCGCCGACTGCAAATCATCCGGTTCCGTTTCGGCGCTGGTTCCCTGATACCGCAGCGTATAACCCCAACCATCTGCCAGTGGTGTAGCGTAATCCACCTTCTTCATCACGCGGTCAATCGCCCCTCGCAATTGATTCACACGCCGCGTATTGATCTCCACCACCGAAATCTTCTCCAGTGAGGACGGCATCTTCCCACCCTGCATCGCATCCCGCAACCCTGCGAAAATCGAGAGCATAGCTTCCTGCTCATCCAACGAAAATCCCGCCCCATGCGTGGTCATCGCCAGATGCTTCGTATCAGGAGCTACTTCATTCAGTGCCTCAACCATCCGTTGGGCGAAAGCACGCAACTGTTTATACCCCAGATCGCGCATTCTAGGTGTAGCCACATACATCACTTGGGTGGCAGTGATCGCACCCTTACTCTCAACTACTCGATATTCCCCAACTTCTCTAGGTGAGAATGCCTCGGCTTTGACGCCTTTTTCGATCAACCGCTCACTGACAGACTTATCAACCCCGTGAAACCCCGTGGCATACTTGAATCCCACCACATCCGCTTGAAAAGTGAATATATCGCCAAAGCCAATCGTGAATGTCACCTCCGGCGTTTTCGGTGCGACATGCGCTTGAAGCGTATTCAAAAAGTGTTCCGAAAGTTTCGCTCGTAGCCCACCCCGCATATCCACATGCTGAATATTCGCCAACCGCGACCATGCATCCCCCGCCAGCAGCACCGGAATAATCGGACGTTTCTCTTTCTCCGCCAGTAAAATCTCGCGCTCCACCCAATCCGACTCGTATGCATTCGGGGACATCACAATCACAAAAGCGCTGCATGTAATGATGTTCTGTTCAATCGCCTTCCACCATCGCGCGCTCGGCGTCAACCGCGCCTCATCCACCCACACCGCATACCCCTCTGCTTCGAGCAGCGTCCGTAGATAACGGGTGAAATCAATATCTTGCTTACTGTAACTGATGAATATATGGGCCATCTTGCTTTGTGACTACGCTTTCACTAATTGCTATGCAAAGTATAGCCGAAAGCCAGCTACCTGTAATGAGCTAGTCGGGAGGTAAGTTGCCGTATCTTGTAGAAGTACCGGACTACCAATAACAACATAGGTAGAGGAAATAGGTCAAACATCGGAAACACTGTATCGTTGTGGCTTTGTGTTAAAAATATTGGCTAAATCGTCCGTATCACCTTCGCCGGATTGCCTGCCGCGATCACCCCCGCAGGCACATCCCGCGTGACCACACTCCCCGCGCCGATCACGCTCCCCGTGCCAATCGTCACGCCTTTCAGCACCAGCACCCCCATACCGATGAACACATCATCGCCGATCACCACTGGAGCAGTCGCTCCATCAAGGATATGCGTCCGCCGCCGTTCTGCCTCTATCGGATGAAAATCCGTATCGCTAATCACACTGTTCGCGCCCACAATCACCCGATCACCAATCACGATCCGTTCCTCACACACCACGCTCCCGCCCGTCATCCCGAAGCCTGTGCCAATGTGCAATGCCGCGCCCGCTCGCCGTGTGCTGATAATACACGGACGGTTCGCCCCCAGCGGATTGCTCCGCGCAGTCGAGCGCAGTTCCAATCCCGCTCCAATAATCATCACACTCCGTCGATGCTTCTGAATAATCGGCAGCCCATAAAACTTCCACCCCGCACCCCAACCGATCCCTGCCAACGCGCACTGAATCCGCGTCAATGGCAGCAACACCAACCGCTCAATCTCATTGATCGCTTTCCACGGGGTATCCAAAGCCAACCGCATCGCCTCTAGCGATAACAGCGAATCCGGTGGCGTAGTAGGTGTGTTTTGTTTTTCATTCATAGGCTGGATTCTAGCAGAACTTACTCACCTGTGCTTCACTCCGCCGATTTGCTATCTGATTGCGGAGGTCAAGAGTTGGGTGACCGTTTCGATTCGCACCCCGTCTACTCCTTAATCATTTCCTACTTTTGTTAAGAACAACCTACGCCCATCATATGCCCTTAAAAATCCGGTTATAATGTCGCATTATGAAAGCACGTCGCCTACCCATGAAACGCACATGGATACCCAACAGCGTCACTGCGTTGAGTGTATTCCTCGGATACCTCTCCATCATGTACACCTTTCAAGGCTATTTTGTCACGGCTGCGTGGCTGATTGTCTTGGCCGGTATATTAGACTCGATGGATGGCAAACTCGCGCGTAAACTCGGTGGATGTAGCAAATTCGGCAGCTACTTCGACTCGCTAGCAGATGCCATCAACTATGGTGTTGCACCGGCGCTCCTCTTCCAACGCGCCTACTTCTCCGATTGGTCGATTCTCGGCAGCCTTGTTACCTTCCTGCCCATCGTATGCAGCGCCATCCGTCTCGCCCGTTTCAACGTCTTGACCGAAGAAGAAGAACACGACGGCTTCTTCGTTGGATTGCCCACCACCGTTGCCGCTGGATTTCTAGCCAGCTTCGTCATCTTTATGAATGAACTCGTCAAAAGTTACGGCTCACCCACCTTAGCCGCCGTCTTGATGGCGGTCGCATCCCTCTTAATGGTCAGCGCCGTTCCCTATGAACACAACAGCGTCATCACCCGCCGCGGCTGGAAAGGCTTGCTCTTATTGCTAGCCATTGTGACGCTCTTCCTGTTTCAAGGCCGCGCGCTGTTTGCTTGGGTCGCCCTCTACGTGACCTATGGACTCATCCGCAGTATGTTGCACACCTTCAAAGATTTAGAGCAGAGGACAACCATTTGAAGCGACAATTTTGGTTCGGGCTTTTTGCCGGACTGGCGCTCGCCTCCCTATTGCGTCAAACCAGCAAGAACGCCCTCACACAATCGCGTTTGGATGCCTATTACAAGCGCCGCGCCGAAAACTATAACGATACCGATCTTCAGGTAAACCTGTTAGGACGCTGGCCGCGCCTCGAAATGCGTGACGCCATCATGCGCCTCGCCAACCTCAAACAGGGCGACAAAGTACTGGACTTCGCCTGTGGAGCAGGAGCGAATTTCCCCTACATCATGGAACGCATCGGCCCGACTGGTAAGCTAGTCGCCGTGGACTACAGTCCCGAAATGCTGGCCTCCGCTCAACGCCTTATTGATCAGCACGGTTGGAAGAACGTCGAACTCATCCAATCCGATGCCGCCACCATGCAGCCCGGTAATGATTTTGATGTGGTCTTATGTACCTTGGGGTTAATCGTCATCCCGCGTCACGAACAAGCCATGCAGCAGGCGTGGGATGCACTCAAAGCAGGTGGAACCTATGCCATTGCCGATATATGCGAAAGTGATCTCTGGTATGCCCGTCCAATTGGTTGGGTACTGAACATCCTAGATCTCTTCATCATCACCGATAGCACCCGCCACCCGTGGGAATGGCTGTCCGCCCGCGCCCAAAACTATCAGCGCGAACCTGTATTCTTCGGCTTCTTCTACGCCGCCATCGGCAAGAAACCGCCGCAATAAATAAAAACGTACTGCGATCTGGGGAAATCTACTTCCCCAGATGCTCCCTCACAACCGACACCAACTGCTCCAGTGCTGATTGCTGCAACAATTCCTTCATGCCATCGTCATAATCCGCACGCATATCAATCCACTGCACACCCGTCAGCCCGAATGGAATCGCGTTGCTCTCGTCACCGCGCACCAGCACAGTGAACACCCGTAGCTTGTGAATGCGCGCATAATTCAATTCTTCGCTCACCCACTCGGAGCCTTTAGCATCCGGTGACAAAACCGCCACAACTGAACCCGCGTTCTCAATCGCCGCTTGCACATCATTCTTCCACGATTGGCTACCGGGTTCGACGCTCTCATCACTCCACACCGTCAGCCCCGCAGCCATCAATGCATCCCGCACAATCCGCATCACCGCTCGGTCACGCCGGCTGTAGCTGATGAACACATCTTGCCTCAAAGGTGCTGTGCCCCGTCCCACCGGATTCATATGTTGGCGAATCGTATCTTTAGGTTCTGCCGCAGGTTCGACACTCAACCGTCCTGTCGGCGCATCAAAACTGGTGCGAAATCGCAAAACCGCACCCTCTTGATCCATCATGCCCAGTTCAATCAAATCGCCATCTTTTAGCGAATGACCTTTATGCGGCATGATCGACTTACCAGCCACTTTTGTGCCGGATGACGATCCTTCATCAGTGATTAAGAAGCATTTGAGGGTTTTGTGGAATTCCAACGTACAGTGTAAACGGCTCACACTGCTCACTTCATCAACGTTGTACAGTTGGATCATGGCTTGCTTCGGGCTGCGACCAATCGTCACGCGTGGTTCGCGAATTTCAATCCGGCGACCAACGCTCACCCCACCTATCAGTGCGTCCGGCCCCTGCTCAATCTCCAGCACCGCCATCGCACCCGCTGTGATGTCAGTTGCCGCCACTTGCACGACAGGCTTGGTACGAACAACCGGTATCGCCCCGCCATCATTGGTAATTTTTTCCGCTATGGTACGGGTCTCAACACCGGATTGTTGCTTGGACCGGCGCCACATATAAACACCACCGATCACCAGCACCAGTACAACAACGACCAGCACAATAGCCCCGGACTCCATGAATGCGCTCCACTGTTCTCAACCCAAAGTGACTTTCATTGTACCGCAGATATTACAATCGCGTGATATGACCTACGTCTGCTACCACACCCCCACTTTATGGGGGATTAACCACCCAAAAACAGGCCTAGAATGATCAACGTGATGGGTAATTCTAGACCACGGAGTACTTCACCCACATGCTCAATCCCAATCCCTATATGATCTTGTCTGGCACATTTGGATTTTCTGCGGCGGATCTAAATGCCAATCGTTTGGGTCAAATATCGTCCCATCAACGGGAGGCCATAATCCACCAACGATCACGCGCACTGCTTTGGCCGGTTGCCTTACTCGTCGCCCTGATCATCATCAGTTTTCTGTTACACAGCGAACTCATAGTGCTGATCTTTCTAGCCGCCTGCTTGGTATCCGTCATCATCGAAACATGGCAGCGCTTTGGTGATGATCTTGAAGGCCATATTCAGACCATCGCCGGAGCATGGACCATCCAAAAACAACCCTTTGGCCGCACCATCGCAGTCATCAGTGGACAGACCTTTAGCATCCCCAAATCAATCAATACCGCCTTCATGGGTAGCGCCCACTATCGCCTATACTACACCCTCGGCACACATACCATTCTTTCTGCCGAGATCATCTAGCCACGCGCCTACAGCTTGGCTCTCGTTTACCTTGGCGATTTGTTTTTCCCCGCATCTCTGCGGTTCAATCTATCTTTTGCTAACCTTCACCCACCATCCAGTGGATTGACGTGGCAGAACAGTAGCCGCATAAACCGCGCCATCAGGTAACTGCACATACGTCGTATAGGACACCCGCCCTGCCGCTTGGGTCGTCAAACGGACTTGGCTCTCCTGCGAAGTAGCCCAGCCCAATTGGCTTTTTTGTCCGCCCAATTGCACCCACACCTTACCAAATCCGCGCGTAGGCACAAACAATTGACTTGGTGGCACATCACTCGGATTTGCCTCCCCATCAACATACGTATCTGCAAAAACCTGCATCTGATTGCTATCCTTCGCGATCACCCAAATTTCGCGCGTGTCCGCCAACCAGATCATCATGCCCCCTTGAAATAACTGCTGCGCCCCCAACACACCATGCGCTGGCATCGCACAATCCAGTCCTTCAGCCAGCGGTTGGCACGCTTCAGCCGTTGCTTCCCCTGTGATAATCGTCGGCAACCACACCACCGAACCAATCGGCAGCGCTGAAGGGTCATCTATACAATTGAGTGCCGCCGCTTGGGTTACACTCAATTCGCCTATGCCTTGCATCAATGAAGTTAAACTGTCGCCAGCTTGAACGATATGCGCTTCCCATCCACTTTGATACGGTGCTGCACACAATGCTGGTCGCGGATCATCCGCCTTGAATGGGGTAGCGGTCGCCGTGACAATATTGACCGCCCCTAATATGAAAGCGGTTGCCGGCGGCGTTTCGGTAGCCGCCATCACCATCGTGCGCGATTGCATCCACATCCCGCCGCACAGGATTACCAGCATACCCATCATCAAACTGACTCGTCGCTTCATACCACTACCTCTTGTATTTGCCATCTACTACGGCATCCACAACGAGTCTACAAGAAAATCATCTAAATAACCGGAGTTAGGTATTCACCGACCGCGCATGGGGCGGCCCAAATGCATGGCCTTCAATACCCCAACTGATAATCCGCTTGGGAGTAATGACAAAATTAGCGGCATCAAAACCCGGACCAAGCACTTCGCCACCTATCGATACCTGCGCTGCGACACCCCGAATCTCGATACCCGCCGCTGTCCACGGGTCAAATGACAAAATCGCATCAAATACCAATGCAACGTGTGGATTTTCGCTGACATCGCGCCACTTTTTGCGGTTGACAAATCCACCATGTCCACCGATTACAAACGTGTTCGTCTTCTCATCAAAATGAAACGAAACCGGTGTCACATGCGGTTCACCTTTAGCGTTTGCGGTCGCAATGCGGCAAAGCTGTTGGGTTTTCAAAAATGCCAACTCACCGGGTGTGAACAAACTCGTTGAAGTTTCTGCTTCTGTCATAATAACTCTCATTTCTAACTTACTTTTAGTAGCCTAATAATATATTGTAAGCCCATCATCGAACTTTTAGGGCGGCGTTGAACATTTGAAAACGCTTACCGCCACCGCTTGACAACTAAGCTCATTTGTTCTACACTATATCTGTAGACTGTTCTCATTAAACGCATTCAAAACAATTTTGACATGCAGTAAATTGCAATAGTGAGGCAAGGGTAGCATGAATAACACACGACCAAATCACCTTACATCATTGCCGCATAACACCCTAACCTTGAACGCTTTTTCAAGTGCATTTTCAGCGCCATTCTCCTTTGCAACCGCTGCAATTGCACACAAATGGCGCGGGGTGGCATTGACCGAGCCAACCGCTGCACTCAGCGGCACCAGCCGGAACTGCTGACTCGCAACAGTGTCGATTCAGCGCCAATCTCGGTCGTTCCCGCCTGCTATTTCAGCGGAAATTATGCAACTTGTGCATTACATATTGTCAGTACAATTGCTCCCTAAAAGCACCCGAACCCTATAATAAAGATCGCCACACATTCCACCCGCTCGACACCTGTTGAGGATAAGCGATGCGTAGCCGATAAGGTTTCTGTCGCCACAATCCATGTAGGAGCGCTCGCGCGCCCCTACCAGCGTGGCACCTATCCGGACAAACAAATATGCTTCCTACCGATAATCCCATGAATTTCAATCGTCGTACTCCTCAGCTTCATGCTTTGCTTCCAACCGTGATAAGTCAGCCGCTCGCGACTCAGCATCTTGCTCGACATGTCGCTTCCACAACTGCCGCATGATGTCATCCGGATGTTCGGCTGCCCGTACACCCTGCGCCGCAAAGTAGGAGCACACCCGCTCAACATCCCGTTTAAGGATGAAATGCGATTGGCTGTTCCCGTGGCTGTTCGTCACCTGCGGGAAATCAATGAGCGTAATTTTGCCTTCCCAGTACAGGATGTTATAAGCCGAAAGATCACCATGAATCATGCCGTGTACCAGCATCAACTCAACGTTCCGCATTGTTTCTGCGAACAGGTCTTTGGCCTCATTCCGGTCAAGTTCAACCGTGCTCAAGGTCGGCCCCGCCATCTCATCATCACCCACGTACCCCATCAGGATTGCGTTTTCAGCTACCGCATACGGCTTGGGTACGGCTGCCCCTGCGTTGTACAACGCCTTAAGCGTATTGAACTCATACATCAGCCATGACGTATGCTCCACCTGCACCCCAAAGTCGCTCTTTTTACCGATAGCTCGCATCAAACGGTGATCGGTTTCTTTAGCCTCTTTCCCGTCTGATGTCAGGATCGCTCGCCCCTCGCGGTACATCTTATCGTTCCGCAACTGCCGGAATTGGCGTGGTCGATAAACCTTAGCCGCCAACAAATCGACTTCGTACCCCGGTCGGGCAGCACATCGGTAGACGCTGGCTTCCTTACCGCCGCGTACCATCGCCAGCACATCCGTGATGAATTCTTGGCGGTAAAAATCAGTCAACGATTGGAGCAACCATGTCGCCTCATAGCGCGATGGTTGATAAGTGGTCTTGTACTTGCCTTCACCTTCCAGAGCATCCGGCGCGGCCAATGACTTTACGATTTCAGCCTGTGATTTTTTGGGTGTGTGTTTGCCCTTCTGTTTACGAACACGGCGTTCCTGCCGGTCTACAAACAAATCGTTATACTCGTTGTCCAAGTCCATTTGGAATTTCAAATTCAAAGTAGGTATCCCTCAAGATAGCAAATAGCATTTAGCGTTTGATAATGCGGCTGTTGACGATCAAAACCGACAACAACAATGTGAATGTGTTTTGGTGCTAAAGCGGTTTGTCTAATTGAGGTGGATCACACAGATCACCAGCAGGCAAACACAAAACAAGCACCCCGAAGTGGGCTGCCGTCGGTTCGACCTGTGGCTGTTAGCGGGAAAGGGAAACGGAGTAACCGTTCGCTAATTGGGGTAACAGGCAGGCGCGACCAGACGGTTGGTTATGTTTTTTCCAAATGCAGCCATTTTGTCATGCCTCCTGAGTTAATTTAATCAACACACAGACTATAGCATAGGTTCACGGTGGTTGTCAAAGGACGAAAGTCTACGTTTCCTGTTCAGTGTTTTGACGGAGAATAATTTCGCTAACTCATCAGCTCTTTGTTACACTCGGCTCATATCAAGGAGAGCATCACTATGCCCACATATCACACATCAGCTGCTAGCGTCCTCGGTCAAATCGGCCTTCCCGAGCCTGTTAGCACACTCGCCTCACGCCAGTGGGATGTGATTGTCGTTGGTGCGGGACACAACGCCCTCACCTGTGCGGCTTATCTTGCCCGTGCTGGTAAGCGTGTATTGGTGCTTGAAGCCCGTGAACGGATCGGTGGCGCCAACACGATGGAAGAAGCATGGCCGGGTGTTCGCATGTCGCCCTGTGCCTACGTTTCGGGTTTACTACACCCGCTCGTCATCCGTGAGCTAGATATGGTCAAGCACGGCTATGACTTCACGCCAGCCATTAACGGCATCTTTGTTCCTTTTGAAGATGGCAGCAGTATCCAATTGTATGAAGACGAGCGGTGGGAAGCTGAAGTCCGCCAAATTTCGCCCCGTGATGTCGAAGGGCATCGCGCCATGAAAGCTGTATTTGACCGCCTGAACGCCGTCGTTCGTGCCGATGCTGATGATGGTTTATGGGTCGGTAATCCGCTCAGTCGCGCCGAAATCGAAGCCAAACTTGCAGGTGATGACGAGGCCCTCAACTTCCTTTTCAACTGGTCAATGATCGATTTTGTTGAGCATTATTTAACCGACGAACGCCTACAAATGGCCTACATCGGTCAAGGTGTTATTGGCAGCCGGTGCAGCCCCTATGAAAGCGGTACGGCCTCCATCTATTACTATCACTACTGCACGTCTCAAGGCGGTTATCCCGGCATGTGGGGATACGTACGGGGTGGTATGGGGATGGTGTCCTTCATCTTATGTGACATCGCGCGCGGAGCAGGGGCAGTCGTAGCGGCTGGTGTACCCGTCGCACGTATTCTCCCCGGCGAGGGTGTCGAACTAGCAGGTGGTGAACGCATTCACGCCCCCATCATCGTTTCGGGGGCAGACCCTCGTGTCACGCTCCAACTACTTGGCACTGATGCAGACACCGGCTGGAAAACACAGGTTGAGTCCATTCCTCATGTTGGTGCGTCCCTCAAGCTTAGTGTGTTGATGAACGAGTTACCGAACTTCAAAGCACGCCCCGGCACCATGCAACCGCACCACATGGCGACCATCGATACACCGCTTACCAAAGCCGAGTGGCAAGCCGGACATGCGGCTATCCTGCGCGGTGAGCTACCCGAACGGATGTGGACAGAACTCTACTTTCAAACCGCACATGACCGCAGCGTCGTTCCTGAAGGGCTACACACCATGAGCGTCTTTGCCCAATATGCACCGTATACCCTCGCTCAAGGTGATTGGGAAACACGCCGCGCTGAGGCTGGCCAAATCACGCTCGATTCGATTGCACGATTCTGTAGTAATCTGCCTCAAGCAGTGGTTGATATGCAGGTTTTCGGACCGCCGGACATCGAACGCAAAGTGGGTTTGACAGGTGGTCACATCTTTCAGGGCGAAATTCTGCCCCAATATTCGTGGGAAAAACGACTGGCATACTCGACACCGATGCAGGGCGTGTATCTCTGCGGTGCATGTACGCATCCCGGTGGTGGTGTCGTAGCCATCAACGGGCGCAATGCAGCGATGGCGATCTTGCACACCTAAGGGGTATGCTATGCTCTAGTCGCATCGTCTAGTAAACATTCAAAACTATAAAGGATGATTGATGTCAACATCCGCTCCGAGCAAACCGATTACCCATTCCATGCCGCTGATCCAACAGTGGTCAACAGCAGTCAACACCTGCAATTGCCCTGATGTACACCGCGCCAACTGGTTCACGCGCTGGTTGGTGATTTCGCGTGCCTGTGTTTTCTCGATGACCTTCACTTCAGGCCTCATTGGTATCCTGTTAGCAGCCGGACAGGGTGCGTTTATCGAGAACACGCTCTACAAGCTATTCTTGGCCTTCCTGTGTGTCGTCGGGCTGGTATTTGCCCACGCCACCAACAATCTGGTCAATGATTGGACGGATGTACGCAAGGGAGTCGATACCGAGGATTACCCGCGCTCACAATACAGTGTGCATCCGGTACTCGGTGGATTGACCACGCCGGGGATGCTCCTCAAAGTATCGGCTGCGCTGACTCTCGTTGATGGCCTCATCATGCTCTATCTGGCGTCGGTGAGTGGTTCATTAGTCATCTTCTTTGCAGTAGCCGGTTTAGCACTCAGCCTCGGCTATACAGCTTTCCTCAAGCGGTATGCGCTTGGTGAAATCACAGCGTTGGTGGTCTGGGGACCCTTGATGACAGGTGGAACTGTTTATGCCATTTCAGGTCATCTGGACTTCAATACCCTGCTCCTGACTTTGCCCTACGGCTTAATCGTCGCCTCGGTGTTGATCGGCAAACATACGGACAAAATTGAAAATGATCGCCCCGTAGGAGTCAATTCAGTACCCGTATTACTTGGGGAACAAAACGCGCTCATCCTCAACAAAATCACCTTCATTGCCTTTTATGTACTAATCGTCGCTTTGGTGATCACCCGTGTTGCCAGCCCGTGGATATTGTTGACTTTTCTTGCACTGCCGCGATTGTTGACTGTCTGGAAGATTTATTCACAGCCCAAACCTTCCACCAAACCGGATAATTGGCCGGTATGGCCTTTGTGGTTTGTCGGTTGGGCGATGCTATTGAATCGGGGATACGGCAGCTTGTTCATGCTTGGGTTGATTATCAGCCTGATTGCACCGCCCATTGCGCATGCACTTGGGATCGGTTAACACTGTGTTGAGCATCCTTATCTTATTGCTGGGTATCCCAATCACATTATTTGGATTGGTTGGTATGGGACCGCAGGTCAATGTTCATCGCATCCGTCCGTGGTCAATTGCTACGTGGGTCTTCCGGTTGGGTGGCGCACTGATGATCGTTGGTTTACTGCTCAACCTCAGTGCTGGTCTTGATCGCACCTTTATCATCGTAAGCCTCATTATGGGAACCGCTTGCGTAGTATCTTGTGCGGTCATCATTCATCACGAGTGGGTACAAGCCGGTCATGTAGGACAGCCTGACTTCAAGCTGCACCTCTCACCCTTATTGATTGTGTTGTGGTTGGGAAGTATGTTGTGCGGAGCCGTGCTGATTGTGGGACTGACGGCAAACTGGATCACCATGACCTTACAATGGCTCATAATTGCGCAGATGAGTTTGCCGTTCGCGTTTTTGCTCGGCATTCAAATCTCACCTGAACGACGACGTGCCAATTTCTTAGTTACGCAATCGTTCAGTTTGCAAGCCTATATCATAGGTGTGATCGTGATGATGTTAGGACTTATCCTACTGGTCAAAGCAGGATAAAAAATAACTAGCCTTTTTTCTGTCCGCCAGATTTTCCGGTTGACTTGGTTGTGCCACCACCCGAAGTTGTTTTTGAACCGGCAGTCTGACCACCGGAAGATTTACCTGTTTCGCCTGATTTCTTATCGTCTGGCATGGTTGATTACTCCTTTAATTGACCCATGAATCAGATTGTAGCATGTAAAAATGAAGATGTGCTTAGCTTTTTGTAGACGAATTTTCTTTTACGATACACTTCTGCGGTACACGAATCAGAATTTCTCGTCTACAATATGATAATTATGTGGCTGGCCGGGTGATTTCGCCTGTGCCGTTTGGGTTCACGAGGTATCTCATGGCAACGTTGAAAAAGGAAACCCTGCTGGAATGGTATCGGCAGATGGTTCTCATCCGGCTGTTTGAAACCCGCTGCGATGAACTTTACCGTGAAAAGAAAATCACGGGTGTCTATTTGCATTTGTATAGTGGTCACGAAGCCGTAGGCGTGGGAGCATTGGCTGCTCTGAAACCTACCGACCATGTGATTACGGCGTATCGCGATCATGGTCTCGCCATCGCCCGTGGTGTGGATACCAAACCCATCATGGCTGAAATGATGGGCAAACGAACAGGTACGAGCGGTGGTAAGGGCGGCTCGATGCATATCGCTTCGCGCGAGCATAATTTCTGGGGTGGCTATGCCATCGTCGGTGGACACCTGCCACTGGCAACTGGTATCGGCCTCGCTTGCCGATACAATAACACAGATGATGTGGTCGTTTCGATGATTGGAGACGCGGCTTCAAACAACGGTTACTTCCACGAAGCGCTCAATATGAGTCAGATTTGGGATGTTCCAGTCATTTGGATCATTGAAAACAATCTGGTCGGCATGGGTACGCGTATTGAAGACTCGAGCGGACAAACTGAATTGCACAAACGCTCGATCGCTTACGGCATGAAAGATGGCGGACGCGTCGATGGTCAAGATGTGATCGAGATGAACAGAGTCGTTAGCGAAGCAGTGGCTTACGCGCGTAAGAGCGGCCCGGTACTCATTGAAGCTATGACCTATCGTTATAAGGGACATGGTGTCTCTGATAAGACCTATGACAAGCGCATGGCTGACGAATTGAAAGAATGGGTTGAGAAGAAGGACCCGATCAACATTCTCGAACGTACGCTCTTGAGCAAGTACAAAGGTATTCAGGGTGAATTGGACGCTATCCACAAAGCAGCGCTTGCCAACGTGGACGAAGCGACTGAATACGCCCTCAACAGCCCAGATCCGACGTACGAAGATTTGATCAATCACATTTACGTATAGCCATTCGCTTTTGGCTAAAACAGACGACTAGCGACGACTGATTAAAGACTAGGGACTTACCAAATGGCAGAACGAAATCGACCAATGCGCGAGGCGCTGCGTATGGCGCTCCGCGAAGAAATGCTCCGAGACGAAAAAGTATTTGTAATGGGTGAAGAAGTCGGTATTTGGAACGGCACTCATCGCGTTACACAGGGTTTGCTGGAAGAATTCGGCGCGAAACGCGTTAAAGATACGCCAATCGCTGAAATGGGTATCGCCGGTGTAGCAGTCGGTGCAGCGATGATGGGCTTGCGTCCGGTAGCCGAGATGATGACCATCAACTTCGCCTTTCTAGCGCTTGATGCCATCGTCAACCACGCGGCGAAAATTCACTATATGTTCGACGGTCAATTCAAGGTGCCGTTGGTGATCCGTGCGGCAACCGGATGGGGTGACCAAGCTACGGCTACCCACTCCCATACGCCGGAACCGATTTTCGCGCACTTCCCCGGCTTGTACGTGGGCTGCCCTTCAACCCCGCGTGATGCTAAGGGTATGTTGAAGGCTGCAATTCGTGATGACAATCCAGTTCTTTTCACCGAGTTCATCTCACTCTACTCCAAGCCAGGGCCAGTTCCCGACGACGAGGATTTCGTCCTGCCGATTGGCAAGGCCGACGTCAAACGCGAAGGAAAGCACGTAACGATCGTGTCATTCGGAAGCGGTGTAGGCTGGTCACTGCATGCAGCCGATGAGCTGGCAAAAGAAGGCGTGGAATGCGAAGTGGTCGATATGCGATGGTTGCGACCGTTGGATATGGACACAGTATTCACCAGCTTCAAGAAAACCAACCGCTGTGTGGTTGTCGAAGAATCGCTTCCTCAGTTCAGCTTCGGTAGCGAAATCGCGGCGCAGATTCAAGAGAAAATGTTTGATTACATGGACGCGCCAGTTAAGCGTGTGAGCGCGATGGATGTCCCAATGCCTTACGCGCGTGAGATTGAATTGATGGCACTCCCTAATGCCGAGAAAGTAATAGCAGCCGTGAAAGAGGTACTCTAAATGGCGAGTCAAATTACTGCTTCGATGGATGGTACACTGCTCAACTGGCTCAAGAACGTTGGTGACAGTGTCAATAAAGGCGATGTAATTGCCGAAATCGAGGCCGACAAAGCAACCGTAGAAATTGAAGCGCCTGAGTCGGGTGTGATTAGTGAATTCAGCGTACAACCAGGTGATGCGATCAAGACCGGACAGGTCATGGGTTCGATCGGTGCAAGCAGCGGTGCAGCTGCTCCAGCAGAAGCTAAGACAGCCGCACCACAACCTGTGGTCGTGGCAGCCACAGCGAACGCCCCCGCAGGGGTAGCGGCACGTACCAACGGCGCCCCTGCCAGCGTGACT
The DNA here is from genome assembly GCA_044227005.1 of Aggregatilineales bacterium. Classification (GTDB taxonomy): domain Bacteria; phylum Chloroflexota; class Anaerolineae; order Aggregatilineales; family Phototrophicaceae; genus CFX2. The sequence goes on from JBGAFZ010000003.1 coordinate 162,369, forward strand.
GATGATGGTCGCATCAAGGTATCCCCAATCGCACGTAAAATCGCGGAAGAACGGGGCGTTGATCTGGCGCAGGTACATGGTAGCGGGCCGGGTGGACGTATTGTGAAGGAAGATGTGGAAGGCTTTACACCCTCATCTGCTCCAGCCCCACAGGCAGCGCCTAGCGCACCAGCTCCGGCAGCCAGCGCGGGATTATCAGCACCATCATCACGCAAGTTGCCAGAAGGGCCGGATGTGGAATACATCGACCTGACGACCATGCGGAAGCGTATTGTGGCGGTTACGGTTGAGAGCAAGCAGTGGACACCTCATTTCTATGTGACTAGTGAGATTGATGTCGAGCCTTTGTTGGCTCTGCGCAAGCAGATCAACGAAGGGCTACCTGAAGAGAGCAAGATCAGCGTCAATGATATGGTGGTGAAAGCCACCGCGCTCACTTTGCGGCAGTATCCGAACCTGAACACCCATTATTATGGTGACCGTTTGGTACGCCACAAGCGGATCAACATCGGTATTGCGGTAGCGCTGCCGAGTGGTGGTTTGATCAACGTGGTGGCGCAGGATGCGGACAAGGTTTCATTGGGAACGATGGCCGCACAAAACAAAGCGATGTTCGCCCGTGCCCGTGAAGGTAAGATCAAGCCGGAGGATATTACCGGCGCGACGTTCACGGTGAGCAATCTCGGCCCGTATAATGTCGAACACTTCCTCGCGATCATCAATCCACCGGAAGCCGGTATTCTGGCGGTCGGTACGGCGATGAAAGTGCCAGTGGTGAAGGCCGACGGAACGCTGGGTATCGGCAACCGGATGAAGGTGACAATCAGCGTGGATCATCGTGTGAGCGACGGCGCGGAAGGTGCTCAATACCTACAAGCGTTCAAGACGTTGCTCGAAAATCCGATGCGCATGCTGGTCTAGGGCAGTATTCACCACAGAAACACAGCAATTTTAGAGCAAAACGGGGACACATATGTCTCCGTTTTTATTTGTGGTTGAAAGCACTTGTTCACTGTGTGCCATTTGCGACGATTTGCCGCGCAAAATGCAAACGGGAGTACGGGAGGTTGGCGCTGAATCGACACAGAATGCAACGTGGAAGCACGGGCAAATCCGCTGAGCGACGCGATAGGCTCGCGTGTGTCCGCCGCTGATGCCGACTCGGCGGAAGCGCGGGAGGTTGGCGCTGACAATGCAATAGGGAAATGCAAATACGATTCACCACAGTCCACAGGAGGCTTCGCACAGGCACAGAGGAGGGAGAGAGGGAAGCGGAAGAGTTTTGACACAAAGCCCCAGAGGTACAAAGACACCACGATAGGATCATCGTAGCACAAATGCGATTCACCACAGAGAACACAGAGAGAATACAGCGTGTATATTTGCACAGAGACCCCGAGACACAATGGCACAACAGTAAGAGAATCGTAGCACAAATCGAGGGGCGAAGGGTTACATTTTGGTCACTCTTTTCGAGGGAGTTTGCCAACCTTTTTTCGGCTAGCAATTGTTAAGCGGGTTGAAGAATAGTTAGAAAATCATTTGTGGGGCAAAAAGGCTAGGCTAAGTGCGCTAGTCAAATATCCGCAACGGCGTAAGGCGACGGTTTATGCACCGGATATGGAACAGCCCTTACATCTCAACGTGAATGGCGTGCTCGATGGTGGTGATGTACTGCCGGGGTTCACGGCTCAGCTCGTGGATGTTGTCGGTCAGGGTTAAGCATTCATTCAGTTCCGGTTCCCTTTATACGATACATTCGGTAGCGTATCCGGCTAGGGCGTGGATGCTCTCATACAAGTAAGGTGCATTTCGTCATATCACATAATATGAGTTATTGCGATTATACTCATCTATATGTGCGAGTCCCATTACAACGCACTGTGAAAGGCCAGTTTATGTCATTGCACCGTGTACGGATTGCAGCGCTATTTTGCTTTGTTTGCCTTGCCTTCGCCGTTTCGCCTCAGCCGACGCTGGCAGCAACCTATACAGCACGTACATCAAATGATTTAATCACAAGCATTATAAGCGCCAACAACACGCCAATTGCCGATACAATCATTCTCACAGCGGACATCACATTAACTAGTGCAGCGGATATTGACCCTATGGGTAACAATACTGGTCTGCCCCCCATCATTTCCAACATCACCATTGAAGGACAAGGACACACGATCACACGCAGTGGAAGCGCGCCGAGTTTCCGAATTTTGCAGGTAACATCTACTGGCACATTGACACTTTATAACCTGACGATCAGCGGCGGAAAAACAACAGTTGGCAGTTATTACACCGGAGGTGGTCTATATAATGCGGGAGTACTCACCTTAGTCAACAGCGCAGTTTCGGCTAACAGTGCCGCGGATGCTGGTGGCTTGTATGTTAAAAGTGGCACAGTAAATATTTATAACAGCACGATTTCCAACAATACAGCCGCAAACCGTGGTGGTGGGGTGATCTTGGTTAGTGGCAACCTGAACATTGTTGACAGTGTTATTTCAAACAATGAGGCGCTTACAGATGGTGGTGGTGTCTTTGCGGAGTCCATTACACTAGGAACTACATTACTCATAGACCACAGCAACATTAGCGGCAACACGGCAGGTAGGTATGGTGGTGGCATACATTATGGTAGTTCGACTAGTACTGCAACCATTACCAACAGCACCTTTTCAGGCAATTCAGCAAAAAGCGGTGGCGGTGCTAACCTCGTTGGTAACTTTCATTTGAGCAACAGCACCTTCAGTAACAATACTGCTACTGAAACCGGCGGGGGGGCATATTTAGGCACGTATTACGCGGAGTTGGTTGTCAGCAACCTGACCTTCGTGGGCAATATCGCTTTACAGGGTGGAGGTGTATACGTTGATAACCTGCAAGACTTAAGCAGTCCTCCAGCCGCTATCTGGGATAGTGTCATTGTGCAATCCGGAGCGGGTGGAAATTGCTTTGTGTTGGGCAGAGCTATAACCTCGAATGCCGCCGACTTGGCCGATGATGGGAGTTGTGCTGGCTTCACCAACATCGCTAACCCACCCCAAAACCTCAATATAGGTACATTGGCTGACAATGGTGGCAGTACCAAAACCTTTGCAATCAGCAGCCCAAGTCCGGCACTTGATAGTGCAACCTTTTCTTGTACAGGTACAGATCAACGGGGCGTCCCACGCGGTATTGATGTGGTTGGGGGACTTAATCTGCCTCAAACAGGCGACTGTGATGTAGGCGCATTTGAAGCAGGTGGCATTATTCGAACACTGCAGTTTGGTACAGCGACCAGCAGTTTGGATTGGGGCATAACCTCATCGATTCCGGTTAGCCTCGTGTTGGACGCGCCAGTTCCGGCGAATTATGATCCTATCACCGCTTATATATGGATTGCAGATGGTTCAGCTCAGACAGGAACGGAATATGCCCCTTTCGGGATACAAACTGTAATATTTAATCCTGGCGATCAGACCAAAGCCGTCAATATCAATTTATTGAGTACGTCGCTGACCACTGACAAAACGATTGTGGTCACAATTGCCACAACACATGGTCCCGGTTTTAGAGGATCAGTAAGTCTCGGATTGCAATCGACGCATATTATTACACTCAAATCAACACCACCAAATGCTACACCCAGTCGTAATTATTTCACAACCAAAACTCCAACTCTGACATGGAATCGAGTCAGCCAAGCTGCTCGTTATGAGGTGGAGATCGCTTCGAATGATGTCTTTAGTGATGCGACCAAATATGCTGCGGGGAATGGATTAGCAATCACATGGCCCGTGCAGTTATCCAATGGGGTGTATTACTGGCATGTGCGGGCATGTACCGATGCTTCTGCGGCAAGCTGCGGTGCGTGGAGTACACCGGATTCGTTTGTGGTGTCTGTACCATAGCGGTCGACTAGACGGTTTTGCGGGCTCGTTGATAGTGGCTACGGGCTTTGGAGCGGTTGCCACATTCCTTCATACTGCACCAGCGGCGGCTGTGGTTTTTGGAGGTATCCAAAAAGAGCCATTCGCAGTCATCGGAGGCACATTCGCGCAGGTAGGTTACATCATGCGAGGTCATGAGTTCGGCGGCTGACCAGACAACCGGCCAGATCATGGTTTCGAGGTCATGTTCATCCAACGCGCACGTCCAGCAGAAGTTGGCAGACGTGGGAGTCATGCGTAAGTGCCCCATTGCTTTGGCCAGAATGGCGTTAAAGGCTTGCATATCGGCGGTATCGGGCGTGGTATGGGCGGCAGCAGCAGCCAATACACGAAAGAGCGATTCGCGCACGGTGATGGCAAAGCGGAGGGCTTCGTCGGCTTTTTCGGGATGTAATTCGGCGAGGGCAAGTAATTCTTCGGCCTGCTGCTGGCTGATGGTTTCGAAGTAAACGCTCCACTCGACTAAACGGGTATAGGTTGTCAACAGCTCGGCGTTTGGCTTGGAAGGATGTTCGTCAGAAGTGTTGACGAAGTCCAGACAAAGGCGTTCCTTTAAGGGATTAAAGGCCTCGATAATGCCTGTATTGACCATTTGTCACCCCGTTCTAACTACTATAAGTCACTTGACAGGTTATGCAAGTCTATGATAGCATAACCATCAAAGCAATTATAGCAGGTTACAAAAAGCCTGTGTATAGGGAAGTGTATCATGTTCGGATATTTAGGATATGTAAAGTACGCAACAAAGCCAAGCCGGGAGTTCGTCCCTAATCCGGAAGAACGCCAGATTATGGAACAAGCGCTGCTTGCACAAGAAACGCCAGCGCCGTTCTATTTCGGGGCGCTCGCGGGATTGGGTCGTCAATTGACCGATTGGGGCGAACGCCTCCAAGATCGGTACACCAACGAAGCATCTGAACTGCCGCAGGACTGATGGCTGACGCGTACCCACGATAAAGTTTACCTTTTGCCCCCTCGATCATGAGGGGGTTTTTGTTCCCCATAATCCCTAACCCAAATGTAATCTTCACGAATCCAAATAGACTTCGTCATTTGACAGGTGGAGTCATTTGACTTACATTATTCTGCTTACCCATTTTTGCAATTAAAGGGGCAAGCATATGAAACGTCGTTTGATTCTCTTCTCGATCTTGCTGCTGGGCGTCATGCTGTTGAGCATGGGCGCGACAATGGCGCAGGATAACACTCTGGTTGTTGTCGATAACTTAGACGACATTATCACCCTCGACCCTGCTCGTGCCTACGAAACCGTCAATCTGATGGTGAACCATGCCACTTATGACACGCTGCTGGAAATCCACTCGGATGATTTGAACAAGATTGTCCCCGGTTTGGCTGATAGCTATACGGTATCTGACGATGGATTGGTATACACCTTCAGCCTGCATAAGGATGTGAAGTTCGCGTCCGGCAATCCGTTAACAGCAGCCGACGTGGTGTTTTCGTGGACACGCCTTAAAAACATCAAAGGCAATCCGGCATTTTATGTTGACCAAGTTGCCAGCGTAGAAGCCGTGGATGATCTGACGGTCAAGGTTACCTTGTCAGTAAAGACTCCGGCCTTCGCGACGATCGTCACTGCGCCCGCGTTGAGCGTGTTGGATAGCAAATTGGCTAAGGAACATGGTGCAACGGATGCCGCAGATGCCGATACTACCGATACCGCTAATGACTGGCTGAGCCAGAACTCGGCAGGATCGGGACCATTCGTCCTGACCAGTTGGACGCAGTTAAACGAAGTGAACCTTGTGCGCAATGATAACTACTGGCGCGGTGCAGCCAAGTTGGCGGGTGTTACACTTCGTCACAGTACCGATTCGACAAGCAAGCTGCAACTGCTGGAAAAAGGCGATGTCGATGTTTATTCAAATATCGACAAAGATTTGACTGAACAAGTCAAAGCCAACGGCGACCTCAAGCTTACAATTGGTCAAACCTTGAATATCACCTATTTGGCAATTTCAGCCGCTGATAAATTCGGCCTGCCATTGAAGGATGTTAAGGTTCGCCAAGCCATCGCCCAAGCCATTGATTACGATGGAATCATCAGCGGATTGCTGCTGGGATATGGTGATCGTCCTGCCGCTATGCTGCCGATTGGTATCATCGGTTCTGACCCGACCAAGCGGTATGAACATAATGTGGACGCAGCCAAGAAATTGCTAGCGGATGCTGGTTTCCCTGATGGTTTTGAGTTGGAATTCAACGTTTCAACCAGTACTTCGGGTGGTATCCCCAACGAAACATTGGCCGCCAAGATTCAGTCGGATCTGGCTGAAGTAGGTATCAAGGCGACGATTAAACAACAACCACAATCGGACTTCCTGACGGCTTACCGTGCGCAAGAACTGCCGTTCCTGTTCGCAACATGGACACCGGATTATCTGGACGCGACGATGTGGTCAGATTACTTCTCGTTCCCTGATGCGGGGCCGTCCAAGCGCGTGTTGTTGGACTCGAAGGCTATCGCTGATCTGGCGGTACAAGGTGCCAACGAAACTGATCCAGCGAAACGCGCTGATATTTATGCTCAGTATCAGGCGGCGCACCTCGCAGAAGCTGTGTTCGTCCCATTGTTCCAACCGCAAGAGTTGTACGCTCTGCGCTCGAACGTTGAAGGTTTCGTGTTCCATCCGGTATACTTCATGGACTTCTACGAAATCAGCAAGTCGTAAGTTAGTTATTTGAACTTTGGAGGGGTGTTCAGCGCACCCCTCTTTAATTGAAGGTCATCCATGCTCGGGCGTTATATCCTCCAGCGACTCATCCTCACAATCCCTATGATGCTGGGCATCTCACTGGTGTTATTCCTGATCTACAATCTGGTGCAGGTTGACCCGCTGGTGATGATCGTCGGTGAGCGGGCGTTGGATAAGCCGGAAATTGTGGCCGCGGCTAAAGCCAAGTGGGGCTTGGAGCGTCCGGTGTGGGAACAATATTTCACTTACGTGGTCAACATGACGCGGGGTGATTTTGGTAACTCGTTCCTAACCAAGCGTCCGGTAGTGACCGATTTGATAACCTTCCTTCCGGCTACGGTTGAGCTGGCGATTAGTTCGTTATTGTTCGCGATTCTCCTCGGAATCCCGCTGGGCATATTGGCGGGGGTGAAATACCGCAGCCTGCTGGATAAAGGGGTGTGGTTCATCTCCCTGTTGAATGCATCACTCCCACCGTTTTGGACGGGGCTCATTTTCCTCACGATTTTCTACTTCAATCTGGGGATCGCGCCGGGGCCGGGACGGCTTGATCCGCGCATGACTGATCCGGCACACATCACCGGATTGTTCACGTTTGACTCGATACTCACTGGTAACTGGACGATCTTCGCGAATGCACTCCATCATCTGATGTTACCGACCTTGATCCTCGGTGGATTCACGCTGGCGCTAGTGGTACGGGTAACGCGGGCGGCGATCATCGAGGAAATGCGGCGGGATTATGTCCGCACGGCACGAGGCAAGGGTTTGAGCGAGCGGAGCATCATTATCCGCCACGCACTGCGGAACGTGCTCATCCCACTGGTGACGATTTTAGGGCTGGCGTTCGCGGGATTACTGAGCGGCGCGGTGATGACCGAAACGGTCTTCGATTGGCCGGGCTTAGGGCAATATCTGGTGAAAGCGGCAGTCAATTTGGATTATCCAGCCATTCAAGGTGGCACGCTGCTGATTGCGGTGATTTACGTGCTGATTAACCTGATCGTCGATATTTTATACGGGGTGCTTGACCCGCGGGTGCGCCATGAGTAATGCAACGGCTACAATGACTCCGCAGGCACTCATGGGTGGCAAACCCATCACGAGCTTGCGTTCGCGCATCTGGAAGCACATGCGTAAATACCCGTCGTTGTGGGTGGGTGTGCTGGTGCTGTTCTGCTTCGTGCTGGTGATCCTGTTCGCGGATCAGATCGCGACGATTGATCCACTGGCACAAAATTTGGCTCAACGTTTGAAACCTCCAACTGCTGCGCACAGCTTCGGTACGGATGAATTAGGGCGGGATATTTTCAGCCGCGTGATACACGGGGCGCGCATTTCACTACCGGCGTCGTTCTTCGTGGTGATCGTATCGTTAGCTGTCGGATCACTGCTGGGTGCGCTGGCGGGATTCGTCGGTGGCTTCCTTGATGAGACCATCATGCGGCTGGCAGATGTGACGCTGGCCTTCCCTTCGGTGGTGCTGGCGCTGGCGATTTCGGCATTCCTCGGGCCGAGCTTGAACAACGCGATTCTGGCGGCGTGTATCGTGTTATGGCCTGAATACGCGCGTTTGATGCGGTCACAGGTGATCATCATCCGGTCGCACGAGTATGTGATCGCGGCGCGGTCACTGGGGATGCGCGAACCGTCGATCTTACTACGCTATATTTTGCCGAACGCATGGACACCGTTGATCATCAAGGCGGCGTTGGATGTGGGCGGTATCATCCTGCTGGTGTCGGCGTTGAGCTTCCTCGGTTTGGGTGTTACGCCTCCCGCGCCGGAATGGGGTGCGATGATCTCATTGGGGCGCACCAAGTTTTATAATTGGTGGCTGGCGACCTTCCCCGGTCTGGCTATCCTGATCGTGATTCTGGCGTGTAACCTGCTGAGTGAAGGGTTGCGCGATTGGCTTGATCCACACTACTAAATAGTCATCAGTCCGATTGCGGAATTGACAACTTTTAAGCCACTTTGCCACGACTGCTAGAAAATATATGTCCATTCGGCGGATTGTTCGGCTGGAAACGCGGCAATTTGGTGTGCTGTACGTCCGACGCCACGATTGCCATATACCAATCATTTCATCGCAAAGAGAACAGAAAATACATTTTTACCACAGAAGCACCATGACACAAAGCAACGAGCGGTTGTTAAGGTGCGTGATAATCAATGGGCGCACACACAGGTACTCCCCTACAATCCATTCTTAGAGACGTTGTATATCACTTACCTCGCAGCTACTACTAAATCCCAGATTAGAACAAAAAGGCTGTCGCTGTCAATGCGATTCGGTTCGAGTTTTCAAACCTGAGATTGATTCACAAGGGTTTGTTGGGCTATTGACCTCCGCTTGGTTGGCGAAAGCGGGCAAGCGGCAACTCAAATTGTGGGCAAGTGGCAATCGGGCATACAATGAACGTATCACGTTGATATGATGCGCGAGGGGGTCGGATGCGTACTACACCTGTTATCCATATCCGTTTTTTGGTCACGGCCGTATGGTTGGGGCTGCTGATCGCCTTGATCGGCAGTGTTGCCTTCAATACATCAGCCCAAGCAGATGAACCGCTGGTGACCTGCGGAGCGGATGTAGCGCGGCAGTTGGTCGGGCACAGTAGTGACCCATTCGGCGAGGTGTTTAGAAGCGCATGGAGTCCACGCGGTAAGCTTTTCGTCACCATCGGCTTTAATGAGATGTACCTCTGGGATGTGGAATCCAACCTGCCGGTTCGCAGGTTTGAGGGGCTGTACGGTGAAACGGTGGATGTGCAATGGAGTCCTGACGGGCGTTATCTACTGACGACGAACCTATACGGGAATGCAACGCTGTGGGATGTCAGCCGTTCTAAACCGCTGCGAGACTATAGCGGGATGTCGGGCGGCGCGCATTATGCGGCATGGAGTCCTGACAGCCAATTTTATGTGATCGCCGGTGAGCGGGATGTGACCCTGTGGGCGGTACAACGCCCGCATCCAATTCGCCGCCTTGATAGAGACGAGATCGCCACCACTGCCGATACGGTGGCATGGAGCGCCAACGGTAAGTGGTTCGTGACCACCGGACAGGATGACCAGACGTTCCTGTGGGATAAGGGGCGAATCGCTCCGGTGCGGCAATACACCGGACAGTTCGGCGCGGTGTATACACTGGCGTGGAATCCTGACGGGAAGCAATTCCTGACGGCGGATGATGGGGTGGACATCCGATTGTGGGATACCCAGCATGACAAGGCGGTGAAGCAATACACGACAGCCGATCACGGCCTTTCGGCCATCACGGTCATCGAGTGGAATCCAGATGGACAGCGTTTCGTGACGGGCGGTGAAGGTAACAGCCTATACCTTTGGGACAAAGAGCAGTCCGCACCGATTTTGCAGTATAGGGGTTTGCAAGATGATGGGCATGTGCTGACTGTTAATTGGAATTCCGACGGGACGCGCTTTCTGACGGCGAGTGCGGGTGAAATCACGTTATGGCAAGTGGATAATCCCCAACCGATCTGGGGGTTTAAGATGGCGATTGGCGGTGTGAACAACGCCGGTTGGAGTCCGGACGGCAAGTGGATTGCGGTGGTCGGAAACATCGGGCAGGTGTTTTTGTGGGATGTCGGCAAGCTAGAGGGGTTGCTGAAAAGCTCAACGGCGTGCCTGCCGATCAGCGCTTATACACCGACCCCGACGCCAGACAGCGCGACCATTACCGCCGTGGCGCAATCCACACAACAGGCGATGGCAACCTTCTTTACTGAAAATACGGCTACCCGCGCGGCTGATTTATTGACCGCAACGGTGGTGACGTTCACGCCGACGCCAACCGCCAGCGCACAACAGGCGGCACAGATCGGTGAGCAGCACAGCACGATTCCGCTGACAGGTGGTGAAGTGTGGACGTACGCGGGCAAGGCGGGCGAAGCGTTGACGATCCGCGTGAATGCTGACAAACCAGCCAATGATACTGACGAGGCCACGCGGGCTGAACAAGGTCTGCTGGACACCTATTTCATCCTGCATGCGCCAGATGGGAGCGTGCTGGCCGAGGTGGATGACATCAACCCCGGCATTGTGACCAATTCGCTGTTGGAAAACTTCAGCCTGCCGAGCAGCGGGACGTACAGTATCGAGGTGCGCGGGTGGAATAATTCGACGGGCGGGGGGTATACGCTGGTGCTGGAATCCAGCCGGAGCGCGACCGCTACGCCCATTACACCTACCGACGAAATAGCATTGACTTTAACTTACCAGAGTGTTGAACAAACGGGGACGGCTCTTTATGGTTGGACTGGATTGGGCGTACGAGCAACTGAAACGCCCTTACCACCGACCGCAACGCCGACGATGACACCGTCGTAAACGATGTTAGTTGCCGGGTATCGCGCCTAATTGTTGCATCAGACCTAAGGCGTTAGTGGTCTGCCACTCGGCAACGACTTTACCATTCTTCACCTGTCGAATGAACTGTCCGGTTCCCAAAACGCGCTTCCCTGTCGCGGGAACGCCGTAGAAAGAACCGGAATGGGTCATGGCGTTGGTGTAATCCACTGCGACCAACTCGCCTTCCTCAATGACGCGGAGAAACTTCATATCCATGTTGGTCATTCCGGTGCAGAGTACGCCCCGCATGAAGCCGATGTACTGCTGTTTGTTGATCGCCGGATTGCCATCACCAATGTATTGAAAGTCATCCGAAAGCAGATTTTCAACCTTGTCCCATTCGCCGTTCATAATTGCGCGAGAGACATTGAGAGCGATTTCTTTATTCTGATCCATTGCCTTGTTCCTTGTGTAAGTTTGGCTATTGCTCGAAAGTGAACTTGGCATCACAATACGATCTAGTGCTTAAAATGTAAACTAGGCACTAAAAAGTAACTATAGGAAGCAGGTGCTATGAATAACTCGTCGTCCTTTGACCCGATCACCCTGCCGTACCGATGCCCTGTCACCGCCACCATGCTCTTAATCGGGGGGAAGTGGAAGATCATCATTTTGTGGGCGCTGAGTAACAATGTGAACCGTTTTGGAGAACTGCAACGGGCGATTCCGAGCATCACCAAAAAGATGCTGACGTCAGAATTACGTGCCCTCGAACGGGACGGTTTTATCAATCGCAAAGTCTATCCAGTTGTGCCACCCAAAGTTGAATACAGCATCACGCCGTTGGGGGATACGTTACGTCCAGTGCTCAGTGCGCTGGGTGACTGGGGAGAGCGGTTCGCGTTGCCGATGCAAGATGCGGAGAAAATCGATTTGCCAGAAGTGGAAGCAGAATCCCAATAAGCCTGCTGGCCTATAAATGTAACAGGGGCTGGTTAAGCCCCCGTTGGTATCCATGCTGGTTTATCAGATGATTAAGCGACGACGCCTTCGGCTTCGGCGAGCGGCATGGATTTGGCGACGGCTTCGCCCATCTTAATGACGACACCTGCCCATGAAAGTCCGCTACCGAAGGCGACCATGCCGGTCACATCACCGGGTTTGACGCGGCCTTCTTCGATGGCTTCAACCAGCGCCAAGGGGATCGAGGCGGCGGAGGTGTTGCCGTATTTATGCAGGTTGACGAAGAACTTATCCATCGGCAGTTGGAGCAACCCCGCTGCGTACTCGATGATGCGCAGATTGGCTTGATGCGGGATGATGAGGTCGAGGTCGCCGGGGGTCATGCCCGCGCTGGCAGTGATGTTTTTGAGGCAAGCGGTGAATTTGCGGGTGGCGAACTTGAAGACTTCCTGCCCGTTCATGCGGATGTACATCTCGCGTTTATCAATCACGTTTTGGGACAACGGATTGCGTGTACCACCACCGGGAACCCAGAGGTGATGAGCCTGCCCACCATCCGAACCGAGTTCGAAGGTCATGATACCAGCGTCGGACTGGCTGGGTTGGATGACCACCGCAGCGGCAGCATCTCCGAAGAGGATGCAGGTCGAACGGTCGGTGTAGTCGAGGGCGTAGGAAATCAACTCCACGCCGATCACGACGATGTTTTTATAAGCGCCGGTTTGGATAAACTGGCTGGCGGTCACCAAGGCATAGACGAAACCGGAGCAGCCCGCCGCAACGGTCAAGGCTGGACAGTTGGCGCCAAGTTCGTGCTGGATGTAGTTTGAGGGCGCGGGTAAGAGGTAATCCGGTGAGGAGTTGGCGACTACGATCAGATCGACATCAGCGGGGGTCAGGCCAGCCTGTGCCATGGCGTCACGGGCGGCGGCACAAGCCATGCTGGTGGTGGTATCGGTCTCGGTGCGGATGCGCCGTTCTTTGATGCCGGTGCGAGCGGTAATCCACTCATCGTTGGTATCTACCATCTTTGCCAAATCATCATTGGTAAGGATTTTGGTCGGTAGATATTTTCCCCAACCCGTAATTTCGGCACGCGGCATGGTCATCTTCAAAACTCCTAAAAGTAACTGTAAATGTTTACAAACGTCAGTTTATAGTCATGCGTCTATATCTGTTTAGGCGTATTGTACTCGCAGACTCAAAAATCTGCATAGAGGGTGGTTGGTGATAAACAGATTAGCGTTTAGGGGTGGGGGGAGTCATCAACGGCAGGGAAACGGAGGTCATTTCCCTACCTGATGAATTGGATTTACTGTTGTTGGAGAACAGGGATTTCTTGTGATTCACGTTGTGCGTCATCGATCAGACGGCGGCGGCTGAGGAGCATGAAACCAGCGACCAGCGCGATACCGGCGGCGATCTGGACACGCGGGGGCAAATAACGCACTCGCGCCACGATATTGTTGCCGCGTTTGGCACCCATCAAATCATCCCGCAGACGGGCGACGAAGCGGCGTGAGGGTTGTGCACCAACGAGGGTCATGTGCAAGCGGCGGACGATCCCTATCAGGCCTACGACGTCACTACGGGGTACGGTGTAGCGGGTGACGATCTGGTCAATGTTGGCGCGTTCGTCAGCCAGAAGCGCATCGGTTACAGCGGAGAGTAGATTTTCCAGTTCGTTATGATTCGTCGTCACGTCAATTGCCTTCTGTTCGTTTAAGCTCGGAATTCGATGTAGGGGCGCGTCCCGGTGCGCCAACGCGGGTATGCTGCATTTCGATGTCATCGCGCAGCGCCAACAAGGTACGATGGTAAAGCGACTTAATCGCTCCTTCGGTTCGATCCAGAATTTCCCCGACTTCGGCATTCGACAGGTTCGAGACAAACTTCAGATAGAGGAGCTGTTGACGTTCATCCGGCAAGCGCGCAATGGCCGCCAGCAAAGCAGTTCGTTCTTCTTTGTCCTCGGTCGCTGAGTCCGGCGCGTCGAAGTGTAAGTCCGGCCCGATGAATTCTTCCAGCGGGATCACCTTGCGCCGACCGCGATCACGATGCCAGTTGGCAACCAGATTATGGGCGATGCGATACAACCACGCCTGAAACGGCACCCCACGATCGGTGTAGTTTTCGATGTGCGCCATGGCACGGTGGAAAACCGCCGCCGTTAAATCTTCTGCATCCTGATGGTTGCCAGTACGGTAGTAAATGTACTTGTAGATTTTCTCGACATAACGTTCGTAGAGCACCCCGAAAGCCTGCTGGTCATCTTTGGCCAGTACGACGAGTTCAGGATCTTCCAACCGCGTTAGGTCGGGTAGTTTGGGTTTGCGTTTAAATATGTTCATCATCTCATATAACCCTCGTCAATAAAGAGAGTTGCGGAGTTGGGAAATCAAACATTAGTGTCATATACGTTTTGTTTGATACGGCGGCTAACAAGTCTAATGCGCATATTGTATAATCCTTTGAGTGAAAAATAACGGTTATTAAGCAATTTTGAACATTCAAGCCCGCCAACTCATCCATGCGGCTATCATCATGCTGATACCCTGTTTTCTCGTGTTGGTGTTTGTCATTTCAACTCAATCCTCCGCTCAAATCAATTTTCTAGACAACTTTTGGTATCTTAACCGTGCCCGATTAATCTGGCAGGGGACGTTGCCCGATCTCTTTGTGTATGCACTGAGCTATCCGGTTGTCGTCGGGGCATTAGATCTGGTTGTCAAAGATGTCATTCTGTCGGCAATGATCACAAATACAGTATTACTATGGTGTGCCCTCGTGGGGGTGTATATTCTAGGGGAGTGGCTGTTCGGGCGACGCAGGATTTCCTGGTTGGCCGTAGTACTGATGCTCTTTAATGCCTATTTGTTCGATGTTCTACGCTTGTTCTGGGCAACACTCCCCTTCATGACTGCGGTCGTGTGGAGCGTGATTGCTTGTATATATGTAATTCGGCGTCCGACTATCGGTAAAGCCCTGTTACTTGGTGCGATACTGGCGCTAGCGACATATACGCGTGTTGAAGGCACAATGTATGCCATCTTTATCCCGATAGCATCCGCTATCGTCTATCGACAGCGACGTGATCTACGATTGGCTCTGACAATCTTTTTTACAGCAGGTTTAGTATTTGCAGTCCTGTGCATTCCCTTCGCGCTCAACTTCATTTATGTTAACCGCAATATTGATCATGAAGTGAGTGACGCTGTTACGGGGATCATCTCGCTCGTGAACCGTACACCAATCGCATGGTCCATTATCTGGCGACGTATGACCGATACCCTGACAGGGATGCTCTCGATATGGCCCATGCTAGCCTGGATTGTGGTCATTGCGGGAGTGATATGGGCGTCGCCGCGTATTCGTACTGCGCAGTGGATATGCGTGGCACTTATCGGTTTTAATGTGTTTTATACGTTTGTGCTGGCAATTTGGCCGGGCACCGTCCATATTGTCTTTTTTATTCCGTTTTTTGCGCTTATTCTTGCAGCGACACTCGATCAACTGCTTGAGATGGGGCGATGGTCAAGATATATTGCACAATTATTATGCGTACTGGTGATGTTACCGGGCGTTTCCCATTTGGGGAGAGAAGTGATCACGTTGCCGGTTATGGCCTATCGTACATCTGATCTGGCTGTAAGTGGTCGGGCGTTGGATGAATGGCTCACACAAAAAGGGCTAGAAAAGACCCACATTTACACGTTCTGTTCCTCGATTCCTTCTTTCAGCCGTGCAGACTTTCAATTGATCTATCGACTGCAATTTACGACCGGTTGGGACACACCAAAACGCCTCATTCCACAAATACGCGAAGAAGGTGCCTTACTCATGCTCTGTGGAAACCCGATCTATTTTCGAGATTGGCATCAGTTACTAGAACCTAATGTTCCACCCAGTTATCATGAAATCGGACGTTTCGAGAATTACGTTTTTTACAGGGTTGATGGGGCATAATGCGGCTACAAGATAAATTCTTAGCAGTTCTTATCTTGCTCATTGCAGCAGCAGTGCGCCTCAATGCAGTTACTTATGGGTTAGCTCATGTTTGTTTAGCCGTACCAGAGGAATACTGGCAATATAACTCATCACAGTCGGTATCACTCTACACATGGAATATCGCCCCTAAAGATGTATTACCCAATTTACCGGGACGTATTCCACCCACCGCGCTTGTCACAGATAAAACGGATCCGATTAACCGTTTAGTTGTTCGCCTCATCGGATGCGCAATGGGGCTACTGACAATCGTCTTCCTCATGCGTTTGGGATACGCGCTACACGCGCGGTGGTGGTGGATAGCCGGATTGCTAGTCGGTATTGCTCCGTGGTTCGTAATGTCTGACCGCTGGACACAACAGTTTGATACGGCTCCACTGGCGATTGCAATTGCTGCATTATCCCTGTGGAAGAGTGGATGCTTACCTTCCGGTTGGCGACAAACACTAGCTGTCGTTATTCATACAACAGCGACCTTGAGCTTATTACTGATCGCCCCGCCATTATGGTGGGTCGTAGGCATTATGCTGGTTCTACAACCGCGCTCTCACTGGCGTTTGACACTATTTATCCTGTTGACGGGTATCGTGCTGATACCCGGTTTACAAACACCTGAACTCTGGTTGGCGGCAGCACAAGGTTGGGATGGTGGAGTAACAGCGGCCTGTATCCTTATCGGACTCCTATTGGCACTCTGGTGGCGTCCTTCGACGTCTATACTCCAAACGCGAATCATGTTTGTACTGGTTTTTTTCATGGGCAGCATTACGCTCTACATGGATAGCCAATTGCCCCAACCAAACGCATCTCAATGGGATTTAATCTATTGGTTGCAAACCCGTATACCTGATGACTCCATCGTGAGATTCGATTTTGCGACATGGCCACTCGCACCGATTGTCGCGTGTCCAATGGGAGCTGACATTCATTTTCAGAAACAGTTTTTAGGAGTTCCCTTTTTCGATACGAGCGTTTTCCAAGATCCTTATTATTTCGTCAGTACTGATCCCAAAGCGGTCGCAAATATGCCCTATAGTAGCCAAATAGCGGATCAATTTTGGGTCGGACGCGGGATTGATCTGGCAAATCCGGTTGACATTGGCTTTGGAGATATCATACACCTCTTAAACTTTGAACTACTCACGCCAACGGCTAACCAATTCGATGTTGTAAATATTCGCATCGACTATCAATTTGGCTCCAGTATTACGCCAGATGTGCTCGCATACGCGGGATATATACACCTTACAGCGCAAGGCGATCCAACTACCAATTGGGTGAATTACACCGATCCGTTTATTGAGGAATCGGGCAACACCGGGTCCCGTCGTGTCATACTGAATCACCATATTCGTTTCGCCTTATCGCCCAAAATCCCAGCAGGTTCTTATGATGTGCGTTTTGGAGTTTACAACATCTACTCCGGTGAACGTAAAGGCGATGAAATCATACTTGGAACACTCCTCATTAACTGATTTCAAGCAGCGTATTCTATTACTCTCCACCGGGGGCGGCGGTGGAGACAGCATCCCAACCGGATTGGTAATCCGAGCGGGCTTCGCGTTCAAAGCCGTAGTCTGATCCCCAATACAACGAGGAATCATACGCTGGTAATTGGTTACGTACTGCTTCGAGCTGATCCCATGCGGTACGCCGTGACCCATTCCACGAAAAGGCGAACTGACGGGTGCCTGTCATTTCATTTTCGAGATAGATGTGCTGAAGGCTGAGCCATTGACCCGCCCATTGATTGACTTGTGTTCCGGTTTCGGACTCCTGCCACAAGGGCAGAATCGCAGGGACGGCATCGGCTGAAAGGATGTTGAGAAAGGCGATATCGAGGTCCTGGCCTTGATGGTAACGGGCGATGTTGCGATCAGCGATATACAAGTCCACATTCATCAGGTTGAGCGTCACCACATAGCCGATGACGGTCAAGACCAATCCGAGGGCGAAGATATTCATGCGCAGACGGAAAACTGCCAGCACGAAGAAGCCAAATAAGACGCCGAGCCAGAGCATGAATACATGGGTATAGACGCGCAGTTGGGTAAAACCAAAGGCTTGTTCGTATAACCACATGCGCTGGGCGGCGGATACGAGCATGATGCTGGTGAGCGCCACGATGAGCAACGCCAACACACGGAAAACGATATTCTCACGCTTGCTCTGGCGGACACTGACATAATCCAAGAAGAGTGATAAGCCCAAGGTCAGCACCGAAACCGCGACCAACTCAAAGAAGCCACGCCGCGCATATTGGGAATAACTGATTCCCGCGACCTGAATAGTGTGTTCACCACCGAAGAAATAAGCGAATTGGATGCCTACGAAAGCCGCGAATAAGGCTACCACGCTGCCCATGATGATGCCGCTTTCGACCATACCTAACTTGAAGGCAGGTTTGGACTTGGGTTTGTGATCGACCACCACAGTTTCACCGTCTGCATCTGTAGCCGACTCATCAGCTTCGGCGGGTGGCGTGACGACTGGTGCAGGTGCTGAACGCCGTACCAGTGCAAACCCCAGCGACCCTGTGACCGCCACAGCTAGAAATCCACTGAGCAGCAAGCGTGCGACCGTTTCGCCCATATACTCGATGCCCAAAGCACGACGGACACTCTCGAAGGCTTGGTTCACGTAGCTGGCAAAAACCGCGTCCGCAGAACCGAGCAAAACGGCGAACACCAGAATAATCGGCAAGGCGAACAATGCGCCACGCACTACCGCTGCCGGTAATCCGCCGCGTTGGTGACGCTTATCACGCAGCCACGCCCATGCTTCAGCCCCTTCGATAACCGCCGAGGGAATGGTCATGAAGCCGGTTTCGATGAGCGCTTTGGGATAGGCTGCTAGCGGTTCGGTGTCGAGGTGGCGCTTGAGCGGCACATAATATAGGCCGACCGCACCCAACGATAGCACCGCCGTGATGTTCAGTGCCACGATCAAGTCATCGGCGCGGAAAGCGACCATGATGGCGAAGAAGGCCAGTGGAATCAGCAACCATAGATTACGGACAGAGATAGGCTGGCGGGCAGGACGTGCCAGCAACAAAACCAGCGCGACCGCAAGTATGATGTAAAAGGGAAATGAAATCCCGATCAAACGATCAAAGAACAGAATGTTGCCGAGCAAACCCATAATCAATCCGGCGCCAACGGTGATGACCGCAAATGCACGACGCTCCATAAAACCCACTCCTCACCCGATAATCGTCAATATGCTCAATAGACGTATTTTCATCTTAGGGCGTTCCATAAGATGACAACCAGACCCCAATTTTGCGGGGTCATCTTAAGGCATGGTACAGTGGGCGGTCGTTTTTTCCTCTACGATTGGACTACGGAGGCAAAAGTTGAGAGATTTTGAGAGGTTCTGAGGCAGGGGTTTACAAGCGACAACTCTGCCCCGCACATTACGATTCAGGTTACTAAACGAAGTCCTCGGCAATCATATCCCGATTGATACCAATGGCGGCACGTGCACCCTGCGAAGCGGCAAGAATGACTTGGCGGACACTGGATGCGATGTCACCGGCTGCATAAATTCCGGCAGTGCTGGTGCGCCCCTCATCATCTACTTTGAGTAATCCGTTGGGCATGGTTTCACAGCCTAATTGAACAGCGAAATCTGCATGATGATCCATCATCAGACGCGTGAAGATGGCGCTGCGAGCCAACACTGATCCATCCGTGAACACAATCCGTTCAACCTGTGCATCATGACCTTCGACACGCTCAATAGTGGTTTCAATGATGCGGATGCCGTGCTTGTTCAACAAGGTTTGTTGGTCGGTAGTCAATTCGGATGGGCCATTGGAACAGATTACGAGGTCAGAGGTTAGCACCTGTAGCAGTTTGGCGATGTGAAAAGCCTGTTCACCATGATTCAGAATCGCGACAGGTTGATCGCGTTGTTCCCAGCCATCACAGTAGGGACAGTGTAAGACAGTCGTGCCCCAAAATTGCTGTAATCCCGTTACGGCTGGCAAGGTGTCTTTTATTCCGGTTGCCAACAAGATTTTACGCGCAGTGTGACGACTGCCATCAGCCAATGTTACAGTGAAGCCGTGCTGATCCGTCTGGATGTGACTTACTTCGCCGGACTGGAGAGCAACTGTTTCGTACTGGAGCAGTTGTTCACGCCCAATAGACAGCAATTCCGCAGGCGGTAGTCCATCACGCGTGAAAAAGCCATGAGAGGCATGCGAAAAGCGATTGGCCGGTTTCTGCGAGTCGATAATCAAGACATGCCGCCGAAAACGCCCCAGATATAGTGCGGCACTTAAGCCCGCCGTGCTGCCACCTACAATAATCGTATCGAACATAACTCACCCCTTATTGATATTTCGTATCAATAAGACGCACGTAACTCGCATGTCTTACGCCGATGCTCTCCAATTAGGCTATTGCGAGATGCATCCTCGGGCGACAGATGGGGCGGTTCACCTAGTTCTCATCTTTTACATTTACAGTTCGTCATACAATGATGAAAACTGTTTCCGCAACCGATCAGGCAGGGATGGAGAAAGCCATGATGATGTTGAACAAATGGCGCAGCGGCGTTGTCACGGTGGTGATCTTAGCCACGCTGATGGTCGGAATGCTATCAACCCGTGCGGCTGATGTGGAATGGGAAACCCGTTTTAACCACAGCCTCGGCATCAGCTTCCAACTGCCCAAAGGGTACGAACTCGAACCTTCCAGCACGTTGACCTATAGCAACGGCGACTCGACCATCACCTTCCATGCGCTGCGTAACAGGCGGATTCACCGTGTTGATCTGGACACGGCCTGCGATACCTTATCGCAAGACGCCCCGGGGTATCGTTATGAAATCGTGAACGGTGGCAAGCGCGACATCTGTTTGTATACCCATGAGCGCAGCCATGATACCTATGCCAGTATCATCGCCAAAGAACGGCGGCGGACGGCCAACGGACAGCCCTATGACTACGTGCTGGTGTTTGCCTCGTCGGAAGAATTACTCCCAGTCACTCAGAGCATCATCTTTGAAGATGATATTTCGGCTATCACCTACCTCGATGAAGCCCTGCGCACGGTGCGGGTGAACTTCGTGTATAGCAACAAAGTGGATTGGAATAATCTGTTTCAACGGGCGATGGACTCGGTAGATCAATTCAGTACGTTGAGTGATGCCCACCAAGCGTTGAACAAAGTATTCGCCACCTTGAACCGCATCAGCGCCCACAACGCGCAAATTTTCGCGCCCGAAGATTTCGGTGCCAGTGGGGGCTATGGATATGAGCAGCAGCAGTTGGCGGGAGATACGTTCCAAACGGTGACGCTGGTGTATCCGAATTCACCGGCCGCCGCGATCGGATTAGCGGTCGGTGACCACATCGAAAGCATCAACGGAGTCGAAGCGGTCAATGCCCCCGAACCGACTGGTCGGGAAGTGATTCGGCTGGTGGTATCGCGCCCCGGTGAATTCGACCAACTCAAGTTTCGCCTCGTGCCGGATACTTACAGCACGACACTCCCCGTCATCGGCAAAGAATTACCGGATCAAATCGGCTACATCGAGACCTATTCGGCTGGCGTCAACGGGGAGGATTTAAGCTACTCGGAAGAAGCTCAGCAACTCATCCGTAAGTTGGATCAACAAAATAACTGCGGTTGGATTGTGGATGTGCGCCGCAACCCCGGTGGACAAGCGATGATTATGAGTCTGGCGCTAGCACCCCTGCGTGGTGATGGGCGCTGGTTCGGCCTGAAGGATATCGCGGGGGACATCGCATGGTACACCTATAAATTTGATGGTTTCCACACGATTAACGATAACGCGACGGTAGCGCAACCTTATGTGGTGCAACAATCCGCGCCTCCCATCGCTGTGTTGACCAGCCCGTATACCGCTAGCATGGGCGAGATGACAGCCTTTATTTTCCGCAGTCGCAAGAATGCCGAAACCCGTGTTTTCGGTGAAACAACGGGCGGTTACCTGAGTGACGGGCTGAATCTCATCCGCTTGTTTGACGGGGCTATCATGGATGTGGTTAGCGATGTGGGCATCACGCCCGAAGGTGATCCGCTGCCCAAGAACATCCAACCGGACGTGGTCATGCCGACTGATTACAGCGTCTATGGCAGCGCTAACGATCCGGTCATACAAGCCGCGTCGGATTGGCTGCATAATCAACCGGAATGTCAGGGACAGCTAGCACAAATCGAAGCAACGCCTACGCAACCGAATCTCCAAAACGGTGTCGAAATCCGGCTGGTGGCGACCAACGTGGGTGTGGTCAACATCCGGTCAGGGCCGGGAACGACTTATAGCGTCATCATCAAGTTAGCCAACGGCACGCGCTTGGAAGTCCTCGACCGTAGTGCGGACGGCACATGGCTCAAGGTGCGCTTTGAAGGTGGCGAAGGCTGGATTTCGGCATCGCTGACCCGTGCTAACGTCATGCAAAAACAATAATCAAGGTGCGGTGAGGATGTATCTCCTCGCCGCGCTAAACAGAAAACTGTCTCCATCGTACCGTCCGGTGCCGTTTGTGTCGGGTCACCTTGCCAATCACATCTGCATAACAGGTCACATATCGTAGTCCTGCCGTAGGTTGCACGTCGAATGCTGCTGCCCCGAAGCATGTTAAGCTAAAGACAATTCGCACACTGGAGACATTTTTATCATGTACCGCCTGCTATGTATACTCATTTGCTTGATGCTGTTTGTGCCGCGCCTCGCTGCTCAAGATGCTACGCCTGAACCGATACCGGATGCCATGCCGTTGATTGATGAAGGTGATCAGGACATCGTCAACATCTTGCTGATCGGGGCAGCCACTAATAACCCTAACAATCCCGGCCTGACCGACTCATTAATGGTGATCTCGATTAACCGGACGGCTGGTGTCGTTTCGGCGGTATCTATCCCGCGCGACCTGTATGTTTTCCTAGAGGGATTCAACATGCAGAAGATCAACACCGCTTACTTCTACGGTGAAGAAAACCGTGTCGAAGGGGGTGGAATTAAAGTGCTGACGGATGCGATCCGCTACAATCTCGGCCTGAATATTGATTACTATGTCCGTGTCAATTACACGGGCTTCACCGACATTATTGACGCGCTTGGTGGCATCGACATCACGGTCGATTGTGTCATCCGCGACTGGAAGTTAAAGTCGGTCGAGTTGGATAAAAGTGTTGCCGATAACTACGAGATTTTCACGATGGATGTTGGTCGCTGGCACATGAATTCCGAACTGGCGCTGTGGTACGTTCGCAGCCGTAAAACCAGCAGTGATCTGGATCGTGGTCGTCGTCAACAGGATATGCTGCGGGCTATCTGGCGCAAAATCCGTGCCAGCAATATGTTGCAAAGCCTGCCGCAAACATGGGATGTCTTGACGCAAAACGTCACTACTAACATGACCTTAGCTGATGTTGCCGGTATGCTGCCGCTTGCCCTGAATCTGGATACCAGCGACATCCGTTACTTCACGTTTCACCAACTGCATGAGGTCAAAAACGCCTATTCACCTAAAGGCCAAGCGGTTCTCATCCCGCAACGTGAAGCCATCACCGCCCTGTTACAGCAGGTCGTCCTGCCACCGAATGGCAGCCAGATCACCGCACACCGCCCGACAATCGCTATCGTGAATGCTAGTGGTATGCCTACCCTCGATTTAGTGGCGGCTGATCGTTTGGAATTGGAAGGCTTTAAGACGGTGGTGATTGATGAAGATGGTGTTCAGTATCGGCAATACGATCATATTGTGGATTACACTGGCGCCACCAAAGGCAGTCCAATCGGCAAGATCATGAAGGTTCTGCGGGTCACTGACGACGGCCTTGAGATCATGCCTGACCCCAACCGCCAGTACGACTATAAAGTGTATGTCGGGGCTATCTACAAATACTGGTCCTGTACCCGCGATGTCATCCAACCCAAGCCGGATGCCATCGAAGCCACACCGGAGGTCGGTAGCTAATCCGCCTCAAAAGCATGGTATGATCCGCTACAAAATGGATTGCCCATATAAAGTGGATCATACTATGACTGTTATCATCCGCCCAGTTTCGTCTGAACATGATTTTGAAGGCATCGCCGCGATTTTGAGTATCGCAGAGCATGAGTACATCAACCCTGCGCATTTGATAAAGGACTCTCAGAAACCTTTGGAAGATGGTCAAATCCGTCATCAAATTATTGCTGAGGAAAACAACGGTATCATCGGTTTCGGCTCGATATTTAATACCAACACCATGAATGCCGGACGCATTATGGTGAAGGTATGGACGCATCCTAACCAGCGCAACAAAGGTTTTGGAGGGCAACTGTATGACGCTGCCGCCACGTTCGCAGCATCGAAAGGCGCTCAAGAATTACAAACTAATGTCTTTGATAATGAGCCACACGCCATCCGATTTGCTGAAAAACGTGGTTTTAAGGTCGAACGTCATCTATTCGAGTCGACGATTGATCTGGATAGCTTCGACGGACAGCCGTTTGAAGGCATTATTGAGCAGGTGGAGGCCAGTGGTATTCGCTTCTTCTCATTGGCAGATGTAGGCAATACACGGGACAATCTGCGGAAACTGTGGGAGGTCAATTACGCGACCTATATGGATGACCCGAGCACCACAGGAACCTTCCCCGATTTTGAAGCATTTCACAAGATGATCAGTGAATCGGTATGGTTTAATCCTAAGTCACAGTTTTTGGCAGCAGATGGGGATCAATTTGTCGGACTGGCGGCTATTAGCCACAACGTTGAGAATAATTACTTCTACAACTTGATGACGGGAGTAATGCCCGCTTATCGGGGGCGTAAAATCGCGTTGGCCTTAAAGCTGATGACCATCGCCTATGCCAAGCAACACAATGGCGCGAGCATCCGCACCGACAACGACTCGCAAAATGCGCCGATGTTGGCAATCAACCGCAAATTGGGATATATGCCGCAACCGGGTGTGTACCGTATGGTGAAAGTCTAGAAGGGATTGGGGAGGATTTTCGGCCTCCCCATTTGCACTATTAGCCGAGTTTGATCAAGCAGCCTTCATGGGGACGCAGGTGCAAATTGCCCAATGAGATTGCTTCTTCGCGATCTAGTTCGGTGGAAATCACCACACGCGCAGAGTCAGGCAAAAGCAGGTTCAGGGTTTGATCAACAGCTGCAAAATTCAGCGCCACAATCCAACGGTCGCCATCCAATTCGCGCTTGAAAACCAGACAATCGGTTTGTTGGTGTTGGACAGTTTGATAGTGACCGGAATGCAGGGCTGGTGTTTCACGGCGCAGAGCCAATAACCGACGAGTCAACGACAGCATCGAACGCGGATCCTGTAGCTCGGTCGCCACATTGATTTCGGTGTAGTCATCAGCAACAGGCAACCATGTGGCTACGCCAGCGGCACTAAAGCCAGCATTCGGACTGGAATCCCATTGCATCGGTGTACGCTCTGGATCACGCCCTAGACCAATACCCGCCACATTTTTACCCCACGGGTCTTGTTCAAGTTCCGGCGGAATATCGACGTCATGCATCCCGATTTCATCTCCGTAGTAGATGGTCGGTGTACCGCGCAACGTCAACAAGAGCATCATCGCCATGCGGGCTGCATCGGCTCCAACACGGCTGGCTACGCGATGTTCATCATGGTTACCGAGTACGAAATTCGGCCACGCGCCTTCGGGAATGATGTGCTCACCGGTCTCGATGATGTGTTGCAGCGTCTGTGCATTCCAATTGGCGAACAAGAAATGGAAGTTGAAGGGCATATGCAGTTCATCAAGATGCTCGCCGTAAAAGGATACCCAACGTTGCAAGTCGGTCATGTGGATTTCACCCACCGAGAAGCGTGCTTTACCGTCACGCTCGCCATAGGCATCGAGCAAAGCCCGAATTTCGCGGAAGATGTCGTGAATATCGGGATGCGCCTGATCATTGATGTGCAACTGCGAGTCATACGCGCCCAAGGATTTGAAGCCTATGCTGAGATCAGGGTTGAGGGGATTGTCGCTGAGGTTGGCATCCTTCATCATGAAATGGGTCGCATCCAGACGGAAACCATCCACGCCACGATCCAACCAGAAACGCAGCACATCAATCATAGCGGCTCTGACCTCAGGATTACGCCAGTTTATATCCGGCTGTTCCACGAGGAAGGTGTGTAGATAGTACTGTCCGGTGGTGGCATCCAATTCCCATGCAGGGCCGCCGAAGACCGACAACCAATTGTTGGGCAAACTGCCATCCGGTTTGGCATCGCGCCAGAAGTACCAATTGCGCTTGGGATTATCTTTGGAAGAACGCGATTCAACAAACCACGGATGTTGATCGGAGGTGTGGTTAGGCACGAAATCCATAATGATATGAATGTTGCGCCGATGGGCTTCAGTCACCAGCGTATCAAAATCCGACAGCGAACCGAACATGGGATGAATATCAACCATGTTGCTGATGTCGTAGCCGAAATCCTTCATCGGTGAAGGATAGACAGGGGATAACCAGATGGCCTCGATCCCCAAAACCTCGCTGAAGTAATCCAACTTGGCGATGACTCCTTTGAGATCGCCAATACCATCACCATCGTGATCCTTGAAGCTACGTGGATACACCTGATAGATGACTCCACGCTGCCACCATAATGCCTGACCTGCGTTTTGTGCCATGATTAGTTATTCGATTGCGAGCAATTCAACCTGAAAAATAAGGGTGGCGTAACCGGGAATTGCACCGCCTGCGCCGCGTTCACCATAAGCCAAGTTGTAGGGAATATAGAACTCATACTTGGAGCCGACCGGCATCAACTGCACGCCTTCCGTCCATCCGGCGATGACACGATTCAAGGGGAAGGAAATCGGTTCACCACGATCGTAGGAGCTATCGAAGGTTTTGCCGTCGATGAACGTACCGCGATAATGCACATTTACGGTATCGGTTGCCTTGGGACGTGCGCCTGTACCCGCCTGCAAGACCTTGTATTGAAGACCGCTGGCGGTGGTGACGACACCTTCTTTTTTGGCATTGGCAGCTAAGAATGCTTGTCCGGCTTGTTGCATGACGATATCCTCCTGTGGGATGGGTTCAGCAATAACAAGAGCCGAACTCACCGCGAATTATGGGTTATATTATAGGTGAAAAGAAGCTGTTGAGGGATGGTAACCATTAAATGACCGACTCGGTTGGCACATTAATACTGGTACGACACGGACAATCACAATGGAATCTTGAAAATCGGTTCACGGGTTGGGTGGATATTCCGCTCACGGCAGCCGGGGAAGCTGAAGCCAAACGCGCAGGTGAATTGCTCATGGGTATGCGGTTTGATCACGCCTTTACGTCGGCACTCAGCCGCGCCCAAAATACCCTGCGGATTATCTTGGAGACAACCGGACAAACCGATGTGCCGATTGACCGCGATCAAGCCCTCAACGAACGGCATTATGGCGATTTGCAGGGGCTGAACAAAGACGAGACAGCAGCGAAATTTGGTCAAGAGCAGGTGCATATCTGGCGGCGTAGTTATGATGTCCCCCCGCCCAATGGTGAAAGCCTAAAAGATACCCGCACCCGAACACTGCCGTATTATGATGCCCATATTCATCCACTGGTGCTGGCAGGGAAAACAATCCTCGTGGTGGCACATGGCAACAGTTTACGCTCATTGGTCATGGTGCTGGAAAACATCTCCGAGCAAGCTATTCCCGAGTTGAATATTCCGACAGGCGTTCCGCTGCGCTACCGCATCAACAGCGCTGGCGAAGTGCTGGAACACGGTTACTTAGGTCAATAAACCTGCGATACCAACCCGCCCTATAATGGAATAACTTGTCTCTTTTTTTGAAAGGTTCTTTATGCCGCCGTTACATGTATCCCGCCGCGATTTTCTGAAAGCCGCACTCGCTGGTGCGACATTGTTGGCAACGAAAGCACAAGGTATCCATGCGCAAGCCAACAGCAACGAAAGCATCTTGATTTTGGGTGCGGGGATTTCGGGCTTATCGGCGGCAACGTTTTTACGACAAGCGGGCTACAAAAACATCAAGCTCCTAGAAGGCCGTGACCGCATCGGCGGACGCACATGGACCAGCCACGCATGGGAAGATATTCCTGTGGATATGGGGGCATCGTGGATTCATGGGACTGAAGATAATCCGATATGGGCGCTGGCACAATCAGCTGGAATCCAAACAGTTGAAACCAGCGAAGAGGACACGGTCGCTTATCATGCAGATGGTTCCGTGATGACGGATGTTGAACAGCAGCAACTTCAAAATAAAGGGGAAGCCATTCTTGAAGCCGCGCAGCCGGATGCAGGCGCAGAAGATTATTCGCTGCAACAAGCCGTCGATGAGGTCTTGCAGAGTGAAACCCTGAGCGCCGAGGAGAAACAAGCACTCGATTATTGGTTTGGGAGTGCTATCGGGCATGAATATGCGGCGGAACTGCGCGAACTCTCAGCGCTTTCATGGGCAGATGATAACGAAGCAATTGGCGCACAAGTCATTTTCCCAAAAGGTTATGAGCAAATCGTAAAGCTGTTATCCAAAGACCTCGATATTGCGGTGGGTCAAATTGTTCAGGAAATACATATCGAAGATAGCGGTGTTCGAGTCGTAACCAACCAAGGGGAATATCAGGCGGATCGGTGTGTGGTCACGCTGCCACTAGGCGTGCTGAAAAAAGGTGCGATCCTATTTGATCCACCGCTTCCCGATGCCAAGCAGCAAGCCATTAAGCATCTGGGAATGGGATTACTCAATAAACTCTATTTGCGTTTCCCATCGGTCTTTTGGGAGCAAAGCGCGGGTTGGATTAATTACGTCGCTCCCGAAAAAGGCGAATGGCTAGAATGGTTGAACCTCGATCATTATTTTGGTGTGCCTGTACTGCTGGGGTTTAATGCTGGTGATTATGGTCGGCAGATTGAAACCCTGAGTGATGAGCAAATCGTTGCGCGAGCCATGGAATCGCTGCGGCGTATTTACAAAGATGAGGTTGAGGAACCGACCGCATGGCAAGTCACACGCTGGGCATCTGATCCGTTTAGTTATGGGTCGTATTCTTATAATGGGGTGGGCGGCAGCGCACAATCCCGCGACACGCTGGCACAACCGATTGATGACATCCTGTACTTCGCGGGAGAAGCAACCGCTTCGGACTTTCCGGCAACGGTGCATGGTGCGTATCTTTCGGGGATGCGAGCGGCACAAGCCTTGATTGAAGGGGCATAAACGCGCAAGTTACGGATAGGTCGACTATACGGGAAGCGCGTATACTTTGTGTCCGAGAAATAATCCAATAGGCGGGAGTTGTTCATGGTATTGAGCGAGATGTTACCGACCAATTTGCTCTTGTTTGTCACGGCGACATTGGCCTTGCTGCTGGTTCCCGGTCCGAATGTGCTCTACATCATGACACGCAGCATCGACCAAGGTCGTACCGCTGGATTGGTGTCGGTAGCAGGGGTTGCCAGCGCGACATGTGTGCATATTCTGGCGGCGGCGCTCGGTCTATCCGCGATTTTGCTGTCGTCAGCGTTAGCCTTCGACATCGTCAAGTATATCGGTGCGGCCTACCTGATTTATCTGGGTGTGCAAAAATTGCGCACGAAAGATGCAGATGATGAGACCGCCGTGATTCAAAAGCAGCGACTGGGACAAATCTATAAGCAGGGCGTAATTGTGAACCTGTTGAATCCCAAAACAGCCCTGTTCTTCTTCGCTTTCTTACCCCAATTCGTCAACCCGACTCATGGTTCGGTGTCGATTCAGATTTTAATATTGGGGGTGATCTTCGCCAGTTTGGGCATGATTACCGACGGCACGTATGCAATTGTCTCCAGCTCGTTAGCGGGATGGCTGCGCGGGAACAAACGCTTCAAGCAGTTTCAACGCTATTTCAGCGGCACGGTGTACATCGGTTTGGGCATCACAGCGGCGATGGTGGGACGGAACAACGGCTAAGATAGCAGGCGCTTGTATCTTATTCAGGATGCTTGTAGACTACGGATATGAGCCATAAAAACACCACCAAACGCCGTAAAATAACCTATCCACCGCTGCTCTTTTTGATTGGCGCAACCTTACTCTATCTGCTCGCCCGCTGTACCTTCGGTTTCGATCCCAATACGACTTCGCCCATCACCAACGGTGGCAACTCAGGCGGTTCGGTTGACCAAGGCGGCGATACCGCACAGGTCATCAATATTATTGATGGCGACACGATTGATGTACGCATGGCGGATGGCACCAAAGAGCGTGTGCGCTATGTGGGCATGAATACGCCTGAGCGCGATCAGGTGTGTTACAGCGAAGCCGTACAAGCCAACAGCATCTTCGTGCAGGGTCAATCGGTACGACTGGTCAAGGATACCAGCGACCGCGACCAATATGGACGCTTGCTCCGTTATATCTACGTGGGTGATTTATTCGTCAACCGCGCGCTGGTCGAACAAGGTTATGCCGAAGCGGTGGTTTATGAACCGGATCACGCGCATTATGACGAGTTCGTAGCGCTGGAAAAACAGGCCGCAGCAGCCAAACGCGGTTGTCACCCGAGCGGCATCTTTAACGACGGCAGTTACACCCGCTAACACTCCCATTCTCAACATGATCGAACGAAAGAGACCAAATGTGCCTTTGGTCTCTTTTTTTAACGTCTATCCGCAAGTGTTTTACTTGAGCGATAAACTCAAGTTGAACCGTAGGCAAATTCGTCAGCTACCCGCAGTCATAACCATGATTAACAGGCGGCGGATGCATTACTTTTGTTATGGAACTTATCCCTTTACTGCCTTTGTAGATTAACGCCCGCAAATTCCGTACCCTTAGGCTCATCGTTTTTATAGTCCTATTCTTCACTTGGAGAAACAATGAAGCCTAAGATGATCTTGTTAGTAGTCGCGTTGAGTTTATTGCTTGTGCCATTCAGCCGCATCATCGGCGCGGATAATCAAGCCGATTTGAATGCCGTTAAAACCTACTTATTGGGGAAATCCAATGATCTAGCCGAAGGGGCAAAGGTCTTAACAAGCAGCACGGATGCGTATTACGAGTTGGCCAAAGCGGCTAACTTTGATTACGCCCAACTGTGGAAAGACAAGCAGGCGGATGTCATCAAGACCCTCGATGCCGCCAAGCAGCAGTGGATTGTCATCAGCCCTGTTTACGAACAAATGGAAGGGATCGTGGCGGGTGTTCCCAGCCTCAGCACGTATGATGCGATCATTGATGCCTCCCCTTCCGGAGAAGAAGATCCCGAAAACGCCGCAGATTTCAGCATCACACTGCCGGATGCTGTCGTTCTGGAAAAACCGGGCAATCTGTTTGGTTTGTTGGAGGCCAGCCTGTGGGGAACCAATCCGGCCTATGACAGCGGCGTAAAGGCCGATTTGGATGCTGATGGGCAGGTCGGATTCGGGGATGTGCTACCCGATGCCAACTTCGTCAAGGGGGCGGCTGATGCGCTGGCGAGCTATGCAGCAGAACTGCTCGCGTCATCTGAAGCGTGGGAACCCAACCAGAGTGACGCCTTCACCGCGTTGGTGGTGATGGTTCCAACCATGAGCGAGTATTTCGGGTCGTGGAAAGTATCGCGCTTTGTGGAAGGGGATGCAGCTACTTCGCAAAACTTCGCCGTCATCTCGCGACTTTCAGACATCAAGGACATCCTCTCCAGCTTAGAGGTCATTTATGATGCAGTCGGGCCAATGATCGAGGCTGAAAGCCCTGCACAACATACCCAAATCAATCAGGGTTTGGTGGACTTAAAGGCGTTTGTCGAAGACATTTACACCCAAGAGCAGGGTGGCAAACAGTTCAAACCGGAAGAGGCCGATCTCTTCGGCACAGAAGCCCAGAACCGCGCCCAGACCATCACCGGTCAGATCACACAAGCGGCGGCTCTACTCGACATCCCAATTCAACAATAAATAGTTTCACAGGCGGATGTGTGGCGGTGGCGTTACACATCCGTTTGTATTCAGGATTATCAATGAGGACTCACATCATGACACGGATGCGTTGGATGATCTGTACGATACTGGCCTGTGTGCTGGTATCTTTTGCGGTTCCGGTAATGGCACAAATCGACAGCCCACAAGCCAACGCCGAACAGATTCGGCAGCAATTATTTACCGCACAAAGCAAGCTGCTGTTGGGTGATCCAAGCGCAGCCAAACAAGCGATGACGGACGCCTACGAGCATTATCAAAACAGCCTCCAACCTATTTTTAGCGCGGACTTGCCGGATGTCGCCAGCACATTAGACAGCGCTTTCAAGCAGGCGACAGATGCGGTACAGGCAGGCGATGGATTAGCGTTGGCTATCACACGTGGGACGATCTGGACGAATTTTTTGAAGGCCAGTCAACAATTGGCGATACAGGCTGTGCAAGCAGGTGACGGTCAAAGAGCCAGCGAATGGTTACTGCTGCGTGAATTCACGGCCTCGACCAAGTTCAGCCGCCCGAACGCTGATGCTACCAAAGCGGTGCAAGCCTTCATCGCCAAAACCGGCACGGGTGAAGCAACTGTCGCCGCCATCCAGAATGATCTGCTGGATACGTATCAGGCTCAATTAGCCACCAGCCTAGCCAACGCAGATGATGCCCACCGTAACAGCTTTGCACTACGACAGGCCGAAGAAGTGGGTCTGGCAAACGGATACTTTAACATCCTCGCCAGCACCTTTGCGGATCAACGTGGTCAGGACGCATTACAACAGACGGACGTTACCTTCGCCGCACTGCAACGGGTCGCACTCAGCGGTGACGCATATAGTTTTGAACTGAATATGGACTCTATTAATGCCACGCTCAAAGGTTTTCGGGCAGCTCCCTTGAGCGAAACTGATCAAGCACGGCGGGCAGGCCAACTGATCCGCTTCGTGGATCTGGTCGCGGTGGAATATAAGCGTGGTATCCGCAACGGCGTGGTGGTCAAGGGGATCGAAATTCAAGAAGCGACCACTTTTCTCGAAGCATCCACCGCCGCTTTTAATGACATCTCGTTGACGCTGGAAAAAATCGACCCCGACAAAACCGCGCAGGTCGCGAAGTTACTGGCTGATATGAAAACACAGATTCAGACGACCGCCGATCCTGCCGCGCTGGAAAATAATGTCAGCAGCATACAGGGATTGCTCAAAACAGTCGTTCCGGCGGCGTGGCAGCAAGTCGCCAGCACATCGGATATGGATGTGATTTTATCGGTGCTGGATCAAATTCCGGTGGCGGTCAAAGAGAACCAATATGATCTGGCCGAGTCGGCGCGTTTAGAAGCGTATGGCCTGTTAGAACTCGGTATGGAGCAGCGTTTGCGGGGTTTCGCACCGGAGATGGCGACCGAGATTGAAGGGTTATTCTGGCAGGGTGGCACCCAAGCCAATGATGGTGATGATGGCGTAGCAACTGGCACAAACGGCACACCCGGTTTGGCCTTCTTGATTGCTACCCGCGCACCGTTGAGTGAGATTAAAGCCACGCTAGCGACCTTGAAAACGACCTTCGCCCAAGCCCAGCAAATTATGGATGCGGGTAAATCGACCCCTACAATCGTCATCAGCAACTCGGCGATTATCGTCTTCCGCGAAGGGTTGGAAGCGGTGCTGATATTGGCCTCACTGCTGGCAAGTCTGCGCACCTTAGAAGAACGCAAATTTCGCCGTCCGATTGTGATTGGCGCGTTACTGGCCTTTGTAGCAACCGGATTGACATGGTGGGCAGCAAACGCCCTGCTACAAACCATGCTGCCGTTGGGTGAACGCTTGGAGGCGATTGTCTCATTGATCGCCATCGGCGTGCTGCTGGTGATCACCAATTGGTTCTTCCACAAGGTTTATTGGACGGGCTGGATGGCGAACTTCCATAGCAAGAAACGCACCTTGATCGGCGGCGTGGCAGTCGTCACCATCAGTCAAACGGCGGGGTTGGTCATTCTAGGCTTTACCAGCATTTACCGTGAAGGCTTTGAGAGCGTGTTGTTCATGCAATCGCTGGTTCTGGAAGCCGGATTAAGCATCGTCCTCCAAGGCGTGGCGCTGGGACTCTTGGGGGTGGCGGTGGTCGGGGTTATCACCTTCACCCTGCAACGCAAGCTGCCCTACAAAAAGATGTTGATCGTCACCGGCGTGATGATCGGCTTCGTGCTGCTGACGATGGTTGGCAATACGGTACACGTCATGCAAGTGGTGGGATGGCTGCCGATCAGCCCGATTATCGGCCTGAATTTGCCGCTGTGGATGGGGCAATGGCTCGGCTTGTTCGCTACATGGCAAGGCATCGGCTTACAAATAGCGGCGGCGGTGTTCGTCATTGGGAGTTACTTCTGGGCGGAACATATGAACAAAAATCGCCGTGAAAGCAAACCTGCATCCCAAAAAGAACAAGCGATAGCGTCTAGCATCGAGTCCCACGCTTAGGACATCATTGAAGGGGTTTGCTGAGGGTAAACCCCTTACTACAACGTTTAGTGCTGATGTCCGCTTTGTGGTGGCACAACAGACGAGGTCAGCCCGATAGTGACGTTCGCCAGCGCGGGCAGCACATGAAACAAATCATGGCGGATTTGGTCAGTGAGAGTCGTGGTATCAGCTACAGTCAATGTCGGGGCAACGGCCGCCTGTATCTCGGCACGCAATACGTGTCCTACATAGCGCAACTGCACTGCATCCACACGCACCACAGCCGAATAATCGCGTAAGCTGGCTTCGACCTGCGCTGTTAAGGCCGGATCAACCGCGTCCATCAAACGATACCACATCGAACGCGCCGCATCCCACGTGATGAATAGGATCAAGATACCCATCAAGATGCCGATGAGTGAATCGACAATTGGAAAGCCCAGAGCCGCACCACCTGCCGCGACCAACACCGCTAATGATGTCCAGCCATCGGTACGGGCGTGCAAACCATCCGCGATCATGGCTGCTGACTGGATACGCCGCCCAACCCGCAGTTGTAAAAGCGCTACCGCCTCGTTGCCCACGAAACCGATCACCGCCGCCAGCGCCAACCAGCCTAAGGCTTGTGGTTGTTGGGGATGCTGCAACTTCTGGATCGACTCAGACAGGATAACCAAGGCGCTAAATCCGATCGACACCACAATCAATAATCCGGCGATGTCCTCAGCCCGTCCGTAACCATAGGTATAACGTTTGTTGGCAGGACGCCGTGCCAGCACGAAGGCAATCCACAACGGGATCGAGTTGAGCGCGTCACCGAGGTTATGGACGGTATCACCCAACAGAGCAACACTTCCACTCGCCAGATAAACAATCACTTGTAGAAGCGTGGTCACCCCAAGAATGACCAGCGCCCACTTCACCGTACTAATCGCCACCGCATTATCTGTGAAACCTGCCTCAAGCGTACCGTGATCGTGGCTAAAACCGGGTACGTGCAGGGCGGATGCGATACTCGCCAGTAAGCCGTGTTGATGTGAATGGTCATTATGGTCATGACCATCATGGTTATGCGCTGAGTGAGAGATAGGTTCGCTCATCGCGTTTATCGCTTCTCGGCACTCAAAATCTGGAAAAGGTGACCGGTGCGGCGTATGTTGGTCAAACCAGATGAGCGCAATACTTCTTCGGGTGCATTCAAGGCACGTCCCACATCACAAATGGCGATCTTACCACCCGGCTTGAGCGTCCGAATAATTTCGCGGGTGGCCTTCGCTTGATCCGCGCCATCACCGACATGATGCATCGCCAAGCTGGACACGATCACATCGAAGCGGGCGTTATCAAAGGGCATGGTACGGGCATCCACCTGTTGCAGTTCGATGCGGCTTTTCACCCCTTCGATTTCGGCGTTCTTCCAGAACACTCCGGCTGAACCACCAAATGAGTAAGGATCATAAATATCAATTCCGGTGCCCTTCGCGGTTGGTGATTCTTTAATGCAGGAAAAGAGCAGGATGCCAGAACCACAGCCCACATCCAGCACTTCTTCATTCCCCTTCCACGGGATGAGCTTGACCACACTCTGAATAAAACCGGAACGGGCGCGGCGCAACACCAAGCCAATCACTGTTAGGGCGATGATCGGGATGTGCAGCAGCAGCGCGACACCCAAACCGATGCCGAGCGCGTAACTGATACCGAGATGCGTCAACACCATCGCAACGGCGAGGACGACGATGCCAATCAGCGACATATGCCGCACCGAAGACGGCACGCGCCATTGGTAATTGCTGACGATCGGCGTGTCGTGGATGAAGGCGCGAACATGCGCGAACGGGCCGTGTCCGTGGTCATGATCGTGTCCATGTTCATGTGCTGTACTCATTGTGACTCCTCTAGTGATTACAAAGCTCTAGATCAAACACTGTAGCCAAGATTGAACACACTGTTCGGTCTTGTTATAATAGAAGTGGACTAAGAGGGTCAACAACCAGCTTTTGCGATTTGTTCAAGGCTGAACAAAACCGGCAAAGTGTTCGGAAAGCAGAGGGCATATGGAGATAAAACGCGGCAGCCGACAGGTTCAACGCACCCGTCAATTACTGGAAGAAGCCTGCATCGCACTCATACTGGAAAAAGGGTACGAGGCCGTCACCATTCAGGATATTCTGGATCGGGCGAACGTGGGACGATCTACTTTTTATTCGCATTACCGTGACAAAGAAGATCTGCTCCTCAGCCGCTTTGAAGCGCTGCAACAGGCCTTTGAAGAACATGCCCGCGCGTTATTGGAACACGAACCGTCCTCTGGCAACACTGAACCCCATGCTTCAACCAATCTACCGATGGTGATGCTGAAATATGTGGAGCATGAACACCGCTTGTTCAAAGCGTTAATCGGCAAACACGGCAGCGCTAGCCATTTGAATTATCAGCGAGAGTTTCTGCTCAAGTATGTGCGGATGATCTTCAAGCGGGTTGCCAAAGCCAAACTTAGCCCGTATGAACTGGAAGCAGTTGCACAATCAACCGTCAGTTTATTCTTATCGCTACTGGTGTGGTGGATTGATAGTGATATGCCCTGTTCAGCCGAGGAATTGTTCAAGCTCGAAATGCGGCTGATCGAACCGGGTCTAACCGAGGTACTCGGCATACCAGCACTGAACTTTTCGCGTTCGATGCAGGATACGCCAGCGGACTAAGGCTGATGCTGCTTCACTTCGTGATGCAACAAGTAAGGATGACTACACTGCGCGACTTACTTCCAAACGGGTCGTACTTTTTTCTGCCGCCAGGGTGGCGGGTAATTGTTCAGCGAGTTGCATCAACTGCTGGCTGATGGTCTGGGTTTGAAGCAAGGTATTCCGTGCCACCCGTTCCATGCGCTCGACACCAATACTCATATCATCCAGCCCATCGGTTTGCTGCCGGATAATTTCGTGAACGGACGTAACCGCCTGTTGTGCGGCTGTGACCTGTTCCATCAATTGGTGCATCACACGATCGGCTTCGGTCGCTACGTTCACGCCGCTATCAACCTGCGCCAAACCGTCATCAGTGGCACGAATCGCCTGTTTCATGGCGGTTTGAATTTCTTCCAAAATAGAGCGCACCTGACCGGCGGCCTGTGTCGATTGATGCGACAATGAGCGTACTTCATCCGCCACAACTGCGAAACCCCGTCCATGCACACCCGCGCGCGCGGCTTCAATCGAGGCATTGATGGCTAACAAATTGGATTGTGTGGCGATTTCACTCACCGAACCGATGATGCTATCAATCCGCTGGGCGAACTGGGCCAGTGTGCGGATGCTCTGGGCAACAGTCGTCACCTTTTCGCGGATACCAGCCATCTCATCCATCACCTGTTGTAAGGCAACACTGCCGTTGGTGACGTTGGTAGAGGCTTCGCGGGTCGAATGGTTCATGCTACGGGCTTGCGTCTGCATTTGTTCGCCGGTCGCCATGAATTGCCCTAGTAATTTATTCGTTTGCTCGGCCAGCGCCAGTTGTTCTTGCACGCTGGATTCTTGCTCGGTCAGCGTTTGGTTCAGTGGAGCAGTCGCCTCGGATGATATGCGAACCGCAGCGATTGGCTTGCTATCCAATTTTTCGGAGACGGTTTCCACTACCGATGGTTGATCTGCCAGATGGGGCGCTCGCCATACAGCTACGCCCCCCAACACACAGATCACACCAAACCCCACCCAACTCGGAACTAGATCAGGGCGAACCAGCACCATCAATAAGCAGATGGCGGACACCCCGATAATGATTAAAAACCATTGTTGAATCGCTAATAGATTTTGTTTCGATCGCTGCATCATTCGCACTCAACACTCATCGCCGGACATTGTTTACATCTTACGCCCATTTTAGATTTTGGTGACCTTGAGCTTATGCGAATGACTGTTGATGCAGCGCTTATCGATTATTGTTGACCTTCTTCTTGGTCTGCGTAGCCGGAGTTTCAACCAGCGGAAGTTCAAAGCCAAAGGTGCTGCCCTTACCGTACTGGCTCTGGAAATACATCTGTCCACCGTGCCGTTCGATAATACTCTTGACCAGATGCAGCCCCAACCCCGTACCATTGATCCCGCGTGTTTCCTTGGTTTTCACACGGTAGAAGGCTTGGAACAATCCCTCTTGATGCTCGGCAGGAATACCATAACCGTTGTCCTTGACCGAAAACACTGCTTCATGGTCTTTATGTTCCAACCGCACTTCAATCCGCCCACCATCAGGCGTGTATTTGATCGCATTTGTCAACAAATTGATCACGGTTTCGGGCAGCAGGAAGCGATCCCCCTTGACGAAGAAGGCAGTATCCGGTTTTTGGAGTTCAAAAGTCTGCTGCTTTTGGGTAGCTTGCATCTTCACCTGCGTATAAGCATCGTTCACGATTTGCGTGAGATCGACGCGTTCTGCCATCACTTCACGTCCGGCAGCAATCCGCTCCAAAGTGAGGATGTCGCGTGTGATCTTATCAATACGTCCGATTGAGTCATGGATAGCCGCGATTTGATCCCGATTACGATCGGTGAAATGCGCGCTAATTTCTTCCGTCAGCATCTGCACATAACCGGAGATGACACCCAACGGATTACGGAGGTCATGCGCCGCAATGCGGATCATCTGCGTCTTGAGTTGTTCTAGTTCACTCACTTGCTGGTACAAATCCGTGATTTCGGATAAATGTTGTTCGGTTATCGAATGCAAACGGGCGTTATCCAGAGCGGACGCAATACGAACCGTCAGCACCTTCAAGAAATCAAACATCGGACGATTAAACCCGTTATCATGCGACGTCTGTACATTGATCACACCAATCAAGCGATCCTGTGAAACCAATGGCAAAGTCATCTGGGAACGGGTTTCGACCACGTTCGGTAGATAATCCGGGTCGAGACTTACATCGGTGATGAACTCTGGAATAGCACGCCGCGCAACACGTCCCACAATCCCTTTTGTCAACGGGATGGTCGTTCCAACCATCACCCTTGGAAAGTTCCCTACCACATGAACTACGCGCAGATAGTCATTTTCCAGTACATGAATGGCACCAGCAGTAGCCTGTGTCATACGGGTAGCCGCATCCAGCGCGATCTGCAACACATGGTCAAAA
The DNA here is from genome assembly GCA_044227005.1 of Aggregatilineales bacterium. Taxonomy (GTDB): domain Bacteria; phylum Chloroflexota; class Anaerolineae; order Aggregatilineales; family Phototrophicaceae; genus CFX2. The sequence continues at coordinate 201,816 of JBGAFZ010000003.1, forward strand.
TTGAGGCTTTCGGTCAACTCCATATCAACACGGCGGATGATTTCCAACCGATTAATATACTCGTTGCGCTCTTCTTCGGCACGCTTGCGCTCATCAATATCACGCCCAACGGACTGAAACTCCACCAATTGACCAACAGCATCAAAAACGGGCGTATCTGTCCAATCAAACCAGCGCAGTGTCCCGTCTAGCATCTTGATCGGATGCTCATAGCGGAACGGCTTTCCAGTTCGCCGTGATTCCTCAATATGATCTAACGTCGCTTGGTGAAATCCAGGCGGCATATCCGTAAAAATACTGCGTCCCATGTAATACTCGCGCGGCTTGCCGAAATACCGGCAGGAGGCCTCGTTCACAAAGGTTATGATCGTATCGGGCGTATAGCGACTGATAATTTCAGACTGGTTTTCAATCATTGCGCGGTAACGTATTTCAGAGTCGCGCAGCGCTTCTTCAGCCCGCTTGGCTTCGGTGATATCCGTAAGAATCCCATCCCAAGCAATACTGCCGTCAGGGAGTTGATTGGGGCGGGACTCAATACGCCGCCAACGACGCTCCCCATTGACGATCACAGCGCCTTCCCAACGAAAGACTTGAGGATCGGCCAAATTCTGGTGTACCAACGCCTCATATTTAACGCGGTCTTCTGGCACAATCTGATTAACCCAAAGGCTCGCATCAGCCATCAAGGCTTCAGGCTCGATACCGGTCAAATCTTTGCAGCGCGGACTCACATAATCATAGTGTGGGTTGCCTTCCGCATCACGGCGAATGCGATAGACCACACCCGGCATATTGGTCACCAATTGATCAAAACGACGGTTGCTCTCGCGGAGCTTCTTGTCAGCCGTTTTCTGACTACAAAAATGTTCCAATGAGAGGGCAAACATGCCCAAGATTTCAAGTTGGTATTCTTCCAATGGTTCTTTCCGGATGAGATTATCAGCCGCTAACCAGCCCATAACCTGACCGTCTTTCCACATCAAGGCCATGGCGTTCCATCCATGCCCTACAACCTGCCAATTGTCGTACAAATCGACATCATAGCGGATGTGAACGCGCTGCTTATCCCGCATCGAGTTGGTGACCCAACGCAACCCCTCTGACAATGGGTGTCGTATCCCGCGTTCATCGCGAATATTCCCGTGAACATCAACGCCAAACGTGCCCATAATCGTTTCAGTCGTTTGATTAAACAGCAAGATACCGAGGCGATCAAATCCCAGCTTAGTTTGCCCTAGTTCAACCGCCCGTCGCAGCATCCCTTCAAACGACTCCATATCACCGAGTTCAAAATTAATCTCATTCAATGCACGTTGATGTTGCAATGATTTACGCAGTTGGTCTTCGCTGTGGCGGATTAGTTCTTGCGCCTGTACCTGTTCAGTCACATCGCGCGTTAACCCTAAGACACGTCTGAGTCTGCCAGCGCTATCGCGTTCAAAGGGAGTTGTCCTAAAAAGTGCCCAGCGGATACTTCCGTCCTTATGTAACATACGGAAAGTCGATTCGTGGATTTCGCCGTCTTTCAAGTCTTTAAGACCAATGATGCGCTGCTTATAACGGTCAACTTCGTCAGGCGGCAACAATATGTCTGTTGCATTTTCGCCGAGTGCTTCGATTTCCGCATCGGTGTAACCCAGTACGTCTGCATAGGAACGATTCGAATAAACCAACTTCCTTTCGTCCAGATCAAAAACATAAACCATGTCTGGGATGGTCTGGTTAATCCGCTCGACAAAAAACTGGCTTTCCTTCAACTGCTGCTCGATGCGCTTCCGTTCGGAAATATCCAACGCTGAACCAATAATCATGGTCGCGCCGTTCAATTCGCCCCAGTTAGCCGTAATATCCAACCAGCAGATCGAACCGTCTTTCCGAACCAAGCGGATCTCTTGGCGCGGTGCAAGGATCTCACCTTGTGTGAAGAGTTGGATATAGGCAGCAAACCCGTCGTGAAGCTCAGGATGAATGAGTTTCAGTACATCCATCCCAAAGAGTTCAGAACGGCTATAGCCGGTGGCAAGTTCCATCGCCGGATTGGTGTAATCTAGCGTTCCATTCTGGGTAATGGCGAACACGATAGAACCGGTGTTTTCGGCCACCAGTACGTAATTATTTTCAAGATTTCGGCGCGATTCTTCAGCGTGCTTACGCCGAGAAATATCATGCATCAAGCCGTTGCAACCGACGATCTGCCCCTCAACAATGATGAGCCGTAAAATTTGCTCGACCCAACGCCGCTCGCCACTAGATGACAAGACTTCATATTCAAAGGTTGTTTCCGGCTTCATATCAAGGATTTGAGCCGTATAAAATGTTACAGCTCTTTCCATCCAGTCCGGATGCACCACTTCGCTATAATGTTTGCCAAAGAAATAGTCGGGGGTAAATCCCATGACCGTTTCAATGGCAGAATTCATATAGACAAAAAAACCTCTGGCATCGGTTACAAAAAAAACATTACCCGCTGCCTCTACCAGATCGTGATAGAACATTTGCAAATAATCGTTGTCACGATCATCAGATACAGACGGCACCCAATTCCCTGCTTCAGACATGTACTTTGTTCACCTCAAAATACCCATCACAGCTACCAGTCCGTGATTGAGCATGTGTTAAATAAATTGTAAACTATTTCAGAGCAGATTACATTAATTATTGCAGCATAATGCCGTAATCCAGTACCGAAATACTGTTTGTTCTGGTCAACAACATGATATGAATCTAACATGCGTTAGAATTCTCAAGCCCCGCATAATTAGGGGAAGAAGCCCAAAACAACGCAAACAAAACACATCCCCCTCATTTCTGGGGAGCGTGTTTTGTTGTGGCCTATTCAATTACAGCTTGATGAGTTGTCCATGAGGAACAAATCTCATCAATCCGTGGTGTGATGATTGTGTTGATTGGGGAGTGAATCACACCTGAAGTCACTCTAATGCCAAACTCCATCGCGTTGCCCCCTCATGACTAGGGGGTTCCGCCCATACCCCTCATTTCTGGGGGATAGGTGTTATGGATCACAGACAGATCATTATGGGCAGTCTTAGGTACGGGTGTTTATAATGGAGATACTTGTTACCAACTTGAAGGACGATAACCCATGACTACTGACCCCAAAACCCTAGAGATGATTCGGAATAACGCAGACTTGAACGCCATGCGTGCCAAAATCGTACGTTTCGGTGCTTTGATTTTCGAACGCCGCTTGACAGACATCGCCGGTGGCAATATCAGCGCCCGTGTAGGTCAATATGTCTGTATCTCCCCACGCTACAGCGGCAGCGCCCGTCAATGGCAGTTGAAACCCGACGAAGTGTTGGTCGCTGATATGGACATGAATATCCTCGATGGCACTGGCGAAATCTCACGCGAATCGAAAGTTCACTTCCGTCTGCACCGTGAATTTGGCGAACACGGAACCGGTGTTGTTCATGCACATGCACGCAACATCTTGGTCTTCGCCTCCATGAACCGCCCGATGCCGCCCGTGTTGGAAGCCACCCAGAAGTTTGGCACCATACCGGTTGTACCCTACGCACCAGCCCACGGTAACGGCCTCGCTGAAAGTGTTTCCGGTGGCATTCGTGGCAACGAAGCCCGTATTCGCAAGCAAGCCGCTGGCGTTATCGCTCCGTGGCATGGATTGTTCGTCATGGGTAAGGATCTGGATGCCGCCGTTGATGCCGTCGAACGCATGGATAACAACGCCTATTGCATCCTGATGGCACAACTGCTGCGCAACGCCGATATGCTCGATGCCGAGCGTAACGCCCTCGCCGAAGCACAGGCCAACTACAAAGAATAAGCCGTCATTTTCCAGAGGGGTATTTGCGTAAAATACCTCTCCATTTCTCCCTCAAATATACCCATAGCCACTCACGCTAAACTTCTAATATTTCTCCGATATTTTGCTTATATGACTCTGACATTCCCGCCTTATATATAGAGTCAATCGTTGGAAGTTTTCTGGAGGAATAAAATGACGAGTATTATTCGCTGGAATCCGTTCCGTGAAATGGCAAATATGCAAAGCGCAATGGATCGGATGTTTGACGATGTGTGGCGTGGCAATTGGCCGACCAACTTGGCTGGCTTCGATAGCCCTGCGCTCGATATACACGAGACAGATACCGCCTACACCGTCGCTGCGCCGCTGCCCGGTGTGAAACCGGAGGAGATCAACGTCAGAATGCAAAACGGCACACTGACCATCAGCGGTGAGTTGACACAACCACAAGTAGCGGACAACACCAAGGTGGTCGTGCAGGAGCGCTACTTCGGCAAATTCAGCCGCAGCGTAACTCTGCCGCAGAGTGTTGACGCCAACAAGATCGAGGCGACTTATGAGAATGGTGTCTTGCACCTGACTCTGCCGAAGATGCCGGAAGCGCAACCGAAGCAAATCGCCATCAAGGTCAACGGCAATCAGATGTTACCGTCGAAGAACTAATCCGCTGTGGGGTATGCGCCCCAACATACAGTGTGGACGGGGTGGTGGGCAAACGCTCATTACCCCGTTTTTATTTATTCGTCAGATGCTCATCATATACCGTGTTCAACTGTGACCATTTCGGTTATCATTGTTGCATCCGTTACGTAATGGGTGAGTGAATCATGATGAACCAACTGACTAAAATCCCGCCTGTGCAATGGGCATCGCATCATCCGCGCCTTGCTGCATGGATTGTTCTTTCGTTGGGAATGGTGATCTTACTGGTGGTTGAAGCCCGTGATGTAGGCTTGCTGGCAACCCAGTGGTTAGCCTTGGTGGTCGCAACCGTATTGGTGGCTGGCGCGTGTGTCTGGATCATCAGTTGGGAAGATGCTGAAGAAACAGCAGACCCCGAAGCGGATGCCAAACCTGCCGAGCAAAAATAACGCGTTACGCAACGCCTAAAACCATAAAAACAAAACCGCCTCATCTGAAGCGGTTTTTTGTTTGCTTGCTACGCGATGTGCCTAATTAAACTGGGCTTGGAATGTCGCGCACAGTTCGGGCGTGGTCGCCGCATACACATAATTCAGTGTCTCACCATTGACGACCTTCTCACCACTACCACCGCAGGGTTGTATTTCTTTAGCGAGTGTCTGTGCTGATGGCCCGCCGGTGTTGAGCACGCATGAGAACAAATTACGCTGGATGCGTGTGGTATTCACTACCGCCAGCACACCGATCTTGGGTGCATTGGGATTCGCTGCGATATTCACATCGGTGTACACCCGCGCCGAGACAGCCCCCACACTCTGATAACAGGCGATGACGTTATCCAACTTGGCAATCGCCCCTGCCGACAAAATGTTGCCGGTAATCAATGATCCGGCAGCACCCACCTTGCTCAATGCGTCCGTGATGCTCGCCGCATCAGTCGAGTTATAACCTGCAATATTGGGCGGTACGAACTGCTGTGCTGCTGCCGCATCCGTATTCTTATCACCTGTCGCGGGGACAATCCCGCACCCTACCAGTGCCGTAAGCGCCACTGTGATCATGACCAATTTCTTAAACATAACCGGCCTCCTGAGTTGCCCGTATCATATACTAGGATTATCATACGGAAATTATTGTTGATAACAATTGATGTTAAGGGTAAGTTATGAAGCGCTTGATGTCAGTCCCCATTTTCGGGGTGTTGTTCATAATCCTGTCCGTGAGTCTTGTCTTAGCACAAGCCGAGACCTGTCCCGAATTGGTAGATCGTGCGCTAACCGCCGTCAATACCATCTGTGATACATTAGGCCGCAACGAAGCCTGTTACGGCAATGACCGCCTGAAGGCTGAATTGCAAGACGGTACATCCTTTACAAAACCCGCTGACAAAGTTGCAGTTGGTGATATTCATACCATCCGTACCTTTGGCTTGGACGAACAAAATGGCACATGGGGCATCGTCGTCATGAACGTCCTTGCTAATCTCCCACAAACACTCCCCGGTCAGGGGGTAAAGTTCATCCTCTATGGTGATGTTGCGCTCGAGAATGCCTCTAACAGCGACTCACCTGAAATCAGCCCGATGCAAGCCTTTTACTTCACCACCAATCCCTTCAAGCCCCAATGCGAACAAGCCCCTACCGACTCGTTGGTCATTCAGAGTCCAGAGGGCTATCGTGTGAATTTAAGCGCCAACGGCTTGGATTTGGATGTCGGCTCATCGGTGGTACTTTCGGCACAACGTGGCAAACGTATGATGCTCACCACACTTCATGGCAAGGTATACGCCACCTACAAAGGCAAAAAGCAAATTATCCCGCAGGGCTTTGAAACCAGTGTCGCGCTCGGTGGTACCAATGGTCTCACACCTGAAGACGCCCCCTCGACCGCCTACCTCATTGACAGTGCCGAGTGGGAATCTCTGGCAAAGGCAACCCACGGATTGACCGACACAGACATTGTCGTTCCCGATACCAGCAAGTGGAAATCGGTTGAGGATTACTGCGCTGATCCAGCTAACGCCGATGTCTGCGCTGACCCCGCCCTGAAATCCGAGCTGACTTTTAGCGAGTGTCCTGCTGATGTGTGTGCGCCGCTAACCGATCTGCCTCCAGATGGTCGTCCAACCGACGCCACCTGTGCCGATCTATTTTGTGACCCAGCACCTCAGTCCGAGCAAACACCCGAGGCTGCGCCAACCTGTGACAGTGGAACCTGTGCGTCCGGTGGCATCACCATCACCATCGAGCCAACGATCAGCGCAGGGACAGGAACCAATGCCGAACCAACTGTCGCACCAACAAGCGAATGTACCGAAAACTGCGGCGGTTAATATCAACAGTCGTCCCTCACTTTCTGGGTTATGATTAACGTTCAGAGAACAATCACCAACTCACAAAGTGAGGGGCTATGAAAACCCGATTTCTCGTACCCATCACGGCACTACTGGTCATTATGTCGATCAGCCTAGTCGCCGCGCAAACCGATGACTGCCCCGAATTGGTCAAACGCGCCATCACCGCCGTCGCCAAAGTCTGCGATACTTTAAATCGTAATGAAGCCTGCTATGGCAATGACCGCCTACAGGCCGAACTGGATGATAACGCGCCCTTTACCCAACCCGCCGACCGTGTCTCGGTTGGGGATATTCGCAGCTTGCGCACCTTCGGCTTGGATGAGCAAGCAGGTACATGGGGCATCGCCGTCCTCAACATTCAGGCCAACTTACCGGACACACTCCCCGGTCAAGCCGTCAAATTCATCCTCTATGGGGATGTTGCCCTACAGAACGCCTCCGGTAGCGGCACACCTGAACTCGGCCCGATGCAGGCCTTCTATTTCACCACCAGCGCCATCAAACCCAACTGTAAAGAAGCCCCTGCTTCGTCCTTAGTGATTCAAAGTCCCAAAGGCTATCGCGTCTCATTGACTGCCAACGGCTTGGATTTGAATATTGGCTCGTCGGTTGCCTTCACGGCTCAACGCGGCCAACGTATGACCATGACGACCCTTCAAGGCAAAGTCTTTGCCACCTACAAAGGCAAGCAACAAGTCATCCCGCAGGGCTTTGAAACCAGTGTCGAACTCGGCGGGGATGATGGCTTCGCGCCGCAAGATGCCCCCGACACCGCCTATCTGATTGATGATAGCGAATGGCAACCGCTCGCCGATGCCACCGACGGCCTCGTCGAAGACCCGATTGATCTGCCCGATACCAGCCAATGGAGCGCACCCGAAGACTACTGTGCTGATCCAGCCAATGCCGATGTCTGCGCCGATCCAAACTTCCAACAAGAACTCAGTTTTGCCGAATGTCCGCCGGATATTTGCCCACCACCGGATGAGAACGCACCAGCCATTGACCCCGATGCCACACCCTGTCCCGATGTGTTCTGTGACCCGTTACCACCACCCGATTCATGCACCGATTGTTCAACACCAGTTGACACGAATGCGGACACTTGTAGTCAAGATTGCCCTGTAGAGATCGCTCCATCCGCGCCCATGTGTGGTGATTCGGTTTGCGATGCCAACGAGGATAGCAATAGCTGTCCTGCCGATTGCGGGCAACCCGTTGACCAACCCCCTAGCGATCAACCAGTAGTCGATCAGCCCCCTGTGGATCAACCGCCAGCAGATCAATCACCCCCTGCCGACCAACCACCGGATCAACCACCGTCTGATGGCACTGGCGGTTAGGCTTAACGCCCTGCCAATTCCGTCAGCAACCACGCTTGCTCGTCCATCAATTGGGCGATCAAACGCGTATCGCGTTCCGCATCCGGTTCGGGTGCGGATTCGCTTTCCTGCGTCGGTAACCACGCCGCGAACGACTCGGCACTGCGTTTGCCCTCAGCCACATCTACAATCCACGTCAACGCCTCGTGTGCATCCCACGTCACCCGCTGCCCATTGACCGCCAGCATGAACAACGCCGCGACCGTCGCCGCCCGTTTATTGCCATCTGCAAACGGATGATTACGCGCCACCGCATGCAGCATCACCGCCACTTTCTCGCCCAATGTCGGATAAGCGTCCTCACCAAAGGCGCTCGCCATCGGACGCGCCACCGCCGCCTCCAACAGTCCCATATCCCGTACCGCTCGCTTACCTTCCACAATGCTGTGGATGGCTTCTCCGGTCATCACTTGCTGGTTGATATACACCAGTTCATCAACAGTCACATAACGCATAAAGCCTACAATTCGTGCCTACAAAATAAACTGCAACTGATTATAACCAACCGATGAGCTATTCAAGCCACCAACCACAAAACGTGAACCGAACCGATGCGGACTTCAAAGATCGCACGCTTCAGCCTTTGTTAGCAACATGATTAAACAAGTAACGTGTTCGGGGCTAGCAAATGCGGTATCATCATCTGTGGCTTTGTGGAAATAAGGATAGAAGGCATTATGAAAACCTATCGGGTTGCCATCATTGGCACAGGTGCAATCGCCAGTAATCACATTGAGGCGCTGCGCCATGCCGGTGAACGGGTAGAAATCGTCGCAGCGGTGGATACTGACGAAGCCAAACTCAAAAGTTTTTGCGAGCAGCAACACATACCGCGCGGCTTCAACAATTCCACAGATATGCTAGCGGCGGTTCAGCCTGATCTCGTCCATATTCTGACGCCGCCCTTCACCCACTTCGATCTATGTCTGGAAAGTCTGGAAGCGGGTGCGTGGGTTTATTGTGAAAAACCGCTGTGCGCCTCACTGGATCAATTTGACCGTCTGAGTGAAGCCGAAGCCCGTACCGGACGTTATGTCAACACAGTCTTCCAGTGGCGCTTTGGCTCGGCAGTCAAACAGCTTAAACGGCTGATGGCGGCAGGCGAATTAGGGCAGCCCTTACTCGGTGTTTGCAACACCTTATGGTTTCGCCCCTTAGCCTATCATCAGGTGGCATGGCGCGGAAAATGGGCGACGGAAACCGGCGGTGCTACCGTAGGTCATGGCATCCACTTGACGGATTTGTTTCTGTATTTGTTCGGTGATTGGCATGATCTTCGCACGATTGCCTCCTCCTTGGATCGCCCGATAGAAGTTGATACGGTTGCCATGACGACTGTGCGCTTCGCAAACAAGGCGATGGGGACAGTGACCACCAGCACGGTATCACCCCGACAAGAAACCTACTTGCGTCTCGATTTTCAACGCGCGACGGTGGAGTGTACAGCGCTCTATCGCTATGGAAATGAAAACTGGCGTTTCAGTGCTGTTGACGGGTCACCGGATGAGGCTAATGCGAAGCACTGGCAGACGATTGAAGGGGATACGCTTGGTTCCCACGCCGAACAATTGCTTGACCTGATCGACAGCATGGATAAAGGCCAACGTCCGCTGGTCAGTGGTGCCGAAGCTCGGCGCATTTTAGAATTCAATGCCAGCCTGTATAAATCAGCCTTCACGGGTCAAGTCGTCGAGCGTGGATCGATTGGCAAAGATGATCCTTTCTATTATTCGATGAACGGCTCAATGGAGTCCTTACCCAAATGACACCTATACGTTTCGCAGCCATTGGATTAAATCACGGTCACATTTATGGGCAGGTGAATTGTTTACTGGAAGCTGGTATGGAACTCGTATGGGTTTACGCCCATGAACCAGACTTGCTCCAAGAATTTTTGGCGACGTATCCCGCTACCAAAGTCGCCCGCTCGGTAGATGAAATCCTTGAGGATGAAAGTATACAGTTGGTCACCAGCGCATCAATTCCCGTTGATCGCGCACCGCTCGGCATCCAGGTGATGCAGCACGGCAAAGATTATCTGGTGGATAAACCCGGTTTCACGACGTTGGAACAACTGGCAGAAGTCCGCCGTGTGCAGGCTGAAACCAAACGTATTTATTCGGTCTTTTTCAGTGAGCATTTCGCGCAACCCGCAACCGTGAAGGCCGGCGAACTCGTCCAAGCAGGGGCGATTGGTCGTGTCATTCAGACCACCGGTTTTGGCCCGCATCGCATGTTCGGATACTCGAAGCAGGGGCGACCTGATTGGTTTTTTCACAAGCGGTTTTTCGGCGGCATCATCAACGACATCGCCAGTCATCAGGTTGATCAGTTTTTGTTTTTCACAGGCAGCACCGAGGCCGAAATTGTGGCCTCGCAGATTGCGAATTTTCATCATCCGCAATACCCCGATATGGACGATTACGGCGACCTCCTCTTACGCAGCCCACAGGCCACCGGATATATCCGCGTGGATTGGTTCACCCCTGATGGTCTGAATACGTGGGGTGATGGGCGCTTGTTCATCGTCGGCACGGATGGCACCATTGAAATCCGCAAAAATTGTGACATTGGTGGGCGAGACGGCGAAAATCATTTGTTCATCATCGATCAAAAGAGTACACGCTACATCAACTGCCAAAATGTAGCCTTACCTTTTGGTAAGCAGTTCGCAAATGACATCTTGAATCGAACTGAAACATCCATGACACAGGCGCACGCATTCCTCGCTTCGGAATTAGCACTCAAAGCACAGGTGCAAGCCACAGTTATCGCGCCAAGGAGTTAGAAGCACCAACCTTTCCGCAGACCGTAGGCAGTAGCCCTGAGTATGCGATCACCGTTTGGATTGCCCCGATTCCGCCTCGTGTGATGAGGCATCGGTTAGCCACCGCCAAATCACCAACCGCGCTATTCCTATTGCTCTCTATCCACATCCTAACCATATTCAAATTGACACAAGTAGCCTTTTTGTTCTACTCTAATATGGATAGTGGTTGCAAAATACGTGATGCGGAACTTTCCTATGAATGGATTGTAGGGGAGCACCTATGTGTGCTCCCTCCGATTATCACATACCATATGACCATCACTCTAATGTGGGTAGCCAGCACAATGTCATTATGTTGACATGAATAACTATTTTCGTGATTGTAGGGGCAGGATTAATCCTGACCGGCATTTTCAATATCAATCATCCCCTAGACTATAACCACCTAATTTACCGTTGAGAGGATTGGCATGAACAGCCTGATCGAACAAGAACTTCCGGGAAATTAAGGTTTGAATTTATTTTTGTTCGCCGCTTCAGTCTTTGCGCTGTGAGCATCCCAATCGCTGCATTTTTGGTAAGCAATCGCCAGCGACTCGTCTAATGTGGCTACAGTTGCCACTACTGTCTTGTAAGGTTCGATGTCATCACGCCACGGTTGCGTGGTGACTCGGAACTGATTTCGAAAGCTGATGACATACACATCGACCACCATACCGTCTTCAAATGCTTTCCAGAAGTAATAGCGTACATCCGGTTTGTAGCTCGGCCCTGCAATCCATCCCTCAGGTAAAGACAGGTTATCGATATTCAAAATGCCACCTTCGCACTATTGCAGGTAAACAGGTGTTAATAACATGACAGACCGGGCCATCTTAACCACTGAAAAAGAATTGATTACGGATACGCTCACGTTCAATGATTGGCAATCTTGGCGTCGGCACCCCCATCGTCAACTTTGCCGCGTGTTCAGCCGAGCCAGCCACCGAATCAGCCCGATTTTCGCCATAAAATTGCCACATTTTGCAACAACTTTTTGGCAATTAATCCGGTTGGGTATTGAAATACTCTCGCACCGCATGGGACGCGAAAATACCCCGATCCGTACAAATCGCGCTGATTAAATGAGGAGGCGTCACGTCGAAAGCCGGATAATAACCCTCGATTCCATGAATAGCCGTCCGCACCGAACCAGTCTCGCCCCGCGCGTGGAAAATTTCCTCCGCGTCGCGCCATTCAATCGGGATGTCCGCCCCCGTTTCGGTTTTCGGGTCTGGACCATCATACCCCAGCACATAAAACGGCTTGCCAAAGTGATGGGCGCTGATGGCATGTTGCAGAGTGCCAATCTTGTTGGTGATATGCCCGTCCAGCGTGATTCGATCCGCCGCGCAGATAAACTTGTCCAGCTTACCCACGCTCATCAAGTGGGCGCTCATCCCATCGGTGATCAGCTTGAACGGGATGCCCATTTCCTGTGCGCTCGCCGCCGTCAAACGCGCCCCTTGAAAATACGGACGCGTTTCGCATCCCACCAGTGTGATCTGTTTGCCCTGCTGTTTAGCCGTCCACAACATCCAGCACAACGCCGCCCCCGCGATGCAGTGCGTCAAAATCTGGTCGCCATCATTCACCAGACGCGCGGCGTATTGCCCGCACTTCTGGCTAACCTCATTCCCGCGTTGGATCTCGCCGTTCACAAAATCCAGCGTCGCCCGAAACGGATCACGATTCTCGCGCAGCGCGCTGTGTGCCACATCCAGCGCCGCCGGAATAATATGATTCAGATCATCCGCCGTTGGGCGGGTTGCCAGCAAACGTTTTGCCACCTGTTCCAAATAAACAGCCTGTCGTGTGGGAGAAGCCTCCAGCTCACGCGCAGCCATCGCCAAACCCAACCCCGCCACATAAGCCAACGGCGGCCCACCTTGAACCGTCATATCCTCAATCGCCTTCGCCACATCCTCGACCGTTCGCAGCGTCACGAACTCGGTCTGAAACGGATATTTGCGCCGGTTAAGAACGATCACCGCTTTTTCGTCTTCATCGTAGCGCAACGTCTTAAAACGGTCAGCCAATAATGCCGGTGGGGTATCCATAATGAGGGTCATAATGTGTCCTAAACTTACCAACGCCTATTTTCCTAGAAACACGGTCTGCCGTGTCCGCCATTCAATTCTATCTCTTGAAGCTAAGAACCGCGTGAACCTTACCGCCTTCACACCACCCGATTCAGCACCGCTTCACCCCGCAAATGGCGCAAAATATTCGTGTATTCCACGCTCCGGTTACGGTTACTTCCCGCCGCCGTATGCGGTGTCAGAAGAACGTTCGCACCTTCTCGTGCCAGCACCACCAGCGGATTATCAGCCTGCACAGGTTCACTGCTGTAGCTATCCATCGCCGCCCCACTCACGTGCCCGCTGCGTACCGCGTTCGCCAACGCCTGTTCATCGACCGTCCCACCGCTACCACAACTCACGACCAGCACACCCTGTTTGGTAGCCGCCAGCCAATTCCCGTTGATCAGACCGATTGTTTCGGGGGTATAAGGCAGTAAATTAATCAGCACATCGCTTTCCTGACGTACTTTATCCGCATCCGCGTAGGTCAGCCCCAACTCGGCCTCGACCGCTTCCGGCAAACGCACGCGCTTGTGGTACAACAACCTACATCCCCAGCCCTTCAGCCGCCGCGCCAGCTCGATCCCGATCTCGCCGAAGCCCACGATGCCTACCGTCTGCATCCAAATCGATTTGATATCCTGCCGACCAGACCAGTTATAAGCAAAGGTGTTCGCATCCGTTGTACGGCTCTCACCCCATCGCGGAACAGCCTCCAGCGCGATCATTTGCACCTCGCGCAATTTCTTGCTCAGCGCCAAAATTTGCATGACCGTATGCTCAGCTACCGCAATCGTTCCCGTATCCGGCCACCTGCACACGATCACCCCCCGCTGACGTGCCGCCTCTACATCAATATCATGGGTCATCGCCCCCAACCGCAAGATCAATTTGAGTTGAGTTGCCACCTCAAGCATCGCCCTATCAATCACCCCAACCCGCTCAGATATCCAATACTCGGCCTCGCGCAAACCAGCCAACAGCTTTTCCCGCGTTGGGTTGTCGAGCATGGTGATCTGTAGTTCCGCGGGCGCTGCCTTCAACGCCCCCTGTTGATGACGTAAACTACGTTCGGTGGTGTACACAGTCGGATGAGGCATCATAGTAATCCTTATTTGCCGAACGAATATCTAGGCTGCTCAACAAAAAAGAGCGCGGTACTTGACCACGCCCTCTACTAACTCTTGGCTACCGATTATCGTCCGGCCTATTCTTCGCTCGGTGATGAGGCCGGCTTAGGCTTCATCGGCAGCGGATTACCAAAGCGATCGGTCAACACGGGTTGCTCACGTTGATCTGGTGGTGGCAGTGGACGCTTACGCCGCACTGGTGTGGCCGGCAAAGCGGGTGCATCAGCAGGTTGTCCCGCATCCCGTTGAGGACGCGCACTATTGTACTGAGGACGCGAGTCATTACGATGGTCACCTGTCGGACGGTTACCATTACCCGACGAATTCCCGTTGCTCTGTGGCTGCCCCTGCGGACGTTGTCCATAAGGACGACCACCCCCTTGGCGCGGGTCACGTGCCTGATCGCTGCGCCGTTCACCCTGAGGCTTCTCGCTTAGCGCACGGTCATCACGGGCACCTACCCCTTGCGGGTTATAACTGCCATTACCGAACTTCGGTCGATTCTCTTGTGAACGATAGTTATCACGCGAGTCATGATTACGGCGTTCGCCATTTGGGCGCTCACCTTGCGGGCGATTCTCACGCGCAGGTTGCGCTGCCTGTGGGCGCGGATTGTTATTGTTAGCAGGACGTTCGCCCTGTGCCTGTTGTGGGCGTGAATCATTTCGCCGTTCACCCTGACCACCGTTACGTGAACGCGGTGACTGTGAACGTCCATTACCATTACGTTGTCCCTGTTGAGGACGGTCACCATTTTGTTGTGGACGGGGTGCTTGCGAACGCTGCCCACCACGACGGTTGAAGTCGGTCGGTTGTGGCGTCGGCAAAGGCGAACGGAAAGGATGTTCCTCAATCACGGGCACATGCAGCTTAATCAGCCGCTCAATGTCACGCAGATAATCACGTTCTTCGACTTCGCAGAACGAATAGGCGATACCGGATGCACCGGCACGCGCCGTACGCCCGATACGATGTACGTAGGTTTCCGGCTCATTCGGCAAATCATAGTTGATGATATGGCTGATTTCATCCACATCCAAACCACGTGCCGCAATATCCGTTGCCACCAGCACCCGCGTCCGACCAGATTTGAAGTTTTTCAGCGCAGCTTCACGAGCCGTCTGGGACTTATTACCATGAATAGCTTCAGCAAAGATCTTGGCCGTTTCCAACCGTTGGACAACCTTATTCGCACCATGCTTGGTACGTGTGAAAACCAGTACGCGGCTGATACCTTTATCTTGTAGCAAATGTTCCAACAATGCCGGTTTGTCCTTCTTCTCGACAAAGAACACCGACTGATCAATCTTATCGACGGTCGAAGCCACCGGAGTCACTTCCACCTTGACTGGATCGATCAAAATGTTATGCGCAAGGTCTTGAATTTCTTCAGGCATCGTCGCCGAAAACAGCAAGGTCTGACGTTGTTTGGGCAGCGCTGCGATCACACGGCGCACATCATGGATAAAACCCATATCGAGCATCCGGTCGGCTTCATCCAACACAAACACTTCGATCTTATCCAAACGGACGTAACCCTGATTCATCAGATCAAGCAAGCGACCGGGCGCAGCAACAACCACATCAGGGCTATTGCGCAGCTTATCAACTTGCGGCTGTTGACCCACGCCACCAAAAATGGTGACCTGTTTGACGCCCGTGTGACGTCCATAAGTGCGGAAGCTATCGCCGATTTGGCTGGCGAGTTCACGCGTCGGCGCGAGCACCAGCACGCGGATATGATGACCTTGACGCGGATTTTGCGCCAGATGTTGGAGAATTGGCAGCGCGAAGGCAGCTGTCTTGCCTGTACCCGTTTGGGCACAACCTAACAAATCACGACCATCCAGCACATGCGGGATAGCCTGCTCCTGAATAGGCGTAGGAGTCGAGTAACCCTCGGTGCGGACCGCCCGCAGCAGGGGTTCGATTAACTTTAAATCGTCAAATTGCATTGTCTTCTACATTTCTTCGTGTGGTTTATGAGATGTGGGAAAGATGAAAATTGCCAAACATAACGGGGGACATTTGCACCATTTCACTTATGTAGAATAGCATAATTACTAAATCAAGTCAATCAACCTGCATTTGCACAAAATTTACGTTCTTTGAAATCCCTCAACCCTTGTAACCGCTTGTGTAATGTTAAGATTTCTTGTAACTTCCCATGAGTGGATCAGGTTGACAAATGAAACATACGAAATCACATGTTATGGTCGATTTGAGTGATGATTTACGGGATGAACGCGCCGATTATTTGAATATGTTGTTGTTGATAACCAGTATAGTATCGGTCTTATTTTACGTCATTTTTAATCAATTCCCGTCAGACAAACTCGGTGGCCTCAATCCCCGTGCCTTTATTGCCCCTTTGCTTGGCTGTGCCGCCAGTTATGTGATGTTAAAACAGAAACGCGTTGATAGTGCAGCCTATGTCTACTTGGCAGGATTAACATTTTGTTTCGCCTACCAACTAGCCTACATGGGGCCAAATGACACCCTGTACGCCCTGCTGCTTCTGCCCATTGCGCTTGCCAGTCTGATACTCGACCACGACGAATTACCGACCGTTGCCACCTTGGTATCACTATCAGCCTTCATTGCGACCAGTTTGAATGTCGGCTTAGGCCGCTCACTGATTCCGCTGCTTATTCCAGTCGGATTATATGCATCGCTTGCCACCGTGTTTTACGTCAAGAACTTCCAAGCACATGAGCGTATTCGCTGGACATTAGATAACCAGAGCAAAGACAACCGCCGTGCTGAAATGTTTTACGACCAGAGCGAACAGCTTCAAAAAGCCTACCGCGAAGTGCAGCACTACAGTTCCAAGCTGGAACTCGTGAATAAGCAGTTGGCTGAAGCACAAACGCAAGCCGAAAAAGCCAGCCGCGCCAAATCCACCTTCTTGTCGAATATGAGCCATGAGCTGCGTACACCACTAAACGTCATCATCGGCTATTCCAACTCGATGCTGAATATGCCCAAGATGTTCAACAACAAAAAGCTATCAGAAGCCCATAAGCCCTATGTGCAGTTGATCGAAGAAAACGGACATTATCTAGTCGGACTCATCAGTGATGTACTCGACTTGGGGAAAATCGAGGCCGGCAAACTCGAACTTCATTGCGGTGCAACCGAACTTCCCGCGCTCTTTCGTGGTGTGATGGCAACGTCCGTCGGCTTGCTCAAAGGGAAACCGATACAACTGCGCTCGGATTTTGCGGATGATTTACCAGTAGTATGGGCAGACCCCATGCGCGTCCGCCAGATCATCCTCAACCTCATGTCGAACGCCCTCAAATTCACAGAATCCGGCAGTGTCACCCTTTCAGCCCGTGCGGATGGCGACTTCGTGAAAATCTCGGTGGCTGATACAGGCATCGGCATACCAGAATCAGCCCTCGCCGTCATCTTTGACCGCTTCCAACAGGCCGAAAATGACACTGATAAGAAATATGGCGGTACAGGCTTAGGCTTGGACATCAGCAAACAACTCAGCCTTATGCACGGCGGCAACTTATCCGTCACCAGTGAGGTTGGACGCGGAAGCGTATTCACCGTCACCCTGCCCATTATGGTCGAAGAATCCACCGCCGATGACGAAACACCAACCCTCACCCAACGGCTCGATCTGGATATGCAAATCTTTGATACCACCGCCGATGCCGAGCAGGAAATGATCTTGCTGGTCGAAGACGACATGAATACACGGCGGCTCCTCCGTACCATTCTGGAGCAAGCCAATTACGTAGTGGTCGATACCAACACCGGTGAAGAAGCCATAGATCTTGCAAGCGGATTGCTGCCAGCAGCCATCATTCTGGATGTCTATCTACCCGACATCAGCGGTTGGGATGTCTTGCAAATGCTCAAGCAAAACCCCGAAACTGCCGTCATTCCGGTTGTCGTTTGTACAGCCGATGAAAACCGTATTCCAGCAGATGATCTGTACCCCAGCTATTACTTGCGCAAACCGGCCACACCAGACGCCCTCCTTAAACAGGTTGATCAGGCCTTACGTGCCTTAAAGGAACTCAAAATCAACGCGTAGTAAAGAAAGAGAAAGAGGTTTTCATGTCCTACATACTGCTTGTCGAAGACAACCAACAAAACGCGGATATGGTCATTCATATTCTGACCACCTCCGGTTTCGAGGTAAAACATTTCATTCGCGGGTTGGACGGAGCCAAGTACGCACGCCAGAACAAACCCTCACTCATCCTAATGGACTTTGATCTGCCGGATGTTGATGGGCGCAATCTGATTTTGGCGCTGAAGAAGCAATTGGGTGGGGTCAACGCACCGCCGATTGTCGCCGTAACCGCCCGTACCGGCAGCGTGGAAATGAAACTGGCACAAAGTTTTGGCTGCTCGGCTTTTATCGCCAAGCCCTTTACGCCTGAACGCTTATTGGATGTGGTCGACCAGTTGATGCCCAAAGCCGCCTGATCATTGCAGCCAATAAAAACCTATCGCACTCCTATTTATGCAGTCAGTCATCAACAGTCGAAGCCATTATTTGCGAACATTATTGCCCAAAACTTTCATCATAATCCGAAGCGATGGTTACACAAAGCGTTAACCATCGCTTTTTATTTACCAATTCACATGCACGTCTCGCTTCCAGTAGCGCAAGATCAACTTACCTCCGGGCAAAGCCGCCGCCAACCGATACAGCAAATCCCAATCATCACCAGCCAGTACACGCAGTGTCAACATCCCAACGGTATACGTCACCAAACCGGCTGCTAACCCCAATATCCAGTTCACATCGCGCAGCACCAGCATGACGACCGCAGTCACCACACCCACCAACAGCAATCGCAGCACACGCGGCGCAATCCGTCTGAGATCCCAGCCCACCGCATGAAAATTCGCCAACACCAATCCGAAAACACAGCTCTCCGCGATCACCGATGATAGTGGTGCTCCATGTACGCCCAAACGCGGCAGCAATATCGCCAACAATACCAGGTTGATACCCAATCCACACAACCGGATAACAACGAGCCGTCGCTGTCGATTTTGGACGAGCATGGCCTGTGAAAAGTTATTGCCGACCATCATGACCAATGCGTACCAGATCAAAATACTCAAAACCCCTGCCGCCGGACGTAAATTCTCACGCCAGATGGGCATCGTCAGCCAATGCCCGAACAGCGACACCACCAATGTGATCGGCAAACACAGCAGCAGTGTGAAGAACGCAAGCTTCTCCACCATAAACCCGAACTGATTATTCTTGCCGTCACCATACGACCGCGCCATCAACGGATAAAAAGCTGTCAGCACAGTAGTATTCAGCAATTCAACCACACCAAAAAAGATCACAAAGGCCGCAACCAGATACCCCGTTTCCTTATCCCCAATCAGGCGATTCGTCACTAGCTTATCCACTTGCTGATAAGCCAGCGAGATAAACGCCGACAGCGCCAAGGGTGCACTATTAACCAGCAATTGTTTACCAATGCGCCACTCAAACGGCCACTCCGGACGAATCCCTGCCCGCCATGCCAGTGTCCATAGCGCCAACGACCGCAGCACTCCCGCCACCGTCACACCGGCATAAATCCCGAACAGGCTGTAACCACCCAGCAATCCCAATCCCGCCAACAGGATCAAAATGACAACATGGGCGATGCTCACAATCGACGTAGTGACCATCTTCTCCCGCGCCAGCAGCAAATCAAAGCACATGTTACCGAGCGTATCGATAATCAAATTGACCGCCGACAACGCGAGGAACACACGCACCACTTCACTATATCCACCTGCCGCCGCCGCGATATTCAATATGACGTAGGAAACTAAAGCCAACACCGTTTGCATGTATAGCGTAGTTGTCAGATATTTTCCGGCCTGCTCAGGCTGCCGCGCCACATCACGGATGACAAAGGGTGACATACCAAACGCCGAAATCGATGTGCCGATCTGAGTAAAACCGCTCACCGTGCCGTAAATGCCCAGAATAGCTGGCCCCAGCGCCGCACTAAAAAATAACTGCCACGCGAATTGCATCCCACGGCTGAGCAACGTCGCCGCCGCAATCGTCCCAGCGTTACGAGCGGCCCGTCGCGCTTCACTGCTCGAAATTGCACTCGATGAAGATACTGTTTCAGAGGTCATAAAGATGAATTCACAATCGTGCGGGGATTATATAAAACTGTAGGGCGGAGGCGTGCCTCCGCCGAAAAATCGCCATATATCATTCAATATCGTTCCTATTAGAGCTTACCCTCATTATACCTGACTTACGCCCCTTTCCCCTCCAACCACGCCAACCGATCTAAAACCCGACCGCGCATCAAATCAGACTCGGTGACATCTCGCGCATGAACCATACAGTCCAAAAACCACAACAGTTCATAGAGTATCACCCGCGTTTCATGATCAGCTTCCACTGGATGCAACGCCCTGTACCCCGCGTACATCCATTCACGACTGCCGGAACATTGTTCGTTCCATTCCACCCGCCGGTTAAAATCATGGATTGGATCGCCACCCAGCGCCCATTCGAAATCCAACACGGCTGTGATCTTCCCCGCCTGCTGCACAATATTCCCAAAATGATAATCCCAATGGACGAGGCGCGGTTCATGAACCTGATCTAGCACCACAGCATACTTGTCCAGCACCCGCTGCATCCGGTCATAAATCGTCGCATCAATCAGCCCGTCAGTGAGCGCTTCCTGCCCAACAACTTGCAAAGTATCCATCATATAAACCCGCCAACGATCAAAGCGGCGTTCGCTGCCATAAAGTGGACCAAACAACGGCACACCAATCATATGCATCCGTGCCAATAACGTTCCGGCTTCAGTAGCAACCGCAGCGCGCTCACGAGAGTTCATATCCGCCCAACTGTCCAGCACTGTACGTCCCACAACCTTATCCATAATCATGTAATCATATGGCACCAGCGTCTTGCTATCGTCCAACACCACCACGTCCGGACACGGAATCCCCGCCTCACGCAGCAACCTGTAGGCGACCTGCTCCCCATAAAAACGGGATATACCTTCATTGATCAAACCATCGAAACGCACCACATACGCGTCATTAATCACCAGTGCCGGATTATTGACACCCTTACCCGCCCAATCAGTCGTGCGAACGCTGCCTAAACCGTGCGCCGACCAGATGCGAGTCAGTGCTGTGTCGTCAATTTGAAAGCCAAGTCGTTGAGAAGCCATAACATCTTTCGTTCTAGAATGCCCATACCCCATCCATCATAACTTGGATATACACCACACAGTACGGGCGTTATAATCCCGCTGATCATCAATAGAGATGAGGATGCAGTGTATGGATACCAACGCTAACAACTTCAAAATGCTGATCTTGGGTGATAGCATCCTATGGGGACAAGGACTGCATGAGCATCAGAAGATTCACACGTTGGTCACAGAGTATCTCATCAAACACGGCTTGAACGTCCAAACCATTTTTCAGGCTCACTCCGGCGCGATCATCGGTGAACCGGATCAACCCACCGACAAACCAGCCATCTTCGGTGAAGTGCCGGTCGGTGAACCAACCCTCTTCGAACAAATCCAAATCGTCTTGGGTGATAACCAACGTGACGAGACGATCAATCTGGTGCTTATCAGTGGCGGCGTCAACGATGTGGATACCACCCGCATCTTGAATCTCGCAAATCGCCAGCTTTCCGAACAGATCGAGGACGCTTTTCACCGCAAGCTCAAATTATTCCTCGAACGAGCCTACCATTGCTTCCCGAATGCCATCCTTATCGTCAGTGGTTATTATCAAGTTTTCAGTGATGAGTCAGAAAAAAGTCTCGCCCAGAATGCGCTTCAAGCCCTCGGCTTTAACGTCCCGCTGCTGCCCAAAGCGATCAACGATATTGTGGTGGATGTCTTGGGATCAGTCATCACCGATGCGCTCATCGAGCGCTGCATCTACTTCCGCGATACTGCCCACGACACCATTCGGCAGGTGATTGTGGAACTCGTGGACATGATGCCCGAAGCCAGTGAGCGCATTTTCTTTGCCGATCCCAAGTTTAAGTCAGCCAACGCCATCGCCGCGCCGGATGCGTTTCTGTTCGGCATAAATGCCGACCTCTCGCCGCAAGACCCGCCGGAAATTGCCGCCGCCCGTGCCGAAGCCTGTGAACATCATGCAGACCGCCTCACGATAGTCGAACGGGTTGCTGGTCCACGAGCCTCAGTCGCTCATCCCAACCCGCTTGGTGCACAGCAATACGCACAGGCCATCCTTGACGACCTGCGTTATGCCATACCGGCATTATTCATCAACCCTTAGGCTTGCGGCGCGGTACTCGTCACCTTGATGAATCGCTGCGCCCACAGTTCGAGCGTCAGCAGTCGATACACCACCTCGACCTGACTCGTCTTACCCCAGAAGTGATCCTTGAGCAGTTGTTCAAGGTTACCCTTCTGGAACAACCCGCTAATCATATTGTTCGGGTCGAGCAACACCTCGCGCATACGCGGACTCAGTTCATTGTCGAACCAATGATGAATCGGTGTGCTAAAGGGTTGCTTCGGGCGCTCTAATGCAAACTCTGGCAGCATCGAACGCATCGCCTCGCGCAGCACCACTTTATTACTCTTCATGCGGATTTCCGGTGGCACGTTCGCCGCGAACTTCAACAGCACCGGATCAAACAGCGGAACACGTGCCTCTAGCGAAGCCGCCATCGTCACCTTATCCGTGTGCAGCAGGGCATTTCCCGTCAGCCATGTGTTGATAATCAATGCTTGCGCCATGTTATACGGATCATCCCGCCAACTCCGCGCAATAATCTGTCCATAAGTGCGTTCTTTATGCTGAGATCGCTGCCACGCTGCCATCACATCTTTGCCATAAAGCTGGTCGCGCAAACTATCGCTGAATACCATCCCATCAAAGGACATCATGCGCCGTATCGCTTCATCGCGTGGTAACGTAGCCTGTTGCACCCGTGGCAAATAGGTCGGCAGCGCACCGATAATCCGCAAACGTTTCATCGCTGGATAATATTCCTCGATGTTGCCGAACAACGGCCAACCGTCCTCACGTCCACCGCCCAGCAGCTTACCCCACGACTCTTGATTCTTGAGCAGTTGCGGCAGATTACGATGCCCCGGATACCCCCCGAAGAGTTCATCGCCGCCCAACCCCGTCATCACCACTTTGACATCCCGCGCCGTATGCTCGGCCAACAGCAGCAGCGACACCGCCGACGAATTGGCAATCGGTTCGTCATGATGATAGATAGCCTTGTGCAGCCCATCCCACCAATCATTCGCCGTGATCACCCGCTCATGATGATCTGTCTTAAAATGCTCGGCAATCCGCCGTGCGTGCAGCAATTCATTATCCGGTGTATCGGCATCGTAACCCACCGTATAAGTCTTCACTCGTCCGCTGGCTTCCTTGGACATCAACGCCAGCATGGCCGCCGAATCCACCCCGCCGCTCAAGAACAACCCCAGCGGCACATCACTCCGTAGATGGATATGTACCGAGTCGCTCAGCAATTCCCGCGCCTCTTGATACACCGTCCCCGATGTTTGCGGAGCGATACTCCCCGGCTTCGGAAATTCCCAGAACGGATACAGATACGTCTCGCGTCCCACTTCCGCCACATAAGCATGTCCCGGCGGCAAGCGCGTGATGTCCTTGAACAGCGTCTCGTTACCGATCATGTAGCCGAAGCTCATGTAGGTGTCCAGCACATCAAGGTTCATCTCGCGCGGGGTAGCTGGATCAGCGAACAGCGCCTTCACTTCACTAACAAAGTGCAGCATCCCATCCCGCTCGTGCAGATAAAGCTGCTTCATGCCGATGTGGTCAATCGCCAGTACGAAACGCTTGAGCTTGCCATCCCACAATGCGAAGGCATACATGCCGCGCAGTTGGCTAAACAGATTCAGCCCGTATTCTTCATACAGATGAATGATCGTCTCACCGTCCCCATCCGTCCAGAAGGTATGGTTACGCCGCAACAAATCGTGCCGCAGTTCGCGGTAGTTATAAATTTCGCCGTTAAACACCATCGCAATCGAGCGATCTTCGTTATACAGCGGTTGATCGCTCCCCTCGACATCAATGATGCTCAGGCGGCGCGAACCCAACACGGCGTTGTGATCCGGCGCGTCGTAAAACCCATCCCCATCCGGCCCACGATGACGGATCAAATCAGCCATGCCGCGCACCAACGCAGGTTCAGCGCGTCCAAATTTCCGTAGATCAACTGTCCCGCAAATGCCGCACATAGAAGTCCTCAGTCGCTAGTCTTCAATCCCTAAAGTGTAATGGACTACCCAAGCGGACGCTATGATGAACTCATCTATAATTAACTAGTCAACGATTGAAAGCAGGTCATAATGGTAGCGAATGTGAATAACAACCAACTTCACACTCAATTTGATTGGATAGGTTTGACTGCCCTCCTAATTGGATTTGATGGTTCAATACGATTACTTGCAGATACTAATTTTAACGGTCTTTTGCTTCAAATTTTGATCTTAGGCTGTCTACTGATTTTGATTATTGGTATCCGTCACTATAACTGGAAAAATATCTTGGTCGCCTTAATACTCATCGGCACTATTCATCCCGTGCGTTTTATTTTTCAGTGGTGGATAAACCCAATTATCTTTGGGGTCACGCTACTATTCTGTTTAGTATTTATGGTGCGGGTTATTCGCAACTACACATGGAAGAATAGACTTACGGCATTGTTGCTGGTTTGCTCACTGACGTCCGGATGGCAAATGGTGACAAGCGCAGCCGAAATAAATCATTGTTATATCGACGACATGAGGTGGACGCATTTCTTTTACTGTGAACCGACCAACGGACAATACCAACAAATCGAATCACTCCCTATAGGAATGCAGGGATATTGTTATTACTGCCCTTGGTATGTAGGCGTCCGTCGTTGGTAGAATCATCGTCCATAAATCAGTAAAATCGTGGCATAGTCACCTGTCCCACTTTCACGTACAGACTAAACGGTGTGTCGCAAACGTCTGAAATCGTGCCCGATCCCAGAACTGTTCTTCAAAATCAAAATTGGCGTTTCGGTAATCATAGAACGTGATTGTCGCCCGCATCCGTACCACATCACGCATCCACGATGGACACGGCACACGCCCTTTGATCAAAACGTCCGCATATCTCAACCACACAAAACTAATCTTCGCCGCATCAACCGCCCCTAAACCATCAGTTGTCATCAGCGACACCGGATTATTCAGCAGCAGCAGGATCGAACCGGTAGCTACAGTTGTCGGGATAGCCAGTTCATGAATGACTTCGCGCCCATCGATGGTCTTAACATGCCTGATCTGTGGTACTTCCTGCACATCAATAAACCGTGGCTGACGACCGTTCCACGTCCACGAAATGACAATCCCGTTATCGGTAATCTGGTCAACCCAACCACTCGTCTCCAACAGACTCACCGCCTCATCGACTGTCGTCTCCCCCGGCCTGATCCTCATGAAACACGGGGCAGGACATCCCATAGGCAGCAACAATTCCCGCAGTTCATGGTCATCATACACTTGTACGCGCATAAGCAGCAGCGCAACTGTGAAAAACGCGAGAGGTATCAGGGTGAGACGGAAATAAAAACGCAGCATTACAATCTTCTATCGCTGGTTTGATGGCCTGCTCGACAAGACCTCACGACCCACAGGCGCGACGAAAATGGACTAGTGAACGACTAGGAAGGGGTTGTGATGGCACAGGTGAACTGAACTCACTATTTAATTGAAAATGAACAAACGCAGTAAATGGCACTCCCGGAGACTCTGCATTTCCAGTGCCCGGATATCCTGTACGACAGGCTTGGTTAAAGAACAAATATAATTTCACTTTCTTATAAAGCGCTATATAGTTAGAGTAGCCATAGATCTCGCCTATCGAATACCCGTCGAAATTCAGGTATTCTTCATCAGGTGAACCCAATACCTCATAAATCGCACCCAGTTGTAAAAAGCTGGAAATCCTAATCGTATGCACATATGATTCTTTGCGAATATTTGCAACCAGTACCTCACCCTCACTGGTCGGATTGATCCACCGGGGTATTCGATTATTCCATGTCCATTTGATTCTATCGCCATACTTATTTGATTCTCTGTCTATTTTCGCGATCCACTTGTTCGCCTCCAATAATTTCACCACCTCATCTGCTGTTACCCCCGGCCTGATACCCATGAAACACGGTGCAGGACACCCCTCCGGAAATAACAATTCCCGCAGTTCATGGTCATCATACGGTTGTGCGCGGATCACAAGTAAGGTGGCACTAAATACCACCACACCCAACAACATCAATCGCAGATAAAAACGTCTCATGCTGTTCACTCTAGCCGCAATTCGCTCTCAAACGCCCCATCAACTGGCGACTATTCCACTTTTGCGTAGCCCCGAAGACCAACTGCGGACTGCTGTAAAAAGTTAAATCGGCTTGATGTGCCCATGTATCCCGCAGCCTAACCGGACACTCTATATAAAAACCATTCTCCAGCCCATCATAATACAGCGATAGAATCATCGGCTTCTTACCAAAGGCATCCGTCATCCCCTCGATCAGAGAATACAGTGTCGGCATATGCAAAAGGAGTTGGATACGCCCGTTGTGGATCATCGTTGCAACATGAATTTCATCAACAGCCGACCGTATATCCTGTTCATAACTGTAAATATGCGCTGCAAATGCAGGGTCTAGCATCGGGGATGCCTTTGCATTCCACTTCCACTGTACATGAATATAGACCTCGCCGTCAGTCACACCTTCTTCTTTCGTCACCTGCATATCGCTTACCTAACCACTTGCTTCAAGATTCTTTACAGCGTTCTCTACCGTCGTCACCCCCGCCTTGATCCCCATGAAACATGGTGATGAACATCCCTCCGGCATCAACAATTCCCGTAATTCATGGTCATCATACGACTGTGCATGGATGAGCAGCAGCAAAGTCGTAAAAACCAACAAACCCAAAATGAATAACCGCCCATAAAGGCGGATCATGAACGAGGAATCGCGCAGCTATGGCGCAAATCACTTAGCGAATCCGCTTCGGGGAAAAGACGCGGATCAGATTGATTAAAGTACGTCAAAAATATCTGTGGTCGCAGCGGTTCCAGAACACGGCAGGGCTGCCAGCTTTGCACGATCAACCCCAGCCGCCCATAGAACTCGCTGTATAAACTCATAATCCCTTTCCGGTCAGCCGTCCGATCAATCGACCCTTGGTCGGGTGCGCCCAATGCCAGATGACTGTCACCGACGCCAAGAACCGTATACACCGTGATGGTCACCACCTGCTCTTGTGATGCCCATATGCGCCCATCGCGCCGCCCATCAATCCAACTCGGCTTCTTATCACTCCACGTCCACGAAATGAACCCGCTGACGTTGTTGATGGTTCTGTTATCAACCGCATCAATCCACTCGCTTGCCGCCAACAACTTCACCGCCTCATCCACCCGCGTCTGCCCCGCTCGGATGCCCACAAAACACGCCGCGCTACACCCATCTCCCACGAACCACTCCCGCCGTTCTTGCTCATCATAATGTTGGGCGCGAAACAACAGCAGCATCCCTGCAAAAAGAGCCAGCGCGATCACCATCATCCGTACATGCAAGCGCAGCACGTCAAAAACCTCCAACGGTCGTTTACTTAGCAATGAGTACGCAATACATCACGCCACGAATCATGATATTGTTTGAACAAATCCGCCAATCGCGAGACATCCGCGTAATAGCGCACAATCGCGTTGGGCGAATGGTACGTAATCCGCCCCCCGCCATCACACGCCGAGGTAATCGCCAGCATCATCGAACGGTCTGGATACGCCATTGCGAAATTTAATTCAGGGAGGAATTGTCCCTCACCCATTCCTCTGAAAATCACAACTTCGCGCAGTGTTGACCGTCCCATCATCAGTTCCACATTGGAAAGTTCTAGGCGCGTCTGCACATGAATCTCATCAACCAAACTACCGCGTACCACCAGCGCCAGATAGCTCCCATAATCCCGTGCAAACCACGCCGGTGCCTGCTCATTCCACCGCACAACAATCCACGTCGAATTGGGTTGCCTAATAATATCTGATGTCCAACCGCTGCTACGCAAACGATCCAGCGCCGCATCCACACCCGTCACACCCGGCCTGATCCCCATGAAACACGGTGCGGGACATCCCTCCGGTAGCAGTAATTCACGCACAGCATGGTCATCATACGATTGAGTCCGAATCAACACCAAGCTCGCCATAAATAGGAACAGACTGATGCCGGTGGTGCGGAACCAAAAATGCAACAACGATCCTGCTCCCCACCAGCTAATGATCACAATTCTTGAAGCGATATTGCCACTTGTCGAGATAGCGGATGCTTTCCAGTTCGTCGCTGCCGATCACATTCCGAAACTTGAGGCTTGTCACACTGTGATACCGATCACCTGATAAGCAGCGCTGCCAGCTCATCAACACCAATCCATCGGCCGCATGCACCCCCCGATACTGATAAATCCCTTGCCGGTTATCAATATCGTCGTCCAGAATATTCACATCCGGCGCCCCCAACCGCAGTAACAAATCGCCCAGTTGATAGCGCGTATCCAACCAAAATTGTGTGATCCGCTTATCGTTCACCCAGATGGTGCCGCGCCGCGCATGATCAATCCAATCCGGTGCATCGGCCTTCCACCGCCAATAAACAAAACCGCCGTTGTTATCCAG
The DNA here is from genome assembly GCA_044227005.1 of Aggregatilineales bacterium. Classification (GTDB taxonomy): domain Bacteria; phylum Chloroflexota; class Anaerolineae; order Aggregatilineales; family Phototrophicaceae; genus CFX2. The sequence continues at coordinate 230,748 of JBGAFZ010000003.1, forward strand.
CGTCCGGTTATCCACCCCTTCAACCCACGGATGCTGCTCCAATACCTTGACCGCATCGGTGATCTTCATCCCCGGATAAATACCCATGAAACACGGCGCGCTGCAATCCCCCGACCGCAAACCTTGTATCGAATGGTCAACGATCGGTTGAGCGCGGGTTACTACCAGCATCACACTGAATAACCCGATCAAAATCACCGTCATCCGGCTGATAAACCCTGTCATCATAGGCGGCAGCACCCTAATCGTATGCGTTCGATAACGCTGATTATATCGTCACCCACATCCACTCCCCAAACCATGTCTACTTGATGACGAACTAGATTTCCGTCAACAACAACCGCCATCGTAAACCACATACCTCCCCTTACCTGACTTGCAATCTCCCCCTCCGCCACTTAGCGAGAGCAAGGCCATTTTCAAACCAAACTACAACTTGCCTTTTACGATCACTTGTTCTATACTGATATAGGTAGTGGTTGAAAAGTACGGAATATACAACTTCTCATTGTAGGGGAGCACCTATGTGTGTTCCCTCCGATTATCACTGTCTTTGGTTCATTACAACATTTGCAACCGCGCATCATTCATTCACCGTTGCAATAAAATCGGCACAAATTACACAGTGAAAATGAAGAATGTGAAGAATTTTGCGAATCAGGCCGGCAAAGTCGGCAAAAAATCCAACCTTGCCATTGTGACCAACGGAAATCCTGTGGACCGAAATTCTTGCCACTTTTGCCAGTGTTCTCAATTCTACTTAAAACTACCGATTACTTTTAACACTTTTCCGACGACGACGACAATATCTAGAGGAATATAATGATCACACAAACCCCTCAAGCCTACTACGCCACCCAGAGTCCCATCACCGATCCAAAACAATTTGAATCCGCCTACCAAAATCTTCCGCGCAGTGCCGATGACATCAGCCGTATCGTACAGGGCTTAGTACTGCACTACTTCGGCGACAAATGGCAGTATAACTATCCTCCCGAACGCACCGCCGAGATCAACACCCGCTACGTATCCGCCATCCTCGGACGCATCTTCGAGTTAGATGCGCGTCCTGTAGTCGATCCACGTTCGCCCGATGCACGTTTCGTCGGTTGCTGCCGTGATTACACCGCCCTCGCGGTATCCATGCTCCGTCACGCGGGCATACCCGCTCGTTCACGGCATGGCTTTGCTGACTACTTTGAAGCTGGTTATTTTATGGATCATGTCGTCGTGGAATATTGGAATGGCGCGGCATGGCAGTTATGCGACAGCCAGATTGACCAGCGTTACTTCAACGTCAATGTGCGTGACGTCCCGCGTGATCGTTTTATAGTCGGCGGATTGGCATGGCAAATGTGTCGCTCTGGCAAGGCCGATCCTGATTTATTCGGCTTAGGTTCAGTCGTCCCCATCAAAGGTTGGACGTTTATCCGCAGCCGCATGATGCAAGACCTTGCCGCTCTCAACAAAACCGAGATGCTCTGTTGGGAAGAATGGACGTTAGATCAACCACAAGAGAATTTGAGCGCCTCCGACTTAGAATTGCTCGATCATGTCGCGGAAGTCACCCAGCAAGGCGACGTGGGTTTTGCGGAAGTGCGCCGCCTATTCACCGAGGATGTGCGCTTGCAATTGCCCACCGTCTTTAAGAACTTCAGCCCCGCTCATGCCCCGCAGGAACTCCCCCTGTCTATGAGCTTGGCCTAAGAAATTACGCAAAAGGCATAGGGTGAAGAGTATAGTTACCTTCACCCGCCTTAAAAAATCACTACTCCAACCGATAGCTAAACGGGAACAACGCCACCGGAATCAACTTGAAATGCTGTTGTGCGAAGGGTATCCCCACCACCGTAATCGCCAGTAGCAACCCGCCCGTAAGATGTGCCAGCGCGATTCCCCAACCGAATATCACCAGCCACAGGATATTGAACGTAGTCGCGAGGCAACCTTGCCCACCCGCTGTCGGCACCAACGTTCTACCGAAAGGCGTCAGCACTGCACCGGCCATCCGCAATGAAACCACCCCGAACGGGATACCCACCACGGTCAAGCACAGCGCCAACCCGCCCACAAAATACCCGACCGCCGCGGGTAGTCCGCCAAAAATCAACCATATGATATTGCCTAGTAGGCTCATGATTACTCCTTGTTGAGTCGTATAACCATCTACAAAAGGTGTACATACACCACTCTGGTAATATACGCTTAACTTCAACCACAGTTGCACGAGGACACAATCACATGCCAGACGGACGCAATCGCAAGGATATTAAACCCGGTATCGCAGTCTCCATCATCCTCAAACAGGATCAGCGCACCGGCAAACTCACACAGGGCATCGTCAAAGACATCCTGACCAATTCCGCCACCCATCCCCACGGCATCAAAGTCCGCTTGGTAGATGGTCAAGTCGGCAGAGTTCACCACATCGAGGACTAAGGCTACAATTAGCCCCTAACATCACTTTTTTGTAGCAACAAGTAAGTGCCACCGCCTATTACACTCACCAGGATGCTGAAGTATAGAAATTCAGCTAGGCGATTAGAAAACAAATATTGGATCATTGTGCCGCCGAAACATAAAATGGGCGGGGTAAAAAACAGATACGCGCATCCAAATTCGCTAATATTCTCACGTATACGAAACCACAACGGATCGCGGTGAACATACGTTGCTACATATTCCGTATATGCCTCTGAATTGACAGTCGGATCTGCTTGAAGAAGTTCACCATCTGCACCAACGACAGGAGAATCTTCCGTGTGATTTTGTTTAGTCATAGGCACTATTCCTTCGCTAAGACCACTTTCAGTATAGCCCCAATGAGAATCAAAACACCCCCCGTTTGGAGGGTGTCGTTTGTGCCTTGCTGATCACCGCTAGACTACATCCCTAACGCACGGGCATCTTGTAGTAGCATATCAATCACCTTCATATTCGCGACACCATCTTGCCCCGAAAAACGCGGTGGGCGCTTATTCAACAACGCATCTGCGAAATCCTCGGCCATCAACGTGTAATGATTAACCGCAGGCATCGTGATTTCTTCGTATTGATTCCCACGCCACAGCCGGATAATCGGCGTTTCATTCGGTTGAACAGTGAAGCCGCTCTCAACCTGAATACGACCTTCTGTGCCGCGAAGTTCATAGGTATGCGTCCATTGTTGCCGCAATCCACAATCAAAATGTCCCATCACCCCCGATGGAAATTGCAGTAATCCCACCAAACGCTCATCCACTCCGGTTCGTGCGCCAAAATCCGCAATCGCCTTGGCTGCCACCGGTTCCTCGCCCGTCATAAACCGCATCACGTTGATGCAGTAGCACCCCACGTCCATCAACGACCCACCTGACAGTTCCTTGCTCAGACGGATATTCGACTCATCCGCGATTTTGAAACAGAACGTCGCGCTGATCGTATTGAACGTGCCAATCGCACCGCTGTCCACCAATTCCTTGACCTTCAGCGCTTGCGGATGAAAACGGTACATAAAGCCTTCTGCAAACAACACCCCTCGGCTCGTGAATGCATCCACCATCTTTTGCGCCTCGGTCGCAAAACTCGCCAGCGGCTTTTCACACAGCACAGGCTTCCCCGCCTCAGCACACAAAATGCTCCACTTGGCATGTTGGCTGTTTGGCAGCGGGTTATAAATCGCGTCAATGTCCGGATCAGCGATCAGCTCCTCATAACTACCGTAGGCCTTTGGGATACCCAGTTCAGCCGCGAACGCCTGAGCACGCGCCAGATCACGACTGGCAACCGCCGTCACCTCACCATTGTTCGTCAGCTTCATAGCCGGAATTACACGCCGCTTCCCAATCCCTGCCGTACTGAGGACACCCCAGCGAATTTTTGAAGTCATAGTCATTTTCCCCTTATTAAGAATCCAACAGTCTTAAATAATTCAACCTAGCCCACTTGTTAGCCCAATCTCAATCACCACACCATAGAACACCATCCGTAGTTTAACAACTAGCGAAGCAACTAACTAGATTATGGGAGGCACAGCAAATCATCAGCCGCAAGCGATAAAAGGTCATTATGGGGTTGCAGCTAGAACAAGATCAGCAAACATGGGGAGATGATCGCTGCCGACAAACTCCCCTTTCCATGCTTGGATGGCTTGAAGCCCTGCACTGTGCCAAATATAGTCAATGCGTATAAAAGGGGGTATGAGCGCTGACAAACCCAGAGCACGCGCAGCAGGCCAATTACTACCCAAACCGATGGCTGCTTCGCTGAAGCTATCGTGTAATTGCTCTGCGAGATGCGTATAGGTCATACTAAAATCGCTGGTATTGAAATCACCCGCCACAATATACGGATAGGGTTCGGTTGCTAAATAGGCGAGAAGCGCTTCGACTTGCTTATTCCGGGTAGTGCCATCAAAGTTGAGGGCATAGCGCACGAAATAATTCGTCTTTAGGTTAGGGAACCGACCACTACCACCGGGACTCATCAAATGGATGTTATAAAGGGCGATGCGTTGACCTTCATGTTCGATGACATTGCGGTAGATCAGGGGCATTTCAGGGATATGGGGATCAATTTCTTCCGATATAACAAATGAGAAACGCGAATAAGTGATGTTGACGGCATCGTACATCGTCGTACGCATCAGGTCATTTTGGCGCGTCTGATAAGGATAACTTGAATCTAACAGCTTGAGCGCTGATTCTTGATCTGCGAGTTGAACTTCTTGTAAGAAGATGATGTCCGGACTTTGCTCTAAAGCCACCTCTGAAACCCGTTCCGGCGCAATGTTAAAGTGCGAAACATTGTTGGTCATCACGCGGAATATAGATGATGTTGTGGCGGGATATTGGGTGTTTTTAGGCAAGAAACGCGGCCCAAACCAGAGTACCGACCAGATAATAATCGGTAGGATATAAACAGCAGCGCGGCGTGAACGCGCGATTAAGGTGAACAATATCAGCAATGGCAAGGGGAAGAAAAGAAACAACGCGAACGTGTTCAACAGGGATACGATCCAGAAGTGATCTTGAATGACATAACGGCTGAACCCATAAGTGAGCATCAACAGTGCGTAGATCAATGCCGTTCGATTGGCGAGCCGTTTGAGGACTGATGCGCGTGATATGGGTTGGTCAGACATTGCACCTCACGATGAAGCCACAACGCTATTTAATGCGCAGCGACCTTGCACAAGCCCATCACACGCGAGGGATTGATGCAATATCTTGACATGACTATTGCAATCATCTAAGATGTGAATACATTTATAACTTTATCTCATCCAGAGCGAGTAAGGGTACGGCCCAATGACCTCGCAGCAACCCCTGAAGCGTCGGGAAGGTGCTAAATCCGCCAGTGCAACCACTGGAAGATGAGTGCGACAGTAAGAAAACTTCCATCGCGCTCCTTCCATATGAAGGGGCGCGTTTTATTTCCGGACAAGGCGTAAGGGGTGCGTGATGACAGCAGTTGATGTGCTGGGGTACGCGGCATCGGTGGTGATCGTCGTATCCCTATTGATGAAGTCGGTTTTGCGGCTACGAATGATCGGCGTAGTAGGCGGGATTTTATTCTTCGTCTACGGCTTGCTACTCCATTCAGTTCCGGTTGCCGGACTGAATCTGGTCAACGTGTGCATCAATTTGTATTTCATCCGCCAAATGTTGGTGGCGAAATCATACTTCAAACTACTGGAAGTGGATCGCACATCCAGTTATGTGAAGAGCTTTCTTGAGTTCTACCAGCAAGACATCAGCAAATTCTTCCCCAGTTTTGAGTATCGCCCTGATCGCGCAGACATAGTGTATTTGATTTTGCGTGATTTGCAGCCTGTCGGGTTATTTGTGATGGAGCGAGATGCCAGCGGGCGCGCACTGGTCAAGCTGGATTATGTCATCGCAGGCTATCGTGATTTGAAGGCAGGACAGTTTCTATATCACGAACTGGAACAACAGCTTCCCACACGGAACATCACGAGTCTCTACAGCGTACCGGGCGACGAGGTGCATCAGAAGTATCTCAAGCGAATGGGCTTCGTGCCACAAGGCGGCGAAGGACGCATCAAGCTGTATGCGCGAGTTTTGAAGTAACAGAGTGTGTTTAATAGAGAAACGCACCTCACTCTCCCGCTAAGCACTGGTAGGAGACTCAATAGCAACAACATTGATTTTAGAAGACATTATTCGAGAAGTTGTGAGTTATTAGGACACTTCTCGGTTCCAACCAAACAGCTAAAGACATCGTTTTGACGACAGTGAAACACGGAGTAACCGATCTACATGACGACACGCACACACGACCTGACTTATACCAACCGACGCTATTTGGACGCGATTCAAGACCATGTGGTGATCTTCGACGGGGCGACCGGCACGAATATCCAGAAACTGAATCTGGTGGCCGCAGACTTTGGTGGCGAACGCTACAACGGCTTGAATGAACATCTGGTGCTAACCAAGCCGGAAGTCCTTGAGAATCTACATGCCTCTTTCTTCGCCGTAGGCAGCGAGGTAGTGGAAACCTGTACCTTCCGTGGGAATCGGTTGACGCTGAATGAGTTCGGGTTGGCAGACAAGACGTTGGAGATCAACCGGACAGCAGCACAACTGGCACGAAAAGTGGCAGATCGGTTTGAGAAGGACACCGGCATCCCACGTTTCGTGGCAGGCAGCATGGGGCCAACGGGCAAATTGCCGAGTGGTAACGATCCTGATTTGAGCAACATCTCATTTGAAGAATTGGCGTCGATCTTCTATCAACAAGCACAGGGGTTGGTGGAAGGTGGCGCGGATGTGCTATTAATCGAAACCAGTCAGGATATTTTGGAAGTAAAAGCGGCGATTGTCGGAATTAATCGCTATTTCGAGGATGCCAAAGTACGCATTCCGGTTCAATGTCAGGTTACATTGGATGTAAGCGGTCGCATGTTATTCGGTACGGATATTGCGTCTGCACTGGCGACACTCGAAGCACTGCCGATTGATGTAATCGGAATCAACTGCTCAACCGGTCCCGAATATATGCGTGAGCCGATCAAGTATCTGGTGGAACACAGCAGCCTGCCGATTAGCGTGTTGCCGAATGCTGGCTTGCCGATCAATGTGGATGGCGAAGCAGTCTATCCGATGGAACCGGCACCGTTCAGTCAGATGATCGCGGAATTCACCCGCTGGGGTGTGAGCGTGGTAGGTGGATGCTGTGGTTCGACAGCCGAGCATATTGACCACATTTATCGTGAGGTTCATGGGCATTCGTACCAAGAATATCTCGAACAACATAAGTCTGTTATACCTACCCTGACCTTACATAACGGCGGAACTGCAACACCTCCTGACACGAGCAAGCTCGATAAGCTGGTCAAAAAAGTTGCGCCGAAAGCGCGTGAAATCCAACACGAAGCCGTAGCCTCGAGTGGCATGACAGTCACGCCGATGATACAAAACCCTGGCCCTACTCTGATCGGTGAGCGGGTGAACAGTCAGGGCAGTCGCAAGGTTAAACAATTGCTGCTGGCTGAAGATTACGAAAGTCTGGTGCAGATCGCAGTTGATCAGGTGAACAGCGGAGCGCACATGCTAGATGTGTGCGTGGCGTTAACCGAACGTGCCGACGAAAAAGCCCAGATGGAGCAAGTGGTTAAGAAGTTGTCGATGGCGGTTACCGTGCCGTTGATTATCGACACCACTGAAATTGAAGTGGCAGAGGCGGCGCTGGCGTTGTATCCGGGGCGCGGGATCATCAACGGCAACAACCTTGAAAACGGTCGCGACCGCATTGACAAAGTACTGCCCATCGTCAAGAAGTACGGCGCGGCTGTTTTGAGCATGACCATCGACGAAGAAGGTATGGCGCATACCCGCGACAAGAAGTTCGACATTGCCAAGCGCATCACGGATATTGCGGTCAACGAATACGGGCTTGAGCCGGAAGATTTAATTTTTGACACGCTCACCTTCCCGTTAACGACCGGACAGGAAGACCTACGCAATGACGCGGTGGAAACCATCGAGGGTATTCGCCTGATCAAACAAAATATCCCCGGTGTCATGACTGCCTTGGGTGTCAGCAACGTCAGCTTCGGCGTGACACCAGCCGCGCGTGGTGTGTTAAACAGTGTGTTCCTATATCACGCCGTACAGGCAGGGCTGGATATGGCGATCGTTAATCCCGCACACATTACGCCCTATGCAGAAATCCCAGATGAACAGCGCAAAATCGCCAATGATGTGATCTTTAATACCGATCAAGATGCGCTGCCGCGATTCATCCAATACTTCGAGCAAAACTCGGTGCAAAGTGCTTCCAAAGAAGTGGAAGATCCGACTGCTAATATGACCAGCGAAGAAGCCCTGCATTGGCAAATCGTCCACCGCAAGAAGGACGGCGTGGAAGCGCTGATTGATGACTGCCTGACGCGGCAAGACGCAGTAGGCGTATTGAATAACGTGTTGCTGCCAGCCATGAAAGAAGTGGGCGATAAGTTTGGCTCAGGCGAATTGATCCTGCCTTTCGTGCTGCAAAGTGCCGAAACCATGAAGAAATCGGTAGCTTATCTTGAAACATTCATGGATAAAGTAGAAGGTTCGACCAAAGGCACGATTGTGCTGGCGACGGTATACGGTGATGTCCACGACATCGGCAAGAATCTGGTCAAAACAATTCTGAGTAACAACGGCTATACAGTCCATGATCTAGGTAAGCAAGTACCTGCCAACACAATCATTGATAAGGCACAGGAATTGAAAGCCGACGCGATAGGTTTAAGCGCGCTGCTGGTCAGCACATCCAAGCAGATGCCGATCATCGTGAATGAACTGGCGCGACGCGGACTGAAGTATCCGGTGATTATTGGTGGGGCGGCCATCAACCGACGCTTTGGACGGCGCATTCTATTCTTGGACGACAGTCAGAAGCCATATGAGCCGGGTGTGTTCTATTGCAAGGACGCCTTCGAGGGTCTATCAGTGATGGATAAGCTCGTGAGTGACCAGCACGATGGTTTCTTGCAAGAGGTGATTGCCGAGGCCTATGAGGAAATCGGCAAGGTGCGTCCGGCGCGTCGGGAACGATCGAATAAAACCAGCGATGTGAAACCTGCACCGAGCATTCCCAAGCCGCCCTTCTGGGGGGTGAAGTCCATCCTTGAGATGCCCTTGGAGATCGTGTTTAAGTATCTGCATAAGCCGGAGTTGTTCCGGTTATCATGGGGCGCGACCAATACCCACGGTGACGAGTGGACGAAACTGGAAAAGGAATTTGAGGCGCGGCTAGAAAAGATGCAGCGCGAAGCCTTGCGTGATAAGACGCTGCGTCCGCAAGCCGTGTATGGGTATTTCCCAGCGAACCGTGATGGGGATGATGTGGTGATCTGGGATTGGCAGCCGTTCGCAGCAGCAAATGGAAATACGCCGGAAAAACGTGAGATGGCACGCTTCTCGTTCCCACGCCAGAACAACGGCGAATACTTGTGCTTGGCCGATTATTACGCTCCGGTGGAAAGCGGCCTGGTGGATACAGTGGCCTTGCAGGTGGTGACGGTCGGCGAACCGGCTAACATGGCGTTCGAGAAACTGCAATCAGCCGACAATTACAGCGAGGCGTATTTCTTCCACGGATTAGCCGTACAAACAGCCGAGGCCACCGCGAATTACGTCAATCGTGTGGTGGTAAATCCACAAATGGGTATTCCGAATAATCAGGGTAAACGTTACTCATGGGGTTATCCGGCATGCCCTGATCTGGACGATCACAAATTGGTGTGGCAGTTGATGCCGCAGATTGAAACCGACATCGGTGTGAGCTTGACCGAGAGCTTCCAACTGGTGCCGGAACAAAGTACAGCGGCGATTGTCATTCACCATCCGGATGCGAAGTATTTCAGTGTCGGCAGTTTAGACCGGACAGCACAAATTCTCGGTGAGAGCTAGACTGCTGAAAACAGTCGAACCCTTTCTTAGGGTGCAACGTTTAATTATTTGCGAAAGCGTCATCAGTTCATGGATGAGCGAAGCTCGCCGGGTTGCCGACGAATGTTGATAGGAACCGTGATCGTTGCAGTTGCCATGATGTTGTGCATCGGCGTGACAACAGTGGTTGTAGACGGAGCATGTTATTCCGATATGGAAGGCCGTTTACCAATCTATCCGAATGCCACCATCAAGGTACAGCAGCACAACTTCTTCAGACAATTCGGCATGGGCGAATCAGTGATGATTTTGCACTCGGATGATAAGGTCGAAGTGGTACGGAACTGGTATTCGAGCACGGTTGGCAGTGCGGCATATGCGGATGTCCAACGGGGAACGTTCCGTCGTATGGGACGCACCAATTGGACGGTCGGGCCGGATGAAGGGGATGTTGGTAGCCAGATCATTTTGTACGCTAGATGTGGGAGCTAGGCATAGATGTCATTGAACGATTTTCTTGTCGCGATGCCGAAAGTTGAACTACATGTTCACCTGCAAGGCGCGACACAACCGGAAACATGGCTTGAACTGGCGCGGCGTAACGATGTAAAACTGCCTGCCGATACGATTGAAGGAATGCGCGAGTGGTTTGTGTTTAAGGACTTCCCGCACTTCATCGAGATTTACATGGCGGTGTGCGCTACGATCCGCAGCGCTGATGATATTGAATACATGGCGCGGGAATTTCTGAAGGGACAGGCGGCACAGAACATTCGCTACACCGAGATTACCTATACGCCTCATCTGCATTACAAGATCGCCGGATTTGATGGGCGCACACAGTTGGACGCGTTGAATCGGGCGCGGAAATGGGCGGAAGAAAGCCTCGGCATCAAGTGCGGATTTATCCTCGACATCTCGCGGAATGTGACGGCTGAACAAGGTTTATGGACAGCGGACATCGCAATTGAAGGGATGAGCGAAGGCGTAGTGGCGCTCGGATTAGGAGGGCCAGAAGTTGGGCATCCACCGGAAAAACACGCAATCTCATTTAAGAAGGCGCATGATGCCGGTCTGATATGTATCCTACACGCGGGGGAAACCGAAGGGCCAGCAAGCATCTGGGGAGCAATCAAGCAAGGTTCGGTGCGGATCGGTCATGGTGTCCGCTGTATTGAAGACCCGAAACTGGTGGACTATTTGCGCGAGACTCAAATTCCGCTGGAGGTCAATCCGACAAGCAACATTTGCTTGGGGGTATATCCACGCATAGAAGAACATCCGCTGCCGAAGTTGATCGCGGACGGTTTGTATGTAACGCTGAACTCGGATGATCCGCCGATGTTCAATACCACGTTGACCAATGAGTACATCACGGCGGCGCAGGTGTTCGGCATGGATGTCGATGCCCTTACCGGATTGGTGATCAACAGTGTACGCGCAAGTCGATTGGCCGATGCCGAAAAACAAATAATGGAAACCGCGTTCAAGCAAGAATTTGAAAAGCTCAAAAGTCAGATTTAGCACAAAGACGCAAAGACACGAAGGCACAAAGAAATACGATGGCGAAAGCAGCATTTCTCGAACGATTACAACAGGCCGAACCGATCCTTGGGGATGGGGCGATGGGGACGCTTTTGCATCAACACGGCGTACCGATTAGTACCTGCTTCGATGAGTTGAACCTGACGAATCCGGAGCAGGTGGAGCGTATTCACCGCGAGTATCTAGAAGCCGGATCAGAACTGATTGAGACCAATACGTTCGGCGCGAACCGCTACAAACTGTCCAAACACGGGCTTGAAAGCAAAGTGGCAGAGATCAACCGCGCCGGTGTCGATCTGGCGAAACGGGTGATCAAAGCTAGCGGCAAAAATGCCTATCTGGCGGGGTCAGTCGGGCCATTGGGCGTCCGCTTGAAACCCTTCGGGCGAGTGAAGCATGAGGAAGCGCGTGAGGCTTTCCGTGAACAAATTGAGGCACTCGTTGGCGCGGGTGCCGATCTGATTTTGATGGAAACCTTTAGCGATGCCGAAGAATTGCTGGAAGCCATTGCTGCCGCGCGGGATGTCGCGCCCGATGTACCCGTGATCAGTCACATGACCTATGGGCAGGATGACCGCACCTTGCTAGGAGATTTACCAGCGCAGGTGGCGCGGCAACTGTATGAAGCTGGTGCAGATGTAATTGGGGTGAACTGTGGCGGTGGGCCTCAGCAACTTTCGCGTATCCTTCAAGCGATGCGGCAAGCTGTCCCCGAAGCGATTGTTTCAGCAATGCCAAATGCAGGCTTTCCGGAATCAGTTGGTGAGCGGATGATGTATCCGGCGACTGAGGAATACTTCGCGGACTATGCGCTAACCTTCAAAGCCATCGGGGCGAAGATGATTGGCGGTTGCTGTGGAACAACTCCCGCGCACATCGCAGCAATGCGGAAGGTACTCGATAACCCTACCTTGCCGCTGCCACAAATTCATCTACAGGACGTTGGTGGCGATGACTTGATGGCGGTACCGGAGCGGCCAACAGAACTGGCACGGAAATTGGCTGACGGCAAGTTTGTGATCACCGTCGAAATGGCTCCGTTGCGTAGTTTCGTCCCGCAGAAATTATTGGCTGCGGCGCAACTGCTCAAAGAAGCGGGCGCAGATATGGTGGATGTAGCAGACAGCCCTACCGCACGGATGCGTATGAGTCCGTGGGCACTGTGCCACTTTATCCAGACACGGGTGCACATGGAAACCGTACTGCACTTCCCAACGCGCGGGCGTAATCTGCTGCGCGTACAGGGCGATTTGCTGGCGGCGCATGCAATGGGCTTGCGAAATTTATTTGTGGTGATGGGTGACCCAACCAAAATCGGGGATTATCCAGAGGCGATGGACAATTACGATGTGGCGCCATCGGCACTCATCGGCATCATCAAACACAAAATGAACACCGGAACCGACCAAGCAGGCAACAGCATCGGGCAACCGACGACGTTCACAGTGGGCTGCGCCTTGAATATGTTCGCCAGTGATATTGACCGCGAGATCGGGACGCTGATTAAGAAGCTAGAAAGCGGGGCGGATTTTGCGCTAGGGCAAGCAGTATTTGAGCCGCACCGGATCGAGGTGTTCCACAAACGATACCGCGAGATTACCGGCGAGGATTTCAAGCTACCAGTCTTGATGGGGTTGATGCCGTTGTACAGTTCGAAGCACGCACGCTTTTTGCACAATGAAATCCCCGGAATCAGTATTCCGGATAGCATCATGGCACGCATGGACGGGGCAGGCGAGCAAGCAGCTGAAGAAGGTGTCAAGATCGCGCGAGAACTGCTGCGGGATATACGCGGGATGGTACAGGGTGCCTATATTATCCCAGCCTTCGGACGCTATGAGTTGGTGGCAGACGTGATCGACTCGGTAGCTGTCGGTAGTTAGCACTCAAACGTTCACATATCAAATTACAAAACGACTCCAATCGGGGTCGTTTTTGATTAGTGATGACCCATCAAAAATGGAAAACTGAACTGTGGACGGTTAACTATAAACATCACAAAATAAAACAGGCAAACCCATCGGTCTGCCTGCCTTATCACTTATCATATCAACGCACAACTTACCCCGGGGTACAAAGCGCTGCCGCCTCATCACAAGCTGTACCGTTGCCGTTCGGATCGAGGCTGAAGTTCCCCGCTGCCAAGCAGGCCGCAGCCTGTGAACACGTCAACTGCGTACAAGTAAACGCCAGTGACGGACAAACCACAGGTACAATCGGCGTGACCACACCCGACACAGGAGTCGTCGTCACCGGATTAACAACCAGTGCGCCTGTCACCGGATCAAAACCCAAACCGGGTGAACTGAGCGGATTACCTGCCAAGTTCGTCACCAGCAGCGCGAAGTCACTGTTAAGCGCTTCCTGCCGATTAGTCTGCTCATCTGCGATCAACAGCAGGTAACGTCCAGTCACGGTAATGTTGATCGGACCAACCGTTAAGACCTGTTCTTGCAAGGAGTTGCGTCCAACACCGAGGAAATTCGTCGGATTATCAAACGGGCTGACCGACACAAGCGGCGAAATGTTACCCTTGATCTCGGCAAACTCGACACGGATCGCATCACCAGCCACCGCATCAAAGCAGTAACCCACCACAGTCTTGCGCGGTGTCAATTGATCTCGCACCAACTGACCTTTGGTAACAACCTTCAGAACATCAAACTGTTCTTTGTAGCTGAATAAGCACTCGTCACCTTGCAAGTTCACACTCGGCAGCAGCGCCGAAATACGATGACGCAAATCAGCAAACAATGTATCCGTCACTTGGATGGCGTTCAAAGCCCCTACTACAGTCGCTTGTCCCACCACACCATTCGGCGGTTGAGGTTGACCACAGGCTTCAATCCACAGATCAATCGCCAAACGCAGGTTGGACATCGCCGTGTTGAAGTCCACACGCAGCGGTTCCAAAGTCTGGTTAAACGCGGCCAATATCGGATTAGGGATATTGATGTCCGTTGGGCGAGGTGGGAAGTTCTGGCAAGCCGAACGTTCACCGAGTGCCACCGTCGTCCATGTCCCTCGAATAGCATCCAATGCCGTCTGCGAAATATTAATCCGATCCAACATTAATTGAAGGATGCCGAAGTAATTTTCCTTGGTATCCGCCGACTGAGGTGCTTCAGACGCGACAACGCCATCCACTGGTAGTGAATTGATGTTCCCGCCATTTTGAATCTCGACAAATCCAGCCGTGACCCACCCCAACGTGCCTTCAAAGTTAACCTGCAACCATGCGTTATTCGCTGTACGCCCGGTCACAGCAAACACAGTGTAACGTAATGGGTTCGCAAGAACCGGATACGCGGTACTTGGCCCCGCACGCAACCGCAAGCCGCTGTTGGCTAACCGTCCACTCACTGGACTGATCGCGTTAGTCGGGCCGGAACGAGGGCTTTCAAATCCACCATATGGAATACTGCGTGGATCACCAATCGGCAGTGCAGCGATGTCACCGGACAACACCGAGACAACTGGCACGCCAACCCATGCTTCCTGACCCTGAAAATCGATCCGTAGCCACTGATTATCAGGACTACGACCGTTTGCAGTGGTCGCATAGCCAGCATTGACAGTCCCCGCTAAATCAGCGCCCAACGCAGGCGACATACGAATATTCACGTTGTCGCGGTTAACAACAATCTGCACACTACCCTGTGCAATCGGTTGCGCCAAAACGCTTCCTACCGATAAGCCCACGGCGGTGCAAAAGACAATAAGCCAGAATACAACTTTACGCATAGGTCATTGCTCCTGTTACGTAGAGTAGTATAACAGCGAATGACTTCTGGCAATAGCAATTCAGTCGTGATCTTAAGAGACATCGTCCGGAACAGGACGGATAGGTTTAGTATCTTCTTCGCTAGGGGGTGGTTCATCAAGGATTGCAGCCGCCCTAATCGGGTTAGATGTGCTGCCGTCTTGACTATCAACCTTGCCATCTTCCGCTGAATTATCCGCGTTTCCAGTAATGGATTGTGTTGATGGAGTAGGACTTACAGACGGAATCGGTGTAATGAGTTCGGTTCCAACCGGTTTATCAAGGGTTAGCCCAATCGTTTCGCCCTCAGCAGGCAGCGCTGGAGCTTCAAACGCAGCACGGGCTTCTGCCGTGTCAATCCGTTCCAATGCTGCTCGTGCCACGCGTCGCACCCCTTCAATGGGGTCATGCAGCGCCTTTATCAGGGGTTCAACCGCCCAATCGCATCCTAACTGTCCTAAGACAGCCGCCGCATTTCGCCGCACCATCCAACGTTCGCTGCGTAAAGCCGCTAACAAAGTAATTTCCGCCGGTGCGCTTTGGAGCTTCAACAATGCCTCAGCCACCGCCAATCGCACACGCGGTGACATCTTTTTGTTGTTAAACGTCATCAATAAGGCTTCCACCGTCAGCTTCTCACGGCTATCACCTAATTCTTGTGCCGCACGAATGGCTTGCTCAGTATGAGCACCACTAAGTCGCTCAATTAAGCGAACAATGTTACGATTACCGTTAGTGGCGTTTGGGTTGGCCTCATTGTTATTGGCGAACAACGTTTCAAGCGTGACCACCAACAACTCTCGGATTTCAGGCTCAGTTTCTTGGAGTAATGCATCTTGAACGCCATAAATTGCCGAAGGCGATCCCATAGCACGCAATGCTGTTGCGGCTGCCCGGCGGGTTGCAGAATTTGAATCTTTGAGCATAGCAATCAATCCCTTAGTATCGGATTGAGCCTGCATACGCCAGACTTCAAAGTTGAAATCTTTCACAGCCTTAACTATTCCCTCATGCTTTATAGAGCCATTGTAGCATGAATACCTTGCAACAAAATGACAAATAGGGAACAATTTAGTAGGAAATAGGTTAGAGGCACTAAAAAATAATTAAGTTTTCGTAAAAGAATTTGATGTATGATGATAATAATAGACAAGGTAAATTGTTCATCACTTGACCTTAATTCCGCACTGCATCATAATGAATTCAGTTAACCAGAACTAGACGAGATCACAAACAGCATGTTCAAAATCCTCTACGTAGAAGATAATCCACAAAATATGCGGTTGGTTCGCAAAATTCTCATGGCCGCCGGCTATGAAGTCATTGAAGCCACCAATGGATTATCAGGAGTCGCGACTGCTGAGCGTGAAAAACCAGACCTCATCCTGATGGATGTCAACTTGCCGGATATAAACGGACTTGAAGCCACCAGTCGCTTAAAGGCCAATCCTCCAGTTGCGGCCATCCCTATCATCGCTCTGACAGCCAATGCGATGCATGGTGACCGTGAAAATTGTTTGGCCGCTGGTTGTGATGGCTATCTTGCTAAACCCGTCATGAAGAATGAGCTGCTCAACACAGTCGCGCTCTTTCTCAAACATGTGCCTCCAGCGTCAACGGCTGCTCCTAGTACAACGCCGACGCCCACCAGTTCTAATACCACCCCTACTTCCTAACAACAAACAGGGATATGGTGCGCCATATCCCGCTTAACAATCATCATCAAGCTACGAATTAAAGGTCTTCTTCAACCTGAACAAGCTGCATAAGTGGGGCTTGTTTCTCTTGAGGTGTCCCTGCGTTGAGCAACAGTGCGCCGCGCTCGACATCATTGAACGCGTAAAAAGCATTGATGCCATCTTTGAAACGCTTCAGGATATTATCGCGCAAGGCATCAGCAGATGTCGTAGCAGACATAACAACGAACTCATCACCCAACAATCCGATAAAATCATCGGCTGTACCATGCGCGGTTACAGCTTGGCGGATGACCCTCGAAGTGAAGCCAAAAACTTCGTTCCCTGCTAGAAATCCATACAGGTCACAATACGACTTGAATCCATTGACTACGAACCGCAAATCAGCGTAATCAGTACCAACCTTTTCGCGCCGTTCCAATTCTTCTTCTACCAGCGCGGCAGTCGGTAACCCCGTCCGATGTTCATGCAAACTTTCCTGCGTGGCACGCCGTATCACGCTCTGAATGCGTAACCGTAATTCATCCACGTCAAACGGCTTCGTTACATAATCATCCGCGCCCAGTTCCAATCCCTTAACCTTATTCGCACGTTCATCCCGTTGCGTCAGAAAAATAATCGGAATGTAGCGCGTCAGTGATGTTTGGCGTAACCGGCGGCACGTCTCATAACCATCAATATCCGGCATCATCACATCAAGCAAAATGACCTGTGGGTATTCACGCCGTGCTAGTTCAATGCCGGCCTCGCCGCTATCTGCATGAAACACCTTATAGTTTTGGCTCGTAAAATACATTTCTAGCATTTCAGCCAAATCATAATCATCTTCAACAATGAGTAGGCGGGTCTCCGGCATAAGCATGAGCCTCTAATCTAGGTTACAACAGGATTGAAAATAGCCGAACGCGTTCAAACACGACAGCGATTATTCATCTCCCAACACAGCACTGACAAAAAATTGATCATCCATCGAGTCCGGCGCATTGCGAATGACTGCTTCAGGGGTAAGTGGTTTACCGGCAACATCCGCCCGGAATACATTCTTGAGTGGCAATACCGACGCCGTTGGCGCAATGTGCGACGTGTCGACATCCTTCAAACTCTCGAAATACTGCAAAATGTGCGAGAGTTGTCCACCGTACAGGTTAATTTCATCATCTGTCAGATCAAGTTTGGCAAGTTCCGCGATTCGGCGCACTTCATCGTGGGAAAGTTCCATCAGCTTTTACCTTCAATACATTCAACTTATGGCAAATTATGATAGCACACCAGCCAAAACTAAACCAAATTCAAACCTTTGATTCAAAATTTCGACATAACAAATTTCAAAAAAGGCCATAGAATGAATAGAAGACACTGTTAACATACCTAAGGCGCTGGCGAGGTCGCCCACTTGTACCTGCCACCAAAAACCAAAACTTATGGCTACTCGTGAACTCATTCCCCATCTTGAACTAATCGCCGCTGCGCGCAAACACTACGTTAAAGAACGAAAATCTCAAACACCCATCGAAGCACTCCGCGCGTTAGCGAGTATGCAGAAACGCCCACTACCGGTACTGACCTCCGTTGCATCCAAGCAATCACCCATTATGCTCATGGCACAAATCCGTGTCGACAATGGAGACACTGCCGGTATAGAAACGCTTGCCAAAAATCTAGCAGATGCCGGTGCAGATGCACTGGCTTTATTTACCGATCATGGTTTGGAACCGCATGGCTTGGACGATTTGGTCGCGCTCACCCGTGCCGTGAATATCCCCATCATCAGTCAAGATGTATTCATTGATGAATACCAGATTGTTGAGGTACGTGCCGCCGGAGCATCAGGCTTGGTACTTCGAGCCTCAACCATGGACAAGGAGTTGTTACGTACGCTCGTGTCCTCTACCCAACGCAACCGGATGACCGCCATTGTAGAAGTCAACAACTTTGACGAAGTAGCCTATGCCCAAAGTCTCAGCCCATATGTCATCGCCATTAGCCGTATGGACGCGTGGACGGGGGCATCCAGCAATATTCCTGCATCCGAACTGCGTGCAGCCATTTCAGGCGATACCCGTGTGATCTTAGCCGAAAGTCTGGGAACACTTGAAGATGTTCAAGCAGCGGCCGATTTACAGGTACACGCCGTCATCGTTCAACCCGAATTACTCCTAAGTTCCGCCCACAAAGCAGCATTACACGATCTTTTGCGTCGCAACTCATGACCGAACTAAACAACCAACAACAACCCGATATTGAAGGCGCAATTGGCCTTCTCACCAGTCCTGACCCTCAGTTGCGCCAATTTGTCGCTTATCTGCTAGGGCAAGCACGCGATTCACGTGCCATCGAACCCTTAATCGATGCCCTTCAAGACGAACATGTTGGGGTACGAGGTGCTGCCGCTAATGCACTAGGGAACATCGGTGATTCGGCTGCGGTTCCATATCTGGTACCACTGCTTCGCCATGCCAACCCACAGTTAGTCGTATGGGCAGCCTTTGCCCTCACCAAACTCGGTCGGGATAGCTTTGATGTGTTGGAAAGTACCCTACAATCCAAAGATGTCGATGTTCGTCGCAGCACCATCTTGGCCTTTCAACAATTAGGCGATCAACGCGCTATCCCCTTATTGCTCGAACACTCACACGATGACTCACGCCGATTTTCCGCCGACACTACCATCGGCGAAGCCGCCATCCGCGCACTGATTCAACTCGGCTACAACATTGGCAATTTACCGCCCACATCATAATCGTCGTAAACCCAACATGAGTACACCACAATAACCGGCTTGACGGCTACTCATTTTCAAGCGCCCTCGCCCCTCAGTTTGCCTCACTTCAATGGCGCGATTCATCAGCTTACGTTAAGATAAAAGTGCTTGAAGTATTATTCCACAGCTCAAGTCGTCGTTTCGCTAACCATCTTTCGTGGGATACGTCTAGTTGGGGGCCGCCTTGAAACGTCTAGTTCTTTTATTAATTACTATTTTGATGGTGATACCCGCAGCTTTTGTGGCGATGCAGGACAATGCCTCTCCCATAAATCTGCAAATTACAGGTATCAATCGTACCCAGTTCCCGACAGTTGTCGTGAACGCCAATGTTACGGATAAAGTGGGTCAGCCTGTTCTCGGATTAGGCATCGACGATTTCTCCGTAGTCGGAGAACTTACGAACAACATGAAAATCGTTAAGGTCGAAAACGTGACCGACGATAGTCTATCCTTCTCGGTTGTGCTGGCAATTGATACCAGCAGCAGCATGGACGGACAACCGATTGAACGCGCCAAAGAAGCTGCAATCAGTTTTATAAATATTATTGGACCGAATGATCCCGTTGCCATTGTTACCTTTGATAATAAAGCCCGTTTAGTACAAGATTTCACTACAGACAAAACGGTTTTGACCGATACCATCAACAACTTGCGCTATGGTGGACAAACCGCCTTGTATGATGCAGGTGCCTTAGCCGTAACGACAGCCGGCAATTCCCCCATCACGCGTCGCGCAATCATTATTTTGAGTGATGGTCAGGAATATCGCGCAAGTACAAGCGACCGAGCCACTGCTCTAACGAACGCGCTTCAAGTCGGCGTTCCGGTTTATACCATCGGCGAAGGATTTGGTTTCGACCGCAGCTACTTAAAGAGCCTCGCCGACGAAACCAGCGCTATTTTCTCCGAGTCGCCAACACCGGAACAATTAAAAGAAATCTATGATGGTCTGGCACGTACCCTACGCAGCCAATACATCATCACCATGACCACCGACCTACCCGGTGACGGCAAAATTTACCCGCTCGATTTGGAAGCCAAATCCAAAGAAGGCGCGACAGCCGATGCGCGCGTACAACTACGTGCACGTATCTATAAACCGATCGTGTCACTGCCCGATCTCCCAACCGATCCGATTGCCGAACCCACCACGGTTACTGCACAAACCCTCAGTGATGACGGCATCGCCTCTGCAACATTCCAATTGAACGGAGATGCACCGGTTGCCGCTACCGCACCCTATACCTTCACTATTGATCCGGCGACACTTGCCTCCGGTCCTAACACACTAACCTTTAGTGCCACCGATACCAATGGGGATACAACCTCGATCGTCGGCAACTTCACTGTCGCACCTAAGCCTCCCAAAGTCGCCATTTCCGGTGTCGGCGAAACAGTTGATACCGTGACAACCGCCACCATCACAGGTACGGCCATCGAAGGCACAGTACAGGGCTTGATTGTCAAAGTGAACGACGCCGTTGTAGGCAGCGTGTTGAATAAAGACACAACCACCGTCACACTCGATCCGGCTGCACTCCCACCCGGTGAGAACACCTTGACCGCTATCGTACGTGATACAACTGGCGGACGCACCGAATCAACCGTCAAGTTCACCGTTCCGGCACTAGCGCCCACGGTCAGCGTGAGCGACCTTACCGCTGGTGAAACCATCATCGAAAATCGCACGATTACGGTCGATGTCGCCAGTCCACAAACCGCTGTCACAAAAGTCGTCTACAAGATCGATGGCAAAGAAGTCGCTAACCAAACCGAAGCACCCTTCGCACTCGATTTGGATGTCAAAGCCATTGGCGTCGGCAATCATATTCTGACAATCGAAGCCACCAACGAAGGTGGTGCATCGGGCAAAGTGGACATTGCCTTTGCGATTGCGCCACCGCCCACAGCAACGCCGACTGTCACGCCGACCAATACCTCTGTACCTCCAACGGCAACCAATACATCGGTTCCGGCGACCAACACCAGCGTGCCACCTACCGCAACCAACACATCAGAGGCACCCGCTGCAACCAATACGACTGAAGCAGCCACAGCCACCAACACATCAGCACAGGCAACAACCGATGCCAGTGCGACCACAGCAGTACAAGCCAATGTCGCCACCAATGATGCGTCAACAGCCATTGCGGCAGCACCGACAGATACCAAAGCGCCTCCCACCAACACAAGTGCCCCGACTAAAGCAGCGACTGCAACTGAAGTCGAGGTCACCGCCGAAGTGACCGAGGCCGCTACTGCTGAAACGACTAAGGAAACGACTGCTGAAGTGACCGAAGCCGCTACTGCCGAAACAACTGCCGAGGTTACCAAAGAAGTCGCGACTGCCGAAACCACCGCTGAAGTGACCGAAGCCGCTACTGCTGAAACGACTGCAGAACAAACCCAAGCAGTTGCAGCCGCCACCAACACAACTGCGGCCACAGACACCAAAGAGGCCACTGCGGTTTCGACCAACACCAACCAAGCCGCTCCCACCTTCACACCCATCCCACTCACAGCCGAAAATCAGGGTGCGGTCGGCCAGTCACAAAGTCCGTTGCTCATCGGTGCAGCCTGTTTGTTAGGCTTGCTCTTGCTAGCGATTGTTTACTGGTTTGCAGCCCGTCGTCGCAATATCCGCTAACCAGTAGTCTGTAGAATTAAAAACAGGACAGCCAATCGGTTGTCCTGTTTTATTTCTTATACTTGAACCCTCTCAGTGGCGCGTGGTCATCCTCAACCACTTCCGCCACTTCACCATCTGCCAATCGGATGTACGCCCCTTTGCGTTTTTCCTCGTCATCATCCTCATCAGCATAAGCGGTTGGGATTTCTACAAACCGCCTTCTGTCGCGTGGCTTATCCGAAAAAATGATGAACAACGCCGCCAGAAACCCCGGTATCCATAACGGAACTGTCAACAATCCCACCACAATCGCCGTACCACACCCCTTATCCAGAACGGCCAGCGGTGGAAAAATCAGCGCCAATATAACCTTCCAGAATCGGTTATCCATGCTACTAACCCACTCGCCAAAAGTCAGGATGATCGGGATCAGTGAAGCGTTTGAGATCCGTATCACTCACCCAATTCGAGCCATCCGGCAAAATTGTGTGCTCATCAAATCGTGTCTCGTAAAAGATGGCATCGGTCATCTGGGCTTTATGCAAATTGGCCGCCCGCAAATCAGCCTGCCAGAAGTTCGTACGGATTAACTTAGCCTCGACCAGCCGTGCATGAGTGAGCACTGCCGACGGCAAATACGCACGGGTCAAATCAGCACCGGATAAATCAGCCTCGACCAGAATTGCGTTACGCATATTCGCATCACACAACTGCACCTGCCTCAGAACTGCTGACTTCAAATGCGTATCACCAAGATATGCTTTGGTCAGGTTGGCACCCTGCATATTAGCCTTCAACAGATCCGCTTTTGCCAGAGCCGCGCCCTGCAAATTGGCATTTACCAGTTGGATATTATGCAACGACCCATCCCGAAACCACCCTTTCGACTTCAGCCCCTCAATCGCCTGTAACACCTGCCGGTTATCATTGCTGCCCATCTGGCGAATGAGTGTAGTTTTTGAACGTCCAAATAGGGAGCGGAACATGACTTATCCTAATACTAAAAGCTGCTAATAATAGTGTGCAGCTTAATTGCTAATGGTGTTACCTGTCAATTGCAAGCTCAAGCCGCTGTGCGATGTTTCGGTTGCCAGAAATACGGATGTTCGGGATTGGTGTAACGGCTGATGTCATTGCCTTCTTCCCAATACGTGCAGTCCGGCAAAATGGTTTCAGCGTCAAACAGTGTCGCCTCATCAATATGGGCATCCATCAAGTTAGCATCATTTAGGTTAGCACCGCGTAAATCTGCACCACGCAAACATGCCGACTGCAAATCAGCGCCTTTTAAATACGCATGGCTTAAATTAGCATGCGTCAACTTAGCATGACGTAAATTTGCCAGCGCCAACCGTGAACACACCAACGGCACATCCTGCAAATTAGCCCCTTCAAGATTCGCGTGGATCAGATGCGCATTAATCAACGAACCATTCCGCAACCAATTCTGTGCATTCAACATCCGCACAGCCTCAATCGCAAACGAATGGTCAGGACTGCCCATTTGCAGGATCAGAGCATCCCGTTCATTCTGGTCATCGCGATGCCGATGCAACCGGTCAATCAACAGTATCGTGATCGAAATACTAGCAAGTTCCGTACCCACATTCGCGTAAAAATCATCAAAGGTCTTCTTAATGAAAGTGAACGGATCAAGGCCGGGATGTTGATCTAGCGAACCGATAATCGTCACACTGGCAGCCAAAACCAACAACATCAAACCTAGCTTGCGCACCGGTTCGGCGCGTTTGAAACGAGTAATCATGATTGTGCATTCCTCCTGCGTACTGCCTTACGATAGCACGCTTGAGGTTTAAAATACCCCAAAGAATAGGGGGTGCGTATGAATTTCGTAAAGACTACTCGCCCTGACTAAGTACCTCATCCTAACGCCTGTGTTAGATCCGTGATCAAATCCTCTACATCTTCACAGCCCACGTTCATGCGGATAAACCCTGGCGCCACAATATCCCCGCCCCAACGTGCACGCCGTTCAGCCGTGGTATGCAAGCTGCCAAAACTGGTCGCTTCATAAACCAATTGACAAGCACCCAAGAAATGTTGAGCCGCCGCTTGCGTAGCCAATGTGAAGCTGACAATCGTTCCGAACAACTGCATTTGGCGGGCAGCCAATTCATGCGCCGGATGCTGTGCCAAACCGGGATAACGCACATCGCTTACATGGTCATGAGCGGCCAGAAAACGTGCAATCGCCAATGCGCTAGCACACTGTCGTTCCAAACGTAGATGCAGTGTCGCCAATGACCGATGAGCTAACCACACCTCCATCGGCCCCGGCACCGCACCAATCTGGTTACGCCACATCCGGATGCCATCCAAACGTTCAACTTCGCGCACGGCCACATGACCGAGAATGAGATCAGAATGACCGGTCAACGCTTTAGTATCAGATGCTACCGAAAAATCTGCCCCTAGCGCCAAAGGCTGCTGCCCCAACGGTGTCGCTGATGTATTGTCTACCGCGACCAATACCCCTTGTTCATGTGCCACCTGTGTCATCAGTCGAATGTCGCATACATCCAAACCCGGATTACTCGGTGTTTCCAACCACAGCAATTTAGCACCCTGTATGTGTTCAAGCTGGGCGTTATTCGCAGTCGGAGCCATCACAACTTGCACCCCCATCTGCGTGAAATAACCATTCGCCAGTACCCGCGCCAAATAATAACTATCCGACGGAACAACAACTTTATCCCCCGGTCGCAGGACAGATCCGAACACTGCCGCAATTCCCGCCATGCCCGAAGCAAATACCAGTGCACTTCCCCCTTCGAGTTCACTCAAAGCCAGCTCGAACTGTGTCCATGTTGGATTATGCAATCGGCCATAGTTATACGGTGCGTTGCCCGCTTCACCAGCAGCATGGTAGGGCGCAGCAAACACCGGTCCCGGTAAAAATGGTGCAGATTGTTGTGGATCAGGTAAGCCAGCACGAACGATACGGGTAGCGGGTTTCATAATACGATTCCTTTTTTTACAGGCGAACTTATGAGGTGCTAATGGTATTATAGAAACCAATTCAGCATCAGACGAGGAAAGTTTCTTATGTCCACCAAACCCCGCGAACACTTACATATTCCAGCAATTGAAGGCTTCATACCGGAAATCGGACGCGCTGTCTGGATGTTGGAAGATGCCCGAACCCGAACAGGTCATACACTTGAAGGTATAGCACCTGAAATTATCGACTGGCAACCACCTGCGGGGAATAGTATCGGCACATTGCTCTATCACATCGCCTTGATCGAAATGGATTGGCTCTTTAGCGAAGTGATGGAAGAAAAACTTCCAATGAGCGTCTGGGATGCATTTCCGCATCCCGTGCGTGACGACAAAGGCCATTTGTCCGTAGTAAAAGGCGTCAGTTTGGACGCCCATTTTAAACGCCTCGACTCGACTCGCCGTCTGTTTCTGGATGTATTCCAACACATGTCACTCGATGACTTCCGCCACGCCCGTAATCTCGAACGCTATGATGTCACCCCTGCGTGGGTCGTCCATCACCTGCTTCAACACGAGGCCGAACATCGTGGTGAAATCGCGACCATTCGCGCATTGGCGGAAGCCAACCTGTAACACAGCAGTAGTTCGCTTTATCTAGCTAATCTCATCAGGTGCCAGATGTAGCACGCGATTCATATAACGTGGAATAATCTTGCCATCCCGTCGGAAGTCGATGCGTGTAATGGCCGTGTTATACATCAGATGATACACATCTGGATTAGGTAGCATATTCAAGATCGCTTTGACCAAAGCATCCGCAAACGTCCCATGAATCACAATCGCGATGCGTTGGTCGCTGTTCGATTGTGACTTAAGTACACCGGCTACTCGTATCGCCCGTGCCATCGCGCTGCCAATATCTTCAACCCCGCGCGAATAATCATACCAACCATCTTCAGTGATGCTCGGCGGCAGCTTATAACCGGGGAATTGTGCCATCATGGCGCTGCGGCTGAGGCCGGGAAAGCCTAGAATGCCGCGCCCATCGCCTGAATCCAGATGCAACCCACCATGTTCATGTATATCAGGCCAGACTTCAGGCTGTAAATCGAGAGCCTTACTGATCGGCAGAGTCGTTTGCAACGTGCGCAGCATCGGGCTGCAATATAAACGGGTGATACCGAAACCCTGTATCAGGTGACGTTCTTCGGTTTTGCGCTCGACCCAATGATCAAAATTTTCCGCCGTTGCCAGATAAGTAGCAACTTTTTGCGCTTGCCGAACGCCCAAAGCCGTCAACGGAGGATCAGCCTCGCGGTCTCTAGCATCATAAATCATTGAAACATTATTGGTCGATTGCCCGTGCCGGATGATATACAGTTCCATGTGCCAGTCTTGTCCTCATTGTGGATTGGTTCAGCCGTCATTCTACTGAGGATTATCCACTTCTGCCTATACCACAACCTAAAAATGGACAATGTCTTAAACCAAGCACCACCAATAATCAACTAGGCATCATGGCGCAAAGGCAACCGAACAAGTACCTGCGTTCCCTCACCGATGACCGATTCAATCCGCACTTCGCCACCATGAATACGGATGATTTGTTGCGCGACTGTAAGTCCGATTCCTAAACCTTGTTGTTCATGGGTCTCACGCTGAATTTGCTCGAAAGCGAGCTGTGCACGTGCACCATCAGCATCCGACATTCCATGCCCTTGATCCATAATGCCGATCCAGACATAATCACCAACCTTCCATTCGCGAATAACGATTGCTTTACCTTCGCTAGAGAAAGCCAGCGCATTACTCAGCAATTCTGCCAGTGCATGCCGCAGCAAATCCACATTGCCCCAAACTGTTACATCAGAATTTTGAGCATCTTGGTAAATCTGTCCGCGTTGATTGCGATAGGCGAAACCACGTGCCATATCAATCGCCGACACAATAAGTTGATTGACGAAAACCGCTGAACCGGATTTTTCGATCGATTCGACACTTAACGCGCCACCTTCAATCTGGGTGAGGTACAAAATTTGTTGAACCACATGCTGCAACCGATCAGTTCCTGCACGCATGGTCTGAAGCAAATCCGCCATCTCATCACCGCTCAATTGTCCCAGTTGATGCTCAATCACCTCTTGCACCAGCGTCACAGACAAAAGAGGCGTTTTTAACTCATGCCCCACAACCCGCAAAATTTTCGACTTAAGCGCATTGATTTCTTCTCGCGTACCCATCTTAATCGACTGCACACGCTCAATCCGCGCGTTGATTGCCGATAGCAATTCAGCCCGTGAAAAAGGCTTCGTTAGATAATCATCTGCACCTAATTCCATACCATGTCGCATGAAAGATTTATCAGATCGTGCGGTAAGAAAAATAAACGGAGTAGAGGCAAGGTGCTGTTCTTGATGAATAGCCATTAAAACACCATAGCCATCCAATTCGGGCATGGTTATATCGCTCAGAATCAAATCGGGAATACAACTCCGTGCAACATCAACACCTTCACGCCCATTCTCAGCACTGAACACCTCATATCCTTCATAAGTCAACCATTCACTGACTTCTAAACGAATACCTTCTTCGTCATCAATCACAAGTATCTTTGCCATGAACCGTCAATACCTTATATCTATGTAGGGCGAATGCCACACGCAGCTTTACGAAAATCAGCCAAAACAGAAGGGGGTTCGAGGAATCGGGAATAACGAGATTTGGGTGCAGTAATATCCCGTTTGTAGGAGATTGATGCATCCTGTGCACCATTTTTGATCCCCCAATCACGCACAATGATCTGTGTTGAAAATAAAATCGTATTCGTATTAAATGAAGTGTAACACGAACAATCATTAATTTAAAACAATTTCTCAATTAATTGACGGTTTAAATTTAACTGTATGGCAATTTTTGCAAATCGAATATCAGGATCGAAGCCTTTGAGGAATGCCCAAACGAGGTAATAGCCTGTGCGGGTTTCAGCAAACCATCACTTGAGGTGTGACCAACGAGGAAGGCTAAGTACATCGGGATTCACCAATGCTGCGGGGCGATTCCCACTTAGAATAGCCGCTACATTTTCGGCGGCTTTGCTCTGCAATTCAGCCAGTGACTCTTCCGAATAAAACGCTACGTGCGGCGTAGCGATCAAATGCGGTTGAGCGAACAACGGGTGTTCTGCTTCCAGATGCTCCGGCTCAAAAACATCCAACCCCGCCCCTGCGATCCAGCCATCTTGCAACGCAGTTAACAACGCGTCGTGGTCAATTAATCCGCCACGCGCTGTATTAATCAGAAAAGCTGAGGGCTTCATCTTACGTAACTGTTCCGCATTCACCAGATGACGTGTCGCGGCTTTCAACGGCACATGCAGACTGACGAAATCTGCTCGCGCCAACAAATCATCAAGGCTCACAAACTCGACGTTCAATCGACGACCAGAATCCTCATCGGGATGTGAACTATGCGCAATGACCTTCAAACCGAGGCTCCCTGCCTTAGCAGCCAACCGTTGCCCGATTTTACCGAAGCCAATAATACCCAGCACCTTGCCCTGCACACGAAACAACGGACGCCGCGCATTCAATGCCCAATCATCAACACGGATTGCATGATTATAATGAGCGATATTCCGCGCACAGGCCAGCATCAAAGCCAACGCATGTTCCGCCACTTCATCTAAACAGTACGCAGGCACATTCGTCACGGGGATACCCAAACGTGTCGCCTCATCAACAGCGATGTTGTCTACGCCAATCCCATAGCGCCCGATCACCTGCAACTTCTCACCTGCCCGTACCACAGCCGCCGACACCTTCTTGAAGCACGTCAAGATGGCATCGGCCTGCGGTACAAGACGCAGCAGTTCATTCTCGTCACCCACCTGTGCAACCAATAACCGCGCGTTAGCCGCTTTCAAAACAGCTTCTTCAATCGCTGTATTCGGCCATGTGTAATCAGTGACAAGAACAACTTTTTCGTCCATAGAGTTTATTCAGCCACCACCGGATTGCTCAATGTACCCAATCCCTCAATTGTAATATTCACCACGTCCCCCGGCTTCATATAGCGCTTGGGATTACGCGCCATACCCACACCGGGCGGTGTCCCCGTAGAAACCACATCGCCCGCCTTAAGTGTCATCACCTCGGTCAACGCCTCGACCAATTGCGGAATACCGAAAATCAATTTATCAGTATTGGAGTCTTGCAGTGTCTCGCCATTGATCGTCAGACTGATCTTCAACTGACCGGGGTTAGCTACCTCGTCGCTCGTGACCAAGGCCGGTCCCATCGGCGCGAATGTATCAAACGTCTTACCCATCGTCCATTGACTGATGCGGGTCTGATAATCCCGTGCACTCACATCATTAACCGGCAAGTATCCGGCAATATAATCCAACGCATCCGCCGCTTTAACATGGTGAGCCGTCTTGCCGATAACAAATCCTAACTCGGCTTCATAATCCACCTCGTTAGAAACGCGCGGCAGCACAATCGAATCACCTGTGGCGATCACTGTGTTCGAATACTTGGAGAACACAATCGGGAACTTGGGGATCGGTTGTCCGGTTTCAGCCGCATGGTCACTGTAATTCAAACCGATGCAAATGATCTTGTCAGGATGTGGCACGGGTGCCAACAACTTGACGGATGCCAGCGGCAAGCTATCAGATGCGCTAGCAATCGCCTTCTGTGCCGCCGCATGTGTTGCCTTACCGCCCTCCAAAAATGCAATCATATCTTTGGGCAAACTCGGATCAGCTTGGCTAAAATCCACCACGCGCTCTTCCCCATTGCGGCTGACCAACGCGCCAATCCGGGTCGAGTTATTGTGAACAAAAGAGACTAATTTCATCATGAACTCCAGTCATTAATTAAGTAGCCACAAATAGGGCTGTTCAATAAAACGTTTCACCTGTTGCAAGAAGCGTGCTGCCGGTGCGCCATCCACCAAACGATGATCGAACGTCAAACTCAAGAACAACATATGTCGGATTGCAACCCGCTCAGCCTCAACATCCACCACCACCTGTTTAGGCACAATCCGCCCCACACCTAGAATTGCGCACTGTGGCAAATTGATGATCGGCGTGAACGCATCAATCTCGTACATACCGAGGTTGGTAATCGTGAACGTCCCGCCATTCAGATCATCCGGACGGAGCGTACCCTCACGCGCCCGTTCAACCAACGCACTTCCATCCGCTGAGATTTGCCGGATGCTCTTGGATTGCACATCGCGCACCACCGGCACAACCAAACCGCGCTCGGTATCCACCGCAAACCCCATGTTAACTACGTTCGAGGTCACAATCTCATCGCCCTCAATCCGTGCGTTAAGCTGTGGATGATCAGACAAAGCCTCTGCCACCAATTTCGCCAGCAGATCATTATAACTAGGAACTGGTCGGCTATCCGATTGGCTCGTTGATTTTAAGCCCTTTCGTAGCTTCACCAATTCCGTAGCATCGACTTCAGTGGTGAGTGTCACGGATGCAGTCATCTGTGAGCTAGCACTCATGCGCTCTGCGATCACCCGACGCAAACGTGGAAGGGCAGTACGTGTTTCACTTTGGGATGTCGCCGCAGGTGCAGCAATCGGTTGAGCCGCCCGTTCCACATGTTCACGGGTAATCCGCTGCCCCGGCATCTGTGCCGCCAACGCACCGACATCCACACCCAACTCTTCTGCCGCCCGCTTAGCCACAGGTGAAATTTGCGCAGGTGCTGATGGTGCACCACTCGCGACAGCCGCCCGTACATCCCGCTCGACAATCCGCCCCGTACGACCACTTCCCTTGAGCGCCACCCAATCCACACCCAACTCACGCGCCACCCGCCGCGCCCGTGGGCTGATGTTCGGCATCGCGTTACTTCTCTCGCTTATGGACTGCGGTGAAACAACCACAGCCTGCGGTATCACACTCGGAGCAGAAGGTTGGGGCGATACGGGAGCAACTTGGTTGGCTTGTTCAAATGGGGCAACTTCACCCGCCTGAACAATATACGCCAGCACCGTACCCACCGGAACAGTTTTCCCCAGCACATCCGAATGCGGCGGAATGCGGAAAATACCCGCCTCAAACGACTCGACCTCGTTTAGCGCTTTATCACTTTCAACCGTGAACATAATATCGCCCGGTTGTACCGCATCACCATCCTGTTTCAACCATTCAACCAGCGTCCCTTCTTCCATCGTCCAGCCGAGGCGCGGCATGAGAATTTCAATAGCCATAAAATGTCCTCATTCCGCCAATAAATCGCGGATGGATTGTAGGATCGAATCGCTGTTGGGAATAACAGCCGCTTCCAACGACGGGCTATATGGTGTCGGCGTATGCAAACCATTCAGCCGTTGCACCGGCGCATCCAGATCATCAAACCCTTTTGCCGTCACCTGTGCCGAGATTTCCGCCCCAATTCCGCACGGTGCAAATGTCTCATCGACGATCAACAGGCGGCCAGTCTTATGCACCGACTGCAAAATCGTATCAATGTCCAACGGTGCCAGCGTACGCGGATCAATAATCTCAATATTGATATTCTCTTTAGCCAGTATATCTGCCGCATCCTGCGTTTTGCGTACCATCGTCCCCAGCGCGACCACCGTTGCCGCTGTCCCTTCACGTACAACCGCCGCCTGTCCGAACGGAATAAAGTATTCTTCCTCCGGCACATGCGTCTTGGTATTCAACAGTGACTTATGTTCCAGAAAAATGACCGGATCATCACAGCGCAACGCCGTTTTGAACAAGCCCTTTGCATCATAAGCATTACTCGGCAGCACCACCCTAAAACCCGGTATGTGGGCGAACAGCGGATAATAATTTCCCGAATGATGCGTCGCCGCTGAACCACCAATGCCAATACACCCGCGCAAAATGAGCGGCATCTTCAAGCGCCCACTGCTCATATACTGCATCTTGGCAATTTGGTTTATCAGCTCACCCATACTATCCAGAATAAAGTCGAAAAACATGCAGTCTACAATCGGGCGCGACCCTGTCATCGCTGCCCCTGCACACATCCCCACGAATCCGCGCTCGACAATCGGGGTATCCCGCAATCGCATCGGGCCATACTTTTCGTACAGACCAACCGTAGTTCCCCAGTTGCCGCCCCGCACACCGATTCCCTCACCCACCACGAATATATTCGACTGCCGCTCCATCTCTTCAGAAAGAGCTTCACGGGCAGCAACAGTAAATGTAATTTCACGCATCGTATGTCCTTCATTCTGCTTCAAAAACGCTTGATAAAGCGCTTGAATCGCTGAGCCTTTGTGTTATAAAAAAACGCCGCGACTTGCTCGGTTCAAAAGTATTTACTGACTATAAATGTAATCAGTGACCGTCGCCGCATCAGGATATGGACTATTTTTGGCGAACTCCAACGCTTCCTCGATCTTGGACTTCACATCCGCCTCAATCTGCTCAAAATCGCTCTCATTCACCACGCCCATTTTCAGCAGTTTGGCGCGATAATTACTGATCGGATCACGCTGCTTCCACGAATCAACTTCCTCAGGTGTCCGATACCCCGCATCCCGCATACCCTCAGCGTGAGCGCGTGTCCGATACGTTTTGCCTTCAATCAACGTCGGCCCTTTGCCGGAACGTGCACGGCTCACAGCTTCACCCATCGCCTCATACACCGCCAACACATCATTCCCATCTACCGAAACCCCGCTCATACCATATGTTCTGGCGCGTTCCGCCACTTCCGTATTGCGTGTCGCATATGCGAAAGCCACCTCGGTTGCGTACATATTGTTCTCGCACACAAAAATCACCGGCAAATCCCAGATTGCCGCCAGATTCAATCCCTCGTGGAACGCACCGTTATTGCTCGCGCCATCTCCGAAGAACGCCACGCCGACAGTCCCATTATCCAGCAACTTGGAGGTGTACCCCGCGCCTGTCGCCTGCAAAATACACGGCCCGACGATACCGCTCGTCCCCATCATGCCTACTTCCGGCGAGAACAAATGCATACTCCCACCACGTCCGCGTGATACACCCGTCGACCGCCCAAACAACTCGGCGATCACCTCACGCGGCGGCACACCTTTAGCCAGCGCATGACCATGACCGCGATGGGTACTAAACACCGCATCTTTCGGCGTCAGATGGGCGCATACGCCGGTAGCAATTGCCTCTTCGCCCACATACGTATGACATGCGCCGTGAATCAACCCTGCCTGATGCGATTTCGCCAACTGTTCTTCCGTCCGTCGGATTTCAAGCATCTGCCGAAACAGTGCTAGATATTGATCTTTGCTCAAATTGGGTGCGTTGGACATAACTCGTTTAACCTTTGAAAAATAAATCTTGATGGGTCAGCCTATGCTAACCAATAATTCGCTTTCCGTATTAATCCACTTAAATGGCAGTGCGTCCGCCATCAATCAACCATGCCACACCGTTCACATACTCGGACTCGTCCGAAGCCAGAAACACCACAATCCGCGCGATCTCTTCCGGTTCGCCATATCGCCCCATCGGATTACGTGACGTATTGAATTTAGCGACCGACGCTGGATCATCCGGATTAATCATCTTTTCCAGCGAATGAATCATGCGTGTATTAATCGGGCCGGGGCATACCGCGTTCACCCGTACCCCCTGCTTACCGACTTCCCCCGCAGCCGTCTTTGTAAGGCCGAGAATCGCGTGCTTGCTGGCAGAATAGGCTGCCATACCCGGCGCACCCACCGTACCTGCCACCGAAGCCGTATTCACCACCGTACCTTTTTTCTGGGCAATCATCACCGGCAGCACATATCGCAACCCCAAAAAAGATCCTTTGAGATTAACGCCCATCACCCGATCCCAAAGTGCTTCCGAATACTCTGCCAGCGGCGTGATAACACCCTCGATCCCCGCGTTGTTGAAAAACGTATCAATCCGTCCAAAAGTTTTCAACGTATGTGCCACATACGCTTGAACATCACTCGATTGACTCACATCCGCTTGGAACGATTCGGCATCTCCCCCCATCGCACGGATAGCGACTGCCGTCTTTTCACCAGCCGCCGCATCAATATCCACCACCATCACTTTTGCGCCTTGTCGGGCAAACTCCAAACACGCCGCCTGACCAATCCCATTCCCACCACCGGTCACCAGTGCGATCTTCCCATCCATCTTCATGAAGTACCTACTTCTTGATTCTCAACAAACCGCGCCAACTTGGCCTGAAAACGTGCACTATCCAGCACCGCTTTATTAATCACATTCGGTGGCACCTCGCCCCGTGCCGCTTTCAAGATACATTGGGACATCTGTAACCCACCCGCCGTCCACACATCCAAGGTTGCCGGTGCCAGATGCGGGGTCAACAGCACATTATCCAACTTCGTCAACGGATCATCAGCCGGCAGCGGTTCGACCTCGAACACATCCAATCCCGCCCCCGCGATTCGCCGTTCCTGTAACACCTTCACCAGTGCCGCCTGATCCACCAGCGCCCCCCGTGCGATATTCACAAAATACGCGGATGGCTTCATCAGCGCCAAATGTTCAGCGCGGATCATCTTATGTTTATCCGGTGTCAAATTAGAATGCACGCTCACCACATCCGACTCGCTCATAAGAGTCTCTAATGATGTTAGTTCTACCCCCAAAGCCGCCGCCTGTGCCGGATCAGCATGAGGCGAATACGCGATCACCCGCATATTGAACGGCGCGATCAATCGCACCAATTCCCGTCCACTCGCTCCCAGCCCGATAATGCCCAGCGTCTTGCGTTCGATTTCCCTCCCCAACACCTGAGGCTGTAAATCCCAGCGACCTTCCCGTGTAATACGATCTTGCGCCATTAGATTTTTCGCCAGCGCGAGGATGAACATCAATGCGCTTGAAGCCGTCGAATGATTCAGCACGTTCGGCAAATTGAACAGCAGCACATCATTATCTGTACACGCTTGCACATCAATCTTGTCATACCCCGCACCCGACCGACCAATAACCGTCAGGTTCTCCGCCCCTGCGTAAGCCGTCTTGCGGATGTATGGACGCAGCACAACCAGCCCATCCATCCCCCGCACATGTTCCGGCTTAACTTCCATCGAATACAGGTTATCCCAATAGCTCGGATCATTCTCTTTGGGCGCATGATCCATGATGTAGTGATGCTCGATATACGGGCACGCCTCTATCGCCCCAAAACCCAAATCACCGTATGAGCTTTTCCCTTTCGCATTCAAGAAGTCTCCGGTGATGGCAAGCTGGAATTTATGCATCGATGTTAACCTTTAGACACTTCCGAAACTTCGATATGTACATCGGGACGCTGCAAGACTTCCTCGCGTAGTGCTGTTCCCAGTCCCGGCTTACCCGCCAGCGTGATCATCCCGTCTTGGATCGGAATACGCTCTGTCACAATATCGTTGTACCAGCCATTGGTATACGCGCGCACCGTCTCCACAATCATCGCATTCGGCACATGCAGCATCATATGCACTGCCGACCACAATGCCACTGGCCCGATACAATCATGGCTCGTCACCGGCAGATAATACGTATCCGCCAGCGCACAAATCTTGCGCGTCTCGCTAATACCGCCCGTCCACGCCATATCCGGCATAACAATGTCCGCGGCATTGTTCTCCACCACCTGCCGGAACCCAAACCGCGTAAACAACCGCTCGCTTACGCACAACTTAACCTTCGTTTGTGCCTTCAAACGCGCATAACTCTCGATGTTATCCGGTGGCATAATCTCTTCCAGCCACATAATGTCGTAGGGTTCCAACGCTTGCGCGATCTTCACCGCCTCTGGCAAATTCCAGCGGGCGTGTCCCTCAATCGCGATCTCCATCTTGTCGCCCACAGCCTTACGTATATCCTCGACGTAAGACAATCCTTTTTTGAGATCATCTTTGCTCAAGAAATGGCTGACCGGCCCCATTGCATTCGCCCCGGCCGTACCGTGTGCCCGTGTGGTGCGTTGCCCCGGCCCATCCAACGACACGCCGAATTGATCAAACGGCCAAATCTTCATGGCCTTGATCCCACTCTTCAGCAGATCCGTCGCCAACTCGCCGGTATGCCCTTCTGCCCACGCCAGATAATCTTGATGCGGTCCATGCCCCACACACGTGTTATAAATCATGATCTGGTCGCGGTTACGTCCACCCAACAAGTTATAAATCGGCTGTCCGCTATACTGTCCCGCGATGTCCCACAGCGCCACATCAATCGCGCTGATCGCCCGCATTTCCGAACCCGCGAATCCAAAAAAATTGACCATCGAGAACATATTCTGCCAGTGGTTCTCGATATCCAATGGATTGCGCCCCAACAGCACCTTCGCCAGCATATCGTGTATCACCGCACTCACCGCGCGCGGGATATAATACGTCTCCCCCAATCCAATCAGCCCGTCATCTGTATGGATGCGCACCCAACTCGTCGGCAATAACGTATCACACCAGATCGTCTCAATCTTTGTAATTTTCATAATGGCTCTTTTTCAACCTAAACAATCGCTATTTTTAATACCGCTCTATGCTGATGAACTATATCAATTCAATCCGCAAAATCTTGGCGGTTCAATTATGTCTTTCGTCTGGGAGGTCTACTTAGACCGTTGCCCCAATCGCTTCTCCCACCCCGGCTCATTCGTATCGAAGTACGCCGCCGGATCATACGGATGCGCAGCGATCACCTCCAAATTAAGATCCAGCCCCAACCCCGGCGCGGTCGGAAACGATAGATGTCCGTTACGTGGATCAATCGACGGATGCCAGTTGACAATATCCTGTGTCCACGCCTCATTGAACGGATCGAAATGTTCTTGAATTAAGAAATTAGGGATGCACGCCGCCAGTTGTAAACACACCGCAGTTGCTACCGGCCCACCACTCTGATGTGGAGCAATCCACGCCCCATTCGCCTCAGCAATATGCGCCACCGCCATCGTATTCCGTATACCACCCAACGACATCGGTTCCGGTTGCCAGATGCTAATGCCCCCGCCCACCGCCAGCGTGAAAAACTTCCCCACCTTATCGAATTGCTCGCCAGTCGCCACTCTTATCGGACTCTGCATCGCGACTTCGTTGGAAAGCACCTCTCGTTCAGGGCTAGTCGGTTCTTCCCACCAGTACAAATCAATATCTTGCATCGCTCTCGCCACGCGGATACCTTCTGCTGGTGTGAAGCGACTATGAACATCAATCAGAATCTTGAGTTCGGGGCCAAATCGGTCACGAATCGCCTTTGTGATGTCATACGCTTCCCGCAGTTCAGCCTCGCTGATAAAATTCCGCGACAACCCGAACGGATCAAGCTTGAGTGCCGTGAAGCCTTTCTGTACCACCAGTTCAGCCGCCGCGACAAAACTCTCTGGCGTCCGCTCTGCCCGATACCACCCGTTGGCATAACCGGCAATACTTTCCCGAACTTTACCGCCCAGCAGTTGGTAAATCGGCACGCCCAAACTCTTGCCCAGAATATCCCAGCAAGCCACCTCCACCGCGCCCATCACCATCCGGTGGATATGCCCTGCATCTTGAATACTGCCGATAATTTTGCTGGCAATCGCTGTCACGTCGCGCGGATCTCTGCCGACGGCAAAATGCTTCAACTCATGCACCGCCGCCTCGGTCGTTTTGATGAACCCGTTGATCGTAGCTTCTGCGATGCCGTACAAATCACTGTCAGTCAGCACCTTGATAAACAACCAATTTTTCCAACCTGCGCTGACGGTATAGGTCTCAATGCCTGTAATTTTCATATAATAGCTTTCGGGTAATATTGCCTAAATCAGTTACGCCTAATCATTCCTTTTCACAATGATGTCCCTCAATCCCCGCCTTTCGACTGGAGACTGATAGCTATCGACTGACAACTTCACGCTTAGAATCCCCACTCAAAGTCGCAGATAATCTCCGGCCCCGACTCATGAACGATCACCGATTTCTCCATCCGTGCCCCCGTATCACCGTGTTCGCCTTCGTAAGCCCCCGGCTCGATCGAAAACACCATTCCCGCCTGAATCACCGTTTCGTCATACGGAACCAAACGCGGACTTTCATTCACCGCCGCCCCAATCTGATGCCCCGCGTAATGCCCAATCTTGAGGCCGTGCTTTTCAAATGCCGCATCTGCCGCAAAAAATGCATCTTTCGCCCGATTGCCTGGACGCAACTGATTCGCCGCCGCATGGAACGCTTCCCGCGCTGCTACACCATAACGTTTCTGCTTCTCGGTTGCCGCCACCCCACCAATAACCATCGTGTTCGTCGTATCTGACCAATACCCATTCACGCGCGGACTCATATCCATCAGCGCCAAATCACCGGGCTTCGTCACCACATCCTTCGGCCCACCAGGGTAATTCACCCACTTACAACGGCTCCCTGTCACCAACTCGCCGAACACAAACAACGGATGCCCCGCCTTGTGTTCCATCGCATTAATGACAGCCGCCCACATCGCGAATTCATTCTTGCCTGCTTCGCGGGTTTGGCGCAGCAATTCCGTTTGCCCCGCCTTATTCACCTCGGCAGCGAACCGCAGCAACTCTAGTTCCCGTTCAGTCTTAATCATTCGCGCCGCCGCCAGCGCATCCCCCGCCTCGATAATCTGCACATTCGGGTATTCTTCTCGCAAAATGCGCAGCGCCACCGCCGATAGCGTCCGTTCTTCAATCGCTACCTTGACCACCGAACGCCCACCACCGATCTTTTTCAGCGCATCCCGCAGCAAATTCAACGCATTCGCCCGACCATCAATCGGTGTGAACCAGTTCACTGGTTCATAACTGCTCACCTCAAACGCGTTGCTTTGTTGTTTAACCGTCGACACATACGAACCCGACACAAGCAACTCGGCACTGTTGTCATTCATCCCGATCAGCGCGATCGGTGGTGCATAACTCAACGCGGAATTTGCCCCAAAATCCACTGGTACTTCAAAGTGGCTTACATACGTCACGTTATCACCGGACGACAACACCGCGAAATCCGCACCAATCGCTTTAAGTTCCGCACGCGCCCGTTCTAATTCTTGGTTACTCATAATGATCTAGTCCTTAATAATCGTGATCTTGAGACAGCCCACCAATTGGCACTAATCTAGAAATCAATCGCTGAAATTCACCCAAACAAAAATAGTTTATGTTTGCGTAGGGACACGGCATGCCGTGTCCGTTATGCCCATCGAATCGCATTAGGAGAGGGAACGATCCCTCTCCCACCTGATATTCCAACCTATCCCTTTACCGCACCCGCGCTCAATCCTGCCACGATATACCGCTGCATCAGCATGTAAAAAATGACTGGGAAAATCGAGAATACCAACCCACCAGCCATCAGCTTATCAATCGGCGTATCAATCATCGAGATCATCTGCGCCAACCCCACCGGAGCCGGATACAATTTCTTGTCCGTCAGCAAACTAGCCGCGAACAAATACTCGTTCCATGCATGGAAGAACGCCACCACACCCACCGATACCAAACCGGGTGCGGAGATTGGCAGCATGATCCGCCACAACATACCGATTCGTGTACAACCATCCACCATCGCCGCATCGCGAATCTCTGTGGGGATCGTGTCGAACACATTCTTCAAAATCCAGATGCAAATGGGCAGCACGAACGCCGTATCGACCAGCGCCAGCATCGGCAGATTATTCTTGAGTTGCAGCTTATCAATCGTCGCGTACAGCGGGATCAGGATCAACGCCTCAGGCAACATCTGTGTCATCAGCAGCATCAACCCGAACACGCTCTGTCCGCGCCAACGCCGCCCCGCCAATGCATACGCCCCCAAAATACTCAACAGGAGGCAGATAATCGTGGTCATCGTCGATAATGCAATCGAATTACCGATCCAAATATCCACGCGGTCTGGATTATTCTCCACTTGGAAAATCTCCGAAAACGCGTTGGGGTTAATCGCCTTTGGAAACAACGGTGGCGGATACTGCAAGCTCATTTCGACGGGTTGAATAACACTCACAGTCATCCAATAAATCGGGAATGCGGTCACGACACAAAACGCCAGCATCACCACATAAAACGGAATACGCTGTATCCAGCGAAATGGGTGCGACGTGTCACGCTTTCCCGGAGTCAATGGCATACTTGTCTGGATGTTGCTCATACCGCCGCCTCTGCTTCCTGTCGCCGCTGTAAGTACACAAACAGCAACGTAATCGCAAATACCACGGCGAATCCGGCCATACCGATTGTCGCGCCGTAGGAAAAGTCAAATGAGTTAAAAGCCGTCTTGTAAACCGAAATCACCAGTGTCTCGGTTACACGCCCCGGACCACCACCCGTCGCCAAAAAGATCAACACAAATTGACGGAAAGCGAAGATACAGGCCAGCACGCCCAACAGCATCAACGTCGGCAGCAACGCCGGTAAGGTAATAAACCGGAACGCCTGTCGTGGATTCGCCCCATCCACCTTGGCCGCCTCATACAACTCGTGTGGAATGGCTTGCATCGCCGCCAGCGTCACCAACCCATAAAATGGGAACGCCTTCCACGATGCGATTGCCACCACCAGCGGCATCGCAAGGTTGATATCCAGCAGCCATTTGGGGTTCTGCGTCAACCACGGCAGCAATGCCCGCGCAAATACATTCATGACGCCGAAGTTCGGGTTCAAAATCCAGTAAAACACCAGCACAGTGGGCAAATCAGGGAACGCCCACGGAAGTGACATGATCGTCCGTGCGATCGACCGTCCACGAAACTCGCGGTTCATGATGATCGCCGAAATAAGTCCCGCGCCGACTGCGAGGATAACCGTCGCTGCCATAAAAATGAGCGTGACCTTGAGCGAGTTAAAGAACTTGGCATCCTTGAACATCCGCGTATAGTTCGCCAATCCAACCCACTTCACCGTACCGATGCCGATAACATCGCTCGTGAAGCTGGAACCAAATTGCTGAACAATCGGAACGAGGATGAAGATGCCTTCATAAATAATGATCGGCAGTGCCAACAAATAGGGTAAATAATCGCGCCGGGGTCGCGCGATAGGTTTGGCGACTTGGGCATTGATGCCCGCTTGTACAGCCATACGATGTGTCTCCTATGATCACTCAGTAAGGCCACACCTATCGTGCCCTTATGGAGAAACTGGAATGAAGCCGCCTCATGTATTCGAGTGGTGCTACGCATCGCCCCCATCTCGACAATGAAGTTCAGC
This sequence comes from Aggregatilineales bacterium, assembly GCA_044227005.1. Taxonomy (GTDB): domain Bacteria; phylum Chloroflexota; class Anaerolineae; order Aggregatilineales; family Phototrophicaceae; genus CFX2. The sequence continues at coordinate 272,175 of JBGAFZ010000003.1, forward strand.
CTACGGGTATAAAGTGATGATGAGGACAGTGGCTTGTACCCCACTGTCCCCTTTTCAAACTCAGAAATTAGCTTGTGAAAACGCGGCTTGCCAATTCTTCCGCTTCAGTTTGTGCGGCGGCCATCGCATCCTCAACCGAGGTGCTGCCAGCCAACACTTCTTGGAAGTGCGGTACCACAACCTGTCCCAGTTCGTCATTGAACAGAACAAAGTCACCGAGGGTTTCCGGTACAGTGATAGCGTTCGTTGCATCGTAACCATCTGCCCATGTCAGTGTCTTACGATACTCTTCGCGGATACCACCTTCGATGGCTGGAATAACGTCGAGGCAACCCTCGAGCAGTTGTTGGTAATTTTCCTTCTGGTACAGCCACGACAGGAATTCCTTGGCTGCGGCTTGCTTTTCCGGCTCGGTATTGGCATTGACGCAGATCGGATGAATACGGGTAATACCCTTACCACCCGGCCAGAATGGCTTGGAGCTGCGCAGCTTGCCGTACAGATCAGGATCATCCGTGCTGTTCTTCCACGAGTTGACGGCTGCCGACACGATCAATTCTTGGGCAATCTGTGAACCACCGAACATCTTGTTCGCGGTACCGATGTCCGTACCTTGTGGCATACCAGCATCGAACATAGTCTTGAACAGCTTGAGGCCGTTGATGACCGGTTCAGATGTAAGCAGCGGCTTCTTGCCGTCCGCCCATACGCCGTCGTATAGAACCGCCCATTGTTGCAGCGTGAACCATGTCGAGAATGGATCGGATGCCACGTGCGGCGAGAAGATACCAAATTGGTTCGGGCGGTCAGTCAGTGACTTCACATTTTCAACCCATTCATCAATGCTGGTGGGTTCCTTGAGTCCGGCCTTATCAAACAACCCTTGGTTGTAGAGCAAACCGAAACGCACAGTCACGATGTCCAAACCGTTGACTTCGCCATCTTTACGAAGCATGTCTTGAGCTTTGGTCAGCGTCACGCCAGCCTTCTTGACAACATCTTCCAACGAGATGGTGTGACCAGCATTCATCAAGCGCAAGAAGCCATCCGGTGTCTCGGTGAACATATCACCATCGATCTTGCCGGATTTCGCTTGGATCAGAATTTGCTGGAAGTAATCGTTTTCGCCGTAACCAGCTTCGTTGATGTGAATGTCGCTTTGTGTTTCATGGAACTTCTTGATCATCATGCGCCATGCATCACCACGCCCTGGTTCCTGCCAGAACCATGTCAGGAAGTTCAATTCCATCTTGGTTTGACGCAGGAACGTTGGGAAGTGAATCTTAGGCATCGCGATTGCAGAAGCAGCACCGGCAGCAGCACCGGACAGCTTCAGGAAGTCACGGCGGCTGATGTTCTTAGCGGTGTTCTTTTTTGGTGTAATCGGGTTAGTCATTAGGTTCCTCTTGTATATCCAAAAAATATAATCATGCTAAACGATATTGCGAAACACTTTTTCGACGCTCTACACATCACCTCCTCTAAAGTTTTTAGGCACGGCTCCTAAGAAGCTTGGGCTTGTCGTATCCAAGCCATAATCTGCGATGCTTCATCAGTGATTGCGGCATAGTTGCCTGCCTCTACCCACTCTTTACGGATCAGTGCGGAACCAATGCCGACTGCCGTTACGCCCGCTTTAAACCATGCATTGATGCTAGCTTGGTTAGCGCTCACGCCGCCTGTGACCAGCACCCTTGTCCACGGGCAAGGACCTAATATCGCTTTAATAAATTCCGGCCCACCGACCGACTCGCCGGGAAACACTTTTACGATCTCAACACCCAGTTCTTCCGCCTGTGAGATTTCTCCCAACGTGCTGCAACCGGGGAAATAAGCAATCTTACGCCGATTACATAACCGCGCGATTTCAGCGTTCAGCACCGGCCCAACGATGAAATTCGCCCCGCTCGCGATATACAACGCAGCCGTTGGCGCATCCACAATCGACCCCACACCCAACATCACGCTCGGATCATGCTTGGCAAAATACTCAGCCACTTCCGCGAACACCCGATAAGCAAAATCACCGCGATTAGTGAACTCGATCATACGAATACCACCCGCCGCGCAAGCCGCCACAATCTGCTTGGTGACCTCAACATTCGGATGGTAGAAGATCGGCACAAAACCGTCAGCTACCGCCCTATTCAAAACATCCAATCGGGTAAAATGTGCCATTATCGCCCTTGTCTCACGCCACTCGATCCACATGGTAAGCCTGCGCTAGCAACGCCGTCGCCTCGCTTACACTGGCCGTCCGTCCCGTAAAAGCCAATCCCAATACCATCAGCCCCAGCAGCGTATCTTCCTCGGCAGGGGATACACGGTGCGCCACCCCGAATTGATCACAAATGATCTGCCGCAAAAGGTCGATCTTCTGCACCAGCCCGCCCGAAAACACAATCCCATCCCACGCCTGTTCCGGTGAAAGTCGCCGCGCAAAACGCAGGTAATTCTCAGCCATGCTCTCGAATGCCGCGCGGAACACATGACCGACCGTCAGTTCATCCTCTTGCAGATGCGTCAATGCCCCTTCATTTCCGGCTGCGCTGCTATAAAACGCCAGATCAGCCTTCATCTTGGGCCGCGTCACTTTCACCGCTTCTTGGGTGATATATCCCCACGGATCAGCCACTTCTACACCTTGCGCCGCCGCCAATTCCGACAGCAACTTAACCAGTGCATTCAGCGCCCGTCCTGCCGGAATATGCGTGATCGTGTTCGAAAACTGCCCATCAAAAAACGGACGCGTTTGAAAATCCCCGAACTCAGCCCTCGGCTTCACCAAACTCACCTGCGACCCTGTCGAGATATTCAAGGACAGTTCACCCTTTTGCAGCAGCGCCCCCAAAATCGCACACTGGTAATCACCGATTGGCGTATAACAAGGAATCTTCCGACCGCCCCATTCCATCCATCCGCTGACAGCGCCGTGTGCCTTGATCGCTGGCAATCTGAAACCTTCTAAGCCAAGCTTGCCGATCACCTCATGATGCCAATCCAGCGTTTCGAGGTTCAGCAAACCGTGTGCCATCGCATTCGTGATCTCAGTTACCGGACATGCCTCGCACAAGTTGGCGATCACAAAATCACTCAACGCCGCCGGTATCAATGCCCCATCAGGCACCTTGCCCTGTTCTGCCATCCAGAAAAACAACCCGATCGGCAATCCTGCTCGCAACTCATTACCAAGCTGTCGGATTTCGTTCGCCGTCAACCGTGCTTTCATGACATCAAAGTACGTACCATTTCCCGACGGATGCGCTTCCAATACCCGTTGGTCTTGCCATGTCGTCAGGTTGGAACGCGCTTCGCCTTGATCCGTTGTAAAGACGATGCCGTGCATTTGCGTACACATCACCACGCCTTCACAATCCTCTGCATACGGCGCGATCTCTCGTAGCACCACCCGTACCGCCGTTAAAACACTGTTCGGATCAAACTCGCGGTACAACGCGGGACGTCCCTCCAACGGCATCGGGAATGGAACGCGTCGAACTTGCTTCAATTGAAGCCCGTCCAGATCCAATACCCCCGCCTTGATGAACGTCGTACCCAGATCAATTCCGATCAGTGACAACAGCTTTCCCCTTATCCAATACAATCAACCACATGCGTGTAGGGGCGGGATTAATCCCGCCCGCCTTAATTTAATAAACAGGGCTACGCAATCGCCCGTTCCACATCAATCCGACCCGCCGCCGCAGCTTTCTTAAAATGCTCAACCGTCTGCTTGACACCCTCGTTCAACGGTCGCCAATTCAACGTACCTAACAACGTCTTCAACGGCAGATCCTCTTGGTTGGATGACACCGGCAGGGGAGTAGGGTTATACGTAATCTGGCCGCTCATCTCCGGCGCAGCTGCGTTAATCGCGTTCACGATCTCCTCAACCGCCACTGTATTCCCACCCACGTCATAAGCACCTGCTTTTTCCGGCTTGGCGCGTGCCGCATCAATAAACACCTGTGCCATATCGTCGGCATGTTCCATCACGATCGTGCCACCGAATGTAATCTGATATGGCCGTCCGATTGCCGCGGCCAGCATGGCTTTCGTCGGTGTCGAGGTCATGCCTTGGTCACGCCCCGGCCCATATACCGTATGCGGACGCAATCCCACCGCATGCAACCCGTAATCCTGCGAATAAATCCGCGCCATACCTTCTTTAGCTTGTTTGTGGATGCCATACAGCGATGTAGTCTGGTTACCCATTCCCGGCGGCCCATATACCGCCGCTGAACTCGCGTATGCCAACCCTTGTATCTGATCCTTATGCCGCTTCGCCGACTCCAGCACCACCGACATACCCACAAGGTTGACCTTCGCCCCGAGTACTGGCTCTGCCCGAACGAACGGCACTTGAAACGCCGCCAGATGCACAATATGCGTAATCCCGTTTTCCGCCACCACGCGGTCAAACGCGTCAAAGTCCGTGATGTCGCCCGACACCAGATGAACTTTTGCCAGCGCTTCGTCTTCCATAATCAACTTCAAACGGTGATCACTGCTGCCCAGATCGTATGTCCACACATCCGTCCCTTGATCCACCAACCGCTTGACCGTCCACGCGCCGATACATCCCAGCGCACCGGTAACTAAAAATCGTTCATTTGACATAATCAATCCTCATGCCTTCTGCCCGTTGCTTGAAACCAGATGCTTACGATTGACGATCGAATGGGGAATCTGCCCCTTCAGCGCGACCACCACATTTTTCACCACATCTTGCCGCAGTTGCACGAATGACTCAGCCGACCAGCTCGAAAGGTGAGGCGTAAAAATAACGTTGTCCAACTTCAAAATGGGTTCATCCGCTGGCGGAGGCTCTTGCTCAAACACATCCAGCGCCGCCCCTGCAATCGTCTTATCCACCAGCGCTTGATACAACGCCGCTTGGTCAACAATCGGTCCGCGTGCCATATTGATCAAATACGCCGTCGGTTTCATCAACTTAAATTGTGCGCTGCTCATCAGATGACGCGTTTCCGCCGTCAGTGGACAGTGGATGCTCACAAAATCCGAATGCTTCAACAGGTCATCCAGCTCGACCTTTTCCGCGCCGCCCTCGATTGCCTTCTCAGCACTCAAATACGGATCAAACACCAGCACCTTCAATCCGAACGCCTTGGCCTTTTGAACGACCACCCGCCCGATGTTCCCCATCCCGATAATGCCCAGTGTCTGCGTGGACAAACGCCGCGGTGGTACCGGATTCGGTGATCCCCACTTACCAGCCTTAACATGTTTATCTTGTGCGAGGATATTGCGGTTCAATGCCAGAATGAAGCTCAGCGTATGCGTGCTCACTTCATCAATACAATAATCAGGCGCGTTACACACCGGAATACCATGTTCGCCTGCCGCCGCCAGATCAATCATGTCCACGCCGATACCATAGCGTGAAATCACCTTGCACTTTTGCAGCGATTGAATCAGATCACGGGGGATATTCGTCCATTGAACAATTAAACCATCCGCATCCAAAACATGCGGCAGGAGTTCCTGTGGCGTCTTAGCGTTCAACCGCACCAGCTCGATATCCAACCCTGAATTGCGCAGTTCGTTGGCCTCAAGCTCGTTTTCCGGTGAACCAAAATCGGTGATTACAACTTTGTACTGTGCCATAACCCTTGTGCGACCGTCTTGCGGGATAAACTGTCCGCCTCCACTGCCGCACATCTCCTTTCTATTAGTCCAATAAATGATTTAATTGTTTACGCTTTACGCGGCCCAGCAGTCCCACCCGCATTTTGAGCGAGGTTTCCACCGTCCATCGGAATAATCGCGCCAGTAATCCAATCAGATGCGTCCGAAGCCAAAAAGATAGCCAAACCCTTGATGTCATCCGGTCGCCCCAACCGCCCAATCGGAATACCCCGCAGGAACATCGCTTCAAGGTTCGGATCAACCTTCATCCGTTCTTCCAACCCCGGATTAATAACCTGTGCCGGCAGTACCGCGTTAACGCGCACCCCGCGTCCGCTCCACTCGGTACTCAACTCACGCGTCATCTGAGCCACCCCGCCCATGCCGACGCTGTACGCGAAGTTCCCGCGTCCCAACGCCGTCACCCCGCCAATCGACGAGAAATTAATGATGCTCCCTTTACCCGCCGCCAGCATACGCCGCCCCGCCTCTTGGCAACAGCAAAACCGCGCCACCAGCAAGCCATAAAGGATTTTCTCCATGTCGCCCAGATCAATATCTTCCGGCATCCCCAGCTTGGCCGGCCCTGCCACATTCCCGAGGATATCGATCTTCCCATATGCCCGATCAAGTTGGGCAAACATCGCCCGAATCTGCTCGACATTCGTGATGTCACACACCACCGGAACAGCCCGCCGTCCCAACTTCTCGATATGTTCAGCAGTAGCTTTCACACCCTGCTCGTTAATGTCACAAATCAGCACGTCGGCACCCGCTTCGGCAAACCCGATAGCCATCGCCCGTCCCATGCCTTGCGCCGCGCCCGATACCAGCGCCACCCGCCCGCTTAAATCAAACAATGGATGCGTCACCCTGATTACTCACTTTCAGTTATTCGCAACAATCTCAAACGGCAAGCCTTGAATACCTGCGTCTTGTGCCAAACCATTCAGGCTATCTACCACGTCCGGCGGTAATACCATACCGTGTGCCAATGCCTGTTCGCGTTTTCCCCACTCAATTTCCCCCGGCAGATAAATCCGATCCGCCCCCTTAGCCTTGGGCGCGTCATGGATGTAATCCACCAACCAATCCATCCGTTGGTCAAACACATCCATCCCCAATACCGCCCCTGCATCAATCGCCATGAACATCTGCCCTTGGTTCACCCGTCCCGGAGGATTTCCGGCGACACCCGTAACCCAACTCGGCTGCTCTTTGGTCAACGCCGCCCCTGTCATAACCCCTGCCAGAATCTCCACCAGCAGCGAGAACCCATACCCCTTATGAGCCGCCATCGGCATCAACGCCCCGCTCTCAGGGAAGCCGCTCGGATCAGTCGTGGGTTCACCCTCGGCGTTCACCAACCACCCCTCCGGTATCGGTTGCCCCAACAATTTCGCGCGGATAATTTTGTTAGCCGCTGCCGCGCTCGTAGCGATGTCAAAGAACACCGGTTTGTTTTTGCCTGCGGGGATCGCATACGCGATTGGATTTGTCCCCAGCACCTTGCCGCGCGCCCCCGGTATCGTCATTTGAGGATCAGCATTGCACATCGCCATGCCGATCATTTGCTGTTCCGCCGCCATCGTCGCGTAATATCCCGCCGCCCCAAAGTGGCTGGTATTCATCACGCTCACATACCCGATTCCCGCAGCTTTCGCCTTCTGAATCGCCAGTTCCATCGCCTGATGTGCCGTGACGAATGGCACACTGTGATTCCCATCCATCAGCGCCCACGCCACACCCTCCCGCACGACCTCTGCCTTTGCATCAGCCTTCAGCCGCCCGATCGGGAAGTTCTTGAGTAACGGTCGCAGTTGCCGCGTCCCATGCGTATGCACACCCCATGTATCTGTCGTCACCAGAATTTGTGCTGACAATCGCGCATCCGCTTCACGGATACCAAAATGCTGCATCGCTTCAATAGCGAACGCTTCTAAGTCAGTAGGGAATATCGCTGCGGTACTCATTCGATCATCTCTCATGCACACTACATAAATATATTTATCTGCATTCCGTCATGCGGTGTAGATCTTGATGATCCGGTTATAAGCGAACTGAATATGGTTCTCGATGCACTTCATCGCCTCGGCTTCATTACCGGATCGAATCACATCCACGATTTCCTGATGCCGCACCATCTGCACCCGAAAGTCCGAGTCCGCCACATTGCGGCTCAACAAAAATATGTAAATTTGCGGACGTAAATCCGCCCATACCGACTGCAACCGTTTATGTCGGCTCGCCTGATAAATAATGTCGTGAAACTGCAAGTCCAGATCAGCCGCATCTTTTTCAGTGATGTCTTTGTCCACTTGGTCAACCATCACGTTCACCACCCGCTGCATCTCATCCAGATCAGCCGGCAGCGCGTTCCGAATCGCATACTGCATCGCGACTCGTTCCAATCCCAACCGCAAGCTATAAACCTCGTCAAAATCCTCACGTTCCAATCGCGCCACAATCGTGCGTCCGTTACGTGGGATCGTCACCAACCCTTCACGTTCCAAGCGGCTGAACGCATCCCGAATTGGCCCACGGCTAATCCCTAATGCTTGCGACAGTGGCACTTCCCGTAATTGTTCACCGGGGGCAATCTTCCCGCGGAAAATAGCTTCGCGCAGATAATCAGCCACTCGGTCAGCCAACGACACTTTCAAAGACAGCAAATCACCATCGTCGCCCGACAACCGGTCGCCCTTTTCGATAAACTTCATCGCCGCAGCGCCATCGTTCCCAACACTGCTTTTCTTCATGTTGAGTACAAACCTTTCTCACGTTTGAACACAGTAATACGACGTAACACTCGAATAGAGTTTACCCCGTGTTCAAGCCGCGAAACCGCCGCCTGTGATAATTTCAATCTTGTGTAAGAACTGCTCATAAGTCTATTTTGGTGTTCAAAAAAAGCGTTTTCAAAAAATGTTAACAATTAACAGTTGACATAATGTAGAGTGTTTTTTTGAATCTGTCAAGCACTTTTGCTACCAACTTCCAACATTCCAGTGACTATCCTGATTGCAACGTCTGACCACCTTTCCACCCCCATCCCGCACACAACAAAAACAGCAGGGCATGGGGTGACTCTTCACCTCAATACCCTGCTGTCTATAAATCTCGCCAACTCAAACGTGAGCGATAAGAATCCGCTCAAACACCTACAAAACTACCCACCGCTGAGCAACCGCTCCAGATTGCCCCCCAGTATCAACGCCTTATCCGCATCCGGAATGAACGAACAATGCGTCCGAAACGCTTCCAACGCCTGCTTATACGTCATAAAGAACCGCACCACCGGATAATCCGATCCCCAGCACATCCGCTGCGGCCCAAAATGCTCATACTCGGCTCGCACAATATCATGTGTATCCTTGTACGGGAAATCCCAATTCACCTGCGTCGCATACGCAAAGCCCGACAGCTTCACATAAATATTCGGCACTTTAGCCGACTCCAACACTTGCTTCAAATCATTGTACGGCGCAGCCTCAGCCGCCTTCACCCATCCCATGTGATGACAAAAAATCACCACCGACGGAAACAGTTGCGCGATCCGTCGTATGGCTGCTTGCTGATGCGGCAGGCAACTAATACTCGCGAACAAGTGATGCTCTGCCGCCACCTTAAAAACCTTTTGTCCCTCATCCGAATACAACCACGCCCCATCGTCCTTCGGCTCAAGATAATGTGTGAATCCCTTGATAGGCCACTGATCAATCATCTGCTTCAACCGCTCGGCGGATCCCGCTTGATGATAAGTAGCCGACCATTCACTATCGAGATCAACCACCTGATGCAATCGCGTCGGGAAGCGTTTGACCTGCTCGGCAATATATGCATTGTTAGCCGGATTGTGGTCGATCTGCGCACACACCAGCAACGCTTGATCAACACCGTTCAAATCCATCTCGTTAAGCAGTTGCTCGATCTTCCCGCGATGTTCATTATCCGGCACCGGCGGTTGATAAGGCCATGCAGGCCACGCATGAGAATGGCTGTCAATAATCATTTTATGTCCTATAAAAGTTCAAAGAATCACATAGTAGGCTAAATAATAGGCATCTATTTCGGTCAATGCAAACCCCCATAGACCACCATCAACACATGACCCTAAAATGGATCGTATTACGCTAAACCACCCTTATTTTCGCCCCGCAACAACCCCGATTTCTTCCCCCTTCAAACCAACTTATTACTTACCAAGATAGTGCTTGAAAAGTACATCATATACAACTTCTCAAAGAATGGATTGTAGGGGAGCACCTATGTGTGCTCCCTCCGATTATCACCTACCATTTGTCCAGATTGCACCCCACTAAATGCTGAAGATACATTTTCGGCGCTACCCAATCAGGCAATAACCCTTAAAGATCTTCAAACCCCTCCCCGAAGCGTCAGGGAAGGGGTTGGGGTGGGGTATCTAGGTCACGCCTCCAACTTCTCAAAGTATGGATTGTAGGGGAGCACCTATGTGTGCTCCCTCCGATTATCACCTACCATTTGTCCAGATTGCACCCCACTAAACGGTGAAGCTACATTTTCGGCGCTACCCAATCAGGCGACAATCCATAAAGATCTTTAAAGCCCCTCCCTGACGCTTCGGGGAGGGGTTGGGGGTGGGGTATGTAGGTCATTCCCCCAACTCCCACCTTCAAACCAACTTATAACTTGCCAATTCAGCCCATTTGTTCTATACTGAAACTGATAGTGGTTGAATAGTACGTGATACACGACTTCTCAAAGAATGGATTGTAGGGGAGCACCTGTGTGTGCTCCCACCCATTATCACTTACCATATGACCATCACCCTGATACTATGACCATTTCTCGTTTCCCAACCCCACTTCATCCTTACCCACGCAACCCTCTGGTAAATGCCTTCGCATTTCTCTTGGCATCTGTGCGGTTTAAATCGCTTTGCCTTTGCAATTGCAGCGCCAACCTCCCTGCCACCCGCCGAACCCGACGACGCGGCAGACACACGCGAGCCAATCGCGTCGTTTGTGCAATTTCAGCGGCTGCTCCCTTACTTCCACGCAGCCATGAGTACCCGTTCAGCGCCAAGCTCCCCTAATCCCGCCCTTCACAGACGCGGCTAATGTGCAAATTGTGCAACACCCGTCACATACAAATATCCCTTCTAATTTCATGACCACCGTTTAACATTCACCCCCTAAACAAAAAGGACAAGCCCACGGCCTGTCCTCTTCGAATTTGTTTGTATTTTGACTTGGGACTTGAAACTGCCGACTTGAAACTACCCTAGTACCGCCGTCGGCTCTGCGCATCCATCGCAGCCACAGCGCTCATCGCCACAATATCCTCAACATCATCCCCCGCCTGCAACACATGCACCGGAGCGCCCATCCCCAACAAAATCGGACCAATCGTCTGCGCTTGCCCCAACCGATCCAACAGCTTATACGCCACGTTAGCCGATTGTAAATCAGGGAACACCAGCACGTTCGCATCCTTGACCCGGCTAAACGGGAAGCGCGCCTCAATCAACTCCGGTATAACTGCCGTGTCCGCCTGCATTTCACCGTCCACCGCCAGATCAGGCCGCTTGTGCCGCACCAGCTCCACCGCGTTCCGCACCTTCTCCGAAAGTGGATGCGGTGAACTACCAAAGTTCGAGAACGACAGCATCGCCACTCGCGGCTCAATATCCAGTGTCTGCGCGAAGTCCGCAGCCAATATCGCGATCTCCGACAGCGTATCCGCATCCGGATCAATGTTCACCGTCGCATCCGTGAAGAAGTACACACGCCGCTTCACGATCATGATGTAAACACCGCTCGCCACCCGCATCCCCGGTCGCGTATGGAAAATTTGCAGCGCCGGACGAATCACATCAGGGTACTCATGCTGCCGTCCATTCACGTATGCGTCCGCATCCCCCATCTTGACCATCATCAAGCCGTAAGTCATACGGCTCCCGACCAAACGCGCTGCCGTCTCCCGCGTAACGCCTTTGCGCTGCCGGAAGTCATGGAAGGCCTGCTCATACCGTATCCGGCGCGTTTGCTCCATCTGCGGCTCAATAATCGTCGGATCGAACGACAGCCCCAGCTCATGTATCGTGTTGCGGATCTGCTCAGGTTTGCCCAACAAAATCGGGGTGCCGATGCCTTCTTCTTGCACCTGCGCTGCCGCACGGATAATCTTTGGATCGTCCCCTTCAGGATAAACAATCCGCTGCTTCGGTCCCATCCGTGCCTTGTTGATAATATTCGCCCGCACCTGCTGACCCACACCTTGCCGTTGGATCAAATCATGCCGGTACTGTTCGATGTCAATCTTGCGCCGCGCCACACCGCTCTTCATAGCGGCCTCAGCTACTGCCGGAGCCAACCACAACAACACGCGTGGATCTAACGGCTTGGGAATCAGATAATCCTTGCTGAACTTCAACGCCGATAATCCATAAGCCGTCAACACGCTATCCGGCACATCTTCATGCGCCAGCGCTGCCAGCGCCCGTGAAGCAGCCATCTTCATTTCCTCGTTAATCGTGGTCGCGTACACATCCAGCGCCCCACGGAAAATGAATGGGAAGCCCAGCACGTTATTAATCTGGTTAGGATAATCACTGCGCCCCGTACCAAGAATCGCGTCCGGTCGCACCGCCAGAATCTCCTCTGGCATGATCTCTGGCGTCGGGTTCGCCATCGGGAAGATAATCGGGTTCGGGTTCATCTGCCGGATCATATCCTGCTTACAAGCACCCGCCACGCTCAACCCCAAAAACATATCCGCGCCCACCAGCGCTTCAGCCAGTGTCCGATGTTCGGTCTCGCTAGCATATCGCGCCTTATACGGATCCATCGCCTTCTCACGGCCCTTATAGATCACACCGTGCTCATCCGCCATGATGATATGCTCTTGGCGCATCCCCAGTTGGATGTAAAACGCCACCGTCGAGAGTGCCGCAGCACCCGCGCCTGCCACCACCAGCCGAATATCCTCAATCCGGCGATTCGTCACCTCAAGCGCATTCAGCAGCGCCGCACCAGAGATAATCGCCGTCCCGTGTTGATCGTCGTGGAATACCGGAATATCCAGTTCTGCCCGCAATCGTGTTTCGATCTCAAAACATTCCGGCGCTTTAATATCTTCTAAGTTGATCCCGCCGAAGGTTGGAGCCATCGCCCGTACCGCTGCGATCACTTCTTCCGGTGTAGCCGCGTTCAACTCAATATCGAATACATCAATATCTGCGAACCGCTTGAACAACACCCCTTTACCTTCCATCACTGGCTTGGAAGCCAACGCCCCTCGATTACCCAGACCGAGGATCGCCGTCCCATTCGAAATCACCCCCACCAGATTGGCCTTGGCCGTCAGTTCATAAGCCGTCAGTGGATCACGCTCGACTTCCAGAACCGCCTCCGCCACACCGGGCGAATACGCCAACGACAAATCGCGTTGAGTCGCCAACGGTTTGGTCGCCACCACCTCGATCTTCCCCGGTCGTCCCATGCGGTGATAATCCAATGCATCCTGTTTCGTAACCGCCATAATAATTTAATTTCTCCCATTGCTTCCGCTATGCTCATTGTAACGCCGATGATTGCCGATGGATACTTAACCACCGATCTGTTTTGCTCTAATATAAATAAGACATTGCCGCAGTACCCTAAAGTTACGACTTGCGTGCAGTCCCTCACAGGGCTAAGCGCAATGCCCCTAGATCTAGGGAGCGACGTAAAAGAAGGAGTGCTGTATGAAAAAAGAAGTAGGCTTGTGGATTGACCACCGTGAAGCCGTGATCATTACCCTCCAAGGCAAAGAAGAACACACCATTCAGCGCATCGAATCCAATGTCGAAAAGCGCGTCCGTTTTTCAGGCGCGGCTGAATCCAATGGTTCAGGTGAGGATAGACGGGATCGACGCATAGAAGGGCATCTCGACCACTTTTACGATGAAGTCCTTACCCATATGAACGATGCCAGTGCAGTACTCATCATGGGGCCGGCAGAAGCCAAGAACGAGTTTCTCAAACGGCTTGAAACACGCTACCCCGAAATCAAGATTGTGAATGTTGAAGCCGCCGACAAAATGACCGACGCCCAGATCGTCGCTAAGGTTCGGCGCAACTTTGAACTCTACGAATTTACCCACTAACCCCATTGATCATCACGGAGCGGCTGTAACAGGCCGCTCCTCTCTTTTACCCATACCACTCCACAATCCCCATCACTCGCTTTTGTGCCACCTTGGGATATAGTATCTGCATTAGTGTTGGCAACTCAAACCACTCAAAAAGGTAGCACGATGACCGATATTCATGTTCCTGATATTCCCTACGTCCTCAATGTTCCCACCTCCACACAGACCTTTCCTGATGGCAAGAAGTGGCGCTTAGAAATCCCTAGCGTCGAAGGCCCTGCCGTGCTAGCAGCCGTATTTGCTGAAGCCGACCGCTACGGCGTACCCATTGACCGCATCTCGCAGGGCAGTGGCATCCAACTCCTCACCGACGCCGAAATCCGTGATATGGTCGCCCAATGTGCCGCTCGCAATGTAGAGTGCTGTCTCTTCGTCGGCCCGCGCGGCTCTTTCGATATTGGCGCAGCGGTCTTGGCCTCCAACGGGGGTGCTTTAAAAGGCGCACTGCGTGGTGCGCGCCAACTATCACAGGCCATCGAAGATATTGAGCGTGGACTTGAGTTAGGCTGTAAAAGTGTCTTAGTTGCGGATGTCGGTTTGCTGGCGATATTGGATCAAAAACGCAAGCAAGGACAGCTCCCTCCCGACTTCATCATCAAAGTCTCAGTCTTAAGCGCTCCCTCTAATCCCGCGACGGCCTCCGTCTTGGCACAATTAGGCGCAAATTCTCTAAATGTCCCGTCTGATCTCTCCATCTCGGAATTAGCCGAAATCCGCGCCGCTACCAACGCATGGATCGACTTTTACGTCGAAGCGCCTGATGATGTAGGTGGCTTCATTCGTCATCACGATATTGCCGATTTGGTACGGGTAGCCGCCCCCATTTATTTGAAGTTCGGCTTACGCAATACGCCTGCACTTTATCCATCCGGCAAGCACCTTGAAGCTGCTGCCATTAACTGCGGCATCGAGCGTGTTCGCCGTGCAGCCATCGGTCTGGAGCACCTTAAACGCAAAGCACCGGAACTACTCGGCTAAAACGAATATGTGACATTTGTCACGACCTTCGCAACTTCCACCGTGCTCAAGCGTTAAGCTATATGAGAAAGTATCTCAATTCGCTGGTTGGAACAGTCTAAGCATGTATAATAACCTGCGAAACTAATCTAAATAAGTTAAGGCTGATACAATCCAGTCTCTCGTATTCAGCCCTGTTCATGCAGTCACTATGGAGAGTAAATGTAATGACCTCGGTTTCCCAATCCCCGCGTAAAGAACTTGACACCAGTGTCTGGAAGAAAGATGTAGCGCCATTCCAGAAGGCCAATTTCCGTGAAGGCCTTTGGCAATGCGCCACCAGCATCTTGCCATTCTTCGTTCTGTGGTATCTCATGTACCGCAGTTTGGAAGTGTCCTACCTGCTGACACTCTTGTTGGCATTTCCAGCCGCCGGTTTCACAATGCGCATGTTCATCATTTTCCACGATGCAGGCCATGGTTCGTTCTTCCCCTCGAAGAAGTGGAACGATTTTATTGGGATCTTCACCGGAATTTTCTTGATGACCCCCTATTGGGCTTGGCGTCATAGCCATGCCATCCACCACGCCACCGCAGGCGATCTTGACCGCCGTGGTACCGGCGACATCTGGACTCTCACCAAAGAAGAGTACTACACGATGCCCCGTTGGAAGCGTTTCGCCTATTGGATGTATCGTAACCCATTTGTCATTTTTGTTATCGGCCCTACCCTCGACTTTGTCGTCCTTCAACGGATGTATCCCATCAACGCCGCCACCGATCCACGCGAAAAGCGTAGCGTCATGTTCACCAACATCATGCTGCTCATCATCGTCACTGGATTGAGCTTGTTAATCGGGTTCAAAGCCTTCGTGTTGGTCGAACTCCCCATCATCGCCATCGCCTCATCTGCTGGCGTCTGGCTGTTCTACTGGCAGCATCAGTTTGAGGATGTCTACTGGGAACGTCACGATAATTGGGACTTCGCCGAAGCCGGTCTACATGGTAGCTCCTACTACAAGATGCCACGGTTGTTCCAGTGGTTCAGTGGTAACATTGGTTTCCACCACATCCATCACCTCAGCCCACGCGTCCCCAACTACGAGTTGGAAGAATGCTACAACAACAGCGAGTTGTTCCAATCCGTTGAACCGATGACCTTCATGAAGAGCCTTCGTTCCCTGCATATCCGTCTGTGGGATGAAGATCATCACCGCATGGTAGGCTACGCTAAACCTGAGGAAGTCGACTCGGATGCCGAGTTGGCACAGCCGAAAAAAGGCTTGGCTGAATCCTAGTCGTGGCTTAGTGTCCTGACAGTTTTCTACATGCGAGAGGCTTTCTTAGCCTCTCGTTTTATTTCAGATTAGAACCTACCAAATAGATCCAAACGGCATCGCCATTAAGGCTTCTTGCCATTCCCATTCCCGTTCCCATTTCCACCAGCATTACTCCCTCCACTGTTGCCGTTTCCATTACTCCCGCTATTCCCATTGCCCGAACCACTAGTTGTACTCGAACTAGCCGCGGGAACATCAGTTGGCGGAACAGCAGTAGCAGGTACCGCTGTCGGATTCTTTTTGGGTGGTTTGGGTGTGGATGTCGCCGGTACTGCGGTTGGCTGCACAGTCGGCACAACAACCGTATTCGTTGGGACAACACGGACAGAATTAGGTGTCGCCGTCGCAACCACATTTACAACAGGCGTTGCACTTGGAATCATCACTGTTACAGTAGGGATAACTCGCGAAGGCATCACGGTAGCCTGAACGGGTTTAATAGTGCTCGTAGCAGCCACCGTCGGGCTTGCTCCAACAGGAGATGATTGTATTGTAGTTGTGGCAACCACTGTCGCGGTTGAGGGAATTAGCGACGCTTCCACACGAGCTGTCGCGCTCACCTCTGTCGCTGTCCCTTGTGATAGTATGCCCTCTACAGGCACTGTCGGCGTCAGGCTGGCGAGTTCTAGCGTGCTTTCAATCACAGGCGCAGCCGACGAATTAATCAAGCGCGGAATGAGCAAGGCAGAACCGGCACAGGCCGCAATTCCAAACACCAATATGCCCGCCATCATCGGCAACCGACGCCTGCGCTCTGGCTTCGCTTGAGAATTTGCTGATGATACACTTTCGGGTGGCTCGACCACCTTACTCGCTTGAACCACCGTCTTAGGCGTTATGACGGATACTGCCGAATTCTCAAACGCCAATGACGGAACTTCACCAGTCGAGGCTTTATTGAACGCCGCTGCGAACGATCCGGCGCTGGGAAACCGCTCAGTGGTATCCTTCTGCAACGCTTGGTAAACCGTTGATCCCACCGCTGGTGACAAACTCGGAGCAAAATCCTGTGGGAATGGTGCTGGCTTATTAATGTGCATCTGCATGAGTTCAAAAGGATTCTCATTCTCAAACGGTTGATGCAGCGTCAGCATTTCAAAAATGACCGCGCCTAACGCATACACATCGGATGGTGCAGTAGCTTCTTTACCCATCCATTGCTCAGGCGGCATATAAGCTGGTGTCCCCAAAGCGCTGCCTGTCTTGGTGAGGCCAGATGATCCCTTCACCAACCGCGCGATACCAAAATCCACCAGATAAGGCCAACCACGCTCATCAAACATGATGTTGCTTGGCTTTATATCACGATGAACAATCCCCTTGCTGTGAGCATAATCAATTGCATCCGCAATCGGTGTCAGCAGGCGGCTCACTTCTGTTGGTGTGTACGGTTTCTGTTGTTTACGCCGGCTTTCCAATAAATCGCTCAGTGTCCCACCGGCCAACAACCGCATCGCGACATAGCGCATCGCCTCCGTAGATCCAAAATCATATATCGGCACAATATGCGGATGTTCTAATGACGCCACAATTTCAGCTTCGCGGATAAATCGCTGATCCAAATTTGAATCAGCTTTCATACTCGCGAAGAACAATTTCAGTGCAACATAGCGATCCAATTTGGGCTGATAAGCGCGATACACCATGCCCATTCCGCCCGATCCCAGCAATTCGCCGAGTTCGTACGGACCAATTATCTTATTGTCGAAAATGAGGGTACTCACAAAACACTCTGCCGATAACCTTGATTAAAATTACGTCATATTACATGGTATCACCCAACAGTGCCTTCAGTGATCAAACGCGCGTAAATTCACAATAATTTCATTGTTATCTCGAATCAGCCGGAATTTATGTATATATCCCCTTTACGTTGGAACCATTTGTCTTTAAATCTCGCGAAAATCAGTTCTCGATACGATTAGCATGAATGCCGTTTCAAAAAACATTCATGTATCTGTATTGACCAATTTCACAAATCTACGCAAAAGCATATGACGATTCGGCAATACAATATAACTAAATATTCCAACTAAGTAGCGGAACCTTACAATGCCACTAGAAGTCAAATGGTACGATCCAGAACACACAATCTTAATCGGCACAATCGCAAAAAACACAATATGGGATGATTACCATAAAGCAATTGACCAAATTGTGCATGAGGCCAGTCAAGTCAGCCACCGTGTTGATGTGATCATACTGGATGATGTGGGAATGCCCGTCGGTAACCCCATGCCTCACATCAAGTTGGGTGTGTCCAAACTTGTGAAGCAGGACAATATTAAACTCTCGATCATCGCCGGTTCACGCGGTTCATCTGGTTTTGTTCGCGCGGTATTTGAAGCGCTCGGGAAAATGTTCATGAAGAACGGCACAACCAATAATCAAGGATTTGGTGGATTTGTGAAAACCCTCGATGAAGCAATCACACGCATCAAAACGGATCGTGCCAGAGCACAAAGTGCAGTCAAGCAAGATCATTCGTCGACATTAGCAAAGCCGCAAAGCCACTAATCGAACTATGCTGTGCCACAATCAGGTGTAACATAGACCTGCCTACGTCTGTACTACACCTGAGGTCATAATGAATCGGCTCCAACGACTTGAACAAATTATCCCTACACGCGTACGATCACATTTAACCCTATTTGTCATTGCGGCTTTGATTGTCTGCACCCTCAGCCTTTTACTGTTCGCCAAGTTGGTAGATGGCGTTTCTGAAAACGACAAAATTGTCCAATTTGATTTGGCGCTGGCAAACGCCCTGCACAGTGCGGCTACCACCACCAGCACCTCAGCCTTTATTACCATCAGCCTCTTTGGTGGACAAATTCTGTTGCTGGAAAGTGGCCTCGTCACAATCCTACTCGCTTGGAAAAAACACTGGTTGGCGCTCATCATGTGGCTGATAACCATTGCAGGGGGTTACTTCCTGAATTCACTTCTGAAGCAATTCTTTGCCCGACCCCGCCCAACTTTTGCCAATCCCTTGGTCATCGAGCAGTTCTACAGTTTCCCCAGTGGTCATTCCATGCTGTCGATTATCGCCTATGGCATGATGGCCTATATCATCTGTCTTTTGCTCAAGAATAACCTACAACGCTTCATCATCGTATTGCTCGGTATTATCGTCATCGCATTGATCGGCTTAAGTCGTTTGGCGCTCGGTGTTCACTATTTCAGTGATGTACTTGCGGGGTATGCAGTCGGGGCATTGTGGCTCATGAGTTGCATTGGTGTCTGGCGCTTCATTCACAGCCGCCGTGAAGCCACCTCACCAACTGCATAAATAAAAAAGCCGTAACCTATGTCACGGCTGAAGCATACTGTATTCTCTAGTTCAATAAGTGCCTGTTAATGAATCACGCTGGCTCGCCCAAACGGCGCTCGGTACCCGAAAGCAAGCGTTGGATATTTTCGCGGAAGCGGTAGACGATCATAACAGCCACCACTGTGATGTAAAATATATATTCAATCGGCATCGTTTGTTGGGTGATCAACACCAATAACCACACCGTCGCTAACGCACACATGCTCAACACAGCCAATGAAACATA
The DNA here is from genome assembly GCA_044227005.1 of Aggregatilineales bacterium. Lineage (GTDB taxonomy): Bacteria > Chloroflexota > Anaerolineae > Aggregatilineales > Phototrophicaceae > CFX2. The sequence goes on from JBGAFZ010000003.1 coordinate 291,857, forward strand.
ACGTGTGATAGCGATAATCGCGACGCCCAAAATCGAAATCGCAACCAGCAGTGATAGCGGCGCGATGGCAAACATGGTTCCAAACCAGATTGCCGCACCTTTACCACCCTGAATAGTTCCGGTGAGCAGTGTAGCGAAGATTGACCAATTATGTCCGATGACAGCAGTAGTAGCAGCGATGGCCGTTGCAGTAGCCCAGTGTTCCGGCATAATTAGGGTAGCAATGGCAATTGCGATGATGCCCTTAGCGCTATCACACACCCAGACCAGAATACCCCACCAGAAACCGAGCGAACGCCCCACATTGGTTGCGCCCATATTCTTGCTGCCCACTTCAAAAATATTGATCCCTTTTGTCTTGGCAACAATATAGGCTGTTGGGATAGAACCAAACAAATAGCCAATGGCGATAACCATCACAATCTGAACAAACGGACTATCAATCATAGTTTCCCTCCAGACAAACCAACTGCATCATTTCTTTAAAGTACCACAAAGTTACGGTTGGTATCTTAACTAACCCTTAAAAAGTTGCAAGGTTATGGTTTTGGCAGAAACACTCATTTTTCACAAGATTTGATCAACTCATTTAACCATCAAAAATGAGAGAACGGTGTTGGCTACATAGCGCCTATTGTTTTGATAATAACGCAATGTGATAGAATATCACCTTATGAAACAGATAATCGCTACTTTCTTAATACTTTTTAGTGTGGTCAGCATCGCCTTCGCTCAAGACGAAGCAGGCGATATTATTGGCCGCATGAACGCCTTGCGCACCGGCAAAGGTTTACCAGCCTACACCGTCAACGGCTCATTGACGGCTGCTGCGCAAAGTCAAGCGCAATGGCTGGTCGATAACGGTTGTGCTGTCGCCCACACCCATCCTGATGGCTCTAATCCACGCAGTCGCGCCCGTGCCGCAGGCTATGGGTCAGATGCTGTCGGTGAAAACATCTACTGTGGGGGTATCGCAAAAACCGACAACGCATGGATCTTCTGGATGAACTCCGGCATCCATTACGCCGGTTTGGTGAACACCCGTTATAAAGAAGTCGGTGTGGCTGTCGGTCATGGCGCGGCTGGAAACAGCTTCGTCATCGTCTTTGGGGATCCCGGCGGTCCGGCATTTGTCCCACCTGCGCCCGTTGGTGGAGGCAATAGCGCATCCGGTGGCGCACCTCAAGCCCCACCATCCTACGTTGTCGGTGTGGACGCTCATGGCAACATCGAACATCAAATCCAATCAGGCGACACATTAGGTCAAATCGCCCTGATTTACGGCTACACATGGAATGACATACCAACGATGCTCGCGCTCAACGGCATGACCGAGGCCGATTATCGCAAGCTGAAGGAAGGCGAGATATTCCTCGTTCCGCCCAAAGCAGGAACCTTCACGCCCACTCCCGGCGATGCCCCCGTAACGGAAGCCACCGCCACATCAGCTATACCAACACCCTATCCAGAAGAAAACCTGAATCTGCAACCCGATCCAACCGCAGCACCGACCGTTACGCTATCCCCAAGCCTCACACCAGTGGTAATGGTCGCCACTGCCAACAGTGTGCCATCCAACGTTGCCGCACTCCTACCAACTGTTCCAGCCAGCGATTCATCTCAATCCGTATCGCTCCTAAGTACTGGCGCACCACTAGAAGTAACAAACAGTGGGCAAGTATCAGCCTCATCTAATCCACCACTATGGCTGATTGTCGCCTTAGGCGTGCAAGTCGTACTAGTAGTTGGTGCCGGTATCGAATATCTGCGCCGTCATTGGAAACGCTGAGGAATACGGATGACAATGTTGCGCCGATACACACTGGCTTTCTGGAAGGCGCTCCAGATGACCATTCGTGGTGAGAAGATCGATATTCCTGCCCAATCTCCATTGACCACATGGATCAATCAGTATCGCCTACTTGTAGATAATGTCCTACGTGCTGCCAACCAGAACGGTATTGACCAGTCCATGCGCAAGCAGGTGAAATTGCGTCTGGATGGCCGCCCTATGAGCTTTGAAACCGCCCTGATGACTCTCCGCTTTCATGCGACTGAAGAGTATCCGTCCCTGCAACGTCAAGGAACAGGTCGCGGTGTCCAAAATACTCTCTACGCCACTAACATGAATGACCGTTACTGGCTATCTATCATGCAACAAGCCCCCGAACTCCAAAAACCAGATTTGCAGCAAGCTTTTTCCAAATTGGATTCACATCTCGACGCAATCCCTCGCCTAGATTAATGGTGAACAAGTCCATAATTGAAAAAACGTTAATTTCTTCACTTGACCCTCCGTAAAAACCCGTGATACGCTGTGGATGTTAGGGAGATTATTCCCCCATTATTATCGTTCAGCAGTTTGATCATTATTGAGGAGTCCGCAGCATGATTTATCAACCCCGTGAGGAAGGTCAAGGCCTTGTAGAATACGCACTCATTCTGGTATTAGTTGCAGTAGTCGTCATCGTTATTCTGGCATTACTCGGACCAGCCATCGGCAATATTTTCTCAAATCTAGTGAAGCGCCTATGATCCATTGTGTTTGTTACCATCAAAGAGACAGTTAGCACTGTCTCTTTTTATTTCTCTTCGCAAGGGAATTTAGTACTACATTGAGAAACCTTAATGCTTACCGTATTGACGCAAAATTAACTGTGATGCTATCGTAATGATAGTTGTTTATTCAAATCATTTTAGGAGTTATCCTCATGTTGTACATGCCCCGCGAAGAAGGTCAAGGTCTCGTCGAATATGCATTGATTTTGGTTCTGGTCGCCGTCGTCGTCATCGTCATTCTGGCGCTGCTTGGCCCGGCCATTGGTAACATTTTCTCGAACTTGGTCAAGAACCTCTAATTCTGTCTGTCGGTGGGGATGGCTGCGACAGTCATCCCCAATCCCCACCTTACTTTCTAACTTCTGAAACCATTTCTTCCCAATGTAAGTTTGTCGCAAGGGAAAAGACGTACACTACAAAGTGTCAAACAAAGAATGGTATTCATACAAAATGGACACTTACAACGATCCCTCATTAGAGCGCTTTCACAAAACGCTCCGAATCGCAATGAAGAATGAAGCATTGCTCATGATTATGGATACACTCATCAAAATGGCCGAAGTGATGATCGATAAGGGCGAAAAGGAGCGCGCGGTCGAGATTTTAACGATTGCGATGCAATACCCGATGCGCCAGACGAGTCGCGCCCGCGCCGAAGAAATGTACAGTAATCTGGAATCCGAGCTTTGCCCGCGTGCCATCGTCGATGCTAAATCACTAGCCGAAGAAATCACGCTGGATGATTTGATGGAAGCCATCCTCGGTAACGCTTAGCTACCACGTCATTGCACAAAGCATAAATATCGACAGGGCGTAAGCCTTGTTTTGATTTTGTCTACTTCCCTCGCCTAAGCTTGGCTGATATCCCAAACTGCTGTATAGTGTGGCATAGATTTGCTTTTCATTTTTCATCTTTTACAAAGTCATTATGCCTAATCCTGCTGAACGCAACCGTATATCCCAATTAACCTCAACCTATGGCCCGGATGAACCGCCCCGTTTGCCCATGGACTTCGGGGATTTCCTATCGCTTCTCTGGCGTATCGATAAACACGCTGAAGATGCCGCTCGCGTCCGTTACTATCGTAAGTGTGCCTTGTCACTCGGTGAGGGACTTGGTTTGGCAGGACGCAGCCTATTCCGTTTAGTGGAATTGACCGCACCCGGTCAACTCTACGCACAACTTCCGAATGCCCCTTATCGTGGTACCAGCCGCTTGGTTGACGCGCAGGATCGCAAGGCTGCCATCGCACAACTCGCACAACTGCGCTTGGATGTCTTGCGTATTGGCACCTATCACGATCAATGGACCGTCAGTTGGCCGGGTAGTGGCATCATGGATGCCGAACTCCGCGACCGTGTCTTTGCTGTCCTCTTTGCGGCCTTGCAAGGCCAATATGAAAACTTTGGCCGTATGCTGCTCGTCGTAGACATTGTACTTGGGGATTTACTGATTGGCATGGAACACAGCCGCGAAATCAGCTTGCATCAACTCATGGCTGAATACGATTACCCCAACTTTAATGATGTGAAGGTACGCGCTGGTTTTTACAGTAGTTCAGCCTAACGATAAAGTTACGTTACCCCCATTCCCCATATTTGCTATAAAATCACGGCTTCCCCTTGAACGGCGCCGCTGAATAAATCCTCTGCGGCTACAAAGGCAATCGCTACAAATCAAGGATTGAGCAAAATGAGCAATTTAATACTGAAATCAATCGGTGGGTTGGCTTTCTTACTAGTGTTCATGGGTTTTCTATTGTTTATACCAGCCGGAACACTAAACTATTGGCAGGCATGGCTCTATTTAGCAGTATTCGGCCTCTCAACCATTTTCGTCACCCTCTATCTAATGAAATATGACCAAAAACTATTGGAAAGCCGCACCGAGTCCGGCCCCGGCGCTGAAACCGAGACAGCCCAGAAAATAATTCAAAGTATAGCCAGCGTCTTTTTCATCATGATTTTTGTCGTCGCTGGTCTGGATTATCGCTATCACTGGTCGGAAGTCTCACCCATTCTTAGTCTGATCGCGGATGCTTTCGTAGCACTCGGCTTTTATTTCGTCTTTCTCGTATTCAAAGTGAATAGCTACACCAGTGCGGTAATTGAAGTTGCCTCAGACCAAAAAGTGATCACCACTGGCCCTTATGCCATCGTCCGACATCCCATGTATGCTGGCGCAGGCATTCTCGTGATCTTCAGTGGTCTCGCCCTCGGCTCATGGATCGCTGTTCCTTGTAGCATTATCCTCATGATTGCCATCGGTTTCCGCGCCATCGAAGAAGAGAAATTCCTACGAATCAATCTAGTCGGTTATGACGCCTATCGCCAACAAGTCCGTTACCGTATCATTCCCTATGTTTGGTAATGCCAATTAAGGATGCTTATGTCTGATCAAATCGTGATACGCCCCGTGACTCAAGAGGATTTTTCGGCTTGGAAACCCCTGTGGGACGGCTATAACGCCTTCTACGGACGCGAAGGCGAAACCGCCTTGCCGCTCGAAATCACCAGAACCACTTGGTCGCGCTTTTTCGATGTCTATGAACCCATGCACGCCTTCGTCGCAGAAAGTAACGGCCAATTACTCGGCCTCGTTCACTTCCTCTATCATCGCAGCACGACCCACATGACACCCGTCTGCTATTTGCAAGACCTTTTTACTGCCAAAGAAGCACGTGGCAAAGGCGTTGGTCGTGCACTCATTAACGCGGTTTACGAACGCGCCAAAGCAGACGGTTCCCCCCGCGTCTATTGGCTCACCCACGAGACCAACTCGGTTGCCATGCAGCTCTATGATAAAGTAGCCGATAAATCGGGATTTGTGGTGTATAGAAAACCACTGTAATCATGTTATCCTAGATCAATGCTTAGTGACGGTTTTTCTGGGGTTCCAGATATTGAGTAGACAATATTACCCGTGTGTCATGTGCGCAAATCAATCCAACACTTCACACTTGCAATCATCCTATCGGGCTTGCTCATAGTCGGAACGACCAGCACACAGGCGCAAGATGACCCAACTGCCACACCCGCACCAACCAGCTACACAGTGCAACGCGGTGACAGCCTCTATCGCATTGGTCAACGATTTGGGGTCACTGTAGCAGCCATAGCGACAGTCAATGGAATTGCTGATGTCAACCGCATCAAGGTAGGCCAAATCCTAATCATCCCGCCCCCCGGTACTATCCCCGAAGCCCTCATACCACCAGCCCAACCGACGCCGGATGCCGTCGCCACAACAACCGCCTTTATCAGCGCCCCTTACGATCCCAACGGCCTGAATGGCGTACCCATGTCGTCCATCATCGTCATGCCGCCCCAAACCATCGCCACCGTCCGCATGATCTACGGTGTTGGGCAAGCCTTCAAGCGCAATCCGCAAGCCTTTTCCAAGTTGGGCGACAGCACCATCGAGAATCCTTTTTTTCTCGCCCGCTTCGATACCACCGAATACAACCTCGGCAACTACAGCTATCTACAAACTGCCATCGACACCTTTCATGGCTCATTCGCCCGTGATAGCGTTGCCGTCCGGCGCGGTCTCCATAGCTGGTCTGTCTATGATCCCATGTGGGCGGATACCACCCAATGCAACATCGGCGAAACCATCTTGCTCTGCGAAATCCGCTTGAACAACCCTATGATGCTCATCATCAAACTCGGTTCAAACGATGTTGGCGTCCCTGAACAATTTGAAACCAATATGCGCCATCTGGTTGTCGACACCACCATGCAAGGGGTTATCCCCATCCTCAGCACCAAGGCCGACCGACACGAAGGCAGTAATGCCAATAACGACCTCATCCGCAAGTTGGCCGCCGAATACAACGTACCCCTTTGGGATTTTGACCTGCTAGCAAGCACCTTAGATGGACATGGTCTCGCACCTGACGACGTACATCTGACGACCTTCTACGCCCACGATTGGCGACTACCCGAATCCCTCACGCGCGGCTACGGCCTCATGAACCTCACTGGATTGATGGCGCTCGATGCTGTCTGGCGCGCCGCCATTGGGCAGTAGATCAGCTATACAACTTCTGATAAACCCCCGGTCGGTCAAGCAATTCCCCATGTGTACCAGACTCAACAATACAACCATTCTCCAGCACAAAAATCCGATCAGCGTTCTCAATCGTGCTCAAGCGGTGCGCGATAATAAAGGTTGTCCGTCCCTGCATCAGCCGCTCTAACGCTTGTTGCACCAACCGCTCACTCACAGAATCCAGTGCGCTCGTCGCTTCATCAAGGATCAGAATCTTAGGATTTTTAAGGAATGCGCGTGCAATCGTCGTCCGTTGCTTCTGACCACCCGACAGAAAATTACCGCCTTCGCCCACTTCATTATCAAATTGCTTCGGCAGCTTCATGATGAAGTCATAAGCGTTCGCCGCTTTACAGGCCTCAATCACCTCACTCATGGTTGCTTCCGGCTTACCATAGCGGATGTTATCCAAAATACTTCCGCTGAACAGAATCGGGTTTTGCAGCACCATACCCACGTGCCGTCGCAACGAATTGACCGTCACATCACGCACATCATGACCATCAATCTTCACACTACCGCTGTCCACGTCATAAAAACGCGGGATCAAACTCACAACCGTACTCTTACCACTGCCACTCGGCCCTACCAACGCCACCCGTTCACCCGGTTGCACCACAAAACTCATATTGCGTAGCACTGGCCCTGGTTCTGCTTCTGTCGCCTGCGGATACGCAAACCCCACTTGATTAAACTCGACAGTACCCTGCACATCACGCAGCACAATCGCTCCCGGTCGATCACGAATTTCCGGCTTCTCGTCCATAATCTCAAACACACGATCAACTGCTGCCATCGAATTAGCAAAAACAAGATTCAGTTGTGCGAAACGCTGCATCGGCGTATATAAAGGCGTCAGATACATCGTCACTGCCACCAACTCACCGATGGTCAATCCGCCGGTAATGACCCGATAACCTCCATATAACAACACGATCAACGGAGCAATTTGCGTCAAAACCCCCGTCGTGGTGATATTCACGCTTTGCAAATAAGCCCGAAACATCGTGGTCGAAAATAGACTCTCCGAGTCCCGCAGGAAGACACTCTCCTCGGTTTTTTCTTGTGTAAAAGCGTGGACAACACGATTCCCGGCAATCCGCTCCTGCACATGACCGGACATAGCCGCGATTTCTTCTTGCACCCGCAAACTAGAATCACGAATATCCGTTTGTGATTTGCGGAAAAAGTACAAATACAACGGGAACGTCACCAATGTTGAAAGCGTAACCTTCCAATCAATCTGGACGAGAAAACCCAGAATGACGACCAGCGCCACAAAGTCCATCCATGTATCGGTGAGCGCACTACCCACCAGATTCTGCGCCAACTCGATATCACCGATCAACCGCGACACAATCGCGCCTGACTTATTGCTGTCGAAGAACGACGCTGACATGCGCAAAATCCGGTAATACAGCTCCACGCGTAGATCGAACACCGCACGATAACTCGCCTTGCTAGCGAAATAATGTCGCACATACGTAAACGGCGACCAGATGAACACAAATGCCAGAATGATCCCGCCTACACTCATCAGCAGTTCGGTGATCTTCTGTTCGCTGGATAAACTTGGATTAAGGAGTACTTCATCCAGCAGATGCCGCGTGACCTGTGGCACTAACAGCGGCAGCGTAAACTTGACGATACCACCAATCACTGCCGCCACAATTTGCCACTTATACGGACCAACGTAGGCGATAAACCGGAAAAAATTATTGAGGCGCGCAGGCGCTTCCGAGAAACTATGTTCAGTCTGTACCGTGGATGTCGTCATACGAACAATCTAGCCAATTGAAAATAAAGACGCGTCAAGCGCGTCTATCGGTTTAATACATAAATGGATTATGAACCCTGCCACATCCCGACGCAACGCACCAACCTATATACCATTAATCAATGAACGATTTTTCTCATCTACACACTTGCTCTAAACACAGCCAGTTTTCATCCTCCTAATGCACACTCATCCCACCTCATCCTATCCCTCTAATCCTCAACCGCTTCTCGCCTATCGCTCCCGTAAATCACACCCAAAATTGTCATCCTTACAACATAATCCGCCATGAGGATGATAAGAAATCATTCTCGGGATGGACGGTTTATTCGTCACGGAGGAGGAAAATGATAGTCAGAGTGAATTTGCAGTTTTAGTTATTGTTTTGTTAGAGGAAAGTGAGGACGCTATGAGAAAAGCCCGACTAATGGCTACGGTCGGCGTCCTGTTATTGGTAGCAGGCATGACGCTGCTGCTCCAATCGCAGGTATTCGCACAGGATGCCACTGCGACACCGGAACCTCCAAAACCCTATACGGGTATGGGCGCTCCGATCTCCGGTGACCCGCAATACTTGGCGGACATTTACAACGCGTGGGCTGGTTCAGGTCACGCTGACGTTACCGCCGAAGCATTCAAGCATTGGGACAAAGAAGGGGCAGTTCCTGAAAGCTGCGCTCGTTGTCACTCGACACCGGGTTATATTGATTTCGTCGGTGGCGACGGATCAACCGCTTTCAAAGTGGACGCCAAAGCACCTATCGGTACGGTTGTCACTTGTGACGCCTGCCATAACAGCGCCGCAGCACAATTGACAAGCGTCACCTTCCCATCGGGTGCGACGATTGACAATATCGGCAAGTCAGCTCGTTGTATGCAATGCCATCAAGGCCGTGCATCAACTGACTCGGTTAATGCAGCGATCGAGAAACTTGGATTGACAGCTGAAGGCGACACAATCAGTGCTGATCTCGGCTTCATCAACATCCATTATTTCGCAGCCGCAGCAACCCTGTACGGTGGTGAAGCACGTGGTGGTTATCAGTATCCGGACAAGTATTACCAACAACGTAATATGCACGCTGAAGGTTTGAACACTTGCGCAGACTGCCACAACCAACACACCCTCGAAGTTCGCGTTGATGTTTGCGCGACCTGCCATGAAGATGTCAGCACCGTAGAAGATCTGAAGAACATTCGTATGAGTGGTTCTGAAGTCGACTATGATGGTGACGGCGATACGCTCGAAGGTATTGCTGGCGAAATCGAAGGCATGCAAGCATTGACTCTCCAAGCAATGCAAGCCTATGCCAAGGAAGTTACTGGCACAGCCATTGCTTACTCGCCAGATGCCTATCCATACTTCTTCATTGATACCAACGATAATGGTGAAGTGGATGCCGACGAAGCCAAGGCTGATAACAAGTTCAATGTCTTTACACCTAACTTGTTGAAGGCTGCCTATAACTATCAGGTATCGGTCAAGGATCCCGGTGCGTTTGCGCACAATCCCAAGTACATCATTGAGATACTGTTCGACTCGGCTGAATCGCTGAACGCCAACCTCAAAGAACAGGTTGACCTGTCAGTCGCCAGCCGTGACGACAAGGGACATTTCGCAGTTGCTTCAGAACCTTTCCGTCATTGGGACGCTGAGGGTGAAGTACCTTCGGCTTGCGCTCGCTGCCATACAGCCGGTGGTTTGCCCTTCTATATCGAGAATGGTGTCAACATCAAGTCAGCTCCGTCACAATCATTGGCTTGCTCGACCTGCCATGATGTCAAGAATGACTTTGCCAGACTCGTAGTTGATCAGGTCACATTCCCCAGCGGCGCGAAGGTGTCGTTCGGTGAAGGTGATGATAACAACCTGTGTATCTCCTGCCATCAAGGACGTGAGTCAACCGTCAGCGTGAATGGTGTTATCACCAAGTCGAAGGCTGGCCCGGATGACGTATCGCCTGATCTCGCCTTCCGTAACGTTCATTACTTCGCAGCCGGTGCCACCCTGTTTGGTACCGAAGTGAAGGGTGCTTACGAATTCGACGGTAAGGAATACAACGGTCGCTACATGCACGTTGAAGATTTCCAGAAATGTACCGATTGCCATGAAACCCATACGGGCGCTCTGAAGGTCGATGCTTGTGCCGATTGCCATGACGGCGTCGAAACACAAGAAGACCTCGCGACTATCCGTACTGAGGCTGATGGCGTCGATGCAGTAGACTACAACGGCAACGGCGACACCGCCGAAGCAGTGTCCGCTGAAATCGCATCGTTCCAGGAAGCGCTCATGGCAAGTATTCAGAAGTATGCTGTTGACAAGGCGGGTTCACCCATTGCCTACTCATCGGCTGCTTATCCATACTTCTTCATCGATACCAATAAGAATGGTACCGTTGATGCCGACGAAGCCAACGCCAAGAACGGTTACGCTTCGTGGACTCCGAACCTGCTCCGTGCAGCCTACGACTACCAGTACTCCGTCAAGGATCCGGGTGTGTTTGCCCACAACGCAGATTACATCCTACAGGTGTTGTTCGATAGCATTGAAGCAGTTGGCGGCAAGGACGCGGTTGCGAGCTTCACTCGCCCACCCGTAATTCCACCAGCAGCTAAGTAAGCAGGACTAAGACTCAGAATTGTAAGAGCGGTCGGGTGCCACACCTGACCGCTTTTATTTCGCCCCAAAACGCTTCGGGTATACAAAATATAACGGTGGATTTAATGTTCTAGTTTTGATTCATAAACTGCCTAATCAAGCTCAACGATTCGCCGCCACTTATCACAAAATTGAAACACTGTTTACAAAGAATTCACACCCTAACAAAATGATTTCGGGCATAATGTATGCAATTTCACTGTAATACGTTCATTGAGATGTGAGTTGAGTGTGCCTATGTCTGAGCGCGATGAATTACTTCCGGTCGTCCCACCCTTTACCACTGAAGAATCGGAAAAGAAATCATGGCGTGGCTTTTCCGAATCCGACTCCCTCATTCGCCAACTAGAAGAGTTATCGTTGAACGCCTTACCCGCGATGCAAACGTCTTACGTCGATGGATGGGTGATGCGCTTCGCCAATGGCTATACCAAGCGCGCTAACTCGGTCAATCCCTTATACGCATCCTTTACCGACGTCGAAACCAAAATCGCCTATTGCGAATCCATGTACGCCGTACGCAAGCAGCCTACCGTCTTCAAAATGACCACCGTGTCTGAGCCGCACGATCTCGACAGTCAACTCTTGAAACAGGGCTATCGGGAAGAACCGGGAGCCAGCGTACAACTCCTATCACTGGATGCATTAGACAAACCCAATGAAGGGCGTGTCACCTTATCGGCGGATGCCAATGATCAGTGGTTAAATGCCTATTTCCGCCTGAATAACGTTCAAGAACGCTATATGCCGGTCATGCGCCACATGCTCGAACATATCGCCCCGCAAAAATGTCTAGCCGCAGTCCATGTGAACGGACAAATCGCGGCGGTTGGATTAGGGGTTTTGGATCGCGGTTTCTTGGGGTTATTTGATATTGTTACCGAACCAAACCTGCGTCAAAAGGGCTACGGACATCAACTCATGCTTTATCTGCTCAATTGGGGAAAGGCAAACAAAGCCGACTACGCCTATCTTCAGGTGACATTGAGCAATGGACCAGCCCTCTATCTCTATGAAAAACTGGGCTTCCATGAGATTTACCGTTACTGGTATCGCATGAAGTGGTAATCAATTAGCAGAGTTCATAAAGAGCGTGACACCACACCCTTTATGAACTCTGTACCTGTACTTAAACCAACGCCTCGCTGACCACTTTGCCTTCCCACAGAGCCGGAATTTCCAACCCCATCAGGTGCGCCAAAGTCACAGGTGTATCAAGGATGCTCACGGGCGATTGAATCTGGTAGCCTTGTTTAATGGGCGTACCGTTAATCATCCACGGAATAGTCATGTCTTCAGGCATTTCGGTACCGTGATCGGTGTTGTGTCCACCATGATCAGCCTGAACCAGAATCGTATATTGGTCGCGTAGTCCTGCTGCTTCCAGACGATCCAACACAATCCCAACAGCCGAGTCATTGGTCTCAATTGCCCCAATCTGCTCCGGTGACATCCATCCAAACATGTGACCGTTAATATCAATATCACCGAGGTACAGGAAGCAATAATCCGGCTTGGCGCTCACCAGATAATCCGCAGCCAGTTTCGCGATGTCCGTATCATTATCCAGGCCATAATCAGCATTACGGCAATAAGTGACCTTCAAACTGCCCGGATTGCTCAAATCGCGCAGTTGTTCCCAACTCGAAAACATACAGGTGTGTTTATGCGCCAGCGCGGCGATGTCGATCAAACTAGGAAAAGCCCGTGCCGACTCGCGGAAAATATTATCCGCGCCGACACCATGTTTTTGCGGCGGTACGCTGCGAAACATGGAATTGTGAGACGGCAGCGTTACGCTCGGCATCACCGTTCGCGCTGTCCATGTATAGGCTCCTGTCTGCCAGAGTCGATCAAGGTTAGGGGTTTTGGCCTGATGCAGTGCGTCCGGACGACAGCCATCAAGAAGAATCTGTAATATTTTGGTGCTCATAGGTGTCCTGTCAAAATAGGTAATCAAATGGATACGATAGTCCATGAAGATTAACACTCGCTTATGAGTGCGTAAAGCCTCATATCTAATCTGTGGACTCATTCCTAAATCGCGTACAATAAAACATCCTCAATAGTCATCGATGGGTATTATCCTATGAAACAGGTTTGCGTTTTCTGTGGTTCCTATCAAGGTTCTCAACCCATATACATGACCGCTGCCCATCAAATGGGTAATGGGTTAGCCCAACGCGGACTCGGACTCGTCTATGGTGGTGGGCGTGTAGGCTTGATGGGTGCCGTTGCCGATGGAACCATAGCTGGCGGCGGTAAGGTTATCGGCGTGATTCCACAATCACTGGTAGATCGTGAACTTGCGCATAAGGGCCTAAGCGAACTACGAGTAGTAGCATCCATGCATGAGCGCAAAGCCATGATGGCCGAACTTGCCGATTCGTTCGTCGCCATGCCGGGTGGATTCGGCACACTGGATGAACTCTTTGAAATCATCACATGGGCGCAATTGGGTTTTCACCGCAAACCGATTGCACTCCTGAATATTAGCGGTTATTTCGATCCACTAATCACCTTTATCGAACACATGGAGACCGAAGGCTTCATCAAATCGACTCATCGCAGCGCAATAGTGGTCAAGAATGATGTAGATAGCCTTTTAGATACGCTGCTGGCCTATCAAGCCCCACAACTTGAAAAGTGGCTCAAGAAGCCTGAAGAACTATAACTCATGCGTATTCATCGTGAAGGCTATTCGACACTCACTAAAATTGGTACAACCCTCGCTGCAATCTGTGGACTGAGCTATCTCCTTTTTCCCCGACGCCTATTGATCTATGTCGTTGGGGCTTCAGCACTGATACTCGGTTTCTTCACCCAATTTTTCCGCAATCCGCCCCGTACCACACCTAGCATTGCCAACGCGGTTATCGCCCCTGCTGACGGCACGATCGTCGCGATTGAGCCTACCGACGAAAACGAGTATTTCCACGATTCGCGCCTCAAAATCTCGATTTACATGTCAGCTTTTAACGTCCATCTGAATCGTGCCCCTATCGGCGGAAAAGTAGCCTATCAACGCTATCACCCCGGCCAATACCTCGTGGCATTCCATCCCAAAGCGTCTGAACTCAATGAGCGCAACACCGTTGTACTGGAACATGCTCATGGGCAGCAAATTCTGGTACGTCAAATCGCTGGCTTATTGGCACGCCGCATCCGCTACTTCTTACAATTGGAACAGGCGGTAAAGGCTGGAGATGAGTTGGGCTTCATCAAATTCGGGTCACGTTGTGATGTATTTCTACCATTAAACAGCCCTATCAACGTCCACTTGGATCAGCGTGTGACTGGTGGTGAAACCGTCTTGGCCTATCTATCGGATAAGCCGCAGCAGTAGGGTAATAGTAGTCATAACGCCTATATTTCGGACTTATTTCTATCCTTGTGGGGCATGTATAATGCTCCACCTTGTAATTACTAACCTGATTCCCAACTTGCCAACTGTGAACTCTAAATCATTATCGCTTGTCTTATGCCCGTGTGTTGCGCTCGTCGCCCTGCTAATGTTGACCGCTTGTGGAACCGCACCCGTTACCCAACAAGCGTTTCAAGCGACCTTACCACCAACTCAAGCGGCTAATGCTCCGGTTTATACGGTCACGCCGACTGTCACGGCAACACCGACAGCCACACTCACGTCTACCCCAACCATCACGCTCACACCAACTGCTACACTGACCCTAACCAGTACATCGACGCTCACACCCTCACCAACCTTGACACCCTCGCCGGTTCCAACCCAACCCCTATGGACACTGACTCCGGTAACCAATACAGGTGCAGCGCCGTTTGTAAATGCCCCTGCCGTATTCCAATTGGCGCAGGGATGGAGCTGTGAGGATTTCCCCTGTGAAGATGACCTCGAAGGCTGGATGAACCGCATCCGTGTTCCAGCAGGATACACATTGGAACATGTCGGCAAACTTCCCGGTCAGCCCATGCAAATAACCTACGGTCCAGACGGACGTTTATACGCGACTGTGCTAGAGAATGGCAGTCGTAACGGTGCCGTCTATGCGCTCGATGCTTCCGGCAAGAGCGAACGCTACAGCGGAACATTGGTATCACCACTTGGCTTGGCTTTTCAACCGGGTACTGATGTGCTGTACGTCACCGCCCGTGTCGAAATTGATAAGGGTGGCGCACTCTACCGTATCCCTTCTGGCGGGGGTACACCGCAAGCCATCATCACCGACTTGCCCTGTTGTTTTTCATTAATCGACAATCAGCCCAATGGCATCACGTTCGGTGCTGATGGTTACCTCTATATGGGAATTGGGTCACTGACGGATCATGCCGAATCAGCCACACCAAAAACCAAAGCCTTTGCCGATATCCTGCCGAACGAAGCAGCCATCCTCCGCATACAACCACATACCGGCGCGGTCGAAGTCTACGCTAAAGGCTTACATAATCCCTACGACCTGAGCTTTGATGCCGCCGGACAACTCTATGCAACTGATAATGGATTGCTCAGTGGCCCCGGTGATAGGATTGTCGCAGTCAACGCAGGCTCACATTATGGCTGGCCTTATTGGCGCTCGCGCGGATGCGCTGGTTGTCCATTAGCGCCTTCTAAACTAACAATTGCACCGGATTTATTGGCGCTGCCGGATTTCAGTCTCCCGCGTGGGCTGACAGTTTACACAGGCAGCCAATTCCCCTCAAATCGCTTTGGTAATGTATTCGTGGCACTTTGGAACGGCACAAAAGACGCCCAACGAATTGTCCGCCTTGATCCCCGCGATCCACAGTTCGGACAAGAGGGTTATGCACCAGAACCCTTCGTGACAGGACTCATTCGTCCGGTTGATGTTGTCGTCGCGCCCGATGGCTCGTTGGTGGTCGCAGACTTCATTTATGGGCATATTTGGCGCATCCGCTATACCGGCTGACACAAAATCACTATTGTTTGCCCCCCTAACATTCGTTGTAGGATGTATATACGGGAACATTTAGCATTTGATCAACGTCTTATGTGAAAGGTTCTTATTACTCGCACCCTATTTAGGAGGATGTTTGTTGATGATCAAGCGGATAGCAGTGTTCACCAGCTTTGTTTTCTTGATAATGTTTGCATCAGTCGCGGTGCAAGCAAAGGCAAAGACCACACCGATTGCCTATGGTGATCTGGTTGAGGGTGAAATCAGCGCAAAAATTACTGAGATCAATTATGTTTTGAGCGTCACCGATGGCGATGTCGTGGTTTTGGATATGCGCCGTTCTAAAGACAGTGAGTTGTATTCAACCGCCATTATTGTCCAGGATCCAGACGGCAATGAAATTGTGAATACCACAGAAGACACCAGCGCCAATAACACAGTGACTGGTTTCGTTGCTAATGCATCCGGCGACTATACGGTTATCGCGACCCGCAACAAGTATTCAGATACCACAGGTGCATTCGAACTGCGTCCCACATCAGCGAAGATGCTTCAGTCCGGTGATAGTATCAAGGGCTTGGTCACCAATGAAACCGCCGATGTTTACTACGCGTTACCTGCGGGACAAGATATTAAAGTATCGTATCTCCAGACCAAAGGCGATTATTACCTCTACTTCCGCATCAAAGTGTTGGATAGCACAACCAGCGCGAGTTTGTACGCCTCTGCAACCGCCATTGATGGCATAACATGGACGGTCGGCCTTACGACTGAAACTGACTACTTGACATTGGTTTCGGTTGGTGGCGATGCCTATGACCTACAGCATGAGGATATTAGCAGCAAGTTCACGTTAGACATCGAATAAATTCAGTCGAGCCTTCAAACCGCCAGTGTTTCTATGCTGGCGGTTTTTATTGCTGAGTCTCGATTATGATCCATTCCAACACCCGTCCGGTGAGATAACCGAATAGTGCTGAACCCGCCAGAAGCCCCAACGGTAATCCGCGAATGATGGGGATAACCGTCAACAGGCCACAGATTGCCCCTCCCACCAGATTGATGAGCAGCCATAGAAATATCTGTTGACTCAGCCGTTTAAGAATCATCCACTGTCCGATGCCAACCGCTAATCCTAGTAGGCCACCCGCCAACAGCGCTGCCAATCCATTCGCAAACAGGTACACAACCGCGCCGAGTATGGCAGCCGGAATAAGCCCTAGCGCCGCTCCCGCGAAAGTGAACCCAATCCAGCGTTGCGCAGGTTGGATGTTTGTACTTGCTTCATCAGGACGTGTCGCCAGCACCGTATCCCGCAATGCCCACCATTGCGTAGCACCCAACACCAAACCCGTGATGATCCCTGTTCCAGCAAAACACAACGGATTGAGCACACCCATGTAAAGTCCGATGGTCCAACCGACGACATTTGCCAGCACCCACCGCAACAGGAAACGATGGCGCACTTCAAAGATGAATTTGTCGATGAGCAACAGCATAAAACAGGCCTATCCAGCACACGATACGATAAGCGTATACGAGGAAATGGTTAATCAGTAGAGAATGGCCGATTATTTGTATCTTTGCAAAGTGTAGGCCACTTGCTATACTTTCCCACATGATGATTTACACACTTTTTTCAGGCGATATGCCTCAACAACAAACGCTCACCGGTGTTGGATATAACACGGGGCGTTGGCGTTTAGCTGTGTAAAATCAAGCGCGTCCCCGGTTTAGTTAACCAGCCCGGTGTTCCCTAGATTAAGGAACACCGGGTTTTTTGTTTTATAGAGGGCATCACGCCCAGGGAGATCCATCATGTTCAGTATGCTTGCAGCCGCGTTTATTATTGGTGTTGCTGTTGCCATCCCGCCCGGTGCGGTGATTATTGCGGGCAGCCAACGTGCAATTACACGAGGATTTTGGGATGCCTTCAATTTCTTCATAGGGGTTGTCGTAGCCGATGCTTTCTATGCGCTCTTGGTGTATTTTGGTTTGTCTACGGTATTTAAGGACAGCGTGGCTTTCAGACTCGTACTGTGGATATTAGGTGGGGCATGGCTCTGTTGGTTGGGGATAAGTGCCATCCGTACACGTGTGGAATTCAGCACAGTAATGGATACATCAATCAAACAAACCCGTTGGGCGGTCATCCGCAATGGATTACTGATCACCTTATTCAACCCCCTAACAATCGTCAGTTGGATCGCCTTAGCAGGGAATTTCTTTGAAACCGTGTGGCGTCCTGAATGGCCTTTGAAAGAAAGTGTGGGATTGCTAGCGATTGTTGCTATGTTGGTTGGTACTCAAACATGGGCATTGGGCGTTGTAGGCATATTAAGCGTCATTCGACGGATGATCAGCCCGCGCATTCTCCACTGGGTATCGATAGTAAGTGGCATATTCCTCATCATTTATGGCTTGAGTGGATGGTGGTCAGCCATCAATTTGCTGATCAAACCAACCTAATAAAGTGTGCCCGATTGCTGCATAATAATCGGGCGCACTCTATTACGAATTACATGATGAGTTACAAAAAATTGTTGACAAATACAGCATTCAGTGTCATTTTTCTACAGATAATTAAAGTCTGTAATAATCTTGGACATAGAATTTGGGGAATTATTCACGTTTAGTCACTACATAACCCCCCAATCGGCTTTCTAGTATGTTAGAATAACATCAATTGTATTCCCTCAGTGAGTAAAGGTGGGAGCTTGATGGAAACAGAAAATCCCAATATCGAACGTGAGTCCAAACATATCTTGCGCCAAATCCAAGATCATCTTGGTGAGATGCATGTTAAGTTGGGAGCGCTCCGAGAATCAGTTGGCATGGTTGAAGTTTTCCACCACCCGTCAACCAGTACCCCTACCTTAAACTACATTACCCCACGAAAAAATACGGCGTGGGTTTCGGGGAGTTATTTGCAACAAGGGCTTGCACACTTGGCACAGCTCGAACGCTTGCCCCGTGTTGAATACATCGAGGGCTTGTATCCACCCGCTTTTGCACGGACATTGCGAGAATTAGGTCTGGAACTCGAACGTGAAACCCTGATCATGGTTTATAAGCCGGGTGGACTCGCCGGACATTCGACCCCGACTTTACTTGAGCGTCCTCTGCCCGATGGCATCAGCATCCGACAGGTAAATGATCAAGAGAGTATTGGTCATTGGTGGTACGTGTGGCGCAACGGGCATTACGATGTCTTATCGCTGGGTGTCGAACCGTTGTTTGTCGGACAAGACATGCAGGCCACGTGGACAGGTCAGCAACTCGATTATGTGCTCTACCGTGGGGGTTTCCCTGCCGGAGTTGTACGTGTCAGCCTACATAAAGATACAGCCCATATTTCAGCAATCGCCTTGTTGAAAGAAATCCGTTCACCTGCCATGATCCAAATCTTGCAAATGGCCGCCGTAAAAGGTGCGTTGGAACGGGGCGCGAAGCTGGTTTTTGCCCCCGGCGAAAAAGACGCAGAACGCCGCATGGCGCGCGAGCTAGGTTTCATGGATTTTGGCAGCATTGTATGTTATGCTGCGCCGGATGAAGTTGGCCGAGGTAACCATGTCAACAACGTGGAATTGTCTATTTTGGCGTTCTGATGATGCTGAGCTTGTTGCACAACATTTGCAGCAGACGCTGACAGTTCTTGGTTATACACTTTTTAACCCGTTTGGCCTTATCCCCGGAAAAGCCTATACACGCTCGATACGCTTATTTGTTGCACCCGCCCTTGACGGTTGGGTGAAGGTCATCGGCGCAGCCGACGCACTAGATCTCGCGCTGCTTTCAAAAGATACAGTCCTCATCTACGCGGCGCTAGATGGTTCAGATTCCAATTTCCATGTGTATGTCGACGGCAAAGACTCGTCCTTAGAAGATGCGCTTATCCCTCATTTGCGTCCGAACGTGACCATTTCAGATTTACAACGTGCGCTCAATTCCACATCCAATATCATACACATGGATAAGCCCGAAGCAGGTCTTCCATTTAACGCTCTCCCCGATGATGTAAAAGCAATGGCTGGCAATGTGAACAGCGGCCAAGCCCAAAAAATGTTCGCGCGATTAAGCAACGATTTGATGAAACGCTTTCAAGGTGACGAACAAGCCGATGCAGCCCGTGCGCTCGTCAACGGTGGCAACACACCCGATTGGACTAGTGACAGGGGCATGCGTCTTCAAGCGGTGATGCATTGCTTGAACGTGCCGGCTGATTGGCGTGAGCCTGATTTTGACAGCCTACGGGACGCCTATCAATTACATGAACGCCATCGTCGTAACCCCAATGCGCGTATTTATCCCGGTGATGATGCTGTAATGGCGAAGGTGCCGGATGCCTTACGCTATACCCCTGTATATGGAGGCGCAAACTAATGTCGGGTGCTGATCGCTTACGTTGGGATGAAATCTACGGTGAGATGAATAATGCGCCTTATCCACCACCAGACCCATTACTCTTTGACTTTAGCCCGCCTATCGATGATGAAGAGGAACACCGCGCCTTAGACTTGGCCTGTGGTATGGGACAAAACGGATTGTGGTTGGCATCTCAGGGCTATGTAGTTGATTTGCTGGATGTAAGCCGCATCGCGCTTCTACGTGCTCAAGCCGAAGCCACTCTACGCGGACTGCGTGAACTCAATATACGCCCTGTAGACCTCGATCAGCACGAGCTACCCCCCGATTATTATGAATTGGTCGCGGTATTTCGCTATCTCAAACGGGATATGTTCCCCTCACTGCGCCAGACGATTCGCCCCGGTGGACGCATCCTGTATGAAACCTTCAACCGCCGCTACTTGCAACTGGTACCGGGCTTTAACCCGACCTACTTGTTGGAAGTCGGTGAACTGTTGGGATATTTTGCAGATTGGAATATTCTGAACTACTCAGAAGATTCGCATCTCTCCCGAATTGTCGCCGTCAAACCTGCCTGAAAACCGCTTATTTGATTTCCAGCGTTCCGATGTCGATATAACCGGACGGAACATCCGTGCCGGTGCTATCCACAGCGACCAGTAGTTCCTTATCCGCATTCTTGATGCCCACACTGACGGTGTAAATCCCTTTGGGTACATCAGGGGTGATCTTCATGACACACTCATCAAAATAAACCGTTTCCCCTGCTGACCACTTGTTGAAAGGATACGTGCCCTGTCGTGGCACACCGTCACATTGAAGCGTCGAACCACTTTCGGTATGGGTTAGTTTATACGAACGAATGACCGCATCCGGCGGGATACTGCGTACAAGCCAGTTGACCGAAGCCGTAAAATAGACCAGCTCTGTAGTGACTGTAGTGCTTGCTGGCGAGTTGTACTTGAGGAGTTGTAACCCTCCTCCAATCATGCCCTTGTTCATCGGACATGCCGCAGCCAATGCGAGCGCATCGTTAACCGTCGCCAGCTTCAGTAACGAACCTTCCGCTTGTGTCGATGCTAATCCATCATGCGTTGTAGACTTCAACCATTGAAGTTCCACATCAATCGGCGGTGTTTGGGGAGCGACACAATTAGGTACTTGGCTGTGAATCACCACAACTTGATCAGGTTGCCAGCGAGTCGTCGGATACAAACCGCGCACAGGCACAACCCGACAGGACGAAGTACTAGAACCACTGCTTAAGTGGGTCTCCAACACATAACTATCACGAAATGCTTGACGAGCCTGCACATACAAATCGAGATTGACCAAACCAGCAGATGCATTCGGTTGAAGTCGATAACCTAAAATCTGTGGCAAAGTATTGTCTTGTGTCGCTTGAACCTGAGTAATTCCCGTCAAAACATCGTATTGAGCCAGTGACATAACCGAATTGCTGCGTAACTGATTCATGCTGATCGGAACGGATAATCCAAGCGCGGATACCAATAACCAGCACGCGGCGATAACAGTGCCTACGAATAATCCAATTGACTTCGCCGGACGGAATCCAATAGATGCAAAGCCCGCCGCACAAATGAGTGCCAACGCTGGTAAAGCTGGCGCATAGTAGCGCACTGGCGAGATGATAATCATGATATTGACGAAGTTGGGCGTGCCATTATTCAAAATGCTGCGAAAGATGACCAACGCAACCATCGCCAAAGCATAGCCAAGCAGCAGAGCAAGTGAGATGAATCCGGCTTTGTTGCGCTTCCGAATGACCTGCACAATACCAACCGCCGATGCAAGGATACCAATAACCAGCAGCCCTCCGTAAGCAACCAGCACCATTCCGCGTGGTTGCAAACTCCGCAGTGGATTGAGGTAATCAGCAAAAGTATCTTGCAGGGTTGCGACCGTCATATTGACGACATGGCGCGGTGACAAGTTCTGTAAAGTCGTCACCACTGTCTTTTCTAAACCGCGATAACGTCCCAATGGGCTGCCATATTGAGCCATATTGAACGCGATGATACCAACCACCGCCACAATAAAAGCACCAGCTATCCCGAGCGCAACCTGTTTTTGTCTACGGGATATGCGCTGGCGCGTCATCTGCAACAAGAAATTAGCGATGAGAACGATGCTGATGCCGAGCATGAGCCACCCGCTAATTTTCGAGAGCAGCGCGAGCACAGCCACAATCAATAACCCCGCCAGATTGCCAATCAGCGCGCCTTTACGATGGATCAGTCGGGCACAGAACCAGAGATGCACGGCACCTAAGGCAAGAATCAGATTATCGTTATTGATCTCACTGGCAACAATCATGGAAGTCGGTTCAAAGGCAACGAAGGCCGCCGCGAGCAGGGCAAGATACGGTTTGTCAGGGAATAAAATACGCCCCGCTAAATACGTAAACACAACCGCAATCAGGCTGGTGATAAGGCTGACAAAACGCAACACATAACCCAGCGCAATCGTCCCATGCAGTGGATCATCATAAGCGCTAGTCGTCACTAACGAGGTGAGATTCGTGTTGAAACCATCACACACAGCCGGTGGATTGACTCCCGCTGGTGTGACTTGATTGTCATCAATCGCTGTGACAAAAGGAAGTAATGAGTAGTAATAAAGGGGCGGTTGGCTGTTATTACGGGTATCCGGTGCGGCATCTTCCGCCAATACAGGTAATTTCCCCTCGTCACGTAATATACGTACCACACGCAAAAAATCTGCTTCGTGGTATTGCCAGAGCGGCTGTTGGGTAATATAAAACACACCCACAACAACTTTGAGCACAACGATAAGGATCAATATTTGGCGCGGGGTGATTTTACGAATGGTTTGTATCAAGGACGTATTTGTTCGGCAAAATCTCGTAGGCGATATGGAATATCCGCACGAACAAAAAGCGCACCATAGCGCGTGGCTGTGTCATGTGGATACACAAATTATGATATGCCGCTTCATAGCATTCTGCTAGGGTGGTGGCATATAGCAATCAGAATCCCTTAGCCGGATGTCAACGTCTATATACAATCGGCTGATACTCTCGCTCGGCTAAATGCAATCAACTTTCCTCAAGGATTACCAGCTTCGAAAATTGACTATACTCAAAGATGACTCACACCATAACCTTTTTCATCATTAAGCGGTAAATGTCTTAGTAGACAAAATTGACATGGCCTTTAGCGAGTCTCAACACTAAAGTGCGTTCGGAGGATTTCATGCGGACTTATTCGCAGCGCTTCATTGCTCTTCTTATCCAGTGCGTGATGTTCACAGCGTTGGCATTCGGTTTATCGTATACGGCGGAACGTTCGTTAGCACAGGATGTCGCTACCGATACCCCTGTTCCTACCGAAGCGGTGATCGTCTCACCGACCGATAGTCCAACCGAATTACCAACAGTTGTCCCAACTGAGGTGCCCACTGAAGCGGCTACCACTATTCCAACGGACGTACCGACTGAACAGCCTACTGACGTACCAACCGAAGCAGTGACCGAACAGCCTTCGCAGGTTCCCACCGATGCGAGTGGTACGACAACCCCGACTGAAGTCGCGACCCAAGCTCCCGCAACACCGGTTTCGCCGGATTTATTCACCGAGGACTTTCAAGATGGAGAGGCCAGCGGTTGGTTGCTGACTTCAGGCTGGAGTTTTGTCGATGAAGTGGGTAACACCGTTTTAACATCGGCTACCCCGAATGATGTCGCTACATTAACAGGCATCGTGTGGCCATACTTCACCTTGTCATTCCGTTTTCGTGGCGCACTACAAGTAAATTTTGCATCTGGCGGCAGCAGCTATCAATTCAAGTTCGCACCGGATGGCGCAGTTGCCATGCTAAAAGACGGCCTGCTAATCGGTCAATCTGCGGGTGTCACCGCGACTGATGCAACAGTTGATCCAACTGCCAATTGGCACACGGTAGATCTCTTGGCTCCCGGCAATTTGCTAGCGGTCAAGGTTGATGATCTCACACCTGTCAGCACCAGTGATTCGTCGCTGGTTGGGATGGGTCCCATCATTTTCGGCACCAATTCTGATGAGACCACTGGTGCAGCCTTCGATGATGTGACCATCAAACGCTTGGATGCCCCTCCCCCCATGCCAACATCAGTTGCTCCGACTGAGGTGGTGGTCATTCCTTCGCCCACTAGTGTCACACCAGAACCCACATTAGAAGTGACAAGTGAGGCTACACTCGAAGCCACTGCCGAGGCGACCGTAGAGGCGACCACCGAAGCCACTGCCGAGGCGACCGTAGAGGCGACCACCGAAGCCACCGTAGAACCAACCGGCCTCAGCGATGCAGCACGCCTGAAGTTGCCGACTGAATTGCTGGCGATCGTTGAAAATTATCTAGCCGGAAATACAACCGAAGTACAAAGCGCTGCTGCCAATTACTTCGCCGCAGCGGATCAACTCCAACGCATCAGCCTCACCATCTGGACAGCCGATGAACAATCTGCCGCGAAGATCACCGGCGACATCAGTGCCGCTAACGGATTGGTTACCGATGCTGTGAGCATCCGTTTGCAAGCATTGGTGACCCTTGATGGCTTGGTGGCGCTTGCCAACGCGCCGGAAGTGACCGCCATCGAACTGCCTGCACTGGCTGTTTCCACCAGCAGTATGAACGCGCCTGCTCCATCAGGACAGGGCGTTGGCACCGAAATCAGTGAAGGTGTCAATACCACAGGTGCGGCGGCGTGGCACAATGCCACAACACCCGTCAAAGGTGCAGGTGCAGGCATTGCTGTCATAGATACGGGGTTTGGCTCTAGTGCCATATCAGCATCCGGTGAATATGCCTGTTTGAATAGTGGCACGATACTCAACCAATCCGCAGCAGGCGGCGACACACTACACGGTCTGTATATGGTTCAAGTCTTGTGCGATATGGCGCCTTCATCCAAGGTCTATATGTACAAGGCCACTACAGCCACAAATCTCACCAACGCGGTTAACCTAGCCAAGAACAATGCAGCGATCAAAGTCATCGTCATTGCGATGGATTTGGGCGCGTCAGTCAGCCCGGGCGATGGTACGGGTGGCGGTGCCACTGTCAGTGCTTACGGTATCGACAGTCTGTACACGGCAATTACTACCGCGCGTAATTCCGGTAAGGTTGTGATCGCTAGCGCTGGTAACAACACCGGTCGTTATGTGACCTTGAATTACACTTACGCGACCAGCGGTACCGTGACTGTTCCAGTCACCGTCTTTAACGGCGATACGGTGCGCGTAAGCTGGAACGACTGGAATAACGCGCTTAACGGCGCCTCTCTCCGTGAAGACTTCACATTGAAACTCAACAACGTAGCATTTCGCACGGCATCGCTTGCCGCAGGCGGTCGCCCCTCAATTGCTCCTAGTGCTTCCAGTGCAACCGTAGCAGGATGCCCCAGTGGCTGTTCGTATAATGTTACCGTCGGCGGCCTTCCTGGTACTGATGTTATTGGTGATGCCGGTTCAATCATCGTGCAGGTTCAAGTAATTGGCAGCGGCAAGGGCACCATTGATTCAGGCAGCGTATCGCCCAATATTGTTGTCAGCACAGCAGGCAATATCGCACGTCCGGCTGACTCGCAGGATGTGATTGCGGTCGGCGCGGTCTGCCCCGATTCGGCAGCAAGCCTTACGCTGGACGATAACAGTTCTCACGGTCCAGTTTTCGCTTCAAATGGGTACCTTTCCAGTCTCGCCGCTCCCTACACCCGTGATCAGGTCAAGCCGGATTTAACTGGCCCCACGCATGTAAGCATTAGCACGAGTCGCACGGCTTCTCAAGAAGGTTGCGACAACTCGGACGGCCTTAACGGCACCTCGGCTGCCGCAGCCCATGTGGCAGGTATGGCGGCTTTGCTGATCTCGAATACCAATAGCAGTATGAGCACTTTTGATACCGCAAACGCTGCGGCTGTCGATGCTATACAAAGTTATCTGCAAACCCACGTCATGGATAAAACCGATGTCCCCGGTTTTACTGTCGGATACGACATGAGTTACGGTGCGGGTTATAGTGTTCTCGGTAGCCCGACCTATAATTTAAGTCAGGTTGTTACCCCCGTCACCGGCGCAAACCAACTGCCAGCAAGTTGTTCTGGCGTGTTTTATGTTGGTTTAGCCAACTCCAACAGCTCGGAAGATGGTACACTCGCCAATCCCTACCTCAGCATTAACGAAGCGATTGCAGCTTCAAGCGGCAGCGAATGTATAGTGGTTCTTCCCGGTGAATATGTTGACCAGGTCTATACCAATAGCACTGGTCTTGCGCCTGCCGTACTCTCATATGAATCAGCAACTTCGTTCCCGGCCACACCGTCGAATTTGTGGTCAGTTATTATGCCGCCCATCTTTATTGATGCGAATCCCATTCTAATAGATGGCTTTACCGTTCAAAGTGCCTACACCATCACTTACGCCGATGGCACTGCTATCCATAACGCAGCATTCCGCTTACGCAGTCCAAATGGTACGGTCATCCAAAATAGCAGTTTTACTGGGTTTAAAGCTCCCGGAACCGTCAGTAGCGGCGACTTAACTGCAACCAGTGCACAAATCTTAGGCAATACCTTTAGCAATTTTGTGATCAGCAGTTCGGTATCCGGCCCTATCACTTCATCAGAATCAGATACCGCGGTACTGAGAATTTCAGGAACGGGTATTAAGGCTAGTGATGGTAGCCTAACCGGCGTGGTAAGGGTTGCAAACAACACATTCAGCAACAATACGATTATCGCCACCAATGGTTCGATTGCTACATGGCAATCCGCTTTGGTAGGCATCCGTTTCAGTCGTGTAGATGTTTTCAACAACAAGTTCCTGTCGAACAAAACCGGCGCAGTCGTCGGTGTCAATCAATGGCAGGGCGCTTCTGGTATATCTACCGGCACAAATGCCGAAGTGCGTTTCTTCGGCAATCTTTTTAATGCCAACTCGATCTACGGTCCACTGCTTCACTTGTTCGCATTGCCGCGTATGCGTTTTGTGAACAACAGCGTCATCAATAACTCCTTTTATGGTCATATCGATGCCAACAACAATGGTAGCCCCGACAGCGATACACAGTATGATGGCTATTTCATCTACGGCGTAGACACATCCGCATTTGGTGATATTGGTAGCCGTCAGGTTGAAATTCACAACAACCTATTTTACGGTAGCGGCCAGTTAGGGCGCGGTCTATTGGCCGATGTTGCCTCAGGATTGAATATTGGATGTAATGCCATCGGTGCAGGAGCACCAGTACGTAATAACTGGTTCTACCCCTTCATTGGTGTCAGCAGTGCTACAGACCTACTGGCGGGTGAATGTAACGCATCGGGCAAAATCACCGATTCGATTGACGAATCCGTTTCCGCCGCCAGCTTCTTTGGAACGACAGCCGATGCAGTTGATCCTTTCCGTCTGCGCCCGACCGATCCCCTCATCACCAACCTAAAGAGCGGTATCAATACCGGTGATGATCAAGCAGTAATTGATATGTTCGGTAGTTTAGCGACCCTCACCGAGACGGACTTGCGCGGCAAACCGCGCGTGGCAAGCGGTGGGAATCCCAATCCAGCCTACAGTGGTGCGCATGTCGATATTGGTGCTTATGAATTGGGTACGCCAAGCGCGCCGACTGCAATTAACCAAACACCATCCGCTATACTCGAAGACTCTGCAACCTCGATTATTTTCACACTGACCGCATCCGGTGGTTATTCGCAGGCCTTCACCTTAACAACTCTGCCCACCGAATTTGATCCAAGCTTGACCAATGCCTGTAGTGGTCAACCAGTTCTGTTTACACCGCCCAACATTGTCACCTATTGTCCACCGGCCAATTTCCATACCCGAACCGGACCCAGCAATACAAATGTGCCGATAACTATTGGCTTCAGAGTGGAAGATCCGATCTTCAAGCCGGGAATAACAACTGACGCTACCATAACCCAGTCGATTACCCCCGTTGATGATGGTACAGTTGCGCTACCTGCACCGAAAGCACCCGACTACAATCTACTTTCGGATTTCGTCACACCGATTAGCCAACAGCTTGCCCCAAGCTATCAGATGAATAACTTTGTCCTGAGCGCACCAGATTCTTCTAGTGTCGATTTCCCCTACACCTATGCCTTTGGCACACAAGTTGGAACAAACAACGCGACTTTGTTGGGTTCCAATTCGGTAACGGTGTTACAAGCGGCCATTGCAGATGCCAACACCAATGGTGGCAAGCTGATTATCAATCCAGTCGCTGGACAGGAAGGTTACTTTACCTTTACCTACACCGTCACTGATCAGGATGGTGACATCGGTACCGGTACAATCACAATTGTCATCCTGAAGTCATTGGCAAAAGATGGCCTCTACGACGATGCCAGCTTCAATTTTATCTACAACGGAACAGGTTGGTCGCCATCCTTCGTTACGGGTGCCTATAACAACACGCTCCATACCACAACAACGCTCAATGACTCCTTGGAAATCCCCTTCACCGGGACTGCCGTCCGCTTTAGCCTACGCGGTTCGCCTACAGGGACAGCCCTCACCAACACATTGAAGTTGGCCTTCAAGCTGGATATTGCCAGTGGCGGTGCTTCCACCTATAACGATTACGCGACGACTAAAGGCACATTACCTGCTCTGTCTTGCGTCAATAGCATCGCCAACACCGTACCGGATGCTTCATCCAATGTCAGTAAGTACAGTGCCCTCAGTTCAGCTTATAGCCTTTTGTGTTCAGGCTTCCCCGCAGGGAAAGTCCACTCCATCCGCCTGACTAATAATCTGGCTAACGCAGCCATGACACTCGATAGCGCAGAAGTCAGCGCAGGTACTTTGACCGCTGGCAGGAGCTATCAGGAAACCAGCGGCAACTTCACCTACACAGGCACTTGGACATCCGCAGTCAACGCAGCAGCTCTCGGCGGCAGCTATCGCTATACCCGTGATGTCAACGGCAAGGTCAGTTTCAACCTCGACAATAGTGTTGGACGATTGGTTATCTATCGCGCGACCAGTACCGCAGCAGCGGGCTACGGCTCGATGCAGGTTTACATCGACTCTGTACTGACAGCGACCATCAGCAATATCAGTACAACCACCTTGTTAGGTCAACCCTATGTGATGAACATCACACCCGGTAACCATGCTGTAGAAATCCGCAATATCGGTACAACCATTGCCAGTATCGATCAAGTTGATGCACTACCAGTTGCGCAAACCATGAGCGTCGGGACGTATCAAGAAAACTATCCGGATTTGACCTATACAGGTAAATGGACAACATTGACCGCTACCGGCCCTCTGGGTGGTTCGGTGAGCTACACCAACGTGGCAAATAATAATGTCAAATTCAAGATCGACGCTTCAGTAGGGCGCATTACAATCTATCGCACAACAGCACCGGGCTATGGCTCAACACAGGTTTATGTCGATGGTGCCCTGACACCAACGGTCACCATAATCAATACAGGTGCAACCGTACTCTATGGACAGCCCTATACCTTCACCATACCGACGGGCAGCCATACGATTGAACTCCGTAACGTGGGAATAACTTACAGCAGCCTTGACCAGATCGTGCTGCAAGGGCCGCCGCAAATATTGACCACAACCCCGGGGGTATATCAGGAAACCGAACCGAATTTCACCTTTAGCGGCGCGTGGGTACAGGGTACTAATGCTGCGGCGATAAATGGCGGTTGGCGCTATACCATACAAAAAGATGCCGCTCTAACCTTTAGCATCGACAGCAGTGTGACTCGCATGGTCATCTCTCGCACCACCGGGCCGGGATATGGTTCAATGCAGGTCTTACTGGATGGCAGTCTGCTATCGACCATCAGCAACGTCAGCGCGGCGGTGCTGTACGGGCAACCGGCCTTCGTCAGTGTTGCGATACCCGGAACCCATGTGGTGACGATCAAGAACGTCGCCGCAACCAACAGCAGCATTGACCAGATTGCCCTGCTTGGCACCGCGACGGCTATATCCACTACCACACCGAGTGCTACAGGCACCTACGAAGAAACCGAAGCGAACTTCAACTACACGGGTACATGGGTGCAGGCTGCCAACGCCTTGGCATTGGGCGGCACTTATCGCTATACCACTCTCAAAGATGCTACAGTATCCTTCACAGTTGATGGCACAGTCTCCCGTGTTGCCATTTATCGCACAATGGGGCCAGCACCGACCTATGGCTCGATGGATGTGTCGATAAACGGCAGCTTCGTAGTGAATATCAGCAACATCAACCCCACTGTGATCTACGGTCAACCGTATGTACTCAATATTCTGACACCCGGTACCAATACGATTGAGATCAAGAACAAAGCTGCCACCAACAGTAATATTGACCGCATCGTCCTATTAGGCGCGCCGGCGACATTGACCACTTCACCGGGAACATATCAAGAAAATGATCCGGCTCTGACCTACACGGGTAACTGGATACAGGCGACAAATACCTCAGCCCTGAACGGTGGGTATCGCTTCACCACCGCCACAGGCGCGACAGTGTCCTTCAAGATCGATAGCACGGTGACTCGTATCGTGATTTACCGAACCACGGGTCTTGGCTATGGCTCGATGGATGTCTTCAATGAACTATCGGCAGTTGTACCGATTGCCACCATCAGCAATGTGAGCACGACCACCTTATTCGGTCAACCCATCGTTGTTCCGATCACAGCAGGATCGCACACCATCACCATCAAGAATAAGGCTATCACCAATAGCAACATCGACCAGATCCAGTTGTTGGGTAATCCCGCCACATTGACCACCACACCGGGTACCTATCAAGAAAATGATCCGGCTTTAACTTACACCGGCGCTTGGATACAGACGACCAACGCCTTGGCCTTTAGCACCGGCTATCGCTACACGACGACTAAGGATGCAAGTGTATCCTTCAAGATCGACAGCAGCGTGACCCGCATCGTGATTTTCCGAACCATTGGTGTTGGTTATGGTTCGATGGATGTCTTCAATGAACTATCAACCACAATACCCATCGCAACCATCAGCAATGCGAATGCTGTGTTGTTATACGGTCAACCGATTTTTATTCCGATTGCGGCAGGGTCGCACACCATCACCATCAAGAATAAGGTTGCTTTGACCAACAGTAACATCGACCAGATTGTGCTGTTGGGTGATCCCGCCACATTGACCACAACACCGGGTACCTATCAGGAGACTGACGTTAACCTGACCTATACCGGCAACTGGATACAAACGACCAATGCCTTGGCCTTGAACGGCGGCTATCGCTACACGACGACTAAGGATGCAACCGTGTCCTTCAAGATCGACAACACGGTGACTCGCATCGTGATTTACCGAACTACAGGCGTTGGCTATGGCTCGATGGATGTCTTCAATGAACTATCGGCAGTTGTACCCATTGCGACAATTAGCAATGTTGGTACATCCACCTTGTTCGGTCAACCCATCGTGGTTCCGATTACAGCAGGGTCGCACACCATCACCATCAAGAATAAGGCTATCACCAATAGCAATATCGACCAGATTGTGTTGTTGGGTGATCCCGCCACATTGACCACAACACCGGGTACCTATCAGGAGACTGACGTTAACCTGACCTACACGGGTAACTGGATACAGGCCACCAATGCCTTAGCCTTGAACGGCGGCTATCGCTACACGACGACTAAGGATGCAACCGTGTCCTTCAAGATCGACAACACGGTGACTCGCATCGTGATTTACCGAACCACGGGTCTTGGCTATGGCTCGATGGATGTCTTCAATGAACTATCGGCAGTTGTACCGATTGCGACAATTAGCAATGTTGGTACATCCACCTTGTTCGGTCAACCCATCGTGGTTCCGATTGCGGCGGGGTCGCACACCATCACCATCAAGAATAAGGCTATCACCAATAGCAATATCGACCAGATTGTGTTGTTAAGTGACCCAGCAGTCTTGACCCCCTCACTCACACCGTATCAGGAAAATGACATCAACCTGACCTATACCGGCAACTGGATACAAGCGACCAATGCGTTGGCCTTAAGCGGTGCTTATCGCTACACCACGGTCAAGGACGCAACCGTATCCTTCCAGATCAACGCCAGTGTGACTCGCATGGTCATCTACCGAACCACGGGTGTAGGTTACGGGACGATGGAACTCTTTGATGAGACAGCGCCGACCACACCGTTTGCCACCATCAGCAATGTGAGCACGACCACCTTGTATGGTCAACCCTATGTGGTCACGATCCCGTCACCGGGTGCCCACACCATCACCATCAAGAATAAGGCCATCACCAACAGCAATATCGACCAGATCGTGCTGCTCGGTACGGCGCAAGAATTGGGCACAGGCACATATCAAGAAACCGACACCCATCTATTCTACGGTGGCAAATGGACGCAAGCCGCCAACGCTTCTATGATCAGCGGCGCTTGGAGCTACACCACGCAAGCTGGAGCCAACGTCAGCTTCCCCATCAACAACACCGTTTCGCGCGTAGTTCTGTCGCGTGCCACCGGAGTAGCGCCAACCTATGGTTCGCTACAGGTGTTCCTCGATGGTGCCACCACACCGTTGACCACCATCAGCAACGTAAGCACGACCGCCTTGTATGGTCAAACGTGGGTAATCAACATCGCCACTCCCGGTAGCCACATCCTGACCTTAAAGAATGTGGCCGCCACCAATAGCAACATCGACCAGATCCAGTTGTTGGGCGCGCCCAGTGCATTGACCATAGCAGGTTCACCCTATCAAGAATCAGACTTCAATCTGACCTACAGCGGAACGTGGACACAGTCCCAGAATGCCGCCGCCTTCTCAGGTGCTCGTCGCTCGACCATACAACTTGGCGCAAGTGTCAAGTTCTCGGTCGAAAACACGGTCACGCGTGTGGTCATCTTCCGCACAACCGGTCCTGCACCAACTTACGGATCAATGCAGGTGCTGTTGGATGGAAATACCACGCCGGTAGCGACCATCTCGAACGTCAGCACAACCGTCCAATACGGTCAACCCTACTTCTTGGATGTGGCCGCAGGTGGACATACCATCGAGTTGAAGAACGTAGCGGCAACCAGCAGTGACATTGATCAAATTGTGTTGCTAGGCGCAGCAACACCACTGACCACCGCCCAAATCTATGAGGAGAATAATCCAGCCTTTGTGTACACCGGTACATGGGCACGTGCAGCAGGCGTTGGCCCATCGGGTAATGAGGCTTACTATACCAATAAGCCCGGTTCAACCATCACCTTCAGCTTCACCGGTCAGGCCTTCTCGCTCTACTATGCCACGATGGCCACGGGTGGAAACTTCACCGTCAAGATTGATGCTGGGGCAGCAATACCCTTTAGCGCAAAAACGCTCACAACACTGTGGCAACAGACCTTGGACTTTGGCTCGTTGACCAATTCAACCCATACAGTGGTCATCACCAATACCTCGCCGACGACAGCCGGACTTGTATACTTCGATGCTATTCGAATCATCGATGTCGCCGCGCCGTTGACGGTAGGTGAGTACCAGAACACCTATCCATCGCTGACCTATACCGGCGCATGGGCGATCGACCCCACTACGGGTCAGAGCGCAGGAGCCGCCACGGTAACCACGCAAGTCAATGACCAGATGACCTTCACCTTTACCGGAACCGGCTTCGGCGTCATGACCGATAATGTTCCTACAGGCGCGACCATGCGTATCTGCTACACCGGCCCGATGACATCGACCTGTAACAACACCAACGATTACTCGACCGTGTTGAATCCCAAGCAGTTGAACGTGGGTTACACCTTCTACAACCTCAAGCCGGGTACATATACAGTGACCGTGAAACATGTCGGCACAGCAGGTCAAGGCTTATACATTGACCGCATCTTCGTGCTCGATACCCCACCAACCACACTCGTTGCAGGGACGTACGAGAACACGGCAGCCGGAATTGTCTATAGCCCCGCCAGTTTGTGGACAACCGTGGCTTCGGCAAGCTACTCCGGTGGTAGTATCCGCGCAGCCACACAAAAGGGTGCAACGGTACAGGTCAAGTTCAATGGCGGCACCATGATTGTCTATCAGGTAGCCTCACCGACTGCCACCAAGACACTCAACATATGCTCCTTCTTGACCGACTCGGCAGGTACGCCCATCACACTCTGTACCACCTACAGCCAACGGCAATCACCAGCGACGTCCTTTGTCGCTCCGGTGGCCTTCTACGGCTTCGGCAGTGGCGATCACGAAGTGCTGATTGAGAATGCCACAGCCGGATCACAATTCAACGTAGACAAGATTCTGGTAAAATAAGTTCTAGGGCTTTCAGCCAACGGGGCGGGATGATACCCGCCCCTTTTATTTTCACCATCTAATCGAGATTGATATGAATCATCCATTACGTAGTATCAGCGTTCTCGTGCTTATCACCTGTGGATTACTCCTGAGCGCCTGTTCCCCTGCCGATGACACCGTCATACCAACCTTAGCCCAACTGCCGACCATCACACCAGCCGTCGCGCCGCAAACGGGCTCAGCGACCACACCACCTTCGTCAGTCGATGGCGCTGCCACACCCGTTCCGATCGTGCTCCCTCCGACCATTGAAGTGACGCCGCTCGCCAGTGTAGACAGCAATCCTGACCTCGAAAACTTTCCGGATACACTAACAGTCGGCAGCCCAATAACGTTGCAGGGCACCTTTAGCGCGACCGATCTCAACAATGGTGTGGCGGTACTGACCAACAGCAAGAAGCAAACCATCATCCTACAGGTTGATCCCTTCACAGCGCAGGTAGCACAAAACCAGGTCGTTCAAATCATCGGCGACGTGGTACAGCAACCCGGTGATCCCACCAAGCTAGTCCATGTCACCGACATTCGTATTGTCAATGGCGCGGTAGCAATTCCGACCGATGCGCCGGTAGAGAGCCTGCCCACCCCCACGCCAGAGGGATTATAGGGTTGGGCTAGATTGACGGTAAAGCCTGTGAAAACCTGTGTGGTGAACCTCGCCTATCTTGACCCTGCTCAGATTGGCGGGGTAGGACGCATCGCGCATGAAGTCAGCCGGTTGTTGGCGACCTATGCGCATGAAACCGCCACCACACGGGTGATATTTGTCGTCAATTGGCGCTTTGCAGGTGGATTTGCACAGTGGTTAGGACAAGCCGCTGTTGTCATTCCCTTCATCAGCAAGCACGATCTCAAACTGACTCTGCGCTTCCTCAAACCGGATGTAGTCGTCAGTCCTTTGTTTGGCATCGAACCCTTCACCGCAGCCCAAGCTTTACACATTGTCGGCATGCCGGATGCGCTCGCCTTAGATCATCCGGAATTGTTCTCAGAGGCGGATTTAGCCTACCGTCAACAGGTGTATGCGAACCTGAAACTGGCCTTTCGCGTGGTGACCATATCCGAACACGCCCGCCAACGCATACAAGCCCATACCAACCTGCCAGCCGATCATATACGGGTAGTACCCTTGGGGGCTGAACCACAGGTGATCAGCCAGACGACCACCTTTCCCAATTTACCCCCGCGTTATGTTTTTTATCCGGCACATTTTTGGCCGCACAAACGCCACGATTTATTGATGCGCATCATGAAGCGTGTGTGGCAAGATGATCCTAGTTTGCATCTGGTGCTGACGGGCGGACGATCTGCCGAGCATCAACGCCGTTTGCAGGAATGGATCAGCACCTACCAGCTTCCGCCAGAACGCATTCACGATCTCGGTTATATCAGCGATGCACAGGTATCTCTCGTGTATCAGAAAGCTGAAGCATTGCTCTTTGTTTCCCAATACGAAGGCTTCGGAATGCCCTTGCTCGAAGCCATGCTCAATAGCTGCCCTGTGATCTGCGCACCATTGGCGGCTATCCCCGAAGTCGGTGGCGACGCTGCGCTCTACGTGAATACCGACCAACCGGACGATTGGGCACAGGCGCTTTTAGTCAACCTACCGCAGCAGCGCACCCGATTAATCGAAGCCGGACGCAAATGGGTAACCCAATTTACATGGCGCAAAACAGGTGAGGGCTGGCGTGATGTGCTGACCGAAGCAGGCATGGACTTCTCCACCTCATCATCCGGTCAACAGGGACAATATGCACTTCGGGCAGAACCGATGCAACCACTCTTGCAAAGCGTGAGTCAGGTAGCGACTTGGGCAGCAGGTTCGCGTGGGCGACAGGTCTTGATCCTGCCTTTGCTGCTCTGGTTACAATCCCGCTTATGGTGGATGACACGCCCATCAATCTGAGTTCGCAGTATGACAATCACTACCCCGATGTTTCGACCTACCCAGCTTTAACCGCTGTCCCTTTCCCCACAACACTTTCAACCGCAATCTTGCCGCCCAGCACTTCTTATATCCTAGGTTTACTTTCGGTTAACCCGACAAACCCATCTCCAACCATCCCCAAACCCCGCACCCCATCTCACTCCCTCAAAACCGTTAGCGCCAAACATCAAAAAGAGTGACAAAATGGTTTTCCAAAGTGTCACCCCTTCACCCTCCACATCGACTATCATATCTATAGGGGTCGTAGGGTCGAAATGAATTTCGACCGCTTGTACGGGCTTTGTATACAGTAGATACAAGCACCACACTAAACCGTGGAGATACATGTTCAGTAGTAACCAATGAGGCGATAATCCATAAAGGTCTTTAAAGCCCCTCCCTGACGCTTCGGGGAGGGGTTTGGGGTGGGGTATGTAGACCAAATGATGTCATCCGCCACTTATGGTAGTCCTAGCTTATGTACGGGTTTGCCGCTGGCCTCACAGGATGTCAGAAATCAAAAATAAAGGATTGAGGGATGTGGATTGATTAATCCACATCTCCATTGATAGATAAGCCAGTCCCAGCCAATGTGAAAAAGGCTAAGATGGCGTTTGGGTTGAGCATCGACCCTGTAGCGTAGACTATTTTTGCAGACATAACGCCCCATCAGGGTGAGCCAGAGATAAGTCAGCGACACGAGAATCAGCAAGCTGTCCATGCGACGTGGATCGGTTAAGTTGGAGGATTCAATATCCCAGCCTTCGGACTTCCAATCCTGAAAAAGGCATTCCACACCCCAACGGCGCTTGCCCAATCGTCGAATGGCTTGGGAAAGCGGCAAGGAAGTCGCCAAGTATTGAATCTCACGACTACGCTGAGTGGGTGAGCGATGATGGGGTTGGTAAAAAGCGACCAGATTCACATCACCAAATTGATGCTGAGTGCTGATCAGCACATGAGTGAGTTGACAGGCCTGTCGACGACGAACGGGAAGACTGCTCAAGGCTTGAAATTGATCCTGACCCGAGCGACAAAAATGCGTTTGTCCGGACTGTGCAGCAATGAAGTCCCAATGATGTTGGCGTAACCATTCCAAGATTTGAGCATGCCCAAATTCGCAGTCGCCATGAAAAATAATCTGAACTGAACTGGGGATGAGTCCAGCAGCCCGTTGCAACAGATGTAAAATCGTGGCGGTAGGAGTCCGTCCCGCCGGGGTTCGACACCATACCAAGGGCAGACTGCGTTTTCTGTAATTCAGTGAGAGCATCACGACATCCTGCTTCCAGCCCTCGACATGTGTTCGATCCATGGCCACATGCCATACTGGCTCTGGTTTCAACTGCAAGAGCCATTTGATGATGGGGTCATAACTGTACTCTGATTGCAGAAAGGGAGCATCCAATAAACGCCGGAACCATTGGATGCGGCTATCTTGCCGTCCATTCCGATGCAAGACCCGCGCTAAGGCTCTGAACTGGCACTTACCCGCCACGATCAAGCTGCTACAGCCTTGCACCATCCGCTTTAATTGGCTTGGCGTAAAGACTTGACTGGCTCCTAGAAAACCTTGCAAAGCTTTTTCGATCTCGTCATAATCCATAGACAGGCGCTTTCGGTTTGACTTCATGATTAGACCCTTAAAGTCTAACTCCAAAGCGCCTCTTTCTTTACTTTCCCTTTCTTAAATTTGACATCCCGTGAGGCCGCTGGCAAATCCTCTCATCCCACCGCACCTAAACAACTGTAATCGTGTGGACATAAAATATGAAAATTTCACTGTGAAAATGACTACGAAGTGTCCTGTGGAAGAATGGGAAGAAATTTGTGAAATAGCGGCTACAGACGAGGGAGCAGATTCGGAACCGGCGCTAAAACAGATTCTGAATCTGAAGAATCCGACTACGAAGTGTCCTGTGAAAGAATTTTCCGAATCAGCATGGCAAATCCGGCACAAAATTGCCTTTTGCCATTGCCGAAATTGTGACCGAAGGAAATCCTATGGGCTGCCAATCTTGCCAACTGCTGTCTTCAGACTTGCAACTGAAAACTTGTAACTGAAAACTGAAGACTACCTTCGACCTTTACCGTTTAATCTTTAACCATCATTTTCCGACGATAAGCGAAGCAATCCTGTGGACGACGACGACAATTACACCACCTGCCTTCGTATGCGCTAATAATTCATGAGAACCTCAACCGTTTGATGCACAAACTTACGAAGACGATGTACAATCGAAACATCTCTTTTTTCCATAGGTGCGCCGCTTACTATGACTCGTCCGCGTGTATCCAGTCTCATTGTGATTTTGTGTGGCGTATTAGTTGGATTTACGCTCATCTCGAACATCCCCACATCGGATTTAATCCGCGCCTACGGGTGGAATCTCGTTCTCTACAGCTTTCTCTCCGCCCTCATGTTGATTTTCGGCGTCTTGCTGACCGAGGGCGAATTCAGCGTCGTTCATCTGGCGGGCATCACGGGCTTTCTCTCCCTGCCAACCAATGCTCAACCCGTGCTCCTCTGGGCACTCGCCATCGGCGGGGTCACAACCGGAACATACCTCGTCCTGCGCGGCGAAGACACCGGATTACGACGCCGCATGAACATCCGGCGAGCCGGTAGTGTGGTAATGATCTGCGCCCGCTTGGTTCTGAGCCTATTTGTAGCCGGTGGCTTGTATGATTTTCTAGGCGGTATCCATCCACTCGTGCCGCCCTTACCCCATCTAGCCATCCCGCTATTGGCCTTCTCGATCTTGTACGGCGGCCTCTACACCGCCATCTTCCTGCTCGAAACCTACGTCGAAAACCGCTCGATTCGGCGCATGCTAAGCGACAACGGACTACTACTAGCAGCCATGCTGGTGATTCCAGTCCCTTTTGGGATTTTGTCGGCAGTGGTCATCAGCGTAACCCCCAGTTCGGTTCTGATCTTCTTGATCGGCGCAGTCCTAGCAGCAGTCGGCCTACATCGCTCCAGCCGCATCAGCTACCAGCTCAACAAACAGTTGGAAGAACAACGGTCGCTCACCGCAGTCAGTCAGGCGCTCCAATCAGCCTTGAAGCTCGATTCACTACTCTTCACCGTCTATAATCAAGTCTCCCAATTGATGCGCTCTGATCACTATGTAACCGCCCTCTACGAGCGCAACGGCCAACAATTGCGCTTCCCACTGGTGATGGAGAACGGCAAACAGGTCACCAACTACACCGGACACACAGCCGATAGCCCCTTAGGGCGAGTGTTGCACTCCCAAACCTCCGTCCTCATCACGCCCGATCATGTTGAGCATGGTGGAAATCACTCATGGGTGGGCGTCCCTTTGATGGCGGCAGGTCGTTTGTTGGGAGCCATCGCCGTCCGTTCGGATGATATACGCCGCCCCTTCACCGAAGATGACCAACGCCTATTAATGGTCGTCGCCTCCAGTGCCAGCGTCGCCATCGATAACGCCCAACTCTACGAACTCCAAATCGCCCGTGCCGCCCGTGTGAGCGCCCTCAACCGCACCCTGCCGCTCTTGACCGGCACACTCGCACTCGATACCGTCCAACAAACCATCGTGACCGCCGCCGGAGACATCCTGCAATCGGATGGCGTGGCGTTGTACTTGCAGGGTGATGATGCCATGTCCGCCATGCAAATGGTCGCCAGCAACGGCTTATCACAAATTGATGAAACATGGACACCCGATGAAATCGTCAAGCGCGCCGGTAAAGATACCTACTTAGGGCTTGATCTGGTCGTAGGTAACGAACGCATGGGCGGTTTGGCCTTCTTCTTTAACAAGGGTAACACCTACAACGAAGAAGATGCCCCTATCGCGCTGGCCTTCGCTGCACAGGCCGCACAAGCCATCCATAACGCCAAACAGTACACCATCACCGACCGCGCCTTAGAACAACAGATGCGCCGTGTCACCGAAACCCGCGACCGTCTGCAAGTCATCCTAGATACCATGATGGAAGGTATCTTGATGATTGACTGTGATGGCGTGGTGGCGCTGGCGAATCCCCGTGTTGATCTGATCGGCTTGCAAGCCGACGACTTGAACAACCAACCAATTGATATGCTGCTGGAAAAACCGGATTTGCGCTTGGCTGAACGGATGGGTTTCGAGTCCGATCAGAAAGTGCGCGACCTGCTAAAAATGATGCGTGCGCCGGAAAACTGGCGCAGCGAAGTCATCTCCTACAGCGTCACCAATGATGACGAAGAACGCCACATCGAGCGTAATACGGTGCTGGTCAAAGGTGCGGATAACGAAATTTTGGGCATGATGTTGGCCTTCAGTGATGAAACCGAAGCCCGCGAACTAACTCAGATGCGGAGTGACCTTTCCAACATGATCGTCCACGATTTACGCAGCCCATTGACCGCCGTAACCACCGGCCTCAAACTCCTGCGCGATATTGTCCCCGTCGAAAGTCCACTGCGCCCCACCGTGATGACCACCACCGATGCCAGCCAACGCGCCATCCGCAAAATGTTGGTGCGGGTCGATTCACTGCTGGATATTTCACGCTTGGATAGCGGCGCGCTCTCGCTCGACACCGAACCCACCGATATGGCGACTCTGGCAGATAGCATCTGCATCGAACTCAGTCCGCTGGCACAAGAATTGGAAGTCACCCTGACCACCGACATCGGTGATGAAACGCCCGCGCTCGATACCGACTCCGATAAAATTGAGCGAGTGCTGCAAAATCTGGTGGATAACGCCCTCAAGTTTTGCCCCTCAAACGGCAAGGTGACCATTCGTGCCCATCAACCACAGGCCGATGCCGACGGTGAACGCTTCGTGCGCATTGATGTCACCGACAGCGGCCCCGGTATTCCCGATGAATATAAGACGCGCCTCTTTGATCGTTACGCCCAGATGAAAGGGCGGCGTGGGAAACGGCGTGGCAGCGGCTTGGGATTAACCTTCTGCCGCATGGTGGTGGAAGCGCACGGTGGGCGCATCTGGATTGAAGATAACCCCGGTGGTGGCAGCATCTTTGCCTTCACCCTGCCCGTTGCCGAAGCGGATGAAGACAGTAAAATTCGTTAAAACGCTGTTGCCATAATGTTGTCACAGGCTGCGCTTAAGCTGGTGATTGTAGTCCAATCAACCACTAGGAGCGCACGACCATGAACCTCAACTTTATCATCATCTACGTCAATGACATCCACGCCGCCAAAACCTTCTACACCGAAACACTCGGCTTGACGGTCTGGGAAGCCCAATCCTCCGAAACCTTTGTGTCCATCCGTTCCGAAGGAGGTGCCATCATCGGCCTGCAAGATCGCCAAGCCGCCAAATTGCCTGCCAAAGCCGATCAACCCGGCAGCGTCGAACTGAGCTTCGAGGTCGCAGACGTCGATGCCACATGGGCAGAGTGGCAAGCCAAAGGTGTGAACCTGCTCACTCCAGTCTTGCCGCTCCCCTTCGGGCGCTACTTCATGGCGAAAGACCCCGAAGGCTACTACCTCTCGGTCTACCACTTCAACCAACCCACCTCATAACCATAGAAAGTACGCCTCTACTTCTAAACTGGTATGACCAACAGGGATGCATCCATCGGAGGAGATATGTCCCTCTTGGTCACGCTCAATGAGCAGTTGAGCGTGACCCGTTATTTTTATGGTGTGAGGTGACTCAAATCATTGAAACGTACGAGAGACCAAATCTGATTGTGAACTTGCCACTCAGTTAATGATGCATAGTCTGGGTCAAGCCGTGTTCCCGTTCCAGGACGTGGAATCGCAAAGAGGACAATAAAAGCAGCAACAATAAAACCGGCATGAGTGACCGCAATCACGGTTTGATCAGTATATTGTTCAGACCATCTCTTCAGAAGAGATTCGACACGTTTGAGAAAGCTAGTCCAACATTCACCACCCGGCGCAAAGGGACGGTTCGGGTCATCCACTAAATCTAGAGTTCCATACATATTATAATATTCTGCCCATGACAAGCCTTCGGCTGTACCTGTCGCAATCTCAAGCAAGCTAGGTTCGGGCAAGTCAAGTTTCAGATCGAGGACTTGAGATAGTTGGCGAGCCGTCTCACGCGCACGCAACGCTGGGCTTGATACTAGGAGGCAATCCTTCGGGAG
Source organism: Aggregatilineales bacterium (assembly GCA_044227005.1). GTDB lineage: Bacteria > Chloroflexota > Anaerolineae > Aggregatilineales > Phototrophicaceae > CFX2. The sequence continues at coordinate 334,570 of JBGAFZ010000003.1, forward strand.
AACAGGTTTCAGATGCAGAGCCAGATCCCTCGCCTGTTGAAAACCTTGTTCGGTTAATCCTGTACATGCCTCGTGTGTAGCTATGATTTTCTGCGCTGCATGGCGGGACTCCCCATGTCGAATCAGCAATAACTTCATACATAGTCCTCAGGTAAAAGGAATACTAAAGATGTCTAAAGACTATAGTCCTGAACTTCGTATCTTCAAAATCAGTGCTGTTCGTGTCTTACCCAAGTCTTCTGCCGCAGGGACACATCGCCTCCAATGGATGTATCCCTGTTGGCACATGTTCATTACTTAACCGTTGATGGGCGATGAACCCTCCACCGTCTGTTGGCTGATCCACTCTTGGGCAGCGACAAAATCATTATTCGTTAGGCGATGATCAGTCGGTTGCCAGTTCAATGTCACCTGTGCCCCCGCTTGTTCCAGCACTTCTGCCAATCGCTCGACTGATGCAATCGGCATCAGGTTATCATAACGTCCCGATAGCAGCAGTGCGCTTGTCCCTGTCAGCTTCGGCAGGGGATCAGGCTCGAACGGCAGCATCGACCGGAAGAACACCCCATGCGGAACCAATCCGGGTCGCAGCAGCATCAAACTTGCCGCCACATTCGCCCCGTTGGAATACCCCACGGCAATCAGTGACGAGGTCGCGAAGCCATAATGCACAGCAGCACTCTCGATGAAATCCCCGAGTTCGTGCGTCCGCGCCAGCAAATCCTCTTGATCAAACACACCTTCCGCCAGTCGCCGGAAGAAACGCGGGTTACCATTTTCAAGGACTTTACCGCGTGGGCTAAGCAATCCTGCGCCGGGAGCGAGCTGTGCACCCAATTCCAACAACGACTCTTCAGTACCGCCCGTACCATGCAGCAGCAGCAAAGTTGGCGCGTTCGGCTGGCTGGCAGGGATATAATGATGGACAAATGTTTGGATAGACATGGTCGATTCCTCTCTTTAGTGACCGAGACCTAACTTGCGGGATAGCGTGGCGAGAACATCTTGCTCGTCGGCGGATAGCGCGCTCATAATGTCCACAATTCCTCGTACATGTGATGGAAACATCGCCGCGATCAATTCACGACCGGACTCGGTGATGCTCACGCGGATATAACGTTGATCCTCTGTATCGCGCTGACGACAAATCAGATCGCGTTTTTCGAGGTTTTGCAGCACCGTGGTAATGTTGCCGGTGCTCTTGAGTAGCTTCTGCGCCACCTCCACCTGTGACAGCGTCCCCAGATGGTACAACGCCTCCAATACCATGAATTGGCTCAGCGAAAGATTGTATTGGGCGAGGTCAGCCGTGGCGCGCGCGATGACACTTTCGGCAGCCCGTGTCAGCTTAATGTATGTCTCCAACGCACGTACTTCGTCGCTTGTTCCTTGAAATTTGGTTCCCATGATGATTTCCTGCGTTCAGTAGTTTCTAACGGTCTTCTGATTGACAAACCCATTATACGATGTTAAACTGTTTAATGTCAAATGATTTAACATCGAATTGATATTCAAGCAGCGCTCTTCCCACTTTCAGGGGGCGAAAGATGCTAAGGAGAACCATCATGCAGCTACACGGGCTTCACCACGTCACAGCCGTCACCGGACAAATTCGCAATAACTTCAACTTTTACACACAGGTCTTGGGATTACGCCTCGTCAAGAAATCGGTCAATCAGGATGACACATCGGCCTATCATCTTTTTTATGCCGATAAAGTTGGTAGCCCCGGCACGGATATGACCTTCTTCGACTGGCCGCAAACGGGCACGGATCAACGCGGTACCGATAGCATCGTCAACACCCAGTTCCGCGTGAACGGGCAAGCCGCTTTGGAATATTGGGTCACGCGCTTGGATAACCTCGGCATCAAGCATCATCCGATTGAAACCTTCGCCGGACGCAGCATCCTACGCTTCGAAGATCCCGAAGGCCAACGACTGACTCTCGTAGATGATAGTGGTACAGCGACTGAAGCCCAAATTTGGGATGGTGCTGATGTCCAAAGCGAACATGCTATTCGGGGCTTTTTCGGCGTGCAGTTGTCGATCCCTAGTCTGGCACAAATCAGCCGCATTTTGACAGAAGTGTTGGGCTTTGAGGAAATCACCCGCCTGCCCAACCTTGATGATCCCAAGGAAGAGGTGGTTATCTACGCTATGGATGGCGGTGGGCCGGGTAAAGAAGTACAGGTCGTCGTCCAACCGGGTAAACAAACCGCATTCTTAGGAGCAGGTGGCGTTCATCATGTCGCTTTCCGTTTGAAGGACAGCGCCGAACAGGACGCATGGACAGATTATCTCAGCCGTTGGGGAGTGCGCCACTCCGGACAGGTGGATCGCTACTACTTCAAGTCACTCTACTTCCGCATCTCACGCGGCATCCTGTTTGAACTGGCGACCGATGGACCGGGCTTTGCATCCGATGAGCCGCTGGAAACCCTCGGTGAGCGCCTTGCCTTGCCGCCCTTCCTTGAACCACAGCGCGCCAGCATCGAAGCTAACCTAAAGCCCTTGGATACCGTTCGTAATGCCTAATCCCGTCACCACAGTAGGGAGAGTCGCTGACTCTCCCACTTCCCCAAACACCTGATCACATAGTCCGGTTGCCCAATTGAACTCATAATCAAGTGACTGTGTGATCAACTTATGCTCAATGTAAAACGCGGCAGCGTATGAAACCATGTCCAAATAACGATCTCACACACTTTGCAAACACGCTCTACGGAGGCTACAAACCCTGCCCGTAATACAGGCGCAAAATGCGTTCAGCAGGTTTGTTATGAGGAGTATACGAACGGTCGCCCAAGCCACCTTGGTTGGGGTCAGTCGAATACGACCACCAGAACAGCCCACGTAGCCACGGCTTACCTTCAAACACATCAAACACGGCTTGATAACAATCCGCTTGCTCCTGCACATCCGTCGCACCACCTAATCCCCAATAACCCGGTACCCGCGCCGTGCCATCCACACTCATATAACCAATTTCGGTGAAGATAATCGGACGCTGCCAGTGTTCCGAAAGTTGTTCGAGTGCTAGCGCAATCGGTTCCCATCCAAGTTGGAGTTGTGCCAGTGTGGGTTGCGTGCTGACCGTCAGCGCATAGTAGGCATCCACGCCAATCGAGTCAAGTGCATCCCACCACGCGATGGCTTCCGGTTCGAGGTATGTCAGTGACGCATAGGTCAATGACCCGTGATAGATCTGGCGGATGCTAGCAATCAAATTTCGCCAGTCGGCATCACGCCCGATAGTGCCAGAAAGCTCGGTGCCGATGACCAGATATTCCGCACCGTTCTGTGCCGCAATCTGTGCGTAGTGGGTTATCATGCGGGTGTAGTTATCGAACCAGGTGCGCCATTTGCTTTCATCACTACCATAGTTAATTTGATGTCGCCCGACGGTAGCGTCATTCGGATCAACCAGATTGATGTGTGGCTTGAGCATCACATGTAGCCCGGACTGACGTGCGCTGCGGATAGCATGTGCGAGTTCGTCATCACTGGCGGTAATGTCGTTCGTGTTGCAATCAATGGTGGTGGTCACGAGTGAGGCTTGATTACACTTGACGATCAAAGCGATCCAATTCGCGCCCAGCGGGCGGATGATCTGGCTGAGTGTTTTGTCAGAGGCAGGGGTATTGAACTCGCCGTTCCACCATGACTCATACGATACGCCCTTCAGGAAAGTTGCTGGGAAATGTTCTGGAACAGCAGTAGACACAGGCGGCGGTGAAATCGGACCAAGAAACAATAGGTATATCGTGATAACGCCGCAAACACTTCCGACCAATGTGCCTGCTATCAGCACAAAGTAACGCCAAATCGGACGACGTATTGGCCTACCTCGCCGCCATATCCAGCCAGACATATTCACCACCTCAGACTCAATTGAGGGACACGATCCCTCAAATACAATTCATTTTCGCATCGATAAGCTGACTACAATCAGCGCCACCCCTAATATGGCATAGACGACGCGTGAGCCACGCTGCCCAAAGCTGCGCACAACCCATTTCACACTCAACCAATCACCACTGCTGACCGCTCCCACCAAGAAGAACACACCTAACATGATGCCAACGACCCAATCATTGCTTTTCATAATGATCCGAACTTCACCACAACTTTACCGGCGCTTTTACCTGTGTGCAGATATTCAACCGCGTCCGACACCTGCTCGACACCATGAAAGGCTTTCGGATCAACTTCCACTTTGAGCTTGCCCGATTGATACAACTCGATCAGTTTCGCCAGTTCCTCCGGTACTTGACGGATGAAGTGCAGCAGGAACATCGAACGCAACGAAGCCGACTTGCTCAGCAAAATCCGGTAGATACGCGGGCGCGTCACCAGATCCGGTTTGGATAAATACTCGCTGATATAGCCGATGATCACCAGTCGTCCCCGCACAGCGAGATTCTCGACACAGGTATCGAACAGTGTGCCACCAACCGATTCATAAATCAGATCGATGCCGCGCGGGTATTCCGTTTTGAGCACTGCGCCTACATCTTCTTTTTTGTAGTTAATCACTCGGTCACAGCCTAGCGCTTTGAGCATCTCTGCCTTATCATCCGAGCCGCAGGTGCCGATCACCGTATTGCCTGCCAGCTTCGCCAACTGCACGGCGAATTGTCCCGTGCCACCGGCTGCTGCCGTCACCAACACAGTCTCACCACTGCGCATCTCACCAACGGTATTGAGTCCCAGCGCCGCCGTCACGCCGCTAACCACCAATGCCAGCACTTCAGGCGAAGCATCCGGCACAGGGATAACAAAACGCGAGCGCACCGTGACATAATCGGCATATCCACCCACCGCTGTCGAAACGACCGTATCGCCCACTTTGTAGTCGGTGACCTTTTCACCGACCGCCACCACTTCCCCGACCATCTCCGCACCCAGATCAATCGGCGGGTTGGCGCCGGGCGTATATAAACCCGCGCTGATGTTCACATCGGTAGCGTTAACACCTGCATAGTGATTGCGAATAGTGAGTTCAAATCCTGTAGGCGGCTTGAGTTCCGTCTCTACGATTTGCGATGCCTCGCGGAAGTTGTTGCTGAAATGCTTGGCGATGACTTTGCGGTAAGTTTTGGGCAGCATATAGCACTCGTCTCCAAATTAACGATGGTTTGTCCATTGATGATAACACGTTGAATGCAGGAGGGGTTCGCGCTAGGACGAACGAAGCACCCGCGACATCATGACGAAATCCCGCCGTGAGAAACCAGATTCTTCGTAGTAGCTGATAGCATCCCCGTGATCAGGGCTAACCTCCAGATGCACCGCCTCGATGCCATTGGTGCGGCAAGTGTCGATCATCACCTGCATGGCCTGTGTGCCAATCCCTTGCCCACGCGCCTCCGCCATCAGATACAGTTCATCCACAAAGGCATCCCGCCCACCAAATTCTAAGCTGTAGCCGAAGCACACCGCCATATAACCGACCACCTTGCCGTCCAATTCGATCAGCCAAACATAGCCGTGCTGCGGGTTAGCGATCAAACCGCTCAAGGCGCTGCGCTGCTTAAGCATATCGAACGACACCCCATCAACCGCGTAATAATCACGGATGAATCCGAGCAGTGTATCGATATGAGTTGAGGTCGCCCGCCGGAAAAAAGCTGTCATAACAACGGTGCAATCGTGATGGATTCAAACGTCACCGCGCTATTCTGACCAAAGAAAAACAGGCGGTCGCCCTTCAATTCAGGGCAGCGATCCACCAAGCAGCGGCGTTCATCGACACACACATCGATAATGTCATCTTTGACGATGATTTCCAACGTAAATGGACGATCTAGCCCGTCCACACAACTTATGGATTGCTGGTTCAAGCTGACTTTTTGCTGATATGGTAGGAAGCAAAGTTGGTATCCGGTTTCAAAATTTCCTGATCCGCGCAGCCATAATCCGAACTCTGCTGACGCTTCAGCGGGGTTTACGCGCAGGCTGATACGTACATTCTGCGGCACCTGCGCGATCATGGCTAACGCTTGACCTTCAAGCGCCTGAATATGAACGGAGTCGTCCATGACTGATGCCCCACTGGTCAACGCTGTAGCCGGAAGTTGTAATGGTGCACCTGATGCGGGAATCATCTCTTTGGGGAACTTGGTGCCGAGGCTGCCATCCGCCAGTTGGATGATCTCGCGGAAGAGCGTTTGACCGGCATATATACGCTCCCCTGTGTCCTTATCATCACGGCGCGAAGCCATGTAAGCCACGCCGATCCGCCGATTGTCGCTGAAGGCCGCGGTTTTCATTACCATCGCCACACCTGAATCATCAAACACATCCACAGCAGGACGCAACCACGAACCCATCGGTTCTTTAGACATGCGATAGTGGGCTTTGCCATCCAAACTGAAAACAAGGTAGTACCAACCGTTCCAGTGGAAGTAATCGGGGCATTCCGGTATCGAAGGATAACCCGCCTTGCCACCGGGAATGATGAAAGGTTCTGCGACCGTCCATCTTTTCAAATCAGGGGAGGTCAACCTCAGCAGGCAACCACCCCGCCCATACAGCGGATAATCTTCGATTGCAGCGGTCACCAGCATCTGGAATTGTCCACTAGCTTCATCCACAAACACAAACGGATCTCGGTAATGTTTGGGTGAATATCCTACTGGTGGAACGGCAAACGGATTGGGTTCAGTCTTTTCGAAAGTGATGCCGTCTTTACTGATGGCAAGGCTTAATTTCTCGGTGCGTTCTAGGGTGCGGGTAGCGTAATAGCCGTAAAATATCCCATCATGATAAAAGGTCGATCCGGTACAAATAGACCCTTCCCAGTCTTCGCTGCATGCAATCGCCATCGGGTAATGTTCCCAATGAATCAGGTCTTTACTGGCGGCATGTGCCCATTGATGCCCACCCAAACCACCCTTCGCCTGATGGTGATTCTCATCCTGAAGATAATACAGATGAAACGTCCCATCGTGAAAGAAGGGCATACAATCGCCAACAAAATACGGATCTTCAGGTCTGAAATACTGCATGGTGGGGGGACTCCTTTGAACCGATCAACCGGACAGTAATGATTATCATCCATGTTCAGCGTTCGGTCGATGACCACCCCAACCAACCCCGAGACGGCTTACTCCACGTTGCGCGCCAACCGAAAGCCAATATTGCTCCCGCGCGAACCGGGTAGATAACGCGCTCGATTGGTAGGGTTGGATTCGGTTAGCGCATCAAACCACGACCCACCACGAATGATACGGGCATAACTGCCGGTCAAATCCTCGCGTCCATCCCCTGAATGATACGGATAGCGAAAATCCTGCGTCTGCCAATTTTTACCCCAACGGGTGCTACACCATTCCCAAACATTGCCGCAGAGATCCTGTGCACCACACCACGAAGTGTTTCCAGCTTCGGTCACTGCCCACGGATGCCCGACGCGGCGCTCAGCCGTGTTGTAGTTACGTGGACGCGGTGCTTCAGCGTCCACCCCCTGCGCGGCGGCTTCCCATTCGGCTTCGGTGGGCAATCGCCACGGAATCCCCTCAACCTCCGCTAACCAGCGGGCATAAGCATCTGCCTCATACCAGCACACGCCCACGATCGGTTGATCCGGTGCATTAAACAAAGGATCATCAAAGAAAAAGGGCTTGGTAATCTCCTTGCCTTCCTGCCAATGCCAGCCCATTTCCGTCCAATAACGCGGCTCTTTATAACCACCTGCTGCGATGAAATTGAGAAACTCGATATTGGTCACCGTTGTTTGAGCGATGGCAAATGCCGCCAGCTTGACGGTATGCGCAGGACGGCTGATGCTGGTGCGGTTATCGCCAATTGGATATGTTCCTGCGGGGACTACGCAGACTTGTGTCATAGATGTAAACCTGTGTTGGATATGCTGACTTTGATGCGCTCATGGTAGCAGTCGCATCTTCAAAAATGAAATAAAAACGAAATATGCGTAATCTCAAGTCTTCGCTTGATTATCTGGGAGCATAATAAAATGTAAAGTTGATTTTATGAAGGTTATCTATCCATGACTGTGAGTGTCAACTGGGACAAACACGATCATACCATTCTTATTTATACACTCGGCAACCCGTGGACGTGGGAAGAACTATATGCGTCGGTCGATACGGGTATTGCGATGGTCGATACAGTAGCATCCAACGTCGATATTATTGTGGATTTCAAGAATTGCCACAGCTTGCCACCTAAAGCATTTGCTCAATTCTATCGTGTGGCAGCGCTTCCAACACCCCAAACCAATATGATTGTGATTGCGGGTGGAGGAACTCTACTGTTGTCGCTTTTTAACTTGTTTATGCTAATGGTCGGTAGTGCAGGCAGCAAATACTGCTGGGTGTCCGACCTTGATAAAGCTCGTGCCACAATTTTAGCGCGTCGTACAACTTTGGTTCAATGAAAGTCCGCGCGCTAGTTAACATGTCGGGGCAATCCATATATATGACCCTGACCGAAGGAAGATTCAAATGGGCGTACAAGTCACATGGGATGATGATGCCAACACCATTTTGCATTATCGCTTGGAAGGTCGGTGGCGCTGGAACGAACTCTACACCGCCGTAAAAGAAGGCCATGCCTTAAACCACGATGGTAGCCGCGATGTTTTTGCGATCGTTGATCTGGAAAAAAGTTTAGGTGTGCCACCCAGCGCCATCGCGCAATTTGGAACACTCTCTACATTAACCCGCCCCAACACCAAAATTGTCGTGTTTGTCGCAGGGGGCGGATTCGTATCGGCGCTGATCAAAACCTTTAACCGTGTCTATCAAGGTTCAGGTGTGCAATCCTGCTGGATGCCAACAGTGGCCGATGCCTATGCCTTAATCGAACGCGAACGGACAACGCCCAATCGCCATCAACAAGCCACCATCTGACCCAACAGCCACATAGTCCGGTTTCTCGCAAACACACTATCGTGTTATACTCACCAACATGATACCTGAATCACAACCAACACCGCCCGATTGGGTTATTCAACTTCAGTCACGAGGGCTGGGCGAAGCGCTTGGTCTGGCGTTGGATGTGCTGGAACCGTTGGGTGTGCTTGGCGCACAACTCATCTGGGTCGCGCAGCCTGTTTTGGGGGTATGGTTGAATCGCGATACGGTACAGAATATTGCCCGAACGCTGGAAACACCCGGCGAAATCGCGCATATTCGGCATTTCTTGGAGCATTAGCCCCTATTTTCGTCGCGCGATAGGTATCAATCTGAAAAGTCTATTCGCCAGATTGACGAAATAGGCGATAATGAGTTCAGTCTATTGGCACATGGGCGGGGGAACGTGGACAGCACAACCCAATTTCTGACCATTATAATTTTCCTGCTGGCGCTCGTCAGCACGATTATTGTCACGCAGTTTGTCCGGCGTCGGCGTGGACTTTACACACTGCGCGATATTGCTGCATTTCAACGCTTGCCCAGCATGATTGGTGAAGCCATCGAATCCAATCGGCCTGTGCATGTTTCGTTGGGCAACGCGTCGATCGGAGCCGAAAACACACTGGTCGCACTCGCTAGCACCGAACTGATGTATCAGGTCGCGCGGCGCGCAGTGATCGGTACTGCTACCCCCATCTTCACGGTGGGTGATGCGAGCGCACTTTCTTTAGCACAAGACACCTTACGTCGCGCGTATGCGTCACGCGGGTTGGTAAACCGCACACCCTACACCAGCGCCCGTTGGTATCCAGATGGAGGCCATTCGTTGGCGTTTGCCGCTGCTCTGACCGCAACCCTCGCCGATGACAAAGTCGGCGCGAATATCCTCGGCGGTAGTTTCGGCACAGAACTCGCCCTGATCGGTTATGCCGCTGCCCGTCGCAACCAGAGTTTCCTCGCCACCAGCAACCAGCTTGAAGGACAAGCGGTGGCATGGGTCATGTCCGACGAAGCCCTGATCGGCGAAGAAGTCTTTAGCGCGGGGGCTTATTTGGGCGACTCATCGTCACAGGTGGCCGGGGTGGTCACAACGGATGTCTTACGTTTACTGCTCATCCTCGCCATTTTGGTTCCAACCATCATCGCGCTGGGTAATACCTTTTTGGATGGACGTTTCGGCGCAGCCATTCAGCGTTTGTTCGGAGGCGGCTAACCCATGAAACGTCTTGGTTCGGCACTTTCTACGGCGCTGGTCATGGTGATTGGCATCATTACCTTTCTCGGCTTAATCGTTGGGAATGGTTTGGGCGGACTTTCAAACGTCGTGAATGCCTTCGCCCTACCCACATTTGCCAACGCCTTCTTACGCCTGACGGTCATCACATTGGCCATCACCGTACTCATCGGCATCTTGAATCTCCTCCTCGTCCATCTGAGCCGCGTTTTTGGACGTGGCAAACCATTTTCACAGCGTATCAATAGCTTGGTGCTGATCATCAGTGCAATCGGTGTGATCGTGCTAGGCACATTAGAACGAGCTGGCGTCTTGACCGGATCGCCCGCACCGACCACGGTCTTACTGGAAGGCGTGCAGCTATCCATTGAATCCGCACTGGCAGGTTTGGTACTCTTCGCGCTGGTCTATGGTGCTTATCGGCTAATGCGCCGTCGTGTGACAGGCAGCGGCTTACTCTTCACCATCGTGCTGCTGGTCATCTTAACCGGAGCGCTTCCATTCACCACCCCCGGTATGCGCGTCGTCAGCATCATTCGCGATTGGCTGCTGGCCGTACCGGTGAGCGCTGGCGCACGCGGCATTCTGCTCGGCATCGCGCTGGCAGTGACTGTTGCCGGAGCGCGTGTCCTCATCGGGCAAGATCGGTCGTACCGTGATTAACATGAACTCCCACCACAGCCGTTTGGCAACGATCATCGCTAAGCCGCTGCGGTTTATTCTTTTAGGCTACTTTCTCCGGCAAGCGGGGGACAAGGCATGACTGACGATTTCGACAAACGCCTACCACCGGACGAGGAACCGGAAGATGACTTCGACTGGCTTAAAAATATGCCGGACGATCCATCGAATCCAAGTTCAGGCGATAATCTAGGCTTTACGGGCGAATTAAGCTGGCGACAAGATGTCGAGGATGCATTCGACAATCAACTCGATGCAGCCAACAACGATCTTCCTGATTGGCAACGTACGGATGACTCGCCACAGGGCAAATCGACCAAAGCGGGTGGCTTAGGCTTCACCGGAGAACTCGATTGGATGCGCGCCTCTGGTCAATCGGATGAAGATGCGCCAGCATCGGATTCAGGGCTACCGGATTGGTTAAGTGCGGCTGAACCGAAAAGCACGGAAGCCCCTCAAGTACCGGATGCCGATGTGCCGGATTGGTTGGCACGGATGGATCTGATGCAAACCAGTCCCGCCGAAGACGAAAACGCCGATGAACCTCTCGATGACGATCCGATGGCGTGGTTGCAGCAAGACGATGACTCGGACTTTGACGATGAACAGGAACTAGAACCTGCCGCGCTAGCTGATGACATGCCGGATTGGATGCAATCCCTGCGGGGTGCCCAACCAGATGAGGAAGAACCACAGGCATCCGCTTCACTACCGGATACTGGCGCACTGAATTGGTTACAGGAATACGCGGCAGAACCGCCACCTCCGGAACCTGAAGCCGACCTCGAACCAGATTTCCCATTACCAGCCGACGAACCGGCTGCCGCTGGCAGTGATATTCCCGATTGGTTGTCTGACGCTTACAGTTCAGACTTCGCCTCGCCCGAGTCAGCGCCACCGTCCTTCATGGATGAACCGGAACTCGAAGACGAAGAACTCGAACCAGTGTCCGATATCGATTTACCATCATGGCTGATGGACGAAACCTCAGACGCTTTGCCCAACGACTTGTTTGGCGAATTTGATACAGGCATGTTACGCGAGGCCGCCGAAAATGGCTTGCCGGCGTCACCTGCTCAACCGCCTGTTCCTACCATCAGTGATGAAGCCCCTGCTGCCAAGACCGGCATCACCGATTGGTTACAGCGCGAAACCGACACGGCTTTCTCGAAGATCGGGCAAGACGATTTCCTGAACACACTGCCTGATTTTGATGCACAACCTCACGCCAGTACAGTTGGCAGCGGCGATCAAACGTATCAAGATAGTGAACCGGAACCCTTCGGTGCAGCCGATGGCACACCCGATTGGTTGGCGGAACTTCAGCAGCAGGACGATCTGACCGCTGAAGAAATGACAACCGAACTCCCAACCGCAATGGCAAGCTCGCCCTATGACATGCCGTCCGATGATGATCTCTTCGCCGGACTAGGAAATGCTTTACCAGCCGAAAGCGCACCAGCGCCAGCCGCGTCGGGTGAATTCTTCAACACCGGCGAACTACGCAACATTGATGATATTCTGTCCTCCTATCAGGACATTGAAACCCGTGTCAGTGATCGCACCGGCACATTAATGAATCAGGCTGATTTCGACATGGATAGCCTGCTTTCTGATGCCGAATTGGATAAGATCAGCGCCTTGCGCGAGTCAGATGAACGCCGCGCCGAGATGGGCGAACTCTCTGCCGATGCGCCCGATTGGCTTTCAGATATTGGCGTGAGTGTCGGTTCCGATGATGTCTCTGCGGCAGCCATCGTCCGCAAACAAGCTCAGAACGAACGCGAACTGGAAGACCTGACCGACCAACTCCGCGCGCTCCATTCTGCTGGGTTAGAACTGCCCTCGCCGATAGCCGACGATGCGCCTGATAACATGAAAGCCCTGCTGGTCGGCGTACCAGAAATCATCTCACCCGCACCGATGCGTATCGGTAAGCCCAGTCTGGCAGAAAATCTCGTCCTCAGCGCACCACAACGTGAGAAAATCAACTTACTGCAATCGCTGGTCGCCACGGATGACCGCGATAAAGAACCTGAATTGACCGCTATCGATGTCACATTGGAAGACTCGCCGGATTTGGAAGCCATCGCAGGAGAAGGTGCTGCCAAAGCAGCCGCACCATCACGTCCTGCCCGTCGCAGCCGTCCGAAGATTGACCGTCTCTTAATTGCCATCGTTTTAGCCGTCGCCATCATCCTGCCCTTTGTCGTGCGCGGATTACGTATCGGGCAATTGCCGCCGTTGAGTTTCGCTGCGGGTAGTCCACAGGCTATCGCATTTGATCGCGTCGCCAATCTCCAACCCGGTGACCGCGTCATGATCGCCAGTGAATATGGCCTCACCGATGCTGCCGAAATGGATACAACTCTGGATACGCTCTTGCGCCACATCTTCGCACGTGGGGCGCGTCCGGTCATCGTCAGCACCAACGCGGTTGGCTTGCTCCACGCCAAGAACGTGCTTGAGCGCGGTGTAGTGTCCGGCCTCGATATAAAAACAGGCAGTACCGATAGCGCTGGTAACGTAGTCGTCAATCCCGGCACTGGCCTCAACCGCTTCGGGCGAGTAATCACCCCCAATGTGGATTATGTGGTCGCGCCTTTCATCGCTGGCGAGTCCATCGGCTTACGCACCTTTAGCCAAGATTTGGGCGCGGCGCTGGCGAATGACATCAACGGCAAAGCCACCAACTTGAAAGTCACCTCCTACAACAACTTCGCTTTAATCATCGTCGTCGCCGAAACCAGTGATGATGTGCGCCGTTGGGCGGAACAAGTTGCACCATTAACGAGCAATCCCTTGTTGATCGCTGTGAGTAGTGCTGCTGCTCCGATGGCTGAACCCTATACTGTCAGCAACCGCAACGGCATGTTGGTCGGCTATAAAGATGCTTATACCTACCGCGCCATCTTGGATGCACAAGCGCCATTGGCTCCTTTGGCGGGATCAACTTCAGTCCCGACAGTTGTACCCACCAAGCCGCCGACTGCCACACCGATCCCACCGACCGCCACGCTGGTGCCGACCATCACCATGACCTTCACACCTAGCTTGACGCCGACCATTACACTCACACCGTCGGTCACCATGACGCCGACACAAACCTTTACACCCTCGCCAACCTTTACGGCGACCTTCACGCCTACCAACGTCAAGGCGACTGATTTGCCGCCCACATGGACGCCCACCACCTTGCCCGGTGGCAGCGCTGATATTGGTGCGCAGGGCTTGGTCATTCAGGGTGTCGTCAACGTTTCCGAAACCGTCAACATGCGTGATAACCCATCCCGTCAGGGTAAGGTAATCGCAGCACTGCCCGGTCGTTCAACGGTTCAGATCATCGGACGTAACGAAGACGGTACGTGGTTGCAGGTACGCTTAGAAGACAAGCGCGAGGGCTGGGTCTCAGCACAGTTCATCCGCATCATCGAACCGGGTACTGGCACACCATCGCCGACACCCGTTGCCTATCGTGTTGATCCCAATGCCTATGTCTCGCTGCTCTCGGATTCAAGTTACGCGTCGGGCAATGACAGTTTGCAAACAACACCTGAGGCGACACCGGAAGCAACTCTAGAGGCTCCTATTGCGCCGGCATTAGCGGCTCCCGCAGCCGCACCGCTTCCCGCACAGGGCGCATCCAAACCGCGAACCCCGTATCGCGATCAACGCTGGTACGGCATGACGATGGGCTTACTGGCGGTCATCGGCATTATCACACTCGGAGCCATCATCAATATCGTGCGCGGGCTGCTGCGAAGGGGGCGTAAGTGAGTGGTGAACAGATCGGTCTGTGGGCCGGGTTTGTCTTCACGTTAATGATTTTCAGCTATCTACTAGGGGATAACTTCCTCTATCGGTTAGCTGTCTATGTCTTTACCGGACTCTCAGCGGGATATATCGCGCTGGTAACGGTCGAGAGTGTTTTGTTACCGTGGTTACGTGGAACACTCCTTTCAACCAGTGGTGATATGGGCGCACGTGCGCTGGGGCTAATCCCGTTCATTTTGGGATTGCTCCTCCTGTTCAAGGCCTCGCCGCGTTTAGGACGGGGCGGTAACCTTGCCCTCGCCATCATCATTGCGGTAGGTACAGCGGTCGCTTTGGCGGGTGCAATTTCCGGCACGCTCATTCCGCTGGCACGGGCGACAGGCAGCGCCGTATCGCTTGACCCGCTCAACGGGTTCTTGATTTTCATCGGCGTCGCCAGCACCTTAGCCTATTTCCAATATCTCGCACGCCGCAAAGCCAATGGGCAAATCCAACGCCGTTTATTGAGCCGCGCAGTGAGTATTGTGGGGCAAGGATTCATCGTCGTCACGCTGGGGGCGCTGTATGCAGGGGCTATTTTGACCAGTTTGACCATCTTTAGCGAGCGCATCGCCTTTTTACTGGCGCGGATTACAGGAGGCTGATGAACGTGGCTGATCAACGTTCAGGTTCAATCCTCGCAGTGGATTTCGGCAATGTGCAAACACGCGCACTGCTTATTGATCTTGTCGATGGAGTTTATCAACTCGTGGCACGTGGTGAAGCCCGCACGACTGCAGGCTTTCCCGCCAATGATGCCCGCTTAGGTCTCACCCGTGTGGTCGAGCAGATTAAAGCCGTCACCGGACGCAATTTGCTCAGCACGGACGGTAAGATCATCACACCCGAACAAAACGATCGTTCCGGTGTAGATTACTTCGTCATGACCGCCAGCACCGGACGCACCATGCGCACGGTAGTCGTTGGCCTCGTTCCCGATGTCAGCATCGCCAGCGCCCGACGCGCCTTGGCCGGAACTTACGTCGAAATCGTCGAGTCGATGACGCTCGAAGATGGGCGTTCTCCCGAAGAGGCCATTAACGCCATCGTCGCCAGCCGCCCGGATTTGATCTTCATCACAGGCGGCATGGAAGGTGGCGCGGAAGACCCCGTACTCCAACAAGCGCATGTCGTCCAACAAGCCCTGCGCTTGATCAAAGGCGGTCGCAAGCCCGCCGTACTATACGCAGGTAATTCGGTGCTCGCGCCCGTCATGCGTGATCTTTTTGGGGCATTATCCAGCTTATTCATCGCCCCCAACATTCGTCCCTCACTCGATGAAGAAGAACTCGAAGGTGCACAGGCACAGTTGGCGCTGGTATATAACGACCAACAAGCCAAACGCGGCGGCTTTGGTGCGCTCACTCGTATGAGCCGGAATGGTGTCCTACCCACCGCCCAGAGTTATAACCTCGTCACCGATTATCTGGGACAAACCAGCGGACACAATATTCTAACGGTCGATATTGGTAGCGCCGTAGGTATCCTCTCTGCCTATTTCGATAAACATGTCGCCACCACAATTCGCACCGACATCGGCTTAGGCCATAGTGCCGACACCTTACTGGCAACCGTTGGCGAAGACACCATTAAACGCTGGTTGCCCTTCATCACCAGTCCAAATCAGATTCGCCATTACGCCCTGAATAAAACACTGGTTCCCGGCAGCATCCCCGAAACCATCAAGGGTATGTTCATCGAACATGCCTTCCTGCGTGCGGGGATCGGTGCGCTGGTCGAAGCCTCCCGCCCCACATGGAGTAAACAACTCAATGTCCCGCGTAACGCGTTGACGCCGCACTTCCACACCATCATCGGTGCAGGTGCGGGGCTGACGCAAACCGGAACATCCGCCTTCGGAGCCTTGCTGCTTCTCGATGCCTTAGAAGCCACCGGCGTCACTCGCCTCCAGATGGATATGTTCGGCGTGATCCCTGCGCTCGGTTCGCTGGCCTATAGCAATCCCGAAGCCGTGGTACAGGTATTAGAAGGCAGCAGCCTTGAAACCCTCGGCACAGCCTTTACGATCTCCGGTAGCGCACCGGTTAACCGTCCCGTCATGCATGTACGCATCAAGACCTCTGATGGTCAGGTGATTAAGCATCATGTCCCCGGTGGACATCTCTGGGTTTATCCATTAGGCATAGGCAAGACAGCCACAGTCGATGTCAGTGCCGGACGTGGCCTGAACATCGGTGGCAAAGGCCGCGTGAAAATCACCGCTGAAGGAGGCACCGTCGGCTTAATCTTCGACGGACGTGGACGCCCCCTCCCGCTGGCACTCGATCCTCAAGGCCGCGCCGCCCAAATTCCCATGTGGATTTCAGAGATCACCGGTAACCCCGCCATCACCATCGACAGTGACTGGCTCACCGATGCTGTTGATGACTCGAAGAATGTCGAGATGGTCGCGGAAGAAGAAATCCGCAAGTCGAAGCAGCGCGGTGGACTCTTCGGCGGACGCGGTACTGATGCCAAACCGGATAAGAAAGCCGACAAGAAGAAAAAGAAAAAAGGGTCTGAACCAGAGGTTGTTGCGGAAGAACCCGCCAGCACAACCACGTCTATCCAAAATGAACTCGATGATCTGAGAAGAAAATAAGATGCCCTACTATCCTGATCAGCGACATGTGCTGGAACTGACGACCATCCAGCGCGAACAACTCTTACCTGAAGATGCCATCGGCTCGGTTGAAGTGCGGCAGGGTGCCAGCGTCAATCTGCGCGATGTCGTAGCCCGTGGCCTGATGCCCTCACGCTATGTCATGGTGGATGCAGCCGCCAACCTCCGTTTGAAAAAATCAGAAGACTTGGGCGAGTATCTGCGTGTCTCCATCGGCGAAGGCGTTAACCCCAAGACCGTGCTCGCTGAAATGCCCAAGCAGCGCCGAAAAGTCCTCTCACCCGTTGATGGCATCATCGCCGATGTCAACAATGGTCACATCATCATCCAGATCGAACCCCAGGAAGTCGAATTGGAAGCAGGCTTGGATGGTGAAGTAGTCCGCATACAATCCGGTCAGGGCGTGGTGATCGAAACCTACGGCTCAGTCGTACAGGGTGCATGGGGTAATAACCGCCGTGTCATTGGTATTCTGCGCACCGAACCGCCGAATGGTTTGGAAAGTATGTACGGCGAAGACTTGGATATTCAATTTCGCGGTACCATCGTCGTGACTCGCCGACCACTCCGGCAAACCGGCTTGGACGTAATGGAAGATCAGAACCTTGGTGGTATCATCGCGCCCAGTATCGAGGTAGATTTAATGGATGCGGTTTTGGCCGCTGGTGGCGCTGTGATGCTTACCGAAGGCTTTGGTTCGCTCCGTATGAGTGGTCTAGTGTACAATATGCTGAACGGCTTTAATGGACGACAGGCCACGCTCGAAGCGATCCAACCCAATCGCTGGCAAACACGGCGGCCAGAAGTAATCGTGAATCCTTCCGGACGCGGTGCCTCACGGGCGGCTCGTCCCAACATCAATCAGGCTTTAGCGGTGGGAACCAGTGTGCGCTTAACGCGCATTCCCCACGCGGGTGACGTCGGTACAGTCGTCAACTTGCCAAAAACACCTATTCTGTTAGAGAATGGGTTGAAAGTGCCTTGTGCAGAAGTCGAAAGTGTGACGGGGGAGAAGATTACCGTACCACTGGCGAATTTAGAGGTATTCGGTAGATAATAGTGCGTTATACTAGAATAGCGCCGCGCCAGCTTTGAGGAGAACAATATGGGCTTCAATAGAAAAGACTTGCAAGACGACGACGATTTTAATTTTGACGACGACGACTTCAAGTTTGATGAAAAGCCGAATGGCGACGACTTCAAGTTTGATGACGAGTCCCCTGACATTGATTTAGATGATGGCACGGATACCGGCTTTGGCTTCGAGTCCGAGGATATGCCCGAACTCAATGAAGAAGGCGCAGCCCCCCAGCGTACCAACCGTACCTTTATTTATATTGCTGCTTTGATGATTATTTTGTTTCTGGTTGGTTTAGCTGCGGTTTTGTTTCTGGCAACCCGTCCCACCGGCCCGACTCCGGCACAGTTGACCACGACCGCTATTCTGGCGACCAACGGAGCAGTAGAAGTATTCTTACAACAAACCGGTACGGCCAGTGTTGAAATCGCCTTGGCGCAAACACAAACTGCCAGCGTCCCACCAACCTTTACACCTCCGCCGACATTCACGCCGGTGCCAACGGATACGCCTACACCTGTTGAGCCGACACTGGATGCAACCGCAGCCTTTGCCAACGCATTGTTGACTCAGGTAGCCAATGAAGCCACCATGACCGCGCAAGCCGCCCAGATTACCCCAACCGTTGCCGCGCCGGATACCGACGCTGTAGCCGCTACGGGAACGGCGCTGGCCATTCTGCTCGGTTCTGCTGACAACGGCAGTCCGACTGAGGTAGCCGGTGGCGTTATACCCACCGCAGAAGGTGGCGTGGTTGCACCGCCCCCGACACAACTTCCCAACACCGGCTTCTTTGATGATGTCGGTACCGGCAATAACGTCGGCTTAATTGCCCTCATGGCGCTCGGTTTGGTAGGTTTGATCGGTGTGTCCCGCGTCGTGCGCGCCTCGAATAAATAACGGCGTTCACTCATTTTGACCATCGAAAAGGGGTGCGTAAGCACTCCTTTTTTTATGCACATTTCGCACCCAATCGACAAGCGATCTAGGGTGCATGGTCTGGTATACTTGCATGTCGGCAGCGAGACGAGCTAACCGACCATTCTCAAGCTGTAACCTAACCTCGTTGCTTATCAACGACCTGCGGAGGATCTGTGGAACAAGAGTCAATTTACCAGAGTAGTGCGCTGCCCATTGCGCCCGAAGCACAACCACGCCGCACGTGGTCTCTCTTCTCGTTTGGTGGCAAACAAGGACAAGAACCGCCGGATGGCAACGCCGAAGGCTTCGCAGTCTATTGGAAGATCCTCAGCACCAACCTCTTCAGCTTTTTCAACATTGTGCTCTTCGCCGTCAGTCTGGTATTGCTGGCCTTTGGCCGCTATAACGACGCCCTCATTACCGGCATCACAGGTATTGCCAGCGCCCTCATCCGCACCGTACAAGAAATTCGCGCCAAGCGGCAGCTAGATAAGATTGCCCTGCTGGTACGTCCGCAAGCCAATGTCATCCGTAACGGGATTGAAGTCAGCGTGGATTCAAAGCACCTCAAAACGGGTGAAATGATCCACCTACGCAGCGGCGATCAAGCGCTGGCTGATGGCGTCGTAGTGGGTGATAAAACCGCTGACGTGGACGAAGCCTTGCTCACAGGCGAAAGTGATGTGGTGCGCAAGCAGCCCGGTGACCGCATCTATTCCGGTAGTTTCTGCGTCGCTGGCGATTTGTACTACGAAGCCGATGCAGTCGGGGCGGCCTCCTATGCCAACCAATTAGCCACCAGCGCCCGCGCTTTTACCCACACGACCACCCCGCTCCAACAACAACTCGCCTTCATCACACGCATACTCATGTTGCTAGCGGTCTGCATGGCAGTGATGTTTTATGTGGGCGGTTATTTTCAGCAAAGCGGCGTACTCTACTACATCACCGGCTCGGCTGTACTCATTGGCTTGGTGCCTTATGGTCTCTTTCTGACGGTCAGTTTGGCCTACACAATGGGTGCGGTCAGTATTGCCCGTCACGGCGCAATCGTACAGCGCACCCATGCTGTCGAATCGCTAGAACATGTCGATGTACTCTGCATGGATAAGACAGGGACACTCACCACAAACGCATTGGAATTGGACACAGTACAGGCGTGGCAAGCCAACCAGTCAGCAAACGTAACCCAACGTCTAGCCGATTTTGTATGCAGTGCTGCCTCAACCAACAGCACCTCATCTGCCATCCAGCAGGGGCTTGATGGTCGCCATCGTACCCCTGTAGACGAAGTAGCCTTTGCCTCGTCCCGTAAGTGGAGCGCCCTCGCTTTTGCCGATAACGACATGCAGGGTGTCTACGTATTGGGCGCGTTCGAGATGTTGCAACCCTATCTGTCTGAAAACGCGGTGTCTCCGGAGCATCTGGCACAGATGCACACATGGGCGGCTCAAGGCTTACGGGTATTGCTTTTTGCCTGCAACCGCGACGTGAAAACCTTACATGACGCATCCGGCGAACCAGTCCTGCCTACGCTGCAACCATTGGCATGGGTCAGCTTGCGTGACCAACTGCGTCCCTATGCGCGTGAAGTACTCCAAGAATTTGCCCGTTTAGGCATCGCCGTCAAGATTATCTCCGGTGATAGTCCGCATACCGTGGCGGGTTTGGCGAAGCAAGTAGGTTTGCTAGACCCCAAACTTGTAGCCGGTCCCGACTTAGCCAAAATGAGCGATTCCGAATTTGATCAAGCCGCCGTAGACGCGACCATTTTCGGACGAATCACGCCCGAACAAAAGTCGCATCTGGTGGATGCACTGGTACGCAAAGGGCATTTTGTAGCCATGATGGGCGACGGTGTGAACGACATTCTGGCGCTGAAACGGGCGAAGCTCAGTGTAGCCATGCAGAGCGGTAGCAATGCCACCCGTACCGTCGCGGATATGGTACTGCTCAATGACTCCTATGCGGCCTTAGCACCCGCCCTAAAAGAAGGCCAGCGCATCAGCAGCGGGGTTATCAACGCCACCTATTTGACTCTGACCCGCGCCTTTACCTATGCCTTTGTCATCATCGGTGGACTGATGGCTGGTCTACCGTTTCCCTTTGAACCCTCACAAACCGGTGTTACGATGGTCACCGTTGGCGTGCCAGCCCTGTTTCTCACACTATGGGCACGTCCGCGAGCCAAACAGGAACCGTTATTGGGTTCGTTTGTGCGTTTTGTGCTTCCAACAGCCATCTGGACTACCTTAATTGGGGTGACGCTCTTCGCCTTTGTCGATGTGCACGTGAAGCAATTTATCGACACGGTAGCCATACCGGGTTCAGTCGTCAAAGTGTTCGAGCAATATACTGGTTTGACCTACGAGTCAGGCGAAGCATTTGGCCTCTCCGCAGCGCGTATTTATTCCCAAACAGCCCTCACGGTCTATCTCTCCATCTGCGCGTTAGGATTGCTACTCTACTTAGAACCACCCTTCAAGTGGTTGGCCGGTTGGCGCGAGGTAAGTCCGGATAAACGCCCCGCTATTCTGAGCTTGATACTGACGGCGCTTCTTCTCGTTGGCTTGTATGTACCGGCTGTTGCCAACTACCTCGGCTTGATCCCGCTGCAAGGGATGGTCTGGCGCGACATTGGCGTCGGCCTAGGCTTCTGGGCGATCGGCCTTTGGTTGCTCTGGCGTAAAGGCTGGATGGAACGTTTCTTACAAATTGGCGGGTAAACCTGTTTGATACTCACCGCCCCATCAATTTAACGTTAGTCACATGATGCGTGGTGATTGTTATTTGTGCCAGAGTAACAATCACTACGCTTGTAGGAACTGCGACAGTGTATTATTTGGATAAGAGAAGGCGATTAGCCCCCCAGAGCATTACCCCATTAAGTGGGCGAAAGCACGCTTCAAATCGTCGATCTCATCCCCGCCAATTGCAATATGTTTACCAATCGACGCGGTTTCAATAAGCGAGCGGGCGGTAAACTCGGCTACTTCCAGACGATCAAAGGCGTTCATGACGCTGTTTCCGGTCGTGAGGACGCAGTCATTTTGGAGCAAGATAACGGGCGTGTGGGCTGACAGCATTTCCGCGATGACTTCGGGCTTGGTGTACTGGCTGCCGTAGGGAAGCTTTGGTACGTCCATCAACATGATATAGCTTTCGGGAATGGTCTTGGTTTCCATCGCGCGTTCGGCAATCGAATAAGCTGTGATATACGGTGCCTGAGAGGTCAGTACGCATTGAATGGTGGGATGACGGCGGTAAATGGCTTCATGTAAGCGAACGGCACGACTCGGTGCTTTGCCCGTTTCACGGTGTCCATCTCGGATCAGCACCAGCTGCTCATGGGTGAGATTGGGACGGTCGAAGTCCGTGGGCGTGATTAAAAATGATTGTTCATCGACACGGGCGGAGGCAGCGCCTTGCGTACTAATCATGAGTTGACGTTGACACGCGCGTTGAACCAATTCGACCAGTTGTTCCCGCAGTTCGCGCTCACGGCTGGTTGGTTTATTGTTCGTGAATTCAGGTAGCAGATGATCACGGCGATCGAATAGTGCGAGCTGTTCTTCGGTGAGGGTGTTAATCTTGCCTAGCCCTTGGGCATACATTTGTGTGCGTGCGCAAAAGTCGAGTGTTTCAAGCCGTTGAAAGGCTTCGAGCAGGCTTCCACCCACTGTCGCTACGCCATGATTTTCGAGCAAGACCACTTCAAAACCCTGCGCAAAGGTGTTGGCAATGTTAACCCCGAGGGCTTCGCTGCCGGGAAGGGCATAAGGCGCATAACCGACACGCCCACATACGCGCGATGCTTGCGGAATGATGCTGGTATCGGGGATTTTGCGGACAATGCTGAACGAGACCAAGGCTGGCGCATGGGCATGGACGATGGCGCGGACATCGGGACGTTGGGCATAGATCGCACGGTGAAATGGGAACTCAGAGGACGGTTTATGGAGTCCGGTTACGGTACCATCCGGTGCAACGTGCATGATGTCGTTAGGGGTTAGTTTGCCTTTGTCGACCGCGCTAGGGGTAATCCAGATTCCACCATCGTCATCGCGAATGGATAAATTGCCCCCCGACAGGGTTGTCATGCCACCGTAGTAAATGCGGTTCATGATTTGTACCAACTGTTGACGCGGGGAGAGTAAATCAAATGTCATCATGACGTTTTCCTTTTTACGGCATCATTTCACAATTGAGATTGGCTGCTACAGACGCCGTGCATTCATTTTAACTCTGACTACCCTATCACTGCGAGAGATACGGGTTTTTGGATGCTCATTTCGTGATTTAGGTCACCCTGTTTCATGTGATGAGATGGTGTTTTGGTATGGCGGTGTTGCTGCACAAATTGCACATTTGCCGCTGCAATGCATGGCGGGAATGCGGGAGACTGGCGCTAAAGTGATGTTTGGAGCGGGCGGGAATGTCCCGTGGAGGCGCTGAAATTGCACATGTGCAGCGGATGGCTCGGGTATGTCTGCCGCGTCGGCAGAATCAGCGGATAGAAGGGAGGTTGGCGCCGAAATTGCAAACCAACGAGTAAGCAGCGTCGTCAATTCGGGCAAGCGATATAGAGGAAACAGAGGGTAGAGTATTGGAGGGTTGGCGCACAAATAAAATCTGACAAACGGAATTCGGTAGGGCTGCATTATGTGGTGGATGACATAAGTTGGCCTATATACCCCACCCCCAACCCCTCCCCAAAGCGTCAGGGAGGGGAGAAAATGCAAATCATAAGATGGAAAAATCCATGTTCATATCAAGAAAACCAATTCCACCGTTTAGTGTGGTGCTACCTAGAATTCATGATTATTACATCATAGAACAAAAGGTCTATGCATGTCAATGGGTTTACGTTTGAATCTTCTCACTTTACAATAAAGATGACCAAGTGCCCTAATCAGGCGTATATTGACAACCCAATTCAATAAGACTATCCTGCATTGGATATATATCCGATAAGGTATTTATATTCATGTCTAGCCTTAATAGAACTACTTTGACCGAAGAATTGCGTTTGATCACCAAAGTTGCTTATCTGTATTACATGCAGCATCAAAAGCAATCGGACATTGCCCAACAGCTTGATATTTCGCAGGCCAGCGTTTCCCGAATTATCAAGCGCGCTGAGGAAGAGGATATCGTTCGCATTACGGTCAACATGCCCACCGGGGTTTATACCCAACTAGAAAGTGAACTGTGCGCACGATATGGCCTCAAAGAGGCGATTGTTGTTCATTGTGATGATGAAAGCGATGAGGCTATTTTTCACCACATTGGCAGTGCCGCTGCTTACTATGTCGAAACCACCATCGGTAAAAATGAAGTTGTGGGAATGTCATCGTGGAGTTCATCTCTCTTGGCGATGGTAAATGCCATGCACCCGCTGGCAAAAGCCACCGAAACCAAAGTCGTTCAAATTCTCGGCGGTGTCGGTAATCCATCCGCCAGAATATACGCGTCACGCATCACCGAGCAGTTTGCGAATCTCGTTCATGGGGAAGCCATTTATTTACCAGCGCCCGGTGTTACAAGTTCGGTTCAAATCCGCGACGAACTCATGACCAATCCTTTTGTGCAGCAAGCAGTCGGTCTATTTGATCACATTACACTTGTTTTGGCGGGTATCGGTAGTGTCGAACCATCCAAGCTATTAAGTAGTAGCGGAAACGTCTTTACAGCCGAAGAATTAACCATGCTGCAAGAACGCGGCGCAGTCGGGGACATTTGTCTGCGCTTCTTTGATGTGCAAGGACACCCTGTCATTACGCCCTTAAACGATCGCGTATTCAGTATGCAGCTTGAACAACTCAAACGGGCTAAACGGTCTGTAGGCATTGCCGGAGGCGCACGAAAACTAAATGCGATCCGTGGTGCTATCAACGGAGGCTTGATCAACGTCTTGATTACCGATCATCGGACGGCATTCAGTCTGATGAGTTGATGCGCTCCTTACTGTTGTAGCGTTTCCTAGCGTTACCATCCCTTTACAGGTGTGGTTATGATATTCGCATCATGCAAAATGCTCTGTGAACCATGTTAGTTTAAGCCGTCGATCTCACCCATATTCAATGCCAAAGTTATTGACAAATCCCTCGTTGGTCGGTATAGTTAAGTTAACCTGAATAAAAAGCACGCATTGAATATTTATACAGCGAGTACCAATAGACAAATGTTAACTGCTGAATTGCAGCGAAAAT
This sequence comes from Aggregatilineales bacterium, assembly GCA_044227005.1. Taxonomy (GTDB): domain Bacteria; phylum Chloroflexota; class Anaerolineae; order Aggregatilineales; family Phototrophicaceae; genus CFX2. The sequence continues at coordinate 360,016 of JBGAFZ010000003.1, forward strand.
CACTCGAATACCGCAGAGGTGTGGTTGACCTCATCAAAAGTACAGGAGCTGGTCATACAGGCGGCAGTCTATCCTGTGTCGACATTTTGAATGTTCTCTACAACCACACCCTAAATGTTTCTCCCGAAACTTTTCACTCTCCCGATCGGGATCGATACATTCAGAGCAAAGGCCATAGTGTCGAAGCGTTGTACGTCGTTCTGGCTGACCGTGGGTACTTCCCGCGTGAAGCCTTGAAAACTGTCGAACGCTACCAATCACCTTATATCGGACATCCAACCCGTGACGTAAATGGTATTGAACAAAATACAGGTGCGTTAGGACATGGCTTGTCGGTTGCTGTGGGAATAGCAATAGCAGCCAAGTTGGACAAACGGTCATATCGTGTGTTTACGCTGCTTGGAGATGGCGAACTGTCCGAAGGATCAAATTGGGAAGCGCTGATGTCCGCCGCACATTACAAGCTAGATAATCTGGTCGTCATTATCGACCGCAACAAGCTTCAAATCACTGGCCCTACTGATGAAGTAAATGCCGTAGAACCCTTACCAGAGAAGTTCCGCGCTTTTGGTGCTGCTGTCTGTGAGTGTAACGGCAACAATATCGAAGAGTTAAAAAATCTATTCGATCAAGTTCCCTTTGAAATTGGCAAACCCAACGTAATTATCGCCCATACCACAAAAGGCAAGGGAGTTAGCTTTATGGAAAATGCCGTCCAATGGCATCATAAAGTACCGACTGATGCCGAATACGCCACAGCCTTACAAGAATTCGAACAGGCAGAAGCGGAGCTAATGGCTCATGACATCTAATAAACCCAATCAGGATATATTCTCCGAAACGCTGCTTGAACTAGCACAACTTAACCCCAACATTCTGGTCGTAACCAGCGATTCACGCGGATCAGGCAAGCTGGTTAAATATGGTCAAGTGCTCCCTGATCAAATTATTGAGGTCGGCATCGCCGAACAAAATTTGGTCGGTGTAGCTGCTGGTTTAGCATCAGCCGGTAAGCACGTCTACGCTATTTCTCCGGCGTGTTTTGTGACGGCTCGTTCGCTGGAACAAGTCAAGAATGATGTGGCTTACTCAGATCGTCCCGTCAAAGTCATCGGGATTAGCGCGGGTGTGAGTTACGGCGCATTAGGATCAACCCATCACTCGTTGCATGATTACGCGGTGCTGCGAACGATCAATAACATCGACATCATCGCCCCTGCTGATAACTTTGAAACCCGCAAAGCTGTGGAAGCATCAGTTAATCATCCGCGTCCAATTTACATGCGCTTGGGCAAGCGTGCCCTCGAAACGGTTCATGCACCTGATACGACTTTTGAAATCGGCAAGGCCATCGTGATGAAGGAAGGTAAAGATGTGACCTTCGTTGCGACAGGTGAGCCATTAATACAGGTGGTGCAGGCAGTCGCTATTCTAGAGCAAGCAGGTGTGTCCTGCGGCATCATCAGTATGCACACCATCAAACCTTTTGACACTGAAGTGCTACTTCACGCTGTGAACCATACACGTGCATTAATCACGGTGGAAGAACATAGCGTTTATGGAGGATTGGGTGAACGCTGCGCGTCACTCCTAATGGAGCACGGCATTCATCTTCCGTTCAAGATTGTCGGTTTTCCGGATGAACACACCGTCACCGGCAGCCAGATGGAAATCTTCAAGCATTATGGAATTTCTGGAGAGGGCTTGGCGCAAACCGCGCGACAACTGCTTGCACTGGAGTTGAGTAGATGAGTGTTATCGTTGCTATAGATCAGAGTACATCAGCCACCAAGGCGCTGCTCTTTGACACACATGGATATTTGCTGGATCGCACCTCATTGGACCATAAGCAGCATTATCCCAAACCCGGATGGGTTGAACACGACGCCGAAGAAATTTACCAGAAGACCCTCCAATCGCTCCGTGTGCTACTCAATAAACACCACGAACTCACAAATGATCTCCTCTGTTTGAGTATCACCAATCAGCGTGAAACGATTGTGGTGTTCGAGCGTGGGACAGGTAAGCCACTTTATAACGCCATTGTGTGGCAATGCAGGCGCGGTGAACCAATCTGTGAACGATTGATCCAAGCCGGACATAGCGAACAAGTGCAAGCACTGACTGGCCTCAAAATTGATACGTATTTCCCCGCCTCGAAAATCACATGGCTTTGCGAAACCCAACCGGACATTCAACAAAAACTACTTTCAGGTGAAGCATTACTGGGTACGATAGACACCTATCTGATCTATCGCCTAACGCGCGGCGCAACCTTCGCCACCGATCATACCAACGCCAGTCGCACACTCCTGTATGACATCGGGAGTTTGGAGTGGAGCAGCACCTTATGTGATTTATTCGGCGTACCCCAAATAGCTCTAGCCGAAGTTCGGGAAAGCAGCGCCACCTTCGGAATCACGGATCTCGATGGTCTACTTGATCATCCGATTCCCATTAGCGGCGTGATGGGAGACTCTCAGGCGGCCTTGTTCGCCGAGCGATGCTTCCGCCCCGGTATGGCAAAAGTGACCTTTGGGACAGGGTCTTCTGTACTCTTAAATATCGGCCACGAGATGCGCCTTTCGACCAACGGGATCGTGACGACGATTGGATGGCGCTATCAAGGTGTTACCACCTACGCTTTTGAAGGCATCATTAACTTTACAGGCGCGACCATCGCATGGTTAGTTGACCAACTGAAACTCATCAACGACCCGCGCGAAACGCAAGCCCTAGCTGAGGAAGTTCCGGATAACGGCGGGGTATATTTGATACCTGCGTTTGTAGGACTAAGCGCTCCTTATTGGCAGCCCAACGCCAAAGCGGCTATCGTCGGATTAACCCCTGCGGCCAATAAGAATCATGTGGTACGCGCCGCACTAGAGTCAATTGCTTATCAGGTCAAAGATGTGCTGGACTTAATGAGCGGTGAAGCCGGAATCGCCATGCAGCAAATACAGGCGGACGGTGGCATGGTTAATAACCGCTTCTTGATGCGATTCTGTGCCGACATGACCCGTTTTGTAGTACGCGCTTCCACATTACCCGAACTTTCACCATTGGGTGCAGTCCTTTCCGGTATGCTGGGGATGAAGGTATACCAAACACTTGAGGACTTAGAAGCCTTGCCACAAGATTATGTAGATTATGAGCCACAGGCCAACGCGGCTTCTATGCAACGCTTATATGAAGAATGGCAATCCGCCGTAAAACGTGTCCTTTAATGAAAAAAGCATTTGAAAGGTCTTGAAGCATGTTCGAAAAAATGACTTTAGGCGTCATCGTCGGTAACCGCGACTTTTTCCCGGATCGGTTGATCTCTGAAGGACGGCAGGATATTCTCGAAGTCCTTGCTGAGATGGGAATCGAAGTGGTGATCCTGGATGAACAGGCGACTAAACTCGGCGCTGTTGAAACATGGCAGAACGCAAAGATCTGCGCGGAATTGTTTAAGAAACACGCCGACACCATTGACGGCATTCTGGTGACGTTACCTAACTTTGGTGATGAAAAAGGGGTAGCAGATGCCATTAAACTCTCCGGTTTGAACGTACCGGTGCTGATCCAAGCCTATCCGGATGATCTGGATAAGTTATATGTGGAACGTCGGCGCGACTCGTTCTGCGGCAAGATTTCGGTGTGCAACAACCTATATCAATATGGTATCCCCTACACCTTAACAAAATTGCATACGGTTCATCCCAAGACAGCTAGCTTTAAAGAAGATTTGCGCCAGTTTACAGGGGTTTGCCGTATCGTTAAGTATTTGCGCGGCGCACGTTTCGGCGCGATCGGGGCACGCCCGAATGCGTTCAATACCACCCGCTACAGCGAGAAACTCCTGCAAGCCTTTGGCATCAGTGTCAGCACCGTTGACCTCTCCGAAATCTTCGGACGCGCCAACAAGCTTGCAGATAACGATAGCCGTGTAGGTGACAGTCTGGCACGTATCGGCGCTTATATCCGAACCGATGCGGTGCCTTCGGCCGCAGTCGTAAAACAGGCCAAGCTAGCAGTAGTGATTGACGCATGGATGAAAGAATATGACATTACTGCCTCGGCTATTCAATGTTGGACATCGCTCCAAGCGAATTACGGTGTCAACGTATGTACCATCATGAGTATGATGAGCGAAGCTATGATGCCCAGCGCTTGTGAAGTAGACGTCACGGGTGTGACCTCGATGTATGCCCTACAATTAGCGAATCTGACACCCAGCGCCTTGGTGGACTGGAATAACAACTACGGTGATGATCCGAACAAGTGTGTTTTGTTCCACTGTGGCAACTGGGCGAAGAGTTTCCTCGGCAGCGAAGCCCGCATGTACAACGCGCCGATTTTGGGAACAACAGTTGGCGTCGAAAACACGTATGGAACAGTGGAAGGGAAGACACCAGCAGGGCCATTCAGCTATGCGCGTGTAACCACTGATGACCGTAACGGCTGCATCAAAGCCTATATTGGTGACGGTGCTTTCTTGGACGATCCGCTAGAGACTTTTGGCAGCCGCGCGGTTGTTCAAGTACCTGATTTGCAAAAGCTGATGCATCACATTTGCAAGAACGGCTTTGAGCATCATGCGGCCATGACCAACAGCTTTACAGCGCCTATTTTGAATGAAGCCTTCACCACCTACTTTGGTTGGGACACCTACTATCACGTTTGATCATTCTTCGGCTGCACGTTCCGAATTCACTTGAGTCGGAACGTGCAGTTCATGAAACATTGGCATCATTCAAGGGCTTGTTGGAAGCAGAGTCATAATATCCAGCCAACCGTAACCATATTCATCCAACGTCTCGCCACCAATCACAATACTTTTCTGATCAACCCGCTGCCCACCTAACGCTTCATAAAAACCAATTCCAATTGGATTACGCGCCAGTACCCAGATCAGCAGGTTGCGATAATGATGCTCATGCAGCCACAGCGCCACTGCTTGCACCAATCGCCGTCCAATTCCCTGCCCTTGATAGGCATCAAGGATGTAGATGGCAAATAGCTCACTGCGATAAATCGGATGACTATTATGTTCCGGGCCACCACAAGCAAAACCAATCACCTGCCCATTTTCATCCTCAGCCACAAAATAACAACTCCGGTGGGTAGGATTTGTGAGGCCAGTATGCCACACCGCTGCCCGTCGTTCGACATCCATGTTGGCGAGAAAATCCGCAGAGATGATGTCCTTATATGTGGAACGCCAGCTCGCGGTTTGGACGTGGGCGATCGGGTGAGAATCTGCCGGTTCTGCCGGACGAATAAGAATTGTGGAGGACATTCGCGGGTTACCTCCAAGTCGTGTAGGGGATCAATCGAATAGGAGAAAAGGGAGAGTCATTGACCCTCCCCGAAGAATGACTTTCAGCCGAACTAGCTTTCCTTGATGGTGACCGATTCGATCTTGTCACCCTGCTTGACCGCATTAACAATCTTCTGACCATCGCCCATAACCTTGCCGAAAACAGCATGTTTGCCGTTCAGCCATGCCGTCTCAACGTGGGTGATGAAGAATTGTGAACCATTGGTGTTCGCGCCAGCATTCGCCATGCTCAAGACGCCCGGACCATCATGCTTCAGCTTCAGTGCCGAGGCTTCATCGTTCCACTTGTAACCGGGTCCACCCGTACCACGTCCATCGGGATCGCCACCCTGAATCATGAAATCGGCAATCACACGATGGAAAATCAAACCATCATAGAATCCATCCTGCGCCAGAAACACGAAGTTATTGACGGTGATGGGTGCTTCCTTAGCGAAAAGCTGCACATCAAATTCACCCTTATTGGTTTTGAAGTGTGCGACGTAATTCTTGGTTGAATCAATCTGCATCGCCGGAGGAGCGCTGTAACGCTTTGCCATATCGTCCATCCTTTTTATAAGCCTAAATGATACAGTAGCGACCACATCATATGACCGCATCGTATGGTTAGGATAGCAGAAATTGAGATGAGGGGCGACCCTGTGTCTACATGTTTATCAAACGTCTAGCTACGCGCGATGCCAATCTGCTGTACAATTGGTATATCAATAACACAATTTGAAATAAACTTGATCGCCGCTTCTTTGTTAAAACATGTCTAGAAGTGCGATCCAAGAACGATCTTCATGAATCAATCAAGATTGTGTTGTATGATAATTGATACAGACAGCACTCTTCATACAGGGTGATTCACAACACAGACCACGACTCGCGCTGAGTCGGGCTGGAAATTAAGGGAGCGAGCGAGGTATGCCGACTGTTCTGTATATCGAAGACAACCGTGATAACCGGATGCTAGTACGCCGGATATTAATGGCCTCAGATTACGATTTTCAAGTGGTGGAAGCCGATAATGCGCGCACGGGTATTGAGATAGCTACCCAGAGTCCGCCGGACATCATCTTGATGGATATGAGTATGCCCGAAATGGATGGGCTGACAGCCACTCGTACCCTACGCGCCATTGATCATCTGCGCGATATTCCGATCGTAGCCTTGACCGCCAACGCTATGGAAGGCGACCGTGAGAAATCCTTGGCAGCAGGATGTACCGGGTACATTCGCAAGCCTATTGACGTTGATAAGTTACCCGATGAAGTCCTACACTATATCAGGAGTCGCCAGTGATGAGCGAAGTCCAACCGACCAATATTACCCCCCACACCACAATTGAACCCGGTGAGGCTCATGTGCTGGTGGTGGAAGATAACGTACCCAACTTTGTGCTGATCGCGCGTATGCTGGCCTTCATGGGTGTGCAGCGCTGCGAATGGAAAACATCCGGTTGGCAAGTGGTGCAATTCGCGGACACACTCCCGCGCGTAGACCTGATTTTGATGGATATCCGCTTGCCCTACGAAGATGGTTATCAAGCACTACAAAAAGTACGTGCTCATGCCCGATTAAAAGATACGGTGGTATGCGCGGTAACGGCTGAAGCCAGTGAAGACCAGATGCGCCGTGCCAAAAAAGCCGGTTTTAATGGCTTCCTCGGCAAGCCCTTGGATGCGGATAAATTCCCGACGCAAATTCGCCGGTTACTTTCCGGTGAAGAAGTTTGGGAGTGGAAGTAATCTACTTTCACCCGATAATCTTCATCCTCGCCCCTCCTCATCACTGACCAAACGAGGGTGAAGATTAGCCCGTAATCGACTTAAGCCAACGTCATACCCCTTAGCTGCTGCACATCCCAATTGATGACCTGATTCGCTAGTACCATTTTGTGTTGCTATTGCAGTTCGCAATCGCCGTTAATCATTGCTAAGCCATTAAAGTGATGATCCAAGATGTATTCTTACGGTTTCCGTTTATCAAATTCGTATATGATGTGAACAGGTAGACGCTTCAATACGCTCTATCCCTTATGTCTTGTCAACAACCAGACCCTAAACGATATGTGGTGATCGAGTAACCTTATATGCCAGATACACTCCACCCTGAAAACTCAAATTTGATCGAGCGCTACGCTGCGGCTAGCCATGAGCTGACTACATCCAGTACCTTTACTGAGATGGCCGATGCCATCGTTCGGCACATGCCCTTGGACGATGGAGAGTTCATCACCATTAACTATGTTGTGCATGACACAGACAACCAGCTTTGCCGTATCGACCGTTTGGCATGGGTTTATCCCAATCAAATCTATGAAGGCACCACCAGCCTCGAAATTCCACTGCCCGGTCAGGGCTATCCGACCGTCCCTGATGCTGAGGACTTCAATAAGCCATTAATTATTGAGCAAGTACAGGGCAATGATCGGCTGAACTCAACCTTCCGCAATTGGTTAGCAGCATACAACATCATCTCGTTTGCCAACTTCCCGATCCGGTTTTCAGGACGCGTCATTGGGGTATTAGGGGTGAAATGCCGCACTATGCCCGTTCACCTCAGTGATGAAGCGTGTACGGCCTATCAACTACTTGCCAATCAACTCGGCGCACTCATACAAGTCAACAGCTTGAGTAAAGAAGTGTCCTTCCGCCAAGAACTGATCGAGCGCCAGACACGGGCATTTGCTGAACTCACGGCAAACATGAATTATGAACAAATGGCAGGCACAGTCGCCCGTCACATGCTCCCCAAACGCGGTCAATTTCTAGGCATTAGCCAATTCCTCTATGACAGCAAGGGTCAGATTGAAGGCTGGCGAGTATTGACCACTGCCAATCGCGAGCGGGTCTATAACTGGAGTGATACGCCGATTATGCCGTGGCCGGTAGTCGCCTCCACTTTGCAAGAAGCGACACTAACCGGTAAGCCATTCATCATGCCGGACATCAACAATGCGAAACCGGAAGAAACCAGCCCGCAGCTACACGACCTGTTAAACGCCATTCATGTCGAAAGTTATGTCTGCATCCCCATGATGGTGAATAACGCGCCAGCAGCAGCCCTGATCATGATGAGTCGCACGCCCTATGGGTTCACCAGTGACGAAATCAAGACCTTTTCGAACCTCGGTGATCAGATGGGTACGCTCATTCACTCGCGCAGCTTGCTCAACCAGACCACCGAAAGCCTGAATATGGTACAGGCGCAGTTCGAAACCTCGAATACGATTTATCGCAGCACCCACCCAGCGGAGATTTTGGAAGCCCTCAACAACTTGATTGGCAATAGTTATCAACGTGGTCAAATCGCGCTGGTCGAGCCAGAAAGCGATCCACCGCTACTGCGAATTGTGGCTGAAATCCGCGATGGCAAACCTTACTTTCTTGAAGAACTGGTACCGATGGATGTTTATCCGGCGTATCAAAAGTTCAAGTCGATGCAGACACTCGATATTGCTGATGTCTCCACCGACACCAATTTAAATGACATCGAACGCGCCAAGTTGAAATCCGAACAAATCGGCTCGATGTTGATCATACCGATGGTCGTAAAAACTAATCTCGTCGGAGTTGTCGCCTTCATCAACCGGATCACTACTGCGGCCTCACCCACCACCACCCGCTCGCTGCGTGGCATGGTTGATTTGGCCGCAGTAGTGGTCGAAAATCGCTCACTCCTGCAAATCACGGGGCAATCGCTAGAAGAAACGCAACGCTTGTACGAAATCAACCGCGCGATTTTAGGCGCGCAAGATACGCAAGATGTGCTGCGCGTGATTCGTGAACTTTTGACCCCCAACGCCACAGTCATCAGCGAGTTGAGCGTAATCTATGATGAAACACAGCAAATTCAGGATTTAACCGTCAATTACCTCAATTTGCCGGGGAGTGAACAAGCTATTCAAATGTCGATTGGAGAACAAATCGGAAGCGCAGGACTGCAACGACTTCAGTCGTATTGGAACACCCATAACGAAATCGTCACCCTCGTCGATGATCTTGAAACCTCCGACCGTGCCTATCCGATCAGTGACTACATTCAACAGTCAGGCGCACGCAGCTTTGTAAACATTTTGGTGCGACGAGGAAAATACATCCAACAAGTGATCAACATGTCGTTCGCAGAACCACGCCAATTCGCTGCGAACGAGCGCAGGTTATTTAGTGCCCTAAGCGACCAAATCGGTATTGTGATGCAAAATCATCACTTACTACGTGATGCGCAGCTCGGCACCATCGAAATGAGTAAACGGGTTGGGCAACTCCAAGGCATTAACCTTGTATCGACCCGCATCTTGCGAGCAACCGATGAAGCGGCTATGGTCAATGAGACCAGTGAGGCCTTGGTCAAGCTCCTTGGTATTGATCACTGCGGTATCACATTAGTTGATGCGAATGATCCTGACTATTTGGTTGTAGCAGGTGAATATCCCCAACAAGGTGTAGTGAACGTTCGTCTGCCACTGCGCAACAACCCATTGTGGGATGCGCTCCAAAAACAGAACTTCCAACCGTTATATATGTCCAGCCGTGAAGATCAACTGATCGAATCTGAAACACGTCAAGTCCTTACCAATATGGGCGTTTATTCGATTGGTATCGTGCCAATCGTTGCCGGTAATCGCATCATTGGCGGTGTTGGCTTGGATATGCTCTCAGCAGAGAAAAAGATTACACCTGAAATGTTGGAATTGGCGCAAATTCTGGTTGTTCCGCTCAACATTGGTTTACAAAATCTTCGATTGCTGGGGAATGTTCAGCGCAGCGCGAACCAATTAAGTGAACAAGTCGATACCCTACGCAGCTTACAACAGATTGAAGCCCATCTTAGCAGCGCACAGGATGAACCCACATTGCTCGCTCAAGCCGTGCGAGATTTGGGCGAACTACTCAAAGCGGAACATTGTAGTATTGCGCTGCTCGATCCTAGCCAAAGCTACGCCACAGTCGTCAGCGAGTATCCGGGACAAGGTGCTATCGGCATTCAATTCACAGTCTCTGGAAACCCCTTGTATGGCTACCTAAACGAACGGAACTATAACCCTGTAATCATCAATGACATCGACCATGATCCAATCCTTGATGAAGTAAACCGCACCTATCTAAAGAGTGTCGGCACCAAGTCGATGGTTATCATCCCATTGGTGGTTCATGACCGCGCGATTGGATCAATTGGCATCGATCAATATGCATCGACAAAACACATGAGTCCTGAAACGATCGATCTCGCGCTAACCGTATCATCACAAATCGCACTTGCGCTCCAAAACCGCCGTCTGGTGAGTGAAGCCGAACGCCGTGCGGCACAGCTTCAACGTATTGCCGCCTTTAGCCAGAATGCCCAATCATCATTGGAAATTCGTCACACGCTGGACATCATGATGAATGAAGCCAGTCAAATGCTCCCACAAAACCAGATGAGCATTAGCTTGTACGACAAAGCCGACCAGCAATTAAAAGTGGTGGCGCAGCGGACAGACGACGACCTGCGTGTAGCCACAACTGATGGCGACATCATCCCAATCACCGGACACATGCAAACCGTTTGGGAAAAAGCCGAGCCACTTTTTATCCCCGATTTACGCGCAGTCACGCCAGACATGGACGTAGGTATTACGCTCCGTTCATGGTTGCTGGTTCCAGTCATTGGACGCGGCAATGTAATCGGTATCGTCAGCGTAGGCAGTGAAAAACCCTTTGCCTACAGCGAAACCGACATCAGCTTGTTCAGCCAATTGGTGACCCAATTCGGTGTGGTTCTAGAAAACATCGACACCTATCGTCACAGTCAACAAACGGCTCGAAACGAGTCCTTGGTTAATGATATTTCAGCGCAACTTCAGCGCCAACTCGATATTCAAGGTATGCTGAATGTTACGGCTGCTGAATTGGGTAAAGCCATTGGTGCGCGGCGAGCGCGTATCCGCTTGGCGACCAACGTTCCCGAATCCGATTCTCAAACAAGTGCGGAGTAAGATTTATGCGCCGCTTATTGCAGCAACTCTTTGATGTTTCTCACTATGACAGTTTGATCGAAAAAGATCGTGCGCGACTGGTGTACGGTGTTACCTCCGTGCTATTCACCGTTTCCGCATTGTTCATGATTATCGTTATCACTGCACCTCAATTCGTGTTCAGCGATAACGTCATTAACCGCTCAACATTCATGATCCTCTTCGGAGTGTTTTTTGCGGGTTTGATCGCCACGTTTGTCGTCACACGACAAGGCAGAAGTACCATTAGCGGGGTGATGCTCGTAATACTGGCAACCATCAGTTTCGGTTCTATAGCGGTTGGTAGTGGTGCTTATACCACGCAAGATGGCATGTTGATGTTCGTCATCGTTGGGCTAGGCGGATTACTCATTGGTGAACGTGGTCTGCTGCTTAGTTCAGCAATGGTGGTCATTATGATGGTGTTAGCCATCAACGTGCGTCCGTACACACCACCCGCAGTAACTGACGGCACCTACGACTTGATCTCATCTACCCTGTTGACCGTGATGTCCGCATCTTTAATTTTTGGCTTCTTACGCTTTGCACGCATCAACCGTATTGAAGGTGCCGCCAGCGCTGAAGGACAACGCCTTAAATTGGCACAGCTCACCAGCTTAATTACCACCCGTATTTCACGCCGTTTAGCCCTTAACGAAGTGCTACGCAACACCGTCGAAGAAATCCGCACGATCTATCCGGATATCTACCACGCACAAATTTTCTTGACCGAACCGACCGGCATGGCACGTTTGGTCGCCAGTACAGGCGAAGTCGGCAAGATGCTGATTGACCGTCAACATGCACTGCCCATTGGTAGCCAAAGCGTTATCGGTCAGGTCACACTCAACAACCAATCTGTGATTGCCCGTTCGAATTCCAGCAACACAGTCCATCGTCGTAATGAATTTTTGCCGGACACCGTTGTTGAAGCAGCCTTTCCGATGCGTATCGGCGACGCGATCATTGGTGCGCTAGATTTGCAAAGTAAATTACCGGACATCTTCACGTCAGAAGAACTCCCGATTTTTCAATCATTAGCGGACAACGTAGCCATCGCTATTGATAACGCCCGTCTATTTGAAGAGACCGAACGCCGACTACAAGAAAACCAACAACTGGTGACCCAAATGCGCCAGTCCAGCGAAGAAGTAGCGCGCCTCAACGACCGCTTGACAGGGCGCTTCTGGAAAGATTACTTGAATCAGCAAGATGCCCCCGCCCTTGATCTCGATTTGATCAACAATGCTTCCAAAGCCGACACGCATTGGACCTCCACGATTAAGCAAGCTATTCAATCTAACCAATCCATCCAAACCGAATCAGGACAGGGCAATGTCATATCAGTTCCCTTGCGGGTGCGCGGTCAGGTGATCGGAGCAATGGAATTCGAAATGGACGAACAGGGAGAGCTAGCGCCCGAAGACATCGCCATGATGGAAGAAGTCAGCGAGCAGCTTGGGTTGGCCGCAGAAACCAACCGTCTATACGAAACCAGCCAGCGTATCGCCCAACGCGAAGCATTAGTCAACGAAATTTCAACTCGCTTACAGAGCGGTACAAGCGTCGAAATGACCTTAACCAACGCTGCACGGAGCTTGAAAGATGTGCTGAAGGCCAATAAGGTCGCAATCCGATTGGGTAAACCGCCAGTCGATATTGCAAATGGGAGCAACTCATGACACCGATGATAAATGCACCGGGTAGCAACATAGAAGTTCTGGGAACTTCACGCAATCGCTATTTGAACGTGTTGGTGCTGCTAATCATGATTTCCAGCGGTATAGGGGCTGTTGGACTTATATTGATTAATCTGCGAACACCACAAAGTTCCATTTTGATTTTGTTTACAGCGATTGGCTTTATTACTAATGTTTTCGCCTACGTAATGCTGCGGCGTGGACATGTTGATTTAGTGACCTATATCGTTATCGGCGAAGTAATTGTGGGTATGTTCTCCACAATCCGGATCGATTTTTGGTGGTTGATGTTCAACAGTGTTCTAGCGGCAATTACTTCATCAGTACTAGCACAGCGTAATCTATATCGTGTTGTTATGGTAACCATTTTCGGCGCGATACTCGTGTTAATTGTGCAATCCTTGAATACAAGCGCAGGTTTCGACAATGCCATTCCATACATTATGCTATTGGTCACATTGTTGATTGTCAGCTTGACAACACGTTATTTTACCAATCAAGCAGCACAAGCCGCGCAGGTTGCAACGAGCAGTGCCAATCTGCTACAAGCGGCAGCAGCCACCGGTGAAATTATCGGCAAGTTATTGAAGTTGGATGATGTTCTGCCACAAGCCGTCGAACTTATTCGCGAACGATTTGCCTTTTATCATGTCCAAATCTTCCTGATGGATGAATCTGGGACGAACGCCCAACTGGCAGCCAGCACCGGTTCTGTCGGACAACTCCTATTCGAGCGCCATCACAGTTTGCCGGTGGGCAGCCGCAGCGTAATCGGACGCGTCACCAGTACCATGCAACCCGTGACAGCCAAAGACACCGACTCGTTTTATCATCGTAACGACCTACTACCGAACACGCGCTCAGAATTAGCGCTACCAATCATGGATGGTGAAAAGATCATCGGTGCATTGGATGTCCAAAGCCGCCGTTACGAAGTGTTTACCAACGAAGTCATTCAAGCCATGCAAGTGCTTGCGAATCAGCTCGGCATCACCATCCGCAATGCCCGTTTATTTGAAGAACAAGACAAAATCGCGAACGATGCCCGTCGCCTCTTGCTCGAATCCGAATCCAACCTGCGCGAAATTCAACGCCTGAACCAACAACTCACCCGTGAAGGCTGGCAGGATTATCTCCAGAGTTCTAAACCAGTCAGCGGTGTAACCCTCCAAAACGACGAAATGCGCTCTACTGCTGAATGGTCAACCTCGCTGCTCGAAGCCACACAGGCACGCCAATCGGTAACCAGTGAACAAGATGGCAAGCGTGTCATCGCCGTACCCATGATGCTCGGTAACGAAGTAATCGGCGCGATTGAAGTTGAAGCGACCGACGGCACACAAGAAGCGGACATCCGCGATATGGTGAATGCGGTTGCCCAGCGTTTAGCGCTCAACCTCGATAAAGCCCGCTTGTTTGAAGAGTCTCAGGAAGCAACCGCCCGTGAACAACGCATCAATGAAATTGTCACCCGCTATCAAAGCGTGAACAACATTGATGAATTGCTACGCATCACCCTGCAAGAATTAAGCCAATCACTAGGGGCAACCCACAGCAGCATCCGCTTGGGAACGATGCCTGCCGCCAGCTTGAACGGAGAGAGCCTCGCATGATTACCCGTATCCGCAAACAACTGTTCAGTTTACGGCACGCCTACAGCAATCCGTTGGATAGACAACGGGCACAGGTTCTTTTATTCCTGAACCTCGCGCTTGTGGTCATTACTATAATATCTGTGCTTTTCTTGACGATCCCTTCCTATCTGAATACCGGTAATCTTGATGTTTCAGGTTTGATCAGCTCGATCCTGGTTGTAATCGCATCATGGTCTGCCTATCAAATGATCCAACGCGGTCAGCTTAGATTTGCCATCTGGATTATTCTCTTGGCAATCACAATGGGAACACTGAGCGCTATTGTATTTAGCGGCGGTGATACCCCGAGCATTAGTAATAGTCTCATCATATTTCTACCGGTGCCCATTGTTGTAGCGAGTGTGCTTTTAAACCGACGAGGTTTAGTAATTGTCACACTCTTGGTTTTGGTCGTCGTGACAATATCCGCGATTGCCGAGATAACAGCGCAAACAGCAGCAGGTACTGTTTCAGCAAATAATGTATCGAATGATTTAATTACGATTGTCCTCTCGATACTGAGTATCCTCGTCGTTCTGCTAGCATTTCTCGGCACGTTGCAAAATATTGCAAACGAATCATTTGAAATTGGCTCACAGCGCCAGCGAATCAGCAAGATGGGCTTGGAACTCGGCGTCATCAACAACGAAAAACAACTCCTTGACGCGGCCATAACCAAAACACGACAAATATTTGGTCAACGCTTCATAGAGATTTATCTTTTGAACGAAGATGGCAATTTAACACTGCCATCCGGTGGTGGGCAACGGCGAACGGCCATCCGTTCTATTGACGCCAACATCGTTGCCGAAGCCGCTCGCAGCCGGATGATACTAACCACGTCGCTTCAAGATCCTCCTGAGCGACACACCCATATGGCAGCCTCCACCAACCATGCCTTAGCCGTTCCAGTCATGGTTAACAATAATGTGATGGGCGTCATGGATATTCAGGATACTAACGCCTTTTCGCACAACGAACAGGACACCTTTCAGCAGTTAGCCGATCAAATTGCCTTGGCTCTACAGCGGGTACGCATGGAGACTGATTTACAAGCCCGTGTTAATGACCAAGAAAACACGATCAACCGTTTGCAAACTCAGTTGGCAGATTTCAGCCGCAGTCAGCAACAAAATGTGAACGAGGTATGGGGCAGCTATATTCAAGGACGTGGTAGACAAGCCATCGGTTATAACCTTGACCAAAATTCAGCCACCCCCGTACACGCTACAGATTTACCCGGTGCATTAGCCAACATATTGAAGACGGGACAGCTTGAAATAACCACACAGGGCAATGAGCAAGTGGTCAACGTGCCGATTAAATTCCGCGATACCAATCTAGGTGCGATGTCCTTTTCGATACCCGCTGGTCAATCCTTGAGTGACCGACAGATTGAAGTCGCGACGACCGTGGCTGAACGTCTGGCGCTGGCACTCGAAAACACACGATTGTTTGAACAAAGCCAATCACAGGCCTTACGCGAACGCAAAGCGAGTGAAGTATCAACCGCACTGATCGGCGCGACCGACGTACGTGTAGTGCTGAATATGGCCGCAGAACAATTTAAGGATGCATTAGGTGCTGTGAATACCCGTATCTTCATCCAGCCCGAGACCTTGATGGAACCGCTGGCCCAAACGCAGGGGGATAAGAACTAACCATGAATAATGTCTCGCGCCTATTTAATATTATCCACTGGCCGATATGGGCGAAAATTACCGCTGGCTTATTGATGGCTGTAGTCGTTCCGCTCTTGGTCGGTGCCGTGATTATCGAAAGCAGTTTCGGGGCATATAGCCTGAATGCCAAGAAAGATAGCCTCGCCCAAACCGGTGATGCACAACTCAAGGCAATCACAAATTTGTTACACACTGCCGATGCTGATCTGGAAAACATTGCCACCAGCACCGAGTTGAACGCTTCTTTCATCAAAGCATTGAACGATACAGGTGTGACCTTCCAAGATTCGCGCAAAATCTCAAGCGATATTCAGCGTGAAATTGGTCAAATTGGTGATTTTAGCGCGGTTCGGTTGGTCAACACTAAAGGGTTGATTCTGGCGCAGGCCACGCCCTCCCAAATTCTGACGCGACGTGGGTTTGACACCAAATTTGAAGCATTCATTGCCGCACAAAACTCGGCCTTGAGCAACTACAACAAAACAGTAACGATCTCAGATGTTTCAAGCGTCCTCATCGAATACACCTTCAGTATTCGTAACGATCAGAATGCAATTATCGGTTACCTCATCGGCACATTAGACGAAGTTGGTCTGCAAGACATGTTGAACGCAGGCGCTGGTGTCGAAAGCTATCTGGTCTCTGCCGGCGCATCTCCAATTGTGATAAATAGTCAGGGTATCGTAAAAACTGGTAGTCAGGCCGACTCCGTTGCGGTCAAGCGTGCAGTGACCGGTCAAACCGCGACCACCACCTATCTGAGCGGCGCACGCCTCAATATTGAAATGCTAGGCTACTACACTTCCATTGCCAATCCTGCCATCCCCACACAAACGTTATTCGCTCTAGTGACTGAATTACCTACCGCCTCGATCACCAATCCAGTCATGGAATATTTGGGCGGGGCACGCTTATTTGTTGGGGCAATCGGCATAGCAATTGTCGTCTTCCTCTTGGTACTGCTTGGCAACCAAATGATTGCGCCTCCCATCGATAATCTACGCGATGCCATGCAAGCGGTTGTAGATGGCGATTACACCTATCAAATTGCAGCGCACGACCGTCAGGATGAAATCGGTCAATTGAGTGCGGCTTTCCTCGATATGCGTACCCACGTGCGCGGGTTGCTTGATGATCTTGAAACCCGTATCGCTTCTCGTACCCGTGACATCAGCGCTACACAAGAAGTCGGTCGTTTCGCGGCATCCCAACGTAACCTACAAACCTTGATGGAACAAGTAGTTGAATTAATTGTCGAAAAATTCCCCGACATCTATCACGCGCAAATCTTCTTAATCGATACCGACCGCGAATATGCGCTCTTACGTGCCAGCACCGGCGAACCGGGCAAGATCATGTTAGAGCGTGGTCACAAACTAGCCGTTGGCAGCGTAAGCGTCATCGGGCAAGTCACTGGACAAGGTGAAATCGTCGTGGCGCGTGATACTGGTTCCAGCCAAATCCATCAGCGAAATGAACTGCTACCACTAACCCGTGCTGAACTCGCCATCCCCTTAAAAATCGGCACCCTAACCATCGGTGCATTGGATGTTCAAAGCCGTATTCGCGACAGCTTTGGTAAAGATGAAATCGCGATTTTGCAAACCATGGCGGATCAAGTAGCTGTCGCCATCGAAAACGCCCGTTTGTATCAAGACTCGGTACGCCGTCTAGAAGAAATCGAACGCATCAACCGCACGTCAACCCTCCAAACATGGCAGGAATTCCTGCATTCACAGCGTGAACGTCACCTGTCTAGCGAATCAGGCGTCATGAGTGGCAACGATTTGTCCGTCATTCGTAAACAAGCCATGCAGCAGAATCGCATCATAGTAGGCACAGTGACCAAAAATCAGACCATCCCTATCGCTGTGCCAGTACAACTGCGTGGGCAAACCCTCGGCGCAGTCGAATGGGAAATTCCAGCAGATGAGTTGAACGAAAACAAACTCCAACTGGCACAAGAATTAGCAAACCGTCTCGCGCTGAGTTTGGATAACGCCCGTCTCTTCCAGGAAAGCCAACGTGCTGCCGAACGTGAACGCGTTGTTAACAACATCGCGGCACGCCTCACACCCCAAACCGAAATCAGCGACATTCTGCAAACCGCAGTGCGCGAAGTGGGGCAAGCCTTACGCGCTCCACAGGTGAGCATCCGTTTACAGCGTACAAACGGTAGCAATGGAAACGGCAGCACCAACCACAACTAAGGTTAACAGTCTGACAGGATGATTTTGTCGTATGCTAGTAGTCGTAGTCACAATACATGAGAACGACATATGGTAAAAAATATGGCGCGTAAAAAAGATCCGCTCAACAAATCGAAGTCGCTTCACCGTCAAATCGTCTGGCGTATTGCCCCGATTGTGATCGTGGGTTTCGTCGTGTTGACAGCGATTGCGGCCTCGCTGCATCGGTCAAATCTGGACATCCAACTGAAAGCTAATCTGTCAACCAGTTTGGATCGACGGAACACCATTGTCTCTGATTTCTTCGCAAGGTTGAACGCCGATCTGACCTATCTCGCCCGACTGGATTCATCACGCCAATTAGCGGCCTATAGCGTCGACCCGAGTTCGCCACCTGAAGGCGGTAAAGTATGGGAACAGGCTTTGGCAGGCGAAATGCTGGATCTCGCAAATGCCAACCCAGCGTTTTATCAGCAGATGAGCTTCATCACTATCAACGGCGCGGTGTGGGTACAGATCAACAATGACAAGGGAATGCTTTCAAGCACTTTCCCCACCAATAACAATCAATTCACCTTCGATCCGTCTTTCAGCAGAATCAAAGCCAATCAGGTCATGATGACGCCGCTTTCCTACACCACTAATGGTGACGGAACGATTACAGCGACCATCACCGCATTCATACCCGTTGTCGATCGTAATCAAAGTAACCGCTTAATCGGTACGATTGCGTTAGTCACAGATGTCTCAAAAACACTCTTCGAATCGGTCATCGGTCGTGATGTCGAAGCCAACCATGAGTACTACATCGTCAACCGGAGTGGCTATCTTGTCGATCGCGGTGTCCGTCTCCAACAAGCCAATTCGGAACTGAATACACTGCTAACTCAAAATCCGGGTAGTATTGACCTCACAATTCTTGGCAGTTCAACCATTGCCACGCGCGTCCTGCCCCTCTACGGCATCCCTGATATGCCGTGGACAATCGTCCTAATCGACAACGCCAACGGCACTGTTTTATCCAACGCTGCTGGTGGCATCGCGGCCATCTTCGCCATCGGGACGCTCGCCTGTATAGTAGCGCTCTTATTCATTAGTCGTGTTGTCTACCAATGGCTGCGTCCGTTAAGCACCACCCGCACAATGGCTTATAGTCTAGCGGCAGGACAATTAGAAAATACATTGCCGCCCTTAACCAGCAATGATGAATTTAGTCAACTGACCGATTCCTTCAAGCATATTTCGCGCCGCATGAACGAATTAACTGGCGAATTGCAGGATCAAGAGCAAACACATCAGCATCATCTCCAATTGGTTTCGCAACTCACCCGTGATATGCATAACGCCCACGCCTCCGACGAAATGATGGAGCATGTTCTCGATCGCTTGTCAGAGGAATTCAAATTCTATTACGGGCAAGTTTTCCTGCTGGATGACATTGGTTTGAATGCTTATCTAGCGCACGGTCGCGGCATCCTTGGTAAAGAATTGGTCGGAAAAGGCTACACCGTGCAGGTCGGTTCGGCTGGTCCTGTAGGGAAAGCCAGTTCAACGGGTAAAGCAGTTGTCATCAATGATCTGACACTATCCAGCGCTGTTCAGGCGCTAAACAATCCGGCGCTACAGGAAACCAATGCCGAAGTTGCGGTTCCATTGATGGCCGGTTCTCAAATCTTGGGTGTGCTGGATATGCACAATAACAGCGCTCGCACCTTTGAAGATGAAGAAATTAGCACGCTGCAACTGATCGCAGACCAAATGGCCTTGAGCCTCCAAAAGATGCGTCAGATGAGCGCCTATGAAAACCGCATCGAACAAGAAGACAGCCTGAACCGCCGCCTAACCCGTTCGGCATGGACAGAAACCGAAGAACGCTACGATCTGTCCGAATCCTATCAGTACAACCTGATCAACGTCGTCCCCACAAATGATGTCGATGAAAGTATCTCGGCCTTAAGCGCACCCATCACCATCCGTGGTGAAGTCATCGGAACACTGGCAGCAGCCGCACCCGAAGGTATGCCCTTCACAGTAGGTGACCACGCGGTACTGCGTGCTGTCGCTGACCGTGTCGGCTTGGCCATTGAAGGCGCGCGCTTGTTCCAGGAAACCCAGTCCAGCCTCACCATCACCTCCGTCCTCTATCAATTGAGCCGCTTGCTAAACGAAGCAACCGAACTAACCGACGTCGTAAAAGCCGTCATCACTGCCGTGACCTCCGATGCCGCAAGTGGTCAAATTTGGCTGTTTGACGAAAATGGAGCCGAAGAAGAAAGTACATGGCTGCAATTAGCTGCCGACTGGTATGTGGATGAGTACGTCGTCCGCACTGGAAATGACTTCCAACTGAATACCCAAGATTCGCCCTTCTTAGCCAGCCTGAAGGATATGCAGGTAAAAGTCATTTCTGACTCAGCCCGCGACACGCGATTAGACAGTGAATTAAAAGGTATTCTACGCCTACTAGATGCCCGTGCTGCCATCTTCATTCCGTTCAGTGTCCGTGGTCAATGGCGCGGTATTCTCAGCTTATTGTTCACCGATGCCCGTCAATTTAGCGAAAGCGACGGACGCATTTACACCGCTTTGATCGATCAGGCTGGTGTTGCGATTGACAACCGCTTGCTCATCAAGCAAACCGAATTGACGCTGAACCAAATCGAGCGCTTATACGCCGCCAGCCGACACATCAACACCTCGCAAACACCTGTGGAATTGGTACGTGCAGTACAAACAGCTACACAGGAAACATCACTCCGTTTTGAGCTAGGTTTGCTGGAAGGACAGCTTGATAGTGGTGGATGGCCGACGCTGGTACGCATTGTCGCACGCGCCGAAGATGGCTTCGCGCAGCCGGTTGACACCATTCAAGCCTTGGTGATTGATGCTAATTCGCCGTTGCGTAAACGTGACACCCAATCAGTTGACGTCTTGGGTGGACATACCCATCTGTTCCCACTCTTTAGCGCCAACCAACCGATTGCCATTCTATTTGTGAGCAGTCCTCGTAGTTATGTGGTTTCGGCGGAAGATTATGAAATCTACAAAGCGCTAGCAGGGCAGATCAGTACCGTGTTGGAAAACCAACGCCTACTGCAAAAGACCTCTACCGCGCTGGACGAAACCCGTCGCCTTTACACTGCCAGCCGTGCCATTACCAGCGCCCAAGATATTGTGGCAGTCTACAAAGCGGCCAGCGATCACCTCACACAATCCGCCCCACAGATCAGCCGCATGACGGTGCTCTTAGCCGGTCCACGCGCTGATGTTGACGCCGCTTACTTCGATGTCGGTTATACATGGGCGCGGACACCGGTCGAAAACCCGCCAGTTCACGACCGCATGCGCATCGTCGCCGAGACGCTGCCATTAGGCAAGCTCATGGCGGTGACCAAAGAAAGCCTGTACTTTGACGACTTGCTCAATAACCTCGCCGAAAGTAACCCATTACGCCAAACCTTCGAACAATGGGGCGCAAACAGTGTGGTGGTCGCACCACTGCAAACACAGCGCCAATGGTTAGGTGTCATCGTCGTTGAAGCCGAAACTGCCCGTGCATTTGATGAACAGTACGTACGATTCACCCGCGCCGTCACCGATCAGGTCGCTATCGCGGTTGAAAACAGAATGCTGTTCGATGAAGCCCGTACCGAAGCCCAACGCGCCTTGGCACTCGCCGAAGTCGGTCAGCTTGCCAATCAGGTCGGTGCGAACTTCGAGCAAAACATCAGCATGGTGTTCGACCGTGTAGCTCAACCGGCTGGTTATGATCGCTGGTTGCTGGTACTACGAAATGACGAAGATCCAAACAAACTGGATATGATCAGTAGCCGCAATCCGGTTAATGAAGAAAGCTTTAGCGGCTTAAACATTGACATCGCCAACACTGAACACTCGCTGGCCGATTGCTTGCGTACCAATCGCATGATCGTCGTCAATAATCCTGCACGCTATGCAGCCTTTATGGGGGATGCCACCGCCCTCGAAATCGTGGGTAAGCATATCGTCGCCCCGATTTACGCAGGTGCACAAACGCTCGGTGCATTACTTATTGGACGCGGCTTGGAAAGCAATGATCTGGACGAGCACGATGAACAGCTCATCCGTACTCTGTCGGCGCAGGTTTCTGTCGCCATTGAAAACCGCCGTCTATTCCGCGCAGCCGAGCAAGAACGCGAGTATCTACGCTCCATTCTGGAAACGATGCCGACAGGTATTGTCGTGCTCGATCCGCAGACACTCATCCCCATTCAGGCCAACGCCCAAGCGGAACAATTACTCGGGAAACCAATCAATTACAGTGCCCCCTTTGATGTCGCCGACTACAACCTGATTCGTACTGGTACCAACGTTCACTATCCCGAAGCGGAACTCCCGATCAATGTAGCCGCAGTCACCAGCGCTCCCGCCTTCGGTGATGATATTGCCGTTATCCACGACGGTTTCCAAAATGATCTTCTGCTGAACGCAGCCCCCATCTTTGATGGTCGTGGTAACGTCAGCGCCATCGTAGCGGCCTTCCAGGACATCAGTAACCTGCGCGGACTGGAAAACACCCTCCAGAACAGCTTGCGTGAACAGATTGCCCTGTACGAAGCCACCCGTTCCTTGTCCGAAGCGACCTCGCTGGAAGATGCGCTAGATGCCACAATCGCCCAGTTGTTCATGCTGGATCCGATGGACGGCTATATCGTACTGCTGGATGAAACCACCGGCGCTTTGCAGCCAGTACGCGGCGTGCTCTCGCCCGAACAATTCAACCTCAATCCTGATCTCTTCCGTTCTGATGTACTCCTCATCACCGATTTGCATTCTCAGGCCGAATTAAGTGATGAACGCCAACAAGAACTCTTGGGGGTCGGTGCAGAAGCCATCGCGGTTGTCCCCATGCGCACCCGTGATATTTTGCAAGGGTGGATCGCCGTTCTATATAACCGTACACTGGACTTCAGCAACGATAACGAACGCTTCTTGACCACCTTGGCAGATAACGCGGCAGTCGCAATCGATAACCGTAACCTGCAACTCCGTACCGAAACAGCCTTCGAAGAAGCCACAATTCTATACGAAACCAGCCGTAATCTTGCGAATGTCACTTCATCCCAACAGATTGTGGATACGGTCGTTGCTAAGCTGCGTGTCGAGAACGCCAATCAGATTTTCATGGCGATTCCGGCAGCCGAAACCAACAGCGAAGATTTGGTGGTTGTCGCCAACTGGCAAGCGGATGGTCAAAGCGGTATTAACCTGCTCGGCGTCACCTTGAACCCCGATCAATTCCCTGCGTGGCGACAAGTTTCTACCGATACCCTGCTAACCATTGATGATGTCTCGCGCGAAACAGGCTTGAACGAACTGGAACAAATGGGGTTGGAAAGCACCGACGCACGCGCATTAGCCGTCATACCGCTGCGCAGCGGTAACCGCCGCCTCGGTGTCATCTGGATTGCCTCATCGCAACCCTACAAACATACCGAGCGTGACCGCCGCATCTATCAATCCTTTGCCGAACAGGCCTCCCTCTCGATGGAAGCCACCCGTCTGCTGGAACAGACCGACCGCCGTGCACGTCAGCTATCAATCTCGGCGCAGGTGAGCCAGATCGCGAACTCCATTCTTGATCTGAACGTCTTGCTCCCGCGTCTGGTGGACTTGATCCGCGACGCCTTCCATTATGACCACGTCCAGATTTTCTTGATGGATGCCAAAGAACAATTCGCTGAACTCCGCGCCAGTACCGGTGAACCCGGTCGTCAATTGCTGGCGATCAATCACCGTTTGGCAAAAGGTTCGAAGTCAGTTATCGGTCAGGTAACCACCACCGGTCAGCCAGTGATCGCCTTGGATACAGCGGATGCACATGTTGTCCATCGCCCCAACCCCTACCTCCCACTGACGCGTTCTGAAATGGCGCTCCCGATCGTGGTGAAGGGACGTATCGCAGGTGCGCTCGACGTGCAGTCCAACACACCAAACGCCTTCGGTGAAGACGATGTGAACGTGTTGACCACACTCTCTAACCAGATTTCAGTTGCGTTGGATAACGCCCGTCTGTTCGAGCAAGCGGAAACCCGCGCTCGCGAAATGGGCTTCCTCTTCAACGTATCATCCACGGCGTCCGCCTCCAATGACAAGACACTAGCCGAATCACTGCAAGACGTAGTGAACTTGGTGCGTGAATCGCTCAATGCCTTGAACGTCAGCCTCTATCTATCCGAAACATATACCGATCAGTATGGCGAGAACTATACGCTCCTACGAGCGGCAGCGTTGGCTGGTTCTGACCAACCACTGTCTGAACTCTCAGAAATTCTGATTGGCAATTCGGAAAACGCACTGAGTCAGGTCGCTGTAAATGGTGAACCACAGATTTTCAACAATCTGGAAGAAGAACCTCATTACCTGCCGATTTCAATCAACGCGAAAGCCGCGATTGCCGTACCCATGATTTCCGGTTATCAAACCATCGGTATCATCGCCCTCGAAGACGCTCGTGCCAACAGCTACTCGGCGGAAACGCTGAACCTGATGGGTGCTTTGACCAACAGCCTTTCGAGCATCATTCAGAATACGCGCCTGTTGGAACAAGTGCAGCGCTCCAACGAACAGTTGCGTGAACTCGACCGCCTCAAGAGCGATTTCTTGGCAAACATGAGCCATGAGTTGCGCACACCATTGAACTCGATCATCGGCTTCAGCCGCGTAATCTTGAAGGGTATCGACGGTCCGCTCACTGAAATGCAGGAGCAAGACCTCAACACCATTTACAACAGCGGTACCCATTTGCTCGGATTGATTAACGACGTGCTGGATCAAGCCAAGATCAACTCCGGTAAGATGGAACTCCATCCGGACTTCTTCGATATGAAGGCCGTGGTTGAAGGGGTGCGGTCGATTGGTATCGGTTTGATCAAAGATAAGCCGGTCGATATGCGCTTGGAAGTAGCATCTGGCTTGCCCAAAGCCTTTGGTGACGAATTCCGTACACGTCAGGTGCTCCTGAATCTCGTTTCGAACGCCTCCAAGTTCACCCAGCAAGGGGCTATCACCATCCGTGTGTTAATGGATCAACAGGCCGACACGGGTATCAATATGATGCGCGTGGATGTACACGACACCGGTATCGGTATCGCTGAAAAAGATCTACCACTGCTGTTCGAAGCCTTCCGTCAGGTCGACTCGTCACTGACGCGTACCGTTGGCGGTACAGGTCTAGGTCTCCCCATCGCCAAGAACCTGATCGAAATGCAGGGTGGTCAGATGTTGGTGAAATCAGTCGTCAATGTCGGTTCGACCTTTAGTATTTTGCTGCCGATCGAAGCACCTGCCGAAGAACAACCGGAAGATAGTGCTCCCTCGCAGGAAACAACCGCCAAGAATGGCACCGATAAACGCATCACATCGGTGATGAAAACGGTTGCCAATCCAATACCACCGGCTCTGAACACCCAGCAGCTTACACCGGCCACAGTCGATAACTTCGACACACAGCCCAAATCAGATAAGCGCGACTCGAAACCGATGATGGCAGTCATGCCCCCCAATCGGCAAATCCTCTTGATCGAGGACAATCCCGATATGGTCGATCAATTCCGCCGTGCCCTCCAACGCGAGTCCTTTGATATTTTCACCGCCTCCATCCCCTTGGAAGCAGAAGCCATGGCAAGTGGTTTACGCCCGTTGTTAATCGTCATGGATGCCGACTTTTCGAAGGGTGCCAGTTGGGATATTCTGTCGCGTTTGCAAGACCGAGACGACACCCGCGATATTCCCGTCATCATGGTTGCACTCGACGACATAACCGAACGTGTCGAAAAATCAGGCGCATTTGCCTTCCTACAACGTCCCTTCACGCCGGATCAATTGGTCGACACAGTACGCAAAGCCTTGGCAGTCAGCCAGACCGAGCGCATCTTGATCATTGACGATCAACCAGATAGCCAGCGAATGCTGCAAGAAGCCTTGGACGAAGCCGGTCAATATCGTGTCATTACCGCCGACAATGCGCAGGAAGGCATTTCGCTGATCGCCCGTCGTCGCCCGAACCTCGTCATTCTGGATTTGCGTATGCCCGAAAAAGATGGCTTCGCTGTGCTGGATGAACTCCGTAGCAATCCTGAAACTGCCAGCATCCCAGTCATGATTGTGACCGCCGACACACTGAACTCCGACGAACTTGATAAGCTCGGACGCTTGCAGGTCATCTATAAGACAGACCTCAGCCAATCCAACTACCTACAGTTTATGAATGGCGTCCGCGAACATCTCCGCTAAATCATGTTTCCACTCTCATAACCATACGACTTGGTTATGAGAGTGGAGCATAAGCGCCCACATCACATGCCAAACAAATCCGCCCGCTTTTACGATCTGATGTATCACTTCAAAAATTACGCTGCCGAGTGCCAGCGCTTAACTGGCTTGATCGGTCAATACAAACGCTCTGAAGGCAATCAACTGCTTGATGTCGGCTGTGGAAGCGGACAGCACCTCATCCATTTACAATCCAACTTCACAGTTACCGGGCTGGATCTGGACGAAGACTTACTCACGATCGCGGCGCAACGCTTGCCCGAAGCGTCGTTCCATAAAGCAAACATGATTAACTTCGACTTGAGACACTCCTACGACATCGTCATCAGTCTTTTCAGTGCCATAGGCTACGTTCGCACAGTGGAAAATCTGAACCGCACAGTAGAAACCATGTCGAATCATCTGAAGTCAGGTGGCGTCTTGTTGGTAGAACCGTGGCTATATCCGCAGTTCTACACTTCCGATCTCGACTACAATTATCTCATTAATGAACCTGATCTCAAGATTTCGGTACAAGGCACGCTCGAAAATAATCTTTCGGTGCTCAACTATCGCTATTCGGTCAGAACTCCTGAAGGTGTCGACACATTTGACGAACGCCATGAACTGGGCTTATTCACACCACAGCAGTATCGACAAGCTTTCGAGGCAGCAGGATTGGAAACACACAATCACATGATCGGTGTAGATGGGCGTGGTCTTTGGATTGGCATCAAACCCTAATCCAAACTCGCCCGACAAGTGCGCTAAAAACTGCTATCTCAAGGGTGACATTTTACGCCCTGATTGCCCTATAATTGTCAGTATCACAAAAACGTAACGAAGCCTTATGTTATCCTCATTGTCTGTCGTGGTAACATAATGCATAACGTAATCATAAATGACACAGCGTAATATTATCTTGCGTCTATGTCTTATTCATGTAACTGGCAATCGGAGACGGTGTTGGACTTCGCAACAATCGACCAAAACAAAATCGAACTAGAATGTATCAATTGTCACACACGCATCCCTCTGGATAAAAAGGTCGCGGGTTGTCCTCAGTGTGGTGAAAATATACTAGAAGCGCGCTATGATCTCAGTGGCATCAACGTGCAAAAATGGCTCGGGGAAATCAAACAGCGCAAGTCTAATCTGTGGCGCTACCGCGAAGTACTGCCCATCTATGATTCAGCCAACATCGTCACCTTGGGTGAGGGTGGAACCCCATTACTCAAGTCGCATGCCCTCGCCGCCAGCTTAGGCCTCAAGCATCTCTATATCAAAGATGAACGACAGGGCCCAACCGGTAGCTTCAAAGACCGTCAGGCCACCGTAGCCATTTCAGCCCTCAAAGAAATGGGCGTGAACGAATTAGTAGTCGCCAGTACCGGCAATGTTGCCATCGCCTACGCCGCTTATTGTGCCCGTGCAGGCATCAAATTGTGGGCTTTCTTCCCCAGCCTCGCCCCCGGTGCGAAGATGCGTGAAGCCGCCTTGTACGGTGCTGAAGTAATTAAGATCACCGGAACTTATGACCAGACCAAAGAATTAGCTGCCCGTTTCGCCAAGACCAAGGGCATCTTCCTTGATCGCGGTATTAAGAGCGTCGCCGCCATTGAAGCCATGAAAACGATGGCCTACGAAATCGCCGAAGAACTAGGTGATGAGTTAGAAGGTGGCGCACGGTGGCGTTCACCCGACTGGTTCTTGCAAGGCGTCAGCGGTGGCATGGGACCGATTGGCGTGGGCAAGGGCTTTCAAGAAATGATGAATTTTGGGCTGGTGGATAAGATGCCTGCTTTCGGCATGATCCAATCCTCCGGTTGCGCCCCGATGGTTGAAGCCTTCAATCGTGGACAGCGCATCGCCACCCCCATCGATAACCCACAAACCATTATTGCAACACTCGCGACAGGCAACCCCGGACGCGCCTACGAACTGCTCTACGATTACGTCCAACAACATGGTGGGCATTTCACCACCGCCACCGATGAAGAAGCCTTTACCGCTACCCTCATCGCCGCACGGACAGACGGTATCTCTGTTGAACCTGCTACCGCCGTCACCTTTGCTGGCCTCATTCGCATGGTGCGCGAACGCATCATCAAGCCTGATGATGTAGTGGTGGTGAACTGCTCCGGTCATACCATGAGCGTCGAAAAGCATATCCTCGGCGATCAGTGGCAGCACTCGATTGAACTCAACGAACAGCACATCGCTCCGACCTTGCCCGAAGAAGGCTTGCTGTCCGCCTTGCAGCAGGTCGAGTCACAAGTACGCCGCATCGTCATCATCGAAGACAATCAAGATGCCGCCCGCTTGATCAAACGCATTTTGCAAGCCCGTGGTAACTACGACATCCATCTGGCAGCCGATGGCGCACAGGGTATCAAGCTCGTGCGGGAAGTGCGGCCTGATATGGTCGTCACCGACTTGATGATGCCTGATGTCGATGGCTTCGCGGTGATTGAAACCATGAAGAGTGATCCCACCACCAGCGATATTCCCATCGTCGTCGTCACCGCCAAAGAACTGACCGTCAAAGAACGCGCCCGTTTGAGCGGCCAAATCGAGATGCTCCTCCAAAAAGGCTCGTTCATCGACGAAGAATTCATCGAATCCTTGGTCAGCAAACTGAACTAGTCTCAACAGTAATTGAATACACTTGGGGAGAAGGCAGCCTTCTCCCTTTTTATTTCAGTGTGTGTTGATCTTAACGTGCGCGTACTGCTTCCGGTACGTCACAGGTGATGATTGCATGTGTCGCCGGAAAATCCGCCTGAAATAATCCGGCTCGGAGAATCCGCATTTTTCCGCTATTTGTTCCACCGTCATTTCACTTTCCAGCAAGTAATGACAGGCCACATGGATGCGCCGCTTCTGAATAGCCTCCGTCAGCGTACAGTGATAAATCTGGCGGTAAACACGCCCCAGATAATCCGGATTGTAGCCCAACTCAAACGCGATCTTTCCCGCAGTGATCGGACGATCATAATTCAAACGGATAAACGTATTCGCCCATGTGGCGATCGTCTTGATGTCGCTCTCTTCAGTCTCAACCACTTCCCGCGACCGTGCCACTTCCACCAGCATGAGTGTCGTCAACAAGTTCGCCGCATATGGATGCAGCGCCCCCGTTTCTTGATCTTCCAGAAAAATAAGGAAAAGTCGCTCCAGCCGTTCCGGTTGGCTGATAGTTTTGTGCTGTGGAACCCGCATAAACGGCACATAGGAATTAGCGACAGCCGATTCATCTTCAGTACCATTTTCATCGAGATCAAAATGAATCCAATAAAAACGCAAATCCGGCGGCATCGGTTTGATACTGCCATGCTGTCGCCCCGGCCACAAATGCAGCGCTTGACCGGCCTCAACATGAAATTCTTGATCACCTTCCCACATATCCAAGCAGCCTTCTTTAACGAAGATCAATTCGTGCGAGTCAATGATGCGGGTAGGGTGCATCGCTGCCCCGCGCGAGACAAATAAGCCTGCATTTTGGGCGCGAATCGGGCTAATGATGTTCAAATGGAGAATATCTTGTGTGCTCATGAAATCTTCTCAAAAAGTCGGTTTTATCTTCCTATTCTACGGCTTATAATCTAGCGAAAAAAGGGGTGAATGCCCTACACTCAAGATAATTGACGGTCTCAAACTATTAAGTAGAGGTTTATCTTGGCAAGCAGTATTCAACAAAATACACCGGTCTCATTAAAAAATGTCGTCATTGATAAAGGATTTTGGGAACAACGGCAAGTAAATAACCGTGTACATACCCTTCCGGCTATTAAGCATCAAATGGAAAAAACCGGACGTGTCGATGCGTGGAAGCTCGACTACAAATCCGAACAGGTTAAACCGCGCGCGAATGAAGGCGGTCATGCCAGCATCCTTCACCAGCCCCTACCCAAAGTTAAACCACATATCTTCTGGGACTCAGATGCCGGCAAGTGGATTGAAGCCGCCGCCTACAGCTTGACGACCCATCCTGATCCAGTCTTGGAATCACAAATGGATGCGGTCATTGACCTTATCGAGAAGGCGCAGCAACCCGACGGTTACCTGAATATTTTCTTCACCTCCGTCGAACCCCAGAACAAATTCAAGAACCTGCGGGATTGGCATGAATTCTACGACGCCGGACATCTAGCTGAAGCCGCTGTCGCCTACTACGAAGCCACTGGCAAGCGTAAATTGCTCGATGTGATGTGTCGCTATATCGATTATATCGGCACAGTCTTCGGCCCCAATGAAGGCCAAAAGCGCGGTTACGATGGACATCCCGAAGTCGAATTAGCCTTGGTACGCCTGTATCATGCCACTGGCGAACAACGTTATTTGGATCTTTCCAAGTACTTCATTGACGAACGCGGTCGCCAACCCTTGTACTTTGATCAAGAAGCCATCGCTCGTGGTGAAGACCCCAAGCAATATTGGGCAAAGACCTATCGCTACTGTCAGGCGCATATTCCGGTACGCGAACAAACCGTTGCCACCGGACATTCTGTACGCGCGGCCTATCTCTATTCCGGTATGGCGGATGTTGCCGCAGAAACGGGCGACGAAGCCCTCAAGCAAGCCTGCCTCTCCATTTGGGATGACCTCAATGAGCATCACCTGTACATCACTGGCGGCTTAGGGCCGGCTCACGCCAACGAAGGTTTCACCGTTCCCTACGACCTCCCCAACGAAACCGCCTACGCCGAAACCTGCGCCTCCATCGCCTTGGTATTCTGGGCATGGCGCATGTTCAAGCTCGATCCCGACAGCAAGTATATGGATACTATGGAACGCGCCCTCTACAACAATGTGTTGAGCGGTGTTTCCCATGAAGGATCAACCTTCTTCTACGCCAATCCGCTCGCCGCCTTCCCCTATGTGACCCCACATGGTCAATGGAGCGGCATCGTTGCAGATCGTGATTATCGCCGTTCCGACTGGTTTGATTGTGCCTGCTGCCCACCCAATCTGGCACGGATGATCGCTAGCGTCGGTGGCTACATCTATTCAACCGATGCTAATACTGTTTATGTCCATCTCTACACCAGCAACCACGCTGACATTGCAATCGGCAACCGTAACGTGAAGCTCACCCAGGAAACCAACTATCCGTGGGAAGGTCAAACCCGCTTTACAGTAGGTGTCGATCAACCGGGACGCTTCCGCTTGGGGCTGCGCATTCCGGGTTGGTGCCGTGAATACACCCTATCCGTCAACGGTCAGGCCGTAACCACTGCCGCCACCAAAGGCTATGTGCTCATCGACCGTGAATGGGCAAATGGCGACGAAGTGATCTTGTCGCTGGCAATGCCCGTCGAACGTGTACTACCGCACCCCCTCATCCGTCATGATGCGGGTTGCATCGCCCTCCAACGCGGTCCTGTTGTCTACTGCCTCGAAGAAGTCGACAACGGTGATAATCTGGCGAATGTGATCATTCCGCCGGACGCAAAAATCACAACCTCGTTTGAACCGTCACTGTTCGATGGCATCAGCGTCATCCATGTAGAGGGTCAACGTGCCGAAGCAGCAGGCTGGAAGGGCGGCCTCTATCAATCCAAGGCTGTACAACAACTGAAGCGCACACCGGCAGCGCTCAAGGCCATTCCCTACGCCTTCTGGGCAAACCGTAATCCGGGTGAAATGCGCGTCTGGATTCGCGAAAGCTAATTCCGCAATCTGAATCTAAAAGAGCGAGGAAATGTCCGTCTCCTCGCTCTTTTTATGTAAGTTCTTCAGCGTTGCTTTCACCCCGCCGTGTTGTTCAACGATTTCCGCGCTAATGCATACGTACGCTGTGCCAGCTCCGAAATACGAATCGAATTGTGTCCCCACAACCACGACTCCATCTGATCATTGATCGGACGCGTCCATTTGTCCGGCAACCGCGCCGCCCCATTCAACACCCCGACAATCGAACCAACAGTCGCCGTATTACAATCAGTATCCCATCCGCCCATCGCCACCGTAGTAATCGAACGCTCGAAATCGCCGTCACCCCACAGCAAACCCATCACCACCAAACACACATTTGGCAGCACATGAACCGGATCATGGTCGGCAAACCGTTCGCTGATATAAGCCGCCACATCTTGCCAATTCTGACTGCGCTGCGTCTGGTCAATGATGTCACGGATCGCCACCGCCATTCGGCTGCGCGATGGAATCACTTCCAACCCTGCATTGATCACACTTTCCACATCGTTTACCGCAAAAGCCGCCGCAATCGCCGCACTCACAAACATCTCGCCATAAATACCGTTCTTCACATGCGAGATTCGCGCATCCCGCCACGCGTTATAAGCAGCCTCATCCGGTTTACCCGGCGCTGTGTAACCGAACACATCCGCCCGAATCTGCGCCCCGATGAATTCGCGATACGGGTTGCGATACACCGCACTATCTGGCGGCCCATATTGATTAACGAGGTTGCCGTATGCCATCCGTTCCGCTGTATAAATTGCGTTGAATGACAACCGCTGCAACCAACATTCCGCCACCTGTTCCGAAGTAAAGTTACTCCCACACTGTTCCAGAATAGTCAGGTTCAGAACCGTATAATCCAGATCATCATCACGCGGGGCATAACGAATGTGTCCTCGCAGATACTTCTGCACTTCAGGGTCATAATACATATAGCTCGCAGGATGTGGCAAAATCTCGGGTACATAATCCGTCAGTGGATAAGCATCGCCCCGCTCAAGCAATTCTTGGATGTCTTCAAAATCCCCGAGTTGTTCCAATGGACGTCCCAGCGTACACCCGATTGCCCGTCCCAACAGACCACCATAAATCCGGTCATATAATTGATTCGCAGAAAATCGCGCCTCAAGTTGGCTTATCTCGCCCCGCGCCGCACTAATCCCCGACCATGTAGACGGTTCTTGATACACATAATCCGGTCGCTGGTCAAGATTTTCCAACCTATTCCACGCCATCTCAATATCATAAGGCGTAGGCGCACCTTGCTCTAAAGCGCGGATACCCGCTTCGACATCACGAATCTCATAACCTTCTTGCTGCCGTTGATCGAGTTCATCGCTCAAGAACGCAATCTGCCGTTCGATATTCAACGTCCGCGCAGGATGATTATCCGAACCACTGCCTGCCGCCACCGTGAACACCCGCAAATCGGACGACTCGCGACGTCGCTTGGGCAGCACATAATTCATCTGTGCCACCGTTTCGAGGATATGTTGCCGTGTATCTTCTGCCAGTCGTCCGCGTCCTGATAATGTCAATGACACCGCCGCAGGTGAAACACCCGCTTTTTCAGCCACATCTCGGATAGTGACTCGTGGCAATTCGGACGTATTCTGCCTATCGGCTCGAACCTGTTTCTTCTTAGCTAACAAAGAGTGCGCTCCTGATCGTCATAATCACCCGCGACGCGCAACGGGCAAATCATAGATAACCTCTTTGCAACCAAAGAGGGATGTATTACGTTCCAATGGAATAAATAAGGATCGTTTGAATCCATTATTGCAGTGCAAACTAACACTTTCATATCATACACGTCCGGTTGACTCTCTCCAAGAGAAACTCGAAACCCTTAGCATATACTAACAATTACAACAGTCTTATGCTGGCTTATCAATCAATGCCACTACCGCCCAATAACCACCCTGCCATGATCGCCCATGGGCTTTGTTCAGCAGTTCGAGGTTCGTTGTTTGCCCCGCATATGCCGACAAATCAACATCGACCGTCAACCAACCGTCAGTTGTCGTTTGATCGCTCACAATCTGTTGCAGCAGCGCCTCATTATTCGCCTTAACCACCAGCATCCAATCACCAGCAGGGAAGTTCGCCACCTCCAAATGCAGAACTTTATGCACATCGGCAGGTAATTGAATCTGCGTGGTCAATCGGCACGCAACAGTATTACTCGCAGGGAGTGTGAACAACACATTCTTCCTGCCTAATATCTCCGCCTTGAGTCCCAATCGTGGGTTATCCAAACACCCAACCGCTTTCCAATTCGGCGCAAATCGTTGTACATCCAGCTTTAAACTGCCACTCGTAAACTGAATCTGTACCATTTGAGCCGCATCATAGGTCGTGTTTGCAATCGGCCCCGGTGCCCATGATTGCACAAACGCACTTGGTTCAGCACTTTTCACAGGAATGACGAACACCTCTTCGCCGTTCGCATCCGTCTCAATCGAACCACCCGCTTTTAAGATCGACTCGCGCGCCAGCTTCTCACTCACCGCGATCAAGCTTGGGAAATCATAGTCCGTATAACTAAACTTTTGCGTTTCATCCACGCCCATTTTGTATTCATCAGCAATCTGCTCATAACCGAGAAGGGCAAACAAAACGCCGGTCGCGTTACCGGGATTACAATCCGAGTCCTGTCCACTACGCATGGCAATGGTCATTGTTTTGAGCGGATCACGCTGCCCATACAACAATCCCATTACGACATAAGCGCCGTTCAACTTTGCATCAATATTAAATTCGGGATCAGTAACATTGTCGTCTTTGCTCGAAAAACGCCGATAATCTGGATTCTTTTGATATTTCTCATCGACCAATGACCATGTCTTTTCCCAGTCATCTGGATTTTCTGCCGACCATTGCAGCACATCTCGTACCATTTCAGCATATTGGCTCGCCGCAGGGATACACGCCAATCCCGCCTCGACCAATTTGCGCAGATCATTTTCAAAAAAGGATTCGCTGTACATGCAGGAGATGAACTGCCCACCATACAATCCATCTCCATAGTTCATGATGCGTCCGAAGGTTTCACCCAACCGGATAGCCTGATCAGGCATCCCCGGTGAAATCAAACCGGCATAATCCGATTCAATCTGATAATCGATGTCATCGGTGAACCCGTTGAAAGCCGGATGTCCTGAATCCGTCGGTGCTATCCCCGCCCGCAGGTTCATTCTCCCCGCGAGGTTAGCATGCCACAACTGATATTGGCTGTTCGCAAAATCAATTCCTGCTTGGGCGCTCGTCGCATCCATACCATAAGTTTCCAGTGTCTTGAGAAATGTCATTTCGACATACAGATCATCTTGATTGAACGCATCATTCATCAAACCGGGGCGCAGATTGGGAACATCCGCTTCAGGCATGATCCTACTCAGATAACGAAACTCTGTAGGGCCGCCGAACGATACCCCCATCATCTGTCCCAACCAACCGGCCTTCATTTTTTGCCGGTATGTTGCCACCGGCAGACGCCGAAATTGCGCTCCATCACCGGACTGTGCGTAAGATGCCAATGGGGCAAATACAACGCAGCACCCTGCAATCAGAACAAAGAGCGCCACACGCTTGTAAAATCGACCCATAGTTCTCATATTTACCCCGTTACCTTAATAACCAATCTCATCCACTTAGCTAAACAACAGTACCTTTTGGTTAACAACCACAACACCGCTTGTTTAGCAATTTTACCTCAATTTATCGCCTGTTTCAGACTTCTTGACAGTGTTTTATTTTTTAGATACCATCAAAGGTATGCTTTGTTTATCAAAGTTTACCGCTGTTTACCAATTTTCCAAAGGAGGGTTTTCAACAGCCCAATACCTCTAAAAACTATTCGCCTTTTGTCCATATAAAATTTAGGTACCGCTAAGGAGTATTAAATGAAATCGCGCCGTTATTATGTGTTAACCCCAGTATTAGTTCTTCTTCTAGCGCTCACCGGTTCATTGGTTGCACGCGCTCAGGATGTTGTCACCGTTACTTGGTGGACCGAGTCCGGTGGCTTCCTACAACACGTTCAAGATACCTTTGTGAAGTCCTTCAATGATTCACACACCAATATCAAGCTCGAACTTACCGGCCAAGAAAAGCTGGATGACGTGCTGCGTACCGCTTTCCAAGCTGGTGAAGCACCCGATATTCTCCAGACCCCCGGTGCATCCTTTATTGCTGAATACATCGCTTCCGGTCAGATTCAGGCGCTCGACACCTTCGCCGAAGCAAATGGCTGGAAAGATAAACTCCTACCCTGGGCTTATGAATCCGGTATTCTGGAAAACAAACTGTATAGCCTCCCACTCACCTACGAAAGCATGATCTTGTTCTACAACAAGAGCTTGTTTGACAAGAACGGTTGGACTGTCCCCACCAATGCCACCGATTTCTGGAAGCTCTGCGACACCATCGCCGCAGCCGGCATCCATCCCTTTGCCTACAGCAACAGCTCATGGAAGCCCTCTAACGAACACTTAATCGGCGTCTACTTCAACAATATCGCCGGCCCAGACAATGTCTACAAAGCCCTTACCGGCGAAAAGCAGTGGACGGATCCGGAATTTGTCGAAGCGATGGACTTACTCAAGAGCCAAATCGCGGACAAGGGTTGGTACAGCGGCAGCTTGGACAACTACTATGCCTATGCTGATGCCGACGTATTTGGTGACCTGACCACAGGCAAGTCTGCCATGATGATTTCCGGTACTTGGCAGTTCGCTAACATGAAGTCCTACTTCACACCCGAAGTCGGTTCCGAATGGGACTGGGCACCCATCCCCATGTTCAAAGAAGGCGTCGGCGATTACAGCTACTTGCTCGCCACCGGCAGCACCTTGTCAGTCAATGCCAAGTCCAAGAATGTTGATGCAGCCGCTGAAGTTCTGAACTACCTGCTCAGCGATCCTAAGCTGGTTTTGCAGAACGCCGCCGGTGCTGATTTCGGCGAATGGATGGTTCCTCTGCATTACACCGATGCCGACTTCCCCGAAGGTTCAGATCCTCGCGTCGTCCGTTACTTCTCGGATTTCGCCAAGGTCACCGGTGAAGGCCGCTATGGTTACACCACATGGACGTTCTGGCCCGCTGATGCCGATGTCCAACTGTGGCAGGATGTCGAACAGGTTTGGGCTGGTGACGAAACCGTCGCTGATTATCTCGCCGCTCATCAAGCCGAGTGGGATACTGCACGCGCCGACGGTAAGACTCTGCCTGTACCGAAGCGCTAATTAGAACGCTACAAATCTTTTCAGGGGTACATTCCGGTGTGCCCCTGAACCTTATCAACCCATCATCCATTTTCTAAGCGTCGTCCCTTTATGAAGGCTGATGCTTGGGCATACATTCCCTCTAGCCAGTGATCAGCGCCGACGCGCATCGCTGGAAAATATACAGTGTGGAGAAGCCGCATGACCCAATCCACAACGACACCCTCCTCAGTCCCCGACTCGGGTATGAAACCAGTCGGCACTGTCTATCGTCCTAAACCTCGCACACGTTGGGAGGTTCTGGGTCGTTGGTCGTTCGTTATCCCTATCCTTGCGCTTAATCTGGTTGTGATCGTCGTTCCGACCGTCTTCAGCATTTACATTGCCTTCACCGAATGGTCAGGCTACGGATCACCCGTGTTTATTGGTCTCGAAAATTTTGCAAAACTTTTTCAAGATAAAGTCTTTTTCAAAGCCTTAGGCAATAATCTGACGTGGACATTGCTCTTTCTCACCGTTCCCGTCATCATGGGCTTAACCGGCGCCTATCTCATGTCAGGCATCAAACGCGGACAGATTTTTTACCGCTTAGTCTTCTTTATTCCCTATGTGATCTCTAGTGTCGTCAACACCCAGATGTGGCGCTTCATCCTGTCGCCACGCAACGGTATCGGCGTCTGGTTAGCCGAACATGGCATCCCGTGGTTGAACTTCGCCATTCTGGGGAATAAAGACAGCGCCCTTTTCGGCGTAGCCTTTGTCGACAACTGGCATTTCTGGGGCTTCTTAGTCGTCATGTATCTCGCCGCCATGACCGCGGTGGATACCGAACTCTATGAAGTCGCCCGTTTGGATGGCGCGAGCCGCTTCCAACAATTCTGGTATGTGACACTTCCCAGCATTCGTCCGACTCTGGTTTTCACCCTCTTGATGATTATCATCTGGTCGTCACTCACCTTTGATTACGTCTACATTATGACCGGCGGTGGCCCTGCTCATGCCTCGGAAGTCATGTCCACGCACCTCTACAATCAAGCCTTCTTCCGCTTTGATGTGGGCTATGCTGCCTCAATCGGCATCATGATGACCATCTGGGTCATGATTACTGTTGGTATTTTCGTCATTCTACGCAGACGAGGGTGGGAAATATGATCCGTTCACGGCGAACAGCCTCTACTGCTCCCAACTATATTATCTTGTCGATATTCGCTGTTTTCGCGCTCATGCCTGTTTTGATGCTCTTCATGAATTCCATCAAAACCACCAGCGAGATTGCTCAGAATCCTTTTGGCTTCCCCATCAATCCGCGCCTACAGAACTTCCCTGATGCGTGGCAACAGGGCAACTTCGCGACCACCCTCGGCAATAGCACCATCCTGACCGTCGGCACCATCATCGGCACTTTGGCACTCGCTGGTACAGCCGCTTATGCATTAGCACGCCTCAAATTGCGTGGTGGGGATTTCATCGGCTTCTACTTCATGATCGGCACAAGTGTCCCGCCGCAGCTCTTTATGATCCCGCTCTTCTTCATGTGGCGGCAGCTTGGCCTCGTGAATTCGCACTTCGGGCTGATCATTATTTACTGCGCCTTGTATTCACCCTTCGCCACCTTCTTACTGCGCTCCTATATGGTTGCCTTACCCGAAGAGTTCATTGAAGCCGCCCGTATTGATGGAGCCACCAATTGGCAGGTCTACCGCAACATCATTCTGCCGCTATCATGGCCGGGTTTCCTCACCGCTGGCCTCGTAGTCGGTCTGTCCGTATGGAACGAATTCCTCTTCGGGCTAACCTTCTTGCAAAAGGCCGAACTCAAACCGGTCTCGACTAGTTTATTCGCCTTCCAGCAACAATTTGCCCGTGACTGGGGACTGACCAATGCCGGTTCTGTAATCATGATCATTCCGGTCATTCTGCTGTTCTTGTTACTACAACGTCGCTTTATCGAAGGTCTTACGCAGGGTGGTCTCAAAGCATAACCGTCATGCTGCACCACAGCGCAACCTAACATCAACCACAAGGAGTATTTCACTATGACAATTCCGGCGGATTACGCGCAACGTACCTATGCCGGTGTGCTCGGTAAAATCGTCGGTGTCTACCTCGGTCGCCCGTTTGAAGGCTGGTGGTACGACGATATTATGCAGAAGCTCGGCGAGATCACAGGCTATGTCCATGATCGCCTTGATCAGCCCCTCATCGTCACCGATGATGACATCAGTGGCACTTTCACCTTCTTACGCGCCTTGCCGGATTATGGCAATTCACGCAAGTTGACCGCTGCACAGATCGGGCAAACATGGCTTAACTATATCGTCGAGTACCGCACCATCTTATGGTGGGGCGGCATGGGCAATTCCACCGAGCATACCGCTTACCTGCGCCTGAAAAATGGTATTCAAGCACCTCGCAGCGGCTCCATCGAACTGAATTCACAGGTGGTCGCTGAACAAATCGGCGCCCAAATTTTCATTGATGGTTGGGGTATGGTCGCCCCCGGTGATCCTGAACTAGCAGCGCATCTGGCGAAACTAGCTGGCAGCGTCAGCCATGATGGTGAAGCCGTCTATGACGCGCAGCTCATCGCCGCGATGGAAGCCCAAGCCTATGTCGAATCGGACATCAATAAACTGCTCGACACTGGCCTAAAGTGCATTCCCAACAACTCGCTCACCTACCGCATGATCAATGACATTCGCGAATGGCACGCCGAATTTCCCGATTGGCATCAAACCCGTGATCAAATTGTCGCCAACTACGGTTACGACAAATACGGTGGGAACTGCCACACCATCCCCAACCACGCCCTTATCATCATGAGCTTGCTGCATGGCAATAACGACCTCACCAAATCACTGATGATGGTCAATACCAGCGGTTGGGATACGGACTGCAATTCCGGTAACGTCGGCTGTATCTTGGGCATCAAGAACGGACTCAGCGCCTTTGACGGCGGTTACGATTGGCGTGGCCCTGTAGCCGACCGCATGTACCTCCCGACTGCTGACGGCGGCAGCGCCATTAGTGACGCCCTCGCCCAGAGCTATAACGTCATCAATATCGGACGCGCCCTTTCCGGTTTAGACCCCGTGCAACCCAAGAACGGCGCGCGCTTCCATTTTGATCTCCCCGGTGCCGTACAGGGCTTCCTCCCCGCTGCGGATAACGCCTCATCCTTGACCATCGAGAACGTCGCTGGTCACAGCAAAACCGGATCGCGCAGCCTTGCCCTCCGCTATAAAGACCTATCCGCTGCGGTACATGCCAGCACGCCCACTTTCATCCCGCAGGAAGCCATCGGCTTTAGCCACTACAAACTACTGGCGTCCCCCACCATTTACCCCGGTCAAACCATACGCGCCAGTGTCAGTGCTGATGCGTCCAACACAGCCGATGTCAACGTCGCCTTATACATCAACTATTATGGCGCAAAAGATGAGTTCACCCGTTTGGAAGCTGCCCCCGTTCCCCTTAAAGCAGGTCAAACTAGCGACCTCGTATGGACGCTCCCAGAACTCGATGGCTCACCCGTCGCTGAAGTCGGCTTTGCCCTCAGCAGTGGACAAAAGAGCGCCGGTACGGTCTATGTAGATTATTTGACGTGGGATGGCGAACCGAATGTGGTATTCAAACGCCCTGCTCATGATGGCACCCTCTGGCGTCGTGCATGGGTAGATGGCACCGACCAGAGCGACTATCGCTGGCCGGAAACCTACCGCATCGTTCAAAATGCAGGCACAGGCTTGCTCATTCAAGGCACCCGCGACTGGAAGAATTATCGCGTCAGCGCCGACCTGACACCGCATTTGGCACAGTCAGCCGGCATCGGCATCCGTGTACAGGGGATGCGCCGCTACTACGGTCTCTTGCTCTCCAATGAGGGAACTGTCAATCTAGTGAAAGCCCTCGACGGCGAAAAAGTGCTGGCCTCCAAGCCCTACACGTGGAAATTCGGTCAAACCTATCAACTTGAACTCGCCGCCAAAGGCAATCACATTCAAGGATGGATCAACGGCGAACTCGTGGTAGATGTTCAGGATACCGATAACCCGCTGGAAAGTGGTGCCGCCGCCCTTATCATTAGCGAAGGCCGTACTGCCACCGATAAGGTGACCGTAACCCCCGCCTGAGCCATTGAACGCAATCGCATAAATATACTGCTCTAGAGGAGGACCTATGTGTCCTCCTTTTACATAACGTCCTTACTGTTCGCTGAACGTGGTGATGGTCATCGTTTGGTTATGCAGATCACAGTGGCCGAACGCATAAGGCGAAATCTCGCCATACGAATAAAACCCGATCTGCTGTACGCCATGCGGCAAAACATCAAGCGTAGCCCGTAGTTCATCACTTACACGGTCTTGCAGTACCAATCGCCGCCCCACGCAACTGATGGCGATTGATAACAGTTGATCGGCTTGCGAACTGCTCGTATCACCAACCAGACTAGCCGCCTCTGAAGCCCCTGCAATCAAATGATCGAAATTAGCCTGCATAAATTGCGCGTATTGCCCTTCGCGGATGTCGCCTGCAAAAACCATCGCGCCATCTTTCTCATCTATCGAAAGGATAGTCCGCACCACCACCTTTTCGGCTTCAGGTGCTTCACGTATAGCCAGCGGGAATAACAATGCCGATGCCGGTAATTCGGCAGCTTGTGCGCCCAAACATTGCTTATACAGATCAAGTGCCGATTTGCCATCCAATTGATAAAGCCGGTTTCCGTAAGAACGGGTGACCTTCATCATCGAACCATACGTATCCCATCCACCTTTAGAACCATGCCCCAATTGGATAGACTCACCGTAAAATCCCACCGCTGTGACGAAACCCGACTGTGGTCTGCCATTTTTAATAACCCATGTTTCACCAAAGCGCGTACCATCCCCCGCCAATCCGCCAGTGACCACAATATCAGGCTTGATTAACGCGTTAATGCCGGATACCAGTTCACTACCATTGACCGTAATCCCATCTGACAAAACAAATAAGCCGCGCAGATCAGGAGCCGCCACCATTTGGGCAATCGAGTGCCCCGATAGATAAGACGCGCTCCCCGAAAAACAGTTGACAGTCACCAGCTTCAGGCGGGTCTTGGCAAACCGAATGACCGCCACCGACAAACTCTCATCCATCACCTCAGTACCGTAGATTTCACCTGAAGTAGAGCACCCGATGATATGTGACGTGCGGAAAGCCGTCGAAAGCTGTTTGAACGGTTCGATTTGGTTTTTAAATGAAGAAGCACCG
The DNA here is from genome assembly GCA_044227005.1 of Aggregatilineales bacterium. Classification (GTDB taxonomy): domain Bacteria; phylum Chloroflexota; class Anaerolineae; order Aggregatilineales; family Phototrophicaceae; genus CFX2. The sequence goes on from JBGAFZ010000003.1 coordinate 403,006, forward strand.
AACACCAACACAAGCGTTTGTTCCGAGTCCCAATCTGGAAACGCCTCTGGAGACCAACCCTGCGATTTCTGATACTGAAAGGTCATTATGTCCATAAAAACATCCTATTGGGGTGTACAGTCACCCATGTGTTACGTCCCTACATAAACAAAAAGTGCACACAATTTTTATCAGTATATTCTCTCATGCGTGATTTAGTGTTAATTTTACGAATTAATTCACAATGTAATTTACTTATAAACAATTATAAAAGCCGACATCTGCCCATAACATTTGTGACCACGAGACTCGGTTGATCGGATGGATAGGCTATAATCAGGGGCGATTATCGACTATAAAGTAAGGATCAAAATGATGAAATATCGGAAGCTAGGTCGCAGTGCAATGGACGTGTCGGAGATCGGTTTCGGCGCGTGGGCGATAGGCGGCAGTTGGGGACCGCAAAACGAACAGGACTCCGTAGCAGCCCTGCACAAAGCCTTGGATTTAGGTGTTAATTTTATTGATACCGCAGCAGGCTATGGCGATGGCAAAAGCGAACGGATCATCGCCGAAGTCTTGAAGTCGCGCAAAGAAAAAGTAGTCGTAGCCACCAAGACCCCTCCACTGCCCGGTAATTGGCCGCCTAGTCCCTACGACAATATGGATGAACGCTATCCCGAAAAGTACCTGCGTGAAAACGTCGAAGAACGTCTGCGCAATTTACAAACCGATTGTCTTGACGTGCTGCAACTCCACACATGGACACGCGCATGGAATCGCAATCCACGCCCCTTTGAAATCCTCCGCAAACTGCAAGCCGAAGGTAAAATCCGCGCCATCGGTGTTTCAACACCCGAACAAGATCAAAACTCGGTGATTGACTTGATGCGCGGTGGCTGGATCGACACGGTACAGGTGATTTACAACATTTTCGAGCAGGAACCAGCCGCAGAACTCTTACCGGTCGCGCAAGAAACCAACGTAGGCATCATCGTTCGTGTCGTATTTGACGAAGGCTCATTAACCGGCAAGTTCACCCCCGAAACCAAATTCGCACCCGATGATTTCCGCAATAATTATTTCGCGGGAGATCGTCTGGAACGGGCAGTCAAACGCGCCGACAAAGTGAAGGCCGACATCGACGGCAGCGGCTTCACGCTGGCACAAACCGCCATCAAATTCGCCTTGATGCATCCCGCCGTCAGTACCGTAATTCCCGGCATCCGCAACGTAGCACAAGCCGAGGCCAACATAGCCGTTTCTGATCTCGCGCCGCTCTCGGACGAGTTGATGGTTAAGCTGCGCCCTCACAATTGGATGCGTGGCTTCTGGTACGGCGGAAAATAAACCCAACCCCAATCTAACGCTTCAAAAGGTCATCGCACGATGGCCTTTTTGAGTTGCCTCTCAAGATTTTATTAAGGCTTTTGTAACGCAATTGTTCACTTTTGAGGGTATCGCCTCAACACGAATTGAGGGAGAAAACACAAATCTTGATATTTTCTTGATGTGACTCACTCAAATTTTGACACGATTTTGACGAATATTGCCAACGAATAGCTCTACAATGGATTGTCGCATAATTCAAGGAATATATATGAGTATTCGTGACGTCCGTGAACAAATCGCAGAGACGGTAATTGGCAAGCGTCTGCGCTCCTCCGAAATTGCCCATCAAACCGCGCCTAATTTCATCGCACTGGCGGTACTAGCCAGCGATGCGATGTCCTCGGTAGCCTATGCAACCGAAGAAATCCTGATCATTCTGAATACGGCAGCCATCAGCGGCTTTGCCTTGATCGGGTTTCAAGGAAATGCGATTTCAATTCCCATCGCAGCTGCCATCGCACTGCTGATTGCAATCGTGACGATTTCCTATCGTCAAACTATTTTCTCCAATCCGGCAGGTGGCGGTGGTTACCGCGTAGCCAAAGAAAACCTCGGCGAAGAAATGGCTCAGGTCACAGCGGCCGCTCTGCTGACTGACTACATCCTAACCGTAGCCGTAAGCATTAGTGCCGGTGTCGCTAATGTGGTCAGCGTGATTCCCGGCCTTGAGCCGTTCCGTATCGAAATCACCGTAGGCATCATCGTATTTATGACCCTCATCAATTTGCGTGGTGTAAAAGAAAGCGCACGGCTTTTCTCGATCCCCACCTATTTCTTCTTGTTTACCATGGGTGCGACGATGATCATCGGCTTCATCAAGATGGCAACCGGAACACTTGATACAGTGACGGGTGTTCAGGCCATCCAACATAATGCCTTGGAGCCAATCACGGTTCTCCTAATCTTACGTGCATTTTCGTCCGGCTGTACCGCCTTAACCGGTATCGAAGCCATCTCCAACGATACCCAGATTTTCAAGCAACCACGCGCACAGAATGCCGCTAAAACATTAGTCGTAATGTGCGTCATTCTGATCACGTTCTTCATGAGCATTACCTTCCTCGCCAATGCCATTCATGCCGTACCATCACATGAAGAAACCATCATTAGCCAGATCGCCCGTACCATTTATGGTCAACAAGGCTTAGGCGGTGTCGCTTACGTCCTGACCATCATCGGTGCCTTCGGTGTATTGTTCATGGCGGCAAATACACCCTTTGCCGACTTCCCACAATTAGCCGCTCTCGCAAGCGGTGATGGCTTCTTGCCACGCCAATTGACCTATCGTGGTCGCCGTTTGGTCTACACATGGGGTGTTCTGACGCTCTCAATCAGCGCCATCGTTTTGGTTATCATTACGGGCGCCATCGTCACCAATTTGATCCCGCTATATGCCATCGGTGTGTTCCTTGGCTTCACCATCAGCCAAACCGGTATGATGCGCCGTTTCTACCGGACAGGCAAATTGAAGGAAGGCGAATTCGCATGGGGTCTCGAAACGAAAATCATCTACGATCCCCATTGGAAGATCAAACTGGCAACCTCTGGTGTAGGGGCATTCGCAACCTTTGTCGTCATGATCGTGTTCATCATCACCAAGTTCACCAGCGGCGCATGGTTTATCGTGTTGCTAATCCCATGTTTGGTGTGGGTATTCTTCCGTATCCATCGTCACTATAAGGAAACGGCCGCCCGTTTACGTCTGGATGACACGCCCAAGTTCGACAAGAAACCGATAATTTTCAATCCGGCTGTCCATCAGAATGTAGCGATTTACTTCTGCGACACATGGTCGAAGCTATCAGTAGCAGTCGTGGAAAGCGTTCTCAAGCGCGGCTTGCCCATAAAGATCATCCATGTGGATGTAGACGAAAAACGCGCCAAGGCATTTAACAAACGTGCTGAAGAAATTGTCGCCCTCAATGGTTGGGATGAAGGCACAATGCAGGTCATCGAAGACCAATATCGTGATCTCTATCACAGTGTCGCGACGATCTTGGAAGACATGCGTAAAGCCTATCCGCAAGTACATTTTGATGTCTATATCGGTGCGCTGCGGACACGCTTCCCCTATAGCCTCCTCCACATGTCAACCGACCGCTTCTTGCGCGATGCCATGATGGAAGTGGACGACGCAGCCTTGAACATCAAGCAGCTTGACGTTGATTCTCTGCCGCTACCCCCCGGCTTCAAAGTGACCTTTGAGCATGTGGCAGATCATCAACATGATGACGAAGCCCACGCGCACTCGTCCTAACGGCTAAGCAAATCTATTTCACCACGCCCTTCATCATTCACTTGGTGAGGGGCGTTTTATTTCCCAAATTATAACAACCACTTAAAGGCGGAGTTCCATCTGAAATTGGTTAATAGGGTTGATGTTGATGTTATTGCGGATAAAAATCGCACCATATTCCTGCGGACAAATGGGCGAAACATGCCAATTTTTACTGGAATGGGCGGAGACCAAATTTGCGACAAGCTGCGTTGCCATGCCTTTACGCTGCATATCAGGCGGGACTGCTATTCCGAGCAAATTAATGGTTTCAGCATCTGGATTTGAGCAAATCGCGTAACAATCGTCAGTATGATAAGCCACAGCCGGCACTCCGACCTTGGCTAAACTGAAGCCACTACACTGCCACGGTAAATCTGCCGATTCCCATGCTGCAATCTGCCGTGCCGCTTCGAGAATGTCTATCTGTTCAAGTACTTTAGGTTGGAAGATTCGATTATCCGCTTGTCTACCTTGATAATCATAACCCATAAGCCGCCGGATACTGCGATAACCACAGGATTCATAGAGATGCACCGCACGCTGATTTTGTTCGATCACTTCCAAAACCAGCGATCGGTCACCATTGGCTTTTGCCTGATCAGCAAGTTGTGCCAGCAACCAGCGTCCCGTGCCCCGATTCTGAAATTCCTCGACAACCCCCATCAAGCCGATGCGCACTGACCAACCGCGCCGTGCCACCATAGCAATTGCAGCCGGTTCGCCATCATGCAACGCAACCAAGCTGCGCACCAGATGAAAGCCACCTTGTGCCATAAAACCAGCTAGGATCGTTGGGGTGAAATTAATGTCGCCGCCAACATACCCCTTAAAAGATCGGTTAATAAGATCACACAAAGTTGATAATGAAAACTCAATAGCGGGTTGAACAGTAAGTGTCATGGTTTCCATTGCTCTCGAACGTGGTTTCAATATTATAAACGGCTGTAATGTGCCATACCCTTGATGACCTTACCCTCTTTATTGAAGATCAGGGTCTCCGCTCCGGTTTTACCATTCGTGCGACGGTAATACAGGGTAATACTATCTACGCCGACAAAAACCTCGATCAGTTCAAATTTGAGTGGCGGAATTGCATCCAATCCCATCTGCCAATAAGGACGAACGGCAGCCTTGCCTTTTAGCGTCCCCGACACTTCCTGCATGCGATCGATAATCAAAGGCGATGACATTTCAAAATCATCGCTGTAATGCGCGAAAATCTGATCTAGTTCATGCGCATTCCAAGCACTGATCCAATCCTCAGCGAATTGCTGTGCCCATATCCCGTCAATCATGCTTAGCCTTTAGAGAAAATATCATCGGACAATTCCGGCAGCATATGAAACATGCCCTCACCGTCTAGTAGGGGAGCACCTGTGTGTGCTCCCGTATTGCATTGTTCACAAATGAACTTTAGTGATCGCCCTTCGCATCATCAAATGGAATAGCCGGAAAACCACCCGCGAACGGCACATCAGGACGCGCATAATCGCCCATGAGCGCGCGACGTAGCGGCGTGGTACGTTCCAAAAATTCACCATCAGTGCTGTCCCGATCTGAACGGCGCAGCCACGGCGGGCTATAAATAAAATGCATGTTGTAGCGATCCCACGTCATATTATTCGGCATGGGTGAATGCCATACGCCATTATGGAATAAAAGCACACTCCCACGTCGAGCAAGCAACGTTTGCTGTACCGGACAAGCATTCACCTCACGCCGTACAGACTGTGGCAAATCGATTGGGCTGCGATGACTTCCGGGAACCAACATCATATTGCCCATGTAGGGTTGCGATTGATCCGTGAGATGATAACTTGCCCGAAGTTGTACCAGCGGAACCGGATAGGCCAGCTTCTTGAATTCGTAGGCCGATGAGCCGTCTTGGTGCCAGCCCACACTCTGGCTTCCGGCGGGCTGCACCGTGCACCACGCGGCTTGTAGCACAAAATTATCCCCATACAGCGCGCGCACCTTCGGTAATACTGCCGGATGATCAACCAACCGCTCAATCGCAGGTTCATGTTCAAACCCTTTCCCGATTTGCAACAGCTTCTCTTTCGGTTGCCCCGCATGAACACGCTTGGCAGCCTCTAGCACCTCATCACATTCGTCCTCAGTCAGCACATCTTCGATAACAATAAATCCGAAGCATTCAAAAATGAACTGATCCATTTCGGTCATGACACCCGGTTTTGAAAACGGCAAATCCATATTTCTTTTTCTCTCTTATTAAAGATTAAATTCATTAGTATCCAAAAGATAGTGTAACACTGATCGCGAGCTTCGACAGCCAACACCGCCACCAACCAGATATATAAAGAGAACCTTGCTTATCCGTGAAACGACGACTCACCAAAACTAACGTGGCACAATTCGGGGTTATTTAAAACGATACAACTGCCCAATGAGAAACAAAGGGCAGTCTATCTATGATTTCGCAGTAGTTATACTTTTGCCATGCTGATGTATCGTTGTGCCTGATCAATCGTATCGCAAAATTGCAGTTTAGGACGGCACAGATTGAACAACAGCAGCATCGCTAGACGATTCACCTTGCTGCTACCAACCACAATCAATTGAGAAATCTGATAGCTATTAAGATATTTCTGAGTCGGTTTAATCCGCTCGATGCTATACGGTGAAAATGTCGCCGCAGAAGCATCAACAATCAAGGCAATCCGATCACTATAAGCTTGAAGCTGTTCATTGATTTGCTTATCTATTTCAACAAACTCCTCGATTGACAAAGTGTTGAACAGCTTCAGATGCAGCACTTTCCCCGCTATATTCCAGGCCATTTCGTAGCCCATTACAGTCTCTTTCCCCTAACGATGGAAACAGAATACACTTAGGCCAACTCTTCAAGCCGCCGTGCAAACGAAGTTGCATCAATCGGTTTGGCAAAATAAGCCGTAAAGCCTGCTCGAAGTGCATCCTCGCGCAATTTGGATGTATGATACGCTGTCACCGCCACACACGGTAGACTTGCTGTACTCGGATTAGCCAATATTTCTTCAAGCAGTTCCCAACCATTTTTGTCCGGAAGCGCCAGATCAAGTATAGCCGCTTGATAAACGCGACCGCTGTTAAACAAGAATTGTTCAGCTTCAGCCACATTCCCCGCTACATCAATCGATATATTGAGGTGTTCGAGAATCGTCGCCACCACTTCCTGTCCATCAGGATCATCTTCTACAACCAGAATGTGCCAATTTTTTGATGACATCCGCTTATCTACCTCTTAGATGTTTAGTTTTTCAGCGAGTTCAGGAATATCCATTAGTAACTTGAGTAAATCATAAATGAACGCGTTGGCAGTTAACGGCTTGGTCAAATAGTTATGAAACCCTGCCGATATCGCCCGTTCCCGATCACCCACCATCGCATGAGCCGTCAGCGCAATTGCCGGAATGTCCATCAGTGAACGATCATTTTTCAACTCATGAATGAGTCCCCAACCATCCATAACCGGCATCGAAATATCAGAAATCACGAACAAAGGGCGAATAGCTCGCACCTGTTTTAAACCTTCTGCCCCATTAGTCCCCGTATGCACATTCGCCCCATATGCATCGAGTATAATCTCGGCAACTTCCAAACTATCAGGTTCGTCATCAACCACCACGATGTCCCATCCATCCAATAAATTTGTTGGAATATCAATTCTATCCATGATTAGTTCTCCACGGGCTTAAGCTTAGATTCAATCGGTAGCGTTACAGTAAAAGTACTACCCACCCCTACCTCACTTTGGAGTGTGACGATGCCGCCCATTGTGCGGGCATATTTCTGGACAATTGCCAGTCCCAGTCCCGTACCGCCATATTTACGTTTAGATGTTTGATCGACCTGTCTAAATTCCTCAAACACATATTCGCGTGCGTGCGGCGGGATACCAATACCTGTATCGGCCACGCTAATGCACCAGTTCTCGCCACCATTTACCAACGACAGAGTCACTTTTCCCTGTTCAGTAAACTTAATCGCATTACCTAGCAAATTGATCGCAATCTTGGAGATAGATTCCTCATCCCCATATACCATTTCTGGCAATTTAGGATCAATATTAAGTTCAAACCCGATATTCTTTTTATCGGCGAGGATACCAATTTCGGCTTGCCAGCGTTTAGCCAGATCAACCGGCGAAAAAGGCTGATACGCCAGCTCCAGCCGTCCCGACTCAACCCGCGAAAGATCCAAAAAGTCATTGATCAATTGCAGCAAGCGTTTGCTGTTAACATTCACCCGTGTGATATAGCGTTCGGTCTTCTCATTAAACTCCACGCCACCCATCCGGCTCAGCATGATGCTCGTGAAACCTTCAATAGCGTTCATCGGCGTGCGTAGCTCATGCGACATAGTAGACAAAAATTCCGACTTTAGCCGCGAGTTTTCTTCGGCAAGTCGTTTAGCAGCCTGCAATTCTTTGATGAGCCGCTGCCGTTCAAGATCGACACGCACAAATTCATCAATATCGCTAACCAGACGTTTACGCTCATTGTCCGAACGTATGAACTCGTCAACAGTAGCTTGCAGTTCAAGCGCACTGTCCGCCAATTGTTGTTCAAGTCTCGTTTTATCCTGCCGGAGCTGCGCAACGGTAGCTTCAAGTTCCTGAAGCCGCCCATCCGCAGAAGTTATGCGACGGCTCTCATCATTAACAACTGTTACGTCGGTACCCATTATCATTTCCTTATCGATTTCCTGTTCACAGTTTCGAGGGGATACAAACCAACGAATTGGTTTAATCTATTTTTTTGCGCCTCTCAACCATCTTATGCGTCATTTGCGCAATGTAAGCAAAAAGGAAATATTAAAAATTACCTAAGTATGTGATAGTTTTGGAAAATGAGGGAACAAGGCATGTAAGAATTCGTATCACAATCTGAGACAGTTGCTATTCTCAGCCTTATTAAATGCATGAACGTTTCAAGCATCGGTATCATTAAAAATATTTATCTTAATTATTTAGTTGCCCGGATTCAGTTATTGTAAAGTTTAAGGGGAGCAGTTTTGTCATCAAATCCCTTACAACAAATTACGGAGATATAACAATGACTAAAACAACAATTACTGAGACCGAATATGCAACACTCTGGTATCACCCTGATACAAAAATCGTACATCACCAATTTCACAAATTCATTCATGGTGAAGAGTTCCGCCAGGTCTTAGAAAAAGGTCTAGAAATATTTAAGCAACATGGCGCAACGAAATGGCTCTCAGACGATAGATTGAATTCCACAACAACAGCCGAAGATGGCGCTTGGGCAGTTACCGATTGGTCTCCTCGCGTAACCCAGGCGGGATGGAAATATTGGGCCATTGTAATGCCTGATAAAATTGTCGGGAAATTGAACATGCAGCGATTCATTGAAGAGAATGGAAAAAAAGGGATAACGATAGATATCTTCGGCGATCCTGAAGAAGCACTAAAGTGGCTAGAGTCGGTTTGAAGATTGAGGATTAGCTCCTCAACGAAAACACCTCATAGCATCGGTTATATGTCTGCGACACATGGGGAAATCTTCATACCCAATTTACCAAAAAATGATACAAAGTCGTGATACAACCCTAGATACCCTTCATCAAGCAATTAATGAGGGGTATTCACCATGAAATTCAACGACCAAATAGACTGCCATTAAGTACTAAACACGCGTGATTCAAAGATCAAAGCAATAACCGTAAAAGAGATTTTCTATACTTCCAAACCCCCACCGCATACCAATCGTGGTCTATCCACAGATCAATAGACCATCATCCGATACCCATACGAACCAATTTTGTGCTAAAATGTTGGAAATTATGGATGGATAAACAGAGATGGCATTTCCCGCTACCCATGATACCTCGGCTGACGTACTCTGGCGTTTGAACAACGAGTATCGTAAACGTCTGTCTCAAGCCCAAACCTACCTCGATCTGCTCGAGCAATTGCTCATGGTTCAGGCCGCCGATCAAACTGCTCAAACCATCCAAGTCCTCGATCATGCTCGCCATGAGTTGGTTATCCTCAACGAAGAACACCGCGATTGGCGTCACCACTTCTACTACGACTCAATCGAAACTCGCCGCATGGTCCAGGATAATCGCTCCGTCAACCAAGCCTTATCGCGTTTCAGCCGCATGCGCGCCCAACACGAACGCCGCCTCTACGAAGTCTACAACCTACTCACCCAATTGCCCCGTCCTGATGCCCGCATGACCCGTGTACCCAACGGTGACTTGTGGATCATGACGCAATACGCCCTCAATGACCTCATGGTCTTTGGCGATTACGTCAGCAAACTCGGCGTCCTCAACTAACCCAAAGTTAGAGTATTCGAACCACTAAAACAGAATTTATGTGCTAAAATCAGATTTATGATACCTGATCTATTTCGCTCTCCCTCTTCTCTGTGCTCTCTGTGGCTCTGTGGTAAAAATGCATTTACTTTTCTCTGTTGCTTATTCAGCGCCAACCTCCCTACGATCCGCCGAATCGGCGTCAGCGGCACACACACCCGAAGCAACTGCGGCGCTCAGCGGCATCTCCCCTGCTTCCACGCAGTCATTTGTGCAGTTTCAGCGCCAACCTCGCTCAGTCCCGCCTGCAATTTCAGCGACCGTAGGAAGTTCTGTGGGCGGCTAAACGACACACAAATGCACATACGGGGACAGCATCACACCATCCCCGCCTTGACTGGAACAACAGGATTTAAGGACTTTTCATCACCGTCCCAAGAGTCGCACACGCCGGACAACTTCCATCTTTGCGGATGATCGCGTATCCCGCCATCGGATCAGAATCATATTGGGTAGCATCCAAATTCCACACAATAATCAAACGCACTGTGCTACCGGCTTTCGCGATCTTAGCCGCCAAGGCCTGCCAATCCGCCTGATTTTGAATGGTCGTATTCGCCGCCCAGTCGAAGCCAGCCGGTAACGCACCATAACCTTGTGAGGTCAAATAACCCAGCTCCGTGAAGCACATCGGCTTACCGGGGAACACACTCGAATACAAGCCGATTAACGTCTTGAAATAACGCGAGTAATGGCTAGAACTACCGCGCGGATCACCGCTCGTTTTATCAGGGGAGACAATACCATCGTTATAATGCATCCCCACACAATCCATCGCATTCGCCGCGCCAGCCTGCTGCATCTGGCTGATAAAAATGTTGTCGTCGCATCCTTCTGCCGCGCACTTGCCCCCGAAATAACCCGTCGGCGCAGGCGCACCACTAATCACCATCACCGCCGGATTAACCTGCTTGATGGCATTGTACGCCGCGATCAACATCTGGGCATAATTGCCCCCGCTAATCTGCCCCTTCGGCCATTCACGGTCGATATTCGGCTCATTCCAAATTTCAATCGCGTCCGGATTAAGCTGTGCCAGTCCAGCCGTATACACGGCATACTTCTGGATGTAAGCCGCCCGATCAGCTGCCAATTGGCTGATATTGCCCACCACGCTCAACAGCACTTTGAAGCCCCCCGCCCGTGCCGAACTCAGCTGCGCTTGCACCGCGCTCGCAGGGCTGCTCCCGTCCCATCGCACTTGCAGCTTCAACCACGTCATACCGGCCTGCTGCATCTGCGCGAAATGAGCGAAGCCAAACACATGTGCCCCTAACGCAAACCTGTTGTCCTCGACAATCGCTGTCTTAGATGGCGTCAGGTTAATCGTAGGTGTCAGGCTTGGGGTCGTTGTTGGAACATCAGTCATCACCGTACCTGCTGTGGTGGCCGTTTCAGTGACCACCGGAGGATTTTCAGTCGGTTGTCCTGCGCTCTCGGTCGGTGTTTCACCTACAGGCAACACATCAGTCGGTGCATCACCCGGCGTCGGCGTGATCATCGGTGCATCCGTCGGCAGTGGCAGCGGCGTATCAGAAACGATCGCAACCGCGGTCGGTTCGGATGTAGGTGCGGGTTGGTTACAGGCCGCCAGTGTAATCAGGCTGAGTGCAATCAGGAACCTGCGGATTGTGGTGGATGTAGGCATCGTCAGTCCCTCTCGTGAATCATAGTTCACTGAAGTATAACGAACACCTCATTCGTCGCGCTACCACGGAGCCATATCAGAGGGCAAATCATACAGGACACAGCCGGCTGACCGTGTCCTGCTCGATCAACTCAAAATGCTAGAGGTCTTCAACCGCCGCACGCACGCGCTCCATAATTTGTTCGAGCCGTTGCCGTGTTGTCGCGTAATTCACACGGGTAAACCCTTCACCCGCCTTACCAAAAGCCGCACCATCATTAAACGCGACCCGCGCCTTTTCGAGGAAGAATTGGAAGGGGCTTGTACCCGGCAAATTCATCTCACGCCAATCCAACCAACCCAGATACGTTCCTTCTGGGCAGGTATAACTCACCTGTGGGAAATGCTCCCGCACATAGTCGATGACGAAATCGCGGTTACCCTTCAAGTAAGGCAGCAGTTCATCCACCCACGGTTGGCATTCCCCGTATGCGGCTTCAGCGCCAGCGTACCCCGGCGTCCCAACATGCGGCATGAAACCGTTAGTAGCCTTCTCAAACGTCTTGTAGATCGCCTCGTTTTGAGCCACCACAAACGCCAATCCCAACGAAGGCGTATTGAACGTTTTGCTCGGTGACATAATCGTAATCGTGCGATTAGCTACTTCAGGTGACAGGCTGGCAATCGGAATATGTTTCAGTCCGTCCATGACCAGATCACAGTGGATCTCATCCGAGCAAATCAGAATGTTGTGGCGTAAACAAATTTCAGCCAACCGTTCCAGTTCCGCCCGTGACCACATCCGTCCCACCGGATTATGCGGGTTACACAGGATGAAAACTTTAGTGCGCGGTGTAATCGCCGCCTCAAACGCATCAAAGTCGATCTCATAACGCATCAGCTTAGCGTCATGTGTAACCGCCATGTCCACCATTTTTGCGACACGGTTGCTATTATCCGGCGCACTAATGAACGGGGGATAGACCGGCGTAGTCATCAAAATTTCATCACCCGGATCGCTGAACGCCATACTCACGAAGTTCAAAACGCTCACGAGGTTTGGTGTGAATTGGAAATCGGTGGTCTTGACGTTCCAATTGAAACGGGTTGCCATACGTGTCATCAACAACTCGCGCAGCACCGGCGAGTCGAAATGATAACCATAAATCCCATGTTCAACCGTCCGTTGTAGAGCATGTAAAATCGGCTTCGGGCAGCGGAAGTCCATATCAGCCACCCACGCAGGCAGTACATCCGCGTCGTACCACCCCCATTTGACGGAACCAGTAGCGTGGCGGTCAATCATTTCATCAAATATAGAAGGCATGTGCAAATCATCCTTTGGATGGGGCGGTCACCAACAGCATGACCGTCTATCTGAGTTGAATAGTGGTAGAAACATACACGAGGCGCTATCAGGACGCAATAGCCATGCCTATCCTGAACCCTACACTGGTTTATAACCTACAGCTTCAACGAGCACCTTTGCACGCCACAACATCCGGTAACTACAGATATAAGCGAAACAACGGTTCGCCGTAGCTCTCTTCCTTCGTGCGGACGAAACCAGCACTGGTATACAGTCGTTGTGCTGCAATATTATCATCCTGAACGTTCAAGTTGATGCACCGGCACTGCGGATAACTGCGTTCCACATCCTCAATAAACGCAGCCAGTGCCTTCTTACCAATACCTTGCCCTTGATACCGCTGATCAATGAAAAAGTGATACAACCAATATTGGTCGCTCGTACTCCGATCCATCGCCAGCTCCAGAAAACCAACCATCTCATGTCCCGCATAGATGGCATACGGCATCCACACCAACCCCAATGGACGCACATAGGCTTTCGCTAGACCAATTAGCACAATCGGCGCGTAATCCGCTACAAAGCGCTGTTGATCCGGTCGGACCGAGAGTTGAAGCGCTTCACGCCAATTTTCGCGGGTAATATCACGGAGCGTAACAACAGTCATGGCAAGGTATACACCTGTTAATTTTGGAAACGACAGTTACAGAAACTAGGGTGAAATCAACAAAAACCTTAACGCCCATTATCATCATACCAATCGGTGCGGCGCGTAGAAGGGGTTTCATTGATCGGGTTATTCAATTTCGCTGCATCGAGTAACTGGATCTTTTCCGCTGATGTAAGAGGGCGTTGCTTTGCTCGATGAGTCAATATCTGCGTAACAAGATCTTTTTGCTGTTCTTCCGAAAGCTGCTCAACTAGCTCAACAAGTTCCTCATAATCAATGCGTAGATGGACAGCCATAGTAATTTCTCCAAAACACCATCCCATCGGACATATTATAGTTCAAGCGATGTCTATTCTTCCATCTAGCCCGATACTCACCTGCTGACCGTTCATGAGGCCGCTGTAATCATCGGCAGATACGACCAATAAAGGCGGGGCGCTATCATATAATTCACGCGCAACCACCGCACCTAACGCAAGGATACCATCAATTTCCGCCGTGATGATAGCCGCAGGCGCTGTATTTAATCGCACGGCTTCCAACAAAATACTGCTGGCACTGCTCGATCCGCGTCCGCTCGGCATGACCAGAACACATCCGCTAACCACCCTACCGCTTTGGGGATGCCGCCGGTCAGTAATTTCGCCAGTAGTCGGTTCAAGGCCACCCCACAAACTGAGCGGCTCATCGAGCTTCAATATAGTGCCGGATGCCGTACCAGAAACCAATGGGTGAGAAGTGATAGTCAACACGAATTTATCCTTGTTCAAGCTGATCAATAATACTAAGTAGCTCAAGCGGTTGCTTGATAGTAAACTGCGGCACTTCCGATGCATCCACCGGAATCTTAGAGCGGCGTGGTGCCCAATCCAACCACACACTGATGAGTCCCACTTGGTTCGCCCCTTTGATGTCGCGTTCCAGATTGTTACCAACCATCAGCACACGATCATAACGTTCCGGTTCCACCTGAAGTTGCCTGAGCGCCTCATGAAACAGTTTCGGATGTGGCTTATCAACACCCACTTGCTCGGAGATCGCGTACACATCGAACAGATCGTACAAACCATAGGGATGCAGGTTATTGATAAACGTCTTGGAAGGACCATCTGCCACCAGAGCCAGTGGATAACCGCGCTCTTTCAATATGTGCAAAAGTTCCGCTGCACCGGGGATCAAATCCGCGCGTAACGAGACCCCATCAGGTGTTTTAACCTCGGTCGCTTCATCTACCAGCGTATCACCACAGTCGAGGCATATCGCCACAATCTGATGTTGAGTATTTACTGTGCCCTTAGCCATTCCACAACCCCGTATCTCGCCAAACACGCCCCTGTGCTGCCGAACGGACGCATTCTTCGAGGCTGCCATAAACCACTTGGAAGCCAATGTTGCCGGGAGCATAATGCGCGAACTTACCTGAATTGGTCATCAGCACACCATCCCGCGCACGGACAATCGGTGTGACCACCACGCAGGTATCCACGACGATTTGTACCCCTAACGCTTGCAACCGTCCTAACCAACCGCGCTTCTGCAAATTCACCTGCACAATCCGGTTGGTGCACACAATGAACTCCACCGACGATTGTGGCGGATGCGCTTCGATCAACGGCAGCAAATCTTCAAACTCGCTCATCGAGAAATGTGGACTACCCAGCGCGACCACCTGAATCGCCCCATCCGGCACCGTCGCTAACTTATCCCGCATCTGCCGCAGCATATCCAATGTGACGTTTATGATTTGTTCAGGCACATGCTGCTGAAAAGCATCTTCTAACGTAGGCGCTTCCGGTGTGATCCCAACCGCATGAAATAACGCCACTGCACCGGATGAAGCCGCCGCCGCGCCCAGCGCCTTAAGTTGATCTTCACTCGTCGTAGAAGGCAATCCCTCGATAACAGGGATGCGGTTGGCGCTTTGTGATCCAACGAGATACCCCAGCACCGGATACAACACACTCTCATGTAGCAACCGCTCTGGAATATTGTCCAATCGGAACAAAATTTGTCCGCGTCGATTCTCGGTCAGATGTAATCCGACAGACGGAGCACGTCCGGTGATCGCCGCACAGATGTCGATGAAATCGCCATACCGATGCGTCCTCGCCCCCAACACCGAGTTTGCAAACACAATCGCGTTGCTTTCCGCCCATGCGATCTGCTCCCCGAACTTGGGACGATACCCCGTTTGATACGGCGCACAGGTATAAGACGGCTGGCAGCCCATCGCTTCATAGGCTTTCATCGTGCGCGTCGCATATTCCGCCACCAGTGCTGTCCCCTGAAAATGCTCAGGGTGTATCAAATCCATCGCCCCTACATTGAGCGATGTCGGAACCACCACCTGCGCCCCGCCAGCCACCAGCTTTTCAGCAAATTCCAGCCCCGAATAGCCGTGATACAAACACCCGTCGATATGTGCGGCGGTGATGTCCATCAGTTCGGACGCACCATATACATCCGCCATCGTCGTCAAAATACGCATCGCCATCTGTGCGCCTGCACCGTGTTCGCCGTTCAGCATCGCCGCATCGCGCGTAGAAAGTGTGAGTGTCATAAGGTAATTATTTCCATTGATAAAACTTTTTTGATCTTATGTGCATACTGTACCCAAAATTGTGTCACTTTGGGTATTTTTGTAAATACATTTTCTACCAGATCAATCGGGAGCCATCCATCTACGATCTTTGACAACTAAAATGCACAGATAGCATCACCATCTGTGCATTTTAATCGTTTTTTTGAGGAGATACACATTGTCCGCACAACTTCAGTGGTGCGTTAAGAGGCCGCCGCTAGAATAGTTTTGGCACGATGTGCGGCAATTTTAGCACGCGCTTCTTCATGTGAGCCAACAATAATCAGTGTTGCGGTATCTGTGGTAGCAAATAGTTTAGTAAACATAGAAACCAACGCGCGCGCAAAACCATTAGTATTAACGAGTGCCACCAACCCAACATTGGGCGGCATAACCCGCATTGCACGCTGAAAATGCGGCATCGGGGAACCACTTGGCATACTAGCCTGTGGGTCACGGGTAATGATCAGGTCGACGCGATTATCCGTTTCCTTGAATAATTCAACAATCCGGGAAAGTGTTTCGTGGTATTCTTCCCACGTCCAACGTCCCTGACTGTTACAAAGCATTATCGTTTTATCTGTATCATCCCAGGCCATCGTAACTGTCATTTGATACCTTTCATAAAATAAAAAGGTTATTCAATTTATTATAAAATGCACTTAACCCGATTATTCCTTAAGAATATTATTACTACTACGGAATAGTCACAACATTAATGCCGTGACACGCTGATTTTTGCCGGCGGCTCATTCAGCCATCTAACCCACCAACCACTTGGCACAACGCAAACGATTGGTTACGCTTTTTAAAGAATTTGCTTTTCACACGATGGGACAACACCTTGACGACCACCAAACCAACTATTCCGGCCTCCGAATATCCTGTACGCTGGCGTGCGGTGCAAACGCTCATGGAACAGCGTAACCTCGACCTGATCGTAGCCTATGCCGATGACCGCGCCGTATTCGGGCCAGCACATGCCCGTTGGTTAGCCAATCTGCCCGTTCACTTCGAGCCAGTCTGTGTTTTGCTGTCCCGCCAGGGCGATCCGGTTATGCTCTGCGGACCGGAAAGTGATGAATATGCCCGCTTAGCCGGTCGCATCCCTGATGTGCGTGTGCTGCGCGAGTTCACCCATCCCGACGAAGATTATCCCTACTCGACAATCCAGAGCCTAGCCGAAGTCGCTGCCGAAGCTGTCTCCGATCTCGCCGCAGTCCGCCGTGTCGGGTTAGCAGGGCGCGGCCTGATGAGTGCGGATTTGTGGTCAGCCTTCCAAAAAGCACTCCCTCAAGCCGAATGGATAGATGTCGAAAACGCCATGTGTGATGTACGCGCTCAGAAGTCACCGGCAGAAATCGCCGTGATCCGCTACGCTTATCAAATCGCTGAAGCTGGCATTCAGGCCGCTGTCAAAACCATCGCCCCCGGCGTCACTGAACGCGAAGTTATGGCAGAGGTAGAATCCGCCATGCGCCGCATGGGTGCAGAAGGCACTGGCATTGATACCATCGTCGCCTCCGGCCCCAACTCACGCCCCATTCTCGCCCGTTCGACCTTCCGCACCATCCAATCCGGTGAAATCGTGCTCTTGACGGTTGCCCCACGTTACGAAGGCTATCACGCCGCCATCGGTCGTCCGGTACTCGTCGGTGAAGTCAGCCCAGAAATTCAACATGCCCTCGCCATCGCCTGTCAGGCACAGGAAGCCTGCTTTGCCGCCATGCGTCCCAACATTGAAGGTCGTGCCGTTGAAGCCGTAGGACGTCGCTTGGTCGAAGACGCTGGACTCGGTCAGTATTTCTTATATTCTGGCGTTCACAGTGTCGGGGTCATTGAATTTGAACCGCCCATTTTTGGCCCAAGCAGCGCCTCGGTTCTGCTCCCCAACATGGTCATTTCAGTGGATATTCCCATGTTCAATACACCCTGGGGTGGCCTACGCGTCGAGGATGGCTTCCTCATGACCGAAACCGGTGCCGAACGCCTCAACAACACACCCTTCACCATCACCGTCTAAAGTGAATTGCGAGTCGAGGATCAATTTTGGATACAGAACGCAAAAACGAGCTAATTCATGCAATCGGTGAACTCATCCTCAGTGATCCGCCCACCGAAGGCATGGAGTGGAACAAATTGGCATTAGTCGTAACCTTCGAACCCTTCTCGCAAAGCATCAGCGGCTTTTATTACGATGCATTCGATAAAGCCGAACCTGCCACTGTAAACGATTTTGCGATTGTCGAAAAAGTTGCCGAATTACGACAGGCGATGGCTGAACCATCCCATAGCTTATGGCATAGTTGCTTAATCCAGCTCGTCCATGCCACCCGCCGTATCATCTTGACCTTTGAGTACGATGACCCTGAACGCTGGTATATCGGCCCTAAAACCCTTCAACACATCAAGGCCGCCATATGCCCACCTGATGATCTCTAGCTCAAGCCTGTGCCAATACCGCCCTGCGGAATACCCCCACACTCGCAATCAGCAGCACGCCGATCACAATCGCCCCAAACAAAAACGGTGCGGTCATCCCGTACTGCTGATATATCAAACCACCCAGCACCGGAGCCAATGCATTCGCCAGCGTCACCAACGCCGCGCTCAATCCAAGAACTGCGCCATATTCAGCCCGCGTCGCCCGTTGAGTGATCAGCGTATTCAAACTCGGTCGGATGAGTCCCGCACCTATCGACAACGGCACCAGCGCCACCAGTAACCACACGATGCCACCGATACCGCGATTATTATCATCCGGCAGTTGTACCGAAAACTCTCCGATTAAAGCCTCTGTCGAACTCGGTGCCAGCGTTTGAACCTCGCGTTGAGCCGCCACTTTGATGTAAAATGGATGTGGTTGGGCAGGGGTCAGCGCGAACATCAATAACCCGATCGCCAATGCCGCCAGCGCGATCTGTGCCAACCGCTTTTCGCCGTACTTTTTCTTCCATTTACCGATCAAGCGTGTTTGCCCGTAAACCAGCACGATCCCCACAAAGATGAAGATCAGCGAATTTCCCTGTCCCAGTAACCCCAACCGATTCAGCGTGAACAAGCCCAACAAACTCTCGAACCCATAGAACACCACCTGCTGCGCAAACATCAACAGCATCAGCAAGCCCATTTGCGGACGCTTGAGCAAACCCAACTCCGGCAACCATGTGCGCCAATCGCCCAAAGCCACCGCAGACCGCCGTTGATTAGGCAGCAACGTTTCCTTAAACATGAAAATCGTCAGCAAAATCGAAATGAACGAATACGCCGCTGCGATCATCGCTGGCATCGCGAGGCTGTCCGAAAATTCGAGCGCAATTAACGAAATCGCCGGTCCAAATAAAAAGCCCAAACCGAAAGCCGCGCCTGTTAATCCCAATCCCTGCGCACGGTTCTCATCAGTCGTTACATCGCTTATCGCCGCTTGTGCCGTAGCGATATTCGCGCCAAATAACCCGTCAATCACCCGCGACAAAATCACCATCCACAACGAATTGGAGAGCGCCAATATGATGAAACCGATGCACGTAGAAATCTGGCTGATGAGCAAAATCGGTTTGCGCCCAAAACGATCCGAAAGCGCCCCCATCACCGGCACACCCAGCACCTGCGCCAACGGAAACGCCGCCGCCACAATCCCGATTTCCAACGGCCCCGCGCCAAAATTCAGCGCATAAAGATGCAGCAAGGGCAGGATCAGCGTCAGCCCTAAAATATCCACAAAGGTCAGTGCGAAGATCGGAAACACCGTGTTATGGTCAAATTTTGGGGTGGTCATGCGCGGATTATGCACCTTGATACTAGCCATACGAAAGTGATCTACATAATAGGCGTCCAACCATCAAAAAGACAAGATCACATTGGCGTTTATATGCATCCCAACGCGTACCGTATACACGCGGCTTTCGCGTAATGACGCACTATGGTATTTAATGTAGGGCTGAGGCGCGCCTCAGCCGTTGATCAAATGCACCTTCAATCCCGCCATCTAAAATCACCCACCGACCTTATAATCGGTTTTCAGGCTGACGACATGGTGTATCACATGCCCGGCTAGGATATACAACAAAGCCCGTACACTGATCGGGTTATCACTAGCCACACCTTGGCGGGCAACTTCATCTGCCGTCAGCGCCTTGAAGCACAACACATTCGCGCGGCGTTGAAAGCTGAATTCTGCAACCAGATCAGCGAGGCTCCGCGTGTTGAAATCCGTCGCGTTAATATAATCATTCTGCTCAAATCCCGGCAGCGGGGTCTTATCCCCACGTGAAATACGCATGGCACGATAGGCAAATACCCGCTCGGTATCGGCAATATGCGCCACAACTTCTTTGATGCTCCACTCACCGGGTGCTGGTCGCGCATTAGCCTGCTCATCCGTCACATGTTGTAACAGGCTGTGTAGTTCGTCCGGCTGACTGTTCAGCAGTGCCATCACATCCGCATTTTCAGGAACACGCTGGACATAACCCGCATAAAAAGAAACATATTCATTGGCTTGTGGGCGTGCAATCATCGCGATAAGAACCTTTCCAATTGGTCGATTACCGCAAAGTATAACCATATTTCAACACCTGCCACACACCACATGATCAGTGCATAAGCAAATATTGCCGTCCTTCGTTTACATGTTAGAATTTCGCTCAACCACATCATTAAAATTATGAGGGGTGAGATGGATAAAATACGACTGAGCGAAATGCTAGGCCTACAACCACTGGGGACATTTCATATCAAGTCCATCGCACTTGATGGCTGGGGCAGCTTACTCACCTTCGACTGTCTCTATGAATTGACCTCGCCCGCAACGGTTGTGCCCTTCACCCTGCAACTCTTGGATTGCCGCGAACTCCAATGGCGCGTCTATGCCCACCTCAAACACCCCGAAGACCAGACTCTCCCCACCTCAACCCTGGTCAATCTCCGCCTCGGCAGTGACAATCACCGCAAGCCATTCCACATCCTGACCGATTTCTTTGGCCTAACAGTGACCTATGGCGAGTTGCGGCTGGAAAAACGTGGACGCACCATGATCGGCGATGTTGATACAGCGGATTAGTCCGTTTCCACCTGCCCATATAACCCAAATCTGTCGCCATCAACCCTCTATTCACGGGAAAAAATCATCTCTGCAAGCAATTTTCCACGAGTTTTGAACAACTTCCTGCTGTCTTCCGTATAGGTGAATGTAGACAGGAGACACAGCAGCGGATGGATAATCAACAGATCGAAGTGGAGTTACTTCAACAGGCACAAACCGGCGACATGGACGCCTTTGCTGACCTGCAAATCCGGCTTGATTCCGCCATACGCCGTTTTGTCTGGCGCTTGATCGGTACCAGTCCGGAAGAAGACGACATTGTGCAAGACTCGATGATTGCCTTC
The DNA here is from genome assembly GCA_044227005.1 of Aggregatilineales bacterium. Classification (GTDB taxonomy): domain Bacteria; phylum Chloroflexota; class Anaerolineae; order Aggregatilineales; family Phototrophicaceae; genus CFX2. The sequence goes on from JBGAFZ010000003.1 coordinate 424,581, forward strand.
TATCTGAATCTGGATCGCATCCAACCTGCCTCAAAGTTACGCGCCTATCTGTTCCGCATCGTTCGTAACCGTTGTTACGATCTACTGCGCAAGCGCCGACGCTTTGAACACCTGTCGCTAGATGAAGAGCCGGTCGAAATGTGGGCTTCGCTGCACGCCAGTACTGCGGTCGGTCAGCCGGAAGACGTGACCCATTGGCTGTTGCTGCGTATGGAAGTCCAGGCCGCCATCGACCGCTTACCGGAATTGCAGCGCCAAACCCTCATCCTCTATGCGGAAGAAGGCTTGGCTTACAACGAGATTGCAGACGCGATGGATACCACTATCGGCACAGTCAAATCACGGCTCTTTTATGCCAAGAAGACCCTGCGCCAACTGGTGAATCCCGACACGTTGCAGCTCTTGGAAGAAAGTTTGGGCGGAACACGTGAAGTTGAAAGCAGTCAGGAGTTAAGTCATGCATGACAAATCGAAACGCGACAAGCTAGAAGATTTACTAACTGCCATTCATGACGATGTACACGAAGCAGGCAGCAGCGGCGAGGTTTGTTTATCGCCCTTGTTGGATGCGTCCTTAGATGAAACTGAAAACACTTTGACCTCTGAAGGAGATCATAACGATGAACTATTTGCATGATGTAACACGGGCACAGCAGCGCATGGCAACCTTGATGAAGGAAGCCCATCTAAACCGTCAATTGCCTGTCGTACCGGGTATCACCGATTACCTGCTAAACACCGTCGGCACATGGATGATGAACACCGGTGAACGCTTGACTCGCTTGAGCGCCTTAGCCGCCGAATCGAAAAAATTGAGCGTTATAAAAACAGCCAATGGCTGAGTTACAATATGTTACGAATCACGAGGAGCTACTGAAATGAACGATGAAACCCGACGGGCGCTGCGGCAACTGCTGCCCCCCCTCAAAACCCTAGCCGGAATGGTTGAACGTGCCTACGAAACCGATACGCTCAAAGGCACCGGCAACATGGCCGTTAAGAGCTATCGCAACCTGCACAGCCGCATCGTCGCGCTGTTGCCCGAAGATACCTATATCACTGACGCACTGGCCTTGGATGTCACCGATACGTCTGACGATTCGGACAAGGTTGCGCAGGTACATTTGGCGACCAGCCAGCTTGCCCCCTATCTGGAGGGAATGTTGCGCGACGCCTATGATCCCGCAGCGGGGATGCCTTTCCCGCCTGTACCACCTGTGCCACCGATTCCGCCCGTTCCGCCAGTACCCCCCGGCCCTGATGGCGCATGGGAAGTCCCGCCTGTCCCGCCGTCACCACCACCGCGCTCCACTAATCAGGATGTCGATGAGATCAAGAATCTCGGTTTGGAACTGCGTGACCGTATTCTCGCCGCGACACAGGGTGCGCTGCGTCGTGCCTTGAATGAGATCGACGTCAACATCGACGCCAACTTTGGCGATTGGATGAAGGATAGCGACAAACCCAAGCGCAAGCGCCGGATTGTCATCACCTCTTCCGAAGGTTCACTCGAAAACAGCGACTTACAGGGTGTCAACCTCAGCGGTCAAGAATTGAGCGCCCGAAATATGTCCTCTGCCAATCTGAACGAGGCCATTCTGAACCACGCCAACCTCTCAGCAGCCAACCTGTCGAGTGCCGACTTGTCCGAGTCCGAGATGGTCGGGGCGAACTTGAGTGCTGCCAATTTAAGCGGTGCCAACCTATCTGAAGCAGTCCTCAACCAATCCAACCTGCAAGGGGCTAACTTCAACGATGCCAACCTACAGGAAGCCGAGATGGTGGGATGTAGTGCCGAAGGTGCTAACTTTAATAATGCCAACTTGCAGGAAGCCAGCCTGAATCACGCCAACCTGCAAGGCGCTAGTTTCAACGATGCCAATCTCGAAGAAGTCGATATGGTTGGAGCCAATGCGATGGGCGCGCAATTTGGCAACGCTAACTTGCAGGAAGCCTCGCTGCAACAGTCCAACATGCAGGGTGCCAGTTTCAACGATGCCAATCTCGAGGAAGTCGATATGACAGGCATTCAGGCACAGGGCGCGAACTTCCACAGTGCCAACCTTGAGGAAGTCCGCATGTCTCAGGCCAATCTGGAAGGCGCTGACTTCCGCGATGCTAACCTGCGTGATGCCGACCTATCGAACGCCAATCTCTACAAAGCGGATTTGCGTAATGTCGATCTGCGTGACGCCAAATTGCGCGGAGCCAATCTTAAAGAAGCCAAAATCGGCGATACCAGCATCCGTGACGCCGACCTCTCCGGTGTCATCTTGCCCGATGGCACACCTTATACCCCCGGCGCTGACCTATCCCGCTTCGGTTTTGTAGGTCGCCCGTCCCGCTAACCCACAATAACCACACCATGCTAGAGAGAGGTTCGCCTCTCTCTTTTGTTTTATGCTACTGGCTACAAAGTACCTGATAAACAAATTCAGATGCGACGGGGTAGGGGAACACCTACGTGTGCTCCCGCGCCTTGTTGTAGGGATGAGGCGTGCCTCATTCGCTGACTAAATGCCATCCATCAAGACGCTGTTCCCGTGTGGGTGCAATAATGACTGTACAGGCTGCCGTCATTCGGATTATACGGCGCGAAATACAAAACAAACCGTTCCGCTGGTTCGAGATCACTAAATGGCGTGAACTGTGGCGGATCGAGCTTAAAATAACGTTGCAACAGCATAATCGTCTTGCTATCTTTCTTCTGCACGAAGAAAGCATGGTTGATCCCACAAGTCAACTTCTTCAGGTAGCGCGGCGAAAGCAACCGCGACACAATGCTATCAATATGCATATCGCTCCGATACGCCAGTATCAACCCCGCTGTCTCGATTGGATTAAATCTTGGTGTACTAATCAGATGAATATCCGTTTGCGCTGGAAAATGAATGGATCGCCATGCCGCATCATATCCATCGGGTCCCGGGCTTGCCGAGCGAAAAATAGAGTTGTATTCCGGCAAATGTTGGTTGAAGAAAAAGTTGGTTTGATACAGCGCCAGCAAAATGCCAATTCCACCGATCGCAACCAGTTGCCAGCGCGACGAAGGGATTACAATCGGGACAACATAGCGCAAACCCACCGCCGCTAGTAATGCCAATGCCGGAAACACGATTACAAAGCGGGTGGAGCTTGTACTATCCTTCATCACGCTGTTGCCAAGAGCCGCCCCAATCACCCATAACAATAACAACATCGAACCCGATTTACGCCAGTAATAGCACACAAAAGCAAATCCCAACATAGCGACGGGCAGCATTCCAGTTAGAAAAAGTGATGTCGTTCTGGAATAAAAAAATGTCGAGTCGAATTGATCGAAATACATCGCTATAGCTGGCAACACATGGTTGATAATATGCTGTTGAAAACCATACGTTTCGCTAAGAATCGTCTGCCAATAGGCTGCCCCTAACCCCAGTCCATTGTTAGCAAAACGGGCTAATGCAGGGCGTTGCATCCCTGCCAGTGTCAGATAGATCGGAAGGGCGATAATCACGAGAGCGATCAGCATCAACAGCGCGTTCTTGTAAGACCATCGCACATGCAGCCAAACGCGCCCCCACGGCGATAACAGCTTAGGAGGATTGGAAATCTGAGCAAACAAGATACACCCGACCAGCGTTACCAGCCCCAGCGGAATAAACATCAACCGCCCACCCTCATAAAAATATTGGGTGAATCCCAGCATAACCCCTGCCAGCACAAAGTCTGAACGCCGCCGTGTGCGGAACCCGCTCATTAAGAAAGCGAGGGCTAACGTTCCAAAGAACGGGTCAGCGATGTTATTAATGCCGATCCGGCTGAATTGGAGATGTGGCGGAAATGTCGCCAGAAACAACGCTGCCAGAATCGCGGTTTTGCGATCATACAAAGTACGCGCCAAAAAATAGAGCGCAACGACCGTCAATGTACCAAAAATCGCGCTCGGCACACGTACCCCGATCAATCCCATCCCAAACAACTTGATGCCCAAGAATTGAAAATAAGGGAATACATACGGAAAAGCCGATATGCTGCTAAATGGCTGTAACAACCCCGCGAATGAATAATCCTTTATCCCATAGATACCACCGATGAACGAACCTTCATCCACCAAAAACCGCATCGCCAGATCCAGATGCCAGAACCGTAGCACGAATGCCAGCAGCGTAATCAACCCCAGCGGCCACAACGGTTGCCAGCGTTCCCGCCATGTCTGTGCTGGACGAACCACCGCCGCGCGAACACCCGTTAAGCCGATCACCACCAATATCGTCCCCACCACCAGCAGAATAAACTGCACGTGGACAGACGCCAGCATCAAAAGATCCGACTTAATGAACTGCCCATTGATCTCGCTGTCGATCAGCAGCAGCAACAACCCCACAAACAACGCCGAACGCGTCCCAAACCGCCGCACGAACAGGCCAACACTAGACTTGAAACCACTGACACGCGGCTCATCATCATCTCGGCTCAACACGACTTCCATCATCGGCAGCGTGTTCGGTCGCAGCACCAACGCCAGCCAGATTGCCACCACACTTCCCACAAACAGCTTGACCGCTTCGACTCGCAGATCACGGTAGGCGTGTGAATCCCAGAACAAAACCGCGCTTAAAAACGCCATCACCACCGCGCTGCCAGCGATCAACACGGACAATACACCCGCATAACGCTGCAAAATCACACGCGGATAATTGACCGCACGACGCGCACCAAGAATCATCTCTCCGATCTGATCCGCCGACCGGAACACACCATAGATGATCGACCCTGTAATCAGTAACGTGAAAAGTGCTGCCGCAAATTCCGGTGCCTCACTCTGCAACACCACCAGTAGTCCCACGCAAAACATCGCCACACCCAAATACAACAACCACCGCACAGGCGACTGCGTCTTTTGAGGACTAGATTGCTGCACAGGTGCTACCTCGGCAACCGTCTGCGACACAACCTCAACTGGAGTCATCGGTTGCACAACCGGACTCTTTTGAACGCGCCGCCATAACAAAAATGCCCCTCCCGCTGCTATTACAGCCGCAGGAACAGCCAACCATCGGACGCGTGGTGAAGGAACTTGTGAGTCTGCCATAAAGCTTACGTCTGCTACAGGCTTACGCCCCTGCCCAACCGTTCACACAGCAAAGAATACTACCAACCCGACTACAATGGTTCATATCCGTCTAGCTTAGCATACGATCAAATACTGCAAATCGCCATTTTACAGAATCATACTTTCATACATAGTCTACCAATGGCATATTGAAGCGGCTATCCGGCGGTGCTATGCTATCGGCGATGTATAACTTGAGTTGAACCGGGTTAACGCTCCTATGGCTGCAAAACCGAATATCCTCTTCATTGTCTTGGACACCATGCGCCGTGACCGTCTCTCAATTTATGGTCACAACCGCGAAACCTCACCTCAACTGGATGCCTTCGCCCAAAATGCCACCCTTTTTGAACGCGCTGTCTCAGCCGCACAATGGACGGTTCCCTCTCACGCGTCTATGTTCACAGGTGTCTACCCCAGCACCCACGGCCTCACTCAAGCTGATGGCATGCTCCCGCGCGAATATCCCGTTTTAGCAGAACTATTACGTGCCGACGGTTATGAAACAATCGCCTTCTGCAACAACCCCTTGGTCGGTGTACTCAACCACGGTTTACAGCGTGGCTTCACCCGCTTTTATAACTATGCCAGTGCCGCCCCCTTCCGTCCCACCGAAGCCCAGCGCACCCGCCTTCGTCGCGAGGCCATGCATCTCTTCCGCCGTTACTTGGCACGTCCACTCGGCAACCAATTCGCCCATTCGGATTTCCTCTTCCGTATGTCATTGAATCCCTTGTTCGTCCCCATCTGGACGCGTCTCATCAACTACAAAGGCAACACGCCCCACTCCATTGATGATCTCATGGCCTACTGGGAACGGAAAAACGCTGGCGGTACTGATAAGCCACTCTTTGCCTTCCTCAATCTGATGGGTTCGCATATGCCCTACAACCCATCTCAAGATATGCTCGATCGTGTCGCGCCCAATATCCGCCACGACCGCCACACCTATACCTTCATGCGCCGCTTCAATGCCGAAGCCGCTCGCTGGGCCAGTCCCACCGATCCGCCCCTTCAGGATTGGGAGCGCGAAACCCTAAACAACTTCTACGACGCCGAAATCGCCAGTCAGGATCAGCATCTTGGCCGCCTGCTCAAATGGCTCAAAGACTCCGGCACGCTCGATAACACCATGGTCATCATCTGTGCCGATCATGGCGAAGGTCACGGTGACCACGACTTTGTCGGGCATGGTTTTGTGGTGAATCAAGAACTGGTGCATGTGCCGCTCATCATCCACTATCCCGAACGCTTCCCCGCTGGCAAGCGCATCATGAACACCATCTCAACCCGCCGCCTATTTCACACCGTGTTGGAAACCGCCGATATTCCGCTTCCCAACACCAGTGATACCTCCGTCAATTTATCCTTATCCGCTGTCGCCAACACCGATACTGACCCCGAGAAAAACATCGCCATGGCCGAGGCCTTCCCGCCCTTGACCTTCCTCAACGTCATCCAACATCGTGACCCTGCCTCCATCCAACGCCTGCGCCTCCAAAATGTTCGCCGCGCACTCTATCAAGATCAGCACAAACTAACCGTCATCGGTCAGCAGGTCGATAGCCTCTATGACATCGCCGCCGATCCCACCGAGATGCAAAGCGTCGCCACCACCGAAGCCCCAACCCTCAGTGCCATGCAGCGTTTGCTTGCCGCACAGGTCAATAAGGCCGAATCGCAGCGCTTGACCACCACCGCATCCACCGGCGTCGTAGACGAATCCGTAGTCGATCACCTCCGCGCCCTCGGTTACATCGAGTAACATATGCACTGGATAGATTTCCCAAAATGGAGTTTCATTGGGTATATGAACACCCAACACGTTAAGCAATCGCGCTTAATCGCTTGACAACCTCCAACTCTCCACAGCCAATAATGAATTTCTAGCAATTACCGCGTTATAATCACATCGAGATAGAAAAGGATGCAACCATGAATAACATCAACATCCGCAACGTACTGCTTGCCATCGGCGCGATTGTGCTAGTCGTCCTCGGCATGAATATCCTCAGCACCCTCATTGGTGCCATCATCCCGATTGCCATCACTGGCATTGTCGCCTTCATTTTAGGGCGTGTCACCGCCGGACGCAGCATGGGGCAATTATTCCGCACTGCCCAAACCGCTGGCAACACAGTTATGTCTGCCGCCTCACGTATGGTCGAGGAAAAGCCCCCAGTCACAGTACAGGGCAAAGCCACATCTCCGGTTGCCAAACCCGTTGAGAAAGCCGCTCCTGCGCCCGTTGCGACCGAAACACCCAACCTCAAAAATCCTGAACTTCTCGATCCGAACTTCGAGATCAAAACACCCGAACAGGTCGCCGCAGAATCCTCACGCTTGGAGGCCGAAGCCTCACAAAAAGCCGCAGCACTCGATCCCAAAGCCCTTATCGAAGAACGCAAAAAACGTCTGCTCGGCAATCAAGGCGGCCAAAACTAAAACATGTTATGCAACGGGTTTCTAAAGGCGTTCAATAGGCTGATGATGAACAATCGCTCTGCAATGAGTGGTTTTGAAGTCGCTTTAGCAGACTTGTCCGGCTGTTAGCATGACGGCTTTAGCCTCATGCGGCGCAACCTGCCAAGCACATTAGCACACACAAACCCCCTCATGACATCCGTTTCTCGAAATACACTTTAACGGCTACTACCCAAACTCACCCAAGGCGGCAATCCCCATGACCCTCTCATCCCTCCTCGATGGCTCACGTGTCCGGCTCGTACCACTCAACGCGGGGGATATCGCCCTCGTCGCCCGCTGGCAGCAGGATACCAGTTACCTCCGCCTCTTGGATGCCAACGTCGCCTATCCCAAAAGCGAAGCACAGGTTGGCGAATGGATACGCGAAGGCCAGCGTGGCCGCGAACACTTCCTCTTCGGCATCCGTGTCCTCTTAAGCGATGACCTCATCGGCTTCATCGAACTGAGCGATGTCATGTGGTCGCATCGCAATAGCTGGCTGACCATTGCCATCGGTGACGCCGATTATCGCGGTCGTGGCTATGGTTCAGAAGCCATGAGCCTGATCCTAGAATTTGCCTTCCGTGAACTCAATTTGCACCGTGTCCAATTAACCGTATTCAGCTACAACGAACCAGCCATCCATCTCTATGAGAAGCTCGGCTTCCAACGCGAAGGCATCTACCGCGAATTCTTGGAACGCGACGGTCAACGCTACGACATGATTCTCTACGCCATCCTCAAGCGCGAGTGGGAAGCCGGTCTCTAACCAAATTGCACTATAGTGGTACAAAAGCATGAGGAATTGACCGATGGTGTTTCAAGCCCCTAACAAACCCATAACCCTCGACGAATTTTTAGCTTTTGCCCTTTGTCCCGAAAACGCAGAGCGTAACTTTGAATTGATCGATGGGGAGATAATTGAAAAAACGACTGGATCAACCGAAAACTCTGCCATCGCCTTTAACATCGGTCTGGAAGTCGGGATACATTGCCGTCAACACAACATTCCATGCTACATTAGTACAGGAGATGGCGCTTATCGCATCGGCAACAACACCATCGCACCGGATTTCGCTTATAAGCCCACACCCATGACTCCTGAATATCCCGATCCGATTGCGCCCTTATGGGTGGTCGAAGTCATTTCGCCAACCGATAAAGTCGTGGATATTCGCAAAAAACGCCAACGCTATCTTGATGCGGGTATCTTGCTTTGGGAAGTCTATCCCGATGAACAGGTAATTGATGTTTATGCGCTGCATCACCCCCTGACCACCTATGGCATCAATAGCACAATTGAAATTTCTGTTGTAGAAGGCTTACGAATCGACGTCAGCAAGCTCTTCCCCTAAATCTATCCTATATTATCTTCTAGTTACTATACACATATATTTTCGCGTCCGTGTTTAAATCCACAAACCACCCCAAACACATCACCAACCGCTTATAAACCCGCTTAACATACCCACTCCCTCAAAACCGTTAGCGCCAAACACCAAAAAGAGTGACAAAATGGTTTTCCAAATAGTCACCCTTTCTCGCTCCAAATCCACTATCATATCTATAGGGCGTAGGGATACGGCATGCTGTGTCCGTTTATGTACGGGTTTGCCGCTGGCAAATCCCCTTATCCCGCCGCACCTTAACATCAGGGAATGGGCCACACGGCGACAAACTCTTTCTTTCGACCTTTACCTTTTAACCTTGAACAATGACTCATCTGTCCGACGATAAGCGTAGCAATCCTGTGGACGACGACGACGACATCGCCGACACATCCAATGCCCCAATCTGCACCAGTGAATCTGAAGAATATGAAGAATTTTGCGAATCTTCGGCAACTCACTCCCTTAAATCCGCTGATAAACCCATTTGATCATGGAACAACGTGTGCATTTTGTGAATCATTTTCGGTCTAGCAGCCTGGCGCCACCGACGATCTGCTCGTAAAGCATCACGACTCCCTGTGCATCTGGCATTCAGACTTGAAACGACTAACGACTAACGACTTTCGACCTTTTCCATTTAACCACTGTCCGACGACGACACAAACTTGGATTGTTTTGCTACCCTCTATGTTTGTGCCTCACTTGATAGAATTGATGGTAAATCCCTTGGCGTTCTTGGCGTCTTGGCGGTTTAAATCTTTCTGTTCTTTAGCCTGTCCTTCCTTACATTGCCCTTGTGGGAAAACCGTCTTTGCACTTTGCCCGAATCAAAAAGGATCGACCATGCGACCCTTTCTGCTATGACCAAATTGACGCCAAATTACCGACTATAAACCACAGCATCAGTCGTTTCCGCCACACACGTAATGATCGCCTCGATGCTCGCATGAGCCGGCAGGTGATGGGTAGCCCGATCGCTCCACACCGCGTCCCCGCCGATCACAATCATCGGATCAGCCTGCACCGATGCCAGATGGAAATAAACCTCTTCCGCCACATCCGGCATCGCCTCGGCATCCATCACCACCACGTCCGGCATATAACTAACGTACATACCCAGCACTTCGTTAGCAGTAGTGGGTTGATACACCCACCAGCCCATCGGCTCGACCGCTTCCAACAGTTGGGCACCCTGTTCGGGATGGCCTACAAATAAAATCATCGGGTGTTGTTCAGACATGATGCGACTCCTTATTCACGCGTGGGCACAGCAAGCCGCGCCCTGTACGATGGGGTATTCAAACCATATGAAATGCTAAATCGAACGGGACTAAATGAGGGTGATACGGTGAGTAATGCAGGGAAAGAATGACCTTTCCATCTGCCTTTAATCGGTTGGTGGATGCAGAATTTCGCTCTCCAACAAAGCCTTCTTAGCCTTAGCCGATCGCTCGCTGTAGTACTTAGTGGGCGTACCATCTTTGCACTCGGCACGATGGCACGGAATGATGATCGCAGTGGGGTTCGAATTGACCGCTTCAGCTACCGCGCGCGCCGCCTTTGGATGACCAATCATCGCCGCGATTTCGCCGTAGGTGCGGGTTTCGCCGTAAGGAATTTCCAGTAACGCCGTCCACACTTTCCATTGGAAGGCCGTACCCTGAATATCCACAGGTAGGTCAACGTGCGGCTGTGCGCCTTTTACTATTTCCAACAAACCGCGTACCCAATCGCAAGCAGCGCTGGCACTCTCTTCGATGATTGCTGCCGGATATTCTCGGCGCAAAACAGCCTCTAACTCTGCGTCATTGCTCCCGATGTGAACCGAGCAAATGCCGCGTTCAGTCATGCCCACCAGAATCCGTCCGAGGTGACAATCCACGATGGCGTAGTGAATATACATCCCTGCGCCACCCTTGCTGTAAGTCGCAGGTGTCATCCCTAGCCGTTCTGGGGCACTTTCATATAACCGACTGCTGGAACCATAGCCCGCGTTATACATCGCGTCAGTGACGTTTTCGCCTTCGCGTAACCGGCACTTCAGTTCCTTAAGACGGTTGTAATCCGCATACTGGCGCGGGGTGATGCCGACGACACGCTTGAAGGTACGTTGCAGGTGAAATGGGCTAACATTAAACGCGGCGCTCATCTCATCCAAAGTCGGATTTTCGGCTGGTGAATCTTGGATATAACGAGCCAAGCGATTCGCCAGATCGACATCAAAACGATCCTTACCCATGCGTGTATTCAGCATTCTGCCCTCCTATTATGGACAGTGTAGGGCAAATGACATTTCGAGTCTATCCGATTCTTGCGCGATGGACTCATATGGTCAACATGGTGTACGAGGGGTCAGCACGGCATCTCTAACCGAGCATCAGTTCCCTACGTCGATGACCACTTATCGACCCTCATGTTCCCGTTGGAGCAGCACTTCCTTGCGTGATAATCCCCACTTATACCCGCCCATCGTCCCATCCTGCCGGATCACACGGTGGCACGGAATCACCACCGCAATATGGTTATGGGCAATAGCGCTGGCAACCGCCCGTGTTGCTTCGGGTCGCCCCATCGACTCGGCCACTTCGCTATAAGTCCGTGTTTCCCCATATGGAATCTGTTGTAGCGCTTGCCACACCCGCTGTTGAAACGCGGTTCCCCGTATATCCAACGGCAGTTCGACGTGCGGTTGCTTGCCCTCGATATATGCCAGCACACCCGCCAGCGGCTCGCTCAGGGCTTCATCCCCCGCCTCGATTGCTGCCCCATGAAACTCCTCGCGCAGCTTATCGATCAGTATGTCCGCATCATCATCCAGCATCACCGAGCAAATCCCCTGCTCCGTAGCTGCCACCAATACATGCCCCAACGAACACGGCGCAATCGTATACTGCATCGTCAATCCTCTCGCTCCACTCCGATAATCCGCCGGGGTCATCCCTAATTTTTCCGGCACGTTTTCATATAAGCGACTACTTGAACTAAACCCCGCGTCATATAATGCCTCGGTCACCGTATCACCCGCTTTCAAGCGCGTCTTGAGATGATCCAATCGCCTCGCCGCGATATATTCCCGTGGGGAAATCCCCAGCGCCCGTTTGAACATGCGCTGCAAATGCTGTGGGCTAATCACCACCTGTTGTCCCAATTCATCCAACGACAACTTTTGGTCAAGGTGTGCATCCACATACCGGCAGATTTGCTCGGCCAGATCAGCCTCAAACGCCTGTGTGTTCGGGCTGCACCGCTTACAGGGACGGTAACCGGCGGCTTCGGCCTCGGCAGGGGTACGATAAAACTCGACATTCTCGCGGTGCGGCGTCCGTGCTGGACATGATGGACGGCAGTAAATCCCTGTTGTACGTACAGCCGTGACGAACCGGCCATCCTGCGACCGATCGCGGGCGACCACCGCCTGATAGCAAGCATCCGCATCTACAATGGGGGTTGGTTTCATCAAATTGACCCTCGTTAAGCTAGTGATCAGACACTCATCAGCTTATCAGGGATGCTAAACGGGGACTATCCAATTATTGTCGTCAACATCATTTGAGCGGTACATCAATCCAATAACGTCGCGTCGCAACAGCACGATTACTGAGGAGAACTGTATTCTCGTGGATGCCCCCGTTGGCTTCGATGATTTTGGCCGACCCAATGTTGTCATCATCACACGTCACCAATGCCCGCGTAATCCCGATGAGACGCGCTTGCACCAATCCCAACTTCAAGATCAGCTTGCCGTAGCCCATACGCCGTCGGCTGGGGCGAATCTCATAACCGATATGCCCACCGAACTGCATCAATCGCTCGTTTAGATGATGCCGCAGCGACAACCGCCCAATATAAACCCCGTTGTCAATCAACCAGTAAAAACTTTCCGGCACCAACCCATCCCGTCGTTCATCGCTCGATTGGCGCGCCAAATACCGCACATACCCTTCAAAATTTTGGGTTAGGGCGACCATATCCTGTTCAAGATTATGCAGCTCAGCGTGGAACTCGCGCAGTGCGTCCAAATACGTCAGGCGATAAACCACATCAGGAGGGGTGAGAAAGGGGGGCATAGCAAGGGGCTAGGCGGCCTAGTCCCTTATGCCTCTGAACTATCCGGCGTCATATGGTGTAACCGCCGCGCATACTGAATAGCGTAATTGATCCGTTTGAGTCCGCCCACTTCGCAGCCCAACACATACCCATCCGGGCGCTTGTTACCGTCGTTCTTGGGATGCATCAGTTCAATGAAATCGACGCCCGAGTTATTGATCGAGATTTCGCCTTCGCCCCAAATCTCGGTAATAACCTGCCGCACCGAGTCTTCCACCGGCCCCGCTTCACCATCCACCATAATCACGAAATCACGGTCATCAGGAAACCGGACAACACCTATAAATACCTTAAGCATCAATTCCTCCAAACAGCCTTTGTCCTTCATCAATACCTATGAGTATAAAGGTAAAAAGGCAAACAGCAAAGGAATCCCCTCCTACAAACTTTTCGTAATGTTTATGCAGAAAGTCTTAAGCATTCCCATCAATGTTTAAGTATTTGCAATTAATCCTTGACATATAATGAGTACAGGCCGCTCATTTTTGGGTTTATTCATTCTCCCTCAAAATTGAATTGTTGCAGCCTAGGAGAATGATAAGGAGTGATGATGGACTTTACAACTCGAACGGTAGGGCAAGTTGCAATTGGTGAAATGGGTGGACGCTTTGATGCACTTGAAGCCCCCAAACTCAGCGCATGGCTCGATACAGTTAGCGCTCAACCGCCCGCCAAAATCGTGATCAACATGACCAAAGTGACCTTTGTGGATTCAACCGCGCTTTCCACCTTGGTAAAAGGTATGAAGCGTTGCCGTCAGGTCAACGGTGATTTGATGATTTGTGGTCTGCAAAAACAGGTCAAAGTAATTTTCGAACTGACACGCTTGGACAAAGCCTTCAGCATTCATCCCGACGAGGCCAGCGCCCTAAGCGCACTCAAGTAAATGGTTGCTTCTACCGTATCTGCTCATGTCCTCGATTCCTTTCTGGACGGTCGTCGGAAAATGTTGTCCGACATTGCCCAGTCATGGTTGGATTCGGGGGCAACAGCGTTCGGTATTAGTGATGAAGGCCGCTGGTTAGCGCTCTGGCCAGATTCAGCCGTGACCGGTTCTGAAGGTGCCCATGCCAGTCTAAAAGTGAATAACCGCATCGTAGCCGATCTTTGGGTTTTCGGTCTGAGTGATGGCTCAACCCGTCAACGCCTCGAAACCGATGCGCAGCTTATCGGGCAGATTGCCGGACAGGATGATGAACTCAACAACGTCACCTACGAGCTAATTGACGCACAGGATCAATTACTCGCGCTCTATGATCTGACGCAATCCATGCGCAATCGCCTGAGCGTTGATGACGCACTGATCACATTGGTGCAAGAAATTGGACGATTGGTGAAAGCCACTGGCTGCGCCGGTTATTTAGCCTTTGATCCGCCAGTAATTGCACAGTATCCGCAACCCATGATGAGTCCCTCTGGTTTGCAGCACATGGCCGAACAAGTCATTGCCAGTGGTACACGCCTGATCTTGCATAGTGGTGGACGGGGATCGGCACTTACCGAGACATCTACGTCAATCTTGTTGGAACCCATTCGCGTTGATAATCAGGTCATCGGTGCCTTATGTTTGCAGCGCTCACAGGATACCTTTCGCTCACCAGAACTAAAATTGACCCGTGCCGTCTGTGATCAAGCCGGTGCCCAATTCGAAAATCTCCTGCGCTACCGTGAATCATTGGCCCGAACCCGCATCCAAACCGAGATGGAACTGGCGAAAAATGTCCAGATGCATCTCCTGCCACAGCGCCTGCCCAATGTAACCGGACTGGATGTAGCAGCCGGTGCGTTACCCGCTTCGCAAGTCGGTGGTGACTTTTACGACTTCATGGAGCAAGCCGGGGAACCGTTTATTTTCACGGTGGGCGATATTACAGGCAAGGGCATGTCGGCCGCTATGTTGATGGCTATGACCCGCACCCTCTTGCGCAGCAAAACGCGTTCCTTTACGCGGCCTTCTCCGGTCGATATTCTGGGCGCCGTCAACGATGAAATGTACGACGATTTTACCGAAATCGGCATGTTCGCCACAGTTTTTGTCGGTCAATATGACTATTGGGAAAAAATATTGTACTACGCCAACGCCGGACACTCGCCCATCATTTACTGTCCCGCAGGTGGTGATGCTACTCTGCTCGAAGCAGATGGGGCACCCGTCGGTGTACTCCCCAATAGCACCTGCGAAAATCAAGCCATTTACTTCAATCCCGGTGATGTTTTGGTCGCCGCCACAGATGGCTTCAGCGAAGCAGGCAACAATTCCGGCGAAATGTTTGGATATGAAAGGCTTTTACATCTGGTGACCGATATAGCCCACCAACCCGCTCAAGTAATTATGAATACGCTATTTCAAACCGTAGCGCAGTTTAGCGCCGGACATGCGCAGGATGACGATCAAACCGTTATCGTCATTAAAGGAGTTTGAGCATGATGCAGGCATCTGAAGTAGTCCGGCTGGAATTGCCAGCAAATGCCCGATATTTAAACATATTGGCGGCTTGCATTGGTGAAATGCTCAGCCGTGTGGACGGCATGTCTGACCCACAACAAACCATCTACAATATCCAGTTAGCCGTTCATGAAGGCTGTACCAATATTGTAGACCACGCTTATGTGGATGATGGGGGACGGATCGCGGTTAATCTCATGCTAGGATACGATCCCAACCACATCATGGTTGAATTACATGATAACGGTCGCCCCTTTGATCCAGATAGTGTTCCCGACCCTAACTTTGAAGAACCACAGGTACGCGGTTATGGCCTATATTTGATGCGTCAAATTATGGACGAAGTGGTTTATGACCCCCAACCCGGTCATAACTGCTGGCGAATGGTCAAATACTTGTAACGATACGTATAATAATGACACGCACGCATGATATGTCATTCGCTCTCCGGATGACAAGACTAACCAAGGACGAATAACAGTGACAAAGATTCTAATCGTTGAAGATTATCCGGTGACACAGCGGGTACTAAGCCTAACCCTAAAAAACAGTGGCTATGATGTGCAGGTCGCCAGTCATGGATTGGAAGCGCTCGAACGCCTCAATCAGGCACCGGTTGACCTCGCCTTAATTGATATTGCCATGCCCGAAATGGATGGACTAGAACTCTTGCGCCGCCTACGGAGCGACAAACGCTTTACGGCGCTGCCAGTAATCATGCTCACCGCTAGCGGTCAAGATGAAGATCGTGCCACTGCCTTGAATATTGGTGCAGATGGCTTCTTAACCAAGCCAACTAGTTCGCGTGAACTCCTTGAAACCATCCAACGATTTATTGGCTAAAAACATGACAGCGCTGCCGGGAAAAAACAACTTTTGGAATCGATTAATCGCCCCTTCCAATGATGTTCCAGCGCAGGAACGGCGTACTGCTGCGCTCTTGGCAGGTTTGCTGCTCACTGAAATAGGTATCCACCTCAGTTTGATTTTAATCGGTGCTGTTTATCTGGAAATCGGTCGCACAAGTTCGTTGCTAGGGATAAAACTAAATCTGATTGGATTAGCTTTCGCAGCAGGACTGTTTATTGTCAGTCGCACCCGTCATTATCGGATTGCTGCCGTTCTTTTAATTGTTGAATCCTCTATCGTCATTTTCGGTGCTGTGGTCGCAGGCGTCCCAGGTTACGATTTCAGCAAAACGTTGGTTTATCTCATCATCCCTGTTTTTATTGCTGGTTTGGTTTTCTCTGAATATGCTGCGATGCTGGTAGCAGGTATTTGTGCCGGAAGCGTTTTAATCATTCTTCCCGGTCTCGTCCCGATTGGTGATATTGATTGGGTTGTCAAGCCAGCAGCCTTTATTATTGTCGTTTCAGCCTTCATTGTCGTTTTCGTACACTATCACAAATCCTCAGAAAAAGATCGTCAACAGGGATTGGAAGAACGCGAACGTCAGTATCGGCTCTTGGCCGAAAACTCCACTGATATTATTGCCCGTGTCACCGTAGAAGGCCGTCTACTCTATATATCCCCCGCATGTAAGACATTATTGGGCTATACCCCGGATGAAATGATCGGGCATATGCAGTCCGAATTCATCCATCCCGAAGATCTCGCCAATGAAAGCAGCAATATTCGCACAGGTATCACCCAAACCGATCATACTTTTACCTATGTTCATCGAAATCGGCATCGCGACGGACACTATATCTGGTTTGAAACCATTACCCGACCTGTACGTGACCCACAAACCCGTACAATCACAGAATTGCAGGTTGCTTCTCGTAACATCAGCGAACGCCGCATCATCGAAAGCGCTTTGCGCGAGAGTGAAACCCGTTATCGTCAACTCATTGAAGAAGCCAGTGATGCTATCTTTACAACATCAGCACACGGCATCTTTACCTACGTCAACCCTGCCACGGAACACATTGTTGGCTACAGTGCCGACGAATTGATTGGTAAGCCATCTTCCAATGTTTTGGAACCGTATTGGGCAAAGGTGGTCAGACAGTTTTATGCCAAACAGATTAGTGAACAAATCCCTGAAACGGTTCTAAATTTCCCTGTTCGCACGAAATCCGGTGAAGAACGATGGGTTGAACAAACCACAAAAATTACTCTTGAAAGTGGAGACGTAACTCACTTAACCGCAACCGTGCGCGATATTACCGCGCGGCATCGTGCCGAACAGAATCTTCTCCTCACCCAATTTTCATTGGATGCAGCACAGGATGCGGCTTTGTGGATAAAGCACGATGGTCATATCAACTATGCCAATCGTGCAGCCAGCACCTCACTCGGATACGATACTCACAAACTGTTGAGCCTAACCATCAGCGATATATATCCTGAATTCACACCTGATGCGTGGAAAGCACTATGGGCTGAAATTAAAGGAAAAGGTGAGTTTTTCAAAGAGCTAACCAGCCGCAAACACAACGGCACACAGTTCAAAGTTGAGATGGCTGCTAATTTCATGAGCTATGACGACCAAGAATTTGTGTTTGCCTTTGTTCGTGACTTAACCTCCCGAAAACTGATGGAAAGCGAACTTCAACAAGAACGTGATTTCGCTCATCAAATTATGGAAAATATGGGACAGGCGCTGGTCGTAAAAGATATTGATAACCGGCTCCAATATGTGAATCCAGCCGTTACCCAACTCATTGGTTATTCTGTGCAAGAGTTATTGGGACGCGACTTCGAGACATTAATCATCGAAGAAGATATTCCAACCTTTAGAAGTAATTTAAGCCAGAGAGTAAAAGGGCAGTCTACGACCTATGAGATTCGTCTCGAGCGTGCCGACTGCGCGACGATTTATACCATGGTTATGAGTGTTCCTCGCTACAAAGATAATGTTTGCATCGGTTCCATAGCAGTCATTACCGATATGACCGAACGGATGCAACAAGAAGCGGAACGCCGACGGCTGACCAGCCAAGTCCAGCAGAATGCCGAATTATTGCGGACAGTCATCGACTCCACACCGGATTGGATTTATGCCAAAGATCGCAACTTCCGTTATATCTTGGCGAACAAAGGTTTTGCTGATGGACTTGGCAAAACCCCTGATGAAATCTTAGGAAAGACCGACTCGGAATTAGGTATTACTAACGAAATTATCTATGGAAACCCCGAGAAGAACATCTTCGGCACACGTAATGAAGATGTGATTGTTCTTCAAACGGGTAAATCGTATTTCAAACCTGATAATTGGTTAACCAATTCCAACGGAGAAACCATCGCGCAGGATACCCAGATTCACCCCCTGCGTGATAGCAAGGGCGTTCCCTATGCGGTCTTGGGTTTCTCTCGCGATATTACCAATCGCAAACAGGTCGAAGTGGCACTACAGCAAGCGACTGACAAAGCCCTCGAAGCCTCACAATTGAAGTCAGAATTCTTGGCAACTATGAGCCACGAAATACGAACCCCCATGAACGGCATTTTGGGCATGTCTGAACTATTGCTCGAAACGCCATTGAATACTGAACAACAAGAGTACACGAACATTATTTTGAGTGAAGGGAATTCGCTACTCACCATCATCAACGACATCCTCGACTTCTCAAAGATCGAGGCAGGTATGATGATTCTGGAGAAACTTGAGTTTGTGGTTGTTGATGTTATCGACCGTGTGGTTGAGTTCCTTAATCCGCAACGGCAAGGCAAGAGTGTGGTCATCATGAGCGATATTTCTCATGATATTCCCTTCACACTCAAAGGTGATCCCACCCGTTTGCGCCAAATCTTGATCAATCTGGTTGGTAACGCGGTTAAATTTACGTTGGATGGCGAGATCGTCGTTCGCGTAAAAGTGGAATCACGTCAAGCCACCAATGTCATGCTCCGTTTTGAAGTCAGTGATACCGGAATCGGCTTGTCTGAAGTCGCACGTCAACGGCTGTTCCAACCCTTTATGCAGGCGGATAGTGGCACCACCCGTCGCTATGGTGGTACTGGCCTCGGCTTGGCAATCTCACGCCGTTTGACCACCCTTATGAGCGGCGAATTAGGTGTGGAAAGTGTCGAAGGAAAAGGATCTACATTCTGGTTTACCGCTCTGTTTGACCATGATGAAGGTCTAACCAATGCCTATCCGGAGATCAACATCAAAGGAATGCGCATCTTGATCGTCGATGACAGCGAAACACAATGTGAGATCATTGAGCATTATTTGTATGGGCAACAAACCGAAACCATGAGTGTTCGCACCCCGGATGAAGCACTTGTCAAGTTACGTCAGGCTGCCGAAGATCGCAAACCATTTCATGTTGTCATTATGGATATGCTGATGCCCGGTATGAATGGGGTTGCGCTCGCCAAAGCAATTCGCAAAGAAACCAAGATTGCCTCAACAGCCCTTGTCACGCTCACCAGTTCTGAAAACGTGAAGCTGAAGAATGAAGCAATTACGATGGGGTTTAAAGCCTATTTGAACAAACCAGTTAAGCACAATGTCTTGCTGGATACACTTGCAGATATTTATAAAGCGCTCGAAGTCGATAATGCTGCCAAGCCTGCGCGTCGCCGCGCACAAACGTTGGTAATGACTCCCAAAGTGCAGCAAAATCGGGTACTCATTGCCGAAGACAACGACATTAATCAAAGGCTGGCTATTCAACAACTCAATCGGCTAGGCTTTGAAGCTGAAGGTGTTTACGATGGGCGAGAAGCCGTTAATCGGATTGAACAAGAATCGGCAAACTACACCCTAATTTTGATGGATATCCATATGCCGGAGTTAAGCGGCATAGAAGCCACCAAGGAAATTCGTCGGCTGGAAGCAGCGTCTGGCAAACATATTCCGATTGTCGCTATGACTGCCAGCACTTTACCCGAAGATCACCGCAACTGCTTTGACGCTGGAATGGATGACTTTCTTGCGAAGCCAGTTAATCTCGAATCTTTACAAGCTGTTCTCGAACGATGGGTCAAAGAAAAGCCAGTACAGTAGATTTCTTAGCCAGCTCGTCCTGTCATAATGCTGCGGATCAAAATACCTGCCAGCACCGCGAAACCCCACATATAGCTTCCCATTGAAGGCCGTTTCTTGGCGGTGACCTCAACAAAGACGAAAAATGGGAGCGCCAGTACAGCACCCATTCCATAAATCAGATGTACTTCCTCATAGGGGCGTCCACCGATCACATACATTGTTAATCCAAGTAGTGATTGTATGAGCATGACACCCGCAACAATGTAGACTGCCCGCCGATAATATTTGGTCACATCACCGTGTCGCACTAAGCCGATGTAAATACCAACGGCAAACATGACTACGGCAGTTAACAGCCCGAGTCGGCTTATCCAATAATGAATCGTCGCGAAAAGCGGATATAAACTAACCATGTCTATCGTTCTTATATTGACAACAAAATAGTCTGCAATTGAACCGGATACTACTACACATCGCTATTATTGCGCTGCTGGCGAATGGCTTGTTCCCACGGCTTTTTAGCTTCTCCGGTATACCCCATCGTGCGCAAACGCTGTGTTTCCATTTGCTCCAACTGCTCGGATACAACCGCGTAATCTGCTGCTGGAATGCGTTTATCTAAGCCATTTGCATCGCGATAAATATACCCGATTCCATCGCACCAATCACAATCCTGTGTGGTACCATCATCATCAAACCAACCAAACCCTTCACACGAAGGGCAGGTCACAATCGTTTGGGTCATATGCCGTCCTCAGAAACCGAACTCATCACATTGCTTACCCGCCAGTTTGCCCCTCTTTGATTTCCAGCGGGATATATTCAAGTGTATTCCACCAATTGGGATATGGTGCAGGTTCCGCCTTAAAATAAGCATCCAACACACGCCGGACAATTGGAGCTGCGGTTTCCGATCCTTCGCGTCCGAATTCAACCATCGCTGCAATCGCGATTTGAGGATTATCTTTAGGCGCGTAGGTCACGAACCAACCATAGGGTTCTACCCGTCCTGATTGCGCGGTTCCGGTCTTACCACAGGCAACATAAGGCGCGTTGTACTTCTCAAATCGCCCTGTATAACCAAAGAACACGAACGAAGCAGTGCCCAACTCTGTATTATTGACCACCCCGCACATCCCCTCGCGGATAACGGACAATGTGGCATTGTCGAGGTTCATCTGCCCTGCAACCTTGGATTCGCCTGTAAAAGTTATTGGCATACCATCGGTTCCGCCTACCTGCTGTACCACATACGGTTGGTACACAATGCCACCATTTGCAATACCGGCTACCATACGTGCCATTTGCAAAATAGTAACCTGAACACCACCTTGACCAATCGCTTCATTGATCCCTTGCTCAACGCTGGTTGGATTGGGTAGCGTGCCTGCCGCCTCTGTTTCGGCTAGCCCAACTCCAGTTTGAGTCCCGAAACCCATGCGCCGCGCATAATTCAGCAAAGCATCCGGCCCACGTAAAGTGAATAAACGTGCCCCCATTTCATAGAAAAACGGATTACAGGAGGACATCAAAGCTTGCGCCATGGTAACCTCACCGGCAGGCTTACTAAAGGGTGAGTCAGGACTTTCCAGCGCACGCCAATCCGTCCGTACTGGCAGCGTGTCGCCGTACTTTTGCCCCTTCCATTCGAGGGTGCAGTTAAAAGTTGGTTCAGCCATCATCTTTTCAGAAGCAGCCGCAGCGGTCGTCACGATTTTGAAGGTCGAACCGGGGAAATATTGATCTTGCATCGTTCGGTTACGCAATGGCGCGCGCGGGTCTTGTACGTTCGCTGCGATTTCGTCCGGTGCAGGAGAATCAGTGCCGTTATAAACCGAGGGATCGAAGAACGGCCAACTCACCATTGCCAGTACTGCGCCGGTTTTGATGTCAATCGCTACTAACCCTGCACCCGGCGAATGTGCGGGATTGCCCCAGTTTCCTGCTGCATAATTATAAGCATCTGCCATCGCTTGTCCGGCAGTCATTTGCATATCACGGTCGATCGTCAGCGTTACGGATTGTGGTGTTGAGCCTGCTCTGCCACCCAGTTCTCGCAGCACCACATTCGATGGTGAAATGACTTGTAACACCTGTTCAGGTTTACCCGCCAGTTGAGCTTCATATAACTTCTCGATGCCCATCTGCCCGATCAAATCACCTTCTTGGTACCCTTGATCTCTGAGCGCCACCAGTTGATCTTTTGTGGCATAGGCAATGTAACCCGTCAACTGTGATGCCGCCCCTTCACCTACATAACGCCGGGTATCACGCGGGTAGCGTTTTACTGCACATTTTTGATCCAGTTCGCTTGAATTGGCGCTGTCGGTATCTTTATCAACCTCACCCAAATAAAAAAAAGTCACAGGATCATATGATGCAAACCGCTTTTCCAAATCATAACGGCGACGTTTCAGCACTTTTGCCAACAGGTCGAGACAATCGCTTTCGCCTACCATATCTTGTCGTGCACTGAATAGCGCAATCATCGTGCCGCCCTGTTCGACCAACAATTGACCATTCCGGTCATAAATGTTGCCGCGTGGAAGCGCTTTGGATTTCACCACCACCTGCGCTCCGCCGACCAACCCATTCACGATGTCCATGCTTGACCACGCTACACCCCAACGGTCTTGGATTTGAACCAACCGCATGGTACGGTCATTATCTGCAATTGTGCCAAAAACCGATGAGGAAAACAGCACATCGTAGCTGATAGCGGCTGATGCACCTTGTAGTGTGACATTATGGAAAGTGTAAACAATTTGATCCGGCGCGATCTTACTCATTGCGTCCTGGTAGATTTTCTGAAACACCGGGAAGGTATATTCTTGTTGACTCGGAGTGCTCAATGCAGCATACATCGCTTGATAATTGGCGGTTTTCCAATTATCGAGAAATCCCTTTGCCACATCTTCCGGTGATGCTGAGCCTTGCAAGATGGGGACAATACTGCTGCTTGATGGGCTAGATGTTCCCCCGCAAGCCGCGAGGAATATCATCAGTACAATAGTTTGAATGGTAAGTGTACGACGCGGCATTGTGACCCGCCTCTCGCTTCTAGTAAACGCCTGTCGCACTTACTATAACGGTGACGACATAGCCCGTAAAGGCATCGTTGGGTAATCGTGGGGCGGGTATTGATCGGATAGATGATGTTTTAGGTACTAGACGCCATTGAGGTGGTATCGTCCTGCTGTTTGGCGGCGTCTTCGCCTTCAGCCTTAATCGGCATGGTTCCTGTGATTCCACCCACATCAAATTCGGGTAATGTCGCGGGTTGGGGTGGTTCCTTAACCATGTCCGGTCGAATTTCGACCCGATGGATCAAACCCGTTTCCGTTCCAGTACGGCGTTTTGGCTCAGGTTTATCGTGACCCATAGCATCTCCCCTGCGCTAATTGACAAAATCATTGTAGCCTAATTTGTAAGATCGAGTCTAGGTGGCACAACTTGTGTACCACCTAAATTATAGCTACTTATACTTTAACAGGAAATGCAATGCCCGTTAATTGTTCGCTGATTTCCCACAATCGTTTCTGCGCTGCCTCATCATAGGAGACTTGTGACGATTGCTTTTGCTTACATTTGTCGAAGTATTTACCCGTCACCTCTTCAACTTCCGGTGACGATGCCAGATATACACTGGTCTTTGCACCATCCTCTACCTTGATCGCAAAGAAGGTGAAGATTTTCATCGCGATGTTCATCAAACCACGGTTATTCTTGCCGAAACCTGTGTTCACCGCTCCGGGATGCAGTGCATTCGCCGTCACACCAGTACCCGTCAGACGCCGCGCTAATTCATAGGTAAACATCACATTCATGAGCTTGGATTGCCCGTAAGGCCGGAACCCAGCCATGCCGTATGATTGCTTGCTTTGCAGATCATCAAAGTTTAGCGGGGACATCATATGGGCTTCCGATGACACGCTCACGATGCGTGATGGGGCATTTGCTTTCAACCGATCCAGCAGCAAATGGGTCAGTAAGAAATAACTTAGGTGATTCAGCGCGAAAGTCATTTCATAACCATCCACGCTTTCCTGTCTCTCGCTAAAGAAACTCCCTGCATTGTTCAGCAGCACATCCAAGCGCGCATACTGCTTCTTGAAATCATCCGCCACACGCCGCACTTCCGCCATAGATGACAAGTCAGCGATTAAGGCGTGTACATCCTTGTTACCGCTCGAACTTTGAATTTCGCGCAGCGTTTCTTCCGTCTTGGCTTTGTTACGGCCAATAATAACAATCTGTGCGCCCATCTTCGCTAATTCCAGCGCAGATTGCTTACCGATGCCGTTTGTTGCTCCGCTAATGAGAATCGTTTTACCCTGCATATTGGTTGCCATATACTAATCTTTCATTGAATTACGCCATAGTAGTTATGGTGTCATTATAGGCTTAACGCTCCCTGAGTATAAGCTGGTAAAAAGTAGAGTTTCGTTGAACAAGATGACTGATGCTACAATCCATATAGCGTTATATAACCGAGGATTGACCATGATACCGGAGCGAGATCGCCCAATTGCGGTGGCTTATCGTGATGACAACTTGCAAGTGACTCTTGCGAATCAGCGTCAAATCACCGTTTCACTTACAGCCTATCCGACCTTACTCCAAGCAACACCTGAACAACGTGCCAATGTACAGTGCACCCTCGCAGGGCTTTACTGGCCGGATCTTAATCTCGACATTTCGCTACTGTTGTTACTAGGCGATTCAACAACGCCAACGCGCCGTCATAAACCGCGTTTCTGTGAGGGTTAGGGGAAACTTATGGGCATGATTTTTGTAATCAACCGCCGTGCAGCTTTTGGGCTTACTTTTTTAGGGGTATTTTTGACTGGAGTAACTTTACATACGATGGCATTCGGGAATACAAACTATGATTGGCCGGAATTCTTACTGCTCGTGAGTATTTCTTTTGGGAGCGGATTTTGGATTGCGCGCCGCTTTCCATCTACTCCTCAACTGTTGTAAAGACACCACCAGAGTCCAAATCGGAGGGATTTGGAACACACACTCGTCCGGCAAAATTATCAGATAGTGAATCAAAAGCGAGATTTTTCGGCTATATCGTATTCACGCCAAGAGCCTCTGCAAGCAACCGTTTGCCTTCTTCGATAGATTTGACGAATTTCACGCGGTTACGCCAATTGGGGAGCATTTTTATGACGAGGTTCGCAAATACCTCGATGATTTGAGATTGGGCAACCACAATGATTTGTGTCATGTTAGAGGGCATCATGTTAAATATGGCACGCCCTTGTGATAGTACATTGCCTTGAGGGATTTGGTTCGAGTCAGACATATCAATGAACAACACAACGCTATGGGGAACAGAGGCCGTCAAAGCACGGGCTGTACCAGCCGCAATACTCAGTTCTTCCCACGTCCATCTACCCTGATAACGCTGCAAAATCACACGCTGAGTTTCATCATACCAACCTGCTGTGATTGCCATGGCTTGTAGCCTTACACTAATCACGGATAATGGATTATGTAATTATTATAGCGCGAATCTGTAATCTATTCCGAAACGGATTGATTACGATAGAAAGCTATGGGATCTTTATCGCTCCTCGAAATTAGCGACCATGCTTTGAGCAATTTGATAGGCTTCGTCAAGTGTTTTGACAATCTGAGCACGTTTGCGCCAACCCGGCAGCATGTCAAACAACAAGCCAGCAAATACCTCGATCAACCGTGAGTGAATCACGAATATCACATGCGTAATATTTGCTGGCACCTGCATCATGTTTGACCGTGCTGGACTGAGAACATTTCCCTTGGGGAGTGAACTTGATTGGCTCATATCGCAAATCATGACAATGTCATGCGTAACCGACGCTGCCATAGCATGTGCTTGTTCACCAGCACCGGAAACTTCTTCCCAACGCCAATCTCCTTCAAAGTGCTGCACCATAATACGTTGTGTGTCATCGTACCAATGTGTTGAGACTGGCATAATCTATCCTTTAGCTTAAATCACCATCATGATTCTAGTATAAAGGGATTCTTAGGCAAAGATTCATCAAGCAATCAGGGAATAGACGAGGTGTGCAGGTTGACTAACACACCTCTCGTGGAAAAATTGCTTAGCTACTGAATTGAGGGTTCAGCAGGGTACTTAAAGCGGTAAAGGGGATGACCACCTTTTGCGGGCCGGCTGCATAGGCCGCCACCTGATACGGGTCAAAGAGGAAGATCAGGCCATCGTCAGATAGCACCCAGCTTTGGTAATTATCAGGATTCGTTCCCGTACCTTGTTCGATGTTTGTTGCATCAGACATGTCAGCCAATTGTGTTTTCAAATCGTCCTGTACCCATTGGGAAATCGTATCCCACGGAATGTCACCGTTAACGAACAGATCAGCCAGCTTCAGTTCTTTGTCTTGATTGACATCAAAGTTAAAGGTCTTAAAACCGCTGTTGGGATGTGCCCCGCCTGTATAAAAACTCATGTCAAAGGCCACACTGCGCACAAAATCCGAATACTGATAATTCTCGTAGGAAATCTTCATAGACCAATCGTTGGCATACGAAGGTAAGCTGTAATCCGGTGTATACGATGCGATAAAATTCTTCTGGCTATCCAGAACAAAAGCATCAATCACGGCCGCAGCGTTCGGGTAATCTGTGAATTCCAGTGGATAGTCCACATCAACATGTACACCTGCGCTCATGACACATTTTTGAGTATCACTTTGCCAGTTCCCGTTTTTAGCAAAGCAAGCATCTTCTTGAGCAGAGGCCGGTAATATCGCTAAAACGAGTAGGCTTATCAGCATCGAAAAGCCAGCCACTAGACGTAATTTCATATCTCTCTCCTCCGTAGTTACACATACCAGTCATTATTGAGCGAATAGGGAGGGCGCACAAGTCATCTATAAGTCACATCCAAAGTGCATAGGTTAAACGTATAGCAAGCGTAGAAATCGAAATCTGCTATGCTTATCAAAATACCCTAATCACACCATAATTGGAGCGAACCAGATGAACCCCTACCTACAGCCGCAGGGATTCTTAGGAACAGGTGCCAGCTTGCTAGCGGACATTACCCTGCTAGCGTATGTGCTCCTGATCGTACCCGGCATTATTACCGGATTTGTCTTCGCTCGACGAGGCAAACATCGCCCGCATCACAAGGCCACAATGATCACCATTACCGTCGTCAATTGGCTGTTGATTGTTTTTCTGATGCTCACCGCCTACCGTTTCGACGTGATCGGAAACCTACCCACCCAACCGACCAACGCTCGCTATCTTATGCCAACTATCCATGCCGTATTGGGTTTGCCAGCACAACTCCTCGCCACCTATATCATCTACCGTATGCTGCGCGAAGATAGTCAGGTTGCGGCGGCCAAAGCACGCGGTGAAAAAGGGCAACAGCTTTCAAAATATTGGTTCAAAAGTGCAAAACCGGTGATGCGACTGACCATCATTTTGTGGCTAGTTACGTCGCTGCTCGGCGTGTTCAATTACCTGATCCGCTACAACGTATTGCCAACGTTCTCAAGCAACCGTGCTGCACCGGCTGTCACAGCCGAGCCTGTTGCGACTACAGAACCTGCCGCTACAGCCGAGCCTGCTACGACTACAGAACCCGCCGTTACAGCCGAACCGGCTGTGACCACAGAACCTGCCGTGACTAGCGAGGTGATGGTAACCGAGGAACCATCGTCAGACACGGCGACTCCACGACCAACCAATAAACCTGCTGCGACCAGCGCACCCGCCACTACTGCCGAACCGGCTGTTACCCCCGAAGTCACACCCTAGACAACACGTTGATGGAGGCGGTGTATGTGCCGCCTCTGACAAGATCAATTAACCCCACTCCATAGCGTACCAACAACGCCAAGTTAGTGTTAGCGCGGTAAAATAGACATTAGCCTCTCTTATGTCCCCGTGGTTTAGCCACGAAAAGGAATTTAATGATGGAAGCCCTTGTTTTAGAAAAAGCCCGCGAACTGAATTTACGGGATATTACGATTCCAGAAACCGTCGGCGCGCATGATGTGCGGATTGCGTTACATACCGTCGGCGTGTGCGGTAGTGATGTGCATTATTATGAAACCGGCGCGATTGGTCCGTTTATCGTCCGCGAACCGATGGTTCTGGGACACGAAGCCTCCGGTACGATTGTGGAAGTTGGATCAGCCGTCCAAAGCCTGAAGGTTGGCGACCGCGTTTGTATGGAACCCGGCATTCCTGACCCCAACAGCCGTGCAACGCGCCTCGGTATTTATAATCTTGATCCGGCGGTGCGCTTCTGGGCAACCCCACCTGTTCACGGGGTATTGCGCCCCACAGTTGTCCATCCGGCAGCCTTTACCTTCAAGCTACCGGATAATGTCACGTTTGCTGAAGGGGCGATGGTCGAACCACTGGCTGTTGGTATGCACGGCGCCAACAAAGCCCAGATCAAACCGGGTGATGTGGCGGTGGTGATCGGTGCTGGCCCGATCGGTATGGTTACACTTTTGTCGGCGTTGGCTGGAGGATGCAGCCATGTGGTGATAGCCGATGTTCAGCAGCCCAAGCTGGATCTGGCAGCTACGCTCGGTCCTGTAACGCCTGTTAACGTCGCTAAGGAAAGCCTCACCGATGTGGTCAAGAAGCTGACCGACGGTTGGGGTGCGGATATCGTCTTTGAGTGCAGCGGTAACGCCAAAGCAGCCGCAGGAATCTTTGAGCCGTTGTGCCCCGGTGGGCGGGTTGTGTTGATCGGCATCCCCGGGCAACCTATCCCATTTGATGTGTCGGCTGCGCAAATCAAGGAAGCCCGCATCGAGAATGTTTTCCGGTATGCCCATGTTTACCCCCGCGCTATTGCATTGATGGGGAGCGGGATGTTGGATGTGAAACCGCTCATCACCAATGTGTTTAGTTTTGCTGACAGTGTGGCGGCCTTTGACTTTGCCCTGCATATGCCAGCGGATTCTGTGAAAGTCCAAATTACTTTACCGCAGTCATAACCGTTCATTGAGGAGTGTCCATCATGAAAGCAGCCCGCATTGAACGACCCGGACAGGCTACGGTTGTGACAGTGGCGGAACCGAGCGTGGGAGCAGACGATGTGTTGATCAAAGTCCGAGCCGCTGGCATCTGCGGTACCGACTTGCACATTTTCAAAGGTGAGTATGAGGCCGAATATCCGATAATCCCCGGTCATGAATTTAGCGGGGAAGTCGTCGGGGTAGGCGCCAATGTCGCCCACTTTAAGGTGGGTGATCGGGTGACGGCTGACCCGAATATCCCCTGCAACCGTTGTTCCAGCTGCCAACGCAACGAACCTAACCAATGTAAGAACCTGCGCGCTATCGGGGTGACCCGTGACGGTGGTTTTGCGGAGTACGTGGTTGCGCCGGAAGCGAATGTGTTTTCCATCGGTGAGCTGTCCTACGGCACAGCCGCTTTGATCGAGCCGTTGGCCTGTGTGGTGTGGGGCATCAAGCAAGTCGATGTTCAAGCCGGTGATACTGCGCTGGTTTTCGGTGCTGGCCCGATGGGATTGTTGGTTGCCCAATCGCTCAAACAAGCTGGAGCCGTACGGGTGGTGGTCACGGATGTGGTGCCGTGGCGATTACAGATGGCCGAGCAATTGGGTGCGACCCATGCCGTGATCGCGGATAGCCAGCAAGCCGCCAAGCTTAAGCGCATCGAACCGGACGGTTTTGATATTGTAGCGGATGCTACGGGCATACCAGCCGTGTTGGAAGGCACGTTTCAATATGCCAAGCCACGCGGGAAAATCTGGGTATTCGGGGTGACTCCACAGGGAACATACGTCAAATTTCCTTCCTATGAAGTGTTCCGACGTGACCTCAAAATCATCGGCAGTTTCGCAGTTAACCGCACCTTCCCGCAAAGTATCGCCCTCATTCAGAGCGGGGCTATAAAGGTTGAACCATTGATCTCGCACCAACTCCCGTTGGATAACTTCGCTAAGGGGTTAGAGATCGCCGAGAAAGACCCCAAACGGGTAAAGGTACACTTCTCGCTTTAATCGTTGCTGGTGGCGACACTTATTCAGATTTGAAGGTCGCCACCGTTATCTGCCCCCAGTTTGATTGAGCACTGATTATTCAAAATGCGTTGAGCCGTTCTTTTGACCGCTGAAGTGCGACGCGGGAGTGAGGGAGGCTGGCGCTGAATGTGCAATTTGGGTCGGCGGGAGTGCCGCGTGGAAGCACTGAAATGGCACAAATGCAGCGGTTGGCCCGGTCATGGCTGCCGCGTCGTCATTGCAGTGGCTGCGAAGGAGTGTGCCGCTGAAAATGCAAAGCCGAATGCATTTTTACCACAGAGGACATAGAGAAAGACCAGAGTGCTTTTAACGCAAAGGAAAGGCAATGCATTTTTACCACAGAGGACACAGAGAAAGACCAGAGTGTTTTCAAGGGGATGCTCCGATTGGTGGATGGGTGGGAGAGGCGACCGAGGCAAAATGGGTTTGTGTTTGCGTCGCTGGGGGCTAAAGCCGCCCAGCTAACCATAAGACAAGCCTGCTGAAGCGGCTCCAAAATGCGGTATGCGCCTATCGTTATAGGCTGTTCGTGTTAGTCGGTGGGGGCGCATAGGTGTTTCGGTACAATCCAGTCTTTGGGACGTTGTGTATCACGTACCACGTGATCAGGTGGGACTAGATTAAGTGGTAGATGACATCATTTGGCTCACATACCCCACCCCCAACCCCTCCCCAAAGCGTCAGGGAGGGGCTTTAAAGACTTTTATGGATTATCACCTCATTGGATATCACCGAAAATGTATCTCCACCACTTAGTGTGGTGCTACCCCTATCGTTATTACGACTAATTATAGAACAAAAGTTCACTCCTTGTCAACCAAAATCGGTACGAGTTTTCAAACTTGGGTGTTTTGTTGATGTGTACTATTCAGTAGCCTGCGGCACTGGCGAAGGATATGATTGACCGTACAGATCCGGCGAAGATGGGCATGTGTGGCTCAGGCAACAATGCTATGAAGCCATGAATCCTATGGATGCCTCGCTTTTGGTCAAGCATGGATTATCAACAGTTTATGTTGGCAGCACTCGTTGATGGGAGATTTGTTTCGATCATGAATTTTAAAAGATGGTTTGTTTTGTCAGTCGTTGGAATCTTGGCAATAATGGTTCGACAATCGGTATTTGCTACTGAAAACGATACTGAGATTGTCCCAATTCGGACTCTAGAGAACTCCACTGCCAGTGCAGTCGCTTGGAGTCCTGATGGAACCCAATTGGCAATAGGCGATGCCTCAGGCATCAATTTGTACACCCCTGATTTGGAATTTATCCGGCACATGGAACAACCTACCGAACAAATGAAAGCGTTGGTTTGGAGTCCCGATGGTCGTTCTATCGCGGCGAGCGGGGCAAATGATTTAGGAATGTTTGATCGCAAGGTACCTAGAGAGAAAAAAGTCTACATATGGAAAGCGGAAACCGGAGAGATGGTGACAATCTTTGACCAACACAAGTTTTATGTTCCCAGCATTGCATGGTCTCCTGATAGTAAGCTCGTCGCTACGAGCAGTTGGGACCGAACCATTCGAATATGGAATCCGCTTACAGGGGAGACCGAACAGGTCATTGATGCACCCGAATATCCGGGTGGTGGTTATGCGAGAGAGGTAATGTCAATTAGTTGGTCGGGTGATAATCGGCTGGTTGCTGTAATTGATAATGTGGGATTATTCGTTTGGGATCATATTGATGATAACCCTACTTGGCTCATTAAGATTGGGCCTCGTTTCCCTCCGTTTCCCAACTTTGCCCTCTGGAGTCCAGATAACAATTCCATTGCAACCGGTTCAGGGATTTATGATATCCAAACCCAGCAAGAATCAGTATTCGTGAATTGTCCGGGCGGAGGCGACATCGGCGGAGGGATTGCTTGGAGTCCAGATAGTAAATTCCTTGCGACCATTACATTGAAAAAGATGTATATCTGCGATCCGTTTTCAGATGTCATATTAGTTACCTTCGAAGGGAAAATAGGCAGCGAAGAAATTAGTTTTGGATATCAAAACTCACTGAGTTGGCATCCCAATGGAAATCTTGTGGCGGGGGCAGCAGGAGATGGATTCGTGCGGATTTGGGATGTGTCAAGTTTTGTTTCTCATGAAATCAGAAACTAGAAAGAGAGGCGCATAAATGGCAACAACATGAACAATCGCTATTGATTGGGATTGGAATCGTAATGCAAACTAAACGGTAACAGTTGACCATTCAAGGTGGGCGTTCGCGCGCACGGAACGGCCAGAAATCAGGTTCGAGTTTTCAAACTTGAGCGGGGGTTATTCGCGAATAGATGCATTTTGAAGTGCTCTGATTGAGAACTATTGATGTAGTCGCCACAAGTCGATCACACCATTATGAAGATGGGCGAGTTCACGACTATCCGGCGACCAAAAGAATCTGCCTACTGGTTTTTGCAAACTGGCTGGTATTGGAAGCTGATTTTGAATTACTCCCTTATTGTCCGATAACCAAACACTTCCGTCTAAACGTTGTACCGCTATTTGAGTTTCGTCTGGTGACCAGATAACCTGTGCTGTATCTGCTAACATGGTTATGGGTAAACCAGTTGTTGCATCCCAAAGCATCCCACTACCATTAGCATCGATTGCCGCCGCATAATGTCCATTGGGACTCAGAAACCCTTGCTGCGTATTGTGTGTTAATCCTCTAAGTAGAAAAGATTGCCAACTTTTATCTGTGGTAAGGCTGGTAAAGTTAGGCGCGACCAAGCGCGAAAGTCTCACATCGATGGATGTCGGTGGACTAGGATCACCCCATGTCCCCCAATGCAATGCAATGAGTTCATCCTGTGGCGACCACACAACAGTTCCCCGACCAAGCGAGGCATAACCTAAGCCTATGTTGTTCGCATCGATGTTGTAAATATAAGAACCACCTGTTCCGTTACCGTCCATTGCCATGATGATATAATGTCCTGACGGACTCCAACGAATATCTTCAAGACCCAAATATGGATACTGATAGTCTGAGACGAAACGAGTTTTAGTCTTGCCGGTTGCTGCATCCCATAGATATAGTGTTTGATCTACAATTGCAGCTAACTGTTTCCCGTCAGCACTCCAATCCCAAAAGTCGAGCGCTGCGTCTGCCTCATGAGTGAATCGTGTTAGGACATCTGTACTTTCATCGTCATTTGCATCCCAGATGTGGTTTTTTAACAGAGTCCCGACCCTGAAAAAAGTCATTTCACGTTCTTGTACCGCAATATATGTCCCATGTGGTTGCCATCTGATGGAGGTTACTGGTGATCCATCATCATGAAATTCGCGGATAGGCTGCATATGTTGGGTATCCCAAAGCGAGATCCCGATACTGCTGGCAGCGATGGCTAACGTGCTGCCATCTGAATTCCAAGCCAATGTCTCGCCCACCAGCGTGTGCGCATTATTCGAAGCATTCATTGCACCTGATGAAGCGTTGTACACAACTAATTGTTGCCGCTCATCGACTGCCACTAAAAAGCGGTCATCGCTGCTCCAAGCGAGTTGTCGAATAGTCTGCCATAAGCCGCTGAGTTGATGCTCAACTTGGTGAGTGAGAGTATTGATGAGTAATATGCCAGCAGGTTGTAATCGGCTGAAATTGGAAGCCCCAGCCGCCAACCAGTGATCGTTATGGCTCCATGCCATAACATCAACCCAGCCGAAACTCTGATCTGTATCCAAACTCATTTGGCTTTTGTTTGTCTCGGCATCCAGTATTGAGACATTAGATGGTTTGCCCACCGCCAATGATTGCCCGCTGTGGTTATACATAGCACGCGACGAGAAAAACCAAGTCTTAGCGAGTTGTTCGCCAGTTGAGATGTCCCAACGAGTGGCTTCTACATTCTCATCCGTATTTTGTATCACAAGGATATGATTTTCATCCTGAAAGGCGATATGGCTGGCATTTCCCATGATTTGATGTTGTAGGGAATATCCAATACCAATAAGCCCGAACTGTCCATCTGGAAATTGATGTATTGCCAACATACTGCTCTGTGGACTCCACACCAGATCATCACCTCCGCCGCGTGTTGCAACGACCATATCCATTTTTGGTGTCGCCATATCCCATGCATACGTCATATCTTCATCGTTATTACCCGATGCCGCAATTTAGCGACTATCGTTACTCCACGCTAATGTCCAGATACGTCGAAAATAGCCTGTATCTGGACTGGTTAGCGGTTCAAATGTATTCGCATCCCACAAACGCATATGGTGATTATCATCAACGCCAGCGATATATCGCCCATCGGGACTCAATACAGCCATGTGCGCATCGGACAAATGTGTGAGGTCTTGCAAATCAGGCGAATAAATCCAAGCGCCTGTATCTGTGGTTACCAAGATATAGGTATCATGAGGATGCCATACAACCGATTGGATATTACCGCGTCCGATTTGACGTAATGACGGTTGGGCATCTTGAGCACGAATCGAAGGTACTGAAGATATACAACACACGAACATCAAAAATACTGCCAGCGTGGGACGATTCATAGACCCTAACTCCAATGCTTAACACATTGAGAATACCGTTTGACTAGATTTACCACATCAACGATTAGTCGCCGCTTAAGCTACGCTAGAGGTGTGGCACGCGTTTGATAGTCGCAGGTCATACCAGTTTCCAATTTCTATTGTCCGGCGACGCGGTCAAAAATCGGTACGAGAGCCAACGCTAAGGGGAGATGCGTTTGAGATACCACGCGAGAACGTCGATCCGTTCGGCATAGTGAAAGCGCGGTTGAACGTCAGGCAGAACAATACCGGAGGATAGTGCCATTGTGTTGAGTTTTATGTCGGCGGTGGCGGATTGCAGCGGCCACGGTTCGTGGGCAATATCCCCTTGATACAGGACTCCGTGACGGTCGGCTGCATATAAGCAGTAGCGTTCGGTCAGCCAATGATCGAGGGTTCCCGGTTGGGATTGATAGACATCGCCAATGGGGTGATAGGATGCTTCAAAGGCGGCTGGTTTGGCACCTTGATGAGTCCGTTGTGATGCGTAATGCACATCTTCGGAGGTCGTGTTCAGATGCATGGTTGCGTGGTAATAGGGCAGATGGAAGGCTACGCGTGCGCCGATGACGGCTAGTGCGCTGGCGGCATCCAAGCTAAAGAACCAGACACCGGGCTTGCCCCCTTTGGGCATGACATAGGTGCGGACGTTCAATTCACAGAATTCGGCGGTGGTTGGGAAAGGCGGCACATAGCGAAAATGGACGCCGCTCATGTAGAAGGGAACGACGCCCACCCATGCTGTACCGTCAAAAGTATCCAGCACGAGGCCAGATGGGATGAGCGGGCGCAAGACATCCGGATTAACAGGCCAGTGGGCGAAGAGCAATTTACTCCATATTTGCCGCATCACCCACGAGCGTGTTTCAGGTGGTTCGAGAGGTGTTAGCTGCATGTGATTTTTGTGGGTTGTTTGGCCTCAGCCCAACGGCGATTGAATTCTTCGATGTATTGCAGTGCCAAGTCGGGATCGGTAATGATGAGCATGTTTTCATCATTGGCATCACGCGCGCCAGTCGAAAAATTGAAGGAGCCGACAATCACGGTTTTGTCGTCGATAATGAAGACTTTATGATGCATGACAAAGGGATTGCCATCCTGCTTGACGGCAAGACCAGAACAGAACAAGGGCTTTAACTCGCTGGTGCGGGTTTCGCTGCCGGTGGTTTCAAAGATACCGTTGATGAGTACGCCCTGCTGCGCTTTTTGCTGCATGATGCCAGCGATGTCATCCAAGGTGAAGGAGAAGGCCATAAAGCGGATGGATTGCGTAGCGCTACTCAAGGCAACAGCCATCGCCGCGACTACACGATCTTCAGGGGCGAATAATACCTGAATGGGTGTGCCGTTCTGGGTGAAGTTACTAAAGGGTGTATTGGATGGCTTGGACAACCCGAACTGGCGCTGTTCGAACATTTTGTTGAATTCGTTCTGGAAGTCCTGCACGATCTTCTGCGAACGGAAGGAGAGCAAGTTGTTGTTGTTGCGGTAGGTATCGTTGATGCTGTAATTATATGAACCTGTCCAAAGGGTCGTGCTATCCATAATCATGAACTTGTTGTGCATGAGTGCGGCACGACTGTCATCAATCACCGGAATACCGGCGGCGGTGATTTGGCCTAAGGTGGTGTCTTTGCTCTGGATGCCGTTTACATCATCCACCACCATGCGGACGACAACCCCGCGTTGGTGGGCAGCGAGCACAGCCGTTGTGATGACAGGGTTGTTAAACTCGAAGGCGGCAATATCGAGGGTACGCTGTACCTGATTGATGGCGTCGGCAAGCTGCGTATCAATCCCACCGACATAGTTGGCACGATTACCGCTACCTGTGGGCGCGGTGAAGAATACCTGCCAGAAGCCTTTTTGTGCGCCGAATCCTTGTTCCAAGGGTGTACGCCCTACCGGAAGGGGTGTACTGGTGGGCAGCAAGCCGACATCGGTTGGAACCAGAGTCGGTAACTCGGGCAGGGTGGACGGTTGAGTCGGCAAGGATGCTGATTCGGTTGGGAGTTCGGGTAGTGTGGAAGGCTGAGTCGGCGCAACAAGCGTTTGAGTCGATGAATCACAGGCTGCCAAGAAAACGGCTAGGATAAGGGTGGTTACTGCGGCGCGTATGGCGTGGCGATACATCGTCATTTAGCCCTCCTGTGGCGGTAATTCAGGTAATTCATCCGGCTGTGGT
Organism: Aggregatilineales bacterium; assembly: GCA_044227005.1. Lineage (GTDB taxonomy): Bacteria > Chloroflexota > Anaerolineae > Aggregatilineales > Phototrophicaceae > CFX2. The sequence goes on from JBGAFZ010000003.1 coordinate 461,784, forward strand.
GGTGCGTTTTCTTGAACTTCAGGTTGCGGTGGAAGTACATTTTCGGGCGCAACGGGTTCTGGTTCGGCAGAGACTGCCTCGGCAACCGCTTCCGCGACAACTTCGGGCGCTGATGGGGGTAATTGGAACGGTTTCAATAATCCGAGTAACTCGCTGATGGCATCTTGATTGGTCAAGGGCGACTGCTGCTGTAAGAAGGTGGTTTGTTCTTCGGGGGTGATGCTATAACCCGCGACCTGTGCAGCGCTGGAAATGGTTGCCATCATGGTGAGATGTTGACTGGGCGATGTTTTGCGTTTGCCAACGCAGACATTGATGGCGGCCAGTAACAGGCGCAGTTTTTCGGCCAACTCATCAAACTGGCTATCGGGTAAATCGCGTTTGGCTAGTTCATCAACACGGGATTCGCCCCAACTGAGTAATAAGCTGGCTTCTTCGTCACGCAGTTCGCTGCGGAGGGTATCACTTTCATAGAGTTGATTAATGGCGCGTTCGGCCTGAGCATTTGACATTGACGTTTACCTTGTAAGTGCAATCTTATTGTGTTCAATGAAAACAGGATTATTCAACCGCACCATGACTACGCAAGACATCAGCAATGGCTGCATGTCCCAGTTCAATAGCCTTCTTGAGCGGAGATTTACCCTCGTAATTTAAAACTTGCAGATCCTTTGCTCCATGTTGCAGGAGCCAACTCACCATATCCACATGACCACGCATGATGGCGGCATGCAGGGCATCATCATAGCCTTCGGTGCAACCTGCCTCTAATAGTAGTGTAGTTAGGGTTGTGTCACCACTCAGGGCGGCATGAAACAGAATGGGGATATGATGAGCGCCGTGCCCATTGGCCAAGGCGGGATCAGCCTTGAGGAAGGTGGCGACCTCGTTGGTGCGGCCTAACATGGCGGCGGCGAAAATGGTCATGGGTGAACCGTGTTCGAGAAAGAATTCAGCGATTGGGCGATTTCCGACATGAGCGGCTGCGCCCAGACCATCCTCGAAGTCGTTTTCACCCCACTGATGTCGCACATTCAGGAGGGCAGGCATTTGAGTAAGTAGGGTGCGCACTTTATCGAGATTAAAATGAGAGGCGATGACAAACTCGCGGATGATTTCGGGAGTCAGTGGTTGATCAACGGTCATTTGAAGCACCTTCATTTCTCGGTTAGCGGATGTAGATTAATCGACAAAGCGATATTTTAGCAACGTCCATAACGCGATGGGCGCGTCCGTCCACTTAATCTTTTTGCCTTCGTCCCATTCACGACCATTGTAGGAGATGGGCACTTCATAAATGCGGATGCCTTTCTTTAGGACTTTGGCGGTAATTTCCGGCTCGAAGTCAAAGCGGCGGGAGCGGATACGCATGTCGCGTACGACTTCGGCGCGAAATACTTTATAGCAGGTTTCCATATCGCTGAGGATGGCGTTATACAAAATGTTGGTAGCAAGGGTTAGCCCTCGATTAGCAACCATGTTCCAGAAGTTCATGGCTTTGCGGGGGCCGCCGAGAAAACGAGAGCCATAGACAACGGTCGCGATACCTTCTTCAATGGGTTTGATGAGCGTGGGATATTCACGCGGGTCGTATTCAAAGTCGGCATCTTGAATCAAGAATACATCACTGGTCGCCGCCGCAAATCCGGTGACAACGGCAGCCCCTTTGCCCTGATTATGATCATGGTAGAGGATGCGCACATGAGGACGATTTTCAGCCGCAATACGTGCTAGGACATCCCGTGTTCCATCGGTTGAGCCATCATCAACAATGATAATTTCGTCCGCGATATCGACATCTTCGACACGATTTAAGACTTCTTCAATCGAGTGTACTTCGTTAAAGCAGGGAATGATGACGCTGAGGGTCAAATTGGGGTTTACCGTGCGGCTCATATGGGGTTCATGCAGCGTACGCATTGCGACTCTTCTCTCAATAAACCATTCAACAGAATGCGCTATCATTCTACACTATGTGCCAAACGGCAATAGTTAATGGCAAAAATTAAGGGAATATACTGAAGTCCTCTGCGCGGAAACGGGATTATGGTTATACTTAGGCATATTGATACTTGGCAAACAGGCATTGGGTACTGTTAGCACGGGAATGGAGGTAGGGATGAACAAAAAACGAGCGTCCGTTTTTGGTCTGATCGTAATATTGGTTGTGGCGATATTCAGCTCGGCAACCAGTTTGCTTCAAGCTCAAGATTTCGGCACCAATTGGACAGGAACATTTTTCCCCAGCAATAATCTGACTGGCACAGGTGTCCCCGTCAGTAATATTCAGGGGTTGAACTTCAATTGGGGTACGGGTGTGCCGGTGATTAATTTAGTTGCGGTACCGGGTATACCAGCCGATAACTTCTCGGCGCGGTTTACGTCGGTACAAACTTTTGCTGGAGGCACGTACACCTTCACGGCATCGTCTGACGATGGTATCCGTGTGTACATTGATGGGGCGCTGCTGCTGGATAAGTTCGTGGGGCGTGTCTTGACCGCAGATACATTCTCGGCCTCACTGACCGCTGGTCCGCACACGATTACAGTTGAGTACTTCGAAGGTATTGACCAAGCCGTTCTGCAATTCCAATGGGGATTGACAGGTGGTGTGGTGACGGCAGGTCCTACGCCTACTGTCGGGCCGACGGCTACACCTGCACCTACTAACCTACCCTCAATTCCGGGTGGTGCGCTGACTGCAACGATCATTCGTGCGCCCGTTTTGAATGTTCGTGGTGGGCCATCGGCTTTCGCGGATCGTATCGGTAGTGTGCTGCGTGGGCAGACGTATCAGGTCATCGGACGCGATGAACATGCACGCTGGTTCTTGCTGCAATTGAGCGGGAAGCAAGGATGGGCGTTGGGTTATTATTTGTACTTCAATACGAATGAATTTAATGCGCCAGTCGTCAGCGACTTCGTGCTGGGTGGTAATCCGGCTGCGGCATCGGGTGTCGTGGGACAATCGGTAGGCACTTTGAAGCTTCGCGCACAGCATGATGTTCGATCAGAACAAATCGGGCGTGTGACATGGGGCGGTGCGCTGGCGATTGTGGGGCGTACCCGTTATAACGATTGGTATCAGGTGATCTGGAAGGGTACGACAGGTTGGGTAGCTGCGTCGTGGGTGAAGGTCGTTGAAGGCGACATCAACACAGTGCCCATCGTACCGTAATCGATTGAATTTACAGAACTAAAAACAACGCGAGGATCGACTATGATCCCCGCGTTGTTTTTTATTGCACTGCTGTTGCTAGGTTATGTGAAGCGACTTGTTAGTCGTCACCACCACCATGTTCTTCGTGCTCACCACCGTGATCTTCGTGTTCGTTTTCGTGAGATGATCCGTTATTGCCACTGAAGGTAAAGCCGTTGGATTGTGATCCATTGTTGGACTGGACAATGATTTGTGCCTGTGGTGCATTTCGCAACGGAATGTTGTAGACGGCGAGATTGTCGCAGCCTCCATCCAACGTTACGAGACTCTTGGACACCCATGCTGAACCGGAGGGCAAACCCACGACCACCCAATTTTGTTCGGGATTAACGCCACCGACGGGATAGCTTTCGTTCTGGTAGCCGTATCCTAGCACGTTATAACCTGTGCCGGGGCCGCTGCGTAAATTGACAGAAGTACCAGCGATTGAGGCGTTGCAAGCAACCGCGACGGTTTCAGGCGCTGCCGTGGTGGCATCAGATACGATTGCGGGGGCTTCGGTTGCGGCGGGTAATTGCAGGGCTACCATTCCAGCAGCTTCGGCAGGCATCACCTGTACGCCAGCCGTAATGCTGTTGGGGAGGTTATTACCGAGGAGTGTCATGCCATAAGTGCCGCTATCCAGCACAAGATTCAAGCCATCAATAGTGCCACCGAAAGATGTTGCCACTACAGCACCGTTGTTATCCACGAGTTGAGAGGTAACATTCGCGCCGAAGTAGGTGCTGGTCACTACGCCAGTGGTATTGGCAGGAATATTGAACTGGACGTTCCCACCGGGATTGGAGGCATCCAACTGAAGGGCATGTTCCTGACTCAAGGTTAAGGATGGGGTATCGACAAATTGAGCAGTGCCGGTGCTGGTCAGTTCAGGTAAAGCGAGGATGGTCACAGCGGCCTGTGTAGCACCCGGCAAACGCTCAACCTTGATGGTTTGTGCGCCACTATTGGGGACGATGCTCAGTTCGACAGTATGAACACGGCTATCTGCCACCTGAAATACAATTTTACCAGTGCTATCGGTAACGATGACCGAGGCGTTGTTCAAATTGAGCGACACGACGCCTGTGGCATCTTGAGGTAAGCTGACATTGGCTGAGACTGATGGTGTGGCGTCATTCAGCAGAATAACATCACTGGGGGCGGGTTGGGATTGTGCGAGTGTGGGCACAACAGTTGCCGCCAACACACAGGCGAGAGCGAGAATTAACAAGCGTTTCATTAGGTTATCCTTTCAAAGCAAAACGATGAACAAAATATCGATTCCATCAGCCTTAACGGCTGGAACGGGTTGTAGGGGCTTGTTGTCCCCCACCGGAAGCCGGTGCACTTGCTTGAGAACCAGATGACTGCTGCTGAATAATTACTGGTGCTGGTGCAGCAATTTGTACGGGTACAGGCGGCTTGATTACGGCTTGTGATTGTATTTGTACGGTAGTGGGTTGCTGGGCAACGGCCTGTACCGATTGATTAGCGACTACTTGCCCGGGTTGACGTACCACGATAATGCTGGGTGCCACATGCGCGATTTGAATGGTAGGGGCTGTGTGAACGACTACCGCTGTAGTCACGGTTGGTTGCACGATGGTTTGTGACACATTGGTGTTGGCAGAAAGTGCCTCAGCTTGAGCGGTGGCAGCTTTGAGCGCAGCATCATGCTGGTCAACAGTGATTAAGGTTTGGGCGCCGATTAAGGTGGCGACAGTGCTACCCGCAACCAGTGAAGTTCGGACGAGCATCCGTTTTGCGCTATCCATGGGTGCCATAAGTTATTTCTCCAATCATTTGAAACAGGTCTTCATGAACACAGTGTCCTCTAAAACAGGTTGGTCTGCGTAAAATCCACTTCAACCTTTCCTTAAATCCAGCTTAAATATCTGAATTCAAAATGCAGTTGAACCGTTTTGCGCAATCCCTAACACTATCGACGGGAAACCAGCTAAAAGGTTTCGTGGGACATTAGTCCTAAGAGAAGATGGAGATTCGTTGCAGTTGTATTCGCCCAAATGGGTAACATCTTTTACAATCTGCGGTGTTAAATGCTTAATAACGCAGAGAGGTGAAGCACTATGCCAACCGAAATTTCCCTCGACTCGGTATACGCACTGGTCAATGGCTATCATGGTAAGCCGGGCGATATTCTTGGTCCGCACATCGATGAAAACGGCCTGACCACTATTCGCGTTTTACGTCCGAACGCCACCAATGTCTCTTTGATACGCACGGGGAGTACCGAAAAAGTCGGCATGAACCGTGTTCGCGAAGAAGGCTTATTTGAGGTGAGCTTAACCGGAGCATGGCCGGCAGGCAGCTATCAGTTTGAGGCGACAAGCTATAACGGGCACGAAGAAACATTTGGCGATCCGTATGCATTTGGGTCGCAGTTGACTGATTTCGATATTTATCTGCTGCGAGAAGGCAAACATCTTTATAGTTATGAGAAGTTAGGGGCACACATCATCACACTTGAAGGGGTGAGCGGTGTGAACTTCACGGTGTGGGCACCTAATGCACTGCGGGTGAGCGTGACGGGTGACTTCAACAATTGGGACGCGCGTGTGCATCCTATGCAACCCGTGAGAGACAGCGGTATCTGGGAACTCTTTATACCGGGGTTGGATGCAGGGGCGGTTTATCGCTACCACATCAAAAGCCGCTTCAACAATTTCCAGATCGAAAAGTCTGATCCGTATGGATTTTATAGCGAGGTGCGGCCACACAACGCCTCGGTGGTGGCTGAGATCAACGGGTATGAGTGGAATGACAGCGCATGGATGGATCAGCGAGCTAAGATTGATCATCTGAACTCGCCTATGTCGATTTATGAAGTGCATCTGGGATCGTGGAAGCGAAAAGGCGCAAATGCGTTTTTGACCTACCGCGAATTGGCCGATGAATTGGTGTCGTACGTCAAGGATATGGGGTATACGCATATTGAATTGATGCCCGTGATGGAACATCCGTTGGATATGTCATGGGGGTATCAGGTGACGGGTTATTATGCGCCGACCAGCCGTTTTGGGACACCTCAAGACTTCATGTACTTCGTAGACACATGCCATCAAAACAACATCGGTGTGCTTCTGGACTGGGTTCCGGCACACTTCCCCAAAGATGGACACGGACTGAATTATTTTGATGGTACGCATCTATATGAGCATGAATTGGCGATGCAGCGCGAGCATCCAGATTGGGGAACACTCATCTTCAATTATGGACGGAACGAGGTACGAAACTTCCTCATCAGCAACGCTTTGTTCTGGTTGAAGCATTATCATTGCGATGGGCTGCGGGTGGATGCAGTCACCAGCATGGTAAGGTTGGATTTTTCGCGGTCAGCCGGACAATGGGTGCCGAATAAGTTCGGTGGGCCGGAGAATTTAGAGGCTATCGAATTCATCCGCGAACTGAATACGGTTGTTCATGCGGAATGTCCCGGTGCAGTGACAATCGCTGAGGAAAGCACGTCATGGCCGATGGTTTCGCGCCCGACATATGTGGGAGGATTGGGGTTCACATTTAAGTGGGATATGGGTTGGATGCACGACACGTTGAAGTACATCAAGCTCGATCCGATTTATCGCCGTTATGACCATACGTTGATCACTTTCAGCATGTTCTATGCCTTTAACGAGAACTTTGTTCTGGCGCTTTCACATGATGAGGTGGTGCATCTCAAAGGTTCGTTGATGACCAAAGCATCAGGTGATTGGTGGCGGAAATTCGCTACTTTGCGCTTGATGTTCGGGTATCAATACACACACAGCGGCAAGAAACTGAATTTCATGGGGCAAGAATTTGGTCAATGGCGCGAATGGAGTGAGGCACATGCGTTGGATTGGGAACTGCTCGATCTGCCGACGCATCAGGGCATGATTAAATGGACGCGCGATTTAAATCATCTGTATACGAGCGAAGCAGCACTGTATGAGCGGGATTTGGATTGGCAGGGATTCCAATGGATTGAAGCCAATGATGCTGACAATAGCACGTTTAGTTACATGCGTTTCGCTTCTGATCGCAGCAATTTTGTGGTGATCGCGTTGAACTTCACACCCGTGCCACGGCAGGGTTATCGCATCGGGGTGCCGACTGCGGGATTCTATAAGGAACTGATTAACAGTGACGGCGCAACTTATGGTGGGACGAACGTGGGTAACAATGGTGGAGTCAATAGTAAGCCGGAACAGTGGCGCGAGTGGCAACACAGCCTTGATGTGACCATCCCGCCGTTGGGGATGATCGTGCTCAAATTGGAAACAGGACACTCAACCGTGTTGGCTAAAACCTAAGCGCAAGCGTAATTAGCAGAGAAACAAAAACAGGGTATGTACATGACATCCCTGTTTTTTATTTTATGTATACGGTTGTTTAGCTAGCGGGCTGTTCAGCTTCTTTAGGCTGAATCTTCTCTGCGCGTTCCGGATCCGGCAGGCGCTCGACAGCAACCGCACCGGGGCGATGGCGATAAAGGAAGAATACGAGAGCGGCGATACCACCGAGGAGGCTTACTGCCTGCCACAGATTGATTCCACCGACAACGGATACTTCCACACGCAGGAATTCCAACAGGAAGCGGATAACCGAGTACTGAATGATGTAGAACAGGAAAATATCACCCGGGAACAAGCGCTTGCGATTCCGTATGAACAGGTTCAAGAGGATGATGAAGAACAACAAGCTCCAGAACGATTCGTAGAGGAACAACGGATGGAAGAAGGTTGTGGCTACCGGATAGGTTACGGTGCTGCCGTAAGGCTGAACACGGTGAGCCGAATCAATGGTGATACCCCACGGTAGGGTTGTCACACCACCGTACAATTCCTGATTGATCCAGTTAGCCCAACGTCCGATGGCCTGCCCCAAGGGCAAGGCAACCGCGGCGATATCCAACCACGGGCCGAGCGCCAACTTGTTGCGCTTGATGTAGATATAGGCACCGAGCAAACCGCCTAATACCGCACCGAAAATATTCAATCCACCGCTCCAAATGGCGAGCGGTCCTTGTTGTAAGTTGGAGATGTTCTGTATGAACCAACTCGCATCACGGCAAACATCAGTGGTTACCGGTGTGGCACAACCAGCAGTGAGCGAGATGGGTGGAAATATTACAAAGAACAGGCGGGCAAAAATAATACCGGGGATGATTGCCCATGTGAGGGCACCCCATACGTGTTCGGAATCACGTCCGTCACGCTTTGCCAAGCGAGCAGCGACCCAAGCCGCCACCAGCATTGCCAACACAATAATCAACCCGTAATAACGGATTTGGATAGAGCCTATGCGAATTCCCTCTTCCGGAGTCATGTTCAGATACCCTCTCTAAGTATTTCTATAAACGTACCAGATACGCTGGAGCGCCGTAAAATTCGCTCCAATCGCCAGTACCCACAAGCCAATGGTTGTTAATGGTGGAACCAGCAGAACGGCGATGATTATAATCACCCGAACGAACCGATCCAACAAACCAACCTTGACTGAAAGACCAGCTTCCCCTGCTCTTGCTCGCACATAACTGACGACGAAGCCACCAGTTAAGGCTGCGAGGCACAGCAGCATAAAGTCGAATTGACCGCGTACCGCAAAATGATAACTCAATCCCCCAAAAATGAAAGCGTCTGCGTAACGGTCTAGTGTTGAGTCGAGGACGCCTCCAAATTTGCCGCTGCGTCCCATCGCACGTGCGACAGCACCATCAACGGCATCTAACGGCAAGCCGAGCACCAAGATGATACCGCCGAGTTGGAACTGTCCCTGCGCGATAACCACCGATGCAATGGCTACAACCACCAGACCTAGTAACGTGATCATATCCGGATGGACACCTAAACGGTGCAATGTACGACCTAACTCGCCCATTCGGTCACGAATTTGGGCACGTACCCACTCGGTAAAGATAAATTCTTGCGTTTGCATTCTGCCTCCGGCACTGGATTATAAATCCGCCGCTATCGGAAAGGAATTGCTGAGTCTACACGAGCTTGTTGACAATTCCGCATAAACTAAGTACATTAGTTTATAAGCGAACTAATTTAGTTAAATAGAAAGTTGTGCTCATGATCAACATCATCAATCAACCTAACACTCAAACTGCTATAAAGATGCAGATGCCATCAACACCGAACTTGCTCCTTCGCCTAGAAGGTCTAACGATTTTTATCGCAGCTATCGCTGCCTATGCGCATCAAGGGGGAAGCATCTGGTGGTTTTTGGTGCTGCTGCTGGCACCTGACCTGAGCGCAGTGGGCTATTTGATTAACGTGCGCGTGGGCAGCATGACTTACAATGCGGCTCACCTATACACGATACCTGTAGTATTAGCAGGTGCGGCGTTGGCACTGAACATGCCAACTATGCTGCTAATTGCGCTGATCTGGTTCGCTCACATCGGCATGGATCGGGTCGCGGGGTATGGTTTCAAATACGCTACTGACTTCAAAGACACACACATGCAGCATGTTTAGTTAGCGCATTTGACAGCACACAGCATAAGGGTTTAGCTGCCATTGTTTGTTTTTTGCTAAACGCAACGACACGAGCCTCTCCGCAATTTTGTACCTGCTCAATCCAGCGGTAAACTGTTGGCGGGTACATTTGAAGGAGAAACCGATTGAATAGTTATGTGACGCTGGTGACCAACCCTGACTTTTTGACAGGGGCAATTGCATTAGCCCGTTCATTAAAGATGGTAGAGGCACAGTTCCCGTTAACCGTTATGGCACTTGAAGGGGTTGAGGGACTGGAACGGCTGGAAGCTCTTGGTTGCAAAATCGTAGTCGTTGAGCCATTACCTGTTTCGGACGCCTTTCGGGAGCGCCATTCGCGCAGTTCACAGCATAAGCTTGCCCCGTTTACAAAGGGTAATAAACCACAATTTCATGACCCGTTGAACAACTTCATTAAGCTGCGTCTGTGGGAAATGGACACGCACGAAAAAGTGGTTTTTCTGGATGCGGATACGCTGGTAGTCAAGAATATCGACCGGCTGTTCGGCTTCCCTGAATTTGTAGCCGCGCCTAATTTATATGAGTCGTTGGCGGACTTCCACCGGATGAACAGCGGGGTATTTGTTGCCCAGCCTGATCGAAAAACTTTTAATCAAATGCTCACCAAACTCGATCAACCGGATGTGTTTTGGGCGCGCACTGATCAAACTTTCCTGCAAGCTTATTTTCCTGATTGGCACGGCCTACCTTATATTTACAACACATTGCAATATGTCTGGTTCAATCTGCCGGAGTTGTGGCAGTGGGAGCAGATTCACGTGATCCATTACCAATACGAGAAGCCGTGGGAGCCTCAGCACCCAAAACGGGAACAATTAGCGGCGTTGATCGATTTGTGGTGGCAGGTGTATGAACAGGGAACATTGCCCACGACTCTGCCCAATCCTGTGGTGAAAGCCTGATGTCCGCGAACATGAACGATACACGCCGATGCTTGATCCTCGATTTTGACGGGGTGCTGGTGGATACGGAACCCCTACACTTCGAAAGCTGGCAGCGCGCGTTTGAGCAATTGATGGGCATACGGATTGCAGATGATTATCATGTGCTGGTGGGGTTATCACTGGAGCAAATTTATCAGTTGTGGGCAGGTTCGAAGGTGGGTGCGGCGGAACTGCTGACAGGTGAGATGCGACGGCAGCTATTAACACTCAAGACGGAAACTTTTCTGAAGCTGGCAACCGAACGATTGCAACCGATGGCGGGCAGTATTGACTTGTTACGACAGGCACAGGCTGCGGGATGGTACACGGCGATTGTCTCACGGTCGCTGCGGATGCGGTTGCATCGGACACTGGACATTATCAAAATGCCTGCCCTGTTCGATTTGGTTCTGGGTTCAGAGGATGCGGTTGATCGGGGCAGTGATCGAAAAAATCATGCGCGGGCGGCAGATGTTTTTGGGATTGATCCGTTGGCGTGCGTGGTGATCGAGGACAGTGTTTCAGGCATACAAGATGCGCTGGCATGCGGGATTGGTTATGTGATCGGGTTGAGTTCATCACTCGGCAGTGATGTTTTACAGGAAGCGGGAGCGCATGAGGTAGTTAGATACCTAGATGAATTGCAACTGGAGCGGATAAGCCGACCAGAAAAGCCACGCTCATGACCCTAGTAGCCGTCACAGGAGCGACGGGGTATGTAGGGCGATTCGTCGTGGCGGAGTTACAGCAGCGCGGGATGAGCGTACGCGCCTTGGTACGGGGAAGTTCTGACCGGAGCGGGTTTGATCAGCCGATGGAGTGGATTACAGGTGACCTGCGGACAGAGCAGGCGATTGAAGAACTGGTGCAGGGCGCGGATGCGGTGGTGCATCTGGCTTATGAGCATGTGCCGGGACAGTATCGGAATGGTGAGGGTGACGACCTTCCTGCGTGGTTGGATGCGAACCTGAACGGGTCACTGGATTTGATACAGGCGGCGCAACAAGCCGGTGTCGCACGGTTTATCTTTTTGTCGAGTCGGGCGGTGTTTTCGCGCACCGAGGCAGGGCATGTACTTGATGAGATGCACCCAACTTCACCGGACAGCCATTACGGTGCATATAAAGCGGCTGTGGAGGCGTTTCTAGCGAGTTTCGCGCGGGTGGGGAACATGGCGACCTGTGCGGTTCGAGCAACGGGCGTTTATGGGTTGAGCTATCCGATTGAGCGCTCCAAATGGTGGGAACTGGTTCGGGCGGTTTTGCGTGATGAAGCGATCACATCTCATCGTGGGGGAACCGAGGTTCACGGAGCGGATGTGGCGCGAGCGATTGGGCTTTTGCTGACACGACCCACGATGGATATTGAGCGACTGCATCTGAGCGATTTGTATGTGACAACCCGCGAAATTGTGCGGTTGGTACGGCAGTTTTCAGGGCGCGAGGGTGAGTTACCAGCGGAATCAGCCGCGCCAACGAACGTTATGACATCACGATACCTCGATCAATTGGGACTCCGGTTGGGCGGTCAAGCATTGCTCGAAAAGACGATAGGCGATCTGGTGGAGGCGGCAAAAGCCATCCCTTAACCAGCTGTTTAACGCAACTTTTAATAGAGCCAAGCGTTATAGTTCTTGTGAAATACTACTAAGGAGCAAGCTTGTGCGAATATTAATTTTGGGTGGTGATGGATACCTCGGTTGGCCACAAGCACTTTATCTTTCCCGTAAAGGGCACGAAGTTGCTGTTTTTGATAACCTTGCCCGACGTCATTTTGATTTAAAACAAGGTTTTGACAGTCTTTTACCTATTCAAACCCTGCATCAGCGGATTGATAGCTGGAAGCAGGTTACCGGAAAAACTATTACTTCTTATCACGGTGATACAACAGATTATACGGCGCTCTCGCGGGCGTTTCAGGAATTCCAACCAGAAGCGGTGGTTCATTTCGCAGAACAACGCGCCGCACCGTATTCGATGATTGACCGCGAACATGCGGTGCATACGCAATACACCAACGTCATCGGCACATTGAACGTGCTGTACGCGATTAAAGATTTCACGCCGTCTTGCCATCTGGTCAAACTGGGGACGATGGGCGAATACGGCACCCCGAACATTGATATTGAAGAAGGTTTCATCGAGATCGAACACAAAGGGCGTAAGGATGTACTGCCTTTCCCCAAGCAACCCGGTTCGTTCTATCACCTGAGTAAAGTCCATGACTCGCACAACATTCATTTTTGTTGTCGCGTGTGGGGCTTGCGTTCGACCGATTTGAACCAAGGGGTGGTTTACGGCGCGGATACGGATGAAACGGCGATGGCACCGGAATTGGCTACCCGTTTCGATTATGACCAAATTTACGGTACGGCGTTGAACCGTTTTTGCATCCAAGCGGCGGTGGGTTACCCGTTGACGGTTTACGGGAAGGGCGGACAGACACGCGGTTATATCCATGTGCGCGATACGGTGCGGTGCATCGAGCTGGCTATTCAGGCCGAACCGAAGGCCGGCGAGTACCGTGTATTCAACCAGATTACGGAATGGTTCTCGGTGAATGATCTGGCGGAACGGGTACAACGGGTGGGTAACACGATGGGGTTGAATGTCGAACTTCAGCAGCTTTCCAACCCACGGGTGGAATTGGAAGAACATTATTACAACGTGGTTCACACCAAACTGTTTGATCTGGGATTGCAACCGCATTTGTTGAATGATGCTGAGGTTGAGCACCTGATCGGGCAAGCACTGAAGCATCAGAACCGTGTTAATCCTCGTTTGATTGCGCCGACCGTGAATTGGCGCGCGATTGATAACCAAGTGGCTCAGCCCCCTGAAGCTGTTGTGAGCGGTGTTTCCTCGAACGGTGCTACGCACTAGTCCTCGTTTGCATCACGTAGGGGAGAGGTGGTCTTTTCCCTACGTGTTTTTCTCAAGTTATCAGTCGCAAGTCTGAAGTTATAAGCCTCAAGACAAGAAGCAAATCTGTTTTATGTGCCCAAGATTGATTCTGTTGGCGGCGGTGTCGTCCACAGGATAGCTGCGCTTATCGGCGGCGGATTTTGTGTCGGGCAGTGGTTAAGGGTGTTAGGCCGTTGGCAAAACTGGCAGCATTTTCGGCAATGGCAAAGTGGGTTTTTGTGCCGGATTTGCCATGTTGATTCGGAAAATTCTGCAAATTCTTCAGATTCGGAATCTGTTTTGGCGCAGGTTCCGAATCTGCTCCCTTGTCTGTAGCCGCTATTTCACAAATTTCTTCCACAGGACACTTCGTAGTCACATTCTTCCACAGGACACTTCGTAGTCATTTTCACAGTGAAATTTCCATATTTTATGTCCACACGCTTGCGGTTGTTAAGGTGCGGCGGGATTGGGTTTGACAGCGTCAAACCCGTACATAACGCCCCATAGATATGATAAACGATTGGGAGGGCGAAGGGGTGACCATTTGGAAAACCATTTTGTCACCCTTTTTGATGTGTGGCGCTAACGGTTTTGAGGGAGTGGGGCGAGTCGTGGGGTTGGGAGATGGTTGGCGAATAGTTTGTCGGGTTAACCGAAAGTAAACGTAGGGTATAAGACGTGCTGAGGAAATGCGATTGAACCGCCAAGGCGATTAAACCGCCAAGACGCCAAGTACGCCAAGTTCAAAGCGGAGCGGGAGGGAAAGGAGATTTAACGCAAGGGCGAGAAGGCGCAAGGACGCAAAGAGCGATGAGAGAGCGGCGGACTAAGGCGTTTTACCACAGTCCACAGGAGGCTTCGCACAGGCACTGAGAACACAGAGAAAGACAGGAGATTTCAACCGCCAAGACGCCAAGTACGCCAAGTTTAAGGCAGAGTTGGTAAGCAATACTGAAAGGTGGTTGAACCACTGAGTACGCAGAGAGCAAGGCGGAGATGGAGGGCAAAGAGGGGTTGATCAGGTTGGCGGCTGAGGCGTGCCTCAGCCCTACGATTGTGTGCTGGATTTCGGCTAAAGCATGTCGATTTTTGATGGTTGAAGGCCAATCGCGGGGTGGCAGGATCAGGCAGGGATGGGGGCGGGTTGTTGGCGGGGAAAATCGACGGTGAAGGATGAACCGAGGCCGGGTTTTCCTTCGCTGGTGACGCCAATCGTACCGCCGTGGGCTTCGACCAGTGCTTTGACAATCGCCAAGCCTAAGCCGGTGCCGCCAGTGTTGCGATTGCGTGACGAATCGACACGGTAGAAGCGGTTAAAGACATAAGGGAGACTTTCGGGCGGGATACCATCACCCGTATCTTTGACCTGTAGGCTCAAGGTTTCTTTGGTGTAGGTGGTGCGGATGGTGATTTGCCCACCTTTGAGCGTGTGAACCAAGGCGTTATTAAGCAGGTTGTGCAGGATTTGAGATAGGCGACCACTATCGGCGATGATTATGGGCAAGTCGGGTGCCATATCAACATTGAGCTTGATGCCATCGGCCTCGGCTAATGATTCGAATTTAGCGACGGTGGTGTGCACCAATTCATCCAGTTGGACAGGATGCAAATTCAAGGTTAGTTGGTTGGCATCGGCCTGACTGAGTTCATGCAAGTCATCAACCAAGCGACCTAATAGACGGGTTTGGTCGTAGAGGCGGGCTACCTCGGCGTTATCCATCGGATAGACTTCATCCAAGATCGCCAGCAGATTGCCCTGCAAGACGGTTAGCGGGGTTCGGAGTTCGTGGGCTACATCCGCGACCATGTTACGGCGTAAGGCTTCGGTTTGCTCAAGGGCGGCGGCCATCTCGTTAAAGGCGTTCGCCATATCTTTGACTTCATCAGTGCCTTCCACTTTGACACGTTGGCTGAGATTACGCGCACCGACGGCGCGAGCGGCATCGGACAAGCGCTGCAAAGGGGCTGTGAGGGAGCGACTGACGAGTACGCCGAAGAATAAGCCAATGATCCCACCTGCTAATCCAATGATGAGCAATACGGTACTTAAGCTTTCTACCACGAAACGTGCTTGACTGGGGCGTAAATCAACCGGAATTTGGGGTGATTCGGTCAGAATAATATAACCTCGTGTTTGATTATCCACACGCAGGGGAAGGTTATAAGGAAAGTCTGAGACATTGATATTGTCCTGCTGGGAAATACTTGGGCTTGAATCGTATAAGGCGATCCCCTGATTGTCCGTGATGAGCAGCCGCAGACCCAAGTGAGGTCCGATGGCAAAGTCGGCGTTAGCACCTGTGAGGGAGGTTATCAAGTCATCCCAACTACGATGTTTGGCGTAATAGGATTGCAGGTAATCAACTAGGCCGCCCTTCGTTTGGAATTCATCCAACATAATGGCTTCACGGATACCATTACGGGCAATGATGGCACTGGCGATCATGATGACCGCAACACCCAGCATGACGACACCGGCAAAGGCGATACTCAGGCGCACCCATAGACGATTCATGGTTAGGGACCTGTCAGGCAATAACCCACGCCATACAAAGTTTGAATGTAGGTCGGATGGCGCGGATCCGGCTCGATCTTTTTGCGCAAGTTTTTGATGTGACTATCGAGAGAACGCTCGACGCTTTCGTAATCGTAACCCATACTGCGTTCGATTAAGTCGGCGCGAGTCATGGCATAACCGGGGTGTTCCATGAGGGCGCGTAACAACTCGAACTCGGTGACGGTAAGTTCGATGGGATGGGTATCCACGATCACTTCGCGGCGACCCACATCCATGATGAGCGAACCGCACTGCAAGATGGTGTCTTTCTCCAGCTTGTCGCCACTCTGGGTGCGACGCAAAACGGATCGCACACGCGCAACCATCTCGCGGGGGTTAAAGGGCTTGGCGATGTAGTCATCCGCGCCTAGCTCCAAGCCGATGATTTTATCGCTATCATCAACACGGGCGGTGAGCATGATGATGGGTGTGTTGTGGAGGGAGGAGTCGTTGCGGATGGTTCGCGTAATTTCCCAGCCATCCCGATCCGGCAACATCAGATCCAAGACGACCAAGTTGGGACGTTCATGGCGGATCATGTGCAGGGCGGTTTGTCCATCATAGGCGACAAAGACCTGATAGTGTTCTTTTTCCAAGTAGGCGCGAACCAAGCGGACAATCTCACGATCATCGTCTACAACCAATATGCGTTGTACTGTACTGGTGGTTGACATGGTATTCGATCCTTTAGTGCTCAACTCTATTGATAGCGCTACCCATTTTTGACGGGTACATCGGCGCAACTGGCATCAGCATTTACATAGTCGCCACTGACCCATCCGAACTGGTTGTCATAGCGGACATACCACCATGTCGAGGCTTTGTTGCGCGCACGGATGTTGAGGGTGGTGCTAAAGGGAATGGTCAGCAGGAGTTTGAAGTCGGTACCCGCGCCATCACGGAGGTTCACATTTTGACGGACAACGCCCAAACAATCGGTGCTGGCGGAGGCTGAGGCTTGATCGGCAGACGCTGCGGCAGCGGCAGTATCAGCAGTGGTGGTTGCGATAATAAAGGGTGTGTTGGTGGGCGTCGGCGTGGGGCTAGGGAAGCGCGTCGGTGTGGCGCTCGACTCAAGCACGGCGGCATCGGGCGTCGAGGTCGGAACCAAGGCAACTGGTTTTGATAAGGTCGCCGTCGGGATGACGGTACTGACGGCGGCTACAGTCCGGTCATTGGCGGTACTGGCTACGCTGGCAGGCTCGGCAGTCGGCGATTGTCCGGGAAGGGGGAATTTGGTGACCATAGGGGCAACAAAGCTGGACGCGACAAAGAGCACGCCTAATCCAAGACCAAATACGCTGCGACGCTGCGAGAATGGGCGTCCCGATTTGCGGCGTTCGAGGAGAAACGTGATAAGGCTGATGAGGGCGACGAGAACACCCAAGCCGATGGCTGCACGATTAACCAAGGGAGATGGTTGATCGAGGCGGGTATTCATAATCAGGGCGAGGATAGCCAAGACGAGCGCAATGAATGCCAGCAAGGTTTCTAGAAAGCTGACCTTCTCGCGCGATTGGGCAGCACGCACGATGCTGAGGATTATAAAGAGAAGACTGAAGAGCGCACTCATAACGACCAATAACATGATCATCGTTTACCAATCCTATTTCTATTTACTCGTATCGCAGCGCATCAATGGGGTTCAGTTTGGCAGCCCGCTGCGCAGGATATATACCGAAGAAAATTCCGACACTGGCTGAAATCACGGTCGCCAGCACGACGCTGGATAATTGGACGGTGATGGGCAAGGTTGTCATAGCGGCACCGATCAAGGCAACCATGATAGCGGCAATCAAGACGCCGATCGCGCCACCGATTAAAGACAAGGCCATGGCTTCCATCAAGAATTGCACGACGATGTCACGGTTTTGAGCACCGACGGCTTTACGCAAGCCGATCTCGCGGGTGCGTTCGGTGACGGTCACAAGCATGATGTTCATGACGCCGATGCCACCGACGAGCAGGGAGATTCCGGCGACCACACCGAGAAAGACGGTGAAAAGTCCGATGACGCTGGTTAAAGTTCCGATGACGCTACTCTGGCTGACGACCAAGAAGCTATCGGCTTGTCCGGCTTTGATGTCGCGGACTTGACGCAGGGTGCGGGTAACCTGTTTGACGGCAGGGTCAACACTGGCGCTATCACGGGCTTGCATCATGACAAAGGTGACACGATAGTCGCCTTTAATGTCGCGCCTGACGCCTAAGCGTGCCTGTGCGGTGGTGAGAGGCACCAAGACTATGCTATCACTGGTGCCGCCACTCGATACATTGAGGACACCGATGATTTGAAAGCGCACGCTGCCAATGCGGACGTTGCGGCCAACGGGTGATATGCCGTCAAACAGGCGGTCTACAATTTGCTGCCCGACCACTGCGACACGTTCTTGTCCATCCATCTCGGCCTGATTGAAGAACCGACCGTTCACCACCTGACGGTTGAGGATGTTGGGATATGAGGGTGTCACGCCTTGAATTTGCGGTTTCATTTCTTTGCCTTCGTTGACCACACTTTGGGTGACGATCACGATAGGCATGACGTAGCTCAAGTCCTGCGTGTTAAGCGGGTCCGCCAAGGCTTTGGCGTCAACCATCGTCATCGGTTGCAGCTTGCCGTTCTTATCCGCCTGTGGGAAGGCGACAACCAGATTCGAGCCGATGCCTGAAAATTGATTGGCGACAAAAGCCGATACGCCCTGCCCCGCTGATACCAAGAGAATGACCGCCGCAACGCCGATGGTGATGCCCAACATGGTCAAGGCTGTGCGCAGCTTGTTCATCTGCAAGGCGATCATTGCGACGCGAATATTTTCGGTTAAGCCGTACATAACTATTCAAACCTCAATGCATCAATGGGGCGCATCCGTGCTGCACGGCTGGCAGGATACAAGCCGAAGAAAATGCCGATGAAGCTGCTGACGCCGGTTGCCAACATGACCGAGTCGAGAGTCAGCGAGAGCTTCAGGCTAGGGATGACGGCGGTACCGATCACGGTGATGAGCCAGCCCAAGGTGATGCCCAAGAGACCACCGACCAGCGAAAGGATGACGCTTTCGATCAGGAATTGGGTGAGGATGTCGCCACCACGCGCACCAACGGCTTTGCGTAACCCGATTTCGCGGGTACGTTCGGTCACGGATACCAGCATGATGTTCATGATGCCGATGCCACCGACCAGTAAGGATATGCCAGCCACG
Organism: Aggregatilineales bacterium; assembly: GCA_044227005.1. Classification (GTDB taxonomy): domain Bacteria; phylum Chloroflexota; class Anaerolineae; order Aggregatilineales; family Phototrophicaceae; genus CFX2. Next base: position 481,096 of record JBGAFZ010000003.1, read on the forward strand.
CCGCCTAAGAAGACGGTCAACAAGCTGGTGATCTGGGTGATGCTGCTCAACAGGTCAGCTTGATTGGCGATGCTGAAATCCTCGTCACCGGCATAGACGATGCCATGCGCTTGTACGAGGTAATCGTGAATGGCGCGACGAGTCGAGTCATTTTCGGCTTCGGAGCGAGCTTGCACCTGAATTTGGGTGACTTTGTAGGCACCCCCACTGACACGCGCATCCGACAAACGGGTTTGTGCGGTGGTGATGGGGATCAGGGCGGCGGCGTTCAAATCGGCAGGTGAAGCAGCAGAACGGTTAGCCATGACACCGACGACGGTAAAGATGCGTCCGTTAATCTGTACAGGGAGACCGATCGGGTTATAGTCGGCAGCCCCGAATAAGCTCTTGACGGTGCTTTCGCCGAGCACCACGACGCGCGCGGTATCATCCACATCGGCCTGATTGATGAAGCGGCTGCCATCGTCGCGGGGATACCAATTGTTGATTACGGCATAGGCAGATGTGACACCGTTTAAACTAATGGTCACAGTTTCGGTTCCGGCGACAATGGTACCGGGAACGTTATAGCTGGGGGATGCCTGACTGACGCCGGGTAAGCGAGCGATGGCGATGGTTTCTTGATCGGTCAAGGGCTGTACCTGTGTACGGGTTTGGCTGCTGGGGACGGTTGTGGTCACCGTCAAGGTGTTGGCACCTAAATCCGAAAATTGATCGGCTACATAAGCCTGCACACCGCGACCCAAGCTGGTCAAACCAACTACCGCGCCGACACCAATGATGATACCCAAGGTGGTGAGTACGGCTCGTAAGCGATTGATAAAAAGGCTGGTGAGCGCAATACGGAAGCCTTCTGAGAAATTCATGGCTAGGTATATTCCTCTTGCGCGCCGCCGTAGTAGGTTTCTTTGAAGACACCTTCTAGTTCTTCGGCCTCAGACGGACGTTCGGCTTCACCTGCAACCAAGGGATGGGCAACGGCACGATCAGCGACGATTTTGCCATCACGCAGCATCACGACACGATTGGTGTGACGGGCAATCCATGGATCATGGGTTACGAATACAATGGTGTTGCCCTGCTCGCGGTTGAGTTGTTGGAAGATTTGCATCACTTCAGTACCACTGCGACTGTCGAGGTTACCTGTCGGCTCATCGGCTAAGATCATGGCGGGTTCAGTGACCAGCGCACGGGCGATGGCGACACGCTGCTGCTGACCACCGGATAACTCGCTGGGGAGATGGTCGATACGCTGGCCTAGACCGACTGATTCCAAGGCGGCTTTGGCCTTTTTGGTACGACCTGATCCGCCACCATAAATTAAGGGGAGTTCAACCTGACGCACGGCGGAAGTGCGGCGGAGCAGATTGAAGTTCTGAAATACGAAGCCGATTTTCCGGTTACGGACACGCGCCAATTGACTCTCGCTGAGCTTGCTGACATCTTCACCGTCAAGGAAATACTCGCCGGAGGTCGGTTGATCGAGCGCGCCGAGAATGTTCATGAGAGTCGATTTACCTGAACCGGATGGTCCCATGATCGACAGGAACTCACCTTGCCTGACCTGTAGACTGATGCCTTTTAGCACCTGAAGGGACAGTTCGCCCATATCATAGGTCTTGGTAATGTCACGAATGTCGATGACGAGTTTTTTCTCACCGTCAGGACTTTTAGCGGTTGGTTTGTTGCGTTGAAGCCACTGAAACATGATTACCCGCCTCCCGCATTGGCACCACCACCACCCGCTGGTGGTCTGAATAGCCCACCTTGAGTCGATGATTGGGTTTGGCCTGACAGTAGGACGATGGTGTCGCCAGCCTGTAGGCCGCTCACGATCTGGGTGTTGGTTTCATTACGCACGCCAATGGTCACCAGCGTATCGGTATATTTGCCAGCTTGGTCGATGGTCACGTAGGTGCGTTGGGTGGATGGATCGACACGGATGAAGCGATTGGGCACAAGGACTACGTCTTTAATCTCACCTGTGGTAATGGTGGCGGTAGCGCTCATCTGGGGGCGTAAGGGCGCATCGGTGGTATCTAGCGTGGCAGTGGCGGTATAGGTGACCAACTGACCTTGAATCTTGGGAGACGTGTCGATCTTGGTGATTTGTCCAGCGAGGGATATGCCTTTCAAGGCGACCACGCTCAAGGTGACAGGCTGCCCAACAGCCACATTGACTATGTCGGTTTCATCAATGGGAAGATCAATGGTGTAATGGCTGTCGTCAATCAAGATGATGGCGTTGACGGCGGGTGGCATTTCGCCGACGGTCAGGTTTGAATTGGCGATTAAGCCATCAATGGGAGCGACCAATTCGGTTTTGGTTAGCTGCTGCTGGGCTTTTTGAACACCCAAGCGGGCAGATTCGAGATCAATTTCGGCGCGGCGGAGTTCATCGGCAGTGGCGGGATTCTTGAGGTTATCAAGATTGGCTTCGGCTTGAATGAGGGCTGCGTTACCGCTTGCCAATGAACCAGCATCGGCGCCCTGAGTTAGCGTATCTTGATAGGCTGTGGTTTGAATATCGACATTGTACTGCTGCGAGTCTACCTGAGAATTAGCACCGATTTCGCTGGCCTGTGCGCCACCATTGCCATTGCGGAATTCTGGATTGGGGGCGAGTTGAATATCGCGGTTGATTTGTGATTGCCAGAGTTGGTTCTTGGCTAGCTCGGTTTGGAGGCGAGCGATTTCTTTGGCATTCGCGTTTGGCGCGGTTTGTGACGCGGCGTAGATCGAGGCTTTGGCGGATGTCACCTGTGCTTCGGCTACGGCGAGATCCACCTCACGCGGAGGGCGAGTGAGGTTGTCATAGGCGGCCTGTACCTGCGCCAAAGCAATCTGAGCATTACGCAGGGCGGCCTCGGCATCAACCGAGCTGATTTTGGCTAATACAGTACCCGCTTTGACGTGCTGACCTTCAGTGACGAATATTTCGGTCACAGGTGCTGACAGTTGAAAGGTCAAGGCCAAATTCTGTGCGGGCGCGATTGAGCCAGTGGCGTTCAAGGTAACGCGCAGGCTATCGGTTTTGACGACAGTTGAGTCGGTGACCGTGATGTTCTGTGCGCTGACGGCTGCGGGTTGTAGGCCGACTACGGCGGCGGCAAGCATTACTGCGGCGGCACGTATCAATCCATTGATCATGTTGAATTGCTTCATCTTATTTCCTAAACTTTTCCATGCGATCATCGTGGCGCCCCCGGAAGTCCAGTGCTTGCGGTTTCTTGTACCACCACAACATCACCTTCACGCAAGCCCGATAGCACTTCGCTGCTATCATCGCCTTGTAAGCCTAATTGAACTTCGACGCGGGATTCTTTATTTTTGGCGTCCAATACATTTACATATACGCGACCATCGGACTCGAATTGCAGGTAGTTGGCGGGTACGGTCAAGACATTGTCACGGGTTTCGAGGATGACGAAGGCCTCGCCTGTCATACCGACGCGCACCTGTGGTTCCACTTGTTGCAGGGCGAAATGGGTATCGTAGCTGACAACACCGTTGACGACCGTGCCCATGATTTCGATTTGCTTGACGGCGGCGGGTAGTTGAGCGTCGGGCAAGGCATCGAGAGTCACATAGGCTTGCATGTCCGAGTTGATTTTGCTGATGTCTTCTTCATCGACCTGCGCGACTAGGCCGAGTGGTGACAGATTGCTGATCTGGATGATGGCTTTGCCAACCAATACCGGCTGCCCGATCTTTATATCCACGCTGGTGACAACACCATCCAAGGGGGCGAATAAGGTGGTGCGGTTGAGGGCGGTTTCGGCATCTCGCAATTGGGCTTCGGCCTGTTGCAAGGCGATTTGTGCGCTGGTGATGGCGGATGGTCGAGGGCCGGCCAACACCTGATCCAGCTGCTTCTGGCGTAAGGCGATTTGCGCACCGGCCTGAGTCAAGCTACCTGTGTTGCCGGTTTGTACCTGAGCGAGTTGGAGGCGTGCGATTTCGGCATTGAAGGAAGCCGCGCCGACCTGCGCATCAAGCAATGTGTATTGATCGGTCTGTAAGCCGTTGGATACCTGCCGCTTGCGCTGGGCTTCTTCAAACGCGTGCTGGGCTTGATCGTAGCGTAGTTGGGCTTGTTGAATATCACCGGCGCTGGTGTTGTTGGCAGCCGAGCTATACGAACCCTGTGCGCTGGCGAGATTGGCCTGAGCTACTTTGATGTCATTCTCGTTGACCGGACCGAGCAAATCAGCCAGTGCGTTGTTGGCTTTTTCTAAGGCTAGTTTTGCCTGATCGTAATTCAATTGTTGGGTTTCGTTCACCAAGCGAGCGACAGGATCACCTGCGCGGACATAATCGCCGGTGCTGACGAGCACTTCAGCGGCCTGACCTGATGTTTCAAAGGCCAGATCAACCACCGAGTTGGCTTCAATGGTGCCTAAGGCGGATACGGAACGCTGGACATTACCGCGTCCTATGGTGTACCGCACCAAACTTTGCAAACGTGTTTGTTCGGCTACTTCCTGACGTGCTGTTTGCCCTGCCTTGAGGAAGGACGCCCCAATCGGGATAACAATCACGAGGACAAGCAAAACAACTAGAGATCGGATAACGGACATTCCATACCTCGTCTATGACTACACAAACCATCTGGCTTATTGTGGCGACAATTTCTGAATATAGTTCTCATTATTACGTGAGAATCTGTAGAGATTGTGGAGAAACTTTGGATCGAACATGGTCATTGTCGTAAATAGCTAACGGTTTCGTTAGGTTGAAAAAAAAGGGCGCGATTCGACTAGATCACAAATATTGATGCGGCAACCGTGGGTTGGGATCTGTTTGGAATTGGGTAGAATACGCTCGTTACCTTATTATAAATCCGATATGCACAAAATAGTGATTCTTTAAGAAGGTACTTATATGACGGGAATATCTCATGTTTCGGCGCGTGATGCGCGGTATAAGCTCAAACCGGGTGAAGGTGTGGATGCGATTCATACTGATCCAGAGTATTCGTATGCGGTCGCACAGTTGCATACCGACAATGATCTTTTTTGTCAAAGATGGGGTGTATAAAACGCCGCAATAACAGGTCAGCAGTTCTGATCTGAAATAGAGACATGCGAATAGGTTTAGTATGACCACACGCTTGATGATTGTTGGTGGGTTTCTGGGGGCGGGTAAAACGACGCTGTTGCTGAAGGCCGCAATGATGCTCGGTGAGCGGGGGTATCGTGTGGGGCTGGTCACGAATGATCAGGGCACAGACCTCGTGGATACAAGGTTGCTGGCACAGCAAGATTATCCGGTGACGGAGGTGGCGGGAAGTTGTTTTTGCTGCGCGTTCCCTGATTTATTACAGGCATTACGCAGCCTGCAAGATGCAGTTCAACCGGATGTGGTGCTGGCTGAACCAGTGGGAAGTTGTACGGATCTGGTGGCGACGGTGCTGCGTCCGTTGGAGGCCTACTATCCGGGACAGTTCGAGATCGCACCGCTGACGGTCGTGGTGGATGCAACACGCGAATTGGATCGGTTCTCGCCTAATGTGTCGTACTTGTTTGATCGGCAGCTTGAGGAAGCGGCGATTATTTTGCTGAATAAGGTTGATCTGGTGGGGAGTGATCAGCAGACCGAGCAAGTCAATCGGCTTGAAGCGCGATACAGTCGGGCACGGTTGTTGGGGGTGTCGGCACGTCAGGGAGATGGCATAGGGGCGTGGTTGGATATGACACTGGGGCAAAGCCATGCAAACGACGTGACAATGACGGTGGATTATGGGCGTTACGCGGAGGCTGAGGCCGAACTCGGTTGGTTGAACGCCAAGGGAATGGTGCGATCATCGACAGCGTTTTCGGCGCGGCAGTGGATTGCAGCACTCATGGAGCGATTGGAACAAGAACTTGCCGATAGCCAAATCGCGCACATCAAAGCACATGTGAGCACACCACAGGCGACCTTCAAAGTCAGTATGACGCAGCAAGGGTGTCCGTTGTCGTGGGATGTGGAGGGTGACGATTTGCAGGGTGACCAGCTCGATTTTATACTCAACGCGCGGGTGAATAGTGATCCGGAGCGATTGCAGCAGGCGGCGCAAGCGAGTTTGGACGCAATCAAGCCTGATCCGCTGGCGCGTTTATACATCACCCATTTTGAGTGCTTCCGGCCTTTAGCACCGCGACCGACGTACCGATTGGGTGGAGTTGAGGATTGAGAGAAATCTCCCCTATCTCCCCAACCCTCTTTCCCCACTTCGTAGGAGAAAGAGGGAGTAGAGGCGATCGAGAAAAATATGGGGACGAGGCAAAGTATTGCAGATAACCTGTGATGTTTTTGGATTATTTTTGTGAAAAGTCATTACGGAAGCAATAGGATTTCATTATGAACCGATTTGAGTATCGCAATGATCATCTGAACCAGATCAGTTTTCCGCTAGGGGGATTGGGCACGGGCAGCATCGGTCTGGCGGGGAACGGACGATTGATTGACTGGGAGATATTTAATCGCCCGAACAAAGGCTCGGTCAACGGGTTTTCACATTTTGCTATCAAGGCGGAGCGGGATGGGAAAGTGTTGGATGCGCGTGTGCTGCACAGCGATCTCAATCCAGCGTATATGGGTGAGGTTCATGCGCCACGATGGGCGTCGTATGGGTGGGGGCCGCGCCGCGAATATCTGACGGGTATGCCACATTTCAAGGATGCGACGTTTAAGGGCGAGTTCCCATTGGCGGAAATCACGCTCAACGAGGAACGGTTTCCGGGTACGGTGCAACTGAAAGCGTTCAATCCGTTCATCCCATTGAATGACCACGATTCAGGGATTCCGGCGGCGTTCTTTGAGATCAGCGTCACGAACACGAGCGATACGCCGATTGATTACACGATCGCGGGAACGCTACGTAATCCGCTACCAGCGAACAATGTGCATCAGGTGGCAAAACGGAATGGTGTCACTTCGGTGCAATTGAGCAGCGATGCGGTGGCGAAAGATGATCCACAATACGGGGATGTGACGCTGGCAACGGATGCGGCAGACACGAGTGTGCAGGAATTTTGGTTCAGGGGCGAATGGTTCGATGCGCTGGAAGTGTATTGGCGCGATTTTACGACTCCGGGGGCAATCAAGAACCGGACGTATGCAACGGACAAGAGTGGTGATCAAAATGAAAGCCTGATTGCGGCACATATACAGGTGATGGCCGGAGAAACTAAATCGGTTCGGTACGTCATCAGTTGGAATTTCCCGAACTGCATCAACTACTGGAATGCAAACGCAGCGGAAGCGGCAGCTAAAGCGGGGATTTCACCCGTGTGGAAAAATTATTACGCGACGTTGTGGGAAGATTCACGGGCGAGCGCGTATTATGCGTTTGAGCATTGGGGGCGGTTGTATGCGGAAACGGCACGATTCAAGAATGCGCTGTTTGCTTCAACACTACCGGACAGTGTGATTGATGCGGTATCCGCTAACATCTCTATTTTGAAAACGCCGACTGTGCTGCGGTTGGAAGATGGGACATTTTACGGTTGGGAGGGTTTGCATCCAAACGAGGGGTGCTGCGAAGGATCGTGTACGCATGTGTGGAATTATGCTCAAGCACTGCCCTTCTTGTTCCCGAAATTGGAACGGACGATGCGCAATACCGATTACACTTACAACATGCGTCCTGACGGGGGAATGCCATTCCGCATCCAACTGCCGATTGGGGTGGCGTACTGGGAGTTCCGTCCGTGCGCGGATGGGCAATTCGGCGGGGTGATGAAGGCGTATCGCGATTGGAAGGTGTGTGGCGATACGGAATGGCTGCGGGGCATCTGGCCTCAGGTGAAAAAGTCACTGGAATTCGCATGGAGCGCGGATAACGAAGATCGTTGGGATCCGGACAAAACGGGGGTGCTGTGGGGACGGCAACATCACACGCTGGATATGGAGTTGTTTGGGCCGAATAGCTGGCTAACCGGATTTTATCTGGGGGCGCTGAAGGCGGCTGCGGAAATGGCGGCACATCTGGGCGAAGATGCAACAGCCGATGAATACATGGCAATCTTCGCACGGGGTAAGGCGTGGTCGGATGAGCACCTTTTCAACGGCGAGTTTTACAGCCAATTGGTTGATCTGAAAGACCGTGAGCAACTGCGTGCTTATGATGGTGGAAGCGTCACGCTGAAGGCTGGCAAAACGTCCGATGTGTATTGGACGAGCGAAGATGAAGAACTGAAATACCAGATCGGGGACGGCTGCGCGATTGACCAGATTTTGGCGCAGTGGCACGCGAATCTGTACGGTTTGGGTGAGATTTTTGATCCGACACAGACGCGCAAAGCGGTTGAATCGCTGTACAAATACAATTTTATCCGTCAGCGGGATGTGTATAACCCATGCCGCATTTACAGCTTGAATGATGAGCGCGGGATGGTGATTTGTACGTGGCCGAATACGCATTATAAGCCCCTGATTCCAGCGCCCTATTCGCAAGAAACGATGCACGGTTTTGAGTACTCGGCGGCGATCCAGATGATGCAGTACGGCATGGTAGAGGCAGGGATCGAAGTGGTGGAGGCGATCCGCGAACGGTATGACGGGAATAAGCGTAATCCGTGGAATGAGATTGAATGCGGTAATAATTATGCGCGGTCGATGGCGTCTTATGCCCTACTGAATACGTTATCGGGGTTCTCGTTCGATATGGTGAACGGTTCGATTGGATTTGATCCGATTTGGCAGGCGGGAAGCACGTTCACCTGTTTCTGGTCGCTGGATTCGGGATGGGGTGAATATGTGCAGCGCGAGGCGCGCATCGAACTGGGCGTACTGTACGGCGATTTGCGTTTGGCACGTATGCGCCTACCCCAACTTGGTGGGCGGTCTATCCAGTCGGTGACGATTAGTGGGCGACATGTGGCATTTGAGGTCAATGAAGGCGTGATTGTGTTTAAGAGCACAGAGATTATTCAGAGCGGGGAAACGGTGGTCATCGGATTGTAGAAACCTGGTAAGGGATGAGGGCACGATATTGACCGTGCCCTTTTGTTTCAATGCGATTGAGGTTAATCCGCGATGGGCAATTCAAAGCCGAAGGTACTGCCCACGCCGTACTCGCTGCGGAAGATAATACGACCTTTGTTGCGTTCGATGATGCGCTTGACCAAGTATAAGCCGAGGCCGGTGCCATCAATGGTTTTGGTTTCGTCTGTTTTGGCGCGGAAGAAGGGTTGGAACATCTTCTCTTGCTGATCGCGCGGGATGCCGTAGCCGGTATCATTGACTTCAAAATGGGCGACACTGCCCATCTTTTGCAGCGCAATCTCAATGGTGCCATTGTTGGGCGTGTATTTGACGGCGTTGCCAATGATGTTGATGATAACCTGCTGGATTTCAGCCTTCACACCTTTGACCAAGACGGGCGATTCGGTGACAGAGAAGCGATAGGTCTGCATCTTGTCGTCATTCTGAACCTGAAAGTCGGCAAAAACACTCTGGACGAGTTCGCGCAAATCGATCTCATTGCCGCTGAAGGCTCCTTGCGTGATTTCTTCAATCCGCTCCACTGAGAGAAAATCACTGATCATGGTTTGCATTTGACCGACAGCATCGTTAATGCCTTCAAGGTATTTCTGTTGTTTCTCGGGAACAATGTTGGCAGCCATCTTCCGCAATAAGAAGGTTTTCGCGAGGATATTGGTAAGCGGGTTGCGTAAGTCGTGGGCAGCGAGACGGATCATATCGGTCTTTAACTGCTCCAAGCGGCTGATCTTCTCGTAGAGGTTTTGCAATTCAATCAACTGCTGCTGACGGCTTTCGTAGAGTTGGGCGTTATCAATGGCGACCGCTATACGAGCGGTGATGATCTTCAAGAACTCGAACATATCGGCATTGAAGGTATCCGAGCGGTTGGTTTCTAAGCTGACGACGCCAACCAAGCGATTTTGTGAGAGCAAGGGGAAGGTCATCTGGGCGCAGGTATCCGGTAATAAGGCAACATAATCAGAGTCTTGAGTAACATCCGGTATCCATTCCGCTTTTTGTTGATCAATCACACGCGCCACAATCGAACGTTTTTCCATTGAGAGTTGCTGTTTCAAATCATGGGGATAGCCGCTGGACTGTACGTGGCTGATCCCGTTATCGTCAATGAGGGCGATGTGACCGGCATTGGCACCACTGAGTTTGAGCATACTGGCGAAGGCCATTGATTGGACATATTGAATATCGAGCTTGCGGGTTAGCTCATCATCAATCTGGCGCAGGGTTTCAAGCTGGTTGATGTTCTGTTTCATCTGCATTTCAGCTTGCTTGCGCCATGTGATGTTATGCCCGATGCCTAGAATCTGGGTTTCACCTTTGGTCTGGATGGGGATCATGCGTAAGTCGATGGAGACTTTCTTGCCGTCAGAGCGATTCACGGTCAATTCAGGCGGTCTAGGAGGCTCGCCTGTTGCTAAATCGGTCAGAATCGTCCCTATTTTCCCCAATTCCTCGGGATCAAAGATTTGCATTTCGATAAAGTTCTTACCGATGAGATCCGATTTGCTCAGACCGAGTAGGGGTTCAACGGCCTGGTTACAGTCGATCAGATTACCAACAAGATCGTTGATAAAGTAGGGATCAGGGGCGAGTTCAAACAGCATACGGAAGCGTTCTTCACTTTCGCGAAGGGCTTCTTCAGCCAATTTGCGCCCGGTGATATCTCTGATATTAAACACCATCGACTCAATCCACGGTTCATGAAGCAGATTGCGGCCTCTGATTTCCAGCCACTTCCAAGAACCATTTCGATCCCGAATTCGCAAATCGGTCTCCAAGGACTGATCCGAACTTTGAAGCAACGATTCGTAATAGGTTTGCAGCGTTTTGATGTCACTTTTGTCTATATAATCTGGTTCTTGAAAATCTACAAGTGACAAGCCGTTCAGACCTAAGACTTCTTGTTCATGAAAACCAAAGATACTCCTGAAGGCCGGACTGATATAGCGAATGTTACCTAGGGCATCCGTCAGTACAATGAGGTCGGGACTGTTCTCGATGAGCGCGCGGTAGTATTTTTCGCTCTGTTCGAGTTTTTCTTCGGCCAGTTGTTTATCTCTTTTGAGCTGAAGATTTTGGAGACCTTGATCGATCACTGAAGGTAGTAGATCGAGGTAAACACCGTCAATGTCTTTGACGACATAGTCGAAAGCGCCAAGCTTCAAGGCTTCGACGGCAATGCTTTCGTTGCCTGTGCCGGTGAGCATGATGGTCGGGGGCATGGCTCCGCGTTCGGCAAGACGCTGGATCACCTGCATACCGTTAAAGATGGGCATGTTGTAATCGACGATGATGACATCGTAGGTGTTTTGGAGGCAGAGTTCGAGGCCAATTTCACCGTTGGGCGCTAAATCAACCGTATAGCCGACGCGTTCCATCCGTTTTTGGAGGAGGCGGGCAATACCTTCATTGTCTTCTATATAGAGCAAACGCACTTTATCGGTCACAGTCAATCAACTCCCATCCGGCAGGGCAACCACAGAAAGAAATAGTCCTAGTTTGGCAATGGCATCCGAAAAATCTTCATACTGTACAGGCTTGGTTATGTAGATGTTGCAGCCGAGTTCGTAGCAGCGATTTATTTCCTGCGCATCATCAGTGGTCGTCAGAACAACGACCGGTATGGACTTGGTACGATCATCTGATTTCATGGCTTCGAGTACACGGTAACCATCGACTACGGGCAGATTCAAATCCAGCATGACGAGTAGATGCTGACGCGGCAGTTTATTGACAAAGCCCTGCTCGCCAAACAGATAATCCAGCGCAGCTTGACCATCTTCGAGCTTGATGATGGGATTGGCGATGTTGGCACGACGCAGATTTTTCTCGATGAGACGGGCGTGCCCCGCATTGTCCTCGATCAGTAGAATGGTTACTTCTTTTATATCAGTCACTGCTTTGTTTCCTAGACCTCAATGGAAGCCATATATTTTGTACACAATCATTGAGGTTGAATATAACTCGGTATGTCTATTGGGACAGATGATGTTCGTATCCTTCGTACACTTTAATACGGTGTGTGCCGAGAAAGCGTAATGGATCGATTCCGTGTGAGATTGCATATAAGATGCTGATGGCTGACCAAATAGATTAGGCATGGTTCAGTTCTGGTCGTCTTTCAGCAAGTGATTAGAGATCGTAAAGCAAAAGGTTGTCCCCAAGTTGGGTTGCGATTCGCACCAGATTCTGCCTCCATGACGTCGGACCAATGTTTGCACATAGGCCAAGCCCATGCCTTCACCAGGCACATCTTGTTTACCTGCTCGTCTAAAGGGCGCGAACACCTTATCCATATCTTCTTTAGCAATGCCGCGTCCATTATCTCGAACGCGGAAGATGGTTTCATGGGCATTTGACCACGCCGATATTTCGATCTCACCGGGGCGATCTGGAACAAGGTAAGCGATGGCGTTCGCTAGAATGTTGCCGAAGATTTGCTCCATCGAGACTAAATCAGCAGCAATAGTGGGTAAGGCACCCACAATTACCTTGATGTTCTTCTGGCTGATCTGATAGCCGAGACTTTCCAAACGCTTCTCGACTACGCTACGAATATCGACGTTGACGATCTCCAATTGCAACCGTCCTAAACGTGAGAGTTTGAGGATGGCTTTGGTGAAGGTATCCATGTTGCTAACGGAGGACTCGATATAGTGGATGGCTTCAGGGATATCGAGTTGCAGCGCTTGCATAATTGGATCTCGTTTGGCGGAAGGTATGAGCGGAAGAACATCATCACAGCCGGACTTGACGATTTTTAGGCTATCGAGCAATTCGGCGGCAAAGCCCTTAAGATTGACTAAAGGTGCGCGAAGATCGTGGGATACGATATAGGCGAAGTTTTTGATTTCCTCATTGGCTTCTTGAAGCTCTTGCGTGCGCTCGGCCACACGCTGTTCAAGTTCCATATTCTGCTGGCTAATTTTCTCGTTCAATTCGGCTTGATGGAGGGCAATCGCTACCTGGTCGGCAATGGCTTCGGCAATCTCGCGATGCTCGGCAGTGAAGAACCCAACCTGTTTTGATGCAAAGGCCAAGACACCCATCAACTTGCCAAAAATGATTAATGGATTTGCCATCGCCTCATGCATACCTTGATCCAGTAATTCATCAGCTAGTTTAGCTTGCTGTCCTTGTGTTGGACGCAAGTCGGAGGTCATTGTTGATCGGCCTGTTTTCAATTGGGCAAGCACATCATTTTCGACCACAGGTTGAGGATGCAAGACGTCAACCCTAATATCCGCATTCGGTCGCCACGCGTAAATCTGTTCCTGGGTGATGTCCTCGTTATAGAGCACCATACTAATCCAATCACAGGGGATGAGCTGCGACACTTGTTCCAACACCGAGCTAATTATCTCAAGGGTGGAGCGTGAGCTGAGGATCGCACGGTCAATATCACGGAGGACGGATAGGCGCTGGTTGTAACGGAGGAGTGCTTCCTGTTGTTGTTTATAGGTTGTGATGTCGGTCGTAGCACCAATGGTGCGGACGTGACAGCGATTGTTGCCATCTCCTGCAAACAAGGTTTGTGAGCGAACATTCACCCATCGTGGTGTGCCATCGTGAGCAATAATTCGCGTTTCTAAATCAAAGTTACCATCGCCTTGTGGGTCATGAGATTTATTCCATGCATCTGCGACACGTGCGAAATCCTCGGGATGTAAACGGTTGCCGATTCCTGCAACCGTCACAACTTCATCCGGTGGCCAACCATAAATGTGCTGCTGTTCCAGCGACCAGAAAATGGTATCGTTGATGTGATCATGGTCAAATATACCGATATTACCGGTGCGAACGGCCTGACGTAAGCGTTCCTCACTGACTTGCAAGGCATCTTCAATACGTCTGCGCTCGGTAATATCCGAGGTTACCAGCATGAGGTTAGTAGGCTTGCCGTCTTCAATCACGGGAACAACGCGAGCATGTAGCCAAATGATTGTGCCACTGACTGAATATGCCTGAACTGTATACTGCCCCGATTTACCAGTTTCCAACACTTGCTTGAATGTCGCCAGAACCGATTCAACATATTGTGGCAGGACAAAATCGGTTGGCTTTGCACCTAGAATTCGATCCGCTGAACTGCCTTCAGCCAGCCTGTTAATGTACTGAATCCGCAAGTCTTGATCTAAGAAAGAAATGAAGTCGGGACTATTTTCGACCAAGCTACGGAAACGGGTTTCGCTGAGTCGTAATGCTTCTTCGGTTTGCTTGTGATAGGTGATGTCCGATATTGCGCCCACAGATCGCACGGGATGACGAGCACTCCCTTCACCTTCAAAAAATGTTCGGGAGCGTGTACTCAACCAATGTTCGATGCCATTTAGGTCGGTTATGCGATATTCGACGTCTAGGAGTATGCCATCTCCGGCTGGGTCGCGGGAACATTCGAGACTCTCAAGAAGCCGTTGGCGATCATCTGGATGTACCCGAGTTAGGCGTTTTTCCTCCGGCAATTCCTCATCCGAATCCCAGCCGTAAATTTCACGGAATTCTGGAGAGAAATAGCCGGTATCATTCTGATCATCGTAGTCAAAAACACCAATATTGCCGGCACGAGCGGCTTGACGCAAGCGCTCCTCACTGATCATCAAGGCTTCTTCAGCTTGCTTACGTTTGGTGATATCCATAACGGCACCGATCACACGAATGGGATGACGTTCCGTTGCTTCGCCTTCGAAAATGGTTTGCGTCCGCAGGCTGAGCCAATGCTGTACACCTTGAGTATCAAAAATGCGAAATTCAATTTCAGAGAGTAAGCCATCGCCTGCCGGATCCAGAGAGCGATTGGCTGCCTCACTCATACGCGCTATATCAAGCGGGTGGATTCTTTGGAGCATCATGTCTCTGGTAATCAAGTCATCCGGCGACCATCCGTAGAAGCTGCGTTCTTCCGGCGAGACATAAATCTTGCCATCCAAATGATCATCGATGATGCCAATTTTTCCGACGCTGATGGCTTGGCGTAAACGCTCTTCACTCACTACTAATGCAGCTTCGGCTTGTTTACGCGAAAGGGTGGCGGCAATCAACATGCCATATTGAGCCAATATATCTAGTTGCGGTTGAGAAATCGGACGGTGATGAATGAAATTATCAATCGACAACCAGCCAAGATTACGATTGCCATCCCAAAGGGCGACAGTCACATTCCAGCCTGTACCTATCGGCTTAAGATTATGTACTAGTGAAGCCACTTCTTCATAGTAAAAACGATTTGGGTTTTGGAGTGCTCCCCACATTCCCCCGCGTTGTTCAAGGGTAAAACGCAATTGGGATTCGGATTGCAGGTTGCCATTGGTATCGGTGCCATAGGTTCCAATTGCCGTGTTTTGGGTGGCATCATAGAGCCAAAGACCCATACGATCAAAAGCGAGTCTTTCTAGACCTAACTTGATTGTTTTCTGGTAAAACTCGTTGAGGGTTTCCGCTTTGGTCAGTTCGCGGCTGATTTCGTGCAGGACTTTGAGATAATGCTGGAACTGCTGCTCTTCCTGACGTTTAGCTTCTAAGGCTAACTCGGAAAGTTTACGATCGGTAATATCTTCATAGGCTCCTAATAAGCCTATGACCTCACCGTGAGCATTCTTGAGCGGTAGTTTGGTGGTGCGTAACCAATAGGTTTTTCCGTCAGCTCGCGTTTGGGTTTCTTCGTATCCGACCAAGGATGCGCCTGTCGAGATGACCAACTGATCATCGGCCATGTATTGAGCGGCCTGTTGCTCCCACGGTTTACCTACTTCCGGCGATAAATCATCGTCATTCTTCCCAATTAGGTCAGCAACCGAGGCAACTCCAGAATCTTCAATGAACTTCTGATTACACCCTATCATCCGGGATTGTTTATCTTTCCAGAAAACACGCGTCGGGATAGTATCCAAAATTGTTTGAAGCATCCGTTCAGACTCTTGTTTCTGAATTTCAATATGCTTCCGCACCAGAATGGCAGCAATGTTCATACCATACTGCGCTAGTACCTCGCGGTATTGGATGGTCAGAGGACGCTGATGAAGGTAGTTATCGGCTACCAACCAACCGAGCACGCGGTTACCATCCCGCAGCGTAATGGCTACACGGGAACCAGAGCCAACGATCAGGTTATTGTGATATACGGGTCCTTGTTCTTCATAGAAGAATCGATCAGGGCTATTCATCGACTTCCACATGCCACCGGGTGAGGCTATGATAATCTTCAAATGGTGCTCGTCTTGAAGCTGGCCTTTGTCATCTGTTCCATAGGTTCCGAGTGCCATGTTGCGTTCAGGATCGTAGGTATAAAGGCCGACACGGTCGAGATCCAAGCGTGAAAGCCCTAATTCAACGACTGACCGATAGAAGGCATCGAGGTCATTGATCGCCGTCAATTCAACACTGACTTCATGAAGCGCCTTTAGAAGCGTTTGTAAGTGTTTTTCATCCTCGTATTTTTTGAGTAGTGTGTCCTCAATTTGCTTTTGTTCGGTGATATCTAGTAGAGCGCCAATAGAGCGTATGGGGCGACGAGCAGCGTCTTCGCCTTCAAAAATGGTACGCGAGCGATTTCGCGTCCAATGAACCGCGCCGGTACGATCAATGATGCGGTATTCGACGTCGAAAAGACCATCCCCTTCAGGATCGTGTGCGCGGGCTAAAGCCTCAATAACTCTGTCACGGTCTTCAGGGTGGAACTGCTTCACTAACAAATCCACGTTTATTGGGTCATCAGCGCCCCACTTAAAAATTTGGCGTTGTTCCTGTGACCAATAGAGTTCATCAGTCAGGTGATTGTGATCGAAGATGCCAATGTTGGCGGTACGAATGGCCTGATTTAAGCGTTCTTCACTCTCGTGAATCACGGCTTGTGCGCGTTTTAGTTCACTGATGTCGGCAGCGATGATGGCAAGGCCGTTTTGAATGATGTTGTTCTTGAGGGGCGATACGGTCAAGTGAACAGGAAGGCACTGCGATTGGTTACAGCGTACGCTGGATTCAAATTTCGCAGATGCGCCTGTTGTAGCACAATATTCGATGGTGGCAAGATTTTCCTGGTTAAAGTCAAAGATTTGACTCAGGGGTATGCCTATTATTTGCGTGCTGGACAATCCGCTCATATGGACGGTGGCTGGATTGGCGTACACGATCTTACGTTCTGCATCAACCGCTAAGGTCATTTGTCCGCTGGACTCGATGACGGTAGACATGAGGGCAACACGCCGCGAGAGTTTCAGACGATCAATTGTTTCGTCGAGGTTAAATTCGCGCTGAAATGAATCCGTATTCCACTTGGTGACGATAATGAAACCGGTATCAATGTTGCCCCCCATATTGACAAGACCCGATTGGTAACCGGTTGAGGCGGCACCATGATTGTAGGCATACAGCATCTGGAAGGCTTGATAGGTGAAACTTTCGCGGCGTTGGGCAAAGGCAACTTGAATCGTACCTTTGTTGATATGCGCGATGTGATCGGCTTCGGCATCTACGCAGACCAGTTTTACTTTGCCCGCGAGTCCCATTTTTTCTAAAGCTCTAGCAACACCGGGGCCGGAATGTGACTCGAAACCCGCAATGCCCTTAATATCCGGATAACGGGTGAGCCAATCGGTAGCGATGGATTCATCCGAGCCGATAGACGAGCCGTCATGAGGGTGCAAGAGTTCAATATCGGGGTAGTTATCCATACAGGATTGGAAACCACGAAACCCCGCCTGAAGGTTGGTGAGGGAATCGTTCCCCATGTACAAAACTTTGCCGCTGTTGCCAACGAGGCCAGCAAGTTGATCGGCCATCGCAGCACCCATCCGGAACCAATCAGTTCCAACGTGCGCGAGCCGTTTGCTGGTTGGTACATCACTATCGAGGGTAATGACTGGAATACCATTTTCGATAGCGGTATTGATGGCTTCAACTTCAGCCGGAATGCCCCACCCATGAATCAGAATACCGGCTACTTTACGGTCGATGGCGTCATAGATGGCTTTGATAAAGGGTTCATCTTGAAGGTCGAGACCTTCGGAACCCGCTATGGTTACTTTTACATCTAGTTCTTGGGCTAAGCGACGTAAAATGGGATGGGCGTGTGAGGTGAATATGTCAATGTTGATGGCTTTGGAAATCCAGACATATTCTTCCGTCTGCTGGCGTATCGATTCAACTGTTGTCATCTAAAGGCAACTCATTCAGTTTGTCGCAATCACTTTATGCCTCAATGGTGCGAAGAAATGAGCGGCATACCCATCATTCAAGGGGAAAGAGGTTGTAAAGGATTACACGATAAATTCTATTATTACATTGTACTGTAATAGCAATCCGGTCTTCAATGAAGATATGATGCTTAATTTACTATTATAAAGTGCGAATATGAAACGGAACCATGATGCTGAATGTAAAACGTAAAGAGCGACTTCTGATGGTCGCTCTTTACATTTATATCGGTGACGATGTGATCAGCAGCACCTGTTTAGACGCTGCTGATGGTTGTTACTTATCGTCGACAGGACAGGAGGCGATGGGTTCCCACGCTTTACCTGTGTCGAGTGACGGGTCGACTTTGGTCACGGTAACGTCCGGGGTCAGGAAGTCGGTCTGATCACCGAGGCTGATCCCCGGCATACGACCTTCACGGCTGGCATTTTCTTCCACCGGCGCGTTTTCTGGATAGATGTCGTCGGCAGGATCAGTGGTGAGCCGTTGGGCATCCTTTTGGACGTCGATGGCTGGCGCGGTGATCGAGACTGCATCGGCATCAAAGATGTTGGGGTTGCCATCGATGTCGGAAGTGAAGATCACGATGGTGCCATTACAGAGCCATGTCGGCGCGTAATCCGGTATCTTGTTGTTGGTCAGTTTGCGGGTGATGCCTGTACCGACCTGATAGACATAGACATCAAGATCACCATCCAAGTCAGATTGATAGGCAATCAAGCTGTCATCAGTTGACCATGATAGGTTGGTGGCCTCACCGTGTACATCGCTGATGCGCTTCAGACTGGTACCATCTGCATTCATGATGTAGAGCGTGCTCTTGCCATCACGATAGGAACGGAAGGAGATCATACCGCTTTCATTGCTGTACTGCGGATCAACATCATTTGCTCTGCCGTCGCTGATGCGTTTGATGATATTGGTCGCCAAGTCTAGTTCGTAAATCTGCCAGATTCCACTGCGATCACTCTGGAATAGGAGCTTCTTACCATCGGTTGACCAGTAGGCGTTGATGTCGTTGGCGCGGTTATTGGTCAGGCGACGTTCGGTTCCGGTCGTCATGTCGAGCAGGTAGAGTTCCCAGTTGCCGTCACGGGTGGATTCATACACCACGTAGTTATTGGGTCCCCATACCGGATCGGTGTCGTTGGCGATGGTGTTGTAGGTCAGACGACGGATACCAGCGGCGTTGCCATCGGCTGGCGCGAGATAGAGTTCCCAGTTGCCATCGCGGTTGCTAGAGAACACAATCCACTGCGCATTGGGTGAACGGGTAGGTGCCATATCGTCCGAACCCTTGCCCTGTGACAAGTTGGTGCTGATGGTCGAACGATTACCTTGCTGGTCGAGGCGGAAAATTTCCCAATCGCCAGTCTGGTTAGAGTGATAAAGATGCCAATCCACGCACGAACGCTGGCAGGCTACGATGGGTAGACCGCTGCTGGGTTCCTTGGTTGGTGTCGGCACAGGCGTCGGCAGTGCGAAGGGTATACCGGGCACTGCATAACCGAAGTCTGCCCTGAGGTAATCCTCACCTGCATGCAACTGAACACTTGTCACGGAGTCTAGCACACCATCAGGATCATAAACCTCTGACAATTCCGATGGGATGGTGGTGAGATCAACTGTCACCGTGTAATCACCGGGATAGAGATCTTCGAACAGGTAATGACCGTTTGCATCGGTGGTGGTGGTAACGGTTGTGTTATCCGGCAGAGTGAGGATCACAAGGACGTTCGGGATACCTTGTTCGCCGTTATCCTGAACACCGTTCATGTTGTTATCGACCCAAATCGTGTCACCAATCGAACCCAATTCGACATAGCCGAAATCGAGTGTACGGATGGTTTCACCGATAGCCAAGGTGTAGGTGGCACTGTTATCAAGCGCCCCGTTGAGATCGTAAGTTTGTCCCATACCGGCTGGAAGCGTGGTCGGATCAATGCTCACGGTGTAGTTGCCAGCGGGTAGATCACTGAACAGATACTTACCCGTGCCATCGGTCAGTACAAACACGGTTGATAAATCAGGATAGGTCAGGATGACCTTGACGTTGGGGATACCCAATTCGCCTGCATCCTGTACGCCATCGGCATCCGTATCCGCCCAAACGAAGTCACCAATCTTGCCCAGCGGCACGAGACCAGCATCCCATGTCAGGTCGTTTTCGCCGTAGTCGAGCGTTGTGATGATTGTCTGGCCAGTCGTGAGGCTAACATCACTGTCGGCGGTATCAGCGGTTGCATCAATCGGGCTGAAGTTGTAGCCAGTCGGTTTCACCACTTCAATGATGTAATCGCCCGGCTTCAGATTATCGAACAGGTAGATACCGCTGGCGTCAGTGGTGGTTTGCTTCAGGAACGTACCCGTGCCATCCAAGAGACGAACTGTGACACCTATAAGGCCGAGTTCACCTGAGTCTTGTATGCCATCGGCGTTACTGTCGATCCAGATATGGTCACCAATGCTCGCCAAGGGGGCAAGGCCGACATCCCATGTCATATCATCTTCATCAGGGATGAGGGTGGTCGTTACGCTGCGTCCGGTAGTTGGATCAACATCGCTATCGGCTGTTGGATCAGCGCCAACGTTTTTGGGGCTAATCATGTAGTGATTGGGCGTAACGACCTCGATTGAATAGTCGCCCGGTGGCAAGTTATCAAAGAGGTAGTTGCCGTTGACATCGGTTGTGGTCGTCAAGACGGTTGGGCCGCCGATCAAGCGGACGGTGACACCAGAGACACCCGGTTCACCTGCATCCTGAATACCATCACCATCATTATCACGCCAGACTCGATCACCAATGCTGGTCAACGGGACGATACCGGCATCGCGGGTTATATCATCAGTACCCGGTGGTAAGGTCACGAGGATGGTGCGTCCGGTGGTCGGATTGGCATCGCTGTCTTTGCTATCATCGCTACCCGCATCCTGTGGGCTGAATTGATAGTGGGCTGGCAAGACGAATTCGATGCGATAAGATGCTGGCGGCAAATGATTGAAGAGATAATCACCGTTTCCATCGGTTGTCACGACGTAAGGTGTAGGAGTGGCGTTGTTGGGATCATTGACCGCGACGCCAGAACCATCAAGCAATCTAACGGTGACACCGATGAGACCATTTTCGCCCACGTCCTGAATACCGTCATTATTCATATCGACCCAGACGTGATCGCCGATGCTCACCAACGGCACCATACCGGCATCCCAACTGGTATCGTTTTCGCCGGGGGTTAGGGTGGTCAAGGCACTGCGTCCGGTAGTGGTGTTGACATCACTGTCGGAACCATCGAGTCCGCCTTGATCCTGTAGGCTGAACTGATAATTGGTCTTCAAGACGACTTCAATGGCGTACTGTGCCGGTGTCAAACGATCGAACAGATAGTTGCCAGTGCCGTTGGTGGTGGTAGTCGCAATCTGTGTACCAGCACTATTCAGCAGGTTCACGGTAACACCTGCAAAATCTGCTTCAAGCGGGTCCTGGAGACCGTTGTTATTGATGTCGATCCAGACACGGTCACCAATGCTGGCAAGCGGTACTATACCTGCGTCCCACGTCATATCATCGGTGATGAGATGGGTATCCACAGTCTTGCCAGTAGTGACGTTGGCATCACTATCAAGGGCAATATTGCTACCCTGATTCGGGTCGCTGAACTCATATTGATTTGAGGGTAAAATGAATTCAAGCGAGTAGTTGCCCGGTACGAGATTTATGAACGAGTAAGCACCTGTGATCGAAGTGGTGGTGGTGGTAGTAACATTGTTTTCGTCAGTCAAGTTGACGGTCACGTTGTTTACACCGGATTCGCCACCATCCTGAATACCGTTGTCGTTGATGTCGAGCCAGACGAAATTACCGATGCTCACACGCAACATCATACCGGCATCGACTGTATTATCGGTCTGATCTTCAATCAGTGTGTAACTGGCAGTTATGCCAGTGGTGCGATCCGCGTCACTGTCGAGCGTGTCGTCCGCGCCCTGATTTTGACGGGCATAAACGTAAGTGACATTGGGCAGATCGAACTGAACTTTGTAGTCACCAGGGAACAATCCGGTGAAGGCGTAGATGCCGCTGGCATTGGTCGTAACCACGTAGGGGGTGGCGACAGCCGTATTGGGGTCATTGACCGCAGCACCTGCACTATCCAACAAATGAACAGTGACACCCGATAGAACCGCTTCACTCACATCTTGAATACCGTTGTCGTTGGCGTCAACCCACACGAAGTTACCGAGTGCGGCAGGTTTGAGAATACCCGCGTCCCAGGTTGTATCATTTTCGCCAGAGATCAATGTGGTGGTGATGGTACGTCCCTGCGTCGCACCCAAGCGGACGGCGTCACTATCGGTCGCATCGGACGCGGCTGCCGCGTCCTGTAGGGTGAAGATGTAACCGGATGGCAAAGTGAAGACCACGTAGTAATCACCGGGGATCAGATTAGTGAAACTGTAGGCACCCAAGTTATCGGTTTGGACAACATAGGTATCTACTGCTGGTGTGTTGGGATTATCGACCAGCGTATTTGATCCATCGTAGAGGGTGACTGTGACGTTTTGGATACCTGATTCGGTACCGTCCTGGACACCATTACCGTTGGTATCATCCCAAACGAAGTTGCCCAAGCTGGCGCGTGCGACCATACCTGCATCGACTGTATTATCGGTCTGATCGGCGATGAGGGTGTAGTTAACTGTACGTCCAGTGGTGCGGTTGGCATCACTGTCGGCGGTATCATCTGCACCCTGATCTTGACGGGCGAAGAGGTCAGACGCACCGGGTAGGACAAACTCGACACTATAAACGCCGGGGAACAAGCCGGTGAAAGCGTAAGCACCGCTACCATCGGTGGTCACCACATAAGGTGTGGCAATGGCGTTGTTGGGGTCATTAACCACGTTGCCCGAACCATCCAAGAGATGTGCTGTCACACCGGACAAACCGGTTTCACCACCATCCTGAACACCGTTATCATTGGTATCGACCCAGACAAAGTTACCGAGTGCGGCGGGTTTGAGAATACCCGCGTCCCACGTTAGATCAACTTCGCCCGAAACCAAGGTTGTGAGCGCAGTACGCCCTTGATTAGCGCCCAAGCGCGTTGCATCACTATCGGTGGCATCGGTGGCGGCTGCCGCATCCTGTAGCGTGAAGATGTAACCGGATGGCAGGGTGAATGCTACGTAGTAATCATCCGGTACGAGGTTAACAAAGGTGTATTTACCTAAGGCATCGGTTTGGATGACATAGGTATCAACTGCTACAGTGTTGGGATCGTCAACCTGAACACCCAAGTCGTTGTAGAGGGTGACGGTGACATTCGGGACACCGGCTTCAGTACCATCCTGAATACCGTTGCCATTAACATCATCCCAAACCAAATCGCCCAAGCTGGTACGAACCAAGATACCTGCATCGACGGTGTTATCCGTTTGATCGGCGATGAGGGTGTAGTTGCCGGTGATACCCGTAGTGCGGTTGGCATCACTGTCTGCGGCATCATCTGCACCCTGATTGAGACGGGCATAAGCGTAAGCTGTCGTATTGGGCAGATCGAACTGGACACTGTAGACACCGGGGAACAAGCCGGTGAAGGCATATGCACCGTTGGCATCCGTTGCCACGACATACGGTGTGGCAATGGCATTGTTGGGGTCATTGACCACGTTGCCAAAACCATCAAGCAAGTGTACGGTGATACCGGACAGACCGGTTTCACTCCCATCTTGAATACCGTCATCATCCTCATCGGTCCAGACGAAATTACCGAGTGCGGCAGGCTTGAGAATACCTGCGTCCCATGTCGGATCATTTTCGCCGGAGATCAAGGTGGTGGTGATGGTACGTCCTTGTGTTGCACCCAAGCGAACAGCATCACTATCCGTCAAATCGGTAGCGGCTGCGGCGTCTTGTAGGGTAAACATGTAACCGGATGGTAAGGTGAAGACCACGTAGTAATCACCGGGGATCAGGTTAGTGAAGTTGTAGGCACCGCCTATGTCGGTTGTGACGACATAATTCTGGACGCCAGCGATATTGGGGTTATCAACCTGTAGACCCGCTCCGTCGTAAAGTGTGACGGTGACATTCGGGACACCTGATTCAGTGCCATCTTGAATGCCGTTGCCATCCACATCATCCCAAACGAAGTTGCCCAAGCTAGCACGTAGCATCATACCGGCGTCAACCGTGTTGTCGGTCTGGTCAGCGATGAGGGTGTAAGTACCTGTGATGCCAGTGGTACGGTCAGCGTCACTGTCGGCGGAGTCAATCGCGCCCTGATCCTGACGGGCATAGACATAGCTGTTATTGATTAGGTCGAACTGAACCTTATAGACGCCGGGGAAGAGACCCGTGAAGGCGTAAGCGCCGTTGACATCGGTTGTCACCACATATGGTGTGGCAATGGCGGTGTTGGGGTCATTGACCACGTTGCCAGAACCATCTAGCAGATGGACGGTCACACCAGACAAACCGTTTTCACCGCCGTCTTGAATACCGTTGTCGTTGGTATCAATCCAGACAAAGTCACCGAGGGAAGCAGGTTTGAGGAAGCCTGCATCGACAGTTTGGTTGCTATCACCCCAATTGAGTACATAAGTAGTGGTGCGTCCGGTAAAGCGGTCAGCATCGCTATCATTGGCATCTGTCGAAGCCGGAGTCGTAGCAGCACTGTTGATATTGAGCTTGGTCGGGATATAAGTAGCGGGGTTGACGAATTCAACGATGTAGCTACCCGCATCAAGAGCACCAAACTGATAGTAGCCGGGTGCGCCACCGACCGGATTATTAGCGGTAGTGGTCGTCTTGAGGATTGCAGCCATATTGGTGGCGTCATAGAGGTTGACCACCACACCATTCAAACCAGCCTCGCCTGCATCCTGTACACCATCACCATCGGTATCGTCCCAGACATAATCACCCAGAGTTGCCAAGGGGATCATACCTGCATCCCACGTGAGGTCGTTGGTGATGAGGTGGGTAGAGGGTGTCTTGCCAGTGGTGGTGTTAGCATCACTGTCGAGCGTAACGTCACTGCCCTGTGTTACAGGACTGAACTTGTACTGGGTTGAAGGCAGAATGAATTCCAGCGAGTAGTTACCCGGCACGAGATTCGGGAAGAGATAAGAACCATCGGCAGCGGTGGTCGTGCTGGTAGTGACGTTGTTTTCATCGGTGAGGTTCACTGTCACGTTGACAATGCCGGACTCGCCACCATCTTGAATGCCATCAGCATTCGCATCACGCCAGACGAAATTACCGATGCTGACGCGGGACATGATACCCGCATCTACGCTATCGTCGGTCTGGTTGGCGATGAGTGTGTAGTTGCCTGTGCGTCCCGTCGTGCGATTGGCATCACTGTCGGCGCTATCATCCGCACCTTGATCCAAACGAGCAAAGACATAAGTGCCGTTTGGTAGATCAAAGCGGACGCTATAGACACCCGGGAACAAGCCGGTGAAGTGATAAGAACCATCGGCAGCAGTGGTCGTAACGTAGGCATCACCAACGGCGGCGGTATTTGGATTGTCGATGGTTGCGCCCGTATTATCGAGCAGGTTGACGGTGACGCCAACCAAACCTGATTCAGTACCATCTTGAATACCGTTATCATTGGTATCAACCCAGACATAGTTGCCTAGAGCAGCCGGTTGAAGGATACCTGCATCCCATGTCAGGTCGTTTTCGCCAGAGATGAGTGTGGTGGTGATGGTACGCGCAGTAAAGCGGTTCACATCACTATCGGTTAAGTCGGTAGCGGCTGCGGCATCTTGGCGTGTGAAGATGTAACCGGATGGCAAGGTGAACACGACATAGTAATCACCCGGTATGAGGTTGGTGAAGGTATAGGCACCTGCGGCGTCGGTTGTCACAACATAGGTATCAACCGGAACCGTGTTCGGATCATCAACCTGTACGCCCAGTCCATTGTAGAGGGTGACGGTGACATTCTGGACACCGTTTTCACCTGCGCCGCCCTGTACGCCATCGCCATTGAGGTCATTCCAAACGAAGTTGCCCAAACTGGCGCGTGTCATCATACCCGCATCAACCGTGTTATCGGTCTGGTTGGCGATGAGTGTGTAGTTACCGGTCTTGCCCGTAGTACGATCCGCATCGCTATCGTTGCTATCGGTCGAAACTGGAGTCGTAGCAGCGCTATTGATGTTCTGCCGTGCAAAGACGTAAGTGCCGTTGGGAAGATCGAATTGGACGCTGTAGACGCCGGGGAACAAGCCAGTGAAAGCGTATACGCCCGTGCCGTTAGTAGTCGCGATATAGGGTGTGGCAGTGGATTGGTTGGGGTCATTCACCGCATTACCCGAACCATCGAGCAGATGGACGGTCACACCAGACAGACCGCTTTCGCCGCCGTCCTGAACACCATCATCGTCGGTATCAACCCATACTTTGTCACCCAATGCAGCAGGTTGGAGGATACCAGCGTCCCACGTCAGATCATTCTCACCGGAAATGAGCGTGGTGGTAATGGTACGTCCTTGTGTTGCACCCAAGCGGTCGGCATCACTGTCGGTTGCATCGGTGGCCGCTGCTGCATCCTGTAAAGTGAAGATGTAACCGGATGGCAAGGTGAAGACCACATAGTAATCACCCGGTACCAAATTGGTGAAGGAGTATAGACCGTTAACGTCTGTGGTGACGACGTAGTTCTGGTTACCAGCGATGTTCGGATTATCGACAAAAGCTCCCGCACCATCGCGTAGGGTTACCGTCACATTCTGTACGCCGGTTTCGCCTGTTCCAGCCTGTACACCATCACCGTTGAGGTCGTTCCAAACGAAGTTACCCAAGCTGGCACGCAACATCATACCCGCGTCAACAGTGTTATCCGTCTGGTTAGCTGTGAGCGTGTAGTTGCCAGTCTTGCCGGTGGTACGGTCGGCATCACTGTCGACTGTATCATCCGCACCTTGATTCTGACGCGCAAAGGCGTAGGTGGTGGTATTGGGTAGATCGAACTGGACGCTATAGACACCCGGTATCAAGCCCGTGAAGGCATAAATACCGCTGGCATTGGTGGTAACCACATAGGCTGTGGGGGTGGAGTTGTTGGGATCATTGACGGCGGTGCCTGTGCTATCCAACAAGTGAACAGTCACGTTAGCCAAAACCGGTTCGCCACCATCTTGAATACCGTTGTCGTTGGTATCGGTCCAGACGTAGTTACCGAGTGCGGCAGGCTGAACAATACCAGCATCCCACGTTAGGTCATTTTCGCCGGAAATGAGCGCAGTATTGATGGTACGTCCAGTGAAACGGTCAGCATCACTGTCGTTGGCATCGGCTGTAGCATCCTGCTTGGTAAAGACATAACCGGATGGTAAGGTGAAGACCACATAGTAAGTACCCGGTACCAAGTTGGTGAAGGTATACCCACCGCTGGCATCCGTTTGAACGATATAGTTCTGGACCCCAGCTTGATTCGGGTCATCTACAAATGCATTCGTACCGTCACGCAGAGTCACGGTCACATTCGGGACGCCGTTTTCACCCGTGCCGCCTTGAATACCATCACCGTTTAAGTCTTCCCAGACGAAGTTGCCCAAGCTGGCACGTAACATCAAGCCCGCGTCAACGCTGTTGTCGGTTATGTTGGCAGCAAGGGTATATGTACCTGTTATTCCAGTGGTACGGTCGACATCACTGTCGGTAGTGTCATTCCCACCTTGATCTTTACGAGCATATACGTAAGTGGCATTAGGCAGATCAACCTGCACTTTATAGGTGCCGGGGAACAAATTGGTGAAGGCATAATTACCACTGCCATCAGTCGTGACGACATAGGCTGTGGGGGTGGAGTTGCTTGGATCATTGACAGGATTACCGGCGCTGTCCAACAAATGGACGGTCACGCCAGATATACCCAGTTCACCGCCATTCTGAACGCCATTGTCGTTGGTATCGATCCAGACTTTATCACCCAACGCGGCTGGTAGGAGGACACCCGCGTCAATGGTTTGAACACTATCACCCCAAGTGACGGTATAGGTGCCAGTGCGCCCTGTAAAGCGATCAGCATCACTGTCGTTGGCGTCCGTTGAAACCGGAGTAGTCGCGCCACTATTGATGTCGGTCTTGGTGAAAATGACGAGAGCGGGTTTAACAAACTCAACCACGTAGCTACCCGCATCAAGGTCAGCAAATTGGTAGTAACCTGCCGCGCCACCCACCGGATTATTGGCGGTTGTGGTTGTCTTGAGGATTGCAGCCATATTGGTGGCGTCATAGAGGTTGACCACCACACCATTACGACCTGTTTCAGCAACGTCTTGAACGCCATCGCCGTCGGTATCCGTCCAGACGTAATCGCCAATGGTTACCAGCGGTACGAAACCAGCATCAACCGTGCTGTTGAATTCATCAGGCGCGAGCAGGGTTGCAGGGCTGCGACCATTGACCAAGCTGGCATCACTGTCAGTCGCATCATTGGCGTTGCTATTCGCATCAACAGGTGAGCGACGGTAATGCGCTGGCAAGTCGAATTGGACGACGTACGATGTGCTAGGTGGTAAGTTGTTGAATAGATATTTGCCATCCGCAAGAGTGGTAAAGGTGTATGGTTGGACACCAGCAATGTTGGGATTATCAACTGTGTTGCCGAGGGTATCCAGCAAGCGTACTACAACACCCGCAAGCGCCTGTTCGCCCGAATCTTGAATACCGTCGTTGTTAATGTCACGCCAGACGTAATCGCCAATGCTCGCCAGCGGAACTACACCCGCATCCCATGTTTGGTCGCTGCCATCAGCGGCCACTGTGATAACGGCGGTTTGTCCAGAAGTGATATTTACATCGCTGTCTATCGTGTTGTCGCTACCCTGATCTTGGGCGCTGAATTGATAACCAGCAGGCAGAGTCACTTGAACAATATAGGTTCCGGGAACCAGACTTGAGAATTGATAGTAACCGTTACCGATTACAGCATCGTTGGCGGTCGTGGTGCTGAGTGTTTGTGTTCCCGCAGTGATCGGATCAATGTCAGTTCCACCTGCACTATTGAGCAGGGTTACGGTGACACCATTGAGGCCAACTTCACCGCCGTCTTGAATACCGTTGTTGTTGATGTCAATCCAGACACGGTTACCCAGTGCCGCACCACGCAGCAACAAACCAGCATCATTGGTCATATCGTTCTCGTTTGCGTCGAGGACGATATTTGCGGTAATGCCCGTTGCGCGATCAGGGTCACTATCAACTGCGTCGTTGCCACCTTGATCTTTACGAGCAAGCACGTAGTTGATACTGGCAACCGGCAAGGTGCTAAAAGGTAGATCGAACTGTACGCGATAGCTACCGGGGATCAAGCCGCTAAACAGATAATAACCAGGTGCACCACCCACGGGGTTGTTGGCTGTTGTGATGACATAAGCGTCATTTGCCAGCGGTGTGTTGGGGTCATCAATTGGATTATTGGATATATCGAGCAAGCGCACGACTACGCCATTCTGACCAGTCTCACTTGCCTGAAGGCCATCGTCATTGGTGTCGTACCAAACATAATCACCGAGGCTGGCTGGTTGAACCATACCCGCGTCGATAGTTTGGTTACTACCGCCCCAAGCGAGGGTATACGATCCGGTGTAGCCTGTGAAACGATTGGCATCACTGTCGTTACTATCAGTGCCCGTACCCGTATTGATGTCTTGACGGGTGAAGATGTAACCGGATAGCAATGTGAATTTGACCACGTAGGTTCCAGCATCCAAGTTGAGGAACTGGTAGTACCCTGCCGCGCCACCCACTGGATTGTTGGCGGTGGTTGTGGTCGCAATGCTGGTGGCAGTGTCCGAGGCTAAGTACAGGTCGACGGTCACGCCATTCAAACCGGTTTCGCCTACGCCACCTTGTATGCCATCACCGTTCAAATCGTTCCAGACATAATTACCGATTTGTGCCAACGGTGTCATACCGGCATCCCACGTATTGTCGGTTTGACCGGGGTCGAGTGGAATAATAGCCGTGCGTCCAGTAGTGGTATTGGCATCACTATCGTTGGCGTCAGTGCCACCGCCGGTACTTACATCCTGCGGACTAAATTTGTAGCCAGCAGCACCTGTAGCTGGAGTGGGCAGCGTAAACTGCACGATGTAATCAATGTCGGGATCAAGATTGGTGAAGCTGTAGGCACCATTGGCAGGAGTGGTAATGGGTGAAACGGCGTTCCCCATTCCATCGGTTGTCACCGGCGTTCCAGTGCTATCCAACAAGGTAACGGTTGCACCTGTCACACCTGTTTCGCCACCGTCTTGAATACCGTTATTGTTGATGTCACGCCAGACAAAATTACCGAGGGTTGCTAGCGGTACAAAGCCAGCATCCCATGTGTTATCGGTCGTGTTATAGGGCAGCGTAATCACCGGCGTGCGACCCGCATTTACACCGCTGGTTTGCATATCACTGTCGGTCGTGGCGTTGGCTCCAGCGCCCACGAAGTAATCCGCACGCTTGTAACCCGTTGGCGTCACAAACGAGACGATATAGTTTCCGGGATAGAGATTGGTAAAGGCATAGATGCCGCTGGCATTGGTGGTTGTGGTGTAAGCCTGTGTACCAGTAACATTCGGATTATCAACTGTAACACCGACACTATCAAGCAAATTGACTGTCACACCACTGATGACCACATCACCAGCATCCTGTAAACCATTATCGTTGTTATCACGCCAGACATAATCACCCAATGCAGATGGGATCAGGACACCTTGATCCCATGTGTTGTCGGTCACACCGGGGAGCAATGTAGTAATGTCAGCCGTGATGACATTGGCAACGTTGGTTTGACTAGAGAGAACACCATCACTATCCGTCGCGTCCGCACCTGAGTTGGATACGGTGAAGGCATAGCCTGCCGGACGAACGAATTGGACACGATAGGTTAGGTTCGGCGGCAAACCCACAAATTGATAGTTGCCATTCACATCAGTAGTAGCAGTATAGGTATCGACAACGGCCGTGTTGGGGTTGTCAACAGGCGTATTGGTCGCATCGAGCAAATTCACAGTGACACCCGCGAGACCGACTTCAAGACCGTCTTGCTGGCCATTGGCATTAACGTCGATCCAGACGGTATCTCCCAATGTGGCAGCGAGCACCAGACCGGCATCCCACGTCAAATCGTCTTCGGCGGGTGCTAAGGTCGTGGGGATGGTCAGTCCAGTGAAGCGATTCGGGTCACTATCCACCGCGTCATTAGCACCAATATCCTGCTGACCAAACGTGTAATTGGTCGGAAGCGTCGAGAAGTTCAACGAATAGGTAGCAGGGCGCAATCCGGTGAAGCTGTACAAGCCGTTCACGCCTGTGACCTGATCGGGGATCAGATTGCCGCGTTCGTCAACCGCTTGAACACCGGTACTATCCAGCAAGCGAACGGTCACGCCTTGAACGGCTGTATCACCTGCGTTCTGCGTGCCACTGTTGTCGTTATCATAGAATACGTAGTTGCCAATGGATGCCACCTGAACCAGACCTGCATCAATGCTGGTGTCATTGGCTCCGGCAGCGAGTGTAATCAACCCTGTGCGTCCAATCGCTAACGGGAGCGTCCCTGACGGTACTGCGTCACTATCGGTTGCGTCGGCACCGGAGTTGGGTGTCGCAAAGACATACGTCGCTGGACGTTCGAATTGAACGATATAGCTGACACGCGGATCAAGATTGGTGAAGCTATAGGCACCATTGGCAAGCGTCGTAATTGGGCTGATGGTGTTGCCCAATGCGTCAGTTGTGACTGGATTGCCTGTACTATCTAGCAAGGTCACAATCGCACCCGCAACGCCGGGTTCACCACTATCTTGTTGACCGTTATCATTGGTGTCTTGCCAGACGAAGTCACCCAGGCTGGCAAGTTTAACCAGACCCGCATCCCATGAGTTATCGGTCTCGCTGGGGCTGAGAGTCGTTACGAGGGTACGCCCTATCGTCGCGCCTGTTTCGACCGCATCACTATCGGTGGTATCGGTCGCAGCGGCAGCATCTTGAGTAGTAAAGAGATACCCTGCCGGAAGTGTGAACTTGACTTCATATTGTCCCGGTCGCAGGTTGGTAAAGCTGTAGGCACCGCTGGCGTTGGTGGTTACGTCAGGGATAAGCACGCCGTTGTCATCGGTGGCCTGTGTGCCGCTGCTGTTGAGCAGACGTACGGTCACCCCTTGAACGCCAGGTTCACCGCTGTCTTGTTTGCCGTTGAAATTGTTATCGGCCCAAACAAAGTCGCCAATGTTAGCAAACGTTACGAGACCCGCGTCCCACGAAGGATCGTTCTCGCCGGCTTGCAATACCTTCACAACGGTTTTGCGGGTAGCAACGTTGACATCACTATCATCAGTAGAGGTGCTGCCGCTGGCGTTCTGGGTTGTCCATGTGTAGCCTGTCGGCGCAACCGGGAACCTGACGATATAGCTGCCGGGCAACAGATCATTGAAGATGTAATTGCCAGCAATATCCGTATAGGTGGTCGCGAGGGTGGTGGTTCCTGTGCTATCGAGCAAGTCCACTTGCAACCCTTCGAGCAGGGTTGGGGTGGCAGTTTCAGCAGCATCTTGAATACCGTTGCCATTGGTGTCCATCCAAATACGGTCACCCAATGAAGCATAGGCAATGAAACCTGCGTCAACTGTCAGGTTGGATGCGCCAGCATTCAGATGATATGAGGCGGTCTTGCCGGTTGTGGTATCTGCATCGCTGTCGTCCGTGTCAGGCGACGCATTAGACGAAGTGAGCGAATAGGCGGAAGGAATGTCGAATTTGACGACATAATCACCCGCGAGAAGATTGACAAAGTTATAGAAACCGCTGGCATCTGAGGTTGTAACGTAGGGCTGTACGCCAGCTTGCGTGGGATCATCAATGGGATTAATGCCTGTTGTATCCAGTAGGCTCACGGTGATACCACCCAGCGGCGGTTCTCCCCCATCTTGAACGCCGTTGAAATTCAGATCGATCCACGTGTAATCACCGAGAATCGCCAAACTCGGATCATAGCCGAAGTAATGGCTGGGATCAGTGGCGGTGGGTTGGATCAAGTCGATGGCAGGTGTCAATGGATCACCATCGAGCGGATTATCGGAATTGTCTACGGCAGTGCTGATCACACTACCGATATTGGCATACTGTCCCTGTTGGGGTGGATTCGGACTGACCAACGTACAAGTCATTGACTCAGCAGGTTCGAGGGTGGTCTTGGGGCAAGTGATAGCGCCTTCGATGTCATCGGTCGCCACAATATCATTCAAACGTGTCTGACCGATGTTGGATACGTCGTATCTCCAAGTGACCGTTCCAAGGATGGAAATATTCGGGCCGGGTGCTAAGTCAGCGTCGACGCCATTGGTGTACTTCTTAAGCGTGATCAAAGACGTTACAGGAGTCGTGTTGAGGATGATACCGACCTTGTTCGGTTCGGCAGGACGCAGCGGCACACCTGTGAGCGCATTGGTTGAAGTATAGGCGAACGAGTTCCATGCGATTGATTGATCGACACCGATTGCAGGAGCGCGCATCGACCAATTGAATGTGAATGATTGCCCCGGTGCCATCGTTCCGGCAAAATCGAAGCGCAGTGACCGCACCGTGTCGAGATTGGCCGGTGGTATCAGTGACCAGTTTGCAGCAGTACAGCCTACGGGACCGGTCGAAACAATTTCCGGACGACATGGATTACTGGCTGTCGAGTAGTAAATCGTCACCCCGGCCTGTGGTGTTACAGGTCCAATCAGAACAGGTCGCCAACCTGAATTACGAGGGCGTGTATCCTGTACGCCAGTATCACCGACGAACGGCAAAATGTCGATGACACGGACGTTATTGACGATGACATTACCACGATTGATGATTGACAGGCGGTAATCAACAGCACCGTTGGGGACGGTCTGCCCATATTGCGGATAGACTGAATAGTCGGTGTCCAATTCACCACGAACGCGCTTCTGCGAATCAAGACCGATCAACTGATTGACCGGAATAGAGGTCGCAGCAGTAATAATCGTGTCATTGATTTGGCCGTCACCGTCCAAGTCTTGCGTATCCGTGACACCCGTATTGACCGGCATGTCGTTGACCGTCACCATAAACGAGTTGGATAACGTACCGGCTGCGGTTCCGGCAGACAAAGTGGTATTGAGATCAATATAAGCCGTTTGGCCGCGATTCATAGAACCCGTGAATGACCAGCGCAACAGAAGTCGGCCTGTACCAAGATAATCCGGAATTTGTTGGAAGGTCGGTGCGGATAGCCCACTACCATTGCTGTTGAATGTGTAGCTCACATAATTGACGTTGAGTGGCAAGAGGTCAGCCACAACCGGATCGTTCATAACGTTACTTGGTGAACTACCGGATGCACCAAAGTTCAGGCGATAGCTTACTGCGGATGTCGGAATATAAGGACCGCTGCTGGTCACCGATTTGGACGCAGAAGGAGTGACCGTTGGATTATGAATGGGGTTGGTTGTGGTATCGGGAGTCGTATGCGAAATGCTCAAGTATGTCCAATCCATGTGGGCATTGTTGATCATGTTATCGCCATCAGCGACGGTGCCGCCATTGCGATCTATCGCAAGCGTGTCACCGTTAATACGAGCTGAACCCGAAAAGCCTAGCGGAATTGTGTCATAACCGAGTTCCAGTTTTGAGATATAAGTACTAGCTGGCAGACCCAAAGCAGAGGTGTTGAGGGTTGTGCCTTGCGCGAAGGGTGACCCCGTCCAGTTCACCCAGACACCGGGGTTATTGCTGGCTTGGTAGCGAACAGCAATCGTACCGGAGAAATTAGCATAGCTACCGATATTGACCGATGTCACGTTAAATTGTGCAGGAATATCATCGGTGATGGTGAAGGTATCGACTGTGATACCAGTGGTGTTATTAACTGCGAGATCAAAATAACCCACCTGCTGACCAACGATGAACCGCTGGTTGGCACTAACACCGCCACCGCTGGTTTTGTCGAATGCAGGTTCAGGAACCGGCACAATGTCAATCTTTGCATCACCGTAATCGGTATCACAAATGGCTCCAGTCGAAGCACATGTTCCAACACCGCCAGGTAAGTATTCCCAACCGATATGGGCATTATTTACCACTTGATCAGGTGGTGCAACCGTTGCTCCACCATAACCGGGGGTCGTCACAATGCCGACGATACGGGCGGCCTGACTTAATGACCAACCGGGCGGTGTACTAGCCCCAGAATTGAAAATCCAGCGCACACCTGTAATCCAGTCACTCGCCTGTAGCCCCAAACTCGACACATTCAGTGTGACGTTCGAATTAGCCGGAGTGGTGGCCCAGGTTGTATAGCTTGCGCTGCCATTCAAGGCATATTGAATAGTTATCGGATTAGATGAAACGCCTGACTGTACCTGCGTCACGCGGATGTTTGCGGGAACATCGTCAGTCATCGCCAAGTTGTAGAGATTGACGTTACCAGTATTGCTTGGTGTCAAAAAGTAATCGACCTGTGCGCCAATTACATAATCTGTACGGATTGTACCTTTACTCAGATCCATTGACGGGAGTGGAACAAAGTTTTGCAGGGTGCGTGTTACTGACGCCGTACTTGTAAATGGTCCGAAACCGGGAACCGTACCCGTGCCGACCACACTGTTGACAACTTGAGTACCTGCGGTAAATGGTGGATTGGGGAAACGTACAACTACATTGCGGGTGGTACACCCATTGATTGGAATATCGCCCAATGCCCATGTTACGGTGTTGGCTAGCGAGTCATAGACACCACCCGAAGAAGCGCTGACGAATTCAGCTCCAACCGGAAGTGTATCTACCATCTGGGCGTTCAGCATGTTTACCGTGCTGCCATTCGGACACATTTGCACGTTATAGGTCATATCCGTGATCGGCGGTTCACTGCTGATGTAGGCGTTTGCATCACCAGACTTGACGACACTCCAATTCGAAACGGTTTGTACGGGTGTACTTACCGAACTGGTGGTGGTGGGGCCATTGGTCTGGAATGACGATGCGGTGTTGGTGATCTTTTGACCGTTGAGTAAGGTGCCATCGTTACGCACACGGGCGCGGATGGTCACGTAACCTGTCGAACCTGCGGGAAGCGGATCAACAAAGTCAAACTCAATCGTATTACTACTTGACGAATAGACACCGGAAGGACTAAGTGTATGGATCGAACCCGAAGAACTAACGTAGATCAATTCAGCAGGCAGGAAATCAACGATCTTGACGCCACTACATGAGGTTGTTGTACTGGCGCAGTTGTAGTCAATCTGGTAATCAACAAAGTCGCCGGGAGACACGATGGTCACATTGGTTGATTTGATGATGTCCATATTGGCATCATTTACAAGCGTCACGCGACCAAACAAACAGCTCGAATTATTCGAATTTTCGCTGCTAATATAGGACAAACTCAAAGCCGATTGGCTGTAGGTACAAGTTCCAGCGGTACCGGGAATCAAACCTAATATTTCAAGTTGGTAATTAAGGCCGTTGTCACTGAAAAGCACGGCTGATGGAGCAATCGTAATGCGGTCAGAACAAGGGGACGAACCACCGTAAGGACAAATGCTTAAATTGTTGGCGGTTTCGTCGAGGATCACTTCTGTGCTAATGGGTGGCAAGACCGGTAATGTGGATGCAAATGATAGATTGAGGGTTGCATCTACCAAAAGGCTAGAGGCGAAAACCTGATTGTTGAAATGAATCAGTTCGCCTAATAAGAAGGGTGTTCCATTGGTGAATGTACCCGTCGCACCGGCAGTAAAGCCTAAGCCGGATTGTACATTGGTCGCCGGACAGGGCGGATTGGTCAGGTCGTCATCACCGAATCGTACTTCAACCGTTGATGAGGCGTTGTTCACGCTCACGCATGTAGGCGCACCACTGCTTCCAAGTGGGGATTGCCACTGTGCAGTGATTGATGTTACGTCAACAGCAAAACCTTCCGACATAAATGTCAGAAGGCTTAGGAAGGTAACGAGAACTGTGAAGAACCTGAACGATGCGGAATGTATCAACCTATTAAGGTGTGTTGGCATCTTTGTTGTTATCCAATCTATCAGTATGTACCCGCAAGACCAAAATCAATATTGGTGAGTACTTGCGCAGTGGTCAGGCTAATATTTGTTTCGTAATCAAACTTGTCGTCACTATTCCATGTGACACCGTTTGGTGTAAACAGGGTAGCTTGCTTCAGTCGAACGGTGTAGTTTCCTGCTGCTACCGCTGTAAAAATATAGGTTCCGCTGGCGGCATCAACAGGCGCAACTGCAACCACTTGTCCTACATTATCAACTAACTCCACGACAGCGCCCGAAACACCTGTTTCACCGGCATCATGGACACCGTAGTTGGTGTTATCCAGCCAAACAGTACCAGTGATTGCGCCTGTCGGCTTAGGCATGTAACCAAAATCGACAATATTGATCAGGTCAACAGCATTTAGTAATACACCGTTATCTATAGGAAATGATAGCATGTAATCACTTGAAATTGTTGCGGTGTCAATCTTAATTATGTAGTTCGCCGCGTGCAGATTTGCGAAGCTATAGCTACCGTCTGCAACTGTCACAGCAGTTTTGACAGCTCCATCCGCATCGATCAAATTGACACTTACATCCGCAATACCGATTTCAGATACATCACGCACTGCATTGCCATCGGCGTCGTTCCATACCGTACCGCTAATGGTTACGGGAGCATAACAAGGGGTTTCAATGGTACTGACAAGTTCTGCGCTAGTGAAAGTAGGCTGGCCATAGCCTGCTTCGAAGCTAACGGTTTCGTTAACACCTAATTGGAATACGTCGTTAATTGAAGTGCCATTACTTAGGGCAATCGTATAGCCTTGTTCGGCTGGCATCGCGCCGCCGCTATTCGCAATCGTGAAAGTAACACCCTTCTCGAAAGTACAAATAGCAGTCACGGTGAGCACGGGCGGTGCAGGTGGAACACAAGGAGCATCCGGTGTATAGAGTATGCCAGCAACAACAAGTTGAGGTACACCATAGCCGGCTTCCACGGTCGTGCTTTCACCGGATTTGAGTGTGAAAGCTACAGGGAAGGTGCTAGCCGTAAGATTCGCAGGTGGGATCGGAGCGGCGGCGTTCGCAGCATCATCTAATGTAAGTGTGAAACTGGATTCAACTTCCATATCGACGCCCACATTGGTGATCTCAAAAGTCAGACCTGTTTCTTTACAGCTTATCGCGACGGTGAATTCAGGCAACGCAGCGGTAGGGGTTTCGGTCACTTCTGGTTCCAGTGTCTCTTCTGGCGCTAAAGTCGCAGTCACTTCAGGCTCAACAGGAACATCCGTTGCCTCGGCAGTCGCTTCAACACCAACGTCTGCTGTAGATTCAGGGGTTGGTGTCACATCAGTCGGTTGATCAGTCACTGTTGCATCGGTGGGCACATCAGTTGGTTGATCAGTCACAATAACATCCGTTGGCACGTCAGTCGGTTGATCAGTCGCCGGGACGTCCGTTGGTTGGTCAACTGTAGGAGCATCACCCGTTGAAGGCTCACTAGTTGACTCTTCCGCCTGAGCAATTTGCTTCTGGTCAGCGGCATGAACTGATCGGATGGTTGATCCAATAGATGGGACTGATACAGCCATAACAGTGATGAGTGCAACAAAGATAAGGATGGGACGTATATTGCGGTTCAATGAGAGATCCTTCACGTAGACAGGCGTTTTCGCCCGAAATGATTACGTATAACTAACAATTACAATCGATGACTTACACTAAATGTAGTATATAGCGTGTATTTTCATAATTGAGGATAGGAAATCTTAATTATTCGTAAAGAAACTGACGTCTTCTTCTGATTCCGAATGCTGCCAATGATTGCCTATCGGACTAACCGCTATATATAAGGGAGGTATGGTGATACTGCTCGTTGTGTAGTGCTTAGGTAATCAAATTTCGGAATGCATGAACAAAACATACATCTGTTGGTTTGTATGCAAGACAAGGTCAAGTTTCAATCATTTGGGACTTAAAACTAAAACAGGAGTTTCGATACAACCCAATAAACAAGAAACAAAATTTGTAAAGCTATAAAGGTAGAAAATCGGACTCGACACTCGATTAATTAACGAATAATTGTTATTTAATTAATCCAAGTGTCGAAAATTGACAATATTTCCTGCGGATTACAATAATCATTGGCTTTAAATCAAATTAGCGCCATGATTTAGCCCACTTCCTCCCTCAATTTGTCTCATTTCCGGCTTAATTATTCTTAATGTTTTTTCATTGACGTATCACTCAATGCATTAATACCGCACCAATGACTATCACTACGCTGGTTAGGTTGTACTTTGTTTGCAACACGCAATATGAGATTACTCACAATACTTAAGTGACATTCCGCATACTTAATTAAGACAATTTTAGCTTAACTCTTTTTTTTCATCTATGGACGTAAAATGAATAAATAGGATAGTGAAGTGCAAATCATTACCGCTTCCTTAATTATCAGGGATGTGAGATGAAAATGGAACTGACAGTCGATGCTGCGCAAAAGGCCATGTTCGAGACCCAATTACGAGGGATCGTTCATATTAAGACAGGGCTAAGCATCGATAAGTATCGGATGGATGATATTTGGCGCATGTTAGACAAACTGCAAGCGACCTTTGCTGCGTTCAGCAAATTGTCATTTAACCTTCTAAATGAATGGATTAATTCCCTAGCGATCCAGTCTGTTGAGAGTTCCGAGTGGCGCGCGTTGATCGAAGTCATCACCATCGGGGAAACTTATTTCTTTCGTGATGCAGCACAAATGCGTGCATTACAAAATCATGTGCTCCCTCAAATTATCGACAGCCATCGCGCCAACAATTTCAAGCATCTGCGCATCTGGAGTGCGGGTTGCGCTACTGGCGAAGAAGCATACACACTGGCAATGCTTCTGCGTGAGTCCATTCCAGACATTGCTGATTGGACATTCACCATACTAGGAACGGATATTAACCAGACCAGTCTTGAAACCGCGCGTATAGGAATCTATAAGCAGCGTTCGTTCCGTGATGAAACACGTACAGGTATACGCGACCGTTGGTTCCGTGCCAGTGGAAAAGACTTCGAACTCGATCCTGAGATACGCAGAATGGTGAAGTTCGCGCCATTGAATCTCGTGAGTGATACGTATCCTTCGTTCGAAACTGAAACGATGAACTTTGACTTGATCCTGTGCCGAAATGTCACCATCTACTTCAATGAAGCTACAACACGCCAAATTATCGAACGGTTTTACAAAGCTCTATCCCCCACCGGTTGGCTGGTTGTCGGGCACTCTGAACCGATGGTATCTGCTTATCGGGAATTCACGCCGTGCAACCTCGAAAACGCAGTGGTCTATTATAAAGACGTGCGTAATCAG
This sequence comes from Aggregatilineales bacterium, assembly GCA_044227005.1. Lineage (GTDB taxonomy): Bacteria > Chloroflexota > Anaerolineae > Aggregatilineales > Phototrophicaceae > CFX2. The sequence continues at coordinate 521,672 of JBGAFZ010000003.1, forward strand.
AACGAGGAAATGGCAGATAGTTATGATTTCAGTTCAAAGCCAAGTCCGCAACCACAGCCTGCTCGTAGCACAATACCAGAATCACGCCCATTAGCGAAAACGGGCATGTTACCCTCGCTTCCAACTTCCCGCGTTACGAGCAGAACTTCGACCATGTCGACCGTACCGAGTATGCGACCGTTGGGAAAAACAGGGCTACTACCGCCCATTCCAACGACCCTAAAAACTACAACGATGCCGATCGTTGGAAGTACACGTCCACTGGCGAAAACGGGCATGTTACCGACTATTCCAAGCAATCCCAAAACGACGACCGTACCAACAGTTACAGTCCAAAATGGATCGGCTAAACCTGACTCGCTGCAAGCCGCCCAAGAAGCTGCTAACCAAGAAGATTGGAATGCGTTGGAACATTGGCTAAAAGTTGCTGAACGTGATGACACTTTAAATCCGCAATTGTATTACCTGCGCGCACTCATGTTCATGAATCTGGGCGAGTTGGCACTGGCCTGTGACGATTTACGCCGTGCCATTTACTGTGACCCATTGTTCGCGCTGGCTTACTACGTTTTAGGTGAAGTGTATGAAAAACGCGGCATTCCGCGTGAAGCACGTCGCAGCTGGGAACAGGCACGGCAAGCCCTCACACAAATGGAACCCGAACGTATGGCTGCTTCCGGAAACGGCATGACCATTGAAATCCTACAAGGTTTCATTACATACCAACTTGAAAAGCTGACAGAAGGCTAAGATGAAAACACTAGCGGATTATTACAGTGCAAAAGATTTCAGCGTATTACAAGCACGTGCACAACGGATTAAGCATAGTGCCAATACCGGCACCGAGAATGACTTAAGCGAAGTACTGCTGGTACAGGTTCGCGGCGAATCATACGGCCTGCCCGTTGATGGGGTGCTCGGTATCTATGAGAACATGCCTGTTACGCCGTTACCGGGAACACCGAACTTCATCGCGGGTATGGTGAATTTGCGGGGAAATCTCGTCATCGTCCTCGACCTTGCTGTCATCTTGGATGTCCCCGGCGAACCCCTATCAGAACAAAATGCGCTAGTGGTTCTTGCCCGTGAAGACTCTCACGTTGCGTTTATCGTGAACAGCGTCAGCGAAGTCAGCGAACTGGATCTTCATAACGTGACCCCAACGGCTGCGTTATTGAACTCGAAATCATCTAACTGTCTATCGGGTGTACTGCCGAACGGAACCATTTTGCTGAATATCCAACAACTATTGAACGAACAAAGCTTGATCGTCGATCAGGCGACATATTAGGAGAAGTAAATCATGCAGGATACAAGTAGTAATGCCAATCGGCGACAGTTTGGTATAGGTCTCAAAGTCACAGCAGGTTACGCGGCCATTTTAGTCATCCTTGTTATCATCGCAGCACTATTGCTGGTTAATCTGGATGGTCTTCTGAACCAGTTCACACAAGTCGTCAATGTCGATTTTGTGGTCGCACAAAAAGCAAAAGATCTCGAACTATTGATGATAGATATGGAAACCGGTGAACGCGGTTATCTGCTGACTGGCAGCCAAGACTTCCTCGATCCGTATAATACGGCGGTTGCCAGTTTTACGTCTCTGGCACAAGAAGTGCTTCAACTGATCAAAGATGATCCTCAAGCGACAGCCCAATTGCAGGAAATCATTAGCCTGAAAGATGACTGGCTGGAAAATGCAGCCAAGCCCGTGATCAAGCGTCGCAGCGAAATCAATGGAAAGCTGATGACCGATGTGAACTTCATGGCATTCAACGATTTGTTGGGTGTAGTACAGGCCGGAACGGGCAAAGACCGTATGGACAAAATCCGTGCCAGTATCGATGCATTTATCGTTGAGCGTAATGCCCACAATACGCAAAACATAGACGATGCTGCGGGAACTGTGAATTCACTGCGCGTGTTGGTCATCGGCCTAACGGTAGTAGGATTGGTACTCGGATTAGGTTTAGGGACTTATCTGGGACGCACGATTTCGGGCAACATTCGTAAGGTCATGCTGGCGGCGCAAGGTGTAGCCGATGGTGACTTGAAACAACGTGCCATCGTACATTCCAATGACGAAGTTTCCAAGTTAGCTGAGTCCTTTAATGCTATGGCGTCCAGCCTTGAAAAGACGATGGCAAGCCAAGTGGCGAAAGAATACCTCGAAAACATCATCAACGAGTACCGCTCATTTGTGGCAAAAGTCACAGAAGGCGATCTGACAGCCCAATTGAACTTGCAACAACGTACTCATGAAGGCGCAGAAGATGACCTGTATGAGTTAGGCGTTAATCTTAACCTTATGGTCGAAGGTCTAGCCGAGATGGCGATGCAAATTAATGAAACAGCAGCGGGTGTGTCATCATCAGCAGCCGAAATTCTAGCAGCCACTACCCAACAAATCGCCAGCGCAACCGAGCAGGATGCGGCAGTAACCCAAACCATGACTACAGTTGAAGAACTGCGGGCAACCGTCCGACAAACTGCTGACCGCGCTCAAGGTGTCGCGCAGAACTCACGGCAGTCGGTCGAAGTTTCACGGAACGGTCAAGAATCGGTCAAGGATACGGTTAATGGTATGAAGCTGATCCGCGAACGTGTGGAAAGCATCGCCGAGAATATCTTGATGCTCTCCGAACGCACCATGCAAATTGGCGAGATTATCGACACTGTTAATGAAATCGCCAGCCAATCCAAACTCCTCGCACTGAATGCCAGCATTGAAGCTGCACGCGCCGGTGAAGAAGGCCAAGGGTTCGCCGTAGTCGCCATGGAAGTTCGGCAACTCGCGGAACAGAGCCGTGAAGCAACAGCCCGTGTACGAGACATTCTGAACCAGATTCAACAGGCTACGAACACTGCCGTGATGGTCACTGAAGAAGGTAGCAAGGGTGCTGAAAGTGGTGTCTTGCTGGTGGAACGTGCGGGTGAATCAATTAGTGATTTGTCCTCCATGATCGAAGATGCGTCGCAAGCAGCCATTCAAATCGCTGCCAGTACCAACCAACAGACCAACGGTATGGATCAATTATCGACCGCTATGCTTTCGATCAAACAGGCGACGACCCAAACAGCAGCCAGTACACGCCAAGCAGAGATGAGCGCACAGGACTTGAATCAATTGGCTCATCAAATGTTGCAAGCGGTCTCACGTTATCAATTGAAGGTTGAAGAATCGCAAAAGACCTACAACAACGGCAATAGCGTCAGCAATGGCAATCGTGGTCATCGTAACGGGATGCAGGTAACGAGCAGAAAGGTCTCCTAAGATGACTGACAGGGACGAACAACTGCTCCCTGAACTATTGCAAATGTTTCAGGTCGAAGCGGTTGAACACATCCAAACACTGAATAGAACGCTTCTGAACCTTGAACGTCAACCGGAAGATGCCACGCGCGATGCTCTCGTCCGCGAGGCCTTCCGGGCAGCGCACAGTCTCAAAGGGGCGGCTCGTGTGGTCAACCTGACCAACGTAGAAAAGCTGTCACATGCGATCGAAGATGTTTTGAAGGCAGCACGTGATAGCGGCACTTCGCTAGAGCCAAATACCTGTGACACTGTGTATACCATGCTGGACACCATTCAGATGGCACTACAAGGGAAAGAAATCGAGGTTGAGGAGCTTATCGCCCGGCTGAATGGCACGAAGATTGACAAGCCTGCTGCGCCGGCTAAGCCAATCGTGAAACCTGACATTCCGGTGACTACCACACAGACGGTCACGGCGATCTCAGAAAGTGACGAGACCATCCGTGTGTCGATCGGCAAGCTGGATGCTTTGTTAGCACAGGCTAGCGAACTCCTGATTGCCCGTATCAGCGCCGAACAGCGCATGAGCGATACACAGTCGATCCGGTTGCAAACCAACAGTGTCACACGCATGTGGCGCGATATTCGGTCACATGCCGCTCGTAGCATCCGTGACGATGATGATGCACAGCGTTTCGCCGAGATGCTGACGTACTTTGATCAGCATTTGCGTACACTCAGCCGCGAGATCAATGGGCTGGACACCTCGGTCAATCGCGATGCGATCCGGTTGGGAATGCTCTCCAATCGCCTGCAAACTGATATGCGCCGTATTCGGATGATCCCATTTCAAACACTGGACGGGTTGTTCCAACGAACCGTACGAGATGCTGCACACACCGAGAACAAACAGGTCGAATTGACGATTGTGGGCGGTGAAACCGAACTTGATAAGAAAGTTCTGGAAGCGCTCAAAGATCCATTCCTACACCTGTTGCGCAACGCAGTCAGTCACGGCATCGAATCGCCGGAAATGCGTTCGAAAACACAAAAACCACCGATGGGTCAAATCATCGTCACGGTGGTACAACGGGGTAGTGAAGCCCATATAACGGTGGCTGATGACGGACAAGGTTTTAATCTAGAACGCTTACGCCATTCAGCCGAAGCACATTACAAGAACACCAGTACAGAGGTTACGCCGGAAGATGTCATTAATATGGCATTCCTACCCGGTGTATCATCAGCCAGTGAAACCAATGCCATTTCCGGTCGCGGTGTCGGTCTGGATGTGGTACGGCAACAAATTGAACGCTTATCAGGACAGGTTCAAGTTGACAACCACCCCGGTAAAGGTGTCGTGTTCCATCTAACGATGCCCTTGTCACTAGCCATGACGCGAGTTCTATTGGTTCGGGTAGGGATAGACAAGTATGCCCTCCCTCTGTCATCAGTCGAGAAGATCATTACCCTCCAAACAACGTTTGATGTGGAGGGGCAAACGATGGTTACAGTGAATAAGCGCTCGCTGCCACTGGTTGGATTGAACCATTTGCTAGGGCTAGAAGATGCCAAGGCCAATGAACCTTTCGCCGTCATTGTTGGCGCAGCCGATCAGCGGATTGCACTGCTCGTCGATGATATATTGACGGAACAAGAATTGGCCGTCAAACCACTTGGATGGCCGATTGTGCGAGTGAATCTGCTTTCGGGAGCAGCGGTATTGGGCGGCGGAGATCCGGTAGCGGTGTTAAATGTCGCTGAACTGGTGAAGATGGCACGCAACAGCCGCATGAAGGTTACCGCAAATAGTTTCACCGCAGCCGAAAAAGTTGAAGCAGTTGAAGCGACGCGATTGCTCGTTGTGGACGACTCGATCACAACGCGCACCCTAGAGAAGAACATTTTGGAAGCTGCCGGTTACGAAGTGGTAACGGCGATTGATGGCTTGCAAGCGATCGAGCAATTGAAATCTCATCCAGCAATGTTAGTGATCACAGATATTGAGATGCCTAATATGGATGGTATCAGCCTAACTCGTTATCTGCGTGAAAGCCCGGAATTTAGTGACCTGCCAATCATTCTCGTCACATCGTTGGAGAGCCAAGCAGACCGCGAACGGGGTCTGAAGGCAGGCGCAAATGCTTACATTGTCAAACGTGGCTTTAACCAAGCGGAACTGCTTACAACGATTCAACAGTTCCTCTATAGCGAACAGGCGCAAAGGTAAAAGATGAACAGCGTATTGAACGTCCTAGTCGTCGATGACAGCGCCATGACACGGCAATTACTTGCAGCGTTGATCAACCGTTGCACCGATATGCGTGTCGCAGGTGAAGCAGAAAATGGAAAACAAGCGGTACAGGTGGCGAATAAGCTGCACCCAGATGTGATCCTCATGGATATTGTCATGCATGAAATGGACGGGCTTGAGGCTACGCGTGAGATCATGCACACCTGCCCAACCCCAATCGTATTGATGAGCGCGAGCTTGGATAACTACGAGACGGACATTGCCTTTAAGGCGATGAAATCAGGTGCGTTGACGGTATTGCGTAAGCCGGCACTCGTCAGCCCGAACGATGAATCGACGGCGATGTTAAATACGCTCAGGGCGATGTCGAAAGTACATGTCATTCATCATTGGTCCAGTAACGATGGTCGAAAGGCTGTCCCACTACCAGTAGCCAACAAACCGCGATTGAGCGCTTATCCTGAAATAATCGCCATCGCTTGCTCTACCGGCGGTCCGGCAGCCCTCAATGAAATCATTAGTCGCCTGCCACCTGACTTCTCGCTACCGATTGTTATCGTGCAGCACATCACACCAGATTTTGTATCGTCGTTAGTCGATTGGCTAGGGAGTGTCTCACCACTACGCGTTAAGATCGCTGAACTGAATGAACGTCCGGTCGGTGGGGTTGTATACCTAGCCCCCGGTAATGCGCACTTACGCATCAACCGCTTACAGAAGTTCGAGTTCGATCCGGTTCAGGGTAGTTATGCCCACATGCCATCCTGTGACGTGATGCTACAGTCGGTGGCGCAGTGTTATGGCCCCCGCGCCATCGGTGTCATTCTCACGGGCATGGGCAGTGATGGGGCGCGCGGCATACGGGATTTGTACGAAGTCGGCGGATTTACAATTGCCCAAGATGAAGCCAGTTCGGTGGTATTTGGAATGCCACAGGAAGCCATTCGATTGAACGCAGTAACTCAAGTTTTACCACTCGTTGATATACCTCAGATGCTAGCCAAGCTGAGATTGCAGGAGTACACGCGATGAACAGCAGCCCACTCATTCTGCTTGTTGAAGATAGCCCGACCCAAGCGTTGGAAATCAGTGCGCATCTGAAACGCCTTGGTTTCACAGTTCTGATTGCCGAAGATGGCGTCACCGGGTTGCGGATGGTCGATGAACATCGTCCCAACTTGGTCGTGCTGGATGTGAACCTCCCCAGAATGGATGGGTTCCAAGTCTGCCGACGCCTTAAGCGAGACCCTCAAACGGCGTCTATTCCGGTCATTATGCTGACCGTGTCCGATAGTTCGGAGTCCACATTAACCGGATTGGAAGCCGGAGCCGACGACTATATTCCAAAGGATATGTTCGCGTCTGATAATCTGATTGCGACGATGCAATCACTCGGGATGGACGTCAGGGAGCCATGATATGGTACTCGATGTTACGGTCGCAAATCCGGGTGATATTGCGATCATGAGACAACTTGTCCGGGGCATCGCGCAGGATAATGGATGGCCGAATGTGTTTTGTCTCCGTGCAATTGCGGCGCTTACCGCGATGGCAGAAGTTCTCTACTTTGGTCAGAAGAGTCGCAATACGGAACCACTTCGGCTGAGCGTAAATGTGTACAACGGCAATGGTGTTGAAATTCAAGCACTAACCGATTTTCAGGAAGTTTGTCAGAACTATGCAGAAGCAGAATGGCAGCTTGAACGGGTCAGCAATGTGTTTAGCATCGAAAGTGACTCGGATGGCGACCATATTGTGATGCAACTGTGGATGGAGAAGTAACCATGAGCCAGGAAAAATCAGCTTATCTAACCTTCCGCATCGGTGGCGAATGGTATGGCATCCCTGTCAGTACCGTCATCGAAGTGCTGCATATGGTAGCACTGAACCACATCTCGCAAACAGATGTACTGGGTGTTATGACTTTACGTGAACGTGTGATGCCCGTCATTGATCTTCGTCAACGCTTCAATCTGGCGAGCGATTTTCAATTGGATACCCCTATTATTGCCACTCAAACCGCACGTGGACCGCTAGGCTTGGTGGTCGATGAAGCGGACAATGTACTTTACCTAGAGCAAACTCAATTCACGCCCTATACATCGGGTTATGTGAGGAACGCTATTCAGGTCGATGGACGTATGATTTTCGCACTCGATATTGATCAACTTGAAATGCAGGCCGCAAATGAATGACAATGACATCAAGATAATCGCTCCCGTAGTTTCTATACCTGTCGAATGCGCGATGGATCGTATGATCGCGCGTGATACTGCACGGCGCGTGGCTGGCGCACTCGGGTTTATGCCTGCTATACAGGCACAAATCGGTAGTGTAACGCTCTACGTTGCTGATCTATTGCTCAACAATGGCGACACCTACGAACTGAATTTTTTTGGTGTGCGCGACAATACCAACACTGGAATGTGCCTGAATAGTCCGGTGTGGTGGGAAGATAGTGGTACACCGGATAAAATATTAGAAGCTCTTCAGGCCAAGTTCGCCAAATTGGTTGATGAAGTCGAATTCCAAGCTGACCAAGAGTCGCCAGTCCTTCTTACATTCTGGCAAAAGTGAAGAAAACCATGAATCCTCCAGCAATCCTGATCGTAAGTACCGAACCTCATCTAAGCGCTGAGCTAAACGATCTTCTAACGACCAATTTGGTTTGTACCGTGGACGTTGTCACGGACTTTCAAAGCGCGATTGATGCCTTAGTCACCAATAATTACACATTGGCTGTGACTGAAATTGAACTTGATTTGATGTCCGGAATTGATTTGCTGGCGGCGATTGAGGCACTTCATGTTCAGACATCCGTCATGTTGGTAGATAAAGTCATGACGGCGAAATCTGCTATGGCCGCACTGCGGCTGGGTGCAGCGGATTATCTTTTCCAACCCTTGAATCCTGAATTCGTGCTGCAACGAGTGCAGGCTGAACTGAACCATCACAAGTCGCAACATGAAATTACCACAACAACACAGAAGGTTGAGCCGCAGAAACGTACCCGTGAAGAGTGGATTAATCCAGTGACACGTCCGGCGGCTTTCATTCTCCGTCGCCCACAATTCCTTGAGATTGAATCGGTTCTAGTGGGCTTGCAGCGTGAGACAGGCGCAAGTTTTGCAGGTTTGCGCGATTCTGCCAATAACATCGTCAGCGCAGCCGGTGACCTTGTCCGCAGTGATCTCAAGATGCTGAAGAAAGTTCTTTCAGAGGAATACGGTAATCACAGTCTCGCAGGTATGCTACAGGAAAGCGGTTTCAATAACACTTACTTGGGCGGCACTAACAGCAGCCTGTTTATCACCGATTTTGGTAATGGGCATCCTGTTTCATTAGTGGTGATCTGTCCGGCGGAAGCAAAACAAGGTGTTGTGTGGCTGAGCGTTAAACGCGCGGCAGTGACGATCAATGCTATTCTTGACAAAGCAGAGCAAGCACAACGGCGTAACACGATGGAAATGCAAGCTGTCAAGACATCATAAAGCAACCATATGCCTTTTGTATCTACTAGTTCTTATCACGTGGATTTGTGAGTAATCCACGCTGTTTGGAATCAGTAGAGGGTTGGATTCTTTCTCGCTGTAACCCCGTCAAATTGTTCCTCTCAGGCTCGGATTTAGATTCCTGTTTGAATGTTGAATAAAAGCAACCAGCCGATACGATAGAGTCATGTGATCGTAAAATTGGTGGTTGATATTGTATAGTATCCGCATCCAGCATTGGCTTAATAGTATCTATTCGCACGAAGGAGCTTCGCAAGTGATGCCTAATGATCAGTATCCCGACAATGAGATTGCGCGTTACACCTGTTACCGTACTCATCAGCCTATCCAGATTGATGGAAACCTGAACAAAGCCGTTTGGAACAAAGCGTTAAAGTCACCGCGTTTTGTCGACATGGCAACTGGCACACCCGGCTTTTACGATACCCGTATGGCTGCCTTATGGGATGAGAAGTATCTTTATATTGGTTTTTGGGTAGAAGAACCTTTTATTGAAGCACATCATACTGAGCGCGATGCGGTTATTTTTCAGGAGAATGATGTCGAGGTTTTCATCGACGGTGGCGATTGTTACTACGAGTTAGAACTCAACGCCCTGGGTACGCTGTACGAAGTTTTCTTTATCTGGCGTGATGCTTACAAGCGCGGTGGACGTTTTGATGTGCCCGAATTTGATGTGCATGAACGGCAATCATTCACCTTTGGCGGCGATTATGACCGTCATCCAGCATCATTCTGGAAAGGTACGCATCCACGTGGAATACGCTGGGCATTCACGGATTGGGACTTTTCCGGTTTAAAGGTTGCCACACAGATTGATGGAACGCTGAATGATTCTAGTGACATTGACAAAGGGTGGACAGCCGAAATTGCACTGCCGTGGTCGGGCATGAATTGGCTCGCAAATGGGCGCAGTCTTCCCCCGCAGGACGGTGATACGTGGCGTATTTTCTTTGGACGCTTTCAAAAGTTACTCAACGCAGGGAAAGAAGTACAGCCGCATCCCGCATGGGTGCTCAGTTCACATGGCATTTACGACACCCATCAGCCGGATCGTTTTCCGTATATCACTTTTTCGCAAACCAGTATCGATTGAAGCTACTTTAAAACAAAAGCGGGAGCATATCTTCAAGTGCTCCCGCTTTTTGATGTCGATTTATCACATGACTACGGATTAGGTCGAGGCCGTTTGTTCTTCGAGTGCCATCGCATAAAAACCCAGCAATTTACTCATCTCGTAGGCATCGGCAATCTGAGTCTCTAACGCTTGGGCAAAACCCTCAAATGTCAGCGAATCACTTGCGGATAGCACCACACTTTTGGCTTCAGCGCTCGATTCATGTGCTGTTTTCTGGGTAAAGTGCCGCAATGCTCTGAGGCTCAAGCGCAATTCGGAAGCCATCTCTTCGATGACCTTAGCTGGTTCGTCTTCCAGAAACATGTTAATGGTTTCGATGCGGTTCTCTACCTGCTCGGCGTCAGTCTCGCTTCGAACCCATTCATGCCAATTGGGTAATGATTCAGACATATCCCTCTCGCTTTGTTAAGTCTAATACTGCTTTTTGATCTTGATAATATTAGCCTTACCGAGATCAAATGCTAATGGTTAATATGCGACAGTCCAAGAAATCTGTCTATTTGAAACAGATGGTATTAGATGCCGAGCTATCCAATAGTTAAACCCAGTCACCAATACAAGTAAGATGAAAAAACGTGATTCCAGATAGAAATATATGGCATAGCTCGCCGCAAGCAGAATTCCGTTTTGCCAGTTTTTGGGAGCAATCCGATGTACAGCGGCGATGACAAAGACAAACAGCCAAAATTCCCATGAGGTGAACATGAATTTCAGTACCCAGTTGTGGAAAGATATTATTTAACGAAAATCTTTGACATGACCTATTTTCTTCAAACAGACACACTTAAAAACACAACAGACTAAATCTTTCGGATTGGACGATTGTGCATTATAGATTGAGACTTTTGGGTTAACGGTTAGCGACAAATGAATATAACCGACCTGCAATTGGGCGGTTGATACGACTCCATATGAATGCGTTGATTCCGGGCAACATCGCCAACTGTTTACCCACAGGCCCGATTTTTTTCATAAGCCATTGTTGTGGATAATCATGTAATTCCTCGGCAGAATGGACTGTTGGAAAGGAATTGATGATGCTATCCCATTGTGCCAAGCATTGTTTCAATACCAAGCCACTAGCGCGAATAGATGAAAGATATTCTTCGAGTGAATATGCATTTTCCCCACCGGCTAACTGATGAACAGGATGATTCGCCAGAAATTCTGTAAGTTGTTGTGGATTGTCCACAACATGTTCGCGGCAAGCAATTAATATTCCGTTCGGTTTCAGTAGGCGCGCAAACTCACGCATCGCACTCGTTAAATCAGGTATGTGATGAAGCACTTGTCGCGCATAAACAATATCGACCGACTGACTTTCCAGCGGTATGGAGTTCGCCCAAGCATCAATGACCTCTATGGGCAAGTTCCCTTTAATACGATTGATTGCCCCACGCCCTACTTCGTCCGACTCATCAGGCTCAATAGCATACACTTTTGCGGCACCAGCCTGAGCGAAAGCATAGGATGCAATTCCTGTACCTGCGCCAATATCAACGACTTTGCCACCCCTTATTTTGCCTTTTAATATTGATTGGACTTCCGAGAATTCTGCTGAGGCAAAAAACCGGCGACCGGACTCTAAAACATCTCTTCCAAAGTAGGCATTATGAACCAGATCAGCATATTGCGGATTGTTCCGTAATAGCCGTATCGCTTCATCAACAGTCAATTTAGGGGATTCTGGAGCAATGCTATTCATGCTGATTATTTGTCTCTGTTTTGGTGCTTTTGAAGGCCGTTGTTTCAGTGCAATTACGGTCGGAAATGACGTTTTGACCATACTAGCGCGCTGAAACGAACCTGTTATTTTTCAGTTGCTAGCACTAATATGGATAAAATAACGATCTACAATCTCGGTCAAACTGTTCAAGGGAATTATTCCAAGGTGTCTGCTAAACGACATACTGTTATTGTACCTTATCGCCGCTTATTTGATCTGCGCTTATCTGAGATTTGGACGTATCGAAGTTTATTAGCAATGCTGACATGGCGCGAAATCACCATACGCTATCAGCAGGCTGTACTCGGGGTCATGTGGGTTGTTTTACAACCTGTGGTCAACCTTATCATCTATGCAACCGTTTTTGGTCTGTTGTTACACGCCCCTTCAGAAGAATACCCCTATGTGATTTATTTGTTTCCGGCGCTTATTGCATGGCGTTTGATGGGCGATGGCATTGGTCGTGGAAGTTTAAGTCTGACCCAATCCAGTAACACAAAATTGATTGAAAAGGTCTACTTTCCGCGATTATTGATTGTATTGGCTGCAATCTTTGCTGTGATCATTGATTTCTTAGTCTCGCTGGTGATCTTGCTGATTGCTGTGCTTCTGTTTCAAGTCACCCTGACATGGCATATTCTGTTCATACCACTCTATACAGCTTTAGCGGTTGTCACTATTTTAGCCGTCTGTGTTTGGCTTGCTCCTCTGAACGTTCGCTATCGTGATGTGACGCATATACTCCCCTTCCTTGTTCAAATCAGTCTTTATACGTCACCTATTTTGTACCCGATCACGTTGATACCTGAGAAGTTCCGTTGGATTTATGGCTTAAATCCTATTACGAATATCGTGCAAGGTTTTCGTTGGTGCATTCTTGGAGACAGCGTAGCCCCTGATCTTATCCCTGCTGCTATAGGCTTTTGCCTGATGGGTGCGATATTGTTGATGGGACTAGCATTTTTTAAGCGCTCAGAGCTTACTTTTGCGGATAATATTTAAGTGATAGTTGATGAGAAAACAGAATATTGAGCATAAAGCGCACCCCTGAAGCTGTCTGAGTCATACATGATCTGACAACTGGCAGGTAGGGTTTTGAGAAATATATTGCAATGCTGTTCGAATTAGCTGAGGGCGATGACACACGAGGTGGTGATACACGCTTCCGCTAATCAGAAGCCTTAAGAGGAAAAATAGATGATAAAAGCTTATTACCGTCCAGAAACGTTAGGGCAGGCATTAGAACTGATCTCCCGCAGCGGGATTAAGACAGCGTTACTTGCCGGTCAATCGATCACAGATGCCCACATAAATGACAACGTCGATGAAGTGGTTGATTTACAGGCAGTTGGTCTTATAGGTATTCGGGCAACCCTTTCAACCTTAGTCGTTGAAGCGCTTGTTCCCCTGCAAACACTGGTGGAACATCCCTCGGTTCCAGATGCACTTCGTGAAATTATCCGCGCAGAAGATTCCTACACTTTTAGAAACATGCGTACGATTGGCAGTTTGTTAGGCAATCCGAGTGGTGAAAGCCAATTGATTGCCGCGTTTTTGGCCTGTGATGCCTTCGTCAACATCGAGACATTGACGGGGAGCAAGCAAGTGGGCTTATCGGATTTTCTGCGCGATGTTGAAGGTTCATTGGGGGGTGCTATTTTAACGACGCTCTCGCTAGACATCAGTGGGCAGATCAGTGCGGCAAAGGTGGCGCGTACCCCTGCCGATCGGCCAATTGTGGCAGTAGTGGCGCGCAAGACAACAGATGGTCAACTACGGCTAGCAGTGAGTGGGGTGGATAAGACGCCGATCACAGTTGATCCCGCCAATGTGGAATTGCTTCAACCGCCAGCCGATTTTCGAGGGTCAAGCGCCTATCGCCGTGCGATGGCGATCAGCCTCAGCCAACGTGTAGTGAAAGAGTTGGAATAATCATGATGCAAATACATGTCACTGTTAACGACATCAATAAAACTTTCACCTGCCAACCGCATGAGACCTTGATGCGGGTGTTACGGCGCGAAGGGTATTTTAGTGTACGTTTCGGTAGTGATAGTGGTGAAACAGGCGCGGCTGCCGTTTTATTGGATGGCAAGCTGGTCAACACCGATGTGATGCTGGCAGCACAAGCAGACGGACATCGCATTGAAACGGTGGAAGGTCTGTCGAAGGGAATCAACCTGCACCCCATTCAAGATGCGTTTGTCCGCATGGGGGCAATTCAATCGGGTTACTCGACACCGGCTATGATCCTCGGAACCAAGGCACTGTTGGAGAGGACTGCGAACCCGACCGAAGCCGATGTGCGCGATATGTTATCGGGTATTTTGGATCGCGAGACAGGCTATGTGAAGCCGGTGCTGGCGGTGTTGGAAGCTGCGGCGATCATGCGCGGGGAAGAACCGTCCGAAGTGACGCCGAATATTTTGACTCCGGTGACGCTACCGGATCGGGATACGGATGTATTTGATTACGGCACCGAACCACCCAATGATTCGTGGGGAGGGAGTGGTGATACCGCTACGCGCACCCGTCGGATGCCGCGTTTCATCGTCTCGCCGGAAGTATCCCCTATGACGGTGGTGGGTAAGCCAGAACTGAAAGTGGATTCGCTGAAATTGACTAAAGGTAATCCGGCATTCGTGGATGATATTGAGATGCGCGGGATGTTGTATGCGGCTCTCCTGACCAGCCCACATGCCCACGCCCGTATCCTCGATATTGACGACCACGAGGCGCTGGCTATTCCCGGCGTGCATGCGGTGCTGCACTACAAGAATGTACCGCGCGTGCGCTACGCTTCGGGTGGACAATCGTATCCCAACCCCAAACCCTATGACCAAGTGAGCTTTGATAACAAGGTTCGGCATGTGGGCGATCGAGTGGCGGTGGTAGCTGCCGAATCACCGGAGATAGCCGAGGAAGCGCTCAAACATATTTACGTGAGCTACGAGGTGTTGCCGGCAGTATTTGATGAGAACGAGGCGACCAAAGAAAACGCGCCGGTCATTCATGATGAGCCGGATATGGAAGACGCTCACGATGCGGCGCACAACATCGTCCACCACATCAAGGGGAAGGTCGGGGATGTGGAGCAAGGATTCGCGGAGGCTGACCATATTTTTGAGCAACATTTCTATGTGCACCAAGTCCAGCAAGTCCCGATTGAGCCGCATATCTGCATCGGCTTCTGGGACTCGGATGAACGGCTGAATCTGCGTACCTCGACACAAGTTCCGTTTCATGTGCGGCGGATGGTTGCTCCCCTACTCGGCTTGCCGGTCAAACGCATCCGCGTCATCAAGCCGCGCATCGGTGGTGGCTTCGGTGCCAAGCAGGAAATGTTGATCGAAGATATTGTCGGGCATCTGGTGATCGCAACCGGACGGCCAGTGCGTTTGGAGCTGACCCGCCAGCAAGAATTTATGTCGAGCCGCACGCGGCATCCGCAAACCATACACTATAAGACGGGTGTGGATAAATCGGGCAAACTGGTGGCACAAGAGATGCGCGTGATTGGTAACACCGGCGCGTATGGTACACATGGTTTAACGGTGCAAACGGTGACCGGATTGCGCGGCTTGAGTTCGTATAACTGCCCGAACAAGCGGTTTGATTGTAAGGTGGTTTATACCAATATTCCGGTTCCGGGAGCGTACCGTGGATATGGTGCACCACAAGCCTTATTCGCGCTCGAAGCGCACATGGAAGATATAGCGCGGCAACTGGGCATGGATGTGATCGAGTTCAAGCGCCTGAACTGGGTGAAGTTGGGTGATCCGATGGATATTGCCCCGCACCTCGGTGAACGCGAATCCGATGGTACGGATGTGCCTATTATCCGATCAAGCGGATTAGAGCAGTGCGTCCTACAAGGGATGCAGGCGATTGGCTGGCACAAGCGCAGTGATCCCGCATGGAAACTTGACCCGACGAGGCCACACATCCGGCGCGGGATGGGGTTTGCCATGTGTATGCATGGGACAGCCATCCCCGGTTTGGACATGGGCGGCGCCAGCATCAAGATTAATGACGATGGGTCGTTCAACATTCTGGTGGGCGCGACCGATCTCGGTACGGGGTCAGATACCGCGCTGGGACAAATCGCGGCTGAGGTGTTGGGTGTGCCACTAGAGGACATTATTATTTACTCGTCGGATACGGATATGACGCCGTTTGATACAGGCGCGTATGCTTCCAGCACGACCTATATTTCCGGTACAGCGGTCATGAAGGCCGCCGAGCAAGTACGCGAGCAGATCAAAGAACGGGCTGGCTTGATGCTCAACTTGAGCGATTGGAGCCAGATCAGGCTGCGGGATCGGCAGGCGATTGCACCAGATGGTCGGCGTGTTTCGTTGAGCGCGATTGCTCTACACTCGCTGCACCAGCAAGATCAACGGCAGATTATGGCAACGGCCTCCTTTGTTTCACCGGAGTCACCGCCTCCATTCGCGGGACAATTCGCTGAGATTGAAGTCGATATTCAGACCGGACAGGTCACGGTCAAGAAGTTGGTGATGGCGGTCGATTGCGGCGTGGCGATCAACCCGATGACAGCCAGTGGTCAGGTTGAGGGCGGTATGACGCAAGCGCTGGGTTATGGTCATTGCGAAGAAATGGCCTACGACGAAAATGGGCGGATGGTGAACCCGTATCTCGGCCCGTATAAAATTTACCGCGCCGATGAAATGCCAGAGCTGGAAGTTATCCTTGTGCAGACCAACGAGCCAAGCGGTCCGTTCGGTGCAAAGGCCGTAGCCGAGATTCCCAAGGATGGGGTGGCACCGGCGCTGCGGAATGCGATCATGGATGCGACCGGCGTACAAATCAACCGTATCCCCTTCACACCGGAACGCGTTTGGACGGCGATCCAAAATGCAACCCATGTTGTTTGAACGTTGTCCGGTAGTGGTGCGCGGGGGCGGTGATCTCGCGAGCGGCGTGATTTATAAACTGCACCGCGCAGGCTTTCCGGTGATGGTAACAGAATTGGCAGCGCCGATGCTGGTACGGCGAGCGGCTTCGTACGGGGACGCAGTATACAGCGGGCGCATCGTGGTGGATGGCATAACGGCCACACGGGCGGAGCTAGCCGAGGCTGGCGAGCAGAGCGTGCGGGTGTATGTGGATTACGACGTCAAGCGGATACAGAACGAATTGAAGCCGGTCGTGATGGTCGACGCGCGGATGGATAAACAGAACCCCGACACCCGAATTACGGATGCGCGGTTGGTGGTGGCGCTGGGGCCGGGTTATACAGCGGGGGTCGATTGTCATGCGGTGATCGAAACCAAGCGCGGTCATACGCTGGGGAAAGTCATCGAGACGGGCAGAACAGAACCGGACACAGGCGAGCCGGACGCGGTACAAGGAATCACTCATGCGCGGGTGCTGCGCGCGCCGCACGCGGGACATGTTATGCCGGAGATGATTAGGCTGAACGGTGAGACACGCCCTATCCAAATCGGGGATGTGTTGGAGGCGGGACAGCCGATCGCGCAGATTGAGGGGGCGTTGATTGTCGCGCCGTTCAAAGGCGTCTTGAGGGGTTTAATCCACAAAAACGTACTGGTCAAAGAAGGCATGAAGATCGGTGATATTGACCCGCGCGGTCAACGGGCATCATGCTTTTCGATTTCGGACAAGGCACGAGCGATTGGTGGCGGGGTGCTGGAAGCGGTGCTGGCAGCATCAGCTATACACCCGTATCTCTCGCGTTAACGATGAAGCTGTTTGAAGCCCTGCGCGTTGCCCATCAAGATGTGATTGCGTTTACGGGTGCGGGGGGCAAAACATCGGCGTTGGTGAGATTGGGCAGCGAGCTTCATCAAGCGGGATGGAGGGTACTGGCGACCACCACCACCCGAATCGGTGAAGATCAACTGAGTTTGTTCCCTCATAGCGTTGACGAACATACTGTAGAGCGTGACCTCGAACAATATGGCTACGTGTTCGCATATAGTGCGGTGCGCGAGCGAAAAGCCTACGGATTTCCCCCTGATGTACTGAGCAATTTGATCAACCGACTCGCGCCGGATGTGGTGCTGATCGAAGCGGACGGCGCACGTCAAAAATGGCTTAAAGCGCCCTATCCACACGAACCTGTGATCATCCCAGAAACGACGCTGGTGATTCCGGTGGTTTCGTATTTGAGCGTCGGGCAGCCGTTGGATGAGGCGCATGTTTATAACCCACAGGCGATTGCGGATCAGCTGGGTTGCAGGATAGGCGATGTTATCCAAGCGGAGTGGGTGGCGGCTGTTCTGAGCGATGCGAGCATGGGCTTAAAAGGTGTACCGGAACGGGCGCGAGTGATCGGGCTGATAAACGCGGTGGATGAAGCGACGCTGCCACAGGCGCGGGAGATCGCACGGATGGCGTTGGAGTCGCCACGTTTACAGGCTGTTCTGATTGCGAATACGTGGGCGGAGGATGCCAAGCTTGTTCTGAACCGCCAAGTCGCCAAGAACGCCAAGTGATTTCCCCCATTTACATCAAGTGTGGCACAGATATAGAGAGTAGCAGAATAATTCAAGTTTGTGGCGGCGGTGTCGTCGTCGGACAGTAGTCGTCAGTTATCAGTTGACAGTTACAAGTCGAAGCCATCCGTTGCGTTTATGTCGGCAGTGTAGTCCTCAGTTTTAAGTTGCAAGCTGCAAGTCTGAAGCCATCCGTTGCGTTTATGTCGGCGGTGTCGTCCACAGGATAGCTACGCTTATCGTCGTCGTCGTCGGACAGATGGCAAATCTGGCAGCCCACAGGATTTCCTTCGGTCACAATGGCAAAGTGGGTTTTTGTGCCGGATTTGCCAAGATGATTCGGAAATTTCTTCAGATTCAGAATCCGTTTTGGTGCATATTCCGAATCAGTTTTAAGTTGCAAGCTGCAAGTCTGAAGTCATCAGTCGCGTTTATGTCGGCGTCGTCCACAGGATTGCTACGCTTATCGTCGGACATATGATGGGTCATGGTTAAAGGGTAAAGGTCGAAAGAAAGCGTTCATCTCAGTGTCGACTCGTTCGCGGATGTTAAGATGCGGCGGGATGAGAGGATTTGCCAGCGGCAAACCTGTACACAAACGGACACGGCATGCCGTGTCCCTACACACTATAGATATGATAAACGATGTGGAGGGAGAAAGGGTGACCATTTGGAAAACCATTTTGTCACTCTTTTTGGTGTTTGGCGCTAACGGTTTTGAGGGAGCGGAATTGTTAAGCGGGTTTACAAATGGTTAGTGATGGATTTGGGGTGGTTTGTGGAATTAAACTTGATTACGAATATATGAGAGATATCTACACAGCGCTACGGGCTATTTTATAATCACGGCTAAAAAAGGATTTCATCAATGGCACGACAAGAGTGGCAACTGATTAGCCCGTTTATGCAGCGTGATATCAGTTTTGAAGATGGCAAAGGGTTACTTACCGAGCGTTGGACGCATCTTCGCAGCGGCACGAATTATTTGCCAGCGCTGAAACACGGCGCGCCGGAATGGAACATGGAGTTCTCGTTTGTCATTAACGGGCAAGCGCCGTTGACCAGCCGTTCGGCAGACCTGCGATTAATCAGCAGCAACCAGCAAAACGACAGCCTTACATTGGTGCTTGAAACTCAGGGCATCGAGATCGAAATCACGTATACGGTTTATGAGCAGCATCCGGTGTTGCGCAAAGGGCTGAAGATCCACAACAAACGAGCAGAACCGATTGTTTTGACGCAGATGATCCTCGAATCGCTGGAGTTGTGCATCGGTCACCCTGATGACCAAGTGTTATACACGTTTTACGGGGTACAGCCACGCGAGTTATTTGTGAGCGGGCGGATTGAAGATCCTGCGGTGTATCAACGGAATGTGCGGACGGGTGAAGGCTTCGTGGCGATGAACGAAGTGCCGGGGATCATGAAGCGCATCAATACGTCATGGACGTGGCAGAGCGGGATTCAACTGATGTACGACACTGATATTTTCCCGTTTGAGCGGAGTGTAGCGCCCACCGAGACTTTTGTGACCGCCAAGGTAGGGATCGCTTTCACGCAAGAGGGAACGGAAGCCGCGCCACAACGGGTGATTCCAGCGTATACCAGCGACATATTGCACAAAAAGGGAGCCACTTTTCAGCCACCGTGGATTTATAACACGTGGGAAAATTTCTTCCGCAATATTGACCAGACACTGATTAGAGCGTTAGTCCCGCTGGCAGGTCAAATGGGATACGACATCTTCACATTGGATGATGGTTGGGCTGCGATGATGGGCAGCAATGATATTGACACATCGCACTTTCCGGACGGGCTGCACGTGATTCGAGAGTTGGTCGAGCAAAACGGGATGCGGTTGGGATTGTGGTTCGCGCTGGCGGTATTGGATGCCAAGACTGAAGCGGCGAAGGAACATCCGGAGTGGATTTGTTGGGATGGCAAACTGCAACCACGCTATACATTCACCATGTCGGGATTAGCGCCAGTGATGTGTCTCTCGACGCCGTATCGGGAGGTGGTGACTGAACAGATTGCCGAGGCGGTACGCACGTATAACCTCGCCTATATTAAACTGGATTTGACGACGGTGTTTAACGCGTATGGTGAGGGGCCGGGGTGTTTCGCCAGCGGTCATGAGCATGATACGTGGGCTGAGTCGCTTAACCGGACGTACGAGAATATCCACACAATCACGGCGGCACTTTATGCTGAATTTCCCGAACTGCTGATTGATCTGACATTCGAACTGTGGGGGCAAAAGCATATCATCGACTACGGATTGCTGGCATCCGGCGACCTCGATTGGATGAGCAATATTCATGATCTGAGCGCAGCAGGACCGCGCCAAGCACGGACGTTGTTATACCAGCGATCACTGGCGATTCCAGTGGACACGATGCTGATCGGCAACTTACAGGCTGATATTCACCCGATTGCCGAGCGCTTTGCAACCGCAATCGGGTCTGCCCCACTGTTGCTGGGGGATTTGCGGCACTTATCAGCCGACGAGATTAGTTGGTATCGCGGCAAGATTGATTGGTTCAAGCAGTTAAGGCGAGACATCCCGATCCAAGAAAGCTTCTTTCCGTTGGGTGCGTGGATGCATCCAAATGCCGCGCAGTGGGATGGTTTTGCACGGCTCAGTCATAAAGGTGAGGGCATTTTGGTGTTGTTCAAAAATGCCTGCGGTGATTCTGAAATCAGCGTGAGTATTCCGGTATTTGGGGCAGATCGCTACAGCCTGAAGTCGGTGATGACTGGTCAAGATGTGGCTACGGTCACAGCCGAAACCTTCAGAAACGGATTGCGGTTGGCGCTGGTTGAGGATGTGGAGATTATTGAAATACGGCGCAGTGCGAATTAGAACAGGTTGCGTGGTGTGTGACATTATTACCCCACCCCAACCCCTCCCCGAAGCGTCAGGGAGGGGCTTTAAGGATCTTTACGGATTGTCATTTCAGTGATTACCACCGTTTAGTGTGGTGCTATCCTTGAAATACGGCGCAGTGCGAATTAGGACAGGTTTCGTGGTGTGTGACGCTCGATCAACCATTGAGGCGCGTGAGCACCAGCATATCCTTGATTGTTATGGCACCGCACAGCATGTAAACTTATTCATAACTAGTATGCAAGAAGTCTCGCAGCGACAGGCGTTCATATCGGCGAGCATCAGCAAGGAGCGGGTACATGACCGAGGGTGATAACACAACAGGCGACCACGATTTCTATGCCGAAGTAACGGCTGCTATTGAGGCGAAGAAGATTGATGGCGCGGTTGAGATGATCATGGCATTGCCCAAGAAGCACTATCAATTCGAGGTTTTGTCCCGACTAGCGCATGAACTGGTGGAACTATTTGCTAGCATGTCAGACATGGACAATGCGCTGGCTAATGCCCACGAATTGGCGAGTGCGATTGACCTTGCTGATTCACTGACTCGTGCGCGGGCACGTGCGGTTTCCGTCGCCTTATCGGATGCGCTGGTCGATTCTTCGAGCTTTGCGTTGACCGACGCTCTGGACTGTGCAAATGGACTCGCCAGTGTCACGGCATCCACACCGGAGTTGGCGCGTGCAGATGCGTTTACACAAACCATCCTGCGCAGCTTGAAGCTGGTGATCGAGGCTCAGCCCATCCTAAAACCGACTGCCGAAGAGACTCCGGTCGAAAATCCCTATGACACTTTTCAATTCACATTTTTGGGCATCGACACGCTGACACCGATTGGTTTGGCGTCGATTGTCGCACCTTATCTACAAGCCATTTTAGACCTACAACGCAGCATCGCGCACGTCCAAAATGCACCTTATGTAGAACCCAAGATTGGATCTATCTCGACGGCAATACCGATTGAGGTCAAACTGGTGGATGTGATGCCGGTGGTGATCGACGTGTTCGTGGATACGCTGGTTCCGTGGCGTCACCGAATCAAAGATGTTATGGTTCAAATCGCGGATGACTTATCACTGGGGGCGCTCAAAAAGGCCAAGCTGGAATTCATCGAAACCATTTTTGCAGTGGTCGATAAACATATCCCCGACCTACAGAGCAATGACCGGCTGGCAGTGGTGGTCGAAATCTCTAAGACGCTTGATACGATGGCAACCAGTCAAGTCGAAATCTTGAATGTATCCACCCCCAAAGCACCAACGACTTAACATTAGTGCTTTGGGATTTTATGAGCTAACACACGGTTAGCACTTGCGCGCGCTGCCTCAGGTACCACCGGACGGGGCAAAGCTCAGGTTAGCTCCCCCGCCCGTTGATTGTCCTTTGAGATTGATGCGCGACAAACGGCGTTTGGGATGTTTGCCGCCACAATGTGGGCAGGTTGTGTGATCGGCTTCCGACATGGGTACACGCCGTTCAAACAAGCGGCCACAGGCAGGGCAATCGTACTCGTAAATAGGCATGATTACGCCTTTAGTGATTGGATAACGCGGCTCAAACGCTCATGGGCTTCATGCGCGATGGGCTGCACAGCCTCGTTTGAAACCACACTCATCATGATCAACGGATCAATAATCGAGACCTCGATGTGATCATCATCAATCTGCGCTACCGTGACGTTGCAGGGCAAGAGCAAACCAACATCAGATGTGGCAGTCAGCGCACGATGCGCCAGCGTCGGATTGCACGCACCGAGGATTTTATAGGGGCGGAAGTCGATATCCAGCTTCTTCTTGAAGGTGTCCTTCATATCCATCTCGGTGACGATGCCGAAACCTTCTGCTTTCAAGGCATCGGTGACGCGTTTTAGAGCGCTGTCATAATCGGTATGCAGGGTAGTTTTGAGTCCAATGGTGGCTTGAGTCATCTGATTCTCCTAGTTTCGTTCTATTGGCAGCCCATGCTGCATCCAGTTAAAGGTTCCGCCGATGACATTGTAAACTGTGTCGAAGCCTTTTTGACCGAGCAGCGCCGCAGCGGATTGGCTGCGCCCGCCACTGGCACAAATCACGGCGACAGGTTGGGCGGGGTCCAGTTCGGGGACACGCCGCGCAAATTCACCCAATGACATCAAGCGAGCGCCGGGGACATGCCCCTGTGCGTATTCCCAACTTTCGCGTACATCAATCACCACAGGTTGCTGACTGCTTTTTTCCAGCAGTTGGTTTAGCTCCTCTGGCTCGATATCGCGCACATCACCGCTGGTGGTCGGTAAACCGAAGGCTTCCCACGCTTCCAAGCGATCTGCCATATATCCGACGACGGTGTCATAGCCGACGCGCGCCAAGCTGTAGACCACCTGACGATATTCTTGCGGATCAGTCAACATCAGGATAATGGGGGTTTCGGGCGGCAGTACAAAGCCCACGCGGTTGCTCAACTGGTTGTCGGCTTCGAGATTCACCGCGCCAGGAATATGTTTGGCCTTATAAGCTGATTTAGTACGGGTATCCAATAAGGCCGCGCCCTGCCGGAAATGCTGTACGGCGGCTTGTATGCCCAACGGACGTGGCGTCACGTCACCTAAGGGTTTGGCACCTTGCCGATTGATCTGCTTGATGCGTTTATGGTTACCCGGTTGTTCGGGCAAGGCACTGGTGGCGAACTCGATGTAGGCATCACGATCATGCACTTGCAGCGCGGGGTTATGCTGCCGTTCAAAACCAAGGGTCGAACTGAGTACAGAACCGATCGACTTGCCGCAGAGCGAGCCGGAACCATGTCCGGGCAGCAACATGACGCCATCGGCCAGCGTGAGATATTCGTTGTGGAGGGTATCGTGCATATGCCCCGCCAACTCACGCGCTGCTTCGATCCCTACCAGATCAGGCCGTCCTGCATCGCCCACGAACAAGGTGTCACCGGTTAAGGCCATCCACGGTTCTTCGGCGCGGGTCGTATCGACGATCAAGAGGGTGATACTTTCGGGCGTGTGACCGGGGGTAAAGCGTACCCGCAGTTCCACATTGCCGAGCGTGATCACATCCCCACCTGTGAGTTTGTGGTGTGGGAACTCCGCCTGTGCGGCTTCGTGGACGAAGATTTCAGCACCGGTGTAAGCGGCTAAATCGGTGTTACCGGATACATGGTCGGCGTGGAGATGGGTTTCGATAATATGGGTGATCGTCATGTTACGGGCGGCTGCGGCGTCCAGATACTTCTGCACATCACGATCAGGATCGACCACCGCCGCGATACCTGCGCCTTCACATCCCACCAGATAGGAGGCACAGCCTAACCCTTCGACGAAAAATTGCTCCAAATACATCGCTTACATACTCCTGATTACAGAATTTTGGGAAGGTTATCAACCAGTAAAAATACAGCCAGCACGATGACAAATAGTGCGAACGCTTTGCGCAAAAGCGTGGCATCCAAGCGTTTGCCCAAGCGTGATCCGGCAAAAGTGCCGACTAATCCGGCGGCGATAAACACGAGAATTAATGGCAGGTCGAGCTTCATTCCGTTGATGTGCCCCATGAAGCCAGATATGCTGTTCATGGTAATGACCACCAGAGATGTACCAACCGCCTGATGCATGGACATCCCTACGAGCATGACCAGCGCCGGAACGATTAGAAAGCCACCACCGACGCCTAGAATGCCAGTCAGCAAACCGACGGCCGCGCCACCGAGCAATACTTTCCAGAGTTTGAGGTCACTACTGGCATCATCCGCCAGTTTGAGTTTGGCGGCTGCGGGCTTTTGGCGTACCAGTATCGTACCCACCACAAGCATCAACAGGGCGAAGGCCACCATCAATACATTCGGTGAAAATTGTTTCGAGATACCAGCGGCAAGATACGAGAACAACATGCCAGTTCCGCCGAAGACCAGCGCCACGCGCCAATTCAATGTCCCCTGGGAGCGATGGAAGAATGCGCCGAGAGCACTATTGGCACCTACAATCGCTAAGGAAGTCGTGACCGCTATCTGCGGGGTTTGGCCGATCAAATACACCAGCGCGGGGACGGTCAGAATTGATCCGCCGCCACCCAGCAATCCGAGTGATCCACCGATACCAAAACCCAGCACGAGACTCAGGAGCAGCGTAGGCATTACTTACCCTTTTTGACCGGATAGCCTGCGCGTTGCCAACCCGACATGCCGCCGCGTAAGTTCAACACATTGAACCCCGCGCCTGAAAGCTGTCCGGCAGCGGCACTGCTGCGTGCACCGGATGCGCAGACGCACAGAATTTCTTTGTCCTTGGGCAGTTCGTCAACGCGGCGTCCCAACTCATTCAAGGGGATCAATTTGGCTCCGGCGATATGTCCGGCGCGGTATTCGTCCGGTTGGCGTACATCGAGGATCAAAAGCGGTTGACCGTTGCCGATGCGTGCCTTGGCTTCCTCAGCGCTGAGGGCGTTGGCGCTACTGCCGAAAATGGATTTGAGGATGTTCATTGTTGTTCCTTATGCTTTAACGCTATTCGATTGGATAACCCTGCTCGGTCCAAGCATTAATGCCGCCGAGATCATAAATTTGCTTGTAGCCAAGACTGCTGAGGAGTTGGGCGGCCTTGCCACTCCGATTACCACTGTGGCAGTAAAGCACCACTGGCTGAGTCTGTGGGATTTCATTGAGCCGTGTTTCGATCGTATCCAAGGGGATGTTGACCGCACCGTGAATGTGTCCGGTCGCGAATTCGTCGGCTGTCCGCACATCAACCAGTAGATAAGGGATGTTGGATGTCGCAAACTGTGATTGATAATCGGCAGGTGAAAGTTTTTTACCCGCGCTGGCTGCCGGACGTAACATCACAAAGGTGACCACTGCTATCAGCACGACCACGACCAAGCCGGATGGCAGCAGATACCGATTGCGGGGGGTGGATGTTTTGTGTTTGGACATGACCGATTGTTCCTCATTGGTTACACACATGGATACTTTAATGTGAATCAGCCTTGTCCGGTTACGCCCAAGAGCTTATGATATGGCATAAGCAAAACTAATACCTTTAAGGCTGGCTGGTATGCTGGATCTATATAAGTTGCAAATCTTCGCGGCAGTGGTGCAAGCCGGCAGCTTTAGCGGGGCAGCCGAGCGTTTATACATTACGCAATCCGCCGTGAGCCAGCACATCAAGGAATTAGAAGCCAGCCTCGGCAGGCAGTTGTTCCAACGCGGTTGGCGGGGTGTTAAATTGACCCCGCACGGCGAAATCTTAAATCGCTACACGGGCGAAATTTTCGAGCTGGTTTCAAAAGCCGAAAACGCGCTGATTGACATTACCCAACTGACCAGCGGACGCATCACTATGGGGGCGACCCCGGGCGCGGCGATTTATCTGGCACCGGATTGGGTTCAGCAATTTAGGAACCGTTATCCACAATTGACGATCGTGCTACAAACCGGTGTGACATCCCAGATCGTCACGGATGTGGTGGGACAGCGGTTGGATATTGGCTTCATTGAGGGCGAGTTGGATGATCATCACTCAGCCAAGCTGTCATCGTTGGTTTTAGAAGACGTTGAACAACAGGTGGTGGTGGGCTTCAAACATCCTTATTGGGAGTCCGATACGCTCGCCATCGACGACTTACGCAACCAATCCATGATTGTGCGCGAGGCCAACAGCCAATCTCGCATCTGGTTGGAACAAACCCTGCATGAGCACAAGATTGATCCGGTGATCGGTGCCGAGTTCGACAACCTTGAGTCGATCAAACGGGCGGTGGCGCTCGGTCGATGTTTGGCGGTGCTGCCGCCTTATGTGGTGCAAACCGAGGTCGATCAACACCTGCTGCACATGATCCCGATTCAAGGTAAACCGTTCACGCGCAGCCTGAAACTCATCTGGAATTCGGCAGTGCCGTTTGCGCCGATCACTTACGCTTTCTTGGCCGAATTGAGCCAGCGCTTTCCAAAGCTGACTCCACTACTTGAGCAGTTCAAGCAACAACCCTAATCTCCCACTGATCAGTTAGGCGAGATGGTAATCGCTTCCCGCAAGCGTTGTACATTTTGAAGTGGCTGGAGGTTTAATACCGCACCCGATCACGCATTAAGTTCCGATTTCTTAACCTTTTGTATCCCCCAGTTAAGGGCTATACTCCTTATGGGAAATAGCGCCATCCCAATCGTATATAACCGCATAAAGATAACCTATGCCCACCATCAAAGATGTTGCACGAGAAGCGGGTGTTTCGACCGCAACCGTGTCGTATGTATTAAATGAGAAAAAAAGCTTTCTCATCAGTCAGGCCACACGCGAGCAAGTATTGGCTGCGGTCAAACGTACCGGCTACACCCCCAATACCGCCGCCCGTAACCTCAAAGCCAGCCAGTCGCATCTGATCGGCTACGCGTGGCATAACGCACCCAAGGGCAGTGTGAATTCGCTACTGGACAGCTTCACGTATTATCTGGCGCAATCGGTCGAGAATGCCGGATACCATCTGCTGACCTTTACCCATCCAGCCAGTGGTTCGCCACCTGTTTATGACGAGATGATCCGGTCGGGACGTGTCGATGCTTTCGTGCTATCCGACACTACCCGTGACGATCCTCGCATTCAGTTTTTGCTCAATGCCAATTTCCCATTTGTAAGTTTTGGGCGTTCCAACCCTGAGTGGGATTTCCCGTGGGTGGATACGGACGGTCAGGCCGGTACGTACAAAGCCACCAACTACTTACTCGAATTGGGGCATCAACGCATCGCGATGGCAGCGTGGCCGGAAGACTCGATATCCGGTAACGAACGCACTGCGGGTTACTTCAACGCCATGCAATCCGCCGGACTTTCTATTCCAGAAGGATACGTCCAACGGGGTGAACAAAGTGAAGACGCCGGACGCCTCGCCTGCGCCCAATGGCTCAAACTGCCCAAAGCACAGCGCCCGACAGCCGTGGTCGCCATCACCGACCTTGTAGCGATCGGTGTTATGAATGAAGCGGCTGAACAGGGGTTGGTCATCGGGAAGGATTTGTCAGTCATCGGGTTTGATAATGCCCCAATGGCGCAGTATCTCTATCCTACTTTAACCACGGTGGAACAGCGCATCCCACAAATCACGCAAGCCTTGCTCACCCTGCTTCAAGCGATTGTGAACAAGGACATGAGTGTTCCCCGTCAAATGTTAATCGTGCCCGACCTCATCATCCGCAACTCGTGCGGACGCCCGACAGCATAAGCAATTGATCCGTTTTTGCCATCAGTGTGCGGACGTTGATGGAACAGCGCCTGTTGAGCCTCGAATTACAAGTTCGCTGGGGACGAAAATCTCTTGAGGCGGTAACGTAGGCTCCTGCAAACGCTTGAAGATTAAACGGGTGGCAGCACGTCCGAGTTCTTCGGCGTCTACGTGCACTGTCGTCAGGGGTGGATTCAAGTAGGCTGACACCTTAATGTCGTCAAAACTGGCGATCGAAACATCATCCGGTATCCGCAGTTGCTGGTCATGAATCGCGCGCATCGTCCCGATGGCGAGCATATCATTGATAACGATAATGGCTGTAGGACGGTCGGGCTGGTTGATGAGATTCAAAGCAGCGCGATAGCCTTCATCAATCGTAGGGGCGCAGTATTGAATGAGGCTTTCATCCACACTCACGCCGACACTTTGTAACCCCTGCCGATAAGCCACCAAGCGATCCGTTCCTTGATCAGGATAAGCCGCACTGACTCCATAGATGAGGCCGATGCGTCGATGGCCCAACCCCAAGAGATGCGACATTACCGCAACCGCTCCTTCTTTGAAGCTGGTTCGGGCAATATCAACTGTGCTTTCGGAGGTGCCGATTAATACCAACGGTTTGCGCTGCCGCACCAGCAAATCAATTTCCGCGTGAACATGCTCCTCAAAGGTCAGCAACAGGATGAGACCATCAATCCGGCGGCGTCCCAAAGTACGTATGCTCTGCAACTCGCGGTCAGGATTCAAGGCCGCGTTCATCAACAGCACATCATAACCTTTGGTTTGAAGCTCTTGCTCCACTCCCGACACAATCTGCCAGTAGTGCGGATTGTGCATATCAGGGATGAGTAAACCAATGGTGTTGGTTGTGCCATAACGAAAGGACTGCGCCATCGCGTCCGGTTGATAACCCAGCTCTTCAATCGCTTTGAGGACACGGGTGCGCGTCTCGTCAGTAATGGTTACATAGCCATCAGTAAGGCCATTGATGACATAAGACACAGTGGCGCGAGACACACCCGCGAGTTTAGCAACATCAATTTGGGTAGGACGTTTCATACCGGATTCACTCAGTCAAATTGGGCGGTGAAATATGCATTCCGAATGATAGGGGAAGTCATAGCGATTTGGCAAGTTGATAATACTTACGCCTGTCGCAGCACGTATCATCCGGCTCATCAATCTGTGAAAAATAGTACTTTCGAATTTCGAACCAAAATTGTTGACAATCCACAACGTACCGTGTTATTTATATGAGAATGCATGCATTACACGTGTCAATAGATTTATTAAAGTGTATGCACACGCGTGGAATAATGCGTTTAAAGATTTTGTTCATACGATACCTATAAAGATTTGGGTTCTTCAGCGTAGGACTGACAATAGCAGTTCAAAGAACATTCAACGCTGCTTCTATATCGCAATCATTCAGTCAAAGGAGGTAACCATCCAAGAACTGTTTTTGTGTTCCGTACAGAAAATTTATGTATTTACGAAGTAGAGGAAAAATGACTAAAACTAAACACATGAGTCGGCGCGAGTTCCTCAAGGCTAGCGGTACTGCAACCGTCGTTGCACTCGCTGGTATCACCCCCTTGGCTGCCCTTGCCAGTAACAAACCGGCAAAATCAGCCGTTTTCCAAGAAGCGGAAGAAATTAATCTTCTGATCCGTACTGACATTCGTGGCGCATATGCCGGTGACAAAGCGCTCGAAGGTTGGAACGCAGCCTTTCCAAACCGGAAGCTTATCCTTGACGAGCCGGGTAAAGATGATGTCGTCGACACCAAGATTCAGGCAGCCCAAGCGGCTGGTGACTTGATCTGGGACGGTTTCGCCGTTATCGAAGGCCCGTGGTCTATTCAGAACTGGGTCAAGCGCGGATTAGTTGCCCCGTTGGATGATCTGATTGCCGCTTCGACCATCGACGGCGCCGACAAGGTTGTCCCCGGCATTATCCCGACCGTTTTGGAATCCAGCAAGTTTGAAGGCAAGCAGTACACGGTTCCCGGTAACGTTGGTAGTGTCGCGCTAGGTTGGTACACCAAGCCACTCAAGGATGCTGGCGTCGAACCCCCACAAACATGGGATGAAGTACGCGCGGCTTCTGAGAAAATCAAAGCCACCAGCCCCGAACTGACACCCTTTGACGTTCCGCTGAGCGCCCTGTGCGATCTGTTCGCGATGATCTGGGGTGGCACCGATAAGCCTATCACCGACGAAGGTCTTATCGACATCACCGGCGAAGCCTCGATCGCCGCCCTTAAGTGGCTCCAGAGCATGACCGCTGATGGTCTGATGCCCGGTGCCCATACCGAAAGCTTCGGTAACTGGCTGAAGGCTGGTACCGCCATGCTCCTCTCCTTCGACGTCCAAGGCACGTTGGCACAACAAGCCTTCGGTCAGGATGCAGCAGCGACGGGTATCAATATCCGCCGTGAAAAGGATAAGCCAGCAGGTGGTTGCCCATTCTGGTTGAACGGTTCAGTCGTCTTGAACCAGGCCAAGAACCCACAGGGTCTGGCTGACTTCTTGCTGTGGTGGGTTGGCCCGAACAACGATGACATGGGCAAGCAGATTGCCACCGTCGCCGCCAAGCCTGCCTATGAATACACCTACGAGAAATTCATCAAGAATGATCCCGCACAGGCATGGCAGCTTGAAGGTATTGAATTGGTTCGTAATTCAGTACCCTTCCCGTCGAACCTGTACTGGGGTATCCAGAACACCGTCGTTGGAACATGGGTGCAAAAGGCGGTTGATCCCGCTAACGGCTTGAGCGCTGAAGACGCGATGGCCGGCGCAGCCGAAGAAGTCCAATCCGAAATTGCAGATATGGCGTAGTTCGTCCAATAAGTTTTAAATGTCACCGACTGAGTAACCGCAAACGTTCTCAGTCGGTGTGCATGTGCTGCAATGATAGGAGGGCACGATGGCAGTCAGTGAGATCGAGAACGTAACGAATCCAAGTGGTGTGCGCGGGCTAATCCGTAATTGGCGCCGACAGCATGAAGCACCTCAAAAGACGAATCCGCTCGGTTATTTATTTATAGCGCCAGCGTTGATTCTCTACCTCGTCTTTAATATATGGCCTATGGTACGCGGTTTCTTGATGGCTTTCACCGATTACCGGTTTGTCTATCCAGATACCAAATGGGCGTTCAATGGCTTTGCCAACTTTACGAAATTGTTTCAGGACAAGAAAGTTATTGCTTCGTTTCTAATAACCTTAAAATATGCAGTTATTGTTATTCCCGTCGTGGTCATTATCGCCCTGATGGTGGCTGTGCTCATTAGCCGCGTACGCAATGGTGCGGGCATATACCGCTGGATTGTCTACCTGCCGTCGGTACTGCCATTGGCCGTCAGCTTCTTGATGTTCAAAGAGATGTTCGGTACCAAGTTTGGTTTTGTGAACAGTGTCTTGCGCGGTATGGGTGTCGCCAATCCGCCTGAATGGTTTCTAAGTCCCAGTTCAGCCCTCACTACTGTCGGAGCAGCCCACATCTGGATTTTGGTGGGATTTCCGACGCTCTTGTTTCTGATTGGCATCTACAACATCGGTGAAGAACTGTATGAAGCCGGATCACTGGACGGCGCGAACGGCTGGCAAAAGCTGCGTTACATCACGCTGCCGTTGCTCAAACCAACTTTCGCCCTCGTCCTGATTTTGCTGATTCCGGGCATTATCGCTGTCACCGAACCCATGCTCATTCTCACATTGGGTGGGCCACAAGACTCGACCAAAACGCTCGGCTTAAATCTGTACCAGATTGCCTTCCAAAAAGGTGATTTGCGGTTGGGCTATGCCTCGGCTATCAGCCTCACCATGAGTCTGGGTGTTTCGGTTATCGTAGCCATCATTTTCTGGCTATCCCGCGAGAAAAACTAAACACGGGCGTGAAAGGATCTGAACAATGAGTTCACAAAGTATCTTACCGGGAACAACCGAATCCCGACTATCCAGCGCAGACCGTAACAATTGGCTTCGGTGGATCAGAAAATCAAACATCAGCGCACATTTGCCACTGCTGCTGGTGGCGTTTATCGTCTTGCTGCCCGTAGTTTGGATTGTTTCCACGTCGTTCAAAAACGCGCAGGAATTTTATACCCATTCCGCCAATCTCATTCCCATCAGCCCGAGCTTGGTCAACTTCGAGTACATGTTTACCGCCATTCAAGAATTACCCACCTATATGTGGAACAGCATCGTGCTGGCGACCGGAACAACCGTCCTACAGGTGTTACTGGCATCCCTCGCCGGTTATGCTTTTGCCCGTATGTATTTTCGCGGGCGGGATGTGATCTTCATCGCGCTGGTTGTCTCGATGTTCATCCCGCGTGGTGGCGGCTTGATGGCGTTGTACGAGTTAATGAACTTCTTGAAGTTGCGCAACAGCTTATTCGGCTTGATTTTGCTGTTTGCATCCGGCTTGCCCGTCCCCATTTTCATCATGCGACAGGCTTTCTTAGCCATTCCCAAAGAAATCGAAGAGTCCGCCTTGATCGACGGTGCGACATGGTTCCAAGTGTTTTGGAAAGTCGCGCTACCATTGGCGGCTAGTGCGATGGTCGTGGTAGCGACCCTGGCGTTCGTGGGCGTATGGAGTGACTTCCTCGTCACCTACACCATGATTGACAAGAACGATCAACTCACGATCTCGGTGGGTGTCCAAAAAGTTTTAGCAACAACCTACGAAAGCGCGGTTGCCTTACCGCATTTGCGTGGTAAGTTTGCCAATGAAGCGGCGGACGCGGCTATGCTCTTGTTTAGCTCGCTTCCGGTTGTGTTTATCTATGCCGTTCTACAGCGTTGGTTCATGCGCGGATTAACCGCTGGCGCTGTGAAATTCTAAAGTTTGGATGATTATGCCAAAATCGCGGGTCGTATTATCTCCTGATGCCAGCAAACACCTTAGCAAGGGGATTGACCTTATCGCTGATCTGCTGGCAGCTACCTTAGGGCCGACGAGCGGCTATGTTGTGAATGAACGCGCTGAAAAACGCGGGCCGGAATTTCTGGATGATTCAGGTGTCATCGTGCGCCGCATCATCAGCCTTCCCGGACAAGAAGAGGACATCGGCGCGATGCTCCTTCGCCATCTTGTTTGGAGGGTGGGTGATGAGGTCGGTGACGGTGGTGCGATGGCTGGTGTCCTCGCACGTGCGCTCTACAAAGATGCCTTACGCCTCGTCACGGCGGGAGCCAGCGCCGTATCCATCGAACAAGGTGTAAATGAAGGTGTGAAGGCGGTCGTCGCGGCACTCCGTAAACAAGCCATGCCCATCACCGATGAAAACCAACTGGCGCACGTCGCCCGTATGATCGTACATGATGACCCGCTGGCAGCCGTACTGGGTGAGATGAGTTATCTGCTGGGAGCTAACGCTCAGGTCATCATCGAAAATTATGAGGCCGCTTATTTACAACGCCGTTATATCGCAGGCACACACTATCCGGCTCAAATTCTCAGCCCACATTTTTACACGGATGTCCCACACAAACAGGCCGTCCTGACCCACACGGCAATCGCTATGACCGATCACTCGATTGAGGACATTGAGCAAGTCGTGGCTATGATGCAAGCCGCCTTGAAATCCGGTCATAGCAGCTTGTTTATCATCGCCCCTCACATCAGCGAAAAAGCCCTCGGCGTTCTGGTAGCGAACCATCGCGCCTCAGAGATCAAGCTGACCATCGGCGGCGCCATGCTCAAAGACTCCGGCGATGCTCGCCATTTTGCCTACACCGATTTAAGTCTGATCACCGGGGCGACACTCCTAGGCAACCAGCACGGACGCACCACGGATTCCATTCGCCCTGAAGATTTAGGCTATGCCAAGCGAGTCGATATCGGTCAGGAAGGCATCGTGGTCATCGCAGATAGTTATCAAAACGCGCAGGTGCAGGCTGAAGTAATCCGCATCAACGAGCATTTGGCGACCCTGCCCACTCATGCCGAGAATCGCCCGCTGCTCACCAAACGGTTAGCAGCGCTCACAGGGGGCATCGGTGAGCTTAAAATCGGCGCGTTGAGCAAACCCGCCCGACAATTGCGACGACAACAAGCCGAACGGGCGCTAAAAGTGCTATCACTCGCGCAACGCTGCGGCGTGGCTTCGGGTGGTGGTGCAGCACTCGTCCATTGTGGTTGCGCACTCGATCATGTGCAGTTGGAAGGCGATGCCGCTATCGGTATCCAAGTGTTGCGCCGTGCCCTCGCCGTTCCAATGCGCCAGATACTTGATAACGCCAAACTTGACGATGCCGGTTATATCATCTCAGAGGTTCAGAAAGCCGGATCGCCCATGACCTACGATGTGCTGCAAAACAAGCTCGTCAACGCGCAGCAATCCGGTTTGCTTGATCCGGTGGAAGTCTTGGTCGCTGTCGTGACAAAAGCCGCCAGCACCGCTATGAAAGCCTTATCTACAGACGCCATCATTTACCATCGCAACCCAACCGTAGAAGGGACTACACCCTGATATGCCACCCATCATTTCATTGGCACTCACGTATAGCGGCCTATGGGCGTCCGGCCCCGAAGGATTGTTTCTGATCGCAGATGAAACCATGCAGACCGTGTTACAACCACAGGAACAACTGTATTGTAGTCATTCTGTTGGTAAGTCTGTTCTCGTGGGAGGTCTACCGCACGGCATCGCCTTGAGTCCTGATAACGGGGCAAACTGGCACACCGCCGCGATTGATGCGGTCAAAGAACCGATTTTATCCATCACCGCCCATCCTCAGTTCGTTGAAAATGGGGTGATGCTGGCCGGAACCGCTGGAGCTGGCATCCTCCGGACAGATGATCGCGGCTGGAATTGGCACACCTGCAATTTCGGCTTGGAGAACTTCAACATCCTCAGCTTTGGCTGGTCACCTCCTGCAGCAACGAATGCATGGCCACGCTGGGATGTGGTCTTTGCCGCCACTGAAGACGGTTTGTATCGCTCCCCGAACGGTGGATTAGGTTGGCGGCGCTGTGCAGGCGTCGAAGGCATCTTCCAAACGGTGCTGGTATCGCCCGATTTCCATCAGGATGGGCTTGTCTTGGCGGGTAGTGATGGCGATGGCCTGTGGATCTCAACCGACGGTGGACGACAGTTTGAACAAGTGCCACATGCTCCGCAGCAAGTGAATGCTTTAGCCAAGACGTCGCTCGGATGGTTACTCAGCGATGATGAAGGTTTATATCGGTCGCCAGATGGTGTGGACTGGACGCCTATTCCCGATACTTATCCCGCGCTGATCTTGCTGGATACTCCGAACGGCATCTGGGCAGGTACGGAAGAGGGCGTGAGTTATCTCTCAATCGCGGATTTGGAAGCCCATTCGTGACCATTAATAGCAGGTAGCAACCTTATGAGATTAACGAAGTAAGTTCCATGTCAGAACACTACCAGATCAGTGCTTATTATTTCCCGAACTATCACGTTGAACCGCGCAACGAAAAGCTATACGGTGACGGCTGGACAGAATGGGACTTGGTCAAGCACGCGCGACCACGCTTTGCGGGACACCGTCAACCGCGTATACCCGTATGGGGCTATGAAGATGAAGCCGACCCACAGGTATTCGCGCGTAAGATTGATGCGGCAGCGGATCATGGGCTGACAAACTTTATTTTTGACTGGTATTGGTATAACGATGGCGCGTTCCTCAACCGCTGTCTGGAACAAGGGTATCTGAAAGCCGCCAATCGAGATCGCCTCCAATTTTCATTGATGTGGGCGAACCACAATTGGGTTGATCTTTTCCCGATCAAACGCAGCCAATACGAGAATCCGCAGCTCTTATATCCCGGCACGGTGACCGCCCAGACCTTTGACCGCATGACCGATTACATTGTTGAAAACTATTTCTCGCAAGCCAGCTACTGGAAAATCAACGGATGCCCGTACTTTTCGGTTTATGAACTGTTTCGGCTGATCGAAGGCTTGGGCGGACTCGACCAAACGCAGCTTGCGCTGGAACGCTTCAGGACGAAAACACGCGCGGCTGGTTTCCCTGATTTGCATCTGAACGCGGTGGTGTGGGGCGTCCAACTGCTCCCCGGCGAAACACGCCTGACCAACCCGCGTGATATGCTCAACCAACTGGGATTTGATAGTGTGACCTCTTATGTCTGGATTCATCACATCCCATTTCCAGAGTTTCCGGTCACAGATTATCACCATGTGCGTGAAGCCATGAAGCACTATAACCAGCAGGCCGCGGCGGATTATAACCTGCCCTATTATCCCAACGTCACGATGGGCTGGGATTCGAGTCCCCGTACCGTCCAGTCGGATCGCTTCGATCTCTTGAACTATCCTTTTACACCCACGCTGGGCGGCAATACGCCCGAAGCTTTTCGAACAGCGTTGGAAGATGTGAAGGCCTTTCTGGATACCCAACCGCACAAAATATTCAACATCAACGCGTGGAATGAGTGGACTGAAGGCAGCTATCTGGAACCGGATACAGTCTATGGAATGGGCTATCTCGAAGCCATTCGTGAGGTTTTTGTCGGGAAATAAATAGAGTTTATTGAAAATAATTTTTGAGGAATGCCATGCTTTTAGGTCAAGTCCGGTTGGATGTGCTTAGCGCTCTCTATTCGCGCGCTATTTAATGCCACTATCGCATGAGGTAATCGTTATGCAGCGCAATTGTTTTGCCTTCAAAATCAAGTCGGAGCGCATCGCGGAATACAAAGTCTGGCATGCAGCCGTGTGGCCAGAAATGCTGCAAGCCTTGAGTAGCTGCGGCTTTCGCAATTACTCCTTATTCATGCGCGAGGATGGCATGGTATTCGGGTATTTGGAAAGTGATGATCTCGCTGCTGCCAATGCGTGTATGGCTCAACAGGAAGTCAATACGCGGTGGCAAGCGGAAATGGCGCCATTTTTTGAATACATACCTTCTGATCCATGGATTGAAGTTTTTCATTTAGCTTAATCAGTTCGGCCAAAGGATATACGACGATGACGATTCGGGTGGGTTTAATTGGCTGCGGTTTGATGGCAAGGGCACATCTACCGGGGTATCAAGCCGCCGCCGGGCGGGCTGAGATTGTGATGTGCTGTGATAATAATCCGGAGTTGGCTCAGTCACATGCCCAGAAAATCGGTGGCAACATCGCATTAACCACAGATTGGGAAGAGGTGATCGCCAGCGACCAAGTGGATGCTGTAGACATCTGCTCACCCCATTACCTACATGCGCCGATGGTGCTGGCAGCGGCCAAAGCAGGCAAGCATATCTTGCTTGAGAAGCCGATGGCGATGAATCTGACCGAAGCGAGGCAGATGGTGGATGCCACCAGCGCCGCCGGTAAAGTATTTATGGTCGCGCAGAATCAACGCTATTTACCCGAACATCAACCGATTAAGGACTGGCTCACCCAAGGGGCAATCGGGCGGGTGATTGCAGCACGCATCGACGGCAACCAATTCCTGAGCAAAGGTTACCCCAAAGGTCACTGGCTGTTTTCAAAAGCCCTGACAGGTGGCGGTGTCATCCGTACCACGGCCATCCACAAAATTGATATGCTGCGTTATTTCCTCGGTGAAGTACGCCGTGTAACCGCGTTTTACTCCACATCCGGTATGAATCCGGAAATGGATAACGAAGACGTTGCCACCATTGCGATGGAATTTGAAAACGGTGCTTTGGGCGAAGCCTTCTTCACCTTTGCCGCGCACCAAAACCCGATCCCTACCGCCAGCCACGAACTGGTCATCCTCTACGGAACCAAGGGTATGATCAACAACATCAACGGCTGGCATATGTACAGCACCGAAGTTGAAGCCTACAACAAGACGATGACACCGATGGGGCTGCCGAATGCGGACTATGCCCTATCATTTGTGCGCGAAGTCAATCACTTTCTGGACTGTATTGAAACCGGCGCTGAACCTCTCACATCAGGGCGGGATAACCTCAACACCATCGCCGTCATTGATGCGATTTATCAGGCAGCCGAATCCGGACAAACAACACTCGTACAACGCATTTAAAGGAGATTATTGAACATGCCAAATCTACGTTTTGCAGCACCCAAAGAACGCCGTGTCGCCATTGTGACCGGAGGCGCACGCGGTATCGGTGGCGCGAGTGCCCTCCGCATCGCCGAAGAAGGCCGCGACATTGTCATCGCGGATCTCGAAGATGGCAGTGAAATCGTTAAGCAGATCGAAGCCTTAGGTC
Source organism: Aggregatilineales bacterium (assembly GCA_044227005.1). GTDB lineage: Bacteria > Chloroflexota > Anaerolineae > Aggregatilineales > Phototrophicaceae > CFX2. The sequence goes on from JBGAFZ010000003.1 coordinate 560,329, forward strand.
AAAAAGCCTTATACATAAAAACCGATGTGAGCGATGAAGCAGCCGTTCACGCCTTGATTGCCAAAACGGTTGAAACCTTTGGTCGTCTGGATATTTTGATTTGCTGCGCTGGCATTTTGGGCAAAGAAAAACCCTTTCTGGAACAAACATCAGCCGAATTCATCAAAGTCATGTCCATCAATGTGAATGGCGTCTTTTATGCCCATCAAGCCGCCATCCCCCACATGCTCAAACAAGGTTGGGGACGCTGCGTCACCATCACGTCCGGCGCACGGCACGGTGCAACCAATCTCGTCCCCTACGGCACATCCAAGGGCGCGGTTTTCTCACTGGTTAATGCGCTCGGAAATGCCTATCCCAAACAGGGTGTGTTTGTGAACGGCGTCGAACCTGGTCGCGCACTAACCGAGATGGTCGTACCGCGTTTTTCAGCCGAACATCTGGCGAATCCCGGCACACCGGTTGGGCGCTATTCGGATGCTGAAGAAGTTGCCGAAGTGGTCGAGATGCTCAGTTCCGAACGCAACACCTACACCACCGGTTCAGTCTGGAGCGTCAAGGGCGGTACGGGCTAGCCAGTAGCCTGCATCCGTATCCCAATGTAGATTTCCTCAACAGGGCTATATGAGGTGAACATCACGTTTCATCTCATATAGTCTTTCTCGAAATCAATGCCCCTTCTGAACCTGCCATAGCTAAAGTCCAGCCAAAGAATCCTTAAATAGGCTTAAATTCACTTTATCAATCCGCGTTTTCGCCGGATAAAGACGGTAAAGCCTTTGAACTATTGGCATTGTTAGCCGAGCACGTCGGAAATATAGTCAGCCGCGCGGAAATTTTCGATAAGGTGTTTAGGCGTATCAGCACAGTCACCAATCGCCTAAAAGCTGACGACTGGTGACTGACAACTAGCTTCTAATACTTAATATCGACTTGGCGCTTGCCCTGCGCGGAGTTGACAATCGCATCGCAGATGACGGCGTTGCGATAGCCATCCACGAAGTCCGCTCCCCACGGCGCAACCGGCTTCTTGTTGACGATGGCATCAAAGAAGTGGTGGAACTCGTGCACGAACGAGTGCTCCCAGCCAATGATGTGTCCCTGCGGCCACCAATTCTCCCAGTAAGGGTGATATGACTCGCTGACATTGATGTTGTGGAACCCGCGGGTTTCTTTCGGTTCTTCGTTCGCCCAGAACACGTTCAGTTCGTTCATTCGCTCCAGATTGAATTGGATGGTGCCGTTCTCGCCGTTGATCTCCAACGAGTTGTAGTTCTTGCGTCCCTGACAGAAGCGTGAGGCTTCCAGCGTTCCCAACGCGCCGTTCTCAAACTCGAACAACGACACAAAAGCATCATCGACATCGATCTTGCCCATCTTGCCACTGCCATCGCCAAGCGGTCGTTCTTCGATGAAGGTCTTGGTCATGCCCATGACGCTCTTGGGTTCGCCCACCAGGAAACGGGCGAGGTCAATGATGTGTGCGCCAAGATCACCGAGCGCACCGCTGCCCGCCACACTCTTGTCCAACCGCCAAATCTTGGGGAAGTTAGGGTCGATGATCCATTCTTGCAGGTACACCGCGCGGAAGTGGAAGATTCGTCCTAATGCGCCACTCTCGATGAGCTTCTTGGCTTGCACAATGGCGGGTACAAAGCGGTAGTTGAAGGCCACCATGTGCTTGACACCGGCCTTCTCGACCGCATCCAACATGCTCTTAGCTTCTTCGGCGGTGCGTGCCAGTGGTTTCTCGCAGAAAACATGCTTCCCTGCCTGTGCCGCCGCGATGGTCGGCTCGGCATGGGCATCATTCGGACCGCCGTTATCGAACACATCAATGGCGGGGTTCTTGATCATCTCGCGCCAATCGGTGTAGTAACCTTGATAACCATAGCGTTGGGCAGCGGCAGCGGTCGCTTCGGCATTCCGTCCGCAGACGGCGACCAGTTTGGGAATGGCGACCGGCGGGTACATCATATACGGTAGTTTCTTGAAGGCGTTGGTGTGCGCCTTGCCCATGAAGGCGTAGCCCAGCATACCGATGCCCAATTCAGGGGCATTTCCGGAGGCCGCTTTGCTCGCCATATTCACAAAACCGACTTCATCAGCCATGTTTGTTCTCCTCGTTTAGTGAAGCGGGTTTGCCAGCGCGACAAACCCGAATATTTTTATACGTGGTTAAATCTGTATTTATTTCTTCTCGAAAGCGGCATCGAAGGCGACAGCCGATGGTTTGAAGTCGGTGGCCTTGATAATCTCGACGGCTTCTGACGCGCCATGTTCGCGATCCATGCCGCTGTCTTCCCACTCGACCGAGAGTGGACCGTTGTAGCCGATGCGGTTGAGGACGCGAATGATGGCTTCCAAGTCCACATCACCATGACCGGGGGATACGAAATCCCACCCGCGACGCGGATCACCAAAACCCAGATGTGAGCCGAGGATGCTGGTGAAGCCGTTCAGATTGACCTTCGAGTCTTTCACATGGACGTGGTAGATGCGGTCAGGGAAGGCATTGATGAAGTTAATCGGGTCAAACTGCTGGTGAATAAAGTGGCTGGGGTCGAAGTTGAAACCAAAGGCTTTGCGATGGTTCAGCGCTTCCAACGTGCGCTGTGCTGTATAGATATCATAGGCGATTTCACTGGGATGCGCTTCCAAAGCGAACTTGACATCCTGCTTGTCAAACTCATCCAGAATCGGATTCCAACGAGCAGCGAATTCCTTGTAACCGGCATCGATCATGGCGTCCGAGGTCGGGGGGAAGCGGTAGATCATGTGCCAGATGGGACTGCCCGTGAAGCCATTGACTACTTGCACACCCATCTTCCTGGCGGCTTTGGCGGTGTTCTTCATTTCTTCAGCGGCACGTTGATTCACACCGTCAGCCTTACCATCGCCCCACAGGCGGGGCGGCAAGATCGCTTTGTGGCGCTCATCAATGATGGTATCGGCCACGCACTGCCCGACGAGGTGGTTGCTGATGGCGAAGCACTTCAGACCATGCTTTTCCAGAATGTCGTGGCGCGATTGGATGTAGCTATCACTTTCGAGGGCTTTATCCACCTCAAAGTGATCCCCCCAACAGGCCAATTCCAAGCCATCGTAACCCCAATCCGCCACCATCGCGGCCAACTTTTCCAATGGGAGATCGGCCCACTGTCCGGTAAAAAGTGTAACTGGTCTTGCCATAATAACCCTTTCCTTTTGAATTGACTCTTTTCTTATGAAAATCGCGGTATGTGGTCAGCATACCGTAGTAATCACATTACGCACGTCCCAGCGCTGAAACCACTTTGGCGGGTTCGGGTGTTGCTGGCTCTGCCGCAATTTCCCGTGCGACAAAATAGAGAATGACTGCCGGAAACAGACTGAATATGATGATAAACGGTGTTTCGACGCTGTTGAAATCGGCTAAGGCTGCCGAGGCGACTTCAGCTTTACGATCATCACTGTAGGATTTCCACACACGATCACGCAGGCCGTAAGGTTCTTTGGGTGCGTTCATATTGATGATGAGCAACGAAAGCAGCACGACTACGACTAAGCCTGCAACCGCCCCCACGATATGCTGACGCGTGCCCAAGGGCGGCAGATTATCCGCACGTTTGGCACTGGCGGGAAGCACATGACTCCACAGGATAAAGAGCAGGGTTGAGGCCAAGAGCAGCAGGAAGCCATAGCGATAAGGCACGATTGAGAAAGGTTGAAACAGGAAAAAGACGCTGAAGAGAATCCCCGCAACCAAGCTGCGTTCAATCGCTTTGTGGCAGCGTAGAGGGATTTTCCCGTTATAGCGTTTGGCGGTGAGCACGATCACCAGAATGAAGAGCAGCAAGATACCGATGAAGGCCGAGAAGAACGGCACTGCATTGATGAGCACGGCCTTACGGGTTTCTTCGCTGAAAATGGCATTGCTGATCGAGGGGAAAATCCAGGCGAATGCGAATAGGATGACTGCAATACCGCCGAGGCGTTTGATGGGGCCGAGATACTTTGATGACATTGATTCGCTCCGTTAGGCTTAGCCCGCCAGTAATTTTTTCAAGAACTCCAAGCCGTTTTCCGCAAGCGCATCCTGGCTGCGTTCAAATGAGCGCCAGATGGCCGCGGCACGCGCGATGCTTTTCACTTTGCTGGTGAAGGATTCGATCACGACAGGGCCGTTGTAGCCGGTATCCCGCAAGGCTTGAGCCACTTCCGGCCATGTGACGTTGCCGCTGCCCGGTGCACCGCGATCATTCTCGCAGGCGTGGAAGTGTGCTAGACGTGAACCGGTCATGCGGATGGCCGCGCCGAGCGACTTCTCCTCGATGTTCATGTGGAAGGTATCTAACATGATCTTGCAGGATGGGCTGTTGACGCGGTCGATGACTTCAATAGCTTGTGTCGCCAGATTGATGAAACTGGTTTCAAAGCGATTGAGTGGTTCGATGCACAAGACAACGCCTTTGTCGTGGGCATAGGCGGATAGTTCGCTGAGGTTTTTGACTAAGAGATCCAAATCACGCGCACGATCAGCGGGCGACTGCTGCCAGACGCGCCCGACAGCCGAATAGATTGGTCCGACAATGTTGACAATATCCAAGGTGTGGGCGGCATCAATACAGTGACGGATGTAGTTCATGCCATTTTCGCGGATTTTAGCATCGTCATGAATGAGGTCGCGATCCGGTCCCATTGCGGCGCACATGGTTCCGGTCAAGCCATTGTCTTTAAGGATTTGTGCTCCTGCGACATAATCCAGATCGAAAGTGCCTTCAATCGGGATTTCGAGAATGTCGAAGCCCATTAACTTGACTTTGGGCGCTAAGGCCGCTAATTCATCGGTGGTACAGGGTGATACCCATACCCACGCATTTACTCCAAATTTCATTTTTTACTCCTCAAAAATATAAGTTTGGTTGTGTGCTACTGAATGCCCTTCGATTGAACCAAGGGCAGATAGTGCCTCCCTATTAGAGCCGCAGCCCAGTGGTGGGTTCGAATAAATGTAATTGGTCGTTGGGGACATCGAAGCGAATCATATCTCCCAAGCGCACCGGACTCACACCGGGAACAATACTGACGATGGTTTGGTCACCCGCCCGAATGTGAATGATGGTTTCCACGCCCAACGGTTCGATGAGCGCTACTTTGCCCTCGTATTGTCCGCTGCCGTTGAGCTTGACATTTTCTGGTCGTATGCCGAGCAAAACCGATTCAGGTAATTCGGCTGCTGGCGAGGGGATGTTCAACGGGCTATTGGTCACTGATAGATGGCCATTCTGACGATGCGCTGTGAACAGATTGATCTTGGGTGTGCCGACCAATTGGGCAACGATGGTGGTGGCAGGACGATCATAAATATCATGCGGCGTGCCGATTTGGAGGATGTGTCCTTCATCTAGCACAGCAATCCGGTCAGCCATAGTGAGAGCTTCAATCTGATCGTGGGTGACGAACACGGTGGTGCTGTTTTGCGTACTTTGAATGTGCTTCAATTCGACACGGAGGGATTCACGCAGCTTGGCGTCCAAATTGGAAAGCGGTTCATCCATGAGGAAGACACGCGGATCACGGACGATGGCACGTCCGATGGAGACACGCTGCATCTCGCCACCGGAGAGCTTGGCGGTTTTGCGTTCGAGGAGATGGGTGATCCGTAGTTTCTCGGCTGCCGCTTGAATGCGCTGCTTAATTTCAGGTTCGGGTGTTTGGCGCAGGGGTGAACGAAGCGGGAAGGCGAGATTATCGTAGACCGACATGCCGGGATAGAGCGAATATTGTTGAAAGACGAAGGCTACGTCACGATCGGCAGGTGGGAAGTCATCTGAAAGCTCATTGTCGAAATAGACATGACCTTCATTTTGTTGCTCAAGACCGGCGATGACTCGTAGGGTGGTTGTCTTGCCCGCACCAGTAGGGCCGAGGAGGACAAAGAACTCGCCATCTTTGATCGAAAACGAGACGTCATGGAGGGCGGTTGTTTCTTTAAAGTGCTTGGTGATGTTTTCGAGGCGGATATTACTCATTGTTCATGCCTTCCCATTGTGCAGCGCCTTCTCAGTTTCGGGATGGAAAAACCGAACCATATCCGGCTTGATATCGAAGTTAACCTTATCGTTCAGTTGATAGCGCATTTCGCGACCTGCTCGCACATGGACGATATGATCACGGTCAAGTTGCAGGTGCAGCATGGTATAGCCACCATGCAAATCATTGGCGAAGGTCGATGAATGAATTTGCCCCGCGTTATGTACTTCAACGGCTTCGGGGCGGAAGCCAACAATCACCCGACCGTCGCTGGGGAGGCTGGTCTTTAGTATATTGCGCCAGCTTTCGGGCACGGCATAGCGGTTATCTCCCACGAGGTGAACCACGCCATCGGCATATTTGCCTTCGATCAAGTTCATACCCGGGCTGCCGATGAAGCGCGCTACAAATAGGTTGGCAGGACTGCTGTAGACTTCCATTGGCGTGTCGGCCTGCTGCACTTCCGCGTTGGACATGACCACAATCCGATCACCCATCGCCATCGCTTCGACTTGATCGTGGGTGACGTAGACCGAGGTGGCGTTTTGATCAATGTGCAGTCGTTTGATTTCGGCACGCATGGACTCGCGGAACTCGGCGTCTAATGCGCCTAACGGTTCATCCATGAGAAAGGCCGCCGGACGACGTACCAAAGCACGTGCCAAAGCTACCCGCTGCTGGTCGCCACCGCTGAGGCTGCCGGGACGTGCATCCAGAACGTGTTCAATTTTGAGCATGTGGGCGACTTCAGCCACACGCTTTTTGATTTCATCGCGTCCCATGCCCTGTGCTTGTAGCGGGAAAGCAATGTTATCCCGTGCGCTCAAGTGGGAATATAGTGCGAAGAACTGAAAGACAAACGCAATGTCGCGCGCGCTGGGATGTAACCACGTGACATCCTTGCCGTCAAAGAGAATGTTGCCACTGGTCACGGCTTCAAGACCGGAAATCATGCGCAGGGTGGTGGTTTTGCCACAACCAGAGGGGCCGAGTAAGACGACGAATTCCCCACTGTTGATGGTCATATTAAGCGGTTTCACGGCGTAACTTTCGCCGAATTTTTTCTCAACCTGTTTTAGTTCGATGGTTGCCATAATCGTTTATGTTTACCTTAACCTTTACGGATGGCGCCGAAGGTCACACCACGCAGCAAGTGTTTCCGCAGCGCAAAGGTGACGATCACGACCGGAATCAGGAAGAGCAGGGAAGCTGCCGCAATCGTTGACCATTCGATGCCGCCATTACCCAAAATAAGCGGGATACTGGGCGGCGCAGTCTTGGCGCGGTCAGATGCCAAAATCAAGGCAAATGCATATTCGTTCCATGAAAAGATCAACGAAAACACGGTGGTCGCCGCGATGCCAGTGATTGATTGTGGCAGCACAATCTTGCGGAAGGCTTGGAGACGGGTGTAGCCATCGACCAATGCCGCTTCTTCGTATTCTTTCGGGATTTCGTCGATGAACCCCTTCAGCAACCAGACGGCAAACGACAGATTGAAGCTGGTATAGAGCAAGATCATACCGAAATGGGTGTCGTATAAGCCCAATTGACGGTACATCAAGAAGATAGGTATGGTGACGACCACTGCCGGCAACATACGCTGACTGAGGATGAAGAAGAGCAAATCGTCTTTACCTGGGATTTCAAAACGGCTGAAGGCATAGGCTGCGAGTACCGCGAAAACCACCGAGATAACCGTCGAAATACCGGCGATAATCAGTGAGTTGATGATCTGCCGTGTAAATTCACTTTGACCGATGATCACCTGTTGTTGCGCCAATGCCAGTTGATCAGCAAAGCTCAAATCGGTGCGTTTGCGGAACTGCTCTAGTTCATCGCCATTGATTTGACGCCGCTGGGTAAAGAGGTTGACGAAGCCTTCTAGCGATGGCGTAAAGAAGACTTTCGGCGGGACGGTCACGGCATCCTTGAGCGGTTTAAAAGCCGTCATGCCCATCCAAATGACAGGGATTAACATCACAATGGCGATGATGACCGCCAAAATCGCACGTGTGACGCTGGCAGCTTGTGGTCGCCAGCCTACTTTATCCACACGGGTCGAATAGTTCACCACCGGAATACGAGGAGGAGGTGTTTGGGTCGTCATGGGGTTAGCCTCCCTTCGCGTTATTCAATGAACGGATATAAAGATTGCTGACCGCGATAATCACGATCAAGACAATATAGGCCAGTGCGCTGGAAAGGCCGGTGTTATATTGCCCTTGAAAGGCCAGTTGGAACAAGCGAATTGAAACGGTTTCGGTCGCATCGCCGGGACCACCGCCGGTCAAACCTTTGACGATATCAAATTGTTTAAAGGCTTCGATTGACCGAAACAACACGGCAATCAACAAGAGCGGCATAACCTGTGGCAGCGTGATTCGGCGAAATTGGAACCATGCGCTCGCCCGATCAATCGAGGCCGCTTCATACAAATACTCTGGTATTGCGCTGAGTCCGGCAAGGCACAAGAGCATTACGAAAGGACTCCACATCCAGACATCAACAATGATGATGGCCCACATGGCGCGGGTGGGTTCGCCCAACCATTCGGGTGACGTGTTGATATTGGTATAGCCTAAGAGGTAGTTGAAAATGCCGTACGAGGGGTTATAGATCAACTTCCAGAAATTGGCGACCACGATGGGCGAGAGCATCATTGGAACCAGAATCAAGGTGGTGATGATCCCACTGCCCTTGAATTTGCTGCGCAACAGAAGCGCCAGCCCAAAGCCAATGACGGTTTGCAGAATGACCGAGATTAAGGCGTAGCGTCCGGTCACCGCGAAATTTTGCCAGAAGCGATTGTCCGAAAGAATTGTCACATAATTTTGAAGCCCCACCCATTCGGGAGCTTTATCAGAAATAACGGAATAGTTGGTGAAGCTCAGGTACAGACTATAAATCAAGGGAAAAATATTCATCAAGATCAGCAGAATCACCGTTGGCAGAATAAAAAGCTGCATGATCCGCGTGTTGCTCATATGCTGCTGGCGCGGCTGCCGATTGACCCCTGAATCGTTGCCTGAAAGCTTGCTGCTGTTTTGGGACACAAGCAACCTCGTATCTAAAATAAGTAGTAGCGCAACGTTTGTTTCTAGGACGCACACATTGATGCAGCAGGAGTTATGTCCAGCGCAACCTGTACGCAAGCCACAGAGAACTCCTGACGGCGTTTACAATGTGACCAATTAGGCAGGCGATCATACCTGCCTAATCGGTTATGTAAGTGTTGGTTCGATGAAATTACTTGATGACGCCAGCGTCAACCAAAACCTTGTCGTGCTCGTCCGTCATGCCGTCCAATGCGACCTGTGCAGTGCCTTCACCACCGACGATGAAGGAATGCAGATAGCGTTGGGTCGGCTCGAGCAACTGACCAAATTCCGGAATGTTCCAGAAGTCCTTAACGAAGGTCATGGTCTTGGCAAAGGCGGCGTTGTAGGGTGTCTGGGTCAAGAACGCGTCTGATTCCAGAACGTTGATGTTGCAGGTATATCCGCCGTATTTTGCCCATGTCGCCTGTGTATCTTCCTGCGCAAACCACTTCAAGAAGTCAAAGGCGGCTTGCTTGCGGGTGTCATCAACATAGCTGTTCACGCTCATACCCTGACCGCCCAGAGCTGCGAATTGCTGTCCATCGGGTCCCTTGGGCATGACGAAGTAACCGGTATCCTTCTGATAGGGGTTCTTGTCGCTGTTCAAGGCCGGGAAGAAGGCGAAGTAATTCATGATCATCGCCGCCTGACCATTGGTGAACGAGTCATTCATTTCTTGGAAGAAGGAATTGGTGTTGCCGGGAGGCGCGAAGGAGTAGAGTTGCTTGTACAGGTCGAGGGCATCCACGCAGGGCTTGGCATTGACTACACCGAGGACGTTATTGTCCTTGTCCTGCCAATTGCAGCCGTAGCTGAAGAATACGTTCTCAAAACCCATTGTGATGGCATCGTAGTCTTTCTGAGTGTAAACATTGACACCATAGAGACCCTTATCCGGGCGAGTGAAAAACTCGGCGATGTCGCGCAGTTGTACCCATGTTTCCGGCACAGCGAGATCATAACCATACTTCGCTTTGAAAGCGGCCATTTCATCGGGATTCTCGAACAAGTCCTTGCGATAGGCGAAGCCGTTGGCGTCACCTTCGGTGGGGTATGCATAATATTTGCCGCTGCCGGCAGGGTATTCACCGTAGTATTGGAGGGTAGCTGCTGTAACAGTCTTATCGAGACCGTCGCTGGTCAGGAAGTCTGTCATATCGACATAATGCCCTTGAGTCACACCTTGACCGACCCATTGGCTATCGCCCACGATCAGGTCATAAGATGTTCCCTTAGCGGCCCATTCCGTACCGACGCGGGTGTAGAAATCACCCCACGGGGTTTGTACGACGTTGACCTTGATGCCGGTCGCTTTTTCGTAATCATTACCAATTTGTTGTAAATAATTCGCGGGATCCCACTGCGCCCACCAAATAGTGAGTTCGGAGACTTTGTCCTGCGCTGCTACTGAAGCTACGCCACCCACGGTAGCGAGCATCAGGATTGCGAGCATAAATAGAAGACTACTTTTCTTCAACATTTCTTTTTGGCTCCTTAAACAAAAGAACGGTAGAACGTGTTTCCGATCGAGTCGAAATATTCCGTATTAAGTGTGAAGCTCGATTACTTCCTCCTAGTGACTATGTATACAACCTGTATACAGCTAACAATTGTATAGATTAACACATATCTTTAGAGTCAGCTATGCAATCTGAAAAAATGTGAGGATAACCGCATCAAAATGGGGAAGATGGTGAAGTACGACGTAGTCATCAGAGAGCACATGCGTGGGTGCTCTCTGTGACAAGCGGCTAATTAAGCAAGGACATGTTGGAATTCGATTCCGGATTGGCTGTTATATTTTTCCCACATGGCTGCATAATCAGCATCAGCAATCGCTAAATCACTACGCCCAGCCAAGCGATCAATCCACAGGGTAGTGGCTTGTTCGGCACGGGCGAAGCAATCGTCCATAAAGGCTTTCTTCTCAAGTGAAGAACCCTTCAGCACACTTGGGGCGTCTGCCAAGAATTGTGCCTCCAACGCGTCGAAGTCTTTGCGGATTTCAGGTTGTATGTTGGCGAAGTCCATCATGGCGCGGCGATGGAGTAATTCGTGTTTCCACCACAACGTTTGTGAATCAAATTGTTCATTGGGGATGCCCGTATGTGGCAGATCAACACCGAGAAACACCGGTTTGAAGATTGACAAACAGGTTGATGACGTACCCGTAAACCAGCCCATGACACCATCATGACCGAGTTCGGCAACCATCGCGCCGGTTGCTTGCCATTGGGCGGATTTGGGTGATCCGGCATGGACACAAATATTGGTGTATTTTTCGATCGCTTCAGGGTAATAGTGATCGTCGTGGATGCGTAAGACATCAAAGGCTGAACGAACTGTGATGTGACCACGCTTAGACGATAATCCATTCAGTGAGCACGCTTGCCGTTCGCGCGCACTAACGCTCGCGGTCATCTCTTCGTCGATGTATGAGCCTGCCCAGTTGATCGGTTCTTTTAACGAGGAAAGTTCATAATCGCTGCCGATGGTCAGCACATTGGAAATCGAACCAATGCTATCCGTGATGCGTTTCGCAACCCAACTCCGTCCGGCGGTTTCAATAACCCACGCTTCGTTAGGATCGGCAATCAGGCAGCTCCCGTCGAAGTGCGAATTACCGGCGAGTTCACAGTTGCCACCTTGCCCGAAAGCTTCGACAACTGCCCCAATGGCTTCGACTGCTTCGCGGGCGGTTTTGCCACGCTCCAGCCCTAAACGCAGCATGTCGATGACCATCAGGCCGTCTTGTTTCTCTTCATGCTGCAAGGTGGTAAAAACTGCTTCGTTACCAATCGCCACACCATGTTCATTGAAGCCGAGTTCCGCACCCCATGTCCAGAAGGATTTGCTCAGAATAACTTCGTGGGTTTCTGGCGCTTGAGGTAGGACTAAATGCGTGGCTCGAAAGGCCGCACCGGGGTTATGCTTACGGCGAGGATAGCGAACTAAATGATGCGCTTCATTGACCTGACAATCGGCACTTTTACCCAGCAGAACACGGCTGCCTACGGTTGCAGGCGGTAACGCCACAAAGGAATCGCACATAATCAATCCTTTCTTTGCAAAAAATTGCCCACGAGTTGTTGAAATTGTTCCCATTGATCCGCATGGACAGTATGCCCACTATTGGCAATCATATGCAAACGCCCGTGCGGGATGCGGTTCGCCAATTGCTGCCCATACCGTTCGGGATTGAGTTCATCCTGCTCGCCCAACATCAGTAAAACGGGGCAGGTAATTTGGGCAGCGTACTTGATGCTCACCTCACCCCCTGCATCCAACAGGTGATTAAACGCGTCAAGCCACTTGAGCACAAATTGATCGGCATCGTCGATGTGATGCAGGGCTTTGTCCTCTGCTGTGACCCATGTAGCAGGATACATATTTTCTGCGATAGGACGCAGTTCCTCCCCGACCATCCCGCACGCACCCCACGTCACGGCTGAGATAAAGCGGTCAGGTTGCATAGCCGCTGCCATCAAGGCCACTTCGCCACCATCGGAGTATCCCCAGATATGCGCCTTTTGGATTCCACAGGCATCCATAAACGCCAATACGTCCCGCGCATCCTGTTCATAAAAGTCGGCGGGAAAGTCTCGCGGTTTGGGTGAAGATTCCCCGTAACCGCGTAAGGTCGGTGCATAAACATGGGCGTTGGCGCTCGCCCAATCAATCACGCTTCCGAGATGTGTACGCGGCGTCCCGAGGAAACCATGCACCATAATAATCGCTGTACCTGAACCCGACTCCTCATAATCCAACTGTGCGCCGGTAGAAATGGATACCTGAGGCATGAACTAACCTCTCTGATTGCTGAGTATGGGCAATCTTGCCATCAGCAGCGAATCGTAACCTAGAGCAATATTCACATAAATTAACCACCAATTTTTGCACATTTTACACTTTGTCGACAATATAAATAAGCGTTATAGTCAAACAATTACGCTTGTTTTTCAAAACATATTTGGAGGGAACCGTTTATGGACAGACTTAAGGGTCGGGTAAAGCTGAGTCGCATCATCGTCATGTTGTTGGTGGCGATGGTCTTGACGATGCAATTGGGTTTGGTCGGGGGGCGTGTTGCAGCACAGGATTGTACGCCATCGGGTGAGGTGATCAAACGCGGTGGTGAACTGCGCTTCGGACGGTGGGAAGAACCCCTCACATTTGATCCACAGATTCCCGGCGATAACGGATCGATTTATTTGATCGTTCAGGTGTTCGACACACTGGTTCGCCCCGGCCCAACCGGCACGGAACTAGAACCGGGGTTGGCTGAATCATGGGACATTTCAGACGATAAGCTGAGCTATACCTTCCATCTGCGCCCGACTGCCAAGTTCAGCACCGGCGATGCTGTCACGGTTGATGACGTGGTGTTCTCATTGGAACGTGCACGTGAAGCAGGACGCGGTTATGCCTTCTTGTTCGAGCCTTTGGATAAGATTGAAGCAGTCGATGCAACCAGCGTGAAAATTACTTTGAAGCGGCCATTTTCACCGATGCTCTCTACACTGTCGGTGTTTGCCTCCTCGATTGTTCCAAAATCAGTCGTGACGGCTGATCCGGATAACTTCGGCAGTAAGCCGGTCGGCAGCGGCCCTTTCATGGTTCAAGAGTATACCCGTGGCGATAAAGTGGTTCTCGTCCCCAATCCTTATTACTGGGATCTGGGTGCAGACTGCAAACCGCTGCCCTATCTGGACAAGATCACGGTTCAATATGTGCCGGAAAGCAATTCGCGTGTATTGGGCTTCCGCAACAACGACTTTGATGTGATCGCCATTGTGCCTTACAGCGAAGCCAAAGGCTTGAGCAGCGTCGACGGCATCTCACTAGAAGTCGCACCGTTGTATCGTCTGGATTATGTCTACCTGAATCATAAGGCTGCCCCGTTGGATAAGAAAGATTTCCGGCTGGCGCTGAATTATGCAGCAGATCGTCAGGCCATTCTTGATCTGGTGTTCTTCGGTTACGGCGAACTGCCAAACAGCTTTATGCCCAAGATGAACTTCCACAGTCCCGATGTGCCTATGATCCCATACGATCCCGAAAAGGCTAAAGAACTACTGGCAAGTGCTGGCTATGCGGGTGAAAAACTCAGCTTGCTCATTCCATCGGGCGATGCACCATCCAAACAAATCGCTACGATTTTGCAGCAGAGTTGGAGCGAAGTTGGCATCAACGTTGAACTGCAAGAGATGGACGGCGGCGCTATATTCGGTGAATTGGCAAAAGGTAATTATCAGGCAAATGTGAGCTACATCACCAGTGACATCAATGATGATGATGAGTTAGCCACACTGCAAGGCGATAGCTCGGCTCAAAGCGGCTTCTTCTCCTTCTTCAGTTTTTACGACAACCCCAAGGTTAATGAACTGCTGGCACAAGCCCGTTCTACAGATGATGCTGCCAAGCGGGCAGAGTTGTACAAGCAAGTTCAAGAAATAGCCTACTTTGAAGACGGCTACAGTGTGCCGTTGAACTTCTCGCCATACGTCAATGGTTACTATAACTACGTCAAAGGCTGGAAGAATGTGGCAACCGGCTGGTGGTGGCTAAGCAAAGTCTGGCTCGACAAGTAGTACGTTTCTTTCAGCGTAGGGGCGGCTAGCGTGGTCGCCCCTATTGAGACTATTCGGCTAGAGAGAAGTTTTTGTGAGATTCTTAATCTATACCCTTCGTCGCCTCGTCCAGATGATCCCCGCCTTGATCGGGATTACGCTGTTCGCCTTCTTTTTCATCAAGTTGCTGCCGGGTGATCCGATTCAAATTATGTTCGGAGGACGTGCTAATCAGGAAACGATTACTGCCGCGCGCGTCAAACTTGGTTTGGATCAACCGCTCCCCACCCAATACGTGCTTTTTCTGGGCAACGCCCTACAAGGTGATCTCGGTACATCGATCACGCAGCGCGCGCCGGTGACAGATATTATCGGGCAACGGTTGGCACCTTCATTATTTTTGTTAGTGTACAGTGCCACGATTTCGATCGCGCTCGCACTACCGATGTCGATTTTATCCGCCCAATATGCCGAACGACCGCTTGACCATATCATTCGGCTCGGTGGCATGATCACCTTCGCCATGCCTTCTTTCTGGCTCGGTTTGTTGCTGATCCTGTTGTTGGGATTGACGCTCAATCTATTTCCGATCTCTGGTTGGGGTGATGATTTCATCGGGCATCTACATTCGCTGTTTTTGCCATCGTTGGTGATTGGTCTGTACCTCGCTCCAATTCTGACCCAATCGCTGCGCTCGTCATTGCTCGATATCATGCAAGCGGATTTTGTGGAGGCGGCGCGCGCTAAAGGTCTGAGCGCCAACCGCATCATGTGGAAACATGTGCTGCGTAACGCCTTAATTCCCACCATCACGATTCTGGCGGTCAACGTCGGTTGGCTGATCGGCGGCACTGTCATCATCGAAACGGTGTTCGCTATTCCCGGTTTGGGACGCTTGCTGATTCAATCCGTTCTCACGCGCGATTATCCGACCATACAAGGCTTGACGCTGGTCTTTGGTTTACTGGTGATGGTGGTTAATCTCATCGCTGACCTCAGTTACGCCCTTATCGACCCACGAGTAATATTCAGATGACCGTAGATAGCGCTTCCTACACGACAACCGCAGTACCTACCCGCCGTATCAGCGTTTTTAAACGCATGGCGAAGTGGCCGCTCAGTCTCAAAATCGGGCTGGTGATTATTGGCATCATCGCGCTAGCGGGGATATTCGCGCCACTGCTGACGCCTTACGATCCGATCAAGGGGAACTTTCGGGCGGCGTTGCAAGCGCCTAGCCTGACGCATCCCTTTGGTACTGATAATCTAGGGCGCGATATTTTGTCACGCGTTCTTCACGGCGCGGCGATTGATCTGCAAATCGGTTTCATCACCACCTATGTGCCGCTTAGCATCGGCCTGGCATTAGGTGCCATCAGCGGCTATGTCGGGGGGTGGTTCGATACGATTTTGATGCGGGTGGTTGATCTGGCAATCGCGTTCCCGTTCATTGTGCTGGTCATCGTGATTTTGGCGATTCTCGGGCCGGGTATCCAGAACATGTATATTGCGGTGTTCATCGTCGGTTGGACGATGTATGCCCGATTAGCCCGCGCGGAAATGCTGGTCATCCGCGAACAGGAATATGTGCTGGCGGCGCGTGCGCTAGGCTACGGTAAATTCCGCATTATCTTCCGTCACGCCTTGCCGAATTTGATTGGTTCATCAATTGTCTTTTCGATGTCTGATTTTGTCCTCAATATCCTGCTGGCATCATCGTTGAGTTTTCTCGGAATGGGTGTTCAACCCCCTGCGCCGGAATGGGGCGCGATTGTCTCCGATGGACGCGACTTTTTGTTACAGGCGTGGTGGATTACAACCTTGCCCGGTCTGGCGCTGATTATCACCGGATTGGGATTGAGTTTAATCGGTGACGGATTATCCAAAATGATCGGGCAGCGGCACACCACAGGTCATTAATCGATCAATTTCGTGGTATAGATATCGCTTCAAATGCGAGAGGATGAGCTGTGAAAATTTTTATTTCTGCTGATATGGAAGGCGCATCGGGGATTACTGACCGCGATGATTTGATGTATGGCGGCGCGGAATTCGAGCGCGGACGCCGTTTCCTCACCGGCGATGTGAATGCCGCCATTCAAGGCGCGTTCGATGCCGGAGCAACCGCTGTCGTGGTGAACGAATCACATGGGTCGATGCGCAATTTACTAACAGAAGACCTCGATCCGCGTGCCGAGTTGATTCGCGGCAGTATTAAACGCGGTTGCATGATGGAAGGGCTGGACGAAAGTTTCGCCGCAGTCTTTTTCATCGGCTACCATTCGAAACATGGAACGGCACGCGGCATTATGAACCACGCTATGCTCGGCAAAGAAGTCCAAAACTTATACATGAACGGAGAAGCGGTTGGCGAGATCGCCGTTAACGCCGCCTATGCCGGTCAGATGAATGTGCCGGTTGCGCTCATCAGTGGGGATCAGACAGCGGTTGCCGAAGCACAGGCATTGCTGCCCAATATTGAAGGGGCGATCGTCAAAGAAGGCATCGAACGCTTTACGGCGAAAATGTTGCATGCCACCGTAGCACAGGCACGGATTCGCGAGGCAGCACAACGCGCCATCCAGAATATACCGGCCTTGAAGCCTCTAAAAGTGGGTTCGCCCGCCTCGATGGGTTTTGAATTCACCTCTACGGCGATGGCTGAAGTATGCAGTTGGGTTCCCACGGTACGACGCTTAAACGACCGAACCGTTGAGTTCACATTTGACGACTGGCGCAATGGCATGGGCACGATGTTCGCGCTGTTGTTTTTAGCCATTCATGTAGCCGATCCAGCTTATTAGAACCATCATGCAGGGCGCGATTGTTCTCTGCCATCATCATACGAACGCATACAGGCAACTATGTCTCAATCGAATGCATCTACCAACGGAAAAAGCCTCCTCAGGGTCAATAATCTGACCACCGAATTTCGTACGGCGAGTGGAACGATTGTCGCTAATCGGAATGTATCCATCTGGGTGGATAGTGGAAAAACACTGGGAATCGTCGGGGAATCCGGCAGCGGTAAATCGGTGTTGTGCCGTTCAATCTTGCGCATCCTTCCCTCCCCGCCTGCGCGTACCATCAGCGGTGAAATCTGGTTTGGTGATCGAGATTTGACCACGCTTTCCGAACGCGAGATGCAGGCGATTCGCGGTGTTGAGATCGGCATGATTTTTCAGGACCCGATGACCAGTCTCAATCCGGTCTGGTCGGTAGGTGACCAAATCACCGAGAGTTTACGTGTTCATAAAGGCATCAAAGGCAAACAAGCCCGCGAAATCGGCATCAATCTCCTGCAACAGGTGGGTATACCCAGCCCTCAAACGCGCATTGATGACCATCCCCACAAAATGTCAGGCGGGATGCGACAGCGTGTGGTGATCGCGATGGCGATGGCTTGCCAGCCCAAGCTCTTGTTGGCGGATGAACCCACCACGGCACTCGACGTCACCATACAAGATCAGATTTTGGCATTGATGGTTCAACTGCAAGAACAAACGGGCATGTCGATTGTGTTGGTGTCGCATGATATGGGTGTGGTGGCCGAAACAACCGATTGGGTGGCTGTGATGTATGCCGGACAGGTGATTGAGACGGCTTCAACCACGCGCATTTTCAATAACCCGCGTCATCCCTATACGGTTGGTTTACTCAACTCGATCCCACGCATGGAAAACAAGGTGGATCGGTTGACACCCATGCAAGGCCAGCCACCGAATTTACTCAAACTACCCAAAGGCTGCCCATTTAGTGACCGCTGCCCTGTCGCTACGCCGGATTGTGCTGAAACGCCTGTAGCACTGCGAGAAGTTGAAGCGGGGCATTTCAGCGCTTGCTTGTATCCAGAAAGATTATAGGTATGACCGACACCGTACTCGAAATCCGTAACCTGAGCAAACGATTTGAATCCCCGCGCAGCTTTTGGGATGTGCTAGAACGCCGTGAGCCGAAAACATTGGTGGCGGTCGATAATGTCTCGCTGAAAATTCAACGTCACGAAACACTCGGACTCGTTGGGGAAAGTGGTTGCGGCAAAACCACCCTCGGACGAACAATCCTGCGGCTATATGAACCCACATCGGGCAGTATTCTGTTTGAAGGGGATGATATCACCCACAAGAATCATCAAGCATTACAGCCTGTGCGCCGTAAAATGCAGGTGGTTTTTCAAGACCCATATTCATCGTTGAATCCGCGCATGACCGTCCGGCAAATGTTGAGCGAAGTGCTGCGTTTTCACAACATCTGCCCACCGGACGAAACCGAATCGCATTTACAGCAGGTGCTTAAAACGGTTGGCTTGAGTCCCGAAGCGGCAGATAAATTCCCGCGTGCGTTTAGCGGCGGTCAACGGCAGCGCATCGGTTTGGCACGAGCGTTAGCAGTGCAACCCACCTTCCTCGTGGCAGACGAACCCGTATCCGCGTTAGACGTATCTATTCAGGCGCAGGTGCTCAATCTGCTTGCGGATCTGCGCGAACAATTAGGCTTGACCATGTTGTTTGTCGCACATGAGTTATCGGTCGTTAAGCATGTTTCGACACGCGTTGCAGTCATGTATCTTGGCCAGATTGTCGAAACAGGTACGACGGATGAAGTCTTCCATAACCCACAACATCCTTATACTGAAGGCTTGCTCCGTGCGCTCCCTCGTCCTGAACCCGGTCGGCGTCACCGTGAAGCGGCTCTCAAAGGTGATATTCCCAGCCCGTTGAATTTGCCCGGTGGATGTCGCTTCCATACACGTTGCCCGATTGCGCAGGAGATTTGTAAGAAGCAAGCACCGCCCTTGCGTAAAATCAGCGCGACGCATGAAACCTTGTGTCATCTGCGACCAACAGCACTACCGTCAACATAAACCAACCAACATTCGCGCTTAACCCCAAACTGGGATTTGTGTGGCGTTGAGGACTTCTGCCAGTGCTATGAGTGCGCTGTCAGCAGCAGTGGTTTCATTGACTCCAGCGAAACATTGACCTGTATTTCGACCATCATTTCATCTCCAACGAAATGGCAGGCAAATGTGTAAAAGAAGGGAGTCTCATACAACCGGACAATCATTGTATAACTGCCGTCGCTTGTCCACGCGCCGCTGATAGCAGTTGGTGTACGGTCAAATAACAAAGGTTGACTAAACAAGTGGGTCTCGCCCTGTTGCCATGTCCCATAACCACAGGGAAGTATATCTTCGCCGGCTGCGGTTTTGACGCTAACGGTACAGCCTGACGCGGTAAAATCAAACCGCATGCTTTCGATGTTCAATTCATTCGCATCCACCGCATACCTTCGCCCGGACACCTGTGATGCTGTAGGGCATGTGGCCTGACCCTGTACCAATGGCATCGCCAGCTTCGACAATCTTTCAGACAGGATAGCATGGCCTGTGGTGTCATCAGGAAGCGAGTCCGCGCGCATGGCTGGAAGTAATATGTCCCAGACCAAATCCAATGGTTGCTGCATGTCAAAAATATCAATGCCGCTCGTCATAGCAAGGACAGCATCTTGTTCCGGCATGACGATACAATACTGCCCAAACACACCGTCACCCCGATAAGTACCGTGGCGAGAACGCCAGAATTGATAGCCATAGCCCTGTTTCCAATCGAGCTGCATCCCGTTACTCTTGGGCACCTGAGAGTTCGTGGCCTCTTTGACCCAATCGGCGGGCAATAGCTGACGTCCCTGCCACATCCCATTTTGCAGATAAAGCTGGCCGAAACGGGCGACATCCTCTGTTTTGAGGCTCAATCCAATACCTCCGGCGCTGATCCCTTGAGGCGAGTCTTGCCATGTGGCGTTCTTAATCCCCAGTTCCTCAAATAAGCGCGGTTCCAGATAATCAACCAGTTTCATGCCGGTTGTTTTTTGAACAATGGCCGACAGCATATAGGTCGCTCCGGTATTGTAGACAAAGTGGCTTCCCGGCGCATGAAGCACTGGCACATCCAAGAAACCTTTGATCCAATTGCCATCTGCCCGATCAACCATATATGACCACGTATCAACCGCTTGCCCTGTTGACATTGACAGCAGGTGACGCACGCGCATCGCTGCCAGCGAGTCACTCACGTCAGCGGGTGTGTCATCGGGGAAGAAGGACAGAACCGGATCATCAATCGAGAAATATCCCTCAGTGATCGCCAGCCCAACAGCCGTCGAGGTGAAACTCTTGCTCAGCGAAAACAACAGGTGAGGATGTTCGGAAGCATAGGGCGACCACCAGCCCTCGGCAATGACGCTGCCATGCCGCAGCAGCATAAAACTGTGGATTTCATGAATCTGGCTTTCGAGCGCTTCGACAAACTGAAGAACTGCCGAGGAAGCGATCCCTTGCCGTTCAGGGGAGCTGCGTTGTAAATCAGATCCAACTGTAGAAACCATAGCTGTTATTCCATGCTCACTGAGGTGCAAAACAGGCGTGATTATATCAGGGGTGTATCCGGTAAGCGAGTGAAAAACGACCCGTAA
Organism: Aggregatilineales bacterium; assembly: GCA_044227005.1. GTDB lineage: Bacteria > Chloroflexota > Anaerolineae > Aggregatilineales > Phototrophicaceae > CFX2. The sequence goes on from JBGAFZ010000003.1 coordinate 581,489, forward strand.
ATAACGGCTATGATGGTTTTTGACCCCTAAAGATCGTTGGCGTTGCTCACACAAACCGTTATGGACACAACCGAGCAGGACAAGAGTGTGTCACGTGGTTTTGTCCTCCAACAGTTGATACCACACCCTGCAACGATGATTCTAACAGACAGCACAGGATCGTATTATCTTGTTGTTGCTGAATCTAAGTAAGTCACGATAAGCGGGGTTATCTCGACTGACCTCTCCCTTTGGGCTAAAGACTCGCTTGCTGTTACAATTCCCGTTCTCGCGGCACTATTAGATCGTTTTATATGGATACTTTTGCGCTCAAACTTCTGCTCACGCCGACCTTGATTGGTCTGATTAGTTTGGCTGGTCGACGCTGGGGGCCAGCTATTAGCGGACTACTGGTTGGCTTGCCGCTGACCTCCGGCCCTATTGCCTTTTTTGTGGCGCTCAACCAGGGTACCTCTTTTGCCAGTGCGACAGCGATGGGCACCCTTGCTGGAACGATCTCGCAGGCGGCCTTCTGTATCGCATACAGCCGCTTGGCTTTTCGATTTCACTGGATCACAACGGTTATTTTAAGCAGTCTTGTATTCACCGCCTCGACTCTGATACTTCAATCTGTGAATTTGCCTTTGGTCGCGTTATATGTACTGGTCATTGTCTTCTTGATTTTGGCGCTGCGGTTCACAGTCAGGATAAAAGCTTCATCTGCTGCCCCTAAACCAATGCCGGGTTGGGATATTCCCGCTCGGATGGTGGTTGCCACGACGTATATCATTCTGTTGACGAGCATCGCACCACTGATCGGGCCGCATTTAACCGGACTGCTTTCACCGTTTCCCCTCTATGCCACCATTCTGGCGGTGTTCGCCCACCGCTTGCAAGGCCCATCACCCGCAACGAAAGTCCTGCACGGTTTGGTGGTGGGATTGTTCGGCTTTGCCAGCTTCTTTCTGGTTTTGTCTGGGCTGTTGCCACAGGTTGGGATTGCACCCGCCTTCGCTGCTGCGATTGTAACTGTCCTGACGATACAAGCCGCCGCATTGTGGATATTACGGCGAATGGTTGGCTGAATTGGTGCGGGTATGCAGTGAAGAAATGTCCCACTCGACATAGGGTTTATCGTTCATTTGGAGAATCATTGTGCAGCGTGTATTCGGTATTCTTTTGGTGGCCTTATCAGCCGTTGGCTTTGGTACATTCGCGTTATTTGGACAATACGCTTACGGCGATAACATGGATGCGCCTTCAATCCTATTCCTTCGTTTTTCGCTGTCAGCGGTCGTGATGATTGCCCTCTTGATAATGCGGCGCGAACCGCTACCGCGCGGGTCAACACTGCTGATGCTGGTCGGTATGGGGGCGGTTGGCTATGTAGCGCAATCACTTGCTTATCTGACCGCATTGAAATACGCATCATCCGGATTAGTAGCGCTGTTGTTGTATCTCTATCCGATATTTGTGGCACTGCTTGCCACGCTATTTCTTCGTGAGCGATTTACAATGATCAAGGCTGCTGCGCTCGCTATCTCCCTGATTGGAACAGCACTTACAGTTGATCCATCGGGAGGCCAGTTATTGGGCGTGCTGCTAGCGATTACCGGAGCTGTGATTTACTCGATTTACATCATAGTCGGAACGCAAGTTTTAAAACGCGTATCCGTTGTACAATCTTCAGCGGTCATTTTCGCCTCAGCCGGTGCTACTTCGGGCATACTGATGCTGCTTAATGGACCACACCTTCCGGCAACTTCCACTGGCTGGACAGCAATTCTCGCAATCGTCATGATTACGACAGTGCTTCCTGTGGCGGCTTTTCTCGGTGGTTTAGAACGTATTGGGCCAACTAACGCAGCAATGATGTCCACTTTAGAACCGGTTGTGACCGTCATACTCGGCGCAGTATGGCTTAATGAAACGCTCCGCCCGATGACCTTGATTGGTGGCGCTTTGATTTTGGTTGCTGTGCTCTTGTTAACGCAAAGTGAATTGCGCCGCACTTCAGCGGCATCTCCTGAAAATGTTCATTAGGCATCTGAGCACAACAACGAACCTATTCCTGCATCGTCATTAGGGCGTAAACAGTTGCCAATGGACGCCGTTTGTTTCCCCCTATCGGTAAGCAAAACGCCTCGCTGATCTAGGTAACCATTAGAATCTAGATAACTCACGATTTGCGGGGGTTCGGGAGTTATTTTCAATCTCTGGGGTATTGCTATAAAAACAAACTGTTTCGCCAGAAATGTGTACAGCCATCGGTAAATGTGCACCCATGGCTGGAAACATCGAGTGTTATATAGCACAGTCGAGGCGGAAGGAATTACCTCAGACGCGCTTCCTCATCCAGATCATCCTGAGTGATCTCGCGATCCTTATAATAATACTTCATATCATTCTCATTGATGGTTCGCATTACTTTGCAGGGATTACCAACAGCCACTGAATTAGCTGGAATATCCTTTGTTACTACACTACCAGCGCCGATGACACTATTTTCGCCTATCGTGACGCCCGGACAGATGATAGAGCCAGCGCCAATCCAGCAATTATCTTCAATCCTAACCGGATCACAAAACATATATTCACGATAATTGGGATTGATCGGATGTCCAACAGTAGCAATGGTTACTGAGGGACCAAACATAACACGCTTCCCAATGATAATTTTGGAGTCATCCACAAAATTACAGTTAAAGTTGATGTATGAGCCTTCCCCAAGTTCGATGTTGGTTCCATAGCAAAAATAAAATGGCGGCTCAATCCATGCTTTGGTTTCCCGACCAAATATCTCAGTCATTAGCCGGAAACGTTCTTCCAGCGTGTCGGGACTGGTCGCATTGAAGGCAATCATTCTGCGCTTCGCCTGTGCTCTGTCTTCAGGTAATCCTTCAACGTAGTCAGTGAACAACTTACCTGAAGCAATTCGATCGCGCATACTCAAGATGATTTCTCCTTTTATTTATTTCAATAGCATTTAGGCTAATTCTCTTGTGATATTGTTGAGCCACTTATATTGGCGGTAACGTATGAAAGCGATGGGGAGTTTGATGACCTCGTCCAGCGAGATAACGACGTAGAGCCAAATCGGATTTAAACGCCACACAAAAGCACTGAGGTAGCTCAAAGGCAGGATGATGCCCCACATCACAATTGTATCTGTCCAGAACCCGAATTTGGGATCACCGCCAGCTGGGAAAATACCGCCGATGATTGTGGAATTCATTGATCTGCCTATCGAATAATAGGCGCAGATATACAGCATTCCATCCAAATAACTCGCTGCGGTTGGGGTTAACTCAACAGCTTGCATTACCAGCGGCTTGATTAGCAGGATTGTTCCACCTGCTATTACGCCAAAGATCAGCGTGTAAAGATTAATCTTGTCGGCTGCTCGTTTCGCCATCTGCTTATCGCCGTTACCAAGGTATTTCCCAATCAGCACTGCACCACCACCAGCAATTCCCGCACAAAGGACGATTGTCAGGTTACGGACGGCTGAGGCAACGGAGTTCGCTGCCACCATATCCGCATTAACATGCCCAACGATGGCGGCTGTCGCAGTGAGAGCACCCCCCCAGACAATATAGTTTGCTTGAATAGGCAGTGTGTATTTCAAATAATCACTAAGCATATTTCGTTCAAGGAAATCGTGTCCGCGCAACTGAAACTGGATAGGGCTGCCACGCACTGAATGAACATAGCAAAGACCAAGCTCGATAAAACGCGCAATTACTGTCGCAACAGCTACTCCGGTAATTGCTTCTTCAGGTTTTCCCGGAAATAGAATCAATACCACCAGTGCATCGAGCAGCACCGTTATGATCAATGAGATTGAGCTAATGGATGCGCTTAGGGTGGCTTTTTCCATACTCTTTGCCACACTCAGATATATTTGTGAGAAGCCCATCGCAAGATAAGAAAACGAAACAGTTCGCAGAAATAGCATCCCATAACGGGCTAGATCGCTGTCATTGGTAAATATTCGCATCAATGCATCGGGTATGATGAATGAGAGCGCGAAGAATAGGAAAGATATGGAAACTGAAAAGATTAGGGCACTATTTAGAATATATTGAATTGCTTTGAAATCTTTCTTTCCCCAATATTGAGCAGTCAGGATACCTGCGCCAGTTGCTAATCCAAAATAGAATAGATTCAGAACAAAGGTGATCTGACCAGCGAGGGATACAGCAGACATCGTTGTCTGGTTAATCATGCCCAAAATCACAATATCAACGGAGATGACCGCAGCGGAAATGAGATTTTGCAGAGCGATTGGTATCACAAGGGTAATCAATTCCCTGTTAAATGTGCGACTAAAATCGTTGTCTGCTGTGGTAATTAGCTTATTGGTCTGCACAACACGTTCTCCAATATATAATTTAAAGTAAGCCACACGAGGTAATTTATTTGTTTTCAAATGCCAACAGGCATCGTATAACAGCGCAAAAAATAATAGTACTCTCTATGCAAAGTGGCTTTTAGTTTCTCAAAATGCCCTTACTCATAATTATAATGACACGCTGTGATATATGTAACACCTAGTGGCCTGATTATTACAGCTATGACTGAGAGTAGAATAGATTCTAATTTGTCCCGAATTCAGAGTCTGAGTTGCTCATATAGGGAGCTGCTTTACCAAGACTGTAAAAGACACAAATAGTACAAGCCTAAGGAACAGATTTCTCTCCGCTAAACTGGGGTAAGCTCAGAGAATTGCCTCGCTGATATTGGCAACCATTTGCCAACCAGACTTTTACATCTATACATGTTGGTGTCCTAAATGGGGGGATAGGGTCAGCAATCATACTGAAAGAGCATCAGGAAGTTCTGGTGCTCTTTAGCAGCATGTATTTATCGAGTTGAGTGATTATTCGCCTCTGTAGGCTTTTTCGAGTTCGCTTATATTCAGTTTGTCCATACCAAGCATAGCAGCGCCAACCCGATCCGCTTTAGCAGTGTCTGGGTCACGCATCATGATGTCTAGACTTTCAGGCATAATCTGCCACGTTAAGCCATATCGATCTTTAAGCCATCCACAAGACATGATTTCGCCGCCATCGGATAGCGCGTCCCAAAGATGATCAATCTCTTTCTGCGTGTCGCAGTTTACCGCTATCGAGATAGCCTCACTAAAGGTAAACATCGGGCCACCATTTAAGGCAGTAAAGTTTTGGCCATTCAGTTCAAAGTCTATTGAGGATACATCTCCGGCTTTCTTTCCGGCTGCTTCTGCCACTGACTCTGTGAGATACGATGTGTTTATTATTTTCGCATTTTCAAACAGCGATACGTAAAGATCTACCGCTTCTTTTGCCCGGTCGTTAAACCAAAGAAAAGTCACTATTTTTCTCATTTGAAGGTTCCTTTCATCTTATGTAGATATATGTAGCCAGAGACAGGATCATTGCAAAAGGATTATGAGCGCCGAAACGTACCTATTCGCACCCCATCAGCGCGTAAACAGTTTCCAATGGCCTTCCGAGACCACTTCGATGACCCCATCAACCACTTTGATGGCGGTCTGATCATCAATCGCGTAGGCTGGAACCGTCATACCTGCTGCCCATTTTTCAGCATTAGCCATGGTGTTGTAGGGCAGCATGGGATGATCGAGATGCGGAAAGATCGCAAAGTCAACCAGTCCCAGCGTTTCATCGCCACCCGTGGGCGGCTTCCATTCGACGAAGAACTCTCCGATACGGGGTGTCATCACCATGCTTCCGGCGCTCAGTCCTACCCAGACCATGTTGTGCAGCGAGGGTAAGAGATCCGCCAGCCCCGATTGCTGCATCCAGTAGGACAGGTACAGCGGATCGCCGCCATTCACCAGCAGAACATCCGCCTCCTGCACCCACGAGATCCAGCGTTCTTTACCGATGCTGGGCAGCGCCGTGAGTTCCAGCACCCCCACCGATTTCCACCCCAGTTCGGTCATGGGGCACTCCGGTTCATGTCCGCTGATGAATCGCCACGCCATATGAGGTTTGACCTGTGGATGTCCATATCCCGCGGTGGGAATGGCGAGCGCGTTGCATTCGGCAATCGGCTTGCCCAGCATCCCTACCAGTGCCTTGTGGATGCTCGCGTTTTTGATTCCCGCCGAGGTGAGCAGTAATTTCATGATGCTTTCCTTTCCAATATTCAATCGCCAAAAGTCTATTTGCAGGGTCGGGTATGTTTCTATGCCAAACCGTTATTTCCGATAGGCTGGTAGACAAGTGCAAGGGTTCCAGAACCGAGTGTCTTGCTTTCGGTCAGTCGCAATTTGGTCATGGCTGTACCTTCGGCGAAGAATCGTCTTCCTCTGCCCATGATGAAGGGTTCGACTAGGAAGCGATACTCGTCAATCAGCCCCGTACCTTGAAGCGATTGAACGAGGGTGGCGCTGCCATCGATAATGATGTCTTTGCCCGGCTGCTGCTTCAGTTTGGCAATTTCTTCCACCACATTGTCTCGGATGATGGTCGATTCTTTCCAAGGGGCAGCCGAGAGTGTCGTCGAAACCACATATTTGTGCATCCGGTTGAGAATCGGGCCGGGACCATCGCCCGTCGTCTGTGTAGACCAACCCGGCCACAGCATCTCATAGGTGACTCGTCCCATCATATAAATATCACCTTGGGCGTACTGCTCCGTGATGTACTCCATTCGTTCAGGGCTGTTCGTGTTTTGCCACCAATGATCCATCGTATCGGCATCAAAAACACCATCCAGAGTGAGCCATGCTTTCACCCAGAGCTTTCTCATGTCAGTACTCCTTTTACTACTCACTGTTTCGCGTACATGCCTGCCAAAAACCTATTCCAAAACGAGCTAGGTAGGGACGTGTCCGTCTTATTACTACGGTTTCGTCAGGTCTTTGTCTTCCATTTCCCACGCGTGATCCAATGTGTGATAGGCGGTATGCCGGATCAGATAGCGGAGCGGCCATGTTCGTGCCATTTTGCCCTCGGCATGGAACGCCCGAATGGCATTGCAATAGGCGTCGCGGTGCGCCCTCAGCAGCACAGCGTCGGTCAGAGTCGTACCGTCAAGCGTGTGCAAACCGAGCTTCTTAGCCCAGTCCTGTTCTGTCGCCAGCGTATGCCGCACGATCTGATCCCGATCCCGTCCACCACCGCGCGCCCCTTTCTGCATCTCAGCCGACACGCGCGAACGCACCGCATCGAAAAACGTCCACGCCGCCTGCATCAGAGTCAATTCACGTTCGAGTTCTGCGCTTGATAGGGATAGTCGGTCGAAGCTTGAGAAGGCAAATGAGATCCCCCAGAAGTCTGTTGATCCCACGCCTTGATAGTGCTCGACCATGTCCAGTGTGGTGATGGCTGCAAACGCCTTGTCCATACCCGTCAACTTCGCCACCTGTGCGTAGCGCGGAAGATAGGATTCCAACCGTGTCATCACCTCGGCCTCCGTCTTGGCACCCCGCTCAAGACCCGGCCAATCCGGCGCTACTGCAACCACCTTCTTGCCCTTCGGTCCGATTTCGAGCGTCACCCGAAGTTGATTTGTCATCTGTATTCCCCCTTACAGTCAAGCTGTCACGTTTTGCCTTTATTGCAAAATGCTGTTCATGATGAACGAGAGAACAAATATTCTAACACATTTTTTCGGATATGCCAGCAAGAAACCAATTTCAATCTCCAAATGTCCATTTCATAAGAGGGGAGTGCCCAATAAAAAAGCCACAGTTCAGAAGATGGACTGTGGCTTTGATAGGTATTCCTAGCGGCTACTGTGGACCGGCTACCGCCACCACATAGGCTTCTGGGTTCCAATACTTCTGGATGGCCTTCAACAGGTCAGCTTTGGTCAAGGCATTGATTTCGCCCTCGAACCGTTGCAGGTTATCCAGCCCCAGCTTATAGGCTTCCATGTTGAGGATTGATCCCGCCAGCCCCTCGTTGCTTTCCAGTTGCAGCGGCAAATGTCCGGTGAAGTAGGATTTGTTCTCGTTGATGTCCTCGTCGCTGACTTCTTCGGTGACGATCCGCTTGATCTCCCCGACGATGCTATCAATGGCTTGCTGGACGTTCGCCGGATTAACCCCCGCGCTCACGCTCCATGCCCCCGGCCCCATGCCGCCTTCCATGCTGCTGTAGGCGTAATAGGCCAAACCCCGTTTCTCACGCACTTCATCGCCGATGCGTCCCATCATGCCGAATTGTCCCAACACACTGTTGACCAGCGTCGCCGCCCGATAATCCGGCTCAAATCGTGACGGCCCCAACACGCCCATAACAATGTCTGATTGGGTTTTGCCGGGGATATTGACCGCGATTTGACGGGTTTCTTCCACCTGTTGGATGGCTGGTAAAACGGCTTTGGCGGGTTGGGCAGGGTTTTGCCAATCGCCCAATTTCGCCCGTATGATCTCCACTGCATCGGCAGCTTTGACCGCGCCCACCACGGTGATAATCATGCCTTTCGGACCATAGGTGTTCTTGTGGAAGGTCTTGATGTCATCCAAAGTAATGCCGGGAATGGTTTCTAAAGTTCCACGGGCACTGTAATGATACGGATGACTTTCGGGATACAGGTTTTCGCGGAAGGCACGTCCGGCACGGAAACGGGTATCCTGCTGGCGGTATTGTAAGCCGGTCAGGATTTCGCCGCGCAGCCGCTCGACTTGCTGCTCAGGAAACACCGGATGACGCAGCACGTCCTCCAGAATGTCGATGAGAACCGGCAAATCTTCAGCCAAGCCCTTGCCGCTAAAGCCGGTGGTATGCGTCCCCGCACCGACATCCAAATCCGCGCCGATGTCCTCAAGGCTGCTGTGGATAGCATCGAAGTCGCGGTTCTGTGTACCCCGCATCAAAGCGGCTGCGGTCATGCTGGCCGTGCCGGATTTAGCCGGATCTTCATAGATGCTTCCGGCTTCCAACGAACCGGCGATCACCACCGATTGTGCAGCAAAGTTTTCGTAGACGAGGATGATTATGCCGTTGGGGAGTTCAACCCGTGTGATATTTTCCGGGCCTGGAATTGATGAGCTGCTCATTCTTCGTCCTCCTCGTCGCCCATATCCATGCCATCCGGTGCGGTAGGGATGAACCAACCGACGGTGCGATTTTGTGGGCGTAAGTATTTCTGGGCAACGGTGCGCACATCTTCAATCGTGACGGCTTCCAACTTATCGACATAATTCAAGAACCACTCGTAGCTCTGGAAGTTTTCGGCAAAGGCCAACCAGAACGCCTGTGAACTGACGCGCTCGGTTCCATAGGCGAATAAAGCGCGTGCCTGCTTACGGGCTTTGTCCAATTCTTTCTGGGTGATGTTCTCGTTCAACATGCGGTCGATTTGCACATCGAGAGCCGTTTCGACTTCTTGAATGGTGCGGCCATCACGCACTGTCGCCACAAAATCGAACAGGTAAGGGTCGATTGACGGCAGCATCCCGCCATCAATATCAACCGCCAGTTCGGTTTCGACAATCGACTTATAGAGGCGGCTGGTTTTGTTATCAATGCCACCACCGCCCATACCACTCGGGCCGCTGAGGACGCTGTTCAAAATCGCTAGCTTGAACCAATCATCATCGGTGGCCGGCGGAACATGATAGGCCACTTCGAGGAATTGGGTGTTGCCGGGACGCTCGACCATCACACGCCGTTCGCCGCGTTGTTCCGGTTCAGGCCGCACGAACAGATTAGGCTTCTGACCTGCCGGAATACTGCCGTAGAGTTCTTCCACGCGCTTGAGCATTGCCTCGGTTTTGAAGTCACCGACCGCTACCGCGATGGCATTGTTGGGCATGTAGTGCTGCTTGTAATGCCCGTAGAGATCATCACGTGTCATGGTGCGGAGGTCGGTTTCATCACCGATGATTTCGTGGTGATAACCATGTACACGGAAGGCCGCCGCCCGTACTTCTTCACCCAACCAGAACATGGGTGAATTTTCGCCGCCCTGCCGTTCCGAGATGATAACCGTGCGCTCGGACTCGACTTCATCCACATCAAAAATGGTGTTGGTCATGCGATCCGCTTCGAGGCGAATACCGAGATCAATCCGGTCGGCCGGCATAGTTTCGTAGTAGGCGGTATAGTCCATCGAGGTCTGGGCGTTCCAGTTACCACCCTCGCGGCTGATCTGCCGGTCAAGGATACCACCGGGGAAAGTCGGCGTTCCTTTAAACATCATGTGTTCGACCCAGTGGGAAATACCGGTTTGTCCGGTACGCTCATTACGGCTGCCGATGCGGTACATGACCCACCAGCTTACGACCGGAGCGCTGTGTTGCTCTTTCAGGATTACCGTTAAGCCATTACTCAATTGATGGCGGGTGACACCTGCCATAGTTGCTCCTTCATACAATACATACTCAGAAGAGGGACATTGTACCTGTTTCAGTGGGTATGGAGAATAGACGACCACAGAACGGGTAATCTGACGGTCAGATACCCTAGACCTAAGTCTAGCAACGTTCAGGGGTACGCGCTATCTCGATGCTTGTCAGTCTTTACGATTTGTAGGGTATTCTCATTAGACTTTATACTATAGAGGTAACGGGATTTAACAGAGGTAGGATTTTGTATGTACGACGTAGTGACACTGGGCGAAACAATGGCACGCTTAACACCGCCGGGGACGCTGCGATTAGAGCAAGCACAGGCGCTTGAGGTGCATGTGGGCGGCAGCGAGTCGAATACTTCGGTCGGGTTGGCACGCTTGGGACTGCGGGTATGTTGGTTATCCCGCATGACCGATAATCCGGTGGGACATGTCATCACCAACGCGATTCGCGCGCAGGGGGTAGATACCTCCCATGTGGTATGGACGGAGTCGGATCGGGTAGGGCTGTATTTTCTAGAGGAAGCCTCCGCCCCACGCGAAAGCCGTGTGATTTATGACCGCCGCGACAGTGCCATCAGCCGGATGATGCCGGAGCATTTGCCCGCAGAACTCTTCCGTAAGGGTGAAGGCCGCCTGCTGCACTTGACCGGAATCACACTGGCACTCAGTCCAACAGCTTATGAAACAGCCCAACGCGCCTTAAGTTTGGCGCTGGCGGCGGGCTGGCAGATCAGCTTCGATGTGAATTATCGCGGTAAGTTGTGGTCGCCGGATACCGCGCGCGCTGGTTGTGATCCGTTCATGCAATCGGCCAACTTGATTTTCTTGCCGCTGCGCGATGCCAAGCTCTTGTATAAGCTGGATGCGTCATTGACGGCAGAACAGGCCATAGAAGAATTGCATCAACGTTTCCCACAGGCCACAATCGTGATGACCTTGGGGGCAGAAGGGGCAATCGCACGTCCTCGCGACGGTGGGATTGTGCGCCACGCGGCCTTTCCAGCCACGGCGGTTTCACGGCTGGGGCGCGGGGATGCATTCACAGCGGGCTTTCTGTACCGCTGGCTTGCAGACAGTAACGATCTGTCGCTAGCACTGCGCTACGGTACGGCGATGGCCGCCTTGAAATACGGCATCACTGGCGATATGCCACTGGTCGAGGCGGCTGAAGTGCAAGCCTTAGTGGCGAATGGCGCGGCATCCGGCGGTATCGCGCGTTAAGCCTGCACAGTCATCATTTTGACGAAATTATGAATCAAGCCCATCGACTTCAAGATCGTGCGCTGTGGCTGCGGGAACAAAGGCATGGCAGCGGCAGGGTCGATGGGTTCAAAACGCTGAATGGCATATTCAGTATTGTGCCAGAGTAATTGACAGTTCCCCGCCGCAATCACATTCTGATACCAATCCACCTGCGTGCCATAGGTGAGTGCGACCAAAAAGCCCCCTTGAATCGGGAAGGCCATAATGGGCGTTTCGTAGGCTTTGCCGCTTTTGCGTCCAAAATGCCGGACGAGGGCAAACGGGCCGAAGGTGGCATGGGCAAAATATTTCAACAGCCTGTTGATGGCATGTTTATTGAAGTAGCGAACACGGTTTAGCATGGGTGTGTCCTTTGGCCTGTGCCTACCGGCCTCAGAATAGGGCAGAATGTGGCTGGGATAAATGTTGAGCGATATTACGATTGGTTCAATAAAACGGCATAAAGATAATAGCCCGTTATGTGAGGCATGCGGCGCATTTTGGAGCTGCTTTAGCAAGCTTGTCTGGTGATTAGCATGAGCGCTTTAGCCTCATGCGGCGCAAACCCAAACCTCATTTACTCTATCGGTGTGCCATTCTAGTAGTGCCGTCTTCGTTTACTATCTCCGCATATTTGCAGAATATTCTACATACCCAATATACCCCCGATGCACAGTCAATTGCTCATTTTGACCCTTTATGACCCTAATAGGACTTGGTATAGTGGAGCGATCGTCAGTCTAGTAAATAATGAAAGATCATGAACACAGTACTTCACGGTTTGATTGCAGACCTCCACCATCCCGACAAAAATGTGCGCGGAAAAGCCGCAGTGAGCATCGGCAAGCTGGATGATCACACCACCGTAAGCGCACTGCTGGAGGCGCTGGTCAACGAACCGGACATGTATGTGCGCGAGGACATCACATGGGCGCTGGTACGGTTGCAAGACGTCGCCCTACCGGCGTTAATCCACTTGGTAGATGATGACAAAGCTTCGACGCGCCATCTGGCAGTGCATGTGCTGGGTAAAATCGGTGGGGCGCAGGTGCTGGACGTGCTGATTCACGCGCTGGACGACAGCGATGCGACCGTGATCTCGAAAGCCGCCTTCGGATTGGCCCAGATCGGGGATGCGCGGGCGGTTCCGGCGCTGGTGCGGTTGGTCGGTCATGAAAACCGCGAAGTCGAAACCATGCTCATGAACGTCTTAGAACGCTTTGGCACAGCCCCCGTCCAACCCTTGATCGACATGATGGCGAGTGACCGTTGGCAGGTGCGCGAACAGGCCGCCGATATTTTGGGGCAGATTGGTGATCCAGCGGCGCTCCTTGTATTGATTGCAGCCCTACACGATACTGTGTGGCAGGTACGCTTTGCTGCCGTCACCGCTTTAAGCCATATGGGTGGCACGGAAGCCAAAGCGGCTTTGCTTGCGCTTCCTGACGATGAAAATGATCGCGTGCGTGAGCTGCTGCAAAAGGTTCTCCGCAGGGTGAAACGATAACAGTCTCGTAGAAACAATTACGCAAATGTATGGTGAAACGACATGAATGGATGGCACAGTAGTTTTGAAGGATTTCGACGGAATGAGTTACGGCAGGCTTTAAAACATGCCGACCCTGCAATTTTTGAGCGGGTACTGCAATTCCTCGAAGATGATCCGCGGACATTTGGTTCGGGTTATGCAAAAGTGATGATGTGGCGCTATATCCGACGATATGATTTGGATGAAAGCCATATCAGGCAATTGGAACGTGCAGCACTCAAGTATCTCAACCGCCCCATGCGACCCGAGTTTAAGCGTATGTGCCAAACAATGTCGCATATTGGTACAGAACCGTTCTGGCAAGAAGTCGAAAAATTTCTCGCGAGCGATAATTCGATAGAGCAAGTCAACGCTTATTGTTTACAGCATTATTCAAAAGGTTTGGTGGCAGGCGAACGTAAGCGTCTTGAACTAATACTCCTAAAACGGGAAATTACAAGGAGCGAAAGTAGGCGTAACAACCCGAATTATGGACCTAGTTTCTATGGTCACCATGTGTTTAACGCGGTAATTGAACCTTCAAGTTGGAATGACAATCAGGTCAGATATCGGGAACCCAATCCAGACGACTATCCTATCATAAGAAACATAACTCACAGAGAATTACTGACACTTGATTTCAGCAGATGCGATCCTAATAAAATCATCGACTCTCTCAATCCAATTTTAGAGAAAGGAACTTTTGGGTATAGAGATTCTGTTGTAGGGTGGGTTCATGTATTTTATGTTGTTGGCGAAATAGGCAGCAATCAAATAATTCCAATCATTGAAAATTTCTACGCTACCAAAATAGCACATCAATTTGAGAGTGCCAAACACTGGCTTACCACACAAGCCGTTTACCGTGCGTTACGGCGCATTGGTACACCAGAGGCATTGGAAGCCTCAAAAAAATACTACACTTCTAATTCATTGCATGATCAACATATGAGATCGTTTACAACGGGATGGCTTATGAACGAAAAAGATGAAAAAAAGCCGGCATGAACGCATATCGTTTTTCAGAGTTTAGGCTTGGCGAACTCAGACGGGCTGTAAAACGAGCTGACTTGGTTATCTTTGAAGATCTCATTCGATTTCTTCAAGATGACCCAATAGCATTTGGTACAGGTTATACCAAGGAAGTAATTTGGAAATATATCGGGCGTTATGATCTAAGCAAAGATCATATCCAGCGTCTTGAAGAAGCAGCTTTCACATATTTGGCTCGACCAATGACTCCTGAATTCAAGTTCATGTGTCTGACGATGTCACATATTGCTACAGAAGCTTTCTGGAAACGGGTTGAGGCTGTCTTAAGAGTTGATAATCCAATTATTCAAATCAATGCCTACTGCTTATATGCCTATTCAACGGGGATTCATGCTGGCGAAAAGCAACGACTTCAGATGAAAAAGGTCAAATTTCAATTATTTGTACGCTACCATGCATACTATTCCGTCTATTCTGTTGAGGAATTACTTGCACTCATTAAAGCACCCGAGAATTGGCCTGAAGGCGTGATTTGCTATCGACAACCCCATCCAACAGATATACCTGTTCTAAACTATCACCTTAATGATGTAGAGTCATTCACATCGTTAGACGTATCCAAAAGCAATAAAGAAGTGGTGTTGAAAAATCTCAACGCTGTATTATTTGCTGGCGTTTTGCATCCTGAGATCGTGAATACGTGGAATTATGCAATTTATCTATTGGAACAGTTGGATTATCCCGAAGCTGTTGGCTCATTGATTGATTTTATGGATCAGAAATTGGATTTTGCCCGTAACACATATTACAGGAAGCTGTTGGCTCAAATGGTACAAAGGGCATTGAAATATTACGGGACAGCAGAAGCATTTGTCGCTATCAAGAAACTGGAAACTATAACCAAACATCATTGCAATATCGGTATACTTGAACAGAAAGATACTGTCAACAAACCAGCCTGAACAAACATGTAACTTATGTGCCACTGGCAGCATAAGCCGCTAGTCAATCCGCGTTGATTCAAACCAACTTATAACTTGACATTAAGCTCATTTGTTCTTATACTAAGATTGTATTGTTCTGTATGAAAGCGGCACAACCATGATCCGTAAAAGCCTTTAAAGCCCCTCCCTGATGCTTTGGGGAGGGGTATGTACGTCAAATTAACCATCCACTACTTATAGTAGTCCTACCCAATCCCGCACAAAACAGCAGTTTGCCAGATTCACTCAAAACCAACCTGTGAAAATGAAGAAATTGAAGAATTTTGCGAAGTTTCTCGGCTAAATACGATTCGGAAGATTCACAGCCTGTGAATCTTCCGAATATTGAAGGTTACTGTGGGGGTTTCGCGTCGTGATGTTCTGTCGGATGGTCGTTGATCTCGTGCATCATCTCATCAATGGCGACAGCGAGGGCGATCATAAGCGGGCTTTGGGCTTCGTCAAAAACTTCGATACCGTAGCTTTCGCGGATGCTAAACCACTGTTTGGAAATGTGGGCGACCGATTGTCCGTTACGGGTGATGCTGTACTCGTGGTCGAGCAAATCACCCTGCGCGACCAGATCATCCGCGTCCGGAATCTGGATGTTCCACTTATCGCGTAGGATAGTGAGCCACGCCTTTTGCACCTTGGCGATCTCATGTCCCTGCCGGATGACCGTGATGGTCTTGTGCAGGTGGAAAGGCTGGCTTTGAATTTTGAGCACTTCTTGATGCTGCATATCATACATTATGTAGGTTTTACGCAGCGCGAGAGTCTTGTTGTCGATCAAGTAAACTTTCTGGTCGTGTTCATCCATGACCCACGAGTCATGACCGATCGCGAAGATGATCTGACGCAGCAAAAAACGACGGGACATAGTGATATCCTTTTATATGATGCGGATCAGGTTGAAAGTTTGCCGATGACGACAATCGGGCCGGTGGGTTGCTCACTTCCGCTTTCCGGTTCGTCCGTAATGCGTGCCCATGTGAATTCATCAATCGGCGTCTCACTGCTGAACAGGAAAGCACCCTTGCCGTCTTCATCAACCGTGAAGGTGCCGACGCTCTTGCGGGTTTCTCCACGCGTCAACCACAACTGGTAGGATTTCCCGATCGTTAGCTTGGGGAAGCCGTGCGCATACAGTAAACCGATTTTACTTTCGGCGTTCCACATGAGGAAGGCACTGGTGTCCGCGGATTCTTCCGCAGGAGGGAGGCGTACCCAGCGCAGACCGCTGGTACTGGTCAGCACGAAGGCCGGATTAGTAGTAGTGGTAAGTTCAGTTTGCTTCTGGCTGAGGTCATTAACACGCGCCAGCCAATAGCCGTTGGTAACCAGCAGCACGACAATAGCCGCAGCAGCGACCATCCAACCCACCGGAATAGAACGGCGACGGGGTGGCGCAACCGGCATCATGATCGGTACGCGGGCTGGAGCAGGCAAAGGGTCAGGTTCGGCAATCATCGCCATCAGCTTGCTTTCGAGCGATAGCGGTGGCTCGATCTGGGCAATATCCGTCCGCATTTCGGATTGTAGGCGCTGAAAATCGGCCAATTCGGCAGCAGCATCGGCACAGTGTTGTAGATTGGCTTCAACAAAGCGCGTTTCATCCGGACTGGTCAGTCCGAAAGCATACTCTGGAATTAACTCTCGAATGGCGTCGCAGCGGTTCCCCGAAGCGACTGTGATCTTAGCAGTCATACACCCTACTCAACTTGTCTTCCTAATGATTATACGATCATTTATCCTGATTTAGATGTTTGTTGTACCGACTCTATCCATAATTCACGCAATTTTTGCAATCCAGTTCGTAATCGGGTTTTCACCGTCCCTAACGGAATGTGTGTAACCTCGGAAATATCGCCATGACTCATGCCTCTAAAGAAGGCCAGACCGATCAATAAAGCCTGTTCTTGTGGAAGCTGTTCGACCAGCATACGTAGGGTAGTTCCATCACGCCACAACGATTCACTGGCATAAGCTGGAATTTCTTCGGCCATCTCATCAATCGAGTCGGGATGGAGGTTAGGCTGGCGGCGTTCCTGTCGTAAGCGGTCGATAGCTGTGAATTGGGTGATTGTCAGCAGCCAGTTTTTGAGCTTGCCTTTGGCGGGGTCCCATTGGCTTTTGCTCTGCCAGACCTTAACGAAGGTATCCTGCGCGACCTCTTCAGCGAGGGTGGAATTTTGCAGCACTTGATAGGCGAGGCTGTAAACAGCCTTCCCGTATTCTTGATATAACGCACGGAACGCTTGTTGATCCCGCGCGGCAATTTGTTTCATAAGGTCGATATCGTCAATTTGCAGCTGCATGTGTATACGCTCCACCCCTTCAGTCTAGCAGTTTCTCAGCGTCTCTGCAAAGCAATTTCAAACTGCCGCAATCCAAAATCCAAAATCCAAACGATTAAGACAGTAGGCAGGCGATAACACGCTTGCACATCGCATAAACCGTAGGGAGGGTTAGAAAAAATGTTGAAGACTCGTCGTATAGTTTTGTTTTTACTGGCCGTATTTTTGATCAGCATTGTGCCAGCGATGGCGCAGGATGCATTCACAGTCGGTCTGGCTAAGTCGGAAACCCGTGGCAATTACATGGTCGGCGCCAATGGCATGACCCTGTACACATTCCCGGCAGACTCACTGAACACCAGCGTATGCTATGACAAGTGCGCCGAAGCTTGGCCACCCCTGTTCGTCGACAGCGCCGACAAGATCACCTCTGATCCGGCTATCCCCGGCGTGTTCGGCACAACCGAACGCAAAGATGGCAAGCTACAGGTGACTTACAATGGTCAACCTCTGTACTATTGGTTCAAGGACGAAAAAGCTGGCGACATGACCGGTGACCGCGTGGGTCATATCTGGTGGATTGTTCCCCCGGCAACCGTCGCTGCTCAGCGCATCCCGACCGTTGGCAACTCATTGGTTGGCCCAACCGGTATGACCCTGTACCTGTTCACTAAGGATACTCCCGATACCAGTGCTTGCTATGACAAGTGCGCCACCAACTGGCCGCCCCTGCTGGTCGACAGCGCTGATGCGATTGTCCCCGGTGTGAACCTCCCCGGCAAGATTGGCACAACCACCCGTACCGACGGCACCATTCAGGTGACCTACAACGGTTGGCCGCTGTACTACTGGAAAGACGACAAGGCCATCGGTGACTCGACCGGTGAAGGCGTGGGCAAGGTCTGGTACACGATTGCTCCTGAAACCGTCGCTATCGGCAAGACCGATGCACTGGGTGAATTCCTCGTGTCAACTGACGGTGGTACCCTCTACACCTTCGCCAATGACACCGCTGGTGTGAGCAATTGTACCGGTGACTGCCTCAAGAACTGGCCTCCGTACACCGTACATGCCGAAGACAAGCTGAATGCCGGCGCTGGCATTACTGGCGAGTTGGGCACCATCAAGTTGGAAAATGGCAGCTTGCAAGTAACCTACAAGGGTATGCCCCTGTACTACTTCAAGGATGACCACAAGGTTGGTGATACCGCTGGCGAAGGCGCTGGTGGTGTGTGGACTGTCGCTAAGTCATAGTTGATGATAATGGGGAAGGTGTGTGGCCTTCCCCTTCAAAGCGTGAAGTTGATAGCAGGGGCGTGTACACGATACACGCCCCTGTAGTTTGTAGTGTTCTTCCCCGCTTGCTCGCCCTAAATTGCCTCCAAAAACATTAAAGTATTGTCTGATCCTACAGATTGGTTGACACTGACAAAAGTTCACGTTATAGTTGCCTTAAATCGTTTCATTAAATCGATTTCATAAATAGAATTGTTATTAGTAGAAACTGTTTTTAGATGCCCACGATAGCGGATGTCGCTAAATTAGCGGGTGTTTCTCCGGGGACTGTTTCACGCGTGATGAATGGGGCTATGAACGTTAACCCCGATACACGTACAAAAGTGGAACTGGCGATCAGCAAACTCGGATACCAGCCCAATTTTCAAGCTCGTAGCCTGCGCAGCAAACGCACCGATACGATTGCGCTTGCGATTCCTGAACTCACCAATTACTTCTGGACGACCGTGGCGCGAGGCGTACAGGATGCGGCTCAAGCGAATGGCTATCATGTTATCATTTGCAACACCTATG
This sequence comes from Aggregatilineales bacterium, assembly GCA_044227005.1. Classification (GTDB taxonomy): domain Bacteria; phylum Chloroflexota; class Anaerolineae; order Aggregatilineales; family Phototrophicaceae; genus CFX2. The sequence continues at coordinate 600,637 of JBGAFZ010000003.1, forward strand.
CGCGTTCCCGTCAGAACTTGCGCTATCTGGAGTCGATTTACGGACGTGTGGACGGCATGATCCTCAGCCGTCGCTCGGAATGGATGGCGCTGGCAGGTGATGAACATGCCTCACGCCAATCAATGGATTCACGCGAAAAACCGATTGTTTTCGTCGGGCAATCTCAAGCGGCGCGCTGGTATGTCGATAATGTCTACAGTGACTCCGTATCCGGCGCGTTTGCGCTCACCCAACATTTGATCGAATTGGGACATCGGAAAATCGCGGTTGTGACCGGACGCCAAAGTTCGACCAGCGCGAGTGACCGTGTGCTGGGTTATTGCATGGCACTGGCGGACGCATGTATTCCGATTGATCAACAGCGGATTTGCTGGGGCGAGTACGAACGTGATACGGCTGAACGCCTGACGCATGATTTGATGGAACGCCTGCCCGATACGAGCGCGATAGTCGCCTCCAATAACGAAATCGCGATTGGTGTCATCAAAGCGTTGGAGAAGCAGCACATCGCCGTCCCTGAGCGCGTGGCAGTAGCATGTTTCGATGATTTTTACCCGGACTCACGTTTCGCATCTTTCATGACAGTCGCCAGCCAATCGCCTTATGATATTGGTGTGAATGCGACCCAACTCCTGCTCAAACGCCTCACGAGTGATGATTACTCGCGCCCACAAACAGTGGTTTTACCCTCTCGCTTAATTATTCGTCAGTCGTCAGGGGGTGTCCCCAACACGGTTGACGTGAACAGCTCGTTCGAAAATGTCCAAGGACAACTCATAGCCCCATTACCGCGCGAAAAAATTATGGCGCTGGCAAATGACATCGGTATGGTCGCCCAGGTGACATTACCGCCGAGCGATGGAGATATGATGCAAGTCCATAAAGCAGAAGTTAATCTGCTGAAACAAGTCCTGAGACATGAAACGGTAGACGAGACTCACCTCCCTCATTTTGAGTACGCCATTCACAACGATGCGCTATATCGTTACGTTTTGGAACATGAACCACACTACGAGTTTGTGAACCGTGCGCCGATGGTCACACCGGAAGATCAAGTTGGGTTTGCGCAGCGCAGTGGTATCGCTGCGATTGCTTGCCGCTTCCCACACCACGTCACCATCGACAGCAACCAGACCGGCGATAGCGACACCTTGCCGTTCGATTTCCCACTGCTGACGGATCAGATTGACTTTTTTGATCATTATGTACGGGCTGCACGCAGTACGAATGTGGGCATTGCGGCGGATTTTCGGGGTATCGTAGCGGATACGCTAACATTATATGAAGCGCTTCACAGTACCCACGCTGAACTTCAACCTAGCATCGTGCAGAAGATTGCTAACACACTCTTTGACTACCAGAGCAAAGTCATGCAACTCATCTGTGATCGCTTTGGTACGGATTTGGCGTTTGTGATTTTGAGTGATGATCTGGCTAACGAGCACGGTTTGCGTTTTCCGGCGGATGTGTTCAACAGTGTTTTTTGCAAGCACATCCAACAGATGGTACGGATCGCGCATGAACATGATCTCTCAACTGTTTTGTATTCGCACGGGAAAATTGACGCGCTGATGAACCTGATTAGCGACCTCGGATTTGACGGGTTGTATATCGCACAACCTGAGGCCAATAATCTGGGTGCGGTCAAACCAGCGGCAGTAGGTCGGCTCGGTTTATTGGGTGGTATACCTTGCTCTTTACTGGCACATGGTGAAGATGAAGCAATCGTCAAACATGTTGCGGCAGCCGTTTCATTTCTGGCTTCCGGTGGGGGTTATGTAGGAGGTGTGAGCGCCGAGATAACTGACAATATCCCGGTTAAGAATTTCTTTTCATATCTGCGGGCGTTGCCAAATGGCAAAGCTTAAACCGGCAGTTTCGTATGCTCGCTTTTGCGCGATGAACAAAGGGTGTTCATGTAACCCGGCGACCACCTTCGGTTTAATACAAAAATAGAGACAGGTAATAAATATGGCCGTTACGAATCAACCCAAAACAATTGATAGCCCTCCGAGTATCCGTAAATATAACGCTGCTACGGCAAATAGCGGCTTCCGTCACTTATTACTGCGCATACGCCGTCGGTGGCAGCTATATGCCCTGTTAGCGCTTCCCCTTGCCTACATCATCGTCTTTAGTTACATCCCGATTTTGGGAGCGCAAATTGCTTTTCGTGATTACACAGTCGCAGGTGGTATCTGGAACAGTACATGGGTTGGGTTCGCTAATTTCGAGCGCTTTTTCAACTCGTTTCAGTTCACGCGGTTGATTGTTAACACGCTGACATTAGGTCTTTATTTGCTGGTGATCGGCTTTCCCATACCGATTATTCTGGCCTTGAGCTTGCACCAAGTACGGACGCTGTGGTTCAAGAAAGTCCTGCAAATGGTGACCTACGCACCCCATTTCATTTCAACAGTCGTTATGGTGGGCTTGATTTTGCAGATGCTTAATCCGCGCTTCGGCATCCTCTCACAGCTTGCCACAGCACTCGGTCAAAAACCGGTGAGCGCCATGTCTAAACCGGAATACTATCAGTCCATTTATGTGTGGACAGATATTTGGCAGCACATGGGCTTTTCCGCGATTATCTACCTTGCCGCGCTGACCACGATTGATCCGGCTTTACACGAAGCCGCTGTGGTGGATGGGGCGTCACGACTTCAGCGCATTTTGAATATCGACATCCCCGGTATCATGCCGATTGCTACCATGTTGTTGATCTTGAACTTCGGCAACTTCATCAACATCGGCTTCGAGAAAGTGCTGCTGCTCCAAAATCCGGTAAATGTGTCAGTATCGGAAATCCTAGATACATATGTCTACAAAGTTGGGTTGGCCTCTCCTACGTTGGACTTTTCCTATGCGACTGCCATCGGCTTGTTTAAGGGTGTTATCGCCCTGTTGATGGTGGTGGTTGCGAACTACAGTGTCAAACGCTTAGGACAAGAAAGTCTCTGGTAGATCATTCGTAAAAACGAGGAGTAAGCTAATGACCACTATAGATGTACCAAAACTGGGAAAACGCAAATCGGTGAATTCAATCCAAGATTCCACAGGGGATCGTGTCTTCACGGTTGTAAATTATATTTTCTTGACGGTGGTGCTAATCATCATCCTGTACCCGTTGATATATACACTGAGCGCCTCTTTTAGCTCTCCGTCAGCGGTTATATCGGGTAAGGTCACGTTGTTTCCGGTTGATCCGACGATCATCGGGTATACGAAGATTTTTGAGTACCCCACACTGATCAAGGGTATGTTGAATTCGCTGTTCTATACGGTCGTGGGGTCTGCGGTGAGTGTCGTCTTGACGTTCTTAGCAGCTTATCCACTGACACGTAAAGACCTCCCCGGCAGACGCTTCCTGACCATCGTGTTCTTCTTCCCGATGTTGTTTAGCGGTGGTTTGATCCCGTTTTATCTGGTAGTGCGTGACCTCGGTATGGTCAACACGCGCTGGGCGTTGATTATCCCGACGGCCTTGAGCGTCTGGAACTTAATCATCACCATCTCGTTCCTGCGTACCAGCATCCCCGATGAACTCTATGAAGCCGCCCAGATTGACGGGTGCAGCGACTTCGGGTATCTGCTCAAGATTGTGCTGCCGCTGGCAAAATCGCTGGTAGCCGTCTTGTTTCTTGTGTATGCCGTTGCCCAGTGGAATCAATATTTCCTCTCGCTGGTGCTGCAAACCAACCCAGATCTCGCTCCTTTGCAAATCGTCCTGCGGAACATCTTGATTTTGAACAAGATCGACCTCGGCATGATCTCCGATGTTCAACGAATGGCCGATCAACAGGCACTTCAGGAACAACTTAAATTTTCATCCATCGTGGTGGCCTCGGTTCCAGTACTGATGCTCTACCCGTTCGTACAACGCTATTTTGTTCAAGGTTTAACGATTGGGGCCATCAAGGGATAAAGGAGGATTATCGATCACATCAGCACATATAGAACATGACGCTTATTTCGGAAAAGAAAGTTCAAGGAAGAAAAAATGACTAGAAAACAGCTCTATACGTTACTTTTTATGGGAATAGTGATGTCAATCATGAGCATGTCCGTTTATGCTCAGGGTGACATTGCAAGCCCTGCCGGTCAGTTTCCAATCGTTACTGAACCTGTCACATTGAAGATTCTGTTGTACAGCACCGAACAAGTGTCGGACTTCAACAAGAATGCTTATACCCAATGGCTGGAAGAAAAGACCGGTATCGACCTCGAAATCGAACTCGTGTCTGGTTCATCAACTGATGCACAAACCAAGTTGAATCTGGTACTCGCCAGCGGCGATCTGCCCGACATTTTGCTGGGCTTCCAGATGACCCCCAGCTTGGTCGCTCAACAGGGTGCACAAGGTACATTCGTAGCCCTCAATGACTTGATGGCGAAGTACGGCGAAGAAACCAAGCGGATTTTCGAAACCGAACGTCCTCAACTGCTGCCCCTCAACACCTCGCCAGATGGTAAGGTGTATGGTTTGCCAGAAATCAACGAATGTTTCCATTGCTTCCTCTCACAGAAAATGTGGGTCTACAAGCCATGGTTGGATAAACTAGGCATTGCTATGCCGACGACCACCGACGAATTCGAAGCCATGCTCAAGGCTTTCAAAGAAAAAGACCCGAATGGCAATGGCATCGCTGACGAAGTACCGTTCTCGGGTAATGCTGAAGGTACCGGCTGGCACAACAGCGTTGATCAGTTCTTGATGAACTCATTCGTGTTCTACGATCGGATTCAACAAGATCGCTTGCTGTTGGTCGATGGTAAGGTTCAGGGTGCTTATGCCCAACCCGGCTACAAGGCTGGTCTGAAGTATCTGCATCAACTGTACACCGAAGGTCTGATGGACCCGAATGCCCTCATTCAAGACAATCCTGCTCTGCTGCAATTGGGCAGCCAAAAAGAACCCCATTTGTTGGGTGCTGTTGGTGGTGGTTGGATGGGTACATACACTGAGGCCAAGACCTTGGCTCAGGGTGGTGAGATGGACAACTGGATCGCCGTTCCCCCGCTGAAGGGACCCGAAGGCGTTCAGACCGCTGCTTATGCTCCTTGGGGCTTCAATGTCGGTCGCTTCGTTGTGACCAACAAGTCCGCACATCCTGATGTTGCTTTCCGCCTCGGCGATCTGATGTACAGCCTCGAAGCCACTATGCGTAACACGTTCGGCGTCGAAGGTACGGACTGGATCAAGCCACCGGAAGGTGAATTGGGTATCAATGGCAAGCAGGCCGCTTACCGTACCACCGCCAACTGGGGCGAAGGTATGACCGATACAGCATGGCGTCAGGCCGGTATGACCTATCGTACCAGCGACTTCCGCCTGAGCCAATCAGCTAAAGATCAGTTTGTTGAAGTCCCGCTGTTCGAAGCATCGAATGCCATGTTGCCCTTCGCACCAGCGATCTCCGACTTGATCCCACCGCTGACCTACTCTGACTCAGATGCTAAAGAAGTCACTGAAATTCAATTGGCAGTGAAGACCTATGTTGATGAAATGCTCAGCAAGTTCATCACCGGTGATGCCGACATTGATGCAGAGTGGGACACCTATCTGGCAACCCTCGATTCACAGGGACTGCCACGTTTGTTGGAGATTACCCAGAAGGCGTATGAAGCCGCAAAAGGCGCATAACGACCGTTCGTAACGAACAGGATTTAAAATGGATGAGGACTGGTTACAGCCTACATTGAGGAACCAGTCTCATCCATCCCGTGACATTCAGCGAAAATGCCACACTGATATTGTAACAGGAAATAAGCACAAGTCGCATTGCATGAGCTATGCAGGGCGTCCCAACTTCGAACAAATGATGCTTGCCCATAAACATAATTGGCAGGTCATCCACAACACGCCTCTACGCAATTTCCAATTCAGCTTATATCAAAGAAAGGTTTTACCTTGGCAAAACAAGCTTCCGCTAAAGGACTCAATTGGTTTCAAGACATCCGCTTCGGGATGTTCATTCACTGGGGACTGTACTCCATCATCGCCAAGCAAGAATGGGTCATGCATACCGACCGCATCCCTGTCCCCGAATACGAAAAATTAGTACCGCAATTCAACCCCGTTAAATTCAACGCCGAAGAATGGGTCAGCATCGCGGCGGACGCGGGACAAAAATATATTGTTCCTACCACCCGTCACCATGATGGTTTTAGCATGTATGACACCGCCTTGAGCGAGTACAAGGTGACCAACTCGCCCTTCAAGCGCGATCCAATCCGTGAACTCGCCAATGCCGTTGCCAAACGCAGCGACATCAAGCTGGGCTTCTATAATTCGTTGCTCGATTGGCATCATCCGGCGTATCGTTTCCGCAAAGAGAGCGGCCTCGCTTGGTCGGATTATCTGGACTTCCTGCATGGTCAGGTGCGCGAACTCTGCACCAACTTTGGTGACATCGCCTGTATGTGGTTTGATGGCGACTGGCCGCACCACGCATTCGACGAAAGTAATGCGTATTTTGCGCCCGGTGGTTCGTTCGAATACGAAAAACTGTATGACATGATTCATACGCTGCAACCGGATGCGATTGTGCTCAACAATCGTCATGAAGATCCGCTGCCCGGTGAAGATATTCAGGGCTTTGAGCAGGATTTGCCCGGTGTCAACACGGCTGGTTTCAACACCACGACAATCTCACCCCTGCCGCTAGAAGTATGCATGACCATCAACGATCATTGGGGTTATAGCGCGGACGATAACAATACCAAGTCGACCCGTCATCTGGTTCACCTGCTGGTACGTAGCGCCAGTGCCGGTGGCAATTACCTGCTGAACGTCGGGCCAACCGCCTTGGGCGAAATTGTACCGACACATGCCGAGCGTCTGCGTGGTGTAGGCAAGTGGCTGAAGAACAATGGCGAATCGGTTTATGGGACACGCGCCGGCGCGATTGCCCCAACCGCTGTGACCGTCAGTACCCGTAAAGGGGATACCCATTACCTGCACGTTCTGGATAACACCAGCGATTGCGTGACGATACCCGCACTTCCTGAAGGCGTGACCAAGGCGCATTTGCTGAACGGTGGCGCGGCTGTCGACATCATCAAGCGTGATAACAAGGTGCTCTTGAGCATCCCTGAAGGACTGCGTGATCCGATCAATACCGTCGTCGTCTTGTCATAAGGTGATGAACCAATTATGACTAATCAAGCATCTGCAAAGGGACTCAGTTGGTTTCAAGATATTCGTCTTGGGATGTTTATCCATTGGGGGCCAACAGCCGTTGCACCACGCCATGACTGGCTGATGCACGGCGAACAAATCTCGGTTCCAGAATACGAAAAAATCTCTGCCCGACTCAATCCGACCAAGTTTAATGCGGACGAGTGGGTGAGTATTGCGGCTGATGCGGGGCAGAAGTATATCGTTTTCACCACCAAGCATCATGACGGTTTCAGCATGTACGACACCGCCCTGAGTGATTATAAGATCACCACCTTTACGCCCTTTAAGCGTGATCCGGTGCGTGAACTGGTAGAAGCCTGTGCCAAACGGAATGATGTAAAGATGGGCTTTTATCATTCGCTGCTCGATTGGCATCATCCGGCCTATCGCTTCCGCAAGGAGAGCGGTTTGGCATGGTCAGATTACATCGCTTTCCTACACGGACAGGTGCGCGAACTGTGTACCAACTACGGCGAAATCGCCTGTATGTGGTTTGATGGTGACTGGCCGAATCATGTGTTTGACGAACGTGATTCGTACTTCCTACCGCCGCAAGGTGAATCGTTTGAGTACGACAAACTTTACCCGATGATTCACAGCCTTCAGCCGGATGCGGTTGTCATCAACAATCGGCATTCGCACCCGCTACCGGGTGAGGATGTCCAGGGTTTCGAGCAGGATTTACCCGGTTTGAATACCACCGGTTTCAACTCGCTGACGGTTTCGGATCATCCCCTTGAAGTGTGCATGACCATCAACGATCACTGGTTCCACATTGCAGGTAGCGTTAACTACAAATCGACCAAGGAATTGATCAGTTTGTTGGCACGCAGCGCCAGTGCTGGAGCCAATTTCCTGTTGAACGTCGGCCCGTTGGAAACCGGCGAAATCGTGCCGGTTCATGTCGGACGCTTGCGCGGCATCGGTGCATGGATGAAAGGCAACAGTGAATCGATTTATGGGACGCGGGCAGGGGTTATCCCGCCCACCGCTGTGAGTGTCAGCACCCGTAAAGGCGATACGCATTATGTCCATGTGCTGGATTATGTGAGCGATTGCGTCACCTTGAAGCAGGTACCGGAAGGTATTAAACAGGCACGCCTCTTGAAATCAGGTGAGGCGGTGACTTTTGAACGGCGTAACGACAGCGTTATCTTGACCATTCCTGAAGCCCAACGTGATCCATTTGATACGGTGGTCGTTCTCTCGTAATCGTTAACGCTGTTCAATTTTCATAGGCAAGGGAAAGCGCTTCTGTGCAATCAGAGGCGCTTTTTTTGTCGGTTGGGGTGACTATATCCATGCGGTTAGCCGATACGGTTGAATTAGGGTATTAATACGTGGGCAAGCAACCCGATTTGAAACAATCAACAAAGGAGTCATGAGTAATGCTCGATTCACGCACCTTGTTCAATTTGAATGGGCGCACAGCCGTCGTGACCGGCGCGGCATCCGGTTTGAGCCAGGCCATCGCTGTCGGTTTTGCCGAGTATGGTGCAGATGTGGTAGCCGCTGATATCAATGAAGACGGCTTAAAAACCACGGTCGAAAAGATCACTGCGGCAGGGCGCAAAGGCTTAGCCGTAAAGTGTGATATCAGCCAACCGGAGCAAATCAAAGCCTTGTTTGAAACCGTCGATCAAGCATTCGGGCGCGTCGATATTCTGGTCAACGGGCCATATGCCTTCACCCGCGCAAAACCTGAAGACCTGACCTTAGAGCAGTGGGAACGTGCGCTTTCGGTATGCCTGACAGGTTTCTTCCTGTGCACACAGGAAGCGGGACGGCGCATGATCGCGCAAGGGACTGGTGGCAGCATCATCAGCATCGGCTCGATTGGCGGGGTATCGGCTTTGGGACGCGGCAATTTTGTCTACAGCATCGCCAAAGGTGGCGTGCATCAGATGACGCGCGAACTGGCTACCGAATGGGCGCAGCATAATATCCGCGTGAACGCCTTGATCCCTGCCCAAATGCAAACGCCTAGTGTCAAAGCATGGCTGAGTGATCCCAAGACCGATCCGAATCTGGTGGCACACTTGCTCAAAGGTATTCCGATGAATCGTTTGGGTGAAGCCCATGATATTATCGGACCAGCCGTATTTTTGGCATCCGACGCGGCGGCCTTCGTGACCGGTGTATTGCTGCCGGTGGATGGTGGCAATCTAGCGATGAACGCGGGTGGTAGTCATACGTGGTTTTAGGTATCTCTGACAAATAAATATTATGAATAAATGAGCGAAGGTGGTTTAACATGCTTCCGCATTCAACTTTTGAAACCCCATTTGATAATCCGCTGGTGCCACGTTTCCCGATGGAGATGCGCAACACGGAGATTTTGACAGCTTTTTACCGTACTGATATTGAGTGTTCGCGCCGTTTAATCCCTGCTCCGCTAGAAGTCGTGAATGATCTGGTTATTGTCCACGTGTACCACATGAACGACTCGGACTGGTTTGGTAATTATTACGAGTCGGCGGTACAGATTCCGGTACGGTTGCCGGGAACGGATATTGTTGGCGCCTATTCCCCATACTTATATCTGGGGAGTGATGGCGCGGTAGCGGCAGGGCGTGAAATTTACGGTCAGCCCAAGAAGGGCGGTAATCCCCGTCTTGAAGTGCGCGAGGATTTGTTCGTGGGGACGGTCACGCGTAACGGGATTGATGTGATTACAGTGACGCTGCCTTATAAACAACAGATCGCACAATCGCAAGAACTAACCAAGTATGGCGACTTCCGCACCAACATCAACCTGAAAGTCATCCCGAATATTGATGGTACCGATGCTATCCGCCAATTGACCGCGCGAACCTTTGAGAATCTACGGGTACATGAGTGTTGGCGTGGGGCGGCAACAGTCGAACTGCGTCCGAATGCTCAGGCGCCGGTTTACAAATTGCCTGTGCGTGACATGATTGAAGGCTTTTACTGGCGAGCGGATTTTGTGCTGCCTTTTGGTCGCGTCATTCACAATTATCTTGAGGCAAAATAACCGTCAATATGCACACGCGTCAGGAAAATACACTCATTTAATTGAACGAACCAAGGAATAAAAATGCCCACCGTAGTTATTGCTTATGATTTGAGCGGAGACAGCACCATCGAGCAGAACGTACTGCAAGCGATTGAGGGCGTGAATATCGTCACGGTCAAAAATCTAGCATCACCCGAAGGACAAGAAGCCGCCGGCCACGCCGACGCCTTGATGGTTACGATTCAGGAAGTATCGGCTGATTTGATCGCCCGTATGCCCAACTGCCGGATTATTTCGCGCGTGGGTACAGGCTTAGATGCCATCAATATCCCTGCTGCCACCGAGCATCAGGTATGGGTGACGAATGTGCCCGACTACTCGATTGATGAAGTTTCGACCCATGCCATCACTTTGTTGTTGATGTTCGCCCGCAGTATGAACGATCTACTCCAATCGGTGCAAGACAAACGCTGGTGGGACCCGACGCGTATCCGTCCGGTGCAGCGCTTGAAAGGACAAACGCTCGGCATCGTCGCCTATGGACGCATCGGGCAAGCGTTGGCGACCAAAGCCAAAGGATTAGGCTTAAACGTGGTGGTTTACGATCCGTATTTGTCACCGGAGCGCATGCAAGCCGATGGGGTACAAGCGGTTGATTTTGCGACGCTGCTCAGTACATCCGATTATATTTCACTGCACGCGCCACTCACCGACTCTACCCGTAACATCATGAATGCGGCGGCCTTGGCGCAGATGAAACCGACCGCTTTCCTGATCAATACGGCACGCGGCCCGTTAGTGGATGAAGAAGCATTGCTGGCAGCCATACGTTCCGGTCAAATCGCAGGGGCGGCCATCGATGTGTTTGCGGTTGAACCCCCACCACCTGACCATCCGTTTCTGCACGAGAAGCGCATCATCGTCACGCCGCACGCCGCATGGTATTCCGAACAATCCAAGATTGATGTGCGCGTCAAAGGGGCAGAGGAAGTGGTACGTGTGCTGAAGGGCGAACGCCCAATGTTTCCGGCCAACAAGATTTAACTCAACTGCCCTGATGACGGGGCGTGACTAATTTGCCTCATCGTATTTCAATGTCAAAGGTCGCCACGAATAATTTCTTGACGACCTTTAGCCTCGCTACTAGCTTGAGTGAGCAAAGCGCTTGAGTACAGCCTCAACCGTGAGCGTAGACAATCCGTCCTCACTGACCATATGGGCGTGTTGTATGCTGGAGTGGCCTAAACCCACCGTCCAGAATCCACCTTTGAGCGCGGCATCAATTCCGGCCTCCGAGTCTTCAAAGACCACTGCTTCAACCGGTGGGACATGTAATCCACCTGCCACCCACACGAATAAATCAGGCGCGGGCTTCCCATTGGTTACGCTGTATCCGTCACCAATGACTTCAAAAAACGAGGCAATCTGAAGCCGTTCCAGTACCGTTTTCGCATTTTTGCTAGCCGAACCAATACCCATCGCAATCCCCGCCGATTGTGCCGCCCGCAAAAAGGCATTTACACCGGGCAAGACGTGGTTGGGCTGGATTTGATCCAAATAACGCAGGTAGTAATCGTTTTTACGAGTCATCCATGCTTGTGCTGTTGCCTCGTCAATCGGCTTACCTTTCAGCACCCGATTCAAACTTTCACGCCGTGAAACCCCTCTGAGCTGCTCATTATCCTCGCGGGTAAATGGAATACCTTCCTCGGCGGCCAGTTGGCTCCACGACAAATAATGAAATTCCGCCGTATCCGTAATCACACCATCGAGATCGAAAATAAACGCCCGAATTGATTGGTTCATACAGCACTTCATTTCCTCATTAAAATGGCCTGCGACGATGCCCGCGTCTCAGCGTGAAATAACATCTGATTGACTTGCGAATTTTAAACAAGGTGATTACAATAAATCCAGCCTCATTTAATCGTTTAAATCTCCTCGCGCCATCTGATAGGGAGAGTGTACTATGCGTCGCCAACTCTGGAATCTAGAAGAATTCCCCTTCCATCCTGAAAGCCTAAATCACAACGAAACACTGATGACCATCGGTAATGGTTATCTGGCAACCCGCGGTTCGTTCGAGGAAGGTTATGCAGGGGATAGTGTCACCACCATGGTACATGGCATCTTTGACCATGCCGAGGGGATGCTAGTGCCTGAACTGGTGAATGCGCCCAACTGGTTACCCCTCAAAATCACAGTTGATGGTACTCCCTTCAAACTCATCAACCAAAATGAGATGACGCTCAAACCCAAGAATGGTGCGCTCATCGGCTATCGCCGTACCCTGAATTTACACACAGCGGTATTGACGCGCGAAGCCCTGTTCCGCGCCGAGTCGGGAGCGATTGTGCGTTTGGTATTCGAACGCTTTGCCAGCCTTGCTGATGAACATATTTTGGCGCAACGCTTACAAATCGTCGCGGTGGACGGCAATCCCGAAATCGAAGTCGAGGCTTATATTGATCAGTCAGTGACCAACATGAGCGCACAACATTGGGGCACGATACAGGCTACCCATGATCAACACAGTGTTGGGGTGAGCGCAACCACGCTCCAATCTGGTTATCGGATCGGCATGGCATCCACATTAGTCGCCCAAAGTGAGGTCGAAATCCTCGTCGATTCAGCGAATCAACGTCCTGTCATGCGGACGCGCTTCACCCTCGCGCGTGAGGCCAGCACCACACTGCACAAATTGACCACCATTTACACCAGCCGCGATGTAGATAATCCCTTACAGGCTGCCCAAAGCAAGCTCAAGGAAGCTGCACAAATCGGATATGACGCGCTACAGTATGCACACCGCACCGAATGGGCAACCTATTGGGATAGCAGTGATGTTCAAATCGAAGGTGACGAGGCGGCACAATTCGCGCTGCGTTTCGTGCTCTACCATATCTTGATTTGCGCCCCACGCCACGATGATGATGTCAACATTGGCGCCAAGACCCTCTCAGGATTTGGCTACAAAGGACACGTCTTCTGGGACACGGAACTCTTCATCCTGCCACCCCTGACCCTGACCCAACCGCACATGGCACGCAACCTGTTGATGTACCGCTATCATCGCTTGGCCGGTGCGCGTAACAAAGCCATCGCCAACGGTTATGAAGGCGCGATGTATCCGTGGGAAAGCACCGACACCGGCGAAGAAACCACACCCCAATGGGGCGATCCCCAACCGGACGGTTCACGCATTCGCATCTGGACAGGTGACAACGAGCAACACATTTCGACGGACATCAGCTACGGCGTGCTGCAATATTGGCGCTGGTCGGGTGATGATGAATTCTTGAAGCAGTACGGCGCGGAAATCGTCTTAGATACGGCCGTTTTTTGGGGCAGTCGCGTTGAAGACAAGAACGGGCGCTACGAACTGAGCCAGCAAATCGGTCCGGATGAATATCACGAAAATATTGATAACAGCGTTTTCACCAACCGCATGGTGGTGTGGCATCTAGAGCAAGCCTTTCAATTGCTCGATTGGTTGAAGGCGAATGCTCCGACGGATTATGACCGTCTTGTGAAGCAACTGGACTTAAACGCAGCGCGACAAGCCAAATGGAAAGCCATCATTCAGAAGATGTTCATTCCGTTTGATGACCAAAAACAGATTCACATTCAGTTCCCCGGTTTCTTCGAGATGGAATATGTGCCCGTGCCGCATTACGAACCGCGTACCGCCAGCGTTCAGGCCATCATCGGACACGCCCGCAGCATTCAGACGCAGGTGATCAAGCAGGCCGATGTCGTCATGTTGATGGCGCTGTTGGGCGATCAACTCGCACCGCGCGAGGTTCAGATCAATAACTGGAACACCTATTTCCCGCGTACCGATCATGGTTCATCGCTCAGTCCTGCGATCCATGCGTGGGTGGCCTCCCGCCTCGGGTTGGATGAAGTGGCACTCGATATGTTTGAACATGCCGCCGAGATCGACTTGAAAGACAACAAGGGCAACGTCAAAGATGGTATTCACGGCGCATCCAGCGGCGGTTTATGGCAATCGCTGGTCTTTGGTTTTTGCGGGCTGCATCTGGATGAGAAGGGTGAACCCGCCGTTGCGCCACGTCTGCCAGCCCATTGGAAATCAGTTTCATTTAGCGTCTATCATCGCGGCCAGCAGCGCCGTTTTACAGTAACCAACACGTAAACCTCACACTGAATGAAGGGCATAGGAAAGCCTCGTGCCCTTCATGACTCTTCTTACCCCAATTCCCACCAGCTTACTATCGACTGAGATGGCTTTTACATCATTGGACAAGGTTCGGTCACAGTGGTATCTTACCTACCATCTGTGGTTCAAATGGATGCAACCTTGAGCAGATTTTTAAGCAGTGTATGAGGCGCGGATAACATCGCAGCGCACAACCGAAGGAAAACGTCATGGAATTATTTAGACTCGACAATGAGGTGGCTTTCGTCACCGGAGCGGGCAGTGGAATCGGACAGGCCATCGCGATTGGGTTAGCCGAGGCGGGTGCGAACGTAGCCTGCTTTGATCTGCCGCAGAGCACGACTCTTGCTCAGACAGTGGAACGTATCCAGAAGCTAGGGCGTCGTGCGTTACCCTTGACGGGCAATGTGACCAGTGCTGCCGATCTTGAAGCAGCCATTGCCAAGAGCGAGTCTGAACTAGGGCCGATGACTGTGGCGGTCAACTCCGCCGGAATCGCCAATGCCACCGCTGCCGAGGAGATGTCCGTCGAGCAGTTCAGCCACCTCATGGACGTTAATTTGATGGGCGTGTTTCTATCCTGTCAGGCACAGGGGCGGGTGATGCTGCCCCGCAAACGAGGCTCGATCATCAGCATTGCCTCGATGTCCGGTTCGATCGTGAATCGCGGGTTGATGCAGGCACACTACAACGCATCTAAAGCAGGCGTAATTCACCTTTCCAAGAGCCTTGCGATGGAATGGGCTGACCGTGGCATTCGCGTCAATACCATCAGTCCGGGCTATACCCTCACACCCATGAACCTGCGGCCAGAAGTAGCCGAGCAAACCAAGAAGTTTGCAGCCGATACCCCCATGCAGCGTATGGCGACACCGGACGAAATGGTCGGGCCAGCCGTTTTCCTTGCCAGTAAAGCCGCCTCGTTCGTAACAGGTCTTGATCTGATTGTGGACGGTGGCTTCGTTTGCTGGTAGTCGTTCATGTGCGGCGCTCTAAGCATCTTCTACAGTGCATTTAACGTGTCGTGGTAAAATGTTAGCGTGACCACTTTCTAATGGGGGAAATCCTCTGTGCAAATGAATCCTCATAAGCAAGTTCGTCTTGCCCGCCTCGTACTGGATCGTCGCTATACCGATCCAATTACCATTGAGGATTTGGGTCGTGAGGTAGCCCTTTCACCGTATTACCTGATACGGGCATTTAGGCGCGTCTATAAACAAACCCCGCATCAATACTTGGTGGAACGGCGTATTGCCCACGCCAAAGAACTCTTGCGTAACTCCGACCTCAACATAACGGAGATTTGCGCAGCCGTTGGCTTTGAAAGTCTGGGATCATTTAGCACCCTGTTTCGCAAAGTCACCGGATTATCCCCCAGCGTGTATCGGGATAGCAGTCAGCCTACGCTCCCCGCTCCATACATTCCCCTGTGTGTATGCTTGCTTCATGGTATCGAGGATCATCCAACTCCTTAAAACAGGGCAATTTTCGAGAAGCCAATATAGCACAAATGTATTAAAATCTCGGATATACCAAGGAGAAAACAAGCGATGTTCAACAGACTTTCGGTCGCAACCATTTGGGTCACAGATCAGAATGAGGCGCTCCGTTTTTATACGGAAAAGCTCGGTTTCGAAATCCGCGCGGATGTCAAAAATGGCGATTATCGTTGGCTAACGATTGGCTTGAAAGGCCAACCCGATCTCGAATATCAATTGGCAGCCTTGAAACCGGGTGGCAGAATGACGCAAGAAGATGTCGATCAACTCGCCAAACTCGTGGAAGCTGGCAAGCTGGGCGTCGGCCCGTGGAAAACCGACGACTGCCAGAAGACCTATGAGACACTCAAGGCGAGTGGTGTGGACTTTATGCAACCTCCGACCGATCGCCCCTATGGGATCATCGAAGCGGTTTTCAAGGATAACAGCGGCAACGTCATGGTGCTGGCTCAAGATAAGCCGCGCCGTCAGGGTTAGCCAGCACGGCTAACCGAACGTCACCGTGATTGTGCCTAATCTGATTGACAGCCCATAAGGAGATTTTCATGAAGAAAGATACACAAAAATCCGCCAAGCGCACCGAAAGTAAGAAGGGTGACGGATTCACAGCAGAAGAACGCGCAGCCGTGAAAGAACGTGCCAAAGAGCTGAAGGCCTCCGCGACTAGAGCGGAAGAAGAAAGCGCTGTAATCGCGAAGATCGACGAATTGCCGGAACCGGAGCGCACTATGGCAACACGCCTCCATGCGATCATCAAAGCGAATGCGCCAAGCCTCTCGCCCAAAACGTGGTACGGGATGCCTACCTACTCCAAAGATGGTAAGGTGGTTTGCTTCTTCCAAAGTGCGCAGAAGTTCAACACACGCTACGCGACGTTCGGCTTTAGTGACATGGCGAACCTCGATGATGGCGATTTGTGGCCGGTCGCCTACGCGCTGAAGGAATTGACCCCGTCTACAGAGGCCAGCATCACAGCGCTCGTAAAGAAAGCCGCTAGCTAAGAACTGACCTAAACAGTAATCATACACGCTTGACCACTCGTGACATATCGCTACTGGTCAAGCGTTATGCAGTTCCCACAACTAGAACGCTTGACATATCGACCAATATCAATATGCTTAGGAGTATGAATACCAATCAAGTTCTCTTTGCAAAAGCGCTCGCTGATGAAACCCGTCAAGAGATTATGACGCACCTATGCTGTGTCTGGCTCAACGTGAATGATATTGTTGAGAAGATGGGCGGCAAGGTTAATCAGCCGACTGTCAGCCATCACCTGAAGAAGCTGGAAGAAGCCGATCTCGTCTATGTACGCGAAGAAGGCCGTTTCCGCTACTACACCCTCAATCAAGAGCAATTTAACGTGTGCTGCGGTCTCTTGGTCAGAAACTTTGCCCCCGATTACGCCGATAAGCTGATTCCACTGAACGAGATTCCAACCAAGGGCTAATAACCCTCTACGGCTGTACCTTCTTTGATGCCCTTAATATAGCAATCAGATATTCAGAATCGGGTTAGAACGCGTTCCCATTTACACGAGATTGATCAACCCCGCCCGACAATTTCGAGCAACCGCTTCAGAAGGATTGTCTCTTCTCCGGCCTCCAACGTCATCGGGTTGATTTGGATGCTATTCTCCTCGAATGGCGCAACCACAATAGAAGGCGTACCGGATGCCAATCGCTCCATCAGTACATCTCGGTTGAACCCTAATCGCGCCGCATCCACCGTCAATTGGCAGCGGGGCAAGGGCTGTCCCGCCTCGTTAGGATAACTACGGCTGGCCTTCAAACCAGCCACCTGATTAAAAGCATCGCTCCACAGCTTTACACTGTCCTCGCAGTATTGCGACCGTTCCTCATGATCGATCTGAAGATAGCGTTCAACCGCCGCCAGCAAACCGAGCAATTCTTCCTTGCCCACCTTCATCGGCCGTCCGATGTTCGCGTTAGGACTGCTGTGTAAGCGGCACGCCTCAATCAAATCCTGGCGTCCCAGCATCAACCCGCTCGATTGCGGCCCGCGTAAATCCTTGCCACCACTAAAAATGGCGATATCCACACCCATTTCGGTGAAAGCCCATAGGTTTTCGACGGGGGGCAATTGAGCAGCCGCATCGACCACAACTGGAATATCGTGCGCCTTTGCGATGCGAACCACTTCCGCCAACGGAAGATCATGAGGCGTGGTCATGATGCCCTGAAACCAGAAGATTGCAGCGGTTTGAGCGTTAATCGCCGCTTCTAAGTGTTGCGCCGTTGTGCCGGCAGCCGTGCCGATTTCAACCAGCTTCGCCCCTGTCTGGCGCACAGCATAATCGTAACCATTGCGGTGTGTACGGTGGACGATGATTTCGTTTTTCAGGCCACTCAGATCAGGGAAACGGTTGACCAATTCAGGATTGCTTCCCGTGATACATGCCGCCGTTGCCAACACCAGACCAGCCGCCGCCCCTGAACTCACATACGCCGCTTCGTTATGCGTCAGTTCAGCGATACGCTCACCCACACGGATATGCAGTTCCGGTAGATCAATGAAACAGTGCGCCGCTTCATGCATCGCATCCAACACTTCGGGCGGCATTAAAGACCCGCCGAGCCGCGTGAGCGTCGCGTACGCATTAATAACGGGCCGGATTCCTAGCGATTCATAAATGCTCAAGAGGGTACTCCGATTTTAAGGTCCGGGCTGCCGAATCGTCCAATAATCAGCCGGTGCTTCTTCCCACAACGGTTGTGCCATACCACTCGGATCATAAACCACTTCACCGGCACGAATAGTCATATCGCACACCAATTTTTTGCTGCCGACATATTTTGCGCGACCACAATCCGAGTAACCGAATGCGCCCTCTTCGAGTGTCAGTAGCGCAATATCAGCTTCCGCACCGACACTCAGTGTCCCCAATTCAGGATGACCGATTTCACGCGCGGGTGTGACTGTTGACCGATAAATGGTCTCTTGTAGCGGCATCCCGATACTGAGTACCTTGGACATCGTGGTCAACATATCAACCACCGGCCCATTGATGTTACCAATATGCAGATCAGTGCTGATCGAATCCGGACTAAAGCCGCCCGCCATCGCAGGGATAGCCTGCCGGAACCAGAAACTACCCGCCCCATGACCGAGATCAAAAATGATCCCGCGTTCACGCGCTTCAAACAAGAATTTGTTCGGCTTTTTATTGTCATCCAGAACCGGAAACTGTTGGGCATACATATGCGTATGGATGTCGCCCGGTTGCATCTTCTTTAACAGTTCTTGATACGTGCGTTCAGGCCGCGGCCAGAAATCCACCATCAGCGGTTTCTTGCAAATAGCCGATGCTTCCAACGAGCGATCAACCGCTGCCCACGGTGTATGCACAGCGTCCCACGGCTGATAAGTCCAGTAATGGGCCGTCTTGATACCGACGCAAATTTCCGGATACGCCAGAACGATCGACGCCGCCAATTCCGGATCCATTTCACTCACATCTTGCTCAAAATCGCCCATCATGCCGGATTTGACGATGTTGATGAACGCAAAAATGCGCGTCTTTGACATATCGATCACGGTGCGTTTGAAGTGCAGAAAGTGTTTTGAACCCGCCGTACCCGTATCCACCATTGTCGTCACGCCGGAACGGAACGAATGGTGATCCGCTACGATACTCAATCCTTCCGGCTCACGCGTATGATACGCATGTACGTGAATGTCGATTAAACCGGGGGTAACATACCGCTGTGATACATCCACCACACGGCTAGCCAGACTCGGATCGAGATCAGGCGCGACTGCGGCGATCCGTTTCCCGCTGATTGCCACATCCATCACCTTGTCGATATGGTTAGCGGGGTCAATAACGTGCCCACCTTTGAGCAGAAGATCGAATTGTTTGTCCATTTCTTATATCAACATCTTTCTAAGAATAACCGGTTTATTTTTCGTGCAGGGCGCGCTGGTAAAGTGCAGTCCCATAAAATTCGTATGATGCCGCTTGATCCGGTACATCCACCACATGCACCGTGAAGCGAGCCGGTAGTCCGTTTTCGGGACAATGTTCCTTAAAGTAATTGCGGTACGCCCGTGCGTACGCTTGCCGCAGACGCTCTAGCTCTTTGGCATATCCCACCGGATCAACCAGCGGGTTCGGGCTTTTGGGCTGGCAACCGAACGCGTGTATCTCGATGAAATCCACTTCCGCAATCGACTTGACGATCCCTGCCTCTTGCAACCATGTTTCCCAGCACTTAAAAACCAGCGGAATCTCCACATCTGGATTCATAAATGCCACATCATCCAGCTTCAGGACATTCTTTGCCGAATATCCGCCTGTCAGACCGGACAAATAGAGTTTCAAATCGCCATCCGGCAGGGTCTCGACCACCAGACTGGACAGTACCGGATCATCACCCTCATAGTAATAGCTAATTTTGCCCCGCTTTTTAACATTAAATGCCATGATATTAACCCTGTTAGTCGCTTGTGTGTTTAGTAGGACGGGCGAGTGGTTCCCAACCCAAAATCCTTTTAGCCTTCGACATATTCATGATCTTCTGTTCATAGTCACCGCTAATCGTGAACGTATTGAAGCCGCCCTGATACTGAAGCGCTGCTACAATCGCGCGGGTCAGATCGCTTGCGCTTGTGGCAATCGTCGGCGTGCCCTCTACAGTCTGGTCAAACCACTTTTCATCGGCAGTCGGAAGGCACAAACGCAGCGCATTAACATGCATCCCCCACAAGCGTGTGGCGTTCAGGCAAACCTCTTCGCCCAGCCGCTTGGTAAATCCGTAAAGTTCAGGTGCATCCGGTGTCAGCTCCTCATCAGAAAAATAACGCTTCAAAATGTCGCCGCCATAAATCGACATCGTGCTGGTATAAACCGCCTGTTGGATGTTATTTTCGTGTGCCGCCCGTAGTGCCAGATGCACCCCCTTGATATTCACATCAAATGCACCCACAATGCCGGAAACCTCGGTCCACTTTAAATTGCCCATTGCCATATAAAGCAATGCATCCATGCCGCTTAATGCTGCTTTGAGATCATCATAGCGCGTCACATCCCCTTTAAAATATTCACCGACCGCTTCTTGTGGGGGATTGAGATCAAACACCCGAACCTCGTGCGTCTTTGCCAATAACGGCACGACCAAAGATCCGACGATACCACTACCGCCAACAGCTAATATGCGCATTCCAAACCTTTCGAAATCATGACGGTCCCGCTGTCGTAGGGGTACCCAAACAGACACGCCGATCAAAAACGGAACTTGCCTGTCATCACACCTTAAACCCTACGCGCTAAGAGTATAGAGAATTATTTTCAAACCACAAACATGGTCTGCATAGTGGATCTCATCAAGCCGCCAATGGTCTCCGCTCATATTACTCAGGTTTATTCGACAAACTGTTTACCAACCATTTCCCAATCTCATCCGTCGCCTCACTCCCTCAAAACCGTTAGCGCCAAGCATCAAAAAGGGTGACAAAATGGTTTTCCAAAATGTCACCCCTCCGCCTTCCACATCAACTATCATATCTATAGGGGTCGTAGTGTCGAAAATCATTTCGACCGTTTGCTGTGCTGGATGGCGCTGCAAACAGGAATTGTTGATAATTCAAGCTGGGCGTTCGCGCTCATGGAACGATCACGCCACCCGTTGGACAGTTGCCACCCTGTATCCTATCGCTACCCCGCTCTTGCTCAAGCGCGAATTGTCAACGGTTTATGTGGGCTGCACCGAGGCTCAATTAATTGGACTGGACAACGTACTTGAATCGATGGTTTGCTCTCATAAAATCTACTGACCAGAGGTGCTGAAATGAAACGACTAATCGGTATTTTGACTGTATTATGGTTTTTGTTTAATCTTGCGGCGGTCTATTCAAAGAGCGCACCTCAGGGCGCTGTTTATTCGATACGTACAGCATCGGAAATACAACCTTATTCCTCATCAAATGCAGTTGCCTGGAGTCCAGATAGTTCTAAAATCGCCGTTGGAAACAGCTTGGGTGTGTGGGTTTATTCAAGTGATTTTACTGAGATAGCCCATCTTACAAGCGATACCAATGAAATTATATCGATCAGTTGGAGTTCAGACAGCCAAATGATTGCCGGCGCGGGTGCGAGTGGTGACGGGCATATTTGGATATGGGATGTGACGACCGGACAAATCCTACAAGATTTTGTGGGATATGCCCTAACGATTACTTGGAATCCTCAAAAGAATATCCTTGCCGGTGCCGGTGGCAATCGGTTTACCTTTTGGGACACGATGACAGGCCAATTGAAGCAAAGCATTGAAATTCCATTGTTTCAGAAAACACATGGAGAGACGATTTGGGGTATCTGCTGGATGGCTGAGGGAAAGGCGCTCGCCGTCGTAGCAGATCGGGGTATCTATGTTTGGGATATTATTAGAGATGACTATTTGCTTTCCAAGCAAGATATAGAACGTGATTTCGAAATTTCCGGCATATATCGTCCTGCGTCATGCAGCCCTGACGGAATGGAGCTGGCAACACAGGCGGGTATCTACAGCAGCCAATCCGGAAATTTCGTTAAAGGATTCGCTTCATCTGCTCGTCTAAGTCTAGGTCTTTCGGTGCGGTGGAGTCCAGATGGGTCTAGAGTAGCCATTAATGCGGAGGAAATAGTGATTATTATAGATGCAGTAACGGGCCGCATCATACACGAACTTGAACAAAGTAAAAGTGATATGTTCGGCATGGGCTACTATGACTCGATTGGATGGAGTCCTGATGGAAAATGGTTAGCAGCAGGGGATGGCGATGGGAACGTGAGAATATGGAATACGGATAACTTTAATCTAGAAACCGTGATTGAAGCTTCAACTTTATCCGCAAACCCCTAAGCTCATCTGTTGGCGCTGCAAACGGGAACCGTTGATAATTCAAGGTGGGCGTTCGCGCTCATGGAACGATCACGACACCCGTTGGACTGTTACCACCCCCGAACCCCTGAATCCTATCGCACCACCGCAGGTGGTCAAGCCTGAACAATCAATACATTAGGCTCTTAGAACCTATTACTCAGGTTTATTTTCGGTTAACCCGACAAACTGTTTACCAACCATTTCCCAATCTCATACGCCCCCTCACTCCCTCAAAACCGTTAGCGCCAAACATCAAAAAGAGTGACAAAATGGTTTACCAAAATGTCACCCCTCCGCCTTCCACATCGACTATCATATCTATAGGGGTCGTAGGATCGAAATGATTTTCGACCGTTTGTTGTACGGGTTTGCCGCTGGCCTCACGGGATGTCAAATTTAAGAAAGGGAAAGTAAAGAAAGAGGCGCTTTGGAGTTAGACTTTAAGGGTCTAATCATGAAGTCAAACCGAAAGCGCCTGTCTATGGATTATGACGAGAT
>JBGAFZ010000004.1:0-574824 GCA_044227005.1 Aggregatilineales bacterium
TGACAGTGCGGGCAGTCATGAGGTGATTGCGGTTTCCAGCGGCGTGGACGATGCGCTTGCCATGTTTCCCACAAGTTCCTCACCATACGGCGGATGGCTCGCACCTGAAACCAGAGCACTACGGCGAGTAGGATACAATTGACCAACACGGAGGCAGCGAAGATAGACATATGAGGCTCAAGCTACAATGAAAAGAAGCCGTGAATCCTATCTATGCCTCGCGGTTGGTCAAGTATCAATTGTCAACGGTTTATGTGGGCTGCACCAATGTTGCATTAATGCTCGATAAATGATGCATATTTCCCGGTGATGTATGCACTTCCATCGCCCCATGCGTAATCTTCCTTTTCAGGCGTTGAGTAGAATGTCCAGTTATCCGCCAAAGCGCGGATGACATATCCCGCTGGATTGTTGCGGTTTTGATCTTCTGCATGGTTCACAACTTCAAGCACGCGTTCAGCACCATATTTCTGAATGAGTTGATTGGCTTTGGTTGAACTAATCCCCAGTTTTCCAAGTGCCTGAATAACTTCATCGGGACTTCGCTTTTGAGTATCCACAACAACAGCAGAATACTTGTTGTGTTGTCTATCCTGATGTGGAGTGTGTTGTTGTGTTTGTGAAGGAGAGTCTGTTATGGATTGGGCGGTTTTAGCCGAATGAGTTGGGTCATTTTCACCCAACGAATTGGGTTGATTGTGCCCATTGGATTGGTTTGAATCAGCCGCTTGAGATTGGTCGGATTGACCATCCTGATTGGATGGTTCTGGCCACATCCATGCTGTGATGCGGATGGGGATAATTTGCAGAAACTCGGCAAGTTTCTGAATCAAGCGATTCTCATCCAGACGGTAATGGACAGTCGGAGTGCCGTTGGCTTTCATGATGGTGCGTTCAATGCCGATGGCTTCGAGTAGCCCTTTGCCGTGAACACGCTTGACCTGTGCCTGCGACAGGTTGCACTCGGCATTCCAATCCCGCCACGATTTGTAGACCCACCCACCGAGCTTCTTGGCTTTGGGGAACCAGTGCAGTAGCCGCACCGCCATCATGGCTGCCTGTTGATCGCCCATTGCCTTGGCGATGAGAGCGGAAACCGTGCGGATGTCAGACCGATTGAGTTGTCGGACCACATTGTGTAGACGTGCAAGTAGATCAGGTTGGTTGTCAAAAGTACCAGTTACAGTGTTGCCATTCATGAGTACCTCCAAGCAAAGCTGAACAGAAGTCGTGTTCACAAAACAGGACTGAAAGGCGGATATTCAGTTGCAGGGGAGAAAGGACTGTGCTACATTGGGGTTACCACACGCTCCAATGTATCCGTATCAGTCTGTCACCCACCTGCACATTTTCGTTGGTGGGTTTTGTTTTCTAGGCGGTGCTCGCCCTGTGTTTTTTGTGAGCCATTCGCAAAAGGTCGCCCCAGGGCGACCTTTTCTATCACACCAGAAATGATTCAACATCACTCAACAAACCTTTCATCGTTTGAAGCCGAGCACGAGCAACATTAACGTCTTTCTCTTGTTCAACGAGCGCTTTTGCAAGAGTGTAAGCATCCGGTAAATTTGTGGGTTTCATTAGTTTGGCGAGTTGTACTACGTGGCGTCCAAGTTTCTCATCTGCAACATCTGACAGTGAGTCTTGGCTACCATTTGTAACTAAATCCCGTACCTGATTACGCGTCAAACCGAGATGGATTATTTGCGTAATAAGCTCAACTTGATCTATAGACTCCAGTTCAACAACATAACGTAAGAGACTTTCTTGTATGTTGTGGCGATCAGCCAATTCGATTGCTTCGTCACCCAATTGCAGAAGGGCTTTGTAACGACTGAATTGTCGTTTGTCGAGTCCTCCCAATGCAGAAAGTATTTGAGTCGTATATTCGCGCTTGCCTCTCAAATCGAGTTCCAGTGCCTGACGATAGAAATCATGTGTTACGGGTCCATCGGGGATTTCGTAGCCATGGACATAGAGCAACAAGAGTGCTGCCTGTCTCGCCATGGCGATCGCAGACAATCCGGTGCGTGCAGTGTTCTCTTTCGCTTGCCGGAATGCCGATGCACGTTCGGATGGGATGATGATGCAGGGGATCATGCCATCGCTCTCGTATCCGGGGATAAAATCCCGTAGCAACCATGTCGCCCAGTAGCGCCGTTCACCGGTCTCGATGCGATACAACCGCGTTACTCCTTGCGTGGCGTCGACTACGGTGAGCGGGTTGACTTGTCCGTCATCGCGAATGGTCACAGCAAGATTCACCAAATCGCGCACCAATTGTTCTTCCGGGGATAAGGTCGGCGCTTCAGTTTCACTTTCCTCATCGGGATTACCCAGCAAATCAAGTACGTTGCTGAAGGGTCGTCCATTCTGTCGGGCAGCCAGTTGTGCGGTTTGGATCAGTTCGCGCAGGGCTTGGGTCGGTGTCATCCGGTTGGCATGAAAAGCTTGATAGATACGTTCTGGCAGCACCCGACGGGGTTGCACCGGATCCGGTCGTACCATCTCCAGCAGGATGCGTTCCACCCGCAGAGTGTTGTCCGGCATGAAGTCAAAGTCACCACCGCCTAACATATCAGCAGTGATTGTGTCGAGTAGTCCTGTATTTGCCTGTCGCTTCTTGCCGTTCATGAGGCTGCCACTTTCGGGTTGGTGATCTGACGCACCAACTTGCTAATCATGTGGGCATAGGCTTTGCTGGCAGATGCCTTCGGATCGTAGTTAAAGACACTCATGTGGTGATGATGCGAATATGACACGGCTTCGTTAGCAGGGATCACTCCACAAACCAACTGCCCCAAGACGCTGTGCGATTTGAGTTCATCAAGTAGTTGTTTGTGTCCTTTGACACGACTATCCATCTTGGTGACGAGGATGCCACTCACGCGCAGATGAGGATGTCGCCAGCCTTCTCGAATGTCATTGATTTTGGAGATGACGGACAACAACCCAACTGTTTCAAGGTAGCGTGGTTCGACTGGCACGATGGCATCGGTGGCAGCTAGCAGTCCCATTTCAGTCATGAGGGAGAATGAGGGTCGGGTATCAATCACAATCGCGGCATAGTGATTGGCAATCCTGCTGAGTGGTTCAGCAAGACGATAAGGTGCACCCGCCACCCCCATCAGTTCGCGTTCAGCCCCTTCCAACATGGGTGAGGCAGGCAGTACATGTAAGTCCTCATCCCATGTACTTTGCACCAGACACTTCGCCAGCACATTCGATGCTTCCTTCCGATCCGCCATAAGGACGGTGTACAAACTGTTGTCCGCGCCATAGTCTTTGTGTCCAGTGGTCACGAGCGAAGCATGTGCCTGGCTGTCAGTATCCACCAACAGCACACGACAATTTGCCGCACCGGAGCGTCTGAGCAATCCAACAAGACCATAGGCGATATTGGTGGCGGATGTCGATTTCCCGACACCCCCTTTATGATTGGTCAGAACAAAAACTCGTGTCATTTCCCATTTCCTCCGTCAAATAAAGAGCGATTGAATAAAACCGCATCCGCATTCAAGGTCTCCGCAAGTCATGCTAGACTGGTGAGCAGGAGTACCATGAACCTCCGAAGCGGTACTTCAAGGTGGTTAGGGGAGGGTATGCTCTCCCTAGTCACCGCAAAGTTCAAACTAGGTTTTATTCGACAGGGAAGTCAATGCTTGGCGTTGGGGAAACGCAATATGTTGAAAGAAAGCCGTTTTTTCTCCCTCAGATAGATGTTCGATTTGTGTCCAATCTGGTTCACACACGAGAGAAAGCGCATTTACGGCGCTTTTTTCTCGCCTACAGATGTTCGATCCCAATTAGGGTGTCAGCAAAATTTATCGGTTTGTTTTAAGTTCGCGAACGTCATTTAACGTCCTGACATGTTCGAATCCTGTCTTCTCAGTTTCTCTCTCAAAAGCGCATTTACGGCGCTTTTTTCTTGCGTGATAAAGTTCGAATCCTAGCTCCCCTATTTTCAGAAGCATTGAGACTTAAGGGAAAACAATTTAGAGAATTATTCGAGTCTCTTCAGATCCACACAAGGAAAAAACAACTCAAAAGTAAGTTGCTTTTTCATTCTCGAACCTGAACGGAGTTCTAGTGTCCTTGGGTATGCTGCAAATGAATTACTTATTAATCCATGAGCCAATCTTATCTCACTCAGCCGAGTAAGGAATTTATGTAAGTTCGAAATTTATCTACTTGGAATCTCTCATAGTTGTGACCAAAAACACTTTTCCAGTGTGAAATATAGATCGTATTTGGTGTATCCGTTGACATATAAAGTCGAGATTATTTTCAATTAAGTACATATCCAATCGGGGATATACACAAAAAAGCACCATTGCAGGTGCTTTTCTCGCCTAGAAACGTTCAATCTCTATTAGGGTGTTGACCTATCCGGTTCCAGATTAAAGCAGTCGAAGCATTCCTCCTTAAATTCCCTTAAAGAGGCTGCTTTTTCCAATCTGGATTAGCCTGTATTAATTCTTCCAGCAAGATCAACACACAAATATCAAGCAATACTATCGTTTACCATTCGGCCATACCAAGATTGGCATATTTACCACAATACCCGGACTCTCGATAACAACCTCTTTCGCAGCTTCTGCGGATTCGATTTCTTCTTGGCTCGTTAGTTCGCGCGGCACCGCGTCTTTTTCCCAGCTTACCAGTCTGATCGAACGTAGTGGCGTATATGCTTCATCACCCGGTACCGTATCGAACACATCTGGCTGGAACCCCAACGGCCCCATACCTTCAACACCATTTGTGAATACATAGACAGCGCCTAGCAAGTCTTCAGGAATTTTGGCAAGGCTCGGAACAGTCAAAACATCCGGTCCCATCATTTTGGTTAAAACATCCGCTACCTTCGGATCCGATGCTTCAGTATGAATGAAGTACACTTCACCGCCTTTATAAAGTGCCATCGCCAGCGGGGCGAGGTCATTCACTGAGTAGTTTGTGTCCATATTCATGGGGCTCTCAGGTGTGGCATCTTGGGCTTTGATAACAAGTACGCCAAACGTGAAAACAAGTACGATAAACGGCAAAATCAGTTTATGAGTGTGCCTATACATTGAACATCTCCTTGTATGAAAACAGCTTAAATATGCATCTTCGAATAAGAAATTCCGTCAAGTACCCAAGTTCCGAATTGAGCGTCTTAATTTCGGTGGTTCACGAGAAAAATATTTCATCTACACTCCTTTTCCATGATCTGCTTGCGGCCAAGTGATATTCAGTGAACGGTTGAGGTTAGAGTCAATGACCGCAAATAATCCACTAATGACCAAGTTTCGTCCGGCGTCAATATTGTGCCGAAGTTAGGCATATCGGTACCCATACCGCCGCGCCGGATTTTGGCATACAGCACGTCATCGCGGCGCATCCACATATAAGCTGGATCAGAAAATGCGATAGGTTTGACTGCTGTCAGACCCGCTATCGGTCCATCTGCGCCTCCTGTTTGCCCATGACAAGCTGCACAGTTCTTGGTGTATAGGCTGGACGCCGAAGCGAATGATTGAGGGTCACTATTCACAGTCCAGAGGTAGGCAACTGCATCGACCAAATCGGAAGTTGATGCGTTTGAGTTATCAACAAGCAGCAGCGCCAATGCTTGCTGGGGTGTATGCGACCGCCGCCAATCTAAGTTATTTAATTCAGGAGGAACGACCAGCTGGCTGATGACAGACGCGCCGCGTTGTGCTGAAGGCTGGATGTTATCCATCTCCTGTGATTTGTTGGACTGACCGTTACTGTGAACCGTATCGTCAATGTCTACGCCCTCAGCAGTCAGCTTGTCAATCACAGGGTCATGCTGTACTACCGGGATGGTATTCGACGTATCACGAACTTCAATCACGCCGCGCATTCGCCAATGGTTAGGGCTGCACCAGGTATTGCAGTAGAAAGTATAGATTCCGTCCTCGTCAAATGTCAGGGTAATCTCTTTTATGTGACCGGGATCTACTTCGCCCAAATCAATCCCCAGCCCCGACCCGATGGCAATCCCATGCGTCACATCTTCTGCGTGAAACCGCAGCATTACTGTTTCACCTGCCTGAGCCTGAATGCTATCCGGCTGAAAACCGCCTGCTTCAGGAGCAGCAGCACGTATATCGATGACCCGCACACCACTAGCCATCGGACGCAGCGCATATTGGTAGACAAACAAGCCGACCGGCACAATAACGAGGATGATTGCGAGCGAGATACGAGCCAGAAGTTCACGCTTGTCCATCGTATTTTTGTCACCCTAAGTACAATGCTAGAAAACCGACTGTCAGCGCAGCCAGAAAACCCATTACAGGTAAGGCAGCTCGAAAGGCACGATCATGATTGTCGGTTTGCTGCCGGGCAATACGGTAGGCCGTTTGGACGGCAAACAACAGTCCAGCTGTCAGAACGCCGGTTTGGAGCAGTGCGACAAGGTTAGGGAGAAGTGGTGTCCACGGAGTATTTGTTGTACCGAACAGATTCCATCCCCAGCCGAACGGATCAGAGATCACGGCCAGCGCATAACTGCCATTGGTAAACACAAAACCCAAGCTGAAAGCAATCCACGCTGCTAAACCTAATGGCACTAATGTGTAGGCATAAGCAACGAAGGCTTCTCGTCGGGAGGTCGTATCTCCTGTCAGCTTGCGTGATACCATTGTAGCCAGTCCAAACAAACCCGGAAGAATGAGAAGGTTGAGGGTCCATAACCCAGCAGCATAGAGCAGCCAATGCGGCAGCGTATCCAGATTGGCCCAACTCTTGATCCATCCCCAAGGGCCGAGTAAGACGGCAGAATATGCCAGAGCACAGCCAAGCATAATGAAGGCTTTGTAAGCTTCATCCAACCGACGTTCTTTGGCGACCAGTAGATCCGTGCCAACAGGCCGTAAGTTGAGGGTAATGTTGTCTTTGGGACAGGTTTTAAGGCACTCAAAACACAAGCCGCAGTAGGTATTGCGCGTCAGCTTGCCGGGATAGACTAACCACGGACAGCCATAGCCCTGCTGATTACCGACTACACAGTCCTTAGCGCCATGTTCAAGACAGGTCTTGCAGTCACGCACCCGGAGTTCAAGTGGCGAAAGCATGGAATACAAGCCAATGAAACCACCCACTGGACAAACGTAGCGGCAGAAAACCCGGTTATCGTAGAGAACGCTGAGGGCAACGGCTCCAAGGATCAGCGCCAGCAGCACCCACGCGCTCACCTGCGGACGGGTGAGAATGATTGCACTGAAAGAAGCGATGAGCAGAAAACCGAAGTTTTGCAGCCACATATTTTTCAGGCGCTTCGGCCAGCGCTTACGCAGCGTGTGGAGATTGCCCGGTGTACGCCGTATGATGCCTCTTCGTTGCAGCCACTCGCCCGGCGCGGGGATCGGACACATCGTACACCAAACCCGCCCTGCCAGTGGCACAAAGACAATAATTAACAGCGCCCACCAGACAATCCAGACAAAAACGATGCCAAAGTTGCGGCTGCCTGCTGCTGTCCCAAACAACCCGGTCAGGATCGCCAATGTGAAAAAGAACAGCATGACCAGTTGCAGAATTGGTTGGAACAAACGCGACTTCAGTGTCTTTTTGAGACCGGGCGCACGTTCCAGCAAGTCAAGCCGCGCCGCCATTATTGCTGCACCCAATTCGAGAGAACGACCACTTCCTGCTCAGGATTATCCGGGTCAGTCGTCCGTACATGTACACGAAACTCGTGTTCTCCGTCCATTCCCTTATGCATACTAAAATTCATACTGACGATCGCTACATCTCCCGGATTCAAGAACTTTTGGCTTAGTGTAGTTTTAGGAGGGCAGCAGCCTTTTACAGCTTCAACGATTGGCTCGCCGATAATCTGTAACTGTTGATCGCCAACGTTCTTGACACGAAACGTGGTTTCAACGCGTGACATATTGGGAACAGTGCCGTAATCAAAAAACTTCTGGTCGATAACCGCACTGGGCTTGCCACTTACTTCTGGCACATAAGGTGGCTGTAAATTGGCGCGAACCACAAAGAAAGCGATTAAAAGGACAAGCAGCCCACCGCCAATCACAATACCCCGTCGC
Source organism: Aggregatilineales bacterium (assembly GCA_044227005.1). GTDB lineage: Bacteria > Chloroflexota > Anaerolineae > Aggregatilineales > Phototrophicaceae > CFX2. The sequence continues at coordinate 8,061 of JBGAFZ010000004.1, forward strand.
CATAAAGGAGTACGATCAGATTCGTTTCTAAATTCCATATGCCGAGCAATTTTCCTTGTCATGATTGATTCCTTTCAAATTTCCATAAATAGACGAGGGTTCCGGCCAACACGACGGTTACTAGACTCATTGCTCTCCAAAGTGGAAAATTCGCGTTGACGACCAATTCGCCAATCATGAATGGATGCAGTGGCCCACAGCTCACCGAACAGCGGTAGCGGAACTTGCCCGGTTGATCCGCAGTAAAGGTGATTTGCTGTGCCGTTCCCGGTGTAACCCTTTGCTCAAGTCCGTAACCATCCAGATAAAAGCCATGTGTTACGTCAGATGCCAACAGTGTAATGATGACCGTGTCCCCAAGATTTACCTCTATCCGCCCCGGCGCGTACTCAAATTGGCTGGCATCCAGTGTAATGTGACGCACTTCTGTGGTCTGTGAACCGTTCGGCAGGGGTATGAGCAATACTGCTAAGCCTAACCCCACGAACAGCAGCGTCAGCCTGAAAGAGGAAAAGGTGAACAATCGGGTTTTCATGGTCTTAGTTATGTTGGCAGCGGGGTGTCAGTAGATGGCCCATAACTGCTGTATTGTCCATCGATATAGGCACGTATTTCTTTGGCTGAACGTCCTTCGCGTTTCAGACGCATGACGTCTTGCGTGATGTCGACACAAATTCCACAGCCGGAAGCATGGTCATCGAACGTGAATTTCCCAACCGAGTCCACTTCTTTGATATAACAGTTCCAGTTGCTTTTGTGACCCATTTTCCCGCAACCGCAGAAGCAAGGGATGGTTTCCAGATCATGCGAATTTGCCATTGCAAATTGATAGGCTTCACGTACTTTAGGTGGAGCGTCGTTCAAAAAGCTGGGCAGCATCGACTCGGACGCCATAGTGTACGGGAGAGATGTTTGTCCGCTGCATCCACTGGCTCCGAAAATCACGCCAAACAGCAGTAGTATGGGTATAAGACGTTTCATGGCTTTCATTGATGATCGTTCTCTGTGATTGGGTAGTTAGAGACTTCAAAGACTGTTTCCCGCTGCTTCACCTGTGGCAGCGATGCAGCAGACTCAGGGGTTAAAACGGCAGCCACTTTGTAGGCATGGCGGCCATCATTTCCGGCGCTAGCAACGGCTTCGAAAAGTTTCTTCAAAGCCACTAAATCAGGATTAAATGAGACATCCGCAGCAGCAGTGAGGTGACTAACCTCTACCTGAGCAACACCCTTCAGTGCAAACAGACTGTTTCGCACACGCATTGCGCAGTTCACGCAGCCCATCCCTTGAACCATCAGAAGAAGGCGTTGATTATTTTCCCGTTCTTCGGCAGTCACCATTTTTTCAATTGGAACAACATGGCAGTTGTTATGGCTCATGATTCCCCCTTTGTTCAACTATTCACAACTTAATTTTAGGAGGGGTTGGAAGTCGCCATAAGCGCAGAACAGCGCGGGAGGATATAGGCCATTTGGCGGGGTTGGCTTAAATGACATCTAGAACGATGTAGCGATGTTCCTTTCGATTACCTGCCCGTGCGGCAGCATCAACTAGAGTATCACTACTGGTTTGCATTGGGTTAAATGTGATATGTGCAATGCCAGTAAAACAATCTACCTCTGCAACTATCACACCCTCAAGTGCCATAACGCTGTTGCGAACCAACCGAGCGCAGGCAGGACAACCCATCCCCCACAGAACAATCGTTACTTCTTGTAATGTCACGTCCACAGGAATATTGGGCAATTCCAAAATTGCCGGGTAAGTGCGACGGTCTGGTTTTCCTATACGGAGCAGTGCTTCCAGAAACGAGGCCATAACTCTCTCTCCCTGTCGAGTTAATTCTTCACATTGTATGATCTTAAAGATTTCATCAAGAGCGCCGTATCGCTTACCATCACCCAGCTAAACGGCCTACCTACCCGTGAACAAATCGCGGCTATACTTGAGACGAAGGCTTTTAATGGATTGGTTGGAGCATTGTGATGGCAGCTATCCACGTCGTTTTGGCAGACGATCACGCAGTTGTTCGCAAAGGGATTCGGGATTTTCTTGAAGAAGGTGGCGATATTCAGGTGGTTGCAGAGGCAGCGGATGGCGAACAAGCCAAACAACTGATCCAAACCCATCAGCCAGACATCGTCATTCTCGATATTCGGATGCCGAACGCAACCGGTATTGAGGTTACGCGCTGGATTCGAGAGCAGGCCATACCTGTAGGAATTATCATTCTGACCGCCTATGACGATGACCCATTCATCGTGGCAGCAATTCAGGCGGGGGCAAACGGTTATGTTCTCAAAAATGCAGAGGCTGATCAGATTACAGCAGCCGTACGCGCGGTCTATGGGGGACAATCCGCACTAAGTCCGACCATTACACAAAAACTGATGAGTCATATGGCTGGCGCAGCACAGCCGGAGAAGTTGGTTGAACCACTTACTGAGCGTGAATTGGAAGTGCTTCAATTAGCGGCCTCTGGTCTGACGAACCGGGGGATTGGGCTAAAACTCAAGATCAGTGATCGAACAGTTCAAGGACATCTTGCCAGTATTTACGCGAAGTTGCAAGTGGGCAGCCGCACTGAAGCGGTCACCAAAGCGCTCCATCTGAATGTCATTACCTTGCCGGAGAACAACGCATGAGATTTCCTTTGAAGGCAAATGTCCTGCGGGGGCTGCGCACGCAGGTATTGGTTTGGACAATTCTGCCTTTAACCATCCTGCTGATTATCCTGTCGCTTACGGGTATCAGCAGCCACCAGAGTTCCATGCGCGCGCTCGCTGCTGAGGAAAACACCAAACTAGTTCTAGCACTGGCAAAATCGGTTTCCACTCAGGTCGAAAACTATCGTCTGCGCTCTCAAACAGTTGCCGACCCAATTCCCGTTGAGATGCTTGAATTGAACGATCTCTTGGATATCGAGCACTCTAACATCACAATGACTATTGGGCTTATCAATACGAGTGGCGATATTCTTTTTGGGAAGGGTGAATTATCTACCGGGATGAATATCCGCGACTGGCCGGGTGTATCACTGGCGCTGGCCGGAAATACAGGAGCGCTTTTTGCCTCTGAGTCAATGGATGGTGATGTCATTGCCTATGCCCCTGTTCCTGATACAAACTGGGCATTAATCATTCGCGAACCTTGGGATTCGCTGACAGTTCCCTTGATCCATTTTGAACAAGCTATGCCATTCATCCTGTTTACGGCTGTTCTGATGTCCTTACTCACGCTGTTCTTTGGTTTACAGTATGTCGCTAGGCCGCTGCACGAGCTTGGACGACGGGCTAGTCGTATTGGACAGGGCGACTTTGAGGCAGCCTCACAGCCGATAGGTGGCGTTAACGAGATTGAAGACCTACGCCAGACTATGGATCAGATGGCTCATCAATTACAGCGTTACCAAGCGGCCTTACAGGATTATCTGCGTGCGATTACCCAAACTCAGGAGGAAGAACGGGCACGGTTGGGGCGCGAACTGCACGATGAAACCATCCAGACTTTAATTGCCTTGAGCCACAAAGCCCAGATGGTTCAACGTTCACTGGAACGCGATCCATCCCAAAGTATGGAACGGGTTACGGAACTGCGTCGTATGATCGATAGTGCTATCGAAGAAGTACGCCGTTTTAGTCATGCGCTGCGTCCGCTTTATCTGGAAGAATTGGGGTTGGTTCCAGCACTAGAAACATTGGCTCGTGAAGCAGAAGCTACCTTTCAACTTGTTGGTTCCCCTTCCCGCATGAAGGCTGACAAGGAACTGGCCTTGTACCGCATCGCTCAGGAGTCGCTGACAAACGCTCGCCGTCACGCAAAAGCCAATCATATTTCGCTCGAACTCCGTTTTGCCGAATCAAATACTATTCTTCAAATTTGTGATGACGGAATCGGCTTCGACCTGCCCCCTAGTTTCAATGAACTAACTCGCACCGGTCATTTCGGTTTGATGGGGATGCGTGAGCGGGCACAGCTTATTGGAAGTCAAATTGAGATTACCTCATCACCATCAAAAGGCACAGCCATTATAGTAAGCATCACACCATAAACGATCAGACAAACCAAGTAGAGCAAAGCTTTATCATCATGAGTACAAAAATGGTTCATTGTCTCGAAATCGCGGTGCGCCCCAAACCACTTTGTGGTTGAAACTCGCTCGAAACAATCTCGACTATTGTTCCCTCATCGGCCCACTTATAGAGCTTTTCAGCATTGTCGTTCTGTGACATGATACAGCCAAGCGTGTATGGTGAGCCGACATTCCCACCTCCAAGATACGCACCATTGGGCAAAAGAACGGCTCCGTGAAAACCATTCACGAGTCCCGGTGTAACCTCATAGATGCCCATAAACCACTGCATTTCCCATTGACCACATCCGGTATCGCCGCATAACGTATAGCTACTGCCGTAAGCAACTGGCTCATGGCTCAATACTTGGAATACCCCCGGTGATGTGGGCGCTTGGTCGATGCCCGACGAAATCAGCCAACTGAACACCTGCTGCCCATTTTCGTAGGCAACCAGATTTTGGGTTTCCAGATCAATGACAATTCGCTTGTTCTTTACGGGTGGCAAAGGCACAGTCACATCGCGCGATGGCAATTGTAGGGTGTCTCCGGGGGATAGAACACTCAAATCAAAGCCGGGGTTTGCTTCTTGAATCAGATAAAACGGGATGCCCGTTTTACGAGCAATTCGATAGCCTGTATCGCCTGCTACAACCGTATAGCTGATTGGATGATAGCGTATTCGTAGTGCTACAGTATTTTCCTGATGAGTAACAGCCTGTCGTAGTGCCTGAATGGTTTCGGTAGGGTCAAGGTAACGATCTGCTTCCGCTTCGTGGAGATTCGCGTTCTGCGCCTGCAGGAACGGAGTGAAGGCTACCTCTCGAAGATCAAGTCCATTTTTGCCAACTTCCAACCACGATGCGGACGCTTCACGGGTAGTCGTCCAAGTAATAGACTCATCACGGAATGGATCGTAACCGGTTAGTGCAAATGGTTGGCTAACAAGTTGGCGAGCGTTTTCTATGTAAGGCGTTCCGTCAGTTACGTCTGGCGGAACAGGGCGTGTAATGAGACTAAGTTCTTGGCGGATAACAATTTCAGTTGCTGATTGGCTAATGATCGCCAATATCCGATCAATGTCCAGTTGATGACCAGATTGTCCGGCTACGGCGATTAACTGGTCATCTTGCCATTTAAAATTAGCGTTTACTGGCGGAGTATTAACTTGGGCTGCCAAACTCGTCAGGTAAGATTGAGCTACAACCGCGTTAACATTAACAACTGGTTCAATATTGTAGCCTAAAGGAACACCCGCCATACCGACATTACGTGCATGTTCTGCGGTTGCTTTGGTATCCAAATCGAAACCAAGTTCAGTGGGAGATGCCGTCCATACCCGATCCCCATCTACCAATTGAATCTGAACTTGATTATCCCATACCTCTAGCAGTTTTTCTTGAGCCATCTCTATCGGCATATTACCGATTGAGATTCCTAGTGCCCATACATTAGGAAAAACATGACCAGCGAGCAAATGCGTAGCAGCAAACCAAGTCACGAACACAGCACTAATCACACTGATGAGTTTTATGATCGGCACTTGAGTTAGGATTGGCATCCACCTGACCCGAACGTGGTGTATTCTGCGCCTCGAAGGATGAGGTTGAACGTATTCACCCAAAGTCTCACTGTGTGATGTCGCCATTTGTTTCTGTAGGCGCACGAGATGGCGTTTTCGCACGTTAGTCGTATGTACTGATACTGGTTCCATATCCGCCCCCGAAATGCCCAGATCCAAGTTATATGGATAGGGTTCCTATTTATGCTCCACACTAGCATAAGTTAGGCCGCTTGCCGTGCGTTATTCGGCGGGAGCCTGGGAGAGCCATTTGGCGGGTCACATTAAACACAATCCTCTTTACGATGAGTGTATTCTGATACATCACAGAAGAGGATTACGATTTTGTCAGTCGTTCCGTCGACTAAAACCCATCGTCACTTGTTGGTTGTTCATGTAACACTTTACCTGATACGACACTGGTTAAGTATTTTCATTATCTTGTTGAGCCTTCTGAATATCTTGCCATTTATTGCGCCAATTGCGATGCATCTCGGTTGGACATCACTTGGGAATGCGATCTACACCCTGTACTCGACGCTCTGTCATCAGATGGCACAGCGATCCTTTTTTCTCTATGGCTCCCAAACCATGTATAACATCGACAAACTACCGCTTCACCTGACTGGAAATACTTTGACAGATACGTTCATCCTGCGTGAATTCCGAGGCGATACAAATTTGGGTTGGAAGGTCGCGTGGTCAGATCGAATGGTCGCGATGTATGGAGGATTGTGGATTGCTAGCATTGCATACGGACTACTGAGGCAGCGCTACCGATTAAAGCCGTTGGCAGTATGGATATTACTGCTGCTTGCCTTACCGATAGCGATAGATGGAATCACTCATATGGTTAGCGATATAAAAGGACTGACTTTAGGATTTCGCTATACCAACGAATGGCTTGCTGGTATCACAGGACACACATTGACGAATAGTTTTTATATAGGAGATAAATTAGGTTCGTTCAATTCTTGGACACGATTGATTTCGGGTATGCTGTTCGGTATTGGAATAGCCGCTTTTGTCTTACCATTCTTTGAACAAGAATGTCGCTACGTCATGAGTATGCTGAACCGTAAGCTAATTTGTGCTGCTCATTCATCGCTCAGTGTTCAAACTAAAAGTAGGTCAAATGGCGCATAAGTCAACCCGCGAAAGAGCGTGAGACAGAACTTTGAATACCGTCTATGGTAGATGAAGTGCTTATTCTGTCTAGGAGAAAACTGCAAAATGAAATGGAAAATAACAACGATTTTAACTCTAATGACCGTGCTGTTATTGGTCACGGTTGTTCATGCGCAAGACGGACAATCCACACCTACCCCAAATGAGCACGCTGCACATCACCCAACAGCAGTGACTACAGCTACACCTGTACCAAATACCGCCACAAACTCCGAAATGGGTTCAATGAGCGGTATGGGCGGTATGGATATGAACACCATGATGCAAAATATGAGCAATATGATGTCGGAAATGATGTCCATGAACATGTCGTCCGACATGCATACTCAAATGGAACACATGAAGAGCATGATGGATATGATGATGTCCGGGACCACTATGCCGGGCATGGATATGAACGCCATGATGCAGCAGATGAAAAACATGTTGGATCAGATGCTCGCAATGGATATGCCATCTGATATGCGTACTCAAATGGAACACATGAAAAGCATGATGGATATGATGATGAGTATGCACGTAGCTGAAGCAACAGCTACTCAAGAGCCGATGGCCGGAATGGATATGTCAAGCGCCACAGCAACTCCTGCTGCAATGCCGGGAATGGACATGGGCGGTGGACATTCTATGGAAGCTGTTAATAGCAATGGGGTACCCGTCGCAACCCAAAACATCGGCTCACAACCTCTGGATTACGTACTGACCAACGGCGTGAAAATTTTCAATCTGACTGCCGAGCCGGTAATCTGGAAAATTCTGGATGGCGTAACGGTGACTGCTTGGACATATAACGGGACAGTCCCCGGCCCCATGATTCGCGTAACTGAAGGAGATCGTGTTCGAATTAACTTTACGAATAAGCTGCCAGAACCAACCACAATTCATTGGCATGGCATCAATGTGCCGAATGCGATGGATGGTGTTCCCGGTATTACACAAGATGCAGTTCAGCCCGGTTCGACCTTCACCTATGAATTTACAGCAGGGCCGGTCGGAACCTTTATGTATCACTCCCATTATGACAGTGATGTACAAGTTGGACTTGGCCTCTACGCACCGTTTATTATTGATCCCAAACAACCTGTTTTGCCTGCGCCTGATGTAGATGCCACACTTATGCTGTCCGAATGGCGAGTCGTCAATGGACAAACATTTCCTGCAATGCCGATGAGTGGAGCAGAACCCAATTACTTCACCATCAATGGCAAAGCTTTTCCGTCAACCGAAGCCATCAATGTGAAGGTAGGACAGCGAGTGCATTTACGACTCATTGGTATCGGGCAGTTTATCCACCCGATGCACTTGCACGGTATGGCGTTCCAAGTTGTTGCAATTGACGGGTATCCCGTTCCCGAAGGAGCGCGTCAAACCCGTGACACGCTCAGTGTAGCTCCTGGTGAACGCTACGATATTGAATTTGTGGCAACCGAACCAGGTACATGGTTATTCCACTGCCATATTCTGCACCATGCCACGAATGATGGGGCGGAACCTGGTGGCTTAATTATTGCCATAAACGTGACGAAGTAAGCACAAGCTCAAAGAGGGGAATCATGAGAATTTCTCCTCTCGCTAAGCTAGACTCGTTTATCCGCCTAACATTTTCTCCATCATATCAATTTCGGCGGTTTGATCGGTGATGATATTCTGAGCCAGTTGTAGCAGTTCTGGGTGTCCTTGTGGATCACGCTTCAGTAGGCGCTGTGACATATGGACAGCGTCATCATGATGATCAATCATGCTTTCTAAAAAGGCCGATTCGTACTCAGTACCTTCCAAGCGCGACAATCCAGCCATCATGCCCATCATCATAGTAGGATCTGTAGCATGCATATGCATCCCACTCATGCCATCGGCAGTTGGTGTCGCCCCCATTGACATTCCACTCATTGAACTCATGTCATTCATGCCCATCATCTTTGTCATAGTGATGGGCTTATAGTCGATGTTGTACCACTTGAGCAAATACCCTTGCATCGTCGTAATCTCAGCCGTTTGGGCCATAATGATGTCTTGACACAATTTAAGGACAGCTTCAGTTTTCGCCTTGTTCAGGCAATCCTGAGACATATCAAGCGCCATTTGATGGTGATCCATCATCCCTTCCAGAAAACGTACTTCCGCGCGTCCGGGGCGACCCGCAATTGGTGCATCTGCTAAAACTAATGAACCCATAGCAACGACTGCTAGCAAAAAAATTACAGTGACTATGATTTGACGCATCTTCATTGTTATCACTCCTTGATTCATAAACTGTGATTTGGCTGTCTACTTATTCATTCCGGACATATCCTCGGGCATTGTTACGGTTGCTTGCACTGAAGGATTCATGCCAGCCATAGAGTTATTAGTGGCTTTTGGTTTCCATGTTTGGCTTGCTGTAATCAAAATCCAGATGATGATCATAATCGCAATAATGGCTCCAATCCCCTTCATTCTTATCCCTTGAGTGTTTACCGATGATTCGGGTATTCGATCTGTCATTGACGCAAAATCCTCCTATTCAAATTGGATTTGAGTAAATCAGCCAAAGTGAAATCGAAGTTTAGCCATCGCAAGATGTTTTGTAACCCGCCAAATGGCGCATGTGTTTCAGCACCAAATGATCATACGATGATCGAGTAGTAACGAAAGTCAGAGAGGGGGCAGTATCATGAACCATGATCCCGAAACGACCAAACAAACACAACATGATAGTCATCAAACGGTAGATCACTCCATACATTCACATGTGGAGGATCGCGATCATCACACTGAACATCAACACGTCAACCACGATCATATAGAACATACGTCTAGTCCTACTGAACCGGTAGATCATTCGGCTCATATGGGGCATCACGACCACGCAGGACATGATAGTCATGGCGGACACGACGCTCATGCCGGACACGGAGTTATGCATGAAGGGCATATCACCATGATGAGAAACCGTTTCTGGGTTTCGCTGCCCTTAACGCTTATCGTTTTGATCTATTCGCCGATGATCCAAACGTGGTTTCACTTCACAGCACCACAGTTTCCTGGCAGCCAATGGATCGCTCCGATTGTCGGAACCATTATTTTCATCGTCGGAGGCTTCCCGTTCCTGAGTATGGCGCGACAGGAAATAGCCATCCGTCAACCCGCCATGATGACCCTGATTTCGCTGGCCATCACAACGGCTTATCTCTACAGTATGGGGATTTTCCTGTTTCCCTCAATCGACGCAATGGGGATGCAAACCGGCGGCATGACCGATTTCTTCTGGGAACTGGCGACACTGATTACCATCATGCTGCTCGGTCATTGGATTGAACTCCGCAGCGTGGGGCAGGCGCAGGGAGCGCTAAAGGAATTGGCAAAACTCCTGCCCGATCAAGCCGAACGAATTCTGCCCGATGGACAGACGGAAACGGTCAAAGTCAGTGAATTGGCTGCGGGAGATCGCGTTTTAATCCGCCCCGGTACGAGTATTCCGGCTGACGGCACCGTTGCAGAAGGCAGCAGTAGCGTCAACGAATCGATGATTACAGGCGAAAGCAAACCTGTGGATAAGCATGTCGGTGACAACGTTATCGGCGGAACCGTCAATTTATCCGGTTCGCTCCGCGTGGAAATCCAGCAAGTCGGAGAAAGCACGGCGCTAGCAGGCATCATGCGTCTGGTTGAAGAAGCCCAAAAGAGCCAATCACGGGCGCAGACTCTCGCCCAACGGGCGGCCTTTTATCTGACCATTGTTGCGCTGGTCGCAGGTGTTCTCACACTGATTGGTTGGATCGTGTTCACGGGTAACCTTTCCGATGCAGTACGCTTCACAGTTGGCGTCCTCATTATCACCTGCCCTCACGCACTGGGCTTAGCCGTTCCGCTGGTGATCTCGATCTCAACCACTCTTTCGGCGCGAAATGGACTACTGATCCGCAAACGGATTGCGCTGGAAAGTGCCAAAGACCTGAACTATGTGATCTTTGACAAGACCGGCACACTGACCAAGGGCGAACAAGGTGTGGTCGATCTCGTAACCACAGGCATCAACTCTGATGAAGCGCTCCGTATCACTGCCGGAATTGAAGGCGACAGCGAGCACATCATCGCACAAGCAATTCGTAAGTATGCTGAGGAAAAACAGGTTCAGCCTGCGCCAGTCAACAACTTTGAAAGTCTGGCCGGACGAGGCGTTAAAGCTCAGGTGAATGGCGCAGCCTATTTTGCTGGAGGGCCGCGCTTGCTTGAACAACAAGGTTGGAGTGTACCGGATGCCTTGCAGGCTTCGAAACAAAAAGCCGAAGCGGCTGGACAATCGGTCATTTATCTAGCCAATGAAAAAGGTGTTGTCGCCCTGTTTGCCATCGCTGACGTGATCCGTGAGGAAAGCCGACAGGCGGTAAAGCAACTTCATGATCTGGGCTTGAAAGTCGCGATGCTCACAGGAGATAGTGAAGCAGTCGCTAAAGCTGTGGCTAAAGACTTAGATATTGATACCTACTTCGCTCAGGTGCTACCCGAACATAAGGCGGATAAGGTTCGGGAGTTGCAGCGCGGTGGAAACAAAGTCGCAATGGTTGGTGACGGGGTAAACGATGCGCCAGCACTGGTAACAGCCGACGTAGGCATTGCCATCGGCGCGGGAACTGATGTGGCTATCGAAAGCGCAGGAATCATTTTGGTACGCTCTAACCCACTGGATATTGTCAAAATCATTCGACTGAGCCGAGCCACCTACAAGAAGATGATCCAGAACTTGGGCTGGGCGACGGGTTACAATGTCATCGCAATCCCTCTGGCAATGGGTGTACTCGCACCAATTGGGATAACGCTTGACCCAGCGATTGGAGCAATCTTCATGTCAGCCAGCACGGTCATCGTAGCAATCAATGCTCAACTCTTGCGTAGATTGAACTTGGCATCAGGATAAAAGCCAAGATTTTCAAAAAAGAAACCCCAGCAACAACTGGGGTTCTGATTTACCTGCCTCTATTATGCTTCAACTGGTGGATAATTGATCTCGGAAAGTGTCTGCGCAATGATCGTCCACGATGCCGGAGTTTCCCATTCGACGGTAACGAGCTGCGCCGGTTTATTTACTTCTACATTGATCACACCGCTCAACTGCTCAATCTCACCCTTAACGGTGCTGACACAGCCGTTACAGGTCATATTCGGTACTTTGAACGTTTTGGTTTCCACTATGATGCTCCTTTAAAAATCCGATTTCATCAATCTAGCATAAGGATGTATAAAACAAATACGCCATTTGGCGGTATTTAAGCGTTCAGCACATATGCTAATGTTGAAAGTGTTACCATCGTGTTTTAGATATAGGCGCTAAAGAGGCGAACTCATGTTACGAGTGCTGCTGGCCGAAGATCATAAAATTGTCCGTCAGGGAACCCGACTCTATTTAGAAGGGATGGGGGTCGAGATCATCGGCGAAGCAACCACCGGCGTGGAAGCCGTCGAAATGTCCCGTTTGCTCCAACCGGATGTAGTCATTATGGATATTCACATGCCAGAATTAACCGGAGTGGAAGCAACCCGGCGAATCCTGCACGAGAACGAGCATATTCGAATTCTGGTACTCACGGCTTATGACGATCCGGTTTACGTTCATGCTCTGCTCGATGCTGGCGCGGATGGGTTTGTACTGAAGACCGCCGAATTGTCCGAGCTTTATCAAGCGCTTCTAGAAGTGTCCAGTGGACACACGGCTTTTGATCCAGTGGTCATTGCGAAAGCGAATCTGAGCTATCCAGCCTTAGTAGAATCCCTTACGGAACGCGAGACCGACGTTCTGACTCAGGCTGCACGTGGATTAACGAATAAGGAAATTGGCAGATCGCTCTTTATTTCGGATCGCACCGTTCAGGGGCATCTACAAAACGTCTACCAGAAGCTGGGTGTCGGCACACGAACCGAAGCCGTTACTATGGCGCTCAGTCGTGGGTTGATACACGTGAATGAGAGTACGGCTCTATGACCGAACCGTTGGAGTTTTGCATAGTTCTGTTGGCAACCGTAGTAGTCATCAATATTTGGCTCATCTGGCGGGTTTTGTATCCATTACGTCGGTTGGCGCGTCAGGCAAATCAGTTGACTGCAGGCGAATTTAAAGCACTCGAAACCTCTTGTGGAGGTATTGCCGAGATTGATTCGCTGCGCCGCTCGATGGTGGCAATGGTCAGCCATGTCCGCCGATCACAGGAACAAAGCCACGTGTATGCCGATGTCCTAACCCGTGGGCAGGAAGCGGAACGAACCCGAATTGCTCGTGAACTCCATGACGAAACGGTTCAGTTGTTCATTGCCATTGCCCAAGAAACTGACCTCGCTCGTGCCTTGGTCGAGAACCAGCCCACAAAAGCGGTTGAGTTACTGAAAACGATTCGCACTCAGTCGATTGATGCGGTCAATAATCTACGGCATCTGATTGCGGATTTGAGGCCACCTGCGCTGGAAGAACTGGGGTTGGTAGCGGCGTTAAAAATGCTAGCCGAAATATCGCGCCCCGCACAGGTTCAGGTGACTGTAGCAGGGATTGAGCGGCGGCTCAAGGAAGAGTACGAACTGACATTTTTCCGTATTGCTCAGGAAGCAGTCACCAATGCGCAACGACATGGTGGTGCGAAGACGATTGCCATAAGAGTCGGCTTCGAACCACAACAAATCGCACTGACCATCGAGGATGATGGTTCCGGCTTTGCTATACCCACCGATTTTGGTCGCCTTGCTGCAAATGGACATTATGGCTTGCTCGGAATTCACGAACGTGTCCAAAGCTTAAAAGGCAACCTGCAACTCTCACAATTAAATTCCAAAGGAACACAAATCAGGGTTACGATCCCAAGTGCTGAAGTCGATCAGCCTGACAGTGTTGTGCATGATCCGGTCTGTAAGGCCGAGATCAAACCTCATCAGGCCTATGGCAGTATCCAGCACAAAGGGAAGACCTACTATTTTTGCTGTCCCGTATGCCAAGGCGCATTCCAGCAGAATCCGGCAGCGTATTCTCACGTACCTCAAAACTAGTTTAGCAACCGATGGACAATACAGTCTAGAGATTCATTCAAGCGGAATTTTGGAAACTCGGATCGATCTTTCGCGTTAAGTTCATTTTGGTTAACGAGAATCAGATTTGGTTAGACGGTAGTTTTTAATATCATGAGCCACGGCATAGGTAGCTGCTTCAACACGATTTGAGACTTGCAGCTTATCAAGAATGACGCTGACATGATTACGAACGGTTTTGTCGCTCAGAAAGAGTGCTTGGGCAATATCTGCGTTGGCTTTGCCTTCAGCCAAGAGACGAAGAACATCCAATTCGCGTTCGGTAAGGTCTTTAAAGGGATTAGGCCTATGTTCGCCCTGTTGACGCATCATGGCAAGGACGCGGCGGGTTACTGCTGGATCAAGCAGCGCTGCACCTTGACGGACGGCGTTAAGGGCATTGACCAGTTCACCTGTTCCACCCTGTTTTAGAACATAGCCAACTGCTCCGGCGCCAATAGCATCAGCAATCAATTCGTCACTAGCAAATGAAGTGAGCATAATGACTTGTATTTGCGGCCAGCGTTGAACAATGGTACGGCAGGCATCAATGCCGCTGCTGCCGGGTGGCATCCGAATATCCATGATAACCACATCGGGCAGGAAGCGTTCACAGACGTTGATCGCTTCTTGAGCCGTACCCGCTTCGGCCACAATTTTGACGTCCTGCATCTGCTCCAAAAGCATTCGCAAGCCCATGCGAACCACTTCATGATCATCGACCAATAATAAGTTTAGGATGGACATTAATTTTTCTCTTCCGATAGCGTCAAAATCACTGTTGTGCCTTTACCCAGTGTACTATCAATATCTAATTGCCCACCAAGTAAGCGAGCACGGTCACGCATGGAACGCAGGCCATATCCGAGGCGAACTGTATCCATTGATAACCCACGTCCATCATCTGCGATATTCAAGACAAGTTGACTGTTTTGGTGACCAAGAGAGATTTTGACATGACGGGCACGGGCGTGGCGAAGCGTATTCGACAGGCTTTCTTGAACAATCGCGAGAACATGGTGAATCTGAATGGGCTTAAGCGACGGTTCGAAATCATATGTCATTTCAATGTCAAGCAAACCATGAAAGCGCGGGTTTTCAATCAGCTTTTGCAAACTAGGGATGAGCGGGTCGGTGGGTGTTGTGGTACGGAGCGATACCATATAGCTGCGTAGGTCGGTGTTAACCGCATTCAAAACGCTTTTGGCTTGCTGAAGGCGGCGTGCAACTTCTGTGCCTTGCTCAAGTAGCGGTTCCATTGACTCTAATATGAGGCTGGCAGAATAAACTCCTTGAATCGCACCATCATGTATTTCTTGACCGATGCGTTCCCGTTCGGCGGATTGAACCCGCTGAACTTCCATTTGCTCTATAAGATAGTCCAACTCGATTTCGAAAATTTCGAGAGCGCGGATAATGGCAACGGCCAAAACAAGACCTGTTAGTGAACGGAAGACCTGTACTGGAATACCAATGGTATTTTCGACCAGGGTGTAATTGAGAGTATTAGCAGGAAAAAAGCCGTTGGCTGGAACGATAAGCCCCCCAAAAATGGCATAGGCCAGCAACGCACCGCCCGCAACACGAAGCGTCTTATAAATATAACCGATATTCAATGGAGCAATATTGGTTTGGGCTTGGTAGCGTAACCCATAGGCGGCCAACAAGCTACCGGGTAAACCGAGTAAATAACGTGCCCATATGTTGGACTCTAAGCGCCACGATTCGATAGAAGGGATCAGGTAAAAGGTTAACCAAAATCCCACGCCCCAAATGATACCGAACAGAATGACGCCTTTTTTCAGCCAAGGATGACGATGTTCCAGTGTAACCGCACCAAATTGGAGCAGGCACATAAACGATAAAGCTAGCAAAATCGCCTGAATGGTGGATAGCAAATCAATATAGAGGCGGGGCATATAGGCTGATTGAATGGGGATAAACATTGCACCCCATTCGTAGATGCCGTGTAGAATACCGAAAGTTGCCAACCAATAGAGATCGCGCGCCAGACGCAGCCGGCTGTGCCGTCGTGATTGTAGAAATATTGCCAAACCCATGACAAAAAATGTTAGTCCGTAGACGAACAAGACAATGGGACGATTGACGATAAAAAACTGGCGTATGGTGTCCATAGTTATCCAATGCAGAAAGCCTACTAAGGGTAGGCTCTCTACAAGTTATTGACTATTGTACTAATTAGCCCGCGAAAATCTCAAACACAGGCGGGAAGCTGAGTACCAGACTTAGGACGATCAACACGGCGGCGATGATAAAGGATCGTGTAAGGGTAACACCACGGTTCTTAAAAGCGAAGTGCAGCGCGACCCAGCTTACAACGAAGGCAATGACCGCGACACCCGTCTTGCCACTAAGTGGGCCTACAGGGCCGACCCATGCTAGGAAACTCTTCAGTCCAGCACCAGCCTTCATCTCGGTTAGGACAATCATGAGGGCAAGGAAGAAGCTGCCGATGCCGCTAGCGATGAAAGCTGCCCCTACTTCACGATCTAGTTCTGTAATTTCATCTTTGACAGTGGTCTTGTTATCCACGATTGGTTGGTTGTGAGTGTCTACTTGTGTTGCCATGATTATTGTTCTCCTCTATGCGTTATACATGTCGATTGAAAGTGTGGATTGGGTATGATTTATGTGACTGGCGCTGCTTTGGTAATCAACGCCCCCAATACTCCGGCGATACCCGCGATGCTAAAGGAGAGCAGGAAAAGTGCGATAATCATGTTGCGAGCGCGACGATTTTGAGCTAACTGATTGCCATAGCGCATTACGGCGAAGGCGGCGACGGTGGCAAGGAAGGGTGAAATCCAAGCAACATGTTCCTTCCATTCCATACCGAAGTTGTGATATTCAGCCGTTTGTTCGCCAGCCAGCAGCCAATAACGCGGATATTGACGCAGTTCTTCGGTTTGCGTGGTGGTGTCAACAGTCTTCGGTGGAGCTGAACGATACCAGGGATAAACGATGTAAGTGCCGACGATGACAGTTAGCCAAACAATTATGGCCATCAGCACCATGCCCCAGCGTAGACGCATGATGCGTTCACTTACACCTTCGGGTGTGACCCACTGCGGACGCAGGCTATAGAGTCCTGCGAGGCCACCCGCAAAGGCCAGCAAATAGGCTGCGCCAAATCCCATGCCATGTACGAGAGTCCAGAGTTCACGATCTGTGATATGCATTTTATCCTCCAAAAATTTGTTGCTGGTTCTGTTATCAACTTGTCTATACTGTATCGTTATCGGAGGATCGTCAGAAGGTGCATATGTCCCGATTTTAGTCGGGACAATTTGGAAAGCCGATACGCTGCTAATGCGAAGCATCGATAATTCCTAGTGGGAAACTGCATTCATGGAACGGCAGGAATCCCGTCGGGCACATACAAAACCGAATTGAATGACCAAAACAGTTTTTCAGGCAACACAGATGGGTACAACATAGCAAGTGAATGTTCTCTACAAATTAGCTCTTGATTCAGTCTACCTATAATCCTAATCACAACATATGACTATCCCTTGAGTTCAATGCTCGATAAATGACGCATATTTCCCGGTGATGTATGCACTTCCATCGCCCCATGCGTAATCTTCCTTTTCCGGCGTTGAGTAGAATGTCCAGTTATCCGCCAACGCTCGGATGACATATCCTGCTGGATTGTTGCGGTTTTGATCTTCTGCGTGGTTCACAACTTCAAGCACGCGTTCAACACCATATTTCTGAATGAGTTGATTGGCTTTGGTTGAACTAATCCCCAGTTTTCCAAGTGCCTGAATAACTTCATCGGGACTTCGCTTTTGAGTATCCACAACAACAGCAGAATACTTGTTATGTTGTCTATCCTGATGTGGAGTGTGTTGTTGTGTTTGTGAGTGAGAGTCTGTTATGGATTGGGCGGTTTTAGCCGAATTCATTGGGTCATTTTCACCCATCGAATTGGGTTGATTGTGTCCATTGAATTGGGCTGAATCAGCCCCTTGAGATGAGTCGGATTGACCATTCTGATTGGGCGGTTCTGGCCACATCCATGCGGTGATGCGAATGGGAATGATTTCCAAGAATTCGGCGAGCTTCTGAATCAAGCGGTTCTCGTCCAGGCGATAGTGGACAGTCGGAGTGCCATTGGCTTTCATGATGGTTCGTTCGATGCCGATGGCTTCGAGCAGCCCTTTGCCGTGGACTCGTTTAACCTGTGCTTGTGACAAGTTGCACTCGGCATTCCAGTCGCGCCACGATTTGTAAACCCAGCCACCCAGCTTCTTGGCTTTGGGGAACCAGTGCAGTAGCCTCACCGCCATCATCGCTGCCGGATGATCGCCCATTGCCTTGGCGATGAGAGCGGAAACAGTGCGAATGTCAGACCGATTGAGTTGTCGAACCACATTTTGAAGACGCGCGAGTAGATCAGGCTGGTTGTCAAAAGTACCAGCTGTAGTGTTGCCATTCATGAGTACCTCCAAGCAAAGCTGAACAGAAGTCGTGTTCACAAAACAGGACTGAAAGGCGGATATTCAGTTGCAGGGGAGGGAGGACTGTGATACATTGTTGCTACCACACAAACAATGTATTACATAGTCCGTCACCCACCTGCACATTTTCGTCGGTGGGTTTTGTTTTCTAGGGCGGCGCTCGAATTCGCTTTGTCATGATCACATTCCAAAAGGTTGCCCCGGGGCAACCTTTTTATTGATTAAGATAGGCCTCGGTATCATCCAGTACTTTTCGCAGCATCTGCACCCGTGCTCGTGCAACCATTGGATCTTTTTCTTGATCGATAAGCGCCGTCGCTAATGTAAAGGCATCTGGCAGGTGGTGAGGATGCATAAGGCGAGCCAATTGGATCACCTGACGTGACAATGTAGTTTCGGTTTCTTTATTTCCATCTTCACTAGCCCCCGATATCAAGGACCTAATCTGGTTTCGGGTGAGACCAAACTGAATGATTTGTCTTATGATTTCAACTTGATCTTCAGGGGTGAGATCTAAAATGTCGCGTAACAGACTTTCTTGTATCCCGTGCCGATCTGCCAGCTCAATAGCTTCATCAGATATTTGTAGAAGCGCTTTATATCGACGGAATTGCGATTTTGTTAATCCTCCCATTGCAGAGAGAATTTCAGCGGTGTATTCCCGCTTCCCACGCAGATCGAGTTCCAGTGCCTGCCGATAGAAATCATGTGTCACAGGTCCATCAGGTATTTCGTAGCCATGGACATAGAGCAACAAGAGTGCTGCCTGCCGTGCCATGGCAATCGCGGACAATCCGGTACGGGCGGTGTTTTCCTTCGCTTGTCGAAAGGCAGATGCACGGTTGCTCGGGATGATGATGCAGGGGATCATGCCATCGCTCTCGTATCCGGGGATGAAGTCACGCAGCAACCATGTCGCCCAATAGCGCCGTTCACCTGTCTCGATGCGATATAACCGTGTTACGCCTTGCGTGGCATCGACTACCGTGAGCGGGTTGACTTGTCCATCATCGCGAATGGTCACGGCAAGATTCACCAAATCGCGTACCAATTGTTCTTCGGGGGATAATGTCGGCGCCTCTGCTTCACTTTCCTCATCCGGATTACCGAGCAAATCCAGTACGTTGCTGAAGGGTCGCCCATTCTGTCGGGCGGCCAGTTGCGCCGTTTGGATCAATTCGCGGAGTGCCTGCGTCGGTGTCATTCGGTTGGCATGAAAAGCTTGATAGATACGTTCAGGCAGCACCCGTCGCGGTTGCACCGGATCCGGTCGTACCATCTCCAGTAGGATGCGTTCCACCCGCAGAGTGTTGTCCGGCATGAAGTCAAAGTCACCACCGCCTAACATGTCGGCAGTGATCGTGTCGAGTAGACCGGTGTTTGCCTGTCGCTTCTTGCCATTCATGAGGCTGCCACTTTCGGGTTGGTGATCTGACGCACCAACTTGCTGATCATGTGGGCATAGGCTTTGCTGGCTGAGGCTTTCGGATCGTAGTTGAAGACACTCATGTGGTGATGATGCGAATATGACACGGCTTCGTTAGCGGGGATCACTCCACAAACTAACTGCCCCAAGACGCTGTGCGACTTGAGTTCATCGAGGAGTTGTTTGTGTCCTTTGACACGACTATCCATCTTGGTGACGAGGATGCCACTCACGTGCAGATGAGGATGTCGCCAACCTTCCCGAATGTCATTGATCTTGGAAATGACTGACAACAAACCGACCGTTTCAAGGTAGCGTGGTTCGACTGGCACAATGGCATCGGTAGCCGCCAGCAATCCCATTTCAGTCATTAATGAGAACGATGGACGGGTATCAATCACGATAGCGGCATAGTGATTGGCGATGCGGCTGAGCGGTTCAGCCAGACGATAGGGTGCACCAGCCACACCCATCAGTTCGCGTTCAGCCCCTTCCAACATGGGCGAGGCAGGCAGCACATGCAGATCTGTATCCCATGTACTTTGTACCAGACACTTCGCCAGCACATTTGATGCTTCCTTCCGATCGGCCATCAAGACGGTGTACAGACTGTTGTCCGCATCATAATCTTTATGTCCTGTGGTCACGAGCGAAGCATGAGCCTGACTGTCAGTATCCACCAGTAGCACCCGACAATTAGCCGCACCAGATCGTCTGAGCAGTCCAACAAGCCCATAGGCGATATTGGTGGCGGATGTCGATTTCCCGACACCCCCTTTGTGATTGGTCAGAACAAAAACTCGTGTCATTTCCCATTTCCTCCGTCAAATAAACAGTGATTGAACAAAACCGCATCCGCATTCAAGGTCTCCGCAAGTCATGCTAGACTGGTGAGCAGGAGTACCATGAACCTCCGAAGCGGTACTTCAAGGTGGTTAGGGGAGGGTATGCTCTCCCTAGTCACCGCAAAGTTCAAACTAGGTTTTATTCGACAGGGAAGTCAATGCTTGGCGTTGGGGAAACGCAATATGTTGAAAGAAAGCCGTTTTTTCTCCCTCAGATAGATGTTCGATTTGTGTCCAATCTGGTTCACACACGAGAGAAAGCGCTTTTACGGCGCTTTTTTGTTGCCTACTACAATCCCAAAGGCAAATCATCCCCAGTCTCGATTAGTAGCTCACAGCTCGCTCAAATGGGTCGAAACGTGATGTCGATGAGCAACTCTTCTACAAAAAACTGCGTAGTAGTTGCGGACAGACTCATTTAGACGAGAGGATACCTATGAGCGACAATTTGCAAACGATACTGAATAATTTGATCCATTCGGGGTTATGGTCTAATCCTGCTATGAGCACCCTGATCACTGATTACACCCAATACCACCTCGTACTGGTTGCGGCGGTCGGGCTTTTGGTGATTATGTTTATGCTGCTGAGCATCTTCTTTGGAGTGCGGTGGATGCGAGCGCCCAAAACTGAGACACGTCAATGGACATTTGAAAAGAAAGCCTATTTCGCTTTCGGGGTGTTCAGCCTGATGGTTGGGGCGTTGTTCGGCTTGATTGTTCTGGCAAATGCAAGCAATGTCGTTGATCCGCGCCACGGTTTTTCGCTGCTGGTCGATTCGATGGGGACGCCGAATGCCGGTACACCAAAGGAACAACTGTATCAGGCGTTTAACCTGTGGGTACAGTCGGGCAGCACCAACATTCCCTCGATTGCCCAGAGCCGATTCCTTGAGCGCATTTCATTTCATTCGACCAAAGCATTGGTGAGTGGTATGTTGCTGGTTGTATTCGTGGTGGTCAGCATACGCATCTGGAAGCTGTTAATTCAGCGTACCAAGATCAACACGGCCAAATGGCGGCTGAAAGAAAGTGCGCTCCTCATCTCCGGTATGGCTACCGTGAGCTTTTCCTTACTGCTGATGGTGATTGTGGTAGCAAATATGCAAGCAGCGGTTGCGCCCATGGCTTTGACGCTGCTTTACGGCTAATGCAACTATTGACCATTTAAAATGGGCGTTGGCGCTTAAGGCTTGACCAGCAATGATACATCAAAATCTTATCGGTGCGTCTTTGTTGGTCAAGCGCGTGGGTGAGCAAGGGGTTATGCTGGTAGTACGCAATATAATAAATTACGAGGGTATTATTTGATACGCAATAACAGGAGAGAATTACTGTGGACAAAAAAGGTAAAATTGTCATAAATCCAAAATGGGACTTAACAGAAAAACGCAGAGTCGCACTAGAACGTTTAAGTGAACTGAATGTCAGTGTACGATCCCATGCGTTACGTGCAGACTATCTCATTGAAATTCCATTACGGGAAAATTACTCCGAATATATTGAGATTGGTTACCTAATTGCCCAATTGGGAGACGAAAATTTTCCGCGTGACTGCGAAGCCTTTACGGATCCATTAAGCGTGATACTTCCGTGGAAAAAAGGGAAATATCCGCCTGTCCGATTTAAGGAGAGTTATCCGGACTATATGCTTTTTGTTGTGAAATTAGCCAAAGACCGCTAATAAATCATACACTGTGGAGAAAAAAACAGGGCTTGAAGAGAAAATATGCATAACTGGGCGCTGCAAACGAGAACCGTTGATCATTCAAAATGGGCGTTGGCGCTCAAAGCTTGACCAGCAATAACCCATCAAAATCTTATCGGTGCGTCTTTGTTGGTCAAGCGCGTGGGTGAGCAAGCGGTTATGCTGGTAGTATGCAATATAATAAAATAAGGGGATATTATTCGACATGCAATAACAGGAGAGAATTACTGTGGACAAAAAAGGTAAAATTGTCATAAATCCAAAATGGGACTTAACAGAAAAACGTAGAGTCGCACTAGAACGTTTAAGTGAACTGAATGTCAGTGTGCGATCCCATATCCAAGAGGCAGACTACTTGATTGAGATTCCGCTACGCGCAGCTTATCCCGAATATATTGAGATTGGTTACCTGATTGCCCAATTAGGAGACGAAAATTTCCCAAAGGACTGTATACCGTTTTCAAGGAATGATGCAGGAAGATACTCCCCTGTCCGATTTAAGGAGAGTCATCCGGCCTATATGCAGTTTGTTGTGAAATTAGCCAAAGACCGCTAAGAAGGTACAGCTTAGATTTCTCTGTAGCGAATTTGTTGATCCTCAAAACTAAGGTTTTTTAGCAAGGCGTTTTTGTCCGTAACCACGTTCAGCTTTGCTACGTCTATTGTATTTGCTATAGTCAAGCAGTAAACCAACAAAGGTAATCAAGATGAGTACATTTAAGCACGTCATTCAGAACGAAGCTGAACTTAGAGCGATTTTAGGCTATGCGGGTGAGGCCGCGCAAAACAAAGTCCTCACCGAAATTGATGAGATATGCCGCGCCTTTATTGAGACTTCACGGTTTGTGCTGCTCGGCTCAACGGACGCCGATGACAACATGGATGTGTCACCTAAAGGAGATCCGGCAGGGTTCGTGCAGGTGATGGATAGCAAAACCCTGCTGATTCCAGACCGTCCGGGTAATCGGCGGGGCGATACGCTCAGTAACATTCTGCAAAATCCTCATGTGGGGCTGCTGTTTCTGGTGCCGGGGCGGAGTGATACGCTGCGCGTCAACGGTACGGCTCAGATTGTGCGGGATGATGAGGTGCGAGAACGCTTCATGGTACAGGGCAAAGTGCCGCTTTTCGTCATCGCGGTGACGGTCAAGGAAGTATTTTTCCACTGCACCAAATGTGTCGTGCGTTCACAACTGTGGTCTAGCGAGCATAATCATGATGGATTAGCCTCTTTTGGTGAGGCCATCATCAAACATGCCAAGCTCAACCTGAGCGTTGAAGAAAGTGAAGCGTTTGTGGCAGAAGACGAGAAAAAGGGGTTGTATTAAGCGACGCGGGAGCACACACAAGTGATCCCCTACAACCTATTCTTTGGAAGGTTACGCAAAACGTAGTTTGCAACCTCTACACACCCTGCAATTAGCGGGGTGTTTTCATTATTGGGAAACGGCGACAAGTCATATCAATAGATCCATTTGATGTTGACAGAAACATACTACTATCCTACAATGAGACTAGTAGTTATTTTCCAAACTACTATAGACCGGAGCAGGATGTGACTGTGGACATGATGACCCACTTGACCCAAATTGGTTTCACCGAATATGAGGCGAAGGTATATCTAGCGCTCTTAGGTGAAAACCCTGCTACGGGCTATCAGATTAGCAAGACGAGTAATGTGCCGCGCTCGATGGTTTATGATGCGCTGAGCCGTTTGCATGCGCGGGGGGCGGTGCTGGAAAGCATTGAAGATCGGGCAACGCTTTACCGTCCGGTTGCGCCTGATCTGCTGTTGGAACGGCACGAGGACGATCACCGTCAGTTGCTGATTAATCTGCGGGAAGGGTTAAACAGCCTGTACGCGACCACCGATGATGACCGTATCTGGACGATTAGTGGTCAGCGGTTGGCGCTCACCTATGCCGCGCAGATGATCCGTGAAGCACAAACGGAAGTGTTTCTGGTTCTGATGGACGAGGATGTGGACACATTGTTCGCGGAGATCCGAGCGGCTTGCGAACGAGGGATCGTGGTCAATACGTTGTTGCTGGGCGAGCGTGATCTGGCCTATGGCAACGTAGCGCGTCACCCGCCGCTGGAAAGCAAACTCCAAGGCATCAGCGATTCACTGTTGGTGGTTGCGGATAGCAAAGAAACGCTGATCGCCAGCAAGCGCCGTGACATGATGGCGACCATCACCCGCAACGCTAATCTTGTTTTGATCGCCCGACAATTCGTGTGGATGGAATTGTTCACCCAGCGCATTTATGCCCAATTGGGGAATGATCTGCTGGAGCGGTTGGAACCCCAAGATCGGCAAATATTCGAAAGCCTCCATCAGCAACACGAGGCGCATAATCTATTGAACCACCGTTAGCCAACCTATTGAATTTCCGGTAAACAGCGGAAACATCACATTAACAACAAAGCACACGTGTAGATTAAGGTAATACCTCATGACTGCAATCAGTCGTCCAAATGAAAATGTTAGTGACACTCCTCCAGCGCGTCCCAATTGGCAAACACAGGCATGGCTAGAACCACGTTTCGTGGTACTGACCCTGCTGGCGATTGTGCTGAGCATCACTGCCGAAAAGCTGAACGCGCCACACACGCTCATCACCATCTTGAATGTGAGTTCGTATATCACAGGTGGTGTGTTTGGTATTACAGCCAGCCTTGAAGCGCTGCGGCAACGTCAGATCAATGTCGATTTGCTGATGGTGCTGGCGGCAGTCGGTGCGGCACTGGTTGACCAGTGGCACGAGGGCGCGATCTTGCTGTTCCTGTTCTCACTGAGTAATGTGTTGCAAGCGTATGCTATCGGACGCAGCCGCCAAGCTATTCGCGGGTTGCTCAAGCTGTATCCGTCTGAGGCTAAAGTGCGCCACAACGGACAGATCGAAGTCATGAAGATTGAGCAAATCAATGTGGGCGATGTGGTGCTGATCGAACCCGGTGAACGTATTCCGGTCGATGGTCTGATTGTCAATGGACGGTCGGCGGTCGATCAATCACCGATCACGGGCGAGTCGATGCCAGTTGAGAAGAATGTGGGCGACAAGGTGTTCGCCGGTACGCTCAATCAACAGGGGTTGCTGGATGTCGAGGCGACACAAGCCGCCCATGATACGACCCTATCACGCATCATCAAACTGGTTGAAGAGGCACAGGACTCGAAAGCGCCGACCGAGCGTTTTCTGGATACCTTTGAACAGTATTACGCCATGTTCATCATCGGCGCGGTGCTGCTGTTCATCATCGTGCCACCAGCGCTGGGACTGATTGATTTCCAGACGAATTTCTACCGCGCGATGGTTCTAATGACGGTTGCTTCTCCATGTGCGCTGGTCATCAGTACACCGGCATCTTTCATATCAGCGATTGCGGCGGCTGCCCGTAACGGTGTGTTGTTCAAGGGTGGTGCTTATCTGGAAGCGACGGCGTCACTCAAGGCGATTGCCTTCGATAAAACTGGTACGCTCACGCTGGGTAAACCAGCCGTTACAGATGTGGTGTCGTGTTGTGAACTGTGTGAAGATGATCTGTTAAGTGTGGCAGCATCAGTCGAGGCACGATCAGAACATCCGCTGGCGAAGGCGATTGTGGCGGCTGCGGCGCAACGCAAGCTGGTGGTTGGAGAGGTCGAGGATTTCCAAGCGGTGACCGGATTGGGAATTGTCGCCCGTTTGGATAATCGTACTATCCGTGTGGGCAGCGTTAAATATCTCGAACAAACAAACCCCATCCCGCAACGTTTGGCTACTCACCTCGAACAACTCGAACTGGAAGGCAAGACGGTCATCGGTGTGGTACGCGAGGGTGGTTGCCACAAGTGCGTCACATGCGATCATCCGGAAGACAATCAGGATTGGATGGGCATTGTGGCGATGGCGGATCAACTGCGGCCTGAGGCGGCAGGCGTCATTCGGCACTTGCACGAACTGGGGATTGATCGGGTGGCAATGCTCACGGGTGATAATCCCCGTGTGGCACAAACCATTGCACACCAGTTGGGAATTGATGCGGTCTACGCGAACCTGATGCCGGATGATAAAGTACGCATCATCAAAGAAATTGAAGCTGAAGTCGGCCCGACGGCAATGATCGGTGACGGTGTGAATGATGCTCCGGCGCTGGCGACCGCTACAGTTGGTATCGCGATGGGCGCGGCAGGTACGGATGTGGCGCTCGAAACCGCTGATCTGGTGCTGATGGGCGACAAGCTCGAACTGATCCCGTATGCGATTAATCTGAGCAAGAAAGCACGCCGCGTGGTCTGGCAAAATATCATCTTTGCGCTGGCTGTGATCGCGCTGTTGATCACCGGTGCATTTGTGGTCAACCTACCGCTGCCGCTGGGTGTATTCGGTCACGAAGGCAGTACGGTCATCGTCGTGCTGAACGGTTTGATCTCGCTGCTGATCTGGCCGGAATTCCAACGCCGTCGCCGATTGGCTAAAATCTAGCTGCGCGTTTTAGATCGGATCATTGATACGGCCTCTAGCATATAGAGGCCGTATTTTGTTACAGGCGTTTAAATCGGTTTTTTAACCCACACTCTAGATCTCAAGCTGTGCTTGTACACTGGATGACCATTCCGGTTGTCCACCGCCGACGAAGATGTCAAACCTGCCCGATTCAAGGCGGCGCGTTCCATCGTCCATGACACGGGTGAACTGCGCGGCTGTCAACGAGAAAGTGACCTGTTGCGATGTGTTGGCGGCAAGGTGAATACGTTGGAAGGCGGCGAGTTGTCGCAGAGGATAGCCCTGTCGCCCCGCACTGATATAAACCTGCACGACTTCATCACCCGCCACATCGCCAACATTGGTCACATCAGCTGTGATTGTTAACGTGCCGCCCTCAGCGAGTTGTGGGGTGTTCAGTGTGATGGAGCTGTATTTGAAACGGGTATAGCTGAGGCCATAGCCGAATGGATACAAGGGCTGCCCCGTGAAATAGCGATACGTCCGGCCTTCCATACGGTAATCGTCAAAGGCTGGAAGATCAGCCACTGATTTATAGAATGTTACGGGTAATTTACCACCGGGGTTATACGCACCAAAGAGTGCCTCGGCAATGGCTGTGCCACCTTCTTCACCGGGATACCATGCTTCAAGGATAGCGGGGACATGTTCATGCGCCCAATTAACCGCGACCGCACTACCGTTGAGCAGTATCAGCACAATCGGTTTGCCTGTTTCGTGGAGGGCTTGCAACAGCTTTTCTTGAATATCGGGTAAATCCAGCCGTAGACGATCGCCCTGACTGACCAAGCCTTTGGGTAAGCCTTCTTGCTGCCCTTCTTCACCTTCCAGCGCTTGGGATAAGCCACCGACAAAAATCACCACATCGGACTGACGTGCCAGCTTGACGGCCTCATCAATGCCACGTGTGTTGTTGTCGAATACACCGCAGCCGCGCGCATACTTCACATCGGTTCCAGTCGGTGCTTTGGCGCGAATACCATCCAAGGGGGTCACACTAAGCGAGGGCGTCCCGTTATAGTTGCCAAGCAAGATTTCAGGATCATGGGCATTCGGACCGATGACTGCGATGCGCTGTGGTTTGTTGGCGAGGGGCAGGAAATTATCGGCGTTCTTCAAGAGTACCAACGACTCGCGTGCTGATTGGAGTGCCAGCGCCCGATGTTGCGGCGAGTCGTTCACAGTATGCGGGATTTGTGCGTAAGGAACTTCTTCCGGCGGGCTGAACATGCCCAATTGGTAACGGGCGGTGAACAAGCGCACCAATGATTGATCCAGTGTGGATTCGTCAATCAACCCCTTCTTGACCGCTTCTTTCAAGGACTTATAGGTTTGTCCACATTCGAGATCGCAACCAGCTTTGACGGCCAGGGCTGCTGCTTCTGCCGCGCTGGACACGGTGTGGTGATGCTGGTAAATATCGCCAATCGCACCGCAATCGGATACAACGAAGCCATCAAAGCCCCAGCGTTCGCGTAAGATTTGTTGGAGCAGAGTCGGGCTGGCACAACATGGTTCACCATAGACGCGGTTATATGCGCCCATGATTGACACCGCCCCACCTTCTTTGATGCAGGCTTCAAAGGCGGGTAGATAGGTTTCCCATAAATCACGTGCGCTCGGCTGCACATCAAAGGTATGGCGAGCGTGTTCGGGGCCGCTGTGCACAGCAAAATGTTTGGGTGTCGCAACCAGCTTCAGATAGTTCGGATCATCTCCTTGCAGACCTTTGACGAATGCCACACCCATACGGGTCGTCAAGAAGGGATCTTCGCCATAGGTTTCCTGCCCACGTCCCCAACGAGGATCGCGGAAGATATTGATGTTGGGTGTCCAAAAGGTGAGTCCGGTATAGATTTCGCGGATGCCTTTACGCGCGGCTTCGTGATGCTTCGCCCGTGCTTCGTCGGAAATGACGGTGGCGACCTGATGAATGAGCGGCACATTCCACGTTGCAGCTAAGCCGATGGCTTGGGGAAAAACGGTTGCGATGCCAGCACGGCCTACACCATGCAAACATTCATTCCACCAGTTGTAGGCGGGAATTCCCAAGCGTTTGATGGCAGGGGCTTCGTAGACCATCTGGCTGATCTTTTCATCCAACTTCATTTGGCTGACCAGTTCACGGGCACGATTCTCAAATACGATTGATTTCATAAGTCACCCTCTTGTTTGCAGTTCAAACCCGGCCACTATAATCGCATTTTGTAACCAACCTACCCATAAAATGCTATTGCCTAAGCTATCCATCTGACCTCAGTAGATACTCATCCGAATCCCATTCCCAAAACCCCTGAAATATGTTAGCGTGTGAGCATGGATAAACGGGCTGTCTGGATAGGTGACGCGATGAAAGCCTTGGTGATTTTTAATCCCCACGCGCGTAGCGGTGAAACTGCTGAACGCATTGATGCTATTCGGTTAGAGATTGGTCAACGGCTTCAACAAAGACTCGCGCTGGAAAAAGTCGATTGGGCAGATACGCAGCACAGCGGACACGCCACACAACTCGCCCGTGAAGCAACCCAACACGGGTACGATTATATTTTCGCGGGGGGTGGCGACGGTACGATCAACGAAGTCCTGAATGGGATCATGAGCCAGCCTCAACGTCCGATCTTTGGGGTGCTGCCTTTTGGCACCAGCAACGATTTCTTTGCGGCCTTAAAAACCGCTGAGGCAAATCGCCCTCGTATTGCATCCGACGAAGTGACCCTGCCACTGGATGTGGGTGAGGCGGTCTTTGATGAGGTCAAACGCTATTTTTGCCTCACGACTGGCCTTGGAATATTGAGCTGGGCTAACGAGCAGTATTTGGATGCCAGCCGCCGTTTCGGTCGTCGTTTTGCCCATATTCCTGCCGCGATTGCGACAATTTTCGGTTATCGTTTCCTGCCGAATGCTCGCATCGCGGAAAACGGTAAGCGACTCCGTCGTCGCCGTATTCTGGCGGTGGTCGTCAATAATTCGCCAGTGATTGCCGGTGGAACACCCCTCACACCGCAAGCCAGAATCGACGATGGTTATTTAGATGTGTGTATCATCAGGCCGGTTTCGTTCTTGCGGCTCATCTGGCTCGCGTTTCAGGTCAGCCAGAAAGCCCATACCCATTCCCGTTCAGTGATTTTGGAGCGCATCACCACGCTGACTGTTATCACCCGAAAACCGCTGCCCATCCATATTGATGGTGAGCTTATTCCTGAGATCAACTCGAAAGCCCGTCGGATGAGCATCACGGTGCTACCGAAAGCCTTGCGGGTGGTCATCCCGTCGCTGTGTGCGGTTGATCTCGACCACATTAGTAGCCATGAAACCACTTCGTAGTCGCTTCACACTGATCTTGGGGTTGCTAGTGCTTGTGGTGACAAGCTGTGTCTTGCAACCGAGTAGTGTGCCTGATGCGACTGCTACAGCAGTGCGAGTCATCACCGACACACCGATCCCAACCCCGTTTATTATGCCCACCTTACCGGCTTCGCCAACCGCCAGTTGTGCCGGAGCGCCACGCGAACGTCTGATTATCGGTGAACGAGCCCGCGTTTTGCCGGACGATCCCCGCGCTGTGAATGTCCGTCGATTGCCGGGGACTGAACATCGCTTGGTAACGACCATTCCCATTAATGGCGTCTTTCAGGTGTTGGATGGCCCGGTCTGCGCGGACGGGTTTCAGTGGTACAAAGTCCGTTACCGTGAGGCGACCGGTTGGTTGGCTGAAGGTGACCTCACCAGCTACTACGTGGAACCCTACGGCACAGAGTAAGCACATCTTCTTTTTCTACACAACAACAAAAAGCCTTTAGCTTAAAGAAAGGTCAAACAGGGTTACTGTTAAATAGTGACAATATTTATTTCTGGCAATATTGATCGCTTTATTGAGGTGTTGCATGGATTCCGTGTGCGCCACTGCTGGAAAGGTTTACAGGAGGGGTTTTGTGAAACGATTCGTGATGATCGTGTGCTGTTTGCTACTCGTCACCGTGTTAGCAGCGCAGCCGTTCGCTACTGCCGCGCAGGATGCCACCGGAGCAGACGAATACGTCCCACTCATTTTGGGAGACAACGTCTTTTCGCTGTTATATCCCTCAAAGTGGACATTCTCTAGCGACAGCGCTAAGGCAGGCACCTTTGTTTTTGCCAGCGACCTGTCGATATTGAAGCGCCAACCTGACCAACCGTATGCCAAAGGTGAGATTCTCGTCGCATTGGATCTGCTGGTAACAGCCAGCCCAGTCACCAATGACGATGGGTTGGAAGCCACACTTAAGCAATATATTGATGTCGTCCGCTATGGAAAAGATAAGAAATCCTATACTACTTTTGATCCGTCAGTTGTGAGCTTGATGCCAGCAGTAGATAGTACACCCGCGATTGCCTGGACAACCTATTCAATGGGCGAGCAAAGCGATGGTATGACATACCTGTGGCGCATCAACGAGCGTACGTTGGGATTGGTCACAGTGAGTACGGCGAAGGGTGAAATCGCTCTGCAAACGCCTGATGTATTGACCTTCATTCAGAGCGTCCACCTTAATGCCACACCGGAAGCCTTAACCAAACTCGCACAACAAGGAAGTGGTTCATGAACCGTCGATTCCTGCTCTCGATTCTGCTGGTGATGTTGATCGCATCAGCAACCGCGCCATTCATATTCACAGCACAAGCCAGCAGTGGATGCAATGCGGTTAGTGGATTAAGTGGCTTTTACAGTGAAAAACAATCAAAAAGTACAGGTTCTATCACTTTTGCGGGTGGCGAAACGATTACGGTCCAAGTAACAGAGCCGAGTCCCAGTGGATTTACCGATGTGCAGTTGGTGGTCGGAGGGTTTAATCAAATCAGTACAGGGGCGATCAGCTACAAGATTCCGTCTGACGGGAATTATACTGTCACGGTTAAGGCTGCTGCATTGGAAGATTTGAAGTACGTCAGTGTTTCGTGTGGCGGTAGTGGGGCACCATGGGGTGGATTCACAGATGGCCGCTTGAATCCCGATATGGCGGAAAATTATTCGCTGTGGTGTTTGCGTGATAACTTGGACATTTACCGCTCGCGGAACGGCGTCGGTGAACTGATCATTTCAGTACCATTGAGTGAGATTTTCGCAGTCTCTGTGGGGAAGAGTCTGAATGTCACGACCAAGACCGGCCCTATTGTTATTGAACGGTTTAGTACGGATGTGGTGTTCGTAAAAGGTAACAACGGCACGAATGGCCCATCTTATACCGAGAAATTCTTCAGTGTACAAGAGTGTATTACCCGTAATGGGGGTAGTAAGATCATACCAACTCGTATACCGCTACCAACTAGCACACCTCAACCGACCGTAATAGCTACGTCTGTGTCTAGTGATGGTACAGGAGTTGGGAACCTTGTGAGTGTATTGCTGGGACTCGGCCCGACTGATCCAGCAAGTGATACTGATGGTGATGGAACCAGAAACTCCCTTGATCTGTGTCCGACAATTTCAGCACCGGGGTTGGCATTTGGCTGCCCGGATGACGATGGTGATGGAACCAGTAATCCGGTTGACCAATGCCCGACATTGCAAGGATCGATATACGGTTGTCCTGATCCCGATGGGGATGGCGTGTCGGCACGGAATGATCTCTGTCCCAATTTTGTACCACCGGCTGACAAACCGAGCGTGTTTGGTTGTCTCGATAGTGATGGGGATGGTTTTCCGAACGGGCACTTTCCGGGTACCACCAAGCCGATGGATTGGTGCCCCCTGCAAGCAGGAGACCCCGGTGGTAACCTGTTTATGGGCTGCCCTGATCCCGATGGGGACGGCTTCCTTGATAAAGGATTCCGCCTCGTACCGCCGTGGTACTATGACGATTGTCCCAACTATCCATATCCATTGAGTTCGCCGGATGATGTGTGTCCGGGCAATAGCTCTGTTTCGTCCAACCCACCTGATCCTATTGCGTCACTCTTCCTGTATGCTCATCAGGTCGGGGCTTACGATAACCTTTATGTGCCGACGCAGGCTGAGCAGACCCAAATTTGCTCGTCTGCCAGTTACACCTTCTGCGGTCTATAGCAAAGGTCATGTTTGAACAGGACGCCGCTGATTATCTCAGCGGCGTTTTTGTTGGGGACGTAATTCAGGTATTTTCGGTAAGTATGAGTTGATTGCGCGCCCCTGCAAAGGCCGCTTGCACATCATCAGGGCTGGATGCACCGAGCAAGCAAGCTGACAGTTCGAAGGCCATCTCTGCTGGAACATGCCGTACCTCAAAGGCGCGACCCTGCGTTTTGCCTAAGCGTTTGAGGGCAAAGCGTTCCCATTGGTCGAGTTCTTTGGCGGCATTGGCGGCGATATCTAAATCTGCCATGCCACCCAATAAGTCCTCCGTCAGGGGAACCGGTTCAACAAACTTGGTAGAAGGCGTCAGTGGTGTAATGTCAGGCGACGAATTAGTCGACGGTGGCGCTTCGTTGGTGAGTTGTTTTTGTGCGCCGACTGGCATCTGCCCCCACAAGGTAGCCGGTAAACGATAATAGCGCTGACGAATTTCGTTGATGCTCATGACGGGATAGGCGGTCTTGATCTCCTCCAAGCGCGCTTGTACATCAGTCGGGCGGATGTCATCGAAGGCTGCGACATAATTTCCCGGCCAAAAGGGGAGCAAATCCTGCGTGATCTTCTGGCTGAGGCGTACCAACTTCGGCCAGAGCGTGCGCTCGATAAACAAACGCTCGGCAACTTTGGCATTGGCTTCGGTGGCGTTTTCGCTGAGCATGCCGACCGGAACGCCAAAGATATTCAGGATTTCGTCGCGGTGCGCTTTACGCCCCTGTAGAAAATCCAACTCGTTGTGGTTCAGCCCGATATTCTTCCATTCAATCGACCCGCCACGCAGGAAGGCTGTTCGACGCTGTGGCCCGCCGTAACTTTGACGCCACTCGCGTTTGATGCGCTCATAATCGGCGTCATTCACCATATCTTTGATGCTGACGATACCCGCCGGAACACCATTGTCCTGCCCGAAAGTGTTGCGATTCCATTCAGCCATCGCCCGATCACTGCTGACGGCCAACCGCGCCGCTTCCAAAGCCGATAAGCCGTAGTAATCATTATTGGGATGCCAGCGCTTAAAGTGAATGACTTCGACAGGGAGCAAGGGGATACGCTGCCCGTCAATCTCGTAAACGTAGCCTTTCACATAATCGGCGGTATCCGGCACGATGCTGACGCGGTCAGGACGCAGCGGCCAAATCTCGGTTGGCGCACCGGAACCATCCCCGCCCAAAAACCAATAGGCATCGCCAGTCAATT
The DNA here is from genome assembly GCA_044227005.1 of Aggregatilineales bacterium. Classification (GTDB taxonomy): domain Bacteria; phylum Chloroflexota; class Anaerolineae; order Aggregatilineales; family Phototrophicaceae; genus CFX2. Next base: position 42,142 of record JBGAFZ010000004.1, read on the forward strand.
CCAACATGCCAACGGTTTGCTCGATCAACTCGAAGCGGCTCATGTACGGGTTGGGGGCATCCAACAACATTTCCAGTGGATGCGGCGTGGTTGTGGTGGCTGACGGTAAACCTGTTGTGCTATCCGCAAAGCGTGGCTGTACCCGCAGCGGAACCAGTGCTGCGGCTTCGGCAATCCGATTGACCGCGATGTATACCCACGGCGACTGTTGATAGAGGCGGGCCTGTGCTTCGGTTTCGGCAAGGTTCGGCCAATTCATACTATTACGGGTGGCGACCGCTGTGATATGTGGAGCAGGCCGCAGCCCGTTCCGTCGTGGAAAAACGGTTGATAACCAATTGAACATACGTGACTCCTTCTGTAGCCGCTGCATCCTAATAGCGATCAACGACTCTTCAAGAACAGATGTTCAACATTATACAGCACATGCGTTCTGAATTGGTGACCAAAATGTAACTCTTTCGCGACCAATTCACCAACGCTTTTGAGGGAGCAAATCGGTCTTCAAGATTGTTAAATCGTATGAAATCGGTTTGTGTCCTATTTTGGGATAGGCCATCAAGAGGATAGACAAAGCCAATCGCGTCGGGTAAACATAGGTGTAACGTCGATTGAAAGCTTTGGTTGGTTCTTGTAGGCTAGTGACGTTTTATCCAATGAGTTGAAAGGTGATTTACCACTATGAAATTACGTTCCTTAATCGGGATGGTCTTGATATCGATGCTGGCGCTGGCTGCGCTGCCGGTTGCGGCTCAATCTGCTTCCAACACGGTCAGTTTTAACGGTTTTAGCTTTACTTATGACGGTTCCCTCGCGGGGCACATCACCATCAGCCCATTCGCCGGTGATCCGGTGACATTGGATCAACCCGGCGGGCCGGAAGTGAAGCATACTCAATTCACGCTGTCCGAGGCGGATACCGTACCGAGTATTTTTGACTCAGCAATCGGGATTCGTGTTTATAACATAGCTGATTTCGCTGCCTATCCGAACCAAAGTGTCCAGCTTCAGAGGCTACAAGCCCTACTGAGCACCAAGACCGACCTCAGCATGTTTATGGCTAGTGGTGATCCGAGCAGTGATGGTAGCTTGCCCTTTTTGCCGATTATGCCCGCCTCACAGGTGATCCGCGCCCGTGCGCAATATGTCAGCAACCAATCGGTCAACGGCATCAGCTATATCACTGCTTACCGGCAGGATGTTTCGCCCTTCCTCAGTAACGAATTCTTCTACACCTTCCAAGGCATCAGCGTTGATGGTGTGCATTATGTGTCGGCTGTTTTCAAACTGAATACAGCACTTTTTCCCGCAGAAATTCCAGCAGATTTCAACATGGATACTTTCAGCGCCGAGTTTACGGACTATATTGGAAAAAGTATCTCAACCCTCAACAACGCCCAAGCGACCGATTTCACACCGTCGCTGACGACAGTGGAGGCAGTGATCCAATCGCTCACTTTCGTATCAGCGGTTGCCGCGCCGCCTGCATCGCCTGTGACTGTTGACCCAACCTTTGGTGGATTAACCGCAGCTAATTGGGTATTGGTCAGTTATGGCACAGCCGAAGCACCAATCCCTGCCTTGCCGGAAGCACCTATTAATCTGGTGTTCACCGCCGAAGGCATCAACGGAAAATCCGGTTGTAACCAGTATTTCGGTCAATTCCGCTTTGAAATCAATCAACTGAGCTTCAGCCAAATCGGCAGCACGCTTATGGCTTGCGATCAGCCCGTTTTGGATCAAGAAGCGGCTTATCTGGATGCGTTACGCTCCGCGACAGGTTATACCCTCGCAAACGCTGTGCTGACGATCACTTACCGCAACGGTGTGCTGACCTTCAACGCGGATAGCACCGGCCTCAACCAACCTACGCCCACACCTGTAATCGGTGGTAGTGCCAGTTTGGGTGGTTTAGCAGGCGTCCAATGGCAATTGGTGAGTTACGGCGCGGTGGCAGTCCTGCCGGATGCACCGGTTACCATCGACTTTACGCTTCAAGGGGTGAGTGGTAACGCAGGGTGCAACCAATATTCGGGGACGTTCCAATATAACAACAGCAGCATAACCTTCAGCCCGTTGGTTGCGACAGAAAAGGCCTGCGCCGAAGCCATTATGACGCAAGAGAGTACTTACCTAGCGGCACTTCAAAGCGCGACGGGTTATCAAGTGACAACAGGTCAGTTACAGATTAACTATCCAAATGGCATGCTGTTATTCAAGTCTGGCGCGTAGGCAGGTATCGCTAGAGGAGGGTCAGTGATCCTCCTCTATAGTGAATGTGCAAATGTGATTAGTTCAACTGGAAAACCCGGCTAAAGTACGTATGACCCCGCGCACTAGCGCCAATCGGGCGAGTACATCAAGCCACCGTTATCAGACAAACTATTTAACCCGCGCAACAAGGGCAAATCGCCTTGCGGCCCGAAGTGCCGATCATAAATTTCGCCGTAATTACCCACCGCTACGATTGCTGCACGCATGAAATCGGGAGCTAATCCCAACTGCGTGCCGATGCCAAAGTTAGAATCGAGGAAACGCGCACGCTCCGGCCCAACCCGCGCGAGATAAACATCATCGGTTTCTGGCACATTGGTTTTGGTATCAATCTGGCGCACCAAGGACTCGACCGTGATGCTGGTAATGCCCAACTGCTCGGCCTGAACCAAGCCCAACATCGTCCAGCGCACGATATTTACCCACTGCTCGTCATCATTGCGCATTATCGGGGCATACGGTTCATGGGTGTAAACATCATTAGGGCCATCCCAGATGGTAAGTGAGTCGTTGGCGCCTTCTTTATTTCGCAGCAAGAGCAGTTGCAACCGTTCCGCGCTCAACACATCACAGCGACCGTCCTGTAGATTCTTCCACGCCGCTTGCAGAGTATCTGACGAAGGGGTAATTAGCTGCAAGCTCACACCTTGTGCGCTGGCATAAGCCAGAATCTCGGATTCGGCGGTGCTGCCTCTGACCACACAGACGGTTTTGCTGTTGAGGTCTTTCCATGTCTTAGCCGTATTATCTGATCGCAGCATGATGCCTTCGCCGGTGTAGAAAATCGGCGGGCCAAACTCCAATCCCTTGGAGTCATCGCTAAGCGTCCACGGCACGTTACGAATGAGTAAATCAACCTCGCCGTTTTCCAAAGCGGTCATGGCGGCTTCGGTGGTGGCGTAGGGCGGGAACTGTACTGCAAGCGGATCACCAAACAGTACGACCGCCAGAGCGCGGCATAAATCGACCTGTAAGCCAACCACATCACCCGAATTCGGATCGAGGTAACCCAAACCGATGGCATCTTGATTGACACCACAGATTAACTGGTTTCGGGAACGCAGCGCTTTGAGGGTCGGACTAAGCGCCCCTGCGTTGGGAGTCGGGTTTTGGGCATACAGAGGGAGTGCGCTCAAGCTCAAGACGATCAGCGCCGAAAGGATAGCCACCATAAAACGGAAGTGTTTGGTCATAAAGGTTGCCTGCTTATTGATAAACCATACTTGGATCACTGTCGTCCAGTGATACGCTATATGCACATATCATATCATGTATTGTCAGGAGGGTAGGTTCATCCAAACCTATTTTTCATACTCGTCATATTGACCATTGTTGCTCTGTAGATCAAAATAGTATATACAATGTAATGTTCGAAATAAATATGGGAGAAAAGGCTGTGAGGCAGACAAAAGAAATCTTCGCCGAATATTCGCGTATGCGCGACAATGGGTTAGATGCCAAAGCCGCCTTAAATGTTCTGCGTTATCACATCGAAGTATTGAGCAAGGCCGATCGTGAAGCGCTGGCTGCCATGTTACGTATCCGTGAAACCACCGGATCTACGGCTGCTCCAGCACCAACACCCGCTGTTGTCGTCACTAAGACTGGCGCACCCGCAGCGACGCCGACTAATTCTATTGAACCGCCGTTGCCAACCACACCAGAAGCGGCCAGCGCCCCCCGTCCGCAGAAAATTTCCTCGATCAAGCCGATCGGTGCAGGGAATAGCGGTACGAACGAGGCGGCTGTCAAGGTTACGCCCAACGTGCCCAATCTTGCGCCACCCCCTGCTGCACCTGCCGAAGGTGAAAATGTTGTTTGGGTGAATTGCCTGCACTGCGGCAAGACCAACCAACGTCATGAAGTCTTTTGCTATTCGTGCGGTCAATTGTTGGAACCGGTCAAGGGAGCATACGACACCCGCGTATTAGGTGAGCAAACCAGCACCCCGCTAGACAGTGAACATTTCGGTCCCGACTCGGTATTGGTCTTGCGTGTGCGTGGATCAACCGAAAACTTTGAAATTCGCCCCCAAAAATCTGATCACGAAATGATCGTCGGACGCAGCACCAAAGGCAGTGTCTTGGCACCAGATATTGACCTGACCAACAAACAGGCCAGTGATTTGGGTGTTTCGCGTTTGCATCTTTCCATCGGCTTTGATGCCGAACACGAATCCATCTTGATTGCGGATTTGGGCAGCGCGAACGGATCCTACATCAACGGACAGCGGATGATGCCAAAAGAAGTGCGTGTTTTGCGTCATGGCGACGAACTGCGCCTCGGTAAGCTGGTGCTGCTCGCGTCCTTCCGTCATCCGGCATGACGATTGTGCAGAGGTGATTTAGTCGGAAAAGGTTGAGGGTACTATCGCTCTCTTGCCAATAGGGTCATGGTGGCTCTACTATAAGGGTTCATCCCAATCAGCAAGGCAGGAGCGCATTAGTGCAGACTATTTACGAACGTGTAGGCGTGCTGGCTCATCCCTTGCGCCCTCAAACTTTTCCGGTTGCCGCTCAAATCACCGAATATCTCCAAGCGCAGAACATTGACAACTGGATCTATACCCGTTGGGAAGAAAGTGACGTTGCCGAACGGGTGCAAAGTTGTGATCTGGTGATTGCCATTGGTGGCGATGGCGCTATGCTGCGTGCAGCGCGCGTATGTGCCCCGCAACGGGTTCCAGTGCTGGGCATTAATATGGGACAACTGGGCTTTCTGACCGAGATCCCCGGCCCTGATTCATGGGAGGCCACACTCGAGAAGGTTCTGGCTGGTGAGGGATGGATCGAAGAACGCATGATGATCCAAGCCTCTCACTTGCGTGAGGATGCTGTACTGGCAACAGGGGATGCCCTGAATGATGTTGTGATTAGCCGTGGGGTGGTTCCGCGTACCATCCGACTGGAAACCTATATCGATCATGATTGGACGACCACCTATAACGCCGATGCACTGGTGATCGCCACTGCAACCGGATCAACTGCCTACGCTTTGGCCTGTGGTGGTCCGATTTTGCCGCCGGAACTGCGCAATATATTGATTGTTCCGGTTGCGCCACACCTGAGCATGGAACGCCCGATTATCCTCTCACAAGGGGCAACCGTCGAAGTGGTCGCCGCGACGGATAACTCTAGCGAAATCGTACTCACAGTCGATGGTATCGATATGGGTGCAGTGTTGCCGGGTGATAGTATTCGTGTACAAGCCAGCGAGCATATCAGCCGTTTCGTGCGCCTGCGGGAGCGGCACTATTTTTATCGTTCGCTGTTGGATCGCCTCGAACCACGTGTACAAGCCCGTCATCAACCCAATGACAAGCACTTGTAGCGCGAACGCTTGCAGGGTCGATACGTGATTGACCGCCCCTGTCCCATCATTATTCCGCCGCGAAGGATAACCCAATCGCTTCAAGTGCATCACGCAGTTTTTTGAGCGCGTTGGGGCCGATGCCATGTAACTTTTTCAGATCGGCTTCGCTAACTTTGGCGAGTTCTTCCAAGCGAGTAAATCCTGCACCTGCCAGCGCCCGTTGCGCGGGTGCGGCTAACTTCGCTGGAAAATTACTCACACTTTGCTCTACTGCTTTGGATTTCATCTTCACCGCTCCTCAGCTTATGTCGATGTCCTGATCGGCTCGTAGCGCATCCCGACCACACCGCATTTGTAGATCTTAGCTTCCAGCAGTTTCAGATTGATGGGCTTGTCCAAGCCAGCGAACAACGGCATCCCTTTGCCCAGCACAACCGGATTAACATTCAGACGGTATTCATCAATCAAATCCAATCGCATAAATTCGCGGGCAAGCGTCGGGCTGCCCAACATCCACATATCCTGTCCTGCTTGGGCTTTGATGCGCTTCATTTCTTCAGCGATGTTATCGTGGATGATGATCGTGTTCTTCCACTCCACACTTTTCAGAGTTTTTGAGAACACTACTTTGGTCGAGCGATCCAGCCATTTGGCATGTGCGAGATCACCTTTATCGGCTGCGGGGTTATCGAGCAGTGTCGGAAAGTAACTTTCCATCATCTGGTATGTGACTCGCCCATAGATGGCTGCGTCGGTCGTCTGGTGCAGCACATGACCAGCCGCTTGCACCTCGTCGTCATATGTAATCCAGTCCATCTCGCCATTCGGCCCTGCCACAAGGCCATCCAACGAAACGTGCATGAGGAAGATTATTTTTCGCATGGTCAGTACTCCTTCTATCCATAACTACAAAGTTTGATCAGTAGTGATTTTTTCACTCACTTGACCTTCCATAATCCCGCGTATTTTTTGCGATATTTGGGGTCGCTTTCACTTTCGATTAAAGCCAGCGCCCTGATTCGAATTGACTCGTCTTTGACCACATCGTATACATGGCGCAGGCTTTCTAGAATGTCCGACCGGATTAAGCTGCCATTCTTCTCGGTGATACATTCGTTGTAGCGCCCTTCTAATCCGGCGATCAAACGGTCTTGATGCACCTTGCTGACTACGCCGATTTTCCACAGCGATTGCATACAATGCCGAGCCGTGACGAATCGGGCATCTTTCGTGACGGCCAGTAGCGCATCAAAATCTTTGAGTATACGTTGTTCGGGGTCGCTTTTAGCGAGATTATTGAGGAGTTGGGCAGCAATTGCCCTGATGTGATTGTCTTTGTGGGTGAGCGCTTTCACCATATCATCCCATACAGCATACGCCCAATCAACGGATTGATTCGTCGCTTCGATCAGGGCGAAGTAGGCGGTGCTCTGGGTTTCCCGATCAGTGGAGAAGACATTGTCAATATAGGTTCGGGTGATGCTATCCAATAGCTACTCCTTCGGACTCAATTTGACGCCGAGAATCAATACCCTCTCACCTGTGATATTCCCGAATGAGAGGGGGATCGAACTGCTGCTTATTTCGGTTCGTAAACCAGTGAGACCACCCCTGTACTGAAGGGTTTCGCTTCCACCAGCTTCAAGGTGGCCTGAGTGCTGTCGCTGAACAAACGCTTGCCAGATCCCAGAACAACCGGATAAACCAGCAGACGAATACGATCCACAAGATTGTGCTGGATAAGGCTTTGCACCAGTGTGGCACTGCCGTGAACCACCATATCCGGTCCATCCTGCTGCTTGAGTTTGTTGATTTCGGTCACAAGATCACCTTTGACCAGCTTGGAGTTATTCCACTCAAGAGTGTTCAGGGTTGTTGATACCACATATTTGACGGTGTTGTTAAAGTAATGTGCCCCCGGGTCTTCATCAGTACGGTTCGGCCATGCTGAGGCAAACATTTGATAGGTTACACGTCCCAACAGTAAGGCTTCTCCGGCGGATCCTTCTGCGCCTTTAAATGCGGCGGTTTCATCATTCCAGTACGGTGCTGTCCATGCTGGATTTTCCATAACACCGTCGAGTGACAAAAATTCCGTGACGATTAATTTTGGCATGATATTCTCCTTGTGTCGTTTGTTGTTCACGATTTACGCAATCATAATAGTCCAACTGATAGACATAATCTTGGAAAAAAACGACACTCATTCCAGTTGGCACTCTTGTGCGATTTGAGCAGGTGTCTGTCCCAAATAATGTTTTAAGGAATTGGTCAGATGCGATTGATCAAAATAGCCGGTTTCATAAACCGTATCGAGGATTGATTTCCCCTGTTGTAGTAACTCCAACGCCTTGTGTGCCCGTCTGATTTGCTGAACCGTTTTGTGGGTGAGTCCCGTTGCCTGCAAGAAACGGCGTTGTACCGACCGCAGCGATAACTCTTTTAGGTGACCCTGTAGCGCGGCTTCTACTACGGGTTCGTGCATCAGCACGCCATCACGCACCAAGCGATTGATAAAGGTGTCCGTATTCTCGTAGTCCGGAAACTGCCACGCCGAACCGTTCAACCAGAAGGATTTGCTGCTCGCTTCCGGTAGGTTAACACCACCATCCACCAGACCAGATGCCGGCAGCGGATGCATGAAACTGCCCATCTTGAAAATGATGCCGACAAATTCCGCATCTTCGGGCACAGGCGCAGGGCGCGACTTTGTTTCCGGTCCGCGCACAGTGAGGGTCGTCTTATCAGCCTGCTTAGTGATGACGACTTCCATGTTGGTCCCAGCCATCGATGTGAATGAACCACCGCCTACGCTGTGCGAACGCCAGACGGCCTCCACAAACGATGAGTCCGAGGGGCGGGTATCAAAAACAAATTTCATGTGTCTACTGTCGCTATTTGGCGAAGCGTTGCGCCGAGCGGAATTGCGCTTTGGCCGCTTCTTCAGCACGATTCTTGGGGGGTGCGTTGGTCTCTAAGGAGCGCAGCAGCACATTCGAAATCATGGCGATTTGCTCAACCGCCGCATTGAAAGCTGCCTCATTTGCTTTGGATGGTTTGTTAAAACCACTCAACTTACGTACATATTGCAACGCTGCCGCACGGATTTCATCATCAGTGACAGCGGGTTCGAAGTTGAACAGGGTTTTGATATTTCTACACATGAGCATTCCTTGATGTGTCTGCCGCTCAAAATTAACCGATAGTAATTAAATTCTTGTGGATACCCTATCTAGGGCAAACGCATCTCATGGTATCTCACGTTGGAACTATCTAAAGTATATGAGCTACCACACAAAAAGTAAAGAACACATATTCTATGTGAGTTATAGAGGTATTGTCTAGGCGTACCGTGACTCAAATTACTCCAACATCGGTTGCAAATATTCGAGCGCTTCAGTCATGGTTTGGAAGTACTGCGTATTTTTGCTGCCGCGTGTGTTGACGGCGGTGGATTCGTTCATCATCACTTCTAGCGGATTGAAACCCACCAACACACCTCGCGCCGCCATCGGGTGACTGTAGGCACGGTGCCCCAGTTGACTCCGCAGGACGTCTTTATCCCCGTGTGTCACTTCCGCCCAGTTGATGAGAACGATCACCGGATGGCTCACCGTGTCTAATGCGTCGGCCATAGCATCTAGACAGGCTTTCAATGTGTCCGGTGTTTGATGTCCTTGATAACTGATGTAAAGAACGCGATCTTCTTTCATCCAACGAATATCATGTGCCACCACATCACCGCCTTTGCATTTGTTTGTTACAACTCACATTATAAGCAGTTATGACAGCACATGATGTCACCTTAATTATTGGTCACGAATATTCGCATATCTTCATCATTACATTTAGAATTATTTTGCTTTGTTCTCACATTTATCATGGAATGTTGGCTAGATAAGAGTTAGAGTAATAATCACGTAGGCATAATTCATTACCATATTACATTAAATTGTTTATTAATTTTCGATATATAAATTTTTCGTAGTGGCCTTCAAGAGCAATCCATGCCGATTTCTACCAGTCCGATTCACCTGAGGCGATATTATCTCAGTGGTCTGATCATTTTAGCGCTCCTTGCGATCATTTTTTACGTCTTTCAAGCGCGCGGCACCTCTCAATACCTTGAGGTTGATGCAACTTCTGCAGTGAGCACCGATTTGCGTGTTCATATCCTCAATATCGATATTTTGGTTCGCCGCCTCATGACAGAAACACAACCCACTGAAACCGATGCGTTGCGCACAGAACTTAAGCAAGAACTCGACCAACAAGTTGCCGAGATGAATAAAGACTATCAACAACTGCTCGGGAAGCCACATTCTGACGCCGTTCATCAAATTCTTGAGCAGCCGCCTTACACACTTCAATCAGAACTTGACCGTTTCTTCGTGGTAGCACGTCAAATACACGATGAAAAAATCTTATCCGAATCCAGTTCAACCTATCAAAGCCTTGTCCTCCTTCATAGTAATATCCTCAAGGGATTTGATGCATTGGGTGAACAACTCCATCAGGAAAGCAACATTGCGGCATCAAGCCAACAAAGCTTCCAGTTTGTTGTGTTTCTAGTTGTCTTGCTCAGTCTCGCAGCTATCGAGATATTCGGTTTCCGTCCGATGAATCGCAAGATTATACGGAATGAACAGTTACTACGTGAGGAAATCAGCCGGACACGGGCTGCTGCCGCTGCTGCCCGACAAAGCGAAACTGTCTACCGAATGTTCGCGCAGCATATGCCGCATACCAGCGTGCTGATGTTCGATCATGAGTTGCGCTTTATGCTGGCTGAAGGCCCTTTCCTCAAACAATTTGGATCGCAATGGGAAAATCTCACTGGCAAAACCGTCTATGAATCGCTGCCTCCAGAAACATTGGAGTATCTGATACCAATCTACCAACGGGCATTAAAGGGCGAGGTCTTTTCATTTGAACGGATCTTGGACGAGTATTCGTATCAAGCGTATGTGACACCGGTGCGCGATGAAAACGGCAACATCACGGCAGGTATGATCTTGAGCCGCGATACCACACAAGCTAAATTAGCCGAGACTGCCCTCCTTAACAGCGAGTCCCGTTTCCATAGTTTGGTGGATGTCGCCCCGGTCGGCATCATCGAATACGACAATAAGGGTAAAGTCGTCTTTACCAACGATTACTGGAACAAGATTGCAGGAATCAGTCGGGAAGAAGTCTTTGGTGTGTCGACTATTCCAACCGTTCATCCCGATGATCGCAACCGCATGACGATGGTTTATCACGATATGCTCCTCAATTGGGCACCGCGTAGAGACATCGAATTTCGCTTCTTGCACAAAGATGGAACGCGGGTTTGGATACATAAGAACGGTTCACCGATTACGGATGCGAATGGCGAGGTGACCGGTTATATGTGTGTTGAGGTAGATATTACCGAGCGCAAAGAGATGGAAGAAGCGCTCCTCGCCAGCGAAGTGCGTTTCCATACACTGGTGGATTTCGCGCCGGTTGGTATTGTTGAGACTGATGCCCGGGGGAAAATTATACTAGGTAACCAGCGTTGGCAGATGCTATCCAGCATCGCACAAGGGCGTGACTTCAGCGATAACGCATCATCTACGATTCATCCTGATGATGCCTCACGAGTCGTTGCTGTCCACCAAAGAATGGTCACAAGTGGTGATAATGTCGATCATCTGGAATATCGCTTTCTGCATCCGGACGGCAAAGTGGTGTGGGTATCGGATAGCTCGCGTCCGTTACTGAATGCGGATGACAGTATTTTGGGGTACATCGTCACCATGACCGATATTACCAATCAAAAATCCTTGGAAAGTGATCTTCGCGCTGCCGAAGAACAATTGAGACTCATCACTGACAATATTCCTGACATTGTCACCCGCACAGATTCGCAACTTCAAGTGTCTTTCGTTAATCCATCAGCATCTCGCATCTTGGGTTATCAGCTCAACAAACTCATTGGTATTGACGTAAAGCCTTACATTCACCCTGATGATCGCATTTCATTTTCGAAAATATTATCCAATGCATTGGACACCCCTGAACATCGTTTTGTAGCACAGCTACGCCTAAAACATGCCGAAGGCCACTATATATGGGTAGAAGCCACCGGCCAACTGCTGGTCGATGAGGATGGGCAGGTAGTGGGTGGGGTACAAATCACCCGCGATGTTACCGATCGTAAACAACTGCAAGATGCGCTGCGTACCAGTGAAGAACGACTGCGACTGATCACCGACAACATTCCGGATATGGTCACACAAACCAATGGGGAACTGAGCATTTCTTTTATCAACCCATCAGTGACTCGTATATTGGGCTACGGTCAGGATGAATTGATTGGTACCCGGCTGTTTTCTTATATCCATCCTGATGATCAAGTTGGTATTACAGCTCTTCTTGAAACAGCCATGAAAACTCCGGGGCATCGCTTTGTCTTGGAGTCACGGATTAAGAATGCTGAGGGACAGTATGTCTCGGCTGAAACCACCGGTCAGATTTTGGTTAATGGTGAGAGGCAAGTTGTAGGTGGGGTACAGATCACCCGTGATATTACCGAGCGTAAACAACTGCAAGACGCTATGCTCGAACAGGCTAAGCTGCAAACCGCGCTACAAAAAGAATATGAACTCAGTAACTTGAAATCGCGCATGATGGAACGCATTACCCATGAATTCCGCACACCGCTCTCGATCATCCAATCCTCGATGGAAACCCTCACGCACTATTTCGAGCGCTACACGCCTGAACAACGTCAGCGCAAATTCACGGTCATTCAGAATGCCATTTATAGAATTACGCATATGTTGGATGAACTGGATATTGTGGTACGCGGGAATTTTGAGCAGAAAATCACCAACCACGAAGCGGTAAATTTATGTGATTTGTGCCTCACCGTCGCCCAAACATTAGAACAGCAGTTAAATTTGCCCAGCAAGTTTAACATCGATATTCCAGCAGATGCCGCTATCATGGCAGATACTTACACACTGCAAAATGCGCTGCTTCAAACGATGGGGAATGCTGCACGTTTTTCGGAACCAGAATCGCGGATACAGGTCAAACTCAGAGCGCTGGATAACGGTGTGGAACTCAAGATTGTCGATTCAGGTATTGGCATCCTTGTCGAAGAACAAGCCCGCCTTTTCGAACCATTCTTTCGTGGTAGCAATATCGGCGAGAAAAGTGGGCTAGGGTTGGGTTTAACGATTGCCCGTTCAGCCATTGAAGCGCATGGTGGGACTCTCAACATCGAAAGCGTAGTCGGCAAAGGAACTACTGTTTATATCTGGCTCCCAACCGATGATTCGATTGAGAGGGGAATAAGCTCGCCTTTGTAAATTTTTTCACACATTTAATAAAAATAGAATGAATACCTCCGGCTAATTTCGCTAGATTTATTAAGGATGCACAAATGATTGGCACTTCTTAACAAAAAGCTGGTATAGTATTGGTGCTTTCAATCCCATACGGGCCGCTTGCTTTTGTGGTTTACTTAAAAAAGCATTCGAGTTCGCCAAGTGCGATCAGCATAATTTAGGTGCTATTATGTTCGTAGATACTGCAAGACTGACACCCAGACACCGCAGCTCCCTACATCCCGCTGTAACATCGTTCTCGCATTTCTATTCCCCTGTCTTGGTGCAATCTGAGATTGTATTCACCCCTGTGGGTGCGTCATTCCATACTGATTTTTGCATTAATCTCTGAGTAACTACAATCGCTGATTTTGGCTGTTCACCGGACGTTTAGCGTATCCGGCGGCTGGTCATATCAGTTATTTTTGCGTTCATACCCGCATGTAAGGATTTATTAGATGTCTGATTTTATGTTTAAACAGTTGATCAATGGGGAATGGGTGGATGCTTCTAGTGGCGCCACATGGGCGTTGCTCAACCCCGCCACCGAACAAGTATTGATGGATATTCCCTTCGGCAATGCTTCTGATGCTACAGCGGCGATTGATGCGGCAGCAGCAGCATTTCCCGCGTGGTCACGGAAGACTCCCTATCAGCGTGCTGAAGTCCTGATGAAAGCGGCAGATTGGTTGCTGGCACGTGCTGAACAATTAGCCGTCATCACCACCGAAGAAAGTGGCAAACCGATTGGTGAGTCACTGGCCGAATGGCGCAGCGCTGCGAACTATATGATCTGGAACGCCGAGGAATGCAAGCGCACATATGGACGCACCATCCCCGCGCGTGTCGCCACCCGCCGTATCATGGTTGTCCAACAACCGCTTGGCGTGGTCGGGACGATCACCGCGTGGAACTTCCCTGTTTATAACGTTGTACGCTGTTGGGCAGCCGCCTTAGCCGCTGGATGTACGGTTGTGGGTAGACCATCTGAGTACACCCCGCGTTCAGCCATGATTATGGCACAAGCCCTCCATGAATCTGGCGCACCGGCAGGCGTCATCAACTGCATCAATGGTGATCCGGCAGCTATGGCACAGGTCATGCTCAAAGATGCGCGGCTACGCAAAATCAGTTTTACCGGCAGCACCCGCGTCGGCAAGCTGCTCATGGATGGCGCGTCCCAAACCGTTACTAAGCTAGCGCTGGAACTCGGCGGTAATGCGCCCTGCGTCATCTTCCCGGATGTCAACGTGGAAGAAGTCGCCAAACAGTCTATCGTGTGGAAATATCGCAACGCGGGACAAGTCTGTGTTTCACCCCAGCGATTCTATGTGCATCGCAAGATTGCCGATGAATTTACTGATCGTGTCGCTAAGGCATCACGTGCTTTGCGCGTCGGTAACGGCCTGATCAAGAGTACTGAAACTGGCCCCCTGATTAATGCCGTGCAGCGTGATCGTGTCGAAGCGTTGGTCACTGAAGCGGTTGCTGCCGGAGCGACGACGCTCAGCGGTGGTTCGCGCCCCTGTGATATGCCTGCCGGTTATTTCTACAGCCCCACTGTCGTCACTGGCTTGAAGGACACCATGCGCCTCTACACCGAAGAAATTTTCGGGCCGGTCATGCCCATCATCACCTTTGAAGATACCGACGAAGTGCTAGCGATGGCGAATGCTACGCCCTACGGACTTTCTGCATTTGTCCAAACCAATGACTTGAATACATCCGTCCGCATGTATGAGGGACTCGAATTCGGCATGATATGCGTCAACGATTGGTTGCCTGCCACGCCGGAAGCTCCCTTTGGCGGCATTAAACAAAGTGGACTCGGTCGCGAAAGCGGCCTTGAAGGACTAGAGGAATATATGGAAAGTAAAACGGTCTTTATTGGAGGTGTCAGTTGAACGCCAAACATGTCCCAAGAACAGTAGTCGTGCCAACAACGGCGAAATTTGCCCGTCCGTTGGCGAAGATGCAGAGTGTGATATTCCCAACGCTCACCCACGATGAATTACTGCGTGAAGAGCATTATCTGCACCACATTCAACTCTTCCCACAGGGTCAATTCACCGCGTTGGTGCACCACGGCGACAAATGGACGGTTGCGGGTTCGACCGTCACTTTCCGCGTGAAGTGGTCATTCTTTGAAAAGCCGCACACCTTTGTCGAAGCTGTTTCCGATGGTTGGATGGATAACCATGATCCTGATGGTGAATGGCTTTACGGTGGAGACCTGAGCGTTCACCCTGATTATCGTGGCCTGCGTTTGGCGAGCCAGTTATATGATGCCCGCAAAGCCCTCGTGCGCCGTATGAATCTCAAAGGTGAAGTCGCGGGTGGGATGCTCCCCGGTTATCATCGCTATCGTGAACAAATGGGTATCGAAGCTTATGTGGATCGCGTGGTTCACGGTGAATTGACCGACCCCACTTTGACCCCCCAATTGCGCAACGGCTTTAAAGTCAAAGCGGTGTTATACGATCACATCACCGACCCGCGCTCTGATAATTGTGCAGCGCTGATCGTCCGTCCCAATCCCGGTCATGAACCGTATCGGGTGCGTGCTTACGCCTAACTAATTCGAGGATCGAGGTAAACAAATCAATCCGTAATGGAAAACAAAGAAACGTCTTGGTAGGGGCGGCAACGGAAATCCGGGTCGCCCCTGCTGATTCTTAGGCCTTACTTCGTTTTTGTTGCGGTGGGTGTGAGACTTGGTTCGAGCTTCGCCTTTGCGTATGACCGATATTCCTCATAATCCGCCGGAAATGTACCACTCAAAACCTCATAGTGGTCCCAATCTGCCAATGCTTCAGCATATTGCTCAAGCGAATAATGCGTAATCCCCCGATACAGATAATCATCTGGATATTCAGGATCCAGCGCAATCGATTGATCATAATCCGCCAAGGCTTTTTCGTACTCTTCAAGCGAATAGTAAGCACTTGCCCGGTTGCTGTAGGCCGCAACATATTGGGGATCTAGTGCTACAACTGCGTCAAAATCAGCAATCGCCTTTTCATATTTCTCTTGGTTATAAAACACTTGACCGCGATTGTAGTACGCCAGCAGCGCATTCGGATTGAGTTCGATGGCTTTGTCAAAATCGAGCAGGGCTTTTTCATAAGTTTCAAGTGCGGCATAAGCCAGACCGCGATTGATATAGGCATTCGTATATTGCGGGTCAATCGAAATGGCGCGGTCATAATCTTTCAGCGCTTTTGCAAACTCCGATTGGTCAATATACACACCTGCGCGATTGTTGAAAGCGCTAGCATATTTCGGATCAATTTTGATGGCTGTGTTGTAATCTGCGAGGGCTTTGTCATATTCGTTGAGGCGGCGGTACGCATTACCGCGGTTGTTATAAGCGCGTGAGTATTTGGGATCAAGCGCAACGGCTTTCGAATAATCGGCAATCGCTTTTTCATATTCCTGCAAATCCGCATAGGCAATCCCACGATTGTTGTAAGCTCTTGCATACTGAGGGTCAACTTCAATCGACCGCTTATAATCGGCAAATGCCTTGTCATACTCACCCATTTCAGCATAGGCATTGCCACGATTGGTGTAGGCCTCTGCATACTTAGCATCCAATTCAATCGCCGCCGAAAAATCAGCGAGTGCCTTTTCATATTCTTGCTGATCAAAATAAGCTAACCCGCGTGTATTGAACCCTTCGGCATCCTTCGGTTCATCCGCAACTTGTTGAGGTTGGAACGATGATTGAGTCAGTACTTCGCAGCTAACCTGAGCATAGGCGATATGCGTTACGCCCACAGCCACTAACAAAATCGCGATGGCTTTTAATGAACGCCGCCGTTCTTGTGCAAAAATAGTCCACATGCTATTCATCTCTCGACCAACACTATGACGCTGATAATAGTCACATTCTAATTGATTTTTAGAGATGTGCTTCCCTACACAGCGGAAATCCATGCTGAATCTTAAACCTGCCACTACTTAGTAACAGCGCAGCGAACCACCATTTCTCATTGTTTTATTGCTGGAATATCCCAAATCTCCACTTATATTTCCCAACCAAGACCTTGTTAAATACGCTCTTTTGTTCTAAAATAAACCCTCTATTTCTCCATTATTTCTGCGTCCCTAGACCATGTATCGTTCCTGTTTACGATGCGGATCATTCAGATTGTTGTCAAATGTTCAGATTAAAAGTACGATGTGCGAACCAGATGGTATCGCCTCTCTAACCATCCCTGAGTGAATCGGAACAATCCTATGCGTTTGCTCAAGACTCAAACCACGGTAGCCAAAGACACACTCGATACAACCGTCTTTTTGGAAGGCTTAGCTGGCACAGGCAAAACCACAGCCGCAATCGAACGTGTCAAACAGCTCTTGCGGGATGGCATCGCTGCCGACTCGATCCTGATTCTGGTTCCACAGGCGACACTTGCCGCGCCATACAAAGACGCGCTACGCCGCGCCCGTGTTGAAAATGGCGCTAACGTCCGTACCGCCACCATGGGCAGCCTTGCCTACCAGATGATCGACCTGTTTTGGCCGATTATCGCGGAGGATGTGGGCGTGGCTGATCCGCTGGATCGTCCCCACTTCCTGAGCCTCGAACTGGTGCAGTATTACATGACTCGCTTCATCGAGCCGGAAATCGTCAAACAGGATTATTTCAACAGTGTGAGCGTTACGCGCAATCGCCTCTACACCCAGATTGTCGATAATCTCAACAAAGCCGCGCTGGTTGGTTTTCCCTACGACACATTCGGCGACCGTCTCAAATCGGCATGGACAGGTGATAGCGCCCAAGCCTATGTGTATGATGACGCTCAAGCCTGTGCTAATCTTTTCCGCCAGATGTGCCGCCAATACAACCTGCTAGACTTCTCGTTCCAGATGGAGATTTTCGCCAACCACCTGTGGAGATTAGCGCAAGCACGTCGCTACCTGACTGATCAATATCGCCACCTAATCGTAGATAACATTGAGGAAGAATCACCCACCACGCACGGCATCCTTGCTGATTGGCTAACCGACTGCGACTCCGGCCTTCTCATCTATGATGCCGAAGGAGGCTATCGACGCTTCCTGAGTGCCGATTCAACCCATGCCTACACCCTTAAAGACCACTGCAAAGTACACATCACGCTGGATAAACCACGCGTCATGTCACCGCAGATCGAAGCCTTTCAGATCGAAATCGCCCGCAGCCTCAATCGTCCCAACCTCGAAAAAGCCGAGGCTGACCCGCGTGAAGCCATCGCTTATACTGACAATCGCTACCTGCCACAAATGATCGACTGGACGGTGGATAACATTGTCACACTCATCAACGATCAGGGGGTCTCGCCCAAAGAAATCGTCATCTTATCGGCCTTCTTGCCCGATGCCCTGCGCTTCGCCCTACAAACACGCTTGACCGAACGCGGTATTCCCAGCCGCACCCATCGTCCCTCACGCGCTTTGCATGAAGAACCTGCCGTCCGCACCTTGATTACCTTGGCGAAGCTGGCGCATCCCGCATGGGACACACCGCCCGAAAAATACGATACCGCCTTCGCCCTCACCTCATCTATTGCTGAACTGGATTTGGTACGGGCGCGTTTGCTCACCGACATTCTCTTCCGCGATGGCAAACTGTTACCGTTCGAGCGCATCACCGATCCGAAGATACAATCACGCATCACCTTCGACCTCGGCACGCGCTACGAACGCTTGCGTAAATGGCTAGATGCTTATCAAGAGGTTGAACTACTCCCGCTGGATGCCTTCTTCAGCAAGATTTTTGGGGAGGTTCTGTCGCAACCAAATTTCGGCTTCCACCAGCATTATGATGCAGTCAATGCCGCGGCCAACCTCATCGACTCGGCGCGCGAATTTCGTCAGACCGTCAGCCGCATCGAACCCGGACTCTCCACCGCCTACGAATACATCCGCATGGTGGATGCTGGCGTGATCGCCAACCAGTACGTCCGTGAGCGTGAAGCGGGCGAAAAAGATGCTGTACTCATCGCACCGGCCTATACCTTCCTCACCAACAACAGCCCCGTGGATTATCAATTCTGGCTCAACATCGGCAGCAATGGATGGGGTGAACGCCTCTACCAACCCTTGACGCAACCGTATGTCCTCAGTCGCCAATGGATCGAAGGTGACAAGTGGGACGACAAGCGCGAATTTGACGCCAATCAGGAAGCTTTATACGAACTGGTTGTGGGACTTATTCGCCGTTGTCGCCAGCGCATTTATCTCGGTTTCAGCCAATACGGTGAGCAGGGTTATGTACAACGCGGCGCGCTGTTGATGGCCGTTCAGACCATGCTTCGGCGTCTGACCAGAGAGGACAACCATGTTTAAAGCCCGCCCTAAACAGCAAGAGATTCTCGCCTACACCCACGGCAAAATGGGTGTATCAGCAGTTCCCGGCAGCGGTAAAACCTCGACGCTTTCTTACCTTGCCGCCAAGATGGTTGCCACCCTCGATCTCGCTGATGGTCAGGAGATTCTGATCGTCACGCTGGTAAAATCGGCTGTTGGCAACTTTGCGCAGGCTATGTCGCGCTACCTCAAAGCCGAGTTCAATTTGCTCCCCGGTTTGGGTTATCGCGTGCGCACACTGCACGGCCTCGCCAATGACATCGTTCGCGAGCGTCCGGGTCTGGTCGGCCTCGCCAATGACTTCCGCGTGATTGATGAACGTGAAGCTGATGATATGCTGCAAGACGCGGTTGAATCGTGGGTACGTGCCAACCCCGCAGCAGCCGATGAATATCTCAACGAAGAACACTATGCCAATGCCTACACCCGCAGTAATCATTGGCCGGATGCGGTCAAGAGCATGGCGAGCAACTTCATCCGCCAAGCGAAAGACATGCAGCTCACCGAAGTCCAAATCCGTGACCACCTAGATCGCTCCGGCTTGTCGCTCACGTTGGCTAAAATGTGCCTCAATATCTACGAACAGTATGAGCGCGGCCTACGGTATCGGGGTGCTGTCGATTTTCAGGATTTGATCCGCTTGGCCTTACGCATCCTCGAACTCGATCCATTGTATCTCGCCCGTTTGCGCGAACGATGGCCTTATATTCTGGAAGATGAGGCACAGGATAGCAGCCTCCTGCAAGAACAAATCCTGCGTATGCTGGTGGGTGATAACGGTAATTGGGTACGCGTTGGTGATCCTAACCAAGCTATCTTTGAAACCTTCACCACCGCCAACCCGCGTTTTCTGCGTGATTTTTTGACGGAGAAGGGCGTACAGGCACGTACACTCCCCAACTCAGGACGCAGCACCCTCAGCATCATCAACCTTGCCAACCATTTGATTAGTTGGTCGTTGGAACATCCCACTCCTGAGATTCGCGCTCGCCAGCCGTTGGGAGAACCTTACATCGAACCTACCCCGCCCGATGATCCGCAGGGCAACCCGCATGATAGACCAGCTCTCATCCAACTGCGCGGTGAGAAATACACGCCCGACGATGAACGCAGCGCCATCATCGCCTCGCTTAAAAAATGGCTGCCCGAAAATGCCGATAAAACCGTTGCTGTCCTCCTGCCCATCAATAGCAGCGGTGCCAACATGGTACAGGCGCTCCGCAAAGCAGGTATCCCTTACGTTGAAAATTTGCGCTCGACCACCGGAACCCGCGCGGTCGTCGGGGCGTTGGCCTTCCTATTGGATTATCTGCTTGATCCCAAGAACAGCCCTGCGCTCGCCAGCGTGTATCGAGTCTGGCGTCGGGATGATCGGGGCGACGAAGAAGCCGAACGCGGCATCGCCAACATCGTTGCCGAACTCCGCAAGATCGCCAACATCGAGGACTTTCTCTGGCCGCGCACATCCGATTGGCTGGACGACAAAGTCTCGCCCACCGAACAGCCTGATTTGCATGCCCACTTGCTCAACTTTCGCGCACAGGTTCGCCGTTGGCTGGCGGCTGCTGATTTGCCCATTGACCAGTTGATCCTCACGCTGGCTGCGGATCTCTTCAACCTTGAGTCCGAGGTAGCGACTGCCTACGCTGTCGGGCTGCATTTACGCCGCTTTGCTGATCAAAAACCCGAAGCCCGTCTGCCCGAATATGCCGAAGAACTACGGGCCATCGCACAGGGCAAGCGGAACTTTAGCGGTGTCGGTGATGATGACGATGCTTTCAACCCTGATAGCCACAAAGGTGTGGTCACCGTCACCACCATGCACAAAGCTAAAGGACTCGAATGGGATCGCGTCTATCTCATGTCGGTCAATAACTACGACTATCCTTCGGCAGATCAGTTCGACACTTTCATCAGTGAAAAATGGTTTATCCGTAACCAACTTAATCTCGATGCCGAAGCCCTTGCGCAGTTGAAAGCCCTCGTCAAGTATACCGACTATGATGAAGGTCAGGCCACGCGCGATGCCCGTATTGATTACGCCTCCGAGCGTTTGCGCCTGCTCTACGTCGGCATCACCCGCGCCCGCAGTGAACTCGTCATGACATGGAACTCGGGCCGCAAAGGTGACCAACTCGAAGCCCGTCCCCTCGCCGCCCTGCGTGGTTGGTGGGATCAACATCGCACACAACCCTCATAACTATGGCATGGCGATTTCGCGTTGCCGTGCCAAAATGGTGTATCTTTACTGCGTTTTCGGCGCCTCAGTTATTGAAAAGGTATTTTTCTTATGTCGCGTATCATATCCCTGTCGGCCATTGAAATATTAGATAGCCGCGCCCGACCGACGGTCAAAGCCTACTGCACGCTCGCCAGTGGTGTATCTGCCGAAGCTGCTGTGCCTTCCGGTGCATCCACTGGAACTGCTGAAGCCCTCGAACTACGCGACGGTGACTCGCAGCGCTATCACGGACTCGGGTGCCGCAAAGCTGTCGAAAACATCCGCAGCGTCATTCAGGCCGCCCTCGTTGGACGCGAGTTTGCCACCCAAGCCGATCTGGACGCGGCACTCCTTGCACTGGATGGCACACCGAATAAATCACATCTGGGCGCGAATGCCATTCTCGCGGTTTCGTTGGCCTTCGCCCGTGCACAAGCGCTTGAGGCACAAGTGCCACTCTTTAAACACTTTGCCGCCATGCGTAGGACTCAACCGCGTTTGCCCATGCTCACCGTCAATCTCTTTAGCGGTGGTAAACATGCGGGTGGACAGGTGCCGATACAAGATGTGCTGGTCGTGCCGATTGCCGCCCAAAGCATTGATGCCGCCCTCGCCATCACCTACGATGTTTATCAAGCCGCCGTCCAACTGATCGGCGAGAAGTACAATATGCGCGCCCTCAAAGCCGATGAAGGTGGCCTCGCCCCGCCATTCCCTTCGGTTGATGTCATGTTGGCGGATGCGGTGGAGGCTATCCAACGTGCCGGTTATGAACCCGGTCGTCAGGTCGCGCTGGCAGTGGATGTCGCCTCCAGCCATTTTTATGATTACGGGCACTATCACATCAACGGGCAAAAGTTGGATACGTCCGGCATGGTCAATCTGCTGATGGACTGGTTGGCGCGTTATCCGATCATTAGCGTGGAAGATGGCTTAGCTGAGGACGATTGGGATGGTTGGCAAGCTTTTTATAAGGTTGCTCAAGGTAAGGCGATGGTACTGGGTGATGATCTCCTGTGTACGAACCCCACGCGCATCCAACGCGCCGTAGATGCCCATGCTGCCAACAGCCTCTTGCTCAAGGTCAACCAGATTGGCACGCTGACCGAAGCCCTGCAATCCTATGAATTGGCGCGGAAAGCCGGTTGGCGCGTGGTGGTCAGCGCGCGCAGCGGCGAAACCGAGGATAGCTGGTTAGCTGATCTCGCCGTTGGTTGGGCAGGTGACTACATCAAAATCGGCTCGATTATGCAGTCCGAGCGCCTCGCCAAGTACAATCGATTGCTGGAAATCGAAGCACTACATTCGGTCACAATGAACTTATAGACAAAAAGATGCTATAGACGGTGAGGAACTTGAGTTTTTGCTTATCGGGGAAGTCTGTATAGTCCCCTACACTCACGCGTGCCTCAATTTTTACCGCGTGGTTTGCAGCCGCACCTGTTGTCAGGTGGTGGCATCGGCGGGTTGGATGCGAGCGGGGAGCACGAAGTAGGTGATAATGGCCGCGACGAACAAGATCCCTGCCCCGACCAAGAGGGCGTCTTTCATGCCGGTGACAAAAGCGGCGTTGGCGGTATCGGTCAATTGTTTAGCCATAGCCGCGAGGGGGATTTGTTCAGCGACGACGTGCGCGCCGGTGATGCTGGCGCGGATAGCCTCGAAGGCTTTATCCGGCATGAGTTTGAATAGCGGGTTGGAAGATATGAGATTATCAACACTGACGAGATAGGTGCGATTCATGATGGTGCCCAAGATGGCGATCCCGAGCGCACCGCCGATTTGACGGGTGGTATCGTTCATGGCGCTGCCGACGCCGGCTTTGTCGACGGGGACTGATCCCATAATAGAGTCGGTGGCGACGGGCATGGCGAGACCGATACCCACGGCTGTGATGCAGAGGCCAACAGCGGAAAGACTATAGGCCACATCGGCTGCGGCGAAATAGGACAGATACCAGAAACCTGCGGCGGAAATTAATAAGCCAACGACGGTGACGATTTTGATGCCAAAACGTTCGGAGAGGCGGGCTGATACAGCGGAAGCAAACATAGCAACGAGCGCCATCGGTAGGATGAGGATGCCGGAAAGAAGCGGGGTGTAGCCCTGCACGGATTGGAAGAATTGGCTGAGAAAGAATAATGCCCCGAAGAGGCAGAAGGTGAGCATAGCAACGGCGATATTCGCGCCAGTGAAGGAGGGATTACGGAAGAAGCGGATGGGTAACATGGGCTGAGCGGTGTGATTTTCCCACCATGCGAAACCCGCCAAAATCACGATCGAGGCGGCGAAGGCAAGGAGAACTGTGGGATCTGTCCATGAGCGCTGACCGGCTTCGATAATGCCGTAGACGAGAGCGAATAAGCCGACGATGGAGAGTAGTACGCCGGGAATATCAGGACGCGGGGCGTTTTCATCACGGGATTCTACGATGAAATAGTAACCACCGATGATAGCGACGGCTGCAATCGGCAGATTGACGAAAAAGACCGAATTCCACGCGAACCGTTCCAAGAGCCAACCGCCAACCACAGGGCCGATGCCCACACCGAGCGCGAAAATAGCCGCCCAGATGCCGATGGCGGTGGAGCGTTCTTTGGGATCGCGGAAGGTGGCGGTGATGATGGAGAGGGTGGAGGGCATGATGGTGGCACCGCCGACGCCGAGTATAGCGCGGGTGATGATGAGCATATCGGTGGTGGTGGAAAGGGCGGCGGCTAATGATCCTAAAGCGAACCAGACCAGCCCGAATTGAAGCGCCCGTTTGCGCCCGATGCGATCCCCGATTGACCCCATAGTGAGGAGCATAGCGGCGAATACCAAGACGTAGGCATCCAAGACCCATTGGAGTTGGCTGGCGCTGGCACCCATGGCGCGGCTGATGGCGGGTAGAGCGACGTTCAAGACGGTATTATCAAGGCTGATGACGATGAGCGAGATACAGACGAAGAGGAGACTCCACCAACGATTATTTTCGAGGTTTTTCATAAGGTTGCGCCCCGCATCACGTTCACGGATTTGTTTGATCTCCTTATGATAGCAAGCTGTGGGTGGGTGACCGCAGTATCCTTTAGCATGATTATGTATGACATTAGGCAAATCAGGAGGGATGTTACTCGTAATCTGTGGGAGAGGGGCTAGTATATGGTTATGTTGATTGCTAGCGCTATCCTCACCCCTAAATCCCCTCTCCATTTCATGGCAGAGGGGACTTCAAAACCACTAGTGCTCCCTCAAAGTTGCGGTTGAGGCATAGGTATTCGCAATCAGAGTATGGTTATGTTGATGAGAGTAAGCATGAGGAGGAAATGATGTCCACATGGAAAAGCGATTACGTTCAGGTGAATGGGTTGAAGCTGCACTATACGCGAACGGGTGGGACGGAACCGCCGTTGATCCTGGTACATGGTTTCACGGATGACGGTTTGTGTTGGACGCCGGTAGCGGAAGCGCTGCAAGGGGAGTTCGACATTATTATGCCGGACGCGCGGGGGCATGGATTTTCGGAGGCGGTTGAAAGCGGTTATGGGCCGGCTGAGCAGGCGAGTGATTTAAACGGATTGATCGCGGCGCTGGGCATCGAGAAGCCGATTGTGCTGGGACATTCGATGGGGGCGATGACGGCGGTTACGCTGGCGGGGTTGTATCCCGATGTGGCGGAGGCGATTCTGTTGGAAGACCCGCCTCCGTGGTGGTCAGCCGCGAGCGCACCGAAGGAATTTGATCCTGAAGTGCCCAAGAAGTTGCGTGAGTCCTTGATCCAACGGAAGGGGCAAGCACGTGAGGCGTTAATCGCGGCGGAGCGGCTGGTGAGTCCGACATGGTCGGAGGCTGAGCTGGGGCCGTGGGCGGATTCTAAGCTGCGGTTGAATCCGAGTATCGCCGAACTGATGAGTCCGACGATTCCACGCAGTGTGGATTGGTCGGTGGTGCTGCCGCGTGTGACGTGTCCGGCACTGCTAATTACGGCAGATCCGACGTTGGGGGCGATTATTACGCCGGAGACGGCTGACAGTCTGCACGAGTTGATTCCACAGCTCACGGTGGCGCATATTCCGAAGGCGGGACATAGCATTCATCGTGAGCAATTTGATGCGTATCTGCATGTGGTGCGGACATTCATCGGTAACATGCAGGGGTAAAAGAGAAGAAAAGGCGGAGAATTTTGAACCGCCAAGACGCCAAGTGCGCCAAGAGAATACAGAGAGATTCACCGCTGAGACGCTGAGGAAGAAGAGAAAACAAAGGCACTCTACCACAGAGGCACAGAGGACACAGAGTAAGGCAGAGAGAGTTGAACCGCCATCCACAGGAGGCTTCGCACAGTCGCCAAGTGCGCCAAGAGAATACAGAGAGATTCACCGCTGAGACGCTGAGGAAGAAGAGAAGAAAAGGCGCTTTACCACAGAGGCTCAGAGGAAGAAGAGAAAGACAGAATACAGAGAGAAGAGAGAGGCGGGGGTTAGGCGAAGGAGATGGAGGGGGCGGAATAGCGGCAGGCATGCCATGCGAGGGCGGTGGCGATGACGAGGTCATCATGGAGGCCAGAGGGGGCGGTGTAGCGATAGCCGCCCGCGGGTAGGCGTTCCATGCGGTAGTTGGTGAGTTCGTCGATGAGGGTGTCATCGGGCAGGAGGGCGAGGTCGTGGCGTTCGATGGCGAGGGCTAGGGCTTCGATGAGAGGTGGTTTGCTGGCGGCGGTGGTGATGAAGGGGTAGACGGGCAGTCCTTCCTGCTGCAAGGCTTCGATGTTGGGTGCGCCGATGCTATTGGATTCGGCATAAATGGCGGTGGGCTGCCAGCGGTCATAGAGGGCGCGAAGGCGTCCGCGTTGGAGCGACCAACTGACCTGATTGAAGCGGTCGTAGGCGAGCATTTGACGAGTGAGCGAGTCAATCACGACGATGACGGTGTAGTCGTTCTCGCGTCCCCAATCGACACCGAAACAGGTACGCATGCCAGCGAAAGGCTGGGCGTTGAGGGGGGCGGTGGCGGCTTCACGAACGGCGCGGAAGACCTGACCGGATTCGTCATTGAAGTGCCCCATGTATTCTTCGAGCCAAACGCGTTCGGGGGTTTGGAGGCGGATGGCATCGAGTTCGGCGGGGTCGATGAGGGGGTTATCAAAGGATGTGAAGTGGAAGCTACGCCATGACGTGCCGTTACGGGCGTAGGTGTAGCGTTCCCAGAACCAATTTTTGCCGTTGGGCGAGCTGAGAAAAAGCGCACGGCCTTTGCGTTCGAGGAGCATGGGGCGGACGATCTGCGGCCAGACGGAGGGTTCCATGAAAGCGGCTTCGTCGAGGACGGCGAAATCGAGTCCCGCGCCGCGCAGGTTATCGGGGGTGTGGGTGCTCTTAATTGCGATCCAGCCGCCGCCCTTGAAGTCGAGACGGCGGGCGGATTCGCTGATGGTGACGTTGAGGTCACGGCAGGCGAGTTTGAGATCGCGCCAGACGTGATCGGCCATGTTATAGGTGGGAGCGAGCCACCAGCAGGCTTGTCCATCTTGAACGGCTTTGATGATGGCTCGTTTGCCAACCTCTGTTTTACCGAAGCGGCGACCACAGGCTACGATCTTAAAACGGGCGGTGCTTTGGAGAATCTTCTTCTGATTCGGATGTGGGTCGGGCAAGTGAACGACATTCTTGGTCTTCTTCTTGTTCATCTTCATCGTCCTTTTCTTCTACGTCATAGTCAATTTCAAAGGGTTTGCCGGATGGTTCGGGTTCGTCGTCAGACTCAGGGAGCAAGGCGGCGAGCTTGGCGATGCGGTCGATGAGCTGAGAAAGGGCGGTCATGCGCTGGTTGAGGGGTGCTTCATCGATGGCTTCCACGATGCGGTTGGCAAGGGTTTCGGCGATGGAGAGCAGTTTGTCGTGGAGGGTTTGGAAGGCTTCGGCAGTGTCGGGGGGGAGTGAAGATACCCCTAACCCCAGCCCTTCCCCCGTAGCAACAGGGGAAGGGAGCTGATTCGGAAAATTCGTCGGATTCTTCAGATTCAGAAGTTCCATATCTGCAAATTTTGAATCTTTGCGCCAAACATAGATATTGCGTTCGTTGACGCCGCATTCCGCAGCGGTGCGCGGTACGTCGCCGTGATTGGCGATGAGGCGGTCGAGGACGAGGCGTTTTTCGGCGTCGGTGTAATGTCGGGGCATGGGTTGGACTCCTTGATTGGTGAACGGGTTGCGCCGCTGAGGGTTGTTTTAACCCTCAGCTAACCACCGGACAAGCCTGCTCAAGCGGCTTCTGAAGACGATGGGTGCAGTGTGGTGATCCAGTTGGTGTATGTGGTTGTTGGCATGGGCAGCGTCATGCGGCGGACGATGGGAATAATCCTCACCCCCTGCCCCTCTCCGCTAGGCAGCTGAGAGGGGAGTCATACGGGGAGCGGGAGGGGGATTTTTCACGGCATCCACTGGTCGTAAAGGCAGTGGACGGGGTGAAGGGGAAACCGGAGGGAGGCGGCGGCTGGCCTTGCGGCTGGTGGCGGTATCGGCTGCTGCGCCATGATGGTTAGCCGTCCGCGCCGCTGCGCCTCGTGTTCCGGTGGGATGCAGTGATTGGCTTTTGATTCAGGCCAAACCATTTGCATCCTGAACATCAGTATAGAACGGATGTTTTACTAAAGGGTGACAATTTGGAAAACCATTTTGTCACTGTTTTGGTGTGCTGGCGTTAACGGTTTTGGGGGAGCGGGGTGTGGCGCGGGGTTGGGTGATGGTTAGGGATTGGTTTGTGGCACAAACGGAAACTAAACGTAGGGCATAATAAGTCGGAGAATTGAACCGCTGAGACGCGGAGAACGCTGAGGAAAGGCAAAGGCGTTTTACCACAGAGGCACAGAGGCCACAGAGAAAAGCAGAGTGTTTTTAGCGCTGAGGAAAGGCAATGCATTTGAACCGCCATCCACAGGAGGCTTCGCACAGTCG
Source organism: Aggregatilineales bacterium (assembly GCA_044227005.1). Lineage (GTDB taxonomy): Bacteria > Chloroflexota > Anaerolineae > Aggregatilineales > Phototrophicaceae > CFX2. Next base: position 70,599 of record JBGAFZ010000004.1, read on the forward strand.
CCAAGTGCGCCAAGATCATACAGAGCGATTCACCGTTGAGAAAAGACGAAGACGTTTACCACAGAGGCACAGAGGGCACAGAGAAAAGCAGAGTGTTTTTAGCGCTGAGGAAAGGCAATGCATTTGAACCGCCAAGTCGCCAAGTGCGCCAAGAGAAAGATGAAACAGTTCAACCGCTGAGACGCGGAGAACGCTGAGGAAAGGCAAAGGCGTTTTACCACAGAGGCACAGAGGCCACAGAGAAAAGGAGAAGAAGATCAAGCAGGGTCTGAATAGCTTCATGAAAAAAACGGTTGGCGAGTAAAATACTGGTTAGTGTGTTTATTGGGTGGGTGGTTGCGAAGGACGTGATAACCGTTTTAGAAATGCACGGAAGAAGCGTGCCCTTCCCTACAAGTTATGTTATGGGACATCAGTTCATCACGTAGCGGGCTAGCTCTATCATTTGTTGTTTGGGTTATCGCGAGGAGAAGGTTGATGCGAAAAGGATTATTGTTGGTGGGGCTGCTGGTGATGCTGGTAGCGGGCATGGTTCGGGCGGGCGACGATGGTACAGCCAAGCCGGGTACACCAGAAGACAATGAATGCAATCCGGGCGGGGTACTTTACCGTGAAGAAAACCAAGACGGATGCCCGACAGAGTGGTATTGGAAAGCGGGATGGTATTTGGCCCGTTACAACCGTGGGTTGCTTTCACGAGCGGATTTCCCAAAGGAATTTGATTCGGTGCTGCCGCAGGAGGTTGAAGGCGTGTGTTGGCACCGTGACGTCGTCAATGGCGGCATCGGTAACAGTGTTTTGTATATTGGTCCCGCGAACCAGATCGGTAATGCACAGTGGCATGTGGGAAATCTCACCTGCTCAAATGAGATTTTCATCAATCCACATGGTGTTGAATTTATTATATTTGCTGAAGATGAGACTGCCGCACGTGCTCTGTGCGCGACCTTTGGTGTGGTTTTTATGGTTCCACATTTGAATAGTAATGAATGGTTTGATGCGCCACCCGATGCTTACGAGTGCCATGTGTTTTTATGAGGTAGGGCGCAAATGACGACGTCTGATTCTCGATGTCAGTAAGCTGTTTAACCTTTAAGGATGATCCCGAAAGCAGAAGGCATCCGAAGAAGATCAAGCTTGGTCTGAATACCTTTATGAAATAAACGATTAATGGATGAAATACTGGTTAGTGTGTTTATTGTTCGGGTTATCGCGAGGAGAAGGTTGATGCGAAAAGGATTATTGTTGGTGGGGCTGCTGGTGATGCTGGTGATGCTGGTGGCGGGCATGGTTCGTGCAGGGGACGATGGTACAGCCAAGCCGGGTACGCCTGAGGACAACGAATGCAATCCGGGCGGGGTACTTTACCGTGAGGAAAACCAAGATGGATGCCCGACAGAGTGGTATTGGAAAGCAGGATGGTATTTAGCCCGTTACAACCGCGGGTTGCTTTCACGGGCGGATTTCCCGACGGATTTTGCGTCAGTGCTGCCGCCGGAGAGCATCGTCGCGCCACAGTGTTGGACGAATGGGTTCTCCAGCATACTGTATGTTGGACCGCCTAATCAGCTTGGGAATACGCAGGTATATTTGAAGTCTACAAATTGCAAGGGTACGCCAATTTCATCGCCGTCTGAAGCGGTTTTCATTGTGTTTGCGGACACTGTTGAATATGCCACGCAGGTGTGTGCAGCACAAAGCAGCGTATATCAACTTACGCGTCTGAATAACGTCGGTTATGCAAGTGCGCCAGCAGACGCATATGCGTGTCTGATTGCTATACGGTAATGAACCGCAGAGGAAAGACGAAGATTTTTACCACAGAGGCACAGAGGCCACAGAGAAAAACAGAGTGCTTTTAACGCAAAGGCAAGACAAAGACGTTTACCGCTGAGACGCGGAGAACGCTGAGGAAGAAGAGAAAGCAAAGGCGTTGTACCACAGAGGCACAAAGGCCACAGAGAAAAACAGAGTGCTTTTAACGGAAAAGAAAGGCTAAGCGTTTGAACCGCGGAGATGCGGAGTAATGCAGAGGAAAGGCAAAGGCGATTTGAACCGCCAAGTCGCCAAGTGCGCCAAGAAATTACGGAGCGATTCACCGCTGAGACGCGGAGAACGCTGAGGAAGAAGAGAAAGCAAAGACGTTTACCACAGAGGCACAGAGGCCACAGAGAAAAGCAGAGAGTTTTTAGGTAGCGGAAGAGGCGTACCTCAGCCCTACGATAAAGTGCCAATATGTTGCGGGTTGGGTACGCGTTAGATACATGCACGGAAGAAAGAAGCGAAATGGGTTTGCGGGAGTGCAAACCCATTTGTGTTATATAGGGGGTAGGCGTTATTTGGTTTCGTTCATGGGAACAAAAGCGCCATCTTTGACGATGAGGTTTTCAAAGGTGGGGTTCTTGGTGCGGCGGGTTTCGGGGTTGAAGGTAACTGTTCCGTAAACGACGCTGGGCACATCCTTGAGCTTGGGGAGGGCTTCGTGAATACCATCACGGGTCGCGCCACCAAGTTCCACCGCCCTCTTCACGAGATAAATGGCATCGTAAGCGAGCGAGGCGAACAGGTCAGGGTCTTCGCCGTATTTGTCGTTGAATTTCTTGACGAAGGCTTGAACTTCGGGGCGGGGGTCGGTGATGAGGAATTCACCGAGGACGTAAGCGCCATCGACGGCTTTACCACCGAGTTCGATAAAGTCGGGGGATTGGAGTGAGGCGCTGGCGACAAAGGGTACGGTTAGGCCAGCGTCACGGGCTTGTTGGGCGATTAGAGCGCCATCGGCGGCGTAGGAGATGAGGATGATACCATCGGGGGCGGCATCTTTGATGGAAGTGATGGCCGAGCGAAAGTCTTTCTCGTCGGGCAGATAAGATTGGGTGGCGACGATGGACGCGCCGAGTTCCTCGACATGCTTGGAGAAAGAGACGATGGTCGATTTACCCCAATCGTTATTGATCTGGAAGACAGCGAGCTTCTTCAGCCCTAACGTGGTGACGGCAAAATCGGCCAAAGCAGGCGAGGCTTGATCTTGAGTGACCGAGGTGCTCCATGTGTAGTCGCTGGTTTTGGTGAAATCGGGATGCGAGTTGGTGAAGCCGAACTGCACCAAACCGCCGCGTGTGTAAATCTGTGAGGCGGCCATAGAGGCGGTGCTGCTGAAGTCACCGAGTTCAATGACAATGCGTTCGTCATCCACGAATTTCTGGGCGACGATTACGGACTGCTTGGGGTCACTCTGGGAGTCTTCAAAGAGGCATTGCAGGGGGCGATTGTCGATGCCACCAGCGGTATTGATTTCCTCAATGGCGAGGTCAAAGCCTTTTTTCCACTGTGCGCCGTACTGGGCGAGGTCACCAGTCAAGGGGCCGCTAACGCCGATATAGATGGGGTCGCCCGTAGCGGGTGCGGGCGTGGCATCCTGCGCGGCTACGGTGAAGATCGAGAGTAAGGCGAGCATAAGAACGGTCAAAGCTGTGCACTTTTTGTTCATGGGTTAGATCCTTTCACGGTTGATGTGATTCGTGCTGGTGAACCTATTTGGTCATAGTGGCAAGCACATTGATATAACCACTTTAGGCCATTCCGGTCGGGATAGTATTAGCGAACGGCATACTGCTAAAAGTTGGGAAATAAAATGCCAGGAATTGAACCGCCAAGTCGCCAAGTGCGCCAAGTTCATTGCCGAGAATTTTTATCACAGAGGCACAATGACACAGGGGGTAGTGCAGAAGCAATTGAACTGCTGAGGCGCGGAGGGCACAGAGTTTTTTAACGTAAAGGCGCTAGGGAAGTGGAGCATCAAAATCCAAATTGGGAGCACACATAGGTGCTCCCCTACACGAATACGCGTTAGTAACGCATAACACTTTAGCATGTGGTGTTCTATTCTTAGTCATTGCATGGAGGGGGACTTTAAGAGGTGGTTAGGGTTTATTGTGTTCGGGATTTGAAGACGATACCGGCCTGCGCGTTTTAATGTGGGACGATGCAATAAAAATGCCACACAAGGGTTTGTGCGGCATTTCTCATCGGGTGATTATCGTGTGACACGACTCTCGATGATGATAAGAGGAGGTGATGGTTGGCTGACGAGATCACCATTAAAGGTAGGGGAGCGATCTACATCAGCCACGCGCGTTTTTAGGCGACGCATCACCTAACGAATGGGCTTATTTGTCTTCCTTGGCCTTGAAGCCCTTTTCTTGCAGGGCGGCGTGAGCGGCGGCCAAACGTGCCACAGGGACACGGAAAGGCGAGCAGCTTACGTAGTTCAGGCCAGCGTAATGGCAGAAGCGAATACTGCTGGGTTCGCCACCATGTTCACCGCAGATACCGACTTCAATATCGGAACGAGTCTGGCGACCCTTCTCGACGGCCAAACGGATCAGGTAACCGACACCCTCTTCATCCAAGACCTGGAATGGATTTTCGGGCAGCAGACCGTTTTCAACGTAGTAGAGCAAGAACTTGCCTTCGGCGTCGTCACGGCTGATACCAAAAGTAGTTTGGGTCAAGTCGTTGGTACCGAACGAGAAGAATTCAGAGTACTCGGCCAGTTTATCGGCGGTGATGGCTGCGCGTGGCAGTTCGATCATCGAGCCGACCTTATAATCCAAGGTCACACCGATCTTACCCATGACTTCTACGGCTACAGCGTCGATCAGCTCTTTCATGAGCTTGACTTCGCTGGCGGAGTTGGTCACGGCGACCATGATTTCAGGATGGACGACGACGCCTTCCTTAACGAGTTCGCAGGCGGCTTCGAACAAGGCGCGTACCTGCATCTTGCTGATGGCAGGGCGCATGATGCCCAAGCGAGTACCGCGCAGACCCAACATGGGGTTGAATTCGCGGAGACCAGCAACGGCGGTCATCATTTCTTCGACGCGTACCAGTTCCTTCGGACGGTCACCCATCAGGCGGAGACCAGCGGCGCGGAGTGCCAACTGTTCGTGGTCGGGCATGAACTCGTGGAGCGGCGGGTCGAGCAAGCGGATGATTACCGGTTGTCCGTCCATAGCCTTGAAAATGCCATAGAAGTCGTCGTGTTGGAAGACTTGGAGCTTCTCTAGTTCACGGGCTTCGGCTTCACTGTTCGGCTCGGAGAGGATCATGGCCTGTACGATGGGCAGACGTTCTTCCTGGAAGAACATGTGCTCGGTACGGCAGAGACCGACACCCTGCGCACCATATTCACGGGCGCGGCGGGCATCGTTCGGATAATCAGCGTTGGCATAAATGCCCAAGCGGCGGAATTCATCTGCCCATTGGAGCAGCTTACGCAGATAGGTTTCGTGCGCGAAGTCAGGATCCACACGGGTGATCTCGCCGACGAATACTTCACCCGAACCACCGTCGATGGAGATGGTTTCGCCTTCATGAATGAGGACGTCCCCGACGCGGAGGGTACGGAGTTGGAGATCAATGTCAAGGGCTTCGGCACCGCATACGCAGGGCACACCGAATTGACGGGCGACGACTGCGGCATGGCTGGTCGCGCCACCGTGGGTGGTTAGAATACCCTTGGAGGCCAACATACCGTGCACGTCATCGGGCTTGGTTTCAGGGCGAACCATGATAACCGACTTGCCAGCCTTGCCCCACTTCTCGGCCAGATCGGCGTCGAAAGCGACGATACCGACGGCGGCACCGGGCGAGGCGTTGACACCCTTGGCTAGATAGCGATGGGCGCGACGGGCATCATCAACTGCGGTTTGCGCAAATTGGGGGTGTAGGAGTTGGAGCACGTTATCGGTTGAAACACGGAGAACGGCTTCTTGCTTGGTGATGACACCCGCGTCGGCCATTTCGATGGCGATACGGACGGCAGCGCGTGCGGTACGTTTACCATCACGGGTTTGGAGCATCCAGAGCTTACCCTGTTCGATGGTGAACTCGACATCTTGCATTTCGCGGTAATGCTTTTCCAATTGGCTGGAGACCGCATGGAATTGCTTGTAGATTTCGGCGTTTTCGGATTCGAGCTTGGAGATGGGCATGGGGGTACGGATACCGGCGACCACGTCTTCACCCTGTGCGTTCATCAAGAAGTCACCGAAGAGTTTGTTCTCGCCAGTGGATGGGTTACGGGTAAAGGCTACACCTGTACCGGAGCTATCACCCATGTTACCGAAGACCATGGTCTGAATATTGACGGCAGTTCCCAGATTATGGGGAATGCGGGCGGCATTGCGATAATCAAAGGCGCGCTTGCCATTCCATGACTTGAAGACGGCTTCGATGGCGTAGGCCATCTGCTTGTAGGGGTCTTGCGGGAAATCTTCTTCAACGGAGGTGCGATAAATCTTCTTAAACTGGGCGGTGACCTGCTTCCAATCGTCGGCGGTCAGTTCAACGTCCAACTTCACATTGCGATTTTTCTTGGTTTCGGTCAAATAATCTTCAAAGGGTTCATCAGCGATGCCCATGACGACGGAACCAAACATTTGCACCAAGCGGCGGTAGGAGTCATAGACGAAACGAGGATCGCCTGTGAGGGCTACCATGCCTTCGGCAACGGCGTCATTCATACCCAAGTTGAGGACGGTATCCATCATACCGGGCATGGAGAATTTGGCACCAGAACGAACGGAAACCAACAGGGGTTTCTTGGGATCGCCGAGTGTCTTGCCTGTTTTTTGTTCAACGGACTTCAGGGCTTCGAGTACCTGTTCCCACATGTTTTCGGGGAACTTGCCGCCACCTGCCAAGTAGGCGTTGCAGGCTTCGGTTGTGATGGTCAAACCGGGGGGAACGGGCACACCAGCGCGTGTCATATCACCCAAACCGGAACCCTTGCCACCGAGTAAGGCGCGGGTTTTATCCCATGAACCGCCTACTGATGACTGTGCTTCGTCTACGTCTTCAAAACGATAGACCCAGCGCTTGCCACTTTCTTTTTCCGCAGATTGCTTTTTTGAAGCAACAGCCGATTTCGTGGCTGATACCATAATTATTTCCTCCCAAGTCAAAGAACTTGAATACAGATCTTTTAATAAGCTTGATGGAATTGTCGTACACTGCGGAACTATGGAGTAGTGATAAAAAACACGTTTTCGATATGGCTTGTAATACCTATGGAAGTTACGTATTTACTGTAAAGCGAGTGGAGGAAGGGTGTAGGGATTTATGAAAAAGTGGGTTTAGGAAGCGAATAAGGCACACCTCATCCCTACACCATTTTGCCGGATTTGAAGGTAAAAGTAGCCCATTATCTATTGAATCGGACACGCTAGAACGATTGCGATTTATGTAATATTTGGTTGGCGGACACGGCATTCACAGGAGGCTGCGCTGACAAATCAACGATTCATCAATCTTAACGCAATATTTCGTTATATTATGTTACTTTAATTTAAGTGTATCGCATTCATTGATGAAGAAAAGGATGATAAATGAAGAGTCGGATTATCGCGTTATTATTTATCTTGACCCTTGGTGTGATTATTGTACCCGTTATGGCTGAAGCATTCCCTGGTGAGGGTAACACCTGCACCACCAATCCCGATGATGGCAGCAAGTTGCCCGAATGTGGCACACCTGATGACAATGAGTGTAATCCAGGTGGCGTACTCTATCGTGAAGAAAACCAAGACGGTTGCCAATCGGAATGGTATTGGAAAGCTGGTTGGTATCTGGCACGTTTTAACGATGGCAAAATTTCCCGCGAAGATTTCCCCAAGGAATTCGAGAGCGTCCTCCCACCCCTGACGGTAGTCGTTTCGCTAGGCGCTTGTTATACGAATGGTAAAGAGAGCTTCTATTACAGCGGCACAATCTCGGAAGAATTTATTTTCAATCATACCGCAACTGATTGCAGCGGCGACCATGTCCACGTTGGTACTGGTCTTATCGTCGCGTCTAGAGCTGCTGCTCAAACCATCTGCGACACATTGGTAGATTACCCTTATGTTTGGAACCCCTCTCAACAAGACTACAACTCACCGTCTAACCTGTGGCTCTGTGAAGACGACTAGCACTCATCTGGCAACATGATCTCAAGACAGCCTCTCATTGCGGGAGGCTGTTTGTATCAAACTCGCCACCTGCTCATCAGTCATAATTCCAGCGGCTTGTGCCTGTTTTACCAATTCTTCTGGCAGTTTAAGAATAACATCCCTCTTTGTTTTACCGCTGTCCAGTGAGCTGCCATGTTCTCGTATATCCGTCGCCCATATAACTGGATATCAAATTCCCGTTCCTGCTCATTACGGAAGAGGCACGCCTCTTCCCTACAGGTTAACTGGTGTGTTGTGGGGAATCACTTCGTCACGCAGCAAGTTTCCACTATTTGACAGCTATAAACTTGCATCTGATAATAACCAAGGCGATAGGGAAGTTATTAGGGTTAAGATCAGCCATGAGAGTTGAGAAGACGATTTTCATTAGCTGCCGAAAAACAAATCTTTTCTTAGCACGCGCGATGTACGATAAACTCCGATCACGCGGCTACGATTGCTTTTTGCATACTGAAGTCAAGCCAGACAAAGCACTCGCTTATCTCATCATGAATGAAATTCAGTCACGTGCGCACTTTATCGTCATTGTGACACCACGCGGGTTGCAAGCCTGCACACAGCCGGATGATTGGTTGGGCGCAGAAATCGAATATGCGGTTCGGTCTTGGCGCAATATTATTCCGGTGCTGTTTGAGGGATACGATCTGGAAGAAGTGCAAAAGCACATGACTGGTCGGATAAAGAAACTTGCCGCGTACACCCGTGTATTGGATATGCAAGTTGCAAACTTCAATGCGATGATGGCACGATTACATAAACAATTTTTGCGGAAACCTGTCAATGTGGGTACTAGGGCGATTATAGATAGCCTGTACATCAGTCAGATCAAAAATAAGCTAAATGATTTACCCGTAGTAACCATTGATCAACTGAGCGCGGAGGTTTGGTACGAGCGCGGGTTAAATAGTGTCGACGATGTTGAAACGCAAATAGTGGCCTATGGCAAAGCTATTTTCCTAAATCCGCGTTATGTACAGGCGTATAACAAGCGGGGTAATGCGTATGCCCAAAAGGGAGGGATCGAATTGGCTCTGGCTGATTATGCCGAGGCGATCAAGATCGATCCTCAATATGTGACGGCTTACTACAGTCGAGCACTCTTGTACTTTAATACTGGTGATTATCAGGCTGCGATCCGCGATTACTCGCATATTATTCGGCTGTATCCGATTGATCCGCAGGGCTATTTTCACCGCGGGGTTGTGCATCAAGAAATCAAGAATTTAGACGCTGCATTTAACGATTATTCGGAAGCGATCCTGCTGGAACCGAAATATGCGGATGCTTTTTATAATCGGGCGTTGGTGTACAGCATTAAACAAAAAATTGGTGGTGCAGTTGAGAATTACAGTCGAGCCATCAACATCAATTCGAATTTCAAAGAGGCTTATAACAATCGGGGATACGAATGGTATCGAATTGGCATTTATAAGCAGGCAATCGCGGACTTGAGCCAAGCTATTCAGATTAGTAGCAACTATGCGGATGCCGTTTTCAATCGCGCGGTTGCATATTTGAAAACGGGACAATTGGACTTAGCCTTATTGGATTTCGCGCAAGCTATCCAGCTTGAACCAGACAATGAACAGACTCATTATAGTATGGGCGTGACCTACTATCGGAAAATGGAATATGCCTTTGCAATCGAATGTTTTGATCAGGTACTACACCTCGTACCTGATCATCAAGGGGCTAAAACGCTGTTAGCGATTATACGTCAGGAATTTACTCCACCCACGTGAGGGCATAGGATTTGGCGTCGGGTTCAACGAAGCGGACGAGTGATTCGGCCTCGGATTCTAGTTCGCTGCGGAGGGTTTTGGTCAGCGGGACAAGCGGCTCGATGCTAAGGGTAGCGATGCCTTTGGTCTTCTCGACTTTCCAGACAGCACCCACAAAACCATCTATCAAAATAGTGGCGGCCACGCGCAGGGCGGGCAGATAGACCTTCTTGCGGAACTCGTCGGCAACGATGCGGGTGCGGACTTTATGCGACAGGACAAGGTTGTCAAATTCGGGGAGGAAGCGCACCGGAGCGGGTGTATCAGCAGAGGGTACGGGGGAGTCGGGGAGGTCGAAGAGTTCTTTTTTCTTCTCGTCGCGGTAAACCTTGAGTTCAGGGCGGAGGGTTTCAAAGGCGGTTTTCAAGGTGGCGAGCGGGATGTATGACCATGTTTGCATGTCGGCAATGGTGGCTGGCCCGAAGGCGGCAAGATAACGCCGGATAAGGTCAGGCAGGTGATCGTCGGGTGAAACGGGCTGCCCTAACCATGTATCGGCCAAAGTGAAAGCGGGTGTGCCAGGGTAGCTCCATCCGGTGGTGATGGGAACCTGTACGAGCGGAATGTGGGTGCGGACAGTGTAACGCATAGCACCGACATCGGATTCGGGCATTTCGGCGGTCAACATGGCGCTGATTTCGGCAAAGGTGCGGGGTTTTTCGGCGATGAAGGCGTGAGCCACTTTGAGGACACGGTCGGCATCAATGGGGGTGCGGTTCTTGGTGATGGATTCGGCAGCGCCTTCCAAGGTGGCGTTAAAGGTGGTGCGGAAGTGGCGATAATCCGCCGCACTGACGAGATGTAAAGTGGCACGCATAAGGGTGACTTTGACCACATCGTGCTTTTCGATGGCTGCGGCAAGATGGCTGCGTTGAAAGTTGTGGATACGCGTCCATAAGCCGACAAAGGGGGCGCTGGCTAATTGGGCTTGCATACCTGCCAAGCGTTCGATCACGGTGATTGGGGGCGCGTCGGTGCGTTCCAACAACATTTGGCGGGAGAGAGTCGCCCGATTGAGTTCGCGCAGGGTGAGGATACGATCGGCCATTTTTGCACGCCTTGTTTGTGAATATATGTTCTAGGGATAATCTTAGCACAGGTTGGCGGTTCGGGGTAGGACTGCATTAAGTGGTGGGCGGTTAATTTGACCTACATACCCCACCCCAAACCCCTCCCCGAAGCGTCAGGGAGGGGCTTTAAAAATCTTTATGGATCATTTCCTCATTAGTTACCACTGAAAACGTAGCACCACTGTTTAGTGTGGTGCTACCCAGGTTGGCGGTTCGGGTAGGACTGTGGGGAAATTCAGTTAGCGGATTAGGCAGGCAGGCGTATGGTGACGGTAGTACCCTGCCCTAAAGTGCTGTCGATGGTGATGGTGCCACCGTGCGCTTCGATGGCGGCGCGGGCGATGGTCAAGCCGACGCCGATACCGCCGCGTTCATTGATATTGCTGCCACGGAAGAAGGGTTCGAAGACGTGCGGCAGTTCGTGCGGTAGGATGCCGATGCCACTGTCGATCACCTGAAGTTGAGCGGTGTTGGCGGTATGCGAGAGCTTAATGACGACCGGCACGAGCTGGTCTGAAAAGCGGGCTGCATTGCGCATGATGTGGAGCAAGGCGTTGTCAAAAATAGGTACGTCAAGCTGCACATTGATTGAGTCGGGCAGATCGAGTTGATACTTGCCGGGGGTGTTGGATTGTTTTTCGAGTTCCTGAGCAAGACTTCTACACTGGAGGCTGAGATCGACGGTACGGCGGTTTAGTTTATCGGGAATGAAACTGCCCTTGACGACCAATGCGATTTCATCGAGCATGTCGGTGATGCGCCGAATCTGGCCCTGGATGGCGGTCATCTTGGCTTCACGTCTTTCGGGGGTCAGTCGTTCGTAGTAATAGTGCAAGTTCTCGGCTGAGATTTGGATGATGGATAAGGGTGTGCGGAATTCGTGGGTGATGCGTTCCATCATGCGCGATTTGAGGGCGCTGAGTTCATATTCTTTTTCGAGCGTGGCTTGCAGTTTTTCGTGCTGGATGAGGGTTTCTTGGAAGCGATTGCGTTCGGTGATATCGCGGGTGATGAGTACCGTACCGATAAAGTCGCCATTCGGGGCATAGGTGAACTTGCCGACAGTTTCGGCTTCGATGTAGTGACCATCGGCATGACGCAAGCGGAATTCGGTAGAAAAGCCAGATTGACCGGAGGTGCGGGCGGTAAATACCTCACGCGCGATACGTTCACCATCATCAGGGTGGATATATTCGAGGATGGAGGCGTTTTCGAGGACTGCCAAGTCATAGCCTAAGAGGGTTGTGAAGGATGGGCTGACAAAGGTTGAGCGTCGGTTGCCATCGGTAAGGGTGACCAAATCAGCCATGTTATCGGTGATGAGGCGCAAGCGTTGTTCATTGGCGCGGAGGGCTTCTTCCAAGCGTTTGCGTTCGGTGATGTCACGGGTGATATAGACACCCCCTTTGTAACGGTTTTCGTCATCATAAAGCAGTGCCCCGACTGTCTCAACATTTAGACAATGCCCACTAGCATGGCGAATCTTGCCTTGTACTGTAAAGTACGATTGGCGTAAATTGATCGCTACATCACGGATCGCTGACATATGTCGCCAATCATCGATGGGGATAAATTCCTCCCTCGATTTACCTATAATTGCAGGTGAATCAAAGCCCATTAATTTGCTAGCTACAGGATTGACATAGTGAATTTTGTCGTTAGCATCACTATAACTAACAATATCTTGCATGTTATCCGTAATCAGACGCAATTGGGATTCATTGGCGCGGAGGGTATCTTCGAGGCGCTTGCGTTCGGTGACATCACGGGAAATAAAAACACCACTGATAAGGTTTGCGCGGTCATCGGTAACAAATCTGCCAACAGTTTCAACGGGGATGTAATGCCCATCGGCGTGACGCAGGCGAGCTTCTAATCTAAATTGTGGAGCGCGTTCGGCTAACGCAGCACGGAAGATTTTCCCCATCTGAGGGCGATCATCAGGGTGAATGAGGTCGATAGAGGGCGTACCTATGAGCGATTCGGGCGTGTAGCCGAGCATGGTTTCAGCAGACGGGCTGACATAGATCATGCGACCATTTACGTCATTCTGGGTGACAAAATCTTGCATGTGGTCGGTGATAAGGCGCATTTTTCGTTCGTTGGAAGAGAGGGCATTTTCCAAGCGTTTGCGCTCGGTGATATCACGGGTAACAAATAGCGTGCCGATATACTGCAATTGGTCATTCTTGAGAATCTTGCAGGCGGTTTCCATATTCAGGTAATGTCCGTCAGCATGTCGAGCACGATACTCAAACGTGAGTTGTGTCCGCCCGGTTTCAATCGCCGCTTGAAGCGCTAGACCTACGTGGGCAAGATCATCAGGATGGATATATTCGGTGGTGGAAGCGCCCAACATGGCCTGTGCTTTATAGCCTAAGACAGACTGGATGGACGGACTGGCAAAAACTACGCGCCCTATTTCATCACTTTGTAAGATCATATCGGTGATGTTATCGGTGATGAGTCTTAAATGTTCTTCATTGGTGCGAAGGGCTTCTTCAAGACGTTTGCGTTCGGTGATGTCTTCAAGCGCTATTAAAACACCGCTGGTTTCACCATTTGTGTCACGCATGGGAACTTTATTGGAGCGCAACCAACGGGATGAGCCATCGGCATCCACAATCAATTCTTCGACGTCCAATTTGGGTTGGCCGGACGCCATAATTTTTTGGTCGTCGGCTTCCCATTCGGCGGCGCGTTCGGGCAGAAAATCGTAGTCGGTCTTGCCGATAATTTCATCGGCTGAGTTCAATCCGTTACCGATGGCATGACGTGTGTTACAGCCGCGATAAACCGAGTGTTGATCTTTCCAGAAGATACGGAAGGGAATGTTTTCGATGACCTGTGCCAACATGTTCTTTGAGGCGCGGAGTTCTTCTTCGAGGCGCTTGCGTTCGGTGATGTCACGCGTGATATAGACACCGCCATTGTAATTCTGATCGGTATCATAGAGGAGTGCACCGACCGTTTCGATATTGAGATAGTGTCCACCATCGTGGCGAATACGACCTTCTGCTGCAAAATGCGATTTGTGTGAATTGATCGCTCGTTGACGGATCGCTACCATATTTTCCCAATCATCAGGATGGATGAATTCATGCCTCGATTTACCGACAATTTCAGTGGAATCAAAGCCCATGATTTTGCGGGCTACAGAATTGACATAATGAATTCTATCGTCGACATCACTATAGCTCACAACATCCTGCATGTTATCCGTAATTAGGCGCAATTGGGCTTCATTGGCGCGGAGGTCATCTTCGAGGCGCTTGCGTTCGGTGATGTCTACGAAAGTGGCAACAACGGCATCAGAAAGAGTCTCATCAGGGCGAAGCATGGGGCGAGAGTTCACGGAAATCCACGCGAGTGTGCCGTCGGGTTTATGAACGCCCATGATGATATTGGTTAAGGGCCGTCCAGTTTGCAGGGTCACCATAGCAGGATGAGTTTCGCCGGGGAAAGGTGAACCGTCTTCATGGATGGCACGCCAACGGGGGTCGATAGAGGTGCGTCCCATCATCTGATCGGCGGTCAAACCGAGAATGGCTTCAGCAGCAGTATTACAGGCTTGAATGCTGCCATCAGCTGTCTGTAGCACGATGCCTTCGGACAACGTGTTGATTACGGATTGGTAGCGCGTTTCAGTCTCTTTGAGAGCGGTGGCGGCGCTGTGCCGTTTAGAAATATCGTGGCTTAAAATCATACCACCGATGATCGTGCCCTTTTCACCGCGCACGGGGGTGATAAATGATTCGTAGGCGAAGTTTTTGGTCAGGCATTCGTCCGTGAAGGATTCGCCTTGCAGGGCGCGTTGATACACAGGGATGAGGTTATCCGCGAGTGCTTTGGGGAGGGATTCCTGTGGGGTTTTGCCAATGGCTGATTGATAGATTGAACCGAAGGTTTTGAGAAAAGGGCCTTCGGCGAGTGTGTGGCGCATGTCGGTATCGAACATGACCACACTGGAATCGGGCATGTTTTGAGCAAAGAGGCGGTAGAGGGCTTCACTTTCGCGTAAGGCTTTCTCGGCATGTTTGCGTTCAGTAATGTCCTGAATGATGGAATAGAGATAAGCTACTTGGTCAACTTCGATCAAGCCAGAGAAGACTTCAACATCTCGAATATCACCAGAGGCCAAACGATGCTGCGTTTGGAAGATGATCCCTTTCTCTGCGACAGTGCGATTCATCAAGGCTTTGATGGCAGCATGGGGCAATATGTTGATGTCGGTGATGTGGAGGGCTGTAATCTGCTGATAGGTGTAACCATAGAATTGGCAAGCGGCGGGGTTAGCATCAATGATTTGACCGTTATCCTGACGCATGACGAGTTTGACAGCACGATTATTCTCGAACATTTGCTTATAAAAGGAATCGTGTTGACTCAAGCCGCTTATTGGTAGAGGAGGTTCGGCAGTCATCAGCGGGACGTGGCGCAAGGGAGACTGTTTGAAATCGCGGTACTGGCGTTTGGCGATTCTAAATCGCGGTCGGTTAGGCTGAGTCATGATCATTTCCGATTACTTACGAGTCATTCGACTATTACATTATAGGCGGGTTTATTAATTGCTGTAATGACAACTAACCCATGATTTACTGTTCAATGTCGCCTATTCAGGTCGGTAAAGTGATGGTGAAGGTAGCGCCTTCACCAAGGGTGCTGGCGACGGTGATGGTGCCTCCATGCGCTTCTACGGCGGCAAGAGCGAGAGTCATACGGATGCCGAGTCCGCCGGTTTCACCGATGTTGCTGCCGCGGAAGAAGGGTTCAAAGAGACGCGGTAGATCATCGGGCGGGATGCCGATGCCTGAGTCGATGATGGCAAGTTGTAGTTTGTCATCGGACTGTGTGAGGCGAACGGTAACCACAGAAGATGGCGCTGAATAAAGGGCGGCGTTGTGCATGATGTGTTGGATGGCTTTTTTCAAGACGTTGGCATCTACTGAGACAAGCGCGGTTGGAGGCATATCCAATACGTAGCGGTTGGGGTGATTAAGGGTTTTTTCGAGTTGGGTGGCGATGTCGCGGCAGAGCATACTCATATCGGTTTGAAAGCGGTGAATATGATCCGGTGTAAAACTGCCTTTGATGACGGAGCCGATTTCATCAAGCATGTCGGTGATGCGCCGGATTTGATCCCTGACTTTGGCTTCTTTCTCGGTTCGTTGAGCGGGTGTCAGGCGGTCATAGTAGTAGGTCAGGGACTCCATAGAGCTTTGGACGATGGAGAGGGGTGTGCGGAATTCGTGGGCGATGCGATCCATCATGCGGGTTTTGAGGGTGTTCAGTTCCATCTCTTTATCGAGCGCGGTTTGGAGTTTCTCCTGTTCAACCAGCAGATTTGCCATGAGTTTGCGCTGGGTGATGTCGCGCACGATGAAGACACCACCGCGGTAGTTGGAGTGCTTGTCACGGAGTAATTTTCCAAGGACTTCGACATTGACGTAGTGTCCGTCGGCATGACGGGTTTGGGTTTCGACGGTGATTTGAGAGTCACCAGATGTCACGACAGCTTCTAAATGTTGCAGCACTGTTTGCCGGTCATCGGGATAGATGTATTTAATCGGGTTTAGGCCAATCATCACTTGGGAATCGAATCCCAAAATTGTTTTTATGGATGGGTTGACGAATTCAACGCGATTATTCTCATCGGTAAGGATGATCACATCTTGAATGTTATCGGTGATGAGGCGCAGGCGTTCTTCACTGACACGGAGGGCGTCTTCGAGTTCCTTGCGTTTGGTGATGTCGGTCATGGCGAGAATGTAGCCAGTGAGTGCGCCATCAGAGTTGAACATAGGACTTGAACTGTCTGAGACCCATACGACTGTTCCATCGGAGTGTAGGAAACGATATTCCATATTGTCTATGGGGCCAGTGGTTTCAAACATGGTCTGGTTAATTGATTCGGCTAACGCGCGATCATCCGGGTGAATGGTGTTGGATGCATTGGCGGAAAAATCACGGTCGAAAGCAACATTGGATAGGCCGCTCCAGTAGTTGTTGGCGAAGATATATTTGCCAGTGGTATCCATTTCAACAATACCAACCGGCGCGAAATCGACAAGGGTGCGGAAGCGTTCCTCGCTGGTTACAAGTGCCTCTTCGAGTTGTTTGCGTTCGCTGATGTCGGTGACTGCGCCGATGTAGCCGGTTACATTGCCCTGTGCATCGAAGAGTGGACGACCATTACCGGAGACCCAGACGGTTGATTTGTCGGGGCGTTGGTAGCGGAAGATGGCGTTTTCAAAGGGGAGGTTGGTCGCCATCATGTTGTGCCATGCTTCCGAAGCAATCTGGCGATCATCGGGATAGATGGTTTCGTATTGGTCATCGCCCAAGGCTTCTTCCAAGGTGATGCCGGTCATTTCACACCAGCGGGTGTTGCAAAAGACTCGTTTGCCCTGCGAATCGGTTTGGATGATACCGACAGGGGCAAGATCCACAAGGGAATGGAAGCGGGCTTCACTCTCGCGGAGGGCATCTTCGGTACGTTTGCGTTCGGAGATTTCGATTGAGGTGGTTACAACACCATAGGGTTGTGTTTCATTGGGATGGATGAGTGGGCGTGAATTAATCGAAATCCAGGCAAGTGTGTCATCCGGTTTATGGACACCCATAATGACGTTGGATAAGGGCTGTCCGGTACGCAGGGTGACGATGGCGGGATGGGTGTCGCCGGGGAAAGGTGATCCATCTTGGTGAATGGTGCGCCAACGCGGATCGATAGAGTTACGCCCCATCATCTGGTCAGCGGATAGCCCAAGAATGCGTTCAGCAGATGGATTACAGGATTGAATATCACCGGTTTGGTTAAGGACGACTACGCCTTCGGACATGGTGTCGATGACAGAATGATAAAGGTTTTCGCTGGCCTTTAGAGCGGCGGCTGAGCGCCGAATTTCGGTGATGTCGTGGGAGAGTATCATGCCACCGATGATTTGCCCGTCTTCATCGGCAAGAGGGGTGACGTAGGCCTTGACTACATTTTCTGATACTTGACGCTCATAGTCAAAAGACTCTCCCTGCAAAGCACGTTTAATGACGGAGGTTACGAAATCAGCTGTTGAATCATTGAGGGCTTCGTGAGGGGTTTTGCCCAACATGGCTTCGGAGGTTTTTCCGTGACGTCTGAGAAATGCGCCTTCGGTGAGTGTATAGCGCATGTTGGTGTCAAACATCATCACGCTGGAATTCGGCATGTTTTTTACAAAGAGACGATATAGGGCTTCGCGATCACGCAGGGTTTTTTCGACCCGTTTACGTTCGGTGATGTCGAGAACGGTGGTGTAGATATACTTTTTGCCGCTGCTTTCAATTAAACCTGTTGAGATCTCAACATCCCGTATCACACCGGAGGATAAGCGGTGGCGTAACTGGAAAGTTAATCGCGTTTTGGCAGCCACCTCTTGTATCATGGCGCGGATTTCGGATTCGGGGAGCGGGTTGATATCGGTCACCCGAAGCGCTGTGATCTGATGGTGGGTATAGCCATAGAAGTCACAGGCGGCAGGATTGGCTTCCACGATTTGGAGGGTGATGGGATCAATGACGAGCTTTATGATGTGGATGTGTTCGAAAAGCTGCCTATAAAGGGCATTATGTTCATTGATTTGATGCCATCGATTAGACTGGCTGTAGTGGCGCTTGGTGACCTTAAAGCGCAAAGGGGGTGACTGCAGCATACCATTAAACTCTCAATTATGAATCAACTCTTCTTCATTATAATACTATTCTTAGGCTGGACAATTGTGTAAAAATCTTCAATTAAGACGTGGTGAGGCCGTGGTTACGAACGATTTTAGAACGGTAGTGAGATGGTGACGGTCGTACCTTGATTGGGAATGCTCTCAACTCTAATGGTGCCATTATGGGCTTCGATGGCGGCACGGGCGATGGGAAGCCCTACGCCTAAACCAGTGGTCTCACCAATATTACTGCCGCGGAAAAAAGGTTCGAAGATGCGTGCTAGTTCTTGCGGTAGGATGCCGATGCCGGTGTCGGTCACACGGATTTCAATGGCGTGTTCGAGAGGTGTAAGACGTATGTGAACAGGATCAGCGGGTTTTGAGAAGCGGGCGGCATTACGCATGATGTGGGCTAAAGCGTCTTTTAATACTTGCGGATCAACGGGGGCATGCACGGTTTCCGGTAAATCCAGCACAAATTTCTCGGGTAGATCGAACGTGGTTTCAATTTCGGCGGCGGCCTCACGACAGAGGTGGCTGAGGTCGGTCGGGATTTTATGAATACGATCGGGGGTGAAAGTGCCTTTGATAACCATACCGATTTCATCGAGCATATCGGTGACACGGCGGATAGCCACCATGATGCGGTTGACCTTGAGGCTACGTTGATCATCCGTTAGGCGATCATGATAATGGGCGAGGGATTCGCTGGCGGTTTGAATGACGCTTAGCGGAGTGCGGAATTCGTGGGTGATGCGCTGCATCATACGGGTTTTGAGGTCGTTGAGTTCACGTTCCTTTTCGAGGGTAGCCAGAAGTTTTTCTTTTTGCAGCAGTAGGTCTTGTAAGCGTTTGCGCTCAGTAATATCACGGCAGATGAAGACTTCGCCGATGATGTTGGATTGATCATCGAACAAAAACTTGATGACGTCTTCCATCCACAGATAGCGCCCATCAGCATTTTTGAAACGCCCTTCGACGGTGACATAAGGAAGGTGCTTTTCAACCGCTTCGGTGATGAGAACTTTCATTTTGGCTTGATCGTCCAGATGGATGAACTCAGTCCAGTTCTTGCCGTACAATTCTTCGGGGGCATAGCCGAGTGTGGATTGGGATGAGGCACTGACGTAAACAAAGTTCCCCCGAGAATCGGTCTGGGTGACAACATCCTGAATATTATCGGTAATCAGTTGCAGTCGTTCTTCATTGAGGCGTAAGGCTTCTTCGATCTGCAAGCGAACCGAAATGTCGGTGACCGCGCCGATATAGCCGCTGACTACGCCGCTTTCGTTAAAGATGGGTTCAACATTATTGGAAACCCAAACGATAGAACCATCCGGTCGCAGATAGCGATATTCGAAATGTTCCATAGGGGTTCCGGTTTCCAACATCTGCTGGCCTTTAGACTTGAGCAACAAAATATCGTCCGGATGAATGTGGGCGGTTTTTCCGCTGATGGCCTCTTCCTGTGTCACGCCTGACATTTCAGACCATTGGGAATTGCAGAATGTGTATTCACCTCGCTTATTGAGTTCAAAAATGCCGACCGGAGCTAAATTTACGATCGCCCGGAAGCGGGTTTCGCTGGTTCTTAAGGCATTTTCTAGCTGTTTACGTTCGGTGATGTCGGTCAAGGTGGCGATATAGCCGGTAACAATTCCCTGAGCATCAAAAATGGGGCGAGCACTACCCGATACCCAGACGATCCTATTATCAGGTCGTTGATAGCGGAAGATAGCGTTCTCAAAGGGGAGATGGGTTTCGACCATTTTATCCCAAATGCGATTGGCGAATTCTTGATCCTCAGGATAAATGATCTTATTGGTATCTTGAGTTAAAGCATCTTCTGCACGAATGCCAGCCATTTCGCACCAACGGGCATTGCAGAAAGTACGTTTACCATTTACGTCTGCCTGAATGATGCCGACGGGCGCAAAGTCAACCAATGTACGGTAATGGGTTTCACTTTCACGAAGGGCGGCCTCGGCACGTTTGGCGGTGGTTGTGTCGTGGGCGAGAACCATGCCGCCGCTGATGGTTCCATCTTCATTGTAGAGCGGCGTGGCATAGGCGGTGTAGGCATAGCCTACATAAGATTGGTCATAACTGAAGGTTTCTCCCTGTAAAGTACGCTTAAAAATAGCGGCGGAAAGATCAGCAGTTTCGGCGTCTAAGATTTCGTAGGGAGTTTTACCAAGCATATTTTCAGGGCTGAGACCAAGCTGTTTCAGAAAAAGACCTTCGACTAGTGTGTAGCGTAGATTGGTGTCGAACATGACCACGCTGGAATTGGGCATGTGTTGGACGAGGGTGCGATAGAGGCGTTCGCTTTCACGAAGGGCTTTGTCGGCCTGTACACGTTGCGTATTGTTATGACCGAAAATGATGCCGCCGCTTATTTGCCCATTCGTATCATAGATGGGGGTTACATATATATCGTAGGCAAACGTATCGGTGACACGTTCATAATCGAAGGATTCGCCCTGTAAGGCTCGCTTGAAAACAGATACGGTTCGGTTCGCAGTTTCTTCGTCCAGTACTTCAGATGGGGTCTTGCCGAGCATTTCGTCACTGGTGTACCCACTCTGATCGAGAAAAAAGCCTTCCATCAGGGTGTAGCGTAAGTTGGTATCAAACATGACCATGCTGGAATTGGGCATATGTTGGACAAGGGTGCGATAGATGCGCTCGCTCTCGCGCAGGGCTTTTTCGGATTGGATACGTCTGGTAATGTCGTGTGAAAGAAGCATGCCACCGACGATTTGACCGTTCTCATCAGGGATAGGGGCTACAAATGCTTCGTAAGCAAGTGTGTCGGTCACGCGTTCAAAGGTGAAGGATTCGCCTTGTAATGCGCGTGCATATATCGATTCAAGGAAGTCAAGCGCAGTGCCTGAGAGCACGTCTTTGAGGAGTTTGCCAACTATATTTTCATAGAAGGAGCCAAATCGTTTGAGATATGAACCATCGGCAAAGGTATAGCGCATATCCTTGTCAAAAATGATGACGCTGGAATCGGGCATCAGTCGTGTAAGGATATTGTAGGATTTTTCACTCTGGCGCAGGGCTTTTTCAGCTTTTACACGGTCGGTAATGTCCTGAATGATGGCGTGCAGATAATTATTGTTATCGAATTCGATGACACCCACAAATACTTCAACGTCACGGATTTCGTCGGAGGCCAAACGATGTTGGGTTTGGAAAGAAATTCTCTGTTTTTCAACTGTGTCCCGCATACGTTCCTGAATTTGGGACATATTCATGACGTTAATATGGGTTAGATTAAGTGTCTTAAGTTTTTCAGGAGTATAGCCATAGTATTCACAGGCGGATGGGTTGGCATTGACAATGTTGCCGTTCCGGGGATCAATGATGATCTGGACAGCACGGTTGCGCTCGAACATCTGCCGATAAAAGGCTTCGCCTTCCGGCATGGGTTGGTCAGTTGGGGATGATGTGTCACGGGATAGACGTTGTTTGGCCTGACTGTATCGATGTCCCGCGACTCTGAGGCGTAGTCGACTGGCTTGAGACATGCCATTTTACTTTCAGTAGTGTATTACTTAACCTATTATACGACTACATATCTATTTGATTGCGTAAGCTATTGTAAATTCAAAAAACTTATACTTGTGAAGTATAAAAAGGGTTAATAGTCAGTGCAATCTTTGTGGAGTTAGATGGTTGGCAATAAAAAGCGACCGAGCAATAATGATGAGAAAAACATTCAAGCGGGAGCACACACCGGTG
Source organism: Aggregatilineales bacterium (assembly GCA_044227005.1). Taxonomy (GTDB): domain Bacteria; phylum Chloroflexota; class Anaerolineae; order Aggregatilineales; family Phototrophicaceae; genus CFX2. The sequence continues at coordinate 92,909 of JBGAFZ010000004.1, forward strand.
CTCCCCTACCACTCAAATCTCACTATGTTTACCACCACTAGCTGAGCGTGGTTATTCAGTCGCCGCTTACGGTAACGGGTTTAGCTGAAGTTACAGCGTCATCATCGTCTACCATGCGGGTGGCGACGGAGGGCAAGAAAATCAGCGCGAACAGCGATCCGGCGAACATCACAATCGCGCCGACAATCAGGGCATGAGTCATACCATTCACGAAGGCCGTATCGACTGTTTTGAGGATCTGATCCTTGAAGAGCGCGGCGCGTGGATCATTGGCGACAAAGTGAGCGGCCTGAATGCTGCTCTTGATGGCTTCCATGCCAGCGTCAGGCATCAGAGGGATTTGCTTCTTGAGGTCGCTAACACCTGCGAGATATTGACTGTTGGCGAAGGTTCCCAAGATAGCAACGCCTAACGCGCCACCTAATTGACGGGTGGTATCGTTCATTGCAGAACCAATACCGGCTTTACTGATGGGCACGGCGGCCATAATGGAGTTGGTCGCGGGACTGACGGAGAGTCCCATGCCGAGAGCAAGAATGATCTGACCGATGGCGATGGTGATGTAAGGGGTATCAAGTCCATATTGAGTACCCATGAAGAGCAAGCCTACGCCGGAGATGGCGATACCCAAGGCAACGGTGTACTTCACACCAAGACGATTGCTGACGATGGCTGAGCGAGAGGCGACTATCGCCAAAACGAAGGCCAAGGGCAAGGTGCGAATACCGGCATCCAAGGTGGAATAACCGAGGATGGTTTGCAGATATTGGCTGAGGAAGAACACGCCTCCGAATAGGCTGAAGTTGACGAAGGCCAAGGCAGTATTCGCGCCGGTAAAGGACATATTGCGGAAGAAACGCATGGGGAGCATGGCGTCAGGATTACGGTTTTCCCACCAGCCGAATAGCCCCAAGAGAATGGCGGCTGCGGCGAAGGCGATCAATACATTTTGTTCTGTCCAACCATTTTGTCCGGCTTCGATGATGCCGTAGACCAGCGCGAATAGCCCTGTTACCGATAAGACGACACCGGGAATATCGGCTTTGGGGGCGTGTTCATCCCGCGAGTCGGCGATGGTACGCGCGCCACCGATGAGGGCGATGACAATGATGGGTAGATTGACGAAGAAAACCGCGTTCCATTCGAAGCGCTGTAGGAGCGCACCGCCGATCAACGGGCCGAGACCTACGCCTAACCCAAAGACAGCAGCCCATAACGCGATGGCGCGGGGGCGTTCGTTGGTGGGAAAAGTGGCGCTGATGATGGAGAGGGTGGCGGGTAAGATGGCTGCTCCGGCGATCTCGAGGAAGGCGCGGGTGGCGATCAAGGTATTGGTGTTGGGTGACAGGCCTGCTCCGAGCGAACCGATACCGAACAAGACCAGACCGATTTGCAGCGACTTTTTACGTCCGTAACGGTCACCGAGACCGCCGACAGTGAGCAATAGCGCGGCGAATACCAGTACGTAAGCATCTACAATCCATTGGAGTTCGCTGGCCTTAGCATTCAATGTACGGGAAATGGAGGGCAGCGCGACATTCAGAATGGTGTTGTCGAGGCTGACGACCATCAAGGAAATGCAAATAAAAATCAGCGCCCGCCAGCGTGTGGCGTAGCCCGGTAAATGTTCTTGACCTTCACTGACAAAGCTCATATCCCCTCCAATAAAGCTTCCATAACGAGTTGCGTGGGAGCGATAGGTTCCCATAGCCGCTCACTAAACAAGTGTTAAGTGTGGCATACAAAAAAAGACTATTTTCAGCGGTTGGCAGACATGCCCTGTGCCAATAATTGGATGATGTCGGTGCGGTTGACATCCGCCACCGATTGCAGATCGAGACTCATAAATAAGAAGGCGTATCCGAATACGGTGCAAATGAGTGTGGCGGCCATGGTGCGAGCGGCGGTGGGATCACCAAGAAAGCGTTCGAGCGCGACGGCGAGGCGTAATTGAAAGGCCATATGTTTTTTGTGGAACAAGGCACGCTCGTCCGTTGTCATGCGTGGGAATTCCATGACCATCCATCGCAGTTTTTCGAGGCGCTTGGGATTAAGGGCGGCCATTTGTTGACCGAACTGGACGATGAATGATTGGAGTGTTTCGGCGCTTTCACATTCATCGACAACAGTGATGAGGTCGGGAATCTGGCAGCCGATAACGGCTTCGAGCAAGCCGCGTTTGCCATCCTTGAAATGGTAGTAGAGGGCGGCTTCGGTCACACCGACGACATCGGCAATCTGGCGTACCGAGGTGGCATCGTAACCATTTTGGAGGAAAAGCTGTGAGGCGGCATCAATGATGTTCTCACGGCGGTTGAGGCGTTCGGGCATGGCGATTATGTTCACTTAACGAGCGTTAAGTGTCAGAATACGACTGAAGCGGCGCGATGTCAAGGCTTCCCAAAGGATACTAAACAAAAGGACAGTCCATGACTGCCCTCTTGAAGTGTTTTAGGGGTACGGGTGTGGGATTACTTAGGCCGTTCTTCGAGCGGAATTTCCTTGAGGAAGCGGTTTTGTTCATCGCGGGGTGAGAGCAGCGGAGTCGCGCCGTTTAAGCCCCAATTGATGTTGATCTGGGGGTCATTCCACGCCACGCCGTTTTCGTCTTTGCCGCCGTTGTAGTAATTGTTGACCATATACATCAAGGTGGCGTCGGTGATGGCATAAAAGCCGTGGGCGACACCGATGGGGATGAATACACCGAAATTGTGCTTCTCACCGATTTCCATGGTATGGGTGACCATGTAGGTTTTGGAGGTCGGGCGCAGGTCTACCATGCCAACGCGGACGACACCACGGGGTACATACCAGTAGTCAATCTGGTGATGGTGATAATGTAAACCGCGCAGGACATTGGCTTTGCTATCTGAACGGTTGCACTGGATACGATCCCAGTTGATGGTGGGAAACCATTCACGGCGGAAGGTTTCCATAAAGCGTCCGCGGTCGTCTTCAAAGGCGCGGATGGTCGCCACATAAACCCCTTCGATGTTAATGGGGTGGATGGGCGGTAATAATTGGGTGGTTTCGTCTTTCATGGTCATCGTGAGATTATGCTTTCTGGTGCTGGTCATTAACTAGCGATGATTGAAGCGCGCTACCCTTGCTGATGCCTAAATCAGCATCCAAGCGATTAAGGTGTGACCTGTCCAACCTGTAGGGTGATTTTGTCACCATCCCGTTCAAATGTCCAATAGGATTTGAGTCCGTTGAGGATATGCGCGTGAAAGAGGCTTTCGCGGTTCATTTGGGGGTGTCACTTTTGGGTGATGCAGCGGTGGTTTTGTCAGGCGTCAATAAGTCAGGTCATAGGTGCGCCGCTGAGGGCTAAAGCCCACAGCTATCCACCAGACAAGCCTGCTCAAGCGGCTCTAAAATACGATGCGTGCCTCTGTAACAAGCGATTAAGCTATCGGGGGGAAATAAAACAGGGCGAGTATGATACCCGCCCTGCTTGTCAGTCTATCGAGGCACGTTTACTACGCGGGGGGGAGTAGTACGGCGTCGATGACGTGGATGATACCGTTGGCGGCGTCAACGTCGTGAGCAACGATCTTGACTGTGCCATTGATGACCGGGTTACCATCTGCGTCCAAGGAGATGGTCAGATCCTTGCCTTCGAGAGCGGTCGGGACGGCGATGCCATCCTTGGGTGCATCAGCAGCGGTCAGGGCGGCGGCGACATCAGCGAATGCGACTGGTGCGGCGGCTTCTTCACCCTCAGCTTCTGAAACATGGACGTGATAGAGCAGAATGTCGGTCAGCATCTTCTGGTCAGCCAAGACGGCCTTGAGGGTGTCGGCTGGGACTGCTGCGAAAGCGGCGTCCGTCGGGGCGAACACGGTCAGGACTGCGTCAGGATTGGACAGGGTTTCCAGAACTGCGGGGTCAGCGGCCTTAACAGCGGTCAAGAGGGTGCTGAATTCCGGCTTGTCCATCGCACCAGCGGCGTCAACGACGAGTTCAGCAATGGTCTTGGTTTCGGGCATGATGACGGCGTCGATGACATGGATGACACCATTCGAGGCTTCAATGTCGACCATCTCAAGGTTGAGCTTGGCACCATCGACCATAATATCACCGGCTTCGGTCTTGCTGATGTCAATGTGTTGACCCTGAAGAGTCTTCACGGAGACGGCTTCACCCTTGGCGGCGTCCAACAATCCAACCACATCCTTGGACATGACTGCGCCGGGGACGACATGGAACAGCAGGATGCTGGTGAGCAATTCTTTGTCAGCCAAGACAGCTTTGAGGGTGTCTTCGGGAATGGCTGCGAAGGCTGCATCGGTGGGGGCGAACACGGTCAGCTTGTCGCCATCGGCATTCGACAGGGCTTCCAAAACTGCGGGATCAGCGGCTTGTACTGCTGCGAGCAAGGTCGCAAATTCAGGCTTTTCGCCGGAAGCTGAACTGACAACGATGTCAGCAATAGTGGGCTTGGCGTCCTGCGCAAAGGCAGGAACAACGGCGATTAAGGTCATTGCGGCAGCAACTAACAATAAACCAAACTTGCGCATCTTCTAACTCCTTGATTACTGTAAAAATGTGTCACAGTGTTGTAACTGTTTTGTCTAGGTACGGTCTACATATTGTCATCAACATTTAAATAGCAGCGGAGAAAAGCATGAGCGCGACATTAAATAATTACGAATTTTATTCTCATTTTTGAGGCCATTCGGGAAGGTGTAATCGTATTTTATTGCTGCGTGGTAGGCGGGAAAGATGAACAATAAGCGGACATATGTAGGTTGGGTTGGCTTCTCATATTCGGTTTTGGAAGCTCGACTAAAATTGGATAGTCGCACATTTAAGTCGGGTGTTGTTATGCTTAGGTAGAGGCCATCAGGGCATTAAATCGAGCAGTATTTATTTTTTGGAGTGTCACTATTATGACGAAGCAAGAAGCCATTATTGATAGTCCGGTTGATTGGGTCGCACAACATATTCGCAAATATGTGGAGACGGATGGCAAGGAGGGGCATCTGCAAAATGGGATCACTAACCTGCTGTTGACTGTGCGGGGACGTAAATCGGGCAAATTGTACCGGACGGCTTTGATCTATGGAGAGGATGCGGGGCGTTATTTGATCGTGCCATCGAATGGTGGTTCGGATGACCATCCATCGTGGTATCTCAATATCATGGAAAACCCGAATGTTGAGTTGCAAGTCGGCGCGGAGAAATTCAGCGCACGGGCGCGTACGGCTACGGCAGCGGAAAAACCGGCTTTGTGGAAGATCATGACCGCGATCTTCGACCGTTACAATACCTACCAAGAAGAGGCGGGAAAGGCTGGACGTGAGATTCCGGTGGTGATTCTGGAGCGCGTCTAGGGATAAAAGGCGGGGCACGTTTGTTTGCGCCCCGCTGATTGATGGTGGTGGTTACATGCTGGCGAAGGGTTTAACAGACGAGTCGTATTTCAGTCTACCGATTTCGCCGCGAATTTTGGCGATATCATCGGCAGTTGGGGGTTTGACGGGGCCGATAAACGTGCCGAGGCTGTCATCAGCAGGGTTGCCATCAAGGAAGGGTTGCAGCACCGGTACAGCGTCACTGACATTGTGCAAGGTGTATTGGGCGTAGCTGATGTTGTTGCCCAAGTTATCACCAATCAGACGAATGAGGGCGCGATGTTCGGCTTCAACGCAGGCGATCTGGGCGGTCGTTACCGCAAACTTGGATGTCTCGGCGGATTGGGAGAAGATGCGGGTGGCAGCTAGATAAGCACTAACAAAGGTGGTTTCGGCCAGCTCGGTTATGGCAGCGAAGAATTTTTGTTGTGAGAACAAGGTCTCGGGCACAAAGAATTCGGTCACAACAGGCTTCGCGCCTAATGAGAGCAGGAGTTCGAGGTGGTCTTGTTCAGCAAGGAAGCCGCCTTTCAAGTAGTCGAGTTGTTTATCGGCCAATCCGAGCTTGCCGTTGATGGCGGCGAGATAATGGGTAGTGGCGAATAATTCGGCGGTGGCAGCGAGGTTAATGATGGTCTGCAAATCATCATCTTTCATGATTTGTCCCAAGACACGGCTGAAACCAAAGACTTGATCGAATCCAAGCATCGCCCCTGCACCTAGCACTGCGCTGCCCTTGAGCAAGGATCGTCGTGATAGGTTTTGTGTGAGTTGGGTTGACATCCAATTCCTCCATAAACATTCGATTACATAACACAATATCACCATACGTATGTAAAAATGTGGGTGAATGGATTTCGTGCCGTGGGTGTTCTCACGAGACACTTATTTGAATGGGAACGGCTTATTCGGCGGTCAGGTCTTCGCCGGTTTCTTTGCTATGGTCGCGCGATTTTGCCGCCTTGACCGCCTGCATGATTTGAGTCTTGGTGATGATGACCGAGTCGTCATTTTCCATGAGCAGGTCTTTGGGAACGGGGATGTGGCGTTCGGTCAAGAAGTCCACCACCGCATCGCTAAAAGTACGCGAGTCGGCCTCTTCGCCCAATTCATCACGCACTTCACGAAGGTGATCCACCAGCCATAAGAAAAGATCGGCCTCGGTGCGCTCGGGCATGTGTTCGAGGATTTCATACTTACGGATCAAGGTCACAGCAGGGCGGAAGACGGTGTCATACCACGCGGCGGCGGCTTCCTCGATGGTGCAGGGTTTGCCCTTCTTATATTCCAAGACACTCTTGTGCAGATAGATGTGTCCCAACATGTCGCCATAACGTGAGGTTTCGGTCAGTTCGAGCGATTGGTGCTGTGGACGGGTGGTTTCCAGTCCGATTTCTTCAAGAAAGGCGGCATAGCTACCGGCTTTGTCCAAGTCTTCGAGGGACATTCCCGGTTCGATTTTGATGGAAGTGGGCAGTTCGGTGACATGGGCTTCGATGGTTTCGTTGCCGAGCTGCTTGGCGACCGATACACGATGGTTGCCATCACGCACGAAATAGACATCACCGACTTGATAGAGTTCAACCGGCGGTGTGCCTTCCAAACTATTAACCTGTGCGTAGACACGACTCCAACGGTCACGCGAGGTGCTTCCGCGTGGTAGGAAGTTGCTGGTGAAGTCACGGTAACGGCCTACACTGCCGACGATTTTGTCGACCGGCACATTTTGCAGCCCTTTATAGCTCTCTTCACGCAGGCGTAAGCGGGCTTTGATGTCATCGAAGCTGAGGAGTTCGGCTGATTGTCCACGCATTAAGCCCATCAGTTCCTGCACAAAAGCTTTACGGCGGGCATTCTGAAAGACATTTAGTCCCTCGGTGTAATACCCTTGGAACTCGGGGCTATTCGACATTTGGGGTATCCCTTTACCTGCTTAACTTCAGGTGTTCATGATACAAAATTGAGCTTACCCTACAATCGTGAAGTTGCACAAATATCTCAGGGTGAGATGTACCTACAAGCAACACCTGATTTGTGCGTATTTTATCATTTTATTGAGGGGTTCTGTTATCTCTCTTTCAACTCTTCACACCTTTGTTTGGACAGATTATGATGTGAGACGTTTGATCATATGAAAGGTTATAGACGTGTCTTATATTCTCGTAACCAATGATGATGGCGTACAGGCTCCCGGTATTTTGGCGCTGGCACAGGCGATGCGATCGCTGGGTGAGGTGCAGGTGATTGCACCGGCGATTAACCAAAGCAGCAGCGGTCATAAAAAGACGCTGTTTACGGATATTCCGATTGCAACAGCGACTCTGGCGGATGGGACGACCGGCACAGCGGTGAGTGGTTCGCCTGCGGATTGTGTGGCGGTAGCGGCTCTGGGGGTCTTCAAATGGCCGCCATTGATCGTGGTTTCCGGTATCAATCGCGGGGGCAACATGGGGCAAGACATCACCTACAGCGGTACGGTCACCGCGGCGTTAGAAGGCGCGATCTTCGGCGTTCCGGCACTGGCGATTTCGTTGGATAAGCGGGATGCCAACTCGGTTGAAGATTATCGTGTGGCGGCGGAACTAGCGGTTACGGTTGCCAAGCGTATTATCGAAAAAGGATTGCCACCCCTGACGATTTTGAACTTGAATGTTCCGGCAGGCAACAGCATCAAGGGGCTGCGACTGACCCGTCAAGGCGCACGCCAATATAACGATGTGTTGGAACGCAACGGCGATGTGATACGGATCGGTGGGCCAGAACCAACGGGTTCATTTGATCATGAAGGTACCGATCTGTGGGCGGTGCATCAGGGATATGCCAGTTTGACACCGATTCATCTGGATATGACCGCGCATCACTTTATCGCAGATTTAGCCGCGTGGGATATTGGGAAGTAGATGCTAACTCGTTTCTAACACAACGGTGTTATACAATACGTCGAAATTTTCACTACAAAAACGTTAAAACTGGTTTACTCACACGACCTAGCAGGAGTTAAGCATTATGGCTGAGACATTTACCTTTCAGGCAGAAATCCAGCAATTACTGGATATTCTGATCCACTCACTGTACACCGAGCGCGAAATCTTCTTGCGCGAATTGGTTTCGAACGCATCGGATGCGCTGAATCGGGTACAGTTTGAATTATTGACCAATCACGATGTGCAAGATGCGGACGCAGAACTGGCAATCGAGATCAAGGCCGACGAAGAAGCACGCACATTGACCATTAGCGACAGTGGCATCGGTATGACCAAGGACGACCTTGGCAATAACCTCGGTATTATCGCGCGGAGTGGTGCCAAAGCCTTCATTGAGGCGGCTAAACAATCGGCTAACGGGCATGCCGCTACGGATGTGATCGGACAATTCGGTGTCGGTTTCTACTCGGTGTTTATGGTGGCCGAGAAGGTGCGTGTGGTATCCCGTTCGTATAAGAAGGACGAAGGGGTGTTCGCGTGGGAATCAACGGGTGGTGCGACCTACAGCATTGAACCGGCTGAACGCGAGTCGCGTGGTACGGACATCATCATTACATTGAAGGAAGACGCGAAGGATATCCTGCAAGAGTGGAAGCTCAAGGACATCATTCGCCGCCATTCTGATTACATCGCCTTCCCGATTTATGTGGGCGAAAGCGAAGAAGCGGTTAACAAGCAAACGGCTATCTGGCGGCAGGATAGCAAAGAAATCACCGATGAGCAGTACAACGATTTCTATAAGATGCTGACGATGGATTGGGAAGCACCGCTGCACCGCATCCATATGCGTGCCGATGTGCCGCTGCAATTTTACGCCTTGATGTATATCCCGAGCAGCGCCGAACGCAACATTCTCAATCCGCGTAAAGAACAGGGTTTGAAGCTCTATGCGCGTAAGGTATTGATTCAGGAATACGCCAAAGACTTGCTGCCAGAATACCTCCAATTCGTGCAGGGTGTGGTCGATAGCGAAGACCTGCCGCTGAACGTCAACCGTGAGAGCGTACAGGCCAACAAGGTCATGGCGAACCTCAAGAAGACCGTCACAGGCAAGGTGTTGAGCGATCTCAAGCGTTTGGCGCAAAAGAATAAGGAAGAATACCTCAAGATTTATGCGCAATTCGGACGCTTCATTAAGCAGGGTGTCGCGGTTGCGCCCAGTGACCGGAGCGATGTCGAGCCGTTGTTGTTCTTCCCGACCACATCCAGCGCTCAGCCGGAAGATCTCGCCTCGTTGGAAGAGTACACCGGACGTATGGTGAGCGGGCAGGAAGATATTTATTACATCATCGGTGAGGATTTCCACAGCGCCGCACGTAGCCCGCATCTGGATGCGTTCCGTCAGCGTGGTATCGAAGTGCTGTACTTTGTTGATCCAGTTGATCCTTTCATGCTGATGGGCTTGGATGAATTTAAGGGGCATAAGCTGCGTAATGTCGATGAGGCGGATATTGATTTGAGCGCCATCGGTGAGGTGAAGTCCGACGACAAACCCACCCACGAAAGTCTGGCTGAGGATACGTTCGAGACGTTGCAGAAGCACTTCAAGGAATTGCTGGGTGACCGTGTGAAGGAAGTTCGCGCCAGCAAGACACTAACCGGCAGCCCTGCTCGTTTGGTCAGTGACGAGTCCGGCGCGGGACGCCAGATGTATCGCATCAACCGCCTGCTGGATAAGGATTACGAACTGCCCGTTAAGACTTTGGAACTCAATCCGCGCCATCCGCTGATGCATAACCTGAGCCAGATGTTGGCGAATACGCCCAATAACCCATTGATTAAAGTGGTCGAGGAACAGGTTTTTGAAACCGCACTGCTACAAGACGGTATCCATCCTGATCCAGCGGCAATGGCCTCACGGCTAACCTTGCTCATGGAAGCAGCAACCGGCACACAATCCAGCGATTTGGATTTCGATACCGCCGAGTAGATTGTCGAGCGTAAGGATTTACAGGGGTAGGTCTTAAAGGCCTGCCCCTTTTTTGTTGTCGAATAAATCTCTCAAGCGCGTTGGCTGGGCAGATCAATCGGTGGGGGTTCGGGAGCGAGGCGATTGATGACCTCACTGACCAGCGGTGAGAAAGTGTAGATCAAGAAGGCAATCAACGTGACGAGGACGATGATCAGCAAGACAGCGCGTTTCCACGTCCAATACGGGGTGACAGCATCATCTATATCCGCGTTTTCGGACTTCCACTCGTCGTACATCAGGTTACCTATCCGATTGACCGCATCTCTCTATTATGGGAGATAATCGCCCTAAAGAGCAATATGGGCGATCAGGCCGCATCAGCGCCGATAGTACCGAACACCATCCCGATTTTCACTTCGGATACGACCTTCGTCTTCCAAATATTCAAGATGCGCCCATGTTTCAGCCATCGCAAAGCGCCATTCGTGCGGCGAAAATTGATTGGAGGGAAAGATCTGCACAGACACCTCATATATGGTGGCACCCTGCCCGACAGCCGCATAGGTATGTTCGAGGCGTGCGGCATGATGGGCGCGTAACTCGCTGAGTCTACCCTGCCAATCTGTGATGAGTGTACGATGACCGGGTAAGGCGAGGCGCACCTCAAGCGTGAGTAATTCATTCAGGGATGCCAGATATCGCCGCAAGGGTTCGGGTTGCGAATCCGGCCACAGGCCAATATTAGGCGTGATCTTCATCAGCACGTGATCACCACTGAGCAGGAGTTGATCCGCAACGTCATATAAGAGAATTTGCCCATCGCTATGACCGGGGGCATGGATGACCTTGTAAGTGCGGTCACCGATTTGGAGATGGCTACCCGCGGTCAACGGGCGCAGTGGTGTTGGGTGCGGCTGCGTATGGATTGAGGTGAAGGTGAAACCATCGACAACCGGCGCAATCATATCAGCAGGCATTCCACAGGCCGCCAGATAGGTAGGGAATTCATTCGCCAGCCGACCACTCCCGCCCCAAATGAGTTGAGCGAGTTCGATCTCACGCGGGGAACATTCTATCGGCGGGATGTTATCCACAGACGCGCACCAATTTTGTAACCATCCGGCTAATCCAAAGTGATCGGGGTGAGTATGGGTAAGGATGATACGACGGATGGATTCAGGTGTGATGTGGAGTTGATCAAATGACGCTAACCAAACCGCGCAGGCTTCTTCGGTGTTAAGACCCGTATCCACAATCACCCAACCGTCAGAATCTTTTAGCAGATAACAATTCACATGGTTCAGGGCAAAAGGAAGTGGCAGCCGAATTTGATAAATGTTAGGCGCTATTGAGGTTAATGAGTCTCTAATGGGCATTCAATCTTTGTCCTGTTTAATAGGCCAATTTATAGGAACGACAATCCAGAATGAGATATGGACAATTCTTTAACATTACGATGTGTTACAATGCTACCGTTTTGATGACTGACAACCGACCATGAGTATAACGACATCTGCTTTGTTTACGATTGTCCCTGCCGGAAGGCGATTCCGGTTATTGAGTCTCGGCTATGGGTTGTTGATGTTTATCTGGATGGGGCCAGAGGAGAACGTCGTCTGGCCGGTGGTCTTGATGGGCGTTGGATTGGCGGTCTTGATTGTGACGTGGGGCATCCAACGCTGGTTAGTCGGCACATCCATTGTTGGGTACTATGTCCCGCCCTGCGCTGCATTGACGGGCAGTATCATTGGGGTCAGCGCGATGTTGACCACTGCCGCTTTGATGTTTTTTAAGAACGCGCTTCACGCCCATGTTTTTTGGGATTATCCGCCGGAGATGATCGCTGCTATGCTGACACGCGCGTTAAGCTGGGGCTTAGCTGGTGGTCTTGCTGGACTAGGGATCGGTTGTTTATGGGTTTGGCGCAATACATTCGCAAGTGCTTGATAGAGGTTTCATTGATGACTAAGCGGTTGGCAAATGAGCAGGTGTTCGTGTTCGGCGGCATATGGATTGCCGCAAATTTGGTCGGGTTTATGATCGGTGGCATCTTGGGTGCGACCAATCAGGGGCTAATTTCGAAGCTGTTGGGTGACAGTACCATCAGCCGTGTACTAGGTGACATGGTATTTGGTGGGGCTTTCGGTGTCGCCCAATGGCTTGTCCTACGCTACTGGTTTCCCCGCAACGGTGCGCGCTTGATGTGGTGGATTCCAACGTGCATGATCGGCTTCACGATTGGGGCGCGTTTAGGGGCACGTTTTGCACCGCTTGCCGGTCACAACGATGTGTTGGTCGGGATCGCCTTCGGACTGCTGATGGGGGCATCCATCGGTATTGTGCAGTGGATCGCGATGCAGGGCTTCGGTATTTTAAAGGTCGGACGTCCCGCCCTGTGGATTCCGATTACGATGCTGGCGTGGGTACTCGGTGAGAGCATTTCATTCGAGTTCCAATTCCGTTTGATGGCCGTTCCGCTAGTCGCCTTCGCTATTGCGTTGGTAAGCGGGATTGGGTTACTCTGGTGGATAGAACCAGAGCAATAGTCAGGCATCGGGAATATGGTTCGCGTCACCTAAGAGAGTATACAGTCCGGCGAACTGCATGAATAACGCGCGCACACAACTTTTTAAGAAACATCTCCGCGATCAACTGGCTGGCTTTGTGAACGTCCAACGTTCCACATTGGGGCAGCCTTTGATGGCGGCATCTCCGGTGCGAGATGTGGACATCGTGGTGAAAATGTGGGCAGGGGTAATCATCCACGTTCACGTGATTGACGAGCCGATTAAGGTTGGCAAGGTGCGGAAAATCATCGAGAATGCGACCGATAACGGCATTCCGGTGTTGTTCTTGTTGGATGCGGCGCTCCTACCCGCAGCAAAAAGTCATATTCCAATTGACCAGTGGTACGTTCCGTTTCAATCGCTGGTGGATGACCGCGCTTATTGCTACCGTTTGGACGATACCAAACCACAGATTTTTCCGGTGCAATTTCGTCCCTACAGCCGGATAGAACTGGAAGTTGCTTACGGGGCGGCGCTAAATATCAGCCAGATTCAACATTCGCGGGTGACGGTGCGCCAAAGTTCACTCAAGGGATTCTGGCTGCTGGCCGATTTTGAAACTGATCCGAATGCCAATGTGCCACCGATACGCCGCACGGATTACAGCGGTTATCAATATTCAGGACCGCGCCAATCCTTCCAGGATATGCCCCACTGGGAAAAAATCCCGACCGGAGACAAGACCAATACCCCGCCACCGAATAGCAATCTGCCACAAAAATCACGCCTCGAAATTGCCTATGAAACGCTCGGGTTGAGCAGCAGTGCCACCCGCGAAGAAGCCAAGGCGGTGTTCCGTAAATTGGCGTTTGAAGTGCATCCGGATGTGAGCGAACTGCCAAAACCGGAAGCTGAGGCGCGTTTCAAATTATTGAGTGAGGCTTATGCATTTATCAAAACTGCCAACCGATGGGGATAAGGTCTCTTGATTAGTAAGGTTCCGCTGGCTATCCAATCCCCGCCTAACTCGATTACGATGCGACCGGTACGAACAACGGATACCGATCGTTTACGGGCGAATTGTTGGCCTAACCGCCCCTTCCTGACCATTTTCAACTTGATCAGCCGTACCAATCGCAACACGGCGGATGGGCGTGGATTGGGGTTGGTGGTGGTGGGTGAGGATGATGTGCCGCTGGCATATGGTCAATTTACGTTATGGCCGACCTGCGCCGAAATTAGCGATCTGGTGGTGGCAGAACCCCTGCGTGGACAAGGTGTGGGTACGGCGCTGATTCAGATGCTGGTGCAACGGGCACGCGCGTTGGGCGCGACCGCATTTGAGATCGGCGTGGCGATGGATAACACACGGGCAGCCGAACTGTATCGGCGTTTGGGTTTTGAAGACAGCCACAGTGTAATGATGGCTTTGGAACGCGGCAAAGAGAAAATCTTGTTTTTGCGGCTGGATTTACCGGAATAATCATGAAGAGGGTCTGTGCACGACAAACCCTCCTGTGCTGAAACACCTTAGGCTTCGATTTCCAGCGAGGGCTGGCTCAACGAGGCTGCGCGATTATCCGCCCTGATGATACGGGCATAAAAGTACAGCACCGGACTCAAAATCAAGCCACTGCTCATCAGTGCCGCACGAATCCCCAAGCGTTCACCGATGAACCCTACTGGTGGCCCGCCCACGATTTGCCCTAAAGCATCCACCTGACTGCTCATCGAAATGACGGTGGCACGCACTTGCGAGTCGATGTGTTGATTAATCCATGTGGAGTTGATCGGGCCGAGCAACGTGCGTAGGGTGCCGATACCCCAATTAATGACGACAGCCATCACGAAGTTCCCCGCTAATGCGAAGCCGAATAAACAGGCTACCAGCAGGGCTGATAAGCCAAATGAAGCACGGGCTAATGACTGACTGCGAGTCATATCCAGCTTGCGTTCCATCACACGGGTGGCTAGGGCGCTGATCAAGCTGCTAATCAGGCCGAGAATGCCCAACCATGCGACAGGTTGCAGACCGCCAAAGTTGGGCAAGGTGAAATTCTTGAGCAAATGGGCATCACCGAGTCGATCAAACCCCTCGCTGTAGAGGCCGAAAAACAAACCGATGCCGAGGATGGCAATCAAGGCCGGACGCACGCGCACCAGACCTACACCAGCCCGTAACGTATCGGCCATTTGACCGAATGTGCTGCGTTCTTCGGCAGGGGTTGGGTGGAAACCAGTTTCCGGCATATACAAGATCATCAGGATGGTCATGCCGAGGAAGAGTATGCCGCTCAAGATCATAGGCAAGGTAATCATCAGGCTGCCGAGGATAATACCGACGATAGTGGCAGCGATACCGACCAGATTACCCAGTCGGGAAGCGCGCAGGAACAATGCGCCGACTCGTTCTTCACCCACTTCATCGGTGATCCACGCTTCGGTCGCGCCGCTGGTGAAGGTATGCCCAATGCCCCACAGGACATTGAAGAGAATAACCCCCACGAAGCTTAAGATGCTGGCTTGCAATAAAAAGGCGATGCCGATTAAGAAGAAGCCAATGACGATGGATAAGCGACGGCTGTAGACATCGGCGATGACTCCGGTGGGAATTTCACAAATGAAGATGGTCAGTTCAAGGGCTGTGCCTGCCAACACCAGTTGTAATGGTGATAGGGCGACCGTTTGAATCATGAACACCATCATGACGGTGAAGCTGAGCGTAAAGCAGGCCGACGAGCCTACATTAAAGAAGTGATACATGTTACGCGCATCGCGTTTGCGCGGATTGATCAAAAACATAGGGTTACACACTCATTCGTGTTAGGAACATGGCAAGACCCATGTTCGGCTGTTCATCTCATGAAAAGTCGCGATTCTGTCTGACGGGATTAGCGATCAGGCAGACTGAATAGATTGGATCATATCGAGGAAGGAATCACGAATGAGGAGACAAACGCAGACGATACACCGCAACAAGCTTAGACAGCGGTACTCACCGGAGCGTGTCCAACACCGATATGAAATTGAGACATTGTTAGCATTGGGAAGCTCCTTTCTTATTGGTTAAACGATGGATGCAGAATACCATGTGCAGGGTCAAGCCGTCAAGAAACAGCAGTTTGGAGTCTAAGTCGCTTCTAGATCAATTGCACGTGTAATGGTGCATGATGGGATTGCCACATGTAAAAGGTCAACAAACTTTCCTTTGGAAAATCTAGCACATTCAAATTATTGCGCGTTGCCCCGCAACAGTGTAATATCTTCACTACAATCCTTAATGGTTGTGAATAGATTTTTTTCCTTGAAGGCTTAGGAGGCTCATATGTATCGAAAATTGTCTGCGGTTTTAATTGCTCTCTCAGCGATGCTGATGCTCGCCACCGTTGGCTTGCCGCTCGCTGGCGCGCAAGATGCGAATAAGGATGTGTATGGGCGCGACCTGCCTGCAAACGCAGCGCCATACGATCAACAGATTATGGCCGGTATCTGCGAATCGACCAACAAAGAAATGTCGCTTTCGTCGGTTGTGTCGGTTTATGCACGTATCTGCTCGTCATTCGGTATTTTCGACAAGTTCGGTGATTCGCTCGTCGGTCTGGATGAAAACCTCAACCTGATCCCCGGCGCCGCCGAAAAGTGGGAAGTATCAGCCGATGGTTTGTCATGGTCATTCCACCTGCGCCCCGGCCAGGTCTGGAGCGATGGCACACCCTTGACCGCCAATGACTATGTTGCCTCCTATCGCTTCATGGTTGACCCTGCAAATGCTTACGACTTTGTGTGGATGTGGCAAGGTACGATCAAGAATTGGTCGGAAGCTGTTGCTGGCGAAGTTAAGCCTGAAGAAATCGGCGTGACCGCTGCTGATGACAACACCGTTGTTATCTACACCAACGGCCCCCGTCCTTACCTGCCCGGTACCGTTTACTTCTGGCCTCCTTTGCAGGCTGCTGCATTGGCCAAGTATGGTCCCGGCTACATCAATGACCCCGCTACCAGCGTTTCATCTGGCCCGTTCATGCTGCAATCGTTCAAGCCGGGCGAAAGCATCGTGGCAGTCGCCAACCCCACCTACAATGGCTTTAACAAGCCCATGCTCAAGGAACTCCGCGGAACCTATGGTGACGCATTGAATGGCAGCTTCCTCGCTTTCCAGAACGGTGACATTGATCAAGTCAACTATGACAAGATGAACGTCGCTGACTTCGAAGTCATCAAGAATGATCCGGTTTTGAGCGCCAACTATCGCCCGAACTTCGGTGACTTCCGTACTGACTACCTGCTGTTCGATACCTACACCGCTCCGTTCAATGATCAAAAAGTGCGTTTGGCATTCGCCAAGGCAATTGATCGTGAATCGATCGTCAAGAACGTAGTTGGTTCACAGTTCGGTATCGCTGCTTACTCGTTCCTCGCCCCCGGCTTCCCAGCCTCGGATAGCGATGGTTCGTTGAAGTCAATTCAGGGCTATGACTGCGATGCAGCCAAGACGCTCTTGTCCGATGCTGGTTATCCTGATGGTAAGGGTTTCCCTGACCAAGAACTGAAGCTGCGTAACGAAAACGATGCCCACAAGGCATGGGCAGTCGCCGCTGCTGGTTCCATTAGCCAATGCTTGAACGTCAAGATCACCGTTAACAACCTCGAATTCAAGACCTACATGGATGGCTTGTTGGCTCGTCCGACCACCGTTCAGTTCGCCATGATTTCCTATGGTATGGACTACCTTGATCCTTCGAACATGCTTGGTGTGTGGCTGTCAAGCGGTCGTCACTCATGGACGAATGCAGACTTCGACAAGCTGGTTAACGACGCCGGCGTGAAGGTCGATGATGCAGCCGCCCGTATGCAAATGTACAAGGATGCTGAAAAGATCTTGGTTTCTGATGTCGGTGGCGCCTTCTTGGTTCATCGTATTCAGGGTGACCTGTTCCAACCGTTTATTGCTGGTGACTGCTTCCGTCCTGACAAGCAGGGCGTGGGTGCATGGCACTGGGGCAATGACTGGTGCTGGGGCAACATCTACGTCACTAAGGACGTAGCCAATGCCAAGACATTCCGTAGCAAGTAATTGATCTACTGATCAATACGGTGGAGGTGGAGCAGTGTGCTTCACCTCCGCTTTATTATCTGCCAGACGACCGGAAATACAGTAGCTTTCATCGGAAGGTACGTATAAGTACAACCTTCCATAAAAGAGATTTATTAAAGGTACTTTTTAACTCATAGTTGTAGTGCATGCGAATTGCTGCCCTGCGTAGGGAAGTTTATGACTGGTTATATTCTGCGACGGCTCATCGGTTTATTCTTCGTCATGTTCACCGTTGGCACGATTGTTTTTTTCTTGATGAATGTGCTCCCCGGCGGTCCGTTCAGTTTGGGCGAGCGTGGTTATTCCCCCGAAGCGTTGGCAAATCTAGAGCGGAAGTATGGGTTGGATAAACCCGTTACCGAGCGCTATTTCAATTATTTGACCAGCGCGTTGCGTTTGGACTTCGGCTACTCGAATGCTGTAACAGGTAATCCAACTGTGATCTCGGTCATCGCCCGTACATGGCCGGTGACTTTACATGTAGGCATTTACACCATTGCGCTCTCGTTCGGTCTAGGGCTGATTATGGGAATTGTGGCGGCCTATAACCGCAATGGTTGGATTGATACGTTTGTGACCTTCACGGCGACACTGGGTATTACGTTGCCCAATTTTATTATCGCCACCCTGCTACTCTTAATATTTGGCTATCAAATTGGCTGGGGTGATCCCAAAAAGTGGATCATTGGTCCACTCTGGGAAGGCGGCCCCGCCATTCTTTCATGGGATTATTTCCTACCAGTCATCACCTACGCGCTGGCACCGATGGCGGTGGTCGCTCGCTACACCCGTTCCAGTGTGGCGGATGCCTTGAATGCCGATTATGTGCGCACCGCACGTGCTAAAGGCTTAAGCGAACGCGCGATCATGTTCCGGCATGTGCTGCGGAACGCCATGATCCCCATGATTACCGTTCTGCTTCCGCAAATCCCGAACCTCTTAACTGGTTCGCTGTTCATCGAAGTGGTGTTCGGCATACCGGGCTTAGGCAAGTTCTTTGTGACCAGCATTTTCAACCGTGATTATCCGATGATTATGGGACTCGTCATCCTTGTGGCCTTCATGTGGGGCATGACCTACTTGATTACGGACATCTTGTATACCATGATAGACCCACGTGTTCGCATTACAGGCGGGGGGAGTCACTAAAATGGTCAATAAAGCCGCAGTTACCCCCTCAGAAGGAAAGACCACACCCGTTACCTTGCGTGAAACGGTTGAACAGCGTTCACAGTGGGTTGATGCTGTGCGTCGTTTCCGCCGCAATCGGTTGGCGATGTTCGGCTTGTTTCTACTGATCTGTTTGCTATTCGTAGCTATCTTTGCAGATATAATCACACCCTACGCGCCCGACTTTGTGTTCCTGAATCTGCAATCCCGACTGCTGCCGTTCATAAACCCGAATCACATCTTGGGCTTAGATGCATCCAGCCGCGATTATCTGGCACGTTTGATTTATGGTGCACGGACGTCGATGTTAGTCGGCTTGCTGGTTCCATTTTTTTCATTCGCCATCGGCATACCCCTCGGCGCGATTTCCGGCTATGTGGGTGGCAAAGTTGACTTTACTATCCAACGCTTTGTGGATGTAGCCACTGCCATCCCGCCGTTGTTGTTTGCGCTCTTTTTATTGAGCGTGTTGGGCAGCGGTGTCACCAACGTAATCTTCGTATTGGCGATAACCGGATGGATTGAATCGACACGTTTGACACGTGCCCAATTCTTGACCTACCGTGAGAAAGAATTTGTCACGTCGGCACGCGCGTTGGGTGCCAAAGACTGGCAAATTATTACATCGCACATCTTACCGAATGCCATTTCGCCGCTCTTGATCTCCTTCACCTTCGCCGTTCCGCTGGCGATTTTTGCCGAAGCCGGATTAAGTTTCTTGGGCATTGGTATTTCGGAACCGACCGCCAGTTGGGGTAAAATGATCGGCGGTGGAATCGGCAACACCATTCGGGTTTATTATCATCTGGCTCTCTTCCCAACTATTCTGGTCGGGTTGACGATGCTCAGTTTCTCGTTTGTCGGTGATGGTATGCAAGAAGCGCTCGACCCTAATCGTTCTCAGTAGCTTAAACAAGGTGATATTGACGTGAAACGCTTATCTTTTTCTTCTGTAGCGGCCTTGGTTATGTCGGTCGTAGCAGCCGGTGTCCTTGCGGCTTGCGGCGGGGGTGCTGGCGGCCAATCCGCTGCTGCCTTGCCGACCTTTACACCGATCCCGACCTATGTTTTTGAACAGCCTACGGGCGAAGTGTTGCCAACCGAAGTGGCGACCGCTGAAGTGACCGCTTCGGCAAGTGGTTTGGATGCGGAAGCCGTCGCCAAGGGCAAAAGCCGCTATGAAGCCTTGAAATGCGGAAGCTGCCACGGTGACGCCGGTGAAGGCACTGATAAAGGTTCGTCACTGGTTACCTTAGCTCAAACAGAAGATGAGTTCTTCAACTTCATCCGTTCGGGTGGTAAGTTGGGGGTAGCGCATCAATATCCGCCAAACAAATTGAGCGATAGCAGCATCAAAACGTTATATCAATTTATGTTGTCATTGGGAAAGAGTTCATAACATTGGGTAAGAAACTCCCGCCACCAACCAAGAGTGACAAGCGCATGTTGTTGGTCAGTTCAGGGATATTTATAGCCACTTGTCTCTTTGTTGTGTTTGCGGCGACTCGCAATAACTCGGCAGGTAATAATCTAGGCGTCGTTCAGCCTCCGGTAGTCGGAACAGCGGCGCCTATCCCAACCGTCAATCCGAATGCAACACCCTACCCGACTCCCTTGCCGTTGACGGGCGAAATGGCCGATCAAATCCGCGCGGTGCAGCAGATGGTTGCCGACTGTAAGGATTATTCTACCGCCCGTCGTGATCAGATGAATCAGCACTTCCAATGGCTGCTCCAACCGTCGAGTTTGCCACAGTCGATGCTGACGATTTTGGGGACTAATTCGACCGGACGCCTGATTTTCGGCATGTCAACCTATACGCTATCCGAATGGGGACAACACGCCCAAGCGACCGATTCGTGTTTGCTGCCGATTGGCAAAAAGCTCAATGAATTGCTGGCAAGTACCAGCGAAGAGCATTTTAACCAGTTTGACGGATGAATTTCGTCATAACTTTCAAGATTTCTTAAGAAAAGGTTCTTGCCTATTCAGCAAACCTATGCTATAGTGCCAATTAAGGAAATGACCACGCTTTGTTTCATCTACACACACTGAGTCTTACATCTACATAAAGTGATTTGAAAAGTCGTTATGGCGCATTAGCGTGAGAGTCGCCTTCCTTCACGTATACCCCTCACATTCAATGGAATACGAGCCTAACTAGATATCTGTTTGGGAAAATTAATCCCACCCCGGAGTCACACTGAACATGGACATCGCCCAACTAGAGCAAAAAACACTTGAAGAATTGCGTCACGTAGCCCGTGAAAATAATGTTACGGGATACAGTCGACTTAAAAAGCCGGAATTGATCTTGTCGCTGCTGCGCTACAACGCTGAAAAGCAAGGCTATCAATTACGCGGCGGCGTGCTGGAAATCGTCGATGATGGCATCGGTTTCCTACGCGCAGAACATTATCTGCCGGGACCGAATGACATCTACGTCAGCCAGACGCAGATCAAGCGCTTTAACCTGCGCACCGGTGATATGGTCATCGGTCAGGTGCGGTCACCTAAGGATTCGGAAAAATATTATGGTCTGCTGCGCGTCGATGCAGTCAACGGCCTTAATCCCGAAGAAGCCAAGAACCGCCCTAACTTTGAAGACCTTACCCCCATTTATCCCAACCAGCGTTACGACCTTGAAACCAGCCCTCGCATTCTTTCCACCCGTTTGCTCAATCTGATCGCCCCCATTGGGCGTGGACAGCGCGGGTTGATCGTCTCGCCGCCTAAGGCTGGTAAGACCACCGTACTCAAAGAAATCGCCAACGCTATCAGCAAGAATTATCCTGAAGTTCATCTGATGATCGCCCTGATCGGTGAGCGTCCGGAAGAAGTGACGGATATGGATCGCTCGGTTGATGCCGAAGTCATCGCCTCAACCTTTGATGATCCGGTACAACATCATGTGCGTGTCGCTGAAATGGCGATTAATCGCGCCAAGCGCCTCGTAGAAAGCAAACAGCACGTGGTTGTGATGTTGGACAGCATCACCCGTCTAGCACGCGCTTATAATCTCGTCGTGCCCAGCAGCGGACGTACACTCTCCGGCGGTTTTGATCCTTCTGCGATCCACCCACCCAAGCGTATTTTTGGTGCGGGGCGTAACGTGGAAGAAGGCGGCAGCCTGACCATCATCGCTACCTGCTTGGTCAACACTGGCAGTAAGATGGACGATCTGATTTACGAAGAATTCAAGGGTACCGGCAACATGGAACTCATGTTGAACCGTAAGCTCCAAGAACGTCGTATATTCCCTGCCTTCGACATCGAACAATCATCGACCCGCCGCGAAGAATTGCTGCTGGGCCCGGATGTGCTAGCACGTGCCTACACCATGCGTAACATGCTCTCGCACTTGCAGGAAGACCCCGAAATGGGTGTGGTTGGCGCGTATGAACGCTTCATCAACCAATTCCGCTTGACCGAAAGCAACGAAGAATTCATGAACTCGCTGCCCGGTGCTGGTAATAACAACAACCATCGCAGCATGTTCTAGACTCGCTCATCGTATTCCACGTTGTTCATTTCCAAGAGCCTCGCTTTAACCAGCGGGGCTTTTGATTTATAGTGCGCCTGTGGCTATAGTTATGCACAAAAGACACGATACCTAAAAAGAGTTTTACGATGCCTGATATTCATAAACATTTGACCATTTCCGCGCCGATTGATTGGGTATGGGCGGCGCTTACGGATGCCACCACCATGAGCATCTGGATGCAGGATAATAAAGTCGAAATCAACTTGCGCGAGGGTGGCACATTCAAGTTCTTTAACGGGCAAACAACCGGACGTTTCGTCCATATTGCCGAGCCTTCATTGCTCGAATATACATGGCGGCAAGATGTCTGGCAGCATACGTGGGAAGACTCGTTGG
Organism: Aggregatilineales bacterium; assembly: GCA_044227005.1. Classification (GTDB taxonomy): domain Bacteria; phylum Chloroflexota; class Anaerolineae; order Aggregatilineales; family Phototrophicaceae; genus CFX2. Next base: position 115,817 of record JBGAFZ010000004.1, read on the forward strand.
TACGATGGGAATTGTACGCCGAAGGCACGAGCACCCGCATTCATTTGATACACAACCGATTCCCCAATGAAACCGAACGTATGGGACATGACGAAGGCTGGGATATGTACTGGCTCGCGCCTATGCAAGACTGGTTGGAGCATGGCTAAAACTGCGCCGGACGCAGCCGCACGAACAACAAGGGTGGCATATCGTAGTTAGCCCAGTCAAATGCATTTTTAGCCGCGCCTGCATCCGGTAGCTTGGGTTCTTCCAGACGATCCATCACCAAGCCACTCGAAAAGGCACTGTTGAGCAGCACATGCAACGGACGGTGCCAGTAATATTGCGGTAAGGGTTGTTCGCGGATCGCCAATCCTTTGGTGATTTCTGCCGAGAGATAGCGTGACACTTTAATCGAATAGGTCGGCTCATCGGCATAATCCGCCAGTTCCGGTTGTTTCGCCATCGCTAGCCCATTGAAACAGGGATGCATCACCGTGAACACAAAGCGTCCATCCGGTTTTAATAACTTGGCGACCGCCCGAAACAATGGCTCAATAGCAGGCATATCCATCAGCGCGTTATTGCAGACTGCCGCATCAAAACGCTGTTGATCGTCACCCCCAAGCGCCAATAATTGGGATTCGTCGGTGGCATCCACGACATGATAGGCGATTCGATCAGTCCATTCGGTCGTGCGTCTTTTCGCCAGTTCGATCAACTTGTGGCTGAAATCAGAAGCCACCACCCGCGCGCCCAATTCGGCTAATCGTCGGCTGAATTGACCGTTGCCGCAAGCAATATCCAACACGGTTTGATCGGCTTGGATGTTCAACATACGCTCGACGGTAGGCGCAATCAGTGTCGTTTGCCAACCGCCACCACTTCCGATGCGTTTATCCCAAGCCTCAGCATTCTTATCCCAAATATCGCGTGATTCAGCCAGTAATTTCGGGTCGTGTTGTTCCATAGATGAGCTTCCTCTCGAAATAAAAAGAGCGGCAGGATATTCAACAATCCTGCCACTCCATCTGTTTGAGCGCAAATGTACTGGAGCCGACTTAGTTGTACTTCGGCAGCCAATCGCCGTGGGCTTCGATCAGATCATCCACGAGGTGCCAGATCTGGTCGAGGTCGAGTTCGGCTGATGTGTGCGGGTCGAGCATGGCGGCGTGATAAATGTGTTCACGCTTGCCCGTCAAGGCAGCTTCAACCGTCAACGATTGTACGTTCACATTGGTCTGCATCAGTGCGGCCAGTTGTGGCGGCAAAGCACCGATCTTGGTGGGCTGAATACCACTCTTATCAACCACGCACGGGACTTCCACGCAGCAACCCTGCGGCAGATTATCAATCAAGCCACGATTCGGTACGTTTCCATACACAACACGTGGTTGTCCGGTTTCTTGGCTGTGGATGATCAACGAGCCGTATTCATGACTGCGATGGACTTCGATACCTTCGGTGCCGGTTTCCATACGCTGGCGCAGATCTTGCCAACCTGCCAGTTGGACTTCGCAGCGGCGAATGTATTCATCCAGCGGAATGTTGAACTGTTCGATCAAGTCTGGCCGATCACGCTTGATGAAATAGGGCGTGTATTCGCTGAAATGTTCGCTCGATTCGGTCACGAAATACCCCAAGCGTTTGAACATCTCGTAGCGCACCAGATTCCAGTCCGGCGCACGTTTTTCTTCGAGTACCTTGCGAATTTCGGGATACAAGTTCACGCCATCACGCTCAAACTTGAGGTAGAAGGCCATGTGATTGATACCCGCGCACAGGTAATTGATCTCATCAATCGGGATGTGAATATCGTCAGCCAGTTGTTCAGCCGTACCCTGTACGCTGTGGCACAGACCAATCGTCTTGATGGAGGTGGCGCGGCTCAATGCCCAGCAGTTCATCGCCATCGGGTTCACGTATTGCAGGAAGGTTACATCGGGGCAAAGTTGCTCCATGTCCTTACACATATCGATCATCACCGGAATCGTGCGCAAACCGCGCATAATACCACCGATGCCCAATGTATCGGCAATCGTCTGGCGTAGGCCGTATTTCTTGGGGATTTCAAAATCGGTCGTTGTACCCGGCTTGTAACCTGCCACCTGAAACATGGCGATGGCATAATCCGCGCCTTCGAGGGCTTTCTTACGGTCGGTGGAGGCTTCAATCTTGGGATTTGCGCCCAACGCTTCAGCCACTTTGTTCGCCACGATTTCAGACGTGTGCAAACGATCCGTGTCGATGTCATGCAAGCTAATGGTCGAATTCGCCAGTTCGGGGAAGCTTAGAATGTCTCCCATCAGGTTCTTGGCGAATACCGTGCTACCGGCTCCGATAAAAGTGATTTTTGGCATATCGTAGTGTCCTTTTCGACGTCTTATGCAATTACGATTTAAATTGGGGCAGCCACTGTTTTTGGGCAGCCAACAGTTCGCTCACCATAGACCGAATTTGATCGAGTGTACACACTGCGCCGGTCAATGGATCAAGCATCACCGCATGATAAACCGATTCTGTATTTCCAGTTAGTGCCGCTTCGACGATTAATTCCTGTACGTTGATGTTGGTACGGTTCATGGCGGCCAATTGCGGCGGGTAAAAATCAATCTTGGTCGGTTGAATACCGTTACCGTTCACCAAACAGGGTACTTCGACGCAGCAGCCTTCTGGCAAGCTGTTGATCAATCCGCGATTGGGTACGTTACCAGCAATCACCGTCGGTTGATTGGTTTCCATCGCTTCCATGATGTACGAACCATATTCATGGGTGCGTTCTTTGGGAACGACTGAACCATCAGCGATCATGGCCTCATATTCATTGTTAAATTTGGCTTGGCGCTCGATGCAATGCTTCAAATAACCGCCAGTACGCGCCCAATCAAACCAGTGGTCGTTGGGGCTTTTGAACTTCGGCACCAATTCATCATTGATCATCTTGGCAGTCTTGCGGAAATAAGGCATGTATTCGCTGGCATGACCGCTCGACTCGGTCACAAAGTAACCGAAGTGCTTCATGATGTCGATGCGAACCGGTTCTTCGCCGTAAATCTCAGGGTTTTCAATCGCTTTCCAGATCAAAGGATACAGGTCTTCGCCGCCCCGGTTGAAATCTACGAAGAAAGCTTGGTGATTAATTCCCACGCTGCGATAGGTCACTTCGTTGTAAGGGACATCAATCCACTTCGCCAACATTTCGCTTGTGCCTTGTACGCTGTGGCACAGACCCACATGGGGGCGTCCCGTCCCACGATCAAATGCCCAGCAGTTCGCCGCCATCGGATTGACGTAATTCAGCAGCAGGGCATCCGGTGCGAGTTCATCCATCTCGTGTCCGAGGTCGAGTAGTACCGGAATGGTGCGCAGGGCGCGGAATACACCGCCCGGCCCCAGCGTATCACCAACACATTGTTCAACGCCGTAACGCTGCGGAATTTCCAGATCAATCTTGTAGGCATCCAAACCGCCCTGTTGGAAGGTGGTGACCACATAATCCGCGCCTTTGATAGCTGCGCGGCGATCCGTCGTGGTTTCAATCTTGGCAGGTAATCCCCGCAGATCAATGATGGCTTGGACGACCTTACGCGATTGTTCCAAGCGGATAGGATCAATATCCATGAGCGTAAGTGTACTGTCTTGCAAGGCAGGGACGAATAAAATGTCGCTGCACAAATTACGGGTGAATACCAGACTCCCCGCACCAATAAATGTAATTTTTGCCATGTTGAGTAGTGTTCCTTTCGAGCGCGCTATTTAGGCAATCGGCAAACGACTAGCCCACTGACCGAAAATTGGCAGGGGAGTCGATTTGTTTTTCAACGCATTCCACATACCGGTGATCCACGCAACGACACCGAATAGGTAAGCAGCGATGACAATCGTGAATAAGGCTGCACTGAGCACCGCCATATAGGGTATCAACGCGATCAGCCACGCCACAATTGCCCATACCACCAAACTACCGATCAGAAAGAGAACCAGACCAATGGATTGTCGTAAATGAAAAACCGCCAGCGTGTTCTTCCGCTGGAATAGATAAACGTAAAGCCAGCCCACTACAGGAATAAGATAAGCGATCACGGCTGGAAATGGCGATTGTTTGCTCATGCTGGCACTCCGATGCCCTTCAGATGTAATTCTTTGGCAAAATGGCAGCTTACGAAGTGTCCGCTTTCCACCTCAGTGAGTGGCGGGACGTTCTGTGCACATTCCGGTTTGGCATAGCGGCAACGCGGGTGGAAGATACAACCCGATGGCGGATTGGCCGGACTCGGCACTTCACCCTTCAATTGAATACGCTCCTGATGCATATCCGGATCAGCCGGAGGAATGGCCGAAAGCAGGGCTTCGGTATACGGATGCAAGGGGTTTTGGAGCAGTTCGCTGGTCTCGGCCATTTCAACGATCTTGCCCACATACATGACCGCGATACGATCCGAAATATGTTCGACCACCGACAAATCATGGGCGATGAAGATCAAGGTTAAGCCGAGGCGGGCTTGCAGTTCTTGGAGCAGGTTTAGCACCTGCGCCTGTACCGACACATCCAGCGCGGACACCGGTTCATCAGCTACGATCAAACGAGGGTTTAACGATAACGTACGCGCGAGGCCGATACGCTGGCGCTGACCACCGGAGAATTCGTGCGGATAGCGGCGCATCAGTGCCGGATTCAGACCCACCGACTCCATCAATTCAGCTACGCGTTGTTCGGCTGCTTTGCCGTGGGCGATATTGTGAATTTCCAGCGGCTCACTAATAATATCTTTGACCGTCAGACGCGGATTCAGCGAACTAAACGGGTCTTGGAAAATCATGCGCAGTTCGCGGCGCAGGGGCTTCATCGTCTTCTGGTTGATCGCCGCCAGATTGACCTTCTCGCCATCTTTTTTGTGATACCAAATGTCGCCGGAAGTTGGATCATACAAGCGCAGGATAGTGCGTCCAACGGTTGTTTTACCGCAACCGCTCTCGCCCACCAACCCCAAAACTTCACCGTCACGCAGCTTAAAGCTAACGCCATCCACAGCCTTCACATGCCCCACCACCCGCTTTAATAAACCTTCTTGGATGGGGAAGTGGAGCTTTAAATCTTTTACTTCAAGAATAATATTGTCTTTGTCATTCATTTATTGTTATCCATTAGTTGGCCTGTATGTCGAGGGTTGCCTGTTCCATAAGGATGTCGGGATCGTTCCACCCCTTTTCCTGCATAAGCTTGTAAAAAGCGCGGCGGTATAGCAGCTTCACGTTAATCGTGACCGCTTGGTTATCAGGTGCAGCAAATGTATAGCTGGTTGTGTCCGTCTTCATCGCAGCGATGCGGTTATCTTCTACAACCGTCACCGGTCGCCAGAAGGCTCCAGTTGGGCTTTCACCCGTCCATTGATCTTTCAACACTTTGGCGAAGGTCTTACCGGCGACACCGCTATAATCGCCCGAAAAGTCAGGATTAACCGATCCCTCTGTCAAAGTCAGCGGCTTGCCGTTGGCATCCAACGCTTCAACCACGAGGATCATCGAGCGTATCGGCACATCCGTCGGCACATCATGACCGGCTTGGTCGTTGGTGATGCTCACCTCAACCTTGATCGTGTTGTTCACGCGCTGTGCATCGGTCTTCATCGTGACTGAGTTTTGCAGCAGTTTTTCATCGAGCGCACCGGGCATGGTGTGGTTGTGCAGCTCGGCATCATTCCGTACCAAGCCACCTTTTTCCGCCAGAACGAACCACTTTTCGGTGGAGGTTGGCATATGGCACTGCTGGCAGGTTTTGCCCGTCTTGGGATCGCTGTAAGGACTGGTGAGCCACTCGCCATACGAGTTATAGATCACCACACCGTCCTTAACATCATTCATGCCCACCACGCCACCGAACACCCCGAAATGACATCCGGCACAGAACTTGCTTTCAGAGAGCAGCGGCAAATAACTATCCGGACGGGTGACATCCGTTAACGTACCGAAGAAGACTTGTTGCGCAGCTTCTCTAGGACGCAGCAATTCCAATGACAGGATGCCGGGCATATTGGCAAATGGCATCTTGGTATTCGGATCAACGATCACATTGGCAATCTTATGGCAGAACTCACAGCTAATGCCTTCACCCGCATCACCCTGCATATGATCATTCGGAATGACCGGACGCTCAATTTGTCCATTGGCACGTTCGACGGTTAAGCTGGTGTGGCATCCCGACCACGCGCAGTTCTGGGTATTTGATGAGGTTGAGGCCATCGGTGTATGGCAGGAGGCACAGTTACCCGCACGGCTCGGATTATCGAGTCTATAACCCGGCCCGTGATACGGTTTGCTCGGATCAGCCGGAATGGGATTTCCCTCGTAAGTATATTCGGTCTGCGTCCCGATCTCACCGTTAACATTCGTGCCCAGATACATATTAAGGAAGCGAATGTTAGTCGCCGATTTCGAATGTTGGTCGGCTTTCCATTCGTTGTATTCACGGTGGCATAGTCCGCAGGCCGCCGAACCATCCACCCCTTCAAACGTATACCATTCATACTTGGGGTTATCGCTCTGCGGCAGCGCCCGCATACTGATGCTGAGCTTGTCGCCACCCTTCCAATCAGGCGCGCTGGGATTAACAGTCGTCCAACCGATGTAATGTCCGGTTGCCCACGCGGTAACTTCTATCGGTGTGGTGCCGCTGATACCCGTTAAGGTAAAGCGTCCGTCCGCCCCTGTGGTGGTCTTATTCTGAGTCGCCTGAACCTGTACGATAGCATCCGCGACCGGTTTGTCATCTGCCCCTAGAACCACACCCGAAATCGTATCGGGCAAGGGGACTGTATTGACAATCGGCGTAGGGTCTACGGGTGTCGATTGCAGACGCGGTTGGACGGCAGCACCTTCGTGTCCGGAAGCGACAAACGTCACCAATCCGGAGAATAACAAGATTGCCCCCACCACGAACAAACTCACGACCAGCCGATTATTCCTGTTCATGTTTCAACCTGCTACTTACTTTGCCGCATAGGGATCAGCCGCATCACGCAGACCATCACCTAAGAAGTTAAATCCGAGTACGGCAACAACCATGAATGCGATAGGAGCCAAAATCCATGAATTCTGGCCGAGCGTTTGAATATCCTGAGTATTCCGCATCATCAGACCCCAGCTAATCAACGGCTCGGTGATACCGATGCCCAAGAAGCTCAAGAATGATTCAGCGAGGATGATAGTCGGAACGGTTAACGTCAGGATGACGATAACGTGGCTGAGCACGTTCGGGTACAAATGACGGAAGATGATACGCGAATCCGAAGCGCCCATCTCTTTGGCCGCCATAATAAAATCCGACTCGCGCAGGGACAGCACCTTACCGCGTACTTCACGCGCCAGTGTCGTCCATGACAAAAGTGCGAAGATGCAGGCCATCACCACAAACACACTGAAGGAGTCAGCCGTTTTGGGGATCAAAGCAGCCAGCGCCATCCACAACGGCAACTGCGGGAAGGCCGCCACAAACTCAGTAAAACGTTGTAAAGCGTTGTCGATCCAACCACCGTAGTAACCGGAAGCCACGCCCAACACCGAACCGATGATGATGCTGATGATCGTACCGAACAGACTCATGGTCAGCGAGATGCGTCCGGCTTCAGCCGCTTTACCCCATAAATCGCGACCGAATTTATCCGTACCCAGAAGATGTATCGCACCGCCCTCTGCGACACCAAACAGATGCAGATTCGAGGGGATAAACCCTAAAATCTCGTATTCAGAACCTTGTACGAAAAAGTGGATGTCATAAGCCACTTTGGTATTTTCGACCCACATGACTTGAAAGGTCTTGGGGTTTAAGGTGTATTCCATGTTGTAAACAAACGGCCCGATATGAAATTGACCGTTTGCATCGTTGAAAAAATGAACCACCTGCGGAGGTATAAACGAAGAGTCGAGATCAATACCATATATCGTAGTAGGGCTAAAGAAATCTGCGAAAATCGCCAAAAAGATCAGCCCCAGCACCATAAATCCACCGACAATCGAAACCTTGCTGCGGCGGAAGCGGCGCCAGACTAGTTGCGTATAATTTTCATTTTCTTCTTGGCGAAGGACAACGATACCCGATTGTTCAACCGTTGTATCCATAGTGTTTGAATTTTCAGTCGTCATGGCTTTTCACTCCCTGCCCTAGTTATAGCGAATACGTGGATCTAAGAAGGCCAAGAAGATGTCAGCCAGTAAGTTTCCGGCCAAAATCATTACCCCATAAATCAGCAGCAATGATCCCGAAACATAGATGTCCCCGTTCACTAACGCTTCGTATAACAGTGGCCCCAATGTCGGCAGACCTAAAACAATCGCCACTTCCAGCTCGCCCTGCATCATATAAGGGAGTATCGTGCCTTGGTAAGCCACGATGGTATGCATTGCATTCGGAACCGCGTGCTTGAGGATGACCGTGTCTTCCTTCAAGCCCTTGGATCGTGCTGTTTGGACGTACTGCGAACCCAACACGTCGAGCAAGTTACCGCGCATCACCCTCATGTTACGGGCGATACCGCCCAAACCGGCGATCAATACCACCGGCCAGATATGCCTGAACAAGTCAACAACCTTGTCGAAACTCCAATCCGCAAATACGTATTGTGGTGAAAAGAACGACGAAACGCTTGGTTGTTTAAGGTCAATGACCAGAATATACAAGACAATAATCGCAAGCGAGAAACGAGGTATAGAAGTTAAAATAAATGAAATAATCGCCCAGAAATTGTCGGCAACGCCATATTTTCTAGGCGCGACATAAATCCCCAGACCCACCCCAACTATCGTAGATATGGTATGGGCAATAATGGCGATCAAAATCGTCATTGGCATACGTTCAGCAATAAGCTCACCCACGTCTTTACCATAGGCAAACGAATAACCGAACTTACCTTGGGTCACAATATCCTTAACCCAATTCAGGAATTGCTCAGCAACCGGCTTGTCCAATCCATATTGTTTACGGATAACTTCACCGGCTCGATCAGCAGTTTCCTGGGTTGCCCCGCGGGCAATCAAGTATCCCTCATACGTGCTGGCGTAATCACCGGGTGGCAACTGGATGACGATGAAGGAAACAACTCCGATACCAATCAGCATGAAAAAAGCAATAATGATGCGACGAAAAATATAATTTAGCATGCCAGCTCCATGAACAATACTGCTTGTAAGCCGGTCATCAAAGGTTCCGGCAGTTTAATCTTAATGGTGATGCAGGGCTGGAGGCATACACCCCCAGCCCTTGATCCTTCAATACTCTAAAAACTACTTAGCGTATACAGGAATGGTGTCCGGACGATTCTGTGCCAACTGATCAGCCTTGGGTGACCAAACCTGATCCAGCAGCAGGGCATCTTCCACCCATTGGTACATGAACACTGGTGTACCGTCAGCAATGTTCTTGAAGCGCTTGCCAGTACCCAAGCCGTAACGACCAACAAACACACCCATGTCATAGACATTTTCGGTGAAAATCTTGTTGTATTCGGTCATCAAGGTCTTGCGTTCAGCAGCATCAAAGGTGCTCTTGTACTTGGTCATGATGTCGACCAACTGCTTTTCGAAGTCCATCAATTCACGTGGCTTCTCGGCAGTGTCTTTGTGCCAGTCAAAGCCGTGGGTCAGAGGAGCCAATGAATCTGGATTGGTGAAAGGCAGAGCAAATGATGAGCCTTCACGGTTAGCATACACGTCCCATGTACCAGCGGCGCGTGTATCAGTCCATGTCTGGCTGTCAATAACCTTCATGTTGACCTTGATACCCACTGCGCCCCACTGGTTGACCAGTGCTTCGGCGACGCTCTGGGTTTCCTTGGCATCTTGCGACGCACCCAACTGGATGACGACCGGTTCACCTGACATCGGGCCGGAAGTCCATTCACGGACGCCGTCACCATTGGTGTCTTTCAAACCGATTTCGTCAAGCAAGGTATTGGCCGAGGCTACATCGTATGGATAGTAGACCACCGCACTCTTGTCGAAGTCCGGTGCACCCGGGAACAAACCACCAGCCCAACCACGGAGGAACGGACCCTTCATGACGGACTGAGCAATACCATCACGGTCGGCGGCATAGCTTAATGCCTGACGGAACTTCACATCACGGAACAACGTTCTTACAGCAACATCACGCTTTTCGTCGGTGATACCGAAATTGATCGCATAGTTGAAAATGATGTCGTAACCGAGCAGTTCTGGACCCCAATTCACGTTGAACTTGGAGTTCGGATCTTGAGCAGCAGTCATCGCCTGAACGAAGGTGCTGGGGTTCTCAAGGTTCATGTGGTCGCAATCGCCAGCGATGGTGCACAGGTCACGGCCAATGCCGCTCGGACCCTTGCGGTACTGAACTTCGTCGAGGTAAGGCAGTTGGTTACCGGCTTCGTCGACCTTCCAGTAGTAGGGGTTACGACGCATGATCATGAGTTCGTCAGTCTTGTATTCGGTGATTGCCCACGGTCCCATGGTGACCAATGGCAGTGCATCCGGAGCCAAGGCATTCGTGAAATCTTTGTAGGTTGGTGCAGGGCTTGCAGTGCTCCACTTAGGATGCAGTGGCTTCAACTGATGAGCAGGCATAACATCAAAGTTAGCTTCGTTCAACATATAGAAGGCATCGAAAGGCTTCACAACTGGGAATGTAAACTTGACGGTGTTCTCGTCAACCTTTTCCAAGGTGGCAGGTGTTCCACCCCATGACCAGTTGTCAGCTTTCTTGCTGGAGTTGACATTCGGGTCCTGGATGTAACCTTCCCATGTGAACATGACATCGTCTGCACTGAAGGGCTGACCATCTGACCACTTCGCGCCTTCAATCAGGTGCAAAGTCAGTTGCTTGCCATCTTCAGACCAGTCCCAGCTCTTGGCAATTTCGGGCATGGGTTCAATGTCTTGGTCAGCGCGGTACAGCGGGCCGGTCTTGACCAGCGCGTTGTAGCGGACGGTGTATGATTCGATACCGAACCAACCCATCGACACGTTAGCCATGGTGTTATAGCCAGCGGTCGGGCAGGCCGAGAAGCCGCGCCACAGGTCGCCGTATTCACCGATGCCATCCTTCATACCCGTCTTCATATAGACTGCGGGTTCCTTGGGCAGACGATCCTTGACTGCTGGCAGGGTGCCATCAGCAACGAATTTATCGAGGAACGGCGACTGATGATATTCAGGCAATGCCATGTATTGAACAATTTGATCCATCGGCAAGCGGGTTACCGTGCCGCCACCCAAACCGAGGTCAGGTGCATCAGGATAAGGAATGGGGGCTGCGATTGAGCCTTGGGCTGCGACAGGTGTGCTTAACGCCGCACCCAACAATAATGTTACGCAAGTCGCCAGAATTGCATAACGCCGTATATTACGGAACTTCATTATTAGTTCTCCTCAAATCTTAAAAACTATTGCAAGCTGCTACAGGTCAAATCTTACGTTGTCTTGTCCCCGATAAGCCTCACCCCCTCTAAATGCATGGACGGATTTTGGGTTTAAAAACAGGTAAAACGGGCGTGTTAAGTGTCCTCGTATAACCAGCACGCAGTCTGGTGACCGGGCTTCACTTCACGCAGCACGGGTTGTTTCTCACTACAAATTTTCATCGCATGAGGGCAGCGCGGGGCAAAAGCACACCCCGGAATTTTGTCGGTGGGCATCGGAACCATTCCCTTGATCGGTTCCAAAATTTGCTTACCTTTACGTCCCAATACCGGCACCGAGTTCAATAACCCGACCGTGTAGGGATGCAGCGGTTCATGATACAAATCACGTGTTTCGGCGTATTCAACAATCTTACCCAGATACATCACCGCGACTTGATCCGCCATTTGCGAAACCACGCCGAGGTTATGCGTAATAATGATGATCGAAGCACCGACATCATCTTGCAGTTCATTCATCAAATCCAGAATTTGTGATTGTACCGTCACGTCCAACGCGGTAGTCGGCTCGTCCGCAATCAAGATGGAAGGGTTGCACGACAAAGCCAGCGCGATCATCACACGTTGGCGCATACCACCGCTCAGTTGATGGGGATATTCGCGTAGGCGCTGCTTGGGCGCGCTGATCTGCACCTTCGTCAGCATTTCCAGCGCACGATCCAAAGCATCTTTGTGTGATAGTTTCTGATGAATTTCCACCACTTCGGCTATTTGGTCGCCGATGGTGTACAGCGGGTTCAAGGACATCATCGGTTCTTGAAACACAATCGCGATCTCACCACCACGGATGCGGCGCATTTCTGAACCACGTGGATCGAGCTTAGCAATATCAATGACTTCGTTGGTGTCTTTACGGTGGAGGTTAATCTGACCACCCACAATTTTGCCGGGTGGTGATGGGATCAAACGCATGATCGACATCGAAAGCACGCTCTTACCGCAACCACTCTCACCGACCAAACCGAGTGTGCTTTTGCGGGGTAGCGATAAATTGACGCCATCGACCGATCGTACGGTGCTTTTCTCAAGAAAAAAATAAGTCTGTAAATCTTTAATTTCTAAAATTGGGTCCGACGAATTGACCGATGTTTCAGGCATACGTCTATTTTCCTTTAGATCACAAATTAGTAAGTACTTCTATTTCGGCAAACAATATTGAAACCGGGCACAATCCATCAGCACGCGATTCACTGATGCACTTCAGAGTTCAAAAACAACCGACCTAAAAATGTGTTATCAAAGCAACGGAACGCCTGCCAAGTTGATGAGTGCAGGGTTTCAATAATAAGAATTGAATGGATCTCGAAGAACCGAGATGGATTGGCAAAATTGGCTGATGGTGGAATGTGTGATGAACTAATTTATGCTGCATAATACTGCTTGTTTAGATTAAAAAATTAGTTGTAGAATATCAACCAAACCTTATTTCCGTTTATTAAAACATGGTAGTGTTTGATTGTCAAGTAAATTTATGTTACAAATGAACACAAATTATGTTCGAACGAACATTTTACGACTGTGAGCTATGAACAAAGAAGAACGCCGTCTGCAAATCATCCACCTGATTGAACAATCGAATGGTCAGCAATTATTAGAAACCAAGGAATTGGCTGAACAATTCGGGGTTTCAGAAATGACCGTGCGCCGTGATCTCCACGAACTGTCGCATCAAGGGTTATTGCGTCGCCAACATGGAGGGGCTTTTCCAACCCCCTCTGTTCGACCGCAGACGCTCAAAGAAATCGGCATCTTGATCGCCTTCAAAACCGGCAAATATAGTGATCCCTTTTTCAACGCTGTTTTAGAAGGTGTCGATCGGAAGTCGCAAGAACTCGGCTGCCGTATCGCCTACATCAAACCCCACAATGAGATGCAAACCATCGCACAAGCGCGTGATGTGCTGGATGCCAACAAAACCGATGGCATCATCTTCCTCGGCCCGCTGCCCAAAGGCGAAAGCATGGCTTATATCAAGGCCAACGTTCGCGCATTGGTCACCACCACCGAGTCGATCAGCTCGGACTACGACCACATCACTTTTGATGGCTATCATGGCATCCGCTATATAGTCGATCATCTGGTGAAATCCGGTTACCGCCGCTTAGGTTTCATCACCGGCCATCACGATTTTCGCCGGAAAGCGTTCCTCGATGGCGTTAAATCGCACGGATTGCCCACCGATCCCGAGTTATGCATCATCGCCCCCTTCGGTGAGGACGGTTGGACGCCGCGCTTGGGGCAGATGGGCGCTGAACTCCTGATGAAGCTTTCCAATCCGCCGGATGCTATCGTATGCGCCTCGGACTTGATCGCCATCGGTGCCATTCAATGGCTACATCAACAAAACTTCCGCGTACCGGATGATATAGCGGTCACCGGTTTCGACAACATCACCGAATCAGCCTTCACCGTACCCGCATTGACCACCGTACAAGTTCACAAGCAGCTCATCGGCGAATTAACCGTCGAGCGACTGATGAAACGTATCGAAGATGAAACAGGCATTGCCCTCATGATTCAAACACCGACCCAGCTTGTTATCCGCCAATCCTGTGGAACAAAAAACTAATATGAGCCAACTACGCATCGAGACTTGGACGTTACCCGCCGCACCCCTCGGTGCTGATAACCCGCTCCCGCCCTTGGATAACCCCAGCCTCCAGCCAGTGCTATCCGGTAAAACGGAGAACGACCCCACCGCTGGCTATCTGCCCGACTTCCTGCCCTACACCATACAGGATGGCTACAGCCGTGACCGTGTGCCGACTGCTTTGAAGGTGGCCGTCCTCGAAAACGAGAACCTGCGCGCAACCTTCTTGCTGGAATACGGCGGACGCTTATGGTCACTGATCCACAAACCCAGCGGGCGCGAACTGCTGTTTGTGAACCCCATGTTCCAACCCGGTAATCTAGCGATTCGCAACGCGTGGTTTAGCGGCGGTGTCGAGTGGAACATGGGCGTCATCGGACACACGCCTTACACCTGTTCACCGCTGTTTGCCGCCCGTGTCGAAAGTGGGGATGGGACGCCGATCCTACGCATGTACGAGTACGAGCGGATTCGTCAGGCCGCCTACCAAATTGACGCTTACTTACCCGACGGTTCGCAAGTCTTATATGTACGCTGCCGTCTGATCAACCCCTTCGATCATGCGCTGCCCATGTACTGGTGGTCGAACATGGCCGTTCCCGAACGAGCCGATATGCGGGTTATTACCCCTGCACCGGATGCTTATCAATTCGCCCTATCGGTTGATAATTTGCGGACGGTTGCCATGCCCATCGTGGATGGCACCGATGTGACCTATACCACCAATGGCACCCGCGCCGCAGACTACTTCTTCCGTATCCCCGAAAAGCAACGCCCGTGGATCACCGCCTTGGATGCCGAGGGCAAGGGATTGGTGCAGGTCTCGACCGATGTCCTGCGTGGACGCAAGCTGTTCCTATGGGGAACCGGATCGGGTGGCAAGCGCTGGCAGGAATGGTTGAACGGCGCAGGTAACACTTACTTGGAGATTCAAGCCGGTCTCGCCCCGACCCAATTGGAATACGCGGTGATGCAGCCGCACGCCGAAGTCGAATGGCTGGAAGCGTATGGCTTGATGGAAGCCGATGCCCAAACCGTTCACGGTGCAGATTGGAAAGCGGCTCAGGCGGATGTCGAAGGCCGCATCGAGCATCTGCTTCCCCGCGCCGACTTTGATGCCGAGCTGCGGCGTGGTGATCGTTGGAAGAACAATCCACCCGCAGAGATTATCCAACGCGGATCGGGATGGGGTGCATTGGAAGCCGCCCGCCGTCAAGCCGCCGGAGAAAATCCTTTCGCGGGCAGTGGATTGGATTTCTCGGGTGCGATAACTGCACAGCAGCAGCCGTGGTTGGAACTCGTGCAAACCGGAAACTTCCCCGATAACCCGACTGACTCGCCTATCGCGGGGATCGTCACCCAAAGCGAGTGGCATCAGCTATTGGAACGCGCTCTACAGCAAAACCCCGACGCAGGTTGGGAAGCATGGCTGCATCTGGGTGTGATGCGCCTGCACAGGGGTGATGCAGATGGAGCGCGGCAGGCATGGGAAAATTCCATTAACAACAAGCGTACAGCATGGGCGCTGCGTAACGCGGCGGTGCTGGCACGGCGTGAAAACCGTTTGGATGTTGCCGCTGATCTTTACCACGAGGCCTACAGCTTGCATCCTGACCTGCTGCCCCTCTTGATCGAAACCGCCCGCGCCTTGATCGACGCCGGACGCTCTGCTGATTTCCTAACCTTGCTGGCTGGCGCCAACGACACGATCCGCAATCATGGACGGATTCACCTCTTGGAAGTACAGGCCGGATTGGCAGTGGGCGATTTGGAACGCGTCGGACGACTCTTTGAGGCTGGTTTTGAGATTGTCGATTACCGCGAAGGTGACGAAATCCTGACCGACCTATGGGTGCGTTACCACGTCGAACGCATCAGCCGCGCCGAGTCTATCCCTGCTGATGCCGCGCTCATCCGCCGTGTGCGACGTGACTATCCGCTGCCGACGCTGTTTGACTTCCGCATGAACATCCCTCAATTGGATTAACGATCAACGAGGGTGAGCATTGTTGCTCACCCTTCCCCAAAATCACTAACCGGATACTTTTTCCCGCTCGCTATTTTGTACCCCGTTATTAATCTGACTACAATTCTATAAACAACTAACTTTATGAACGGCTAAACACATGCAGCCTCTTTCACCGCCGCAATTCGTCCAACACTGGCAAAACACCACCCTCGGCGAACGCCAGAGTTACCAGCTTCATTTCACCGAACTCTGCGACCTTGTAGGCCATGACCGCCCCACAGGTTCAGGCATCGACGCGGCAGGCAAAACCTTCGCCTTTGAATACGGTCTCAAAAAAGACTCCGGTGGGCAGGGGTTCGCGGATGTCTTTTATGATGGACACTTCGCCATCGAATACAAATCGGTTGGCAAATACAAAGACCTGACCGAAGCCTACCAGCAGTTACTCCAATACCGTGAACGCCTCAACAACCCACCGCTGTTAATCGTCACCGACATCGCCAATTGGGAAATTCACACCAACTTCCCCAACACCGAGAAAAAAGTCTACAGCTTCAGCAACGCCGACATCACCCAAAAGCGTCCGGTGATGAAACTGCTGCAAGACATCTTTGAGGCGCCCGAACGCCTGCATCCCGACCGCAACAGCGAACAGGTCACCACCGACGCCGCCAGCGTCTTTCGCACCATCGCCGACGATATGCGCCGTGAATTGATGCTGAATACTCCTCTCCCCCCAGCCCCCTCTCCGCTGCACAGCGAGGGGGAGTTAAACGCAGCGATTCCCTCTCCACAAAGTGGGGAGGGATTAAGGGAGGGGAGAATTGTTCACACCCGTACTACGCTTGAAATTTGGGACAAAATCAAACCTTTTGCTCGTCAGATGCGACACGACCCTACACCGAGCGAAGATGCTTTGTGGCAAGCGTTACGACGTAAAAATCTCGCTCAATACAAATTTCGCCGTCAACATCCAATTGACCGCTTTATTGTGGACTTCTTCTGCGCGGAAGCCCGTCTCGTCATTGAAGTGGATGGCAGCATCCATGATTACACGCAGGAAGAGGATGCCCTGCGCACTGAATTTTTAGAAAGTCGTGGCTTACGTGTCATTCGTTTTAACAATGAAGACGTGTTGCAAAACATGGATGAGGTTTTGCAGCAAATTCGCGAAACGATTAATGCTCCACTCCCACCAGCCCCATTTCCCTCTCCACAAAGTGGGGAGGGACTAAGGGAGGGGATGCATTTCAGGACTTTTCAAACCAAACTATAACTTGCCATTTGCGACCACTTGTTCTATACTAATCTGAGTAGTGGTTGAATAGTACGTGATCCACGACTTCTCAAAGAATGGATTGTAGGGGAGCACCTGTGTGTGCTCCCACCGATTATCACGTACCATATGACCACCACCGCAATCTTATAGCTTTTTCTCTGTGTCTTTGTGTCACTGTGTTAAAAATCTCCGTTTATTGCAATCAAAGCGCCACAAATGACACAGTGAAAATGAAGAATGTGAAGAAATTTGTGAAATAGAATCGATCATCGAGGGAGAAAATTCGGAATCTACGCCAAAAGAGATTCCGAATCTGAAGAATTTGCAGAATTTTCCGAATCAGTTTGGCAAATCCGACACAAAACCCAATCTGGCAATTGTCGTCGCCGACGACGACGACATCGCCGACATAAACTCAACTTTAGACTTGCAACTGATAACTGATAACTGACAACGACCTTCGACCTTTACCGTTTAACCTTTAACTCTTTTCCGACGACACAGACGACATTCGAGACTCTAGGCGTGTCGTCCCACTTACGGAATGGCTTGCACGCTGGCGATGGCTTTGCTGATCAAATCCGTCCAGACGCGATACTGATTGTTCGCCAGATTGGAACGCAGCAGCACGCGGGATTGATCGGCATTCGCAGGCAGCTTGCAGAAGGTATATAAGACCGTCACCGGATCGTTGCTCTGTGCCAGCAGCGGCACGACAACCGCCACTTTGGCATCATCCGGTTTGGTGGATACGGCCTTCGCCAGCCCATCATAGGCCTCGATGTAATTCACACAATCGAATTGGTTGGCACGGCGTCCGGCATCCCGCATCTGCGTCAGCAAATCAAGCACGACCAGAGGTGGTTCAGTCGGCGTCGGCGTAGCGGTGGGCGATGGGGTGATGGTCGCGGTCGGCGTGGCGCTCGGTGTAAAGGTAGCGGTTGCCGTCGGCGTGGGTGTTGCCGTGAAGGTAGCCGTTGCCGTCGGTGTGGAGGTCGCGGTTGGTGTATTGGTTGGGCGCGGCGTGGGCGTGGCGGTATGGGTCGCGGTCGCGCTGGGTGTTGCGGTCGGCGTAACCGTCTTGGTGGCGGTGAAAGTCGCAGTCGGTGGTTGTGGTGTGGGCGTGTTGCTGGCGCTGATGACCACAGCAACCGTTGTCGGCGTCTCGGTATCCGGCACAGATGTGGCTGTGGGCGGCACAGGTGTCGCGCTGGCTTCAACCGTGTTGGTCGGTAGAGGCGTGGCGCTGGCGCTCTCCAAGGTTCCGGCATCCGTTGGCGCAGATGTGGCTTCTGCTGCTGCTTTCGTGGCTACAGCCGCCGTTTGGCTGGCTCCCAGAGCCGCGTATAAATCGGTGGGTGCTACGGTGGCTTCGGCAGGACGATTGAGCGCGGGAATGATGATCAACGCGCCGATAATCACAGCCGCCAGCACCAACAGGCCAATCGCAATCGGAATGATCGGGCGTCCGGCAGGCGCGACTTTCGGCATACTGCCCGTCGAGGTCAACGGCCGAATGGGTGGCACAATCACCTTGTTGACTTCTTCGGTGCTGCGTTTCGGCGGTACGTTCACCCGCACGGTTGGCGGATCAATGACAGGTTCAGCTTGAGCCTTGGTCACTTTGGGCTGGGCGGCTGCGGCGGCTTCCGCGAGAATTTCATCCCGATTCTGGCGAATGGTCTTTGCCGGAGTCGGGATCGGTGCCACCGTTGCATCTGGTTCACGTGCGGCCTTAATGAAGGCTTCGGTAAACTTGGTGACGTTCTCGTAGCGCATGATGTGGTTCTTGTTCATGGCGCGCAGCAAAACCTGCCAGACCGCTTGCGGCATATCCGGTCGATAAGCTTGAATGGGCTGCGGTTGTTCGTCACGATGCGCCCGTTCCCAATCGAAGCGTTTACGCCCGTCCGTGCCGGTTGATCCCGCTGTGGATGACGGCGCAGAGAGCGCGTGTTCAAACGGCGAGAATCCATCCGATAGCACTTCGTATACCAACAATGCTAGCGCGTACTCATCACTGCGGGGGATGGCGTCACCGTCCCATTGTTCGGGCGGCATGTATTTATGGGTGCCGGGGGCTTCCCATATTTTGGTCTTTTCTTCACCGTCACCCACCTGCGGGCTGGCCTTCTCCGGTTGTATCCATTTGGCGATGCCGAAATCCAGCAGATACGGTTCGTCTTTATCAATCTTATCGTTGTTAAAGCGGATGTTATTGGGCTTGATGTCACGGTGGACGATGTTGGCAGCGTGCATCCCTTCCAGGGCGGGTGTGATCTTCTGGAGCAAGCGCACCGTGAATTCGAGGAGTTCAGGTGTCGAAATCGGATGCTCACGATGATCTTTAATCAGATCACCGAGGGAAGCCCCATCAATCCACTTCATCACCAGATATTTGACGGTCAAGCCGTTGGGCAGGGTTTCGCCGTTCATCTCCGCACGGATGGTGCGGGCAACGTTAGGAATGTTCAGCAAATAGCCCAGTTCGGCTTCTGCCTTGAAGCGCCACAGATATTTATCATCCGCTAGAATCTTGATGGCGACGAACAGGTTAGAGGACTTGTCGCGGGCTTTGTAGACCATCGACATGTGGCTGGACGCGATGAGTTCCAGCAGTTCGTAATTGCCTTTGGGAAGGATGGTTCCTTTGAGTTCTTTGAGGCGCTGTTCAAGTGATGAATCGGCCATGATGCCCTGTTATCGTGCGTTAAGTGATTTGTAGAGTGAGTGTGATTTTACCCAACCGTATCACGGTTCCGTCGCTGACTTCTTTGGGGATGTCTCCCGTAGCCAGCGCGACCTCGTTGATATAGATGGGCTTGTCCTGTGGATTATCCGCGATGTTGCGGATCATGAATGTTTCGCCCTGACGGCTGATCTCGGCGTGACGGCGCGAAACCGTCAACCCGTTCGGCAGATCATTGACGTTGACCGCGAGGGCGGAGTCGGCCTGTTTGGAGCGCCCGATGATGGCGGGTAGGCTGATAATCGGGAAGCGAGTGCTGTCATCAAAGACCAGCGTGACCTGTTCGCTCACCTTCTGTGTCTTATCGGCACGGACGAGGCGCACGACGGTATCCGCGCTCAAGCTGCTGAGCTTCTTGGAAAGCGCCAACGGTTGCTGATTTGCCATCAGTACGAAGTCGCTCTTTTTGCCGCTTTCCTGCACAAACTTGTTGACCACTTCTTCGCGCAGTTCGCGGATGGTCATGTCTTTGAGCATCAAGACGCGGTGCGGTTCTCCCTGCGCCTCGACCGTCAACGGAATATGGGTGGCAACCAGTTTTTGCCGCAGTAAGTTGAAACGATCTTGGTTTGCCATGTGCGCTTCCTTTGCCGCTTGCGCTTATAACGTGATCCCATAAGACAGGGCGGTATTCACCAGTGACTCGTCATCAGGGAAGGCGGTCGCCAGCATATCGGCGGTCGCACCCATCTTCTCGGCAATCTTGGTGAGTAAATCCAATCGCTGATCGGCGGTCAATGCGGTGGGCATCTGAGTGCCGTTGCTGCTGCCATTGGCGGACGCAGTCGCATCCGGTTTGGGCGCTGGCGGCAACCATGCTGCCCGTTCATCGCCACGATCAAGGATGGTCTCAACCCACGCATCCATATCTTCGGTCTTGCGCGTCGGATCGGGATACGGGACGGCCACCTGTACCAGCGCGACTTTGCCGGGTGTCACGATGAAGCCCCGTCCGCGCGGCAGTTGCATCTGGCTGTAGCTGCGCGGCACCGATCCATAGAAGGGTGCGCTTTCGGCTGTTTCCGAGTCCATCGCCAAGCCGTAACGGTTGGCTGAAATCGGGCGCAGCATATCATCACCGGAGGTGAGGCCTTCTTTCATGCCGCACACAATGAAGTGTAAGCCCTGCTTGCCCAAACGCCGCGCCATATCACCCAAACGACGGCGCGGATCACCACCCTCCACTTTGGAGGCCAGTTCGTCAATATCGTCGTAGTTGTCGAAGATCACGAATACTTCGCGGTAAGGCCGATCGGGTGTGTAGATAAATTCGTTCTCAAGCTGTGTGACCATCTCACCGAATTGCTGCGGTTCGGTGATGACCGGCATGAGGGCGTGCGGCAGTTCATCCAGCCGATGTGTGCCGCCGTAATCCACAATCCCACCTTGATAATCAACCATCACCATCGCGATTTCACGCGGCGAATACAAATCTGCCAGCGATAAAATCCATGTGTGGAGGGCGGTACTCTTACCGGAGGATGGCGGGCCAGTGACAATGAAATGCGGCTTGGCATCCAAGGCGAGCACCGTGGGCATGAGATCACTATCTGAACGCCCGATGATGATTTGAGCAGGCAGCTTGGGCGTCGTTGCAAGCTTGTCGCGATATTCTTTGAGCAAGTAAGGCAGGACAGCCCAATTCTCCAAGATGTCGATTTGGGGCGGACGCTTGTAATTCTTATCCTGCGCGGCTTTCTTGAGGATGGCAAGGAAGTCGATCAGCCGTTCGGCCTCAGTCTTGGCGGCCTCGTCGTCAATGAAGCCCAATGGCAGCGCGACCTGTAATTCCAGCGGTGAGCGGTCAACACGACGCAAGCCACGACCCGCGATTTCATCTACCGGACGGGCACCCCGCCCGACAATCGTGCTGTACTCACCGTCATCGGAGAGTTTGAGCGTGATGCGTTCGGGAATCAGGTTAAAGAGTTTGCCGAGCGCATTGCTTTGTTCACCGGACACGATGAAGTAAATGCCGTTGGAGAGACCTTCGCGTACCAGCGAGGTGAGCAGTTCGAACTGCGATTCGTAGGTATTGCGGAACTCGGCGAAGTTATCAATGATGACCAGTACCGCCGGAATTTTGGCAGGGAGATCGGTGCGACCACGCGGCGGCCCTTTATGATTGTATTCCAACAGATTGGCGACGTTGGCTTGACTGATGATTTCTTTGCGCGAGTCGTTGAGTTCATCCAACATGCGGATGAGGCGCTCGACACGTTCTTTCTCGTGGGAGACGATGTACGCGCCGGTATGCGTCACATCCTCGAAGATCTGCAAAGCGCGGCTGCCGAAGTCCAGAATGTAGAGGTTCAAATCGTCAGGTGAGTGAGTCGCCAAGAGGCTGGTCACCACTGTACGCAGGAAGATACTCTTACCCCAACCGGACGCGCCGAGAATGGTGTAATGTCCGACGGTCAAATCGACCTTAAGCAGTTGGAGCTTGGCGTTGCTCGGATCATCAATCAGGCCGACGACAGCCCGCATGGCGCGGTTTTCCCAGTCCATGGGCTTCCATGCAGTAAGTTGTCCATCAAGCCACTGGGGGATTGCGGGTGCGAGGACAAAGGGTTGATTAGGCGCGAGTTCGCCACGAATAAAGTCTTGATCTTCATCACGGACGTACTCGACCTCGATTCCTGCCGGTTGATCCAGCGAGAGATAGGTGGGCAGGGGGTTCGGCCACGGTTTGCGCCACGGTGGATTATCGCCGTACCGTTCCTTCGCCCAACGCGCCATACGCCGCACCATCACATCATAGGTCGGTTCGTCTTCTTCTTTGCCGAGGTCTTCTTCCCAGATGATGTCGCGCCCTTCGTAGCGTTCCATCGGGTCGTAGTCATCACGCACATAGGGTTCGCCGGTGTAACCGACTTGAATATTTTCCAAGCTCTCGCTACCGACCTGCATATAGCCACGACCGGGGATACTGGGTAAGTAAGCCGCGTCCGGTAAGCGCAGGAGTTCGCTGCTTTCATCACGGGTTTCAACGCGCAGCGCGATGCGGAACTTGATGTTGGCGCGCATCTGATCGGTAACGCCGGTAGGTCGCTGTGCCGCGAGGATCAGTGATACGCCCAAAGCACGACCGAGGCGCGTGATGCTATCCAACTGCGCTTTATACTCGGCATTGTTCGAGATCATTTCCGCAAATTCGTCGATGATGATGAAGAGATGCGGGTAATTATCCTGTCGTTGCAGGTGCAAACCGGCTCGCTTGTAGCGAACGATGTCCTTCATATCAGTGTCTTGGTTAACCTGCTGGCGACGGTTCAACTCGGCGATGATGGCCGCGAACATACGCGCCACCGCGTTACCACGCAGGTTGGTGACAAAATCGACCACATGCGGCAGTTCTTTGAAGGGTTCGAAGGCCGCACCACCCTTGAAGTCCACCAGCACGAAATTGACCATAGTGGGGTCATATTTGACCGCCAAACTGAGGATCATGGTCATCAACAGTTCTGATTTACCGGAACCGGTACTACCGGCGATCATACCGTGAACACCATCGGCATCCGCGAAGAAATGCAGATAGCGCGGTTCTTGCCCTGCCAGCATACCGAGCGGCATCTTCGGCCATTCAGCGCGTTTAGGATCAACACTTTCACGCCAGCGGTCTTGAATCCCCAAGCCAGAGATCGTGGTCGTGTCGTAGAGTGGCAGCAAGCCGACGGCACGCGGCATATCCGCACCGTAACTGCGGCGAACTTCCCATTCAGCCACGGCTTTGCTGAACTGCTTTAGCTTATTCAGGTCTACAATCGTATCGGCATCACCCACGTAACGGGTGCTGTTCAGACCCACTTCGGCGTATAAGAACTTCAGTTGACCACCAGCATCACGCTTCAGTTCAACGATGCTCTGGCAACCACTGGGCACTTTATTGCGCTGCGGCACCAGATAAATCACCGCGCCACCCAGATCAATACCACGACTGAGGAGCAAGGAAGTCGCGGCTTCACTTTCGAGATCATCCAACCACGAGGCTTTGAGGGGGTTATTCTCATCACTCAGTTGGGGTTTGGCCGCCAGCAGATCAACCACCGTCAGCATAAACGGCAGCGTGATTTCGGTGCGGTCGTTCTCATCTTTATCACGCAAGCGACGGGCGCGGCGATCCAGTTCCACCCACACCTTTTCTTTCCAGAAGCGCGGGACACCGGCAACTTCACGTTTGCGATTCTTGCCGAACTTCGTCTGGATTTCTTTGCGAGGGTCCACTTCGTCATCAAGCTGCTGCGAGGTCAAACCGAAGTCTTCCAAACGCATCAACAATGTACCC
Source organism: Aggregatilineales bacterium (assembly GCA_044227005.1). Classification (GTDB taxonomy): domain Bacteria; phylum Chloroflexota; class Anaerolineae; order Aggregatilineales; family Phototrophicaceae; genus CFX2. Next base: position 140,115 of record JBGAFZ010000004.1, read on the forward strand.
TGTTCGACGTGCCGCCCTGCATCAATCAACGGGAGGTTTTCGCTTCCCTCAACCAGCACGCGCCCGAATTCCTGTACACGTCCGGCAACCGGACTGATGACTTCTACCTCGCGTCCACCCGCGTCCGGTTGAATCTTGGCTACCACTTTGCCCGGTTCGAAAGTTTTACCGACCTGCACAAAAATACCGGTGATCGTACCGGAGACCGGCGCATAGATGCGTTCGCAATCTTCAAAGTACAGCCGATACGAGCCTTTTGAGGGGTTAATCTGGCTGTGGGGCAGCGCATACAACCATGACCAATGACTGGCGGCGGCGTTCATACCCACGACGGATAACTGAAGATCGGATGGCGAGTGGAAAGCGGCGTAGTGTGCCAACAGGCTGTATATAAATTCGTAGGCGTCTTTGGGTTCGCCAGCGATGCCGAGGCTGTGGCGCACCACTTCTTTGGGCGCTTTTACCTTTTGATCGGTATCGCCACCGCTGCCCATTTCTTTTGACTTTTTCTCTTCACGGTCACGCGCCGCTTGATACAGGCGGATGGTGATGGGCACATCCGAGACAAAGTGCGAGTCGGTTGCTAAACGTTCAGCATCCGAGCGCAGGGGATTTTCATCATTTTCACCGCGTTGGGTGACTTTATATTCGACAGTGGTGGGACGTACACCGCGCCCCAAGCGGGTAACGGCAAAGTCCGAGTCGCTGCTACGGCGTTCCCACAGGCGAGCGCCACCGCGATTATCCTGACTATCACCGCGCATGTTGAGGACGACACCGGGTTCAGGATAGTTGTATTCGTAGAAAGTGCGCTGGCGGATGTGGCTAGCGACCATCTCGCGGCGCATTTCGACCAAGCGGCGGGTATAGGAAACACGCTTTTCACGCTTACGGGCGAGACCCGTCAAGCCGGTATAAAGCTGAATACCTGTTGATAGAATCACAGTCAGCGCCATCGGTATCATGAAGGCGATATTGCTGCCTTGACCGGATGTGCTGACCAGCAAATAACCAATAATGGTGATAATTGGTACAAGCGATTGCCAGAGCGGCTGTCCACCATCGTCTTCTTTAGGGGGATTGGGGATTTCCACCACGCCTTGTGGCAGTTCAGGTTGGATGCGCGGGGGGCGGTCAACATAATGGGGCGAACTGGGCATGGCATTTCCCCTTGAGCCACGGTTCAAAACAACACTATATGGCTACCATATTGTAAAATGATTTTATATGGACGAGTTGCCTGATTAGTCATCATTGTGGCATAATTGGGATAGTGTGTCAAATTTACGCTTCGGGGGGATAGGTCGCTTATGCGTCATATTTGCAGCCACTGCCGTTTGACCTCACCCGATGGCAATTTATGGTGTCAGGAAGTCGATTGTCCCGCGGGATCGCTCCCTCTGCTCTTCAAATATGGCGATTATCTCGGCAACCTCAAAGTTCTAGAACTCATGCGGGTCTTGAAGACCGCCACCATCTACAAGGTGGAGCGCGGCATCGACAAAGATCACGAAATCTTAATACTTAAAGTCGCCAATCCAGGTGCTGAAAACGAAGCCTACCTACGCAATGAAGCCGAAGCGCTGCGTAGCATCAGCATGGCCTCGCGGGATAAACACCCCGCGCTGCCCACGTGGCGACCCCATATGGCGGTCAACGGGCAAGACGCGTTTGGTATCGTGACCTCCGGTGAACAAACCCGTTACTTCTTCCTGATGGACTATATCGAAGGTGAGTTCCTGACCGACTCGCTGCTGGATAATCCACAGCCGTGGCATGAGGATGTCGGTTGGTTCATGTTGACGCTCTCCGAGGCCATCATTCGCATCGAGAAGCTGACCGAACGCTTGCATTTGAATGTGAATCCGGATGTGATTCTGGTGCGGCGTAATGACTCGGGTATTCCACAACCGATTTTGCTGGACATCGGGTTATTGTTCCCTACCGGCAAACAACTTCCGGCAACCGAGGCCCAAGCTTTGCAGCATCATTTGATGGCGGCTTATACCCCTACCGAACTGATTCGGGGTGGCACGTTGAATCCGGCGGCGGATGTGTACGCGCTGGGGCTGATTTTATATGAAATGCTAGCGGGTAAACCGGCTTATCCCTATACCCTACGCCGCACCGAAGATATTTACGATGAAATTCAACAGGTGAGTCCGGTGCTAAAACGCGCCGATTTACCGGTATCGCCACGTCGAGGGCGTAAAGGCGCCAAGGGGAATGCGGAAGGGATTGATGGTTTGCTGGATATCGTGCAGCGTGCTGTCCGCCATGACCATCCCAAACGGTATAACAATGTCGCTGAGTTCCGCATGGCACTACTGAATCTTTACGGCGAAGTGGTCAACAAAAAGCGTTTCGATATCAACGTGTTTTTCAAGGATGTGCAGAAGGTCGCCGTGTATTCAATGATCGGCCTGTTGGTGCTGTTCATCCTGAGCATTTTGATTAGCGCTATCACGCGATAATTTTTCTCAACATCCAACAATAAAAACACCCGCGATAGAAGCGGGCGTTTTATTTGTAAAGGAAGGGCTGTGATTAGCCGGAGCGTTGGGCTTTTTCCCAGTCGGCTGCCGAGAGAATCGCATCTTGTGACAATTCAGCCGTGAATTTTGCGAGATCGTCAATCTTGGGCTTAATCATGGCCAGATAACGCTCTACTACCAAACCACCGACCAAGCCAATGAAGGCAGTCGTTTTTAGAATGGTCATTTGTACTTCAAGCACTGTGCTAACGGCTTTTAAGATACCCGAAATCGCCTCAAGCGCTTGTCCCATTGCCCGCACCTTGGCAGGCTCCATATGACGTTCGTTTGCCATCGTTGTTTATCCTTTGATCGTGCCTAAATCTTGGAAAATTCGCTGGCGATGTCGCCGACGATTTGGGTTGCTTTTTTATCGGCGTTTTGAATAATGTCAGACGCTTGTTTGATACCGCCCCCGACTTTGCCCACAATACCGACAATGTCCTGAGCCTTAGGCACAGCCATCTTAAGGATTTTTTCTTTGAATTGATCGGCGTCTTCACCGCGCCAGAAGTCGTCAAACCCGCTGGAGACCATCTTGGTCATTTCGTTCAGCACTTCGGACTGAACACGGTTAACCTGCTTGGTGATTTCCGAAAGTACTGCTTCGAGTACCTTCATTACTAGTTTTAGGATAAGCCCATCTAACAAACCCATATTCGTTAATTCCTTTCAACAGGTCACAATTAGCGTAGTTGGCTGGCAGCTTTGAGCAGTTGCTCGAGCTCAATCTCGGCGAAACGCGCTTGTTCTTCAAGTTTCTGAGCAATGTCTTCAATCTTGGAGTTCAAGGTGCTCTTGATGATGGTCTGAAATTGGGTACCGGCTTCTCCGACCAGGGCACCTTTTTCAATCAAGCCAGCGAAACTTTGGGTCTGGTGAATACATTCACGCAACTCTTTAGCGCCGCGCCGCAGTTGGGCGATGGCTGTGCGCATCTCGTGTTCTTTAAACTGAATCTTTGCTGTCACAGTGACGACTCCTCTATTTTAATTATTGGTTGGGAATTGAGTTACAGGCTTCGTCTGTGGCGTTCTTGAATGTTTGCGGAAGATCTCCGGAGCAGTGGTTCGCCGTGTGTTCAAGCGCATTATGCAATTTCTGAAGTCGGGGGCAAAGATCATTGTCCATCACGCCATAGAACTTGTTGGCGGCATCTGCGATCCATCCACCGTGCTTTAGAATTTCGAGTTGGTGTTGAATGTCGTTGAGGACTTTCTTCACGTGGGCGGCTTCATGGCTGAAGCCCTGGGAAACCTTCTGCATCGCCGCGTAATCGATCGAAACGGTATCGCTCATGTGTATTTTCCCTCTGTGTACTATGTGACACTAATTTCATTCTAAGGTTGAAAAAAAGTTTTTGTCAAGCAAGGTAACAGCACTATTGACAAGCCTAGATAAATTTATGACAAAACCTGTCTCATTCATAAACACAGGGGAGAATGAAGCCATTTTTTCGCCGAAAAGCATTAAAAAGCGACCGTTTTAAGGGTCGCTTCGTTGAGACAATTATTGACGTTCACGCAGTCAAATCAGGCGCTAGGAGTCTCTGTCAAAGTGGGAATGGGTGACGGGGTTAGCGTCGGTTCTGCCGGAAAGGTGGTGCGAACTGGCACATTGTCGAGGTTGCCCTGAATTTCGAGTGTCTGCACACCGGAATAAATCCAACCGGTAGCGGCCTGGGTATTCTCGGGATCAACATAGTACCAGAGCAACCCGCGATAGTTGACCTGCCCCAAGATGACCGCGCGTTCGCCATCTTTGAGGCCTATTCCGGTCGGTTCATAGATTTTGGCAGGGCCTTTGCGGATGACGACGCCACTCTTAATGTGGGCAATGACGATGGCTTGGGTAGCAGGTGCCAGCGCTGCCCATCCAGTGTCGGAAGCTAGTCCTTCAATCTTCGTTTGGACGGTCACGTAGGAATAGATCAATCCGTCAATCGGCTTGGTTTGGCTGCTGATGACTTTGACCAGCGTATTGGCTGGCAGTTCAACGCCACCGCTAGCAGGCACGCTGAAGGTCTTTCCGTCAGTTGATGGATAGAACATCACAGGTTGCGACAGGGTAATTACGGCATTGTCACTCGGTGCGAAAGGCGTAATCAGCGCGAGTGCAGTTGCGGTTTGTGCGGCTTGGGCGGGATTAGGTGTGGCGGAAGGCGTGTAGGTGATGGTTGGCGTGAATGTATTGGTCGGCGTCAAGGTCAAGGTAGCCGTATCCGTCGCGGTGGGGGTGGCGGTGGCAGTCGGCGTATCGGTATCCGTTGGCGTCGGTGTATTGGTATCGGTGGGCGTGGCGGTCGCTGTTGGGGTTAGCGTCGGCGTCAGGCTAGGCGTGGCAGTCGGCGTTGGCGAGGGCGTCCACGTGATGAGAGTCGGATTGAGGGTGGTTGTGGGTGGCAGCGGCGTCTGTGTTTCGCTGGGTTTAAGTGTCGGCGTACTGCTCGGCACAACTGTGGGTGTATGGGTAGCCGATGGGCTGAGCGTCGGCGTATGTGTTTCGGTCGGCACGACTAATGCCACCACAGTTGGGGCTTTGGTCGGCGGTAACTTGGTCGCGGTGGGTTGCGATGTCGCTGAGGCAGCAATGGTCGGCGTCAGTGTGGGCAGCGGTGTTTGCGATGGCTCCGGCGATGGGGTGACAGTTTTCGTCAGGGTCGCACTCGGGATAGGTGACGGTGTAACTGTGACGGTATGGGTCGCCGTGCTGGTGGCTGGAACAAGGGTGGTCGGCAGGGGCGTATGTGTCGCCTCGACCTTCGTAGGCGATATCGGAACAGTCCCCGTACTGGTTGGCTTGATGCTGGCATTGTTGGTAGCGAGGGTTGCCGCAACGGTTGGTGTCACAGAAGGCGCTATTGCAGGTTGTTGTAAGAAGAATATCACAGCGACAATCACGGCAATCACAACTGCGCCGATGATGTAGGGCGTCAGGTTGCGTCCGCTGCTCTGTGGAACAGCAACAGTGCTTGTGCGGCTAGCCGTTGGTCTTGATGTGATCGAGGTAGGCATCTCACCAATCGGTTGCGCGGTGATGCGTGGTGCAGCCGGAGGTGTTTCCAACTTGATCAAAATGAGGCTGAGGTTATCTGGTGCGCCACGTTCATAGACCAGTTTGACAATCCGCTCGGAGGCTTGGTCAAGCGGCTGACGGTCGATTAATTCGAGTAATTCTGCGTCTTCAAACTTCGACCAGATACCATCCGAGCATAGCAAATAAACATCACCCGGTTGAGTTTTCAGGCGGTAAAAGTTTGGTTCTAGTAGATTCGGCTGCCCGATATAGGATGAAATCTTGGTGACGCGGCGTGATTTGAATTCGTCTTTAAGTACACCGGGTTCGGGCAAGCTGACTTGATCTTCGGAGATCAGTTCGATTTCTGCCCCGCGCACACGATACAAACGACTGTCACCCACATTGAAGCCGATGGCTTCTCCGCTGGGCGCTAATGCAAGCCCGACAATCGTGGTGCCGATGCTATTAACACCTTCGACTTGGGCTTGGTTCCGCACAGCGATGTTGGTATCTTGCAGCGAATCCCCGACGCGCATCAGGATGTCAGTATCATCCGGCTCGGCAAAATAATGAGTGAACATGGCGTTGATGGCTGTGCTGCTGGCGACCTCACCTTTGGGCAAGTTCCCACCGACTCCATCCGCGACGACAAACAAGGCATGTTGGCTCGAATCCCCGTTTTGTGGAATTCGCACACCAATCGAGTCCTGGTTGACCGCGCGCTTTAAGCCGATTTCTGACCGCTGAACAACCTGTACTTGCTGCGTAATGTTCTGGCTCATAAATGGTTGACCAATGAAGTGAAACCTAGTTTAGTTATATGCGAAAGCCCTGATGGCGGCAAATAGATGAGGGGAGATAGATCGTAATCTCCCCTATCTGAAGTTTATACTTGCGTCGGCTCATCCTCGAAGGATGGCGCGGCAGGTAATTGATATTGGAAGCGTAACAACACTGCATTATCATCCTTCGCCAGCCGGATTTCGTAGGGCTTACCAGCCTCCAAGCGCATAGGGACATTCGGTGGGAGCGCTTGATTATTGACGAAGGTTCCGTTGCCGCTCTCAAGATCTTCGATGGTAAAGCAGCGTTCCTCATTTTGCCATGCGAAACGTGCGTGTTCACGTGAAATACCCAAGCGCTCCAGCGGCAAGGTATTTGTCTTGCGGCGGCCAATCGTGAACTCGATCTCCATTATCGGATACACAGGTCCGTCCGGCAGCAGTTCCAAGCTGGCTTTGACTCCAGCCGGTAATCCAAGCCGCATGACGTTGGTTTTCTCTTCCGACAAGTCGGCAGATGGCGGAGTCACAGGTGCAGGTGGCGCAGCCTTTACCGGCGCGGGTGGCTGTGGTGAAACGGTCGGCGCGTCCAGTTTGGCGGCAACCTGTGGGGGCGGCACGATACGTCCTGAATTGGACATATTCTGGAAGACTTTGTTCTTATCGGTGAATGCCAATTCGAGATTCGCGCCCAAGCGAATGATTTGACCATCTTCCAGTACACGGCGTTGAGCAGGTTTCAGACGATCACCATTGATAAATGTGCCGTTGGTGCTGCCCTCATCCACAATCGAGTATTGCCCATTGGAGAAAAGCAGCGTGGCATGAACCGAACTGACACCCGCATCTTTGAGATCAACCTTCACAGGGAAGTCACTATTGCCACCACGCCCCATACGATAGGGCATGTCGTTGCTGGTGAAATTCCATGTTCGTCCAACCTGTTCGCTGTTGGACTGGATAATCTTCAAACTCCCACCCTTATCACGGAAGGTCGAGTCGATAGGCATTTCAATCTGCGTGCCACCTTCTACCTCGGCAGATGGTCGGGCGCTATCTAGCGTCACACCTTTAGTGGATGGTGCTGGCTTGGTGGGTTTGGTATAGGTCGGCTCGTAGTCAAAGCCACCACCACGGCTGCGTCGTATCCAGAAGAAGATCAGCGCGAACAACGCTACCACGACTAAACCAAATACTACGGCGAGGATCGGGCTTTCCTTAATCGCACCGCCCATACGGTCAACCAAACCCGGTTCAGGCGTTGGTGTGGGTGGAGCAGGTTTCTTAACTTCCTTGACGGCTTGGAAGGCGGTGGGCTGTCCGTTGACATTCAATTCAACGAAAATATTGTATTGTCCCTCACCTAGCTCGGCTCCGGTGCGGTCATCAATGGCCTTCACCTTCAACGGATTTTCAACCGCGCCACTTTGCTCGACGCGTCGCACCACCAGTTTATTAGCATCTTCAATCCGCACGGTATAGGACTTGATGTCGTCCAACTTGAAGTTGGCGGTATCCAGTTGAATTTCAAATTCCTGGCTAGTGGGGTTGAAGCGAATTTCCGGAATAACGGCGGCTAAGGTGGGTGTCAGTGTTGGCGCGGTGGTCGGTGTGAGAGTCGGTGTCTCGGTCGGCACCTGCGTCGGCGTGGCGGTAGCGGTCACCGTAGGTTCGGGGGTATTGGTGGGCGTTGGCGTACGCGGCGGCTTGGTATTCTGGCAGAAGTCATCCGAAATCGGTGTCTCGGCCTTGGAATAGGCTCGTATACAGACCGTCCACGATTCAGCCGGTACGTCTAGCAATGAGACTTGTATGGTGGCTGCAGCTTCTTCAGGGGTGAAGCGGCGGCGTCCGTAAGGCTGCGGCAGGAGAATATTGGTGGATTGATCTTTGATGGTGACTTCGTAGAAAGCCACGTCGCCATCGCCTTCGCGCGTCAGGTCAAACACCATCGCGTTTTTGGCTACATCAAGATGGGGGATCAGATCGAGGCGCAGCGGAATGGGGGTTAAAGTCACAGTCGGCGTCAGGGTCGGTGTGCTGGTCGGCGTGGGCGTAATCGTCGCGGTTTCGGTTGGCGTAGGTGTCGCGGTTGGGATAAAGCAGGTTTTGTTCAGAATAACATTGCTGACGATACCAGCGGAGTTTGATGACGGTTGGCTGATGGCAATCGTGATCGCACCGGAATAAGTACCTGCAGGCAAGCAGATTGAGTCAAAGGTTGCTTGTTTCTGGCTGGCGAGGGTATTGATGACCTTCTGGAAGACACCTGAAATCTCGTTAATGCTACCGGCGTTGGCGATACCGCCTGTACGCTCGGACATGTTTTTCAAGGTGGTGAAATCGGTCTTAGCGTTGCCCGTCAGCCCAATCGTATAGATCGGGGTTTGCTGGCTTTCGTTTGCACCCTTAATGACCGAGTCTTCGGTCGCTTTGCTGCACGGTTTACGCCCGAATTGGTCTTCATCGACACCATCCGTAAATAGAACGACTGCGCGCCGACCGGGGGGCGCAATCTTGAGCGCATCCACTGCGGCAGCGGTGGCATCGTAAATACAGGTGCCGCCCTTGAATTGGTCACTGGTCAGTGCACCGATGGTATTGTTGAGTAGTCCTTTATCGGTAGTGAAGCCTGAGATCGGGGGGATTTGATGGGTAAAGCGCAGCACCGCGATATTGGTGCCATCCGGTGCGCCGTTCACTGCGGCTAAGGCTGCTTCGCGCAGTTTAGGAGCGTTACTTTGCATACTGCCGCTGGTATCCAGCACCAGCACGATATAAAAGGGAGTCGCCGGTTTATCAACCTTGGAGGCTGTAAAAGTCTGGTTGTTGAGCACCATCTGCGCCGAACTGATGGCCGGACTGGGGATGGCGTTATTCTGGGCATCAAATAAGGTGAAGTAAATATTGACGGTTTGGCTCTTGTCTGATTCGCTAGCAACTTCGGCGTAATTGACGGTTACTTTCACCTCTTGTTGGGCGAGAACCGGCAACGCAAATACGAAACAGATCCACAATAGAGCGACATTGAAGATGCGGCGGAAACGACCGGACATATCTGCCCCCTTGAGACCAAATTAGGGTTTTAAGAATTGTTTCTCAGTAAGGATTACTTTTTATATTACTCGATGTAGACGGCAAAATCGACCATCTACGACAACATTCTCATTGTCGCTGAGGTGTGGTTTTATGGCAACTAGAACAATTAAGGTTTTGGATGGGTGGATGCGTCGCGCTAAATATCCCAAATAAAACGAGGACAACCGATGTGTCCCCGTCTTATTATCCAATCAGTAGTTGTGATTTATTCTTTGCCGGACTTGGATTTCATCAGCAGCATGAGTTGGGACTTCAAGGCGGTGCGCTGTTTGAGGTACTGCGCTTCGCCAATCTTGCCCTCGTTATGTTTAATATCCAGATCCGCGATTTGTTTCATTAGGTCATTCACCGGCGATTGTGGCTGGCTGCGTTGATCCGTCCGTTCACGCATGAAGAAACCAATCGCTGTGCCGATGGCGACCAAGCCGATACCGATTAGCGCATAGGCAAACGGGCTGATGTTGCTGCTTGCTGATACGCTGGTGGTGCTGGTAGATGTGGTTGAGGAACTATTGGCGGTGACTGTGCCACTCACATCATAACGGATTGATTCACCTGACGCGCGGGTGAAATCACCACCAAAGGTCTGGTAAGTCTGGTTTCCCATCTGGGTTGAGCCAGTCGGCGCGAATTGATCGCCGGCAATCGACAATCCGTTGCTAGCAATCATCAGTTGCACTTTACCGCTCAGGGCATAACCCAACGCTTGTTCAATACTGATTTGTCCGGTGTAAGGCAGGCTATAACCGAGGTGCATGAGATGGGGGCTACCCGGCAGCACCGGCTCGCTATCCACTACTTCGGTTCCATCGGCGGATAGTTTATAGGTTCCACTGGAGAAATCTTGGAAGGTTGCTCCCTTCGGCAGTTTCACACTGGTGGAGGTTGGTTTGCCGTCAACTGTTTTGACGAAGGCGTGATCCGAGTCATTGGTGAAGCTGACGATCTGTACCACCTGCAATTGATTGGTGGTCGGGTCGACCTGCATCATGCTGACCATTTCACTGATCTTGACCTTGGCTGGATCATCACTCACTTCATAGATATTGACTGCCAGATCGACCTTCGGATGGGTCGGATCAGCAGGAACCATTTCGCTGGTGTAAACCGTATCTTTGTAGGTCGCCATCACCACATAATGCTGGTCAGTGCTGGCAGGTACATTCTCAAATAGGTAAGTGCCATCCGATTTGGCAGTGGTGGTGAGCACTTGCTGTGGTGCCTGCGAGTTTTGTCCGCTCACAACATATAAAGTGAGGGGGAGATCCGCCGGAACGGTGCCACCTGATGACATATTGACGACTTTACCGCTGACCGTACCCACCGCATTGGCGCTCGCGTCAGCAGTGGTAGCGGGTTGCACACCCGTATTCGGTTCCGCTGTGGTGGAAGGTTCCTGGCTAGTACCACCTGCCGCAGCAGTCGGGGCACTGGCAACTGCAACCGGTGCGCTCACATTACCCAAGCTCAACAGACGTGTATAAGCGATAACCGCCGCACTGTCTTCCGCCGAAATTTTGTCGGCAAAGGCAGTCATTTTGTCGGGGATACCGTTCGCCACTGTAGCCAGTAAGGCATTGGTCTTTTCCTTGAGCAAATTCGGGAGCGGTTTCCCCTTGGTTGTGCCTTCGCCGTTCTGACCGTGACAGTCCGCACATTGGGCTACCCAAACGGTCTTACCCTGTGCGATTATTTCCGGTGTGTTAGCGAGGTTATAGACGTACATCGTCACATCCCAGCGCTGGGCTTCGGTGAGCTTGTCGTTCCACGGCGGCATGAGCTTGTCCATACGCCCGTTGGTTACGACCTCAAACCAATCAATCGGAGCCGCATCCAGTGATACTTTAGGATCGGTAAAATTGGTGACGCCCGTGACCTTGCCGCTGGTGACCATCTCGCCATCCGCTTTACCAGTCACACCATGACAGCGCGTGCAATTTGCCGCATAAACTTGCGCCCCGTTGGTCAGATCAGGCGCGGTTTGGGGCAAGCTAATCGGTTGCGCAGTCGGTTGAACACTGACGACGCGGGTTGACACGATGAGGGGTTCACCGGCCAATCCTGAACAGCCTGCTACGGTGGCAGCAAGCAAGGTTAAAATAATCCATGCAACGAATGGGCGCTTTACCATGATGTTTTTCTTCGCTTTGTTATTAATTTGTTGATTCGATGTAGGCGGCGATGGCTTGCTCGATGGCATCGTCTAGCTGTGCATCAGGATCAACTTGAGTTGCTGGGACGACTTTTTGACGGTTATCGGCCTTACTCGCTTTGGAAGGCTTCTTGACACCGTACTTCTCTAATTCTTGTAATAGGGCGACGCCTTGTTCGGCTGACTGTCCGCGCTCTACTTCATAATCGGCTTGCGCCAATTTTCCAGTCATATAATCGTCATCAAGATCACGAATAGAGGCCAAGGTACGCTCATAGCTGGTCAGCAGTTCAGCGCGACCTTTCTGGATGGCCACTTCTTGAACGGTGCGTGATGAATTCCGCCGCAGCAGAGGAAATGCTAACCAGACAATTCCGATAATCACCATCACGACCGCCGCAATTACACCTTCGGTACTCACAGTAAACTCACTCCTTAGCTAGCCAGCGCGCGGTCGATGGTTGCGCTGAGTGCTGATGTTGTTATGCCTGCATAAATGAATTCAAAGACATTCCCTTTGCGGTCAATCACAAACGATTCGGGAACACCTTGAATGTTATACGCTTCCGAGATGCGCGTGCCCAAGTCCGGCGCATTCAAATAGGTGACGCCGTATTGCTTCAGGAACTCCAACGAGCGCGGGCCATTATCGGCGTAGGCGATGCCGAGGAATACCACATCACCGCGTGACTTATAGGCTTCCCATGTGGCCTGCAAGGCGGGTGCTTCTTCTTTGCACGGGCCGCACCAGCTCGCCCAGAAATTAATCATCACCACTTTGCCGCGCAAATCCGACAACTTGACGGGCTGCCCGTCGAAGGTAGTCACGCTGAAGTCAGGAGCAGGGCCGTTGGTGGGTTGTGCTTTATTCTGTCGGGCTAAGGCCAAGCCAAACACTCCCGCAACCGCGAGAATGCCAATAATCAGCATGATTGAACCGAGACCCAAGCGCGAGCGAGGCTTTTGTTCCTCGATAGGCTGGTTTTCGGTTTCGTTCACCGGCACAGATTGACCGATGGTTGATTGTTCGCTCATTCTTTCAAATCCTTCTCCAACAAATCGAGATACTTCTGATTGGGGTGTTCAGGTGCAACAGGTGCAGGTGAGGGAACGGGTTGGTTCTTCGCCCGTCCCCGACCAATCATAACCCTTGCTACGATGACCAGTACCCCGATGATAAAAATCCACGGGGTGACCAGTGACAAGGCGCGTAAAGCACTGTCCTGGGGCGTGCCAACGACACGATCCCCAAAACGCTGCACAAAATCAGTAATGATTTGATCTTCAGTACGTCCGGCTTCAAGCTGGATCAGAATTTCATTGCGCCAGTCCTCACAAGCGGCTGTCTCGCAGGTATCGAGTGTGATATTCTCGCATACTGGGCAGTACAGTTTGTGGGCAATTGCATTCACATCATCAGCCGAAACCGTACTCGATGAGGGTGCGGTTTGGGCATAGGCCGAGTTCGCCATCGCCACAATAATCACCACACTCAAGACCAACTTAGCAATTTGCTTATTGAAAGGGGTTTTCATCAGCTTATACCCCTTTACGTGCCAATCCGTCGGGCGCATAGACTCCAACTTCTTTCCGTACCCGTTCCGGCAAAACTTCAGAAGGCCAAACTGCCAATCCAGTTCCTAGCATCAAGATGATTCCACCGTACCAGAGCAGGTTAATAAGAGGGTTCAGGTAAATCTTGAAAGTGACGGTTGTACCGCCATTTTCTTCGCCGCCCACCAGCAGCACATAGAAATCACTTTCGAGTGTGCTGTAGGAACCTGCAATCGTACTCGGCTGCATACCGTTGGCGGTGGTGAAGAAATCACGCCGTGGACTCAGATGAGCAAGTTCTTGTCCATCACGCAAGACCGTTACCTTGGCGATGTCCATATCACGACCATCTTCTGCCGTGGCACGGGTGAAGTCGTCGTAACGCATGGTGAATCCGGCAAATTCCATCGTATCGCCCAAAGCCAGTGTTTGCTGGGTTTGTTGTTGGAAGGCAGTACTGCCGATAGCACCCAAACCGAGGATCGTAATACCCACATGGATCATGTAACCACCATAGCGGCGTGGATTACGGCTGATCAACGTGCGAACCGACTTCAGATAACTTTCTTTGTGTGCTTGCCGCCGTGCCATTACACCGCGATACGTTTCGTAGACGGCAACCCATCCCGCGATCATCACGATACCGTAAGCCAGCAACCCGATGGCGCTGTGGACGCCACTAATGTAGAACAAGACTAAGCAAATGCCCGTCAACACCAGCGGGATAATTAGCGCCTGTCCTAAGCGGGAGAGGGAGGTCTTACCCCATGCTGAAAGCGGGGCGATACCCATCAAAATATACAGTGCGGCAAACAAGGGCGGTGTTACCCGCATAAAGTAATCGGCACCAAGTGTGATATTGGTATTCATCACCAATTCGCTGATGATCGGTGCGCCGAAGCTGCCCCAGAAAATCGCAATAAAGAGTGCCGCGAAAATGAAGTTATTCAACATGAACAGCGACTCGCGGCTGAATAGGTTGGTATTGGTATGTTCGTCGCGAAGCTCGCCGCGATTACGCCGCCACAAGATCAACCCCACCGAAACGATCGTCATCGCACCCCAGAAGAAGAACATGGGGAAGCCGATTTCACTACGGGCGAAGCTGTGAACACTGTCAACCAGACCGCTGCGCGTGGCAAATGTACCGAAGATCACCGCGCTAAACGTACCGATGACAAGGAACATATTCCAGACTTTGAGCATCCCGCGCTTCTCTTGAATCATCACGCTATGCAGGAATGCCGTACCGATCAGCCACGGTAAGAAGGCCGCGTTCTCGACCGGATCCCAACCCCAATAGCCCCCCCATCCCAGAACATCGTATGCCCAGCGGCTTCCGAGGAGCAAACCGAGACTGAGGAACAACCACGCGACCAACGCCCAGCGGCGGGTGGCTTTAATCCAATTGGTAGAAAGATCACCGGAGGCCAGTGCACCCATCGCAAAAGCGAAGGGGATAACAAATGCAACGAAGCCCAGATAGAGCATGGGCGGATGGATCGCCATTCCGACATGTCGCAACAAGGGGTTCAAACCTTGTGCTGAACCTGCCAGCGTAGCCGCGTCCGGAGCAACCCCGCCAAACGGCATTAAGCCAGCTTTGACCACCTGTTGATCGGTTGGATTGGTTGGAATAATCCACCAGCGATCAAACGGATTCTCAAATAGAATAACGAGGGCGACAAAGAAGGCCACCGTCGCCATCATGTAACAAATAGCATAGGGCATCAACCGACGATGACTTTTCCAATTCATCAACACCGCAGCAGCGGCGAACGCGCTCATCAAAAAGGACCAGAAGAGCAGTGACCCTGCTTGTGATCCCCATAATGCGGTAAAGCGGAAGAAGTTTGGCATGGGTGGACTGGATACCGACCACACATATGCAACCTGATACTGCTGCGTCATGAGTGCTGCGGATAAGGCAACCAACGCAGTGGTCATCAGCGCGAAAGTGACTAATACGGCGTTACGACCGCTCAGTACGATGGCTTCACTACGGGCGAATCGCTCTCCGTAGAATGAAGCGCCAATCGCATAGAGTGAAGTGAAGAAGGCAAGGAATGTTGCCGCCAAACCGATTTCTGCAAGCATATCGCGAAACCTTTCTATAGACGGACGGGTGCTTTAAGCACCTTGGACTTGGTTGGGAACGGCTTCGTCATAGCGACTCGGACATTTCAGAAGCAATTCACTGGCATAAAATACGCCGTCGGCTCCCAATTTGCCGGATAAGATAGCCTGTGCTTCGTTTTTCAACAAGTCAGGCATCACTTGATTTTCAACATGAATTTTCACGCGCTTGGCACTTGGATTTGTGACAGCCTCATGCAAAATACGCGCTAGATCGGTCGTATCTTCGGGGATATTGGCAACCGTAAATTCAATGGTCAACTTATCTTTGTCATAGACGATACTATCGCCAATGACTGCACCAGACATCCGAACTGTTTTGCCCACATAAGAGGGATTACTAACTAAATCATCAATCGTCATGAAATAACGAGCGCCGCTAGTTGTACTTGAAACGATCAAGTAAACCACTGCCGCTAACATTAAAATGCCACCAATTATGAATTTTAGATATTGGGACGGGGATTTAGCGGTGGAAACTGCTAAATTGGGTTTTTCCCATACATGCTCTGCCATATTGACCTCGATTGTTAATATCTTTTGGGAAGGTTGTGCAACTGAGAATGTAATATTATAATACTACACGAAAGTAGCCTTCGTCATCCTAGTTTCACATCTTGAAACCTGTTTCTCATTTACGCATCAAATCATATGTAAGGGTATCCTTTGTTTGAAGGTGGAGGAAATTTCTTCCGTTACCATTCCTTCATGATGAATGTCATCACTACAAAAACACAAACAACTTCATAATTGGAATGGTTAGCTGGCAAACCAGTTTCTGTAAATTGTAGGGCGAAAGCAAAGTGCGATGCGACCATTGAATAGTCTACGGGTAAAGTTGATCTTCGCATTCGTGGGGCTGATGCTCATTGCGATTACGGGGATGGCACTTTACGGTTATTTTTTCACCCGTACCGCGCTTTATGGTCAAGCACTCGAACGTTCCAGCCATCAAGTCCACTTACAAGCTGAAAGTATGGTCAGTTCGTTAAAGCAAGCCGGTGGCGATGCGCTCTATTTAAGCGTCCTACGTAGCCTGAAGATGCTGCGTTCCCTGCACCATGAAACAGGTGTTGCTGACCAGATTGAAGTCTGGGAGAAAGAAGTCGCGCAGGACTTCCTTATGTTCTCCTCTGTGCGCCCCATGTATCAGGCGCTTCGTTATATAGACTCGACTGGTAAAGAGATCGTGGGTGTTGAAGCTGATGGGCGAAATGTGAGTGTTTCCAAATCCGGTAGCGACCGATCCACAGCTAATTATTTCCAAGCCGTGATGGAGCTGCAATCCGGTGGGGTCTATGTTTCGGCGTTTGCTCAGGAGCAAGACACGCCTAATAAAGGGAAGCCATTTGTTCATTATGCCTTGAAGCTACCGGACAACGACGGCCTCCTGCTGATTGATCTTCACGCCGGTTGGTTATTGCGCAATCTGCCAGCCGATCCGGGGCAAGACACATGGGTGATGCTCGATCAAGACGGCAACTATCTGGTCTATCCTGAACACTTTGATCCTGCCAAAGCTGATTTAAACGTCAAGCCGATGCTGAACGGTAGCCTCGGTAATTTTGAAACCGCCGATAGCGTGTATGTGTATGACGCGGTTCATCCATCCGAAACCACACCCAATCGCTTCTGGGTCATTTTCCGCCAAACACCCAAATCATTGTTATACAGCGATGTGACAACCTTCTATGCCATGACATCGGTGGTCATTCTGGGCGCGGTGATGCTAGCGCTGGCCTTATCACTGGTCGCCAGCGACCGCATCTTGAAACCGCTGCTCGATCTAGGACGACAGGCCGCCGCCTTTGGTCATGGGGCAGCCGCCCCTGCCATTCCCGAACGTGTCGCACCGGATGAAATTGGCGCACTAACGCTCACCTTTTACGAGATGGCGCAGGAACTTGAACGCAAGCGCAGTCAAGAACATCGCCTGATCGAGAAACTGATCGACGCTCAAGAAGAAGAACGAAAACTCGTAGCTTACGATTTGCATGACGGACTTATACAACAATTGGTTGGAGCGCGTTATTATCTGACAAATTGCCGCGAAACCTGCGCGCTCAATCATCAAGGTGGTTGTGAAGCCGTCAAAATGGGATGCGATACCCTCACCGAAGCCATCATCGAAGGCCGTCGCATTGTAGAGGGACTACGTCCTGCCGTACTGGATGATCTTGGTCTGGCTGTGGCGATTGAAGAAGTCGCGCAATCCAGTACCCGCATCGCGGATCTGAAATTAAAACTGGATATTCAAAAACTGCCAACCGAACCGGATAAAACGGTTGGGGTAACGGTCTACCGGATTGCACAGGAAGCGCTGAATAACATCCGCAAACACGCGGGGGCTAAAAACGTCAGCCTGACTATGCATAACGGCAATGGTATTGCTCTAACCATTGAAGACGATGGGAAAGGGTTTGACCTAAATTCAATCAATAGTGATGGACATGGATTGGGTATTACCACGATGAAGGAGCGTGCAGCCCTTGTTCATGGTAGTTGCAAGATCGAAAGCACGCTAGGACGTGGAACACGCATTCATGTATGGGTGCCGCTCACGCCAGAGCCGACCCTTCCGGGTACCAATTTGCAGAAAGCGTCGAGGTAAATCATGGATAATGTGGCTGTAAAAGAGGCGATTCGCGTGGTGATCGTGGACGATCATGGTATCGTCCGACAGGGGTTGCGCGCCCTATTAACCCGACCGGGCATTGAGGTCGTCGGTGAAGAAGAAAGCGGCAATGCGGCTGTGGAAGCGGCACGCCGATTAAATCCTGATGTGATGTTGCTGGATATTCGCATGAAGGACGGTGACGGCTTACAAGCGCTGCCCCAGATCAAAGCGGTGTCTCCGTGTACCAGCGTCATCATGTTGACCACCTATGCCAATCCGGGTTATTTGGCACGGGCGATCAGCAGCGGGGCGTCCGGTTATCTTTCCAAAGAAACCAACCCTGACCAAATCGTACGGGCAGTAATGGCCGCCGCGACTGGCGAGGAATTGATCGACCGCACATTATTGGAAATCGCCTTAGCCCAAGCAATTGATAGCAGCACACCAACGGCTGAGCCAACTGACTTACCAGTCGAGTCACTATCAGAGCGCGAACATGAAGTGCTCAAGTTGATGGTGGAGGGTTTATCGAACCACACCATTGCCGACACGCTCAACATTAGCATTCCAACCGTTAAGACACATGTGCAGCACATTCTACAGAAGCTGCATGTATCAGACAGAACGCAGGCGGCATTACTAGCCATCCGGCAACAATTAGTCAAGTAAGTGTTAAGGAGTTAATCAGTCGGAGGAATGACACGAAATCATGCTTAGGGGTGATTACAGAGAACTAGGGATTTGGGATAATCACAGATGATGAAATTGGTTCTGGATTACACCGAATTGATACCACAACGAAAAGGCCGCATTGCAACGTGGTTTCCGATTACCCTCGCGGTAACCGGTAGCTTTGCATTGCTCGTGGGCATTTTCGTCGCGGTGCTGTCCATCCCCGAAGTTGTTGCCGCAGGTCACCCCACCGTCAAAGTGCCTTCTCAACAGGGCGCGATGTATATCGGAACAAATACCTGTTTCACCTGTCACGGTGAGCGTCCGTGGGATTGGTCATTGACCTTGTATACCCAAACGATTGTGGATGCCCCCGAAAAACCGATGGCTGTTGCCAATCTTAAACCGGGTGTGCAGGTTCAGCAGATCAATACTGATGAGATGGTTGAAGCGTATACCACAGCGGATAATGTTGGTGCACGGCAAGACCCAACCCGGCAGTATTACGTGATTAAAACTGAGGATGGGCACATCCTGCTTCCGAGCCAGAAAAATGCGGAAGAAGCCAATACCGATGACGCGCTCGGTCAGTGTATGACGTGTCACACATCCAATATCGATACAAATCCGTCAGGCTCTAAGAGGCTGACATTGGCTATAGAACCACGTCCTGTTCAAACAATTGCGGTGGTAATATATCCAAAATTCAATAAAAGTCATGATTATTTAAGCCTAAGCGACTTCCACAAGTCGCGTTTTGATAGAGAACTGTTGTAAAAGCGTACCTTCATCAGGAACTATTCAATAACTGGCTTGCTCACGATATGCAACGTCATGAGTCAGTTATTGTGGAGAGGTAATCAATGTGAAGACTTCACGGATTAAATTGCTGATCTTCATCGGGAGTATATGCATTATAAGTGGCATATCTCTCCTGATGATGGGAAGCTACACGGTAGTAAAAGCGCAGGATACCGCTAAAGAAGCGAGCTATTCAGGGACGAAGGAATGTACATCCTGTCATCGCGGGCTTACACAATCCCACGCCGATAGTAACCATGCCTTAGCTCTGCAAGATGTGCGCAAGAAGAAAGCCGCAATCTTGGGCGACTTCGACCAAGGGGAAGATCTGCGTACAGTACAGTTACCCGGTGAAGACAAAGCACGCCCCTTTACTGCCAAAGACATCGCATTTGTAATCGGTTCAGGGCAGCACGTTCAACGCTATTTGTTTGAAGCGGGCAAGAATGATTATGTTGTGCTTCCGGTTGAATGGAATGTCGTCACAAAACAGTGGGAACCCTACAAGATAGCCGATGCATGGCCTGCTCCTGCTTACGACTGGGAACAAAGCTGCGCGTCCTGCCATACCACAGGCTTTGATGTGGAAAAGGGACGTTGGAAAGACCCCGGCGTGCAGTGCGAGTCCTGTCACGGTCCCGGCAGCGAACACGTCAAATTGGCCAAAGATGTGGGCAAAAAACCCACTGATGAAGAACTAGCTAATGTCCGTGCGCAAATTTACACGGTTCCTGATGCCCAAGTTTGCGGCCAATGTCACAGCCAAGGCGTAAGCAAAGATGGACACCCGTATCCGGTGGGCTATACCCCCGGTAAAACCCTCAGTGATTTCTTTGAATTGGTACCCAAAGATAGTGTTGATCATTGGTGGGTGACGGGTCACGCCAGTCAGCCCAATATGCAATACAACGAGTGGTTCAAGAGTGCGCATGCGTCATCCTTGAACGATTTACAGCAAAGCTTCGCGGCTGATGACAAATGTTTAGCCTGCCATAGCCAAGACGCACGGCGTACCACCGCCTTAATCGAAGCAGTGACCAAAGGTGACCGCGCAGGGCTACCCCTCGATCCTATAAAAGTGGCGGATGCCAAGTGGGGCGTAACCTGCCAGACCTGCCATTACCAACATACCGAATCAAAAGAACCATTTGAACTGGTACAGGAAGCCAATTCGCTGTGTATGAGTTGCCACACCAACCCGACGGATACCAATGGTGTCCATCATCCGGTCAAAGAAATGTTCCAAGGTGTCGACTTGGTCACAGGCATTGATGGTGTAGAAGGGGCACATTTTAAAGCCAAAGATGGTCCGGTGTGTATGACCTGTCATATGCAGCAGATACCGGTCGGCACAACCACCCGCGCCAACCACACCTTCAAGCTGGTCATTCCGGGCAAGGCGGGAGATGCCCTACCCAGCGCATGCGAGGGTTGCCATAAAGACCTGACGATCACCGATTTGCAGCTTTTGGTGACCAATACACAGGCAGTCGTGAAATCTCGTCTAGCCGCTGCACTCGCCCGTTTGGGAAGTGTTCCCGAACCGGCATCCGGTGATGATAACCGTCCGCAATACGATCAAGTCGTGGCGGCGCTCAACTTCGTCCAGAATGATGGCAGCTTGGGCGTTCACAATTACGCCTATGCCGACAAACTCTTGAGTTCAGCCGAACAAACCCTCTCGCAATTGAATGCGGCGGGGGCTGCGCTACAGGCAACAGAAGCACCGGCACCAACGGCCACACCTGTGGTTGAGGCCATTCCCGTCAAGGCTGCTGAGGTATCGGTACCAACCAGCGGCGTTCGACCGGTTACATTGCTGCTCATAGGCATCGTGGTTTTGATCATCTTAACCGCGGCCTTCTTCTTTTTTCGCAAATCCGGTACCCGGGAGGCGCTTCAATGATTAAGGGAATCAGATTTGCCACCGCCAAATATATATTGCTAGTCGTTGGACTCCTGCTCGTGATGGTCGGGAGTGCTATGCTGGTACAGGCGGGGGATAAACGAACCACCATCCAACAAAGTCCCGAAACAACCGAGACGCCCGCAACGGAAGCCACGCCGGAGTCCACCCCACCAGCGGAAACTGCTGCGGTAGCTAGCAACGACCTCAAGCCGTCCAATGCCTACTGTCTCCTGTGCCACACTCAGGAAGGGCGCACATGGACACTGCCTAGCGGTGAAACACTCTCGTTAACGGTTGATCCTACGATTTTAAGCAATTCCGTTCACGGTGAGAAAAATCCCAAAGGCGCATTGGCCTGTGCTGATTGCCATACGGATCACCTGTATCCGCATAATCCAGAGGCAGTGAAGACAGTCCGCGAATTCCAGATCGAGCGTTACGCCACATGCCGTAACTGCCACGAGGACGAATATACGCGATCACAGGACAGCGTACACGGTGCCAGCCTGCGTGATGGACATCTTGAAGCCGCCACCTGCGTCGATTGTCACGGCGGACACGATATTCAAACACCCGATGTACCTCGTCAGCGTATTTCATTGACCTGCGGTAAATGTCACGGTGTCATCTTTGACCAATATCGCACCAGTGTTCACGGTGCGGCGTTGATTGACGAGGGCAATGCCGACGTCCCGACCTGTATTGATTGTCATGGCGTCCATAACATCAATGACCCGACCACAAACTTGTTCCGTGTGCGTTCACCACAGTTGTGCGCCAAGTGTCATACCGACAGCAGCATCATGTCCAAGTACAACATCACCACCAACGTGTTGGATAGTTATTTAACTGACTTCCACGGACAAACCGTCGCGCTTTTCGATCAAAAAGATCCAAGTGTCGCGACCAATAAAGCCGTTTGTTACGACTGCCACGGTGTTCACGATATTCAAAAAGTGGATAAAGCCAATAGTCAGGTCATCCGCAACAATCTGTTGACGACCTGCCAGAAGTGCCATCCGGGCGCGTCGAGCAGCTTCCCTGATGCATGGGTAGGACACTTCCCACCCACACTCGAGTCTAATCCGGCGTTGTTCTTGGTCACGGCGTTCTATAATTTCCTAATTCCGGTTGTACTCGGCGGATTCATCTTCTTGATTGCGACTGATATTTTCCGGCGTATGCGCGGTCGCGTGACCGGCAACCGTCACGGTGGAGGTTAGCGACGATGGCTGCAACTCAATCGGTTCAGAAAAAAGAATACGTCCGGTTTGCGCCAACCCAGCGGCTTGAACATATCATCCTGCTGGTAACCTTCACCGGTTTGGCACTCACCGGCTTGCCTCAGAAATACGGCGAACAAGCATGGGCGCAAGCCATGATTCAGGCTATGGGCGGCATTGAAAGCGTCCGTGTTGTGCATCGCTTCCTCGCCACGTTGATGATGGCCGAAACCATCTTTCATGGCGGCGTCCTCAGCTACAAGATATTTGTGCTCGGTCGCCGTGCCACCATGATCCCCACCCTAAAAGACGGATGGGATGTGCTCAACTGGATTACCTATAACCTCGGGTTACGCAAGAACAATCCCGAAATGCCCCGCTACAACTTTGGCGAAAAAGCCGAATACCTTGCGGTGGTGTGGGGAACGATTGCCATGATTGGCACGGGTTTCATGATGTGGAATCCCATCGCCACCACCAAGTTTGTCCCCGGTGTGGCTATTCCAGCCGCACGTGCAGCTCATGGTGCTGAGGCGGTGCTGGCGGTGCTTTCCATCGTCACATGGCATATGTATAACGTGCATCTCAAGCACTTCAACCGCAGTATGTTTACGGGCAAACTGTCTGCCGAAGCCATGCACGAAGAACACGGCGAAGAACTCGCGGCCATCCAAAAAGGTGAGGTTGCTGTTGATCCATCGGCCGACGTCTTGGCCAAACGCAAGCGCCTCTTCTGGCCTTATGCGGCGGTCATGACCATTGTGTTGAGTGCTGGCTTATTGTGGTTCATCACCTTTGAAGACTCGGCCATTCAAACCGTACCCGCCAACGACGTTGTGGTATTTGCCCCGCAGGTCACCGAAACTGCTGGCGATGCGGCTGTTGGCAAGGCTATATGGCCGACCTTACGCTGTGGCTTCTGTCATGGTGAAGATGGCACTGGCCTCAAAGAAGTGCCGTCCTTGCGTGGTACGGATGTCAGCTTTGAGAAGTTCTTCGCGCAGGTGAGGAATGGTGACGGCAACAAAATGCCCGCCTTCAATCGTGGTGAAATACCTGATTCGTATCTGCTGCATTTGTGGACGTGGCTCAAAGAGAAGCCCACGTCTTAAACTTCGCTTCAGACGGTTAAAGTGCCGCGCCTCGATGATTAGTGTCATGAGGCGCGGCATTTTTATTTCCCTGAGGGCGGCCTATATCCGTTACGTCAGGTGCAGAGTGACTTCCAGCAGTAGCGCGATCACTGATGTCAGCAGCGCGACATAACTTAGTTTCTGTGTCCACATGCCAAAGCGTTGAATAGCATCCGACTTCTGAAATGCCCGTACACCCTTGCGCTGGACTTCTTCTTTGGAAGAACTCACCAGCCAATATAGCGGTAGTTGAACGATGTAAGGGGCTAATATCGCCCAAATAAAATAGGCAATCGCAAAGACCACCAGAATCGAAAAGCGGCCTTTATTGTCCTGCAAAAACGGCAGCATCATAAATGTGATCATGCTCGTCCAGATCAGGATGAGCAGCGCTTGGATATAGCGCAGCACCATACGCCGCAGTTTCAGGGCATGACGCACCAACGAAACTTCCGTTTTTGCCACTTCCTGATACAGTGAGCGCTCAACGAAACCCGCCAGCCCAAGCGCTGCATTAAACCCATCGATTTCCTTGAGTGTCCGGTCAACATAGGCCGTTTCGAGCAATGTCTCTTCGCCATCACCATTGGAGTAGGTACCCTGTACTCGTACCACATCTCCATCCTCAAGCTTATCCAACGATTTTCCCGATGGGATTTCCACCACATTCATCTTAATCAGCTTCGGTAGTTTACGACTGCTGGGGACAATCATGCGATCCGGTTTATCAATGATGTCGTGATAGTAACTGGACTTGGCATCCGCATGGGAGATGACGAAGTTAATCATATCGGTGCCGTACTGATACCGTAAAACACGGGCTTTGACCTCTTCGGATTCATCTGGCGAGAAGGCAATGCCGGTCAGAATGAAGCGCGGGTTAAATAATTCACTGGGAAATCCCGGTGGATGACCCACGAAATAAAACCGGACAATGTCTTTCAGTAACAAAAGCAGTGCCCACGCGGGAAGACTCAACGACAGTGCAAATGGGTAAAGCAAGCAAATGTAGATGATGATAATCCCGAGTGTATGTCCGAGTCCCGTCCCACTGGCAAACGTGGGCGAGTATTCGAGGATGGCACGGATAACCGCCAACACGCCGTCCTTCAAAAACACAGGCAGCAAAAATAGTAAGCCTGCGCCACTTAAGAAACCGACTGCAACGCGATGAATAGTTGACAGCCGAACTTCCGAACGTTGCAGATACCCACGCATTGCATTGCGTTCTTCAGACGTAAACTTGGGTGCTTTTTGAGTGTTCACAGTGGTTCTTGTTGTTTCCTGATAGATGTCAAATCTTAGTAAAAGTGTCCGATCAGTAGGGTATGATGATTTATGTGTTCGATTTATTGTCTTCTGTGACCAACTCCAATAATTCCTGATGGCTAATCAGATGGCGGTTGAAAATCTCCCGCGCCACATCCATCAAATCGAAAATCAACGGATCACGAATCGAATAGTAAACAGTCGTGCCATCCTTGCGTGTATTGACCAGATTGCCACTTCGCAGCCGTGAAAGTTGCTGCGAGATGGTCGATTGATCTGCTTCCATGATGGCTTGAAGTTCGTTGACGCTTTTTTCTCCGTTGCGCAGATGGTCAAGAATCGCTAAGCGTGCCGGATGTGAAAGCACCTTGAAAAAATTCGCCTTAAACTGATGAACCAATTGATTCATGCATTTTCCTTTTTAGAGTAGCGCTTATAAATATTCAAATGTTTTCATATTTACATATTGCAGTATAGGCAGAGAGGTCATCACTGTCAAGCGCATGTGATTGGAATGCAGCTATGTTTTTCAGTCATCTTCCCCATCTGATAAAACTAACAACTGTTATCTCTTCAAATTTAACTTTATACTCCGTCCATATTCGTTCATGTTGAATGTGATGAATCCATGAAACTACTTGTCGTCTGTGCCTCACTGGACTTAACCCAACCCTTCAGTGCCACCCCTGCATGGTGGCAACTGTTGAAAGCTTTCTACGAAATCGGTGTCGATGTGGTCGCCACACCCTATCAAGGGCCCGCCATCGAGTCCTTGTGGTGGCGTGCGCTGCCCAATCCGGCACAGTGGCAGGGCGACACCTTCAAAGCTTTGCGTGATGCCACCCGCAAGTTCGCAGGTCAACCATCCACACCGTCTGTACCTGCTCAGCCCTCCACAGCTACAGACACCGAATCTGTTGCCGATAAGCTGGTACGCAAAACCGTTCAAACCTTCATCACCCCTATCTGGGGGCGGCATCTCGATACCATTCTGATGCAGCAGCCCGACATCGATGCTGTGCTGATTCTCACCGCGCCACTCAATCACTTGGTTGGCATCGCAACTGAAATCCAGCGCAAACATCACAAGCCGGTCTTTTATTACGATGGTGACGTTCCGGCCAGCCTCCCTAGTATGAGTGGTTTTGCCAGCGGCTTCCGCATCTATCAAGGGGCTGATCCCGCCGAATACACCGCAGTCATCAGCAACAGCAAGGGCGGTGAAGAAGCCCTCAAAAAGCTCGGCGCGAAAGCCGTGCACACGGTTTATTATGGCGCTGATCCTGAAGTTTTTAGTCCCATTCCGGTTCCATCGCAGGACATCGACGTGTTGTTTTACGGACACGGGCGCGAATATCGCTGGCAGTGGGTTGAAGATATGTTGGCTGAACCCTCACGCCAGATGCAGGATGCTCATTTCGCCGCGCGTGGAACCAAGTTGGGTGATCTCGGCAAGACGCAATTGCTTCCCTATCTCAGCTTTAGCAAACTGCGCGAATACGCCTGCCGCACCAAGATTAACCTGTGCATCACCCGTCAAGCCCATGCCAGTATCTACGGCTCATCATCATCACGACCTTTTGAACTGTCGAGTATGGGCTGCTGTATCGTATCCAACCCTTATTTGGGCATTGAGGAATGGTTTGAACCGGGGAAAGAATTATTCGTGGTCAACTCGCGTGAAGAAGCAGTTGATCGCTACCGTTACCTGTTGGCGCACAACACAGAACGGCAGGCTATCGGACAAGCCGCACGAGCGCGTGTCCTGAAAGAACATACCTTCCAGCACCGCGCCCGCCAGTTGGTTGAGATCATGCAGGGCTATATGGCATGAGCAAACAAGCGCGTCGTATTGAGGCCATTCATCGCATTTACCCTGACCTCGCTATTCAAAGCGCTGAGCATCGCACCGGTGGACAATACAATGACATCCTTATCGTAAACAATTCACTTGTTTTTCGATTTCCGCGTTATTCCGAAGCCCTTAATGCGCTAGCTGATGAAACCGTCATCCTAAAAGCCATAGCAGGTCGGGTTCCACTCCCAACTCCCAACCCGATTTATACCCACCTGGATACGTCTGATTTGAATCAAGCGTTCGTCGGCTATCCAATGATAGGCGGCGCGAGTGTCAATATTTACACCTTGGAAAAACACTATGACAGCCTTATTTGCCAGCGTTTGGCAGATCAACTCGCGGATTTCCTAAAGGCGCTGCACGCCATTTTGCCTCATCATTTATCCACACAAGTAACTGTAAGTGATGATCGTCGCTATTGGTCTGATCTCTACAAGCGCATTAGCGATAAATTATTTCCCCTCATGAGCGCATCAGGACGCAAAAAGGTCAGCGATCATTTCGAGAGTTATCTAGCTGATGATCGCCATTTTGATTACATCTCAGTTTTGAGACATGGAGATTTTGGTACAGGAAATATTCTATTTGATGACGATGCAAAGTGCTTCACAGGTGTCATCGATTTTGGCTCGGCAGCTGTTGGTGATGCAGCTGTTGATCTATCTGCAATTTATGGTTGGGGTGGTCGCGGCGAAACCTTTGCCCGCCGAATGTTCAAATGTTATCCGGAACTGGAAGATATGCTCCCACGTGCGCAGTTTTATGCAGGAACGTTTTTGCTACAGGAAGCTTTGTTTGGCGTGGAAAATAACGAGCCAGAATTAATCAAAAGCGGTCTCGAACCGTATATTTCGTCAGAATAGAAAAGAGGCACAGCGTTCACCGTGCCTCCCCGATGAAGTAACTCTACTCGACCCAATAATCGATGACTTGGAATTGCTGCTTATTGCTTGGGCTGGTGTACACGTAGGTATACATGCCGTAGCTGTAGCTATTCGGGCCAAAATTCTTGGCGTCAAGGTTCCCAATCGTACCGATGTACTGTGTGGTCGTACCGCTCTCGATGCTCAAAGCCTTTTCAGTTCCGGCACCCACTGTAAATCCGGCCAGCACCGTTCCAAATGTGCCCTCAACAGACATATCGAAATCAACTGCCAGCGCTCGCCCCTTGCTTAAAGTGCTGCTGACGTTCATGAAAATTTGGATATTGCCGTTACCTTGCCCGACGGTACGCGGACCATATTCGAGGAAGTGACCAACGTGTGCTTGCTTGATAACGTTCTTATCCACAGCCTTGGGGTAACTATGTGGATCACCAACCGTGTGATTGAAAATGCTCTTGTCAATCTTCAAGCCACCATCGGTGATATGCGCATTGTAGAAATCGCGCTCAACAATCGTGGTGATTGGATCACGCGGCAGATTGACATAGACCTTCGTGCCGATCAATCGTGAATCAGGATGTGAAACGATGGTATAAGTGTAACGATCCAGCGGCACGGTGGTGAAGATCACCGAATCTTCCATGGCGCCGGTTGTATACACAATCCCTTTTTCTAATGAATACGACTGGCTTTGGATAGTTGATGCCGCGGTTGATAGAGTGCCTCGAATATCCACAGCACTCTGCGTGAAGACCCGTTCTTCAAAGCTGAAGCCAAAACTCACACTGGCACGTACCGTTACAGTCTGCTCGGTCGTGGTGGTGGTATTGCTGGATTGACCAAAAGCGGTTGTACACGAGTCCGTAACCTGCTTAACCGCCCCATTGGGATCATAGCACGGTGGCGCAGCGATAGCAGCGATGATGATGGGTTGGGTGAAAACCAATTCGTATGTTCCGGTATCATAGCGCAGGAGTGGTGTATCATTGTCCACATTGGTCAGCAGCACGATCGGATTCAGGGGTACTTCGCTGTTCTTGTATTGAACGTTGACCGATGCTAACTTGCCTACGCCACCATTGGGTGCTGTTTGGTTGATGCCGTACACATTGACAGCTTGACCGCCCACCTGCGTATAACTGACGACATCCTCCCATCCGTCACCGTTCACATCGCCTACTGCCATATTGAAGGTGTTACGCCCTACCCAATGCTGATTACTGCCGAAGGTGTCGATGATCGCGTTGTCCTCAATCTGCGAGACACGACCGTCCTTATACTTCAATTGCTTCCATGCGCCGTTGCGCCAATCTTCATAGATGAATTGGTTTACCTGTACCTCGGCCAAACGATCCCCATCAATATCCAGTGTGTTGACGTACACATAGCGTACCGGATGCGGATTATCAGGATTGCAATTCTTATTCAGATTGGTGATGTATTCGGTGCCCAAGCTCGTTAAATTGGTGCTCATGTCGTCTAAGGCCATTAACAGGTAATCATTGGCCTTGCATGCACCCGGTTCGCTAAATTTATCCAACCCGCCGAACACGATTTCACCAATGTTATCCCCATCAATGTCGCCGATAGAGACATCAGCTACCACCGCGTTCTTAGTCACACCACTCGCGATGATGCTGACTACGCCACTCTTGAGTTCTTTGCCGCCATGATCTTGGCTCAGGTCATCAAAAACGGAATAGAATGCGCTGTCAGTATCGACCGTATTGGTGCTGTTCAAGGTATTAATCACCAGCACCGTTTCTAATCCGTTGTCATAATCGATATTACCGACCTTAACCGATGTGTAGTTGATGCCATTAGGCGGCGTGTAGAATCGATCACTGATATTTTGCATTGAACTGACCGCACCTGTAGGGAAGATGTACGAATCAACGATGACTTGTTTATCACCACTGATCGCAACGACCATGTCATCCTTGCCGTCACCGTTTACATCACCGACCGCCAGAGAGATATCAGCTAGGGTGTTTAGGCCAATCGGCAATGCGACTTCACTTGAGGCATATTTGGCGGCTTTGTCATCAATGATGCGTAAGAACGCGAGATTTTGCCGAATAGTGGCGATCAAGGTTTCTTCATAGCCATCTCCATCAATATCACCTGTAGCTATTGCCCGTTGTACACGGGGATCAGGTGAGGTGCTTGCTCCTGTGATGGTTGACCACGGTGCTGAACTTGCTGGAAAGCTGGATAATACAGTGGGTGTTATGGTACCGAATTTTCCTGTGAAGTCCTCTAACAAGGCAGCCTTATCACTGCTATTCGCCAGCGGCACACCCACTACCATCAATTCGTCTTTCTTATTCAAAGCATAGGTCGAGCCAAATGGGCTGTAGCCATCTGGCAACGCCTTACCATCTTTGTCCACGCGCTTGCCTGCGTTTGTATTGACACCCAGTTGATTAAGCGAATCTTCAACTGTCTTGGGTGCCAGCACAGTGGGCATTGGAGTTGGGGTGAGCGTTGGCATAATCGTGGCAATTGCCGTAGGGGTATCAGTAGCAGTTGATGTTGCCGTACTGGTGACCGTGGCTGTATTGGTTGGGACAACCGTATCCGTTGCTGTGGGGGTGGTTGTATTGGTCGCGGTTGCTGTTGCGGGTTCAGTTGGAATAGTGGTCGCTGTATTGGTCGGTTTAGGGGTAGCAGTGGGGGTAACCGTTGGAGCACACCCTACGATGATAAGTGCTAAGCCAACCATGATACATGCATATAGATAAGAACGGCGCGGGTAAGTCATGAACGAGCCTCTCTTCGTAAAAGCATATTCTTGAAATGGTGTTTGGTTAATTACCAACGTAATATCAAGCTTGATGATTTCAAGAATACTGCGCTAAAGTCGAACCAAAGCTCTAATGTTGGAAGGAACTATATTTTAGACAAATTGTGGTTTTTTAGGGGAAAATCTACACGCGGGGAGTGGGTATAAGAAACTGTCCTATACCCACTGAGAATTGAACAATCGCGCTTATCCACCACCAAAAGTAGCTAGCAAACCAGCCATAAGCTGTTGTTTTTGCTCGGCAGTCAGATTGGCAGCAGGATGCATCGGCAGGTAAATGCTCATCGGCATTGTGCCACGTTTGATTTCACGAATCATCTCGTCGCCTTCAAAACGTCTACTGGTAGAGAAGTTCAGCTTCCGCCGTCCTTCATTGATGTCTTTATTCACCAACCACGAGATTGGCGCAACATTTGAGTACCACGGATAAACAGTTTCGTTGCTGTGGCAATCAAAACAGGCGTCACGTACCAGTTTTTCTGTCTCTGGTGAATCCCATTTAATCGTATTGGTGACAGGGGGATTGCCAGGAGAAGCAAACTTAGCGTTAATGCTGCTGCCCGGAATGAGTTGCAGCACAACAAAGCCAAGAACGACGATCCCCATAACAGCAACAATGACGATACGAACGCGCTTCATAGTATTTCTACCTCGCTACACAAAAGAATCACTATACAGTTATCCCACAATCGGGTTGCCTGTACAGATGACAAATGTAACGATGTATTACTAATAGATAGTGAGTCGCGCATGAGAAAGATGCGGTATATAGACCCACTCAATACTATCCGGTAGCTGAGTTACTCTCGCCAAAGGTCGCCAATAACCCATCAATCAACTGTTGTTTTTGCTCGGCAGTCAGATTGGCTTCGGGATGCAGTGGCAGGTAAATCGGCAGCGGCATCATGCCCTTCGAGATTTGTTCTTCCATCTCATCCGTAAACAAATGGCTACCAGTCGAAAAGTTCATCTTGCGCCGTCCATCATTGATGTCTTTATTGACCAACCATGACATCGGAGCGATGTTCGAGTACCACGGATATTTGGTTTCATTGCTATGGCAATCAAAGCAAGCCGCACGGGCAAGCTGCTCGGTCTGCGCCGAATCCCACTGGATCGTATAGGTCACTTCCGGATTGCCCGGTGCTGCGAATTTGGGGTTGATGCTGCCACCGGGAATCACCTGAAGAATTACAAAACCCAGTATGCCAATGCCGACAATGGCGAGAAGAATGATGCGAATGCGGGACATAATGGTCTACCTCGTTACTTTGCTATAAACCTGTATCGTTCTTAAGTGTCCAATTGGATTGCTGTATAGCGCAAATATAACGAACAAGACTGGTATTTACACGGGCAACCAACCAGTAATCACTTATGTTATGATGATCACAACTGAGCGGAGTACAGTTATGGCACAATTTACTTTACATGTACCGGAAAAAATCGAACGAGAGGCTCAAGCCGAGGCAATTCGGAGCAACCGCCGTATTGAAGATGTATTGCAAGAATGGCTTGAACGCTATGCCGATGAAATGCCGGTTGAGTCTTTGCCAGATGAACGCATTATTGAACTCAGCGAGATGCAATTGTCGGACTATCAACAACGCGAACTCAGCGATTTGCTGGCATTGAACCGTGAAAGAATAATGTCGCCTGTCGAGCGCAATCGTCTAGATGCATTGATGCAAATTTATGGGCAGGGCATGGTTCGAAAAGCCGAAGCGACCAAAGAAGCCATTAAGCGCGGCCTCATGTCCCTTTGACCTAAGAACCATACCCTATAAAAACCTGCTACAACTCACCCGCCGCTCGCCGGACCGGGGATGCAAAGGATCTGACCGGGTAAAATGATATTCGGGTTGGCGATCTTGTTGGCATCCACAATCGCTTGAATCGTCGTCTTGTATTGGTCAGCGATCTTACGCAGCGTATCGCCCCGTACGACCGTATGCTTAGCGATACAGATAGACGCATCGGCAGGCGCAGCGGTGCCGACGGGTACGGCTGTGGCATCTACCGTCGCACTGGATGGTTCTTCACCATATGCACGTGGCGGGGTAATCAACTGTTCTGACCATCCATTACC
The DNA here is from genome assembly GCA_044227005.1 of Aggregatilineales bacterium. Taxonomy (GTDB): domain Bacteria; phylum Chloroflexota; class Anaerolineae; order Aggregatilineales; family Phototrophicaceae; genus CFX2. The sequence goes on from JBGAFZ010000004.1 coordinate 172,651, forward strand.
GACTGCGATCTTATTCAGAGTCGTCTGGAGTTGTAAGCCACGCTGGTACTCTTGCTCGCTAATGTCCCGCAAGTCATCTACCGCAATTTTCCCGTCTGTGCCGATATGAATATCAACCGTTTGGTTCGCCAGTAGGGATGCTTTATCCGTGCCCACACGTTGGATGATATTGCCGCGATGAATCGTGCAAACCGAAGGGGTAATCGTCAGCAGCGTACCGGGGCTAAATTCGGTATCTACACCATTGAACATCATATTGACAGTGATGTTACCCGGTGTTTGGATCGTCAGCGTAGGTTCAGCTTCATAACAATCTCTTTTGCCCGGCCCCGGTAGGAAGTAAAACGATTGGAAGGCACTTTCGTTTTTGCTATCTACCGCGACTTCATTGGTCAGCTTGGCATCACCCATCAACATGAAGATCACGGCTTGCCCCGGTAATGTATTGGGGACATTCGCCTGCACATTGAGCAAGGCCACACCGAAACTATTGTCAGTTGCATCCAGCGGTTGCGGATGAATTTCGCGCAGCTTGAGCAATTCGGAACGATCACCGGGGACGGCAAAAAAGTCAGCTGGACGAGGGTTATCAAACGTGACGCTGTTGACCGTCTTTGCGCCATAGCACGCCGCATTCCGGCTCAATGGATTACAGATATCCGCCACCGACTTCAAGGCGGTATCAACCGCGCCGGGGCAATCACTGACCTGTGCTTGAACGATAGCAACCGTACACGTTAAGAAGAACAGAGCCAGAAATATTCGCTTCCGCATGATTCACTCCCCTAAATTGCAATAGACAAATTGAAATCTATCTTTTAACAAATATAGGGTGATTTGATTGCTAGAGCGAATCAGCTTATGCTGGACGTACCACTTGAAGACCAAGCGCCACAGCCGTACCGATAGCTGCGCACCATACGCTGATGCCGAGCGCCATGCCGATCACCAGCGGACGCGGCTTAACACCTAGCGACAATCCCAAAAGCGCCCCGATCTGCGCCCCGAGTGTAATCGGCGCCAGCAACGACAAGCCGATCAACCCGTAGCGATCCCACACACGCCAGATGAGCTTCTGGGAATCATGAGTGGTACTGACGTTGAAACGCTTTGCCAATCGTTCCCGCAGCGGCGCACCGATCAACACAATCACCACCACGCCAGCGGTGTAGCTGATGCCAGCAGTTAAGGCTGCCAGCCAAACGGGTAACTGCAAAGCTGCCCCTGCCGGAATTGCGGCGATGAAGTAGAAGAAGGCCAAACTAAACGTACTGATGATCGCTGCTAACATAAAAACCCCTTCACATAATCATGCAAGGCTATCGCTTAGGCTGTGAATTTTAAAGGTCGAGAATGAATCACCTCTGCCATTTCTGAAAATCGTGATTGACAACTTCACATATGTCGTCATACGATATGTCGCAATACGATATATAGACATGCGACATATAGGTGATGCAATGTCCGATTCAGCAGTAGCGATACAGGTAAGTGGACTGTACAAACAGTTCGGCTCTGGTAAACGTCAGGTTAAGGCCGTCCAAAACCTCGACTTGGAAGTGAAAGCTGGGCAAGTCTATGGTTTCCTCGGCCCGAATGGGGCTGGCAAGACCACCACTATTCGAATGCTCTTGGATCTTATTCGTCCTACCAGTGGCACAGTCGCACTTTTTGGCGAATTAGTCCAGCGCAATCATGCCGTTCTCAGTCGTGTCGGTGCGATGGTCGAGGGTGCGACCTTTTACCCATATCTCACCGGACGTAAAAATCTCGAAGTGCTGGCACGTAGTGGTGGCTATTATGACCCTGCACGTATTCAAGCGCTCATTGAACAGGTCGGTATGGCGGATCGCGCAGACCGCCGCACGAAAGGTTATTCCACAGGCATGAAGCAGCGCATGGGCTTGGCTGCCACCCTGCTCGGTAATCCTGATCTGATCATTCTGGACGAGCCAACCAACGGTCTTGATCCGGCAGGTATACAGGAGATGCGTGTGTTTATCCGCGACTTGGCGGCGAAGCAGGGCAAAACTGTGTTTCTGTCTAGTCATATGCTCAACGAGATCGAACAAGTCTGTGATCGTGTAGCCATCATCAACAAAGGCCAGCTCATTCGCGAAGGGGTGGTCACAGATTTGCTCAGTGAACAATCACAGTTGGTGGTCGAAGCGTCTCCACTCGACAAAGTTCAAGCCGTCCTCAGTCCACATTGGACGCTACACATGAACGGTGGCACACAGGTGACCGTTGAAGCCCAGCGCAACGATGTACCCACCATCATTCGCAAGTTGGTCGAAAACGAAATCGAAATCTACGAAGTGACGCCTCAACGACAAACACTGGAAGCATATTTCTTGGCCGTGACACAGGAGGAAAATACCCATGCGTGAGCTATTTCGCGCCGAATGGATGAAGATCAACGGCAACCGCTTTATGGTCAGTTTTACGGTCTGGGTCTTTCCAATCGGGGTGGCAACCTTTCTGACCTTAGCACTCATTCCGGCGCTGGCCTCGGAGCTATTTCGCAATCAGGTGAACGCCGCCCCGCCCAGTTGGACGATGCAAACCCTGATACCGTGGACAGTCATCAACTCGATCATCACCCGCATGGTCTTGGTCGCCTTCGCTGCTGATGTTTTCGCCGGAGAATATCAGCGCAGCATGTGGAAAAATCTACTACCGCGTCGTAGTCGTGCCAGTTATATCCTAATGAAGTTCTTCACCATGAGCCTGATGCTCTTGATCGCCTTCCTCTTGACCTGTTTGTTGGCGGGTATCATCAGTGGCATCGTCGTGCGGGCGACGGGCGCACCTTATAACCTGACCATGCCGGGTGAAACGCTTAATGACTTCTTCAAAAGTTTTGCCCTTCAAGCCTTTGTCGCCATTGTCTCGGCATTAATCGCGGCTTGCTTCGGCGCATTAGGCGGCATCCTAACGCGTTCCATATTGGGTGCTATTGGTTTCGGTGCAGCTTGCACACTCGGTGAACAGGCCATGCTTCTCATCCTGTTCTTTATCGCCAATGCCCTCAACGCGCCAAGTATTGTAAAACTCTATCAATACTCCCCCGGCTATAATCTCTCTAATATCAGTTCATGGGCGACCAGCGGCACATCGTTTACACTAACTGGTGCCATGGCTCAATATATGACCCCCATGAGCGCTGCCACATCCTTTGCTATACTGATCGTGTGGGTCGTTGGTCTCATCGGCCTCACAGTGATGTTGTTTCGGCGGCAGGATATTTTAAGTTGAGATCAACCATGACAGACAAACACAGGCCCAAACAGGATGGACAACCCCTGACCGAAGCGACGTTCTTCATTCTTTTAAGTGTTTCGCAGCATCCCAAACACGGATATGCTATGCTAAAAGATGTCGAAACTTTGAGTGGTGGACGCATCAAATTCAGCACCGGAACCCTCTACGGCGCGATTAGCCGTCTCTTGGAGCAGGGCTGGATTGAGCAGATCGAAAACGATCAACCACTGGATTCAGGACGTCCACGTAAAGACTACGCATTGACGGATAAAGGCCGCAGCATTTTGAACGCCGAAGTCAGCCGTTTGAAAAGTGTGCTGGCCTCCGCTCAGATGCGCTTTGGGGAGGAAATCTGATGAGATGGGAAATAATCAGCACACAGCTCCAACAAGCCGATGCGCGAAAACGCCGTAACCGGATTGAATCGCTGCTACTGCGCCTGTACGCCTTTGCCCTGAAACTATATCCGTCAGCCTTTCGGGCGGCCTTCGCTGACGAGATGCTGGCGGTCTTTGCCATGACCCTGCGCGAAACCTTCGGCACGATCGGTCTCATGCAAGTGGCCTGGCGCGAACTCCTTGATTTGCCCCAAAACATCATCACCAGTCGCCACCAGTTTCCCGCACAACCTGCCAATGCCCTCACCATCTGGCGAACCAGACAGGTAATCCGCTTGAGTAGTGCCATCCTCAGCCTGATTATGCTGAACAGCTTGATCCAAACACTCACCGCGCCCCAGACGATTTTGGCGGATGCCCTGCGATTAGGCTTGTTCTATACACTCTTATTCTGCACAGCCGTAAGTATGCTGTTGGCATGGCGTTGGGAACGTCTCGGTGGCGCTTTGACCGCTGGTTGCGGTATGGCGATGGGTACTTTCTTGACCTTCTATATCGGCTATTTTCATCCTGCTGAAATTAGTCTACTCGGCTTGATACTTATCGGGCTATTGTGGATGCTGCCCTTTGTCATCATCGGGCTGTTATTTCACCAACTGAGCCATTGTGAATCCCAGATCAGCACTACCACTTCATAACACGCAATAACGGAATCGGATCAACTATGAAACTTACGTTTCTTGGGACAGCCGCAGCAACATCCTATCCGTTGGCGTTTTGCAGGTGTATACACTGCAATCAGGCGCGGCAGCTCGGTGGTAAAAATCTCCGTAAGCGATCGTCAATTATCATCAACGATGATCTGCTCATTGATATGGGGCCGGATGTGATGTCGGCTTCATTTATGTACAACAAATCGATGGCTGACATTCGATATTGCCTCCAGACACATCCCCACTCAGACCATTTTGACGCCTCTCATTTGACCACGCGAATTCCCGAATACATGGGTATCGATACACCGCCGCTTCAGCTTTATGGGTCAGCAGAGACCCTACAGAAAATGTCAGAGATGGTACGGAATGAGGGGTATGTCAGTGATCTATTTGATCCGGAAGCAAAAAAGCGGCTGAACATCGAGGTGATTCCAGTAACGACCTTTCAGCCGTTCAACGTGGGTCAATACGAAGTGGTTGCCTTCCCCACGAATCATGATGTTTCGGTAAAATCGCTCTTGTACGCCATCAAAGAAGATGACTTCACCCTTTTTTATGGTACGGATACGGACACCCTGACCGATGAAACGTGGGATGGTTTTCATAAGCTCAAGATGCGTTTTAATGTTGTCATTCTGGATCATACCTACGGGCCAGATGCGGATAGCGGCGGACATCTTAATGCCAACAGGTTTATTGAACACATCGGCAGAATGAAAAAAGATCACCTCTTAGCGGATGGTGCGAGGATTTTCGCGACTCATATCTCGCATGAAGGTAATCCTATCCACTCGGAACTCTCTCACTATGCCGCGAACTTTGGCTATGAAATTGCCTATGATGGCCTTGTGCTTTGACGATTCTTGTCCTTGATACCATTGACCATGTCTCAAACTCATACTTTCGCCCGATGCTCATCCGGTGAGTAGTGTTATATCCTCTAAATTGAACAAACAGGATTGGTTTTCCGTACTTCTGGATGATGTTAGAAAAGACGTGGTTGACGGATATTACACGATCTGATATGATCTCTTATGAACCCTCGATAGCGTTTTTCACCAGTCATAATGTGATTTGTGATAAGACAAATGTAGACCACCCTACATTGACATACAGGCGAAAGGCTGGTTAGATGATGAGTGTGACGTTTCCCGGTTAAATCCTAACATTATCCCGTCGTCCAATCTTTTTGAAGTTAAGGCCGAAATAACCTTCCGTGGTGACTCACTGAAGGTGTCTAGCTGTCTGTGGAGGGTGCTTTGACCCCACCTGTACAAACGTATTCATACGACATACGTAAAAGTCTATCTAAAAATTTGTTCCGTGGTTTCTGGCGCATGATGACCGGATTCCGCAAGTACTATTTTCTGGCGGTCATTATGCTGGCAATTTCAGCATTGATGAACACCTCATCCTTTCTCTTGGTGCGTTACTTTGTTGACAAGATTCTGCCCACACCGGATCTGGGACGACTCGCGCCATTCGTCGGTTTAGGCTTCATCTTGCTAGCTGGTGGACAAGGTCTATTCAGCTTCTTGAGTGGGCGTTATGCGGCGCGCACCGCTGAAGGCTTGGCATTGCGCTTGCGGGATGCCATGTACGACCACATTCAACGCTTGAGCTTCACCTACCACGACAATATGCAAACTGGCGAGTTGTTGTCCCGTGCCACGTCTGACTTAGATGCCATCCGCCGTTTCTTTGCCGATCAAGCCATCGGCGTCGGGCGTATCCTGCTGCTCTTTTTCATCAACTTCATTGCCATCCTCCTCTTGAATGTGCAGTTGGCTTTGCTCTCGGTAATCGTCGTCCCTTTCATCGCTCTCATGTCCCTGTTCTTCTTCGGGAAAATTTCGAAGCGCTATGAACAGGTGCAGGAACAAGAGGCCAAGGTTGCCACCACCCTGCAAGAGAATCTGAGTGGTGTGCGGGTGGTAAAAGCCTTCAACCGGCAGGATTATGAGCGTGAAAAGTTCGAGGTTCAAAACAGGGAACATTATAGACGAGGACGTGGTTTCCTGATGCTCCACGCTTTGTATTGGCCGTTAGGTGATGTGCTGGTATTTGGGCAGATCATCGGCGGTTACTTCTACGGCGCGACCCTGGTGATTAACGGTATGCTATCAGTCGGTTCATACTTGGCTTACGTCAGTTTGCTGGGACAGTTGATCAACCCTATGCGTAACTTGGGACGCTTGATCGTCGATATGTCCACCGGTATCGTGTCCTACAAGCGGTTGATGCAAGTTATCGGTGAGGAACAAGAGTCCCTCGTTGATGGTAGCCATGCGCCTGAGGGCGACCTACGCGGTGATGTCGCGTTCAAAGCAGTCAACTTCCAATACAACGCCGATACACCCGTCTTATACGACATCAATTTGTCGGTGAAGGCTGGTCAAAGTGTTGCCCTGCTCGGTTCGACCGGTTCCGGTAAAACAACGCTGGTGAGTTTGATCCCGCGCTTCTACGACTACACCTCCGGTCAGATCACCATCGACGGTGTTGATCTGCGCGAGATTCCGCGCGGCTACCTGCGTAATCAAGTGGGTGTGGTCGAGCAAGAACCATTCTTGTTCTCGCGCAGCATCCGTGAAAACATCACCTTCAGCGTCAGTCGCAAGGTAACCGATGAAGAAGTGATCGCCGCAGCAAAAGCCGCAGCCGTTCACGATGTCATCATAACCTTCCCAGATGGCTACAATACGCTGGTGGGTGAACGCGGTGTGACCCTTTCCGGTGGACAAAAGCAGCGTGTAGCGTTGGCGCGTACCTTACTCAAGAATCCGCGCATTCTGATCCTCGATGATGCCACTTCATCGGTGGACAGTGAAACAGAAGACGAAATTCGGCAGGCGTTGCTACGGCTGATGAAGGGACGTACCTCGTTCATCATCGCCCACCGCATCCAGACGGTGATGCACGCCAATCTCATTCTGGTGTTCGACAAGGGACGGATTGTACAACGCGGCACGCACACCGAATTGATGCGCGAGCCGGGTATTTACCGTCAGATCTTTGATTTACAATCCCGTATTGAAGAAGAAGTGGAAAAGGAGGCGGCTGATGTCCTCGGACTTCCAGTTTGAAGAAGAAGATTTCTCAGATACTAGGGTAAATACCAATACCCTCTTTCGTATCCTCGCTACTGTACGCCCACATTGGCGCTGGGTAGCTGGTTTCTTGTCATGTATTAGCGTTGTTTCGGTGGCAGAAGGATTCTTTACCTTCCTGAGCAAGCGTATCGTAGATGAGGCGATAATCCCGCGTAATCCGACGGCGCTGGTTCAAACACTTGAAGCTTACGCTGCGCTGGCGACGCTGTTCGCTATCTTGGTCTTTGGCTTCATCTTTCTGGCCGGTGGATTAGGGCAGAAGGTACGCTATGATTTGCGCAAGAAGGTCTTTGACCACCTGCAAAGCCTGTCGTTCTCGTACTTCGACAAAACACCTGTCGGTTGGCTGATGTCACGCGTGACGTCCGATACTGAACGTATGGCGGACTTGGTGACGTGGGGTATGTTAGACGTCACATGGGCAATCATGAACATCATCACTGCGCTGGTTTTCATGGCGACTATCAATTGGAAGCTCATGTTGATTGTGCTGGTTATGATCCCGATTTTGCTCTGGGTAGCGATGTGGTTCAAGAACAAAATTCTGGTCGAGTATCGTGCTTCGCGTAAGCTCAACAGCCGCATCACCGCCACCTACAACGAGAACATCACCGGTGTGCGCGTGGTGAAGGCGATGCGCCGTGAAGAGGCTAACCGCCAAGAGTTCGATACGCTCGCCGAAGAAATGTATAAGCGTTCCTTCCGTGCAGCATGGTTGAGCGCCTTATTCCTGCCAGCCGTTCAAATATTGAGCGCCATAGCCATCGGTGCCATCATTTGGTATGGTGGTTTGCAGGTTGATTTGGGTACGATGACCATCGGTGGTTTGATGGCCTTCATCTCCTACGTCACCTTTATGATGTGGCCGGTGCAAGACTTAGCGCGTGTTTATTCTGATATGCAGCAGGCTGTAGCCAGTGCCGAGCGTTTCTTCTCCTTGATGGACTCGAAAGCCGACATCGTCAATAAGCCGAATGCAATTGACCCCGGTACCATGCGCGGCGATATTGAGTTCGAGAATGTGAATTTCTACTACCAACCGGAAAAGCCGGTCTTGAAGAACTTCAGTCTGAAAGTCCGTCAGGGCGAAACCATCGCTTTGGTCGGTCCTACAGGGGGTGGTAAGAGTACGACGGTTAATCTGATCTGCCGCTTCTACGAACCCAAGACCGGAACCATCAAAATCAACGGGCGTGATTACACCGATTACACGCTAGAGAGCATCCATTCGCGCATCGGTGTCGTCTTACAAACACCGCACTTATTCAGCGGTACCATCCGCGAGAACTTGCGTTATGGACGGCTCGACGCAACCGATGCTGAAATCGAAGAGGCAGCCAAGTTAGGTGGCGCTCACGACTTCATCATGGAACTGGAAAAGGGTTATGAGGAACAAGTCGGTGAGGGTGGTGTGTTGCTCTCTACCGGGCAAAAGCAGCTGATCAGTCTCGCACGTGCAGTGCTGGCGAAACCGGACATATTTGTCATGGATGAAGCCACATCGAGCGTCGATACCTTGACCGAGTCGCTCATTCAACGTGGTATGGAAACCTTGATGAAGTTCAGCACCAGCTTTATCATCGCCCACCGCTTGTCCACCATTCGCCGCGCTGACCGTATCTTGGTCATCGAGAAGGGTGGCATCAGCGAAATGGGCAGTCATAGTGAGCTAATGCATCTGCGTGGACATTACTACAACCTGTATATGCAGCAGTTCCGCGATGAACTCACCGCCCAGTATGATCCATTCGCCTCAACCGAACATCATGCTACAGGCGGCACCGGTAAAGTACCGGCTCAGGTGGTCGCGGCAGGTGACTAAATGAATCACCGACTATACTAAAAATCAACAACTGAAGGGGCGCAGATGCGCCCCTTTTGTTTGATACGGCATACCTGTATTAGCGATCTTTCACACGGCGCACGAACTTCAAACCCGACCAGCGCTCATCCACCGCGATCACCTTCACGTCTACTAATCCGTTCGCAAGGCCAATATCGCGGATCATATTTTCGTCTAAATCCGTCGCCATCTTAGCTGCTTTTTTCGGCCACGAGACCCACAACATACCAGCCGTAAGCAGCGCATCCCGCAGAATTGGAAAGTCCCGTTCGTAGGCCGCCCGCTCGGTCGTAAAGTATTGAATTAAGTCGAATTGACCCACCAGGTCATGGACAACCTCTACCCCATCAGGCTGTGCGCCCAACGTCGTCTCGTATCCGTCCGGTGCGTTCAGAATGATGATCCGCTGACCGGACTTAATGCCCATTTTGCTTGCCAACGGTTTGCCCGAATACCCTGTGTTCAACTCGCACGCCCTCGACCCGCCAACGCTTTCAACCGTTCGCGAACCCCGCCCTCAGCAATCGGGCTACTCTCAGCCGTTGACTTAGCATGTGCGCTCGTGATCAATACTACCGCCACCACAATCACCAACGCGGCCACCAGCTCGCGGGTATTGAGCGTTTCCCCTGCCAGCGCACCCACTAACAGTGCTACCACCGGATTAACATAGGCATAAGTCGAGACACGGCTCGGTGAGATCACACTGAGGAGCCACATATAACAACTAAAGGCAATCACTGAGGAACCGACGATCAAATACAACAGACTCAGTATCGATTTGGCCGAAACCACCGCGAGGTTAAGTTGAGCTGGTTCTCCTGATAACACACTGATCAGCAGGAACATCATACCCGCGCAAAATACATTCATGCCCGATGCCAAAGCCGATGACTCCGGTTTATCCACCCGCCGTGAAAGCAATGATCCGACCGTCCAAAATACCGCTGAGGCCAGCACCAATAACCCGCCCAATGGATCAATCCCACTGGCTTCCCTCCCGAACATCAAGGCCACGCCCACGAAACCCAATATCAGCCCTACCAGCACCCGCCCACGCGGACGTTCCTCGCCCTGCCACAACCAACTCAGCAGCGCCATCCACAGGGGCAGTGTCGCATACAACGTAGCTGCCAACCCTGATGCAACCGTGCGTTGCCCTGCCACCAACGTGCCATTGGCCGCGAAGAACATGATGAAGCCTAAGATCGCGGCGGAGCGCCACTGCGCCCACGTCGGTTTCTTGGCACCACTGCGCCACGCCACCACCATCAGGATGACACCGGCGCTGGCAAACCGCATGAACGAAATCATGAAGGTTGGGATGGTTTCGAGTGAGAAGCGGATGGCCAAAAAGCTGCCACCCCATAAAATGTAAATTGCGAGGAAAGAAAGGATAACACGCCACAAGGGCGCATTCGGGCGAGAGGCGATCATGTAGATCAAGTCCTTAGAATGCTCAAGTAATCTTACTCATTCTAACAGACCTATCCGTTTCCACAGCTATCGTCGCATAAGTCCATTGGCAGCAGAACGAGCTATAGGCTTTCCAACGCCCTGATGAGCTTCAAGAACAGCATGTTATGAGGGGTGGCAACACCGTATTGTTGTCCGAGTCTGCACACCGTACCGCCAAACAGATCAACCTCGGTCTTTTTTCCCGCTTCGATGTCCTGCAACATCGAGGATTTGAAATCCGGTGGCATATTGCGGATGAAATTTTCGCTCCACGGCAACAGCGCATCCGCATGATGAATGCCTACTTTTTGGGCAATTGCCACAGCTTCCTGCATCAAATCAGCCACGAAGCTGTAGGCTTGTTCGCTGCGCTGAAAGTCACCATAACTGGCGCGCAGCACCGCCGATGCTTGATTGATACCCACATTCACCACGAATTTGCACCACATGGAAAACAGGATGTCCTCCGGTACGTCGTAGTCTATTCCAACTCGGTCAAAGAACCGACAAACGGCATCGACTTTTGGCGTGCGGGTAAGGGCATTCGCTTCGCCAAAAACGATCCGCCCCACTCCATCAAAAGTAACTGCATTCCCCGACCGCGTGCTCCCATGACCGATAAAGTAGGAATGCAGCACCTTATCCCATCCATAGCGCTCGGCGATCTTTTCCTCGCTGGTGATGCCGTTGAGCAACGCCAAAATAACGGTCTCGTCATGCACAAAGCCTTGTATGGCACTGATGGCCTCAGGCAAGGCATCGGCTTTGGTGGCGATCAAAATCAGATCGGCTTTTTCTTGGTTTTTCTCCGACAGCACATAATCGAAGTCAATACGCGCGCCGTTCAGCATGACGCCGTTGGCTTTGTAACGTTCGAGCCGTCCTTTATCGACGAGGACGCGAACACAACTTGGATCATAAGCCTTCAACTTCGCTGCATAGATACTACCGATAGCGCCTAATCCGATGACCACGACCTTTGAGATATCGCTCATATCAATATGCTGCTCCAACATCTTACCGGACTAGGCTTCGCTCGGTGTCACGACGGGTACTGCCTGATAGGTGGTGATGATCACCACTGACCCGATAATGATGGCCGCTGCGATCACCGTGCGAATGGTGATTGGTTCACCCCGAAACAACCATCCGAGGAACACCGCCACCACCGGATTCACATAGGCATAGGTCGCCGCACGGGCAGGTGGCGCATGGTTAATCAGATAGGTGTAGGCCGTATAGGCGATCAATGCCCCGAAGACGATCAAATAGGCCACAGCCGCCACCGAGGTCAGCGAAATCTTAGCCACGTCCAAGCGCGACCACTCGCCGGACACCGTACCTACCAGTAATAACAAGGCACCGCCGCATAACATTTCCATCGCAGTGGTTTGCAATGAGTTGGATGAAAGCGTCGCGCCACGCGCATAAAATGTACCGATTGCCCAGCAAATACTCGCGATCAGAATCGAGATGATGCCTGCAATATCAATCGGCTTATTCGCCTCGTCCCCACCCATCACCAGCAAGCCGATACCCGCCAACCCGACCAAAACACCGACCATCACCGGCAGCGCAGGACGGGAACCGCCGGGACGTAACCAGTCAATCAGCACGATCCACAGTGGCACAATCGCTACCAGTAACGACGCAATCCCACTCGGAACCCGTTGTTCCGCCCACACCACACCGCCGTTCCCTGCTAATAACAGCAGTGCCCCGATAATGAGCGTCGAACGCCAGTGGATGCGCTTGGGTGCTGGTGTACCCCGCGCCGCCATGACGCTATACAGGATGCCGCCAGCAATCAAAAAGCGTACCCCTGCCATCAAGAACGGAGGCATCGTATCCACCGCATAGCGGATGGCGAGGTAGGTTGATCCCCATATGATATATACCGCAGCAAATGAACCGATCAGTCGCCAATTACGAGTGGGCGCAGTCGCCATAGAAAGTGATGTCACACAAACTCCGAACATGAACCCTATTGAATAAAAAAGGGACGGTTGCTCACCGCCCCTCAAGTTTCAATTGTAGATTGAAATCCCGATCCTGAAATATCCGTTTATTGCCACGTTTTCCACAGGCAGGAAATGACCACCTTATAGTGGCTCGACCCAATACTGACCACTTCCACCTTCTGGCGTCCAACCGATCACACCGTTGTAGTTCACCTGATACCAGTACAAACCACTGGCGCAGGTTGCGTTACTTAACACGGCGAAGATTGCACCCGGTGGAATTTGACCGATCAAAGCCGCGTTGCTATCCGGTTGGATGCGGATGTTGTTGGGCAAGCCCGGTGTCACCCGTGCATAGCGTCCTGCCGCCAAACGAGGAGCAGGCGCAGTCGAGCAATTGAGCGCCACCGGCGTAGCAGTCGGCACGACTACACCACCACTGCTGATGGGCACACCTGCCGAGTTAAAGGCCGTCACGAAACGTGCGTTTACCCAACCGACGATACCATTAACATTGATCTGCCACCATGTGGTGTTGGCATTACGCCCGACAATCGGGAAGGTATCCAGACGGTTGATCTTGGTCACAATCGCGCCACTAATCGGATCAGGTGTGGCGCGGACATTCAACTTATACGCACCCGTCACCGTCATATACGCGCCGGTAATGACTGGCGGAACGGTCGGAACCGGAGTCGCAACACCACCCCCCGCGCCGAGTAAGGCGAAGTTAAAGTTCATAAAGCCCACGCCGGTTGCTTCATAGTACTCGATCAGGAAGGTATGCTGTCCGGCGTTCAACGGTACTGTCACATTATAGGTTTGCGCGGTGGCCGAGTGCCATTCGTTCAAGTAGTAGATGTTATCAATCGCGACGCGCACACCATCGTCCGCTTTAACAGTCAGTTGATAGGTACCGCTGGGCAAGGTTTGTACGCTCGTCCACCGTGCCGAGAAATTATCTACCGGAATGCTGGCAGTCGGTGAACCGTAAGACCAATCGTGGCTGGGGCTGGCTTCGCTCTGAATGAGCGTCGGCGATCCGAACAAGCTGGGGTTGGCGAAATACTGCGCCGTCCACGGACCACTCACCGGAACCGGATTAGAGTTGTTCAGAGGTGGGAAGTTCGGCCCGCTTGGATTGGTCGCCAGATTAGCCCACGTCACATAAACATAAGCATTACCCGCTTGTTCAGCATAATCCACCTGAATGTGGTGGACACCTTGCGCCATCTGAATATCTGCCGAGACAATTTTCGCCACCGACGGATTATTGAAGGTGTCGATCAACGGGATACGGTTGTAATCTACCCAGACCTTCACTTGATCATCCGCCAGCGCCCAGAAGCGATAGGTTCCTTGATTAAAAAACGGATCAGTACCGAAGCGCACGCTGAAGTTATCGGCATTAATACCTGCCTGTGGTGATCCGTTGCCCCAGTCAAAGGCCACTGCGTTATCCTGCCGTTGGGCAATCGATTTGCCGTTCAGGATATTGTTGTTAAAAAATTCGGTATTCCAGACAATACCGGATTGTGCGGCTGCCGGAGCGATTGTTGCCCCCATAACCGCTAGTACACTCATGATGATCCATAACCATTTGCGAGACATAGTCCCACACTCCTCACCGCATTTGTGTGCGCATGTATAAATGTTTACTCAATATGCCCTAATTATAGGAGGATTCGCAATAGGATGCGCGTCCCGTCTATAGAGCGTCAGGTTGGCGGTGGGTGCGCGTATTGGAGCATTTGCCAACCTACGGTAAAGTCACCCGTTTGCCTGTGCGCCGTTCGCGATTAAGGGGCTGCGTATCCCCAGTTGGCAAAAGCCAGATCATGTCCCTCGTGGCGCATCAACGACACGGTGATATTCCGCTCCAAATCCATCAGGTATAACTCTAAATCCCCGCTGCGGTGGGTAGCAAATCCCGAAAACAGGATGTAGCGTTCATCTGCCGACCAATCAGAAAATTCCGCTGTGCCTTCCCGAAAGGTAAGCTGTCGTACGTCACCACTGTCCAAATTCACCCTGAACAACTGCGGTACTGCACTGTTGCTGCTGGTATTCACAGTCACCACCGCCAAGCGACCATCGTGTGAAAGTGACGGCCACGTAGCCCGATTAGCACCAACCGTTACCGTATGCAAGTCAGCGCCACAGCCTTCCGGTTTATCGAAACAGCCCGTATCCAACCACACCAATCCGGTTTGCATCAGGTCGGAAAACGCCATGCGACTGCCATCACCGGACCATGTGATCTCGGTCAGTAAGTAATAATCCGATAGGGGGATTTTACGCTCCAAGCAGGGGCTGTCACCTTGCCAGCAGCCAATGGTCTGAATGGTGGCAGTGACAACGCGGGTGGTGGCATAAGAAGCGAGTGTCGTTCCGCCCGGCCCCCATGCTAAACGAATATCCTGTAAGGCCGGTGTAACCGTAAATGGCTGGCAGGTTTTCAGCACCAGCAAGCAGTCCTTGGGATATATAACCCAATTTTCATTCAAGTGGACTGCGATGTACTTCCCATCCGGTGACCAATCCGTGACCGGAAATGTATAGGCTCCTTCCAGTAGCAAACGATCACTGCGCGAGCAAGAATCCCAAAATGATGAACAGCCGATGTTCATCGTAAAAAATTGCAAACCAGTGGTATCACCAAACAAAATTGGAGGGTAGTTTTTTTGAAGAACACGCCCGAATCCCACCCAAGCGACAAGCATCAAGGTGATGAGCGAGAACAGCCGAAAAGTGAGGCGACAGATAAAAACGAACATCGTAAAAAATAATTCAAGACTCACATCTTAATGGTTTGTAACTTTGTTATATGCCTTATGATGAGGGAGATAAAGGTTCCAAAAACTCGGTTCACTTCTCGTTTTCGGTCGGTTGAATATGGAAGCACACGCGTCAATGATGCAAGAAAATTACGATGGCGCAACCCTAACATCCAGAGATATTATTGATGCCTTCCAACGTGCGTATAAGCAGGTTTACGGGCGTGATGCGCAGGTCGTGCATATGTTTGCCGAGTGGTACACCATCAACGGCGAAACTGTACATCGCATTACGCTTTTTAGCGAAATCGCGCGTCTGACCGAACTCGCCCGCGTCCAAGCCGCACAGCGCAAACCTGCGCCTGACCGCAGCATGGTGCAGCGCCTGATTGCCCGCCTTCGCAGAGCGTAACCCTCACTCCACTCACGCAAAAATAACAGTTTTGTTGTTATACACCAGCACCTGATGATTCAGGTGATAGCGAATGGCGCGGGACAGCACCAGCTTCTCCACATCTTTGCCTTTACGCACCAAATCCTCAACCGAGTCACGATGGTTCACGCGCATGATGTCCTGCTCGATAATCGGGCCGGCATCTAGTTCAGCCGTCACATAATGGCTGCTCGCACCAATGATTTTCACACCGCGTCCATGCGCCCGATGATACGGTTTAGCACCGGCAAAGGCAGGTAAGAACGAGTGATGGATATTGATGATGCGGTTGGGATAATGGCTGACAAAGTTCTCCGAAATGATCTGCATATAGCGCGCCAAAACCACAAAATCAGGCTTGAATTCATTTAGCAGCGCCAATTGCGCTTGTTCAGCTTCAGCTTTGGTATCCTTGCTGATCGGAACGACGCGGTAGGGAATACCAAACTTGGCTGCCAGATCGCCCATATCGGGATGGTTACTGATGATGACCGGAATTTCGACCTGCCACTCGCCCGATTGATGCCGATAGAGGATGTCATATAAACAGTGGGCTTCTTTGGAGACAAAGATTGCCATGCGCGGAATCTGATCCGAAAAATGAAGCTGCCACGTCATCTCGAAGGGTGTCGCAACCGCACTAAAGCGGGTGGCGATGTCCTCGCGCTTAATCTGAAAATTCGCCAAGTCCCACTCCACGCGCATGAAAAATACGTTTTCCTGTGTATCCACGTGCTGATCGAGTTGGAGAATGTTGCCGTTGTGCCGCGACAGGAAATCGGTCACAGCGGCCACCAATCCCTTACGATCAGGACAAGAAATCAGCAGAGTTGCGGCTAAAGCGGGTGATACGACGGAAGGTGCGTCCATGTTGTCTATGGCCTATGAACTTAGAGCAAGGTCAGCTCAAAAATAATGGGATGACGATACCATACTTTTGTTAAAATTTCGCTGTGGTTTGTGCGTATTCAACGTATAATCATCACCCATTGAATATAGAGGAACAATCGATATGTCCGTACTCAAAGGCATCAACCTCACATTGAGTTTTCTACTCGAACTGGCGATGTTGGTCGCATTCGGTTATTGGGGGTTTAACACTGGCTCATCGACGCTTATCCATTGGGTTTTGGGGCTGGGTGTGCCGGTGGTCGCCATAACGATTTGGAGTATCTTCAACGCGCCCCTATCCAAACGCCGGTTGCCACGCACACCGCGCATGATCCTCGAAGTGGTGATGTTTGGTTTAGGCGCACTGGCGCTGGCGATTACTGGTCAAACCACATTGGCCGCTGTTTTTGCGGTTCTGATTGTCGTCAACCAAATCTTGCTTTACGTCTGGAAGCAATAGATTTTGCTACTGACAAAATAGTCCTTATAGTTGGGCGGGATTCTCCCACGTATAGTAGATGAAATCATGCGGACTGGTCTGCCCACCCAATTGATGGATGAGCGCCAAAATTTGGGAACGGTGATCGGTACTGTGATTGATGATTTGCATCAGCGATTCCCACACAGGCGTGCGATACTGCTTTCCATCGGTCCGGCTGATGTATTCCGCTGTGCCTTGAACGTCGCCGTCGGGCAGCCCATTCAAATATGTCAACCAAGCGGATTCCACATCGTCCCACCGGATGCGGATCGACTCGCGCGTCGGAAAGACATCAGCATCATGGAATATTTCCGGTGCTGCACCTTGTACACGCGCTAACCAGACTGCTTCGGCATCCATCATGTGTACAACCTGTTTATGGACTGAGCCAATCGAGTAGTCAGTGGGTCTTTTGAACTGTTCTTCGCTCAAGGCCGTTACCCAGCCCCATACCTTGTGATTTGCCCAAACATTGTATTCAAATAGTCGCAGTATATTCTGCTTGTTCAAGCGCACGCCTCCAATCATATTGAGAAGGGATATTATGCACACACATGGCTTCCTGTGGCTAACGCCTACTAGAACCTTGTGCTGCACTGATTATGGTATTTAGTGTTAAAATCGCACTATATTCGACATCCTACTTTATAGAGGAACGCACTTATGTTTAAACGTTGGTTGATCATACTGGGAATCGTATTGACGGTTGTTCCGGTAATGGCGCAGAACGCACCTGATCCGATCAATGCAGCACTCAGCGACCTCAGCGCACGCGTCAATCGGAGTGTTACCCTCGCCCAAGTTGAGTCGTGGAATTACCAACAAAGCATCTATCCATCACCGGCATTAGGCTGCCCTCAACCCGGTCTCGCCTATGCCGATGTGGTCACCAGCGGTTTCCAGTTCATCATTACTTATGGTGGAACCGTTTATGATTACCGCGTTTCGGATGACAAAAGCATCGTTGTTTTGTGTGGGACAGCACCCGCACCGGAGTCTGTGCCTCCCTGTCCACCGCCCGATGATCCGACTTTTCTGGCACCCCGCCTGAGCAAAGGTATTCAGGCACGGGTGAGCGCTGGTGGACTGCCGAATCTCATCCGCGAGCAACCGGGCAGCAGCAGCCAATTGCTCGGCCAAATTCCACCTGCTGATAGTTTTACCGTGTTAGATGGGCCGCGCTGTACCCTGTTGGATAAAATCGTATGGTGGCAGATCAACTACAACAACCTGATTGGCTGGACAGGCGAAGGTCAGGACGGCACTTACTGGCTGGAACCCGCCGATTTTGCGCTGACGCCGACCGCCCCTGTGCAGGAAAGTGTGGTCATCACCACTGTCAACGCAGCCCAGTTGAACGCAGTGCTGAGCGTAAACGGCGTGATTGCGGTATCGGCTGACGGCAAACGGTACGCTTCGACAGCCGGTGATGTGATCACCGTCACTCCCATCAATGCACCAGCACAGATCAGCTCTTTCGCCCAGAATGGCGTGAACGCGACCAGCTTGGCCTTCAATGCGGCAGGTACGATTCTGGCAGCAGGCATGGCGAATGGGGAAGTCCGCTTGCTTGATCTTCAGGCAGGGTCAGCTACTCCTTTATTACGGGTATTCACCGGACATACAGGGGTAGTCAATGCAGTTGTCTTCAGCCCTGATGGGTCACTGGTTGCGAGCGCAGGCGGGGATAGTACGCTGCGCCTGTGGGATGTCTCTACAGGAGGCGGGATTGTCGCCCTGAACACCAACAATACGCCCGTCATCGCCCTGAGTTTTACCACAGACGGAATAAACCTGATTGCACGCGATCAGAACGGTGGAAACACAATTTATGCCGTGAAAACCGGCGCGGTAGGATAAATCATCATGCCAGCCAAAGCATTACCTTCCAAGCCAAAGTTACTGATGGAAGCGACACTCAGTCGGAAGCCTTTTTTTCGGCGCGGCTGGTTATCGCTGATAGGGGTCATCACGGCCTTAATGGGGCTTTGGATGCTGAATGAGGCCGAAAATCTAGGCAAGTTACCGGCAGGTTTATGGACGCCCATCACTATCGCGGTAGCCTTGTTGGGGGTGGTGTTCTTGATCCGTGCGCTGGTCAACTTCTTCCGCTGGTGGCGCACGCCCAATGAAACGCTCAAGCTCTACAATCAGGGTATCGTGCGGGTGATCGGCGAAGACACGGTGAAATACGGCTGGGGGTCACTGCACACCTACCGAGAAGGCAACCGCGCCCTACGCCTGACCATGCAAAACGGTAAGGTGATCAATATTGATGGCCGCTACGGTGATTTATCGCGCTGGGCGGAATTGATCCGGCAGTTCGCGGCGCGGGTCACCGGCGTGTATATTGCCCGCGCCATCCGTGAAGAACGTCCGGTACGACTGCACCCCAAGTTAACGGTGTGGCCGGGGGGTGTCGAGGTCGATAAAAAGGAAATCCCGTGGTCAGCAGTTGATGCGCGTTTGGTGGGCAGGCAGCTCATCATCTATGAACGGGCGAAGAGTGGCAACTTTCAAAAAGTGCGCGCCTTCAACATGAACACGATTGATAATCTCGGTGGCTTTCTGGAAGTCGCCCACTCGACCATGAAAAATCACCAGCGAGACCGTTTCGGAGTGTGAGCTATGCCTGCACAGCCCGTCCTCAGCCGTCACCGCCTACCGAGCAGTTACCGTTATGTGTTGGTCGCGCTGTGGATCGCCCCCGCAGTGATCTTACTGGCCAGCCTGATCCTCGCGCGGGGTATCAATCTGCACCTGATTGATCCACGTCTGTTGTTCCCGCTCGTGATCATGGCGCTGCCCGCGCTCTATATCTGGCGCGAAGGGGTGGATGTGCTGCCCGATGGTATCCATATCCGTTTACACGGTTGGCGTTACCGGCGCTTTGACGAACTGGATAACTGGTATTTGGATAACCGTCCACAGCGCCGACTGCTCACCATTTGGGATCAAGCGGGGCGTAAGGTGCTGGAAATCCACACCGCACACCTGACCAATTTACCGACGCTGCTCGCCACGCTCAAGGACAAACTCCGCTACCGCAACTGGCCGTATTAGGTCGATTTATTTACTATCACCCATCAGACTATGCTAAAATCACATCAGTTCAAGGTAGGTGAACAATGGCAGACAAAGTCATCACATTGAGTATTCCCGAAGCGTTGTACGAGCGCATACAAGAAGAAGCCGATGAAACACATAAACCATTTGCGTCTGTAATGGTTGACCGTTTAGGGCTGTTATTCAACCGTATCGATGAAGCCACAGATGTTAACAAAGCCCTAGAGGCATTGGATACATTCAAAGATTATGAACTGTGGGCGATTGTAAGCCGTCGATTATCCACCGCAGATAGTGATTATTTACGGCGACTAGGTAGTGAAGAAAAACGAGCTACTTTAACACCTGCTGAACAAAGTCAGATGGATCAACTACTCGCACAAGTCAACCGAGACATGCTGCTGCGTTCAAAAGCACTGATGCTGCTTAAAGAACGGGGTCATGACATAACAACTTACGTGATGTAATTACTTATATTCCACCATCCTCATAACACCCCCGTTCCCCCACCCACATTACGTTAAACTAGGCAAAAGCACTGACTATGAGCATAGGCAAACTCTTCTTAACAATTGCATTTTTCTTCACTGCACAAATAGGGCATCTTACTTTTGCTCAGGAATTGACATCGGAAGTAGGAGCGGGTTGGAGAATCGAGAGTGCTGCATGGAGTCCAGATGGGACAAAGATTGCTATCGGAGGAGGCTCGAATACTCAAGGATGTGGACTTGCAGATAAGAGTGTATACGCAATTCAAATTCTAGATACAACATCTACCAAAATCATTCAAACTTTGGCTGGTCATACTTGCACCGTGGTTTCCATAGCTTGGAGCCATGATGGTTCCAAGATTGTCACGGGCAGCGAGGATGGGACTACGCGCGTATGGGATACTGCTGGTGATCAAAGCATTAATATCGTACAGGCAAATTCCTTCGGGTCTAAATCCTCGCTTAGTTGGAACAGTAGTGATAGTCAATATGCGGCGATAGATAGCGCGAGCAGAGTAGTCGAAATTCGGGATGCTACTAACGGACAGCTCCTAAATACGAATAGCTTTACGAGAGAAAATGTTTCTTCCGTCGATTGGAGTCCAGATGGTAAAAAACTACTTACAGGCGATTGGGATGGAACCATCACAATCTGGGATGCGGATACAGGCGAAAATATACTGTCATTAGATAACCAACATAGTGACGGATATAGCGGAGCCGTTTACCACGTTGTATGGAGTCCGGATGGAAGCAGATTTGCCACTAATGGGGTGGATAACGCTATTCGAATTTGGAATACTGATGACGGTCAGTCAGTGCTTACTATTCAACTTTCAGCGATGACAACGAATATGTCTTGGGAATCAAACACGTGCTTAGTTACCAGTGATTCACGCAACAAAGTACACATTTGGAATACGGATACGGGCTTACAACTCGCAGAAATACAATACTCCGGTTCGCTATTAGCCCTTAGCTCTAGCCCTGATGGCAGACAAATTGTATACGGTGGCACAGATGGGTTATATCTACACAATGAACTAAATATCCAAAAAGACCAAATGATATTTCCAATTTTACCGATATTACCGCCCTAAGAAACAATGCAGCCAAACTCCTTTTGCCATTGAAATGCCGCTGGTCAGTTATGACATTAGGATTGCCTGAGTAGGCACGCAGCGGGTGTAACAACCACCATGCAGAATTGAATAGGCAATAAGCGATAGAGCCGATGTGTACGGATGCGATGCAAGCAGAGGTGCTGTCTTTTTGCGCGTATACTGAAGGCAGCGTTCGGCGCTACTCACTACAGCTTGCTTACGTACAGGTTCTATAGAATCACATTACCCATATTCTGGATTCAGGTTTGATTAAGGAAAGAGATTATGCGTTCAAAGAGATTCATGATATTTGCAGCGCTGCTGGTGCTGCTGACGATTCCGCTGGCGGGGTTACGGGCACAGGATAGCACCGTCACCATTACGCTTTCGCTGCCGCAATTTATCGAAACCATTATTACACCGGAACTCCTCGCCCAATTTGAGGAACAAAACCCCGGCATCAAAGTCCAAACGGTTGCCAGCACGTTCCCTTCATTTCCATCGCCAACGGTCGGGGTGGCCGAGCATTTCACGGAAGTCGAAAAGTATGTGTCTGCGGCGGATGTGGTGTTTTTGGGGAGTAACAACATCTCGCCGGAAGCAACAGCAGCCGGATATTTTCTTGATCTCTCACCCCTGACGGCCACCGACACCTCGCTCAACACCGATGATTTCTTCCCTGCGATCTGGCAGTCGGCACAATGGGATGGCAAGGTGTGGATGATGCCGATCTCGGCGGATTTAGTCTCCTTGATTTACAACAAAGTGGCGTTTGATAATGCCGGATTAGCGTACCCTGCCGGACAGTGGACGGTGGATGATCTGGATCGGGCGGCACGGGCGCTGGCAGAAATCGACGCTAACGGCAAGGTCACCAAGCCGGGGTTACTGATCACCGGCGATTACGTCGGCTTGCTGGTGCGGAGTTTGCTGGGTGCGGAATTGTTTGACAGCGGTGTCACACCCAACGCGCCGACCTTCAGCAACAGCGCATTGGACTCGATCCTCGCGACGCTGGCTCAACTTAACAAAGATGGGATTGTAGCGACCGCCTATGAAGGCGATACAGGCAAAATTCCGATGCAGATCGGGGGGAGCTTCGGCTTATTTATCCCACCGACTGACGATAACAAACCCACAGCGTCGTTATTACCCGGTGGTAAGGCCGGTTTGGAAACACAGGGCGTCGTCATCAGTTCGGGCACGCTGTACCCCGAACAGGCATATGCGCTGGCGAAGTTCCTGAGCTTTAGCCCGGAGGCCGCTAACAGTTTCCTTGGTGCGACACCTGCCCGTCAAAGTCTGGTGGGGGTGAACGCACCGAGCGTATCAGATGACAACGGTGGAGCCACATTTACGCGTCCGACTTCACCGGAACTGGAAGCCGCTTTAACCGAAGGACTCTCAAACGCGCTCTCAGCACCGGATTTGCGCTTCGCGGATTATGTCGCGGGAGCCATCAGCAAAATGGTGAGCGGTGATCTGGACGCACGGACGGTTTTGCAGGAGGCCGAAGCGCTGGCGGTCAGCAACCAGCAAGCGGCAGTCGAGAAGCGAAATAATCTGGTGGTGAATGTGGCTACACCGGTTCCAGAAACTGTGTTGGAAGCCGGTAAAGTGAGCCTGAAATTCGGGATGCTGGCCTTCGCCAGTCCGTTACCGCACAAAGAATTGTGGGATCAAGTGATCGCGGATTTCGTCGCCAGTGACCCACAGGTGGGCGAGATCAAGCTGGATACGAGCTTCGTTCAACCGGATAAATCGGCAGAGAAGTTCGATTGTTTCTACCTGCCGTTGAATTACGTCCCACAAATTGACCCAACCACCATCTTGAACCTCGATCCGTTCATGGATGCTGACCCGTCGTTTGACCGCAACGATGTCATCAACGGGGTACTGGCACAGGTTCAGCGCGACGACAAAACTTGGGCGATGCCGATTGTCATCCAACCGGATGGGCTGAAATATGACGCAGAAGCCTTCCAGAAAGCCGGTATCCCCACACCAGAAAACGGTTGGACGATCAACAGCTTCACCGATGCACTGAAGGTGCTCAAGGACGCAGTGCCGGATAAGCCACCGTTTGAGCCACAGGGTATCGGCGGTACGTATTTGCTGCTGCTGACGGCGGCCTTTGGGGGAATGCCGGTGGATTACCGCACCAGCCCGCCAACCTTCAACTTCACCGATGAGAACGCGATCACTGCTTTGCAACAGGTGTTGGATCTGGCTAAGGGCGGCTACCTGAAATACAAGGAACTGGCTGCGGATAGCTTAACGGCTTTCGCGATCGGCGGGGCAGGCAACACCTCACCGATATACACCGAATCACTGAACGGGTTTCAATTCGGCGCGGCGACCCAATCGGACAATAATCCGTACCGCTTGACCACCTACCCGACAGGCAGCAGTTTTAACGGGGCTACCTACTCGATTGCGACGGCTTACGTCAGCGCAACCTCGCAAAATCCGGAAGGCTGCTACCGCTGGCTGAGCACCTTATCACGGCATCCGGAATTGTTCTCGGGGATGCCCGCGCGGATGTCGCTGTTGGATGATCCGACCGTGGTCGCGAGCCAGAAACCGGATGAAACCGCTTTCTACAAGCAGTTCGCGGCGCTGCTGCAAGACCCGAATACCATTTCGTTCCCATCGCTGCTTTCGGAGGCCTCGCCATCGAGCTTCTTGATCGAGCGCTGGATTGATAAAGCCCTCGACAACTACATCCTGCGGGACGGGGATTTGAGCGCGGATTTGGCGACTGCCCAAACCTATGTGCAGGGGTTCTATGAGTGTACGGCTGCCCTGTCGCCGGAAGATCAAAAGGATCAGTTGAAGTATGTGCAGTGCGCCACCAAAGTTGATCCGAGCTTGAAGTCGTTGTTCGGGGCGTTTGCTGGTGGATCGTGAAATAGTTGTCAGTTATCGGTTGTCAGTTGCAAGTCTGAAGACAGAAGTCCAGTTTATGTCGTCGTCGTCGGCGGCGATGGCGTCGGACAGTAGTCGTCAGTTTTCAGTTATCAGTTGCAAGTCTGAAGACATCCGTTGGCAAGATTGGCAGCCCACAGGATTTCCTTCGGTCACAATTGGACTTGCCCCGATTGAGTGGAGAGAAAGAAATTGCACAGGTAAACTCAAACAAGGAGCAAGGAGACAGAAAATGAGCAGACGAAGTAAGCATCATACAGACGAATTTAAGGCAGAAGCAGTGGAGTTGGTGGAGCGAAGCGGCAAGAGCGTACCAGAAATCGCGGAAGACTTAGGGATCAATGCGCGGACACTGTACCACTGGCTGGCGGCTCAGAAACCCAAAGAAATCAGCAGGCAGGATGCGAACGAAGCAGATCTGGCAGCGGACAACAAGCGACTGCGGCGAGAACTGGAAATCATGCGACAGGAGCGCGACATCCTAAAAAAAGCTATGGGCGTGTTCGCGAAGGGGTCGTGATGAAATACCAATTCATCGCTGAACACGCCCAAGAATATTCGGTGAGACGGCAATGTCAGGTACTGGAAGTAGCCGCGAGCGGCTATTATGCTTGGCTGCAAAGCGAACCAAGTCTACGACAGCAAGCCGACAAAGCGTTGTTGAGCGAAATCCAAGCCATCTACCAGCAGAACCGGCGCTTGTATGGCAGTCCACGCATCCATGCCGAACTGCACAAACGGGGTTGGCGTTGCAGTCGCAAGCGCGTAGCACGGTTGATGCGACAGGCGCATCTGGCTTCGGTGCGGCAGCGTCGGCAGCGCGTTCAAACCACCGACTCGAAGCATCCCTATCCAGTGGCAGCCAATGTGCTTGACCGCCAGTTTGAGGCGCAGCGACCCAACCAGAAATGGGTCAGCGACATCACCTACATCCCTACTCAACAGGGCTGGTTGTATTTGGCAGCCGTTCTCGATCTCTTCTCTCGCAAGATTGTCGGCTGGGCCATGAGTGCTTGCTGCGATGCCTCGCTGGTGCAAAATGCCTTGCAGATGGCCTTGGTACAACGTCAACCCACTGCCGATTTACTGCACCATTCGGATCGCGGCAGCCAATACGCTGCCCACGCCTACCAAGCCTTACTCGCTCAGCATCACATCACCGTCAGCATGAGCCGCAAAGGCAACTGCTACGACAATGCCGCGATGGAGAGTTTCTTTCGCACCCTCAAGGCCGAATGCGTCGATTTGCATGTCTTTCAATCTCACCACCTTGCCCGTTCTATTATCTTCGAGTTTTTGGAGGTCTATTACAATCGTCAACGTTTACATTCCACTTTAGCCTATTGCACGCCCGCTGCTTTTGAGGCAGCATTCTTTTTGTGACAATTCTCACTCTCCACAATTTCGGGTCAACTCCACAATGGCGGCAATGGCAAAGTGGGTTTTTGTGCCAGATTTGCCATGCTGATTCGGAAAATTCTTCGGATTCGTCAGATTCGGAATCTGTTTTCGTACAGGTTCCGAATCTGCTCTCTCGTTTGTAGCCACTATTTCACAAATTTCTTCATTTTCACAGTGAAATTTTCATGTTTTATGTCCACACGATTGCAGTTGTTAAGGTGCGGGGGGATTGCCAACCAGTGGGTTTGCCAGCGGCAACCCCGTACAACCCCATAGTCATCATAGCTGATGTGGAGGGCGGAGGGGTGACAATTTGGAAAACCATTTTGTCACTCTTTTTGATGTGTGGTGCTAACCATTTTGAGGGAGTGAGATGGTTAAGGTAGTTGGTGAGGGGTTGGAATCAGGTAGAGCAGGTTTGTGAATTTAAACAAACAATATAATACATTATCAACAAAAAGACCCAAGAGATGAAAAGCGGTGGGAGAGAATCGTGCCTAACACCATTTAAGGCATCCCGACCGTGAACGCTTCGGTTGCACTCCAACCACCTTTGCCCGCATTCTCATAAATAGCTTGCACGCGCCAATAATATCTATGCGGAGCAAGCGTATTCAAGAGCAATTCAGGTTGCCTGACCGTTGTATCCACAATAAATGGGGAGAGGAATGATTTGTCTGTATCAACCTGAATGTGATACCCATAGGCCGACGTTACAGGATTCCATGTCAACTTAGTCGGCTGATCCGTAACGTAATTACGGACTGGCGCAGCATTGGGAGCGGAATATTCGTAACGGCGCACATAAATAGCATTACTACTGCCACTTCTGGCATTGTAGGTCATAAAAGCTGTTGTACCGACATTATTTTCAACCGATGGTGCGTCCGTATCATCAGTCGTACCGTCGATCCCCTTTAGGCTAGCAGAACCGGGGAAAATCTCTTCCCAGATGTCACCGTTAAAGCGCCGTACCCAGATAGCCAAATCAGATGAGTAATATCCCGGCTGCCCACGAAGATCTTCTTTCCAGAATACATAAGGCAATCCGTCATCCATAAAGATCAGGTGCGGAAAATATGAGTTGGTTTGAGATGTGTTGCTAATACCCCAGCCCGAATCCGATCCTACGCCGACAGCTTCCCAGTCGGTGCCGTTAAAGCGACGCACGTATACATTACCGATACCCATGGCATCATGCGTGATCCATGCGACGTAGGGCAGATCAGCGGGACCAATTGCCAAGGATGGAGCCTCGGAAGTGGATAGCATAGCGCTCATGCCATAGGGAAAGGTGGCTGATCCTACCCCAACTTCTTCCCAAGATGTGCCGTTAAAGCGGCGCACGCAGATTTGGCTACTGGCACCGCCGAATTGGCAAGTCCATACGACATAAGGTATGCCGTTAGGTGTTATCTTTATTGAAGATTCTTTGCCCGGCCCTTGCCCCTGACTGATACCACCCCCGCAGCAACTGGCGGAACCCGTTCCGGCTTCTTCCCATGCTGTGCCATTAAAACGAAGGACAAATATGCCTGCAGTGGCACCGTTGTAATTGTAGCCGTAGCTCGACCACGCTACATAAACGGTGCCATCCGGTGCAATCGCCATATCAGGCATAATGCCCTCGCCCAAACAGGCTCCACTGGCGGAACCGGCTGCAACTTCTTCCCAATTGGTGCCATTGAAGCGTTTAATACACAGGTTGAATCCGTTTGAACTCATGCCCGCTTTTATCCAGAGGACATACGGTGTACCGTCCGGCGCAACCTTAACAATAGGACGCCCATTGTGATGTTCATAATCCAGATTGTCGCTGATGCCGCGTCCTGTGGCCGACTCTGTTCCGACTTCTTGCCAGTCATCACCAGTAGAGCTTTTGATATAAATATCGGATGTGCTTTGAACCGTGTTTGTGGCATCTAGCCACGAATGGAGATTTGTCCATGCAACGTAGATGGTACCATCGAGGGCTGTCGCGATCGAAGGTTCGATTACGTCACCCAAACCACTGATGCCACCGCCTGAGGCTGATCCGAGACCGACTTCAACCCACGGATTATCCTGTGCTTGGACGGGCAGCGAGGAAAGTAACAGGAATAAACAACAGATCCAGAAAACGGTACGAACGCGGCTATGCCACATCATTTTGGTCTAATAAATGTACAGATTAATTAATTATAACACTATTCTGTGATGGCATATGCACTATGGTGTAAAGTGTTTATTAACTAACAACCTATATTCCAGCTTATACAGACGGTAACACTAATTGACCAGTTCGGCGCTGAGGAAGGCGCGTGTGCCGGTCTGTTCTACGTAAAAGATGCGGTAGGTACGCTGCGGTTCAAAAGGATTGGTGTCCTTTTCGGGGATGCTGATTTTGACGGTGTCGTAACTGGAACGCACCTTGGCGTAAAAGTAGGTTTGCAGGACTTGATTGCTGTCGAAGATGTCGCGCCGTCCAGAATGCGACCGGATTTCATCGCGCACCAATTCGACGCGGCCTTCGATGGCATGGACAACCGCTTTATTGAGGGTCGGATCACCCATGCCGCGAAAGATTTCCATGCTCTCACGGGCAGAGCGTCGGGCGTACCACAACAGGATAAGCAGCAGCAGGGCGACCGCCGCGATGACGGGCAAGGCCAGCGATCCTAATTGGAGATAGGCTTGTTTGAGCGAGTCACCGAGGAAAAACACAGCAAGCCCGATAGCAAAGGCCAGTAACAACAGCAGCAAAATAACCAAGCGCGGCGAGGTGCGGCTGTAGGCATCGGCAGCCGTGCGAATATACTCCTGTCCGATGTCGATCACCTTTTGTTGGGCGGGGGTCAATTCGGCACGGCGATTGGTTTCGAGATCGTCGGCACTGAAGCCATAGGTTTGGCGGAGCAATTGGTCGTGATCAGTCATGGGTTCGTCCTCATCGGTCAGCTACACAGTGGCCTAATGGTGACAAACCCGCTGCAACTTTTCAAGATTTAGCCGAAACTATAACGTGCCTTACCCGACTTTTGCATGTCGAGCGCCCGTTCGTGTTGAAGCAGAATATCCTGCACGGCGAGGTCGCGGTTCTGGGCGTGCTGGAAAACGGTATCATGACCGACGCTGAACATGTAATGCGAACCCGCCACCACGCGGATATGTCCGGCGGGGACTTCCATATCGCTCAACATATCCATCATGGGCAGCAAACCGACTAGACTGTCTTTGTGACCGAGCATCACACGGAATAAATCCCAACGGTGGGCGATTTCCCAATTTTGAAGCAAGCCCATGGCGCGGAAGGTGGCGGAGGTCGTGCCGCGCGGGGTTTCATCATACTGGCGGGTATGAACATCCTTGACGTATTGGCTGCTGCCTTCGCAAACCGCATTCACCATACTGGGTTTGACAAGGTCTTCGATAGGTTCAAAGATGCGCAAGCGGTTGACGATGCCAATGCCCAAGCCCATGGCATTGAAGAAGGCGCGGTGGGTGTTGTCGTTGAGTAAGAGCGCGGGGGCGATGGCATAACGGGTTTCTTCAGCGATGTCATAGTGCATGGGGTTGAGATAAAAGAGCGCCGCGCCGCCCATGCTATGCCCGACAAAGTTGATCACTTTGCGTCCGGTTTCGCCCGGTTGACGGCGGATTTTGAGGACGTTGACCAGCCGTTCCATCGCGGCCATCGCGGAAGGTGGGCAGCATTGGTCAAGGTTGGGGGTATCTACCTCGAAGCGCGATTCACCAAAGCCGTTGTGATCCACCGAGAGGGCGATCAGGCGCGGGTTGGCGCGAACGATCATGGCGGGCATATCTTCCCAAATGCTGTTGTTGCCCGTCCAACCATGCATGAAGATGACCCAACCGTCACAATCAGCAAAGCGCGGCGGCAGCAGTGGATCGGGTAAGCCATCAGCATCCGCCCACGTGACACGCCACACCATATCCATCAATAAGGAATCGTGGAGGACAGCCCGCGCCATCTTGGGGTCGAGTGCGCCACGGGTGATGAGATCGGTCATGCGATATAGAGCGTGATCGGTGCCGGGCAAGTTCGACCGTGAACGATCGTAGTAATATTGCCCCCATGCGAGCGGATTTTGAGCAGGCATACATCCTCCAATAACGGACAATCGATCCTAATCCGATTATAGGGGTAAAAAGGATTTCGGAGAATCACAAGCCTTTAAAATGGCCTCACTCTCCGGCTGGTCGGGCACACACGCTGATTCAAAATAATGGTTAATAAATAATTAATTTTACAATTTCAACAATTAAACACTTAACTATTCAAATGTTTAATGTTACACTAAATTAAGGCAACGATTGCATTCCTTTGTTACACTCCTGCCATCCTCTACGAGAGTATGTGGCAGTACTGCGAGAAACCGTTTCTATGTCTTCGAACAGCGTCCCTTATCTGATTCCTCTTTTGCTTTCGGCCATGTTGTCGTTTGGATTAGCCTTTTATGCGGCGCATTATTTCCGCGTAGCCGGTGCTATCCCGTTCATGGTGCTCACACTGCTGCAAAGCGGCTGGACAACCGGCATGATGCTGGAGATCATTAGTCCCACGCTGCAAGAAAAACAATTCTGGGATAGCTTCCAATGGGGATTGATCTATATCGTCACGATTGCGGTGTTCTGGTTCACGCAATCGATCCTGCCCGTCAAACGTAAGGCGCACATTCCCTACTGGTTGCTAGCCATCTTCCCAACGCTGTTCATGCTGCTGTTGATCACCAATCCGCTACTGGTGTATCCGAATGAAAGCATCGTCAACGGTATCCCATTCAACCAGCATGTATTCGGCTTTAGTCTTCTGGATTGGGTCGGCTTCGTGTATGTCTACTGCGTACTGGGTTACTGTGTGATCGTGTTGCATATCGAGCAGCGACGGGCAGTCGGGCAGATACGCCGCAAATTGAGGTGGGCACTGCTGGGTGTCAGCGTGCAAAGCAGCCTATATCTCGTCATGTTTATGGCGGGTATCAGTATTTTGGGGCAACGGGATACTTCTCCATTCACCTTTTTGGTGGGCAATGTCCTGATGGGCTGGGGCTTATTCCGCAACGATATTTTTGAACTGGGTCCCATCGCGCGTTCACAGGTGGTCGAAAACATGTCGGAGGCTTTCATTGTGACGGATGAAGCCGCAAAAATTGTTGATATGAACCGTGTCGCACATGCATTTGCCTCGCCGGAGTGGAAAGGGCGTACCATCATGGAGGCTTTTCCAGAGTGGGCGAGTGAGATCAAACCCGAATATTTTTGGACTCCTTACACTCACGACTTTGTGCGCACGATTGACGGCAGTGTCCGTTCGATGGAACTCAAGATCACACCGCTAAGCGACGTGAAGAAAAACACGGTGGGTTATTTGATGATGGTACGGGATATTTCGGCGCGTAAGGCACTGGAAAATGCACTGGCCGCCAGCGAAGCACGTTATCGCTCGATCATCGACTCGATGGCGGAAGGCGTCATCATTTACGATCACAACGGCACAATCCTCACCTGCAACGCTGCTTCAGAAAAAATCCTCGGCATACGCTGCGAGGAACTGCATGGGCACAGCACAATCGCTATGGGGGGCAAGGCCATTCATGAAGATGGCTCACCTTTCCTCGAAGAAAGTACCCCGATTAGTATCGCCCTGAAGACTCATATGGAAGTGCGGGACGTGGTCATGGGCATCCAGAAGGACGCCGGAAGCATCAAATGGTTGTCGATCAATGCTCAACCCTTCAACTTCCGTGATGAAAACATGGTCGAAACACAACAGGTCATCGTGTCCTTCCGTGATGTGACCGAGCTACGGGAAATGCAGGCCGCCGCAACACGGGCGACATTGGCACAGGAACAATCGCGCTTACTGGCACAATTCGTCCAAAGCGCCTCGCATGAATTCCGCACGCCGCTGGCGGTCATCGGAACCAGTGTGTATTTGATGTCACGACAAACGGATGCTACGCGACGACAGGGTCATGCCGAAATCGCCGAGCGGGAAATCAAGCGGATCGCCTCGCTGATGGATACACTGGTTAATCTGGTGCAGTTGGACAGCGGTATCCCATTGGAACTGTATCCCACCCAAATTGATTCGGTGGTGCGTGCCAGTGTAGGACACTTTGAAAGAACGGCCAGCGATCACCACATTCACATGCAGGTGACCGCCTCGCCCACGTTGCCCACGATACCGCTGGATACCAATTATTTCACAATGGGCATCGAGCAAGTGCTGGATAACGCCCTGCGCTACACACCCGATCATGGCAGGGTTGATGTTTCGGTGACGGTTGAAGGCAAGCAGGTGGTCATCAAGGTACAGGACACCGGCCTAGGAATTAACGAGGAAGAACTAGCGCACATCTTTGATCGCTTCTGGCGGCGCGACAGCGCCCATCACACACCGGGTTTCGGGCTAGGCTTATCCATCGTGCAAAAGGTGATCCAACGGCATGACGGCAGCATCGGGGTAGAGAGCGCCGTCGGCAAAGGGACGCTGGTCGTCATCAAACTGCCGGTTTAGATCAGGCTTGTTCGGTGGTGGTTGCGAAATCCGGTAAGCCGCTGTAACGGATGGGCAGTGTCGCAAAATGGGCGATGCTCCCCACCACATATTTGGCCACCGCCAACGTCAGATTCGGCAGGATGAGTTCATCAGTGCCCGAATATAAGCCGACATGATAACGGTCTTCGCGGACGACCATCTTGCGCACGAACCAGCCCGCAGGACCGGAGATATGCGGCGCAACCACCACTTCAATTTCCTCGATGGCTGACCACTCGACCGGCTGGCCTTGCATCGTCAGATTACCACCATAGATGTTGAAATGTTCCTGCACAAAACGACTGTCGGTCTCTGACAGCAGATCGGGGTTGGGTCGGGAAGGGCTGCGTTGCAAATAAAGCATGATGATCGCTCGTCCATAGAATCACTACAGTAAGACCGTCATTGTAACGGATTCAGATGAGGGATTTTAGAGAATATTTCAGGGCGTGGTTGGCCTCGGGATGACGTTCAAGACCAGTGTAGCCGGTGCGCTCCCCTGCCCATCCTCGCGGAACGCAATCGCCGTCAGCGAATGCATCCCTACCCCTGTGGCGATCCAATGAATCTTGGCGCTAAAAGCTGGCACAGAGGGCGCGACTTCCGGCTTCCCCTCGCCTTGCGGGGCATCATCCACCAGAAGCTGCACTTTGGCGATGCCTGAACCCGAATCTTCTGCCAACAATTGCACCCCTAAATCCGTCCCTTCGATGACACTACTGTTGTTATCGGGGAAGGTGAAACGGATGCGCGGAATATCCGGCGTGGGATAGGGTGTTTCGGTGGGACTATTGGCTTGGCGTAGGTTGCAAGCCGACAGGAACAATCCAGCGCACAAGACCAGCGTGACGAGACGCAGCAACGGTTTCAGCATTCGACACATGCCGCCAGTGTTCCCGCTTCTTCCATGCCCAACCATTGATGGAAGGTGAACAACCACTCACGGTCGGTTTCATCATCTTTGACGCGGACGGTTTCGACAAACCAACCGGAGTCGGCGGTGGCATCCTGCCCGATACAGCAGCGCGTCAGGTCGCCAATATCCGGCACCTGTAATACAAACTTATCGACGCTGCCGGCTTCAAAAGCGAATACATCCTCGGCGGGTAGATAGATCGACTCGGTTTGTCCGGTGGTGCCGAACAACTGCACAAAGACATTCGAGTCGGTGCCGCCAAGCGGTTGATCGCCGGTTGTCACCCACAAATAATAGACATTGGTTTTCATCGCGTGCCTACTTTCACGTTTTGCTTGCTTCCTTCATGGTATCCGATTTGGTTCGCCGCGCAAACGATGATTATTTCACCGTGAAGCTACCGATTTGTGCCCAACCATCCGCCGCGCCGATTACATCCGAGAGCACCTTAAAGCGTGTCAGGTCGGGATAGGTGTACCAGCCCGTGTAGATGGTATAGGTGCCAGCGGGCAAGTTGGCGGGCAGACTCAAACTGACGGTTTCCACCCACTGACCACCGAGCGGTTGAATACCGAGGCTGTGGTCATCGGATGCAACCGGCTGACCGTTGGCATCCAATACTTTGATAAAACGCACGTCCTGTTCGCTGCGCGGTTGGTCGAACTGCCACCAGAGATCAAGGGCTAACTGTCCGGTCGTCACTGCTGACGGGATACGACTAGCCATCAGCCCAACACCTGCATCGTAACGGATAGGCGAATCAAAGTTCTGCGGTGTGAAGGCGCTGGCTGAACCGATTTCATAGATCATGACCGGCGGCGATTGGGTGCATTTCAACAAGGGAGACGTTGACTGAGGACAGGGCGGAGTCATTTCAGTTGTCAGGGTGTGAAAACCCGCGCTGCTGATGGGAACGGACACCGGCATCTCGTAGCTGAAAGCATTGGCATCCCAACGGCGCAGGATTTGACCATCCAGTTTCAGATCAAAAGCGGGACTCGATTCGCGTTGGCTAAACATGAGATTCAGCCAACCCGATTCGGGCATATAGACATATAAATCGCTCTGGTTGGGAGATACCTCGGCAGGTTGGTAGGTATAGACATCGGTGAGGGATAGGTTGTTGCGCGGGACACCAAACAACGCCAGTTGATCATCTTCGTATGTGGGCGCACCGAGTTTTTCACGCGCACGCGCCATCAACGTGCCATCAGCATCATAAAACTTATGCACGATGACCACATCCACACCGGCTAAGCCCAACAGTACGGGCTTCATGGTCGCTTCGAGAACGGTCAACTTGGCGGGATCAACCGGAGTGCGGCGCGTGACATGTCCGGCGATCATCGGTTTCTCGTGGGCGGTTTGCAACCACAGCGCATCCTTAGCCGCTAACAGGTTATCCCACGGCACATCAAACACGGCGCGGGCATCGCTTTTCGCCAAGTCATACACCGCCTGCGGAATCACCGCGTTATAGGTCGGCAGCGGCCAGAACGATTGGTAATCTAGGAGGATCAATAAGCCAATGACCAGTGGGGCGATTGTCATCAAGCGCTTTCGGCTTGAGCGGGCAACCACACTCCAACCGTATCCCACCAGCACTGCCACCACCAGCGCCAGCAGGAAATCAAAACGCCCCGGCGCACGTGCGAGGCGGAAACCGGGCAGGTTATAGAGCAGCGCATAAGGCAGCGTGATATAGGTCTGTAACTGATCGAGCTGGATGGTCAAGGGGTGATCGAATACTTTGAGCAGAGGCCCTAAGGCCAGCACCCATGTCACCAGCGCCAACAGCAACCACCAACGCGCCCGTTTGACCTTCCACACGCCCAAGAGCGCCAGCAATCCGGCGACCAGCCCGATATAGCTGGAGCCTTCGACGATATTCACACCCAGTACCGCATGGGTATAGGGTAACTGTCCGTAGAGCGGATGATTGAATGACGGCGTGACGATCCCCAACAGGTCGATACTATAATCCACCCCGCCGCCCTCGGTGGTATAAGCACTGGTGGCAAGGGTACTGATTAACACGGGCAGCAGAAACAGCAGCAGCAATCCCGATCCGATGATGCTGGTGACGACCAAACGCAGCAGCCCACGCCACTCACGCCGGATCAGCAGCGTCACAGCGATGACGGCGACCAGAGGCAGCACCGCACAGATCAATTGCAGCGTGTGTCCCATGGTGGTCAGCACGAAAAAGATCACCGCCCAGACAATATCGCGCCATGATGAAGCTGATACATCCTGTCCAGAGACAGATAAAAGCAATCCACCGACACGCAGCAGATGATAAACCAGCAGCGGCAGCGGCCATTGCACCAATAAGTTACCGTGTCCCCCTGCCAGATGCCCTTGAATCACCGGAGCGGTCATGAAGGCCAAGCCACCGAGCAACGCCGCAGGGCGTACTCCGGTCAACTTCCACACCAACCAGTAGGCTGCCCAACCATTGAGCGCCAGAGTCAGCAAGGCGAACAGGTTATAGGCCGCTGGTAAGGGCATAAAAAAGGCGAACAACCAACCGGGGAAGAATTGCAGCGGACTCGCCCACAGGATCACCCCCTGCATGCCATCGGGATAACCGAGCAGCGGTTGAAAGATGAGCGGTTGTCCAGTTTGCAGCGCATGTTTAATCCACCAGATGTGGCGGGTCATTTCGTGGGCGTCACCGAAAGGATACCCCGCGAAATGGGTACTCATGAGGGTCACCAGCGGCCATGTCATCACCACAGCCAGCAACAGATACAACCCGTAAATAGCGAGGTTTAAGGGGAGGGCGCGTTTTAATGTTTGCATACGCCCATTGTACAAAGCCCCTTTCCAACCGCAAAGAGACATATTCGGCGTTTGCCCTGCGCCAAGCCTACACAGAACACTTGTGCCATTTTTTAATCAACGATAGAATAATCACCATACAGGTTCGCACGAATAAAAAGGATGACTCATGGAAAAACACCGGATATTTACAATGAGTTTCGCGCGTGTGTATCCCGAATACGTCAGGAAAGCCGAGAAAAAAGGACGCACCAAAGCCGAAGTTGATGCGGTGATTTGCTGGTTCACCGGTTATGGTCAGGACGCGTTGGATACACATCTGGAAAAACAAACCGACTATGAGACCTTTTTAGCCGAAGCGCCGCAACTGAATCCGGCACGATCTCTCATTAAAGGTGTGGTGTGTGGCGTCCGCGTGGAAGATATCGCAGATCCAACCATGCAGGGGATTCGCTACATCGATAAATTAGTCGATGAACTGGCCAAGGGCAAAACGATGGAGAAGATTTTGCGGAAGGCATAAGGCGTTTGGACTTAAGAAAGGTTTGATCTTGCCGAGCGATCTAAATAGTAGGCAATAAAATGGATCGCTCCGAGGTTTAACCATGCCCATTTTCAACACACCCATCACAACCGATGATAACAATCTCAACAAGGTATTGGCGCACAGCCTGCCCATTGCACTGTATCTGTATGACTCGCGCCGCAGCCCCGACCGCGCTCTAGATGAAGCCATCAGCAAGGCCGCCAAGCAGTACGCCGGACAGGTGTTGGTGGTGCGCGTCGATGTATCCAACAGCCCACAGACTCAAGCGCAATACGGCAATTTGAGCGCCCCCGCACTCGTCACACTGAGCAAAGATGGGAACACGCGCACGGTCAAATCACAGGCCGCCAACCTCAGCCCAGCCGATGTGCAGCTTCACGTCGATTATCTCCTGGGCAAAGGTGCTGCGCCCAAACAAGCCGCACCCGCTGCCACCCCATCAAACGTATCAACGAGCAGCAGCAGCAAACCAGTGGTCGTGACGGATGCCAGCTTCGAGCGGGATGTGCTCAAGAGTAACGTTCCGGTGCTGGTGGATTTCTGGGCGCCGTGGTGCGGCCCGTGTCGCTCGATTGCGCCGGTGGTCGAGCAGATGGCACAAAAATATGCTGGACGCGCCAAGGTCGTCAAAGTGAATGTGGATGATAACCCGCGCATCGCGCAGCAATTCCAGATCATGTCGATCCCAACGCTGATGGTCTTTAAGAACGGAAGCGCCATCAAGCGGCAGGTCGGCGCGAACCCCGCCATCATCCCGAGTATGATCGAGGACGCGCTGCGCTAGACTTATCCAGCCTGATAACCGCCTGATTTGAAGCCCTATTCAAACTGCGTTACACTCGCACCAATCTTATCGATCGGAGCGGCTTGTGGCTAGACAACTGGTACTCAGCGAAGAAGAAGCGGTTGAACTGCTGGCGTTAATGATCACCTCGGCACGTATACAGATTGATGAACCGGCACGCTACGGCCCGTTACGCTTGCTGACAGCGGCAGAACGCCTCAGCAACTTCATCAAAGACCGCGCTTCCGCCGAAGCCCAATCCGCGCTGGCAACCCTCACGAGCGAAATCCCTAATATGGCGATGTATATGTCCGACGAAGAACGGTACGTGCCTGCTTTGGATAATTTGTGCCGTGTTATCGCGCAGCTTCTAGTCGACCAATCTCAACAAGAGGACACGGCATCATGAATAATCCGGTACTTGAAGCCATTAAAACGCGCCGCGTCATCCGTGAAATGACCGATCAACCGGTTGAAACCGAAAAACTAGAATCCATCCTTGAAGCGGCACGTTGGTCACCGACCGGCGGTAACCTGAAGCTGAACCGCTTTGTGGTTGTCCAGAAGCCCCAAACACTCAAGCTGCTGACTAAGGTTTCACCGGGGATGTTCCAACGCTGTCCGGTGGTGATCGTCATCTGCGTCGATTGGGCTATCGTCCGCTTGCGCGAACTGCCCGAACACGACCGTGTCATCCAGATGGATGTGGGCGGGGCAGCCCAAACCATGATGCTCGCCGCCCATTCGATGGGGTTGGCGACCGGCCCGGTGACATCCTTCAGCCAAACTGCCGTCAAGGTCGTGCTCAACCTGCCCGAAAACCTCTCGCCGGAGATGTTTGTTTGCGTAGGCTATGCTGCACCCAAGCCGCAGGGGGGGATGCGTGGTTACGAAAAAGTCACATGGCGTGACCTGACCTTCTGGGATCGCTTCGAGGATAAGTAAGGAATTACAGAGGAGTACTAACCTGTTTTCAGGCGCTGCTCGGCGAGTTTGTCGAGCAGACGTTGGCGCAGGGGGTCATTCGGGGAGGCGCTTTCATATGCCGCTCGGGCTTCGGCGGATAGTTGCCGTTGCTTCGCCACATACGCATCCACCTCCAACCGATTTTGGAGATAGTAACCGATCACCACATAGATTTGAGATAGATCCAGCACCGGATAATGATGCACGATTTCTTCGGCTGATGCCCCCCGATTAAAATCAGCAATCACCGTTTGTAACGTCACACGGCTGTTCCCAACCCGAATGACATCATCCTTATCAGTTCGTAACGGAACATCCACTGCCGGAATCATAATTTGGCCTTTCTCTCGTGACTTATATTTTAGACCGCAATCATCCCATTGGGAACATACTCGAATCAAAAGGGCGACCTACACAGATCGCCCTCGCTTACAAACCCTATTGATTAGGCCGCGTTAACTCGCCGCGACGACCTTAAACACCTTGACGTTACCCTCATCAAAGACCTGCTGCAAATAGCTGGCGCTCGACGGATCGAATTTACCAAGCGTGACCTCCTCAGGGCTATACAGCACATAGGTGACTTTGTAGGTATCCAGCATGGCTTGACGATCGGCATCAGTGGTCGCTTCATTATAGAAGGTCTGCACCAGCGCGAACTTCTCTTTGAACTTGAGCGTCTGCGCCCAATGCCCGACGAAGGTGCGTGCGCCCGTCAACGCGGGTACAAATTGCCCTAAGCCGAGGTTAGCGAATACCACATCATCGCCCTTAACCTGTGTTTCCAGATATTTCAAAGCGCTGTATTCCCCGTTGCTGATGAACAGGCGGTTATCAGAGGCGCTTGGGCTGGTCGGATTATCCGAAATTTCGGCTTGATCGGCAGCACGGCGCAGATCAATGAAGCGCTGTCCCACCAGATACAAGTTGGTCGGGATAACCAGCAGCAGCAAAATGCCGGTCGCGATCAAAGCCAAGCGCGCGGGCGGTGTGTTCTTGAACCATCGCTGCAACAGGGGCAGTACACGGGTATATAGGCCAATCGTCGCCAGCACACCGATGACCACCTGCCAACCACTCAGCAAATGAATCTGGAAGTTGAGCGGCAGGTAAATCAGGATAAAGTGCGACACGAACCACGCCAGCAGGAACAGATGGGTATCATCACGATCTTTCCACGGCATCTTGATTTTGAGCGACCACACAGCCAGCAACCACGCGATACCCATCAAAATCGGCAAGAGCAGCGGCGAGGGTGTCCACGCACCGGCGTTATCAAACTGCGACAGCACCCCTTTCCACACCGCGTCCGCAGTGGTGATATAGAAGGCTTGCAGCGCAGGCCACACCGCGACAATCACGATGATGATACCGATCTTGAGGATGTGCAGCGGGAACTTGCGGTCACGTATCCACAGGAACAGACCGTACATGGCGATCACACCACAGATGGTGAAGAAGTCATAGGAGTGTTGCAGCGTCAGGATCAAACAGATGATGGCACCATACCACGCATAACGCAGTTGCTTGGTGCGTTGTGCCAGCAGCACCATACCGAACACCAGCGTGATCAAAGCAGTCGCGATGGTGAAGTGTGGGAACGACATCACGGTAAAGAAGCTGTTCGGCTCGGAGGTATAAATAGTGAAGGGGAACGGCGCGTTCTCGGCTTTGGTCAAGAACTTGACCACGATCATGACCCAGCCCAAACCCGAGGCCAGCATCGCCAGCAGGAAGGCTGTCCAACGCTTGGCGCGGTTGGTGAACACCAATCCACAGAACCAGAACACCGAGAAGGCCGCAAACGCCCCCGCAACCAAACGGGTGAGCTGGTACAGGGTGGCATAACCGAGGTGCGTCACACTGTCGATGCGTCCCAATACCCACCAGAGCAGGTTGAAAAGCAGCGGTGTACTGTACTCCGGCGTCAGTTGATTGGGGACGAGAAACTTGGTCTGTGACTCGCGCATCCACGAGAAATATTGGAAGTGATCGGGAATATTAAAGACAATCCCCATGAAATGCTTGTCCGCGCCGGCAAGACGCTGGGCGTAAAAATAGGGGATGGCCGTAATCGCCAGCAAAACCACGATGAAAATGCCTAAGTAAAGCCAATCACGTTTGCTGGTTGTCGGTTGAGAAGAGGCTGCGTTCACATTCAGTTCCTTACGTCCGGAATAAATAACGAGGCTTTTATATTCGAATGACGCGGATGCGACCTGTCGCTTAAACAATACGTGCTGATAGGGCGAAACCTACCAGCACGCGGATGGTCACGATGCGCTATTTTTCAGCTTGGGCGTCAACCAATTTACGCCAGCTTGGCGGCATGTTCTTCATGACTTCGATCCCGCTAAACGGCGTGCCCTGCATCGGGCCGTGTGCCTTCGCCCAATTGGCGACACGCTGCAAACCCTCTTTCAAGCCGACCTTAGGATCCAACCGCAGGATTTCTTGTGCCATGCTGTGATCAGAATAGGCCACATGCACTTCTTCACGCGCTGGCAGATGTACCACGTTCTGCGGCACACCCATCACTTCGCAGCACAGGGTCGCCAGTTCATTGACGGTGTAGGGAGTGTCCGCACCGATGTTGAAAATCTGGTTACGTGCGCCCGGAATATCCGGTGAAGCAGCCATCGCACCGACAATATCACCCACATAGGAGAAGGCGCGTTGTTGGGTTCCGTCACCGAAAATGGTCAGCGCTTTGCCCTGCATGGCGAGGTTCATGAAGATGCCGACCACGTTGCGGTACGGATCGCCAAGGTTCTGACGTTCACCGTACACGTTGTGCGGACGGAAAATCACATAATCCATACCGAACATGTGATGCGAAGCCTTCAATTCCTGCTCAACCGCAAACTTGGCAATCCCATAGCTATCGGTCGGCATCGGGATCATATCTTCGGTCATCGGGGAACGGCCTTCACCATACACCGCGATGGACGATGTGAAGACGAAGCACTTGATGTCGTGGTTGATGGCCTGATTGATCAGGTTGACGCTGCCCACCACATTGTTCATGTAGTTGTAGCGCTTGATGAAGTGGCTGAGTCCTTCAGCCGCATAGGCCGCAAGGTGATAGACATAATCAAAATTTTCGGCGTCGAACAATTCGGTCAACAAGTCATTGTCTAGGATGGAGCCTTTAACAAACTTGACCTTTTCCGGCACATTTTCGGTAAATCCACCGCTCAAGTCGTCCATACCGACGACCGTATGCCCCATGTCGATCAATGCCTGACATAGATGTGAGGCCAAAAATCCTGCTGCTCCGGTGACTAAACACTTCATGCTTGTTCCTTCTCCTTTACCAGAATATCAGACTGAGTTATATCGTGAATAAGGTCGAATAACTGGTGCGCAATAATGCCCCAGTCGTAGGTTTGCTCGACTAATGCCCGTCCACCTCGCGCGATCTGTGCACGATACTGGGGGTCATCGAATAGCTTCTGTACAGCGGTTGCGATTTGTTCGGGTGTATCCGCCAGCACAATGTCCTGCCCATCATGGACGTTGATCCCCTCAGCGCCTTTGTGTGTCGAAACGACCGGCGCACCTAAGGCCATCGCTTCGAGGATCTTCAGGCGTGTGCCTCCACCCGATTGCAGCGGCACAACCATCACTGAACTGGCACGTACCGCATCCGCAACACTCGGCAGATAACCGGTGAAGGTCACCCCCGGTTGCGCGGCTAGATCGCTGACATCTACTTTTCCGGTACCACCCGTGACATAGAAATGTGCCTGCGGGGTTTTCGCCCGAATAAGTGGCAGCACATCCAAAATGAAGTAGCGCACTGCATCATAATTCGGTTGGTAGGTTACCGCGCCGGTATAAATCAGCCGGTAGGGTTCAACAGCAATTGAGGGGTCTGGTTGATTGGCTTTGGTATCGACACCATTCGGCACCACTCGAATATCCGATTTTGGCGGTGCAAAACGCAGCACGTTCTGCTTCTCGGCTTCAGAGACAACCGTAAAAGCGATCCGGTGTACCAAAAGTTGGCGCAGACTGTTCTCAAACTTATTGAGGGTCATTTGCGCCCGCAAACGGCCTGCCTGTCCTTCGGCTTCATCAACCTTATTATGGAACTGTGTGATCTCGATTTCTTCCAAGATGCCCGGAATGTGGGGAACCACTTCCAGATAGCGCATGGTCTGCAACTCAGAACTGAGAATCGCATCAATGCCATCGGCGCAGACTTGTTTGACAAGGTGTTCCATCGGTTCGCTGTACACATCCACCAGTGAACGCGGCCAGCGCGAAAAATATCCCAAAGTAGCTTTTAAGGCACTTGGGTTATAAACCGGCTTGGGGACAACTTCCACACGCTTACAAAAGCTGCGCATGTGTGCCAATTGTTCGGGTGTCGCTTCATCTGCATCCGCAAAGGATAACAACGTGACCTGAAACTCACGGCTAAGATGCCGCAGCAAGTTATAGATACGGATTTTAGAACCATTGTTGGCGGGATAAGGCCACCACCACGAGATAAAAAGGATATGCATACGCTATCCAACAGCCTGTTGACCGTATTTACCCGTCAAAAAGTCTTTGATTGCACGCAGCATAATGGGGCGCAAAGGTCGTCTGTCCTTCCACTTGGGGCGTAGTGACCAGCTCATAAATGTCCGCGCGTACTCGGTCAGAATACCGACCCAACTCTTCAATCCGGCACGGGTTTTACGGGCGAAAAGCAAACGATTGCGCGTCATGTAGTAGTAAACACGGGGTGTGGTGGCACGCGCATCCAAACCAATCTTATGCCACATTAAGGCGTTTGGAACATAAACGATTTTGTAGCCCGCCCGTGTCGCACGAACGCACCACTCGGTCTCTTCGTAATAAATGAAGAAGTTCTCGTCCAAGCCGCCGACTTTTTCCCACACTTCACGGCGCGCCAGCAAAGCACAACCTGTGACGAAATCAGTCTTTTGGGGCGTCGTGCCGTACTGCCCTTTGTCTTCTTCATTCAAGCCCAACATGCTGGTGTTGCAGTTGTTCCAATTGATGTTGCCACCCACCGACCAGAT
The DNA here is from genome assembly GCA_044227005.1 of Aggregatilineales bacterium. GTDB lineage: Bacteria > Chloroflexota > Anaerolineae > Aggregatilineales > Phototrophicaceae > CFX2. The sequence continues at coordinate 216,492 of JBGAFZ010000004.1, forward strand.
CAGCTTGGGCGCTTCATGGTAATAAATCATCGGGCCGGTCACACCAATGCTCGGATCTTTCTCCATCGTGTCGATCAAGATGTCGAACATATCCGGTGCAACAATCGTGTCATTGTTCAGCAGAATGATGTAATCCGCCGCGTTCGCCAGCGCATACTTCAACCCGAAATTGTTTCCGCCGGTGAAGCCCAAGTTCTGCTTGCTTTCTAAAATCACCACCCCACTAGAGGCGGCGGCACGCACACCATTCAACGACTCGGCTTTTGATCCGTTATCCACCACAATCGGTTCAATGTTGGGATACGTCACCTTCTCAAGTGATTTCAGACAATCAATCGTAAAGTGCTCATTGTTGTAGTTGAGCAGAATAATACTGACTTTGGGTTTCATAAACTCTCCAACAGGTGGAAAAACACTCTCTGGTAGTCACTAGCGTAGCATGAATGTAGCAAAGTCGTCCTTACAGCATCCTTAACTCATCCGCCTTGCAGGTGGATGAGCTTTACGATGGGAAGTGATACGGTTTTCCAAAATATGGGAAGACGATTAGGACGCGGCCTGACCAAAAGCACCCCGCGAAAAATCCCGAAAGGCCTGTAACATCGGTGCGCGCAAATGCCGACGATCACGCCGCTTTTCGAGCAATGTCCAATTCATATAGGTGCGGACGTACTCAAACAGGGTGTAGCCCCACGTCTGATACCCCACACCGGTTTTCTTCAAGAACAACAGACGGTTACGTACCATATAGTAGTAGGTCAACGGAGAAGCAGCCCGTTCTTCGATGGAGATTTTGTGCCAGATCATCGCCATCGGCACAACCATGATCTTGTATCCGGCGCGGCTGGCACGGACGCACCATTCGGCTTCTTCGTAGTACATGAAGAAGGTGTCGTCCAATAACCCAACTTTATCCCAAACAGATCGACGCGCCAGCAGCGCACAACCGCTCACGAAATCCGCCGGCATGGGACTCAAGCCAAACTGCGACACATCCATCTGGTTCAGCCCGATCATGTTGGTTGTGCCATGCTTCCAATCAATACTACCGCCAGCAGTCCAGATGGTTTCCGGATTGTTGTGGTAATAAATCATCGGGCCGGTCACGCCGATTGTCGGGTCTTGCTCCATCACTTCGACCATCACATTCAGGAAGTCGGGAGCCACGATCGTGTCGTTGTTCAGGAGCATCACATAATCCGCGCCGTGTTCGAGGGCATAACGGATGGCGACGTTATTTCCGCCTGTGAAGCCGAGATTCCCACCACTTTCGATCACCGTGACGTTCGGGAATGTTCCCCGCACCGCCTCGGCAGTTCCATCGGCCGACGCGTTATCCACAAGGATCACACTGGCACGGCTGTAAGTGAGATGTTCGAGTGAACGGAGGCAGGCCATCGTATCTTCACGACCGTTGTAGTTCAGAACGATGATGCTGACAGCGGGTTGCATAAGGTACTCCAAACTCATCACATATAAGTAGTAGGTGATCGTATGGTAGTCAGCCTGACCTTACATTGGGCTAAAGACAAAAATATAAAGCGTAAAGTTGCTTTATCCCAAGTTTTATCACAACTCTTAAAAAGGAATTCATGTTCTTAACACTATATTTCCCAAATGATCTGCGATAAACAGCCGAGTCATGACAATATCCCAACAGAACAAACCGGCGGATAACCCTTATTTATCCAATCAGAACAAGAGTCCACACACTGCCTGTTCATAACCTGTCGAAAACATTACCCAAATTGTCCATAACCTGTTGATAAGACTCGTGTGCCTGTTCAAAACATTTCCCAAGTATCCCAAGCCTCAAAATCGGTTATCGCAGAAGTTATGAACAGTTTGAACAGCCTGTCGAAAGTGTTCATAACTTTATCGACTTATCAACAGCCCCTGTTGAAAACTTTAAACCCACATTATCCCCATTTAACAATTGGTTGGGGATAAGTTTGTGTTATAGCCTGCCGATTCGCTGCCGACTTGCGATAAATAACCCACGTTAAAAGATGTAACAAAAAGTTATGAACAGTTTGAACAGCTCTACTAAGACTACTACTCTTATATACATCAATTAGGGAGGAAGATTCTTCTAAGAAAAGACTTAATCAGGGATTTATGCCGATAACCCAAACTGATGTTACACTGTGTAAAGATTAATCCACAGGACGCGAAGGCTATGGCAGAAATCGACTTACAAAACCGTACCCGTTACCTTGAACGCAAAGTGAATGTGTTGAATCGGCTTGCAGATGTCAGTATTCTTTTGAACACTACTTATGAACTCGATTCGCTGTTAACGTACCTGATGGATGCGGCAGCCGTGATTGCGGATACCGAAGGCGCTTCCGTATTACTATGGGACGAGCAAAAGAACGAACTCCGTTTCGCGGCCACCACCACCCAGCAAACCGGATTAGAATTGATCGGCAAGCCGGTTCCGTTGCAGGGCAGTTTAGCAGGAACCTGTTTGACCGAGGGCCGCGTCATTGAAGTCGATGATACCCAGCACGATCCACGCCATTACAGCAAGTTTGATGAAGAGAAGCAGTTCGAAACCCGTTCGCTGTTGATCGTCCCCATGCGTCAGGACAACAAAATCATCGGCGTGTTGGAAGTCGTCAACAAACGCCAACTGCCGTGGACGGAAGATGACCACGACCATCTGATGGTATTGGCTTCGCAAGCCTCGGTTGCCATCGACCGCGTCCAGATGGTGACCGCCTTACAGAAAGCCCACCAAGAACTCAGCGAACTTGATAAGCTCAAGAGTGATTTCATCGCCATAGCCTCACACGAGCTGCGTACCCCGCTGGCTGTCATTTTGGGATATGCCAGCTTCTTAAAGGAAGAAGCACAGGGCAAGCTCAGCCAGCACGCCGATAAGGTGATCGAAAGCGGTTTACAACTGCGCCACATCATCGAAGACCTGATGAACCTGCGTTATTTACAGCAGAACGCCGCCGATTTACGCCTCCAGCGCGTGTCGCTGGCAACGGTGGTGCGGGATGCCGCTTTGGATGTGCAAACGCTTTTGGAAGCCAACGGACACACGCTTTCGGTCAGTGTTCCCGATGGTCTGATGGTCGAGATCGACAGCATCCTGACCACAATGGGCTTGACCAACATCCTCAATAACAGCGTGCGCTTTACCCCACCGGGCGGACACATCAGCGTGACCGTTGAAATCCATGAGGAACGGGAAGTGTGGGTACGGGTGACGGATGACGGCATCGGTATCGAAGCCGACCAACTAGAGCGCATCTTCGAGAAGTTCTATCAGGTTGAGGATCATATGACGCGCAAACATGGCGGCCTAGGAGTCGGTTTGAGCATCGCCAAGGCGCTGGTCGAAGCGGAAAACGGGCGCATCTGGGCAAGCAGCGATGGCCTCGGCAAAGGGACGACGATTACGGTGGCGTTTCCGTTGGCGGGGTGAACCCGAAGGTAGTAGTCAGTTTTCAGTTACAAGTTTTCAGTTACAAGTTTTCAGTTGCAAGTTTTCAGTTGCAAGTTTTCAGTTGCAAGTCTAAAGTTGAGTTTATGTCGGCGATGTCGTCGTCGTCGGCGACGACAATTGCCAGATTGGGTTTTGTGCCGGATTTGCCAAGCTGATTCGAAAAATTCTGCAAATTCGTCAGATTCGGAATCTCTTTTGGTGCAGGTTCCGAATTTTCTCCCTCGATGATCGATTCTATTTCACAAATTTCTTCCACAGGACACTTCGTAGTCATTTTCTTCACATTCACTGTGCAATTTGTGGTGCTTTGATTGCAATAACCGGAGATTTTTAACACAGTGACACAAAGGCACAGAGAAAAAACCATAAGATTAGGGTGATGGTGATATGGTATGTGATAATCGGTGGGAGCACGCACAGGTGCTCCCCTACAATCCATTCTTTGAGAAGTCGTGTATCACGTACTATTCAACCACTACTCAGATTAGTATAGAACAAGTGGTCGCAAAAGGCAAGTTATAGTTTGGTTTGAAAAAAGCCTGAAATGCATCCCCTCCCTGTGTCCCTCCCCACTTTGTGGAGAGGGAAAATACAAGGGGTGGCAGGGCTTAGGATGTGGCGGCGCGTTGGAGGTTGAGTTCGAGCAAGCGGCGTAGAATTTCATCGTCGTTGGTGAGGATGTCGTGCGGCCAGCCGTAAGCGTCACAAACCGCTTTGTCGAGGGCGGTATGCAGTTCGAGTAGGCGCGGGGCGAAGGCGGCGGCATCCGGTTTGGTTTTGATGGTTTCGACACCTTTAAGGACGTTGAGGGCGTTATAGAGATTGGTGAGGGTGCGGTCTTTGGGCTGCTGGACTTGAGGCGTATCTACCCCACTTCCAGATACCCCACCCCCAACCCCTCCCCAAAACACAGGGAGGGGAGAAGAAGTCAGCCATGCTTGGCGTTCTTGGTGGAGTTGTTTGGCAGCAGCGGCAACGGCTTGGTAGGCGGGGCTGGTGGTATCCTCGTGAGCAGGCGACCACGGAAACGGGAAGGTTTCAAATGTGGTGGTGGGTGTGTAGCGGGGACGATCCTGAAGTGATGTTCCCATGCCAAGTGACCATACTTCATGCAGTCGTGAATGTAAAACTCCAAAAGTATAATCATCTGAACGCGCAATTAATACGAGTGCATGATTAGAGAGAATGTCATGAGGAAACCATTCAAAAATACGATGTTTTGAGACTGCTGGAGTAGCAATATGTCTTGGAAGCTGATTTATAGCCAACCTCATGCTTACTCCAGGGCGCATATGTAGCCACCACTCTGAACGTGATGGTTTCCCTTGTTCACGTTCGGGTTTGACTATTCTTTCAACGTACTCAAAAGGTTTGTGATAGAGTTTTGCGTCTTCTAAAGGCATATCAACGCCAAAATCAATTATCCAAAAGTTACGAGGCCGATCAGTAATATCTAGTGCATTCGCAGTTTTTTTAACTACATCAGAATTTTTTCTATTTTCAGTGTTTGATTTGTCATTGAGCATTTGTTGTGCTAATTCATTTGGTATGTCAAAAGAACCGCCCTTCATAACTCCTAAAAAGGCAATATTCACATTTTCTTCTAAGTGTAAGGCATCCTGAATATTAAATGGCGTTTTTGTTAAATCAGCATTTATTTTCGTTACTGAACTTGCACCATCTAGAAATCGCTCTTTTTCAATGCCATTATCGAAGCCAATCATTGAAATATTTACTGCGGCTCCATCTAAAATCCAACGCCTATCTGAATAAGCCCAGAATATATCGCCTGTCGATTTAATTCTTTCTAAAACACGACGATTTTCGCCTAATCTAATAGAATTTGTGGCGAGGAGTCCGGCACGGCTCGCTTTTTTGTCCTCAATCTGCTTTCTTGCTTTCTCGAACCAGTAGCAGACCAAATCAGAAAACCCCGGAATTCTCTCAGAGTAAAGACGATAAAGTTTCTTTACATATTCATCACCAAATTCCCCTCTTAGCTTTTTTGTGCCAAGAAACGGCGGGTTGCCGACAATAACATCGACTTCCGGCCATTCAGGTTCGGTGCCATCGGCGTTCATGATTGCGTCCATCTGGCGGATGTTGTCGCTGAGGTCTTGGAGGATGGGTTCGCCGAAGGTTTTGGCGTAACCGTTGTTCTGCCGCCATTGGATATAGCCGATCCAGACGACGATGGTGGCGAGGTCGTGGGCGATGGGGTTGATTTCGATGCCGTACATCTGGCGCGGGTGGACTTCGGGCATCGCCAGCGTCAGACCGTTAAACAGCGGGTGGGTAATGACGTCCTTTTCCAAGTCCATGAGCAGTTGCAGCGAGACATAGAGAAAGTTACCGCTGCCGCAAGCTGGATCAAGCACTTTGATCTCGCGCAGGCGGTGGAGCATGGTTTCGCGTAAGTCTTGCAGTTGGTTGGTGTATTTGACGCGTTCTTTGGGGGTGGCGGCGGCGTCCAATTGGGCGCGGATGGGGGCGGCTTTTTCTTGAAGGGCTTGCCATTCGCGGCGTAAGGGTTGCATCAAGACGGGTTCGACGATCAACAAAATATCGGCGCGACTGGTGTAATGTGCGCCGAGTTGGGCACGTTTGGAAGGGTCAAGGCTGCGTTCAAACAGTGTGCCGAAGATGGCAGGTTCGACTGATTCCCAATTGAGGGCGGCTGCATCAAGCAGTTTGCCGAGGGCTTCGGTGGAAATTTGCTCCACCTGCACATCATCGAAGAGTGAGCCGTTGAAGTAAGGGATTTTCTGAAAGAGTACATCGCCGCCTGTCGCCATCGCTTCGAATAACTGGCGGGCGTATTGGACAAAGCGCGAGGGTTCGCGGTAGGTGCGTTCGACAATTTCGGCGAAGATGCCTTTGGCGCTGTTGGGTGCGGCAGGCAGCAAACTCACATCTTCGGCAAAGAGGCAGAACACGAGCTTGGTCAGGAAGTGGGCGATACGCTCTGGCGAGGCTTCCAATTCACGGCGCATATCTTCGGCGATGGTGCGAAAGACGTTGGCGGCGTCGGTGGTGACCTGTTCGCTGTTGCGGTCGGGATGTAGGCGTTCGGGGGCTTCAAAGATGTCTTGCAGCAGCTTCATCACCGGACGCTTTTGGGCGATGTCGGCGTTGGTGAAGCTGTAGACTTTTTTCTCGGTGTTGGGGAAGTTGGTGTGAATTTCCCAATTGGCGATGTCGGTGACGATCAGCAGCGGTGGGTTGTTGAGGCGTTCACGATATTGGAGTAATTGCTGGTAGGCTTCGGTCAGGTCTTTGTATTTGCCAACCGCTTTGTATTCGATGGCGAAGTGTCCATCATAAAAGACATCCGCGAACCCTTGCCCACCGGAGTCTTTTTTGAGACCGTATTCAAAGGCGAAGGTTTTGCCTGCCGCGTCGATGCCAGAACCTGTGGGGCGGTCATGGCCTACAAGATCGCAAAGTTCGGTGAAATGAAGCTGGTAACTCTGGCGTTCGCCGAGGGTGGTATTTTGCCAGTGTTGGACGAATTGCGACGGTGAAAGAGGCTGCATGTGTTTAGCCGTTCATAAAGTTAGTTGTTTATAGAATTGTAGTCGGATTAATAACGGGGCGCAAAGTACAATCCTCACCCCTAAATCCCCTCTCCGTTTCACAGCGAGGGGACTTTAAACCTGTTTAGGGTGGTGTTACCTAAGCCGTTGCCATAGGCTATAATAGGGGGTATGACACACGCTAACCTGCCGCCCGAAGTCCAAGCCCTGTTCGATCCGCTGCTGCTGACCATGCGAGGCATCCTCGGTGACAAGCTGGTCGGGTTGTACGCCTATGGATCGCTGGTGACGGGCGATTTCGACTTCGCCATCAGTGACCTTGATCTGTTCGCTGCCCTGCGTGATGATCTGAACGCCGATGATTTCAGCGCTTTGGACGCCATGCATACCCGCTGGGCTAGCGATCACCCCGAATGGGAAGACCGCCTCGAAATTGGTTATCTGTCGCTGCATGGTTTGCAAACCTTCCGCACCGAGAATTCGCCAATGGGTAACATTAGCCCCGGTGAACCTTTCCACATGATCGAAGCCGGACACCTATGGTTGACCAACTGGTATGTGGTGCGCACCTATGGTCTGACGCTGTTCGGCCCACCGCCGCAGGACATCATCCCGCCCATCAGCGTGACCGAGTTCAAAGAGACTGTTAAGGCGCATCTGGTCGGTTGGCGCGAGTGGGTCAATGATGTGGATCGTCGTCCCGCCCAAGCCTATGCCATCCTGACCATGTGCCGCGCCTTCTATACCGTCAGTAACGGGGCGCAGGTTTCCAAGTTGAAGGCTGCTGAATGGGCGGCTGATCAACTGCCGGAATGGTCAAGTTTTATCCGTAACGCCGTGGTCTGGCGTGCCACCTATCGCGATCCGGTTGATGGTGCGCTCACGTTCCCCGAAACACGCCGTTTCGTGGCCTACATGATCGATATGATTTTGAACATCCAATAAGATAAACAGCCTATGAAACGCTGGCTTGATCCCGCACCGCTGACCATCTCTGACGATCTGCTCACGGCTGTCGGAGGGCATCCGGTTGTCGCCCGTCGCCTCGTGCGGCAGGGCATCCACAGTGCGCGAGAGGCCGAACGTTTTTTGTCGCCCGCTGCGTATACACCCGCCTCGCCTTACGAGCTGCCCGATATGGATCTGGCTGTGAGCCGCGTCCAACGTGCCATCCGTGAACGCAAACCGATCCTCGTGTGGGGCGATTTCGATGTCGATGGACAAACCTCAACCGCCTTGCTGGTTTCCGCCCTGCGTGATCTGGGCGCGGTCGTTAGTTATCATATTCCCAACCGTTTCACCGAGGGGCACGGTATCCATCTTCCCACGCTCACAACGCTGCTGACCAGTGATGTTGATCTGCTGCTGACGTGTGATACGGGCATCACCGCCCATCCGGCGATCCATCTTGCCCATATGTATCAGGTCGATGTGGTCATCACCGATCATCACGCCTTGCCCTTCCTGCTGCCGGAAGCCGAAGCGGTTGTTAATCCCATGCGGTTGCCTGAAGGCCATCCCATGCGGGAACTGCCCGGTGTCGGTACGGCTTATCAACTGGTGCGAGCGTTGTATGGCGATCAACCGACCGACCACCTGCTTGATCTGGTGGCGCTCGGTATCGTGGCGGATGTCATGGTGCAGGTGGATGATACCCGTTACTGGTTACAACGTGGTTTGGAGGTCTTGCGTAATGCCCCGCGCCCCGGTATTCAGGCCATCCTCGAACGGGCTGAAATCAATCCGCCTGATCTGACCGAGAGTGACATCGGCTTCTCCATCGGGCCGCGCTTGAATGCACTCGGTCGTTTGGCGGATGCGAATCCGGCTGTGGAATTGCTGACTACGTCCGATCAATCCATCATCATCGAGCGCGTCAACGAGTTGGAAGGTCTGAACCAGAAGCGCCGCTTCCTCACCCGTCAGGTGTATCAAGGTGCGCAGCAAAAAATCGCGGATGATCCCTCGCTGCTCAAATATGCCGCGCTGGTGGTTTCTGGGGAGGGTTGGCATAGCGGTGTGGTGGGTATCGTCGCCAGCCGCTTGACCGAAGATTACGGCTGTCCGGTGATTTTGTTGTCGGAGAACGAGGGGATGCTCAGTGGTTCTGCCCGTTCGGTAGCCGGTTGTAACATCATCGAAGCCATTGGTTCGCAGTCGTCGATGCTCAAGTCCTTCGGTGGGCATAGCATGGCGGCTGGTCTGAGTCTTCCGGCTTATAAACTGTTTGAGTTCCGGCGCGGACTTTCCGGCGCGGTTCGTCAATCACTGGGCACGACTGAGGTTGAACCGCAGCTCACGATTGATGCCTACATTGATCTGCCCGAAGTCAATCTATCCTTTGCCGAGGATATTTCACGCCTCGCACCGTTCGGTAACGGTAATCCACCGCTCACGCTGGCTAGCCGTAACTTGCACGTCAAGAGTCGTCGCACCCTCGGCAGTCGTGGCGATCATCTCGATCTGCGCCTCGCTGATGACGATGGCAATGAACAGCGGGTGATCTGGTGGTTCGGTGACTTGGAAGCCGTGCCACAGCATAAGTTTGATCTGGCTTACACGGTGCGTCCCAATGTGTTCAATGGCAAGCGCGAAGCCCTCATCGAGTGGTTGGATGCCCGTCCCGCCGAAGGGGTATCGCTCGCGCCGGATAAACCCGCTTTCACCGTGGTTGATTATCGCCAGCATCCCGATCCGCTGACGATGCTGGCTCAAGTGCAAGCGACCTATCCTGATGTTCTCGTGTGGCGCGAAGGCACAACCGACATCCAAGGGGTAGATCGTTATAAACTGCGCCCCGCTCAAACGCTGGTGGTCTGGTCAGCCCCGTCTGATCCGGTTAGCTGGCACGCCGCCCTCACCATCGTTGAACCGCAAACCTTGATCGTATTCGGTCAGCACGCCGCTTTCGAGGACTCCAAAGGACTGCTTGCACAGCTTGGCGGTATGCTCAAGTACGCCCGTAACCATAAGCAGGGCATGGTTAGCGCCAGTGAATTGGCGGCACTCACGGGTCAAACCGAGTTGATGATTCGCACCTGCCTCAAGTGGTTCGACCGTCACACCGAAATCGCCGTGACCACCTTTTCTGAGGATATGTACCAACTCGATACTAACCCGTCCTCTGGGAGCCTTACCGAAAGCCCGTATCCCGACCGCATCAAAATTCTGGTTGATGAAACCCGCGCCTATCGTCGTCATTGGCGCAGCCTGTCATTATCTGCCGGTACTACTTGATGTAACCGTAGCTCCGCGCCAGCGCGATGGCTTCCGGCATCTTGCCATTCGGGACGCGTTTGCCGTCCGCTTCCAAAACCCAGATGCCGTTCGCTAGATGTCTGGTTTCGTCCACCCAATCGTACATCGAAATGGCCGGTGCCCATGTGAACACCGAAATATCCGCGCCAGCATGATTGGCTAACTGCACTTCCGCCATCATCCACCAGAACCACTCGGTTTGTTTCCAGCCCACTGGCGGGCCGGATGTTTCGGTGAACCATAACGGCTTATCCGGCCAGCGATTCTTGGCGTTCAAAATCAGCTTGTGGAAAGGTGGCAGTGTCGAGTCGCGGTAATGGTTCAATCCGATGATGGTCACCAGTTCACTGCTCCCGCCCAGTTCAGGATCACGCCGTCCTAGCACCGTATCGAGAACTGCCGCTTGCCAGTCCTCTGAATTTATATCGGTCGCGTGCCACGGTTCGGGCAAAATCAGCTTGGCATCAGGCCGCACTTTGAGAACCGCCTGTGATGCCGCAATGATGCAGCGGCAGATTTGTTGACGAAAGGCGGTCGGGTCTTTTTGCCGTAAGAAGGGTCGCCATCCCCCGCGCATCCCACCCCGTTCTACCAATAAGGTCGGCTCGTTGGCGATGCAGTAGTATTCGAGCGAGGGATAACGCCGCGCGATTTGTTCGGCGAACTCGGCGAAATGCTGCGGGGCATCGGCGCTCATGATGTCCAGCCAATCAGGATAGCCGTAATGCCACAGGTCGAGGTACAGGGTCAGCTTATACTTATCGGCGGCCTTCACCACCCGATCTAACCATGTCCAATCGAACACGTGCGGCTTGGGGTGAGAGACATACCAGCGTGCCGCGTCCCGTATGCCCACGCAGCCAATATCGACCATCAACTGATAGTCGGTTTCAAGAAACTCGTCGTGACGGATCAGCTTGACTTCATCCTGTCGATACAACCCACCGGCCTTGCGCCGTTGAAAATCCGAGTTCTCTAAAAATGCCCATAATTCGAGCGCTTGTGTCGTCATCAAAATACCTCTTGTCTCAGGTGCACCTCTTCTCGAATAGGATTGTAACGCGCACGCGCTATCCATTCCATCCGCATGGATTTCGAGGGGTTCCTTAGTACCTGATTCGCGTTATCATGGTGAGTATGTCGAACTATTTGAAACGAAGGAACACCTATAATGACCAAGATTGATCCGATTTATGTCGGGACGGATGCTGTCGGCAAGATGCTGGAATACGTGGCTGCCAAAGGTCTACGGCGCTTTACGATTGTCTCCGATACCAACACCTATAAAGCACTCGGTGAACGCGCCGAGGCCGCCCTCAAAGGCAAGGGCTATGAGGTGACGACCATTGTGCTACGCGGGGATGAAATTCATGCCGATGAACATCACCTCATCAAGACCTTGATCGAAGCACCCCTCGGTGACTTAACTTTTGTAGCAGTCGGTTCCGGTTCGATTACCGATATCACCCGTTTTGTGAGCTATCGCAGCGGGCGTCCGTTTATTGGGTTGCCGACAGCGCCCTCTGTGGATGGTTTCACCTCTATCGGCGCGCCGATTATCCTCGCCGGGGTCAAAACCACCTTGATCTGCCAAGCGCCTTTAGCCGTGTTTGGTGACATAGACACACTGGCGAATGCTCCTCAGCGCCTGATCGCAGCCGGTTTCGGTGATATGATCGGGAAATACACCTCGCAAGCAGATTGGAAAATCGGTAGCCTCGTGTGGGATGAACCGTATGATCCGGCCATCGCCAAGCGCGTTCAAGCGTCGATTGACGCCGTTGTCGAAAACGCTGAGGCCATCGGCAAGCATACGCCTGAGGGTGTGCGCGTCTTGATGGATGCCTTGATCGAGTCCGGTTTGTGTATGTTGGATTTTGGTCAATCGCGGCCTGCTTCCGGCGCTGAACATCACGCCTCGCACTATTGGGAAATGCAGCGCATGAAAGCGCATGGGGCATCGATGCTACATGGGGCGCAGGTTGGTTATGCGTTGACTTTGGTTGCTGATCAATATGCCAAGATTCGCGCCCTCAGCCGATCAGACGCGATGTCACGCCTCGAAGGAGCAGTATTGCCAAGCCGCGAGTCTGAACTCGAAAATGTCCGCGCGGGTTATGGTGATATGGCGAATGATATCATCCATGAACACTCGGCTTTCCTTGACCTCGATGAAGCCGGTTTTGATGCGCTTAAGCACCGCATCGCTAATCATTGGGACGATATTCAAACCATCGCTGCGACCGTCCCGTCATCCGAAACGATTGCTGCCTATCTACGCTTGGTGGGTGGCCCCGCAACCGCCGAGGAACTGGGGCTTGCCCCTGAGGAAGTGAATCCCGGCCTTCAATTCGGTCATTATCTGCGTAATCGCTTCGGTGTCATGAAGCTCAGCCGTGTCCTGGATGTCCCGCTAACTTAGCCTTAAATCTCCTCATTAGAAGCACGAGGCGGGTATCTCACCCGCCTTTTCACTGATTACTCCACAAAGTTAGAATTAAGAGAACGTATTGGAACGAAATTCGCTTATGTTGAGATTTACTTAGGGTTTATAATAAGGTGATCGCGCTCAACATAGTAGCCATCAATCAACATGTTGTTCTAAGAGTACACACATATGACAGAAAACAGTCGAGATTATATCTCTGAACTGGCTATCGCTCGGCAAAATTTAGCAGATGCCGAAGCACGGGTTGCTGCTTTGGAAGCGGCCTTGCCCTCCTCTATCCCCGCCTTGCCTACTACATCACACCTCCCTTCATTACTAAAACGGTTTGATATTCGGGTGAGCCTTGGCTATGGGATCCTTGCGACCCTGTGGATTCTTTTCTCTGATCGCTTGTTAGCGGTATTAATGACCGAGGATTTGCAGGCATCCACTACGTTTAGCTTAGTCAAGGGATTGGGGTTTGTCTGGATAACAGCGTTTGTTTTGTATAGCTTCGTGCGCTCGGAACTTACGCGTCGAAATCGTGTTGAACATGCTCTTGATCGCGATATCATGCGGCGAAAACAGGCTGTAAATCATGCCGCTCGGTTAAACCGGACTCTGAGCGTTCTAAGCGATGTGAACCAGTCTATCGTGCGTACGCGGGATCGGTCAGTGCTTTTCGACCAAGCCTGCCAAATTGCGGTTGAAAAGGGCGAATTCCGCATGGCGTGGATTGGTCTGTTCGATATGGAAACGCAGCAGGTTTCGCCTGTTGCACATGCAGGTGTTACTGAAGATTATCTTCAAAAATTGAATATTTCGTTGAATGATATATCGCGTGGAAATGGTCCGGCTGGACAGTCCATTCGTACCGCACAACCAGCAGTCGTAAATAATATCGCGACTGATCCCACGATGATGCCGTGGCGCGAGGATGCCCTACGCCTTCAGTACAATTCGATTGCTTCATTACCTCTGATCGTTTCGGGTGATGTGCGCGGCATGATAGCGCTTTATCATCGGGAATCGGACTTTTTTGATGCCGAAGAACTGAAACTTGTTGAAGAAATGGCTGGCGATATTGCCTTCGCCATGGAATTTATCGAACAGGATAATCAACGTAAACTAGCCGAACAACAAGTTAAACATCTCAATCGCACGCTCAATATGTTGAGCGATATTAACCAAGCGATTGTGCGCACAGAGGATACCCAAACCTTATTTGAAGATGCCTGTAAACTCGCCGTTGAAAAAGGTGGGTTCCGTATGGCGTGGATTGGTATCCTTGATCTCAGCACCAATCGAGCTGATCCGGTAACCTCGGCGGGTTTGGTGGGGGATTACCTTGAAGTTGCGCTCAAGGCAGGTCCAGTTGATTACGGGCCGACTGCTATTGCGCTCAAAATCCGCAAACATGTCGTCATCAATGACATTGCCCATGATCCGATTATGGAGCGTCTACCGTGGCGCGATGCTGCGCTGCGTATGGGCTATCGCTCATCAGTGGCGCTGCCGATCATTGTCAAAGGCGAGGCGCGTGGGATTTATCATTTGTATTCGGAGATCCCACAATTCTTTGATGATCAAGAATTAAAGCTGCTGGACGAACTCGCCGCTGACATCGGTTTTGCAATGGAGTTCTTGGAACAAGATGTTTTGCAGCAGCAAGCCGAAGAATCGCTGCAACTCTATGCTAAACGTATGGAAATTCTCCACCAAATTGACAGCGGTATTATCGTTGCCACCTCAACTGAAACATTGGTGGAAGATACGCTTAAACAACTACGGCAGATTATTCACTGCCAACGGGTAGCGGTTGTTCTCTTTGATTGGAAGGCAAACGAAGGCATTATTTTTGCCGATGATGCCGCTGGCATAGATCCGCTTCGGAAATCAACGCGGATGCCTATTGCACCGAATTGGGACGCAGGATTTGAAGCCGAAAAGACCCGCATATTTGACGACTTGCGTTTAGCAAATCCACAAATCCCTGTTTACAAGTCTCTCATAGATGCTGGATTGGTAGCAGGTATCCAATCCTTATTGATGGTTAATGGACACCCGATAGGGTTACTCGGATTAAACGCAACCACGCCGGGCTTTTTCACAGTCGAACATAAACAAATCGCAACTGAGGTTGCCAGCCAACTGGCTATCGCTATTCGTCAGATGCAACTCACTGGAGAAATACGCGAGAGTGAAGCTCAGTATCGGTTACTTGCTGAAAATATGGTGGATGTGATCTGGGTATTGGATTTGACGACAGGGCGTTTTACGTACGTTAGTCCTTCGGTGAAAGAGCTGCGCGGCTACAGCCCTGAAGAAGTTCTGGCGCAACCGATGACGGATGCCATGACGCCTGATTCGTTACAAATGATCAATGAATCCCTACCTACACGTATAGGAGAGTTTCTGGCAGGTGATCCGGCTGCCGTTTCGCAAACACATGAAATCGAGCAACCTTGCAAAGATGGTTCGACGATCTGGACAGAAGTGGTTACGACCATTTTGCAGGATGAAGCGGGAACCCTTCGCATACTCGGTGTTACGCGCGATATATCTGAGCGTCGAAATGCTGAAGCTGAATTACGCGAGCGCGAGGAATGGATACGCTTGTCGATGGACGCGAGCGGCCTCGGTAAGTGGCGCTACAACATCGCAGAAGGCATCATTCGCTTTGATGAACGCGGACGTGAACATTATGGGTTTGATCGCGATAGTGTTACCGTTGAAGAGGTTCTAACACGTATACATCCCGATGATGTTGAACGCTTTAAAAACGAGATGGCGTCAACGCTTGACCCCATTACTCAAAATAAACAGGCGATGGAATATCGTGTTATTCATCCGGATGGAGTGGTGCGGTGGGTATCGGCGCTGGCAACGATCTACTTCGAAGGGCAAGGTGAATCGCGCCATGCCATGCATGGTTTTGGAACCAGCCAAGACATAACCGACCGTAAGAATGCCGAAGAAAAGCTGCGCCAAACAGAAGATCGTTATCGTAAGGTGGTTGAAGATCAGACCGATTTCATCTGCCGTTATAAAGCCGATCACACCCTTACGTTTGTGAATCAGGCTTATGCCGAATTGTATGGGAAGAGACCAGAAGAATTAATCGGATATAACTTCTTCAACCTGATGCCGGAAACTGATCAAATCGCTTCAGATGCCTATTTGGCGACCCTTGATGTGTCGAATCCGGTTACAACATCTGAACATCGCTCACTCTTGCCCGATGGAAGTGAACGCTGGGTTCAGTGGACGGATCGTGTTTTATTTGACGACGCAGGGAATGTTGTCGAATATCAGGGGGTTGGTCGCGACATTACCGATCGAAGACTAGCCGAAGAAGCCATCAATCGCCAGAACGCTATCTTGCAACAATCGCGCGATTTGATTGCCCTCGCTGGTTTGGATAGCAAATTGATTTACATGAATAGCAGCGGTGCCGCACTGGCAGGCTATGAGTCTTCGGATGCGGTCTTGGGTACATTGATAGAGAGTTTTTACGCTGCCGAAGATATGGAGCGTATACGCAAAGAGTATATGCCCATTGTGGCTAAGACCGGACAGTGGCGTGGTGAAAACCGCCTCAAGAAGCGTAATGGCGAATTGGTTGATGTTGACCAATCAATATTCACCATCCACGATGAGATGGGCAATGTCAAATATTTCGCGACCATCATGGTTGATATCACCGAGCGGAAACAGGCACGGGATGCGCTTTATCAGAGTGAGATGCTGTTTCAAGAATTCATGAGTCATTTGCCCGGTACTGTGTTTATCACCGACCCTCAGCACAAAATCAAGTATTGTAATCCGCGTTATGCGGAGTCGCTTAACGTTCGCAGTGAAGAGATTATTGGTAAGGAAATCACCAATTATCTTAATCCAGAGGTTGTTAAATTTTACCTCTCTGAAAATGAAGAAGTCCTCTCCGATATGAAGTCGAAGGAGTTTAATTATTCGGTTGCCAATGGTGATCAAACCACCCATTGGTTACTGATCAAATTCCCAATCCCACAATTGAATTCAGAACCGCTTATTGGCGGCATCACGTTGGATATCACGAAAGAAAAGAATGCTGAGGCGGCACTTCGCCAGAGCGAAGCACAGCAGCGAGCTATCCTGTCGGCGTTGCCGGATATTATGTTCCGCTTTTCAGCGGATGGGACGTTTCTCGAATATCATGCGCCTGAAGAAGAACTGTTGCTTTCACCTCCGGAGATATTTCTTGGTAAGCGCGCTCGTGACGTGCTACCTACTGAGCTAGCGAGTTCACTCGAAAGTCGCATTGTAGAGGTTATCAATACTAGGCAAATAGCCCTGACAGAATATAGTCTTCCGGTTCGCAGCGACGCGACTGAAGTCCATGAATATGAAGGGCGCTTAGTTCCTTTAGGCGACAATGAGGTTTTAAGTATTATTCGCGATGTCACCGAACGGAAGCTGGCGGAGCGAGAACTCAAAGCGCTTTACAATGCCACCTCTTATCTGTTTAAGGCTGACAGTCTGCTTAATCTGGGGCATCAAATTGTGGCGGCAGTTGTGCGCGAATTTGAACACGCAGATTGTGGCTTGATGCTGCTAGATAAAGAGCAAAACAAGATTGTGCGGCTTGCCCGTACCGGACAGTATGATATTCAACCGGAAGTCTCGTTGACTTTAAATGGTCGTGGATTAGTTCCACAGGCGTTGCGGACGCGCCAGATTGTTTATGCGTCTGATGTGACCCAGGACCCGAATTATGTTCCGAGTGAAGCACGTACCCAATCGGAATTTGTGATCCCGCTGAAGACGGCTAACGGTGTGATCGGTGTTTTGGATCTGCAACGGAATGAGAAAGATGCCTTTAGTGATCGCGATCGACGTATTCTAACGGCATACGCTGAACGGGCTGCACCGGCCATTGAAACCATGCAGCTTTATGAAGAGCTAAACCGTCACGCGGCAGATTTAGAGTGGCGGGTTGCCCAACGTACTGCCGAAGTGAACCACGCTAAAGAACGTGCGGAAGCGATCCTCAACAACAGCACTGATGCGATTGTATTGTTCGATGCCAATCAACGTATCCAACAAGGGAACATGGCTTTCCATAAGCTTTTTGGTATTCAGATCGATGAGTATTTTGAGAAGCCATTGTTCGACCTGCTAGAAGCAGATGACGCCGAAAAATTGAAAGCGTTGATAGCCGATAACCAGAGCAAGCTTCAAGGAAACCCGCTTGAAGTGCGTGTTCTGCGCAAAGAGGGAACAACTTTTGAGGCTGAATTGAGTATTGGCTTTATCAAGAATAGTGGTTTGGTGTGCATTATTCGGGATGTGACCGAGCGCAAGGCACGTGAGCGCCAATTGCGTTTTGATGCAGCTATTCAGGCCAGCATCAGTGATGCAGTGATTGTGTTTGATGAAACGTTCATTATTCGGAGTTGGAATAAAGCGGCTGAGACCATTTATGGTTGGCAAGTTACCGAGGTGATTGGAAAGAATGTCACAGAGGTTTTGCAAACCCGTTATGAATCAGAAGCCGCCTCAATAGAAATGTTTCAAATTTTCCTGCGTACGGGGCATTGGGATGGTGAGTATATACAGCAGCGGAAAGATGGTGCTGAGGTATATATTCAAACATCAACCACACTTTTCAAAGACGAGAATGGGGTTCCGATTGGCATCATAACCGTAAACCGTGACATTACCAAGCAAAAACAGGCTGACGTTGCATTGCGCAACTCGGAACAGATGTTGATCAATGTTATTGAAAACATTCCTGTGCGGGTATTCTGGAAAGATCACAATTCGGTCTATCAAGGTTGTAACAGCTTGCATGCACGCGCAATCGGATTGGCATCCCGCGTACAAATTATCGGCAAGAAGGACTCCGATCTCGCTGATCCTGAACAAGTTGCCATCCGACTTCATGACGACCGCGAGGTCATGGAAACCGGTATAGCCAAGATTAATCTCGAATCGAATGTCAAGTATAGTGATGGTTCGATACGGTGGCTCAACTCGAATAAAGTTGCGCTACGGGATGCAGATGGTGAGACGATCGGTGTATTGGTTACAACTGAAGATATTACTGATCGTAAGCAAGCCGAACAAGCCTTACGTGATAGTGAAATGCGTTTCGGGGTGCTGGTCAATGGCGTTCGCGATTACGCCATTTATCTGGTCGATACCAAAGGGAAGATCGTCACCTGGAATCAAGGCGCGGAACGCATCAAAGGGTATACTGCACAGGAAATCATCGGGCAGCATATTTCAACCTTCTATACTCCTGATGACATTGCCGCAGACGAACCTGAACGTCTACTGAAAACGGCCTCAATCGAAGGGCATTATATCTATGAAGGCAATCGTGTGCGCAAAGATGGTACTGTGTTCTGGGCTGAGGTCGCTGTTACAGCGCTCAGAGACAGCAGTGGCAATCTGTTCGGGTTTGCCAAAGTAACCCATGATTTGACGGAGCGCCGGAAGGCTCAAGAGACGCTGCGGTTGAGCGAAGAGCGCTATCGGTTGTTGGCTGAAAACATCACCGATATTATTGCTCGTGTAACCCCTGATGGAACCTATATTGATGTGTCACCCTCCACCAAAACTGTGTTAGGGTACGATCCGGTGGAAATGATTGGTAAACAAGGATCTGAGTTCATTCACCCTGATGATGTAGAGGGTATGTTACAGAAACGTCAAATGTTGTTGGAAGCACGAAGTGAGGCGCCTATCACGTATCGCTTCCGTCATCGGGATGGGCATTATATTTGGTTGGAAGTTGCGCGTAAGTTCATCATCTCCAAAGAGACCAATGTAGTCAAGGAATACGTCACCTCATCACGCGACATCACCATTCGTAAACGTGCCGAAGAAGCCCTAAAGAACGCGCTTGAAAAGGAAAAAGAACTCAATGAGTTGAAATCACGCTTTGTTTCGATGGCCTCCCACGAATTTAGGACGCCATTAGCGACTATTTTGGCAACTTCGGAAACCTTAAGTGCTTATCGCAGTAAATTAAGCGAAAATCAAATAGCAGATAAGTTGGCAAAAATTGCCGATCAGGTTAGCTATTTGAAGGCTATTATCGAAGACACCTTGCAAGTTGCGCGTTTGCAGGATCCAAAAGCCAAGTATGAGCCTGTTGATTTGGATTTGGACGCGGTTTGCCGCAGTGTGATTGATGAGTTCGAAAGTCGTCCTGATGTGACGCAGCATTTCGTATATTCCTGCGTCGAAACATTGCAAATTGTACGCTTGGATCGAAAACTGATCCGTCAAATCATCAATAACTTATTGTCGAATGCGGTGAAGTATTCCGGACCGGATAAGACGATTTGGATCATATTGGAACGTTTGGATGGAGCGCTGGTACTCAAGGTGCGCGATGAAGGAATCGGTATTCCGGAACCTGATTTGAAGCATCTTTTTGAACCTTTCCATCGTGCCACGAATGTAGGTACGATACCGGGAACCGGGCTTGGGCTGGTGATTGCAAAAGAAGCTGTTGAACTACAAGGCGGCTTAATGACGGTTGATAGTAATGTAGGTGAAGGCACAACTTTCACCATCATGATCCCCTTTGAGTTTGCGGAAGGAACGTAACATGACAAAAATCCTACTGATTGAAGATGAAGCCCCTCTTCGTAGTGAAGTTGCCGAGTGGTTAACCTTTGAAGGGTATGATGTCATCGAGGCAGAAGATGGTGTAGCCGGTGCAGAAGCCGCCTTCCAACATCTGCCGGATCTTATTTTGTGTGACATCATGATGCCGCGCTTAGATGGCTACGGTGTGTTGCTTGAGACCAACGCCAACCCGCGGACAGTTTCAACACCCTTCATATTCCTCACCGCTAAAGCCGCCCATGATGATCTGCGTACCGGTATGACAGCCGGAGCGGATGATTACATCACCAAACCGTTTACACGGCAAGAAGTCCTATATGCTATTCAAAAGCAGTTGGATAAACATGCGGTTCGTACCCAACAACATGAAAAACAAATCCAGCAGATGCAAGATGCCCTAGAGCATGAGCATGAGCAGCGTTTGATGAAGGCTAAGCTGGTCGGCATGTTTTCGCATGATTTCCGCAACCCGCTAGCGACCATTTTATCATCCAATAGTTTGCTGCGGGATTATGCTGACCGGATGGACGCCCAGCGTCGTTCAACCCATTTGAATCGCATTGATGCCTCGGTACGGCAACTCATCCAAATGCTTGACGATATGCTGTTGGTCACGCAGATGGAAGCGGGGAGCCTCAAATATAAACCGGAACCGATCAACATCAATGAAATCATCCAGCATATCGTTGAGGAATTTCAAGCCATCAACAGCGAAGTATGCACGCTTGTGTTTGAAAGCAATGTGAATGCTGTCATTATGGCGGATACACGGCTGATCCGACAAATTGCCTCCAACATCATTTCGAACGCGGTGAAGTATTCGCCGTTGGGCGGTGAAGTGCGCGTTTCTCTAAATCAAGACAACAACGATTATGTGTTAACCGTACAAGATCACGGGATCGGCATTGAAGAATCAGATTTGGAACGGTTGTTTAATGCGTTTCAACGCGGATCAAATGTCGGACGCATTTCTGGTACAGGGTTGGGACTCGCCATTGTGAAACAGGCTGTCTCCATCCATAACGGCGCGATTGATCTCAAGAGTAAAGTGGGCGAAGGCACTACAGTTGAGGTTCGTATCCCTGCGCAACCGGCCAACGTGAATGTGATAGCCTAAACCAAATCTGATTGTCATGCTGCTTATGCATGATGAGGCGTTTCACGAGACACGAATCCGCATTCGTGTCTTTTTTTGAATCGAATCTTCACTTACTCGTACTTAAAGTTAAGGTGTTGAAATATAAAGGGTTGCGAGTTAATTATTGGTTTACACTAAGACAAGGACATGTGAATAAACGGTGTTGTTGTCAACACTGTAAGGACTTGGATTCAAGATGGCGAGCGAGTTCGACTTATTGGATGTGATAGCAAAATCCCGACGTGAAATCGCATCGGCGCAAGCACAATTGACGCCTCATGATAATTCCTCGGATAGCGGATCACTAGCGCAAACCCCGTCTAGTTCGGTGTCAGATCAATTGACGACCGCTTTGCAACAATTAGAACGAGCCGAAGCCCTTATACGTCAGGATCGTGCTGCAATTCAGCGTGCTGAAGACGAGTTGGCTGAAGAACGCAATCGGCTGAAGACCATCATCGACAATGTGCCGGAACATATCTACATCAAAGATTTGCAGCATCGCTTCGTTCTCAGCAACACTGCCCACGCGATTGATCATAAATTTCAATCCCCTGATGACATAATTGGAAAAACGGATCTTGATTTGTACCCCGAAGAACTCGCACAAGAATTCAGGGCTGATGAAGCACGTGTCATCCAAAGTGGAAATGCCCTAATTGCTAAAGTTGCACCCTCAAGTGGTCTCAATGGGGGTTTTGAATGGTCGTCAGATACCAAAGTTCCACTGCGTAATTTGCACGGGGATACGATCGGATTAGTCGGTATTACCCGTGATGTAACCAGTCAAGTCGTGATTGAACAGGCAGTTCAAGAAACAGTCGCAGAGATATACGATTTATACAACAATGCGCCCTGCGGTTATCACTCGTTGAATGAAGAAGGCACATTCATACAGATTAACGAGGTGGAACTGAAGTGGTTAGGATACACCAAGGAGGAAGTGGTCGGGAAAATGCACTTCACCGAGATCCTAACTGACGAAGGGAAAGAAACATTTAGGCGACGATTTCCAATCTTCAAGGAAACGGGTTTCGTCAAAGATGCCGAGTTTGATCTGGTAGGCAAAGATGGTCAAATCAAAACGGTGTTCTTGAATGCAACCGTGGTGCGCGACGATCAGGGTAAGTATGTCATGAGTCGGTCGATCGTGCATGATGTCACAGAACTCAAACGCATTGAAATGGATTTGCGTGAAAGCGAAGAGAAGTTCCGTCTTATCATCGAGGCCGCTCCTTTACCGATTGTCGTAACCGATCGATTAGGCTATATCACCTTGGTTAATCGACAATCAGAGCTTCTATTCGGCTATACGCATGATGAGCTTATGGGACAATTGGTAGAGATTTTAGTTCCTGCAACGGTAAGATCCAGCCATGTTGGTAATCGTAACGGCTATCACGCGTCAAATCGAACGCAAGCCCATCAAGTAATTGGAAGAGAGTTGACTGCCCGACATAAGAATGGTCATGAGTTTCCGGTTGAAATTGAACTCAGCCATATCGAAACACAAGATGGGAAACTGGTTATCAGTTTCATCGTCGATATTAGTGAACGTAAGGCGAATGAGCGTCAGCTTCGTTTCAATGCCAGTTTGCAAGATAATGTGATGGATGCGGTGATCGCTACGGATATGCATTTTAAAATCCAAAGCTGGAATGGTGCTGCCGAGCGGATTTATGGTTGGACGGCGGTGGAAGTTCTTGGACGCAGCTCCGGGGAAGTGTTCAAAACCCAATTTGAACCTGGGCAAACCCTCGAAAGTTACCAACGCGAACTCATGACTAAAGGTTCTTGGCAGCAGGAAGTGATACAGTCTCGAAAAGATGGCACAAGAGTCCACATTCTATCGTCGATTAACGTATTCAAAGACGAGAACGGTCATCCATTGGGTGTGGTTGGGGTCAATCACGATATAACCGAACGCAAGAAGTCCGAAGAAACCTTACAAGTCAAAATTGAGAACGAGCTTGAGTTCCAGATCTATCTGAAAGCGCTGCATGAAATCACGGTTGAACTGACGCAAATTGACCATGTCGATGATTTTTATCGTCGCGTGGTCGAGTTAGGCTTAGAACGGTTGGGTTTTGACCGCCTTGCACTCTTCTTGTATGACAAAAATGCAGACGTCGTAACGGGTACGTATGGCACTAGTCTGGATGGCCTTATTAGGGACGAACATCACATACGGTTTTCGCCCGGCCCGGATGATGCTATACGTCGTGCTGCCCAGCAAACGGAACGGTTCTGTTTTGATGAGCAAACTGAAATATATGATGATCTCAAAGTAGTTGGCTTGGGATGGCATGCTGCCGCCGCTCTATGGGATAGTAAGCAAATAATCGGTTGGTTGGTTGCAGATAACATTATTTTCAAACAACCCGCATCCAAAGCGATCCTCGATACGTTCGCCTTATACACGATGACGGTTGGATCCTTGTTAGTGCGTAAACAGACGGATGCAGCCTTACGGGAAAGTGAATCGCGCTATCGCTTGTTAGCTGAAAATATCAGCGATGTCATCGTTCGTTTGAGTCCGGTTGGTGAAATTCTCTACGCATCGCCATCCAGTCTGGCAATGCTCGGTTATCGTCCTGAAGAAATGGTTGGGCGATTTGGGATGGAATTCGTGAACGCGGATGAGGTGAATGAACTTGTGCATCGTATCGCACATGCGACTGATGGCGTAGCTTCCACAGATACGCTGGTATTTCATTTCCTCCACAAAGCGGGACACAGAATTTGGATTGAAGCCACTGGTCAAGTGATCACCTCTAGCGAAACAGGTGATGTGAAAGAATTCATTGCGTCTTTGCGTGATATTAGTGAACGCAAACGTGCCGAAGAAGCCATTAAGCAAGCTTTGGCGAAGGAAAAAGAACTGGGTGAACTCAAATCCCGTTTTGTCTCGATGGCGTCCCATGAGTTTCGCACGCCGTTAGCCAATATTCTGGCGATCACCGAAACCGTTGACTCTTACCGTCATAAAATGAATGAGGAGCAGATTGGGCAGCGCTTAGGCAATATTCGTGGTCAGGTAGGGCATCTCAGCGAAGTGATCAACGATGTTCTCCAATTGGCTCGTATTCAAGCCAAACGGATAGAGTTTAATCCCCAACCGGTTAATCTGGATGAGATGTGCAAAGAGATCATCGCGGAGTTTGATCTGCGTACAGATATTTCTCAAGAACTGATCTACACATCCCATAATATCCCGCCTCTAATCAATCTAGATAAACGGCTCATACGCCAAGTGATCAATAATTTAATCTCGAATGCCGTTAAGTATTCAGCCGAGAACAAACACGTTAAAATTGATTTAAGCTGCAATCAAGAGACCTGTACGCTGACGATCGCGGATGAGGGCATCGGTATTCCAGAAGCGGATCTCAATCATATGTTCGAACCATTTCATCGTGCTACCAATGTAGGAACGATC
Organism: Aggregatilineales bacterium; assembly: GCA_044227005.1. GTDB lineage: Bacteria > Chloroflexota > Anaerolineae > Aggregatilineales > Phototrophicaceae > CFX2. The sequence goes on from JBGAFZ010000004.1 coordinate 241,374, forward strand.
TCCGGTACAGGCTTGGGCTTGAGCATTTCGCAAGAAGCGATTGAATTACATAACGGAAAACTCTCGATTGAAAGTAAGGTTGGAATAGGAACGACGGCTAAAGTTAGCATTCCGTTGCACAGATAGAAGGATAAGTATTGTGACGAAAATACTGGTTATTGACGACGAAACCATTCTCCGTAATGAAGTGATCGATTGGCTGACATTTGAAGGCTACGATGTCATCGGTGCCGAGAATGGGCTTGAGGGCGTCAAAAAAGCGACTCAGGAACAGCCTGACCTTATTATTTGTGACGTCACCATGCCCTATTTAGATGGGTTCGGTGTTTTGCTCGAAGTGCATTCGAACCCAAACACCACTCAAATCCCCTTCATCTTTGTTACCGCTAGAGCCACCCATGATGATATTCGGCATGGGATGAATCTCGGCGCGGATGACTATATCACCAAGCCGTTCACACGCTTGCAGCTTTTGGAAGCCATTCGCAGCCGTTTAGAAAAGCGCACTGTACGCGAGCAGGTGTACCAATCTGAACTGGAGCAACTTCAGGACGCTTTGATGCAAGAGCAAGAACAACGCTTGATCAAAGCCCGTTTAATCGGCATGTTTTCGCACGATTTCCGTAATCCGCTGGCAACGATTTTGTCATCGAAGAATCTCTTGGCTGATTATGCCGACCGGATGGATCGTGCGCGCAAGGAGGCACACTTCGACCGCATTGAATCGTCAGTAAAGCAACTGGTGCAGATGCTTGACGATATGCTGATCGTGTCGCAGATGGAAACCGGCAATCTGAATATTAAGGCCGAGGAATTGGATGTCGGAGCCTTTTTTCAGGAAATGGTTGACGAATTCCAGAACATTAATCAAGACACGCACACCGTTGTGTTCGATAACCGTGTTCAATTCACCTCTATGGCGGACACGCGCTTGCTACGACAAATCGGTTCCAACCTGATTTCCAATGCCATCAAGTACTCACCTAAAGGCACAACTATAAATGTGACTTTAGACGTTGCGGATGATCAATACTTGTTGGTGATCGAGGATCATGGGATCGGAATCACCGAGGAAGACCAAGCCCGATTGTTTGAAGCTTTCCATCGCGGAAGAAATGTCGGTGAAATTCCGGGTACGGGCTTGGGATTGGCTATCGTTAAACGCGCTGTTGAAATTTACTGTGGTTCGATCCAGATTGAAAGCATCGTCAATCAAGGCACGACCATGTACGTTCGAATTCCGTTGAACACCCCTAATACTTAGTTTGTAAGCTAAGTTAGACTGTCGGGCAAGTGTTCGGCTACAGCATCATAGGTATGATAGGTGCGCAGAGCTTTGATTACCTCTGGTCTGGGTTCTGCCCGTACTCCGGCAAAATCGATTTCCCCGTCCAGTCCCACACGATACGCAAGCTGTTCAACAGGCGGTACGAACTGCGCGTTCACACCGGGCTTGTTGCCGCGTGCATCCACCCGATACCAGCCAAAATCAGGCAAATAGATGCCGTTTAGGCCATGCAAACAGAAGGTCAATCCTGTATCATCCAACGTCAGCCGTTGATAACAAAAACCTGTGGGGATGCCGTTGGCACGCAGTAAAGCCGCCAGCAGATGGCTTTTGGCGTAGCAGTATCCGGTACGGGCGGCCAAAACTTCGGAGGCCGAACAGGTCACTGGATTGAGCTTGTAATCGGAGCTGTGGCGCACTTCATCTCGCACCCATTCGAAGCAGCGTTGAGCGATTTCGAGCGTCGTGCCCGTCCCTAATTCCTGAGCCAGTTGCAGCACTGCTGGATGTTTCCAGTCGATGACATCGGTGGATTCTAGATAAGCCTCTAATAATTGTTCGGTTGCTTGTGTCATGGTTTCCCTCGCCACTCTTTAAAGGTGCCGCCATCGGTGAACGAAAAGGGCAAGAACGCCCCTACCGTGAAAAGCAGCAAGTTGTCCAAAAATAGAAAAACGACGATGTACAAAACTAACCCGCCCACAGGAATCAACAGCAGCGAGAGGATGCTGAGGATACCCGCTAGAACGGTGCTGGCGATTGGCCCGCCTTTTGCCCGCTGGATATGAATTTTGGCGGGGAGCTTGGGTTCGTTGGGCGGATAAATCGACTGCGTTAGGATCAACCAAAAATGGATGCCCGTCATTTCATATCCGGTTTGAGCCGCCGCCAGCGCATGACCGAATTGGTGTACAAAGCCTGATCCGTAATGCAGAAGTACCAACACCCACCCACCCACTACGACATCCGGTCCGGTTAGCCCCAGCAATTCTTTTCCGAGGACGGCGATGACTGCCCAAAATGCGAACGCTCCTAGAATGGCTGTCGTATCGGCACTGATCGTCAATCCCATGACGCGACCGAGCCGATAAGTGCGGTTCCATTTACCATCGGGGAGTAGTGGGGTGGGCGTGTTGGGCTTAAACATCGGTGATTTTATTTCTCGACAGCTTTGTGGTGGTGGGCATCAACCGTAAGGCCGATACCGCCGCGCACCGCAAACGCACCGGTGACATGGCATTCGATAGGATCGAGCGCAGCCACCAAATCATCAAGAATCTTGTTGGTCACATGTTCGTGGAATACCCCTTCATTGCGGTATGACCACATATACAACTTGAGCGATTTCGACTCGACAATTCGTTGATCGGGCACATAGCGGATAGTGATGGTGGCGAAGTCGGGTTGTCCGGTCATGGGACAAACGCAGGTAAATTCGGGACATACCAGCGTGACGGTATAGTGCCGCCCCGGATGTTGATTGGGGAAGGTTTCAAGCTGGCGGCTGGGATGGTTGATGGTTTGTCCCAGTAAGGTTAAACCAGCTGTTGGGTCATTTGATGCATTGGCTTGATCTGTCATATTCATCCTTCTTAATCCATAATCAGGCCATATTATACCCAAATCAGCAAGGAGTTAACGGTGACCAAAATTTATGTGGCAGGACCGCTCTTTAATACCCACGAACGCTGGTATCTGGAACAAATCGCAGCCGCGCTCGAAGCCGCTGGATACAGCACGTTTTTGCCGCACCGCGATGCGGGTGATTTGGGTGAACCCACCTTTGAAGCCCGTACCCGTGTTTTCCATGCGGATCTGGCAGCATTGGACGAGTGTGATGCTTGCGTGGCCTTGCTCACCGGCCCTGACCATGACTCGGGTACGTGTGTGGAATTGGGGTATATGTTCGCCCATCACAAACCCTGTTTCGGCCTGACGGATGACCGCCGTTGGCTAAATAATATGGTGTGGGGTGTCTGCAACGATGGCGCGACGGTGGTTTCGAACATCAGCGCCTTGGTTGCATTACTCAAGCAGGAAATCAAAGGGTAGACCATTCTATGCGCTATTTTGTCATCGGGGATATTCACGGGTGCTACGCTGAACTTCAGGACTTGTTGGATAAAGCAGCGCTCAATAGTGACGATCAGATTATCGCCATCGGTGATCTGGTAGATCGCGGATTAGATTCGGCTAGCGTGGTTAATTTTTTCCGTGATACGCCCAACGCCGACTCGATTATGGGCAACCACGAACGCAAGCATGTCCGCTGGTTTGATGATCAGGTTGAACCGGCGGCTTCTCAAATCATCACTCGCCAACAAATCGGCGAAGGCGATTATCCCGAAGTCATCGGCTTTATGAGCGACTTGCCCCATTACATGGATCTGCCGGATGCCCTACTGGTACATGGATTTTATGAACCCGGGGTCGCGCTTGAAGACCAACGCGAAACAGTGATCGTCGGGACATTGAGCGGCGAGGAATATCTGCGCAAGCGTTTTTCGTGGCCGTGGTATGAACGCTATGATGGGGATAAGCCCTTGATTATGGGACATCGTGATTACACCGAGAAAATGCAGGTGCTCAATTACAAAGATCGTGTTTGGGGGATTGATACCCGCTGCGTATATGGTGGGACGCTCACAGGTTTGATGCTGCCGGATTTCAAGCTGATCAGTGTGCCGAGTCGCGGTGACCACTGGGGTGATCTTCAGCGCCAATATGCCGATGTGATTCGCGGATACGAGGCCAAATAATCTTTCCTCATAACTTTCTTAGGAACAGATCAGCACTCTTTTCTGTATCCTGATGCAAAGCAAGTTAGGAGGATACCCGTTATGAAAGTTCGATTTCTTGGAATAGCGTTTGTCGTGTTGGCGTTGGTAGGACTGGTGCCGTTTGTCGGTGCACAGGACGTGACGGTGCAATCCGGTGATATTGATGTGACGAGTGGCGATAAAGCTTATAAATCGTATCTGGCGGCTCCGACGAGTGCGGGACCGCATCCGGCAGTTGTGCTGATCCACTCGTTTCGCGGGTTGGAACAGGGTTACCGCACCATGACCGATGAGCTAGCAGCACGTGGATTTGTAGTGCTGGCGGTCGGTTGGCAAACCTTTGAGCAAAGCCCATCGGATGATGTGGTCAAAAAACTGGTCGAGGACAGTATTGCCCTGCTCAGCGCGCGGGAAGATGTGGATAAAGAAAGCATCGGCTTAACCGGCTTCTGCGCAGGTGGACGCTATACCATGTTGTTGTTACCGCAAATCAGCAGCTTCAAGGCCGGTGTGGCGTGGTACGGTTTCCCGAACAACGCTGGCAGCAGTAAAGCCCCCAGGGATTTGATCGGGGATTTGAAAGCGCCGATGTTGATCATTCACGGTACAGAAGATCAACCTAGCCCGATTGGGACGATTTATGATTATGCTGGCGCACTGGCAACGGCCAAAGCATCCTTCGAACTGAAGGTGTATGCGGGTGAACCGCACGGCTTTATGCTCCAAAACGGTGAACTACGTCAGGATGACGTGGGTACGGATGCATTCAACGAAATGGCTGATTATTTCACCCGTAAATTGAGTAACCCCGCCTAACTTCTGACTTATGCGGCTGCACGAGTAGACGGATTTTGGTCATATCGTGCAGCCCACCTCCCTAGAATCGCGTTATACTCAGGCATTATCTCAGCCTATTTCAAGGATTATTGAGCCATGCCCGCCCAAGTCCATCACATTCCCGGCCTCGTGATCACCAACCACACCTTTCAAGTTCCGCTGGATTATGCGCGACCGGATGGGGCACAAATTAGCGTGTTTGCGCGGGAGTTGATCGCTTCAGGGTTGGAAGGCAATAACCTGCCGATGTTGGTGTTTTTTCAGGGTGGGCCGGGGTTCGAAGCGCCGCGTCCGAGTGGCAACGAAAGCTGGTGGGCACGGGCGCTGAAAGAGTATCGGGTGTTGATGCTCGATCAACGTGGTACGGGATTGAGTACGCCGGTTACGCACCAGACCTTAGCGCGTTTTAAGACGGCACAGGAACAGGCCGATTATCTGAAACACTTTCGCGCCGATAATATCATCCGCGATGCCGAGTTCATCCGGCGGGAACTGTTGGGCGCGGATGTGAAGTGGAGCGTGTTGGGGCAAAGTTACGGCGGTTTCTGCATCACGACTTATCTTTCACTCGCACCGCAAGGATTGAAAGAAGCCTTCATCACAGGCGGCGTGCCTCCCGCGTTGCGTAGTGCCGACGATGTCTATCGTGCCACTTATAAGCGGGTGACGGATAAGAACCAGCTTTATTACCAGCGTTATCCCGATGATGTCCAGCGGGTGCGCGAGATCGTGGATGTGTTGGAGCGCGAAAACATCACTTTGCCCCAGGGGGATCGCCTGACGGCACGGCGCTTTCAGCAGCTTGGCTTGGCCTTCGGTATGAGCGATGGTTTCGAACGTATCCATTATCTGGTTGAACATGCCTTTGTTGATGGCGCTAATGGTCGTGAACTGGGCTACGCCTTCCTCTGCGATTTCGAACAGAGCTTTGAATTTCAGACCAACCCCATTTTCGCGATTCTGCACGAGTCGATTTACGGGAATGGTGCGGCTACGGCATGGGCGGCGGAACGGGTACGGGCGGAGTATCTAGCCTTCGAGATCAAACCGGATCAGCCCGTTTTCTTCACTGGCGAGATGATTTATTCGTGGATGTTCGATGAGTACCGTTACCTGAAACCGTTGAAAGCGGCGGCTGATTTGCTGGCGGCCTATGCCGATTGGACACCGCTCTATGATGTTTCGGTGCTGGAAAAGAACACGGTTCCGGTGGCCGCCGCCGTTTACTATAACGATATGTATGTTGAACGGGCATATTCCGAAGAAACCGCCCAACATATCAACGGTATTCGGCTGTGGGTGACCAACGAATACGAGCATAATGGATTACGCGCTGATGGTGTCCATATTCTTGACCGATTGATGAGTATGGCGCGCGGCGAGCGATAGGGGTTTGATGATGACGACCTTAGCATTACGACAGGCGATGTTGGAAGACGCGCCCTTGATGACCGAGTTGATTTTGACCGCCTTTGAGGATCATCGCGGGAAGATTGTGCCGCCTTCCGGTGCGCACAACGAAACACCGGATAAGGTTCGCGCCAAGTTGGAGCAAGGCGGTGGCATCATCGCGACGGTGGATGGGACATCTGCCGGTTGCGTGGTGTATTACCCCGAAGAAGCTGAGCAGATGTATCTGGGACGCTTGGCGGTGCTGCCTGATTTTCGCAAGCATGGTGTGGGGCAGGCGCTGGTAGCGGCAGTCGAGGAAACGGCCTTGGCGATGGGATTCTTGCGCATGAGTCTGGCGGTGCGGGTTGCGTTGCCGGGTAATCGCGCGTTTTTTGAGCGACTGGGTTATAGCGTGACAGGCTATGAGAGCCATGCTGGTTATACTGAACCGACCTTTATGCATCTGGTGAAACCGTTGGGCAAGAGTTGATAGCTATCCGTTTCAAGTCCCGTTTGCGGCGGTGATGTTTGACAAATGTTAAAGACTAAGGCTGTAATAAAAAAGGAATTATCTTAATTTATTTACACAATAAAATGTGTTATTGTTTGTGCATCGGCACGTGTGTGAACTCCCCGTTCACCTTGTGCTGAGGATTAATAGGCCGGTTTATAGCCGGAAAGACCTATTGTATGTGATATTCAGCGTGGCAAAATTGCTGCCAGCAACCGTATGGCGTGAAGATAGGACTCATGATGACGGAGCCTAAAAAATCCTTAAAAACGCAACTGCTGCCGACCCTTCCGAATGAAGTCGTTGAGCATCCTTACCGGACGCACATCATGGCGCGCAACCAGACGCTGAAGCGTTTGTTGACGGGTGTGCCGGGGTTGAGCAAAGAGGCCGATCGTATTCCGCCGACCAAGATTTCGCTGGTGATTCGCGGCATCTCGCAATCAATCAGTCTCATGGAGGGACAGGTTGCGCTGCTGGGACGGGCGGATTTCCGTTCGGGTGGCATTCAACCGGACGTGGATTTGTCGGCATACGGGGCACAGGATCGGGGTGTGTCGCGGGCACACGCGCGGCTGCATCTGGAAAACGGCGAGCTTTACATCACGGATTTATACAGCGCCAACGGTACGCGTATTCATGGTGATCGGCTGGAACCGGAACAACCCTATTTGCTCAATCATGAGGATGAATTTCAACTCGGCGCGTTGGCTATTCGCGTCACTTTCGAATAAGCGTTGTCCTTTAGACATGTTTAGACCCGGTCATATGGCCGGGTTTTTTATTTGTATGGGTTAGTGTGTTACGGCAACTTCAGTAAGGGGCAGCAGTCGAGAATCGATGAGGGCTGCGGTGCGATGACCTATCCCTGCCAGATATGCTTTGTGAGAAGCAAAGGCTAAGAAGGACTCGGCACTTTGCTGTCGCACCAGCATCACCATATCCCAATGCTCGGCTTCAGGCCCAATCAGGAAAGCACCGCCAGTGCCCAGAAACATCAAGTCGCCGCCTGTTTCGTGCAGGTAGGGTAAGGTGTGATCGATGTATAACTGAAAGGCATCCGCCCCACTGATTGGCGTGACAGGAGCTAATTCAGGGGTTGCGGAATAGTCGGCAGTTTGGCGAAAGCGCATTAGATTCAGCATGACAATCGAGCCTTGTAGTTGGCGCATCACGAAAGCACGTCCAGCTTCCTGTGTTGGCTCTAGATAATACGTTGGTGTGTTAGGGAGTGTCATTTAATTTGTGCTCTCTGGTTCATTTTTCTCGGACGAAATGGATTTAGTATCGTCAAAAGCAAGCCATAGCAGGTAGTCGCGCACATCGTCTGTCCATGAGGCGATGTGTTGTGTAAGGAGGCGGCGATCATTGGCAAACAGGGCGCGAGATGCTTCTTCAAAACCGGGCAAGTCGCCAGTTAGGGCGGACATGAAACGGTAGGCGCGTTCCTGTGCTTTACGGATTTTGTCTTTGTCAGCATTAGCACGGCGCGCTTCTTCCACAAGCTTGCGCAGCGCTACCGATGCACCGCCGGGTTGGGTTGCCAGCCATTCCCAATGACGCGGCAATAAGGTTACTTCACGTGGAACGACACCTAGCTTCGGACGTCCCCGTCCCCGCTGCTTGTCAACTTCCGATTCAGTGTTTGATGGTGCTGATTCTGAGTCGGAGTCGCTTTCTACGGGTGGCGCTAAACGTTCTAGTACCGCTTGCTCTGAGCCATGAAGGTTGATATCGATTGAGCGCCCAGTCGCATCATCAAAGATCAGGATCGAGCTATCTGCCTTGCTTTCGCTAACTTGTTTGATCACCGAAGCAACTGCGTGCAGGGAACCGGACGCGATGCGCCGATAGCCATCAAAGACGGTATAAGAGTTGAAAGGCGTGTCAGCCATGTTGGAGTTCTCATGTTGGTCAATTAAGTTAATTTTATCCGGATAAAATTAGAGAGTCAATGGAGCGTTACTGAAAGAGATACGTCGATAGGCTGTGGGGCGAGGCAAAACTTAAACACAAAAGCCCATTTTGAATGGGCAATGTTTGCTGTGAACTCGACTACAGATTTACCACGTCTTAATGATGTTGTCGGCAGTGCGCCACGCCAGCGCCATGATGGTCAGCACCGGATTAAAGCCGCCGTTGGTCACATGCACTGAACCGTCCGCGATGAACAGATTATCGTGGCTATGCACCTTGCACCACGCATCGACCACCGAGGTTTGTGGATCGTCGCCCATGCGGCACGTTCCGGCCTGATGCTGCCCACCCGACAGAGTCAATTCAGGCTCAGCGCTCCAGATTTTGACCGCGCCGGATGCACGTAACCATTCTATAGCGCGTTCGCGCATAAACTGTGCTGTGCGGAGGGTTTCGGGATGGGTCGTGCCGGAGAAATGTGCCACCGGAATCCCATAACGATCCCGTACCTTCGGGTCTATGGTGACGCGCCCATCAGGACTCGGAATTTCCTGTATGGGGCCACGAATGTCACTCACACGACGGTAGTTGTCACGCATGAACTGTTTGTTAGCATGTCCCCATTTGGGAACATCCGGCGGAAGGCTGCGCTTCCAAAAGATGATGGGCAAAACGATGTCGTCATCGGCTAACATTCCGCCGCCCACGATGCCCTCGTTGCCGTGGTTGAATTGGCAGGTAGCAATGGCCGCACCCGGCCCGAACCCATCATACAGTTCTTGTTCGAACAAGCCGATGCCACCGGGGTAATAATGGCCTTGCATGTGCCGCCCAACTTGATCGCTGTTGTTGCCGATGCCGTTGGGTTCTTGCGGGGTTGCCGAGTTGAGTAGTAATCGCGCCGTTTCGACAGCCCCACCACTCAAGACAACGACATCTGCTTTGAAGTCGCGCGTGCTGTTCGATGAGTCGATTGTGCTGACCCCTGTCACATGCCCACTGCTGTCGACGGTCAAACGGCTGACCATGATGTCGGTCAATAAGGTGCAGTTGCCACTGTTCAGCGCGCGCTCGATCATAGTGTTATGCGTGCCGTTCTTGGCCTCAACCGGACACGCGAATCCGACACAGTGCTGGCAGTGAATACAGGCCGGACGTCCGTTGTAAGGGATCGAGTTAATCGTCCGTGGCAGGGGGAGATCCTGCCAGCCTAAGCGCTGTAATCCCTCACGGAAAATCGTTGATTTACGCGAGAGCGCGAGCGGCGGCATGGGATAGGGTTTGTCGTAGGCGGGTAAATGGGTCATGTGCTGATGATCGCCGCACACCCCGATATTCCATTCGGCTTGCTCGTAAAAAGGCATCAAATCGTCGTAACGGATAGGCCAATCCGCGAGTGAACTGCCTTCCGGTATCCCGTAGATACTTGCCATCTGGAAATCTTGGGGCATGAAGCGCCATGCTTGCCCCGCGTACACACGTGTGCCGCTGCCTACCGCCGCCGCGTTATTTTGATAGCCAGCCTCATGTGGACGAATGAGCCGTCCATCTGCGCCGGTGCGTGGGTTGCCTTCAATATCCGGGCCGGTGTTATGCCCGTACTGCGACAGACGTTGATTGCGCAAATGATCGCGTCCGACATCCTTGAATTGCAGTTTGGAACCACGTTCCAGCAGGAGAACTTTTTTGCCTGCTTCGGCTAATAATCCGGCGGCAATGCCACCGCCCGCCCCTGAACCCACCACGATAGCGTCATACACCACATCATTCGCAGCTTGATTGCTCATTTGGTCACCTCAAAGCCGATCATCTTCCATGCCGCCCCGTCGCGATTGCCCTTATTGCCCAGATCACTGTAAAAACCTTCTGCGCAGTGTTCAACCAGCATCGCGAAGAACGCCGCCGGATCAATAGGCCACGCTGTTTGAACCTGCCCTTGTTCAATCTTCATCATCAACGCTTCTTGCGATTGGGGATCAAGCTCTGCGAGGTGTTTGCCGGTCACGGTTACAGCTTCAGCATCCAGCGCTGGCAACCCTTGTTGATACAGGCCAACCACCTGCTTAAGATCACCTTCGAACTGATGGAAGAGATACTCACCGACGCCCCCTTCCCATCCACCGCAATCGGCATCCGGTGGGATGATGATATTGACGACAGTCTGTAAAATGCTAAGGTGCTGTGGGTTAAACATCATATCTTAAATCCTCATCAGCAGGGGCGTGATTATGTGCTGAAGCAGGATATTGTGTGCTGTCGCAGCGCAAATTGTCAAATGCAGATAGAGATGAGGATCGTCCAACCTCGAACCGAAACAACGGTTGGCACGTATAGACAAGGTAGACCTATTCAATAGTTGTTGAGGAGCATCGCGCGATGTTTGAATTCAATCCGTTGTCGCCGGAGTTCAAGGCGAATCCCTATCCCTTTTACGATATGCTGCGGGCTTCCGCCCCGCTGTTTCATTGGGAACAATGGAATATGTGGTTCGTGACCGAATATGATGCCTGTGTGGCGCTGCTCAAAGACAATCGGTTGGGGCATGAACTCTTGAGCGTGATGACCCGCGAAGAGTTGGGTTGGGAAGATCCACCTGCTCACCAGATGCCGCTAGTAGAGATGCAGCGCGGTTGGATGCTCTTCCGTGATCCGCCCACCCATACACGGCTGCGCATGCTGGTGCATAAAGCCTTTACCCCGCGTATGATCGAGCAGTTGCGGGAACGCATCCAAAGTGTGACCGACAGTTTGTTGGATTCAGCGCTGGCAAAAGGCGAGATGGATATTGTGGCTGATCTGGCGGTTCCGCTGCCGGTGATGGTGATCGCCGACATGTTAGGTGTGCCCGAAGATGAGCGCCATCTGTTCAAGGCGTGGTCGCGTGATCTGGCGCATACTCTGGAACTGACCGACTCGGCGGATATTTACAATCGTGGTGCGGCGGCCACTGTGGATTTCTCGGCTTACCTGCGTGATCTGGCGAATGCGCGGCGCAAGAACCCCCAGCCGGATTTGATGAGCGCCTTGGTGGAAGCTGAAGATCAGGGCGACAAACTGACCGAACAAGAACTGATTTCCACCTGTATTTTGCTGCTGGTGGCAGGGCATGAAACCACCACCAATTTAATCGGAAACGGTATGCTGGCACTCCTGCGTAATCCCGATCAGTTGGCGAAGTTGAAGGCGCAACCCGCCTTGGGGCGTTCAGCCGTTGAAGAACTGCTGCGCTATGACAGTCCCGTACAGATGACATCGCGCATGGTGCTGCACGAGACCGAATACAATGGGCAAACCCTGAAGCGCGGTATGCAAGTGTCGTTCATGCTCGGCGCGGCTAACCACGATCCTGCCCATTTTGAGACCCCTGCCACGCTGGATATCACGCGTGATCCAAACCCGCACCTGTCGTTCAGCAACGGCATTCATTACTGTTTAGGTGCGCCGCTCGCTCGATTGGAAGGACAAATCGCCATCCAAACCCTGCTCAAACGGGCGACCGACATCAACCTGTTAAACGCCAACCCCGCCTACCGCGAAACGTGGGTGCTGCGCGGCTTGGAAGCCTTACCCGTCAAAGTGGGGTAATATGGTGTGACGTGATGCGCTTATTCAAAGGGGAAGTCTATGGGGACGATCAGCAAAATTCTGGTGGCGATTGTTGCTTTGGAGCATGTCTATATTTTGTATCTGGAGATGTTCCTGTGGACGACTCCGCGCGCGATGAAGTCTTTCGGGACGACCAAAGAGTTCGCTACGGCCTCCAAGGCGCTGGCAGCGAATCAAGGGTTATATAACGGGTTCCTCGCTGCCGGATTGGCGTGGGGTGTCATCCATCCGGACGCGGCCTTCGGGCATCAGATTCAAATTTTCTTTCTGGTGTGTGTGATCGTCGCGGCGATTTATGGCAGTCTCACAGCCAAACGCTCGATTCTCTACATACAAGGCTTACCGGCTATTATCGCCTTGATCGCGGTGCTGCTGGCTGGATAGCGTTACCAGCGAACGTATACAAAAAAGCCCACCCCGACTCGCACGTTAGGATGGGCTTTTTGAATCGACTTATTCGTGTTTGGGGGCGGCTGGGTCTTCGTTTTCTTCGTCTTCATCAAAGGCCGTGAGGCGCATGAAGGCGCGTTCTTGCGGCGTCATATCGGTGGCGTATTCGACGTCATCGTGAGCTTCCAGAATACGGTAGCCCTCTTTGATGTAACCGCGAATGGTGTGCAGGCTGATGCCCATTTCATCGGCGGCGAGGTGTGCGGGAAGACCATCCAAAACGCAGAGCTTCAGGGCTTGTCCGATGCGACCCGTCAGTTCAGGGAATTTACGCATACCGGGCAGCACACGCGCATGAAAGATGCGGTGGTTGAAGCGTTCCGAGCAAGCGTGGGCGATAGACGTGGTTACGGTGAACTCGTGGTTCAGGCAGTAGACGATGCCCCACGCGATCTGTAAGCGGATGTCCTGCTTGAGAAAATAACCGGCAGCGTTGGCCTCAGAGGCCGCTTCGACTAAGCTCACAATCGGTTCCTGCGCCAGACAAATGACGCGCACATGCGGGATGCGCTTGTGCAATTCAGTGATGGTCTTGACAAGCATGTCAGGGCCGCCGACATGGTCGGTTTCCAACAGGATCACATTGGGGAGTTCCGCCAACGGCGTACTGTTGATATTGCTCCACATGTCCTTGAGCGACTCGGCAATATGGGTGACGCGGGTGCGCCGATCCCACGCCAAAAAGCTGTTAATAGCATGGGACGCGTAAAAATCCGTGTCCATAATGACCACTTTAAGGTTGATTTCATGCGCAGCTGTTGTCACTCAAGCCCCCCGAATGATAGCCATACACATCAATCAGTGTATGTGAGAATAGGTGAATGGGCAACCGCACGCCTACTTCATGGGCGGCAGCATACCCAACGATTTCCACTTGACCTCAAACGTATACGGCCAATACTTGCCGGTGATGAGGAAAGTGTCGGTTTCGGGATTGTAGGCGATGCCGTTCAGGTATTCGCGGGCGTCCGGTTGAATCGGCGCATCGGCAGGGAGCAAGGTCGAGCCGTCAATCACGCCCGTGACGTAACCCGTAGCCTTATCAATACGCAGGATGTAGGTAGTCGGCCAGATGTTGGCGTAAATGGTGTTGCCGACCACTTCCAACTCATTCAGGCCGCCCAATGACCGTCCGCGCGCATTGACGGTATCAATCGACAAGCCCTGAATAGTCACCGGCAGTTCAGCCAGAATCTCAAACGTCTTGGGATCACGCTTGGTGAGGGCGGGTGCGCCGTTGCTCATCCATAGGACATCACCGTCATAGCTTAAACCCCAACCTTCGCCCTTATAGCTGAAGGTATCCGTGAGCTTTTCGAAGGTCTGCCAGTCGTATTGATAGACGGTTTCCTGTTTGTACGTGAGCTGGAGCAGTTTGTCACCGACGATGGCGATCCCTTCTGCGTAATCGTCCGCGCCCATCTTGTACTGCTGTACGATCTCGCCAGTTTGCGGATCGACTTTGCGCACGGATGAATTACCGGTTTCACCGACGCTTTCATACAGGAATCCATCTTTGAGCAAGAAGCCTTCCGTCCACGCTTTGGTGTCGTGCGGACGCGTCGAAATGATTTCCGGTGTGAGCAGTTCAACCTGTGCAGGGTCGGGGGTGGCTTCGGCAGTGGCATCCGGTGCGAGCGGGGTGGCGCTGGGCGTTTGTGCTGCGACCGTCCCCATCATCACCAGTAGCAGCAAGGCGAATACAGAGATTGATTTGAGGCGTAATGGCATGATTCACACTTTGCACATGTCTATTTACAAAGGTGGTCATTTTACCATAAGCGGTAGGGTAATGCGGAAGGTGCTGCCCTCGCCGGGGGTACTTTCGACCTCAATCGTGCCGTTGTGCAGTTCGACGATTTTGCGTGCCAGCGACAGCCCCAATCCAACGCCGCCGTCATCCGTCTTGCGTGCTTTATCGGAGCGGTAGAAACGGTCGAAAATATCCGGTAATTCCGACGGTTGGATACCGATGCCGGTATCCGTGACTTCAATCGTGACGTGTTTCTCCGGCTTTTGACAAACCGTGATGCTGACACTGCCACCTTCAGGGGTGTAATTGACCGCATTCTTCACCACGCGGTTGAGCGCGTCCAATAAATAATCTTTATCGGCGTTGAGGAAAAGGCTTGAGTCGGGTGCTGTGTAGTGCAGTTGTAATTGTTTATTGGCGGCGATTTGCTGATAAGCATTGACCACATTGTCGGTAATTTGCTTGACTTCGATGCGATGTTTTTCGACATACGTAGCCGGTGCATCCAAACGCGACATGGTGAACAGATCATCCAGCACGCGGGTGAGATGCGTGGTCTGGTTTTCCAGCGTGTTCAGATGGCGGATGAGATTCGCGTCTTGTGGGCTGATGCGCCGCAATAAATAAAGGCTGGTGTACATAGTCGCCAACGGCGTGCGCAAATCGTGCGAGGCATCCGCGATAAATTGGCGCAGCACTTGTGCCCGTTCGTGTTCGGTTTGCAGTTCGCGTTGTTCGGCCTCAATCCGCAGGCGCTCGGTAATATCGGTCACGAGGCCATCGAAGCGCGTTAACTCATTGACCGCGTTGAACACCGGAATCAGGAGGATTTCGACCCAACGGATTTCGCCGTCTTTGCGGATGATACGGATGTTATGAATCTCATGCTTATCAGGTGTGATATGCTCGAAATCGGTCAAGAAGTGGGGCAAATCTTCAGGATGAATCAGCCGCAACCAGATCGACAAATCATCATAAAACTCTTGTGCCGTGTAACCATAGAGTTTTTCGCAGGCGGGTGATATTTGCAGGATATGACCATCGTTGGCGCTAAACGAATAGAAAACGCGGTCAAGGCTGTCGAACAGATTCTTAATTTGATCGCTGGATTGTTTATTCTGAGTGATGTCACGGAAGACAACTACGCGTACATCTTTACCCTGATACGTGATTGTGCCGGATCGGACTTCGGCATCCAAACGGCGACCGTCTTTGTGGGTGAAGCTGGTCTCGTAGACTAGATTGTCCGATGGTTGTTCGGCGTACAGTTTGGCAACAGCCGGACGGGCATCCGGCGTCACCAGATCGATAGTTCTTTTGCCGATGACTTCTGCGGCAGTAAAACCGACCATGCGCACGACCGCATCATTCACATCTAAAATGAGGCCGTTATCGTGGATGATGATGGCTTCAAACCCCGCATCGAGCAAGGTTCGGTAACGGGATTCGCTGACGGTTAAATCAGCGGCTTGCTGCTTGATGCGGTTCAAATCTCGCTGGCGCAAAACGGCTGTTACCGTGATGAGTACGGTCATCCCGGTGGCAAATTCCACCGAGAACCAGACATCTTGAATGGTCAATCCCGGAATAATAATCGGCAGCGCTCCCAGTGCTGCGATATAGACGACGGCTACGATCAGCATCGATTGCCATGTGATGAGCAATCCGCCAATCAGAATCATAGCCATTGACCAGACCGTTGAGTCTGCCAGATGTTCTGGGGCGGTAATGGCTGCATAAATCGTTTGCCCGTAATTGGTAGTCATGATAGCCGCGATGCCGAGAATGACCCCAACACGATAATACCGGGTGCGGCTAAGCCCATAGCCTCCAACCACAATGGCGAGCTTAATGAGGTAATCGAGTGATTGGTACTTGGGTATAGGCGTGCGTAAGGTTATGGCCACGCCAATCATAACCAGAACCATGACACTCGCCATAAAGAACAAACTGGAAATTAAACGCGCATCACGACGCTCTAGTGGCTGCGATACGGCAGGCGAAGGTTCAGTGACCTGCAATAAAAAAGGCTTGATGAAAGCCGGTGGTTGGATTTGAAACGACTGCAAACAACTAATCTTTCTCGTAGGAGATGTATTCTAGATTAATCTTAAGTCGAATTACAATCCTACTCCATGCAGACTTATGATTATCTTAATTGTCAGATCAATCGCCAATCAGGGGGATGGACGCGCAGTCGCCACAGCCAACCGACCGGATAACCAATCATCTTGGCGACATCACCCACCACGCGGATCACCAAAACCATCATGATTAAATAGGCGATGCTGTTGATGAGGTACGGTTTGGTCAGCAGTTTACGCAGCCGTTGGTACGGTTGGCGCATATAGATGTAAGCTCCCGGTAGTGCCAGTAGCCACAGCAGCGGATGCACCATCAGGCCAAGCACGATCAGCAGTGGCACAGCGACACAATACGTCAGGTAACGGGCAGCATGCCGTTTGCGCCACAGGTCAGCTTTACCATCACCCCGCGCATACAAATAATATTGCTTGTAGAAACTACGCAGCGATCCGCGCGGACGGAAGGCGACGACCGCGTCCGGCACAAAAGTCAGTGGATGGTTATCACCCAGTAAAATTTTCAGTCGCAGGTCAAAGATCAAATCTTCGCAGTAATCCAGCCATTCAGGATAACCCTTCACGCCTGTCCAGACCGTTTTGCGGAAGGCGACACTGCGGCTCGTGGGTAAGAATGTCGCCGGATTAATCTCATCCCGCAACGGCAAGACGGTGGCACTCATGGCGAGTTCAAACAAGTTGGTGTAGTCAGGCTGAAAGAAGCCGCCGACCACATCACAGCTTGGATCACTGACCAGTGGGTGGGTGATATTTTCCAACCATTTCGGTTCAAGGATGACGCCTGCATCCGTCACGGCGATGATGTCACCCTGTGCGGCCTCAATAGCGCGGTTGCGTCCGGCGCTGATGTTACAGCCTTGCTCAACCAGTACCCGCAGCGGTAATTGGCTGGCATAGGTTTGGAGTATGGCGACGGTGTCATCCGTGCTGCCGCCATCCACGATCACCATTTCATCCGGTTGGCGCGTTTGGGCGACCACCGAACGCATAAGCCGATGGATACTTTCGCCTTCATTGAGGACAGTCGCGATCAGGGAAATCATGGGGTATCAGTTCACCAATGGCAGTCACATCTAGACGGTTTCATGTCCTGATTATGATAATTCATCGCGGCCTATTGCAGTAGGTTGGCCTCGTGCTCGGCAAGCGACTTCCAACGTTAAGGGTTATAATCGCACAAAATGAGATCGGATTTATGTGAGGGAGACAGCTATGATTACACTCCACATAAAAGGTCAGGTAACCGCCGATGGTCAACTCCATTTCGAGTTGCCGGACAACTTGCCTGTCGGTGCAGTGGATATCACCCTTGAAATTCCCACGCCGGATGAACAATCCACGATTTCCGGCACACGCCATTTACTGACCTTTACCCCGTCAAGTTGTGCTGAGGTTGTTGCCACTAGCGTCGTAGGCGGATCAGACCATGCAAACGGCACCGACCCCCTTGTGTGGGTAGAAGAGCAGCGCCGCAAACAACGCGAGCGGCGGGAATGGTAAGCGCCACCCATTAATGACCGCCCGCCCAAACAACCGATAACAGCTTTATTTTGAGGATACCTATGGATTTACCGGCACATCAGTATCTTGACCGCTTGGGGATTCCCTATCGGCGTTTGAGCTTCCCCGAATCGACCGAGAAGGGCGCTGCAAACGTGGCGCGGGCGCTCGGTTTTAGCGAACGGCAGATGATCAAGACGCTCATCTTCGAGGTCATCGATACCGGCGAACAGGTGTTGATTATGGTCGGTGGGGATCAGTCCGCCAAGTCGGGCTTCCTCAAGAAAGCGCTCGGTTCGCGTAACATCCAGATGGCAAAACCGGAGGCCGTCTTGGCACTAACCGGATACGTCATCGGTTCGATCCCGCCCTTTCACTGGCAACCGGAGGGCTTCCGTTCCTTTTTGGATCAATCCATGTTGCAAGAAAAAGAATTGGGTGTCGGCGCGGGACAGTGGGGTGAAGAAATTATCATCACCCCGTCGGATTTAGTCACTGCCGCCCGTGCTCAAGTGGTCGAACTGGTGGAAATCAACGCTACTTAGGCGCGTCCCCATTTCTTGTAAGCGTCGCTGAAGGACATGCCTTTGGCGACATCCTCACGCATCCCTTGCTCACGCGCTTCGAGGTCTTCGGCTTTTTCCAGCGCTTCCATCGCAATTTGCTGTGGAACGACGATCACACCGTCGGCTTCCCCGATGATCCAATCCCCCGGATTGACGCGTACACGGGCGGTCACCGTTCCCGGCATGGCAATCGGCACATTGATGGCATTCATGCGCCAGCGGCTGGCGGATTCAATCGGTGATGTGCCTTTGGCGCAGGTGGTGAAATTGGGGATGACTTCAAGCCCCAACCAGTCACGAATATAAGAGTCGAGGACGATACCGCGCGCGCCACCCTGTTGCAGCGCCCAACTCGTCATCTCCCCGAATTTACCAGCGTGTTGTTCGCCGCCACATTCGATGACCACCACACAACCGGGGTAAAGAGCAGCGAGGGCTTTTTCGAAGTAATCACCCGTCCAGTCACCGGATTCTTCACCACGCGGAATCTGTGAAGCACTTCCGCGCAGCGTGATGACGTGACCCGCTAAATGTTGATGTGGGAATAGGGGACGGATGCCGAGGTCAAGGCATTGGTTAGGATAGCCCATGCTGTCCAGTGTGTCATAAACATTGGCGACGCGGATTTTATCCCAACGCGCTTGTAATTCGACGATCGAGGGTTGTTGGTCTGCCATAACATTTTTCCTTTAACACTTTTTGATAATCAAGAAGGATGTTAGCTAATCGAAATAGGTATCGCCGTTCCAGAGCAATGATCGGGCGACTTTTTCGTTCAATTCCACGCCAATACCGGGCTTTTCAGAGACAGCCATCGTACCATTTTGAATGAAAGGCTTGTCCCCTTCACACAGGTCGCTCCACCACGGAATATCACGTCCATGAAATTCCAGAAATAGAAAGTTCGGTACTGCCGCCATCACATGGCAGGCCGCCATCATCCCCAGTGGTGATGAAACATTGTGCGGGGCAATCGGAATGTAATGGGCATCCGCAATATCCGCGATCCGTTTGCCTTCAGCGATGCCCCCGGCTTTGGCGAGGTCAGGCATGATGACATCGACTGCTTGTTTGGCGAAGAGTTCCACAAATTCAAAGCGGGTGTATTGATTTTCACCCGAGCAAATGACGGTGCTGCTCGAACGGCGAACCTGTGCCAGCGCATCAACATTTTCGGCGGGAACGGGTTCTTCCAACCACAGCAGTCGCAGCGGTTCGACAGCTTTTGCCAGCGTAATGGCCGACGGCAGATCAAATTGACCGTGACAATCAATCGCGAGATCGATCTCGGTGCCGATTGCGTTGCGGATGCCTTCGATGAGCCGGATAACATGGGTCATCTCTTTAGCGCCGACAGTCCAGTTATAGGCATCCAGCTTACCAGTTCCTGTGCTGTCCACGTCAAATTTAACGGCACCATAGCCCTCGGCGATGACTTCTTGCGCCTTATCACCATAGGCGATTGGATCGTTACTGTCACCCGCGTGGCAATCGGCATACAGTTGGATCGTATCGCGGAACTTACCGCCGATCAGTTTGTACACCGGTACGCCCAGCGCCTTGCCGACAATATCATAGAGCGCGTTTTCGATGCCCGTGATGGCGAAGATGATAGGGGCATTGGATGAACCACCGTACCGTCCACCACGTCGCAACTTTTCATACAACATAGCGGTGTTGAAGGGGTCTTGCCCGATCAACAGCGGTTTCATCGCGAGGATAGCTTCTTTGGTCGCGAAACCCGAATAACCCGGGCCACCGGAATTACATTCGCCAGTACCGATGATCCCCTCGTCGGTATAAATTCGCACGAATGTCCAGACGCATCCGCCGCTGTGTTCTTCTTGCCGTCCGATCACACACGCTTGCACATCTTTGATTATCATGCCCGATTCTGCTCCTTATGATGACTCCACTCATGCTTAGGAAATCGAGCATAATTGTAATGCGCTTTTGTGGTTAATGCCGCTCACCAATCGATGGTAATAACCGCTCGCCTGTGATCAATCGCGCCGCGCGATTACGGGTGAAGTAACTCCAACCCCATTGGATGAACACCAGAATACGGCTCTGGAATTGGACGATATACAACAGATGGATGAACAGCCACATCATCCAACCAATCCACCCGCTGAAACGAAATCGCCCGACATCCGCAACGGCTGATGCCCGTCCAATCGTCGCCATATTGCCGTAATCATGATAGTAGAATGCCGGCAGCGTTTTCCCTTCCAAACGGGCTTTGATCAGTTTGGCGGCGTAACGCCCTTGCTGCATAGCGACTTGTGCCACACCGGGTAAGGGCTTGCCGTTTTGATGCGCAAAGTGCGCCAGATCACCGATCACCAAAATTTCAGGGTGATTCGGTAGGCTCAGGTCAGGCTGTACCATGATGCGCCCTGCACGATCAACCTCCGCGCCCGTAGCGGCTGCCAGCTTACGTCCCAATGGTGATCCCTGCACACCCGCGCCCCACAGAACCGTATGCGCCTTGATGACCTCGCTTTGGTCACCGCTGCGGATAGTAACGCTGTCGCTTTGAATATCGGTGACAGTCGCGCCAGTCCGCACAGTCACGCCTAGCTTTTGCAGTGATCCGCTTGCACGCGCTGACAATTCGGTTGGATAGGGCGGTAGGATGCGATCCGTACCTTCCAGCAAAATCACTTTGGCTGTTGATGGGTCGATGTGTCTGAAGTTGTTCTTCAGCGTGAAGTTGGCGATTTCACCCAACGCGCCAGCCAGTTCAACCCCTGTCGGGCCACCGCCCACCACCACGAAGGTCAGCCATTTCTCGACTTCAGCAGGATCAGTTTGACGCTCGGCAGTTTCAAACGCCAACAGCACCCGCCGCCGGATTTCGGTTGCGTCTTCGATGGTCTTTAAGCCCGGTGCTGCCGCCTCCCACTGATCGTTACCAAAGTAGTGATGCCGCACGCCTGCCGCGAGGATCAACGTGTCGTAAGGCACGCGCCCATCCCGCAGGATGACCTCCCGCTTCTCAACGTCAAAATCTTCGACCTCGGCTAACAACACGTCGGTATTCGGCTGTTTTTTCAGAATATCGCGCAGTGGCGCAGCGATATTGGCAGGTGACAAAGCACCCGTAGCAACCTGATACAGCAGCGGTTGGAACAAATGAAAGTTGCGGCGGTCGATGAGCGTGATTTTGACATCCGCTTGCTTCAACGATGTTGCCGTGTGCAATCCGCCAAAACCACCACCGATAATCACAACCCGTTGTTGTGTTGACATAGGATTTCCCCCTACTTGTCTATTTGTGTATTTATTCACAATCATAGACGCGGCTCATGTTCCTTTTCGTACCTCCATTCGTTACGGAATGTGTTTCCGATGTTGCAACTGCTTACTTTTGGGAGCTTTTGGCGCTCATGTGAGGGAAAAAGAAATCCTTCTTGAGATGCAAACCTGTGTGTTTTTACGAACCCTTATCTTGCTCCGACCCCTTACACGGCGGTATACTGAACATGCCCAGTTGTACAGAACGTACAACGTTTTTTCGGCAAATTGACCTATTTGGAGCAAACTTATGGTTATGAATACCACTACCCGTCCCGGCTCGCAGTCGAAGGCGATTATTGAGCGCGACTTGGCGATTATGAGCGGTTCGATTAGCAACCGTTACCCGTTTGTCATTGAACGGGGTGAAGGCGCGCGCGTCTGGGATGTGGATGGCAACGACTACATCGACTTCGCCGCTGGCATCGCCGTGACCGCCACCGGACATTCCCACCCGAAAGTTGTCGAAGCCATCACCGAGCAGGCTAAAAAATTTATTCATATTGCAGGTACAGATTATTATTACGATGTGCAGGTCAAGGTTGCTGAAAAGTTAGCCTCCATCGCCCCCTTTGATTCTCCGGCGCGGGTCTTTTTGACCAATTCGGGTACTGAAGCGGTGGAAGGTGCTTTGAAGGTCGCCCGCTGGTATACCGACCGCCAGCAGATTATCGCCTTTTACGGTGCATTTCATGGACGCACCATGGGATCGCTATCCTTAACCGCCAGTAAAGTGGTTCAAAAAGATGGCTTCTTCCCCATGATCCCCGGTGTACATCATGTACCTTATAACAACCCCTATCGTTGTATGCATGGGCGTGAGGAAGCCGCCTGCCAGTCACATTGTATGTGCGCGGATTTCATCACCGATGTGCTCTTCAAGCGTACCGTTCCGGCTGAGAGCGTCGCCGCCATCATACTCGAACCCATTCAGGGCGAGGGGGGCTACATCGTACCCGATACGCGCTTCGTCCAACAATTGCGTGATATTTGCGATAAGTACGGCATTTTGTTGATCGCCGACGAGGTTCAAAGCGGCATCGGTCGCACTGGCAAATGGTGGTCGATTGAGCATCATGGCGTGCAGCCCGACATTGTCTGCTCGGCCAAAGGATTAGCCAGCGGTATGCCTTTGGGTGCGGTCATCGCCCGCGAGGAAATCATGAGCTGGCCTTCTGGCGCACACGGCAGTACCTTTGCCGGTAATCCGGTCTCCTGTGCGGCTGCGCTGGCGACATTAGAACTGGTCGAAAACGGCTACATGCAAAACGCCGCCGAACAGGGTGAATACATCATGGACGCCCTCGAAGAGATGCGTACCCATCATCCTTCGCTGAAATATGCCCGTGTCGATGGACAGGGCTTGATGATCGGCGCGGAATTGGTGCTGGATGAAAAGCGCACCCCTGCCAAAGCCTTGCGCGATAAGGTCGAAGACATCGCCCTCGAAAATGGCTTGTTGATCCTCGGTTGCGGCGAGAGTGGCTTGCGCTTCGCCCCGGCCTTGATGATCGAACGTGAAGCCGTTCAAGAAGGCTTGGAACGCTTTGATCGTTCGCTGACTCAAGCTGAACAAGCGGCGGGTCTGCTCTAGAACGTACTCCACTAACGCAGGGCGATCATACAGGTCGCCCTCGTTTTTTACCGCCTGTCCCCAACCCGCAAATCTGCTATAATTCTCATTAGCACATCCGTTCATAACACGCATACATCTGCGGTGGATTAGTCATGGCGAAAACACGTACCAAATTCGTTTGCTCCAATTGTAATTATCAATCACCCAAAGGGTTTGGACGCTGCCCCAACTGCGCCGAATTCAACACCATGCAAGAAGAGGTGGAGGAAATCACTAGCGCCAAGGCCAGCAAAGCCACCCGCCAACCACCGGGAACTTTACGCACCGCTCCCCAGCGCCTCAGCGAGATTAGCGCCGAAGTTGGCGAACGTTTATTTGTGCCGGTGGAAGAATTTAATCGGGTGCTCGGTGGCGGTATCGTACCGGGCAGCATCTTACTCTTGGGCGGTGAGCCGGGCGTCGGTAAAAGTACCCTCTTACTGCAAATCTGCGCCTTATTAGCCCAGACCATTGGCACTGTTTTGTACGTCAGCGGTGAAGAATCCGCCCGTCAGATCAAGATGCGTGCCGACCGGATGCACATCCACAGTGATGATCTCTACCTGTTGACGGAAACCAACCTCGCCAACATCTTCGAATATGTGCAGCAGTTGAATCCGATGGTGCTGATTATTGACTCGATCCAAACCACCTACACCGAAGGCAGCGAATCCTCACCGGGCAGCGTGACGCAGGTGCGCGAGTGTGCCAGCCGACTGCAACACCTCGCCAAATCCAGCGGCATCAGCGTGTTCTTGGTCGGGCATGTGACCAAGGAAGGCAGCATCGCTGGTCCGCGCGTATTGGAGCATATCGTGGATACCGTCCTCTACTTGGAAGGTGACCCCTTTCAAGCCTATCGCTTACTGCGCAGCGTTAAGAATCGCTTCGGTGCGACCAATGAAGTCGGCGTTTTCGAGATGAACGGCGACGGTATGACCGAAGTTGCCAATCCCTCCGAAGCCTTCTTAGCCGAGCGGGTCATCAACGCCCCCGGCTCCTCGATCGCCGTGACGATGGAAGGCACGCGTCCCTTGCTCGTAGAAGTACAGGCGCTCACCAGTCCCACATCCTTTGGCAACCCGCGCCGCACACCCAACGGTGTTGACATCAACCGCCTCTTGTTGATGAGCGCTGTCCTGACCAAACGGGTTGGCCTCAAGCTGCACGAGCAGGATATTTTCATCAACATCATCGGTGGTATGAAAGTGACTGAACCCGCCACGGATCTCGCCATGGCGGTAGCCATTGCATCCAGTTATATCGATCAACCCGTTCCCGCCGATCTCGTTATCATCGGTGAGGTCGGCTTGAGCGGCGAATTACGGGCGGTCGGGCAGCTTCCGGCGCGCTTGAACGAAGCCGCCAAGCTTGGCTTCAAACGGGCGCTCGTCCCCAAATCCCGCCGTGCCTTGGATGGCGTCCCGCCCACCCTCAAGCTCATCGAAGTCCGCAACGTCGCCGAAGCCTTAGCCGTCAGTGTCCCCAAGGATGACAAACGATGACCGCGTATTTTCTAACTGACCGCCAATAGCCCATGCCATTCGCGCCATCGCGCTAAACCTCTCTGGCCTGCCATCTCAGTTTAAAACTTGGCGACCTTGGCGTCATGGCGGTTCAACCCCGTATTGGCTTGCCTTTCTGTTAAAACCTCTGCGCCTTGACCTCTGTGTACTCTGCAGTTCAACCGTAATTCCTTGTAGGGGCGGAATTCATTCCGCCCGCCGCATGCCCTTCGCGCCTTCACGCTAAACCGCTCCGCCTTGAACTTGGCGTACTTGGCGTCATGGCGGTTGAAATCTCCTGTGTTTCTCTGTGTCCTCTGTGGTAAAACGCCTTGAACTCTGCGATTTCAGCGCCTCTGCGGTTTAATCGCATTTTGAAGTCGCTTGAGCAGACTTGTCTTCCTGTTAGCATCCCGGCTTTAGCCTGATGCGGCGCAACCACACAAATCGCGCCTTTGTACTAAACCTCTCTGCCTTGAACTAGGTGTTCTTGGCGTCTTGGCGGTTGAAATCTCCAGTCATTCTCTGTGTGCTCAGTGCCTGTGCGAAGCCTCCTGTGGACTGTGGTAAAACGCCTTAGTCCGCCGCTCTTTGCGTCCTTGCGTTAAATCTCCGTGCCCTCCCGCTCCGCCTTGTTCTTGGCGTACTTGGCGTCATGGCGGTTGAAATCTCCTGTCTTTCTCTGTGCCCTCTGTGCCTCTGTAGATAACATTCAGGATAAGAAAAGTACGCTAAAATCAGCGATATGATTACTTATACGCGACTCAAAGAACATGGAAGTGTGTTTGTAAAGATGACCGGCTTGCGTCCACGCGAATTTGACGCGCTGTTGGAAGAAGTCCTGCCGCGATTTGCAGACGCGGAAACACGACGGTTGGAACGCACGGAACGGCAGCGGGCGGTGGGCGGGGGCGATAAGGCGGACTTGGCGGCACGGGATCAAATCTTGCTGACGGTCATCTGGTTGCGCTTGTATCCGACTCATGATGTGCTGGGCTTCCTGTTTGATGTGAGCCAGCCAACGGTAGGACGTTACATCCGCCATGTTTTGCCTGTACTGGAAAAAGCCGGACAAGCCAGTATGCGCTTGCCCGATCCGGGACGCAAACGCCGCCGCAAGCTGCCTGAACTGGTCAACCATATTCCCGAACTGGCGGTGGTGGTCGATACCTTCGAACAAGCGGTTCAACGCCCAAAAGATCCCGCTGAACGAGCCGCTTGGTACAGTGGCAAAAAGCGCACCCATAGCGTTAAAACCCAAGTGACGGTTGACGAAAACACAGGCTGGTTGGTCGATGTCAGCCAGAGTGTGGAAGGTCGTAGTTCTGACATTACCCTCTTACGTCAATCCAGCTTGTTGACCCGCCTGCCACCCGACATGGCTTGCATGGGCGATACCGCTTACCAAGGGATTGCCAAACTCCACCATTTGGGCTTTAGTCCCTGCAAACGTTTGGGCAAACATGCACCACCCCTTTCGGATGAGCAAATTGCTTATAATCATGCCTTTGCCTGTCGTCGCATCATTGTTGAAAACTCCATTAACCGCCTTCGCTCTTTTCAGTCTTTATCCCAACGTGATCGTCAACATCGTTCGACCCGCAACCACCACGCCCGCACTTGTGCTATCGCTGGCTTGGTCAACTGCCAAATTCACCACCGTCTTGCTCTATGACACCTTCCTATCCTTCCCTTCGATTTTCTGCTTCCCTTATCCTGAATGTTATTCTGTGGTTAAATTGCATTGTATTGGGCTGATAACTGACAACTTGGAGTTGACCCGAAATTGTGACCGAAGGAAATCCTGTGGACTGCCAGTTTTGCCAACCGAACCCGCTTGCTGATGACTGCTTTTCACTGGTAGCGCATGAACTGAACGGATGTCTTCAGACTTGCAACTCAAAACTGATAACTGATAACTGCC
This sequence comes from Aggregatilineales bacterium, assembly GCA_044227005.1. Taxonomy (GTDB): domain Bacteria; phylum Chloroflexota; class Anaerolineae; order Aggregatilineales; family Phototrophicaceae; genus CFX2. The sequence goes on from JBGAFZ010000004.1 coordinate 268,420, forward strand.
AACTACTTCCGACGACGACGACGACGACATCGCCGACATAAAACCAGTTGTGCAGTTTGTGAAAATGAAGAATGGTGTGAATTTTTCGGCTAAATCTGATTCACAAACTGCACACCGGTGTGAATCAAAAGGTGGTGAACCCACATCCACCACCTTTTAAACCAGCGCTCAACACTCGGCACTCAATATGGAGTACTTACAATCGCATCCCGCACATTCGCGAGTCCTGTCACACCCTCAGCCAGCACCCGCACCGCGAACAATTCACGCGGGTCGCCCTGCACCGCCTCAATTGTGATCGGATGTGTGCCATAAAACGCGCTTATCACCGCTTCCGCATCCGTCTTAATCGCCTCAAATGTCTCCGGCGTATTCTGGAACTGCAAACGGTCAACAAACCGCACTTCAATCTCATCAGCCTTGAAGCGCAGCGCAGGCGAGAAAGCCGCTTCCCGTTCCAGCAAATCAGCCGCCTTGACCACCCGCTGCAACGCCGTCCGCAACTGTGCCGTCACATCTTCGCTCGTCTGCCGCTTACGCGTATAAATCAGCCCCAACTGGCCGTTGCGGTTGTCAATCGCGTAATCGCTCTCATGCCCGATCAGTATCGTCCCCGGCCCTTGAAACACATGCCGGTAATCCGCCACATCGATCAGCAGTTCACCCAGCAGCCCTTCTTGAATCCAGCGCTGGAAGATGCCTGTAAACAACGCCTCGTCAATCGGATTCGTAGTATCGAGGAAAACCTTAACCTGTGTTCGAAATGGAATCATGTGCTGTCCCCCCTTTAACCGTTCAGGCCGATAATCGAACCGTTGACTCGCGCCTCAGCCGAGTGGCACGCTTCGATGAACAACTGCGCCTCATCCAGTGTATGCTGAGCCGCGTCTGCGTCCGCATTCTCCGGTGGATTCTCGTGCCGGTCAAACAGGTAATTGGCGAATTTTCCACCCGCGTACTGGTCAAAGAACAGCTTGGTATCGTAGAACGTGCGCCGGAACTCCTCGACGATCTTATTCGGCTCATCCTGCAAATTCAGGAAGCGTGTTCGTACCAACGCATACGCCGCCAACAGCATCGAGCGGTAACCCAGTTCATCAGCTCGCGCGAATTTGCCTTCTTCCAGTGCCACCAATCCCTCAAAATGCTTGGATTCAGCCCTCGCGATTTCCATCGAGAACAACGACACCACCTCGCCCGCGCATTCACCGATGCCGATGTCCCCCAACGAATACTCGCGCGTATCGCCCCAATCCGTATAAAACGATGGATCAACATCATGCTCTGGAACTTTGGTGAACGGTTCCAGCATCACCTTGATTTCTTTCTTGCCCAAGCGCGTCACCCACGCTTGAAAATTCTCGCCCTCGTTACGTTCGCTGGCAAAGCGGTTGGTGATCGCTTCCAACACTTCCGGCACCCGCTTGGATGGCACTGCTCCAATCGCCATGCCGAAGCTGCCTGCGTTTTCTTTCCACTTGCCCCCCAGCACCACTTGGAAGTGCGGCACCAGATAATTACCCGACCGTCGGCTGTTCCCGAAGAACCCGATGTCCGCCACATGATGCTGTCCGCACGAATTAAAGCACCCGCTCACCTTCAGCTTCAGTTCCTTCACCGCGGGGGGCAGTGTTGCCATCTTAGCCGTCAATTGTTCCTGCAACTCGCTGGACAACCCGCGCGAGGATGCAATCCCGAGCTTGCACGTATCCGTACCGGGGCAGCTTGTAATGTCCACAATCGTCCCGATGCCCGGATTCGCCAGCCCGACCGCCTTCAGTTCGCTGTACAATTCGGGCAGGTCACCCTCAGCCACCCATCGCAGCACCATATTCTGCTCGACTGTCGTACGCACACTATCACCGGCATACTTCCGCGCCAGATCAGCCAGCTTGAACATCTGCCCTGAAGTCATATCTCCCAAAGGCAGGTTGATATACACCACGGCATAACCCTCTTGCCGCTGCTTATAAATGTTAGTCTGGTACCACGCATCAAAGCCTTCCGGACGCGCTTGCCCATTCAACGGATAAGCCGCTTTAGCCGGAATCTCTTTGTAGCTCGGCAGTTCGTTTAGATACTCCGTCCAGCGAATGTCCGGTGACAGCAGTTTGCGTTCTTCAAACACCAAACGCCGGAATTCCTCGATGCCGATTTGCTCCACGAGGAACTTCATACGGGCGCGGTTGCGGTTCTTCTTCTCGCCTAACCGTGCGAACACTCGCGCGATGGATTGCGCGATCGGCAGAATTTCTTCCTCGCTAATGAAACTATCCAACAACTTGGCCTGTTGTGGAACCGTCCCCAAACCACCACCTACGAACACTGCAAACCCGCGTTTCACCTCACCGTCTACTACTTTCGTGCGCGCCAGCAAGCCGAGGTCATGCATATTCACCAGCGCACAGGCATGTTGCTCGCATCCCGAAAACGCTGTTTTGAACTTGCGCCCGAAGTCTTGTGTATCACCATGTCCCAGCAAAAAATAGGCCATCGCCTTGGAATAGGGTGTCACATCAAACGACTCGTCATGGCACACTCCAGCCAAAGGGCATCCCGTGACGTTCCGCACCGTATTACCGCACGCCTCTTGGCTGGTGACACCTACCGCTGCCAAGCGTCGCATCAAATCCGGTGTATCCTCGATATGCACGAAATGTAGTTGGAAGTCCTGCCGTGTCGTGACGTGCAAAATGCCATCCGAGTATTCATCCGCTACCTCGGCCAGCACTTCCATTTGGCGTGGACTCACCCCACCGAACGGAATCTTGATGCGCAGCATACCGGGGGCATCCCAATAGGTACTCGGCCCCTTGGTCAAGTCACCGGATGGATAATTGAGCGTTTGTGTTTTCACGCCGTCGTAACGCTGCCCGTTGTCATAGCGCTGCCCATAAATCCCCCAACGCAGGCGCGTTTCCGCAAACACCTTCTCATCGACCTTACCCTGTTTCCGCAGTTCCACCTGTCCCGCGAAGGTCTCAATCTCCTGTCCGCGATCTTCAGGAATTTGCCCTTCTAAAACATCTTTCCAATGACTTGCCATCTTCCCTCGTCCTTAAAAACTCGCTTTAGTTACGCCCTCTACCCGTCACTGTTCCCCTGCGGCACGGTGACTCCCGTTTCCTTAATCTGAACCACCCCCATACAACAAAAAAACCGATCTTTCGGATCGGTTTCGTGTAGCAGATGATAAGTGGTTGTCCTTAGTGCTGAACCCTTCCGGAAGTATGCGAATCAAATGGAGCGATACAACAACACATCGCTTCACAACAGGAAGTAGTTACACACATCAAAGTTTTCATGCCGACAAAATTACCATATCATCACAATTGCGTCAACCAATTGGCAAATCTTGTTGGTCATCTAGGCAGCGTTTGGCTTCGAATCGTTATGGATAACGGCCTAGCCGTATGAGAACTTCGCGGTCATCGACGGAGTCAGGGTCGTTCATTTGTAAGAGATTAACTGTTGCGCGACCAATAGGAGTTAACGGTTCAATGATTGCGCCATTCAACACAAAATGCTCCTCCCACATGTGTTGACGTGGATGAAAAAGCAAGACAACTTTATCTGTTACGGGATCAATGGAAGTCAGATCGCTCCCCTTATGACGGTTGCATTGGAAGCAGCTCAACGACAAATTGGACTCGATCGTTTGCCCACCGTGTTTTTCCGCGCGGATGTGATCGACCTCATGACTTTTGACAGCGTATCGAGCATGGATAAGGCAATATTCACATCTGCCTTTTGCTCTTTCAAATACCAAACGGCGGACTGAGTCCGAGATGCTGCTGACGCTCATTTGTGCTGGTCAAGTTTTTCAATTGCGCGGATCTTGGCTTTCCGCATCAACCGTTCTAGGCGAAGGTATTCATCGAGTTCAATACGCTCTTCTGCCGTAATCGTTTCTTCGCGGTTGGCGTTGAGCAAAGCACTGATTCGTTTTTCTGTTGCAACCGATAAGTGCAGTTGGCTCACCTGCTCAACAGTGGGTGTTGAAGTTATAAACTCCACAAACTCATCATAAGCAGGCAAGTGGGCAATTGCCATACTGGACTCCTTACTTATACTTTGGAATGATTATAGCACGCCTCATTGCTCAATTATCAGAACCACGCTGCATCAACATCTTCATCTGAATATTTGCCTAATTTCTCCATAATGCGAGGGAATTTCGCAGGGATTTCTTCTACAGACCATGAATTCTCACCGATAAGGACAGGAAACTCCGTATAACCATACTCAGGAATAGGTTGACCAGTTTTTCGTTGTGCGTCCTCAATTAATTTCCAAAAGATGTCCGTATTCATCCTGATCCTTCAATCCACAATCGCCCCGCATGAGATATTCACCTCTGTAGAGGTCATCGTCCGCGCCAGATCAGATGCCACGAACGCCGCCACGTTGCCCACATCCGCTAATGTCGCTGCCCGTTTCAACAACGAACCCTGTTCAATTGACGCTGTAATCGCATCGCGCATCCCATCTTCAACCCCCGACATCGACTCAGGTATGCCGCCTGTTTTCAACGTGACCACACGGATGCCATATTCGCCCAGTTCAAGCGCCCACTGACGCCGCAGCCCTTCCATCGCATCCAACGAAATTTTGAAACCGCCTATTCCCTGTACGGTTTGTGGCCCACCACCCCCAAAGGTTAGGATCACGCCCGACCGTTGCGGGATCATATGCCTTGCAGCCGCCTGTGTCGTCAAAAACTGTGTGCGCATCGCTGTAGCAATCGGCTGTAAAAAATCTCCAACCGAAATATCCATCAATGGTTTCTGCACATCCCCAACCGAAATCAGGTTAAATGAAATGTCAATCCGTCCCGCTTCTTTGGCAACCCCGTCCACAAACCCGGTCACAGCGGCTTCATCAAGCGCATCAACCACCGCTACCGATACCTTGCCGCCCTCCGTGCGGATCGCCTCCGCCGTTTTCTCTAGTCTTACCGCGCTACGCCCTGCCAGAAATACCCATGCCCCCTCACGCGCAAATGCACGGGCAACAGCCCCGCCAATTTGTCCACCACCACCGTAAATCACCGCCACTTTGTTATCCAGCATCATGTCAGGCTATCCTTTAACTCTATGTGCCTAACACAATAATCAGGTTTTAAAAACCTGTCAAGAACATTTTTTCTACGCAGGACTGAATGCAAAATTGTGATGCATTCACCTGCTGACGACAGTGCTTACCTATCCCAACCCCAAATCAAGCGCATAGGGTTTGACGCTCGGTAGTGCTGGCAGTGGAATACCACCAGTTTCGAGGCTAGAAAGTGCATCTTCAAACCACTGCTGCTTCCATGCAGCGGCATTCTCAGGCGGTAGCTCCGGTTTGGTCGGCAGCGACTCGTTTAGCAGTCGCTCAACCCAATCCACACCGCGCATCGTAATCAATTCGTCCAGCGAGCGCCCCAACTGCAACACATGTAGCGCCTCATCAAAACTGCGCAGCGCACGTGGCAAATGATCCAGTACCGCAGCCGGTGAATGCGTAACCGCGAAACTGGGTGTCAACGCTTGCCAGCTCGAGGACAGCGTGACTTCGGATGCTTGCCATGCCTGATTGAGATAGGTGGTGTAGGGCTGCGGAACAAGTTGTGTCCCCGCCATCAATTTCGCCAACTGCTGTTGTGGAGCCAACGGAACACTAGACGACACCGAACCGCCCCAAACGCCGCTCTGGAAATCAATCGGTGTACCATCTTGCCAGCCACCTTGACCGGGGGCATTGTCCTGCAACAAGCGCAACGCTCCGGTTGAAGGATCAAAACGCGGTGTCGGCAGGTTATAGTTCTTCGCCAACCACTCAGGTAAATTAAGCAATCCATCCAGCGCTGATTGTTGATCTTGGCGCGGTTGCCGCAATTGAACCGCAAAAGTGTCCTTCAAAGCCCCCAACGGTGAAGGCGCGTACTGGCTAGCAACCGACGCCGCACTGAGTTGACCCAGTTGGCTATCAATGGCGCTGGCGCTGGTCAGCTTGAGCAACCCGTCCAAATAAGGGACATCCGCCTTACGGATGGGCGGGGTGCTGCGTGATGTCGCCAAATCATACACATTACCCTGTGCATCCGGCCCCGCTGAATCCCGCTGTAAGAAGCGTGCCAGCGCCGGTGAATACGCCCGTCCCTGATTGAAATACAGATTTGTTTGTGTGTCCCACAACATGCCATTGAACGCTGGCAAGAAATTGGGGATAGCAGCATCCGGTTTCTCGCTCAATATCGTACACGGATCAGTGACCGCTGCCGGAGCACTCAACGTCAGATAGCGCCCAAATGGATCAAACAACCACACTGGACGCACGTCAGCCGATGTTTCAGCCGTACCATAAGTCCGCTGTCCCAAAACCTGTCCATCCCCCGTATTGATGAAAGGGGTAATGCCATCCGCTGTCGCTTGGAACAGGGTGTCACCATCCGCAGTGTGGGCATAGAAACGCGGTGTGCCATTTTCCACCACCAGCAACGGGGTTTGCGAATTGCCCACGTAGATCAGCGAGGTTTTCCCCGCCGCGACCAATCGCCCATAGGCATCATATTTGTAGGCGACACTGCTCTTATCCGCATTCGTTACGCCCGTCAGATGGTTAGCCGTATCATAGGCATAGGTGACGCATTCTTTGCCACCCTCAGGGGTGATCGAAGTCAGGTTGCCGCGCTCGTCATATGCATAGCTGAAACGCGCTTGTGTCACCGGCGTAGGCGCATCCTGTGCCAGCATGCGATTGCTCGGCATGAAGCCTATCAGCAATGCCGCAGCCAACATACCGGAAAGCATCCGACGACTGCCCAAGCGTCGCAATCCGAACGCCCCGCCCGATCCCAATAAGATGAGCGCAACAATCCCGACCGTAGATTGTGCCGTCGGGTTCGCTTGGCTGATGCTGACATCCCTACCCACTAGCAGGTTACGTGCCTTAGCATCATATCGGTAGCTGATAACTGCTTGTGTGCCACCTTCATATTGGCGTGTCTCTTGCAGCAGTTGACCGTAATCACTGTACACGTAAGTCGCTTGATAAATCAGCCGGTTACCCTGTGACTCGCTCAAACGCATGGTCAACAAGCGATCATTCTGGTCGTAGCCCAGAACGGTGATATATCCACCAGTGACCTTACTGCTAAAGTATCCGGTACTTGCGCTCCCGCCCGTGATCACTTGTCGTTGCAGCAAGCCGCTTGAACTATGAACCGTATCCAGCGTCAAGCCAAGATCAAAATCTTGTGTCTGGTGATTCACGTAGATATTTTCACCACGTCGGTTCGCGCGGAAATCGGTGATGTAGTTATCACCCCACAACAAGCTAAAAGAGGTCAGCCCGTTCGCCTCCTGCCCGATATATTGAATCTGCAAAACGGGTGTTGCCTCATCAGGGTTACCCGGCTTGTAATCAATCGACTCAATGAGACCGTTACCACCAGCTTTGAATTGGAGGGTCGAGCCGCTTTTATCCTCAGTGATGCTGTAACCCGCGCCATCGTCAGCATAGCTGATGCTCAGGTTGCTCCCCTGTGCCTTGACCGCCTGCAAACGTCCCTGCGCGTCATAGCTCATCTCAAAGCCAGCATCCCCGCTGATGCCTGTCAGCGTGTTCCATCCACTGCTATTCACATCCTGCTCGCCGACACGTTTCAATGTGCCTAATGCGTCCGCCGAATAGGTCAACGCCACCCCACCAATGGTGGTCGGTGCGCCACCGCCAACCGCATCATAGCTAGATGCTACTTGCCCTGTCCCCTGTACCAGCGGGAAAGAGTCACTCAAACGCCGTCCGAGGCTGTCATAACTGTAGCTCTGGATGATGCCATTCTTCGCAACACATCCAGCATAATCGGCGCGGTCGAGGCTGCGCGATTGACAAATATTTGTTATGCCATCCAAAGCGTAGCTGAACAACAAATCAATTCCTGCTGGACTACTGATCCGGCTGACGCGGTTCTCAGCGTCATACTCATATGTATAGGTCTTTCCATCGGGGTTCTGGTAGCTCACCAGATTACCCACCGCATCATAGGTGAAGGACTCGGAATTCTGTTCAGCGTCGATCGTGCGGATGGGTTGCCCCAAGCTGTCATATAAGAATCGACTGCTACCCAACCAAACATCTGTCGACGTTTCATCTTGGCAAGCTGTGGGCGAAAACTGGTCAATTTGATCGAGTGTCGCACCCTTCAAATCCGAGAATGGGCCTACCAAACACACTTCACGACTGATGCTTTCCAGTAAATTTTCGGTATTGTAGGTATAGATCAAGCGCTGCCCCGCCGTGCGCACAATGATTTGTGGGGGTTGGCGTTCATCACCCGGCCAAAACGTATAAACCTGTGTGCCGTCAACATCCGTCAAACGTACATTGACCAAGCCGTTAGAATCGCCCGATGTGGCATACTCGTAACCTGTTGCGGCCTCGCCCTGTTGCGCTTTTACTAGACGGTACAGTGCATCAAAGCTGTAAGTTGTCTCGCCGTTCTGTCCGGTAATCGTCAGATCAGAACTGCCAGCCGTGCGCTCTAGTTTCCATTGCAGCTTGTTGCCAGCCGTAAGCGCCGTCAGTTTGCCCAACGGATCGTAACTCAACCCTAGTTTTTGTCCGGCAGGATTGGTCACTCCGGCCAGTTGCCCCGCTGAGGTGAGATCAAACGCCCAATTCCAATCGACACCATCCGCACCAACGGCGATCTGATTTTTAGCAAAGTCGGTACTCAGCTTGATTGAACGGCTGCTACTACCTTCCTGCACCTGCCAGCCCGTCAGCCCACCGGCTTCGTCATAAGTCAGTTGATAGGTGCGCCCTAGCGGAGCAGCGACCTTCCACAGTTCGCCCAAACCATCAAAGGTATAGACCGTTTGGTTACCGCGTGGATCGCTATAGGTGACGGTCGATTTGGAGTCATCCCATGTGAATTGTTCCCGACCGGCTGCCGTAATCACTGCCGTGAGTCGGGTTGGATCAACCGGATCGTTGTACTCATAAGTGGTCACACTGCCCAAAGGCGAAATCTGGCTGATCAGTTGACCGCGCGTGTCGTAGGTGTAGGAGACCGAATCTTTGGTCAGGACGTTTTGCTGAAGGATGAGGTGTCCACTCGCATCATAGTTATAAGCAAAACCGCGCCCCGTGCCATCCACACGAGTGGTCAACAGGTCAGCTAAATTGTAGGTAAATGTGTAGGAGGCTTGCGGTTGGTCATCAACCTTCACAGCGACCAGACGTCCCAATGTGTCATAGGTGTAGCTGTGCGCCACGCCCTGTTCATCCGTCCACGCGGTTAAGCGTCCCGCTGCATCGTAGGCCAATGTCCATCTATAGATTGCACCCCCCGTAGCCGAAGCTGATTTCACCTCGACCGTACTCCCGCCTGTTGTCGCATCAACCGTATACGTGATGCTACGGTTGCCGGACGAATCACTGCTAGCGACCAAACGCTGTTGCGCGTCATAACTGAGTGCCAGCGTGGCGTCGGCTGATTTATCGCAATTGAGGGCAGGTGCACCGGGCTTGGAACGCAGTTCTAAGCTGCCACCATTAGCAAGTGTGCAATAGGTGATAGACGTAGTTTGCGTTGCCCCGTTGACTGTTTGAGTCAGCTCCAATGGGCGACCAAGAAAATCAAACCGCGTCTGCGCATTAGGATCAATATCCGGTTTACCCGTCAGTGGATTGGTGCGTTGGGCGGTGACCTGAGTCGCACGTCCGTTGATGTAACTCCCGCCCCACACAATACCCGGATCAGGAAAATCCTCGACCGGAGCAATCAAGCTGCGCAGGTTGGGATTGATGTTATTGACGGTTTGCGAAAACAAGCGCCATTCGGATGTCCAACTGACTGACGGACTGGCAAACGGATTCTGCTCGGTGCGGATGACACCAGTAAGTTGCCAACCATAATCAAAGAGATAATCAGTACTGGCGGTTAATTGTCCAGCGAGATAATCCTGCTCCACAATCTTCAAGCCGTTGGGGTTAATCTGGTTGGCAGGTAACGGATTGCGGACACCGTCCACTGTGTAATCGAAGCGGCGCAGGATATTTCCCGCATCACCCAACAAACGAATACGCCCCAGCGCATCATAAACAGCTATCGTTTGTCGTCCATAAGGATCGGTTTGGGTCACCTTTGTGCCACCGATAGCCACCGCTTCACCGATCTGATCCAGTTGCGGTTGCGCTGCATATTGGTAGCTGGTGCGTGATGCAATAGGATCACCCGTTCCTGCCAACCAGCGCACACTGGCCGAGACACGCCCCATCTTGTCTGCCGCATCATATTCGTAAGTGGTACGGCTGAGGAAATCTTTGGCATCAGCACTGGCCTGCAGGCGAGTTTCAACCAACCGACCTCGTCCATCAAACCGCGATAGCGTGACTGCTCCAGCCGGATCAGTTACGGTGATGCTACTGTAAAACTGACCATCTGCATCTGCTGCTATGGCTGAGTAGGCGATGTGGTACGTGCCTAAAAGATCATCGGTGACTATGACCAACCGTCCCAAGCCATCCCATTCGTATTTGACGGTGTACCCATTGTCATTTTTGGGTAGGTTAACCTGCTGCACGCTGCTCAGTAAGCCGCTGGCATCATCATATTTGAGGTTCCACGTCACCTTATCATCATTACGCAGGACGCGGATGGGACGGTTATTAGCATCTCGTTCGATGGTGTATTTAGCACCATTCGCATCGGTGTAGTTGCTGAAAAACCCTGCTTCGTTATACCCCCCGAAGCTCCACGATGCTCCATCTGCGAAGTTCAACTGCTGCGGGACAATCTGGCGCACAGGAAATTGTACAGCGCTGCTAGCTGTAGCGGTGATGTTCAAACCGGGGTAGCCACCACTCAAGCTCGCAATTTGCCCGTTGGCATCATAACCAAATTCCACACGACTTCGCCCTGATGTAGCCGCACCCTGCAAAAAGCGGTTAGGAATGGCCTGTAGCTGGCCTTCCGCCCATTCATATTTCGTGGGAACCGCTTCAAAACTACCTGCGCTCGCCCACAAATGATCACTCTCAAGCAGTGTATAACTATCACCCGCACTCGTGAGCGTACCGCTTGCTAAGGAGTAAACACGACGACTGCTGACGCCGTTCTCATCGGTGATGGTGACCTGTCGCTTACCGCCATCAATCACAGTTTCCAAACGCCGCCAAATGAATGAATCTTCTTTCGGCGCGGCCTCATCAGCATTCAAAATGTAAGCTGCATTCACGGCAGCTTGACCGATCGCACCCGTATCATCGTAGGTGTAGCCCATGATTGTGGCAATCGGCGCACGTGGGTCATCATGCCGGATAAGCCGTCCCAAATCATCATAGGCGTAGGATGCTTTTTGACCACCAGCATAGGTCACATCCGTTAAGCGCCCGTTGCTATAGCCATAATTGACTTCAAAGCACGACTCATCCAGATTACAGTTTCCACCCTCAACATCCGCCTTTAACAAGTCGCGCAGTCGTGACCGGACAATGTGATGCGACTTGTCGTAGAACAATTCCAGTTGGCGGGTTCCGGTGCTGTCGGTGATGGTCACAGGTTGATCACCCAGCGCTCCCGGCCCACTCAGATTGTCTTCATATGGGTAATGGATAACGGCTTCGTATCCCTGCGACGGATAACCGAAACTGTGCAAGCGCCCTGCACGATCAAAATTATAGGTCAGTCCAGCAGTTTGGCTCAGCGTCCAGTTAGAACGCACCCGCGCGACAGCATCCGCACCTGAACGGCTCAACGACCACGCCGGCATGGTCAAAGCACGATAAACCTCACCAGCCGTACCACTGGCTTTATCATCTCGCACGAACTCGTGTTGCGAACCACTAGCGGTGGTATATACCACAATACCCCGTGCCGCCCACGTCACATCTAAACCTGTCCGATATTTGATGCGACTCGCAGGATCAGCATTGGAAAGATCCAACGGGCGCGAATTGCTGCTCTGGTCAAAAGCCACCGTGTAATCCAAAGGAAAATCACTCGTCCAGCCAGCACCAAAAGCGCCGTCCTGCGCGAAGTTATAACTGTTGTAGTTGCGCGTCAGTGACAGGTTAAATAGGGGATGGTACGCGACCAGATCAGTCACCGAATACCACAGATTGCCGTTTGCGGGATTAATGTCACCGTTGGGAGCGCAGTTAACATTGTCGAGCAGGGTATTCACCGGATAGCATTCGCCACCCAAGTTATTCAATCCACGTGCTTGATACCCTGCTTCATCCGGCAGCGCTTGCCCGTTAAAGACCGCACCGTTAAATGTGGGGACGCCCGCAGGGGTGACCACTTCCAAATAACTTTCGCTGCGCGGCAGTAACAACAATTCGCGTCCGTTGGTTGCGCTGCCGTTATCCCCGCGATACACGATATGCAGCACATCATCCAACGCATCTATAGACTGGACATTCACGCCTGAACGGGTTGTGCTGGTACGTGGCTCATCAATAAAAGTGAAGCTCAGAGTGCGCCCATTCGCACCTTCATCCGCATAGGCAAATGAGGCTAGATTTATCCAATCCAGTTTGATGCTGACAGGTTGATCGCCGTCATTGACCTGTATGTCCATCGGCAAATCAGGCGCGTCAGCATTGACTACCCCTTGCAGCGGTAACATCCGAATCGAATCCGATTGCAACCGGATCGATCGCCCATTTAAGAGGCTTGCGGATAAAATGCCACCGCGCAGAGTCACCTCAGTGCCAGCCTCGATAGGTGTCCATGAGAAACACAGGTTCTCATCAACTGTCTTGCCGACTGCGTTCAATGCACTCAGTCGCATTAAGAACGCCCCGCAATTCACTACTGTAGCATCCGGCGCTCCATAAATCTGGAAATCGCGGGTGGTGATCTGATTATCAATTACCACCGTGAAGATGCGACCATCAGACAGCTTGTAACCCATGCAATCGGTCATCACCCATACACCGGTGACGTTTGTCCAATCAGTAGCGATATGGGTTTGGTTCGAGTCGGTGATGTCGCGCAAATTGGTCTGTGTGGGGTTGATGATAGAAGCACCCGCACCAAAGTTTTCGATGTAATAAACCCGTTGAACTTTATTGACTTGCCCGATAACAGAGAGGTTTCCGCCTAAGAGGCTAATTTCCTGCGCCCAACTATCTACAATCAGTGTCCCACCCCCATCAAAATCCACCCGTCCAGCCTTGTCGGGCATCTGGGTGATTGATTTGAGTCCGGTAGCATCAATCTTGAATAACGATCCACTTCTGAAGGTGAAGATTTGCTTACCATCTTTCACCTCGTAGTCCTGCCCTTGTATCAAGTCCTGATTAGTCTGCCCGTCACGAACCCGTTGGGCATTCACGGCTGCCAGTGTATCCACTGCACTCTGGTAATTCGCCGTGATGCTATATGAAACGGTCTGTGACAAACGCTCCAAATCGTTGATGTTAGCGAGTTGTACCACCAGTGTATATACACCGCTGACCTTGGTAGGAAGCGTATAAGTTTCGCCAGCCACAATCAGTTGATAGGTGTTACCCGTCGTCACGCGCGTCATGCCTTTGAACAGGGCAAACTCTAGCGGCACATCGGCAGGCAGGTTGCTAAAGCTGATCGTAACGGTCGAGCTATTGGTAGCGCCATCGACCGCAAACAACCAGTGATCGCCCATATCCGTACCTGCGCCGACCTGCCCATTGGTGAGCGTATTGGCTTGGAGAATTCCACCACCTTGTAATAGTTGGTCAGGGGTCGTATCACGCGCCATCAAAAAGCGCACATCCGCGCAGGTATCGGCAATCTGTGGCGTAGAGTTAGGTTCGGTTGCGTCTTGAGCTTCTACTACCGCAGCATGAAAACTCATCAGCCATATCAGCCCCAACCACAAACCCATCGCATGATAGAAGCGCGTCTTTTGCATAACCCAATCCCCCACACTGCAATGATGACTCATTGTTCACTATACAATTTCCGGAAAAATGAACAAGAGGCCGAAAGTCTCTACTTTTGAAAATCGGATGTCCTCTGTTTATAGGAGGTTGCGATCCGGTTTATGCTGGTAAAGCCCTAAGCCTCTTGCTAAGCATTCGTTTTCGTTATTGATCGGTCGTGTCGTTAATACCCTTGCCGATGCAGCTTGTTGGGATGGTTGTACTGGCAAACCATATGCCCGTCTTTGTGCGCCTCAATCCGCCAGAAATAATTCGGGAACGGCCCGAACTTGGTTTCAGGACGGGTATCGAGTGTGACGCTGGTGGTGACGCCACCGGTGTTATACCGCGCGACTTCATGACCATCTTCTGCAAACCAGTACAGCCAATAATCGGTTGCGCCCGGTACCGTGTTCCAATAGAAAGTGGTCGTGCCGCCTTCGTTGGTGGTGTTGATCCAATCAACAGGTGAGGTGGTCTTCAATGCGCTGCAATCCAGACCTGCACCGACCGCCGTTGGTTCGCCACCCGTATTATTCCCACCGTTGTTGGTATTCCCCGGTCGGGTTGGAGCGGGTAGCGGTGTCCGTGTGATAACCGGACGTGGGGGTGGATTAACAAAAGGTATGGTTGTTATGTCGCCAATGATAGTTACCAGCTTGGCCGAGACCCATCCCTTACGACCATCAGGCAGTTCAATCAGGAACCAATCTTTATGCAGGCGGCTAATTCCCAGAACCTTAACCGTGGTCTTGGGTTGAAGTGAGGTCAACAATCCAAAGTCCGCTGCATCACCCGAACGCACGTTGATCGGTTTATTACCGGCCACCGTTGCGTTTACCTCAACTGGAGTCGCAGTCGGGGTAAAAGTCGGGCTGCTTGCAGGTGTCGGCGAGGGTGTAGCCGTTAACGTCGGTGTGGCGCTGGGCGTGACCACCTTGGTTGCTGTAGCTGTTGGCGTATTGGTCGGTGTATTCGATGGCGTCAGCGTAAACGTCGGCGTTAATGTAGGCGGTGCCGCCAGCGGCAAATCATAGATATTACCTGCCGTATCAATCAGCGGTGAGCTGGTTGGCAACCACGCTAATTGTCCATCTTTCAAGCGTATTTGGAACCACGCACCGTCTTCGCTGATCCCCAGAATATCAACCTGATCGCCTGCTGAGAGAGTCATTACAGTTGGATACTGCGAACCGGGGCCTTGCCGTACTGCCAACTGACGTCGCATCGCCGCAACAGGTGTAGCGGGTGTAGGAGTCGAGCTAGGCGCGGGTGTATTAGTCGCGGTAGCTGTAGGAGACGGCGTTACGGTCGCTGTATGAGTCGGCGTCAGTGTTACGGTGCTGGTAGCAGTCGATGTCGCCGTATGCGTCGCGCTCGGTTGTTTGGTTTCAGTGGGTGTTGATGTGCTCGTCGCAGTCGGCGGCACGTTGGTTGCAGTCGGCGCAGGTGTATCAGAGGCCGATACAACAACCGACACGGCTGTATCCGATGGTTTTACAGGTTCAGGTGTATTCGATGCGGCGATTGCTTGTTCAGTAGGCGTATCAATAGGTGTGCTGGAAGCGACTACCGTTTGTTCAACGGGTGTATTAGAAGCCGATCCAGCGACTTGAGCAGGCGTATTCGAGGCAACCACCGCAACCGGAGTCCCTGTCACGGTAGGCGTATCGCCTTTGCCTTTAAGCACAAAGAAAGCGATCAGGGCGATCACCACAACGGCTGCCACCACACCGAATACAGCAATGCCAGTGCGCTTGCTGCCACTCTGAGCAACACCAGCGCCTCCTTCAAACGTGTTTTGTGTAGTTTTGCCTGCCGCACCTACAAAGGGCGGGATAGCGCTACCGGCTGACTGTCCACCGGTTGCTGGCTTAGCCGGTGTTTCCCCCGTCTTGGGAACGACTTCTGTTGGGCTGTCATCATCGCTAGGCTGCGCGATAGTCTGTGAAGGTGCTTTGGTGGGTGTGCGTGGTGACTTTGAGGGTGTGAGTAACGGCGAGTCGCCACCTTTAGCCATGCTGAGGGTAAAGAAACCGGTTTTCCCCTCACCTGAATCGCGTACCGCACGGCTCATATCATCCGCGAATTCGAGCATATTCGGGTAGCGATCATCCGGCGATTTGCTGATGGCACGTTCGATTACCGCAGCCACTGAGGCCGGAATGTCCTCACGGATGGCATTGGGGGGTACTGGCACATCATTCATGTGCTTGAGCATCAACGCATAGGGCGTTGGTGCTTCAAATGGCTGCCGTCCGGTGAGTACCATATACATCAGCACGCCTGTAGCGTACTGGTCGGTGGCGGCTGAAATCTTATCACCACGCCATTGTTCCGGTGCCATGTAAGCTGGTGTACCCATCACCATGCCGGTGCTGGTCATGTTACTGGATTGTTCCAGCAACTTGGCGATACCGAAGTCCACCACATAGGGCGTTCCACGGTTATCGAACATGATGTTGCTGGGTTTGATGTCGCGGTGGATAACACCCAGACTATGGGCATAATCCAAAGCGCTGGCAACCTGTCGCAGTAACTGCGTCACTTCACTCAGTGAGGGAGGTGGCAGGTCGTTCTGCTGCTGGTGGTGCAAACGTTCACCCACGGTACCACCGGTCAACAAACGCATGACTACATAGGTGATTTGTTCATGGGTACCATAATCGTAAACCGGCACGATGTTGGGATGTTCCAACGAGGCGGCTGTTTTCGCCTCTCGATTAAAACGTTCCGCGTAGCCCGGTTCATTCGTGAGTGCCTGACTGAGGATTTTGAGCGCGACCAACCGATCCAAATTGGATTGGTGGGCTTGATATACCGATGCCATACCACCCACACCAATAATCTGGCGCAGTTCGTATTTTCCGAGCATCGTTCCCGACAAATTATTACTAGAACTCATAAGCGTTTTTGCTTTGCTGTGTTCGCAGTTTGTTAAACTGTAGCTTAACAGAATATCAACTAAAGCACCAAACAGTATGCGTAATACAAACCACTTCTACACGCTTTTCTCATGTGAAGTGATTGCTATAGGCGGTGAGACACTTTATTAATGTACGTCCGGTTGCAGGTTTTGTGCAACCTTTGAAACCCCACCTTAACCTATTTGTATGACACGAAATACAATAGCACTGTATTCATTTTCTCACAGGTTGTCCGGTGAATTGAGTTAACGTATTGTATTGATGGTTATGGCAAAGTTGGAGCGAGGGCGGTTCAATTCTGTCTTTTTGATTTTGATGCCTTTATACTGGTAGCACTTTTGTATACCCAGCGAACGAGGACACAATGCGACTTGGAATTATCGGCTTACCCAACAGCGGCAAAACGACGATCTTCAATGCCTTAACCCACCAGAATCTAGCGACCGGAGCAGCAACCAGTGGGCAATTCGAAGTCCACACTGCGGTGGTCAATGTGCCAGATCCACGCGTTGAAAAATTGAAGGCCATGTATAACCCCAAGAAAACGGGCTATGCGACCGTCACTTATGCCGACATTGGCGGCTTGGACAAAGGCATCAGCGAAGGCGGCCTCAAAGGTCAGTTCCGTAATGAACTATCACAGGTTGATGGCTTTTTGCACGTGGTTCGTGCCTTCAAAGATGAAACCGTTCCGCATCCCTATGAATCGATTGATCCCCAGCGCGATCTGGAAATCCTTGACAGCGAATTTTTGCTGTCTGATCTGGTGATCGTCGAAACCCGTATCGACAAACTGCAAAATGAAATCCGCATCAAGGGCAAGAATGTGGATAAATTCGTGCCGGTTGAATTGGAATTGATGCAGGGTTTCAAAGCTCATCTGGAAGCCGAGCGCCCACTGTTGGAACTGGAAATCACTCCCGAAGAAGCCAAGGCTATTCGTGGTTATGGTTTCATGACACTCAAGCCAGTGCTAGTCGTTGCCAATCTCGGTGATGAAGCGCAAGATGTGAACACGCTGCTCAAGTATAATCGCAGCGGCAGTAAGATGGTCGCATTACAAGGCAAGATCGAAGCCGAACTCTCACAGCTTGAACAAGCTGACGCCGAAATGTTCATGGAAGAATACGGCATTACCGAACTCAGCGCAGCCAAAGTCATTCGCCTGTCCTATGAACTTTTGGCGATTCAATCCTTCTTTACGGTTGGTGAAGATGAAGTTCGCGCGTGGAGTGTCTCGGTTGGGGCAACTGCGCCGGAAGCTGCTGGGGCCATTCATAGCGATCTGCAAAAGGGTTTCATCCGCGCCGAAGTCATGGCTTACGAAGACTTGATTGCAGGCGGCAGTGAAGCTGCCCTCAAAGCAACAGGGAAGTTCCGCCTCGAAGGCAAAGAATATATCGTCAAAGATGGCGATATCGTTCACATCCGCCACAGCAGCTAAAAACATTCCACTGGGGAGGAGTGCTTATTCCTCCCAGCTACCTTTTACCCGCCGCAGCTTTTTCTTCTCACCATGTTTAGCTTTATCTTCTTGACGTTGCCGCTTTTGCCCCAAAGGTACTTTCGTTTTGAGGTGAATTTTGGGGCGGATTTCCGCGCGCCGCAGTAAATCTTTTAACTGCTCTAAAGCATCCTCGCGGTTTTGCGCCTGTGTTCGGAAGCGCCGCGAAATGATCACCAGAACACCATCTTTTGTCATGCGGCTACCCGCGATCTGCGTCAAGCGGTCTTTTACGTAAGGTGGCAATGACGGCGCGTGTGCGACATCGAAACGCAGTTGCACCGCCGTACTTACTTTATTGACGTTTTGCCCACCCGGGCCTTCCGCCCGTACAAAGGTTTCTTGTATTTCACGCTCGTCGATGACTAGCGTGGGACTGATCTGAATCATGCTGCCCTCTCACATTAGCTAGCAAACAATCTTAGCTGATAGTGCTACATAGCATAAGGACGGTTTTCAGATGTCAGGATGGGAAAAGTTGTAGGTCAGGTGGGGAATAAAAAAGCCACCTGTTTCCAGATGACTTTTGTATTTTAAAGGTGAATAGTAACGCTTATTCAATCGGCTCTTTATAGATGATATAACGACCAATGTCATCACCCTTGGAGATACAGGTCGAAAGATCGACTTTGAATTCGCGTCCACCGGATACCCAACGCAAGCCTTCTTGAAGCAAACCTTGTCCAACGTAGCACACGGCTTTATCCGATGCTTTACGCCCCCAACACATGGGGCAGCGTTCGAGTGTGTAAATAATGCGATCATCGCCCTCTTCACGCACATTGCTAATCTGATCGCTGAACTGGCTGAAGATGTTCGCCATGGCTGGCACACCGACTTTGAGCTTGGCGCTCAAGGGTAATACCTTGAAGGCCAAGTCACCAACACCCGCCAACGCGCCGAACCCGCGCAATGCATCCGCGAACAGGGTGCGTCCGACGCGCAACGCCAAACCACGTCCACCACGCGGCCCGTACATTTCTTCCAAAGCCACACACAGCGCCGTAAAATCAGCGAAGTCAAAAACTTTATCTAAGTTGTCAGGCGGATAATTCCCGATGAGGCTATCGAGATCAGCGAGATGCAAGACGGCGTTGAGACCGTTCTTACCCATAACTTCTTCCATCGCATCGAGGAAGATACGGGCGAATTTATTGGGATAATAGTAACCACTCTTCACAGGTGGCATAGTGTCTCTCCTCTACAGCCAATCAAGGCGCAACGCAAGATAAAGGTGTGGTCACCATTTGGCGCAGCATAAATATTGTATAGTCTATCACAATTGTGCCACTCGCGCAGTATCCCTTAAGCCTAACCTAGAGAATCTAACCTTCTAAATATCGAATTCGCGCTGCTCCAACCAACAAAAAACCACTGATTTTGGAATTAATCAGTGGTTGAGGTGTACTTGTGAGGTGAATGTTTCGGGCTAGATAGTCGCTGCGGCCGCTTGGATCAGTTTGGTGAGGAGCGCGTAATCGACAGTCTGTCCATTTAGAATTTTGATGGTTTTGCGTTCGGGGCTGCCACCTTCCTCAAAGAGTCCGGCAGGGGCTTCCAGCGCCGTAGCATTGAAGATGGTAAAACTTACCCATCCTTTGGCTGTACCCAATACGCAAGCATATTTCCCATTCTTCAAGAAATGCGGCTTGCCGTATTGAATGCGTTCGGTAACATCCGGAATGGCTTGATGAACTGCCTGCCGCACATGGGTGCAGACCTCGATCTGCCATGCCTGGGTGATCTTTTCAATATAGGTCGTAACTTCTTGGTTCACGATATGATTTCCTATAACAAACTCGTACTTAAGATTTGATGGTTTCGCTGACTTTGCTGACCACGGTTGCAATCCGCCGCGTGCGGGTTTCCTCGGTCTTAGCGTCCTCGACCTGCCGGACAAACTCTTTGCGCTTGGAAGGTGACGAATCATCAAATGCAGCCCGTGCTCCGGCTACGGCGGCTAACGCTGCTGCTAAATCATCCGGTAATTCGACATTACGTGGTGCTGTGTCAAGTTCCAGCGTAATATCTAAGGTGTCACCCGCTTTGACGCCTGCCGCTTCGCGATGTTCGGCACTCACCCCAACCATGAACTTTCCGCCCATGACGGCTACTGTATTGCGATAGGTATACCCGTTAAGGGTGACTAATACCGCTGGTTTTTTGCTCGTCCCGAGGCTAGCAATAATCTCCGGTGGGATTTCAATGCCGGTTGCTGTCTTACCATGCAGTTGGAGCGTCGTCCGAAATGTAGCCATCTAGTCTTCCTTTTTATGACTGTTATTGATGCACCCGATTCGAGTCAAACGCATCAAGGTTAAGGTCTATTCTACGCTTTTTGGTAATGATGGAAAGCGACACCAGAATCAAACGCCTTGGAGTTGACGAGTTTCATGCTGGACTTGAAACCGTCGGGGAACAAGCGCTTTCCTTTACCGAGCGTGACCGGATACAAGAGCAATGAGTACTCATCAATCAGGTTATGCTTCATCAAACTGTGGACAAGCGTCCCGCTGCCATTGATGAAAATATCCTTACCGGATTGTTGTTTGAGCCTGATGATTTCTTCGATGACATTGGTGCTGATCAGTGTGGAGTTATTCCAGTTGGCTTGCTTCAATGTGGTCGATACGACGCACTTGGGGACATTGTTCAGGAAATCTGCAAGCCCACCACTTTGTGCCGAAAAAGCGGCTGCAAATGATTCATAGGTCACGCGTCCCAACAGCATGGTATCGGTGTTCATCATATTGCCTGCTAGCACATTAGTGATGTCATCGCTGAAGTAGGGCGTCGTCCAACCTGCTAACTCAAAATTGTCGTACGGTCCGGGGCCTTCCATCACGCCATCCAATGATACGAATTCGCCTACCACTATTTTTCTCATGTGAATGCTCCTATTGATGCGCATAGAACATACGTATCATAGGTGATTAGAAAGGCTCTGTCTTGAACAAAAACGACATCGGTTCACGAATATTTTGAGCGACCAATTGAGCAGGGGTATAACCCAAAAAGTGCTTTAGCGACCGTGTCATATGCGGTTGGTCAGCATACCCTACTTGATGAACCGCATCTAAAATCGAGCGTCCTTGTTTAAGCAGAATAGCAGCGGAACGAGCACGTTTAATTTGAAGAATAGTAGTCTGTGTCAATCCAGTAGCCTGCAAGAAGCGCCTTTGTGCAGTACGCAGGGATGTATCGACCGGATGCCCTTTCAGCATCCCAGCCACTAGCGGATCATGCACCAGCAAACCATCTCGCACCAGCCAATTGATAAACGTTTCCACATTCTCGATACTTGGAAATTGCCATGCCGAACCTTTCAGCCAGAAGGATTGTCCCGCGGCCTGTGGCAGATTGGCATCACAGCGATCCTTGAGCATATGCACCGGGAAATCGGGCATGTATGTGCCGTATTTAAACTGAATACCGAAGAACTCGGCATCATCGGGACAATAAGCCGCCGTTGGTCGCGTTTCTGGCCCACGAACTGTCACAAACATCTGACCGCGATACTTGGTTACCACCATACCCGCATGTGCTTCAGCAACCGACACGAATGATCCACCATAATCTCTCCGACTGTGCCAGATGCGTTCGATATACGGAGAGTCGGATTGTCTTTCGTCACAAACTAAGTGCATTCTTAACCCTCGTTCGCCTCGCCGCAGTGCATATTTGCCGTTTTCTTATCAGTCAGTGGCTCAATCCCCTTCCAAAGAGTATAGCACACAAAGCACACTTGTTCTGTGGAAATCGGGTAATAGTTGCAAAGTACATGATGGTGGATAAACATCTGTTGCCTGTTGACCATAATCTCAGGATGGCCTCATCACATGTCTTTTGACCACTACCCGAAAAGGTATGCCTCTTTTTGTTCTAGCCAAACATAATGAACTTTGCATGAGTTAGATCACTCCCCTCAATGGTTATTACATTTCATAATGGATGCAGACTACTACTAAATAAATCGCGGTGTCCTGAAACCAGCGAGAGGAGGTCAGTAATGATAAACAAAAGAATAAATTGGTATGACATATTCGAGTCGGTCACTGCTGCCTTCGCAATCGCTTTGCTGGTGGTGTTCCGTCCGCTGCTGCGCCAATGGTATCTGCATTGGGGCGCGACCGAGTCGGAAGCGGCGCGGTTGTTACCGGGTGATGAGTTAGTGCCTCATCCACGTGTGAAATACACGCGGGGTATCACGATTCAATCGACACCGGATCGCATCTGGCCGTGGTTGGTGCAAATGGGACAGGGCAAAGGTGGCCTGTACAGCTACGAAAAACTTGAAAATCTTGCGGGTTGCGACATTCATAATGCTGACCACATCTTGCCACAATTCCAGAATATCAAGATTGGTGATCAGGTAAAGTTGGGACCGAAGGGATATCCGGCATTCACAGTATTGGGTGTTCATCCACAAGAGGCGCTGGTGCTGGCTGCCGCTGATATTATCCCTGAACCGCATGATCACAAGTTCCCGAATCCATTACCTGAAGAATACACACTGTCGAACTGGGTTTTCTATCTGCATCAGATTACACCCCATTCAACCCGATTATTGGTGCGCGGCTGGTTGGATTATGAGCCGAACGACTGGAAACACTGGTTGATCTGGCGTGCGCTGACCGAGCCAATCGCTTTCGTGATGGAGCGCAAGATGCTTCGGACGATCAAGCGGCGTGTGGAAATGAATGAGCAAAGTAGCACTCATCCGGCGCGCGTAACAGCTTAATTGCTTGCCCCGCTGCCAGTGGCGTCGTACACTGGCAAACTCCCTCCTAAGGTAGAGTGTGGTTGTGAAAATGACCACACTCTATTTTATTTATGGTATTATGTAGCGCGAACGCCTAAAGATGACTTGGACGATCATGCCCTCTATTTTGTATACCCACCGGATTTCAATTGTGAATAGACTCGCGCTGCTGTTGGTGCCGTTGTGGCTGCTGGGGTGCGTGTTCAGTCCGGCTAAAGCACAGGGCGAATGTGGCGTGGTGGGCAGCATCAACTTTCCGGTGTCGCGGTCACAATTCCAAGTGGTACAGGATTTTGGTGTGCCAAGCGTGCGCTATCAGGGGCGGTATCACACAGGCGAAGATTATTATGGCGGACGTGGCACGAGCTACGGTCAGCCTGTATCCGCCATCGCTGATGGGCGGGTGACTTATTCAGCACCGACCGGATGGGGACGGGATGGCGGCGTGCTGATTATCGAACACAGCTTGCCGGATGGTACGATTGCCTACAGTATGTATGGGCATTTGATGAGTACCGATGAGCATCCATTCCCACAGCGTTACACCTGTGTTCGGGCAGGGGATATTGTTGGGACGGTGGGGGATATTCGACCTGCGCCACATGTGCATCTCGAAATCCGCTCGGCAAATCCAGATACGCCGGGTGCGGGGTATTCTACCCAACCGCCAACTGAGATCGGTGATTTGCAGCCAACCAAGTTTATTTTGAACTGGCAAGCGTGGCTCAATCCGGTGGTTAAGTGGCACCTACAACTAGCGAACGATACACGCCCGATTGCTGCGCCGTTGGTTTTGAATGACGGCAGCATGATGATTCTAAATAGTGACCGGATACGTTTTTCATCGGTGGATGGGCGTATTCTGTGGCGCATTATTTTGCCTCAAGTGGCAGTAGCGCTAACGGGCTTTCAGGGTAATCCGGTTGTGACGTATGCTGACGGCAGTATGCAGATCGTGAATATGGATGCGACGTTGGGCGAACGATGGACGACGCGGGTGAAGCTGGATAGCGCGCCGTTGGTGGTCGGTGATTTGCTGGTATTCCATACACCGGATAACGCGCTGGTAGCGATTGGTGCGGATCGGCGCAGTGTGGCGTGGCGTGTGGAAAATGTGCCAGCGTTCGTGCAAGCAACGGTTGCGCCCAACGTGATTGGTTTGATGAGCGCGGGGCATACGCTGGTCACGGTATCGACACAAGGGCAATTGTTGAACAGTACCCCGTTGAGTGATGCACCATTCATGACAGCCGCGCCAAACGGTAATTTATGGGTATATGCTCAAAACGTGCTGTCCGAAGTTGATGCATCCGGCACGTGGACGAAGGTGCAGGATAACCTGAGCGGTGAGAGCGCAAGCAGCGCATTATTGACGACGGCGGATGGTAATCGTTATTTCTTCGCAGGCGGGGCAGCACCGAACCTCACAGCGACCGATGTTCAGGGGAATACCCTGTGGCAAGTGGCGTTGGCGGACGTCAGCGGACAGGCGCAACTGATAGCACAGGATAAGGCGCTGGTGCTGATGACGACGAACGGTAACCTGATGACGCTACAAGCCGCAAGCGGGATGGTATGCAGCCAACTGCAAATTTATGGTGACCGACGCAGTCGCCTATGGTATGAATTGGGTAGCGATAGCATCCTGCGCGTGGGATTGGCTGACCAAATCATCGGACTCGATTGGAAAGCCTTCGCCGGTAATTGCGGCTGAGACAGTCAAACAAGCATTTTGTATCTTCCGACTATCATTCTGGCATCTTCTGGCCTTACCACCGCAAAAATAACACCCCTACAATACGTCAACCAATCACGAATGCGGTCAAAAAAGGAATAAGCATGAGCGGAACAAATGGTACTCATACAGTGACTACGGTTGACGCTACGGCGGACGTTACGCCGGAACAAGCGAATTTGCTCAAGCGCGGTTTGGCGCAAATGTTAAAGGGCGGCGTGATTATGGACGTCGTCAC
The DNA here is from genome assembly GCA_044227005.1 of Aggregatilineales bacterium. Lineage (GTDB taxonomy): Bacteria > Chloroflexota > Anaerolineae > Aggregatilineales > Phototrophicaceae > CFX2. The sequence goes on from JBGAFZ010000004.1 coordinate 293,488, forward strand.
TCCCGAACAAGCCAAGATCGCGGAAGATGCCGGTGCGTGCGCGGTGATGGCATTGGAACGCGTACCTGCGGATATTCGTGCGCAGGGTGGTGTGGCGCGGATGAGCGATCCCGACATGATCGAAGGCATCATGAAAGCGGTGTCGATTCCGGTCATGGCGAAGTGCCGGATTGGTCATATTGTCGAGGCACAAATCCTGCAACAACTAGGCATCGATTATATTGATGAGAGCGAAGTGTTGACACCGGCTGATGAGGCGAATCACGTCAATAAGCATAAGTTCAAAGTACCATTTGTGTGCGGATGCCGCAATTTAGGCGAGGCGCTGCGACGTATCAATGAAGGTGCGGCGATGATCCGTACGAAGGGTGAAGCTGGTACAGGCGATGTGGTAGAAGCTGTACGCCATGCCCGTCAGGTTCATTCGGAAATTCGCCGTTTGACGAGCATGGACGAAGACGAATTGTTCACGTTCGCCAAGGAAATCGGTGCACCCTACGCGCTGGTTCAGGAAACCGCCAAGCTCGGTCGTTTGCCGGTGGTGAACTTCGCAGCGGGGGGTGTGGCGACACCCGCAGACGCAGCTTTGATGATGCAGTTGGGTGTGGATGGTGTGTTCGTGGGCAGCGGTATTTTCAAGAGCGGCGACCCCGCCAAACGCGCGGCAGCGATCGTCAAGGCGACTACACACTTCAATGATCCGGCGATGCTGGTCGAGGCCAGCCGTAACCTCGGTGAAGCGATGGTGGGTATTAATGTGAGCGGGTTGCCGGACTCACAACGGATGGCAGGGCGCGGATGGTAAAACGCATCGGTGTATTGGCACTACAAGGCGATTTTGCTGAACATAAAACAGCGTTGGCACGGGCTGGCGCGGAGGCCGTTGAAGTACGGCTTCCGCATCAGTTAAACCATTTAGACGGGTTGATTATCCCCGGAGGCGAAAGCACGACGCTGCGTAAACTGGCTGATCTGTACGGATTGATGGAACCGCTGCGAGCCTTTGCGGGAAAGCACCCGACATGGGGAACGTGTGCCGGAGCGATCATGCTGGCTCGGGAGATCATCGGGCAGGAAGCGCACTTAGGGGTGATGGACATCACGGTTCAGCGGAATGCCTTCGGGCGCCAGATTAACAGTTTTGTGACCACCTTGACCATCGATGGTGAGGATTATGCGGCGGTGTTCATCCGTGCGCCGTTGATCGTTTCGGTGGGTGTGGGGGTCAAAGTGCTGGCGACCTTGGACGATGGGCGGATTGTGGCGGCGCAACAAGGCCATATTCTGGCAACATCTTTTCATCCCGAACTGACCGATGATCTAGGCTTTCATCGGCGGTTTTTAAATATGATCGAGCGTCATGATACCTCTCAATCGTGATGCGCCGGATGCGCTGTATCAACAGCTCTTTAATTACTTTAAGGAGCAAATCCTCAGCAGGGCGATGAAAGCCGGTAAACGGTTGCCTTCCAGCCGCATACTGGCAGATGAATTGAACATCAGCCGCACGAGTGTGGTGAACGCCTATACCGCCCTCGAAAGTGCGGGATTAATCGTCAGCCGTGAACGTCGGGGGCTTTTCGTGGTGGACAAGCTCCCGACACGGTACGCGGAATGGATGTTGAGTGACGGCGATTTCATGCCCTCGGCATCATCGAGTGTTTCAAGCAGCACACAGTACCCTTCCCTGATTAGTTTGAGCATCGGTAGTTTACCGGTCGATTTTATGCCGGTAGAAGCGATGCGGCGGGCATTGAATGCGGTATTGGATCGGGATGCGGGGGCAGCGCTAGGATATGAACCCACCGAGGGTTATAAACCGCTGCGACGAGCGATTGCCGACCAACTGCATTCGCGAGGGATGCGGATCAAGGCGGATCAAGTGCTGGTGACAGGGGGATGCCAACAGGCGATTGATCTGGCGGTACAGTCGTTGGTGCCACCAAATGGGGTTGTCTTGACGACTGATCCAACCTATATCGGCTTGATTGATATTGCCCACACGCGCAATCTGGAGTTGGTCACGATTGCATGGTCGGAACAGGGGATTGACCTCGACCGACTGGAAGCCATTATCCAAGAACGGCGTCCGCATCTGTTCTATTTGATGACCACCTTCCTCAATCCGACGGGCGCGGTCTTATCGATGCCACAGCGAAGACGCTTGCTGGCATTAGCGGCGAATTATCATTTGCCGATTCTGGAAGACGGCGTATACGACGGATTTGATTATGAGGATGCGGGGCTGCCATCACTGTGCGCGTTGGATGAGCACGGAATTGTGTTGTATGCCAGCGGCTTTTCTAAGACGGTCGTACCGGGAACGCGCATCGGTTATTTGATCAGCAGTGAGCAGATGTACACACGGATTAGCCGCGTAAAACAGGCGGCTGATGTGTGTACGCCGGGGCTTAACCAACGGGCGATGACTGAATTATTGAGCAGCGGACAGCTTAATGCGCATCTTGAAGTGGTGCGACGTGCCTGTAAACATCGGCGGGATGCACTGTTAGCGGCACTGAGCCGTTATGCGAGTGGCACGTGGGCATGGACGATGCCGATGGGTGGATTGTACGTGTGGGTGGAAATCCCACGAACTGGGCCAAACGCGGTTGATTTGTTAGAAAGAGCCAGCGCACAAGGCGTGGATTTTGCGGTGGGCGCGAGTTTCTCACCGAATGCCAAATGGCCGTATCATCTGCGGCTGAACTTCACCAGTTATGCGCCTGCTGTTTTGGAAGAAGGCATACGCCGCCTATGGAGCGCGTGGGCCAGTTTTTGAATAAGCAACAATCTGCGAACAATTGATAAAAAGTGAATAATGTTAAATTTTATGTAAATTAGTCAATGCTGTGTGATAGACTGGAGTTTATATCGTTCACTATAAAGTAACTGCTGCCTGTGCTCTTTAACCTACAAAACATTCCTCAACATTGGTTTCGCCCCCTACTCGTCATATCAGTCGGCACCATCACACTCGGTAGTGTGGCGGCTTTTGTCGTCGCGGATTGCCGTCCACAGGATGGGAAGTTATCGAGCCATTCTATCTGTAACAGTATCGTTGGTGGCGAAGGCAACAATGAGTTGACTCTGGCACCGGACGCCAGCCTACGCGGGCCGTTCTTCGGGGATGGTGTGGTGGGGCGCGGTGGAAATGACACGATGATTAATTACGGCACCACACTTTCGAGCGGTGGCGCTACCGGAGTCAACGGCGACATGGAAGGCGATGTGGCGACAGGTAACGGCGGTGATGATGTGCTGGTCAATTATGGAACCGTCGCCAATGATATGGATGGCGATACGGCACTGGGTAATGGTGGCAACGATGTGATCATCAATAATGGTCAAGCAGGCGATGATCTCGATGGGGACAATGCACGTCTGAACGGGGGCGATGATCTGATTATCAACAATGGAATAGTCGGCGGTGATATTCAAGCAGATGACAACGATGACTTGCCAACGACACTTGGTGGACGCGATACGGTCGTGATCAACGGGCTTATAGAAGGATATGTTGATAGTGATGCGGGGGTTGGGCAAGGCGGTGACGACCACGTTATTTTGCAGAGCGGCGCGAATGGTGGGTCGGATCATGAGTTGTACATCAACGGCAACGGCGGGAACGATACGCTGGTTTTCAACTTCTCAAACCTCGATCAAGCGACATATGACAAGCTAAGTGCGGAAATCGCTTCGGGCAATCCGGCGCTTGGGGCGATCACGATCAATGGGCAAATTTACGACTGGGAAAATTTTGAGCATCTGGAAAATCAGCTTCAATTAAAGGGGACGGATACAACCACCACGCTCGCGGATAACGGGCACACGTATGCGATCATCGAGGGAGACAAGGCCGCAGTTTATTGCGTGGGTGGTCGCTTGACGGTTGTCGGAATGGATGCAACGGGTGGCGCGGAGTGGTTATTCAGCATCAACAAGGGTGATCTGGCGAATGCAATGCGCAAAGCGACCCAGACAAAAACCACGGTGATGGTTGCTCAAGCGGATGGTCAAGTCTTATCTGCACTTGGTGACGGCATGTTCAGCATGAGCGACGGGATGGGGCGTTATGCGTTGAAGTTCGATGGGCAGACCTGTAGCGCATGAGTTTGCATTTACGCCGCCAGAGGCTAAAGCCATCCGGTTCCATGTTCCGGCGGGAAGTACCTTAAAGGGCACTCTGACCCGCCGGGAAACCTAGCTGGTCTCATACGCCAGCGTTGAAATCGTGCCCATCCGATCGGTGCAATTCGTCTATCCCAAAATGAACAGCGATTAAGGCCGTGCGGGAGTACCATCCGGCAGGCGGGTTTGAGTCCATTGTAGGACTTCGTCCTGACACGGATATTTGGCGGCTAGTTCCTCGTTAATATCGATACCCAAGCCGGGACGGTCATTGGGATAGAGATAGCCATTCCGCAGTTCAGGCAAGCCGGGGAAAATCTCATACATGAATTCAGGGAAACGGCACCATTCCTGTATACCGAAATTCGGTGACCAGACATCCAAATGAAGATTGGCAGCATGACCAACAGGCGAGGTGTCGGCGGGGCCGTGCCATGCGGTGCGGACGTTGTAAACCTGCGCGAAGATAGCTGCATTACGGGCGGGGGTGATACCACCCATCTGACTGATGTGCATACGGATGAAATCAATCAAACGGCGTTCGACCAAGCTGCGCCATTCCAATGGGTTGTTGAAGAGTTCGCCCATAGCGAGGGGTGTGGCGCATTGTTCACGGATGCGGGTAAACCACTCGATGTCTTCGGGCGCGAGGGCGTCCTCAAGGAAAAAGAGTTTGAGGGGTTCGACTTCTTTGGCGAAATTGAGGGCATCAATCGGTTGTAGGCGCTCGTGAATATCATGCAGGAGTTCGATTTCCTCACCGACGACGGAACGCACATGCTCCAAGGCTTTGATGGCGTCCCGCATGTAGCCTTTGGGGTCGTAGTACGTACCGGCTACCGCACCTTCGGGACGACCTTCACCGGAAAAGCGACCGCCATAACCCCCGTTTTGAACGCGAATATATTTATAGCCCTGCTCGATGAACTTCTGGACACTGTCGGTGATTTCGGAGAGGCTGCTGCCATCGGCGTGCGAGTAGACGGCTGCGGCTTCGCGGCATTTCCCACCGAGTAATTGATAGACAGGCATGTTGGCGATCTTGCCCTTGATGTCCCACAAAGCTTGATCGATGCCAGAGATGGCGTTGTTCAAGACAGGACCGTTACGCCAGTAGCCATTGACCATCGACATGTTCCAGAGGTCTTCGATACGCTGGACATCGCGCCCGATGACGAAGGGGATAACATGATGTTGGAGGGCAGCGACCACAGCATGAAAGCGTTGGGTAAAGGTGGCACAGCCCAAGCCGTACAAGCCCGGTTCGGATGTGATCACTTTGACGATGACCAAGCGCTGTGCGGCATAAGGTTGCGTGGTAATTACTTTAACATCTTGAATGGTTATGGGAGCCATATCTACAACTTTCTTTGAAAATAAAAAGAGTATAGTGAAATCTAGTGTGCCTCACAACTGAGGTTGGTTGTGGTATGTCATGGTGGAGTGGTTATGTTGACGCGACAATTGGTGAGCAAAGTTGGCCTGATGCTGGTGGTGATGCTTTCGGCGATGGTGGTACATGCGCAAACTCCAACACCTAATCCTGATACGCTGATCGAAGATTGCGCGCGGGGGTTAAAGCCGGATCGTCCGATTGCTACGGGAGCAGATGCGCCATCGATCAAGATTATCGCACCGGAGAACAAGACGGTGGTGGTCAGCGACCAAGCAGGTCTGGTGGATGTGGTGTTTAAGGTGGAGGTCAAGAACTGGAAGCTGCCGGGAGCCTATACCGAGGAGGATGCTTACCACTGGCATCTGTGGCTGAATGACAGCGTGTGGGGCATGTTCTATCAAACGGAGGCGTTAAGCGGTATCCCATATGGAACGTGGCGCATGTGTGCGACATTGGGTGATCAAACCCATTTAGACATCGGGATGCCGGATGCGATTTTGCTGACGGTGGAACGGCGTGATGCCCAAACGGCGACGGTGACGATCACACCCGCAAGCACGCCGACGGCAACGATACCCGTTACAGCACAAACAGAGGCTGAACCACTCCCCGCAAGTGTGATTTTAGGGCTGGGGGTGCTGGCCGCGGCGGTAGGGTTGTTGATTGGATGGCGGAAGTCGAAAGCATCATGAGAGCTTGCGTAACAGTTCCTGCCGCTTCTGGTCGTGGTAGCACCACACTAAACGGTGGAGATACATTTTCGGTGTTAACCAATGAGGTGATAATCCATAAAGATCTTTAAAGCCCCTCCCTGATGCTTTGGGGAGGGGTTGGGGTGGGGTATATAGGTCAAATTAACCGCCCACCACTTATGGTAGTCCTACCCTGGTCGTACTCATCATAGGTGATAAGATCGGCTCTATGGGCATCCTCAAGCTGGCGGAGTTTATCGGTGAGGGTTGCTCCGGTGGGCGCAATTGGTAAACTGAGTCATTATGCTAGTTTGAAATGGCAATAAGGAAAATCTCGCAGTAAGGTTTGAAACAACCACGAATCAGACCGAACTGCGAGGTAGCCCACTGACAACGCCCCTTTGACACTCTTCTTCCGGCTAAACAACTCTTTCCCTGCTCTCGCTTGATTTCTCTACCGACTATCCACTAACAACTATAAACTACGTTTACTTTCGGTTAACCCGACAAACCATTCGCCAACCATCCACCAACCCCACGCCGCATCCTGCTCCCTCAAAACCGTTAGCGCCAACACCCCGCAAGAGTGACAAAATGGTTTTCCAAATGGTCACCCTTCCGCCCTCCACATCGACTATCATATCTATAGGGCGTAGGGTCGAAATTAATTTCGACCGTTTGTCGTAGGGGTTTGACGCTGTCAAACCCGCTGGTTGGCAATTCCGCCGCTGTCAAACCCAATCCCATCGCACCTTAACACCCGCAATCGTGTGGACCTAAAATATGAAATTTCACTGTGAAAATGACTACGAAGTGTCCTGTGGAAGAATGTGAAGAAATTTGTGTACGGATTCGCCATTGGTATCACATTTGTGGGCATTGTGTACGGGTTTGCCACTGGCAGCCACCGCCACACCTTTAACCATGAATCTTCGGAACCTGCGCTAAAACAGAGTCTGAATCTGAAGAATCTGAAGAATTTTCCGAATCAGCGTGGCAAATCCGGCACAAAACCGCTTTATGTCGTCGCCGCCGACGACGACATCGCCGACACAAACGAAACGGATGTCTTCAGACTTGCAACTTGCAACTTAAAACTGAAGACTACCGTCTCTGTGATCTAACATCTGTTCTAGAAGATGTGCTACTCTAAGGATATGAAATGTGGTGCATAACGAGGATGCGATGCAACTGTCTTTGTTTGAGGAAACGCGAGCGGTTGATGCTGAGTCGCTGGCGAGATGCCTTGAGGCGGCTGTGGTGGCGGTGGACATCGAGACGGATACGCGGTGGCCGGGGCATGGGCCGAAGTTGGATTACGGGCTGAGTTATTCGGCGGGTGTGACGGTGATCGCGCTGGCATGGCCTGAGGGAAATGATCTGCGGACAACGGCATTGGCAGCACCGTTTGATGCGGGGGTAGTGGATTTTCTCAAGGCGTTGTTTAAGAAGTCGATGCCGATCGTGGCGCATAACGCGGTGTTTGATGTGCGGCAGTTGAGCAAGTTAACGGGCGGCCTGATTCCACATCGGATCTGGGATACGCAGTCGATGGCGCGGCTGCTGCATCCAGCGGTGAACGTGAGCTACAGCTTATTGTCGGTGGCGGGTATGCTGGGGATCGCGGTGCCGGAACGACAGGCGGATATGAAAAGCCAACGGAGCAAACTCCATACGCTGCCGCTGGAATTGACGCTGCAATATGCCGAGGATGATGCGCGGTTGGCGCTGCAAATTTATCAGCAGCAGCTTACATTGGCGGATGATGCGGGGTTGATCGAGTGGGAGTGCCGCGCGCTGTATGAATACTGCCGGATGGCGGTGGAGGGGATGCGCCTGAATACTCCGTTTGCGCAGAACAAGCTGCTTGAGCTTGGCACACAGCGGGAGGTCTTGGCGAAGCGTTTACATGCGGATGGCTTGCTGGCTCCGAGCAGTCCCAAAGCGCGTACCCAGTATTTGTACGAAACGAAAGGAATCCCGCTGCCCACGTGGGACCCGAATTCGTGGTATTTCACCCGCGCGGGGCATCACCGTTTGGCGGCGAATCCTAAGGCACAGGTGGAGCTTTCTGATTTGAGTACGCGTTCGTATGTGATCGAATCGTATCTGGAAGAAGGCAGCCCGTATTATGAGCAGTTGAAAGATTTGGCGGCTTATTCGGAAGTCGATTGGTTGATTTCGAGCATCGAAGGGTTGTTGGATCATGCCGAGTTAGATGGTCGGCTGCACAGCATGGTGACGATTGCGACGGATACGGGCAGGCGGGCGTCGAGCTATCCACATATGCAGAATTGGAAGATGCCTGCGATGGCGGGATTGGCAATTGGTGATGAGGGCTTCACGCTGGTGGAGATTGATTACAGCAACGCCGAGAATGTGATGGCGGCGATGATCGCGGGCGATAACAATCTGGCGACGGCGTGCCGAGCGGAGGATTTTCATTCGGTGATGGCGGCGGAATATTTCGGGGATCACTGGCGGCAGGCGGATAGGGATGAGCGTAAACGGCTGCGCAACCTGTCGAAGAAGATCACTTATGGAACGGCCTATGGGATGGGGGCGAAACGTCTGGGTGAGAGCATCAATGTATCAACGGAGGAGGCCAAGCGCATCATGAACGCGAAGGATGCGGCTTTCCCACGGGTGACCCATTGGCGGACGGTGGCACAGAAACAGGTGCGCGAAACCCAACGGCTGAAGTTGTGGACGGGGCGTCCGGTGGCGGTTCCATCGGCTTTCGTGGCGTGGAATTACATCTGCCAAGGCGGGGTGAGCGAGATGTTGAAGCGGGCGATTGTGGTGGTATCGGAGGCATACCGCGCGAAGGGGATGCGGTCACGGGTGGCGCTGGATATGCACGATGCGTTGATTTTAGAGGTGGCGCATGATGAATGGGATGAGGCGCTGCGGCTCGCCAGCGAGAGTATGACGACGATTACGCCTGATAAATTGGTGCAGCGGACGACTCCGGCGATCCGATGGGTGGCAGAACCGAACCTGAAAGAAAATCCGCATAAGTGGGGCGCGGAACAGTGGCATCCACATCGGGTAGAGTGATGGGGATTAATCGTCGCGCAGTTTGGTGATATAGGCGTAAATCTCGTCAGCGACTTGGTCGAGCGGGACTAATTTCTCCTCATTTGTTTCCCACATGAGCGGCCCTTTAACCGTTATAATAGAAATTAAATAATCGCTTGTATCATCTTCAACCTCTAAGAGAATTTCACAATTTTCAGCGGGAAACCATCTGAGATAGTTAATTGATTTCATCGGAACGTATTCTTTTAGTTCGGGATGCTCGCGCAGTTTGGAAACTACTGTTGTTAACTTCTCCTTCAACACTAGTTGCTTTTTCAATTGCTCATTTAACTTCTCTTTCCACTCTTGTTGCTTTTTTAACTTCTCAGACGTTCCATTTGAAAATTTTAGCTCAAGCAGCATTTTCGTATTTTTGATGAATGGGTCATGAAAATTCATAAGCCACTCCCAAGTCAACTCCGGGTGAGTTTTCATTATCAATACCCTCGAGGAACTATTTGTACTGGCTGAAGCGGGCGCGGAATTGTAGGAGCAAGATGGGATAGATCATGAAGAAAGCGCCGATGAGCAGCGAAATAATCACGGTAGAAGTGGTTATGACGTGATCGGTGTCGGCGAGGGCGTAGGATGCAACGCCGATAGGAATAAAAAGGAAGATCGCCGTAAAGATGCCGGGTGAAAATTGGCGGTAGCGGAGGATGGGCAGGATGTGTAGAAAGGCGGCGTTGATGAGCATCAAGGCGGGGAAGGCCAAGCTGACTTCGGGCAGCCGCCAGCCGATCATCGACAGGCAGATGCCACCTACCATCACCGCCCCATTGGTCACATAAAAGAGCTGCCAATCCACATCAAAGCCCATGACCTTGATTGCCCACGTTTTCCAATCAAAGGCGAATTCTTCCATGACATGCAGGGCATAAGCGAGCGTTGCTATCCAGAGAATATAGTCGTGGGACGTATTCATGCCTATGCCCTCCGTGGGGTGCTATTTAATCCTTGGCGGCGTTGAGTGCCTGTGTGATATTGGCGAGGCCGCGTGCGAGTTCATCTTTGGGCGGCCAACCGTAACCGATACGCATATGGGCACGGTCGGACTCGAACCAATGACCGGGGCCGGTGAAGGTTTTATAGACGGTGTTGAGGAGCTTGTAGAATTTTTCGACATCCACGCCGGAGTCGGGTTTGATGCGCGGGAAGCCCACACATCCCCCTTGCGGTTCAATCCATTCAAAGTCGGTTTGTTCGGCCATCCATGCTTTGACGACGGCGAAATTGGTGTCGATGTGGGTGCGGATGCGCGGGAAGTGTTCAGCTTTGCGGCTGAGGAATTGGTAGGCGATTTCTTCATCCACGACCGAGTTGGAGATGAAGATTTGTTCCTTGGCAGCGAGAAAGGTTTCCATGAGGGTTTTGTCGCGGCAGATGAGCCAGCCCATGCGGATACCGGGGAGGCCGTAGGTTTTGGAGAGCGATGACACACTGATGACATTGGGTGAGAAAGCCGCAGCCGGTGGCAACACCGCGCCAAAGCTCATCTCACGGTAGGTTTCATCAAAGAGTAAGCGGCACCCTTTGGCTTCAACGGCGGCGATCAGGCGTAACAGTTCGGCTTCGGTGATCATGCTGCCGGTGGGGTTGTGTGGGCAGGTCAAACTGACGAGTTTGGTGGCGGGTGTGATACGTGAGACGATGTCATCCACATCAATGCGGAAGCCATTTTCAAAGGTCAGCGGGTAATAATCCATCTCGCAGCCCATCTGTCGGGGCGTTTCGATGTTGGTGGCGTAATTGGGGAAAGCGACCAAGATGCGATCACCGGCTTGCAGGAGCGATGTGGATACGATGAACAGGGCTGCCGCCGCGCCGACCGTCAACAGAACATCGTCAGGGTGCAGGTTGGGATGCTCGGCAGCGATGAGTTGGCGCAGTTCGGGCTTGCCGTAATGGTCGCCGTACATGAGGACGAGTCCATCTAGATTGATAGCGAGGTCGTTCAGGAGACCATCGGTGACGGAACTTTCGGCGAGGTTGCACTCGATGTTGCCATAACCAAATTGCTCGGGCGATTCGACTTCGATAGGCATCCGGCGGTAGCGCATGTGGGTTTCCTTTGGTGAGTTGTTATAGCGGCGATTGTACCCGAAAGTGACCGGCTGCGCAGTCAAATATAGCCGTGTGAAAGGCCGCAGACGGCAAACTTAGGCATGAATATAAGGACATAGCGTGTTTTGAGATGATAAGGGTTAGTGATGATTGAAGAAACGCAGGTTAGGATAAGTCGATTCAAGCGGGTGATTAATGGGTTGGCGCTGGCGTATCTCGTGCTGATGGTGGTGTACGGGGTGCTGCGGCTGACGGTCGGGGATGGTAATCCGCGTTTGTCGTTGGTCAACAGCTTCGCTTATTTTTTATTTCTGCCGCTGCCCCTGCTCTTGATCCTCACGCTGCTGGCGCGCAGTCGTTTGGCATTTTTGCGCTTGTTGCCGATTGTGGTGGTGCTGCTGGTGTGGATCGGGCCACGTTTCGTTCCCAAGCCGATTGTGGCGGCGAGTGGAGAGAAAACCATCCGCGTGTTTACTGCCAATACATGGGTGAGTAATCTGTTGCCGGATTTGCTTGAAGCACAACTACGTGATTCAGATGCGGATATTTTGTGTATTGAGGAAGTAACCCCCAGTTTTGCAACAGATCGACTTCCAAAACTCGTTGACCTTTATCCTTATCAAGCCCTTCAGCATGACCCGACCCGTCCCGGAGACAATTACACACTTTCACGCTATCCGATTATCAGTACTGAATTCGTAGAACTGGGTTTAAGGGATTTCCCTGCGCCACGCCGCGTGGTGATTAAAATCGATGAGCAATTACTATCGGTGTATACGGTGCATCTGGCATGGCCTGTGGATGATGATGCAATTAAATCAAGTGGGTTGGATTATTACTTACAGATCGTTCTCGGCTTTGATGATAGTGTACGCAATTTGCAAATAGACCGATTGCTGACACACCTCAAAAGTGAACCGTATCCCTATGTTGTGGCGGGGGATTTCAACACCAGCGATTTCAGTGTGACCTACAGTAAATTAGCCGGAACGATGCATGATTCGTTTTCGGAAGGTGGACAGGGTTTGGGCGGGAGTTGGCCGGTATCGTGGTTGCGAGGGTTGCCGAAGTGGCTACCACCGTTGATTCGGATTGATTACATCTGGCACAGCGATGGTTTACGGACGGTACGGGCATGGCAGGGTGCAGAGATTGGTTCCGATCATCTGCCGCTGCTGGCGGAGTTAGCGTTTGAGGGGTAAATAAAAAGGGCCTGCTGAGAGCAAGCCCTTCCACAAAATGGGATGGTGTTTAGCCGTTGATAGCGTAAGTGATGTTGACGGTGATGCTGACGCTCAACTGTCCCGCGTTGATCTGAGGTGCGGCCTGAGCCATCATGGTGTCGGCGACACGGTTAAACATCGGTACAGGGACGCTGCCAATTGATTCACTGATGGTGATGGGTGTACCGAGTGTGACACCTGAGGCATCGGCCAACTGTTGGGCACGATTCAGCGCATCAGCAACGGCAGCCTTACGGGCAGCGGCTTCCATGCTCTTGACATCGGCAATCCCGAAGCTCAAGCTGTTGATGTTGTTGGCACCTGCGCTCAAGCCAGCCTGAATGACGCCACCGACCTTGGTGATATCGCGAATGGTGACACTGACAGCGAGGTTGACATGGAAAATGCGCTCACCTGTGGGCTGTCCGGTTTGCGGATCAGTACGATCTTCGGGGTAGATGCTGTAATTGGTGGTCTGGATGTCTTCTTCCTTCACACCGGCATCACCCACCGCTTTGACGATAGCCGCCAAAATGTTATTGGCGTTGTCGATAGCTTTGCTAGCATCCTTATCGGCTTGATCGACGCCGAGGTTGATATAGGCGACATCGGGTTTGCCAAAGACTTCACCCGATCCGGTGACGCTGATGGTCTTGGTGGGTGTGGCAGTATCCTGTGCGCCGACGGGACGAGCCGTAAAGGCCAAGACACCAACCAGTAAGGCAGCCATAACCACGACTGTTGTTAGACGAACGAAGGTATTCCGATTGAGCGCAAATTGATTTTGCATGATGTTGTAGTCCTCCAGACTTACTATTTCTCGACTACCCCCAACGGGTAGTTTTCGATCGCTCATGGAGTAAGACGCCGCAGATATGCATAAGGTTCCAAAGAAGTTCCAAGAGGTTTTGAAGAAGGACAGATTTATTTCAATCTGCACACAGCAGGACAGACTTATTTCGGTGATATTCGTGGGCAGTTCTCGCCTGTGCAGGTGAAGTAATCCGGTTTGTGAGTCAGGGAGGGGCAAAACCCTCCCTTATGCCGCCGTGTAGGTAGTTCGTGGTAATGAGATCGGGTTACACGCCTGAACGAATGTCGCTCAGCTTTTCGGGTACATAGGCAATCTCGGTGAAGGTGGCATTACAGCCTTCGCCAACGGGCGATTGGGATAAGAAGCCGATTTCCAGATTCTTGCGCTCACCGAGCGTGAAGTAACGCACCAGATTCCATACCGCGCCATCCAATGAATAATGGAAAGCGAAAGCTTTTTCGAGAACGCTCACGCGGAGATAAACTGAATTTCCAGTGATGGGTACCGAGTTGCAATCATCCGATGTGCCTTTGGTGACCACCGAAACAATGGTCAACTGTTGTTGGGGAGATAATTCAAAGCATAACTTCGCCCATTGGTCATCCGATTGATAAACCGCCAGAACACCTGCGTCAAAAGTCGCCGAGGCGTTGGAGGTTACCCGCGCTTTGAGCATACAGGGTTGCTGTGCCGGAGCGAACAAGGCTGGCGCGTTTAAGACATTCACGCTACCACCCGGATCGAGAAACCAATCGGTTTTTTGTCCTGCTGCAATCGACAGTGTGTGATTCGCGTCCAATGACCAGTTCTGTGGGACGCCATGCCAGCGCAGCGGAGCAGGCAGCGACGGGATGACAATCGGTTGATCCTGATTCATAGTTGACCTTTCAATGATGCCAAGAAATATCCACTTGATTGTATCGGTATTTATTGCCCTGCCAATGCGCCAGCCATCGCGCCGCGAATAAGGTACTTACGTGCGAAGAAGAAGAACAAGAGCGACGGTAAGGCGTAAATCAGTGAGATGGCATTCATCATGCCGTAATCAACAGCTGTGTAATTCAGCAACGAACGAAATAAGGCTTGCGGCAGCAGCATCTTTTGTGGATCAGAGAGCATGATCAGCGGCAAGAAGAAATGTCCCCACGCGCCGTTGAAAGCCAGTACGGTGGCCGCGCCAACACCCGGTAGCGCCATCGGCAGCACGATGCGGAAGAGCGCTTGTAAACGGCTCGCACCATCTAACCATGCGGATTCTTCGAGTTCCATCGGAACCGCGTCGAAGAAGCCTTTCATCATCCACAGAATAAAGGGGATTTGGAAGGTAGCCAGACCGAGAGCGACACCTTGCAACGTATTCAACAATTTCAAGTCACGCATGACCAGATACAGCGGAAGAATAGTCGCTGTTGCTGGAATAACTTGTAGCAACAGCACGAAATACATGATGACTGTGCGTCCACGAAAACGCAAACGCGACAAGGTGTATCCAGCTAGGGCACAAACTACCACTGCCAGCAGCACCGCTCCGCCTACGGTAATCAGGCTGTTAAACATGGCCTGTATGACATTGCCTTTTTTAGGGTCGAAGGCCTTGCCGAAGTTTTCCAGAGTCAATTGGTTGGGAATATAGAAGAACAGGCCTGACGTATTTTCTGGTTTGACTCCGAATGCGCTCGTAAATAGCCATCCAAAAGGGATCAGGTCAAAAATGACGATGATGATGATGAAGGCATATATACCAACCAGTTCCACACGACTCCATGAGAGGACGGGCTGTGCGGTACGGTCACGCGAAGATTGTGATTCGGTGTGTGCCGCCATGTTATACCTCGACTCGCATTAAGCGGACGTAGATGAGTGCCATGACCAAGCTCACCACTAGTAAGATCAATCCGGCAGCGCTGCCGAGACCGAGTTCAAAGTAGCGGAAGCCTTGATTATAGACATAGATGCCCATTGTGGTGGTGGTTGTGCCGGGGCCGCCACCTGTTAGGGCGTAGATGAGTTCAAAGGTGTTAAAGCAGCCTAGTGTGTTGAGCAGCAACCATAGGAGAATAACATAACGAATAAGGGGCAGTTTGATGTAACGCAATTGCTGCATACCCGTCGCACCGTCAATTTGGGCGGATTCGAGCAGTTCACGCGGAATGTTCTCTAAACCGGCTAAGAACAGAATCATGGCAAAACCGGAATTGTTCCAGAAATTCACTAGAATGACCGAGAACATGGGTAACTCGCGAGTCCATTGAACCGGCGCAATTCCGACGATGCCAAGGACGCGATTTAATGTACCAAATTCTCCGTTTGCCAGCATGGACTGCCAGAGCAGCGCTTGAATCAGTGACGGAATGACCATCGGAAGGATGACCGCAGCCAGCAAGATACTTTGACCAAGCAGTTTGCGGCGGTTCATCAGAAGGGCACAGGCCATACCAATTGTGAATTGTCCGGCAATGGTGCCGAAAGCATAAACAAAAGTCCGTCCCAGCGCGTTAAAAAACTCAGGATCACTGAATAGTTTCTGATACTGTTTCAATCCAACAAATTTGGGATTGAGCGCATTAGCACCGGTCAGCGCAAGATTGGTGAAACTGGTACGAATTGCCCAAATTGAAGGGAAGACGTAAAAGGCGACCAACAAAACAAAGGCAGGTAATAAGAATCCGTATAAAAGCCATTTTTCGTAGCGATTGGCAACCATAATATTAAGTTTGTATCTCCCAGTATGAAATGCTGGCAATACTGATTAAAGGAATACCGGCAAAGGATTATGTTTGCCGGTATTCCCGTTATAAAGCGGTCAAATCAATCGGCTAGAAACTTAGAGTTCCTTGACGCCGTCTTCGCCGATTTGATCCTTCATCAGTGCTGCGAAGTCGTCCATGGCCTGTGCAGGTGTCTTGGCTAATGTAATGACGGCTTCGGTTGCCTTGGCAATACCGTCAGCAATCTTCGATTGTCCAACACCGGCCTTGAGGAAGCGTCCAGCGTCGAGTGTTTTGCTAGCTTCATACATCTTGCCGTTGATGGCGGTCTTGTAGTATTCGCAACTGTCGGCATAGTCCGCACGGGCAGACGGGCCACCGAAATAGGTTTCAAGGGCTTTACAGGAACCAGCAGGGCTGCCTGCAAACATGATGTATTCAAAAGCGGCTTCGATGTTCTTCGATTGGCTGAAAATAGCGTTCGGTCCACCGGCTGCCACAAACGGGAATGGCTTGCTGACGGCTGACGGGAACAACCAACGATCGACCTTGTCGAAGATTCCTTCGATGGGGGTTGCACCCTTTGGACCCCAGTCGAACTCCCACTGCCAATCGCCGCCGGTAACCACTGCGACGGTACCAGCCGGGAAACCTTGATACTTGATGGGTTCCCACGGATTGGGGCTGAGCAGGCTATCTACTGTCAACCACTTCTTCGAAGCTAAGGTTTCATACACTTGGAGAGCCTTGAGCAAACCGTCGCTCTTTACAACCCACTTCTTGTCTGTGGTGTCATAGATTTCATTGGATTCAGCAAATCCCAGCCAGATATGGCGGAAGCCTTCTTCCCATGATCCACCACCCCACGGGGTAGCTGCGGGAATACCTGCCGGAGTTGCTTTGGTCTTGGCAGCGATTTCCTCGCAACGGGCGTAGAATTCTTCCCATGTGGCGGGTTGTTCGGTAGAAATACCGGCGTCTGCCAACACGTCCTTGCGATAGAACATGGTGAATGTGGTCGAGTCAGCAACACCATAGGTCTTGCCATCAACAACCAGTTGGTCTTTCACGACCTGTGCGTATTGCTTCCAGTCTTCGGATTTATCCAGCATATCGGTGAGGTCTGCCAAGTAGCCAGCCGCAACCATGTCTTCGTACTGAGAGCTGGCGACCCCAACTATATCACTCAATGTACCGGAGGCTGCGTCTAAGGTAATCTTGGTCTTATAATCGTTATCGGTTGCAGGGCCGGGAACTAGCTTCGCGCGGAATGCCTTACCATCTGCCTGCATTTTGGCGTTAAAGGCATCAACAATAACGGTGCGGTATTGGGTTTCGAGTTCACGACCAGCAAAGACGATCGAGATTTCTGTGGAATCTTGCGCAACTGTAATGTAGGGCATCCCCAACATGCCGGCTGATGCGATGCCACCCGCAGCGAGGGCGGAGAATTTCAGGAAATCACGACGAGACAAAGATTTTTGGGAAGTCATAACCGTATCTCTCCTATAACATATATATGGACATTAATTTGTTTGACTTTGGGGATCGTTGATTCTGTGTATTGAGCCTCCTTAATATAAAATTACAATAATGTGGGATTTATAGATATAATTGGGAAAACGTTTACCTGACTACGTAGACTTTAGCACATGTGACTTAGGGTTGTCAACCAATACTGGAATCATCACAAATGACTTCGATTAAGATCGTCGCCAAACAAGCGGGTGTTTCAATAGCTACGGTTTCGCGCGTGCTGAACGGGACGAAATACGTCAGTCCGGATATTCAGGCCAAGGTGCTGAATGTCGTCGAGGAACTAAATTACAAACCGAACATGCCTGCTCGTAATTTGCGCCGCCAACAGACGCAAAGTATCGGTGTGTTGGTGCCGCATTTGAACGACTTTTACTTCTGCAATCTGGCCTTTGCCATCGAAAAGGTGCTTTCGGGAATGGGCTTCAACCCGATGTTTGCCAGCACCGAAGGCGACCACACCAAAGAAACTATCGCCGTTGATAACCTGATGCAGAATCGGGTGCGGGGGGCGATCCTCGTGCCGTCGCTGCCAGTGAGTCATTCGATCCCAAACGTGCGGCGCTTGATGGATGCTGGCGTTGCGGTGGTGCTGGTTGATCGTGGTATTCGATCAATGAAGGTTAATCAGGTGGTCGCGAATAACTTTCAGGGGGGGTACGATGGTGCTCATCACTTGATCGAACTAGGACACCGGCATATCGGTTTACTCGATGCGGGGGTCGATGCTTTGCAACCCAAGTTTGGCCCCGGTAGTGAACGGATTGCGGGTGTGCGACAGGCGATGGCGGATGCTGGTTTACAGTTCGACAAAAAAGATCTGCTGCTGGTTAACGATCTTAATCAGTCGGCTGCGGGGTATCAAGGTGCCTTAAAAATGCTGCGCGAATCACCCGACATCACAGCGATATTTGCCTTAACGGATGCCGGTGCGGTCGGTGTGTTACGGGCGGCCTACGAGTTGGGTCTGAATGTGCCGCGCGATTTATCGGTGATCGGTTTCGATGATATTCCGTTGGCATCACACGTTATCCCACGGCTGACAACGATTGCCCAACCGCCTAACCAGATTGGACAAGCGGCGGTTGACCTGCTGTTACGCGAGATCAACGAGCCGGGGGCACAGTTCCAAACCGTTACAGTGGGGACGCAGTTGATTGTACGTGAATCAAGCGCGCCCCCAGCACATCAAATTACTACTTCTTCGGCTTGAGGGTTTCGATGGGGACGACACGATGACGCTCGGCGGTGATGGTCGCGCCGACGTTGGGAGCCGCCCACTTGATACCATTGGCGATCACACGGATGACCTGTTTGTTGTGGTAGGTCGGATAGGTTTCGTGACCGGGGCGGAAGTAGAAAATCTTACCACGTCCACGCGTCCAGCAAGCACCACTGCGGAAGACTTCACCCCCTTCAAACCAACTGATAAATACCTGTGAGTCGGGCGTGGGAATGTAGAACGGTTCGCCGTACATTTCTTCCTGCGGCAGCTCGATATAATCGCCAATGCCTTCGACAATCGGATGGCCGGGATCTGATACCCAGAGGCGCTCGGTATCGGTGGCTTCACGCCATTTGAGGTCGCAGGTGGTTCCCATCAAGCGCTTGAAGATTTTCGACTCGTGACCGGAGTGCAGGACAATTAAGCCCATACCATTCAGGACGTATTTTTGGACGCGGTCAACGATTTCATCCTGTACCTGATCATGTAGCATATGCCCCCACCATGTGAGGACATCGGTTTGCTTGAGGACATCTTCAGTCAAGCCGTGTTCGGGATCGTCAAAGGTGGCGACGCGGGTGCTAAAGCCGTATTCCTGAATACCCTTGGCGATGGTGTTGCCCATACCGTCAGGGTAAACCTTACGGACGGCTTCGTGAACCTGTTCGTGACGCCCTTCATTCCAGATTGTGACGCGTAATTGATTGCTCATGAGTCATATTCCTTATCCATAAAACCTAAGATTTATTTCAAGCGAACCGGAACGCCATTTTGAGCGGCTGAGGCGCGGATAGCATCCCAGAGTTTAGCCATGCGCAGACCGATTTCCGGTGGTGAGGGATTCTTCATCTGACCGCTGCGAACGGCGTAAAATTGTTCCCATGCGCCCAATGATACCGGAACAGGGATGGGTTGAAGCTGCTTTTCACCCTGTCGTTGGATATCCAAGAACTCGCCCCAGATGCCGGTGCGGATGATGGCATCGGTGCAAAAGAGGCGGATTTCAGAGGCACAGGATTGGATGGCGTTGCCGCATGAATTCATGGTGACGAGCGCACCGGATTCCAGCCGTCCCATCACGCAGCCGAGAATATCAACCGCTTTACCGCGATTGTCGAGCCATGCGGCGACTTCCACGAAGTCCTGTCCGGCGAGATCGGATACGGTGTTCAACATGTGTGCGCCGGTATCAAACATGAAACCGCCACCGGAGATTTCGGGGATTTGCTTCCAGTGACCGCTGTAATGCTCCGACCAATCTTCCCAGACGTAGGCGACGATGTTCTGGAGGGTGCCGACTTCGCCGGACGCGATCATGGCTGAGGCGGTGCGAATTTGGTGCGAGAGGCTGCCGTTGAAGGCGATCACCAGCAGTTTGCCTGTGGTATCGCGTACTTTGATGAGGTCTTCGGCTTCTGCGGCTGTGACCACCATAGGCTTTTCGAGGAGAACATCAAGACCGGCTTCGAGGCAGGCTTTGGCTTGTTGATAGTGATAGGCGTGGGGGGTGACGATGAAGGCAACATCGATGCGGTTGTGGTAATCGCTCAATAATTGTCCGAGGTCTTTGACGTTGGGTGGTGGGGTGAGGTTGGCATCGGTAAAGACTTTGCACATTTCGGCATAGGCTTCATCCGATGGATCGGTGACGACGATCACCTCGGTAGTATCTTGCTGCTTGAGAATATTACGGACATGCCCGCGAGCCATGCTGCCACAGCCCACCATTGCAAGACGTACTTTTTGTGATGGGGTCATAAACCACTCCAATCTGTAATAAAACTATCATCTGATGAATGTGATTGCAGTAAGGAAAACGTTTTCCTATATTTTGTCACGCAAGTGGTTTGCTGTCAAGCTAGGTGGAGTTGGTGAAGGTTGGCAGTGGACTTTCTGCGACCGCTGAAATGGCAGGCGGGAATGTGGGAGGCTGGCGCTAAATGGTGATGGTTGCACAGCGGGATGTTCGGCTGTTGCTGCTGAAACGACACAAACGCCGCGGTTGGCTCGCGTATGTCTGCCGCTGATGCGATTCAGCGGATCGCAGGGAGGTTGGCGCTGAATATGCAAAGACTGTTTTACCGCAGAGGATGAAGAGAGACATTCGTTAAACCGCCATCCACAGGAGGCTTCGCACAGACGCCAAGATTAATAGAAAGTTACCTCATTAGTGTAGCACAAATTTTCGTAATTGAGCGTTTGAATATGCAAACGGTAACACCACACTAAGCGGTGGAGGCAAAATGAGGGAGCAAACGCGCCCATAGGAAGTCGTCCAAAGACCAGCGGTGGCGGTGATATTCCGCAGCGCCTGACCGATTACATTGAAGGGCGTAAGGGGTATGACTATCGCCATCACGCCGATAAAGACGCTGATCATCTGGGCTTTATCAAGAACGACATCATTGATGGGTTTGGCATTCTTGGCTCGGTCGAACAGCATGTCGAGAAGCTCAAGCAGCTTGAAGCCGCTGGCGTAACCCAGTTCAACATTTACCTGATGTGCGGTGAAGAAGAACGCATTGTTGCGGAATATGCCGAACACGTTCTGCCGCACTTCCAGAAGTAACTCACTCTCATTCCCTCCCCTGTTGCTACGGGCTGAGGGGAGGGGTGGGGTATGTGAGCCAAATCATGTCATCCACCACTTAAGGGAGTCCTACCTTAGTTGTTCAGTACGGAGCGTTTTACCCGCCAATCGCCCCAAACGGCGCTCCTGTAGGGGCGGGATTCATCCCGCCCGCTCTCGATCTATTACTCGGTGCTACCCACATAAACCGTTGACAATTGATACTTGACCAACCGCGAGGCATCGATAGGATTCAGGGGTTCGGCGTGGTAACTGTCCAACGGGTGTCGTGATCGTTCCATGAGCGCGAACGCCCACCTTGAATGATCAACGGTTCCCGTTTGCAGCACCATCTTTATAAGCACATGACAAACATTGGTCGTATAGACATTCCCCCTTCAGACTTAAGCCTAGCTTTGAAAGTTTATCGTTTCCACTGGTCGCCTGCGGGATTAGGTCTCTAATTATTAAGGAACAGGTCATGACATCAAAAATTCAACGTAAGGTATCTTATTTCTTCAGTAGTTTGCTCATCATCCTGTTGGGCGTGCAAATCGTAACGGCTCAAACATCTAGTATTACCATCAATGAAGGAAGTGACCATTGGATACTTCCTAATCTTGTCTGCGAAGGGGCATTGTGTAACACACGTATCACCCCAGCAGGCAACATAACCATTGTTGATACAACGGCGAACCAACTATATGTGAGCATCCGAAATGAGGATCACTATACTCAATATGATCTTCAAGCCATGTCCACTTTTATGAATGGGTTTGTTGATTTTATCCCGCTTGACGCAAGTTCTAAGATCGTTTTTGCTTCGGATACAGGCTCAGCAGTGCTTGGAGAGTACGACACAACAACACGGTCTTTTACCCAGCTCAATCTCTCTGAATATGGTCGTATAAAGAGCTGCAATAATTACCTTGCAACGGCAATTGCTCCTCAAGGCTATATTTTGCCCATCGGAATAGGTAGTCAATTTCTATTTTGCTCATTTGACGAAAACAGCGAACTCACCGTCCATATCTATGATGTGAGTAGCAACCAAGTACAAAACTTGGACTTTGGAGCCAAAGGGATCGGTGATAATAGCCAAGGTAAACCTTGGAATTCCCTTGTAGGCGGACAAGACGGCAACCTATACATCGAGGTTTTTGACCCCCCGAAGTATCTAGAAACGCTTGTTTCGAGCTCAATAACTTCAATAAGTTTAACCCATCGCAGTCGTGCCTTGGTTAAATACACCGTAGCTAGTGGAACATGGTCATTTCAAACGATCACCGCTGATCAAATGCTTAGCTCTGCCTTTTCGGATTCCCGATTCATACGTGCTGCACGCACAATATCGGTAGACGCAAACGGTAATTCGTATTTCTACTTTGAACCTTCAGACTCACCTCCTGCTACAGTAATGAATTTGACCATTATTAACCCCAATTCTAGCGCATTATTTCGATTAACCAGTTCAGATTTTACTCAGTCCAAAGTATTCGTTGGGGTCACACAAGATGGGCTTGTATTATTAGCAGGTAGCCAAGGGTTAAGTAGTCTTAGTCTCGAACAAATCGACAATTACCCATTGGAAAACAATTCTACAAATACTCCGCTAGTGCCTACCAATACTCCAACAAATACTCCGACTGTAAATACCTTCCCTAGTACGGGAGTGCTAGATAATTTCAACCGAGCAAATGGGACAATCGGCAGCAATTGGGCGGGCACGGTACTCCCCACATAAACCGTTGACCATTCATACTTGACCAAAAGCGAGCAGCGATAGGATTCAGGGTTCGGGGTGGTAATTGTCCAACGGGTGTCGTGGTCGTTCCATGAGCGTGAACGCCCACCTTGAATGATCAACGGTTCCCGTTTGCAGCGCCGCTGGTAAGGGTAAAGAATTTATAACCTAACGCCCCCTACGATCCCGTCCCCGTAGTAACAAGGTGGGGAACCAATACACCGCGCAGTGATATTCAAACCAAACTATAACTTGCCTTTTACGACCACTTGTTCTATACTAATCCTGTAACCTTTTCTCTGTGTCTTTGAGTCACTGTGTTAAAAATCTCCATTTATCTCAACCATTGCAGCAGCACACCATCCATCCACCGCCGCAATCAAATTGCCACAAATTACACAGTGAAAATGAAGAATGTGAAGAAATTTGTGAATAGTTACAGTGCATTGTATTTAGCCAATAACTGACAACTGAAGACTATTTGGCAATCTTGGCGTCAGACATCCCAAAACCTGATTACAGCGTTTCCAGCCGAGCCACCCGCCGAAATGCCACAAAAATTGAGAATATCGCCAATCGTTTTGTAGCATTTTTGCCAAAAAGTTAATTCACAATCGGAGGGGGCGTGACCTCCGCAGTCGGGACAAGGTCACCACTTGCCGCATCATACATCTGTTGAATGACGCTAGCATCCGGCGTAAAGCGATAGGAGTCATCCAACAGCATGGCGGTAATGGACAGTGCGATATCACTTTCACACGTCGCGTCCCCGCTGATGGCATAGGCAATGGTGAAGGTGTCCTTGACCAACTTCACGATATCGGCTGCGCTTAAGCCATCCCACTCTACTTTTTGAAGGAATGTTCGGGCGAGGGTGTATGCACAGGACGATTCGCTGACGTAATGGCCTTGTGTGGCATCACCCACGACTTTGTATAAGGTGCTGATGAGGTCGCTATCGGGCGGCACTTCATCGATCTGCGACATGATTTCTTGAATGATTTGGAAGGTGCCGTCACATTCTCCGCTTGGGATCACATTGCGCACGGTTCGGAAGATTTCGCTGACGGTGCGCCCTGCCTGAATGGCCGTTGTATTGCCCCAATTGACCTGTTGTAAATATCGGGTAGCGGTTTGGTAGGAACAATCGCCATACTCGACCGTACCAATGGCCTCATCCACAAAGCTCAACATCCGCGCCAAATCTTCAGGTGGATAATCGCCATGCAACGACCGCAGCAACGTTTGTTTAAATCCGGCAAAGGTATCGCTGCAATCCGTTTTTACGGCATCGAATGCTTTATAAACCTGACGGGCGACCTGTGCTGCGGCCACTACATCGATCACCCCATCCGAGCCACGATGATCGTATTCCCAACCCGACATGTAGGCTTCCATGAAATTGACCGTACAGGTCGGATCGTAAATTGGCGCTTCGGTGGGCGCGGGGTCTTGGGCAGCAACCCCATTCACACCCATCAGTATGCAGGCGATCATAACCAAAAGGATTTGACGCAACATAAGCGACTCCACATGACTACGTTTGAGTTGGCAGCTTGTATCGGCTCACTATTTTGCGACCGCTCGCAGTGCATCCTCGAATATGGTCAGGCCATCATCAATCTGTTGGGCGTTGACAACCAGCGGCGGAATCCAGCGGATGACGTTCTCATAACTGCCGCAGGTCAGCAGGAGCAAATTGCGTTCCAAGCAAGCCTTCTGCACCGCTTTAGTCGTGTCCTTGTCGGGTTGCCCGTTGCGGGTGAACTCGGTACCGACCATCAAACCATAACCGCGAATATCGCCAATAACAGGGAAACGCCCTTGCAACTCGACCAATCCATCCGTCAGGCGTTCGCCCATCGCAGCAGCGTTATCCGCCAGCTTTTCATCACGAATGGTTTCAACGGTTGCAACGGCAGTCGCAGTACCTAATGCGTTGCCACCGTAGGTGCCGCCATGTGATCCGGTTGTCCAATGGCTCATGATTTCTCTAGATGAGGCCACGCCCGAAATCGGGAAGCCGCTGCCCAATCCCTTCGCCATGATGATGATGTCGGGTGTCACACCGGAATGTTCATAGCCCCAGAACTTGCCGGTGCGCCCGAAACCGGACTGCACTTCATCAGCCACAAACATGATGCCGTAATGCGTGCAAATTTCGCGCAAGGCTTTCATGAAACGGGCTGGCGCGGGGATGTATCCGCCTTCGCCCAACTCCGGCTCAATGATGATCGCGGCGGTTTCTTCCGGTGCGGTTTGGCTCTTGAGCATCAAATCCAGCTCGCGCAAGCAAAAATCTATCGCTTCATCTTCCGTCCAACCGTAGTGGTAGGCATAGGGGAAGGGCGCGACGAACACCCCTGCGGGGAGTGGTTGATAACGCGAACGATAGACCGTTTTGGAATTGGTCATCGCCATCGTTTGAGCGGTGCGTCCGTGGAAGCTACCTTGAAAGGTGATAATGTTGGTGCGTTTGGTCGCCATACGTGCCAGTTTGACCGCGCCTTCGGTGGCTTCGGCACCGCTGTTGGAAAAGAAGAAACAGTCGATGGCATCGGGTGTGACGCTCTTGAGCGTTTCAGCCAGTTTGATGGTTGAAGGGGCGATCACAACATTAATTTGCCCGTGAATGAGCTTGGTGGCTTGCTCTTGAATGGCTTTAACCACACGCGGATGACAGTGACCGGTATTCGTCACACCGATGCCGCTGGTGAAATCGGTATAGCGCGTACCTGCCGCATCATACAGATAGATACCTTCGCCGCGTTCCGGCTGAATCTGGGTGAGGTGTGACCATACCGGCGAGAGCATGTCGAGGGGTTGTGCTGCCATCATCCTATCCTTACGCAACTGCTTATAATGATAAGTGTCTATTCTACCAGCGGGTTGCTGACCATGCCGCTGGATCATATCTTTGTGGTGAAATCAGCACTTTTGAGTACAATGATTGGTAATCCATCGAGTCGAGTCAATAGTGGTAAAGGTGCAATTGTGGTTGCGACACCGCGAAACAGAAAAGTTCTCCGGCAGCGCCAATGGACGGATCAACAGCTTCTCAAAGCAGGCTTTCGTTACTATGCACCCATTAAGCGCATCGTTATGGCACGGATGTTGGCTGAACACGCCAATATAGAAGTGACCTTAGAGGTATTGATCGCTGATAAAGGGGATATTTTGTTGTACACCCCCGGCGATGTTCTCCACGATGATCTTGATGATTATGATCACTGGCCGGTACGTAGTGATCTTTTCCGCCAAACCTATGCCCGTTGGGATGATATGACGTGGCAGCCTTCCCCCACCGAAAAATTCTTGATGCAAAATGGGTGTATTCCGTATTATCGCAAGCGCGGTGTATGGGCGCTCAAGCTCCCCATCAGCATCTATGTGCAATCGCTGGAAAGCCCCGAACCGGTCATCGTACCTGCCGGACGCTGGTTAGCCATCGGGCCAGAGGGTGAACCGTATAATATGAGCCATGAGAGTTTCCTCGAACGCTACCAGACTGAACCAAGTTCGGTGTGATTCGTATCCCTTTGTGGTAGCATAGCGTCTCTGAACGCTGTCTATTCTTGTGGATGACTCTCACCAATCACATGCTCACGACCTTTAAAAAAACCTTACGCGAAAGTCCAATCCGCCCGATTTATCTCGCCTTAGCCAATAGCTATCGCCAGCTCAAACGGCTTTTCATTTACCCGGCTACTGCTCAAGTTGGTGTGCTGGACTACGATGTCTATTGGGATACCAAGCTTGACACCAGCATTGGTCAGTTGTCCCCGTGGCGGCGCAAACGTGCGCAAGTCTTCACGAATCTGGTGAGCGATGGTGACCGCGTGCTGGATCTGGGCGTGGGTGATGGCGCGCTGCTCATGTACATGTTGCAGTACAAAAAGATTGACGCTATCGGTTTGGATGTTTCACCCAAAGCTGTCGATTTTTGTAAAGCACATGGTCTGAACGTGGTGCTGGCGGACATCAACAAACCGATCAGTAATTTTTTAAGCGGTCAGTACGATTACATCATCTGCTCGGAGATCATCGAACATCTGCCTGATCCGGAAGGGTTGCTCAACAGCCTGCGCCCCTTCGTCCGAAAAGGTATCATCGTCTCAATCCCCAATACTGGTTATTACCAGCACCGGTTGCGCTTAGTATTCGGACGTTTCCCGCTGCAATGGGTGGTGACGCCCGGTGAACATTTGCGGTTCTGGACGCGTACAGATTTTCATTGGTGGGCGGGACAACTCAGCTTTCGAATTAGCGAGGAAGTACCGTATGAAGGCACACGCGGCCTGAAAAATTTGTGGCCGAGTTTGTTTGCTGCGGCCTTTGTATATGTCCTGCGTAATACCAAGGCATCTTAACCAAGTCGCGTGGTTATATTGTACAATGAGGACTGTAATGTTGCCTTTTGTGGTTAAACATCACAAAGAATAGGCAAAAACTCCGATACTTGTGGCAGAATACAAGTAGGATATGAATGTGTTTTACTAAAAGCATGGGTCTTTGTCGGGTAGAATTCTTTTCAAAAAAATATTTGTTTGAGACCTTGAACACACAAATACTTAAAAAATTTTGGCTCAAAATAGATACTTTGTAACATTTGGCCGATAACTTGTAACTAATAACCAAAGCAATCGACTAACCACTAATCTGGAGAATTATGAACATCCTCATCATTGGCGGCACGCGTAATGTCGGGCATTTTCTTGCGCAGGAACTAATCGACGCAGGACATCACATTACCTTACTCAACCGAGGTAAAACGCCGGACAATCTCCCTGATGATATTGAACGACTGCGAGCGGATCGTACTGACTCGTTCCAACTCGAGAAAGTACTCATAGGGCGTGAATTTGATGTAGTGGTCGATAATGCCTTGTATAAACAGCAGGAAGCCGAGACCATCGTTCGTCTACTCAACGGACGAGTCGGGCATTATGTGTTCCTCAGCACGGGACAGGTGTATCTGGTGCGTGAAGGCGCCGAACGGCCTTTTAGTGAGGAAAGCTATGACGGTCGTTTGATCCCTGCGCCCAAAGCCAACACGTTTGCACATGAAGAATGGCTGTACGGCATTGATAAGCGTAAAGCCGAAGATATTATCGCTAAAGCTGGTCAGGAACAGGGGTTCCCGTTTACTTGCCTACGCCTGCCGATGGTCAACGGTGAGCGCGATCATTTCAGCCGTTTGTATAGTTATGTGCTGCGTCTCAAAGATGGCGGGCCGATCCTTGTGCCCGAAACACCGGATTATCCGCTGCGCCACATTTATAGTCAGGATGTGGTGAAAGCCATCATCCTCTCTATGAAACAGGCTGCCAAAGGCCGTGCTTATAACATTTCGCAAGATGAAACCACTTCGCTAGCAGAATTCTTGGGTATCGTGGGCGAACTGATGGAGGTTCAGCCACAGCTTATACAGATGCGACGCAGTTTGTTAGAAGCCAATGGTTTCTTGCCAGATTGCTCACCCTTCAGTGAACGGTGGATGTCCGAACTGACGAATGAGCGTAGTAAAGCTGAACTGGGTATGACCTATACCCCACTACGCGAGTATCTAGGAAAAATCATTACCTACTATGAAGCCAATCCACAACGTGATCCAGTTGGCTATAAACGCCGTCACCGCGAAATCCAATTTGCGGAACAAACGACTGCGGCGAAATAATGGCATAGGGCTAAAATAATCGTAACTGTCCCGGCTTATCGTCGGTGGGCTTTTTAATGACTTTGGGTGTGAGCAGCCGATTCTCGTGCAACCACTCTCGTGTTGGGCCGTCCCAACCGTAGGTGTTCAAATTGATCTTGCCACTGTTACTAAACGTAACGCCTTCGTTCTCGAGGCGCTTGCGTTGATCGATGGCGGCACGGCTGCCTTCCGGCAAACTGATCCCACCCTGACTATTCACCACGCGCTGCCACGGAATACTGCCGTCGTCAGAGGATGACACGGCGTTCATCGCCTTTCCCACCCATACCGCACCCAACCGTTCATAATCATTCTCATCAACGCCGGAAGGAACCGGAATCATGGATGCGATTTGTCCGTAGGTGCTGACGACGCCGCGCGGAATTTGCCGTACAATCAGCCAAACTAGGTCAAAGTAAGTCTTGGTATCCGGTGGAAAATTCATGAGAAGCCGCTGTCCTTTATTAATGTTTATCGTCATCCGCGCCGGATTGAGGCGGAATTACTACGGATTTATTGCTATGGTGCTGGCGGATTTTCCCGAAATCATTGTAGGATAAGTTTAATATTGGCTGTCCGAAAAGACTTTTGCTAAGGAGTATACCCGATGCGACGGCTTTCTTTCTTCTTTGTAGTGCTTATGCTGATGATTGCCATGCCCGTCAGCGCCCAAAAACAGGGCAAAGGTGGTTCGACGGATGGGGTCAATGTAGACTGTCCTGATGGTACTCAAATTCAAAATGGGGTAGAAGTGATTGTCAATATGCGTCCCGGTTTCACTTATACTGCCACTGCTATCGGGGTAAACGGCTACGACCCGATTATTGGCGTAGGTGATTCGAGCGGCATCAACCTGTGTAACGATGATGAACCGTCTGCCGGTAAATATTCTGTCAGCTTACCTTCAACCGGTGAGGTCGATTCTAACAAAACCAATGCTCAGATGCCTTTTTACCACAGCAATAGCGGCCTAACGGACATCTCGTTGGTTATCGGTTCATCAGATGGTTCGGATGGTGAATTCATTCTGGTGTTGGAAGGCATGGCGGTCACTACCAATGACGGTAAAGGCGCCGGTGCGGGTGATCCGTACTCGGTACAAATCACCCAAAACATGATCGATAGCGGTCTACCGCTTGAAGTCTACATGATTGCCAAAGTACAAGAGCTTGACCCTTTCATGCAGTTGATCGATTCAGAACGTAACGTGATTACGCTCGATGATGGTTCTGCCGTCGAGTGCGATGACGCAGGTAGCAATTCGTGCTGGGGTGACAACAGTAGTTTGGAACAGAGTTTTGTGCAAGCTCCTAATGCACAGGGCATCCCCGGTGGTTCGGTGGACTCGATGCTTTCTATAGGCCTAGAAGGCTTGCCGCTTGATCCTGATCCAGCTAACAATTACCTCAAGTTCTTGATGACCAGCACGGGACAATCGACGTTTGGTGAATACATTGTTGTGATGCACATGGGCTTGAAGAGTGGTGGTGGCTCGACAACCAACAATAATAACAATGGCAACACAACCGATACCGGTGATAAGCCGGCTTTTGGTGGTCTGGCTCAAGGCGTCCCCGCACCCGACAAAACCAAGCCGGACAAGACCGGTACGGGTGGTGGTGGCATGGATGTAACCTGCCCTGACGGCACTGAAATCAAGAATGGCGTGGAAGTGACGGTCAGTATGCGGGCTGGCTTCACTTATACCGCAACAGCCATCGGCATCAATGGTTATGATCCTGTGATTGGTGTGGGTGATTCAAGTGGTATCAACCTGTGTCAGGATGATGATCCTGCTGCCCGTAAGTACAGCGTTAGTTTGCCATCAACCGGCGTGGTGGATGCATCCAGTTCCAATACGCAGATGCCATTCTTCCACAGTAACAGCGGCTTCTCGACCATTTCTTTGGTCGTTGGTTCACCGGATGGTTCCAGTGGCGAGTTCGTGCTGGTACTGGAAGGTATGGCGGTCACCAGCAATGATGGTAAAGGCGAAGGTGCGGGTGATCCGTACGCTGTTCATTTGAATCAAAGCATGGTCGATAGCGCTGTACCGTTAAACATCTACATGATTGCCAAAGTGCAAGAACTTGACCCGTTCATACAGCTTGTCCACTCGGATAATACTGTGGTCACTTTGGATGATGGTTCGACCGTGGAATGTGATAACGCCGGAACCAAGACTTGTTGGGGCGATAGCCAAGATTTGTCCGATAGCTATGTCTCGGATGCGCCTGATCAAGGTATTCCCGGTGGGTCAGTCGATGCCATGATGACCATTCCGATGGAGGGCATGACGCTCGATGCGGATACGAATAACAACTTCTTCAACTTCCTGATGACTAGCAAGAATCAGCGTTCGTTTGGTGAATATATCGTCGTGTTCCACATGGGTGTCAAGTAAGACTTAGTTAGGTAGTGGGGGTTGTCACACGGCAACCCTCATTAGTCATTCTTTGAGCCACCCCGGACGAAAATCTTTCGAGTATTTCTCGCTAATCCGCCCATAAATCGCCGGTCGGCGTTGATGCAGCAGTGGGAAGTGATCACGCCAGTGGTGCATGACATCCGGTGACACATCGGCCACGATCACTTCGGTGGTTTCGCGGCCTGCTTGCGCCAACACCTTGCCTGATGGATCACAGATGAAACTGCTGCCGTACAAGCGGATGCCGTTTTCTACACCAACCCGATTGGCGGCTGCTATATATACGCCGTTGGCGATGGCATGACCACGCATGACGGTTTGCCATGCCTCGCTGGTATCCATCGTCCTGTCAGTTGGTTCTTCGCCAATGGCTGTCGGATAGTAGATCAATTCGGCACCGTTCAGGCTGTAGATGCGCGCCAATTCGGGAAACCATTGGTCGTAGCAGGTGGGGGTTGCCAGCGTTAACCCATTCACATTGAACGTTGGATATTGATCGCCGCCCACGAAGTAATCGGTTTCGTGGTAGCCATCACCGGAGGGGATGTGCAACTTACGGGTGAAACCAGCTAATTTCCCATCGGCGGTGTGAATGGTCGCCGTATCGTAGAATGTGCCGTCATCGGCTTTCTCGTACAAACTACCGATGATGGTTACTTTGTGTTCTCGTGCCATCTCACTAAAAAACTGCTCGGAAATCCCCCCCGGCAGTGATTCCGCCCAATCAAAACCTGCTAGATCACGGACACCGGGGAAGTAAGGGATCAGTGAAAATTCGGGCAGGCCGATGAGCATGGCTCCCTGCGCGACTGCCTGTGGAATCAAAGTGCGATACTGGGCTTGCATCGACTCGATACTGCCCGACCACGCCAGTTGAATTAAGCCTAAGCGGATAGGATATTCCATGTCTGCCTCACTCTACACAATCGATATGGGTAAAGTGTGGCGAAAGGTTGCAAAGTTGTCAAAGGCCGGAAAAAGGATAGTGGATGGAGGGAGAAGGCATACCTTCCCCCTCTGCGCGATAGGATTGCTCCTAGAAGAGGATACCGATGTTTAGAGGCAGGGTTGAGCCATTTCATCCCCGCAAGGTTCGGTTGCAAGCGTTGAGGGGATAGACGGTGTTTCCCGTTTGACCCATCCGACGAGGCGTTGGAACAATGATACGCTTTGCGGAGCGGGTTCGTCGGTAATCGGGTAAATCTCCTCAGCTTGTTTGTAAAGTTCCTCAACCATCGACACACCGATTGAGTCGTAGTTACCGTTTAAGTTCATGATTGTCTCCTCTGCTACCCCAACTTACAAACACAGTGTACGCGCCCAACCCGGGTGGTTGTCACCTATCCAAAGATAGGTTTTTGGGCGGTTGTGTTTGGTTGGATATGGGCTAGTGGAGGAGGTTTAATTCACGAGCGCGAACAACGGCCTGTGTACGACTGCCAACACCCAGTTTGCTATAGATCTGGTTGACGTACCATTTGACAGTACCCAACGAAAACACCAATTGGTCGGCAATCTCGCGGTTGGAGAGGCCATTTGCCAGCAGCGCCAGCACTTCGGTTTCGCGCGTGGTGAGCGGGTTGGTATGAGGAACACTGGCAGGGACAGGATCGGGTAGGTTGCCTAAGCCGTTTTTGAGCAGCGCGATTGTTTGATCAAGATCGCGCGTTTTACCCCGTTCCCATGCATCGGCAAACGCTTCTGCACCGAGTTTGACCTGCCACCTTGAACGTAAGCGATTTAGAAGCGGCCATTTTTCGAGCCATGCGATTGCTGGTAAGCCTGCAAGGTCAGGGATTTGTATGACTAAAGCTGTCAATTCGACGGCTAAAACAGTGTGATTCTGAGCATCTAGTACTAGAATGCCACTGGTTGCGAGATTTACGAGCAGATTGTATTTGTTTTGGGTAATCCATGTTGTACCGACATGGAGACTCACCTGTTGGTGATAATCACACAAGGCAGTCATATCCGCCCGTAGATAGGCTGCGATTGCTAGACCATTGAACGCATCAAATTCTGCTTCGGTAATGGAACTCACCAAGGGCAAAAAGGTAGACAGTACTTTGAGGCATAGATCTTGCCCGCGTTCGACATCTGTTTCGGTGGCGACGAGAATGAGACCCAAGGTGGCGCGGCTGGCACGTTCGGGCGTCAGCATGCGCATGGTGATGGCTACTTCAAGACTTTCCTCGGCTGCTGCCACTGCGTCAGCGCCTTTGCCACGCAAGAATGCCCATGTCGCATAGTTAATGAGGCTATAGTGCAAGCCTTTCCAATCGTGCCGTTCGCGTTGAATGGCGCGTGCTCGCACACTGTAATCATCAGCGATATCAAAGCAGTGTTCGACATAGTTGCTGCGTGCTAACTGCGTCAGCGACCAGCCAATCCCATTGCGATCACCAATGTCTTCCTGTATGCGAAAGGCGGCTTCATAGTATTCTTTAGCCTTCTGAAAATCATTAATGGAAGTCGCCAGTAAGTGGAGCGCGTCGGCTTCATAAAACTTGTCGCCCACTTGTGCGTAAATACGGACACAGTCGCTGAAGTAGGATATGCCGACTTCATCAATTGTGCGGAAGCTCTTGGCAAAGCCAATTTGATAGATGGCTAACGCAGTTTCCATGGGGCAATCGAAATCGGTTAGTGACTGACGAATGTCTTCTAGCTCGGCAATCAGGTTATCGAGATCATCAGCAATATAAGTCTGGGCATTCTGGAACATGCGCGACCGTCGCAGTCGCAGCCGATAATAAGTCAGCTTGTTCTTGTGATCGTCAAATGGGGCGAAACGCTGGCTGGTGCGGTCGAAGAGTTCCAAGGCCTCGGTAAAACGTGCGCGCATATCCCCGTAAAAATTAAGGGCTTCAATCATCGGGTTGATGAGATCCGCATCGGCAGTATCAGTGGCCCACTGCCATGCCAAACGCACATTGGCGAAATCACATTCGATGTCATCAAGCGCCTCATCTTGCCGACGGAACTTGATCTCACCTTCGCGCTTTTGCATCCATCGGGCAAAGAAGGCCGCGTGCGCATTCCGCGCGGTATCCAATTGTCCGGCAGCGATGAGTTGTTCTTCGGCATACTGGCGCAGCAGTTCGTGGAGATCATAACGACGATTGTCCGAGTCCCAGCGCAGCCACGATTTATCAACCAGACCTGAAAGCACACGCAGCGAAGCCCCCGCAACCACTTCGGCTGCCTCGCGGGTACAACCGCCTTGAAAGACCGCCAGCCGGATCATGACTTGCTGCTCTTCATTTGTGAGCAGTGTCCACGATTGTGCTAGCACGCCGCGCATCGTCCGATGACGTTCCGGCACATTCCGCGCCGAGGTTTCCAAGATGCTGAGGTTGTTGGCGATCTCATCAGCGATTTCATCACAGGAGAGCGCCCGTACCCATGCGGCAGCTAACTCAAGACCGAGCGGCATTCCACCGACCAGCGCACAAATCCGCGCGATGCCCGCCCGTTCATTTTCTACCGAAAAATCGGGATACACGCGGCGCGCCGTTTGGACGAATAAGCGAACCGCGCTGAACGATTCCAGCGTTTCCATTGCGTCAGTGTTGGGGATGCCCATGCCGGTTAGGCTATAGAGCCATTCTTCTTGTAGGTTCAGTGACTCGCGGGAAGTCACAAGCACTCTGATTTCGGGCGCGTGTGCCAGAATCGCGCTGATGATTTCTACCCCACCTAACAAATGCTCCATGTTGTCGAACACGATGAACAGGCGTTTCGGGCGCAGAAAATCCAAGAGTTCTTGCTGTTGATTGGCTGTCTGAAAAAAGGTCAGCCCGATGGCGTCAGCGATAGCGGGAATGATCAGCGATGTGGCATTCAAGGCCTGCAAGCCGATGAAGTACAGCCCATCAGAGGATTCCTTATCGGCGAGTTGGCGCAGAACTTCCTGCGAGAGGCGCGTTTTGCCCATGCCACCCGGACCGACCAGCGTTAATAGGCGGCAGGATGGATTGGCGACCAAATCCATGATGGCGCGGAGATCGTGCGTTCGACCAACGAATGGGGTAAGTGCAACCGGTAGATGATGGGTTTTCATGGGCAAAAGCTACTATCGAATTTTAGTTCTAGTATACCACAAAATCACCATCATTGTCATGCTATGGTGCTGTAACACTCAATTGCAGTTGTTCGCCTAGCAAGGTCTCTAGATAGGGGGTGACACCCCAGAAGGCTTTGAGGTCGGTGTACTCTTTGACGAACTCGGCGTCGAAGGGCGCGGTCTTTTTGACGGCGCGAATCATGAGATTGCGTCCGGTGTGTTCGGATGAGATGAATTCGACCACATCGGTTTTATAACCCATGATACGCAAGAGCAGCGCACGGAAGCTATCGGTCAGAATATCGCCCATACGCTGTTTGAGGATGCCGTGACGCATGACCGGCTCGAAAGGAGCGTGGCTTTCAAGTTGTTGATGCAGATGCTTGTGACAACAAGGGGCGGTCATAATGATGCTGGCACCATTTTTGACGCCTAAGGCGAGCGCCTCATCGGTGGCGGTGTCGCAGGCATGGAGCGCCAGCACAATATCGGGTGCGTGTTCCGGCACATGCTCGATGATGGGTGAGGCATAGAAGCAGGCATCGCCCAAGCCTAATTCGTGGCTGTAGGTATTGCTACGCGCCATCAACTCGGCGTTCACATCCACACCGCTGAGATGCGCCGGAATTTGGCGAATGTTGTTCAGGTAGTGATAGGTGGCGAAGGTCAAATGAGCCGACCCCGCACCGCAGTCGAGGATATGAATGGGCGAGTGATCGAAGGTGGTTAGTGCGCCGGTGTGATCGAGTAGCTTGAGAAATTCATTGATCTGGGCGAACTTATCTTGCATATCGGCTTTGATGCGGCCATCAGTGGTTTGGATGCCGATTTTCTGTAGGAAGGGATCGGGCAAGCTGGCAGGGATCGGCCAATCTTTCCAACGGTCATGATCGACACTTTCGACATGCGGCTTGATCGGGGCGCTGCGGTGCAGTATGGCCTTGCCCTTCTTGGTGATTTGAACGTTGAGTTCTTCCATGGTCGAGCGTAAATGAATGCTGTGAAAGGGCATCGCCAGCAGTTCGCGCAGGTGAGCTATAGCTTCGGCACCCTCGAAGTTCTTGGTGATGTCCTGCTTGGCGCTGAAGTGCGAGAACTGTAAGTGACGGCGTTGTTTGATCTGCACCGGACGGACGGTAACCATACGCCACGGCGCGGTGTTGGTGATTTCGCCCTTGAAGGTCATTTGTACGAAGGTTGCTTCGTCGAGCGCGGCCTGCTCGAGCATGTCACGGTAATTGTCGGTCATGGGTGTGTTCTCGTTGATGATTGGCTAGTTGAAGATTGGAGTGGGACTCTGCGGCGGTTCTTACCCTATTGAGGACGAATGAGACCCATTCAACGGGTATTATACTCTTTCAAGTAGGTGTTTTCTTTGTTAATTCGCGATAGAAAGTGTTGTTTTAGGCACATTACCTCATTTTCACCCCATGCATCTCTGTATGTATCGCCTAGGGGTCGCCACTACCCAGCCACTACCCCCTAGGCTAGAATTGTTCGGAATGTCACAAACTAATCCCCGCAGGGAGGTATCGAGATATGGCAGCAGCAACACATAAACGGCTGGTGATCCCCGGCCCTGTAGAGGTGCGTAAGGAAATCCTCGACGCACAAACCGAATGGATGATCGGACATCGTTCTAAGGCATTTGAAGAACTGTTCGCCCGTCTACAAAGCAAGCTCAAGCAAGCCTTCGTCACCGAGAGCCGCGTGTTCGTACAGGGTTCATCGGGCACAGGTTTATGGGAAGGTGCATCGCGCAACTGTATCCGTGACGGTAAAAAAGCCCTGCATCTGGTGGGCGGCGCTTTCAGCGAGCGTTGGGCAGAAATCAGTCAGTTGAACGGTAAGCTGGTGGATACAATCGCTGTGGATTGGGGCAAAGCTCACACTCCTGAGATGGTCGCGGACGCCCTGAAAAAAGAAACCTATGACGCGGTGTGCGTGGTACATAATGAAACCAGCACCGGCGTGACTAATCCGATTAAGGCTATCGGTGAAGTTGTGCGCCAGTATCCTGATACGCTGTATCTGGTGGATACCGTGAGCGGCTTCCTCGGCACCGAGTTGTTGACGGACGCGTGGGGCATCGACATGGCATTGACTTCATCACAGAAGGCGTTCGCCCTGCCACCCGGATTGGCGTTCGCAGCGATTAGTGACCGTGTGTTGGAACGTGCCAAGCAGGTGACCAACCGTGGTTATTACTTCGACTTCATCGAGATCGAAGCCAGCTTGAAGAAGAACAACACACCTTCGACACCGCCTGTGTCGTTGATGTTCGCAGCCGATAAGCAATTGGACGATGTGCTGGCAGAAGGTCTGCAAGCCCGTTGGGCACGCCACCTGCAAATGCGCGATATGACGATTGCGTGGGCGGATGCGCGTGGGATGGGTGTGTTCTCGCAGGACGGTTATCGTTCCGCGACGGTGACCACCGTGGCTAACGGACGTAACATCAACGTGGATGATATGGCGAAGTTCATGGGTGGTAAGGGATTTTCGATGGACAAGGGTTACGGCAAGGTGAAGGGTAAGACCTTCCGCATCGCGCACATGGGCGATATGCAACCGAGCATCCTTGAAGAAATCCTTTCTGGCCTCGATGAATTTTTGGGCGTGTAGACGTTCGACCGGGTAAAATAAGTTGATCTTTCAGAGAGGGCGTGCAAGCGCCCTTTTTGATTGCCCAGAAGTGAATAGTTGATA
The DNA here is from genome assembly GCA_044227005.1 of Aggregatilineales bacterium. GTDB lineage: Bacteria > Chloroflexota > Anaerolineae > Aggregatilineales > Phototrophicaceae > CFX2. Next base: position 331,572 of record JBGAFZ010000004.1, read on the forward strand.
ATTAATTGAGATTTGCATAATTAATACCCTTAAAATCAATACTTAGACTATGATAAGGGAAATGTGAAGCGCTATAAAGGTGATGACACCATGAATACAAAACGGTTTTTAATTTTGATGGCGGCGGTGGCTCTGGTTCTATTGGTGGGCGGCAGCGTCTATGCGGATGACGGTCGTATGAACCCCGCGCCGTTTCATTTCGGCGGCGACAGTTTGTTTTGCAATGCGGGCAGCGGTTGTACGCTGGTGAACCAAACAGATCAGACTCTGGCGACATGGAAGCAATCCGAAGTGGATGCGGCACTTCGTTTGACTGACAGCACGGGTGCTAATGCGCAGGTGGGTAAAGATGGGCAAGGCACGTTCGGCGTGGCGCAATTATGGTCGGTGAAGGCGGACGCGAGTTTGGGTAAGCGCCAGTTGTGTTTGGTTGGATACGACGAATGGGGCAAGCAAAACAGCATGTGCTTCTTCGTGAGCAAGAGCAGCGAATACGAAGCGAAGTCGGTTCCAGTGGCGCAAGCTGAAGGTTCCACGATGTGTTCCTCGTATGTTGGCAGTGGTGAGCCGAGCGGCGATCCGTTTAATTCGCAGATTGGCCCCGGTTGGAATATATACGATAAGGCTAATCATCAATTTGTGGACTTTGTGACGAGCAATCCTCACTTACCGTCTTGCTGATGCGAGACCCCATAGATTTTTCCGAAGAGGGCGTGTGAGCGTCCTCTTTTGATTCACAAACTGCGCAATATTCACTGTGCAGTTTTATGTCGGCGGTGTCGTCGTCGTCGTCGTCGCCGACAATAGCAAGGTGGATTTTTGTGCCGAATTTGCCATTCGCGATTGTTAAGGTGCGGTGGGAAATCCTCACTCCCAACCCCTCTCCATTGCATGGCAGAGGGGAGCAAATACAAATGCTCTGATACCTATCTTATAACAGGTAATGGGCGGAAGGGTGACCATTTGGAAAACCATTTTGTCAGTTTTGCGGGGTGTTGGCGTTAACGGTTTTGAGGGAGTGGGATGCGGTGTAGGGTTGGGAGATGGTTGGCAAACAGTTTGTCGGGTTAACCGAAAATAAACGTAGGGCATAATAAGTCGGAGAATTGAACCGCAGAGACGCGGAGAACGCTGAGATAAGACGAAAATATTTACCACAGAGGCACAGAGGACACAGAGAAGAGCAGAGTTTTTTTAACGCAAAGGAAAAGCTAAGCGTTTGAATCGCTGAGATACGAAGGAAGATCGGGCGGAAGGAAGTTCGCCCCTACGAGAAATTGCGGTTGAACCGATGAGACGCGGAGGAATGCAGAGGAAAGACAAAGATATTTACCACAGAGGCACAGAGGATACAGAGAAAAGCAGAGTTTTTAACGCAAAGGCGTTAGGACGCAGAGATCAAGGCGGCGAGTAAGTTCGGATCAGTTATGTGTGAGAGTGCGCATTAAAAAGCCCCACTCGGTTGAGCGGGGCTTTTGGTTTGTGGGCGGGGTTTTAGGTGAGGGGCACCATATGGATGATGGTGACGCCGCCACCGCCTTCTTTGGGCATGGCCTCGGTGACTTTGCTAATCAGCGGGTGATGCTCCACACGTTCGCGCACAGCTTTCTTGAGGGCGCCGGTGCCTTTGCCGTGAATGATACGGGCGAAGGGCAAGCCGCTCATATAGGCTGCATCGACATAGGTTTCGAGGCGTTTGAGCGCTTCGTCCACACGTTCACCGCGCAGGTCGAGTTCCAAGCCGGGGGATTGTCCACGCGGGGCAATCGGGTCGGGCGATTTCTCATACTCGCGGATGTGCCCACGCTTGATCTCGCGCTTCTCGCTGCGGGTGCGGTGGCTGATTTCATCCAAATCGGCACGTACACGGAGTGTACCGACCTGTACGGTGGCTGTGTTTTGTTCCAACTCGGTGATGCTGCCTTCGGCGTTCAATTTTGCCAACCAGACCGTTTCACCCAAGCGTGGAACCCATGTGTTTTCGACCACGGTTTCGACTTCGTTGGGGACGGTTTGTTGGGCATTGGAGGCCAGTGAAGCGGCTTCCTCCTGCACCTGCTTGAGCATATCCAAGGGGAGCGAGGCGGAGCGCATGTCGTTGCGCAGACGCTTGACTTCACGTTGGAAGCTCTTGATTTCCTCATCGGCCTGCCGACGGGCGGTGGCGACGATGTTGCGGCGTTCGTCTTCGATTTTATCCAAGCGAACCTGTAGTTCGGCCTGTTGTTCTTCGACCTCTTCACGCAAGGCGGTGATCAGGCTGCGGTCGCGCCGGATTTCTTCACGGGTGCGTTGGATTTCGTCGAGCAGGTCATCGGCTACCAAGTCTTCGGTGGTGACCATACTACGCGCACGGTCGATGATTTCCTCACTCAGTCCCAAACGGGTCGCGATGGCGAGGGCATTGGAACGACCGGGTAAACCGAGAATCAGGCGATAGGTGGGGCGGAGTGTGCCAAGATCAAATTCGACGCTGGCATTACGCACGCCGGGGGTTTCTACGCCGTAGATTTTCAGTTCGGGATGATGGGTGGTCACGATGGTGGTCACCTGCCGATCCACGAGATGAGTTAGAATGGCACGGGCAAGCGCCGAGCCTTCAGCGGGATCTGTCCCTGCGCCCAACTCATCCAACAACACGAGTGATTTGTTATCACATTCGCGCAAGATGGAGATGGTGTTGGTCATGTGGGAGGAGAAGGTGCTGAGGGATTGCTCGATGCTCTGTTCGTCGCCGATGTCGGCATAGACGCCTTCGAAAACGCTCAATTTGGCATCGTCAGCAGGGACTTGGAGGCCGCATTGTGCCATCAACGAGAGTAAGCCGATGGTCTTGATGGAGACTGTCTTGCCGCCGGTATTGGGGCCGGTGACGACGAGTACCCATGTGGATTCGTCAAACTCGACATCAATCGGCATGACGTTGCCGGTGAGTAAGGGATGACGGGCGGCCTTGAGGGAGATCATGCTGCCGGGGTGTGCCGGATTGTTGGGACGCGGGCGGAAGGGAAAGAGGATCGGTTCGGTGGCCTTCAACTGTTCGGCGTAGTGGGCTTTGGCGAATACCAAATCAAGGTAGCCGAGCACTTCGACAGTGCGCACGATACGATCCGACTCTTGCCCGACTTCATCGGTCAGGGCTTGTAGGATGCGGCGAATTTCCTTCTCTTCGTTGAGTTGGAGTTCGCGGTAGGTGTTGTTGAGTTCGACAGTCGCCAGCGGTTCGATAAACAGGGTCGCGCCGGACGAGGACGAGTCGTGTACGATGCCGGGGATGCGTCCTTTAAATTCGGCTTTGATGGGGATGACGTAGCGTCCGTTGCGGGTGGTGATAATCGATTCTTGGAGGAATTGGGCGTTGGTGGTTGACCCGATCAAACGCATGAGGCGGGTTTGAAGCTTGTCATAGGCGACTTTTAGGTCACGCCGGATGAGGGCTAACTGTGGGCTGGCGGTATCCAGCACTTCGCCCTTTTCGTTCAAGACACGGGCAATCGAGTCCTGTAAGTCGGTACATTCTTCGATCTGGTTGGCGATGTCGGATAGAAGCGGGTAGCTGCCCTTCATACGGCCTACGGTGCGCTTGACGGTGGTGCCGCGGCGCAAGGTCTGGCGAATGTCGAGCATGACCTGGCCTTCGATCAAGATGCCACGGGTGGCTTGAATGGCGGGTTCGCGGACATCCCGCGCACCACCCAAGGTAAAGTTCACTTTATTTTCGGTAAGCAGGCGTGCCTCAGCGGTTTCGCGCTGCCACGTCACCGCTTGATCGATTATGGTGGTGGGGTGTAAGGCGCGGGCGAGTTCCGCACCCGCTGAAAAGGTGGTGTGTTTGGTAAGTTGCTCAAGTATTTTAGGCAGTTCGAGAGTCTGCGTGGATTTTTCACTGATCATGATGCGTGTGCTATTTCCAGTATGGCTTCATCAAAATACGAGTTTAGAAAGTTGTTGTTCGATACCGAATTGTATTACAGGTTGGTGGCGTATTCGATTGGTCGCAACAGGGAATACGTAGCCTGTTGGGGGTTTGGTTTGGCGGCGCAAAAATCAGTATAGGGTGGCGGGCTACAGATGTCAATTGCTAGGTTTTTAAGGGGTCAGGATGGGTTGAGTAAACAGATGAATATGAATATCCTAATGTTTCTCCCGCCATTTTTCTACAACCTTGATAGCCTCTGATGTACCAATATTTTCGAGGGCATTAAGAGCTACGTCAGAAAGTCCCCGAGCATTTGCATTATTTGTTGAGGGATCATTGAGTAGTAAGTGTGCAAGTTTTGGGACGGCCGATTCTTCTCGTATTAGCCCTAGTAGCTTAATTGCAGATAGGCGGACATTTACATCATCGTCATCTAGAAGAGTATATATGTATGAATTGGATCTAGGTTCAATATTAAATTCGTTTTGTTCCCAGTTCGAGATTCTATTTAAGCTTCTTGCGGCAGATCGTCTCATGTATCGACTATTACTGGCCATAGTATCAATCAATGCAGTTATTGATTCTTGATAATTTAGTCGACTAAGCGAAACTAATCCTAATTCATGGAGATGCCTAACTAATATTTCTTTCTCTTCAGCGTACTCTTCCTCCAATTCTTTTGGAACTAAATCTGATAATCTTGAGCCTCGTCTACGAGGATACAATGTAAAAATAAATGGTATTTTCAACAATGCGAATATCAATGATATTCCAATTGATACACCTATCGAAGTTGCGACTTCAGTAGATGTAATACTGTCATTGTCAGTGTGATAGTCAGTCATGGACACATAAGTCTTTATTTGAGAACTTGATATAATATCGGTTAAAATCTTAACAATCGTTTGAACTGTCGTATGTTCAATACTAACTCCACTAGTTATACAATCTACAGCCAACATAGGGTTTATCTTAGCAATGTCTTCAATCATGCTGTCTGGGTATTGTTGGAGTCCACAGAGTAAAATTATTACTTGATTCCATTTGCTTTCTTTTACGATGACTTTTTTATACCCCCATTTATCATAGGTTATAGCAAATTGAATTTTCTTTAGTCTTTTAGGCATAACCAATTTGTGAAAAGCGGCAAAAAACTCTTGGATTATTTGATGGTAAAAACGCAATGTATTACCTTGTACCATAATCAAATTTGCACTATGACATGCAGCTACTAAGTTTTTGTCTTTTAGGTGCTTTATAGCATAATCAAAAGCTACATCAGTAGGTTTGCTTTCGTCTATCATTGCAAATGCAAGATTAGTCATCTTTTCTCGCATTTTTTCAAATGGAATCCAACCTACTGTTTGCTTAATATTCTCTCGTTTCCATAGTGCTTGAACCAAGTCATACATTAATTCGCTATGGTTATTGGGTAAATCACTATCGGTTGAATTTTGGAATAAAAAAATTAATGCAGAGAGTAAATAGGGGTTTTGAGCTAACTTATGGAGACTTCTAGCAAAGTCTTTATTGGGCATCTTATCTGATACTAATCGCGATAAAAAAAGTCCAGCATTTTCTCCAAGATACCTATGTGCAAATTCACGTATATGTCGCTCTTTCATCTCATCTACAATAACAGTAGGTATATCTCCTAGTTTCATCCTCCCTACATAGTCACCAGATCGACATGTGACGAATACATATTTGGGTGCTTCAGTACTTTCCAACCATTTAGTTAGTTTCTGAGCTTTTTCGTATCGACCTGCACCCATTTCATTGAGCCCATCTAGAAATAACAAAACAGTGCCTTGTACAAGTAACTTTGCAAGATCGGAGTTAAATGGCCAGTGCTTGCGTATGAAATCAAGAGGCGTTAGTTCATTTTCCCATTTGGGGAGATTAACTAATAATGGTAGCGGAGAAGTGTTTGGATTCTCAAGTCGCTTTCGTGCTGCTTCTAGCGCAATCCATCGGAGTGTTGTTGATTTCCCAGCACCCGGTTCACCAATGAGCACAAAGGATGGAAACTTATCTTTAACTTCAATAATGCTATTGAAAGTGATTTTTTCGGTAGCGATTATTGTGGAGTTTTGCTTGGTATTTCGCTCTGTGTTTTTTGTTCTATCAACTAACATAGAGAAACCAGCAGCCCATTCATCATGTCGTGGTTCTGGGCGTACAGGTTCGTTGTCAGTAGGTATATCGGTATGTGTTGAAAGTTCCACATACTCAAGTACACCTTTACGTGATTCGAGTTCTGAGATTAAACTCGTCAAGTATCGAGTTTCGTTGTCGGGTACTTGCCCAAACTGTAGAGGGGCTTGATCCGTTAATACAGTAATTAGGTTTTTAAATTGTTGTTGGTAAATTGTTTCATCATGCCATTGGCGGAAATCTATATACTGCTTTTCCTGTATCTCCAGCGGCCATTTTTTGTCATCTAGTTGACTAAGTAACAATGGGTATATTGGCCGATCATAACTATCAGCACGTTTTAACTCACGGCGACAATATTTTGATTCTACATAATCTGGCGAGAGTATTGCTATGATTGATCCGCAATTATCCAGTGCGTCTTGTAGAGATTGTACCCAATCGTCACCAACTTTTATTCCTGCATCCAACCGATCCAACCAAATATTGACGCCTGAGTTTTTCAAATCCGCCGCAAGTTTCAAAGCAAAATCAACTTCAGTGCTCCGATAGCTAATGAAAATATGACCCACAGACATGAAACAGATCCTTGGCGTCTTAATAAATAGTTATGGTTACTATTGTACCGGAAAATAACTATTATCACCCACCGCCATACATACCTTGATAGGCCAGTACGGTGAAGTAAATGCCAGCGATGAGCGAGAGGATGCCTAAGAGCAACCATGCGAGGCCGCCCATCAGAAAGCGTCCACCTTCTGAAATGGCAAAACGGCGAAAGACATTTTGACGAAAATCGGGGTGGCTCGCCTGTGTTTGAACGGCCATCCACCCAATGCGGACAAAGGGCCAGCCCCGTTGAAGGGAGCGTTGGGCAAGGAAAAGCGCCGCCGCACCAAAAATCGCGTTGAGAGTCACCAGCAACATGGGGTTAATCCTCAGTACAAGCGTCAATAAACGCTATTATACGTGGAGGTGATAGGCTTACGAGCATTCTCTCATGGAAGCTTATAACGCGGTGATGGCACTGGCGACTTTATTGTAGTTGGCCGGTTTTTGGAGGTAGGTGATATTCAACTGTTTGAGCATGGCGGGATTGGGATTTTCGCCGGCAGTCAACAGGAAGAACGGGCGCTTATCGCCATTATCACGCAACTTTTTAGCAACATCCAAGCCGCTCACGACGCCAATCCAAAAGTCGATAAAGACGGCGCGGGCTGTTTGGTACGGGGGCTGCTGCATCAGAAACAAGGTGTGAGGTTCAGCATCGGGAATATGCAGCACATTAACACCACGGCTGGAGAGACCGAGTGTGAACAATTCAGCTTCAATGTTGTCATCTTCGATATAGATCACATCAATTTCGTCGGTCATAACACTCCATCACATGTTACAAAATATCACATACGTGACATTTACAATAATACATGAATAAGCGCTCATGTCCCTTAAGAATTGGGGGGATTTATGTCATTCCGGCATGGGCAGCGTAAAACTGAAGGTGCTGCCGGTCTCCGGATCACCCGTAAAAATGAGTTCTCCGTTTTGCATGGCTAAGATCTGCTTGGCGAGATACAGACGTAGCCCCGTACCGGGATGCGCCCGTACCAGCTTATGATGACTGCCGCGCCAGAACGGTATGGCGATGTGTTCTATATCATCAGGGGTGAGGCCGATACCGTTATCAGCGACGCTTAACAAGACGTGTGTGCCGAGGTTATCGACTGAGAGCCGGATTTGACCGCCGGTGGGTGTATAGCGCATGGCATTGTCCACCATGTCGGTCAAGATAATCAGGCTTTGGTAGAAATCACCACAGGCTAAGGGGACGATATCCGGTGCCTGAATGGTGACGGTATGCCCCAGTTGTTTGGCATGATCGCGGGTGCGTTCCCACACTTCGGTCAATAAGTCCGTCGAGAGGAAATTCACCGGACGGATGCGCACCTTCTCGGTTTGAATGGCGATCATTTCTTGTATGGCATCGAGTACCGCAAATGCGCGATTGGTGTTTTCCAAGATGGCTTCGAGCCATGTGTCCTGCTCGGGGGTGATTTGCCCAAGAAAGCCATCCTGTACCAGTTCAGCGCGTCCACGAATGGCAACCAAGGGCGGACGGAGGGCATCGTCCAGACCTTTTAGGGGGACATCAATGAAGTATGAGTTTGCTCCGGATGAACTGCCTCCTTCAGCGGTTCCATCCGACAGTTCGTCGTCGAACGGGCTTTCTTCGTAGGGTTCGGCTTGCATCAAGTTGATGTAATCGGTGTAGTCATCAAGCGGGACATCAGATGCTGCTCTTGGTTCCGGATGCATCGGCTCAGAGAGCGCTGGAACGTTGTCTAAGACCAGACTATTCAGGTAATTGTTCTCATCAGCCATTTGCTTGAGCAGTGCCGTGACCTGCGCCAATTTGGCTGCGGTGTTGGCAGGCGCGGCGGCTTCCAATCGATAGAGGATGTCAATGGCTTGATCAATGTCAATACGTGGTTCCATAGGTGTTGCTCAGCTCATACCTGTCAATGAGATGGTAAAGGTGGTTCCATGACCGGGTTGACTGTCCACATGTATGTGACCGCCAATCAGCTGAATAATGCCGTAGGCAATCGGGATGCCCAAGCCACTGCCTTTATAGCCCAAGACCAGTTCGTTATCCGAGCGAAAGTAGAGTGTTCCCAGTTTAGCGAGTTCTTCTTCGGTCATGCCGATGCCGTTATCCTGTATCTGGATGTGCAGGACATTGCCTTCGCCGGTAGCGCCGAGCTTGACCGCGCCGCCTTCGGGTTGGCAATACCGGAGGGCGTTTTCGACCAGCTTACTGAGGGCTTTCACCAGTAGTTCGGTATCGACGTTCAATAAAGGCAAGCCTTGAGGGATTTCCAACTCAAAGCTGCGGTTGAGGTCAGTGGCGGTGGGGCGCATGGCCTTTTCGACCAACTGTGCCACATTCTTGAACATCTCCATTTTGGGATTGACCTTGAGTATCCCATTCCAGAGTTTGCTCATATCGCTGACATCACCCAATAAGGATTCCATGCGCTTGGTATTGGTGCGGATGGTGGCCACAAACTGCTTTTGCATGTCGGTCAATTCACCCATAGCGGGGTTGCCGAGCATATCCCCATAGCCACGAATGCTGGTTAGAGGGAGGCGCAAATCATGAAAACCGTGCGACAGCATCCCACCGATACTTTGTTTATAGGCTTCTAAATCCGGCGAGTCACTTTTGGCGGCTTGCTGCTCATGGGCTTTTTCGAGCAATTGGCCTATGGCTTCAAGCTGTCCGGTCAAGCGTATGGGGATAATTTGCCCTTTGCGAGCCGCTTCGGTCAATTCATTGAGCAACACTTGTGCCTGTGCCAGTGCGTCTTCGGTCATCCGATCATCCTTTGGTGGCGATTACCTGTTTGTATGGGGCGACCTATCGTGAGTGGTCGCGTATTTCTTTTCCGGTCATTGTTACAGGAGCGACAAAACGGTTTATGAGACCACCCAGTAGCGCTCGGCGGGTACTCCATTCCCCGCAGCGATGAGTGATTGCCGTGTTGCCGACTCCATGTGTGCGTTGTCGTTCCAGAAACTGCTGATTTGGGATCTATAACAAGCGATGGATGTGAGCTTGGCCTGCATATCCGCTTCGGTTAAGGCAATGGTTTCTTGCTTGAGCTGAAGTGCCGGATAGGCTTGCTGGAAATATCCACGCGCATTGTCTATTGCTTGTGTGTCTTCATTATAAGGATACTCCTCGTAAAATTTCAGCGCCACCCAAGGGTAGTATTGTTTTAAGTTGATCGCCCAATTGCGGACGATTTGATGATCCACATGGTGACCTGCGCCGAGCGGGGCATAGATCACACGGGGGGATTCGGGTGCTGAGAGAACAACGGTTGGCAAGAGTTGAGCGGCGAGGTCGGCGGGATGAATCTCACCGAAGATACTATCGCGATCAGGATAGAGGACTTCACCGTTACGTCCCATGCGGTAGACACAATCCGACCATATGACCATGCGGCTGGCAGTGGCTCCGATGCGCCAGAGGGCTTCTTCATCCTCCTGCGTACGCATTTGAACCGGGTTAGCGCCTTCTTCCCAACGTTGATGAAGCTCATGAATAAAGGGCGTATCCGGCACTTTGTAAGGCACACCAGCCAATACGGTACGTACCTCAACCTGTTCAGCGGCCGCGATCAGGTGGTGAATAGTGCCGCCACAACTCAAGACTGCGTCATCAAAATGGGGCGAAAGAAATAGGTTTGTCATCGTAATAGCTTTTGATATTAATATTTGTGGTCTATTGTACGACAAAAATATACAAGTTGGGGGGAGGTTACGTAAATTTTTGGAATAGGGGAAAGTAAAGACTGGCGTGTAGACAGGCGCAATACCTGCCTACACACAGTGATAAGATGCAGTTGTTATTCGAGGTTTATGATAGGTGTTTGGCAGGCAGCAGGTGGTAATCCTGTAAGCCGACCCATACGGTTGCGGTTGGCGTGAGCGCCAATGACCGTACTTTCTCCGGACTCAGCAAGACCTGTAACGGCTCGAATTTAGGATCATCCAAGCGGACGACAACGCGCTCAAACGGACCAGCAAATCCGATTTGTTGTACGACCCCGCGACCGACTAACTGCCCCTGTAACGATTCCTGACTCAAAGCCAGTTCGATCTCTTCGGGACGAATGAGTAATTCGACGGGCTGACCTGATAAGTGTTCGGTTTCAGGGGGTGCGGCTAAAGCGGATTGACCGACATACACATGAGTCCCGTTGCGTCTGCCGGGTAAGAGATTGGCTGCGCCCAAAAAGGTGGCGGCGAAACGGGTTTGAGGACGGCGGTAGAGGGTGTTGGGTGTACCAACTTCGAGCAGTTTGCCGTTTTCGATGATGCCAATCCGGTCGGCTAGTTCGAAGGCTTCATCCTGATCGTGGGTGACGAGGATGGTGGTGACGTTCAAGGCGCGTTGAATTTCGCGCAAATTCTGGCGCAGTTGAGCGCGAATCTTGACGTCGAGTGCGCCGAAGGGTTCATCTAAGAGCAAGACGCTGGGTTCATAGGCCAAGGCACGGGCTAAGGCAACGCGCTGTTGTTGACCACCGGAAAGCTGCCACGGCATGCGTTCGCCCAAGCCATCAAGACCGATGAGCGCGAGGAGTTCGTTGACGCGCTTATCGACCAGCGGGCGGGGCTGCTTGCGAATATCCAGCCCGAAAGCGATGTTCTGGGCGGTGGTCATCTGGCGGAACAGGGAGTAATTCTGAAAGACGAAACCGGTATTGCGGATTTGCGGCGGCAGGTCGGTGACATCACGACCATCGAGCCAGACGCGACCGGAGTCGGCGGGGAGTAAGCCCGCGATGAGACGCAATAAGGTACTCTTGCCGCTACCGCTAGCACCCAAGAGGACGAATAATTCGCCGGTTTGAATTTCAAGCGATACGTTATCGACAATGATTTGCTTGTCGTAGGTCTTGGAAACCTTATCGAGTATGATTGACATAAGTAGTCTGCTCCCTCACAACACTGCGCCGCAGCAGACGCATCACTAATAAAACAACGATCGCGGTAATACCTAAGAGCAATGACATGCTATAGGCGCCAATATCGTTACGGTCATTTAAGGCACGAAAAACGAACATGGTGGCTGTTTCGGTTTTGCCTTCGATGCCACCACCGACCACAGCAACTGCCCCGAATTCACCCAGCGCCCGCGCCAAAGTTAAAACAACACCGTACATGATACCCGGCCAAATATTGGGGAGGATGATGCGGCGGAAGGTCAGCCATTGGCTAGCTCCCATGGTGTAGGCGGCTGATTCGAGTTCGGTATCTAAAGTGGCTAGTACGGGGCCGACTTCACGGGTGACGAAGGGCAACGACACAAAGGTCTTTGCCAGCAGTACACCGGGTAAAGCGAAGACAATCGGGATGACTGTGGGGGTGAACCACCCGTTACGCCCGAACAAGACGATCAAACTGTAGCCAGCGATCACCGGCGAAAAGACGAAGGGAATATCCACCAAGATATTCAGGATACGTCGTCCACGGAAGCGCTGACGAGTCAGCACCCACGCGATGATAATCCCAAAGACGGTGTTGAGCAGGACAGCACCCATCGTCAGGATGAAGGTTACCTGCAACGCATGGACTACATTGGGTTCGCTCAAGGCGGTGACGACCGGCTCGAAACCATTGGCTAAGGCTTTTTGCACGATGGTGATAATCGGAGCGAGCAGCAATACCGCCACATAGAGCAAGGCGATGCCGAGCAGCAGCAGTTGAAGGGGTTTACGCGGGGTAATCTCACGCATGGCGACGCGTCTCCACCAGATCAACAGCCAGTGTGATGATGAAGGCAATCAAGAGCAGCACAACCGATACCGCGCTGGCGGCTTGCATGTTACCGGCTTCAACCTGTCCGTAAAGGTAGACTGTCGCGACCTGAGGGCGTTGGGCGACGATAATAATGGCACCAAATTCACCGAGCGCACGGGCAAAGCTGAGCAATCCCCCTGTGACCACTGCGGGGCGGATGGCGGGAAAAATCACACGGCGGAAGGTGTACCAATCGGACGCGCCGAGGGTTTGCGCGGCGTCTTGCTGGTTGGGTTCCAAGGTCAGGAGGACGGGTTGTACCGCGCGAATGACAAAGGGATAGCCGACGAATAAGAGCGCCAAGACAATACCGGGCGGGGCGAATAGTAATTTGAAGCCGAGTTGCTTATCAAAGAAGCTGCCGATGGCGGTTTGCGGTCCGTAGAGGAGCACTAACATCACGCCTGTGACGAGCGTGGGGATGGCGAAGGGTAAATCAACAAGGGTGTTGAGGATTTCTTTACCGGGGAAACGGTAGCTGATTAAGACGTAGGCGGTCAAGGTTCCCATGATGACATTGATGACCGTCATGACGGCGGCTGTCCAGAGCGTCAACCAAATGGCGTTGAGGGCGGCAGGACGTACCAAACTCGCCCAGAATGCATCAAAACCCGCGCGGAAGCCTTCGACGTTGATCACGAAAACCGGAACGGCGACAAAGGCTATCAGATAGGTCATCGCTGCCAAGCGCAGTCCCCATTTACCCCACGCGGGTGTGCGTTTGGTTGATTTAGCCTGACCAGAAGCATTAAGCGGATAAGATGTCATCATGTCCTAAAGCGATGTTGAACTGGATTGGTGGGGGACAGCTACAAAACTGCCCCTCATTGATGTTATTACGAACGGTTAGCCTTTAATGGCACTGATAATTTGGCTAATGCTGCCATCGTCACCAAAGAAGGTCTTACGAGCATCTTTCCACGAGGTAAATTCTTCAATAGTGAATTGGTCAGCTACCGGCGGGTAAAGCAGTGCGATGCTATCGGCAGGATCGGCAGAAGGTGTCGCTTCAACATTGACGTTGTAGGTTTTGGCGACATCAGCGTTCACCGGACGGAAACCGTGTTCAGCGAAAATCGTTTGTCCTTCGGGTGACCACAGATAGTTGATAAAGGCTTCGGCTACTTCACGAGTGCCGTGCTTATCCACATAGGTGTCGACCAAAGCGACCGGATTTTCAATGAGGATGGTGGAGGTCGGGTATACGACCTGATAGTCGCCGCCCTTTTTCAGACCGGCATAAATTTCGTTTTCGTAGGTGATGGCAACATCACCGATACCGCGTTCGAAGGTAAGGAAGCTTTCGCGTCCGTCTTTATCGAAGGCGGCGACGTTGGTCACAAGCTTGGTGATAAAGTCGGTTGCTCCGGCATCGGAAGCTTCGAAGCCAGCCACTTTACCGCGACGGGCTGCACCATAAGCTGCGAGAATGTTCCACTGTGCGCCACCGCTGGTCGCAGGGTCAGGGGTGACAACCTCTAGGCCATCCTGTGCCAAGTCCGCCCAATCTTTGATGTTCTTGGGATTATCAGGACGGACAGCCAAGACCACCAGTGAGTTGGTGACGAAGCCTTTGTAGTCGTTGGCTTTCCAATCATGGGTGATTAAGCCAGCGTCGACCAAGCGGGTCACATCCGGTTCAATGGAGAGGCCAACGATATCGGCTTCAAAGCCACCGACTACAGCGCGGGATTGTGATCCAGATGCACCGTAGGATTCGAGGATGTTGACCTGCTGCTTCTTTTCCTTCAACCACTTGGCTTGAAAGGCAGGGATGATGTCCCCGTAGGCTTCACGGGGGACGGCATAACCCACCAGTGTGAGCGTGACAGGTGCGGGAGCATCCTGAGCGGCAACCGGAGCGATCACGGTCACGATAAATAGGGCTAACAAGATCGATGTGATGCGAAGCGTGCGTTTCATTTTCATATTCTCCTTAAACTCAAATCCTCAATGTGATTGATGCGTGAAATGACGGGTTAGCAACAGGTACAACAGGTGTAACTGCGACAACACAAGGTTTCACGGGCGCGTAGAGGCGGCATCATCAATCTGAGAATCGAGTAGGAATGCATGAATCTAGGTCCTTTCGTTTTGTTGGACGCCCCTCATCAGCACGCGGCTGACTTCAGGGCGTGTAAATTCTTCCGGCAGCAATTCGCCGCGCGAAAGTTTTTCACGTACTTGTGTCCCGCTGAGGACGACATGCTGGCTCTTGTCGTGGGGGCAGGTCTTGAGGCTGACGACCTGACCGCAAGCCTTGCAATAGAAGGTGTGCTCGAAAAACAGCGGGGTGATTCCCAGTTCGTCGGGTTCAAATTCGTCGAAAATATAATGGGCATCGTAGCTGCCGTAGTAGCTGCCGACACCGGCATGGTCACGTCCGACAATGAAATGGGTGCAACCGTAATTTTTACGGGCGATGGCGTGGAAGATGGCTTCACGCGGGCCGGCATAGCGCATGGCTGCGGGGAACGCTCCCAACAGGACACGCGAGGCCGGATAATACGAACTGAGAATGGCCTGATAACTTTCCACACGCACCGAGGCCGGAATATCATCCGACTTGGTTTCACCGACGAGCGGGTGCAAGAACAACCCATCGACAATTTCCAAGGCGGTTTTCTGGATGTATTCATGGGCGCGATGGATGGGGTTACGCGTCTGGAAACCGACGATACGACGCCAACCGCGTTCGGCAAAAATGCGGCGGGATTGTTCGGGTGTGTAACGTAATTCGGCAAATTCCTGCTGAGCACGCAGCGGCAGATCAATCACATCGATTGAACCGGCCAGCAAGACTTCACCCTGTTTATAGAGGCGTGCGACACCGGGATGTTTATCTTCGGTGGTGCGGTAGACGTTTTGCGCTTCAACTTCGCGGTCGTAGGTGTATTTTTCAGTCACGTTGAGGATGGCGAGGAGACGTTCGCCATCTGCTGCGGGTTCGACCAAGGCGACGGGCTGTCCGGCTTGAATACGCGCGGCTTGTTCGGCACTGATGGCAAGGGTGACCGGAATAGTCCACGGCAGTCCATTGGCGAGGCGCATGTTATGCACAACGGAGGTGTAATCCGCCTGCCCCATGTAACCTGTTAAGGGGCTGAGGCCGCCGGTAGCGATCATTTCCAGATCAGCCACGTTGAGATCGCTCAGAACGATGCGTTCCAAACCGGAAGCGCTGTTGATGGCGGCTTGGCGGGCATCACCACTGAGTTGACGGTTGATGAGTGTGCCGCCGTGTGCAGGAATCTGTGGGAATGTCTTGGTCATGAGGCTGCTTCAACTTCCCACACTGGAATCAAGTTGTGCTGTTCCAGATAAGCGATAATTTTGGCGACACTTTGCTCGACGGTTTCTTGATCGGTGTGCAAGGTGATTTCGGGATTTTCGGGTGCTTCATAGGGATCATCTACGCCGGTGAAGCCTTTGAGTTCACCTGCCAAGGCTTTGGCGTACAAGCCCTTCACATCACGCGAGGCGCAGACCATCAAGGGAGCATCCACGAATACTTCAATGAAGTTGGTGGTTTGGGCGCGCACTTTGTCACGGGCTTCGCGGTAGGGCGAAATGAAGGAGGCCACTACGCCAACGCGATTGCGCGAGAGGAGTTTGGCGACGAAACTCACGCGTTCGATATTCTTGTCGCGGTCTTCTTTGCTGAAGCCGAGATCGCGGGTGAGACCTTCGCGGACGGTATCGCCGTCTAGGCGTTCAATCAGCAAGCCGCGTTGGTGCAGTATGTTCTCTAATGCGACGGCCACGGTCGTTTTACCCGCGCCAGAGAGGCCCGTCAGCCAGAGTGTAAAACCTTGTTGTGTCACAGTTCCCAATTCTCCTCAAATTGCTTTGATAGCGATACCAGTGGTATCTAAATTCACATGATGAGTGGCGCTGTCTTGCTGACGGCGCGGTAAAACGTAATCCATTAGATAGCGGATGATGTGATTTCGTTACAGTGTTTCATCCGGCTGGTTTCAAATGGACGTCGGGATATGGTTGTTAAGTGAAACTTCATTCTAATGTCTACCCTGCTTTTACGAGGCCGCAACATGGATGCCACATTCGGTTTTTTCGCGTCCCGCCCAGCGTCCGGCACGTTTATCGGATGCATCCGGAGTGACGGGTTGGGTGCATGGATAACAGCCGATGCTGGGGTAATTGCGGTCGTGGAGCGCATTATAGGGTAACTCGTGCGCACGAATGTACATCCAAATCATTTCTTCCGTCCATGTGGCTAGGGGCGAAAGCTTGATCTTGTGATATTTGGCGTCCAAACTAATGATGGGCGTTTGTTGGCGTCCAGATGATTGGTCACGCCGTAAGCCAGTCATCCACGCATCATAGCCAACGAGCGCTTCATTTAAGGGTACAGTTTTGCGGATGGCACAGCAACGATCAGGATCACGCGACCAGAGTTCCGCACCGTGAACCTCGGCCTGCTGTGCAACCGTTAGTTGTGGGCGGACGCGAATTAAGCGTAATGATAAGCGGGCTTCTAATTCATCCATCAAGGCGTAGGTTTCGGGGAACAGCAAGCCGGTATCCAAGGTAAGGACGGTGGTATCCGGCGCGACCTCACTGAGCATATGGAGCGTGACGATTCCAGTGGGTTGAAAGCTGGTGACAACCGCCAACTTATCGGTGTAGGTTTGAGCGGCCCAACGCAAAATATCTTGCGGATAGGCATTCTCAAAGCGGGTATTCAAACTGGAAATGTCGGTTGTATGCTCGCTCATGTATTTACCCCAAAAGAAACACAATAAAAAAGCCCCGGTTTAGTCCGGGGCTTGCTGCGTGGTTCACAACCTGATTTACGCGTGCCGAAACGGACTAGACCCTATGGTAGTCTGCATACAGAGACAACACATCAAACCGTTCACGCGCATCGACCCTATCCTCATCTTAGCAAATAAAAACCCCAGCGTTGTAAGCCGGGGTTCGTGTTTTCTTCAGTCATTTGTCACTAGAAACACAAAGCCTTGCTACAACCCAAGGGTGGAAGCTGTCTTACACAGACAACACATCGGACAACAAAACAACTTCATGACTTTGTATTTACCTAATTATCATTACGGAAGGAATTATAGGCAGGCTTCCGCGAAATTGTCAAGCAAAACGGATAATTTGATTCAAAGTCTTAAAGGTTGCGATTATCTGAACCAATCTAATCCTCTGTTACGTAAGCCAACCACCTGACCGATGACGGTTAATGCTGGCGCTTGGATTTCGGCGGCTTGCACTTTTTCGGGCAAAGTTGCCAATGTGCCCTCTACCACCCGTTGGTTTGGCGTCGTTCCCCATTCGATGCAGATGGCTAAGGTATCCGGCGCGATGCCAGCCGCGAGTAACTGTGCACTGATCTGTGGCAGGTGGTTGACGCCCATGAGCAAAACCAGCGTTCCCAAACGGGCGGCGGCGGCCAAAGCTGTGTAGTCAATACTGGATTCAGATTTGGTCGGGTCTTCATGTCCGGTAAAGACGGTGAAGGCGCTACTGATATGACGATGCGTGACGGGAACTCCTGCATAAGCCGGTACAGCGATGGCGCTGCTGATGCCGGGGATAACCTCAAAGGGGATATTGGCTGCATGGCAGGCCAGCCCTTCTTCACCGCCGCGCCCGAACACAAATGGATCGCCACCTTTGAGGCGCACCACCATTTTGCCCTGTTGGGCGTAGTCGATCAGCAGGCGATTGATTTCGTCCTGTGATAAGCGATGCTTTTGCGGGAGCTTACCCACATCCACCCGTTCGGCGTCAGCCCGCATTTCATTCAATAACGCAAGCGGGACGAGGCGATCATAGAGCACCACATCGGCCTGTTGGATGAGTTTGAGACCTTTGACGGTAATCAGGTCAGGATCACCGGGGCCAGCGCCAACCAGATAGACTTTGCCTGTCATGCTTATTCGTTCCCCTTGATGGATTGGAGTGCGGTGGACAACCAGAAATCACACGGTTCGGGACAATTCAAGTGATGATATTCACCATCTGACCAGCATGGATGCCGGATGCAGTTACCACAAAGCTGTTGTACTACTTGTGCGCGTTGGGACGAATCAAGGGCGCTGAGTTCTTGATAGCGTCCGGTTTGACGTTGGATGAGTTGTGGTAAAGAACCTGTATCCAAGACGGTGCTACCCACGACTGCCGGATAAACCGTCTCGATGATGGCGAGGATGCGGTGTGGGTCGCCATATGTTGGAACGTACCATCCGCGCGGGAGATCGGTGCTGGTGGCGAGGGGACGAAAAGGATTCTCGCGCACGCGCTGACGTAGTGCATCCGGTGTGGTGATGCAATCGGTTGGTTGGTCGTCATCCACATGGCGAACATGATCGGTTGTGACGCGCAATTGACCAATGATGCCGACTGTTTTTTCGAGAAGTGTTTGTAATCCATCAAAGTTTGCTGATGGAAAACTATCCCACTCTAAACCGATTTGTTCAGCTTTCAGAGGTGCGCCGCTATTACGCGCCAGTTCGAGGATCGCGCCACGCAAATCCTCTTCCACACCGACGGGTTGGGTGTAGTAGACATGACGGTTGTTGATGACAGCCTTACGTTGGGCATCAGCTAAACCCAATTCATGCGGCACATCAATGGTGGTGTGTGATCCGTTGGCGAGGAAATAGGGCACGACGATCAGGTTGGGGGCGCTGGTCAGTGTGTAGGCGTCCGCGATGGCGGGTGTGTCATCCAGATAAACCGCAATGACCTCACGGGCGAGGCCACTTTGGCGGATCGACTCGGCCTGTGCTTCGGTAGCTTTGCGGCTTTCGGGATTGCGGCGAGTGCTGTGCCCCACTAATACGATGGCGGTTTGATCGGATGTAAACGCCTGATCGCGCATGGCATCCGCGACACGCTGCCGGACGACTTGACTGAGATAAGGATGCTCGCTCAGCGTGCGGGTATAACGGATGGTGCGTCCATCGCATTGGGTGAGGCTTCCGGTCAGTTCCATCTCCGCTGGAATAACGGTTTGCGTGAAATATCCCTGCGCCGTGAACAAGGGGATAACTGTGATGTCGGTGGCTTCTAGCGAACTGAATACCGTGTGGAAAGATGGCATTTCCTTCCAGAAGGCGGCCGTGACCTCATCCGCGATATTCATTTTGCGCAGTGCATCGACATGTTGCCAGACCAATCCGGCGGTTTCAGGACTGATGTGTGAGCCATGCCCCGCGAGAACCAAGGCTGTTTTCATGCTGAGTCGTTGATTGCCTCGTGAATGATTTGGTCGAAGGTCTGACGGGCGAGGGTTTCATCACCCTGCCGCAGTGTATCCAGAATAGATGATTCGAGGACGCGATGCCAGACCTTTGCCCGTTGCGGTTGAGCAGAGATGGACGCCATGATGCGGGGTCGTGCTTCTGCCATCCAGTCTGCCAACGTCCCGTATTCTATGCCCACGAGCGACTCGACTTCGCGTTGCAGATGAGCGGATAAAGCGGGTGATGCGCCTCCGGTTGAGATCGCCAGCGTAACCGAACCGCGTTGTACGGTTGCCATGTTCATGAAATCACGTCCGGCGTGGTCATCGACGACATCGACTAACGCGCCCACATTACGGGCATCGGCGGCGATTTGTTGATTCAGGTCGGGATTATCGGTGGCGGCGAATACCAGTAAGGGGCGTAGTGAATCGAGCAGGCCACTTGTATAGGCGATTTGTTGGACGATGATTTTGTTGTCGGCAGCTAGGGTGAGTAATGTTGGATGTAAGGTTGGACTAATGACGATTACCACTGCATTTGTAGCCAGCAAGGATTGTATCTTGTGTGTGGCAATCGTTCCGCCGCCGACGATGACACAGGTGCGACCTTCCAAACGCAGCATGAGCGGATACCAATTTGTCATAGTAGAAACTCAATCCGTTTACGATAGTTGATAGACGCTGATTGTACCTATTCGCGACCAGTTGGGTGGGGTGAATGACTGCACTATCGTTTATTGTGTAATAAATTTGTTACATTAAAACACAATAAATTAATTATTTTTCGTAATAATTTAGTGCTACTGTATATTTATCGTGTTATATAACTTCTATTGCTGCATATCGGGATTTGAGAGATAACTTTTATTGTTACGATTGGAGATTTGAAATGGCAGTGCAAACGGCAGACGTCATCATCATTGGTGGTGGCATTACCGGCACCAGTGCGGCCTACCAACTCGCCCGACGCGGGCAACGTGTGATACTGCTTGAAAAGCGGTATATCGCAGCAGGGGGTACAGGCCGAACCGGTGGAATCATTCGGCAGCATTACTCTAATGAGACAGCGGTACGGATGGCTTTGCATTCGGTCAAGGTGTGGAATGATTTTGACACGGTTGTGGGCGGTGACGTCGGTTGGAAGCGTACCGGCGCGTTGTTCATCGTCCGTCCGCGTGATCTGGATGGGCTAAAAGCCAATGTCGCATTGCAAAGACGGGTGGGCGTGAAGGTCGATTTTCTGGACACGAAGGCGATTCGTACCCTCGCGCCATATCTGAATGTGGATGATATTGGGGGCGGCGCGTATGAACCGGATGCGGGATGTGCTGATGGTTCGATGGCTGCCAACGCCTTTGCTAAACGGGCGCGTGATCTGGGGGCAATCCTGTTGCAGGGGGTGGAGGTCACAGGCGTACTGACTCAAAGTGGAAAAATAACCGGGGTCGAAAGTACGCAAGGGACTTTTAGCGCTCCAGTCGTGGTGAATGCTGCCGGTCCGTGGAGTACGCGACTGGCGAAAACGGTTGGTTATGATGTGCCGGTCGCTGCCAGTCGTCACCAGATCGCCGTGTTTCATCAACCGGAGGGGATGTTCGCCGATGGGCATCCTGTGATTGGCGATTTCGCTACCGGATTTTATGTGCGTCCAGATACGGGACATCTGACGTTGGCGGGGTCTATCGAAGCGTCTGAAGCAGCGCATCATGTTAATCCCGATGCGTATGCCGAAACGGTGGACATGGATTTTAATGTCGATATGGCAAGCCGCATCGAACATCGAATGCCGAAGATGGGTGAAGCACGCGTTGGTAAGGGGTGGTCTGGTCTGTATGATGTTTCGCCGGATTGGTCGCCTATTCTTGGGAAAATGCCGGGGATCGAGGGCTTCATCAGTGCCTTCGGGTGGAGTGGCAGCGGCTTCAAGATGGGGCCGGTGGTCGGTGAGATCATTGCTGATCTGGCGACTGGCGATAAGTGCTGCCCGATTAACCCACATCTGTTCCGCTTCGAACGGTTTTCGGATGGCGAGTTGGTGCGTGGTCAGTATGCGTATAGCATTATTGGCTGAGGGTGATAACAGCACTACCTAAAATAATGGTAAAATATCGACCATAGAGTAGGACAATTTCTATGCTGAATTCGCCTGTAGGCATCACAATTCCACGGTTAGAAATTGAGGCTTTTTGTAAGCGTTATGGTATCCGCAAGCTGGCTATCTTTGGCTCAGCACTGCGGGATGATTTTGGTTTGGATAGCGATATTGACCTTCTGGTCGAGTATCTGCCGGGACAACGCGTTACTTTCTTGGATATGGTGTAACAAGAAGCTGAATTGATGACACTCATGGGGCGCGTGGTCGATTTGCGAACCCCAATGGAACTGAGTCGCCATTTTCGTAAAGCAGTTCTCGCCACTGCGCAGGTGATATATGAACAGTCGGGATGAAACCATGTTTATTGAAAATTACCAATCACCCAATCGCTGGGCTCAATGGCTCGTCATATGCATCGGGGTAGTAGCCATCGTTTCCATGGTGTCTGTAATATCAGACCTCATGGAAAGAGATTTAGTGGTGCGATTTGTCGATAGTAATCCTATCGCCCAATACAATTTACTCGATGACGTCAAAGCGAGTGATCAGCGACAAAATGTGATTAACTGGATTCAACTTGGTTCATTCATCATATCAGCAGTGTTTTTCCTCAAGTGGTTTCACCGCACTTACCGAAACCTTTCTTCATTTGGAATGACGATGTTGACCTATTCGCCACGATGGACATGGTTGGGTTTTGTAGTTCCTTTCGTAAATTTCGTGCGCCCATATCAAGTGGCATCAGAAATTTGGACATGCAGTGAGCCGAACATGGCTGCATATCAAGGAAAAGTGGCTCCGATCGTGAAGTTGTGGTGGGGTAGTTTCCTTGTGATGAATCTACTTGGTCGCGTTTTGACTAGCCTGTATAGGAACCTTGATACCGCTGAACAGGTATTTTCTGCAAACGCGGCCTCGATTCTCTTTGATTTCAGTTACATAGTCGCTTCGGCATTTGCAATTGCATTCATCGTTTCGTTGACGCGGCGTCAAGAAGAGAAACGCGCTAGCCTCGCGAATGCGGCGCTCCCAACAACAGGCACGTAAAGTCCGTTAGAACCCCACAAGAATAGGCGTGGGACTACTGGACAGCCGTAAGAAGGCATGTTATATTGGATTTTGTAGTACACATTTTGCGCTACACAATAATAGGTGTTTGATGTTAACCCGCTCGCATTCCATCACTCAAAAGATGGCTCCAACCTGACTGCTTGTCCGTGAGTACGGACCTTGCTCCCTCGAATGGTGTACAACTGAAGATTTGC
The DNA here is from genome assembly GCA_044227005.1 of Aggregatilineales bacterium. Lineage (GTDB taxonomy): Bacteria > Chloroflexota > Anaerolineae > Aggregatilineales > Phototrophicaceae > CFX2. The sequence continues at coordinate 354,605 of JBGAFZ010000004.1, forward strand.
CTGCCCGCATGACGGTTGTTTCGCGTTGGCGAATGTCGCATCAAACCCAACACTCAGGAAATCCTGCCTCCCCAATTGGGTGTGGCAGCCAATTATCGTAAATGAAGTAGAGAGAGAAACATAATGAACGCCAACCTTAGCATGACCCTGAAACGCTCTAGACAGAACCGGGACACACAGATCGCTGTCGTCCCGAGTTCGTTCGCATATCTAGAGCGCATGGAAGCATGCCACCAACTGGCTTATGGGTATACCGTGGATGCACAGGCATTCGAGGTTGACCCTGAGGCGGTTACCGCGGAGAAATTCCGCAGCCACATTGAGATTTTCCCCGAAGGACAGTTTATCGCTGTGGATACCCGAACCGACCGCGTGGTGGGTTTGACTTCCAGCATGCGTACAAACTTAAACGCACACGATGCAGCCAAGTCGTGGGCGGAGCTGACCAACGACGGCTGACTGACGACCCACAACCCAACCGGCGAATGGCTGTACGGAGTGGACTCGGTTGTCCTTCCGGAGTATCGCAGCCAAGGTGTAGGCGGCATGTTAATTGATGCACGCTATGACGTGATTCGTAGATTTAATCTGCGCGGTCTCGCGGCGGGCAGCCTGCCTATTGATTACAGCAAGGTCGCTGACCACGTATCGATCGAACAATATGTTCGTGAGGTGGTTGCTGGAACACGGTTTGACACTAACCTAAGCAAACAACTTCGGAAGGGCTTCAAGGTTCACGGCCTGATTCCGAATTATACGAACGAAGAAAACTGCGGTGGCTACGGGGTAGAGATCGTCTGGGATAATCCAGATTATCGCGCACCACGCCGCTTCTATCCGGCTTCTGTACCTGCACGCGTCACATCGCTGCGGATGCTGCCTGTGGCGTTGATGCCACATATGGCCTAGTCGATTTCTGAGAACCATCGTAGAGGGGATTGCAATCGGCAGCCTCCTCTAAAACATTTTATTTCAAAGCGAATATTCCATTTTTAAGGATAGGATCATGTCAAGTCAGGACGAACCCGCAAGTAGTCAGAGCGCCATCCAGATTCTCCCGAGCAGCGAACGCTATGTTGCCCAGATGGAGCACTTGATGGCGACTGTATATAACCTCGATCCAAATGATGAAGAGAGCGGCATCTTCGATGTGGCTCGTTTCCGCAAGCATCTCGAAATCTTCCCTGAAGGTCAATTCATAGCGGTTGATACGATCACAGATAAGGTGGTAGGGTTCACTGTGAGTATGCGCGTCAACTTTAGCGCGCAGTCGCCGCTTAATGCGTCATGGTGGGATTTGATTGGGCAGGGTTGGTTGACCACGCACGTTCCCAATGGTGAATGGTTGTACGGGGTCGAATCGGCGGTACATCCAGATTATCAGGGCAAGGGCATCGGCAAGAAATTGACCAACGCGCGCCTTGATACCATGCGTCGGTTGAACCTGCGCGGCATGGTGGCTGGCAGCGCCATCGTCAGCTATCACAAGGTGGCGGACAGTGTGCCAGTTGAAGAATATGTCGCGGATGTGATTGCCGGACGGCGCTTCGACAATAACCTGACCAAGCAGCTCAAGATGGGTTTCAAACCGATGCATATCATTCCGAATTATCTGGAAGATGAGGATTGCGCGGGCTATGGCGTCGAGGTGGTCATCGAGAATCCCGCCTATATGCCGCACCATAGCGACCGCCATGCTACCCCATCTGCGTTCATCCAAGCAGGATTGAGCTAGCGCTTCTATCAATGCGGGTGTACAGCATACGTGCGCTATACACCCACTCCGCAATTCGTGACATCTTACTGCTAATCGGCAGACGATCCTTACCCCTCGTTTAGTTTAGGCCGTGTTAGTATCAATCATCAAAGATAAGCAAGAGGATATGGGATTGGAAGGATCACAAAATCGCGGGGCAAGTGTGCGTTGGCGATCGGTTGCGCTGCCGACCGAACATGGTGGTTGGTCATTTGTCAGCGAACCGCTGCTATTAGGATTACTGCTCGCGCCCAGTTGGGGCGGATTAACCATTAGTCTAGCGACACTCGGCGCATTTTTACTGCGTCACCCCCTCAAGATTTATGCCAAAGATGTGCTGAATAAACGCAGTGTTCCCCGCACCTACGCGGCACGGCGTTTCATGTTGATTTATGCGGGAGTTACGGGACTCGCGGGGGTGATTACCCTGTTGTTGATTCCTTCCGCTACTGTTTTGCTACCGTTGCTACTGGCACTTCCGCTGTTCGCGCTGCAATTGGCATATGATGTGCGCAACCAGAGCCGGAGTGCTATAGCCGAAATTGCTGGCGCGGTAGCAACCGGCGCATTAGCATCCACGATTATCATGATGCAAGGCTGGTCACTGAGCGCCGCGTTAGGCTTATGGTTGGTGATCGCGGTCAAAGCCATTAGCACGATTTTGTATGTGCGGTCACGGTTACGGCTAGAACGGGAACAACCCGCCGGTTTGCGATTGGCATACTGCGTACAAGTGATTTCGATCCTTGTGTTGATGATCGCGGTGGCCTACGGTTTTGCACGTTGGACGGCCGTTTTGGCCATGATCATCCTGGCGGTGCGGGCTACACTGGGATTATCCTCATGGCGCAAAGCGCGACCGCCCAAGATTATCGGTATGCAAGAAATCGCCTATGGATTGGGTTTCTTGCTGCTCATCGCTGCTGGTTATTGGTTGGGGTGATTGCTGCTAACTTTTAAGTTCAACCGCCACAATGTGCATGGTTTGATCGCCAACATTTTCAAAGGTGTGGGGTGGCAAAGCCGGCCCCCACATCACTTTGGGCGGATTCTGAAGCGCCTCGACAGTACGCGAATCTACCAGAATATTTCCCTGATCGTCGCGACGGATGAAATGACTCCAACTCATGATATGCAGGACACCCGCCCATTGGTGGGTATGAAGGGCTGTGCGTTCCCCTGCCGGAATGATGGTTTCGAGAACGCGCACCTTGTCATTTTCCATCAACAAACGGTGATGTTGGGTAGAAGCCACCAGCGCGTCCAAGTTTTCATCCCAGACCTGTTCGGTTGAGTCGCTCATCATTCAATCCTTTCGCGAGAAATAATCAAGCATCATTAATCGACACGTGCCAGCACCACAATTGCCATCAGCAAGAGCAGTGCCCCAAAAATACCTAAGACGGTTAGGCGTTCACCGAACAATATGGCTGCCAGAATAGCTGCCGTGACCGGTTCAAGCAGGGTGATAATCCCCGCGATGGTGGCCTGTGTGGTTTTCATCCCCATGACAAACATGCCGTAACCCAACGCTGTCGGGACGATGCCCAAGTAAAGCAACAGCGCCCATCCTTGTATCGGAAAGGCCATTTTGAGTCCGCCGGTTAGCGCGGCGATGAAGAACAACATCACGGCGCTGGTGGCGAACCCGACCGCGTTGACTTGTACCGAATGGGCACGGTTGGCGAGAAAACGTCCACCGACGATCACCCCCGCATAGGTGAGACCCGATCCAATCGAAAATAATACGCCGATAATCGCGTTACGGGGTAGTTCGATTCCCGGTTCGATTCCGACCACCAGAACGGTACCGATGATCGCTAAGACCAGCGCCATCATGACTTTGCGGTTGAAAGGTTCAAAGCGGAATATGACCGATACCAGTGCCACCGATACCGGCGCGAGACATACCCCTACCAGCGTCGAAATGGTAACGCCTGCCAGCGGGATAGCGATTAAGTAGGCGGTTTGGCTCAATCCGGTGAGGATACCGATGAGGATCATGATGCCGAGGTCGCGGCGTGCAATGCGAAAGGCTTTTTCACGTAAAAGCCACCAACATCCGAAGAATAGAAACGGCGCAGCGATGACCGCGCGAAAAAAGCTGACTGATAGAGGTGTGGTACTGGAGACCGCGAAAATGGCCTGTGTGGCTGGCCCGATGGTTCCCCAGAGTGTTCCTGCAAACGCGACCAACCCGAAGCCACGGCGCTGTGCTTCGCGTGAAATTCCTAAGCGTTCCATAAAAACCATGTTCCTTACTGCATGAGATAAATAGGCGTGAATGGTGATTGAATCGGGGCAGAACATGGCATAGCAAAGCTTACGCGACTCGTGCGTACTGCGATGAGCCTTTCCGCCGGACTACAAAGCGGCGGGAGGAGGTGGTGCGCTGAAATTGAGTATCAGAGGATAGGTCATTCGCGTCAAACCTTTACTGGAGGAAACCGTACAATATTTCCACTGAGCATCATTATAGCGATGGGAATTGCGGCTTGCCACTACACAAGACTATTCTAACTTGCGTTCACCTGTAGTGCGCCGTTTTTATGTGTACTTTGCCACAGACTCCGCTAAAAGGATATAATCACTACTCAGCAATAAACGGAAATTACACTCGGAATATAGTATGAACATCAAATATGAAATCCTGCGCAGGCTTCCCACACCCCTACACTATTGGTTGCTCAAACAAAGTGAGGGGATGAAGCTGTCTAGACTTGAAACTGTAGCCTGTGATTCTTCGGTGCTTGTCAAAGGGATAACACCCGAACTCATCCGCAACACTGTGAATTCCCCGGTATATGATGCCGAATGGGAAACTATTCACGCCGAAATACAAGCATTAAGGCCAGAAAATGGTCCAAGCTCGGTTAATGATGGGGAGAACCGTGCGCTCTATACACTCGCCCGAAAATTCAATCCTCATTCGATATTGGAAGTCGGCACGAATGTAGGCGGGTCAACTGTCCATTTTGTTGCGGCGCTGCAAGCCAACAGTACGCCTGAGGTTGCTACGCGAATGGTTACGGTTGATATTGTGGATCAGAACGCGCCAAACGCGTTGGCACGCCGGCTGGGGATCGCAACACCATCGGAAATGGTTGAGAAGTTGGGTGCGAAGGATTGGGTGAAGTTTGTGACCCAACCTTCAATGGATTATCTACGGCAGACTCAAGATAAGTTTGACTTTATTTTCCTCGATGGTGATCATACCGCTTTGAATGTCTATAAAGAACTTCCGGCAGCCCTTCAAAGGCTCAATCCCGGCGGGGTGATCGTCCTTCATGATTATTTTCCGGATGGAAACGCACTCTACAGTGACCAGAAGATCATCGCGGGGCCCTGGTTGGCTGGTGAACGGCTGAAACGCGAGAATCCTCAACTTCGGATCATCCCATTGGGGCCGCTGCCGTGGCCGACCAAACTCGGTTCAACGGTGACTGTTCTGGCAATTGTTGTTCACGCCTAGTAGATCGAATAGACAGAACACGATCGGCTGCCTTTAGCCGCCGGATATTAACGGTGATTTACGAGCCGTTAAAATTGCTTAATCCTAATTTAAAGTCAACACAACTGACTTGCGGCTACAATCCTGCCTTCTGTCAAAAAATAAGGTGGGTGGCAGGATGGCGATCCTTAGGATACTGATCAGCAATAGTGATCGTAGTACGTTATAATCGCCTTCACACATCGGATATGCGTGGGGGCGATTTCGATATGACCAAGCAGCAGGGCGACCAAGATTGGTTCGAAGGCGTATACGCCCAAGCCAATAATCAGCCGACTAATATTTCATGGGCTGATCTGCGCCCGAATCCTTTCTTGCTCGAATGGTTGGATCGCGTGCAGATCGATTCACACAATAAGTCCGCTGTGGTTGTCGGCTGTGGCCTCGGTGATGATGCAGAAGAATTGGCGCGGCGTGGCTACAACGTCACGGCCTTTGATGTTTCCGCCACCGCTATCGACTGGTGCCACCAGCGCTTCCCCAACTCACAGGTCGACTACACAGTAGGCGATCTCTTCCATATGCCTGCCGATTGGCACTTCGACTTCGTTGTAGAAATCAATACTATCCAATCGATTCCGGTGAATGTGCGCCGTGAGGTGGTCAAGGCGATTGCCAGTTTAGTCGCACCCGGCGGCACATTATTGGCGATTGGTCGTATCGCCAAAGCAGCCGAGCAGCAGATCAAACGTCCGTGGCCGTTGACGCGCGCAGAGATCAATTACTTCCTAGACGCTGGCCTGACCGAATTGAGTTTTGAGACTTTTGGCGATGCTGAAATCGCGGCGTTTAATTTGCAGCGCTTTCAGGTTATCTATCGGCGTTAAACTCAAAAATGGTGTAGTCTATTAGACATGCTCGATTACACGATGAATGGCAATTTCTTCCTTGCCAACCTGTTCCAATCCGACTAACATCACATCTATAATTCACTACAAAGGATTTTTCCCCGCATGGACTACATTGACCTCCGCAGCGATACCGTAAGCTGGCCGACACCCGAAATGCGCGAAGCGATGGCGAATGCCCCCGTAGGCGATGATGTGTACGGCGAAGACCCGACCATTAACCAGTTGCAGCAAGATGCCGCCGACATGCTGGGTAAAGAAGCCGGTTTGTTCGTATCGAGCGGTACGCAGGGCAATATCGTAGCGGCCTTGACGCACTGTGGTCGCGGTGATGAGATGATCCTCGGTCGCGAGGCGCACATGTTCCGTTATGAGCAGGGTGCATCCTCGGCGCTGGGTGGTATTCAAACCAACATCCTTGATGTGCAACCGGACGGCACCTTGAAGCTCGATGCGATTGAACGGGCGATCCGGAGTGATGACCAGCACTTCCCGCGTACCAAGTTGATTTGCCTCGAAAACACACAGGGCACCATCGGCGGTATTCCGATCACAGCAGATTACACCGCGCAGGTTGGCGCAATCGCTAAGGCCAATCACCTCAAGCTGCATATTGATGGCGCTCGTATTTTCAACGCGGCGACTGCCCTCAACACGCCGGTTAAAGAGTTGGTGGCACATGCCGACAGCGTCTCGTTCTGTTTGTCGAAAGGCTTATGCGCCCCCGTCGGATCAGTGTTGGTGGGGTCGAAAGAATTTATCCGCGAAGCACACCGCACCCGTAAAATTTTGGGCGGTGGCATGCGCCAAGCCGGTGTCCTTGCGGCAGCGGGATTAATCGCCCTGCACAAAATGACCACACGCTTGCATGAAGATCATGCCAATGCCTGTGCGCTGGCTGAAGGATTAGCGACCATTCCGCACCTCAAGATTGATGTCAGCCGCGTCAAGACCAATATGCTGTTCTTCGATCTGGCAGAGGACGCCCCCTTAACAATTGATGCCTTACGCGCCCGTTTGAAAGATGATTACGGCGTGTTGATGGGCGGATATGCCGGTATGCCCAACCGCATACGTCTTGTCACCCACTATTGGATCACGCCCGAAAAGGTGCAAACCGCTTTGACGGCGCTCCGTACTATTCTGGCTTCGTAATCATGCCGACGTTCTATCCAGACGCCCCGAATACACCCAAAGGTGATGATTGGCGCAATCCTAAACCACAGGAACCTGCGCCGATTATTGATCCGGCCTATCCCGAAGAAGAGGATTGGGAGTCGCCGTTTGCCAAGGATGAAGAGGAAGACGTCCCCAGCGTCACCTATCGCGGTGCGGCCAGTGATCCGGTTTTCGGCTATCTGATTGCGGTTGCGCTCAGTATCGGCCTCATGCCGCTGATCCCGACTGATCCTGCTATGCGCTACACCTTGGTGTGGACGGTAATGGCTGGCTTTGGCGTGCTGGCGTGGTTACTCGGTAACAGCGGTCGCATCTGGACGGAAACCCCGGAAAACCTCGGTTGGGGCGTCATCTTTGGCCTGATCTTAGGGGTGCCCTTCTTGATCTTCGGCGGCAATACGCTTCAACAAACCGCCCAGCGTATTTTTACAGGGATGAAACCCGGTGAATCGCTGGCCTTTTTGATCTTCGTGATTCCTACCGCGGAAACCTTATTCTTTCGCGGCGTCCTCCAAGAAACGCGGCGCTTTTTGTTCGTGGGCATACTTGGGACAATCTGGTCGATTCTGGTGTTCTTCCCCATGATTGACGCCCCGCGTTATCCGGCGGTGGCACTCATCATCGGCACTGCCTTATTGGTCATGAACCTGATGTACAGCTACGTGCGCCAACGCAACGGCTTGGCGGCAGCATGGTTATGCCAGATCGTCGCTAATCTCGTGTTGTTGTTCCTACCCCTGCTGTAAATCGCAACAGCCTCCGGTTTTTGTACGTATAATGCAGGTATACCAATCCTGCATTTCGTTCATCACGCCGTGAGGAAAAATCGCTATGAAACGCATGGCTACGCTCATCCTGACGCTTATCGTCATCATACTGGTCGTGTTATCGACCCTATTTATTTCAAGCCAGTGTATTATTCCCGGTACTTGCAACAACAAATCCACCATTAATGCCACAACCATCTTGAACAAGATTCAGTCGTTATCCTCGCTGACGACAACCCGCTACACCTTCTCGACCATCGTCACCACCGAAAGTGATATGCCCGATTGGCTCAAAGCGATTTACGGGCAAAAACAGGTCATGGTTGCCGTCGGCTACATCACAGCGGGCATCGACATGAAGCAAGCCAAAGCCTCCGAAATACAAAATGGCGAATCACTGACATTGACTCTACCCGCGCCAACCTTACAAGATTGCATCCTCGATGAAGGCAAAACATATATTGCCGCGCTTGAGAAAGGGTTATTTGCGCCTGCCAATCCCACGATTGACCAAGAGTCGCGCCGCTTTGCTGTACAGCAACTCCGCCAATCAGCCATCGAAGGCAATATTCTGACGGAAGCCCAGACCCAAGCCCAAACCGCCATCACCGACTTTGTGACATTGGTGGGCGTACCCAATGTCCAAATTAATTTCTTGCCGGCTGATCCGAATGCGCCACTGCCCGAAAGTTGCAAGTAGTTGGGATATATATCCCTGATAGAGTCGGTCTAGGTTCGGGTAAATTGGGATAAATGGGCGGGGGCGTGGTTATAGCGCGTCCCTACCCAAACAGAACGATTCACGTTAACCTCTGTGGCATGACACTCTACGCACTCATCGCCAGCATATTTTTCGCGTTCTTCACATTCGGCTTGACCGGCTTCGGCAGCGGCTTGATCGCGATGGCACTCTTGACCCCCATACTCGGGGTTGGATTAGCCGCGCCCATGTTCGCGCTGATCTCGATCTGTGCCGAATGTTTGATGTTCCTCCGTTACCGTGAACACCTGCAACTACACGCCGTTTGGCGCTTGGTGGTCGGCTCGTTGATTGCCATCCCGATTGGCATTACGGTTATCTCTACCATCAACGAACACGTAGTGCTGATCATTTTGGGCGTGGTGGTAGCGGGTTACGGCATTTACAGCCTTGTGAGTCCCCATCTACCCGAATTGACCAACCGCGTATGGGGTTTTGCCTTCGGCTTCGTCAGCGGTTTGTTGACAGGGGCGTATAACAGTGGTGGCCCACCGCTCGTCATTTATGGCAACCTCTCGAAGTGGCAGCGCAACGAATTTAAGAGCAACTTACCCGGTATGTTTATGCTCAACAGTGTGGTGGTGATCTCATCCCATGTACTGGCGGGGCACTACACGCCGAACGTATTGCAACATGCTTTGGTCGCTCTGCCAGCCATGCTGGTCGGCTTATTCGTCGGTTGGGGGATGGATAAGCGCGTAAATCCCGAGATGTTCCGCAAGATGGTGCTGATTTTGCTGGTGCTGATCGGTGCGCGATTGATCCTGACGAACCTCTAAACTAGGTGCGCGGCGTGGCGTTCCACACCCGTTCGCCCATAATCTCTTTGATCTGCGCCACACGCCCCACGGTATTCTTGAATTCGGTGTAAAACACAATCGAAATGATGAGGTATGCCCAGAACCAGCCTTTTCGATTCTTAAAAGCCGCGTCCGCCTGACGATAAATCAAGATGACTTGCCCCGGTCCCGTGCCCAAAGTCACAATCGAGGTCACGATGAAAATGGGAACAAACCAATTGATTTGCTGAAACCCTCCGGCTTTCCATGCCCAATAGAGCACAATGGGGATCACCTGTGTCGAAATCCACGGATAGACCTCGCGCCACAAAAGTAGATGAAACACGCCCACTTTTTGACGGAGAGTCAGTTTAGGTGAGCGCAGCAGAGGCATAGTTCGTTTGAGCGCCACCTGAAACCATCCCTGCGCCCAACGCATCCGTTGATTCCAGAGGGCTTTGAGGCGCGTGGGAGCCAGTTCACGCGAAATCAGATAAGGATCAGAGGCGATTTTGTAGCCCTGCTCGATCACACGGAAGGACGAGTCAATATCCTCGGTCAGCATGAAGCCGTGCATACGCGTCTGCCGCAGCAGGTCGGTTTTCCAGAAGCCATTGCTGCCGCCGAAGATACCGAACCCGTGTAGCCGTGCGCGTCCGGGATGTGCCAGCGCATAAATCGACTCGAACTCAATCGCAATCGTCTTCGCCACCCACGACGCGTCACCGTTCCGGATCAGACAATGCCCCTGCACGATGTCATAGCCACTGGAAAGCCATCCCCACGCCCGTTGAAAACTACCTGCGTCGGGATGATGATCGGCATCAAACACGCCCACGAACTTGCCATCTACATGGGTTAAAGCGGCGTTGACGTTCTGCGCTTTGGAGGTGCTGCCCTTGACGCGCAAGGGTAAGAAGCGCGTATCTTTTTCGGCAATCTCGCGGAAGATGCGTTCGATGGGCATATCACGCGGTGTGTTGTAGGCCAGAATGATTTGCAAGCGGCCGGGATAATCCGAGCGCAAGAAAGATTGAATGGTAGACTCGATCGTAGCGGCTTCGTTGGGCAAATAGGCGGCGATGATCGCACTGGCAGGAGGATACTGTTGATCTTTTTCCAGTGGCGGCGGGTCATCCCGTCGCAGCGCCAACAAACTTTCACTCCAGATCAAGAAGGCGGTTGCTAACAACGCCACCACCACGAAGATATAAACAATGCCGCTGATATCCCAACCAATCGCCCCCATTAAGACATATATCCCAAATGGCACCACCATCCCCACAAAAATGGTGCTGGAGATTTGAAAGACGGTGCGCCAGTGTTTGGTGATGGTTGCCCAGCGACTGACCTGTTTGACCGTTTGGGTTTTGGCTTTCACAGCTTGGAGCAGGGCATCCATCCGCGGTTGATACAACGAGGGTTCGAGGTCGAGGTGCAGCGCCGCGTGGGTACGTGCCGCCATTGTGTGGTCATACAACAGTTCGGCGGATGTTTCGCTATTGAGCGGTGTGAACCCTACCACAGGCGTCAGGCGCATCATTTCCTCGCCCACCACGAAAGTATGTCCCACGACTCGCCGTGTGAGTCCTTTGAGCCGTTTCTCTGCTTCTTCGGCAGAGTTTTCGGGCATCATCAGCAAAATGTTGCCTTCGGAATCACGCCCCAAAACTTCCGTGTCGTCACCATCAAACGTGACGAGGGCAATCAGTTGTTTGATGATCGGGGCATCACCGGAACGCCCCAAGCGATCTGCCATCACTTCGAGTTCGCTTAAGCCGATGCAGGCCACGTAACCGATGTCTTCGGCGGGTCGCATGCGTCCGTTTTCGCGTTGTAATTCTTCCAAGAAAGCTGTTTCGCTCAAGACTCCGGTAAGGCGATCTTGTCTCAAACGCCTTACCGGCACGGGTGGGCGGGTAATCTTCGCTTTGACGCGTGCCTGTAATTCTTTGAATGAGTAGGGTTTGGTGACGTAATCATCCGCGCCGAGGTCAAAGGCCGCAACCTTATCATCGTCGCCGGTTAAGGCGGTCAACACAATGAAAGGAATACCTTCGGTTTCGGGGTTGGCATGTAGTTCACGCAGAAGCTCGGTGCCACCGATGTCAGGCATCATCAAATCGCAGATGATCACATCCGGCATGACTTCATCAATGCGTTGCAGGGCTTCAACCCCGTTATTGGCTTCGATGATCTTACATTTAATCATCTTCAAACAGGCAGCCGTAATCTGTCGATGAACCGGATCATCTTCGACCAATAATATGGTGCCGATGAATTCCTCGGACAATCCCGCACTCCTTAAGCAAAATTACGTCTTATGATGATACTACAAATGATCATCATTTTCTTAATTAAGACAGAATTATTGTAAGATTTAGGTTATATAACAGGAAATTGGTGGTTTAGTGCTTCATCTGGAAGAAGTAATAATCCATGATGTCACGCGAAATGGGAGCCGCGACGCCTGATCCTTCACCACCGTTTTCGACCATCACCACCACCGCGATTTGAGGATTATCACGCGGGGCATAGGAAGCGAACCACGCATGGGTTGGACGGGGGACGTCCTGCGCCGTACCCGTCTTGCCGCACACGCCAAGCTGCTGCAAAGCCTCATCACGCTTGAATTGGAATTCTGCTGTACCGTAGGGTTTGGTCGTCACATCGCACATCCCCTTACGCACGACTTCCAGCACTTCCGGCTTGATGTTGGCATCCGCGATGGCGTTGGGAGTCATCTGGTAGCTGGATGATTCACCCAGAATACCAGCCTTGGCGACCAACTGAGGTTTGTATAAGGTGCCGCCATTAGCGATGGCAGCGATCATGCGCACCACTTGGAGCGGCGTCACCTGTACCTCACCCTGACCGATCGAGATATTAATCGCGTCGGATTGTGTCCATTGTAAGCCGGTGTTTTGCAGCTTCCATTCCGGATACGGGATGAAGCCCGCATTTTCCGCGAGATCCGTCATGCCTGTACCTTGCCCGAAGAAGCGTCTTTGATAGCTCGGCAGTATCTCAGGGTTGACCAGATTGAGTTGGTATCCGACTTCGTAAAAGTAAGGATTGCAGCTTTGGGTGATGGCGCTCGGTAACGTCACCCGTCCGTGACCACCCGGCAGCCAGTCATAACGGGTAAAGTTGCCTTCGCGGGTGAATATACCGGTACACACGTAAGGTTGGTCGAGGGTATAAACACCTGAGTCCGCCACTGCCATTGACGAGGCCAGCTTCATGACCGACCCCAACGGATAAGCGCCTTGTGTAGGGCGGTTCAACACGGGACGGCGCGGATCATTCGTCAGTTGGGCAATCATGGCTTGCGCCTGCGTCCTACCCAATGATGAGAAAGGCGCAAAGGCGTTGATGTCAAACGTCGGATAACTGACCATCGCCAGTATCGCGCCGGTATGCACATCCATAATCACAGCCGACGCACCCTTGGATTGGTTCGCCAATTGCATCCGCTCGTAGTAGCTGGCGATGATCTGCTGCACCTGCAATTGCAGCTCAGTATCAATCGTCAACCATACACTTTGTGGAGGTGTCGAGGCTACACGCGTCACTTCGCGCAGCACATCGCCGCCGGGACTGACGATCATCAAGCGTGCGCCGGGATGTCCACGCAGGGTTTCATCCCACGAGAGTTCGACCCCGCTTTTTCCTAAGATCGAGTCAGAGTTAAAACCTTGCGCTTCGATGCGTGGCAAATCCGCTTCATCGGGATAGCCAACGGTGCCGATGATATTGGCGGCTGCCGTACCATTACTATACTGGCGCACCGGACGGCTCTCGAATTGTGCCGCGCAGGTCGATTCCATCTGGGTATGCTGCTGGTCATATACGGCTGATTCGATGATACCCAAGTCCATCAACCATGCCGGTTGCGAACGGTCATAAATCTTTTGGATCGAGTCAGGGTCTTTGTTCATGGCAGGGGCAAGGATGTTCAGGCACGCTCCCCAATCGGCAATCTCTTGCTTGACTGCCCGTACACTCACCACGCGCCCGCTTTGATCCGCGAGAACGCGGCCTTTGTCATCATAAATATTGGCACGGCTGGGGACGCTTAATTCCATGCGGAGTTTGCCGCCATTCGCCATCAACCCGAAGATGTCGCCCGGTGTCCATGCCACGCGCCATGCGTTGGCGCTTGTGTCGTACACCAACTGCATGTTGCGGTCGGTATCATCAAAACTGCCCAACATGCGGGTATTGAAAGTGACGTTGTAGCTAAAGTTGACGATGTCCGCACGTTTAGGATCACGGAACAGCGATGCGCCCGGTGTATAGCTCAAGCTATCGAGGGTCATGGCGTCAGCGGCTTCGGTGTAGGTCGCCACGAACATCTCTTTGGAAATACTTTCCCGCGTGGAGAACGTAATCGTGTTATACAGCGAGTCGAAATCACCCAATCGCCAATCTTCAAGGAAGTTAATAGCAACGGCTGCCGCATCATCCAAAGATGGCGGTTGTTCCATCGACGCCAATGTGGGCAGCGGTTGCACCTGCTCTTTGGCAGCAGGGCTACATCCCAACATCAACACCGCGAGAATCATAAACAGCGTGTAATGAGTAAGGCGCTTCACAGCTTAATTCCTACAACTCCCTTTCGATCATTGTAATCAACTATCCATAAATGAGCTAGCAGTTATTATCTTCTACTGTTGCCGGTGTGAAGAAATTGTTACGAAATTCACGAAGTCTTACATCCATTACACAATATTACAGTGTCTAATTATATTGATGGTATTTAAGGTGTTTAGGATTCGTTTATCCAATTTCATCAAACACCCGTTGTTATAAAGGTAGTACAGAAATGGCTTATGAATTGAGTTGGGTTGTTCCCTCACGGATTATGTTGATCAAACTTGAAGGGGAAGTCAGCATTGAGGAAATGACTCACATGATTGACGAAACCCACGCCCATGTGAATTCGGGTCAAGCCCCTGTTCACGTTTTGATCGATGCGACGAATTTATCCAATAGGCCGGTCAATTTTCAACAAATCAGTCAAATTTCCACCTCGATGGCAAACCCTTCAACCGGTTGGTGGGTATTGCTTAACGCTGGAAAAATGGTTGGATTTACGACCACAGTCCTCTCAAAATTGGTGGGCGTGAAGTTGAAAACCGCGGCGACCATCAAAGAAGCCCGTACCATTTTGGAGCGCGTTGATTTAACCCTCGAACCCGAAAACCCAACACTAGGATCGCGCTTCAGTCTGAATTAGGACGTCAAAGCGGATCGACCACCTGTAAATGACTGTGGCGCTAGCTCCTCCCTAGCGCCAAAATAGTTTGTGCAATACTTTCATTTGTATAGCTTGAAAATCACATTATGTCCACATCTCGTATACCTTTTGTTAAATCACATTACATTCGGTAAAATGGGCGCAAATTTTTAGTTACTTCTACGGAGCGCATAGAATGCTCGTCGCATCGAACGACCAAATCCAACAGTACACCAGTCGCGGCTGGTGGGGGCATGAAACCATCAGTGATCTCTTCCTGCGTAACGTGCATAACGCTCCGGATGCGATTGCCGTGGTTGATCCGTCCAACCGCGCTGAGTTCGCTTCTGGTACAGCCACCCGCTTGACCTATGCCGATTTGCTGACCGCCGTTGATCGGTTGGCTACGGGATTGTTGCGACTGGGCATCGGCAAAGATGACATCGTCATGGTACAGCTTCCCAACATCGTGGAGTTGGCGGAAGTTTATCTGGCGGTCGCCCGTATCGGTGCCATCATCAGCCCCGTACCGGTACAGTATCGCACCCATGAATTGCGGCAGGTCATCAGCATCACCCGCCCCAAAGTGTTCATCAGCACCACCAACTTTATGAACACTAATTATGTCGAGATGCTGCAAACCTTACTGCCAGAATTCAACAGCATCAAAGCGGTTATCGCCGTTGGGGATCAACTGCCCGACGGGGTTGTGTCTTTCGCAGAATTACTCTCTCAACCGCACGATGCAGCCCTGCTCGATACCCACATTCAGGCGCATCCGGTCGATGCCAACGAATGTTTCACCATCTGCTGGACGTCCGGTACTGAGGCCGAACCCAAAGGCGTACCGCGCAGCCACAACCATTGGATCACCATCGCCTATGCCACAGTGGATGCTGCTAAACTCGATCGCGGTTGCACTGTGCTTAATCCCTTCCCGCTGATCAACATGTCGGCTATCGGTGGGATGATGGTGCCGTGGTTGCTGACGGGTGGCAAGATCGTCATGCACCAGCCGCTTAACCTTTCTGTATTCCTTCAACAGATCGGGCAGGAACGCGTCAACTACACGGTTGCGCCGCCGGTTCTGATGAACTTGCTCCTGCTCAAACCGGCACTGCTCAGCAACGCTGATCTCAGCAGCATCAAATGTATCGGCTCCGGTTCTGCCCCTCTCACCCCGTGGATGACTACCCAATGGAAGGAAACCTACGGCATTGATGTGCTGAACTTCTTTGGTTCGAACGAAGGCACCAGTTTTGTAGCGGCTCCCGATGATATTCCCTCACCCTCTGAACGCGCCCGTTTCTTCCCGCGTTATGGTGTACCCGGTTTCAATTGGTCACTGCGCTATGCCGATGGTATCCATACCAAATTGATCGACCCCATCACCCGCGAAGTGGTGACCGAAGCCGGTATCCCCGGTGAGATGGCGATTAAGAGTCCCGCCGTTTTTAACGGTTACTTTGACCGTCCTGATATGACCGCCCAATCTTTTGATGAGGATGGTTATTTTTATACAGGCGACTTATTCGCGATTGATGGTGAAGAAGAACTGAACCGCTATCGTTTCGTAGGACGCCTCAAAGACATCATCATCCGTGCCGGCATGAAAATTGCCCCCGAAGAATTGGAAAATCTGCTGATCGAATTCCCCAAGATTGCCGAAGTATCGGTGTTGGGTGTGCCCGATCGCCGGATTGGTGAGGAGCAGGTTTTTGTGGTGGTTGTGCCCAAGCCTGAGATGACGACTACCCTCTCCGAAATTGTGGATTTCCTCAAGACCAAAGACATCGCCGCTTATAAGATGCCCAAGAAATTGGTCACGGTGGCGGCTTTACCCCGCAATCCGGTCGGTAAGGTGCTCAAGCGCGTCTTGAAAGAGAAGATTGAAACCGCGCTATCCGAACATCGCGCTCAACTGGCGTTCGAAGCTGATGAGATCGCGCTGCCTGTCTAATTTGCACATGCAGGGGAGGGATTTACCCCCCTCCCGCTTGAATCTGCCAATGTCGTTTATTTACGTCCTGCCGCCAACGTCCGTGTGATTTGCTCGATGTGCGCTTCACAATGGTTGTTATAGGTATTCAGGATGTCATCCAAATTTATCTCACCAATTTTGGGATGGAGACCGATACGGGCAAAGTCTGAAGCACTCAGGCTATTTAGCACGGCGCACCAACGGACGTGCAGGTTACGCAAGATCGCCAACGAGTGCTCAATCGGCAGCTTGTAGTCTTCCAGTTTTGCCCATGCATCCTGCTCGTATATTTTTAGCGCTGGCTTGTCTTCGGTCAAGATCAAGCGAGTGCGGACATAACCATTCATATGGGCGTCAGGCAAATGGTGGACGTTTTGCGCCACGCTCCATTCATTCGGGATGAAGGCAGTATATAGTTCGTGGTCACTAAGTCCCTTAACCAGCGCTTCCAACTCATCCGGAAAGCGATATAGGCGGTCAATTTTGGCGATACGTTCTTCAGGGGTGAGGCTAGCTGGCATATTGATCCACTCTTTAATACTAATTAATCTCGATTTTGTATGTGTAGCGGCAGACTTGCTCCCGCCCGACACGATTCCACGACCGTTTATGAACGTCCTGCCGCCAACGTCCGTGTGATTTGCTCGATATGCGCTTCACAATGGTTGTTATAGGTATTCAGAATGTCATCCAGATTTACCTCGCCAATTTCCGAGTGGATACCTGAACGGGCGAAGTCCGCTGCACTCAAACTATTGAAGATGGCACACCAGCGGACGTGCAGATTACGCAAGATCGCCAATGAATGTTCAATCGGCAGTTTGTAGTCGGCCAATTTTGCCCACTCGGCTTGTGCATAGCCTTTGAGTGGCGGTTTGTCCTCGGTCAAAATCAAATGGGTACGCACATAGGCATTCATGTGCGAGTCGGGCAGATGATGCACGTTTTGCGCCACGCTCCATTCATTCGGGATGAAAGCGGTGTACAATTCGTGGTCACTGAGACCTTTAACAAGTGCTTCCAATTCATCCGGAAAGCGGCTTAAACGGGCGATCTTGGCAATGCGTTCTTCAGGGGTGAGGTGAGCGGGCATGAAGAGTCACTCCTTATATAATCATGATTGATGCACGACAGCGGCATTGTAGCCGACACTATCCGTATGAATAGTCCCACATTAGACCATCATCCAACAAAACCCGCCCTAGAAATCCCACGAAAACCCGCTACAATCTCTTTTTACACAGTAGATTTTGTTATTAGATCTGGTTAGTGCAGCGGTTTCCCGCGAGTTGAGGTTGTAATTTATGGGATCCTATCATGGGCCTAAGGCAAGAGTAATGCGACGTTTTGGTGAGGTACTGATGCCTCGCCCCAAGTATGCTCGCATTCTGGAAAAACGTGCGTATCCCCCGGGAGATCACGGCAAGGAAAAGCAATTCCGTTCCGGTCGCCGTAGCGACTACGGTATGCAGCTCACCGAAAAGCAAAAGGTTGCGTTCATTTATAACGTGCGTGAAGGTCAACTCCGCCGTTACTTCATGAAGGCACGTCAGCAACCCGGCAACACCGGTGCTAACCTGATTGTGCTGCTCGAACGCCGTCTTGATAATCTGGTCTACCGTGCTGGTTTCGCCGCCACCATTTGGGCAGCCCGCCAGTTGGTGACCCACGGTCACATTTTGGTCAATGGTCAGCGCCTGAACATCCCCTCCTACCTGACTCGCCCCGGCGAAGTAATCAGCGTAGTCGAGAAGATGCGCAAGAACGCTCATGTGGTCGAAGCGATGGAATCCAACGCTTACGCCCCACAATATTTGACCATTGATACCAACACCGCCACCGCAACTTTCACCCGCATTCCAGAACGCGGCGAAGTTCAGGTTCCGGTTGACGAATCGCTGGTCGTTGAATTCTACAACCGTCTGGCCTAATCCGTCAGTACAACACAGTTCATACGATGCCCTGTCAAACGCGACAGGGCATTTTGATTCTAGCTTGATGATGATGTGCCAGTACGCCAACGACTGGTTATAATAATCCCCATGAAATCAATGCAGCAAGAAGGATACTCAACATGAACATTTTCAAAAAACTCTTTGGCGGGGGTGGAGGCTCACAACCGCGTGGTCAATACTACTACGTCAAACCGACGGGTTGTACCGAGGTGGTGCGCATCCGTGTCGACTCGATGAATGAACTCAGCCAGAATGACGAGAACAACGGCTATTTTGTCCGCAAGAATGTGCGCGGCACCGGATACAAATGTACCCGCAGCGCCGAACTCTACCTGACATTTGACGGGCAGAAGCGCCTGCAAAACACCGAAATCACGGGCGGCGCACTCGTCACCGAAGCCGAGTATGAGGCATGGTTACAATCTGAAAGTAACGCGTAAGACTTTCGTTATCGCACTGTAATCTATTGCTGGTTTCATAGGCACTGATACGCTTTTGTAGGAGGTGCTTATGAAACGCTTGGTTATCGGTCTCACCGCATTTCTGGCGGCAGCCGTCGCACTCGCACAGGGAAATTCTAGCCCTACACCGCAACCATCTAATCCACAAGCCGGTTATCAGTCGTCCATGCCTGACTATGGCGCAGCGCCCGAATTCACCAACGAAAGCTGGTTGAATACGGATGCCCCGCTGCGTTTATCCAACCTGCGCGGCAAAGTTGTCCTGCTGGACATGTGGACGTTCGCCTGTATCAACTGCATCCACATCACCCCCTACGTACAAGATTGGCACACCAAATATGCCAGTCAAGGGTTGGTGGTCATCGGTAACCACTTTCCAGAATTCAGCTATGAGCGTGATATTGCCAACATCCGCAAAGCCTTGCCTGATCTGGGCATCACCTACGCCGTGACGCAGGACAATACCGGCGCGACATGGGGCGCATGGGCCAACCGCTATTGGCCGACCGTCTATCTGATCGATAAGCGTGGTCGCATCCGTTATACCCACATCGGTGAGGGCGGCTACAGCACCACCGAAGCCGCAATTCAAGATTTGCTCAATGAAAGCTATAACCCTTCGCTTGAACCGACCGCCACGCCCGAATCCACCTTCCATTACCTGACCCCCACAACCACTGCGAATGTGCGTGCCAACCCCAACGCTGACGCCAGCATCATCGGCAGCATTGAAGTGGGCGAATCATTTATCATTCGGGCTGAGGAGAACGGTTGGTATCGCATCGGCTACAACGATGGCGAGGGCTACGTGAGCGCCGAAGGAGTGAAGGTCAACACTCCAACAGGTTCATAGTTTGCGCCGGATTACATTGACAAATACTGAACTTATGTTCTAAAATCAAAGGGGTTGCGTCCTATGGTAGCACAACACTAAACGGTGGAGATACATTTTCGGTGGTAATCACTGAGATGATAATCCGTAAAGATCTTTAAAGCCCCTCCCTGACGCTTCGGGGAGGGGTTTGGGGTGGGGTATGTAGGTCAAATTAACCGTCCACCACTTAATGCAGTCTTACCCGTCCTATTCGTGAATATAATAAGGAACGCGTTCATGAGAAAAGTGATCGTCATCTCCCACATCACACTTGATGGTGTACTACAAGCCATGGGCGGGCCAGAAGAAGATACCAGCGGCGGTTTCGCCTATGGTGGATGGGTCGCTCCCTTTTCCGATGAAGTTGTTGGGGCAGTCATCAGAAGGGAGATGAGCATGCCGTTTGATCTATTGATCGGGCGCAAAACCTTTGACATTTGGGAGCCATATTGGCCGCATCACGGCAACATATGGCCCGGCGTCAATAAGGCGACCAAGTACATTGTCTCGAATACCGTCACTGCCAGCGAATGGCAGCCCACCGTGTTTTTAAGTGGCGATATTGCGGAAAAAGTGAGCAAAATCAAGCAGCAACCGGGGCCGGATTTGCATGTATACGGCAGCGGAAATCTCATTCAAACACTGATGAAGCATGATTTGATCGATGCCTACTGGCTCAAGATCTATCCACTAACATTGGGCACCGGAAAAAGATTGTTTGTAGACGGAACCATCCCCGCGGCCTTCAAGGTCACAGAGAGCAATGTCTCTCCCAAGGGCGTCATAATGGTGAATTACGAACGTGCAGGCGCGGTTAAAGTCGGCAGTTTTTAGGTATTCGCGCCTCAATATACAAGGGAACAATCACACAGGTGGCGTTCCCTATCATTTCGCGCTGTATCGTGGCTAAGTCACATCATCCAAAATCTTCTGCCGCAGCCGTTCATACTCATCGTACGAAATCAGCCCTTTATCTTTCGCATCCTGAATTTGTTTCAGCTTGGCCGAGAGGTCTGTTGTGTCCGACACCGATTGAAAGTGCGTCTTCAGCACTTCCACTTTATCAGGCGATAGATCCTTCAGCCGGATTTTGATCCCGTTCACTTTGAGAACGCCGTCAGTGAAATCAACCTGCGGATTGAAGGTACTCCCCTTAATAGCCGTGACATTCGCATGAGTCCCCGGTTGTCCGAACGACTCGAAGATCGCCGCTTGCTGCTGACGTACCGCACGGTTGGCACCTACGATAATAAGGGTGAGACCCACCAAAAACGGCACGACAAATCCCCCCGCGCCGTATAGTACCCACTTGCCGCTGACATCCTCGCGCTGGCGTTCGCTGTTCACACAATACGGCGTCATCGAATAGGAAGTACCACGCGAGTCACGGGTGCTATATTGTTCGCGTACCATTTTCTCGCCGGATTTGCACAGCAGCGCCGCAAGGTAATTGTCGACACTGGCGTTATCTTGAGTCGGGGGCAGCACTGGAATCACGATAATGCCGAACAAGATCGCCAGCGCCACGACGATCAACAGGACACCTGCTAAAATACGCATGACCATTCCCCCCGTCATATTCACCTATTTGTTTATTAAACAACGGGATATGTCCCACTGCAAGCAGTCTGTGGACATGCAGCTTTCTTCAAATCCGCTACAATAGGGATTATTGAGGAGATCGCGCTATGTTCAAACGCTTACTCGTCCCATTATTACTCCTGATGGTTTTGCTGTTGGCGAGCTTAACCTCACTGGTTTCCGCACAAACCGCCACACCTATCCCCACGCTCACACCTTTGGGATATGTCGTGACCGCTGCGCCGACCACTTTTTATGTCACCACCTTGACCCCCATCCCCACGCCGGGATGCGCCACACCGCTGCCTTTGGTGAAAGGTCAATCCGCTTATGTGAAGGGCGGCATGTATGTCCGCAACGACCCCAGCGAATCCAGCCCGTGGGTGAATTACTACCCCAAGGAAGTGATCGTCACCATCACGGATGGACCGGTGTGTAGCAACAAACGCTATAACTGGTGGAAGGTCAAAGGACCGGGTAATGACGGTTGGGTTGCCGAAGGGAATCCGTCCCAATACTTTATGCGCCCCGGCCCTGCACCGGCTAACAGCTTCTGCGCCAACAGCGCCAACCTAACCGTTGGACAACAAACCCGTTTGCGTTTGGGCGTGAAGGTACACGATCAAGCCAGCATCGACGGCTTGGTGTTGACCGTTGCCCCTGCTGATGCACTCGCTGATGTCTTGGAAGGGCCGAGTTGTTCCAACGGCTACAATTGGTGGAAAATCCGTGTGACCGTGCTAGGCGTGGTCTATACCGGCTGGGCGGCAGATGGAGAGAACGGCGTAACCCTGCTCGTCGATCCGAATGCCTCACCGACTCCCGTATGCGGCCCGCCCCGAAACTTACGCATCGGCCTCACCGGATACGTGCAGTACATCGACCAGATTCCCAAGAACATGCGCGTTGCACCCAGTTTGCAATCTGAGGTAGCCGCTACCTTACTCGATGGCATTGGCTTCACCATCATCGACGGACCGGTATGTGCCGATGGCTACAATTGGTGGCGCATCCAAATCCTGTCCCGCCCCGATGTTACCGGATGGTTCAGCGATCAATGGATTACCGCTGTGAAACCAGAGAAAGAGCGACCACTCTAACTTACGAGGGACGGGCATAAACCCGTCCTTATTGAATCTAGAACCTGAATTGACTAAAAACTGTCAACTAAAGACTGTTAACTACACATTTCCCAAACATCAACTTATCCCAATGTTGGGTTATATATCCCAAGAATCAAGTCTACATGAACCTACCCTTTACCAACATCCGCCAACTATTGTCTCTTCATGGCAAAGTCTCGCCCGAAAAAACCTTCCTCACACTGATAACGTCCGATGGACGGCAAGAGCTGATCTATGCCGAATTCAACGCCCGTACCCATCAGACCGCCAACTATTTACAGGAAGATTTGCAGATCAAGCCCGCTGATGTGATCGCCATCTTGGATGACAATCCCGCCGACACAGCCGTGATGCTGACCGCCTGCTGGTTAATCGGTGCGGTGGCGGTGCCGCTTCCCCCTTTGCCCAGTAATCTTGGGGCACAGCAGTTGCTACAGAGCAGGGCGCAAATCGCTTTGATCCGCAGCAGCTATTTGCCCGATTGGCAGTTCTACATGGATGACGAACCCTTGAGCGCCCCGCTCCAAGCATGGGAAAACTTGACCATCATCCAATTGGGCGGTGATGCACAATCAGAATATCCCCATTTTCACAGCTTGGTGCGCAGTATGCCCAACACCTTCTTTAATGAACATCCTGATCCAGTCTTGGACTCGCCAGCCGCCTTGTTCGCCACCAACCGTATGGTTCCCTTCGCCCCACAAACACAGGGCAGTTTATTGCTAGCCGCGCAATCATTAGCGACCGTACAAGCCATCACTGGCAACCAGCGCCTCATCAGTTATTTACCCCTGTGCGGACAAATCATGCCGCCGGTTGGTTCGATGGACGCTGTTAACATTCTGCTCACCACATTATTGGTCGGCAGTTCTTTAATTCTCAGCACCCTATTCGAGCCGCATCAATTTTGGCGTGAGGTTGCAGCCTCCCAGTTACATATCGCCTGCCTGAGCACCAAACACATTCAGGATTTGATCGCCTACGCCCGTGAACAACAGACCGCCGGCAAACCAATTTACGGCGACGGAATCTATCAGCAGGACATCAAACAACTCCGTCATATTTACTGTCCGGATGCCCAACCAGACCTGATTCGCCAGTTCACCCGCCTGTTTCCATTCCCGATAGTGACAATCGTCGTGTAGAAAAGTGACATTCTGCATCAATTCAAACTGGCATTAACACCATTATTGGGAAACCGTTGCATGACATAGAAGGGGTGATATAATCACCGCGACCCACAATTGCAGAAAAATGGTTTCTTGCCCCCCATTTTTTGAGACTAAGGAGTATTTACTTTGACTTCGCTCGTACTGACTTTAACCGAGACGATGCGCTATAAAGGTGCGCTCGGTCAGTGGAGTTGGGTGCTGCATCGCATCACCGGCTTGGGGGTAGTGCTTTTCCTTACCCTACACGTGATTGATACCTCTTGGGCAGTGTTTTATCCCCAGTTGTATGTTGAAGCGATTGCAACCTACCAGACTCCCTTATTTACGATTGGTGAATTTGGTCTTGTCGCCTGTGTGATCTACCACGCCTTGAACGGGTTACGGATAGTCATCATTGATTACAAACCCGTTTGGTGGAAGTATCAACAACGTGCGGCCATGTACGTCTTGGGTGGTACGGTCATCATCCTCGTACCCGTGTTCTTCCTGATGTTTGGTCACGTACTGCGTTTCTACAGCGATCCGAATAGCAAAATCCTCGGCTTGCTCGATGTCCTTCGCGCACAACTGCCCTTCGCGGCAGGCATCGCGGTTGCCATCATTGCGGCGCTCTTGATTTCAGCCATTTTCGGCTTGGTCAGCGGCAGCGGTTCATCATCTGGCAAACAAACTTTGCAGGGTAGCAAGATCGAGCGCTTCTGGTGGCGGTTCATGCGCACCAGCGGCATCATCATCATCCCCTTGGTTTTCGGTCATCTGGCAATGATGCACATCATTCAAGGTGTGTTCGATATTACGCTCGCAGGTCACAATGTCGTCGGAACAACGGTTGCCAATGCCTCCGGTACTTCGGTGGAATTCGTCGCCAATCGTTGGGGCTACCTCGTTGCTGGTGTCGCGGTCTGGCGTATATATGACTTCGGTTTGATCGCGCTTGTCGTGGTACACGGTTTCAACGGTTTGCGCTTGGTACTGACCGATTACACATCTTTCAGCCCATTCCTGAAGCGCGCCTCGATCTATCTGTGCATCATCGGCGCGGTGATCTTGTTGACGCTCGGTTGTTTGGCACTACTCAGCACCATCGATAGTGGCGCACTCGAAATCGCCAAACAAGCAACTGCCAACCTGCATCAATAAGCGAGTCCATTCAAAACGTATTGTAGGGCGGGTCTATGATCCGCCCATTGGTTTTTGTGAGATATTAGAGTTTAAGCGTTCGGTGATGGCTCTTGTTTCTAGGTACGCATCACCAACCGCTAACTGAGGAGTTTATCGGAATGCAGACGCATCAATTTGATGCCATTATTGTTGGTGCAGGCGGCGCGGGATTGATGGCCGCACTGTATGCCAGCAAAGGTGGCGCGAACGTAGCCGTAGTCAGCAAACTCTATCCGACCCGCAGCCACACTGGCGCGGCCTTGGGGGGTATCGGCGCGGCACTCGGTAATTTGGATGAAGATAAGCCATTGTGGCACGCCTATGACACCGTTAAGGGTGGTGACTACCTCGCCGACCAAAACGCCGCCAAGGTATTAGCCGAAAACGCCGTGGACGCCGTCATCGAGCTAGAGCACATGGGCTTGCCCTTCGACCGCACACCAGAAGGACGCATCAGCCAACGCCGCTTCGGTGGTCACACCAGCAACTTCGGTGAAAAGCCTGTCCGCCGTGCCTGCCATGCCGCTGACCGTACCGGTCACATGATTTTGCAGACCCTTTACCAGCAATGTATTAAGAACAACGTGCGCTTCTTCGACGAATTCCACGTTGTTGATGTCATTATGAATCAGGGCCACTGTGTCGGTGTGGTCGCCATCCAATTGGGCACAGGTGAATTCCACGTGTTCCATGGCAAAGCCACCATGTTCGCGACCGGCGGTTGGGGACGCGTCTGGCAAGTGACCAGCAACGCCCACAGCTTGACCGGTGACGGCGCCGCCGCGGTCTATCGTCGTGGTGTACCCATGCAGGATATGGAGTTCTTCCAATTCCACCCCACCGGCTTGTACGGCTTGGGTGTGTTGTTGACCGAAGGTATCCGCGGCGAAGGCGGTATCTTGCTCAACAAGAACGGCGAACGCTTCATGGAGAAGTACGCGCCCAAGATTAAAGACCTCGCCAGCCGTGACGTGGTCAGCCGCGCCATTATGATGGAACTACGTGCTGGTAACGGTATCGGTGGTAAGAACTACGTCCACTTGGATGCCCGTCCATCGACCGTCAACCGCTATCTGGCGGAAGCTGGCGAAACCCGCCGTGTCGATGATGCCTATATCGCTCAAGCACTGGCCGAAACCCTTGACCTGTGCCGTACCTATGTCGGCGTTGACCCGCTCACCGAGCCGATGCCCATCCAGCCCACCGCCCACTATGCGATGGGTGGTATCCCCACCAACATTGATGCTCAGGTCGTCACCGATGCCAACTGGACGGTATTGCCCGGTATGTATGCCGCCGGTGAAGTCGCCTGCGTCAGCGTACACGGTGCCAACCGCCTCGGAACCAACTCGCTGGTTGACTTGGTCGTGTTCGGTCGTCGTGGTGGTATGAAGATTGCCGAGTACGTCAAGAAGGCCGACTTCGTGCCCCTGCCTCCCAATCCATCAGCCGACGCGGAAGCCGAATTCAAGCGTATTCGTTCCAGCAAAGGCAAGACCAAGCCCTACACCCTGCGTAAGAAGATGCAGGAAGTCATGATGGACAAGGTCGGCGTATTCCGTACCCAGAGCGAACTTTTGGAAGCGATTGAAGTGGTGCGCGATCTGCGTCATCAATATCGGACGGATTTGAGCGTGGACGACAACGGCTTCCAATTCAACACCGATGTTATGGAAGCGTGGGAACTCGGTTGCTTGCTCGATCTAGCCGAATCCACCGCCATGAGTGCCGAAATCCGTAAGGAAAGCCGTGGTGGTCACAGCCGCGAGGACTTCCCGAAGCGCGACGATCAGAACTGGCTGGTTCATACCTTGGCCTATCGCAAGAGCGATACTCCCTATGGCAATGAAGCCGCGCCGGTCGAACTCAAGACCGACAAGAAGGTCGATATGTCGCTGGCCGCCGAAGATCCGCGCTTCATGCCGAAGGAACGCACGTATTAATCCCGTGAGGAGGGCGATGTTATGAACAAAAAGCTGCTCGGTTGGGGTTTTTTGGTCATCATCGGCCTCGCGGATGCGATCTTGAACCTGTGGGTATATTTACTCGAACGCCAGACCATGACGTTGCTACAGGCCGCAGTGGGTATTGGAATAGTCGTTGTAGGCGTGATACGATTTCAACGCGAACGGGATCAAAAGTAAATACAAGCGTGCTAACCCCACGCTTGTGATGCAGACTGAACGAATTCAAGAACGAAACTTTTTAGGCGTACAATATTGCTAAAGATGTGGAAGCGGAGAACTGAGACTTATGGACGTAACATTCCGAATTCGACGCTATAACCCGGAAGTCCCCGGTAAAGATAAGCCGTATTGGCAGACATTTGAATTAAAAGATGTGCAGGATACCGACCGCGTGTTGGAACTGCTGCATCGTATTAAGTGGGAGCAGGATGGCACGCTCGGTTTCCGGCGCTCTTGTTCACACGGCATTTGCGGTTCGGATGCCATGCGCATCAATGGACGGAACGCCTTGGCCTGTAAGCTGCTGGTGAAGAACCTCGGCCCCAAGGTGCAGATTGAGCCGATCCTTGGCTTGCCCATCAAGAAAGATTTGATCGTCGATATGGAACCCTTCTTCGATCATTATCGCTCGGTCATGCCCTATTTCATCAACAACGATCCCGTACCGGCGGACGGACGCGAACGCTTGCAATCGCAAGAAAATCAGCAGATTTATGCCGAGTCGACCAACTGTATTCTGTGCGCATGTTGCACCACTTCTTGCCCCAGCTTCTGGGCGAACGGCAAGTACGTCGGCCCAGCCGCCATCGTTCAAGCCCACCGCTTCATCTTCGATGACCGCGACCACGGCGCACAGGAACGCCTCGAAGCCCTTTCGGATGCGGATGGCGTGTGGCGCTGCCGTACCGTCTACAACTGCACCCCTGCTTGCCCCCGTGGCATTGAAGTCACCCGCGCCATTGGTGAAGTCAAGCTTGCCATCATGAAGGGTACGCCGGTCGGTGTGATTGATCCCAAGGACATTAAGGTTCACACCTAGTCCGCACCGCTGCCATTTATAGCATCACAGAGCGTGGACATCCGTCTGCGCTCTTTTTTTGTAGTAAGATAATCCCTATATCTTCGAAAATCCTACTCGCTATTGTGAGCTATTTTTATGATTCCACTGCGTCTTGAACTCAAGAATTTTCTGGCGTATCGCTCACCGGATGTGCTGCGCTTCGATGGGATTCATCTGGCCTGTTTGACAGGGTCGAACGGCGCAGGGAAGTCATCCCTCTTGGATGCCATCACGTGGGCACTCTGGGGACAAGCCCGCGCCAAACGCGATGATGAGCTGGTGCATATGGGGCAGACCGATATGTTGGTGCAGTTGGACTTCGAGCAGGAAGGCACCAATTACCGTGTGGTGCGTCGTCGCTCACGCAAAGGACGCGGCACAGGTGCGCTCGATTTGTTCTCCATAGTGGATGGACAGCCCAACACCCTCAGCGAACCGTCCATCCGTGAGACACAGGACAAGATCAATCGGCTGCTGCGGCTGGATTACGAAACCTTCACCAATTCAGCTTTCTTGCAACAGGGTAAGGCCGACGCTTTTACCACCAAAGCACCTGCCCACCGTAAACAAATCCTGTCGGATATTCTCGGTTTGGCACAGTGGGAACAGTACGAAGAGGCCGCCAAAGAAACCCTCAAAGCGATTGCCAGCGAGCTAGCCGTCATCGAACAGCGCATCCGTGATATTGACGACGAACTCGCCAAAGAACCCCGCCTCAAGCAAGTGCTAACCGAGGCCGAAGCCGCCCAGCACGAAGCCGAGGTCGCGCTTAAAGTAGCCGAAGAAAAATTGGCCGAAGTCGCTGATTCTCCGGCACAGATGAAAGCCGCGCAGGAACGCAAAGCCGAGGTCGAACGCCATCGCCGTGAGCGTGAGAAAGACATGCACGCCATCACCACCGACATCACACGGCAGGAAGCCCGTATCGCCGATTATCAAGCCGTGATCGCCCGTCGCGCCGAGATCGAAGCCGGATATGCCGCCCTGCAATCAGCCCGTGATGCCGATACTGCCCTCGGTGACAAACTGATCCAACTGAGCGATTTTGACGCGGCGCGTCGTGATCTGGAAACCCGCTTGCGTGATGCCCGTGCGGAACTGGAAAACGAAGCCAGCGGTTATATGGCACAGATGACCGAATTACAACGCGCGATGGAACTGGCCGAGCCGGAACTCTTGAGCAGCGTACAGGCCGAAGTCATCAGCTTGCAGGGACTCGAAAACCAACGTAACAGCCTGCAAGAACAAATGGCCGCCCTCAACGAAGATGGTGCGTCCCTGCGCAGTTTGCTCAAGACATTGGAAGATGACGGCAAGAAACAGGGCACCCGCATCGAACAGTTGAAGGCCACCAACAGCGCCATGTGTCCCTTATGCGGTCAACCGCTTGATGAGCACCACCGTTTGGAGCTGGTCGCACAGCTTGAAGCCGAACTCGAAGCCATGCGTGCCGATTATCGCGGACATCAAGAACGCGCCAAAACCATCAAAGAGGAAACCGGCGGCTATAAAACCCAGATCGCCGAATGGGATACCGAACTCAAACGCTTACAACCCTTGATGAAACAGGTTGGTGATCTGCAAGGCAAAATGGATGCCGCCCACACCGCTGAATCACGTCTGACCGAAATCAGCGCCCGCTTGGAGGCCGTGCAAACACTCTTGACCGAAGAAACCTTCGCGCAGGATATTCGGGCACAGTTAACCGCTTTGGAGGCCGAACGCGCCCAGATCGGTTATGACCGCAGCAGCCACGATGCCGCCCGCCAGCAGTTGGATACCTACCGCGCCTATGAGACTCAACAAACCGAACTGACCGTCGCCCTCAAAGCCTTGCCCGATGCCGAAGGCGCACTCGAAGCCGCCTTGCTACGACAGGAGCGTAATCAGAAGGCGCTGGACGAAGATAGCGAGGCGATTGAAGCGCTGAAAACCGACATCGCCAAGCTGGATGTACTCGTCAAAGAACAGCAGTTACGCTATCAAGAAGTCGGTCGGTTGCGCTCATTCGAACGGACGCAGTATCAACGGTTGGTGAACGCCCGTCAGGAGTTGGACGCGCTTGATAAACAACGCACGCGTAAGGCTGAACTCGAAGTGCGGCAGCAAGCCCGTAAACATGACCAACTGGTCTACGACGAACTGAAGAAAGCCTTCGGTAAAAACGGTGTCCCTGCCATGATTATCGAGGCCGCTATCCCCGAACTCGAAGAGTCCGCCAACATCCTGCTTTCCCGCATGACCGACGGACGCATGAATTTGCACTTCAGCACCCAGCGCGAAAAAACCAGCGGCGAGGGTGTCATCGAAACACTCGATATTGAGATTGCCGACGAACTCGGTACGCGCAGTTATGAAATGTACAGCGGTGGCGAGGCCTTCCGCATCAACTTCGCCATTCGCGTAGCCTTATCACAAATGTTGGCACGCCGCGCCGGAGCACATCTGCGCACGCTGTTCATTGACGAAGGCTTTGGTACACAGGATGAGGATGGACGCAATAAACTGGTGGAGGCCATCACCGCCATTCAAGAGGAGTTCGAACTGATCCTCGTCATCACCCACATTGATGATCTGCGCGACTCCTTCCCTGTGCATATCATCGTCGAAAAGACTCCCAACGGCAGCCGCGTCAGCGTAAGGTAGAGCTATAAGGAGAATTATTTAAGAATGCCGACTCGAATGGGAGAAGAGACGTGTTCTGTATGTGGTTATAGCTTCAATGAATCTGAATCTAAAATTGCTTGTCCTAACTGCAAAAATACTGCACGTACTAAACACTTGTTTATTGAGGGGACAGTAACAGCTACAACTGAACTTGAAATCTTTAGTAGGAGTTCAAATTTTCCACTTAAATGGTGGATAGTAAATCTTATAAAGCGAATAAAAATTGGTCGCGTAACAGGATTTTGGGCAAAAGAGGAATTGCGTTTTGATCGTTCAGCCCCGGAGAAAACTGTAAAGACACATCATGTTGAAGAACTTCAGCCCGATGGAAATTGGAAAGTTGTACACGACGAACGAGAAGAATTTCCAGCGAAAAAAAGACCTTGGTTAAAATAATAACGGTCGCCTAAGAAATTGCGTGTTTCTTGAGTGTTACTATCGGCCAAGCGGGTGTTGGCAACGCTGCTCGATGAGGTATTGAAGACTATTGCGATTAATAATGTAAAAATGTTGTTCTAAGGAGGCAGTAAGGTTCAGGGTTCAAATCAATCGCCCCGTTACTAGAAGGCATGCTGTAGACGATGACGACAATCCTCTGGCGTGAGCATTAGAATCATAAACGTGTTGGTCAGTCGCGCTTCACCAAGCTAATTCTTGACCGTTCTATGAGCGCGAACGCCCATCTTGAGTGGTCAACAGTTCCCTTTTGCCGCATCCCACCGAGCATCAATGGTGCTGCTGGACACATCATCGTAAGTATCTGTAAAAGTTCCGCCACGATTCCAGTCAATCGCGATTGTCCATGTAATTGACATAATTACTCCTTTTGTACAACTTCATAAAATCGATTAAAACATTTTTTAGTCTTTCTCTTTCATTCCTTGAGAGGGTTACTAGCACCTCAAAATATGGGGAAAGTGCAACATCATGATGAAAGCCTTCAATAACCGGTTCTTCGCCATATTCATAATCAGGTTCTAGCTCTTTAAAATGGACGTTCCAGTGTCCTTCTAAATATTTACGATAGACTTCACCTACATAGTAGATTAGGCCGTTATGAATTCCGATTTGTTCATTTTGTTTTTTCTCTGAGTTGGAATCTAGATATTGCTCGACCAACCAATTCCCCAAAACACTTAAGGAATCCATTGAATAATCAAGCCTTGTGCTAATTGGAACCGGAAGTGTTGGCAAAAAATTTTGGATATTGTCGCTAACAATATCTTGCCATTGCCCAAAACTATCAAGATTTATATTTGGCTTACGATTTTCATTCATATATTCCTCGTTTAACTAATCCGGTTTTGATGCTTTAAATTGTGAGTGGTGCTGCCCACATAAACCGTTGATCATTCGCGCTTGACCAAAATCGTGACATTTATAGGATTTCATGGCTTATTTTCATCGTTGCTGAGTCACACATGTCCATCTTTACCGTATCTGTGCGGTCAATCATATCCTTCGCCAGTGCCGCAGGCTACTGAACATTACACATCAACAAAACACCCAAGTTTGAAAACCCGAACCGATTCTTGATTGACAGATAATGAACTTTTGTTCTACAATAATCGTAGTAGCGGTCACAGGG
This sequence comes from Aggregatilineales bacterium, assembly GCA_044227005.1. Taxonomy (GTDB): domain Bacteria; phylum Chloroflexota; class Anaerolineae; order Aggregatilineales; family Phototrophicaceae; genus CFX2. The sequence goes on from JBGAFZ010000004.1 coordinate 387,038, forward strand.
GTAGGACCACACTAAGCGGTGGAGGCAAAATGAGGGAGCAAACGCGCCCACAAGAAGTCGTCCAAAGACCAGCGGTGGTCGGTTAAGCCCGCAGCCATAGCCGGGGTTTTTGTATCCAAAGACGAATGTAAGCAGCAGAAGTTGTACAAACAGCCGACCAGAAACACGCGCTCAGCAACAGTTTGGAGTTTGAGAGCAGGACAACGGGTGCGACGCGCGAAACAAGCTAAACGAGAGCGAAAGGTGGCATTGAGACGCTCAATGTAGGCGGTGTTAATGGTGGTATGCATGCCCTGAGTAACATCCAGGAGTTGACGGATGACAGGGTATGAACCCAATAGGAGCCAACGACACATGACCCATTTTTGCGCTTCGTACTTGACCAGTTGGACGAGATGCAGTTCGCTCCAAAGTTGTTTGCGAACCCCGCCGACTTTTCCAGTGGTGCAGGGTTCTCGAAAGATAAAGGCAGCGGCAGTGGGATAAGCGCTCCAGCCGTCAAAGGCAATGACCAGTGGCACTTGCTTAGCCCAGTTGTAGATGCAAGTCATGATCTGTTTGGCGAGATGTGTGTCACGCCTTACGCGACACACCGCTCCCAGCCACAAGCGACTGCCAACGCTCATCGCCATCGCCACCCACACCACTTGTTGCTGCATCTTCAGTCGGATTTCGTCCACTTGTACCTGTTGCAAATCGATTTCTTGGATATGTTGATGATGAAAGGTTTCTGCGTACTGTCCCGCTCGATGCATCCAGTCTGCCACGGTGCGTTCATCCAACCCAAAGACCGCCACAATCGCTGCCACTGGACAACCCCATGCGATTAACCCGACCACCCATGTCACCATCTGGGTATCCGTTCGCAGTCCGTAAAACATCGTTCCTCGTCGATACGAGAAGGTATGGCCGCAGCTTTTGCATTTGCAGCGTTCTCGGGCTTTTCCATGGGAAACAATATTCCCTTTTCCAACTTCATGCTTGTCACGGCAGGCCATATTCGGACAAAATACTCTTTGAAGGTTCATGTGGTTTTCCTGATTGCCTAAGTAACAACCAGTTTGCTTCATGAACCTTCTTCTTTTCTATCCCAATCCACCACTTAGTGTGGTGCTACCGGTCACAGGTAGCACCACACTAAACGGTGAAGATACATTTTCGGTGGTAACCAATGAGGTGATAATCCATAAAAGTCTTTAAAGCCCCTCCCTGACGCTTCGGGGAGGGGTTGGGGTGGGGTATGTGAGCCAAATTATGTCATCCACCACTTATGGTAGTCCTACCCGGTCACGTGGTATACAACGTCCCAAAGGCTGGATTTTACGAGAGTATCTATGTGTCCCCACCCACTAACACGAACAGCCGGTTACGATCGGCGCGTATCGCATTTTGAAGCCGCTTGAGCAGGCTTGTCTTATGCTTAGCTGGGCGGCTTTGGCCCCCAGCGGCGCAGACACAAACCTATTTTGCCCTAGTCGCTTCTCCTACCCATCCACTAATCGGAGTATCCCCTTGAAAACACCCCTTTTTCTCTGTGTCCTCTGTGGCTGTGCGAAGCCTCCTGTGGACTGTGGTAAATCACTCTTCTTTTCTCTTGGCGTTCTTGGCGTCATGGCGGTTAAAATTCTTGCCTTTCCCTTTGCGTCCTTGCGCCTTCGCGTTAAAAACACTCTGGCCTTTCTCTGTGTCCTCTGTGGCTGTGCGAAGCCTCCTGTGGACTGTGGTAAAAATGCATTCATCTTTGCATTTTCAGCGGCACACTCCTTCGCAGCCGCTGCAACGACGACGCGGCAGCCATGACCGAGCCAACCGCTGCATTTGTGCCATTTCAGCGCTTCCACGCGGCACTCCCGCCGACACAAATGAGCGCTTTAGCGCCAACCTCCCTCACTCCCGCGTCGCACTGCAGCGGCCAAATGACACACTCGTGTGCATATTGCGAAAATGGTGCAGTTTAGAATTGTCCTACCCGTTATTCACCGGAGTATTAAGCCCATGCAGCTCAACGAAGTCCTTCTGGAATTAGAAAAGTTAGGTAGTCCGGAAGTCAAGCAAATCAAAGCCGGTTTTGCCATCACCGCCCACCCCTCCCACGGCATTTTTCTGAAGGACATCAAAGCACTCGCGGCGCGTATCGGGCAGAATGACGCGCTGGCTTTGGAATTATTCGACACCGGCATTTACGAAGCGCGGGTGCTGTGTAGCAAACTCTATAACCCGCGTCATGTGACCGAAGCATTGATGGAAAAATGGTCAGCCACCTTTGAAAACTGGGAAATCTGCGACACCTTTTGCATGGGCTTTCTAGGGAAGACCCGTTTCGCGGTGCCCAAAGCCTTTGAATGGGCGGAACGTGAAGCCGAGTATCAAAAACGGGCGGGATTCGTGCTGATGGTGGCCTACGCCTTCACCGATCCTCACGCCACCAATGACGTCTTTCAGTCCTTTTTTCCGGTAATGATCCGCCACGCCAACGACCCGCGCACTTATGTCATGAAGGGCATCAATTGGGCGCTGCGGCAAGTGGGCAAACGTAACCCTGATTTGTATCAGGAAGCGATTGCAGTCGCCCACACCATTCTTGCGCTCAACACCAAACCCGCCCGTTGGATCGCCAGAGATGCCCTGCGGCAGTTGCAAAGTCCCAAGGTGCATTTCAAAAATTATCCGCGTGCGGTCTACAAAATCTGAGGCCGTAAACATTCTATCAAATCCCCAACAAGCGCTTGCTCACTCTGAATACTTCAATAACCTGTTCACTTGTATAGTAGGAGTTATGCAGATTGTTATATGAGCAGCTTTCCAAAAAGGGGGAAATGGTATGCAGAAGTATCGAGCAAGCAACCGTATGTCGTTCGGCGGGTTGATCCTGCTGTTGGTGTTGGCGGTCATTAGTGCTGCGGCGCTCGGCGGAATTTTATTCGCAGTGGATTATTACGCCCACTTTTATTTGGTACTCATGTTCCCAATGTTCGCCGGTGCGATTGCCGGTGGTTTACTCACACGCGGAGTCTATTCAGCCAAAGTGCGCAGTCCGATTGTCGCGTGGCTAGTGGGGCTAATCTGCGGCGTATTGATGTTTGGCGTCTATCACTTCGCCTCCTATTACGTCGGTTTTCGCACGGATATGCGTAAGGCCTATGTCGAGAACGTGGGGCAAGAACCGACCGACGCCGAGTTTGACGAAGCCCTCGATTTACTCCTCAAAGATGAAGTCGGTGATGTAGGTATCATGGGCTATTTCAAGCTGATGGCACGCGAAGGCATCACCATCACCAGCACCTCGTCGTATTCCAGCAGCACCAGCAAAGGCGAAACGCTCAAGGATAACCTCGCGTGGGGGTATTGGGCTGTAGAAATCCTGCTGGCGGGGTTGTTCGCGGCCTTCATTGCAGGGCGGGCAGCCGGCGAACCCTTCAATGAGGATAGTAACGAGTGGTACGGGCCAGCCATGTTCTTTGCAACTGCCCCCGGCAAATCCCGTAAGGATGTGGTGAATGCCTTCAAAGACGGCAACTTCCAACAGGCTGGAATGCTCCTGACGCAGCAGGACATCAAATACCCGCGCATTGATGTCAACTTGCGCCGCAGTAAAGATGGCGGTAGTTCGCAGGATACCTTCGTCCAGTTGATGTACAGTCAACGGCGCGGACGGAGCAGCGGCCTCAAAAGCGGCATGATTTCGTCGAGCGATTTTGAAAGCCTACAGCGGGGCATAAGTCAGGCGGCTAACCTGCCCCCAACGACCAAATAACCTCAGCTTTCGCTAAATAGAAAAGGGACACCCCTAAAAAGTGTCCCTTAAACAGATTAGCCTTATTCAGAATACGCTGGCTTATTCTTCCGGCGCACCTTTAGTAATCCACTGCTTCAGCAAATCCATCTGGTGCGTAGTCAGCGTCGCAAAATGTCCATCCGTCAACACTTGGATGACCTTGCTCTTGTCCAGCGAACCCGGGACGATTACCGCACCATTCTCGCTGCCTTTCATAGCGCTGGCGAAATCGGTCAGGCGCAACCCCTTGGTTGGAACCGGCCCATGACACCCACCGCAAGCCTGTAAGAACAGCGGCTGTAAAACCTTATAGGTCGGCTCACCGTCAAAGTTCTCCAGCACGGGTTCGGGAACATATTGGTATATGCCCAGCATGGTAGCTAAACCGGGGGCATCAAACCCCGCATAGCGCCACTTGTTCGCGTGACACGCACTGTTGGAGCAGAAGCTAGAGTTATCCGTTCCACCGGGATTAGTAGTGGTGTGGCAGTTGGCGCAGGTGCCATCATACACATCATGATGCCGTGTAATCCAACTCGGATCAAGGTGGGTGGAGGGTTCAATGCCAGTCGCCACACGGAGCAACGGCTCGATAGTTCCGGTCTTCACCACCAACGGGATCGAGTGGCACAGGTTACATTCCAACCGAATGACTTTACCCTCAGGGCTAAAGTGCTGCCCATCATGACAACGGAAGCACCCTGCCGAATTCTTATGTCCGGCATTGTTCGGATGGGTATCCGAATTCAGCTTCTGATCAGGGAAATTACTTTCATCATACAGGTCATTCAGAACCTTTATCGCAGTCTGAATTTCTGCTTTTCCCTTAGCATAAAAGTCGGGGTAATTATCGCGATAGTATTGATCCAAAGTGTTGAATGATTGACGTGCCGCATCGGTTGACTCACTCACATCTTGAGACAGCAGCTCGACAGCCCGCGCACGGATAAACGGAATATCGGACGCAATATCCCCTGTATTGAGTGCATGATCAACCAATGTGCTTGCAGATTGGATCTCATGGGCGACACGGTTGTGGCAGGTTATACAATCCACATCGTGGGTTTTGTATTTATCGAGGTGTTGGGTATCCACAGGTGAGTTGATCGCGTTGTATTCGGTGATCGTACCGTCAGGGTTTTCCACGCGAACCCACGGAATATCCTGTTCCATCTTGTCGGTTGCGATAAAAGTAATTTTACTCTCGGTGTGCCAATGAATACCCTTCGCCAGACCCTGCCGCTCACTTCCACCACCGGTATGCATCAAAAGATACAGATCATAACGGGTGTTGTTGCGGTCACTCGCGAACGTATTCATGACTTGCAAACTGTCGTCAGAGAATTTCTCGGGGAAATGGCATTGCTCGCAGGTTTCACGGGCAGGCCGCATGTCCGATACCATGATGGGTAATTCATAGGTGTCGAGGGCGGTTGCTGCTACCAATCGCAAATGACCAACTTTGCGGGTCGCTTGCACGATCATCAAATCGCGCCCGATATGACAATCCACGCATGAAACACGCGCATGAGGCGAAACGAGGTAGGTCGCGAACTGGGGCGGCATAGTGTGGCAGGTCGTCCCGCAAAACGAGGGGCTGTTCGTATATTCCCATATCGGGGGAATCGCGAGCAACATGACGACAAGTCCCGCCCCCACAATCAGCCACGGCAGACGTTTACGCCATGCCACCCGACCCTCTGCTGGAAAAAGAATACTCCTAATAAACTGCATTTTTTGACTCCTATTCAGATTAGGAGATATAAGCAATATTTGGAAAGCTACTCAATTTTATGAAATAACATCACTTACTTTTGAAAAGCTTAATAGCAACGCTTAGAGGCAACAAGTGACATTTGTAATGTGTTAACCGAACCTCAATTTAAGATATGATATCTATATCAAGAAAATGTGGTTTGAGCGGAAAAACTTGATCAATTGAAGGTGTTTGTCTCTGACAAACAAAAAGACGGATGGCTGGTTAGGCCACACGTCTTAGGATGTTAATTGGGCAAAATTGATCAGGCGGGTTTGTGAGATGCGTCTTGAACTTTTGGTTCTCGATTGGCCTGCCAGTGATCAACAACAACGCCGAGTGTAATGAGGATGATTACCGGAACACCGATACGGAGCAAAAACAGCGCTGCGATACTGATAGTGAGTAGTAGTTGTTCCATTTTATACTCCCGTTCTTGCTTTATCGTTCTGATGATCTCATCGTAGCAGGAGCGACACCTACACGTAAATCCGATTAGACCACTACATGTGACATGGGGTGTTCACCCTATAAATCTTCACCACGTCCCACTTTATAATGCATACATAATAGATTGGAACGTGCGACTCGAGGCTCATTATGTTCTCACTCCCTTGGGATGAAGCGCTTATCATCATCTTTTTCTTCTATGGATTAGCGTTTTTTTCAATGGGGCTGGCCTTGTTTGTCGAGTCGGATCGCGCATCAGAATTAGGATTCGCCCGCTCAATGCGCCTGCTATCCGGTTTTGGCTTTTTGCACGGCATCCACGAGTGGCTCGATATGACCGCTCAAGGGGTTTACTATTATCACAATCAGCAACCACTCTATGATTGGCTGTTGTGGCTCAAGTTAGCCATTCTGGTCACTTCGTTTGTTGCCCTACTGCTTTTTGGTGAACAACTGCTGGCTCACGCACAACCCAACCGCAAACCGGCGTGGCGACTGACGGTAGCGGCAGTTGTGTGGTATGCGATTTCGTGTGTCATCGTCCGCGCTGTTTATCGGTTGGATGATTTGGCATGGCTCAACGCGGCTGATGTACTGGCACGTTACATACTAGGTATTCCAAGCGGCTTATTAGCCTGTTGGACGCTGTGGCAAGAACGCAGAATCTTCCATGAACGCGCCATGGATTTATACGTGCGCGATTTGACCATAGCAGGTTTATCGCTGGCCTTATACGGGATCATCGGTCAGTTTGTGACCCGCCCAAGTGTTATTTTCCCTTCCACAATTATCAACAGCGAAGTGTTCCTGCAAATCACCGGATTTCCAATCCAGTTGTTTCGGGCATTTATGGCAACCATCGTCGCAATTTCGATGATTCGCGTTTTGAGAGCACTTGAAGTTGAAAATACGCAGCGACTCAGTGCCATCGAAAATGCCCGTATCGAAACCGAAACGTTGAGCCGCGAAGAACTCGCACGCTTAAATGCCGAGTTGCAGGTCGCAAACGACGAAACCAAACGCCTCCTTCAAGAAGTACAACGGCGCGATGCGGTGCGCGGGGAACTCCTGCAACGAATTACGAATGCGCAGGAGAGCGAGCGCAAACGCATCGCGCGGGAATTGCATGATGGCACCGGACAGGCACTAACCGGTATCGGGCTTGGCTTGCGCGGATTGGCGATACAAATTGGAAAAGATCCCGAAGGAACGGTGAAACGCCTCGCCATCCTCGAAGCGATGGCGACCGGATCGCTAGGCGAATTGCGTCGGCTCATCAACGATTTGCGACCACCGCAGCTTGACGATATGGGTTTGGTAGCGGCTTTGCGCTGGTTGACCGAACGCTTCCAGGATCAGGATAAGCCAGCGGTTAGCCTTGAAGTTGAAGGTGATGCTTTCTCACTGCCTTCGGAAGTCGAAACGACCTTGTTTCGGATTGCGCAGGAAGGGCTAACGAACGCTATCAAACACGCTCGCGCCGGACATATCTGGATCAGGCTTAATTTTGACGACGGCCCGGCGCTTTCGGTGTGTGATGACGGCGTCGGGTTTGATCTAGGTACGGCTACCAATCCATCGGCCACCCGCGCGGCATGGGGAATTGCGGGGATGCAAGAGCGATCCAACTTGATTAATGCGACTTTTACGGTTGATTCCAGTTTAGGCAAAGGGACAACCTTCACGGTTCGGTTGAGCGAACCTAAACTACAGGAGGCACACTAGATGCCAACACGAATATTGATCGTTGATGATCACGCGGTGGTGCGCGCCGGCCTGCGCATGTTACTAGAAAGTGATCCCGCACTAGAGATTGTTGGTGAAGGGGAGAACGGTGAGGACGCAGTGCGTTTATCGGGGGAGTTAAAACCCGACCTCATTTTGATGGATGTGAGTATGCCGGGTGTTGACGGGATAACGGCGACACGGCGCATCAAGTCGGTTTCGCCAAATCCGGCGGTGCTGGCGCTAACCATTCACGAGGGTGCGGATTATTTCTTCCAGATGTTGCAGGCAGGGGCGTCCGGCTACGTGCCTAAACGGGCGGCTCCGGAAGAACTGTTGCGTGCGATTCATGTGGTGGCGGAAGGGAATGTGTTTCTTGACCCGAGCATTGCGAAAGACCTCGTTTCGGATTATCTGAGCGGCGTGCGCGCGGGTCATGAGCAAGATAGTTACGATGGATTGACCCCGCGTGAACGTGAAATCCTGAAAAATATCGCTGAGGACGCGACCAACACAGCAATCGCCAATGAACTTGGGATTTCGGTCAATACGGTGGAACGACATCGCGAGAATATTATGCGCAAGTTGAATTTACACACACGCACCGAATTGGTTAAATACGCTATTCGAAAAGGATTAATCTCCCTAGATAAGGAATGAGCGTCGGAAGCTGGAATTGGTTTTGTATCGCACTTTAGTAGACAATCGGCACAATCGAGAAATTTGTGTAACATGTGCAGCCTATCGCATCTGCCGCATCCAACCATGCTCAATCGCGCGGGCTTCCACCATCGAAACAAATGCCGCCGGATGAATAGTACGGACGATGCTCGAAAAATCCGCCGAGTCACGCCGTTGGATGACACTCCGCAAGATCATCACCTCGCCGTCCCGCCCAACCCCCTGCGCCTCGGTGACCCCATACCCCCGCTCGCGCAACGCCACCGCGATTTCATGCCCGAAACTCGTGCACACCACCGTGGCCTCTACATAACTAATGATGAAACGGGCTTCAATCGCCATCCCCACGTAGCCACCTACCGCATACCCCCCGCAATACGCCATCAGGTTCGGGATATTGCTCAGGTCTTTCGCCACACCGGCGATCACCACCACAAACGTCAGCGCCTCGATAAATCCCAGCACAGATGACCAGAAGCGCATATCACGGGTGATCATCACCACCCGCACCGTACCGATCGCGTTGTTGAAAATACGCAGCGCAAAAATGAGTAGAGCGAGGAAAACAGCATCCAGAGTCATAACAATCCTAGCGTGTGGGAAAAAGGTTCGAATATCAGTCGTAATCTTAGCGAATGACCATCCCTCATTGATAGGTCAAATACGCGCCCGTCATGTTTCTGTCACGCAATCGTCACCTTGTCCCTATACCCTGCAATCATGCCATTCAGCGCTTTAATCACGATTTGAGGGACACCATCATGCACATGCTAAACGCCACCACCTTGCGCTTGAGCAAAATAGATGTCACCCATAGTGCCTTCCGCAGTCGCTATCCCGACTACCAATCAACACAGGTCTTAGACCACCTGAGGGCAACCGAATACGCGCGTCTAGATCGTGAACAACAGGTCTATCTGGATTATACAGGCGGCGGCTTGTACGCCGAATCTCAACTCCGTGACCATATGGCACTGCTCACCAACGAGGTTTTTGGAAATCCGCACTCTAAAAACCTGACCTCTATGGCCATGACCGAACACGTTGAACAGGCGCGGGCTGCCGTCCTCAAATACTTTAATGCCTCACCTGATGAATACGAGGTCATCTTCACTGCCAATTCCACCGGAGCGCTCAAGTTGATCGGGGAATCGTATCCGTTTGGGGCTGGTGATCATTACCTGCTGACCTTCGATAACCATAACTCGGTCAACGGTATCCGTGAGTTTGCGCGTGCCAAAGGGGCAACCGTCACCTATATCCCCATGCAAGCGCCGGAGCTTCGGGTTGATCCTGATGTACTGACACACGCGCTTGAACAAGCCGCTCCACATGCCAATAATCTCTTTGCCTATCCGGCACAATCCAATTTTTCAGGGGTTCAACATCCCTTGGAGTGGATCGCACAGGCGCAAGCAAACGGCTGGGATGTCCTCCTAGATGCCGCCGCGTTTGTACCGGCTAACCGTCTCGACCTCAGCCAATGGCATCCCGACTTCGTAGACATCTCCTTCTATAAAATGTTCGGTTATCCCACAGGAATAGGCTGCCTGATCGCCCGTAAGCCCGCTTTCGCCAAACTACGCCGTCCGTGGTATGCCGGTGGCACCATCACCTTTTCGTCAGTGGTAGGCGATGGTCATTACCTAACACCCGGTCACGCTGGCTTTGAAGACGGTACGGTCAATTATCTAAGCCTACCCGCCGTTGAGATTGGATTGAAGCACATCGACTCCATTGGCATCGACCTGATTCATACGCGGGTGATGTGTTTGACTGGCTGGTTAATTGACCATTTACTGGCGTTACGTCACCGCAATGGCAGGCCGTTAATCCAGTTATATGGCCCGTCGAATACCTATCGGCGCGGAGGAACGGTTCAGGTCAACTACTTTGATCCCGATGGCAATATGATTGACTGTAACCGTATTGAGGCTCTAGCAAACGAGCAGCGCATTTCGCTACGGGCAGGCTGTCATTGTAACCCCGGTGCTCGTGAAGTGGCCTTGGGCTTTACAAAGGATCATCTCAAGCCCTGTTTCAGCAACAAAGATAGCTTGACGTTAGAGCAGTTTTTGACAGTGATTGATGGCAAAACCACCGGTGCATTACGGGCTTCTGTCGGTCTCGCAACCACCTTCGCTGATGTTTATCACTACACCCAATTTGCCGAAAGTTTTATCGACCGTAAGATGACATAATTCAGCCTATACCTTTGATTGCCCAGGCTCGCGCTATAAGGTCAATCGTCCCATCATTGTTGATCTGTAACTGCTTGCGAAGCTGAGCTTTTAAAGCATGCTTCGCATCCTCATCTAACGACAACAAATACTTGGAAACCGATCCTTGCGCGCCTAGAAAGGGCAGCCAGTAGTCATCAAAATTCTTGAAGTTGGCTTTAGCATCAATGGGAATGATTTCGACATTCCCAAGTTGTATGCTTTCGAATAGTGCTCGCAAGTTATCAGGATTACATATAGGGAACTGCTTACCAGAGTCCATCTCGGCTGCCGATGGGTCAATGTTTATCGCTGCATCCCAGAACTGCCTCATGATTTCCATGCGTCCCGCGTAATCCCAGACGTAAACCGCTACTGTACCACCGGGCTTAACCAGTTGTTTCATACTCTGCAAAGTTTGTCGCGGTGACGGTACGAAGTTCAGAACCAATCCAGCAACCGCCACATCAAATTCTAGTGAACCAGCAGCCAAAACACCAACATCGATCACCTTGAACTCAACTCTCGTATCAACAACATCCTGTTGGGCGCGTTCAATATAGGCTTCTGATAAATCTATACCCATGATCTTCTTGGGTGACGCTTGTTGAAGGATTTGCTGCGTCAAAATACCAGTTCCGGCACCAACATCCAGCCAATTTTGTTCTGTTGGGATATGCAGCTAGTCTATGAACTCCCCCGCAATCAACTTGCTCCATCGACCTATATAACCGTTATAGGCTTGCGCGTCATTAAAAGCATTTTTCGTTGATTGCTTCATAATAGGCGACTCCTATCTAAATGTGCATAAACATAGAGCCACATCAACTGTTTGCGATAACGCCATTGTATAACCCTTCCAGTTGAGCAGCGATGGAATCCCATGTGAAGCGTTCGTTCACGAGGGTACGCGCGGCATGGCTCATCACCCCTCGGCGAGAGGCATCCGCTAGCACACTTTGGAGCACGACCGTCAACGGTTCTACCGCAGCCTCAACCTCCAAACCCGCGCCGTATTCAGGGACTTCCGGCAGGTTGCACCCCGGCGAAACGATCACCGGCAAACCCGCTGCCATCGCTTCCAACACCACCATAGGCAGTCCCTCGCCCACCGCCGGTAGCGCTAGCAAATCAGCCGCCGCAAACGCCGCCAACCGGTCAGCCCCACCCAGATAACCGGTGAGAATAATGCGCTCATCGACCTGTTGACGTAAGCTGTCCAGCATCCCTTCATCAGGGCCGACAATCACCAATCGGGCATCCGGCACATGAGCCGCTTTGAACGCCTCGACCAACAATCCAACCCCTTTGCGCGGGTGCAAGCGCCCCATAAACAGGCACACAGGCGCATCCCCTAATCCATATCGCGCACGGAAGCCCTCGCGTCCAGATGGATTGGTGTACTCAGCAGGATCGACACCGTTGGGTATCACACTGAATGTCGTGGGAATACGCCGCCGTCCAAAAGTCGGCCACAGACTTTGCACGTCCGCCAATTCCGGTTGCGAGAGCGCCACCACATGATTGAAGCGCAACGCCACCGCCGAACTCAGCAACTGATCCCACAACCGTTTGAGGGCGCTTCGTCCGGTATCCAGCGCCAATGTACCATGCGGTGACAGGATCAACGGTTTACCCGACCGTGCAACCAGCGGTGTCACAACTAAATTTTCAACCGTGCGAAATTCGTGACAATGGACAACATCGACCTGAGACAAAATATCCGCAGCCCGTTTCGCCATACCATTCGGCGTCGAAAGGTTATAACGTCCGCGTATCGTCGGCAGCAGATTCGGTACGCGAACCACCTCCACGCCATCCTGAATAGAATCGTATTCACCTGTATAACGGGCGTGTTGGTCAAGCGCATCGGTGGTCAACACCGTGACGCTATGCCCTCGACGTGCCAAAGCGCGCGCCATGCCCTCGACGGAACGGACGACACCGCCAAAAGCATAAGCCGGAGCATAATAAGGAGTGAGGTGCAATATACGCATCAGCCGATGATAACAGAATTCCGGCATCTAGGCAGGTTTCAAACTTGTTCGGTGTTATTAGCCAATTGTTACAATACTGATAAAGTCTGTAACCAAAGCATGTTAGAATCGTACTAGACGATATGCTTAAATCATGACACGTGTTATCTAGTTAAAAGTTGCTATCCATTTCATACTGTCATCAATGCATCAAAACGATCTGTGGTGCAGTTAAACAGATTCATTGTTACGCTGTCTGTAGTTTGGGTTAGGGAGTGATCATGCCGGTTTTATTGTTAGCGCAGGGCGATCCACAAGCCAAAGATCTGTTACGCAAGGCCATCCAAGCCCGTTACGGATTACGACCGCCCGTATTGGAAAGCCTACACATTAATTTCAAAGGACGCGTCCGTGCCAAGATCGGTCCGGTAACCATGTGGGTTCCGGTTGAAGCCATCGGACGTTTTTGCTTCCCCGATAAAATGCGCTGGGATTTCGCGGTCAAGGCCGCCGGTGTACAGATCAATAGCGGCAGTGAAGCATTTGATGGCACCACCTACCGCACCTCACGGCGTTCAAAATCGGTGGTCGCCAGTGATGACCGCCAACAAATTGAATCGATGCAGCACCGCTTATGGGCAATTGCCGCTGTCATGCTGACTCCCTTAGGCGAGATGTTCGTCAAGCTCAAAGCCAACGCCGCCGATGAACTGGAAGCCTGTAACACACGCTTCAACGGCGCTGTGAATTTGCACATGCGGGCTGATCAAAAGTTGGATTATGTCGAAACCAACTGTCAGAATCCTGACACAGACAAGCAAGAACTGTTCACCCTGCGCCTATCAGATGAACTGGTCTCATTCGGGGATTTGATTTTACCGGGCAAGATCAGCGCCTTCTGGAATAACGAACCCTACTTTGAGATCGAACCAATGGACGCCTCCGCCAACCCCACCATCGAAGACGCTATCTTTGAACTGACTGGCGAATAAAATCAGCGTTCGGCATCTGCTCACATCCAGAACAACGGAGCCTAGCGAAGTGCTCCGTTTTTGATTCTACGGCGCAACATACCGTTGCGGCATAGGTTCTTCTTCGGTCTTGTAGACGCTAAAACCGCGCTTGATGTAGTTACTAAGCGCATACGGGCCGTCGAGGTTACAGGTATGCACCCACAGGCGTTTCGCGCCACCTGCCCACGCCTCTTGAATACCATAACTCAGCAGATGCTTGCCTAACCCCATGCCCATATAGTCGGGACGTAAACCAAAGTAAGCGACTTCGGTTGACTCACCCTGCTGCGCCAATTCGACATAACCCGCCGGTGCACCATCTACATAAATGACATGAATACTCACGCCTACTTTTGAGATGGCTTGGCGCAGATCATCCTCGCTCATAATGAGCCGATCCCGCCAGCGCCAGACGCGCCCGACCTCTCCGTAAAGGAAACGGTAAAAAGCCAGATCCGGTCGCTCCAAACGAATGACCTGTACCTGCGGCAGATTGACAAATTCGGGGCGAAATTGCGCAACCTCGTTCATCTCAAGATACGTCGTCACCAAGACATCTGGAACAATCGATTGTGAGTCAACCATGTGTAAGCGCTCCGGTTCTAAGAAGTGTCCCACCGGAGTGGTATAATACATCAAAATGGCTTCTTTTTTAGGCTAAGAATAGATTAGGTTCGTTTCCATTAGTGCAAAGGTATTGAACATGGATTTTTCGCTGAACGAAGAACAACTGCAAGCGCAGAAGATGGTGCGGGATTTCGCGCTTAAAGAAGTAATACCGGTCATCGGTGAATGGGATCGCAAGCAGGAGATGAATCCGGCCTTTTTGCCGCGCATGGCAGAACTGGGCATATTGGGGATTTGCGTGCCTGTGCGTTATGGTGGTCAAGGCTTCGACTATGTGACATTGGGATTGGTGTGTGAAGAATTAGAACGCGCCGATACAACGCTGCGTGTGGTGATGTCGGTACACATGGGGCTGAACAGCCTCGCCATCCTCCAATGGGGCACCGAAGAACAAAAACAGAAGTTCCTCACCCCGCAGGCCAAGGGTGAAAAATATGCAGCCTTCTGCCTGACCGAACCGGGCATCGGTAGCGATGTGCAGAATATGAACTCGACCGCCAAAAAAGTGGGCGATAAATACATCCTCAATGGCGAAAAGATGTGGATCAGCCTCGCCAGCAAAGCCCATCACTTCCTGTACTTCGCCAAGACCGATCCGTCCAAAGGTGCGAAAGGCATCACCGCCTTTATCCTCACCAGTGATATGCCGGGCGTAACCACAGGTGATATTCACGGCAAGCTAGGCGTCCGCGCTGGCTCAACCGGCTGGGTGAAGTGCGAAGACGTGGAATTGACCGCGGCCAATCGCTTGGGTGAAGAAGGCGAAGGCTTCAAGATCGCCATGTCCTGCTTGGATAATGGCCGTTATACGGTCGGTTCCGGCGCGACTGGCTTAATCCGTGCTTGCTTGGAAGAAAGCATCAAGTATGCCGAGCAGCGCGTGACATTCGGTGTGCCGATTTCGAACCACCAACTCGTCAAGCAAAAGATCGCTTTCATGCAGCAGTGGTACGATGCCGCCTTCCTGCTCAACATGCGCGTGGGTTGGATGAAGAATCAGGGTGTACGCAACACCCGCGAAACCAGCATCGCCAAATGGTATGCAACCGATCACAGTGTACAGGCAGCACTCGAAGCAGTTCAGGTACACGGTGCCTATGGCTTCAGCGATGAGTATCCGGTGGAACGCTACCTGCGTAACAGCAAGGGTGCAGTAATTTACGAAGGCACCAGCGAAATTCACCAGTTGATGCAAGCCGACTATGCCTTTGGCTTCCGCGAGGACAAGCCCTTACGCTGCGAACTCCCCGCCTACGATGCTGATTTCTGGCAAAACGAAGCCTAGTTCCTGATGAGTGACTAGACAACCGAAACGGATGTGAGCAATCGCATCCGTTTTTTGATGCCCTCTTCGCCTCACGATAATGGAGAAGCTTGATTTAGTCTGGTATTTGAAGCTATTAACCGCTACAATTTGATGATATGTTTGGATATTCTTCGCTCACACTTCATCACCAAAACGGTTCGCCCACTCGATTGTTATAAGCCTCTGGCTCTGTCAGGAGAATTCGGAAATGACCGTGCGCGCGGATTGAGTTCACCCCAGTAATCTGTTCAACCACATACCCTTTTTTCCGTGCTTCAGCATTTTCGATACCAATAAACAGAGGATATATTCATAATGCAGGCCGTTCCCAATCTAAAGACGACTCAACAACTCGATCACGAAGTCAGCCGACGTCGCACCTTCGCCATCATTTCCCACCCCGACGCGGGTAAAACCACCCTCACCGAAAAACTGCTCCTGTATGCAGGTGCGGTGAATCAAGCGGGTTCAGTACGCGCGGGTAAAAACCAGCGCAGCGCCACCTCCGACTGGATGGCAATGGAACAGCAGCGCGGTATTTCCATCACCTCGACCGTAATCCAATTTGAGTATCAAGACTGCATCTTTAACCTGCTCGATACCCCCGGTCACCGTGACTTCAGCGAAGACACCTATCGCACCCTAATGGCCGCCGACAGTGCCATCATGGTCTTGGACAGCGCCAAAGGTATCGAAACCCAAACCCGCAAATTGTTTGAAGTCTGCCGCCAGCGCAACATGCCGATTTTGACCTTCATCAACAAGCTGGATCATACCGGTCGTGAACCACTCGAACTACTCGATGAAATCGAGCAGGTGTTATCCCTGCATGTCTCACCGATGAACTGGCCGATTGGCAGCGGCACCGACTTTCAAGGGGTCTATGATCTCCAAAACCATCAAGTGCTGCTCTTTCAACGCACAGTACGTGGTAAATTCCGCGCGCCAGTAGAAGTAAAAGACCTCTACGATCCGTTGCTCGAAGAAACAATCGGTGCGCGGCCTTATCAACAGCTTCAATCGGATGCTGAATTGCTAGCAGGTGCAGGCGCGCCCTTCGATTGGGATCAATTCTTAAATGGAACGCTCACCCCTGTATTCTTCGGCAGCGCCTTGAATAACTTCGGCATTGAACCCTTCCTTGAGGCACTTATCAAGCTAGCGCCTTCACCCCGTCCGCGTGAAAGCAGCATCGGGTTTATCCCGCCCGTGAACGATACCTTCAGCGGCATCGTCTTCAAAATTCAAGCCAACATGGATCCTCAGCATCGCGACACGATGGCTTTCTTGCGCGTCTGTTCGGGACGTTTTGAGAAAGACATGATGGTGCATCATCCTCGCTTGGGTAAAAAAGTTCGTATGAGCCGCCCACACCGCCTCTTCGCCCGTGATCGTGAAACAGTGGATGAAGCCTACCCCGGTGATGTCATCGGTTTCAGCAACCCCGGTATCTTCCGCATTGGCGACACTGTTTGCGCGGGTGATACCTTTGAATACGCGCCAATTCCACCTTTCCAGCCAGAATGTTTTGCGGTTCTCCGTAACATGACCATGGATAAATACAAACAGTTTAACAAAGGCTTGGAACAGCTTTGGGAAGAAGGCGTGGTTCAGGTATTTTATGCCCTCGATGGACGGCGTGAACCGATCCTCGGCGCTGTTGGTGATCTACAATTTGAGGTGGTCGTATCGCGCTTGGCGGCTGAATATAATGTCGAAACCATGATTGACCGTGTAACCTACGCCGATTCACGCTGGGTAAGCGGAGCAGACGCCGACATCCAGAACATGTACTTGCCCTCCCAAAGTATCCGTACTCTAGACCAATACAAACGCACGGTAATCTTGTTCGGAACCAATTGGGATATGAAATACTGCATCGAGAAGAATCCTAAATTGAAGTTCTCCACAATTGCGGAAGCTGGAATCGCGAGCTAACCACACGGTGACTGGGCCTAAAGAGTATACAGATTAAGCATTGTAATGTGGGGCGAGGCAAACTCGCCCTTTTGGTTCCCGATAGTGAGGTAAAGTATGAAACTGCATATCAGTCTGATTGTGGTGCTTCTGTTTGTCATCACAGGCTGTGATCAGGGTACAGTCATCCCGCCGACACAGCCAACCTTTACGCCAGAACAAACACCCGCAACCAGCAGCGATGCGAATAACAATAGCGCAACAATTACCTATGTGGATCAGCGTTCGGGTATCGCATTTGATTACCCCGCTGAGTGGGAGTTGCTGACTCCGCCAGCTGAAGAAGCTGTGGGGTATACCTATTCACTTGCCACCTATAACGCAACCAACCCGTCCGCCCCCAGCAATAATAGTGAAAGCAGTCTCCCCGGTGGAGAGACCAAAATTGATATAACCTTTTATAGCGATGGCGAAACGCCCGAAAATGCCATTCGCACCGTTCAATCCGATGTTGAGAGCGGTATGGCAATCATTGTGAAAGAAGAAAAGCGGACTGCGGCTGACGGTTCGACGGCCTACTACTATAAGGTCAATGGACGCCTCGGCGGAACCGCACAGGCCTTATATCTCAGTGTCAACGGACGGACGGTCAGTATCGTTTCCTATGGTGATGGTGAGCATTTTGAGGATATAGCCAAGTCATTGCGCCGTGCCTAACCATGATCAAAATGCTTTCCGGTATAATTAACGATGAAGGTATCCCAAAGAGACCGCAACACAAGCTCGGTTCAGCCAACGTTGTGGCGTGATAGGGGCATTCGGCGTTATTCTTAAAGGGTAACGTATATTATCCATCAGCGGGGCAGCCGACAGCGCCGCCTTAGTGAAAGTCAACCCGTATGAACTTTGAAGAAGTGAACAACAAAATGCTCATGGATATAGAACGGCTGGGCAAAGAACTCCTTGAGACATTGCGCAAGGCCAAGCTGGGTGATGATCCGTTTTACAAAGAATTGGCGAAGATGATCGAAGAAACCGAAGTCACACGTCGCGCACGTTTTGACGCCGCTGACAATGGCTACAAAGGCTTCTAGAGCAGTCTTGTGAAGATCGCATTTTTGGGCAACAGTTTAGTCGAGGGCAGCTACGGCGGTAATTTTGTGGCGCACATCGCGGCGCGGCTGCCCCAGCATACCATCATCAATGCCGGACAAAATGGCAATACCATCCTCAACCTCTTGGCCCGTTTGGACTCGGTCTTAGGCCATGAACCGGATGCCATCATGGTGTTCTGCGGTGGAAATGATGCCATCAGTTTTAGCCAACCTGATACACGCCGATATTACGAGCGGGTGATGAAAGTCCCCAATGGCATGATCACGCCGGATCAGTTTCGTAGCCATTTTCGCGACTTGCTGACGCGGATTCAAATCGCACAGGTAGTGGCTTATGTTGGCCTTGCCCCCATGGAAGCCAATCCCACTGCAGCAGCAGCCATGCAGCACTATAACCAGATTGCGACTGAGGTATGCCGCACATTGAACGTGCCGACGTTGGATTTGATGCGCGAACTCAATCCCGCCTCTATACCGGATCGCCCACCGCTATCACAAACCACCATCAACTTGATCGGTCAACGGGTGACCAGCGGCTGGCAAGATTACGCTGCCGAGCGTGAACGGGGAGGCTACACATATTCCTTTGATGGCTTACACCTAACCCCTGAATCCGCGCTACAAGTCGCCGATAGAGTAGTGCAGTTCCTCGATTTGTGATGTGCAGCGAAGTAGGCGATTACCATACGATGCTAGACAACTCTTGAATCAGTGCGATAATCACGGTAGGCTGATGACAAGAGAAGGAGATTTCTGATGAACACTACACGAAAAATGATTGTACTGATGGCGGTCGTGCTGACAATTGGCTTGTTGACGATGCCAGTTTTGGCTCAAAATCAACCGCCGCATACCCCCGTACCGACCTCAACACCCACCATTGCACCAACAAAAGCACCCGTTGTAATCAGCTTAACTCAAGATGACATCAACACAACGTTTGCGCCGGTCTACAGCACACAACTGCTAAATGTGGTGGTCACATTAGGCGATCAACAAGTTTTTGTCGACTTTGAAGGGATCGGGCCGGGTGGCGTCAAACAACAATTTAATGCCGTAGCAGTACCCCAGTTCGTTGAAGTCGTGGGTAAGGTCACATGGATCGTAACCGATATGACACTTGATGGTGCAGCCATGTCACCGACCCTATTTACTGTGTGGGGACGCCGCGTCCACAATATGCTGGATGCCCGTATGCCCAAACGCTATCGTGGTTATATCGTAACAAGTGTTGATATCACCCCTGAACTTCTCACCTACACGATGGTTCTGCGCTAAATCGTTCACCCATCTAGAGTTTTGCACATACGGCGTCCCATATAACGGGGCGCTGTTTTTATTGGTATTCCCTTAGTCCTTGATGTGTAAAACCCTGATGCCAAGCCTGTTGCCCGTATACTGTTAGACAAAATCGGATAGTCGGAGGATAGCTGATGCGGTTGAAGAAAATACTCACCAGCCTCATAACCTGCTGCGGGTTATTACTCACTGTAGGCTTACTGAATGCGCAAGATAAGCCCAACCCCAAGCCTTTTGTCATGCCAATCGCCGCACCTGCCAGTCCATCCACATGGCTCTTAGGGCAACCCTATGGCAACACCACCGGCGCGTTTAACTTTGGCACGGCATGGTACAGTGCGGGACAAGGGCTGCATTTTGGCATCGACATCAGTATGCCCTGTGGCACACCCCTCGTCGCTGTAGGGGACGGTGAAGTCATTTATGTCGATAATTTGGCTTTCGGTGCCGGCCCGCATAACCTGATCTTGCGCCACAATAACGCTGGAGTCACAACCCTCTACGGGCATTTACTCGAGCGCCCACCCGTGCAGCAGTATCAACCCGTCAAGCAGGGTGACATTGTGGGTTATAGTGGTGATCCAGATGTAACCTGCGACTCACGCCCCCACTTACATCTAGAAGTTCGCTCACTCGACTATCGCACCGCTTATAATCCCGTTGATTACATCCAAGCCCCTTGGGATGCACTCGCCGCCATTGGATCATTCAGCAACACCAGCTTTGAGCAAGACTGGATGAATCCGCGCCGCTGGATGAGCCTCGATGATCAACCGCCTGTGGCTTTTGGAGGTGCGCGCCTCAATGCCTATACCCAGAGTTGGCCGCCCAAGAACGAAGACCGCGCACCAGCCAGTGCCGATCCAATGCGTCCTTACACTCTTTTGCCTACAGGTGACTGGAACATGCACCCCGTGACCATTGAGGGCTGCTGCGCCGTCGATTGGTGGCACCCCACCAACCCGAATTTGCTCTATGTGATCGACGGTTCACCGGGTCAGTTAGCCGCCATCTTCGAATGGGATGTGACCACCAATGCCATGACAGGCTTGATCGAGAGTCTGCCGCCACGCACCTTATCACCGGATGGCAGCCATCAAATCATCCGCGCCAACCAACAAGTAACCATACGCCGCTTAAGCGATGGCACAGAATGGAAGGTTGCCACCAACGGCTTCCCGCCAACCATCAGCCCTGATAACACCCACTTACTCTGGGAAGTCCAGTATGGACAGGCCGTACCGGGCGCAACCCCGCCGCAGGTCGAAATCTGGGTAAGCGACATTGACGGCGCAAATCCACGCCAGATCGCAGCCAAACCGCGTATATCCGGTCGGTGGTTAGATGGCTCACGGCTATTGCTGTCCACCAGCGAAAAGACCCTCACGACGTTGGAAGTGGTTAATGCCAACGATGGCACCAGCTTCCCACTAGGTACATGGGATCGCATACGCGGCATCAGTGTCGCACCCGGTGGAGGCAAGTTGTTGTTCTACCAGACTTTCCAGGCCGACACCAATCTAAACGCGGTCTACGTCTTGGATACACAAGCAGGCGCACAACCCCAAAAGCTCGCTTGGTTCGGAGGATGGCGTTGGCGTGATGAGGGAAGTTTGTATTACATCCCCTTTGATCCGATAAACGGCGTACAGGCACTGCGCTACTACGATCTACAAACAGGTGAAGACCGCCTCATCGTTGATCCTGCGACCACCCCCTTTACAATTGCCAACGGTGATTGGTCAGTCTCACCGGATGGAAGCCGGATTGCCTTCCAAAATGCGGCTGATGATCGCCTCTGGGTCATACAACCGCAATAGTCTGCTACCTTTTTTGAATTGACTCGCTGCAACCGCACAGTTGTGAGCGAGTCATTCCAAAATTCCTTAAACCTCTGCTACAATCTTTCTATAATCCTTTAATAGTAGCGATAGAAAACTTTGACCCGCCACTACGACCAAATTATTGTGATCGATATTGAATGCACCTGTTGGGAACGCCATGCACCGCCGGGGGAAGAAAACGAAATTATTGAGGTCGGTATCTGCCGCCTCAAACCCGCCACCGGCGAACGCCTTGAAAAGCGTAGTCTGATCGTCAAACCTGAACGGTCAACCGTCAGCCCATTTTGTACCGAACTCACATCGCTCACACAGGCTGATGTCGATAACGGCATGCCCTTTGCCGACGCCTGTAGCATCCTCGAAAAAGAATACAAAACCCGCCAGCGTGTCTGGGCCAGCTATGGCGACTATGATCGTCAACAGTTTGAAAAGCAGTGTACGGATCGTGGCATCAAATACCCCTTTAGTCCGTCCCACTTGAACATCAAAACCTTGTTCACACTCATTCAGGGAATGCGCCATGATGTCGGTATGGCACAGGCATTAGAGCATGTGCAATTGCCCTTAGATGGACGTCATCACCGTGGCGATGATGATGCGTGGAATGTTGCCCAACTCCTGCATCTAATCTTGACCGCACGCAAAGAAACCGTCAAGCAGTTCGATCAATAGGGCTTGGCTACGTACAAGGGAGCCATATCTCGAAGCGCGTGCCGGAACCGAGTGTACTTTCAACCTTAATCGTGCCGTCATGTTGTTCAGCGATCAGCTTCACGATGGATAAGCCTAAACCTGTGCCACCGTTTTGGATGGAACGCGCTTGATCAGCCCGATAAAAGCGATCAAAAATGTGCGGCAATTGATCTTGGCTGATACCCATCCCCGTGTCCCATATAACAATCATCACCCCCGCCGCTTGAGATCGGGTTTCGACAGTAATCTGCCCCCCGCTGTGGGTGTAATTGATAGCGTTCTCAAGCAGATTGGCAACCATCCGCCACAAATCTTCCTTATTGCCGTGAATGCGTGGTAGCTTAGGGGCTAAATCCAGTTTGATGATTTGGCGCTTCGCCTCGGCGCGGCTGCGTAAATTATCCTCGACATCATGAATCACAGCCGTCAAATCAACCACATCACGGATAAGTGTCTCCACCTGATCCAAACGCGACACCGTCAAAATATCCTGTATCAACCGTTCCAAACGTTCGGTTTGTTCTTTGATTGATTGAATCTTGGATCGCTGCCGACTAGGATCATCAAGCCGCTCAAGCAGGTACAAACTCGTTTTGATGACCGCCAGCGGCGTTTTCAGATCATGCGAAATATTACTGATGAACTGTTCCATCAACTCGACGCGCTCATTCGTCAGCATCAGCCGTAGGTTTTGTTCTTCAGTACGCTTCAACTCCGTGATGTTACGGCTCACACCCACGAGACCGATAATTACCCCCTGCGCATCGCGTAATGGAACTTTAGTCGTCAAATAGGTAATGGCATTACCCGCTTTATCAACCCCCGGTTCTTCTCGGTTTAAGATCGGAATCCCTGTCCGCAAAAGATGTTGCTCTTCATCAAAAAACCGTTGCGCCAGATCATGCGACAGATAATCAAAATCGGTTAACCCGATCATATCTTGCTCAGTAGCGAGATGCTCAGTATTCTCGACTGAGATCATATTGGTCATAATGATCCGCGATTGTAGATCCTTCACGTAAATCATGTCGAGCGTGCTATCCATCACCGCACGCAGCATATTCCGTTCTTTGAGCAACGATTCTGATGCCCGTTTGACGCTGCAAAGCCCACCTAATGTAAGCCCGTACAAACGCAGAATTTGAATGTCCGCATCCGTTAACGGTTTTTTGTTAATCAGGTTATCAGCGGCGATGAAGCCAATAATGGCATTGCCGTCCCACAGGGCAGCCATCACATTCCAACCATGCCCGACAACTTCACCCGCATCGCTGTACAGCGGACACGCAAAGCGAATGATCAAATCCTGCTGCCGCTCCAACGCCAACTTGAGATCATCGGTATCATCCCAACGCACCGGCTCGGATTGCCGTTCATCGCGCGGTTTTCCGTCTTCATCGGTTCCAAAACTGGGCGTGTAATAATCAGGGCGCTCGGTAACGAAAAAGATCCCTAGCCGATCAAAACCCAACTGCGTCAGTCCCATCTCAATCGCCTGACGACACAAATCATCCAACGATACCGCATTGGTGAGATCCAGACTAATCGATTGCAAAGCAGTTAAGCGTGAGAGAAAAGTGTCAGCATTCTGGGGCTGTACAGCGGAATCTCTTAAACCGGCAATACCATTTTTGCGCCATGCTCGTCGCCCTCGCCTAATCTCCGTCGGCGTTACATCCAGAATCGTCGCCACTTCATTAACTGCATATTGCAGGTGTAGCAGGCGAATCGCTAGAGCATACTGCCGCAACTCAGGCTGAGGTGCATGATGTATAGCATCCTCAATTAGCCGCACATCATCTTTTACCAACTGAAACACTGGATTTTGGCGCATATATCGAAAATAACATTTTGAATAACGATAATATAAGCATAAATTGACTTGTCCAAAAAACAACCTTACGGTTCTCTTAAGCCCAAGCCGAATTCACATCTCGTCATACATTACAGCGAACAATCTTTGCTATTGCATAACAGGAAGCATGTTATTTCGCGTCATGCATCCTTATCATTTGCAAATATCTAGGGAGGTCTTAGCGAGAAAGCTATACTAATAGGTATACTAAGCAAGGATAATTTGAAAAGACACCAACGATAAACGGACATGACTCAAATCCCTGCTCAACCGCAATACGGATACCCAATAGAGGTTAAACGCTGGCATGACCAAACACTTCAACACACTTTGGCAGCTGGTCAACGCAGCTTCAACCGTAGCTGATTTCACCCGTCAATCGCAAACCCACACCTTCGCCGTCGGTCAAGCCGTGACCGTCTATCTGCGCGCAGAGCAGGCCGAGATTCGGATTATTCGCTGGTCGCAACCGAAAGTGGATGTGTTTGTGCAGCTACAAGCCGCCTTCGGATGGCGCATCGCAACCGATCAAAATGCGGATGGGGTATACGTGGTTGCCAAACGCCGCCCGTTAGTTGGTGGCTTCTCCCGCGCCAAATTTACCCTCACCCTCCCGCAAGATGCCTATCTCATCCTCAAATTGGCTGAAAGCAACCTGTTGATGAGCGACATTAACGGTGAATTCCACCTTCCACCTCAAACCACCAACGGTCAACTGTATCTGTCTAATACCATCCTAGAATAATCTGCCCAACCTTTTTGCCCGTAACAACCGATACACGCTACAATTAGTCTAATGATTTTATAAATTCGCCATGAGAGGACGCCGCCCATGAGCATCAAAATTACTTGGCTGGGTCATTCCGCTTTTCAACTAGAAGCCGATGGACACATTATTCTGATTGATCCTTTTCTAACGGGGAATCCGCTTGCCCCGCTTAAGCCCGAAGAACTGCAAGCCGAGATTATTTTTCTGTCACACGCCCATGGTGATCATCTGGGCGATACTGTCGAGATTGCCAAAAATACCGGCGCCCTTGTCGTCTCCAACTTTGAGATCTGCAATTGGCTTAACGCACAGGGCGTGAGCAATACCAGCGCCCAGAACTCAGGCGGCAGTCACGATTACGGCTTCGTGCAATGCAAATTTACAGTCGCGCACCACAGCTCATCCTTCCCTGATGGCACCTATGGTGGCAACCCCAATGGCTTCGTGCTGACATTGGGCGGCAAGCGGCTCTACTATGCTGGCGACACATCCCTTTTCAGTGACATGCGCCTCATCGGGGATCAAGTGATTGATCTCGCCTTCCTGCCCATCGGGGATAACTTCACCATGGGGCCGGAAGACTCGCTCCGCGCCATCAACTACATCCGTCCCCGCGCTGTCATTCCCATGCACTACAAAACATGGCCACCTATTGATCAAGACGCGGGTGTATGGGGCAACGCCGTGAATAACGAAACAACCGCCCAACCAATCGTTCTTGACCCCGGCGCGACCCACGTCCTCGTCTAGCGATAAATAGTCACGCTTTCATGTAAGCCGCTGATCACATCGGTGGCTTACAGTCCCCTCTTCATCACCTAGCATTAAGCTTTGATAATTTCCGAGCATATTCATCCACAACGCAAAGGTTCTTGCAAGGAAAGGGTGGTATCATCCGTATATATCATCTCAAAAATCAGTCCTCATGAGGAATCCGTCCGATGGAACCGAACCAGAAAATGCAGATTTTTAAGACCCAGACGCAGGAAAAAATCCGCAAACTGATCGCGGAATTTGCTGAAGGTACTGTCAGCCGCGAACAATTTCACGTCATCTACGAACGCTACACCAGTCAGCTTGCTATGGCCGATATGGCCGCCTCCAGCCGCAGCCCCGATGCCGTAATGGGCATGTTGAGCGACATGCCAGCCACCATCGCCGTGCGTGAAGCCCACATGGGCAAAGCCGTTGGCATGACCATCTATAACAACCGCAGCGGCACACTTCTCGAAACCTTGGGCGACTTTGACGTCTCGCCTGAAAAACTCGCGCCTATCTTGAACGACTTCACCTTGATGATGCAATCTGGCAAGTCCGTCGAACGCGAAACCCGCAAGATCAGCGCCAAGCAGTGGTTAGTATTTGCTGGCGGCGCGTTCACCACCGTCATCACACTCTTCCGCAACGAACCATCCGAAGCCCAATGCCGCGAGATTGAGCGCCTGCACCGTGACTTTGAAGAAGCCAATCGCACCTTCTTCATGAGCAACGCCGTTGACTCGAACAAACTCGCTTACCCCTTCATGGTGTTTGTACAACGCAAAGTACGCGGCTAACTTTAGGATACGCAGATGATCGTTACATTGACCCCCAACACCACGCTGGATCATACTGTTTTCGTGCCGACCTTTGAACTGAACCGCACCATGCGCGCCACCAGTTCGCTTTACGGCATGGCGGGTAAACCGACCGACGCCTCATGGATATTAGCCAAACTCGGTCTACCCAGTCATGCGCTCGGCTTTGCGGCTGGATCAATCGGCCAGAAGATTGAGACCATGCTCCACAGTCGGCAGGTAACCACCGATTTCGTGCAGGTCGATGGCGAATCCCGTGTCAACATGGTCATCGTCTGCGAAGACGGCAGCGGTCAATCAACCATCACAACCTCCAGCCTCGAAGTGAAACCCGAACATATTGATGCGCTCATCGCCAGATACGAAACCGCCTTGGATCACGCCAGTTGTGTCGTCATGGGCGGAACCTTACCCAAAGGTGTCCCCCCTACCTTTTACGCCGATGCCATTCGGCGGGCACGCGCGCGCAACCTTCCGGTGATCTTTGACGCAGGCGAACCCAACCTCAGTGCGGGCTTAGTCGGCAGTCCCACCTACATCAAACCCAATCAAGATGAACTCTCAGGCTTGGTCGGATCACCCGTCACCGACATGGCGACTGCTTACGCCGCCGGAAAACGGATTCTCGAAACTTACGGCACGTGCCCGATCATGACCTTCGGTGGAGAAGGGGCGCTCGCCGTACTCCCTGACCGCGCCTATTACATCCCCCCCTTGAAGATCAACGTGGTCAGTGCAGCCGGTGCGGGTGATGCCGTACTCGCAGGTCTAGCCGCCTCAATCGAACGCGGACAACCTATCGAAGAAGGCATCCGCTTGGGCATAGCAACCGCCTCTGCCGTCTGCCTCTTACCCGGCACTGCGGACTGCAACAAAGAAGACGTGGACGCCTTTCTACCGCAAATCGAACTCATCCCTTACCCCTGATACAGCATATCGGCTGGTAGTTGCTGAAAAATACATGATAACAACTTCCCAAAGAATGAATTGTAGGGGAGCACCTATGTGTGCTCCCACCGCCTATCACGTACCATATGACTAGGTAGCACCACACTAAACGGTGGAGATATATTTTCGGTGGTAATAACTGAGAAGATAATTCACAAAGGCCCTTAAAGCCCCTCCCTGACGCTTTGGGGAGGGGTTGGGGTGGGGTATGTAGTTTAAATAATGTCATCCACCGCCTATCATATACCATATGACTACCACACTCCCGTTGACAGAACGCTTGTTTCACTTTATAGTGTGATGCGAACTAAAATTCTGAAATAGGAAAAAACTCATGACTTCTGATACCGCGCTCTTGGTGATTGATGTCCAACAAGGCTTGTTTGCCGAAAATCCCTTCGAACCGGATCGCTTACTGACGCACCTCAAAACCCTCATCGACCAGGCGCGCAACAACAACGTCCCCGTTATTTATGTCCAACACAACGAGAGTCCCGAATATGCTGGTTCGTTGGTCGCAGGGACACCTGCTCACGCTGTTCATCCCTCGATTGCCCCTCAGGCCGGTGACGCCATCGTCCAAAAATGGACGCCCGATTCCTTCCACAATACCAATCTGCAAGATGTCCTCACCGAAAAAGGCATCAAGCACCTCGTCCTCGGTGGCATGCAAACCGAAATGTGCGTAGATACTACCTGCCGCTCTGCCTTTGCCCGTGGCTATGATGTGGTCGTTGCCAGTGACGCCCATACCACCATGGATAATCCCGTCTTACAAGCCAACCAGATCATCAAACACCACAACTCCACCCTGCGTATGTTCGCCACCATCAAACCCACTGCCGAAATCACATTCACCTAACCACCACGAATCAAAAGAGGTTTGCCATTTGCAAACCTCTCTGTATTTCCGAGCGTGCTTACTAGCTACGTCTTCAGCTTTTCCATGTAATACTTACGGAACTTCGCCACTTTCGGCGCTACCACAACTTGGCAATACGGTTGGCTGGCATTGTTGGCAAAATATTCCTGATGGTAATCTTCCGCCACATAGAACTTGGATGCCGCCGTCACCTCCGTCACAATCGGGTTATTCCAACGGTGCTCGGCATTCAAGGCCGCGATCACCTGCTCAGCGACCGCCTTTTGTTCCGCACTGTGATAATACACAGCCGAGCGATACTGCGTGCCCACGTCATTCCCCTGACGGTTGAGCGTAGTCGGATCGTGGATGACAAAGAACACATCCAGCAAATCTTGGAAGCTCACCTCAGCCGGATTGTACGTAATTTGAATGACTTCAGCGTGTCCGGTAGTCCCCGTGCACACCGCGCGATAACTCGGGTTATCCACCTTGCCGCCCATATATCCCGACTCGACCGATACCACGCCGCGCAACTGGTCATAAACCGCTTCTAAACACCAGAAACAACCACCTGCCAGTGTGGCAACTTCGGTTTGAGGACTCATCATCTTGGCCTTTCGTTAACTCGTCAACAGCATACACTATAGACACATAATCTTATGGAAACATTACAGATTGAGGAAACTAAACAACGAGGAATGAATGTGTGGGAAGTGCTAACTATTAAATCCCAACCGCATAGGTTTCACGTCAACACAGGATTAATACTTGATGTGTGTTATCAATCGTCCGCACCACTACTTATTGAGAGTATGATAGAAAATAAGTGTATGAATCGTTCACAACAAACGATAGCAAGATGATTAACGACGCTGAACGTAAACTGATAGCAAAATTCTCAGCGATGGATATTGATACGCTTGGTAGGCACATATCCCAAAACATCGTCCACTATAAATCCGATTACGTGGTTAATGCCTTGAGTGCAATCTTTAGTTCACCTACAGAAAATCACTCCACTACAAAATATCCTAAAATCTATGAGGGTGGATCTGAATATGTAAGATACATCTCAGATGTTCAAAGTGCACTATGTGACGATCAATGGCTATGCCAGAAAATGAAAAGCATTGCTAATCTACCCTACGAAGAACAAATTGTTCAAATCAGCGATGCGATATCCACAAATGCAGCGCTTGAAAAGTGGTGCGTGAGTCCATTACCGGTTGCTGTACTCATCACAAAAATTAAAGCTAGAAATTTTTGCGGCTGTGAATAAGCAATAGAGGATGCAATCCAACATCTAGTTTGATTAGTCCAAATCAGCATTCAAGTTCACCGCTTCCCCAGCACAATTCCACCCAAAAGTTTGCATATTCGAACGCTCAATTGCGAAAATTTATGCTGTGCTAATGAGGTAACTCTTATGGGCGCGTTTGCTCCCTCATTTTGCCTCCACCGCTTAGTGTGCTGTTCCCACAACTAAGGTAGGATCCCATTAAGTGGTGGATGACATAATTTGGCTCACATACCCCACCCCCTCCCCTCAGCCTGTAGCAACAGAGGAGGGAATGAGAGCGGGTTACTTCTGGAAGTGCGGCAGAACGTGTTCGGCATATTCCGCAACGATGCGTTCTTCTTCACCGCACATCAGGTAAATGTTGAACTGGGTTACGCCAGCGGCTTCAAGCTGTTTGAGCTTCTCGACATGCTGTTCGACCGATCCACCGATACCGAAGCTGTCCACAATATCATCTTTAATGAAACCGAGATGATCAGCGTTAATATCAGCGTGATGGCGGTAATCGTAGCCCTTGCGCCCTTCAATATAATCGGTCAGGCGCTGCGGAATATCACCACCACCGCCCTTACCATATTTCTCGACAATATCAGCCACATGGTTGCCGACCATCGCCGGGAACCAGCGTGTGACAGCGCGTGATTTGTCCATATCACCAACCCAAACCGGCGCAGCAGACATCACCTTGAAATTGGACATATCGCGTCCAGCGGCTTTACCGGCATTGATGGCTTGGTCGCTAAACCACTTCACCAACCACGGATCAGCCAACTGAATGATCAGGCCGTCCCCGTGTGTACCGGCACCAGCTAAGGCTTTCGGTCCGTAGGCGGCAATCCATACGGGTAATTCGTAGCCGTTCGCCCAAGGAATTTGGACGACCGCCTGCTCATCATCGTATTTGACTTCATCACCGCGAATCATGCCTTTCACGGCGCTGCTGAATTCGATCATGGTTTCGATGTTGAGGGGTTTGCGTCCTAACACACGGCGGGAACTATCACCGCGTCCAACGCCCATGTCAAAGCGATTGCCACTTTGGATTTCGAGCGTGGCGAACAAACTAGCCGCAACTGACCATTCACGCACACCGGGGTTGGTCACGCAGGGGCCAAAACGCAGTGTTTCGGTATTTTCCATACACATCGCCATGGTCACATAGCATTCACGCCATAGGACATGTGAATCAAAAAACCAAGCATAGGTGAATCCCGCAAGTTCGGCCTGCCGTGCGAGGGCAACGGTACGCTTGGGGCTGATGTCACCTTTGAACGTAATCGCAAATTCCATGTTGATGTTCTCCTATTTTTGCAACGCGCCTAAAAATCACATTTCACATGTTGTCCGAGAAGGTCGAGATTATAACGCGCAGTGCCCTAGAGCACACAAATCCTTTTACGATCTTCACAAACGATCGCTTTTTTACGCGAATTTATCCCAAATTTCGAAAGAATTCGTGAAAACTTTAAGGAGTCTGCAAGGTGTAGCACCTTAAAGTTAGATTAGATCATTTCACGATTGTAAGGAAACGTTATTCATGGATGTTCGTAATTATTTCAGTTCAGTACAAGAACTCCTCAACAAAGTTCCCTTTGAAGCAGTAGACCGTGTGGTTGAAGCATTGCTTAGTGCTAACCGTGCAGGACAAACTGTTTATATCTGCGGGAACGGTGGCAGCGCCTCAACCGCTACTCATTTTGGTTGTGACCTTGCAAAGCGTCCAATCGTCGCGGGACAACCTCGTTACCGTGTTGTGCCGTTGACTGACAACAACGCGCTGATGACTGCTTTGAGCAATGATATTGGCTATGATGTTGTGTTTTCTGAACAACTTATTCCGTTGGTGCGGAAGGGTGATATTCTGATAGGTATCAGTGGTAGTGGTAACAGCAAGAATGTTATCAAGGCTGTTGAAGTTGCGAAGGCAGTCGGTGCAATCACCATCGGGTTCTCGGGATACGATGGCGGTAAGTTGGCTCCGGCAGTGGATATCTCGGTACATATCCCCAGCTTCAACATGGCGATGGTGGAAGATGTCCACCTGATGTTGGAACATGCTATTTGCGAACGCTTGCTGGCAGTCAACCAAGCAGCGGCTGCGGCAGTACCCGCAGCAAGCAACGGCAACCATTGAGCTTGAGCAAACAATACGTGAGTCGCGGAAGCGACAGCACGGGGAGAGGAATCATGAGCAACAAAACTGGCGCAATATTCCTTGATCGTGATGGGGTTATCAACGAGAACAGTTCGGAGCACGTTAAAAGTTGGGATGAGTTTCAGTTCATACCAAATGCGCTGCGTACCATACGCGAACTGTCAGAAACTGGACTGCCGATTTTTGTCGTGACGAATCAGGGTGCGGTTAATCGGGGTATGATGTCTTTGGATGACCTGAACGATATCCATAACCGGATGTTACAGGCCATTACCGAAGCGGGTGGCAAGATCACGAAGGTGTACTTCTGCCCACACTCTCCCGAAGAACACTGCAACTGTCGTAAGCCGGAACCCGGTATGCTTCAGCAAGCCGCTCACGAACACAACATTGATCTGAAGCAGAGCTTTATGGTCGGTGATGCGTGGACGGATATGGAAGCAGGACGTAAGGCAGGCACGCACAACATTCTGCTGCTCACCGGACGTGGGCGCTGGAACGTGGCGCCGAGTTGGGATCGTTTGGGCGCAGATTTGAGCGTCGCCTGTGATATTGCGGATGCGGCTATGATCATCAAAGAACGTTTAGCTGGTCGTCCGGTCACTACAACCGATCGTCTGAAGAGCGCCTTCCATATGGGACTGCGTTTGCAGGATGCGTGGGTGTTATAAGCTTACCCTTGATGGGTTGATGTATTTGTAGGGACACACGCGTGTCCCTATTTCATTTTTGAGGATGCAGAATTATGGGCATAGTACAAGAACTCAACTACTATCTAAAAAGCCAATCGACCAGCATACCGCGCTATGTGGTTGAACAGGTGATTATGGGACTCGTAAGCAGTGTGCCGAGCCTCGTAGGTATGGGTTTGCGAGGTATCGCTTATAAGGCCATCCTCAAAAGCAGTGGTCTCCCATTGATTGAGCATCACGTCCGATTGCTCTCACCGGCCAATATTCGCCTCGGCAAAAACGTTTATATCGATAGCCAAGTTTATTTGAACGCGCTGCCGGGGGGTATCACCATCGGTGATGGGACGAATTTGATGCACGGCACCGTTTTCCATGTGTTTAATTATCGTGACCTGCCACAAGCGGGTATCTGGGTGGGTAAGAATTGTTTCTTCGGTGAATACACTTGTATTCGTGGGCAAGGCGGCGTTCACATTGGCGATGGGGTTTATACAGGAACGCAGGTGCAAATCGCAGCGGTCAACCATGTGTACACCGATCCGGACAAGTACATCAAAGACCAAGGCATCACGGCAGAAGGCATCACGATTGAAGACGATGTGTGGTTGGCTTCTAACGTAGTGGTGGTGGATGGGGTGACGATTGGCAAGGGGTGTATCGTTGGCGCGGGGGCGGTGGTCAATAAGAGCTTACCGCCTTACAGTGTAGCGGTCGGTGTGCCTGCCAAAATCGTCAAAGACCGTCGCGAAGCCGCAGCCGTACGCAAGGCAGTCGAGGGGCAGGTTCACTTCGGCGCGTTGGAGAAGATGCGGACGGAGTAATCAGCAAGCTGACCTGCAATTGTTATTACATGTAATGCCATCAATGCTACCCATTTGGGCATAGGATCAACTACAATGGACACCCCTGCGTTCAATGTTATTGATCCTCTCGAATGTGTGTAGTATTGGTAAGAGTTGAGATTGTTTAGGCATTACATTGGCCGATTGGCTATTAGCATCAGTATTCTATTCAGCGCGACTTTAATCTTCATCCGCGCTCAATCCCGCGATCAACAATCTATACGCGATTTGTATCTCTCAGCAGCGTGTCCCCAACCCTGTTTCTTAGATGTACGGCCGGGGATTTCGACGGTTGCCGAGGCTATGACCAACCTCGACTACGACATCAAACATACTCAACTTCTTGAAGCTGAAATCCAATATCAACAAAACAATCAGATGCGTTATCAACGGGTGAATTGGAGTGGATACCTATTCTACCCATTGCAGGGAAGCGGTCGAATTGACCTGACGACCAATAGCGATAACAGTGATCGGGTGATCAATGCGTTATTCGTTCGCCCTCAAATGCGGTTGGAACTAGGGGACATTTACACAAATCTAGGCGCACCGGAAAGCGTCAAATATGGGGTGTGGTATCACGACCTCGGCACACGCACGAGTTTGATTTTGCATCTGCAATATGATGGTGGGCGGGTCACCTTCATCACACAGCATTTATGTCCGGTAGACTGGAATGATTTCTGGCATACCCCGATTGTGTCGGTGCGATACAGCCAAAACGCCTTGCCATTGCTCACGTCGAGCGATATTCAATCGGTGCGCCAGATACGCGACTGCCGTAATATTGTGCGCCGGTGATGGCTAGGGAAGTCTGCGTGCGTCCGGCCAGTAAATTAGCACTCCGACGCTGATTAGCCCACCCAAAACGGCAGCAAGGCCGATGGTAGGGGGTGTGCCGATGGCGCTGGCGAGGAAGCCCATAAAGAGCGATCCAAACGGCGCGATACCAAACCACGATAAGGTGTATAAGCTGAGAACACGACCACGAAATTCGTCCGGTACTTCGCTTTGGATGAGGGTGTTGACCGTCACAAATTGAAGGATGATGCCGAAGCCGTAGAGGCCAGCGAAGAAAATAGCCGGTAATTCGGTGGTGGTGAAGCTAAAAAGGAAAGATGAGATGGCGACAAATATCGCCATCATGGTGACGACATGCCCCCGCCCGAACCAACGCCCAAAGACACCCATTAATAATCCAGCGATAACCGCACCAATTCCAACGGCGGTGGTCACACTGGCATAGGCTTCTTTGGGGGAATGCAGGACGGTATCGGCAAAGGCAGGCAGTAAGGTTGAGATATTGTTGGTGAATAGCGCAGCCGCAACCGCTAATAAGAGCAGAGGAGCGATTGTATTGTGACGTCGCGCGAATTGCAGGCCTTCTCGCAACTGCTTTAAGGGCGCAAAGGTTGCCAAGTTACGAGGACGCGGGTTCACCCGCATAATGAAAAGCATGACCAGCACGGCTACGAAGCTGAGACCGTTGAAGAAGAAGCACCATGCGGGACCGACCTGCGTCAGCATGATACCGGCGATGACCGGCCCGATGACGCGCGAAAGGTTGAAGATGATCGAGTTCATGGCGATGCCGCTGGACAAATGCTCACGGTCAACCAATTCGGCAATGATAGCCTGACGGGCAGGCGCATCAATGGCGTTGGTCAGCCCTAACAAAAAAGCCAAGAGCATAATGTGCCAGACCGCGACGGTGTTCGAGAAGGCTAAAGCAGCCAAGGCGAAGGCTAAAATCATCTGAATGGTCTGGGTGATCAAGAGCAGTTTACGGCTGGGGATACGCTCGACGATCACACCCGCTAAGGGTGAGAGCAATAAACTGGGTAAGCCCCCCGCACAGGCCACCAATCCTAACCAGAGTTCATTCTGGGTGAGGTTGAAAACCAGCCAGCCTTGCGCCACGATCTGCATCCATGAACCGGATAGCGAAATGGTCTGACCGATGAAATACAGCCGAAAATTGGGGTAGCGAAAAGCCGTTAAAATTCCCACTCTGTCGGGGGATTTTTGCGTTTGAGCAATACTAGCCATATAAAGTTGTGATTTCAACTATGACAAACACGAGTACGAAAAGAACCAACGTCGGGGAATAGTCACACGGGCGCTGGTTGCATTGTTCATTATAGGCTTATAACTGAGAACCATTCAATGTCGATCTCAACCGAATTGGTCTTAGGACGGTTAATGAGCCATGAGTAAAGAACGGCGGGCGGCTTCAATGGTTGGGGCATAGCGAAGATAGGCACTTTCACGCGGGGCGATCCGTTTGAGGCTGTTGAACAACAGTTGTAAAAAGCCATTGTTCATGGTCAGGATGGAAATGCCAGCATTACGCGGTTGGTAGCGCACTAGATTGACGGTGCGGGTGAGTAAATCGGGAGGTAGGTTGACCATGTCGGCGATATCCACAATGGTATCGACTTTGTTGGATGTACTTTTCATCATGGCGACACTTTCTAGCCAAGCCCAGTTAAATTCATCCCACGTCCAACGCCCTGCTATGCGAAAACAAATTAAGGTGTGGGCACTATTATCCCAATTGACTGTAACCGACATTTAAAAACTCACTTTTTACGCACTGTTATCTTTCGTAATGCTCTCATGAAATAGGCACGTAGACAAGATGAGTCAGGGGCGATTTCAGTATAAATTCATAATCGGTTTCGCAGGCGGCGTGTGAAGCGCCAATATTCAAGCGGCGTAGGGGAATACCACTGTTTTGAGTCGAGATCATCACGCTGGTAGGTTTCTAATTTTCCGGTAAAAGCGGATTTTGCGGCCTGCACCATCGCATCCAACGCGGCAAGGTATTGTTTGACTGGTAAGGTGCGGTAGGTATCGGTGGAGTCAACGGTAATCGGAACCTGTGCGATGATGGCACCGGTATCGATGCCGGGGTCAACGCGGTGAATGGTTGTACCGGCTAAGTCAGGACGGCCTTCATAGATTGCCCAAAAGCCGCCGTGAACGCCCCGATAGCGCGGGGTGATGCCCACATGAATATTGATGAAGGTGGGGGCGAGCGCCAATACGCGTTTGGCGATGATACCTGTTCCGGTGACCACGACCACCTGCGGCTTATGCGTGGTGAGTAGATCTGTGACCTGAGCATTGTTGACCGAATCCACTTCCAAAACAGGCAAACGACCATCGGGCGGAGTCACATCATATCCAGTGAGTAAACGATCAATGATAGGGCGCGATTGGCGACGGATGATGAGGCGGTCGATGATCAGGAAAGCCAACTGTCCTGCTACAGTCCACGCACCTAGTTTCTTGAGGCGATACCGCAGCATTTTGCGGGTATGCGGGGCTTCAAAAACGACCTGTGCGACGGTGAAACACTGCGCAAGATGATTGATCATCAGATAGGAGAGTTCATCACGCGAGGCGAGAATGACGATGGATGGGGTGTCGGTGCGTATATTCAATGGCGTACCTTCAATTGTTGCTGGTGGAGTGCCAGAGGCGGGAGAAATGGTTGGTGTGGCGTTTAATCAGCCCTACGATTCATACGCCGATTTATCGACACCGGTTTGATTTGTAAAAGACCTCAAATTCCACCTCCAAGGCAAACGGTAGTGGTGATCTGCTAGGTGATGAGAGAGAAATTCAAGTGGGAGCACACATAGGTGCTCCCCTACACCTTCAAATACCTATTCACATCACCCGTTTTTTACCACGTCCTTTGTAACTTTAGCTACTAGACGGCGCGGGGAGCGATGGAGTCGATATCGCGTAGTTCTTCGGGCGTGAAATCCAAGTTACTGAGCGCCGCGACACAATCTTCGACCTGAGCAACGGTGCTGGTGCCGATAAGGGCTGAGGTGGTTTGAGTGTGACGGAGCACCCACGCCAGCGCCATCTGGGCGAGCGATTGACCACGGGCTTGAGCGATTTCGTTGAGGCGAATGATTTGCGCCTGCCGTTCGAGCGTGATGGCCTTGGGTTTCAGGAAGCCATGCGGTTTGCTGGCACGAGAACCGTCAGGAATGCCATTCAGATATTTGTCGCTGAGCAGACCTTGAGCCAACGGGGAAAAGACAATGGCACCGATGCCTTCTTCACCGAGCACATTCAAGAGGCCGTCTTCAATCCAACGGTTGAAAATGCTATAGGACGGTTGATGAATGAGGCAGGGTGTACCCAAGTCACGCAGAATCTTAGCGGCCTCGCGGGTTTGTGCGGGGGGATAGGACGAGATTCCGGCGTAGAGCGCTTTGCCCTGCCGTACGGCTTGATCGAGCGCCGACATGGTTTCTTCGAGCGGGGTGTTCGGATCAAAACGGTGGCTGTAGAAAATATCGACGTATTCCAGATCCATGCGCTTCAAACTCTGGTTGAGGCTGGCGAGGAGATTTTTACGCGATCCCCATTCGCCGTACGGGCCGGGCCACATGTAGTAACCAGCTTTGGTAGAGATCACCAGTTCATCGCGGTAGGGGACAAAATCTTGTTTGAAGATACGTCCGAAATTTTCTTCGGCGGAACCGGGTGGTGGGCCGTAGTTGTTGGCGAGGTCGAAATGGGTGATGCCCAGATCGAAGGCGCGGCGGAGCATGGCGCGACTGTTTTCCAGCGTATCGACACCACCGAAGTTATGCCAGAGTCCCAGCGATATGGCGGGCAGGAGTAAACCGCTGCGTCCGGTGCGGCGGTAAGTCATCGACCCGTAGCGCTGATCAGATGCCAAGTAGACCATCGTTATTCACCTTAGCTATAAAAGACAGGTTGTATACGACTTAATCTTAGCGAGGTCGGGAGGTACTGGCAACAGTGGGCGGAGGAATGCATGTTAAAGGGTAAAAGCAGTCGTGAGTTTTAAGTTACAAGTCGCAAGTCTGAAGCCATGAGTTGCGGTTATGTCGGCGGTGTCGTTGTCAGTTGTCAGTTGACAGTTACAAGTCTGAAGCTATCCGTTGCCTTTATGTCGGCGGTGTCGTCGTCGGCGGCGGCCGACAGATGGCAAATCTGGCAGCCCACAGGATTTCCGTTGGTCACAATGTCAAAGTGGGTTTTTGTGCCAAGATTGCCAACCTGATTCGGAAAATTCGTCCACAGGACACTTCGTAGTCGGATTCTTCAGATTCAGAATCCGTTTTAGCGCAGGTTCTGAACCTGATCCCTCGTCAGTAGCCGCTATTTCACAAATTTCTTCCCATTCTTCATTTTCACAGTGAAATTTTCATATTTTGTGTCCACACGATTGCAGTTGTTAAGGTGCGGCGGGGCGACCATGCAAGCGGGCGGGATGAATCCCGCCCCTACGACCCCATAGATATGATAGTGGATGTGGAGGGCTAAGCGGTGACATTTTGGAAAACCATTTTGTCAGTGTTTCGGGGTGCTGGCGCTAACGGTTTTGAGGGAGTGGGGGGTGGGGTGAAGTTTGGTAATGGTTGGAGATGGGTTTGTCGGGTTAACCGAAAATAAACCTAGGGCATAAGACGTGCCAAGTAGCCAGAGAAATACAAATTGAACCGCCAAGACGCCAAATGCGCCAAGATCATACGGAGCGATTCACCGCTGAGGAAAGAGGAAGATATTTACCACAGAGGGCACAGAGAAAAGCAGAGTTTTTTAACGCAAAGAAAAGGCTAAGCGTTTGAACCGCTGAGATGCGGAGGAATGCAGAGGAAAGACAAAGATATTTACCACAGAGGCACAGAGGGCACAGAGAAAAGCAGAGCGTTTTAACGCAAAGGCGTAAGCGGGAATAAAGCCCACAAGTCCCGATAGGGTTAGGTGGAATTGACGGGGCGTGATTGATTATTCAGAGGGGTTCTAGTTGGTCTCACAATTGAAGTGGCGATGCATTAGGATAGGAGAGTTACGAGGCACTCCAAGGGGTATGCGGACACAAAGACGGAGATATGGATCACTTTCTGCGGACGTTTCTTGAGCAGACCATCAACGGGTTGGTGATTGGCAATATTTATGCGCTGATTGCGCTGGGTATGGCGATTATCTTTGGCGTGGGCAACCTGATCAACTTCGCGCACGGCTCGGTGTATATGATTGGGGCGTATGTGGGTTGGGTGGCGGTCACCAAAGTGCATATGCCGCTGGTGGTGGCATTTGTGATGGTGGCGGTGGTGTGTGGGATACTGGGATTACTGATTGAACGGTTGGGGTTACGTCCGCTGCAAAAAAGTTCCAACCGGATTGCACCACTGCTTTCGACCATTGGCATCAGCTTCATGCTCGATCAATTGACGCAGATTTTATTCTCGCCTGATCCGCAGTCGTTCCCAAATCCACTACCGCAGGGGCGCATCCCAATTGGCAGTACGAGCATCGGCACGATAGACATCTTAATCGCGGTGGTTGGGATTGGTACGGCGGTGATGCTCTACCTCTTTTTGAGATATAGCAAACTGGGGTGGGCGCTGCGGGCGACGGCACAAGATCGGGACGCGGCACAACAGATGGGCGTGGATGTCAACGCGGTCAATCGCACGGCGTTCGTGGTGGCGTCGATCCTCGGTGGGGTGGCGGGGGTGCTGGTGGGCATGTATTTCCAAACAGTGTATCCGACGATGAGCTTTCAGGCGGGGATTAAAGGATTCTCGGCTAATTTGTTGGGCGGGTTGGGAAATATTCCAGGCGCGATGATTAGCGGGTTGCTGCTGGGTTTAATTGAAAGTTACGGCGTATCGCTGTTCGGTGGTTCCTACCGCAATTTGTTCGCGTTCGTCATTTTGATTCTGGTGCTGATCTTCCGGCCGAATGGTATTTTCAGCCGACAACGGCAACTGCCACCCGAACCGCTGACCGGCACGTTTATCCCCAACAGCAAACCGTTACGGATACCGCGCTGGTTGATTATCGGGGCGGCGATTGGAGCGATATTATTGCCATTGGTCGTAACCAGTCGTTATCCGCTGCAAGTGATGACGAATGCTTATTTGTTGAGTCTGGTGGCGCTGAGTGTGACGTTGGTGACGGGTACGGCGGGACAAACCGCGTTGGGGCAAGCGGGGTTTCTGGCGATTGGGGCATATACATCGGCGCTGCTGACGCTGCGGCTACAGTGGCCGTTTGAATTGTCATTGATCGCTGCGGGATTGTTCACAGCGGTGCTGGGGACGCTGCTGGTGTTTCCAGCGTTCCGGTTGCGGGCGCATTATATGGCTATCGCTACGATTGGGATCGGTGAAATCGTCAGCCTGATCATTTTGAATTGGGATCCGGTCACGAACGGCGCACTGGGACTCAATAACATCCCTGCCCCCACTTTTTTCGGTATCCAGATCATCACGGCACGCAGCACGTACTGGTTCACGTTGGGATTATTGCTGCTGGGGGCGGTGTTTCAATGGCGGTTGGTGCGATCGTCACTGGGAAGGGTGTGGCGTGCGCTGCGGGATGATGAGGTGGCGGCACAGGCATACGGCATCAACCTGAACCGTTATAAAGCGCTGGCGTTCGCGAGTAGCGCGTTTATAGCAGGATTGAGCGGGGCGTTTACGGCGCATATGTACAGCTACATCAACAACAGTACGTTCACGAGTTCGACATCCATTCTGGCGCTGACGATGGCGATTTTAGGAGGAATGGGCAACATTGTGGGGGCGATTGTGGGGGCGGTGGCGCTGACGGTTTTGCCGGAACTTTTTCGAGGGTTGGCTGATTATCGTTATCTGCTGTACGGGTTGGTGCTGGTGCTGCTGATCCGCTTCCGTCCGCAGGGATTGTTGGGGACGGAGTAGACGATGGCGCTGCTGGAAATCCGCAACGTTTCGCGCAATTTTGATGGTGTGCTGGCGGTCGATGACATCAGTTTGGATATTCAGACGGGGCAATTGGTGAGCATCATCGGGCCGAATGGCGCCGGTAAAACTACGCTTTTCAACCTGATTACGGGAACTGATCAGGTCACGGCGGGACAGATCACTTTCGAGGGGCAGTCGCTGATCGGACTGCGACCGGATCAATTCGCGGGGCGGGGTATCGCGCGGACTTTTCAGCATGGGCGGGTATTTGGCAATTTGAGTGTGTTGGATAATGTGCTGGTGGGGGCGCATACACGGCGAAAGGTATCCCGTCCACGCAATATTGTGGCGGAGTTGGCGCTGGCGCTGGTGTCATCAAAGGGCGTGCGACAGGAAGAAGCCCAACTGTGGCAAGAGGCAGAAGCGATCATCGCCCTGTTCGGTGAACGGTTGACTCCGCGACTGCATGATCCGGCTAGCAGTTTGTCGTATGCGAACCGGCGGCGATTGGAAATCGCACGGGCACTCGCATTGAAACCGCGGTTGCTGCTATTGGATGAACCAACGGCGGGGATGAATCTGACTGAGACGGCTGAGATGCTGGCATTCATTCGTGAGTTGAAACAGCATGGTTTGACGATCCTGTTGATTGAGCACAAGTTGTCGCTGGTGATGGCGCTCAGCGATCAGGTGGTGGTGATGGAGAATGGGCGGAAGATTGCCGAAGGGACAGCGGAGGCTATCCGTGATAATCCGCTGGTGGTGGGGGCGTATTTAGGGCATAAACGACAGTTGTAAGACAAAAAATACAATTGAACCGCCAAGACGCCAATGACGCCAAGAGAAATACAAAGGCGTTTTACCACAAAGATACAAAAAGAAATACAAAGGCATTTTTACCACAGTCCGCAGAAGGCTTCGCACAAACGCGGAGGAAGAAGAGAAATATAAAAGCATTTTTACCACAGAGGCACAGAGGGTACAGAGGAAGAAGAGAACACCGAGTATAGAGATAATATGAAGCATGTTGATTAGGTGGTTATATTGCCAAGTCGATTATTGGAACTGGAAAATGTGGATACGTACTATGGGGCGGTGCAGGTGCATTTCGGCCTGAGTTTGCATGTGCTGGCGGGGGAGATCGTTTGTTTGTTGGGGGGGAATGCCAGCGGCAAAAGCACGACGATGAAGGTCATCCTCGGTCTGGTGAAGCCACGATCAGGACAGGTGCGATTTAAAGGGCAGGAGATTGTTGGGATGGCTACGCCGGAGATTATCCGGTTGGGTATTGGTTCGGTGCCAGAGTCGAGGCGGATCTTCGGGAACATGACGGTGCGCGAGAACTTGTTGATGGGGGCTTATCAGCGGAGCGACAAGGCAGCAATCGCCGAGGATTACGAGCGCATTTTGGGGCTATTTCCCCGTTTGCGAGAACGCATCAAGCAACGCGGCGGTGTCCTGAGTGGTGGTGAACAGCAAATGTTGGCGATTGGTCGGGCGTTGATGGGACGGCCTCAACTGATCTGTATGGATGAGCCGACAATGGGCTTATCACCAGCGTTTGTGGATACGGTGCTTGAGCTGATCCAGACCATCAACCAGCAGGGAACGACGGTTTTTATGGTCGAGCAGAATGCAACGCTGGCGCTGCAAATCGCCCACCGAGGGTACGTCCTGCAAAATGGTCACATCGTGCTAGATGGTCAAGCGCGAGAACTTCTCGACAGCCGCGCGGTACAGGATGCGTATCTGGGTGGGCAAATCACTACTTAAAGGTTGAGCTAAATTTCAATCTTCTGATGGTCGATGAGCCATTGAACCGCTTCCTTAACTGCTTCCAGTGAGGTATAGCGGGGTTGGTAGTCAATAAGGCGACGGGCTTTGGCGATGCTGGCGTTAGGGCTGTGGGCGATATGATCCCATGTGGCCTGCGCCTCTGCTTCGGGAACTGTGGTTTTCCATGTGTCCCAACCCAAGAACTTGAGTTTCGGCTCCTGCCCGA
This sequence comes from Aggregatilineales bacterium, assembly GCA_044227005.1. Lineage (GTDB taxonomy): Bacteria > Chloroflexota > Anaerolineae > Aggregatilineales > Phototrophicaceae > CFX2. The sequence goes on from JBGAFZ010000004.1 coordinate 430,172, forward strand.
ACCACGCATACATGGCTTCGGCGTATCCGCGCAGGGTGATGGCAGCGGGTGACACGGCGTGGAAATTCTCGCCAACGCTGGTGCTGTGGTTGAGAATGGCTTTGAGGAAGGCTTGAGCGACATCCGAGGCGTGGACATGGTGGACGGTTTCCATGCCGAGGTTAGGTAGGATGAGTTCTTCACCACGGGCGATTTGCGCGAACACCTGCGGATTAAAATGTCCGGTGGGATTCAAGGGCGTGTAACCGGGGCCAACGATGTGTCCGGCGTGGAGGATGGTGGCGGGAAAACCGTTGCGGCGGGCTTGATCGAGCAGATAGGCTTCGATGGCGGCTTTCTGGATACCGTATTCGCCAAAGGGATGGCGGGGTTGATCTTCGGTGGCGGGAACCTGTGTGCTGTGTCCATAAATCCAGACAGTGCCGCAGTGGAGGAAATGCTGCACATGATCGCGCAGCGATTCGACCAGATGACGCGCACTGGATTCGGTGAAGCAGATGAGGTCAATCACTACATCGGGTTTGAGGTCACGCACGAATGCACCGAATGTGCCGGCTTTATCCTGCGATTCGCGATCCGCAAGCACCTGCCGGACGGATTTCCATGCTGCCTGTGCGATATAGGGCTGGCTTTGTCCGCGCGTGATGTTGATGACCTCGTGACCGCGCTCGACCAGCATGGGAATCAAATAAGTGCCGATATGTCCACTTCCACCGATGACGACGATACGCATGATTTATTCCCTGTTTTTAATTTTAGAGAGCGATTCAAGAGGGAGCACACACAGGTGCTCCCCTAGACGTTCACATTTCGATTAATTTGTAATCCATCAACCGAGATTATTCCGTCGAGAATTTATAGACGGTGGTGGTCTGGTAGGTCTCGCCGGGCTTCAAGGTGGTGGTCGGGAAATTAGATTGATTGGGCGAGTCGGGATAATGCTGGGTTTCGAGGCAGAGGCCATCCCCCTGACGGTAGATGCCACCACTTGAACCCACCAGAGTGCCATCGACAAAGTTGCCCGTATAGAACTGCATGGCTGGCTCGGTCGTCCAGACTTCCAAGGCGCGGCCTGTGGCGGGTGCATAGATGCGGGCGGCCTGTTCGAGTCCGCTGCCTTTGCGGTTCAGCACGAAGTTATGATCATAACCACGTCCGTAGACCACCTGTTGATGGCTGGAACGGAGGCCACCATTGATGACTTTGGGGCTGCGAAAGTCGAAGGGCGTACCTGCGACAGGTGCCAGTTCGCCAGTGGGGATCAATGAGTCGTTGACGGGTGTGTAGCGGTCGGCGTTGATCTGTACGATCTGGTCATAGACGGTGCCGGAACCATTACCTGAGAGATTGAAATAGGAATGGTTGGTGAGGTTGACGACTGTGGTTTTATCGGTGGTGGCGCGGTAATCAATCTGGAGGGCGTTGGCATCGGTGAGGGTGTAAACAACGGTGACGGATAGATTACCGGGGTAGCCTTCTTCACCATCAGGGCTGAGGTAGGTTAGCTCGATGGCTACACCCGCGCTGCTGGCGATTTCTTTGGCGTCCCAAACCTGTTTATCAAAACCTTTGAGGCCACCGTGTAGGGCGTTGGGGCCGTTGTTGACCGCGAGTGAGTAAGCCTTGCCATCGAGCGTGAAGGTGGCCTTGCCGATGCGGTTGCCGTAGCGCCCGATTAATGCGCCGAAATAAGGGTGTCCGGCTTCATATTCGGCAAGGGAATTGAGTGCCAGCACGACATCGCCGAACGTGCCGTTACGATCCGGTACATGCAGGGCGGTGATGATGCCGCCGTAGTTGATGATTTTGGCGACCATGCCGTGAGCATTGGTCAAGGTAAATTCGGTGACGGCCTTGCCATCGCGAGTCGTCCCGTAAGCACGTTTGCTGATTGAAGGGGTTGTCATGTTTATTTACTTTTATCTCTTGAAAGAATGAACGCATATAGAGGCGATAATACCCTTAGTCGTGGCTTTTTGCACATGCCAATGGGTGACCGCAGCAAATTCCATACACACGGTCGTCAACGAGTGAATCCATAATAGTTATAATGGTAAAAGTCGAATTTATTCACAGGGACGCCATTAATGACTGACCAGAAACCTTATTCGAGGGCGTTATTCGCAATTGTGATCCTAATGGTATTGATTGCTGTTGGATTGCAATTCGGGGTTGGCCTCACAGTCGATAGTACGCCAACCACGACACCTGTGACTGTGATGCCCACGCAAACGCTCGCATTAACTGTCACCCCTACTATTGAGTTGACGCCTTTACCAGTACCAACAGTAGAAAACGCGGGAGGGTTTCAAAATCAAGAAACCAATAATCCGTCTTCAAATAGCGATTCTCTATTGAAACAAATATGGGATTGGTTGGGCAACAGCGTGTGGCCTCGTGTTCTCGGCATTTTGGCGTTTGTTGCGCTTATAGCAACAATTTTTGGTCCAGTCGATAAAAAATCTCTTGTATCTCGCTTTCAGCGCCCAAAGTGGCAACGTATTAAAGCTGCTAGGGAAGGGGAAATTTTGGTTATTGTGACTGATTTTGAGCGCAGAGGTGTACAAACCATTGAAAGTAAAACAATGGTTGAGCAACTTCAAATGAGTATCAATGCTGCGGTCAATGATCCACTTCTAAAAGATCTTCCTTTTCGCATTGAACATACTTCAGAAGTTGTTGCCAATTCTGAAACTGCACGAAAAATATCAGACTCTAAAAATGCTACCATAGTGATATGGGGCAGCATTGCTAATTCTATCCTCACGAATTACTACGAAGTATCACCACGTTGGGGGTATGCTGTAGAAACCCCAATTCAAAAAACCAATTTTAATGCCCAACTTTCAACCTCACTTCCACTGCTTGATCAAGTCACATATCGTTTTGAGAACGCAATTGATCAACGTTATGTCACTACATTCACTTTGGCGCAGTTACTCTATAGCAATAAAAAGTATGATGCAGCTACACCTCTATTCGAATCCGCTCTGAAGTTAATAAGTACCGAAACATTCGAGGTTCAGCAAGAACGTGGTGCAGCAGCAGCTTGGTTCTATATAGGTAATATTCGACAGGATATCGTGCATGAATTAGTCAGCGCTGAAGAAGCTTATTCCAATGCCATCGGTCTTAATCGACAATTATCGTCAGCTTATTACAATCGCGGACTTGCCCGCTACAGACAAGGTAAATTATTGGATGAAGTCATCAACGATTTCACGCAGGCCATTCTTCTCAAACCGCAAAATCCTAAGGCTTACAACAATAGAGGACAGGTATATTCCGATCAAAACAAACTAGATGAAGCCATCAGTGATTTTACGCAGGCCATTCTTCTCAAATTACAAAATGCCAATGCCTATTACAATAGGGGAATTGCCTACTTCAAGCAAAGCAAACTAGATGAAGCCATCAGCGATTTCACACAGGTCATTCTTCTTAATCCGAACGATGATGCGGTTCATTTTAACCGAGGTGTTGCCTATTTTAGTCAAAACAAACTAGATGAAGCCATCAGCGATTTCACGCAAGCAATACTTCTTAACCCGAACAATGCCAATGCCTATAACAATCGAGGTCTTGCCTATTACAGGCAAGGTACATTAGATAATGCCATCAGCGATTTCAGTCTATGCATTAGTATCAGTCCTCAATTGGCAAATCCATATGTTGGACTTGGTGTGGTACTTGATCTGCAACACAAATACGCCGAAGCGTTGCGGAATTATCAGCACTATTTGGAAATCACGGGTGATAATGCTGATGCATATTTTGTAAAGCGCGTGAAGGAACTGGATGCCATCTTAAAGACCGCCACGCCAACGCCAAGCAAGTAAGGTAGCTTAGCCTAATAGGTGTTCAGGTATTTGTTGAGTTCCCACGCGGTGACTTCAAGGCGATAGTCGGCCCATTCGGCGCGTTTGGCGTTGATGAAGCGTTCATAGACGTGGGGGCCGAGGGCATCCCGCACGACCTGATCTTTTTCCAACTCGTCGAGCGCGTCATCCAATGAGCCGGGGAGCAAGGAGAGTTTGCTGTCACGCGGGTTATCGAGCAAATACAGGTTTTCCTCACTGGCGGCTGGGAGCGGCATCTGCTTGCGAATGCCATCGAGTCCGGCGGCTAACATGACAGCGAAGGCCAGATAAGGGTTGCAACTGGGATCGGGGCAACGTAGCTCGATGCGGGTCGATTCGACACCATGCGCACGGGGTACACGCAGGAGCGCCGAGCGGTTGATGCGTCCCCAACTGATGTAGACAGGGGCTTCGTAGCCAGCGACCAAGCGTTTGTAAGAATTCACCAGCGGGGCGAGAACGGCACACATGCCTTTGGCGTGCGCCAATTGACCTGCGATAAAGTGCTGCGCAGTTTGGGATAAACCGTACTGATCACCGGGGTCAGCGAAGGCATTCGCGCCTGTGGTTTTATAGACCAAACTTTGATGGACGTGCATCCCGTTCCCACTCATGCCACGAATGGGTTTGGGGAGGAAGGTGGCACGTAGACCATTTTTACGGGCGATGACTTTTTGGGCAACACGGAAAGTCACGGCATTGTTGGCAGTGGTTAGCGCGTCCGAATAGCGGAAGTCGATCTCATGCTGACCGTGGGATACCTCGGCATGCATGGCTTCAACGATGATGCCAAAGGCTTGCAAGGTGCGCGTCATTTCGTGACGTAAGCCGCCGATCAAATCAGTGGGGACGTCAAAGTAGCTGTCGTTATCCTGTGGACGGGGTGGGAGCAAACTGCCGTCTTCATTGGGCGTCAACAGGAAGAATTCGAGTTCGGGACCAGTATTGTAGATGAAACCCATTTGATCGGCAGCATCCAGCGCACGCTTGAGGACGGCGCGGGGATCACCGATAAAGGGTTGGTCATTGGGTGTGTAGACGTCACAGATGAAGCGGGCGGTTTTGTCCTCGCCTTTCAACCACGGGATGACAGCAAACGTGTCGGGATCAGGCTTGAGGTACATGTCACTTTCGGCGATACGGGCAAAGCCTTCGATGGAGGAGCCATCAAACCAGATGCCGTGATCCAAGGTGGCAGGGAGTTCATGCGCGGGAATGGTTACACTCTTGACCGCACCCATGATGTCTGTGAATTGCAGGTCTATAAAGTGGATTTCTTGATCTTTAACGAGCTTCAGAATTTCGTCGTTGGAACGCTCACTCATTTACGAAGTCCTTGTGCGGCTACTGCCAAGACCACAATAGCCAGCAGTACGAGGATGCTCACCAAGACGGTGCGGAAAGTCGATGATTTCCAGAATGGAACAGCGGTCACTGCTCCAGTACCTTTTTGAAGGATGCTGGTATCGACTGCACTCAGATTGTCCAGATCGCTGATCAAAGCGCGGATGTCCGGATAACGGTCATCAGGGTTACGTTGCAGGCAACGGGTGACGACAGCGGCTAATTGGGGCGAGACATCCGGTTTCTCTTGATCAAGGCGCGGGATGGCGGCCTGTAGGTGCTGCTGCATGACGACCTGATAATTATCACCCGTGAAGGGTACATGCCCCGATAAGAGTTCGTAGAGCATGGTGCCGAGCGCATAAATATCGGTGCGTTTGTCGCCACGCTGGCCTTCGATCTGTTCAGGTGCCATATAGTCGGGCGTACCAGCGCTGGGGGTCAGGTTGGCATAGGTGACGCGGCGAGCTTCTTTGGTCAGCGCGAGGCCAAAATCAATGATGACAGGTTGATCATCACTGGTCACCAGGATGTTTTCGGGCTTGAGATCACGATGCACGACATCATGCTCGTGGCAGTAGGCCATGCCGTCAGCGATTTTGCGCGTGAGGGTTATGGCTTGATCGGCTGGCATGGGGGCTTGTTCACTCACGACATCGCGCATGGACTTGCCATCGACAAATTCGGTCACCAGATAGGGCGTCCGGTTGTACTGCCCTGATCCTAAGCCTGTTTGGATTGACGGATGGTGCAGTTCGTTCATAACAGCGAGTTCCCGTTGGAAGCGCTCGTACTGCGCCGGATCGCCGATCATCATGCGGTTGGGTATCTTCAGCACGACTTCTTTACCCGTGGTCAGGTCGTAGGCACGATAAATATCCGCCATGCCGCCCTGCGCCATGTGGGTACGAATCTGAAACCGATCAAATTGATCACCAATTTGTAACATCATAGTGAAAGATTATAACACCGTGAAAAAGGCTTGCCAAAATAAGAACAGGCCAAGAATATGTAAAATTTCATGGATCGTGGTCACGGCAGTCTGAATTGGGACGCTTAGCGCCTCTTCAGTCAAGCCCTCCCCATCAACTTGTTGCGGATAAGGTTGGGCAACCCCCAACTAGACTGAGGGGCAGCGGCGCGCGCGGCGACCTGTTGCACATGAACCACGATGACCGAGACATTATCATCACTATCACGCGAAAGTGCCAGATCGATCAAGGCCTTGCTGATGGCTTCAGGATTGCGGATGTCCTGTGCGATCTCGCCAAATTCGTGATCCTGCACATGCGCCCAGACACCATCACTACAGAGGATGAAGTAATCATCTTGTTCAAGCGTGTACTGGTTAATATCTGCCTGCACAAAAAGCTGCATCCCCAGACATTTCTCCAATACCGAGCGGCGTTCATGCGTCCGCACTTTGTCGGGGGACAATACTTTCATACGTACCAACGAACCAACGGCGGTATGGTCATTGGTCAAGCAGGTGGATTTGTTGCCGTGTACCCGATAAATACGACTGTCACCAATATGGGCGATATGAAGTTGGTTGTCGATCAAGTTGACGGCGGTGAGGGTCGTCCCCATGCGCGCACCCAATCGTTGCGCGGTTTGATAGACTGCCAGATTGGCATCTTGCATGCCCTGCCGTAGATTACGCGCAGATTTGGAGGGGTGACCAGCGTAAAAGGTGGTGAAAAAGGTTTCGAGGGCGGTGGTACTGGCAACAGCACCATGTTCATAGCCGCCCAGACCGTCTGCGATGGCATACAAATAGCCGTGCGTCTGAAGTGCCATATCGGTATCCGGTTCGAAGCTGCGGATTGAATCCTGATTATCCGCACGAACTTTGCCGACTTCACTTTGACCATACGCCGCTATTTGTAATGAATTCATATTTTGCTCCACGTCTGCACATAACCGTAGAGAGGGAGTGATGATTCCCTCTCTACAACAAGGCCAGTATAACGGACTTTAAAATTCGCTCATGCCCGAAAATAAGTAGGCAGGTTGCACAAAGTTCAGTCACCCGCGCCTTTGGTGCGCATCGCATCAACCGATGGAATGATGGCTTTACCGGATTGACGGCTATTGATAACGAAGTAAGCGAGACTGATTATCAACCACACAAATGAGATGCCTAATCCCAAGTAAGTGGCCTGAGCAGTTGTGCCACCGGAAGCGATACCGATGATGAAGATGGCACCAACCATGATGATGTTGGTGATTAATCCGAGGCCGGGGATGATGCCATGCCGGAAGATGTTGAATTCTTTGCGTCCGGCAAAGGCGACCACTGTCACGGCGCAGATCAATCCATATAAGACGAAAGTGCCGAGGTTCGAGGCCAATGTGATGCCGGTCAAGGTGACGGCTCCACCGACTACACCTACCGCACCGATGATGGCGGATACGACGACCATGGCAATGATGCCCATGTGAGGCGTGGCGTATTTGCCGTGCATCAAGCCCATGATTTCGGGCATCTCGTTATCCTGCGCCATCGCAAAGCTGATGCGTACAGCGGTATTCATGGCGGCCAAGGTGGTGCCAAGAATAGCAATGGCTACGCTGATGGCTAAAACCATCATGAGTGCGAAACCGTTGCCACCGAGCATGGCATCACCGATTTTGATGGCCATGTCACCGATAGGGGCGCTGGAAGCGGCTGCTGCGGTGATACCCTTGCCATTCCCTAACCAACTGCCCATCGCGTAATTTGCGGCGAAGTATTGGAACAGGTAGGCGAAGATCCCTTGAATGACCAGCGAAATAATCACCGCGCGGGGAATATCACGCTTGGCGTTTTTGGCTTCGGCACCGAGCGCAGTTGATGATTCAAAACCGACCAGAATGAGGATGGCGATGGTTGATTGAAAGATCATGCCAGCGAAGTTGTGCGGTAAGACGATGGAAGAGGACACAGGATGATACCAACCATCAGCCGGAACATTGAGCGGGTTGCCGTTGCGGAAGGCAATCGCCAGCACACTAAAGATCACGAGTGTGGTGAGTTGGATAATGTTGATGGCGATGGCAACGTTGGTTGAACCACTGATTCCGCGCCATGCAATCGCACCGACGATGGCCGAGAATACGACCGCGATGAGTATTTGAGCTGGTACGCCGAGGGTGACGCCAAATTGCCCCATGATATAGGTCACAAGGGTTGCCATAAAGGCGACCATCACGCCGGGGTATACCCAGTAGAAGAGGTGTGCTGCCCATCCGGTGATGAACTTGAACAGCCGCGCCCAACGGCGATGGGAAGGTTCTTCGCGATCCAGAAAAGCTTTTTCGGCAAAATAATAAGCGCTGCCTGTACCCGCATCAGGATAACGATGGGCTAGTTCGGCAAAGGCGAAGGCGGTGAGGAACGCTACGACAAGCGCGACCACGATTCCGGTCCACATATCGCCAGCGGTACTGACACCATTCGAGTCCACATTGGCGGCCTGCAATTGATAGGTAATCCACAAAAATGCACCGGGGGCAATCAAGGCCATCGCATTCACAGTCACACCGGTCAAACCGAGTGTCTTGCGCATCCCACCTGAACTTTCTGCTGCACTCATCGTTTATCCCTCCAACGCCAATAAAGAATAACCTTCTGCTGACGGTGAAGTTAGCATTCTCGACAAAACCATCAAATGAAATAAGTCCCTAAATTTATGCGGTTTTATTTGGAATATTTAACTAAAAATTTAACAGGTATGACTATTTTTGATAACTCTCAAGAAGCATTTATTTTTTGCATAAATTGAACTGGGCATATTATCCAAGTAAAATTGATTTTTTCTTGATGCGATCATAATGTTTATTGTATTAATCAGTTAAATCCGCCGCGATGCATTTCGCACTATAACCCGCGCGATGAAGGGAGATTCATCTACGCTTATTTACAGACTCTAAACTTTCATCGCATTGCAAGGCACCCTGCTTTGCGCTACACTCCGCCATCCTAGTAGACACATAAATAGCCATGAAAGTTGATGTTGTGAGTTCGATACCTACAAACGACCCCGCCGTTCAACACCTCTTACAGGTAGCCATAGCCGTCACGAAACACGCCTATATTCCGTATTCCAATTATCCGGTAGGGGCGGCCTTACGCGCTGTGGACGGAGCGGTATACAGCGGGTGTAATATCGAAAACGCAGCTTATCCGGCGACGATTTGTGCAGAACGTACGGCGTTGGTCAAAGCGGTGAGTGAAGGGCAGCGGTCATTTGATCTTTTGGTGGTTGTCACCAAAAACGCTGGATCGCCGTGTGGAACCTGCCGACAGATGTTGTACGAGTTTTCGCCTCATCTGCGGGTAATATTGGCGGATTTGGCGGGTAACGTCACTTCGGATACGACACTTTCGGCGCTGCTACCGGATGGTTTCGGACCGGATCGGTTGCCGCGTTAAGGAAATATGACACTTCATACCTTTGCTGTGCGTGGGGAACTCAAACAGGTAAGAGGTGTACACATGCCCATCGTCTATAGTATTGGTCACGATTATCTACGGACAGTTTATATCAATACCCTCCTGACTCCCTATCTATCAAGCAGTATTTGACTGATCATCATGACACGTACTGAACGTGCTTTTCGGACACAGGCTATCATTCTAAAACGGCGCGATTTCGGCGAGGCTGACCGTATTTTGACGATCTTCACGCCCGATCGGGGTAAGCTGGATGTGATCGCCAAAGGGGCACGTAAACCGACGAGTACCAAGACGGGACATGTTGAGTTGTTCACCCGTACGGATATGCTGATTCACAAAGGGCGCGATCTGGATATCGTGGCACAAGCGGAAATGAACCGACCTTATATGGGGGTGCGGGAAGATTTGGTACGGGGAGCGTATGCCAGCTATGCGGCAGAATTACTCGACCGTTTTACAGGCGAAGCAGACGAAGGTTACGAAGAACTATTTGCATTGCTAGATGAGACGATTGAGCGCTTGTGTGTGGATAATGATCCCCGGTTGGCAGTGCGCTATTTTGAGATGCAATTGCTCGATCTGGTGGGGTTCCGGCCTGAACTCACAGAATGTGTGGTGAGCCGTGAAGACATCCAAGCGGAGGATCAGTTTTTCAGTTATCCGATGGGGGGCGTGGTCAAGCCGGATTATGCGCATGATGGCATGGGGGTTATTCCGGTGACGATGTTGACGTTAAAGTTACTGCGGCATATGCAACGCAGCGCATACAGCCATGTTAAGAGTTTAGCGATAACGCCTACACTCCATGATGATGCCGAACGGCTGCTGTTGGGGTATATTACATTTCTTTTAGAGCGTAAAGTGCAAAGTGTGGATTTTATTCGTCGTATACGCCAATTGTGACCGTGTGACCCGAGATTAATCTATACATTATTCATTACATATTTTTCATGTTATCTCTATCGTAAAAGGTTGGGGTCGGCAGTAAAGTTAGGTAAGGCAGTCACCAATGGGGAACACAGGCGTGGTTGAAGGCGATTTTAAGCAGGATACAACTGAGATGCCTATAGAGGCTATCCAAAGTGCGCTGCAAAATACCACACTTCTGACAGCAGACGTCCGCCAGCAATATGCGGAACGTCTATTGGCGTATGCATTGGAAAGCCGCGATCCGGCAGCATCCGCGCTGGCTGCTCAACTGATGGACAGTGATCCCACACTGGATAAAATTCTCGAAACCCAATTACACGCCGTACTGCTTGACCATCCAGACGCGGTGTATGCCTTTATCCGTTCTCATCTGGTGGATTTGTGTAGTGAGTGCTGGTTGGAGCGGTTGAAACTGGCTGCAACTGCGGCTTTGCAGGTGGCGATTAATGGCGAAGCATCTTCTACGAGTATTGATTGGCTCACGCTGATCGCCCGTGAACCGGCTAAGTATGAACTGGGTGATGTATTGCATGAAGGGTTGCTGTCGGCACAGAGCCGTGCCCATCATGAACCGGAATTGGCGCGGGTATTAATCACGTTGGCGGCTAAGCGGGATGCGGCTGTCCTCGAACAACTCCTGAATGATGCAGATTTTATGACCGCCGTGCCTAATAATATCGGGCTGGTGCTGCGTGACTTCACTGGTGATCCGCTGGCATTACTGCAAAACAAAGGTCTGGAATTGTTCATGGTGGGCATGTCGCGGGCGGCGCAAGCCTGTTCCAACACCATGTTTTCATCAGCGGCGATTGCTGGAATCTGGGAATTGTTTGTAGGGGGGCAACCGATTGCGTCCCTGCCACCCCAATATCAAGCGGAAAACATCATCCAAATCTGGCTGGAACGCGGGGTGAAGTGCTTAAATCGAGAGGCACTTGAAACGCTGGCGATTCAAATCCTCACCAGCCGACGGGATGATTTGTTCTTGCAACTGCTGCATCAAGAAAACGGCTCGAAGGTTCTTTTACCGAGTCTGGTTTTCATCCTCGAACGCAGCCACCGCACGATTGAAGATGCGATGAATTTGATCGGGCGAATCGTCACTGCGGGGGATATGCTGCCCCAAGAAGCGGTTTCGACCTATGTTCAAATGTTGAATGGACTCGAATGGCAACGAGAAACCTTACCGTTGATTCAACAACTGGCGCGGATGTTACTCAAACATACGGAAGTCAGTATTCCATCAGACGTCTTGTGGCGGATGTTCGGCATTGGCAGTGAGCGCAAAGATGAATTGGTGGCCAAGACAGCCGTCAAACGATTGCTCGCTAATTTATCGACAGTGGGTGATGATGCCGAAGTGGTTGAAGCGATGCGCCGACTGACGACTGAAACCCAGTGGAGCACACCCACTCATGATTATCTGATTGATTGGTGGCGAGAATTCATCCGGCAACAGCCGATTTCGCGACTGAGCAAACTAGATAAGGCAGTCGAGGGTAAGCGTGGGTTGGAAGAAGCCCGTAGTGTGTTGCAGACGTTGGGGTCTGTGCGCAAGATGATGGGCGGTCATAATATGCCCAAGTTTGCGGAAGCGGTGCAAACGACCTACACGGTACTTGAAGCGCTATCGGATGCGTTCGAGGCTGGCAGCAAGCGGAATATCAACTTTGACCCTGACACGGCACGGGCTGAATTGGATGCCCAAGCGGATATGCTGCCCCCATCGGAACGGCAAGTGCTGGCGAATAATCTGCGTGAGTTGGCGCTGTTAATTGCGACGATGGGCGATAATCGTACGCGCGCAAACCTGATGCGACGCGGTAATGATGTCGACCGTGAATTGATGAAGGGCGAGGAACTGCCGCACAGTTCGGTAGATGCGATGAAGTGGTTGGCGGGGTATTGGGGTGGCACACAAGTCGAAGAGGATGATGACACACCCTAGCCTCGAAACTTGTTCGCACGTTCCAATGCCGGTTGATTCGTCCCTCGCTTAGCTGGGCTGTACCACAAAACTATCCCATGCACTCCATGATCCATCACATGCACCAAGTGTCGAGCAAGCTCGCACCCGCCAGTAATATGTGCCAATGCCCAATGGTGAAGGCCACGTATACTCCAAATTGTTACCTGCATTCTGAGTCGTCGCACCTGTGAAAGTGGAATTGTTGGCCAGTTGTATATCGTAGCGCGCTGCCCAACTGACGCGATTCCACGTTAAGGTGGGGGTGGTGTCGGTGGAGGAATTACGGGCTGGCGCGGCATTGGTTGGCGATCCACCTACGGGAATCACCAGCAGGGTAATGGATTGTGCCGGATAAGTTGTGCTGACGGCTCCGGCAGTGAAGGTTAAATCAGCTTCGCGCACGATCTGGCTGAGGTGGGTGGCATCGTAGCGATAGACCTGCGCGGCTCCGGCGTTAAAATTGCTGAGGTTGAGAGTGCTAATTTGACCGCTGCCCGTTTTGTTAATCAGCATAATCGTCATCGCGCCATCGGTGGAACGAAGCGCGGCGTAGACAGAGAGTTTGCTCTGGTCGGTGCTGGTGGCCTGAACGCCGGTATCCCCGAACATAGCGCCCTGACCGTTATAATTGCGATACATGCGGAAGGCATAAGCGCCCGGTTGGGTGGCGGTTGGAGGATCCCAGATGGTGGCAAGATCAAGCCCTTCGCGCCCGAAAATACCGAGAACGTCAGCCTGCGTGAGCGCCCCGTTGATGTGTTCCAAGCCGCCGAAGTTGTATTCGGTGATCGCTAACTTGGTGCCGGGATAGTAGGTATTCACCCAATCACGCATACGCGGGATCATGCGCACAGGCGCATTAATCCAACTCTCGTCGACATAGGTAGGATCCCACAATGAACGGGTGGAGCGTAGTCGTAAGGTTTGTGTGGCGGCGCCGCCTGCGGTCGAGAGAGTCACACCCGCTTGTGCAGGATAGTAATGCAGGTCGAGGTAGTCGAGGATGCGAACCCCGTGATTCTGCTCATAGAGCTTCATCTGGTTGAGATACCACGCGGTTAATTCTACGTTGCCGTGTGCTAGTCGGTCGGTGGGGTTATTCCACCATGAACCACCGGCTGCCATATCAAGCGCCGAGTAGAAATATCCTGTCCAGCCCCATTCTGCCGGCCCGAGCGTTTTTGCTGCCGAATCAGTCACCTTAATGGCGGCGGCATACTGGTAAGTACGGTCGCGCAATTCATCGTAGCTGAGGGGCGTGGGATGGACATCACGGTGGGTTGAGTTCCATAACATCGGTTCGTTATCGAGGTTATAGAAGCGCACACCACCCGCGCCGGCTGCCCCGAATTGGCCTGTCAGGTGTTGTATCCAGCTTTGGACAAAGGTGGGGGTGATGGCGATGCTAGTATCGGTCGGATCATTTCCGGTGAGAAAAGTGCCATTGGGGAGTACACCATTTCCACAATCCGGTCGGTATTGATCGGTGTCTTGTTGAGCGCCATACTTGGCTACACTAAAGCCGCAAGCATAAGCCCGACTCTTGGGTGTCCAACCGATCATGGGAATGGTCATGAGGGTGTCGGTGCCGCGAGTCTTGTTGGCAGAAACGAAGTTATCCGCGCCGGAGCCATTGGGCAGGTTAGCGGCATTCGGGTTGTCGTCGGGAATGTTCTCGAAGTACCAATCCATAGCGGTGCTGTGCGTGTCGTAGTTGAAGTTGTAACGGGTGGTTGAGTTGCCACCCCAACGGTTTACGGGCAATTTAATATCGGCGGCTAGTGTGGCATCGGCAAAGTTTAAGCCGTAAATATAAGGGCTGATGGTGTGCTGCCCTGCGGTTGCATTGACTTGAAGGACGAGGCCGCTGGAAGGGGTCGGCGTGGCAGTGGATAAGGTCAAGAGTTGGATGTCATCCAAGTAGAAAATGGGTGGGACACTGCCGTTGTCTTCCTGCCATACCAGACCGGCTATGTTGCTGCTGCCACCAGCACCTGCTAGCGAAAAATCAACCTGCGTCCATGTGTTGGCAGTTGGTTGGATAATCTTGGTATCCAGAACAGCGCTGTTGGTATCGTATAAAGCAACCTTCACCGATTGTCCACCTGCGCCGCCGTTGATCCAAAAGCGTAAGGTGTCGTAGCCATCCAGTATGGCGGTATCGGCGTGCAGAAAAACACCGGCATAAGCTGCGGTATATGTTGCTGACAGCGACTTGGTTCCGGTGTGTACCGGACTGGTCGCGCCAAAGTTCACGGTGGTGTTCCATGACCAATTTGACCAACCGCTGTCGAGCGCATCATCAAACACTGTAAAGGTCGCTGTGGCATTGACTGTTTGCCCGACCAGCAAGAGTATGATGGTGATGATCGCTAACAGAATGGCAATGTATCGTTTATGCATCGTAAGCCTTAAAAATTGATTGAGCGTCTAGGGTGCATCCACCACAAAGGTTTCCGGCGAACTCCAGGTTCCGCAGGTGACGGGCGTTGAACAGGCACGTACATGCCAATAGTAGGGTGCATCGGGCAAGGGTGAGGGCCATGTAAAGGATATGTTGTTGCCTGCATCGAATTTCACTGCACCTATAAAAGCGGCATTCTCAGAAATCTCGACATCATAACGAACTGCCCACGTTATACGATTCCACGTCAGCGTTGGTGTCGAGGTGGTGAAGCGATGCGGCGGTGGAGCAGCATTGGTTGGTGATATGCCTACAGTACTCGAATTGGTGATGAGCGTGCCGGTATAAACAGCTTCGAATTCGCTGCCGGGCACACGCTTGAGTTGGTTCAAATCAGTATCGTTCCAATTAGGATTGGTGGCACCGCTGATGTACCAACTGGAACCATTATCGGCAACGATCATGCCGTAGGTTTTGAGCGCCTGAAGGATGATTTTGGATGCGCCGGTATAACCGCTGATGTCAAAGCTGGCTTTCAAGCGCACTCGCAAGCCCATCGGCGGCAAGTTAGGATTGGTATTTTTTGATGCAAAGTGGATAGCAGGGAGGATGTAAGCCATTTGCGAACTCTGGACAGTAAAGCGCAGGGCGTGATTGATGGCACCTGCTTGAATTTCGTCGTAGCGTACCAAACCGGGGAAGATGGGCAAGCCAGCGGCATCAGCACTCGTCCAACCCAATGGTCGCAATGCGTTAGAGGTGAAATCAAAGATGGCACCGGAATCGGCATTCCACCCCGCCCCAACCTGATCGGCGTTATAGAGTTCGTACAACTTGCAGTTGTCACCGTCGACCGTCAGCACATGACGGTCACCACCGGCTTCAACCGGCGCATTGAGCGGCACAGGATAAGGGCCGGGGTCACTCTCATCGCCATAATTGGTAAATGTGATAGGCACTTTGGGCTGCGAACCGGGCACGACCACATAGGGAATACCTGTGAGTTGGTCAACACCGAAATCTGCATGGAGAAATTGCTTATTCGCATTGATGCTGGCGATGTAATTGGGGGAGTTGGCGAGAACAGGTAGGTTACTAACCACCATGTTCCACGGGTTATCGGCTGGAAATACCGAGCACGTGCCAATGGTCGGTGGAGGGGCTTGATTCGGTTGGGTGGCTTGTTTGCTGGACGCATCCACCGCTTGATGTATGGTGAAGCCCAATACGACAGTGACCAGAACCGGCCAAGACTTTCGAGCCAATTGGTTGAACATATAACGATCTCCATGCATACAGAGGACGCTTTTGTATCGTACACTAGAAAGCGTCTATTCCAACTTTAACGTAGGGGAAAGCACGAAGATATAGTATTATCTTCCCTATCAGGTTTATTTGCGGTTAGAAGCATGGTGTAGTATTCCTCCAACCGCAGTGTACATCGGGGAGGGGCTGTTGGTCGCTAACGCGCTCTGCAACCTTTTCCGTAGCTTGTGCGTATAGCCCTATACGATGCCGCGCCATGCAGTTTACATTACGCGGCAGATCATCGGGACGAGAAGCATGTCTGATCCGACCACATTAGAATGGGTGAATGCAGCCCTTGACGGCAATCAAGACGCCTTTGCCGACATTGTGTATGCCTACCAAGATTCGGTGTACAACTTGTGTTACCGCATGTTGGGCGAACGTGGCGAGGCCGAAGACGCAGCACAGGAAGCATTTCTGCGCGCGTATTTGAACCTCACACGGTATGACGCGGCGCGTTCATTCAAAACATGGTTATTAAGTATTGCGTCAAATTATTGTATCGACCGTTTGCGCCGTCGTCGTTTGCAGTGGATGTCACTGGATGACGAACCGGTGGCTGATCGCTTAGCGCTGCACAGCGATGATCCTGAGCCTGAACCGGCAACACTCAATAAAGAACAAAGCGCCGCTATTCAGGTTTTGCTCAACGACCTCAGCCCTGATTATCGGGCGGTGGTGGTGCTGCGTTACTGGTACGACTATTCCTATGCGGAGATTGCGGACATTATGGACACTACCGAAAGCGCCGTGAAGAGCCGTCTTTTCCGCGCACGGCAAGCCTTAGCCGACAAGCTGGGTTCAGACTCGGCCGCGCGGCTGGGAGATCCCTTAATGGAGGGATTATAAATGGCTGATGAACGACAGCGACAACTTATGCAAGAAGCCCTCGACCGGAGTCTTCCGCCCGAGATGCTCGACTCATTGCGCCGTCAGTTGGATGGTGATGCGGACGGAAGCCAACAGTTCAACCGCTTGAAGAAAGTGGATGATATGCTGCGAGCCGCGCCACATGAACGAGCACCTGCGCGTCTGGCGTTGGGGATCATGGCGAAGCTGGCGCAGACGATGCAACCCAAACAAGTCTCCAGCACATCAGGGGCGGCATTAGCGCTCGGATTGGCGATGGTGGTGTTGGTCGCGCTGCCAGTGTTGACGGTGGCTATTAGCCTGTTCTTATCAGCAATGGGCAGTGCCGCGGCGTTGAACGCTATCCTGCAACAGATCGCGAACTTATTGGCGTTGGTGGTGGGGATGTTGGAGGCGCTGGTTGACGGCGCACAGTCGGTCTTGAGTAACTATCCACAAGCACCTTTGCTGATTATTACGGTTGCACCCATCATCTTGTTCTGGCTGCTGAAAGCGGTTGAGGGCGGGAATGACGGCGAAGAAAAGGGAGTCTAGCGATGAAACTGGATAACCGGACAATCGGTTTGGTGGTACTGCTGGCGTTCGTGGTGCTGTTGATCCTGAACCCGAACGGTCTGATTTATACCTTAAATGTGATCCAATCTTTAGTGATCATTGTGCTCGGAGTCGTCGCGACCATGTACTTGTGGAAGCGTATGTAGAGGTCAATATTCATCGTGCGTAAGCTGCTGGTCTTCGCTGCTGCCATCGTCGTTGTGCTTATCATCGGGGGTGTTGCCAGCCGCGTTGTGATCCAAAACCAATCGACAAGTCAGTCTAATCGGCCTGTTTTCACCTCAGAATTCACCTTCGATAGTACCAAAACGGATGATCTTTTTATCGTGGCGGATAACGCTGTACTGACGGCGAACAGCCATGTGGCGGCTGACGCCTCGATTGTGGGGCGTAGCCGTGTTACGGTGAAGGGACAGATTGATGGTGATCTGACGGTGATGGGGGGCGACATCACGATTGGTAAAGAAGCCGTCGTAAATGGCGAGGCCTCGTTGATTGGCAACAAAATCACACTCGATGGTCAGATCGACGGTGTATTAACCGTGGTTGCGGATACGCTCAGCATCAGCCCTGGAGCGCAGTTGAAGGGTAATCTGGATATTTGCGCGACCCATTTTAACAATGAGTTTTCCGGTAGCGTGACGGTGCGGCAGTGTGCGGCGGATGAACTGGCAGGGTGGCAGTCTTTACGCGATGGCAGCTTGATCCGAGAGGCAGTTGCGGGAGGCGGTTTCTCGCTCGGGGAGTTCGTCGCTACGGGACTGATCGCTTTAGTTCTGTCGGCGCTTTCGGGTCTGTTGGTGACGATTTTCCCGCGGCCGTTTGGTTATATGACGCAAGCGGTTCGCAACATGCCTGCACGTATGGCGCGTATCGGATGTTTCAGCCAGATGTTGATTGTGGCGGTGATTGCCCTGCTAGGGGTTCTCATTGCGGTACTGCCTCCGCTGGGCTTGGTGATGCTGCCGATATTGGCGCTGCTCTTACTGCCGGTGGGACTCTTGTTTGTGGTGGGTTGGATGACGATGGCATTGCTCTCGGGTGATTGGCTGCTGCGACGTTTTGCCCGTCGGAGTAATCCACCGATGGTGACGATGATCGCCGGTTCACTCGGCTTGTTCTTGCTGTGGACAGTGGTGGGTGTTCTGCCTTACGGTGTGATTGGGTGCATGTTGATGACGGCAGTACTTGGGGCGGTAGGTTTTGGCGCTGCGGTCAAAACTCGCATGGGTAGACGGTCACCGACTCCGAGTTACTTCGTGCAAGGCTAAGGTGAGTTGTGCTACACTCGGCATATAGAGACAAATATTCACCAATAGGAGTTCCTAATGCGCCGTTGGCTGCCCTTTTATATTCTGTTAGCTGTTGTTCTTGCCGTTACGTTATTTAGTCTACAGTTGGTTTTTGCCCAAACTGATCCCAGCACACCCCCTGCTGGTAAAACTGTTCAGGTTCAACGTAGTGATACGTTGGCGGGGTTGGCTGCCCGTTTCAATAAACCAGTGGCCTGTTTGCAAATCGCCAACAAGCTGGACTTGACCAATTTCTCGTTGGCTGGATTAACGACTATCCTCGTGCCCGATGATTGCGATAAAGTGCTGGCGTCGATCAAACCAGCGACCCCGACACCCGAGTCGGCTGAATCGTTGACAACCGCGACCTTCACACCGATTGCAACCGCTGGCACGCCAAAACCGTCCGCCACGGCTACGATGACCACAACCCCATCGGCATTCGCAACCTTCGTTACACCGATTGGGACGACTGTTCCTGATCAGATTTATACGGTGGTGAATGGCGACCGTCTGTCAAAAATTGCTGCGAGCTTCGGTTTGACGGTGGAATGTATCGTTAACGCGAATAACATTCCCAACCCTGACTTGATTTACCCCGGACAGCAGTTACAAATTTCCGCCAATTGTATCGGGGGTTCGGGTGGTGGTGTGGTCAGCCCTGTAGTGACGAGCAGTGGAAATCCGCAGGCTTGCCAATATGACCGTAACCCTGGGCGTGCGGCTCCGAATAACAGCTACACAGTACAGCCAGGAGATTCACTGGACTTTATCGCCTGTGACTTCAACATCTCGCTGCAATGCTTGAAGGACTCTAATCCTCAGCTTGGCGGGGTTTCGCTGCTGGCACCCGGCCAAAGCCTAAACATCAATTTTAGTTGTCCTGTTTGGCGGGATTCGTCGCTGCCGCCGGTTAAGTAGTCCGTTGAATTAGTCGATAGCACAGGTCGAAATCTCCCTTGTCTGTGATACGCAGCGAGGGAGATTTCATATCAGATGAGGAAGGTGAAGTATGAGTGCGACACGCACATGGTTGGATGCGCTGACGGATGGGCATATCATCCGCGAATGGTTTTCGTTGATCGCACAGTTCGCGCTGGGGATGACGTACTTCACCTTCTTTACAACCGGATTTTCGATGAGTATCGGCTTGTCGTTTGTATTGATCGGTATCCCGTTGTTGTTGTTCATGCTGGCTTCGGTGCGGACGGTGGCGGCGATGGATCAACGGTTGTTTGCTGGCATCTTGGATTTGCCGATACCAGAGATTACAGACGATGTCGATACGACTGGCGCGAACCTCGGTCAACGTTTGGGGATGTATCTGGGCAGCGCAACCACATGGCGCAGTATGGTTTATCTGGCGATAAAGCTGCCGATTGGGATTGGCGCGATCATGGCGGCGATGTTCATCCTGCCGTTTCTGGCATTTGAGGTTTTGCTACTGGGGCCGCTGACGATTGATCTGCATCTGGCGACGGTGCGGTTGCTACATGCCATCGCGATTGGGGCACACAAATTCCCCGGTATGATCCTGCCAACGGGCAAACAGAAGCGGAATTTCAGTCGATTGGAATCGGCTGAGGGTGAAGAACCAGAATATTATCTAGATGATGATGGCGAGATTACCATGCGTAAGCGGGCATAAATGTCTCGTCACGTGATCGGTGACGCAAGCCTATCCTCTTCATCTCAATTTGTTTGGCACGTACTTTGCAACCATCACCAAAATGTGTACGGTGCAAATTATCAAAATTGCGTAAATTCGAATCGACAATTCCTGCAAACGCGATAGAATGTAATAGTCATGCAGTTTTTGTAATGAAGGAATTTGTTGTGCCAGTAAGTATGGATTGGGATAATGCGCAGCGGACAGTCATCCGTGTGACGTTTGATGGTGTGTGGGAAATCAAGGACATTCATCTGCTCATCAATAAGGGTGTCAGTATGATGGAATCGGTCGATCATGATGTCGACACGATATATGACTTTACCCGATCACGGTTTTCACCCAAGCACATTCTAACAACCGTAGACTATATGGAAAGCACACATAACATCCATGAGCGCTTGATGATCATGGTAAACGCCAGTGTGTATATCAGGTCATTGACTAAAGTTGCGGCGGTGATGGCTCCCAAAACCTTTGCTAATGTTCACTTCGTAAACTGTCTTGAAGGTGCCTACGCGCTGATTGCACAAGTGACTGAAAAAGCACTTGCCTAGCCCCTTAGCCTGAAATAAAAAAGGGGCGTTCTCCACACCCCTTGGCTCAGTCAGATGGTTGATTAGTTTAACGAGGCCATGTATAACGGACGGTATAGTAGAGCACTTTTTCCTCGCCCGGTTGGACTGTTGCCTTGAATTCAATGCTGCTGCTATCCAGCTTGGTATATGGATCGCTGCTGTCGATAATTTCCCAATTGCTCCAGCGATACAGATGTTCCAGTACACGGATTTCAACCGCCTGATTTTCTTTGCGATTGCGCAAACGAATCTCAAACCGTTCTTCAATGATGTTGCTATCTATAAAGCGGAAGTCGGTCTGTTTGCGTTCACCCCCCAGATCAAATGCGTTGCCGAGGAACAATTTGATGGTCTCACCTTTAGGAGTGTGGTCAATGCTGTTCTCGCCAATTAACAATGCCGAACCATCTACATCTTGCTGATAAACCCGCACCCGTCCCGCCGGTAGCGCTGCATCCAGATTGTTGTCTTTGCCAGTCGTAAACTCTAACCAGTTCTGAACATCCATGATGCCTGTCTGACCATAATATTGATCCGTAATCGGGCCGTAGTATCCGTAGAATGGTGCGCCACCATCATAGACAAAGAACGTGTGTGAGGGGATATTAGCACCGCTGACGAATTCAACCTGCTTCGTTTCATTATCGCCTACGGTCACTGGCCGTTGAATTTCATACAGCTTGTATTCATTGAAGTTGCGCTGCTGCACTTGATCGCGACGTTTGTCCGATTCTTCTAGCGTTGGAGCAGGGGCAATATCCTGCATAACCAAACCGTCATCCACAGGAATCCGGTTGACATCACCCGCCACCAATTTGAGCTTGGCATCTTTGAAAGCCGCGCCACTGGTGTTGGTCAATGTCACCCATCCGTTCAAATCGAGGGCGTTGTTATCGTTCGCCAGTAAGAAGATGTAATCGGCTGTCCAATTGAGGCCACCCGTGAGATACGTCAATTCGACCTGCTGCGATCCACCTTTACTGTCCAGCATCCAGCGCAGAGTCGGTCGGGTGATCAGACCATCAGGCAGCGCGGGGAACCGCAGATCACGCACATTGCTCTGGCTCACAACTGTGACTTGACCATCGGCTTGCTTCAGAATGATCTCGCCATTACGTCCGCTGAGAAGTTGTCCACTGAAAGCTGTGCCATCGTTGGTGACAATATCAATCTGCTGATCGAGATAGCGCTCCAAAAGCGCCCCGCTGCCCACCAGATCATAGACATAATTCTGTTCCAAAACGCTCGTGCCAGCCGGATCAGTGAGTGACTTGAAGCTAACCGAAGTCGAGTCGATGCTGGCAGCCACATCCGTGAAGTCCAGCATACTAATCCCTGACTTGAGCGCGAATGTCCGCCGATCTTGGATCAAGGCTGTCCCTTGATTGTAGATGGTCAAGTTCACGCCATCCGCTTGCGGTTCGATGGGAAGCGGAGTTGATGCCACTTGCACGCCGGGCGTCTGAGTAGCATCTTGCGCGTTCAAAATCGGTGTCCGTTGGCTGACGATACCTAGTGCACTGACCGCCACAAATGCTGTAACCATGAGAATGGGAAGTTTCCGCATCGTAGTACCTTTCTGACGCAGGCGACACATGCTATGCCGCCTGTATGCGTCCGGTTGAACCTAATTAGGCCATGTGTAGCGCACGGTGTAAGTCAGCACTTTTTCTTCGCCGGGTTGAACAATCGCGCGGTACTCGATGGTGGCGCTGTTCAGTTTGCTGAATTCGTCACTGCTGTTAATGATTTCCCAATTGCTCCAACGATAGAGATGTTCCGGTACACGGATCTCAACCGCCTGATTTTCCTTGCGATTGCGTAAGCGAATCTCGAAGGTTTCTTCAATCACGTTTGAACTCAGGTACTTGAAATCAGTCTGTTTGCGTTCACCCACCAGATCAAAAGCATTGCCGAGGAACAACTTGATCTGTTCACCTTTAGGTGTGTGGTCAATGTTGTTCTCGCCGATCAACAGAGCCGAGCCATCCACATCCTGTTGATAAACCCGTACACGTCCGGCAGGCAGTGCCGCATCCAGGTTGTTATCCTTGCCAGTCGTGAATTCCAACCAGTTCTGCACATCGGTGATGCCGGTCTGCCCATAATATTGATCTGTAATCGGCCCATAGTAACCACCGAATGCTCCTGCGCCTTCATAGACGAAGAAGGTATTAGCCGCGATGTTGGTGCCGCTGACGAACTCGACCTGCTTGGTTTCGTTATCACCGACAGTCACCGGACGGTTGACTTCATAGAGCTTATATTCATTAAAGTTGCGTTGTTCGACTTTTTGAACGGCTTCATTGCTCGCCATATCAGATACCGCACCCATCGCATACATTTGTTGTTGATCCGGTATCCGGTTGACATCACCGGCCACCAACTTGAGCTTGGCGTCTTTGAAAGCCGCGCCGCTGGTATTGGTCAATGTTACCCAACCATTCAAGTCGAGCTTGCTATTATCTGTCGCCAATAAGAAAGTGTAATCGGCTGTCCAGTTTATGCCGCCGGTGAGGTAAGTCAGTTCGACCTGTTGAGCGCCACCCTTGCTATCTAGCATCCAGCGCAAAGTTGGACGGGTGATTAGACCCTCCGGCAGCGCAGGGAAGCGCAGATCACGCACATTACTCTGGCTGACAACCGTGACTTGACCATCGGCTTGCTTCAGAATAATCTCGCCGTTCCGTCCACTCAACAATTGCCCACTAAAAGTTGTACCATCATTGGTCACAATTTCAATTTGCTGGTCGAGATAGCGTTCCAAAAGCGCCCCGCTGCCCACCAGATCATAGACATAATTTTGTTCCAAGACACTCGTGCCTGCCGGATCAGTCAATGACTTAAAACTCACCGAGGTCGAGTCGATGCTGGCGGCCACATCGGTGAAATCCAATGTGCTCACGCCCTGTTTAAGGGTAAACGTCCGACGATCCTGGACGAGCGCCGTCCCCTGATTGTAAATAGTAAGGTTGACACCATCGGATTGTGATCCGCTCGTATCCTGTGCGCCAGCGGTACCAACCAGCATTCCGGCCAGCATCACGCTACTTGCTACGACACTGATCCACTTGATAATCTTCATGACAAACTCCTTTTGTTCACTTACACTTCGTATTCGATTAGCCCGTACACTTGCTGTTCGTTATTTACATTCACTTTCACTGACACGTTCTTAAATCTTCACTTTTACCACTGTCCCGTTGACATCAATCGTGTAATCCCCGCTGTCAAAAGTTCCATCGAGGGTGATGGTTTCGTTATAGGGATTGAGTTCCATCGAGCAAAGAATGTCTTTCGGCATCATGCGATAAATTTTGACTGTCACCTGATTACCATCCCGTGTTTGATCCACCTGTACCGGGAAGGTGCAGCCATCCGGTTGATAACCCCGAATCTGCATGGTGATGCTGGCAGGTATACTGCTGCTCACCGCTGTCTCAATTTGCTCAATCACGGTCAAACTTTGCACGCCATCGCTCACCTCCGTTGGAACCTCTTGGGCTTGTTCGGCCGCAATGCTGCTTACAGTGCTTTTCTGGATACCAAAAACCGCAAAGAAACCGAATAAAAGCGCCACGATCACTGCCGGAAAACATCCGAACATGCTGCTGTTTGATTCTGTCATTTTGCTTCTCCTTGATCTGTTTTCCACAGTGTATATGCATAGACGTCAAGCAGGCAAAAAAGGTTCCATAGTTTTCACAGCGTGTAAAAACTGAGTAACAATCGGCTGGAATACGTGAACAAATTCGGGATCTTAGTGACGACCGGATCATTGCGTCTGAAGTGGTACAGGCAAGAATCAAGCGATCCGCCATGCTATCTATATTGTTTCCGCACTATTGGGGATTTATCTCAGCCAACTATAATCAAGTCAGTAGGGCTTAGTAGGGGGTGCAAATGGATAGAAACACTGTTCTCAACCACGACACACACATGTTTCTCGACACCTTAAAACAGCGACCAGATGTAATAGGCATCATTCTTTTCGGGTCGTGGGCACGCGGTAATAATCGACCAGATAGCGATGTAGACTTGATCGTTATCTTGACTTCAGGTTTTAAGCGCACCGTCGATTATCACAATCAGCAAGCATTCGAAATCATTTACACCACTGCCGATTCCGCGCTGGCATTTTGGGAAAATCAACCAGATGAATGTGCTGGATTATGGGCGGTTGCCAAAATCCTATTCGATAAAGATGGGACGATCAAGCGGCTACAAGCAGAGGCCGCACGTATTCTGCAAGATGGCAAACAACCTCACGAACCGGATCAGGTCAAGCAGTTCCGCTTTGATGCCGAAGATCAACTCCGCTATGTGGGAGCGATACACACCAACGATCCAATCACCGCTAATATGCTCCTCAATGATAAAGTTTTCATGCTCACAGGGTTATTCTTTGATTTGCGCTTGCAATGGACACCTGCACCTAAACAACTTCTAGCCAGCATCAACCGGATTAGCCCTGCCTTCTACACCCGGCTCGAAACCTTTTATTTGGGCGACTTGAATATTTCTGAAAAAATTAATCTTGTCCTCCAAATGATTGCCATCGTATTCGACACCACCTCATAAACACGATCATGATAGCGGTTAAGACGCAATATTGACGATTATCCACGCCCTATTGACACAAAATGCGAAACCTTGATACCGTGTAACTAGGTTCAGTAGCGTCAGGACAAACACATGACAGTTACCCAGTACGCGACACTCGCCCCAAAACGGGATAAGGTTTTGACTACTGATGACGCGCGCATAGTAGCACGTTTCTTTCAAGCTCTTGCCGATCCTACCCGCGTCCGTATGTTAACCGCCTTGGCACATGGCGAATGGTGCGTCAGTGATTTGACGTCTGCGCTCGGCATGGATCAACCAGCCGTATCACACCAATTGAAATATCTGCGCGAAATGGAATTGGTACGCTGGCAAAAACATGGACGCCATGTTTATTACACCTTAGGCGATCAACACCTACGCGATATTCTCATCAGCAGCATCGCTCATTTAGACTGTGGTTGACGGATATTCTTCTTCTGTGTTAGGATGCTGCACAAGCCATAGCAACACCTGAAGCGTCGGGAACGTGCTCATTCATCTTTTCGATAGATGAGCGACCACTTCTGATTACAGTAACGCTCCTTCTATCGACTAGCCGATGAAGGGGCGTTTTTAATTCCCTGACATCGCAAATACAGGAATTCACAACCATGACCGAGATCCTTTATCCCATACTCGACTTTGATCCCACTCCCGAAGCCATTATCGAACCCCGTAAAGTCATCAAGCCGATTGATATCCCTGAACGCTGTGTGTTGTGCTTTTTTCAGGATGTGCTGAATAACGTGTGTCGTGATGGGGGGCGGCGCATCATTGCCCATCTCGGTAGCGAGATAGGCAGTAACCCGATATACGAATTAGAATTAGATGGTGAAAAGGTCGCGGTCGTGCATCCCGGCGTAGGCGCACCGTTAGCGGTCGGTTTTACGGAGGAGTTGATCGCGCTCGGTTGTCGCAAATTTGTCGCTTGTGGCGGTGCAGGTGTCCTCAACAAAGAGTTGACCGTCGGGCATGTAGTCGTGCCGACCAGCGCCATTCGCGACGAAGGCACATCCTATCATTACCTGCCACCGCATCAAGAAGCCCTTCCCAGCTCTAAAGGTGTAGCGGCCATTGAAGCCACCCTGGGCAAACATCATATCTCTTATGTCCTCGGCAAAACGTGGACGACAGATGGCCTATACCGCGAAACGCGCACGCGAATGGAGAAACGTAAGGCCGCCGGTTGTTTGACTGTGGAGATGGAAGCCTCTGCTTTTTTTGCAGTCGCCGAATTTCGTGGGGTCGATTTCGCCCAAATCTTGTACGGGGGCGATGACCTCAGTGGTGACCAGTGGGATCATCGTGATTGGCTGTCTCAATCCTCTACCCGCGAAAAATTGCTCTGGTTGGCTGCCGAAGCTGTACTAAAAATCTAAGCGTTTCAAAATTTTGAGACTACAATAAGGTAATATTCTATTGCTTCTCGAAAACCTTGCCGAATAAGGACAACTCACTATGCCGATTGTGAATGCTGATTTGCTGCGGAATATTCCACTTTTCGAACTGCTGGATGATGACGAGATAAAAGCACTTGCCGAACAACTTGATCAGACGCAACTGTATGCGGGGCAAATGGTTTTTAATCAAGGGGATCAGGGCGGAACAATGTATGTTGTCCAATCTGGTAAAGTTGAGCTCTTCCTAAAAGATGACTCCGGCGAACGCGTGGTTTTGAGCGCAGTCGAAAACGGTGGCATTTTTGGGGAACTCTCCCTTTTGGATAATGAGCCTCGTTCAGCTAGTGCCAAAGCGTTGCAAGACTCAATCCTTTTCATTATTGATCGCCACGACTTGGAAATGCTCTTTAGCAAACATCATCACGCGGCGTTGGATATTATGACCATGCTCAGCCGCCGTATCCGTGAAGCCGATATGCTGGTTCGTCAACGCGTTGTCGCCCGTAATGTCAACGAAGAAAGTGCGCTCCCCTTAAACTTTGGAACGCGACTCGCTGACTTCTTAACCATGGTTGCTGGTGACATCCGTTTTGCCTATTTCTGTTTTTTCTGGTTCTTAATCTGGATAGTGATGAACACAAACATTATCCCCGGCCTGCAATCATTTGATCCTTTCCCATTTGGTTTGCTGACCATGATTGTGTCGCTTCTCGCCATCTTTCTATCCCTGTTCGTCCTCATCAGCCAGAATCGCCAGACCGAACGCGAAAAAGTCCGCAACGATATTGAATACGAAGTTAACGTCAAAGCTGAACTCGAAATTCGCGATCTACACATCAAAGTGGATAAGATGGAAGAATTAATCGTAGGCCATTTCAGCCGCATCCACACTAATGTTGATCGCATCACGACCAGCACCGAAACGATGAAAGCTGTTGGCGACGCGAAGCAGTAGTAGGTTGATAAAGCATGACTGAAGCACTGAATATGTTACGCACGGCAGCTATTGAACGCGATTGGAGTGTTCTTCAGGACTATCTGGCCTATGTCCTAATCGACGTCGAGTATTACGCCGGTCTCGAAATTGCGCTCAACCGTGCCCATGATCACCTGCCAATCTTTGAGCAGGTTCATCCTGAGGCCAGTTGGGCACGTGCCTTACTGGTCTGGTTGGCATCCTATGGTGCGCCACCTGCCGATTTGCCGATGGATGCGGGTTTGCCGCATGATAGTCCGGGGGCGAATAACTTCGTCACGGCGCTAGTCGAAATCGCGCGTAGTGCCGAACGTAAGACTCCTTATGAAAATCGCCTGCGCTTTCTGGCGAATGCCATCGGCAACTTGATCGTCGCTGATCTTGCGGCCTACTGGTACGCCGAAAACCCTGATATGTGGGAATTCCAGCAGGCGCATGGCAGCGAAACCGACGAGGAAACTGGCGAACCCATTAGCCAGATCGTGTATGCATCATTCTGGTTGGATGACGCCGTTGCTGCGCGTGATACAGCGGCGTGGTTGGCGATAGCTGATCAACTTGAGCATAAGATAATTGGGAAATAACACCATGACACCAGTGATTGTTTTCGCGGTCATCGGCTTCATTATCGTTTTCTTGGTCGCGGTCAGCTTTATGGGGCGTTCGAATCAAGAAAATAACACTACGCCACGCCAACCTGTCGAAATAGATTGGGATGCGCTAGACGATCCTGAATTACAGGCGGCCCTGGCACAAGACAATAAAATCGTAGCCATTAAACGCTATCGAATCCTGACAGGCCAAGGTCTCAAAGAGTCCAAAGATGCCATCGACTATGCCAAGTTGCATCCAGATGAACGCGGCACGAAAAAGAAAAAAGCCGCCTATGACGCACAGGATGCCGGTATTCGTGATTTGATTCAAGATGGGCGTCTGGATGAAGCCATCGAGATTTATCAGAAGTTTGCAGGGGTAGATGCCTATACCGCTCGTGACGCTGTCAATGAGATTGCGCGTGATTTACATCTGAGTAATCAGTCTGCCTCGCGTACCACCTTTGAATCGCGTCCTACCGACCAATCCAACCATAACTAGGCGCTGAATGCTTCATATCATTGTCACCATCGCTGCGGCGGCCATCGCCTTTGTCACCACCAACATTGATGACATCTTGCTGTTGATGCTGTTCTTCACACAGGTCAATCTCAGTTTCCGTAAGCGTCACATTGTTGCTGGGCATTATCTTGGCTTCAGTGCCATCGTTGCCATCAGCCTATTAGGTTTTGCCGGAGCGCTCATTTTGCCGCGCAATATTGTCGGTCTATTAGGACTGGTGCCGATTGTGTTGGGCATCTATCAGTTATTCCACAAAGAGAACACAGATGACGACGATGATGACACTATAAACGTCGCCCAAGCCCAACCTGAACGCGGTTTTATCGGTAGCTTAATCAGCGTTCATACCCTCAGCGTAGCCGGAGTCACACTGGCTAACGGGGCGGATAACGTCAGCGTCTATGTACCCTTGTTCGCCAGTCAGCATCCATCAGATGTCGTGTTCATGATCCTCGTGTTTCTGGTGATGGTTGGGATATGGTGTTACGCCGGTTATCGACTCGTGCGTTATCCATCGGTCGCGCGCTTCTTGGAACGCTATGGCGAACGCCTCGTTCCCTATGTCTTTATCCTCTTGGGTATCTACATTCTGATAGAAGGCAGCATATAGTTTTGGTTGCAAGGCTCGCTATCGTCAGCAGCGGTTATCCCCCCCCGATTCAATCACGGTAGCTGATCATACCTCGTCACACAATTAAGCAATCAACCGTTGGGACATATCACAGGTATGCGCTTCATAACAGGAATTCACTGATGTGCGCGATCTGCGACACTAACCACAGCGGCATCTTCTGCCGCATACCCCATTCAGCCAATTGCTCACGGGCGCTCAGTGGTATCAATTTCAACACGCGATTGATGTTGTAATCCGCGAGGCTAGGGGCATCTGGCCGATTAAACACCTTCGTCCCTAAATACGGATCAAAGCGCCACGGATAACCATGTGGGCGCGGAGTTGGTCTAAAAGGATGGCTATAAAAATTCTCGGTGAGCACCTTGCCGTCCGCATCAAGAATCGCCAATTCCACCTGTGCGCAATCGTCCGAAGCCACGCCCCAATTCGCTGCACATACCCGTTGAGAAGCATTTGCCCCAACTGCGAACGGCTGCCCATCCTGATACAAAACGGTGCCTAGTACATCGCGCACTGTGCAGGTGACCACCGCATCAGGATATGCTTGCATCGTATCGTTGAAAACCCATAGCGCCGTAGGTTTTTGCGCATCATGTTCCAAAGCCACATGCAGTGGTTGAGAAGCCAGACGCAGCGCCCCATATCCCCCTTTAGGGATACGACTTGAATCCAGTACGCCACACCCCACCTGCGGCACCATATCCGCCAACCAGAAATGGATGAATCCGGTACAGGAACTAGCGCGTAAACGCCGCAAATGCTCAACCTGATATTGAATCAGCTCGGCTTGATAATCCCACAACTCTTCGATTTGGCCTTCAAGATGGCTCAATCGCTCCCACAAATCAGGATACTGTTTCAAGGTGCTGATTGCGGCTGGTGCTTCAAACCCGAACTCACTGTTTAAGCGGAACGTGTGCTTCACAATGTCGGTGTAACGGGCTGTCCAGATCGACCCGTAATAGGAATGTACATCCCCGCCGCGCTGCCAATCATCCTCAATTTGTCCCGAACAAATGAAGACCGGACGTGTACTATCCTGCTCGCATGCGGCTGCGTACAACGCTGGATCAGGATGCTGTTCCAAATTTTGGCGACGGGTAAAAACCATGGTCGGCTCGTTATGACAAATCCATGTGATGACCGACGGATGATTACCCAACAGGTTAATCATATCGCGCTGCAAAGCGACGGCGCGTTGCTCAAACTCAACAGAGTAATCTTGTATCCAACTCAGTTCAAAATCTTGCCAGATTAACATGCCATTTCGGTTGCACAGATCATAAACCTCGGCTGGCGAGACATGCACATGCAGCCGCAGTAAATTCAGGTTCGCCTCACGTGCCAGTTGAATATCCCGCGCTAACTTTTCCGCGGTACATGTTGAGAGATACAGCGCTGGAATATACGACGACCCGCGCAAAAAAATCGGACGTTCGTTGAGGTAATATGTGAATCGTTCTGCCGAGCGTTCCAGCCGTACCGTACGGATGCCGAACGTTTCCGTGTGGCTGTTCACATTCAAACCGGATTGATCGCTGATAGTACATTCTAGAGTATACAAATCCGGTGAACCATGATCCCACGACCACCACAAATGCGGATCAGCCACCATAAGCCGCTGCTCAATAACCTGTGTCCCCGGTGCCAGATGTACATCACGCGTCAGGCTCACCCCATTACCCGCGTGATTATCAGCACGGATAACCATCGCCAAGCTGCCCTCAAACGGCTGCGCTGTCGCATTCGTCACGGTCAGTTGCACATCAACCTGACCATTTAACTCTGTCCGTACCCGAACACGATCAATACTCACCCCATCATCCAGCAATAACCATGTCGGTCGCCAGATACCGATTGGGTTTACATCCGGCGGGATGACACCCTCACCATGTTCATATAAGCCTTTGACCAATCCGCGAAGCACATGGTCAATCGGATAACTTCCGCGTGGATTCGGTGCATCCCATGGAGATGATACCCGGACAACCAGTGTGTTCTCCACGTCCGGCTTGATGAACCGTGTCACATCAAAGCTAAACGGCGCGAAGTTGCCCTCGTGCTCGCCCACAAACTGATCATTCACCCACACCGAAGCAAAATAATCGACGGCCTCAAATCGCAGTCGAACACGGCGGTGCGGCACATCAGGGATGTTAAATGTCCGTTTATACAACCACGCCTTATCATTAATCGCGCGTAGATGTTCCCCCCAATAGGGACGGTCTGGATACAACACCGTTTGCAAATGGGCGCACTCTGGCACGCTGATCCAGTCACCGGACGCGCTGAGCGGTTCCGCATCCAGCGGGATGGGGCATACTTGCCAATCACCACTGAGGCGGGTTTCAGAATATTTGATTGTCGAATCACGAAGCGGAATAGTGAGCATAGGTTATTAAGCGGCTGGTGCGAGTAGCCATCCACTCCCACCGGATGTTTGACGAAGTGATCCTATTGTACGAACCTTCTACTGGAGTTTCAAATGAGTAGATTAGGACTAAAATTAATCTTGTCATTTGCCTGTATACGCATTTCATTCCCAAAAGGTGTCGATTCTGGCTTTATCAAAACACTCAAGCTTATTCATGATCAACCTTGTGGTTCTAACGGGGCTTGCTGTTAGCATGATGGTGCTCGGCTGTTTGTTGATCGGCGCGACCTCAGCCGGTGACACCATCAGCGCCTTCACCACCAACACCCGCGAAACCACCGATGTTTGGATCATGGATGTCAGCCGCATGAAATACGTTCACCTTCACGTCACCGGACAAGGTGACAACCTACCCGTTTGGTCACCACAAGAACGTCGCCTCACTTACTTCGCCCGTAACCATTAGCCACTTCTATCTTTGTAGCATTAAGGCTTCCTGTCGTTAACCATTTGCTCGCTGCTCTCGTGCTATTCTAATTTCAGAAACATACATGCCGCTGCATGGTGCAAAATAGATAATAATTGATTAGTTTTTTATGTCATGTTTTACCAAAAAGGGTGTATGCTACTCATACGAAAGATCATGCAACCTGTCGGCAGCCAGCATAATGGAGGCAGAACATGTTTGGATTTAGCGGAGTATGGGACGAAAGAATGAAGCACCGTCTGGTGTGCTTTGTTGGAGTGGTCTCGCTTGGGATGGTCGGTTATTTCGCCGCCCTCGCCAGTGGTATTCCGATTTCTATTCGCTTCTTTCTATAAACAATAATTATCACAAATTAAAAGGCATATCCGCTTGGGTATGCCTTTTTGCTTTCAGACCATTATCCATGTGTGGTCAAATCCACACCCGTGCGTAATTCTTTCTCATAGAGATCAAACTGCTTGGCGATTTGCATTCCCACCCGTTTATACAAGGTAGCCGCGCCCGTCAAACTACTGGCATCCACACCCAAGCCGACCCGCTTCTTACCCATCTTATAGAACGTTTCGAAGGCGGTCAGTAGCAGCGCTTCCCCGATTCCTTTACGGCGATACTCACGCAATACCCCCAAGGATGACACCCAACCGCGATCTTCCTCGCCGTTATGACTCGTCTTGCACAAACAAACCGCCGCAATCGTGTCGTCATCCATCGCCAGAAACCACAACTCTGGCACAAAGATGTCATTCCAACGGTGTAACCACTCGGCGTATTCCTCCTCAAAAGGACGATCCACGTGCCCGAACTGATCTTGGAAAGCTGTCCGCCGAACTGCGAAAATCGGGCGCTTATCCATATTGGCATCTACCACTCTTAGGGTGATTCCTGCTGGCCATTCTGGAATTTGTGGTGCTGCATCAAGCCTCATATCCATATGCCACGAATGCCGGATAAGTTGCATCCCCGCACCACGTAACAAAGCGCTGTACCACGCATCTACTTCAGGCGGGAAGCTATAGCCGCGCATGACGACCCGCGCCTCAGCCGGTGCCTTGTCGATAACCTCACGCGCCCGTGTCTCCACCCATGCAATCAGATGTTCACCGATGCCTTCAACCTCATAATCGGGATGCACATAAACATCCAGACTGACCACTACCACGTCTGCATCATCAACTTCTGCCCATGCCACAATCTTGCCAGCCGCATCCAACACCACTCGTTGGTAGCTGGCTTGGTCAAAATCCGGTCGCTGCCAATCTGACCGCACCTGCTCGACGGTTTCATCCGCTTTCCCTGTAACCTTGATTGCACATGCATTCATGATCGCGACGACGACTTCCACATCATCCAAAGTGCAGGGACGCACTGTATACCCCTGCTTTAGGGTGGGTAGTGTTGCTATATCCATGACCATTCCTCCATATCACTTGATACAAAAGAGATCATAACGGGTCACTAAATATCTGTAAAGGGCGATTACGCGTTACATTATTGTGCACTTAAGATGATCCCATCCCGTGCAGGTATATTAACTTTCACTATGCCACCTTCAACCGTCACGCTGCCCTTACCATAGAGCGCTTTGAGTGTTGCACCATCTTCAACCAACCCCTTGACTGGAATTTCCAGCTTCAGCGCCTTATCCCCTGCGTTCAAAGCCACGATCAACTTATCGTCACCCATCGCACGGCTAAAAGCATAGCTCAATGCGCCTGTATACAACCGTTGGTAACGCCCGCGTCGTAGTGCAACGTGGCTTTTTCGGATACTGATGAGTTGCTTATAATAAGCCAGTGTATCCATATCCCAACTTTCACGGTTATCCCAATTTATTGTTCGGCGGCAATCGGGATCTTCCTTACCGGACAAGCTGATTTCATCGCCATAATACACACTCGGCGCACCGGGCACAGTCATCAGCACAATCGTCGCTAACCGCACCGTTGCCTTATCCTCACCTGCAATCGACAGCAACCGCGCTGTGTCATGACTATCTAGCAAATTGAGCTGTACCTGTGCGATTTCCCAATCGTAGCGGAACAGTGCTTTCTCAAGCTTCACTGCGAAATGTTCACCATCAATCGCCGGATACGGATCATACGAATGCGTTGTAACTGCCAGTTCGCGTACCAGATGGTTTTGACCGCAGAACTGAATCACTGGCTCGGTGAATATGTAATTCATCACCGCGTCAAACTGATCACCCTGTAAGTAATTGGTGCTGTCCCACCAGACTTCACCCACGATATACGCTTCGGGATTGATCGCTTTCACACGGGTGCGGAACTCGTTCCAGAATCCCGGGCTGGTCACACAAAACGGCACATCTAGCCGCCAGCCGTCGATGCCTTCGCGCAGCCAGTGCTCGGCAATCCCCATAATATATTCGCGCACCTGTGGATTATCCGTATTCCACTTGGGTAACGCCCGATTACCCACCCATGCTTCATAATTCGCCGGACGTTCACCACTGTAAGGCGTTAGCGGCCAATCATGCACGATAAACCAATCCAGCCACGCCGAAGCCGACCCATTCTCCAAAATATCGTTGAAAAAATAGATACCTCGGCTGGCATGGTTAAATACACCGTCCAGCACCAATTTCATGCCGCGTTTGTGCATCGCATCATGCAGGGCATAGAACGCTTTGTTCCCACCCAATAACGGATCAACCTGATAATAATCATGGGTGTGATAGCGATGATTACAGGCGCTCTGGAAAATCGGTGTGAAGTAAATAGCAGTCGCACCCAAATCTTGAATATGATCAAGATGCTCAATCACACCGTAGAGATCGCCGCCCTTATACCCCTGAACCGTAGGCAGCGTATCCCACGGCTCAAGGTTATTCGGTTTAAGTACCTTGTCACTCTTTGCAAAACGATCAGGAAAAATCTGGTAGAAAACAGCGTCCTTGACCCATTCCGGTGTTACAATCTTTGCCATGGTTGTTATATCCAATCTTAATAAATTTCGTCGAGTAATAATTAAGAAATCGTACGCAATTGTGATATTTGTAAATGAGCGATGCTATACTTCAAGTAGCTCGCACTAACAAGTGACCGATACTTTCGCTTGTGTCGCTTCTGCCTTTCTCGTATGTGTCGCCTATCGGGAACTTCAGGTACACGGCTAATAATGAATAGTGCCAATGTTGCGTAATGCAATGGTATGGTTCAATAAGCTGGGATATACAGCGAATGATGATCGAGAATTTATCAGCTAATACCCTTCTGGATGCAGTTGCCTCACCGCTGCTCATTTGCCAAAATGATACCATCCTTTTTGCTAACACGGCTGCAGAAAAGCTGCTTGGATATTCGTGTGCCCAGTTAAAGAGTTACCCGCTCGTCAGCCTCATTTATACCACCAGCACGCATGCTTTTTCCGCATGGTACTGCGCTGAATGTGACTCGAAACGAGCCATCCCCTTAAATGTCAGAATTATTACCGCTAACCAATCCTTAGTTTGGGTCAAATTGACTGCGACCGACACCGCCTTTGACGGTCAACAGGTGACCCTCATCACCATGCAGGACATTACAGCGGTACGCCAGAACGAAACAGAAACTTATATCGGCAAAGCCTACCGTGACTTATTGCTCGACAACGCTCCTGATGTGGTCGTTGTAACCGATGCACAAAGTAAGTTGGTATACGTCAGTCCATCCATCGAACAAACGCTTGGCTATAGTCCCGAGGAACTCATTGGTCATCATTGGATAGACAAAATACATCCTGACGATCGCGCAACAACAGCGCACGCATCTGCTCAAATCAGGAAGACCAATGAACGGGTTATCATTGAAGCTCGCATATTAAATGCCAGTGGCGATTACATCTGGTTTGAATGTTTAGCAGGCATTGTTGTACAAGAACGCGTCGATCAAACCTCAGTGATCTCGATGCTCCGCAATATTGATAAGCACAAACGCACCGAGCTTGCGCTGCGCGAACGTGAACAGCGTCTACGGCTCATCACCGACAACATGCAAGATATCGTGTTGGAAGCAGCACCGGATGGAACCTTCCGTTACATCAGCCCGTCCTGTACCGCTATTATGGGCTATAAACCCGAAGAATTATTCGGTCAACCGCAACTTGATCAAGTCCACCCAGATGATATTCCAAGCACAGTAGAATACTTCAGTCAGGTGATGATAACACCATCGCTTAAACCACTGGACATGCGTTTTAAGCACAAAGCCGGTCATTATATTTGGTTCGAAATCAATTGTAGCCTCGTGATGGATGATGCGGGCAATTTGCAATCAATGATCATCGCAGCCCGTGTCATCGCTGAACGCAAAGCAGCCCAACTCGCATTACAAGAGAACCGGCATCTACTTCAACAAATTGTAGAGACCACGCCGACAGGTATTTATTTGTTTGATGCGGTTCTAAAACAATCTGTCTTCTATAACCACAATGGTGTTTTGGGATATTCGGATACCGAAATCAAACAGTCGCAGGACTCATTCTTTCAATCCCATGTGCATCCCGATGATCTTCCCATTTTCATGGATGCCAATGTTCGTCTCAGAAAATCCAAAGACGGCGAAGTGGTTATCAGTGAATGCCGCATGAAACATGCCAACGGGAATTGGCACTGGTATCAATATCACGATACCGTTTTCGCCCGTAACGAACGTGGTGAACCAACCCAATATCTACGCACCAGCTATGACATAACCGAGCGAAAATTAGCTGAAGAAGCCCTGCAACAGAATCAGCACATGCTTCAACAAATTAATGATGTCGCTCCAGTTGGCATCTACATTTATGACGTCAAACTCAAGCGTGATATTTACCACAACCATCGTGCGGTAGAAGAAACCACCCTCTATGAAATAGTTGATGAACCCCATGACGAATTTTACGTCGATTATGCCCATCCTGAGGATCTAGAAGAACGCACGAAACACCACGAGCGTCTCATGAATGCCAAGGATGGTGAGGTAATCACAAGCGAACACCGCCTACGCCTCGTCGATGGAAGTTATCATTGGTTCAGTTTCCGCGATATTGTTTTCAAACGTGATGAACAGGGCAAGCCCAGCCAATTTCTTGGATCCATGGAGGATATTACCGAGCGTAAAAATGTCGAAGATTCGCTGCGTAAGAGCCAGAAACTGCTGAAACAAATCACCGATACCGCACCCTTCGGCGTCTATATCTATGATGTTAAAGAACGCCGCGATATTTACCACAATCAGCGCTTGATCGTAGAACATAATCCTGAAGAAATTGTAGAGTCGCCTGAAGAAGATTTCTACGCATCCTATGTCCATCCCGATGACCTAATAATTCATCAAGAGCATCGCAAACACTTGTTGTCCGCGCAAGACGGCGAAGTTATTGAAAGTGAACTCCGAGCGCGCAATAGCACGGGCAATTACGATTGGATATACTTCAGGGACATAGTGTTCGCTCGCGACGAACAGGGCAAGCCCAGCCAATTCCTCGGCTCTATGCTAGACATTACAGAGCGTAAACACGCCGAGCAATCCTTGCGCGAAAGCCAGAATCTGCTGAAACAAATCACCGATACGGTTCCCCTCGACATTTACATCTACGATGTTGATTTACAACGCAACGTATTCTTCAACCGTACAGAAAACTTAGGCTATCCTGTTGCGACTTTAGATAACCTAACTGCTGGTGGCTTTTATTCTAGTTTTGTCCATCCGGATGATTTGGAAATCCATCGCGAACATACAAAACAATTGCTAAAAGCCCGTGATGGTGAACTCCTCCATGTTGAATATCGCATGAAACATGCCAGCGGAGAATGGCGTTGGTATTACTTCCGTGATATTGTTTTTGCCCGTCATGAAGATGGTACGCCGCGTCAATTCTTAGGCTCAGTTCAAGATATTACTGACCGCAAAAATACTGAGGAAGCCCTACGTCGGAGTCAGGAACTCCTTAGTAAAATCACTTCTACTGTACCGTTAGACATCTATGTTTATGATGTGGATTTGAACAAGGGTGTTTACTCCAATCGTCCTACCAATCTTGGCTTGGAGATGCAATTAAGTCTCGATGCCAATGACGATTTCTTCAAGGATCTCGTCCATCCCGATGATCTTGACTCATACAACGACTTTAATCATCGCTTAGCTGCCAGTTCAGATGGTGTCTTTGTGGAAGGTGAATTCCGCATGCGCCGCTCTGACGGCACATGGATGTGGCGCAATTACCGCAACACCGTATTGCATCGGCATCCCGATGGCACACCATCTCAATACTTGGGCACCGTCGAAGACATTACACAGCGCAAGACCATCGAAGCAGCGCTCATACAAAGCCAGCACAGGTTCCAGAGGGTTGCTGAAACCGTTCCCATGCAAATCTTCATTTATGACTATGATTTGCAGCGCAATGTCTTTGAAAACCGTCCCTCTGACTTAGGTTATTCGGCTGAAACGCTCCAAACCGCTTCTCAAGAATTCTTCACCAACTTGATTTATCCCGATGATCGTGCTCACCACGATGAGATTATGCGTCAGCTTGAAACCGCACCTGACGGGCAAATGCTTGAAAATGAATTTCGCATGCGTGCAGCAGATGGAACCTATGCGTGGCGCAATTATCGTTATATCCCCTTCGCCCGTCGTCCGGATGGCTCACTCAGTCAATTCTTAGGCACGATTCTCAATGTGGACGAGCGTCTGAAAACGTCCAATGCCCTGCGTGAAAACGAAGAAAAGCTGCGCCTGATCACTGACAACATTCACGATTTGGTTGCCTTAACTGATGTGAATATGCATTACCGTTATGCCACACCATCACACCGCATCATTTTGGGATATGACCATCAGGATTTAATCGGCAAGTCCGTTTTTGACCTCGTTCACCCGGATGATATTGACATGGTGCGAAACAAAGCCATTAGCGCACTCGACAAACGTCAACCGGAAACCGTCGAGTTCCGCTTCCGCCATCACGATGGTTACTACCTGTGGCTGGAAACCAACGGTTCACTGGTAACAGATGCGAACGGCGAGATCACTGGTGCGGTATTTGCTTCGCGTGATGTTAGCGAACGACGCTGGATGCAGCGTGCCATGCTCGAACAAGAAAAGCTGCTGGTCATGCTCCAAAAAGAGCAGGAATTAAGTGCCTTAAAAACACGCATGATGTCCCGCTTATCTCATGAACTCCGTACACCGCTGGCGGTCATCTCGACCTCAGCCGATCTACTGGACGCCTACGCTAGCCGCATGACAGAAGTTCAACGTGCCGAGCGCCTCCAACAAATCAAAGGTCAGGTCAAGCATTTCACCAGCATGTTAGATAACATGGCCTTGGTCGTCAAAGGTATCTCCTACAGCTTGGAATTCGCGCCTGCACCTTACAATTTTGAGGAAACAGCCTCAGCCGTGGTTACTGAACTAAAAGACTTGCTGCGTGTTCAACACGATGTACAGATCCACATGACAGGGGATGGATCGGCGGTAAATTCAGATGATCAATTGATGCGCCTTATCCTGACGCATTTGCTTTCTAACGCTATGAAATATTCACCTGCATCCAAGCCGATTAGCATCAGAGGTGCGCTATCTGATACTGCCATCACATTAGAAGTGAAGGATCAAGGTATTGGCATTTTGTCCAATGACCTCGAACGTATTTTTGAACCTTTCTTTCGTGGGACGAACATCGGTGAAATCCCCGGCCTTGGTATCGGCCTCAGCATCGTCAAAGATGCCGTTGATTCGATGCAAGGTAGCATTTCGGTCAATAGTGAAGTTAATGTGGGTACAACGATTACGGTGGTCATCCCGTTAGGCGGAGTTATCGGGGTCAACTGAGATGAACCAATTACCGATCAAGAAAGCAAAACCTGCTGCTAATTCGGCACATCGCAAAACAACTGAACCAATAAACGCCGTCATCAAGGCAATGATACCTTTGCCCAATTACACGTTGTCGACAGTGTGCCCCGCTTGCAATGCCCCGACCATACGCCGCGCTTGCAAAGTTCGTTGTGAACGCTGCGGTTTCATGTGGGATTGCAGCGAACTGTAAGTTGCGTCAGATAATGGCTACGCGTTGCTATTTAAAATGGCGCAAATTAGGCTTTTGTGACGAAAACCGCAACATTGCCGCTGATATGGGTGTCGGCTCGTACGGGAGTTGCCACCGAATAGGCATTTTCGATCAGCGGAAGGCTGGTTCACTGCCACTGAAATGACACAAATCCGGCGGGAAGTTCGGTCAATGCCACCGCTGTAGACTCTAGGTCTGACGCCATATTTGCATTCATTTTTAGAGACAGACGATGGGTTGTTAACGACACGCTATTTTCCCCGAAATGTATCCATTTCTCACTTGATTATAGAACAATAGTTCTCTTCAGTCAATAGGGAGTTGTCTGGGTAGGACTACCATAAGTGGTGGATGACATAATTTGACCTTGCCGACCCCACCCCAAACCCCTCCCCGAAGCGTCAGGGAGGGGCTTTAAAGATCTTTATGGATTATCGTCTCATTGGTACTGAAAATGTATCTTCACCGTTTAGTGAGGTGCTACCGTTGTCTGCATTATGGGCTTAGCCAGTTTGGATGTTGGGTTGTAGTTGAGGGTGTTTAAAGACTACAAAAACACGCCTGTTAAAGCAACAAGGCGTGTTTAAAAAATAATGGGCTGGCACTACTGCTTGAGCGACTCAATGCAGGTAAGCGAGTACTTCAGACGTCGGTTTTTGCGATTCCAGCATTT
Organism: Aggregatilineales bacterium; assembly: GCA_044227005.1. GTDB lineage: Bacteria > Chloroflexota > Anaerolineae > Aggregatilineales > Phototrophicaceae > CFX2. The sequence goes on from JBGAFZ010000004.1 coordinate 471,712, forward strand.
GTGTGACGGTCGAGACCATCGTTTGATGTTCCTTCTCGGCAGCAGCTAAGGCTTCATCGGCGCGCATTAACTTATCCTCTGCCATATAGTGCAGGCTTACAAGCTGTCCGCGCATATCAATCAGGGACATGGCAGTATCAGCCAGATCGCCCATGATTTCAATTTCGGTATCCGTCCACACACGTGGCTTGCTATCAATCACGCAGAACGAGCCTAATCCGAAGCCTTCACGTGTCGTTAAAGGCATACCCAAATATGCGATCACGTTGAGATCAGGAATCGCCAGATTATCTTTCAAGAAAGACACTTCACGCGCATCAGTGACCACCAGTGGCTTATTGGTTGCTACCACGTGCTGGCAAAACGAATGGGATAACGGGGTTTCTCGTTGGCTTGCCCACGGTTCGGGTAGACCGACCATACTCTTAAACCATTGGCGTTTATTGTCCACCAATGACACTAGAGACACGGGTGCACCAACAATTTTGCTGGCTAGTCGGGTTAGACGATCAAATGCCAGCTCACTCGGGCTATCAAAAATTGCCAATGATTTAATGGTTTGCAAACGCATTGGGTCGTTAAGGACTTGATTGAGCAAGTCAGACATATTAGAAACACACTCCTCTATCACCAAATAGTCATCTTAACTATACGGCTGTATTTCTAAATGTTACATTAAGTTTTTGAGGCTACACATGCTGAACCAATTTGCGGGATTTGAAGTGGTATTCCGGTCAACTCAACTATGTCTTGTACCCTATTGCAAACATTGCACTGTGGTTCATAGCAATACCATCAGTTGTTTGCATTGCACGTAGATGCTCAAAAGATTCTCGCTTAAAACGTTCTAAGCCAGCGCTGGACATCCCTTCTAACCAGAAACGTGATCCCTGTGACCACTCCCATTCCCACCAATCATGCTCATCTCTAAAATATAATGTCGTACTATGTTGCTCCGTTTGTATATTGGCAAAACCTGCTTGTTCAAATGCTGTTACAGCCAATTCCGGTTTGCTCAACTTACGGGGTGCAATCCATTCAGCAGGTGGCACAAAGCCTGCTGGGAAAACCGCCTTGGTAAGATCAAATAGCCACTGCCAGCGGACTAAATCATCATCTATAACTGTAATAGGGATAATAGCTGCAAACACGCCACCCGGCTTAAGCACCTTGAGTATTTTGGGTAATGTTTGATCATAATCCAAGAAATGCAGGGCAAATCCACAGGTAACCATGTCAAATAGGTTGGTTTCAAAATCGATTGCATCACCGTCCTTCAGCAGGATGTCAGCTTGCTTCAATCCACGTTGCTCTATTTCGGCTGTGGTTTCGCTGACCATGCCTGGCGCAAGGTCGATTCCTGGCACATGTCCATTTTCACCGACCTTTTCCGCTAGTGGAAATAGCAGTGCCCCACGTCCACATGCGATATCCAGAATATGCCCATTCTGCGGAACTGAAAGTCGGTCAACTAACAAATTGGCAAAATAGGTAAACTGTTTTGTACCAACCTGTCCGTAAATCGGAGCAGCACGATCAAACATTCCCACAACACTGTCTTTGAACTGCTGGCGGTCAGTTGTATCCATAGTTTCGCCTTGTGACTCAATGAACATATAGGAACAAAAAAGGACATCTGTGACGTCCTTTTCATCAAAAGAGAACAACCGAATCTTAGGCTTTCATCGCGGCTTTGAGGACTGCACCCAATCGCTTGATGCCTTCAACAATCATTTCAGGTCGTGCGTTGCTGAAATTCAAGCGGAAGGTGTTGTGTCCCATATCCCCAATGAAGAAGCCATCGCAGGGTACGAAGGCCACATTTTGAACCAGCGCCAACTTGAGGATGTCCGCCGCGATCATATGTGCAGGCATGGTCACCATCAAGAACAAGCCGCCTTCAGGCCGTGTCCATCTGACCTCATGCGGGAAATGCGCTTCCATAGTCGCCAGCATCAGATCACGCCGTTGACGGTACACATCACGCAGATGAGCGATATGGGCATTCAAGAATTCTTCATCACGCGCCACTTCATAGCTGATGAATTGGTTTAATGTGCTGGTATGTAAATCGGTTGCTTGCTTGGCCTGCACCAACTTATCAATCACGGGGAAATCCGCCGCGATCCATCCAATACGTAAGCCGGGTGTCAGTACCTTGGAGAAGGTGCCGCAATAAATCACGTTGCCGTTGACATCGGTTGCACCGCGTAGATTCGCTTCGGTTTGCAACACGGTCGGCAGTGGATCGCCACTGTAGCGCAGTTCGCCGTATGGATCATCTTCCACATAGACCAGATCATTCTCAACCAGAATTTCAGCCAAGCGTTGGCGGCGGGCTTTGGTCAAGGATGTACCCTGCGGATTTTGGAATGTCGGGATCGAATAGATTAGCTTATGCTTGTCTTTGAGCAGCGGCGAAATTTCATCCACAATCATCCCGTCATCATCCGTTGGCACCGCCGAAAAGTGCAGGTGATAGGGCTTCCACGAAGTCAGCATTCCTACATAGGTTGGGTTTTCAACGATCACGCGATCTTGTTCATTCAAGAATATCCGCGCGATCATATCCACACCCTGCTGTGAACCGCTCGTGATCAGGATGTTTTCGGGGCTGACGTTGAACTTACCCGTAGATAAGCGCTTGGCAATCAACTGACGCAGTTCCGGCATGCCCTCGGTCGTGCTGTATTGTAAAACCTCACTGCCGCGTTCAGATAAGATGGTATCGGTCGCTTGCCGGATGCGCTCTACCGGAAATAACTCTGGTGCGGGCAGCCCGCCAGCAAATGAAATGACCTCCGGCTTGGCTGTCAGCTTCAGAATCTCGCGTACCGTCGAACGCTTCATCTCCGAAGTACGTTCGGCAAACACCGTGTCCCAATTCATCGTAATTGACCTTTCTAGGTAAACAGTTCGGTAGATGATACCCAGTATAGGCCATCAAAGCGAAGTGGCTATCCCCACCAGAGTCCACCTGCTAACCGCGCAGTTGACGATACCGTTCATCAACCGCATTCATCTTTTCCACTTTACGTGTCGAGTTACCACCTGCGAAGTCCGACTCCAACCACACTTCCACAATCTTCTTCGCTAGTTCAGAGCCAATCACGCGCGCACCCATCGTAATCACCTGTGCGTCATTGCTCTTACGTGCTCGTTCCGCCGAATAGGTATCGTGGCATAGCGCCGCGCGTACACCCGGCACTTTATTCGCCGTAATGCACATGCCGATTCCCGTACCGCAGACCAGAATCGCCCGTTCGCATTCACCATCCGCCACAGCTTTAGACGCCGCTTCCGCCACATCCGGATAATCAATCGGATCAGTGGTATGCACACCAAAATCGTGAACCGCGATATTCTGCTTGGTCAAATAATCTCGGATCACATCCATCAACGGCAAACCCGCTTCATCACACCCCAGTGCAATTTTCATTTCTCGTCTATCCTTTCAACTTCCTACACTCAAATACAACCAGTAGCGGCGACTAATGCTGTCCCGCCGGAATAATGGTGACTGCCGGATCACTCCTGAGCGCCTGTTCCGAACCCGCCGGAATATAAGCCACCACCAACATCAACGGTGTACTGCCTGTGTTAATCGTCGAGTGATAAACCGCCTTCGGTATCCATACGCACGCGCCACCACTGCACTTCACCGGCGGATGATCATCCACCATCTGCTCGCCTTCGCCCGACACAAAATAGATGATTTCGTCGGCATCCGGATGATTATGGCGCACATGACCTTTGCCCGGTTCCAGCACCACCGTACCGAAACTGATGCTTTTTGAACCGGTCACGTTTTCATCAGAGAGAAAATGGATTTTGCCCCAATCAAAAACAATTTGGTCAACGTCTTTTTCGGTGGTAATACACCCTTGTCCGAGTTGATGCATTTTAAAAACACCTTTCCTATGAAAATTTCGCCCGATTATCGCGCATCCCCAAATGTGCCGCAACCTGCCAAAAATAAAACTCCCGCCTGAACCAGCGGGAGTATGCAATCATTTGTTAGCCGCAACCTTCCGGACATTCGGTCGCTTCTGGTTGACCATCGAGGCTTTCAGCCCGTGCTACCGGCATCTGGTCGTAAGCCTGATGCCAATCGTTGGCGATCAATGCTTGCGCCCTTTGTAAGGACATCTGCCCATCACAAATTTGCTGATGCAGATAATTCTCAACCGTGTCCTTTTCATGGAATCCCGGTCGTGGATTAGCCAGTTCAGGCCACAAATTTGCGATGTCATTTGATCCGCCCAGTTCAAGACTGATCAAATGGTCAACTTCATATTGCCCCGCAACATGGCTGCGAATGCCATACATCGCATAAACCTGATCTTTCACTTCAACCGGAACATTCCGTACTGAAGCGCTATAACCGGGGATGCAAATTTGTTTGATCGTCACATCAGTGAATATTGCACCGGGCGTACAGGCTTTATCTTGCACTCCATCCGTTGCCACACAGCCCGAACTCTTGGTCGGCTTGCCCAGATGAGCCGGTTGGCTTGATCCACTGCTACTTGAACCCGATTGTCCCGCTGTCGAAGTCGTCCCGCCGGAACCGGTATTGGTATTCGTCAGGGCGTAAATCACCAGTAAGGCTGCAATCAAAATGCCGAATAAGCGGCGACCGATCGACGTAAACTGATTATCATGAGGGGCTGTTGGTTGGGTCATGGTATTGCTCAATGACTGCCACAAGTGGCAATCAAAACTCCTATTGAATTACCCGAACGAAGGACGCATCCATATTCTAGAACTGATGAGCGAAGACCACCAGATAACGCTTATCGACCTATCATCTCTACTCGCTTTGCAGTATTCCCCACACCCCGTCAAAATTCTGCGCCAGTAAATCTGCTCGCGTAATCCAGAAGTACAACAAGCCTGTACTTGCCCACTGCATCCCCGCCTCACTATCCGAATCGATCTGCAACAGCAGCACCCAATCATTCGCGCCAGCCAGCAATGCCGCCGCCTCTGGTGATTGATCGTCACTGAATCCATGTGAGAGCAATTGTGCCTGCACATGCATATCATCTTGTAGATCATCCGAATGGCCTAGCAACCGATGATGTAGTGTCGCCCGATCCTCCACAGAAGGGAACGTCGCCATCAAATCCGAATAGGCTTTCCGTTCCACGTTCGTCCAATCTAGCGTGCTATCCAGTAAGTTCGGACGCTGCGGCAAGGTCACTTCTGATGAAAAGGTTAGTCCACACGCCGTAAACCGTGCCTGTGATGGTAGCGCATCTGGAAACACTCGACGCTTGAGCGTGCTCTGTTCTGCCGTGCTATAAATGATTTTCCATCCCGCGCGATCTGCCGGATCAGAACCATAGGTTTGTTGGTTCGCGTCATAAAAACAATATAGCATCCCACTGGTCGGCAGCAGATGATCGGTCTCAAACGGCTGCACATCACTCAGGTTAATCTGCCCCACGAATGACAGCGGCACATCACCCATCAGCGGCCATGTCACCTCATCCGCCACATCAGGCATCCCGCCCAACTTCGACGCGCCAATAGCGATTTCATCTACTGCTTTATGACTACTCAGCCGTACCGAATTCTGCATCAAGGCGTCGAGTTTCGGCATGATCCGGCTCAGTCCGCCTGCTTGTAATGCCGCCCGTACAGCATCGCTATTCATAGAAGTGTCCTTGTGGCTATCAATAATTCGTATCACACCCCTATGTTACGCCTCTGTATTCGTGCTGGCAATCGACGCGCTAATTAGGGGAGGGTCGTTTCGACCATCACCGTCTGATAAATCAAATCGTCACCTCGCATCAACTGGATACGGACACTGACTTTCGTTTGCGTGGGAAGTGTACCTGTCAATTCAACTGGAATGGTGATTCGCTGCAGTATTCCTGCTTGTAAACTGACATCGAGTGTTGATTGTCCATATGACGTAACCCCATCCGCGCTGACCACTTCCACTAGCACCTTATTCGGTGATAAGGCAGGTAAATAATCCCCAACCGTTGCTGATACCATCAGCGTTTTACCCTGTGCTACAGCCTCGGCTTGCATCAAAAATAGGCTGCCTGTTTGGGATATAACTGTTGGTGAAATCTCGTTTCCTGCTGGCTCCGTTAAGGCAAAATACATGCGCGCGGCACTATTCCCTGCATCCGACCAATCATTTTCGTATATCGAAAGATGTGGCTCGATCCAATCAATACTAATCGACGGTTTGAGTGTCGCGCGCGCGGCCTCAACATTCCCCGCCAGCAAATGAATCGCCGCCTCCGCCACCAAATCCTGTGGTGCACGCTTAACTTCCGGGATGCGGCCTAACCACGCCGCCGCAGTCTCCCACCGTTCCGCACTCATGAGCAAGGCCACCCGCTCCCGCAGTTCTGGCTCATGATTCCAGTCCATCAAATTCGCCCACGCGTCCGTATCAGCCGCAGCGATCAGCTTATCCACTTGTTGAGATGTCAACTGCCCGAAGAACGGTTCGCTCATCAATGATCGTGCGGCCAGCACCTGTATATCACCTTGCGTCTGCTCAAATGTATTGAACAACAGATCAACTGCGCCTTGTACATTCCCTTGCTGCGCCAACACATGTGCATCACTATCAAGCAGCGTGAATAACTCCGGTTGTGCACGGCTGAATGCTTGCCAATCGACCTGTGAATATTCCCCGTTCATCAAACGGCTGACTAGCAAACCGTAACGGCTAATGTCATTTTCGGGCGCTTGTTGCCATCGTTTGATCACGTCCTGCCAATCTGCCCCGCTTGACTGCCGTTCTAGGTGATAACCACTCGCGTCCCAACGCGGCGTTGTATCGGCTGCATATTGCACGTTCATCGCTGCGAAAATTGCATCTACTGGCGACTCAACGATCGGCTTACGCACCCCGAAAATCGCATATCCCGCTGTCGCCCCCATCCACTCAAACCGCTCTGGTTGCAGCTTCAATTGCGGAATACGGCTATTATCGGCGTTCAACACGATATAACTGACATCATACTGTTTCAGAAACGCCACATCTTGGTCATCCAACCACGGCGCATGTTGTGCATCAAAATATCGCGACGATCCCGCGTAGGCCGCATTATTTTGATTGCGTCCACCGGTGACAATTGCGTTTTGCACGCCTTCAATCACGAAATTGGCGATCCGGTTGGATGTCAAATACACCACCCGTTTTCCCGTGATCGGCAGGCTAGCCAAGCGGGCTAATAACACTTCCTCAAATGGGCGTATATCGCGAATAGCCTGCATCTCATTTAGTGCCTCAATCTGGTCACGTGCGCTCCGCACAATCGGAAATGGCTCGATCAACAACACCAACCCCGCCACCACAAAGCATGTAGATACTGCCGTCTTGCTGATCAACCCGCGCCACCGCATCCGTGTTGCTATCCACTCATGTCCGTAACTGATGGCGATCCCCAGAATTAAGCCAATGGGGAAGATGTAAAACAGTTCGAATACAAAGTGGATGCCATAATACGACCCCATCACCCGCGAAATCATATTGAAAATCGGTGGTACATAGGACAGCACCAGCATGATTACCACGGTCGCCACCACGTATTGCGCCGCTAGACTTCGTCGTAACCGGATGACTGCCACTACGCTTAACATCAACGCCAGAATCACGAACGGATGAAACAGCAGCATACTCGGCTCGATAACCTGTTGGCTGATGCTTGCCGCTCCTGCCAAATCCGGTATCAAATCAGGGGTGATCTGTGTTTGAAGATGACTACTAAATTGCCACAACGGCACGGCAAATGCTGGCAGCAAACTCAGACCTAATGTCACCGTTCGCCTCAACTGGCGCTTGGAAGGTTGCATCAACCAGCGCAAGCCCAAGATGGCGTACAAGGCTGTGAAGATCACCAAAAATTGGCGAGGATGGGTCAGCGCCAGCGCCAGAATCAGCATACCCGTCATCAGGTAATGACGCATCTGTGGCACGCGCAAACTGCTAAAGAACGCGAATAATGTCATCGGTAGCAGCAGCGCGGTTGAGAAATAACGCAATGTCGTCAAGTGAAATGCCGCTTCTTGCCCATACATCCATGCTCCGCCCAACACCGATGGCGTGTTCAGTGTCATCAGCGCGAAGATGAACACAATGCCCGTTGCCCACGCCGCGCTATCTACCCGCTTCGTCACCCGATACGCCACCGCGAAATGCACCAGCGGTACCAACCACACAAATAACGGTGTCAGCGCGTACCAGATCACTTGAACCGCACTCACTCCGCTTGACCAACCCCATACTGCAAATAGATAGGTGAGGCCGTCACTGCTCCAATAGGTTAGTGAACTGGCTTCAGCCGCGTTTCGGCTCACCAATTGCTCCGGTTGCGGGTGGTTAATCCACCAATCCGCCAGCGACACCGGATACGTTTGGTCGGGATAATCCGCAAACCGCAGCTTATTTCGTTCCCATCCCACCACCACAAACAACACGCAAATAATTGCCAGCAGCCCATAAAACGGGATTGCTTGCCGTGTAATCGGCTTGATCGGGCGTACTTCTGCCGGAAGCATACTGAGACCAAACATCAGCACATGTATGCCGATCACATACACATTTAGTGGCACCAACAACAAGCGGCACACCGCCCCGCTCACAATCGTGATCGCCAATCCACAGGCCGCCATCCATATGACCCGAATCACAACTGTCTCTGAACGCCGCCACAAACCAATCGCCCGCGCCGCCCAATAGCCCAGCAAATAAACTTGTATCCCAATCGTGATTATGAGGGCAGGCAATGTGCCGCCTAGAGGGCCAAAATGCCAGAGCGCGAGGATCAACGAAACCATCACCACTGCAAGATGTTTGAGCGTCGCTGTAGATCGTAAATGACTCATCATCGGTAACCTTGAGCAGTTGTTAGATTACTAACAGCGTATCATGGTTACCAATAGCTGACGTGTATTATTTTTGACCCCTATAGGATGCCGATCCGCGACGACTAGGTGTCATCTTCACCCAATAAAAAGGGCGAACAACTTGTGTTCACCCTTTAACATCATCGCAACTTATCCAGCCGTTAGTACAGTTTCTTGCGCAGATCTTCCACTGCTTCACGTTGCAGTGGACTCAGATTTTCCGGCACAGTAACCAACAACCGCGCGTACAAGTCTCCTGCGTGATCCGGTTGCTTGACGTTTGGCATCCCTTTACCTGTCAGACGGAACTTCTTGCCTGACTGTGAACCCGCCGGAATACGCAGCTTCACCGGACGGTCGAGCGTCGGCACTTCCACCTCACCGCCCAACGTCGCTGTGAACATATCGACCTTCACCTCTACCGTCAGGTCGTCACCCTTGCGCTGGAATTGGGGATCTTCTTCGATCTGTACCACCAGATACAAATCACCCGTCAAACCACCGCCAGCACCTGCGCCACCTTCACCTGCTAAGCGGATACGTGTACCGTCGGTCGCGCCAGCCGGAATATTCACCCGCAGTTTACGGTCACCCTTGGTTACAATTCGGACCCCGCCGCTATAGGCTTCGCGCAGGCTGATCGTCACCGGTTGTTCGATATCCTGCCCGTTGGTGCGTCCCATGTTGCCACCAAAGCCAAACGGATCTTGGCTAGCACCAGCCCCGCGACCACGTGTGCCACGCCCGTTACGCCCACCGAGGAACTGCTCAAGGATGTCCGCGAAAGGCGAACCGCCCATGTCATCGGTGCTGGTGGTATAGCTATAGCGTCCACCACCGGGAGCGCCCCCTCCGCCGAACCCGAAATCTTGCGGATTCACCGACCCGAATTGATCGTAGGTCGAGCGTTTGGTCGCGTCGCTCAGCACTTCATAAGCCTCGTTGACCTCTTTGAAGCGTGCCTCAGCATTCGGATTATTTTGGTTCGCATCCGGATGCCATTGTTTGGCTTGCTTACGGAAAGCCTGCTTTATTTCTTTCTCGGTCGCGCTTTTATCCACGCCGAGTATCTTATAATAATCTTTCTTAGCCATTGTCTTCCTCAATGTTCATGGATTCAGGTGCAAGGTAAGAGAGGCTTACCTTGATTATGGTCTTGTTATGGGTGCGTTATACAATCTCACTACTATTCATTGTATGTGGGTATCGGTTCGGGGTCAACGAATCGAACGAATTTCTTATAGAAGTTTGATGCATTTCCCGCAAGGCTTTAGGAATCGGTACTATTATGCATTCCCCCGCCTCAGTGCTACAATGGATCATATTGTGATCTGCGACTATTTAGGAGCATAAACGAATGCCCCGCTGGACTGATTTTGATACTTTTGTGGCTGAAGTCGAAAGCGCCCGTAGAGATGGTGACCGCCAAACGCTGGTTGATGAGTTGTTAGTTGAACGCCGCGAATGGCCGTGGATTCAGGGTAATAAAGCGACTTTCATCTTTAACAGTCTGGGTGCGCGCAAAAATGTTTCCCTCAATATGGATACCATCAAGGCTGATCCGCCTTTTGCGCCCCTCAAGCAACTCGAAGGTACTACCCTCTGGCATCTCACCCGTACCTTTGCTGAAGACGACCTGCTCGATTACATGCTGGCTGTGGACGATCCTCTAACGCCGATGTCTCAGGAATCGGATGTTCTCGCCCGCGTCGTCAAATATTGGCGCGTCGATCCAGCCAATCCGCTCAAGATGAGCAGTGGTCAGCAGGATGTTTCTGTACTGCGCATGGCTAATGCCCGTCCGTATCTTGACTGGAATTCTCTGGGTGCGGTACCGCGTGGCAAGGTGGATGAGCTCACCTTCGATAGCGAGCAGCTTGGTTTCAAAGGCCGTAACCTGTGGATTTATACCCCTCCCGGCTATGAAGGGTCTGGTTTAGCCTATCCCTTGCTCATTCTGCAAGATGGTCAATGGGCGAACGGCCCGCTTCAAGTACCCGCCATTGCCGATGCCCTCATCAAACACAAACGCCTGATGCCGCTCGTGATCGCGATGGTTCAAAGTGGTAACCAGAACGAGCGTATTTTTGAATACACCAGTAACGATCAGCACTACAACTCACTACTCCTCGAAGTCCTGCCGATGGTGCAATCGCGCTACCGCATCGACTCGGCTAACATGGGAGTAGGGGGTGTTGGGAATGGTGCGGTTGCTGCTGCCCATGCTGTCCTTAAAAACCCTGCTGTGTTCAGCAGCCTGATTATGATTTCGGCACCGCTTGGCAAAGGTCAGGACGAAGATATTCTTAGTAAGTATGCAGGTCGCTTCGAACAAGCGCCGGTACTGCCGCAGCGTGTCTTCCAATCCGTTGGCCGCTATGAATCTAAGGCGCGTTTTGTGCGTCCTGCGCAAGCCCTGCGTGATATTCTGAAGCTCGGTTTAGGTGATGGGTACCAATATGCTGAAATAGGTAGCGGGCACAGTTTAGCCGCTTTCCGCAGCATCTTGCCCGAAGCCTTAGCATGGATATTTCCGGTGAAATAAGCTGTTGAGCAAGCGCTCTCATGTCGCGCTCATCAACAACTAACAACTACTTTACGCGAAAAGGCGTACTCTGTAATCATGCAAGTCTGGTTGATTTGATTGTGCTCATTCCTCCGAAGTGGTGCAAGTTGTGTGACCAGATTTGTGGGCAAGTCAGGATAAGGCGATAACCTCACCAAATCTTTTGGCAAGCCCTTCCCTCAACAAGCCGCCCGGTTGCGCCCCCCTCGCACTGGGCGGTTTGTCGTCATATCAACAAGTGCGTTATACTGGCATATGAATTGGCTACATCTGCGAGGAGTTCATCATGGCGAAGAAATCAGCAGCGCGTTCCGGCGCTTCTACCAACACCAAACACATTGATAGTCTTTCCGCCAACGAGTTCCATCTTGAACTGGATGGCAAAGTCATCGACGGCATCTTTAAGGTGATCGGGTTAGCGCCTTTCAAGCTGGAAGTTAAACAATCATCGGCGCTCAAAGTCATCAAAGACCCTGTTCAGATTGTCAAAATGGTGCGGCGTGACCCCAACGATCCGGTTAACCATTGGTTGCGCGAAACTATCCTCACCAACACCGATATTATGCGTCCGACTCGAACTGTCGCCGTTGTTGCGGTTGATGATGGTACAGAGTCCCGTCGTTGGCTGATCAAGGGTGCGTGGATTAGTGCCGTCAGTTATTCCGAGTTCAACACGGCTTCCGGTGAACTGATCGAAGAAACACTGACCCTACAGTGGGAAAGTATCGAAACGGTCTGGCCGGATGTTGCTGATGACGATCATCAACTGACCGCGTCCAACTAAACTATCCCAACAAGGGGCACGTTCGTCATGTGCCCCCGTTTGCCTATTATCTACGGCTTCAACAATGCTTGCCCTTCATCCATGAAGGTTTGCCATCCTTGTCGTGGCGTACCGTCAACTTTCAGCAACCCCAGCGTACATAGGAAATCATGAAAGTATTGTTGATCGGGTAGGCCATAATATTTCAGGAAGTCGTTGCACATGTCATTCGAGAAATCCCCTAGCAGAAAGTAACTCAAGAATGGGATATGCGCCGCGTCCGCTTCCCATGCTTTAAACACGTTCCGCACGAATTCCGCCTGGCTGGCTTCTGAACTCCCCAATGACTCAGCCGCTGGATAACCCACTTCCTGCAAAATCAATGGCTTGTCTCCCGCCCATTTCACCATCTGCGGGAAGTCGGTTAAGGGCGCGTCTGGTGTGCGCACGCTGAAATCTGCTTTCAAGGGATAGTAGGTCATGATGTAAACATCGCTCATGGCGTTCAAATCAGCGATTTCCGCGAAATTAGGTTCTGTGCCACCAAAGGTCGTTGTCACCCCGACTTTGATCCACGGTGCGGTCTGATGCACATAAGCCAGAGCTGCTTCATAGAACTGCTTGTAGGTTTTCCACTCGTCCGGATGTGCCGAAAGATAAGCATCCACCTCATTACCAATCGACAAATACTGCACCCGCGTGTTTAATCGTGGCAGCAGCGCATCAAACAACTTCTGGAAACGGTCGATCATTTCCGGCGCATCAAAAGCAACCTGCAACAAGTCCGCTGGTGTTTCCTTGGTTGTGGTATTCAACACTTGCAGACTCAAAAACTCAATCTGGTTATAGGTCATGGTGCGGTAATTCAAATCGCCGCTCAAATCATCAAGCGCATATTGCCCCACGCTCGGTTCGAGCTCGCTCCACCGTTTTGAAATCATATTCCCGGTTGCGCCTGCATCAACCGACTTCTTGATGGCACTTGTAAAACGTTCAATAGCGTTTTCGGCTGTAAGCGGTGGTTCCAACACCGGCAAGGATGAGATTGCTAGCGTCCGTTCCGGTACCTCGGATGGTGTGTCCTGCGCCAAACTGGTGCTCATACCGATGGCACTAACGATCAATAACAGCATACAAATAAGTGCTTTTCGCATCGTATTCCCCTACAATAAAGTCCAATTGCTTTCTTATACGCAAATAGACTACTGTGGGTCGCAGTTGATCGTTTCGGGGGTCAAAATCACACTGTTATTTGGCGCAGGCTGTCCATCTTGCATCAACGTTAATTGGTTGCTATCAGGTACAAACATGCCGACTGCGATTTGCTTGATTTTGTCAGCATCCGCCAGTCGATAATGATCCACCAGTGTTTGCCCTGCCAGCCAATCAGAGGGTGCATATTGCCCGTTAAGCGGTGGCGCATCCCCCTGTGATACAAGCTGTCCTTCACTATCCAAGCCATGCACAAACACCCGCACATCATTGTTCACAAGCGGCTTGAGCACATGCCAATAGAGCGTCAAATCGAGTTGCTGATCGTTCGTTGTGCTGGATGCACACCACAATTCCACGCTGTCTTGAACAGTGACGTTCAGCCGTTTCGCCGCAGCTTGACCAGCTCCGCTAATGCGCACTGGTGTTGGTAGCAGCAATCGATCCGAACCATCGGGCAGTTTTAGTGCCTCTCCACTTTGCGCATCTTTCAATTGCACGCTGATCTTCCCTATGTAGGGAGGGGCATCCGCATTAACCGGGATTTTATAGGTATCTGATATGAATGTATTCGGTTCGTGCTTCACATCTGCCGCACCGATGAAGAAATTACTGGTTGTTCCCCATGCTTCGCTCACACCCATGTTGACCAACTGTACTGTTGGCGGATATGGAACGTCTAACGACCTCAACGGATGCCAGTACAGCGTGACGTTCAGGGTTTCACCTGCTGCTACCGAATTCTGGTTGAGTGTATAGCCCAACAGTTCATAGGCATCCCCGAACGTTACCCGTAAAGGTGTTTGCATCGCTGCTGGTTTATCCAACGGCGAGCGCAACCGGAACCAATCGGTTTGTGGTTCGATGTACAGTCGGCTCATCATCGCAAACACAACGATCCCGCCGATCAACATGACCGTAGGTAAGGGTTTCAGACCATCCCCGCCTGATTGATTGGGTTCTGTTTTCTTCCCACGCACGAATAATCCACCGGCGATGATGACACTTAGTAGCGATAACCACGGTGCAATGTTTTCCACCAGCGTACCCGGTCGCGACAAGCTGATCACATGCTCACCTGCCGGAACGTTTACTGTGAGTAGACCGAATTCAGGGTGAGGGAAAACGGTTGTGGCTTGTCCATCAATCGTGGCCGCCCAACCGGGGAAATAAAATTGGCGGAAGCGCAGTTCGAACGCTTGCGCGGACTTGACCTGATACTGCATTTCGCCGAGTGGTGTGATTTCGACGCCCTCCAGCTCCCGTGTAATGGCGCTCACATGCAGCGGATCTCCCGCGTATGTCTCCATATCCGGTGGCACATCATAAGGGACATTCTCACCCCAGATTGGTTTGAACTCGTCGTAACTGGTGCCGCCGAATGAATAGGTATCAAGCTCGTAGCGGATAAAATCAGCAGCCGATAGGCGACTAAAATCCACCCACTCACGGCTGGGATACAGCAGAGGCATCGCCGTAAGAATCACGACTGCGCCTGCTATAGCCGCACCCCATGTTTGCCAGCGACGCGGCAGCAAATAAATACTGCTCGCGCCCAACAGTCCGAAGAAAATCGCACCTAAGCGCAGTACCCGCCCCGGAAACCGGAGTTGTCCTAACAGTGGCACGTTCAGCCAGAACGATGTCGAAATCGGCAGCAGCAAAAAGATCACAAAGGCCGCAGCAACACCCCACGCCAGCGCCAAACGATACTGACGCCGATAGACCAATCCGATTAATCCACAGGCAGCAAGGATGCCTGTAATTAGCCCAATGCTATCGGGCAAATTACGGTTGAGATCACTTAAATCCGGCGCGCTTGCTGTTAAAAAGAGTTGATAGGGCTGCAAGAAACTGGCCGCCAATACATTCGCGAGGTTGGTCGCGCCCTTGGATACTTGAATAGACGACAATTCGAGCGCCATCGGCAGCAAGAAGATCATGGCTATGCCTGCGCCCAATACCAATCCACTACCGACACTGATTAACCGTGCTAGCCAGCGTTTATCCCGTCGCGCGAACCACACACATAAGGCTGGTGCGCCCGGTGCGATGAACAAGCCAACGAGGACACTGGTGGGTTGGTGCGTCAGTAGTACCAGCGCGAACACCACTCCCAACAAGCTAACCCGCCGCGTGTTAGGTGTTTCAGCCGCGCGAAGAACGGCTAGAAATAACCACGGTACTAGGGCGGATGCACTGAGTTGGGAAAGACTGCCGATATTCCAAACGCCCTGAAAGGCTGATGGTGCGTATGCCCACAGCGCCGCCCCGACCAGTGCAGCCGGTGCGGGTAACCATCGTCGCCCTAGCGCATAAACCCCCACGCTGCCCAGCATCCACCCTGCCGCGACCAGCAGCGTAAATGCCATCGCCGCGCTGATACCAGCCAACCCCAAAACGCCACCTAACCATGTGGCTAATGGTGCATAAAAGTTGAAAACAGGGTAGCCATAACCGAGATGAAAATAAGGAATCCAGCGTGGATAGAAATCGCCGTGTTGCATGAGAGTCGTCATGGCGAAAATGCGGTGGACGTGAAAGACACCGTCAGCTGTATTGATGACCTGATCACCATTAAATGTGGGGAGGATCGCGATCAAAGGCAATAAGGCCGCGACCAATACCCCATAATCGAACTTCGCAAGAAACTTTCGCAGCATATTGACCGCTGTTCGTTGTACGGATAGTCTTTCCAGTTTACCCGACCCCACTCAAAAATTTAGCCGCAATCTGTTACTCTAACGAACAGTCTCATATTTGTGCATCTGTTCGATCTTGTTGAGCAGATACTCTTTAATGTCATTCAAGGCGCTCATCTTCTGGTCAATTTCTTCCAGCTTGCGGCACATATAAAACTCTTTTTCGGCTGGTGTCAGTTCATCTGTTTCCCACGCATGGATGGTTTGGCGTATTTCACTCAAGGTAAACCCTGTCGCTTGCCCCAACTTAATCAGTTGTAATCGTTGCAAACCCACTTCCGAATAATGTCGGTAGCCGTTCGGGCTGCGCTCGAAGTGAGTTTTATCAAGCAGCCCTTCTTTCTCATAAAAACGGATGGTGTCGATGCTGACGCCGCTGCGTTCAGCCAGTTCTTTAATCAGCATGAGTTTGCCCTCTTGACTCTGGACTATGCTCCATAGTTTACACTACTGTTTATCAATCAGAGATCAGAAATGAGGTTCGCACATGGCGACAGTCGTGATTACAGGGGCATCTAAAGGAATTGGACGAGCAGCCGCTTTGCATCTGGATAGCAAAGGGTTTACTGTTTTGGCAGGGGTACGTAATCAAGCGGATGGCGAGGCCTTGCAACGTGCTTCTTCTTCACGCTTGCAACCGATCATCGTAGACATCATAAATACTGAACAGGTGGCGCAGCTCGGCGAAACTGTACGGCAGTTGGTCGGCCAAAATGGGTTGGATGGATTGGTCAATAACGCCGGAATTGCTGTAGCCGCTCCGCTGGAATTCCTGCCGATGGATGAGTTTCGCCGTCAAATCGACGTTAATCTGACCGGACATCTGGCTGTCACACAAACCCTTTTGCCCTACATCCGGCAAGCCAAAGGGCGCATCATCAACATTAGTTCGGTGGGTGGGCGGATTGCTGGCCCGATGCTCGGTGCTTACCATGCTTCTAAGTTCGCGATGGAAGGGCTGACCGATTCGCTCCGTCAGGAGCTTGCCCGTTGGGAGATCAAAGTGATCAGCATCGAACCCGGTGCCATCGCCACCCCCATCTGGGAAAGCGGCTCGAACACTGCCGAGCGCCTGATGTCGCAAATGCCAGCTCAAGCGCAGGAGTACTATGGAAAAGCCATTGCTGGCGCGCGTGCTTTTGCTGCTAAAGCTTCTACCAGTGGACTCCCACCCGAACGTGTAGCCGAAATCATCGCGCAAGCCCTGACCGCCCCCAAACCGCGCACCCGTTACGCCGTTGGTACTGATGCTCGAATCGGCACCACTATTCTTGCTCATCTACCTGACGGACTACGCGATTGGATGATGGCGCACCGACGCTAGCTTACGGTTGCTTGCCCCAACCCTCGTGGAGATCACTCAACAAACGGGTGATGCTCCCTTTCAGATCGTCGCGTAATTTCACCCCGCCACCCACCGTATTCTCGTATTGAATGTAGCGGAGGTGGCGAATATCAAAGGGCACATTTTCCGGTTTGGTCGCCTGTGTGATCAATAGCGCGGGTTTATTCAAGGTATGTGCGATACCCAGCTCGTAAAATACGTTGTCGTTGCCACCTGTAATTTCAGCGATGACAAATTGGCAGTTATTCAGGGCTGACCACACTTCTTCCATGATGACACCGTTTACCGATGTAAACTCGTCACCGCGTGTGATGCTCAAACCCAACTCTTTCACCAAGGGGCGGATTACATCGGTATAGATGCCTTTGAAAGAGTCAGCAAAGGGCATAATCATGAACACATCGCCTTTGAACTGGCTGCGATCAGATGGCTTACCGAACACCAATTCGCCCGGTTTCAGCTTGAGCGCCTCATTGTATTTGAGTGTTTGATCGACCAACTCTTGATCGCGCTTTTGCTGGGCCTCCTGTACTTTGGCTGCCGTTTTCTCCGCGACGACTTCAGCCAATTCATCAATATCAATCGAGTCCGATGGGAATAGATTATCCCGTCGTTTACGCGCCAAGCTTGGCTTAGCAGGTGCTGCTTGTGATACCGTCCCTGCAGATTGGGCTGAAATATCACCAAGTTGTACAGTTGAATTTCCGCTGATTCCCGACCACTTTGCGAGGATTCCGGTTAGCTTTTGCGAAAAATCAGCTACATCGCTGTAAGAAATCGTGACGCCCTGATCCTGCAATTTGCGCCAGAAGTTCTGCTGATGATTGCGTTCGGCATCGGTTTGATCAAGCGCCCACATGCGCAGGTATGTATCAATGTCGCTCCCATTTTCAGGGATCAGAATGGCACTCGGCTTGGATGCTTGCATCGCCAAGTCGCATTCAATTTCCATCAGTGATTTACCGCCCATATCAGCCGGTGACCACCCATGAACATAAGTTACCAAACTGATAAACGCATCGGCCGACGCTATTTTGCGCCGGATAATATCCGTCATATCAGGACGCTGGCGTTCGTCGGCATCTAACCAGATAGTAGCCATGCCTTTTTCAGTAATTTGTTGGAGCAAAACTGCGCGGACATCGGCAAGTTCAGGGCTGGTATCGCTGATATAGATCGTGAAGGCCATATACTTTTCTCATTTCGGCTGAACAAATGAACCACACATCTCCGCATTATACAGGCAATAATGACGGGCAGAGTCCCCATTAATCAGGGGGCACAGGTCTTTACCGATCTGTAGTTATTTCTGTGCGATCACCGAAAAATTAGCGCGGTGTTGCATAGTTGGGTCTGCCTCAACGCGCATATTTCTAAAACCCGCTTGAGCGAGTAAAGTCTGAACCTCAACCGATGAATAGGGTTTGAAATCAGCCGTTCCTTCGGGCGCGCCTTCCCAGCGTTCAGTGGGCAAAAATGTGAGGATGAGCATTCCGTTGGGTTTAATCACCCGCCGCAATTCGCTGAATGCCTCAAGCGGTTCGATCCAAAAGTAAAGGCTGTTGATGCTAAACACTTTATCGAAACCATTGTCCGCAAACGGCAAATGGTTGACCTCGCCATAACGCAC
The DNA here is from genome assembly GCA_044227005.1 of Aggregatilineales bacterium. Taxonomy (GTDB): domain Bacteria; phylum Chloroflexota; class Anaerolineae; order Aggregatilineales; family Phototrophicaceae; genus CFX2. The sequence goes on from JBGAFZ010000004.1 coordinate 490,816, forward strand.
ATCAACGCGTCCGACTTTCACGGCTTGGGCATTACGTCGTTTAGCTGCACTGACCATTGTTTCCGAAAAATCGACACCCGAAATCACACCGGTTGTGAGCATGGATGCCACCTGTTGCAGTGCAAAGCCCGGACCAAAACCAACTTCAAGTAGCTGATCCGTCGGTTGTACATCCAGCAGGTCAACCGTCCATAAATTTTCAGAACGGTGCTGGTCGGCCATTTTCTCGCCAACCCATCGTCCAATAAAGCCCGATGGTCGCCGATATTGGGCGTTAAGTCTGAGTAGTCGTTGTAACATCATTTCATCTCCCCACAGAGAACAACAGCCTCGCATTAGAGCGTACTTATTAGGAATTTCCCATTGTTGGTTTGCGGCTAACTTGCTCACCCAACAGTATAATTGCCGTTTCATCCCTATTTTACGCGTCAGCAGGTAGACCATGCCCGAACTGAGTATCGCCTTCCAGACCGATAAAACGCCAGCACAGTATATTGCCCTCGCTAAGCTGGTTAACCAATATGATTTCGATGCGGTCAGTGTGTACTGTGATGCGCCTTTTCATCCCAGTTACGGCCCGTTGTTATTGATGGCACCGCACATTCAAAAGGCACGGTTGGGACCGGCTGCTGTTTCGCCCTCACGGATGCAACCGGTGGACATCGCGGCAGATACAGCCCTTCTAGCGAGCGCAACAGCGGGTGGGGCTTATCTGGGATTGGCACGTGGCGCATGGCTTGAAGATCATGGTGTTACCGAAATCAGCCGTCCTATTCAAGCCATCCGCGAAACCATCCAGATTGTGCGTAAATTGCTTTCGGGAGAAATAGGCGGGTATGCGGGTGAACTCTACAAGGTTGCAGCCCACGTTCGCGCCCCCTATCCACTGCCCGAAAAGCCTGTCCCGATCATGATCGGATCATGGGGAAAGAAGTTGTGTGCACTTGCAGGTGAACTCGCGGATGAAGTCAAAGTGGGTGGCTCCGCTAATCCTGATGTGGTCGCGGTCATGCAGCGTTATATTGCCGATGGTGAACGTATCGCCGGACGTCCACTCGGTTCAGTTCGTGTGGTATTGGGCGCAGTCACGGTTGTGGATGAAGACCGATCCGCCGCCCGACAGGCCGCTCGTGAAGCCGCTGTACTCTATCTGCCTGTGGTTGCGCCACTCGATCCAACAGTGCAGGTCGAACCCGAATTGGTGGAACGGCTGCGCGGTCATGCCGATCGCGGTGAGGCCAAAGAAGGGGCGCGGCTCATCTCTGATGATTTGCTCGACCGTTTCGCGTTCTCTGGAAATGCTGCCGATTTGATTCGTCAGGCTGAACGTTGTTTTGCTGCCGGTGCAGGCCGTATCGAGTTCGGTACGCCACATGGTTTGATACCCGAAATCGGCATCCGTATGATTGGCGAACAGGTGCTTCCAGCCCTGCGCCAATCCATACCCAATTAAAAAGGGCATATCAGCGTATGCCCTTTGCAGAGACTAATCGGTAGAAAAATTATCCGCCCAACACCTTGACCACCACCATCGGTGTGATGAAGGCCTCGATAAATCCAGCGATCACCAAGCCGGGGATTACCAACCCCAGTGCGATCTTGAAGGTATCGCCCAGTGCCATTGACCATGCCTGTCCAACGGTGATTCCGCGTGGCGGTTTGGTCACAATTGCACCCATGCGCAAAGCCGCAGCCGCAGCCAAAACGATCACTGGAATTTCCACGACGCCGTGTGTGAGCACTGCTGCCAGCATGAATGCCGGGTTATATCCGGCTGCCACCACCTGCGTGAACAAATACCCGAGGATGAAATAAACGGCTGGCGTCAGGATCAGCGCCGCTGTACCAAAGGTGAACAGTGACAAAATCAGCGCTGCTAGCAAGATACCACCATTTTGCCCGACGATTGCCATCCATGCTCCGCTCTGTGTGGGGACGTGCATCAGTGGCTTGAGATAGTTGGCGGCGTCCGTCATCATCACGTCTTTGGGTAGATGGAGTTGCCATTCGGGCATTTGTCCCACGACGAGTCCCGCAGCGAGGGTCAACAGGAACACGCCTATGGTGATCCATGCGGCTGGCCCCAAACGGCGCACTGCCGGGAACACACCCTCACGGTACCACTGCACCAATCCCCTCGCTGGATTTCCTTTGTCATCAATTGCTCGTATCCAACGCCCGATGTTACGGAATGTGGCGCGCAGATTGAACTCATCTATGGTTCGCCCTAACAATTCCTCACGGTTGAACACGGCGTTACCGACCCGCAGTAACAATACTGTCGCAACTACCATGCCGACGATAATCGCCCATAACGACATGATCCCGTTGGGCGATTCAGCATCCGGCGCGAGGAACATAATCGCGCTTTCAGCCTGTATCAATAGCGTCATTGGAATGACGATAAAGCTCGCTAGTAAATTTGCTGCGCGGGTACTGGTTGTCTGGCTCGATACCACCACCGCGCCGGTGACCATGACCAGTGCTTGCACCACCGTCAACAGCATGATTTGAACGACTAATGCCAATGGAGGCCGCCAACCGAGGTTACCCAACAGCAAACTGGCCAGATACACCAGCATCCCGCCGATGCTGGCTGCCAGCGGAGGAATCATAGCGGCCAGCGTTTTACCGATATACAGTTCGGTATTGGTCAGCGGGGTACTCAAGAGCGGCTCTAGACTTCGACGCTCTTTTTCACCGACGAAGGTTTCCAGCGCGATCACCAGCGAAATCGAGATCGGGAAGAAGCCCACGATCATCAGCAAAAAGGGGATGGTGCGCTCACCTACGATTTCCGCACCATAATCTGATACGAAGTTCAAGAACTTTCCTGCCAAAAATTGCGCCACAAATGGAAAGCCGAACGTCAAAATAATAATCGGGGTGATGATGCGCCAGTCACGGAAGCTATCGCGCACCTCGCGCCGCGTAATAATCAGTGCGTTGCTTAAGGTGTAGCGCCATGTTGGTGCTGGTGCGCTGAATGAATCCTGGGGTACTGCTCGTGTCGCCATATTATGCTCCTGCCCCACATTCAGGGCGTTCGGTTTTTGTTTGAATGAGAGGGTTAACGCTGGTCATCTTTCTTGCCCCCTTCGTCTTCCTTCACCACCTGCAAGTAGATGTCTTCCAACGTGCGTGTAATCGGTGCCAACGTCACCACATCTATACCCAAACCAGCCACTCGACGCAGCAGGGCTGGATTGGTTATTTGGGGTTCTGCTACACGGTAACGCAGCCAATCGCGCCCACTCTCGGTCACCGTCACCATATCACCGATGTCCTTTGCCAACCCGTTCATGACACCGGCTACCCGCAGTTCCATTACCGGTTCACCCACGAATTGCAGCGCCAACTCATCCATCGTTCCTTGTGCGATAATCCGCCCCGACCGGATGATGGCAATTTGATTAGCAAGGCTTTGTGCTTCGGTCAAATTATGGGTCGTAATGAGGAAAGTACGCTGTTCATCGCGCTGCAACTCAACAATGGCGTCACGGACTTGCTTGGCACTCAAGGGATCCATCGCTGATGTGGGTTCGTCCAGCAGCAATACCGGCGGGTTATGCAGCATGGCACGTACCAGCGCCAGCTTTTGTTTCATGCCCTTAGAATAATCACCCAAGCGCTTATCCAACGCGAACGATAGATCAAAGCGTTCCATCAATTGCAGCGAACGGGCTTTACGCTCGGTAGCGCTCATGCGGTAAATCCGTCCGAAAAAGTCCAAGTACTCAATGGCCTTCATGCGCTCATACAGGCCATGTTGTTCGGTTAGCACACCAACTTTCGCCCGTACTTTTTCCGGCTCCGTCAGCACACTGTATCCATCAATCTTCGCCCACCCTGATGTTGGCTCAAGGATTGAGGTCAGCATACGGACGGTGGTAGTTTTGCCTGCGCCATTCGGTCCCAATACAGCCAATACACTGCCGGGAGGAATATGGAGCGAGACATTTTTGACAGCCTCAAAACCATCAAACACTTTGGTCAATTCATGGGCTTCAATCATAATTTGTGGACCTGTTAGTTTTACACTTGGGTGGTGATTGCTCACGTGTTTTCATCGTAAACGCAAGCAAAGTATTACAGCACCCCTCATTTTGAGGGGTATATCCTTAAGATTATTATGGCATGGGAGCTTTGTCGGGCGGGTTAAGGTTCTATAAGGATGTGTGCAAGAACTTCATTGCACGGAATCCTAAATCCCGAATGCCCTAGCCGGATTGGTTACGGTTAGCTGGCGGATTTCGGCCTCACTCACACCTCTCGCCCGCAGCGCCGGAATGAACCTGTCGACCAATGCCGTATAACCCCGCACGCCATCTGGTTGTGGTTTTCCCTCCGGCGAACCAACATCGTACCAACCGGCATCATGTGACAGTAAGATTTGTGCGCCGTATCCTGCTTCCATCAAATGCAGTGTGAAATCCACCAATTTGTCTTGTTCTGGAAACCATTTATCCGCGCCAATCGCATCGAACTCGACCCATGCTCCGCGCCGTGCCGCTTCCAGATGCACATTCACATCCGGTTCCGTATGCGCGTGTATCCAAATGAAGCGCGTCAGGTCATGCCCTGCCGCTTCGAGAATATCGAGTTCTGCTAATGCCGCTTTGCCCCCAATCGTATGGCTACCAACAACTGCCCCTGTCGCTTTACTCGCGATTGCTGCTGCTTTGAGGCTACGCACCTCGATTGGTCTCGGTCCATCATCACTCATCGCAATCTTGATGAAGCCTGCTTGAATGCCGCTGTCACCGATGCCTTCAGTTAAGTCACGTATCCAGTATTCAGCGAGTGTGCCCGCGCTTATATCCAACCAATCATTTGGGATAAACCCATCTTTATAAGTCCCTGTTGGCGCGATGATGTGAATGGGCGTTATATCCGCCAGATACTTCAGCACTTCGATATTTCTGCCCACGCCTACCGGTGCGCAATCAACAAAAGCGGTGACACCTGCCGCTTGCGCCGCATCCAGATAGGGTTTCATGAGATGGGCGACCGCTTCCGGTTCGGCCTCGCCATAATGTGGTGCGAATGGCCCGCGCAAATCAACAAATAAATGTTCATGTGGCAGCATTAACCCCAACGATTCCGTTGAAACCAACCCTTTAATCGTCTGCAACATCGCCATCATATTCTCCTTCAACAAAGACTCATTACTGCTTATCCGCACCTAATCACCCGAGAAAGTGAGGAATATCACAATTTACCCGCTCAATAATTTCGCCTATTATGGAAATGAATTCTCTACATTGCATAATATTTGTTGCACACATTCAGGATATTGCCTCTATTTGAACAAAACAGCAATCGCCTGCGTAATTGGGGATATAAATTCGTTTCGAGTAGAAAGATAAGCGCTGTGCATATCCTATCCTACATCTCATCAGACTTCCCCATCGGGCAGCATGAAAAACTGCGTCTCAACAAACGGTTTCCAACGGCTGAATTAGATGAATTATATGTGGATGCCCAAACACTGGGTAATCTGATGGTCTACTTCGATGCTGAAGATGAAGCCCACGTAATCGGTGTCGCCGAAGCACATCTCCTTCCCGAACGGGTTGAATTGGATGGTAAGCGCTTAGTGATTGAAGCCAATAACTTCAAAAGGTTTCTGAAGCAAGGTCAGGCCGAGAAAATCCGGTTGGAGGTTCATGTTCCAGCGCGCACCCGCCTAAACGCCCATTTCGGAGCGGGAGTACTTTTCTTGGCTGGTGGTGAGGGCGCTATCACCGTTTCAGGTGGTGTGGGGGAAATATCCGGTTACAGCTATGCCAAACACATCACCATGAAGCTGCATGCCGGTGAAGTCACCCTCACGAATCTCCAAGGTCAGGCCGAACTCAACATGAATGTTGGTAGGATCAACCTTGAATGGTCTGAGTTCAGCGGGAATGAGCATGTTGAAGCCAAATGTAACTTGGGCTGCATCGACTTGCACCTTCCTGAGGGAATAGCGATTGTCGAAGAAAAGGGCGGCATATTCCTGCGCAAAACCGTCGATATTCCATTTAGCACTTATATTGATGCACGTGTTGGTTTCGGCGGCCTCGATGTAGTTCCGACAGAACCGGAACATGTATTAGTCTAGATTACTTTATCTCCCCAATACCCTATCAATCGGCAGATTGTGTCATAACCAATCTGCCTGCTTTACTCACATAACACAATGCAGTGTTGATCCATTCGAAGCCAAATATCCGATTCGATGACTTAAACTCCTTATTGAGTGGCGCTGAATTGTGAAACTGATATAGTGGAAAGGAAGTAACTTTCCATAAATCAGTAATTTTTTGCTTAATTAACTATATAAGGGGGAGTGTATGAGGGATCGAATTCGGTTCTCTCGTTTGTTGGTGCTATCGGGTATTTCGATGGTTGCTCTCGGATTTGCTTTGCTGCTTGGTACGCCACGTGAAGTCGTTGCCCAAGGAGCAGGGAGTTTTGTTGGAGCGACGCACTCCAGCCCGATTACATTGAATGCTGACGATACATTAATGGCTGTTGTTAATCCTGATGTCAATACCGTCACGTTTTTTGATGTAGGTGGGGATAAAAATGTCTCTTTGGGTGAAATACCTGTTGGCAAAGAACCCAATGGTGTTGTTCTATCGCCCAACGGAAAATTTGCTTATGTAGCCAATACCGTAGACGGTACTGTTTCCGTATTACAAGTTGATGTGTCCAAACAACCTGTTGCATCAGTCATCGCGACACTCCCTGTCGGCATTGAACCATACGGGATTGCGATCACCCCCAATGGTACGAAAATCTATGTCACGAATTCTCGTTCCAACTCGGTCAGTGTGATTGATACGGCTAGCAATACAGTTGCCAAAACCATTACAAATATTGGTCCTTCGGTGGGTGCCGAACCTCGTGGTATTGCGATCACCAACGATGGGAACACTGATGACACCGATGAAACGGTATATGTCACACACTTCTATTCATTTGCCAATCAGGGCAAGCTTGATGGCGAAGACGATAGCAAAACCGGATTACTAACCCGCATCAGCACCAAAAACGATGCTGTTGCAGGTCAAATAGTTCTGACCAATATGGCAGATACCGGATTCAAAGCGTTGGGCGATGCCATTAATCGAGTTGAACCCGGCAAAGACCCTAAATTTGTAACCGGAGCCTATCCAAATCAGATGCAGGCAGTCGGCATCAAAAATGGATTTGCCTATTTGCCTAATGTCGGTGCTTCTCCTAATGGACCAACCCGCTTTAATGTTAATACACAGGCACTTGTTCATATCATTGATACGAAATCAAACCAGGACACCAAACTGGTAGTTAATCTGCATCGGGCAGTTGCCGATCAGCCAGAAGGAACCATAAAATTATTCCTCGCCGTTCCTTGGGCAATTGACTTCAAAGATAATGAAAATGTCGGTTATGTCGTGAGTTCAGCTAGCAATGTTGTGGTCAAGGTTGCCGTTGACCCAACCACAGGCGCAATGACCGTACAGTCAAATCCTCAAACAAAAGTTGTACAGACCGTCAATGCAGGTCGTAATCCACGAGGTATCGTACTGAACAACACGGATACACGTGCCTATGTGATGAATTATATCTCGCGCGATGTGACTGTTATCGATGTGACGCGCTTCCCTGAACAGGTTATTGCCACCATGCGTTCTAGCGCACTGCCAGCAGCCGGAACCGCCGAAGAACTGGTGCAGGCAGGCAAAGAATTGTATAACACGTCAATCGGAGAATTTTCCAACAGCGCAGGCAATATGGCGGCTGAGGGTTGGCAGGCATGTTCTTCTTGCCATCCGTGGGGGCTTTCAGATAATGTTGTTTGGATCTTTGGTGCAGGCCCCCGTCGTACTGTTTCGCAGCACACCGACTTTCTCGGCGGAACGATGCGTGCTTTGAATTGGTCTGGAATCTTCGATGAAGAACAGGACTTCGAACTCAATATACGCGGTGTATCTGGTGGTGCCGGTTTGCTCCTAAATGCAGACGGTAGTGCACTTGAAGATGCTAAGAATATTGCTGGTTTGGTCATTGGAGATCCGCCTGCATTAGGTGTGCCGAACTCGACTCGTCAACAACTTCAGGTACGTACACCATCAGGCAGTCTTGTGAATGCTTGGGATGCAATTGTAGCCTATGAACAGACCATCCGTGCGCCGATTTCTCCATTGAACGGCAGCACTGATCCTGATATTGCTGAAGGACGGCAGATATTTATTAACAACAACTGCCAGGTTTGTCATGGTGGACCCAAATGGTCCAATAGCTCGATCCCCGGTCCAGTTACCGACATCTCCCAAATTGTACGTGGGCAGATCATTAGTCAATTGGTGAATGTAGGTACTTTTAATCCGGATGATAAGAATGAAGTGCGGGCAAATGCCAAACCACCGTTGGGAGCTGATGGTTTTGTATCTCCCTCGCTGTTGGGGGTGTTTATGTCGGCTCCGTACTTCCACAACGGGTCTGCGGCATCACTTGAAGTTGTATTTAGCGATACGTTTGCGCAACATCGTGCAGCAGGAACAGGCGGTATTGATGGCCTGACTAACCCTGATGATATTCGTAAGCTCGTGAAGTTCTTGATCTCGATTGATGTATCAACCGAGCCTATTAGTCCCTAAAGACTGAGATCATAAGTTGCAATAAAAACAGCGAGCGGATTTCACAACCCGCTCGCTGTTTTGTTTATGCTCATGGATTTGCAGTTACAGTCTTCTCAAGGTAGACCGGAAAAATAAGCGGGTCGGGCAGCGCATCGACTACTGCCGTACTCATCAAAATGTTATTGACCCACAGATCATCCAATAAATCCGGTAACGCCTTACGGACAGAGTCCGCCTGGCTGGATGGGCAGCTAATATTGATCGCCACCAGTTGTGATTGGTTAGCGAGCACGACCGCCACGATCAGCGATACATTCTGATTGGTGTCGTTGAGAAGGTAGTAGGCGGCATCATTTCCATCCCATGTAAACGCTTGTGGGATGCTCACGGCTGAATTACCCACCATCGTCGGTTCAGACACGACCTGTTCAAGGATACTGCGCGCGGGATGTGCATCGTTACGAATCGATGACGGGAATTTATTGATGGAATGCACAAAGACATAGACCTGCATACCCATCAGTTTACCGATATTGTGGATTGAACCCTGTTGTTCGGCAATCAAAATACCGTTGTCCATCTTGCGACCATTCCAGCCGGGTGGAATACGCATCGCGATTTCGACACCACTCAGGTTCGCGCTGATATTCTTAGCCGTTACAGAGGGGGTACTTTCAGCCGTCACCACAGGCGTTTCGTTGGACTCGTTCCCACCTTCACAGGCCACAATCCCCATACAAATGCCGATATAGAGGCTTATCGTCAATAGTTTTCGCAGGACTAAATGTAACACGAACACATCCACACAATGATTACTTCTATGCAAATAACATTATTGAGTATATGCCCACTGCTATGGGCAATGCCTGAAAAATTGCTGAGTGATTCCTCAGAAAGTATTTATTCACTCATTATTAGAACATGATCCGGGCTAGCCCTGAAAACCAGCTTGGCGTAGATGTGCAAGTGCCTGTGGAAGTTCTGCCATATAGGCATGTGCATTCTCGGCATTGGGTCCCGTATTACCACATTCGATGCTAACCCAACCACTGTAACCAGCATCCCGCAGTGTCGCGCCAATCGAAGCGAAATCAATCATCCCTTGACCGGGTAAGCGCCGATTGCTATCCGAAACATGCACATAACCAATATCAGCCGCATACTCGCGCAGGGCTTGAAGGGTATTACTTTCTTCCATCGCCATATGGAAAACATTCGCGCTCAGCTTGACGTGCGGATGATCTTTGATCTTGCGCCGAACTTTGATGCCATCCGCCAAGGTATTCAAAAAGTGGGTTTCGTAGCGGTTGATCGGCTCGATATACAAATCAATCCCGATGGCATAGACATAGTCGGAGAGGGTACGCAGGTGGTTATGCAGCATTTCGTATTCCAACTGCACCACCGACTTGTAAGGGGTAAGGTCAGGCAGGGTTGGTTCGGCAAAATGCGGGACTAGAATAACCCCTGCTGCGCCTAAATCCACGCCATCCACTACTGATTGACGGAACGCAGCTAGCGCACGTTCACGCTCGTCACGGTCAGGATCCAGCAACCGTCCTTGACGACCATGATTGACGGCTGAAATAACGACTCCGGTTTGCTCGATAGCTTCGGCTAATTCCGGTACCCGCGCGGTTAATCCTTTGCCCCACACCTCGACTCCGTTTAATCCTAAGTCACGAGCCTGTTGGAAACGTTCGAGTGTGGTTCTGCCGGGCAGCATGTCTTCTTGGATGGCAAGACGCATGGGTAACTATCCTTTTTTCAGGTGTTGCTGATTTTGGGATAGTTTACAGGTGGTGGGTAACACTTGCCAATACTAAGCAAATAATCCTGTTTAGGGACTGTTTACTGCGCCTGACGAATCATGATTTCAGCTTCGGCAAGGGTGGCTTGTGCGGCTGTACCCCCGGCTGCCCGTGTGGATAATGCCCCACAAGCCGCTGCCAGTTGCAGTGTCTTATCCAGTGCGTACCCGTTTAAGTAACCATAGATGAAACCAGCGTCAAAGCTATCACCCGCGCCTGTGGTATCCACCACCTGCACCGGAAAACTAGCTTGTCGGGTAACCTGTCCTGAGCGCAAAGCGGTCGCTCCGTCCCGTCCCTGCTTGACCGCAAGCAAGTGTACACGCTCACCTAACTGCCGCAGTCCGGTATCCACAACCGACTGCCCGCTAATACCGGTGAGTTCCGCCTCATTCGGTAGGAACACATCGGTGTGTGCCAGTGTCTCGTGGATATTCCCCGCCCACTGTTCTTTGGGATCATAATTGGTGTCGAGTGACGTGGTCATCCCATATGAATGGGCTGTCGCGAACAATTTGGGCACATCCGCCCGCAAAGAATCCAGTAAGTAGTAACTGCCTACATGCACATGCCGCGCCCGTTGCAGCAGTTTCAGGTCGATTTCGTCGTAGCGTAAGGCCGCAATCGTACCCAGATATGTCAAAATCGCACGGTCATTCCCGCGCGACAGGATGACACTCAAACCGGTTTTGATGGTCGCATCCACCACCACACCAGATGTATCAATGTCGCGCTTTTGCATCTCGCGCAGCATGAACCGCCCGAACTCGTCTTCGCCTGCTTTGCCGATGAAGGCGACCTTCAGTCCCAAACGTGCCGCGCCACAGGCGAAAATTGCTGATGAACTGCCAATGGTCAATGTGGCATCATCGACCAGTTTTTCCACCTGCCCGAAAGCCGGTGCGACGTCACCTTTAATAATCAGATCAGCATTGATCTCACCCACTACAACAATATCAAAATCTCGCTGCATCTTGTTATTGGTATCCTTGACAGTTAATTGATTTTCTCTGCTTCCATTACTGTTTAAGCCGTAGTGCGTATGCCTACAGGCATGGCTGACCCATGTGCTTCGATCAACTCATCGACCATCGCCCAAATTTGATCGAGCGGCAATGATGCCGCCACCAACGGATCAAGCATGGCGGCCTGATGCACATAATCGCGCCGACCTTCCAGCGCGGCTTTCACCGTCAATTCCTGCACCGCCAGATGCAAGCGGCTCATCCCTGCGAGCTGCGGTGGTAGTGAGCCGATGCGCGTCGGTTGAATGCCATTGCGATCCACCATGCAGGGGACTTCTACGCAGCAGCCTTCGAGTAGGTTATCAATCAACTTATCGTTGCGCACATTCCCATAAATCACACGCGGGATTCCGGTTTCCATCGAGTGGATGATCAGCGAAGCATATTCGTTGCTGCGCTCGATTTCGAACGACTCGCCACGCAGCAGTTTGGCACGCATATCTTCGGCCTCAGTCATATTCTCTTCACTGCGCCGGATGTACTCATCTATCGGCACATGGAACTTCTCGATCTGCCCTGCATGTGGGATGAAGTGCGCCGAATATTCCGCGTTGTGTTCAGAGGATTCGGTCACATAATAACCCAACCGATTGAACAACTCCGCCCGTACCGAATCTTCCGGTGGGATGCGTCCTGCTTCGTATGCCTTCCGCAGCAAAGGATATACATCCTGCCCCTGATGCTCGAAGCGCAAAATCCATGCCACATGGTTAATGCCTGCGCCTAAGTAGGTCACTTCGTCATAGTTCACGCCGGCGTATCCGGAAATTTGCTCGGTCGTATATTGGACGCTGTGGCACAGCCCCACAATCGGCACGTTGGTTGCTGCGAATACTGCCCAACACAACATCGACATGGGATTGGTGTAATTGAGTAGCAGCGCACCTGGGCAAACTTCTTCCATATCCCGCGCGATGTCCAACATTACCGGAATCGTCCGCAGCGCCCGAAAAATGCCGCCGATGCTGTGCGAGTCGGCAATTGTTTGTTGGATGCCATATTTGCGAGGAATATCAAAGTCCAAGAGGGTCGCTTTAAATCCGCCCACCTGTATCGTATTGATCGCGTAGTCTGCACCTGCCAGTGCCTTGCGGCGGTCGGTGTGCGATTCAATCTTGGGTGATGCACCCAACTTATCCGCAATGACACGTGCCATCCGCTCGGCAGTATCCAAGCGTTCCGGATTGATGTCATGCAAACTAATCGTACAGTGTTTCAATTCGGGGAAGCTTAGAATATCGCCCAGTAAATTCTTTGTGAACTCGATGCTTCCCGCACCGATAAATGTGATTTTTGCCATGTTTGGTTGCCTTGCTGTATGTCTGTCTTTTCTGTGTTGTGAAAGTCCTGATGCGCTGTCTTATTTCTTCACGCCGGAAAGCGCGATGCCTTCGATGAAGAATCTCTGGGCGAAGAAGAACACCAGAATAATCGGCGCGATGCTGACCAAGGAGCCTGCCATCATAATCGTCCAGCGTCCGGTATATTGTTGTTGCAGCAGCGATAAGCCTACGGGAAGCGTGGTCTGTTGCAGATCACTGGGCAGATAAATCAGCGGGGTGAGCAGGTTATTCCATGAGCCGAGGAAGGTGAAGATCGAGAGTGCCGCCAGAGCCGGTTTCGCCAATGGCAAATAGATACTCCAGAATATCCGTAAGAGTGAGGCACCATCTACCCGTGCCGCCTCGGCTAGATCCAACGGAATGGTCAAGAAATACTGCCGCAACAAAAACGTCCCAAAAGCACCGCCCATAAATGCGGGTAACCATAATGGAACCTGTGTCCCATACAGCCCCAACGCCTTGAAAATGATGAAGTTGGGGATGATCGTCACCTGATAGGGGATCATCAACGTGCCGAGCAGCGCGATGAATAACATCTCGCGGAAACGGAAGCGCACCACTGCGAACACGAACGCGCCCATTGAACAGGTCAGCAGTTGCCCGACTGTTGAGATCATAGCGACCTTAAAGCTGTTCCAGATAAGGGTGCTGAAGGGCAAAATCGTCCATAACTGTGAGAAGTTCTGGGTGGTAATCGGATTGGGAATCAACGCCCGCGTGAATTGATCGGCAGGCAGTTTGAAGGCGGTCGAAAGCATCCACAGGAATGGCCCGATCATCACCAGACTGCCCAATATCAGTATGGCGTATGTGATAATATCCAGCGTTTGTTTGCGTGTGGTAATCATTAGTCGTAAAACACCAGTCGCCGTTGAAGCTGGAAGTAGACCAGCGTTAGGACAAAAATGATGGCAGCCAATACCAGTGCCTGTGCGCTGGCACTGCCCATACGGTAATAATTGAAGCCATCACGGTAAATCGAATACACCAGCGTCGGTGTACTCGAACTATTGTTGCCTTGACGCGTGAGGACATAAATAAACTCAAAGGCTTGAAACGCGTTGATGGTCGAAATGATGGTTTGAAAGAAGATGCTCGGTGTAATCAACGGCAGTGTGATATGACGGAACAAGTGCCACTCGGTTGCACCATCGACCTGCGCTGCTTCGTAGTAATCCTTGGGGATGCTCTGTAATCCGGCGAGGAAAATAATCATACCCTCACCAATCGCACCCCACACATTGACGATGATGACGGCGAACAACGCATTTTGGGCGCTTAGCCAGCGCACCGGTTCACCACCCAGCGCGACGACAATGTAGTTCAATAAGCCGGTGTCTTTGGAATAAATCCACAACCAGACCAAGCCCACTGATACGGCTGATGAGATGACAGGTAAGAAATAAATGACGCGGAATAAACTCACGCCGCGAATTTTGCGGTTCAAGAGCATCGCCACGAACAGCGATAATATGATAACCAGCGGCACATAAATGAAACTGAAGCGGAAGGTATTATTCAGCGCTTTTAGGAACGAGTCATCAGTGGCAAGGTCTTTAAAGTTATCCAATCCGTTGAATACGGGTGGTGTTAGCAAATCCCACTTGAAAAGACTGAGTCCCATGGTTGCCAAGATCGACCCGAACGCGCCAAATATCAATCCGACCAAGGTTGGAGTCAGTAGGAGCAGTACCCACCACCGTTCCCGCCCCAGCGGTTTTAAGCCTGATTGCATGCCCTATATCCTGACGATTGAGAGGCGCGACTATCCGCCACGCCTATTCGATGTTTCGATTTCGGAGGCTGTCGTAGGGGAGGGATGGTGTCCCTCCCGTTTCAAAACGCACTACTGGTTATTTGCCAGCACTTCATCTGCTGCGGGTTTGATCGCGTCCAAGGCATCACCGATAGTTGTATCACCGATCCATACGGGCACCAGACTATCACCGACGACTGTTGACCATTCCTCGTAACCGCGGAAGGTTGGCTTGGCTTTGGCGTAGGCTAAGGCATCCAAGAATACTTTGTGATTAATCGGCGCTGATTTTTGCTCAAGATAGGTGGGGCTTTCGGCAACCGATTGCAACACAGGGATCGCAAAACCGAGTTCAGCCAAACGGGCTTGCCCGACTTCACCTGTCGCGTACTTGATGAATTCCCACGCGGCATCCGGATTCTTGGAGTCTTTAGCGGCGACGAAACCGGCGCTGTTCACGCTGGTTGCATGAGCTACAGGGCCGGCAGGCATGGCTGCCACATCCCACTTGAAGCCCAGTTGTGAGTATTGGGGTACAACCCAATGGCCGATGGTGGTCATGGCGGATTTACCGGCTGCAAACACATCATTACCATACTGAGCTGATTGGTCAGGATCAGGAATAGACTTATCGGTCACGACCATATCTGTAATGAAGTTCCACGCATCACGTGCTTTGCCATCGCCGAGCAAGGTTTGTGTGCCTTCCGGATTGATGATCTCGCCACCAAATCCCCAGATAGCTTCGCTCCAGAACAACTCCATATCATACAAATCGGTGGAGAAACCCCATTGGTCGATCACGCCATCATTGTCGGTATCTTTGGTGAGTGCTTTGGCGTTCTGCTTCAGATCATCCATCGTCCACGAATCGGTCGGGTAGGCTACGCCTGCCGCATCAAACATGTCTTTGTTGTAGAACAACACAATCGTCTGGAAATCGCGCGGTAGACCATAATAGCCATCCTCGCGCTTATAGGCTTCCAATGTTACGGGATAAAAACCGTCCAACGCTTTCGGGTCTTTATCGATGTAGGGTTGTAGGTTGAGCAACACCCCGCGTGATTGCCAATCGGGATATAAGGGGGCATCCATCGCGAACACATCCGGTGGTGTACCACCCGCAATCAAGGTCTTGAGTTTGTCCCAATAGGATGTCCAGTCGCTCACATCCACATTGACTTTAATGGTTGGATTCGCCACCTGAAACTCATCGACAATTTTCTGCCATACTGCCAATTCTTCCGGCGATCCCCACATCATATAGGTGATTTCGGTCTTGTCCTGCGCACCGACTACACCGCCGATAATCAGGAGCATCATCACACTCAATAAAACCCCGATAACAGACTTTTTCAACATGTTTGGACATCCTTTACATAACTCGTGAATAGACGTTTCCAAAACTTTTTGTGACAATTCGGCTCATGCGTTTAGCCTTGGCCGCTATTATCCAATCGCACCACCGTTTCAAGGTTATTCGGACGGTCAGGATTTAGACCTTTCGCCAGCGAACGTTCAAAGGCCATCAATTGCCCGATGGGTAGATACAATACGTTACGAACGGCTTCCGGTACGCCTGATTTGAACAACACACTTGCATCCGTTTCAGCGAGGCTTAAGACCCGTGCGCCGCGTGCTTCCATTTCTTTCAAGACCAGCTTTTCAGCGGCCTGATTGGCTTCCGAAACCAAGCCGTAGAGGAGGGTGTGTTCGGTCACCATCGACATCGGTCCGTGCCGGTACTCTAGGAAATGAAACGGCTCGCTGTGGCTGAGGGACATTTCTTTGAGCTTCAGGCTCACTTCGGCTGCCAGCCCGTAACGTGGGCCGGATCCCAATAGATAGAAGCGTTCCAAGCTCAAATCGCTGCCGATTTCTTTAGCGATGTCGGCATAATTCTTCAGTAGGTGTGATCCGGCGGCTGGGAGTTTTTCCATCTCGGCTAATAAAGCGGATTGCCCTGCCCATAAGGCCGCCAAAAATGCCGTCCCTAGATACAACACGCTAAAGGCACGGGTTTGGGCGACGCTCTCTTCCTGGCCTGCGTCCAACACGAGGTTCAAATCGCCTGCACTCGCTAGCGGCATAGTTGGATAGCAGGATAGCGTCAGCACCTTGTTTTGGTTGTGCTTTTTGAAAGCGGCAACCGCGCGTAGGGTTTCAGTGGTTTCACCGGATCGGCTGATAGCGACCAACAAAGTGCGCTGTGAACTTAGATAAGCCGATTCGGGATACAGCCAGATTTCGGAAGCGGGAAGTCCTCGCGCTGGAATTTTGACCAACTGCTGACAGATGGCCGCAGCCGCCAGTGCCAGATAATAGGTCGAGCCGCAGCCCGTAAAAACTACCGATTGGAACTGCCCTGCGTCTAAGAATGCTTTGATCTCGCCGCTGAGTCCATTCAATTGCTTCAGCGTTGTTGCCCACACCTCTGGCTGTGAGAAAATTTCGGTTCGTGTATAACTGCCACGCTCAACCATCGATTCGTCCTTTTCAATCCATCATGATTGTTTGAGCAGCACCCGCGCTGCATTCTGATAATAAAACTTGTGCAACACATCATCGGGTAAGTACAACCCGTAGATGTACCAGCGTCCTTGACTGGGGATCTCCGAAAGGCCGTAGTTGAAATATTCATCGTCGGTTTCAAAGAAACGGTAGTACAACCGATAAGCATCCAGATTCGGTCCGGCGTCCGTGCCAAAGAGGATACGGTCGGCATACTTCAGGAAGAAGCGCCGCGAAGAATAGGGTTGACGCCCTAACTCGGAAATGCGGGCGCTGGGATCAATGTAAAAATTAGGGCAGCGATCCAAGAGTGCGCCCACCCATTCCAGATTTTCGGAATAGCAGCCGACATGTGCGCCAATAAATGTGGTTTGGGGGTGATTGCTCACCAGATTCGCCAGCCCGTTCATGATGCTCATAAAACTCGGGTAGGGCGGGCTTGGAAACTGCCAATCGGGATGCGCATGGAGTTCGTCCCAGCGTTCGTTGGTGGGGTCAAGCGGATCAAAGAAGGCCACCGGATCAGCCACATGAATGAGTACGGGCATGCCGAGTTCACCAGCTGTCGCCCAGATTGGATCGAGGCGGCGGTCATCAATAGATGCCAACTGTCCGTTATGGTCTTTGACATGCAGGCCAAACGGCTTCCATATCTTCAAGCCCTGCGCACCACGGGCTACCTGTAAGCGAAACTGCTGCGCTGCCCATTCGCCAAATTGGTTGCCTTTTTCCGCCCACTTTGACCAATCCACACCGCCAAAAACCATGAAGCGGTCGGGAGCAGGGGCTTTGAAGTAATCCAAATGCGCGTTCAGGATATCCTCACCCCACCCGCCATCTAGATCGACATACATGCGCACTTGTGCCGCGTCCAGAAGATCAATCAGTTGGGATAAAGGCTTCTTATCCCAACCTCCACCAAACGGCTCGGCAAGGTGATTATGGGCATCAATTACGGGAAAACGGGGGGCGGTCACAGTCGTGGTTTTGACTGACAAACGAGGCTTGGGCTTAAAATCATTCAGTGATAATTCAGTCTGAGTCATATGCGTTGTATCTTCCTAAGACGCTCAAGAACATTCATCTATGCGCAAAAGATATTCCGATAAGTCAAACAGGTGTGCGCATATTGGTGCGCGTTTATGCGTATATTATGCGCATTTTTCAAAAAGTGCAAATATTTAGTGGTGATTTTGTGAAAAGTGCGCGAATATGAGCATGATTGCCACATTTGCGGCGAATTATTTGGTATAGTCTAGATATTCACTTTTGCTAAAGATTGGCTCTTTTGCCTCGTGTGGACGGAAACACGACCATGACACATACCGACTTTTTATCGCTTGAGCGTCAAGACCACATCGTCAAATTGGTGACTGAGCGCGGACGCTTGACTGTGCCGGAACTCAGTCAGTTTTTTGATGTTAGCGACGCGACTATCCGCCGTGATCTCGCCACCCTCGCCGCCCAAAATCGGGTGCAGCGTGTGCATGGTGGGGTGATGCGTTTGCAGACCGTCGCTACCCGTGAAATACCGATCGTTTTGCGCCAGAAGAGTCATATCGAAGAAAAAGAACGTATCGGTCAGGCGGCAGCAGCGCTCATTCATGACGGTGAAACCTTGCTCATTTCCGGCGGCAGCACCGGTTTATGTGTCGCCCGTCAACTGCACCAGCACCATGATCTGACTGTTGTAACCGACTCGCTGCTGGTGGTTCACGAACTGTTACAACACGGGCAGCATAAAGTCATTATGCTGGGGGGAACCATTGACCCCGAAGAACAAGCGGTACGGGGTACGCTTTCGCGTACGGTACTCGCCCAACTACAGGTGGATAAAGTCATCATCGGCACCAAGGGTATATCTGTGCAGCGTGGGTTGAGCGCTGAGACACCCGAAGAAGCCGAACTCTTCCGCACGTATATGTCGATTGCTGACCACGTGATTGTGATTACCGACAGCAGCAAGTTCGAGCAATCGGCTCTGGTGCAGGTCGTGCCGTTGGATGCCATCCACACATTGGTGACCGACACGCATTTGGATGGGGAGACAGCCGAACAAATCCGTGAAAAAGGGATCTATTTGCTGCTGGTGTAGTGGGTAGTTTTCAGTCATCAGTTTTCAGTTTTCAGTCATTAGTTATCAGTTGCGTTTATGGCGGCGGTGTCGGCATGTGGTTAAAGGGTAAAAGTTAAAGGTCGAAGGTAGTTATTAGTTGTCAGTCGCGTTTATGTCGGCGGTGTCGTCGGCGGCGTCGGACATATGTTCAGTTTATGTCGGCGGGATAAATGGATTTGCCAGCGGCAAACCCGTAAAAGCGGTCGAAATGAATTTCGACCCTACGCCCCATAGATATCATACTCGATGTGGAGGGCGATGGGGTTACATTTTGGAAAACCATTTTGTCACTCTTTTTGAAGGTTGGCGCTAACGGTTTTGAGGGAGCGGAATTGTTAAGCGGGTTGATAAATGGTCAGAAACGGGTTTGCGGTGGTTTGTGGATTTAAACCTAGTTACGAATATATGCGATGGTTTCTGACCATTTGGTGAGCAGTATAGGGTAGGCAGCGGGATTAGAGCGTCCCTTTCAGCCACGATTTTTTCTTGGGAAAGAGGGCGTCCAGCAAGACGGCAGCTTTCGGGCTTGCCCACACTTCGGGCAAGATGGGACGAATATCATCGTAGCTATGCTGCCCGAAAACGACATTCCAGAGCATGTGCCACGGGAAGGAAATGTCGTAGCCATCTTTGCCGCGCATCGGTTCGATGGTGGTGATGCTGCCGCGCTCAAACTTGATGTTGATGCCGGTGAGGTCGTAGAAGCCGATCTTGAGTTCGCCGGTGTAACGATGTGCGCCACTGTTTATGAGGCGGCGTTCCAAGACGGGTTGGATATGGCGTAGGAAGGCAATGGTTTCGGGTACGCGCACATACCACATGTATTCTCGACTGCGGAGGTTAGCGCCTGCTGTCCGGTCAATCAAACGGTCGAGGGATTCGTGGATGCCAGAACCAAAGGTGACGAGTTCAGGACAAGTCCCATAACGGGTGATGGCCCACTGCTTGAGGGCTTGCATGACCGGCTCAAAGGTTTCGAGATAGGATGATTCTTCTCCGACGACATATCCACTACAGCGAGTGGTGTATTTGTCGAATAGAAATGGGAATAGTTCGAGATAGCCGACCGCGATCCCTGCCGCGTTGACAATAATCTGGTAATCCATAACCTGCGCCGAACCGCTGTGACGTCCCATGATTTCGTAGCGCCACTCGTCGGGCGAATGCAACTCGGTCAACAAACGGTCACGCGCCATGAGGTTGTACCATGTGGTCATGTTGGGGATGTCGTCGGGGGTGGCAGGACGCAGGGTAAAGGCCGGTTGAGTGTCGGCGGCTGGATCAGACAGATTATAAAAGGGGAAGCTGGCATGGTCACCCAGATCAACCGCCATGGTGTAACCAAACTGGCGGTAAAAATGGGGAATGCCGGTGATGGCCTGTATGTGATGACCAAGCGCCGCGCTGCGTTCATGAACGGCCTCGAACAGTGCCCGTACCAAACCTTGTCCTCGATATTGGGGATAGGTGGCGACTAATTCCGGGCGCCCGACTAAGAGCGGAATGTCTTCATAGCGCCACGTTTGCGGGATCAAGATGGTGGCAGAGGCGATTCGATCTTCATGGGCAGGGTCAACCACCACGAAAATATCATCGGGCGTCACGGTGGCATGACCTTCCATGAGGTCTTGCGTCCAATAAACGACAGCCTGTTTGACTTCTTCAGGGTCGCCTTCGCAGTTCACGTCGGTATAGATACGGGGTAGACCTTCACGGTCGCTGGCGTAGCCTTCGCTCAGGCTGCGTAGAATGAGTCCATTGGCAAGTTGCTTTTGCATTGTTAAACGGCTTTCTGAGGGCAAGCGGTATTATGAGGATTGAACCCTTGTGACCCATTATACCCCAAAAGGTCGTTTGGTGCGATCACGAATATGCGACTCTTTAGCTGTTCATCAACACGATACGGAAGCCGATGGTTTCAAGACGTTTGCTTGCACTTATCACTTCACGGTAGGTTAAATTGGCACGTTTGGCATCTGTTTTCCACGATCCACCGCGAATACCGCGATACTCTGGTTCGGCGTGACTATCGAGAAACATCTCAAATATATTACCCGACATATCCTGCACACCATAGAGACTCGCGCCTTTCGGAAATTGTGTTACAGGGGTAGAGCGCCCGATGTTCTGCTCTATAGTGTTACATCGTGTCGTATCAAATGTATCTCCCCACGGATATTGACGGCTATTGTCCCCTTGAGCCGCGCGCAACCACTGAGCTTCAGTCGGTAGTGAGATTTTCATAGGTGGCAAGTTAGGAGCTGGTGCATTCAAACGCTGCGCCAGCCACTTACAGAAAGCGACTGCCTCGAACCACGCAACCTGTTCGACCGGACGATCACTGCCAAGTGAATCGGCTGGAAGTGCTATAGAGTTATTTTTTGAGCGCCATTCTCGCGAATCAGCTTTTGCATCCCACCAGATCGGATTGCGATAGCCATCCTCAGCGTGAACGAATACTTCATATTGGGCGATGGTGATGGGATATTGGGCGATGTTGAAGGCATTGACGGACACAGTTTCAACTTGCTTGTTGATTTCGACATCCACACTGCCGGGCGGAATATAAACCCACTCGAATGGTGGCGGGAGGATATTTTCTACGCCCCAGATGAGGGGTTGCGTCGGTGCGGGTGTTTGGACTTTAGGCGGCGTAGGCGTATATGGACGACCATAATAAGCGGTCGATGTGGATTGTTTGGCGGGTTCAGCCGGTGGCGGCTTGGTACTCGGAAGTGGTTGCAGTGAATCACTTTCGTATCCGGCCTGCTGGATTCGTTTTTGGACTTCATCCCGTTCGGTGGTCGGCGTAGGCGTGAGGATCACATTATCAAGCGGTTGCTTGAGGAAGCGATCGCTAATGGTTTGAATAAATGCATCGAAATAGTAATGTGAGTATGGCGGCGCGTTTTTGAGGGTGATCTGAGTGCGGATCGGTTCGGGTAAAAACTGTTTTTCGTGGCTCAGGTCGAAACCTTCATCGTGAATAGGAATGATGTTGCGATTAAGGCGAAAGGCTTCCTGAATCTCCTGAAGCAGCCAATCAGATGGATTGACACAGCGTTCAAGAGACCCTGGAGACAGCAGCAGTAGAAAGTGCGGTCGTGCTGCTATCTGGTTGAGGATGATGCGGTCAAAGGCGCCGCTATCAATGCTATTGACATCCAGAAAGACATCATGCCCTCGCTGTTGGAGCGCCATGAAGATCGAACGGGCTAGATGTTTACTGGTGCTGCGGCGGTATGAAATAAAGATGCCGGACATAAGCACACCTGTTGAAATGAACCTGTATGTTTAACTGTATTGTGGCAGGATTCACACGTAAGGGCAATCAGGGGGACTGTGTCACACACACATGGAATGGTTTGGGGTGTGCTTGCCGAAGTTACTGGAATAACCGATACTCTACGAAATTTCCTTATCGATACAGGTGTTGTTTTGAATAGAGTTACTAGCCAACGATTGTTATATACCTTATTTATTGCGCAGAGTATGTTTTCGGCGGCACAGATCGCGGTCGTCACGCTGGTGGCGATTGTGGCAGTGCGCCTGTTCGGCAATGAGAGTGTAGCGGGAATGCCTTCCTCTACATTGACGTTCTCGCAGGCCTTAACCGCGCTGCCGATTGCGCTGCTCATGGGACGTTATGGGCGGCGGGTCGGTTTGACGCTGGGATACGGATTGGGTGCGTTGGGTGGGCTGGCAGGGATACTGGCGATAGCAAGCGGAGCCTTCCCGCTGCTGCTGGTCAGTTCAGCACTGTTGGGGATATCGCGGGGGAGCGCCGAGCAGAGCCGCTTTGCCGCTGGCGAAATGTTCCCCGAAGCCGAACGGGCGCGGATGATCGGGCGAATTGTGTTCGCGGGGACGATTGGGGCGGTGGTTGGACCGGCGCTGGTTTCGCCAAGTGGCAAGTTTTTGGGAGCGATGGGACAAAATCCCGATATGGGGCCGTGGGTGGTGGCCTTCGTGTTCAATACATTGTCGGCACTGTTGATCTTTTTCTTGCTACGGCCTGATCCGATGCGCATCGCCCAGTCGATCACAGCCGCACATGCCGATGACCATGAACAGAAACAACCGGCGCGTCCGCTATCGGTGCTGCTGATGTTGCCTAAGGTGCAGTTGGCGATTGTGGCGGCACTGGTTTGCCAGACGGTGATGGTCATTCTGATGCTGATGACACCGCTGTATATGGATCATCATCACCACGGGCGCGATCAAATTTCGCTGGTAGTCGCGATGCATACGCTCGGCATGTACGGCTTGTCGGCTGTGACGGGTTATCTGATCGACCGTTTCGGGCGGATTACGATGCTATACGTGGGTGCGGTGGTGATTATTTTGTCGGCGGTGCTGTCGCCGCTCTCGGCTGACCAGTATATTTTGTCGGCGACCTTGTTCCTGTTGGGGTTGGGATGGAATTTCGGCTATGTGGCGAGTTCGTCGCTGCTGGCGGATACGCTGCGCGGTTCGGAACGGGCGCGGGTGCAAGGGATTAATGACTCGCTGGTGTTTTTGGCGGCGGGGTTTGGTAGTCTGGCATCGGGGTCGCTGTTCGCATCCGGCGGATATGCGGCAGTCAGCAACGCGGGGATTGGGCTGACGCTGATCTTCATCGGTTTGATCTGGTGGCTGGGACGGCCGCGTGTAGAGGCTGCGACGGTTTGATGTGTGCAGTATGTCGAAGGTGAGTTAATCAGTCAAACTGATGAGATCTGATTCGAAGATTGACCATCACCTATGCTAGTGTCCGTACTTATTTGACAAATCACTGAATTCGATATACATTAACACGTGTTAGGTGTATCGTGACAGCAATAACCGTAATATTTATTCTTTCATGAATATGATTTTTCAGGCTTTGTTTTCTCACTCGACTACTGCGAATCTGTTGTGTCGTTCTGCATTTGGCCTTGATCAATTCTGTTCAAAGGTTCAACTACAGTGAAACGTCCAACACAGCTTGATGTCGCTCGCAGAGCAGGCGTGTCGCGCTCCACTGTATCATTTGTATTGAATGATCAGGATGGCGGCCGAATTCCTATTTCTGCGGAAACGCGTCAGCGAGTACTAGACGCAATTAGCGAACTCGGCTACGAACCGGATTCGCGTGCCCAATCCCTTCGCGGTGGCAGCACAAAAACAATCGGTGTTCTTGTCCCCATATACGAAAATCCATATTTCTGGCAGCTTTTGCAGGGTATCTCATTTGAGGCTGAAGCTGAAGGGTACAGCGTCCTTTTATCGCCGAGTAAACTCTCTATTGAGCAAGAACGTAAAAGCCTCCGAGAACTCGCCGAGCAGCGGGTCGACGGGATGATCTTGCTGATTAGCTTCAATCTGTTGCCGAAACAGATTCTTCAGCAAGTCCGTAAATCACTTCGTCCGGTTGTGGAAATTACATCGGGCGATTCAGAATTCGACACTGTGCACCAAGGCTATGGTGACGGCACTCGTGCACTCATGAAATACCTATTCGGTCTAGGGCATCAACGCATAGGTTTTATTTACGGTACGACTGATCTTATCCAAGGATATGACCGATTGTTACCTTACCGCGAAATGCTTGCGCAAAATGGTACCGCGATTGATGAATCGCTCATCATCCAGTGTCACCCGGGACTCGAAGGCGGTTATCACGCTGCACGTGAGATACTTTCACGTAAGGATCGACCAACAGCCGTACTCACGATCAATGATTTACAAGCCACGGCCTTCATACGTGCGGCCTTCGAACTCGGTTTACGCATCCCTGACGATATTTCTCTGGCAAGTTTTGACAATATCCCTTCCGCCCAGTATACCGTCCCCAGTTTGACAACCGTCGCCGGTGAACCTGAAAAAAATGGGCGGGATGCTGTTCGCTTACTACTTAACCGGATTGCCAAACCCGAATTACCACGCCAGCTTATCACAAGTGGGTGGGAACTGATTGTCCGTGAGTCGACAGGATTTGCTCCACCTGTTTAATGGACTGGTCGTCATTGAGGAGCACATAACTTTTGTGAACAAGAGTCCCGAAGATATAAAGGGGCTTTTGGAATATTTTTACATAATGTAATAGGAGACTTTTGTATGAAACGGATTGTTCTGTTTTTCCTTCTTGTGTTGGCGCTGAGTATATCAGCGGTCGCCGCTCAGGACTCGGTCACGCTTACGTTTCTTGCAGATGATAGCCAGAACACACAGGATACGGTTAAAGCTCTCGCCGATGCCTACACTGCATTGCATCCGAATGTCACATTTAGCATCGAAAGCCGTCCTGGTGGTTCAGATGGTGATAATATCGTCAAGACTCGCTTGGCAACTGGCGACATGACCGATATTTTCTTCTATAACTCTGGTTCACTGCTCCAAGCACTGCACCCGACTGATACATTGGTTGATCTTTCTTCAGAAGCGTTTATCGCTAATATTGCCGAGTCCTTCCTGCCTTCTGTGTCCCAAAGTGGACAGATCTTCGGCGCCCCAACCGGTACCGGTATGGGTGGTGGCATCCTTTATAACAAGAAGGTGTTTGAACAGGTTGGCATCACGGTTCCGAAGTCATGGGCAGAGTTTGAAGCCAACAATGACAAGCTTATCGCTGCTGGCATTCCGCCGGTGATCGCCAGCTTCGGCGACACATGGACCTCGCAACTCTTTTTCTTGGCTGACTACTACAACGTTGGATTGTCTTCGCCCACTTTTGCAGAAGACTACACTGCCAACAAGATCAAGTTTGCGACCGACCCCATCGCTGCTGAAGGCTTCAGCTATTTGCGTGAAGGTTTCGACAAGGGCTGGTGGCAGAAGGACTATGCAACCACCAAGTTTGACCAAGCCTTGAAAATCCTTGCCGATGGTAAAGGTGCTCAGTACCCTATGCTTTCATTCGCGCTGCCGACAATCGCGGCTAACTGGCCAGATGCAATCAATGACATTGGCTTCTTCGCCCAACCCGGAGCAGACGCAACCAAGAATGGCGCGACCATTTGGATGCCGGGTGCTACCTATATTCCCAAGACCAGCTCGAATGTTGACGAAGCCAAGAAGTTCCTTGCTTTCATCGCTTCACCTGAAGGTGTCGATGCAATTAATGCCAAGGTACCGCCTTCTGGTCCATACTTGATTAAGGGTGCCAAGCTGCCGGAAACCGTTCTTCCCGCAGTCAAGGATATTGCCGCCTACATCGACTCGGGTAACTCTGGTCCTGCACTCGAGTTTGTTTCCCCGATCAAAGGTCCTTCATTGGAACAGATTTGCGTTGCCGTTGGCTCTGGTCAGATGACCCCTGCCGATGCTGCTGCTGCCTACGATAAGGACGTCGAAAAACAAGCTCAGCAACTCGGATTGCCCGGTTGGTAATCAGTCTATAATTATTGGTTGGGAGGCCACACTTGGCCTCCTCTTCCTTGCCTATAAAGATTTACCAATAATGATTTTAAATACTATTGATAATAGCGAGGCACTATGACGTACTCTGCAAAACCGCAGGTCATACAGCGCATGTATCCCCATTGGTTCTATATTCCAGCCGCGCTTGTATTTGGTATATTTTTTATCGTGCCGACAGCGCTCGCTTTTTATTTCAGCCTGACTCGTTGGACGCTTTTTAATTCGACATTTATCGGACTTGCCAACTATGTATCATTTCTCGGTGATGCACAGTTGACAACCGGCTTACGTAATACCCTCATCTATGCTGTTTTGACCAGTGGCCTCAAAGTTATTCTTGGGTTACCGTTAGCGATTTTGTTGACCTCAAACCTTCGTTTGAAGGGTTTGTTTAGGAGCATCATCTATTTTCCGGTGCTCGTTAGTACGGTTGCGGTTGGAATCACATTTGGCTCACTCATGCAACCATCAATCGGTTTGATTAACACAGCCCTTGGATCTATCGGGATTTCAGGACCGGATTGGCTTGGAAATCCCGGTCTTGCGCTCTACTCTGTGGCAATTGTTGATGTTTGGAAAGGCATTGGCCTCGCGACCGTAATCTACATTGCCGGTATTTTGTCGATCCCGAATGATTATTTCGAGGCCGCCCGACTGGAGGGGGGCGAGTGGGTTAAGTTCCGGCACGTCATTATCCCGCTAGCCCGAAATGCCACTTTCACCGTGATTTTACTCTCGTTTATCGGTGGGCTACGCTCATTTGACCTGATCTGGGCAATGACTAAAGGTGGTCCCGGTTTCGCCTCTGATGTGCTCACTTCTGTAATCTACAAAGAATATCAGGCCGGCTTTTATGGTCTGTCTACTGCTGGTAATGTCGTCTTGTTCATTGTTGTCACGGTTATTGTCTACCCATTGATGCGGTTCTTTAATCGGTTGGAGCTTGACCTATGAAACTCAGAAAGTTACTGGGCGCTATATGGTTGGATGCCGTCACGCTCTTTTTTGTAGTGATTATTTTTATAGTGCCGTTTATATTCATCTTCCTTACAGCGGCTAAATCACGTTCCGAGGCCGCTCTCTTTGAATTTACCTTGCCAAGCCAATTCCAATTGATTGACAATATCCGAGAAGTGATTTCATTTGGAAATTATCGCGTTTTGTTGGCAATGTGGAACAGCACGATTCTGACTGTAGGCTCAGTGACACTGATCGTCCTCTTTTCCGCATTACTTGCCTTCGTAATGCAACGTCGTCGCAATCGGGTGTCGTCGGTCGTTAGTTCTGTCATGCTGGCTGGTCTCATCATTCCCCCAGCAGTTGTACCCACGATATTCGTACTGCAAGCACTTGGAATTTACAAAACAATTTTTGGGCTGATTATGGTTGAAGTGGCATTCACCATGCCCTTTGCAACGCTGATTTTACGGGCATTTATCGGCACTATTCCTGCTGAGATTGACGAGGCAGCAATCATTGATGGTGCCACGCCGTTACGCCTCTTTTTCTGGATTATTCTGCCGCTCTTGCGTCCGGCTATGATAACCGTGATTCTGGTAACCTCAGTTGGTATTTACAACGACTTCACCAGTCCGCTGTACTTTCTTCCGGGGGCACAGAACGTAACTGCTCAGTTAACGCTCTATAATTATATGAGTCAGTTCACGTCACAGTGGAATTTGCTTTTTGCTGATGTAGTTGTTATCACCATTCCACCCCTCATTTTGTTCATGTTCTTCCAACGGCAAATTGTTTCCGGCATGACTTCCGGTGCAATCAAGGGGTAAAGTCAGGCGTCTCAACATAAACACGTAGGGGAAGTTTATACCGCTACGTTTATCAAAATTGTAACCACTCGTTAGATGGCAGATGTGACTCTGCCATCTCTTGAACGCGCTATCCTGAGGGCGATTTGCGCTGCCCTTTATCCAACTTTTATAGGTGTAATGTGAGTTCAGCCATTTCTCAATCAGTCCAATTCTCGCCACAATCTACTTGGATTTGGAGTCATCAGCGAACTAGCGAACGCAACCAGTGGCGCATGTTCCGCTACGCTCTCAATATCCCTGCCAACGTGATTAGTGCCAAGTTGTTGATCACCGCTGACACCTTCTACGAGTTGAATCTCAACGGTGTTTTTATTGGGCGTGGTCCGGCACGGGGATACGCCTTTTCGTATCCCTATGATGTATACGATGTCACCACTGATTTGACAGTTGGCGAACCGGCGGTCATCGCCATATTGGTCAACTCCCTCAACGACAATACGCAAAGCTACGTGAAGGAACAACCCGGCTTATTAGCGGAACTCGTGCTTGAACTTGATACTGGCGAAAAAGTAATCGTTGGTACCGATTCGACATGGAAAACACAGCCTGCACACGCATTCACCAGCCATACGCCACGTATTGCAGTACAGTTCGGGTTTGAGGAACAATTCGATGCTCGCCGTGAAGACCCTGCGTGGAAGGAAACTGGGTTTGATGATAATGCGTGGGCACAAGCCGATGTGATTGCCGCCCCACCGTGGACGGGACTCGCACAGCGCACCATTCCCTTCTTGACTGAAGATTCCGTCAGTCCGGTTGAGGTCAAAGTGGTCGAACTGGCACGATTGCGCAAAGGCACTTTCTGGACGTTTGATGTACGCCAGATCGCCAATACAGATCGCACTGGTTTACGAACCAATCCACCCGGCGAACAAGGCTGGATCATTTTCACAGAGTTAACGGTGTCACGAGACTGCATCGCCCACATCCATGTCTTTAAACATTATGAGCCGGTCGATGTACGCGTTAACGATCAGTTCTTGATCAGCGATGCGACCAATGCCAGCCAAGAAGCGCGCCCTGTACACCTTCATGTTGGCGCGAATCTTGTCATGCTGCGCAATATTCAGTGGTCGGCAATTTTGATCGAATGCGACGAATCTTTTACGCTATCAGCCGATCGCTTTGTCCCCGATGCAGCATGGATATTTTCCGGCGTCTTCAACGAACTGACTGATGCAGTTGAGCAGCGTTGGACAGTCAACACTCTTGACGCGCTGCCATCTGACGATCCGCGCATTGGCATCCCACACTCTGCGAACCCGTTAGATGTATTCACAATGACGTCGAGTCAACAATTTTTCGCGGTAGAGGGTGGTTTTTGCAGCTATGACATCACCCGCGCGACGCCCCGGCCTACGATTGCTGGCAATCGACCTGCACCGGTACTCAATTCGTCAGCAATGTTGGCAGACAATGCCGATTGGACCATCATCCAACCACAATCGGATGGGGATGTGCATGTGGTCATCGACTTCGGGCGCGAAATCATGGGCTTTGTTGAGTTCGATATAGATGCCCCGCAAGATGCGATTATTGATGCCCATTTCTTTGAAGGTATTGATGAAAGTGGTATCTTCTGGATGCAAAGCTTACGCAATACTTTCCGATATGTTGCCCGAGAAGGACGCCAAGTTTTCCGTTCTCATCAGCGACGCGGCTTCCGTTACGGATCATTTACGTTCCGCAATATGAGTCGTCCGCTCAAAATGCGGCGTATTCACACCCTGCAAAGTACCTATCCGGTTGCCAAGAACGGGCACTTCGCCTGTTCTGATGAAACGCTGACAAAAATCTGGGAAGTTGGAGCGTATACAGTCCAGTTGTGTATGCTCGATACCTATATCGATTGCCCCGGTTATGAGCAAGTTTTCTGGGTTGGTGATGCCCGCAACAGTTCGCTAGTCAATGCTGCCGCCTTCGGTGCGTATGAGATTACAGATCGGTCTGTGCGCTTGGTTGGACAATCTTTGTCGCCTTATCTCGAAAAGATCAAACCGCCACATTTGAACCGCCCACATCTGACTGGATCGCATGTTGCCAGCGGTTGGTTTGACGAAATTCCGATGTGGACATTCTTGTGGGTGTCCATGGCATGGGAACAATATTGGAATACGGGTGATGTTGCTGCATTGGCTGATTATTATGCCGATGTCAAAGAGTGTATGCGCCGTAGCGAAACCTTTCTGACTTCGCGGGACTTATTTGATATTCCTGATGTGTGGAATCTGGTGGATTGGGCAGCACAAGATCTCGATCGGGATGGTGAGGTAATTTCCAACACTGTATTGTTCGCCCAGGCATTGGATTGTGCAGCACGCATGGCGGATGTGTTGCAGTTGCAACATGATTGCGAACACTATCAGGCACTCGCGACACGCCTGAGAGCAGCAGTTAATCAGTATGGTTGGTCGGAAACTCATCAAGGGTATGTGGATACCGTTCGTGATGAATTCGCCTATCAACGTTATCTCACCCGTGCTGCTCAGATTGGTTTTAGCCCTGTGGACTATGGCGCATTCCAGAACAAACAGCGCATCAGCGAGCCAACCAATACACTTGCATTGCTGGCTAATGCCGTACTGCCGGAACGCTATGATGCTGTAATCAAGATGGTACTCGCATCACGTACTGGAAACTATGTTGGCAGCAGCCCATCGATGGCCCGTTTTGGCAGTCCAGATCAAGTTGTTCCAGTGGGGAGTCCGTGGTTCTTGTTCTTCACACTCGAAACCCTGTTCCGTGAAGACCATGCTGATGATGCGATTGCCATTATCCGCGAGCAGTGGAACCGGATATTGGAAAAAGGAGCAACTACCTTCTGGGAAACCTTCCCCGGATTCGTGGATTCCCACTGGAGTCGCAGTTTGTGTCATGGGTGGTCGGCAGCACCCGTATATTTCCTCACATCACAGGTTCTAGGTGTAACTCCCGCCGCGCCCGGTTTTCGCCGTATTCGTATCGCGCCGAAATCATTCGGTTTGAAATGGGCGTCTGGTACAGTACCAACCCCACACGGTGCGGTACATGTCGCATGGCATATTGACGATAATGGGAAAATGCAGCTTGAAACGCACGCACCAGAAGGTTGCGAAATCGAAATCGTCCTTCCGGAAGATTAGCTTCGAGCGATTGGCAAAGCGTATTGACGATAACCTATGCAACTGTTCTTGATGTTGATTTCGGTGCAGTGTGCAGCAAAGGGGAATTGTTGATCATTCAACATGAGCGTTCGCAGCCAAGAAACGTTCAAACCTGATTCTTGAACGTTTTTTGTTCGCGAATGCTTACCTTGAATTAGTAAGGGTTCCTGTTTGCTGCGCCATTTTCGACTTTTGGTGTGATGTCAAAAAACTGCCGATAAAACACCCCATAATCGATAGCTGAAGCCAATCGGTGATATGGGTATCGCCGCTGCTGTAAACATTGATCACTGATTTGCCCTGAACGTGTACACCGAATACGCCTAGAACCATCACCAAGACAACACTGGTTAGGCGCATCAAGCTCCACTTACGCTGTCCTAAACGCATAGCATTACTCTCCCGAGATGTGCACGAGCAAATTTGTGAAACTGCTTCGAAGCGAGCTGGTGAAAGTTAACGCGGGGATGCAAACAGGCTATAGAGACTCTACCAAGAAAGCGCTCAATATTGAGCATCGATTATTTACAGTAGTTTAATCAAAACAGCATCTTTGCTATCTATTGGTTAACATCCATGCACTATTTTTAGGGTTTGCAGTAATCAACAAAGGATGGGACATGACGCAAGAACAGACAGCACAACCAATGATTGTGCATCACATGGGCGCACTGGACGGTCAGTATCCGCCGAATGCACTGGAAGCACTCCAAAGTTGTTTGGAATTTGGCGCGCAGTTTATCGAGGTCGATATTACGGCGCTGGCGAGCGGTGATTATTTATTGGTACATGATCTTGATCTCGAGTCTGAGACGACCGGACAAGGTTCAATCGCGAAGACGCAACCCGAAGCCGCGAAACAAACCTTGCTTAAAATACCCGAAACAGGCGCTGCGAGCCAATATCATCCGGCCTTGTTAAGTGAAGTGGTCGCGCTCTTTAATGAGTTTCCAAATGGGGCACGCTTGCAACTGGACTTCAAGAATGTGGTACCGATGCCCAATAATGAGCCGCTAGAACGGCTGGCAAAATTGATCGAGCCACTCGGTGAACGTGTCATCGTTAGCACAGGGGCGGACTGGCAGTTACGGCGGTTGCACCGTATCGCGCCGTGGTTGGAGTTGGGATTTGATGTGCATTATTATGTCGATTGGCGTCAACCGGACGATACGATTGATCCCCGCGTACCGCCGTTCAAGAAGGGTGCCTATGGCTACTGGGATGATCATATTCTGGCAAGCGAGCGCCATTGGGACATCGTTGAATACTTAACCGAACGCTGCGAAACGTTGGTGGACATGGTTCCATATGCCACCACCTTTTACATTGATCACAAGATGATCGCTCAGTCCCTCGATCACGGGTTCAATTGGGCGACGACCTTACAGCGTTTCGATGTCACACTCGACGCATGGACGCTGGATGTGGGCAATCCGGTTGCCGAAACCAATGCGCTGCGACTACTGAACGCAGGGGTTCATCAGTTCACGACCAATACCCCGCGCGAATTGGCTACGCTGCTGGCAGGCTGACCATTCCGTGCGCGGACGTTAACCTTGAATTATCAACAGTTTCAGGATGCGTACCCATCCTCAAATTATTTACAGTAATGAGAGGATGGGCGAAATATGCTGCAATTAAGACAAGCCTAATTTACCGGGGCACAAAATGTTATTGGGATCAAGCGCCTTTTTGATACGCTTGAGGCTTTCCATACCGGCGCCGTATTGGGCTGGCATATACGGTGCGAGGCGCATACCTACACCATGATGATCATTCATGACCGCCCCTGCTTTCATTGAGGCTTCGATTCCTGCGCGGAAAATCGCATCGTGCAATTCCTTCGCCTCTGTCAAATCTGATGGGCCGGTTGGCACTTTCATACGGGCGTAGATCATCGAACCCCATTCATACCAGTGAGAAAAGTGTGTTGTGAGCGACAAATTCAGCTCGGCAGGGCAAGCAGCACGAATAGCCTTGGTGGTTTCTTCGTAGACCGCTTCGATATGCTCAAAGTCTGCCACCACATCAACCGTTCCCCAGATACTCGGAAGCTCTGGTGAATAAGGCGGGTAATAAAAAACATAGCGTTTGTCCCACCATATTTGTCCGATCTTTTCGGTAAGGATAGTCGCGTGATGATCCTGACAAATTTGCTGTGCAATTCGTGCTTCATGGTCAACCAGATCAGGGTAATCACCGTCAAACATCATGACGAGCGTTGCCTGTTCAAGGGGTGTTTCAACTGCCCGCGATAGGCTGTGGGCGGCTGCTTCAGCATCATACAAACGCATGACCGCAGGTTTGAGTCCGGTAGTCATGATGATACGTCCGGCTTCCACGCCATCCTTGAGTGATGCGAAGGCCGCGACCACAAAAGTGCGCTTCTTGGGTAAATTGTGCAGCTTGACGGTTGCCGCAGTCACGATGCCCAATGTTCCCTCTGAACCGATAAGCATTTGCGTCAGTTCCGGGCCAACGGCATGACGGGGAACAGATGGTGTCGTCACCAATTCACCTGTTGGCGTCACAAATTCGAGGCTCAAAATATGATCTTCGATTTTGCCGTACTTCGTGGAGAGGACACCTGATCCACGGGCTGCAATTGAACCCCCAATGGTCGCCCATTCGGTTGAGGCAGGGTAATGCGTGAATGACAAACCGTCATTATTCAGTTCAGCTTCAAATTCCTTACAGACTTTGCCTGCTTCAACCTCACACGTCAGTGACTTGCTGTTTACGGAACGCACCCGATTGAGCTTGCGTAAGTCGAGGACGATGCCGCCTTGATCA
This sequence comes from Aggregatilineales bacterium, assembly GCA_044227005.1. Lineage (GTDB taxonomy): Bacteria > Chloroflexota > Anaerolineae > Aggregatilineales > Phototrophicaceae > CFX2. The sequence continues at coordinate 525,135 of JBGAFZ010000004.1, forward strand.
GCATTCGCTGCACCCTGTACGCCGCTGCCCCCTCCCCATGGTGTTAGAGGGACACGAAAGGTATTTGCCAACTTCACAATTTGAGCAACCTGCTCGGCGGTCGTTGGGCTGACAGCCACATCCGGCTTGCTGATGGCTTGACCGGCTGCGGCTGCGGCGATGGCATACCACCATTGGTCACTGGCGTATTTGGTACGGGCTTCGAGCGCGGTCAACACATTAGCGCTGCCCACAATTTTCGCAAGCGAATCGGCTAGAATGCTGTTCGCGTCCTTGGTTACCATGCTTTGCCCTCGCTCCAATCCTGATTTTTGATGGTGACCTCGACCTTTTCGAGTTCTTCCACCGCGTCGATCAGGTGATTGGTGAAACGCTTGAAGGCTTCTTCGCCTTTGGCTGCTGTTCCGCGTTGGGGAACGCCCATCGTACCGGAGTCCGTAAATTCTTCATGGTCAAAGGGGAAGTTGAAGTATTGGTAACCTTGAAACTCAGCATCGGGCATACCATCGTTTTTGGCCCATGCTTCGCCGAGCCATTTCGGGGCATGTGCTTTATCGGTTTTGGCACGATCGAGCCGAACCAGTTTAGGATTGTGGGCGAGTACCTGTGAGGTTTCGAGTTCGCCTGCATGCCAGCCGGGGGTTTCTTCAACCGGCCCTTCGAGCACATCTTTCAACATGCCGATATAGCGTTCGGCGTAGGGCTTATAGTAGGCCACAAGCGCACCTGTTTCATTCCGTAGGCGTCGCAGTACTGGATCAACGACTTTCACGTTCGAGCCGTGTCCATTCACGAAAATCAGGCGTTTGAAGCCGTGATGAACCAAGCTGCGTCCGATGTCATAGAGCAGGTTGAGATAGGTATCGGCGCGAAGGGTAATTGTCCCTGCGCCAAAGCCCGGTGCGCGCATGTGTTGGGGCGAGTATCCCAACCAGAGTGTCGGCGTGTACATGATACCGGCCTGTTCACCGGCGCGGGTAGCAACTTCAGTAGCCGTAATGGTGTCACAATATAGCGGCAAGTGTGGCCCGTGCTGTTCCAAACTTGCCTTGGGGATGAGGATGGTATCCGAATGCTTCAAGTATTCCTGTATGTCGACATAGCTCAAATCTCCCATGCAAAACGACGGGAAGTTGAGCGATTTTGTAGAACGTGTTGCTGCCATAATCCTATCTCCTGCTTATAGCTTTTCTCTCTGTTTTCTCTGCCATGATCGTGGCGGTCAAATCAGTATTTGCTTTAACTCGTCGAATACCGCGTCGGCAAAAACATCACTGTTTATATGAGCATCCACTTCACGATAGCGGATGCCTGATTTCAAACCATTTTTGAGCATATCCCAGCACTGACGATTGAGTTCGGGCAGGTAAAAAGCACCCCCCTGAATATCCATGACCGAGGCACCGCCCAAAGGAACCACGACGGTAACGTTTCCGGTGCTACGATTGAGCTTTTCTAGCACAAAGTGGGTCGCTGCAATTTGCTCTTCCGGTGTAAGGCGTACGAGCGTAAATTCCGGATTGTGGTAATACATAGGGCGGTTCTTGAATTGATCCGGCACTTCATGTTTGGCACCAAATACGATGAAGTCCAAACAGCCCGGCACCACCACCTGCGGCACACCGGATTGGGTGGCTGCATCCATGCGTCCTGCGCCACCCACATGGAAGCCTCCTGCGATTTGTCCGGCAACCTCGCTCAAGGTGTAGTCCAGTACGGCGGTGAACTGCCCTTGAGCAATAAGTTCTTCCATCGCCACTCCGCCTACGCCGTTCGCATGGAAAATCACGAAATCCATATCCAGCGCTTCGACATGTGGACGAATACGCATCAGCGGTTTGGTCGTATTGCCGAGCATCGTCGCGGCGATGGCCTTGCGATTATTGGCTGACACCTGCTGCTGAGCGTAGGCTTTTGCCATTCCGGCAACTGCGGCGGCTGCGCTATCAAATACGGTTCGGCTAATCGGATTGAGGCCGAGAATATCGACTACTGAATGCATGACCATCACGTCACGCGTACCCACGAATGGCCCGAACTTGCGCTGACCGGATGCAATCGGCGAGACGATTAATTTGGGAAATCCAATGGGCAGTTCTTTCATGGCGGCTGCGGCCAACACCGAACCTTCTGCACCACCGAGCGCCACCGCGCCGTGAATTTTGCCGGATGCCAACAGTTCCAGTGTTATCTTGCGGACACCAGCTAACATGCCCTCGACAGCTTTGCCGCGTGTACCTGCATTTCGAAGGGCGTCGATGGTAGAGCCAGCAGCGATAGCGACTTGCTCACGGGTGAAATCCGCCTCAATACCGACTGCTTCTCCCAAAATGCCGGAGTCTAATACCAGCGTATCGCAGCCGAGTTGACGTACGCGATCCCTCAAGTAAGCCGTTTCTGGCCCTTTGGTATCCAGCGTACCGATCAATAAAACGGTCGCCATAAAATAATCCTATTTCAAATAAACAGTATATTTAGGGACGTACAATGAAATGCACGTCCCTTTGTGTACGATGCTTTAGGCACCACAAGCACGAAGATGCTTGATCGTATTTTCCACGTGTTTGGAATATTCCTCATCCGGCATAAGGTCGCTGCCATGATCGCGGATAAACTTCAGTTCGGCTTCAGTAGCGGTAGTACCGGAATCAGCCATTCTGGCCGACAAAGGCGAGCGATCCAACGGAACGACGAACTCGCTGGTGAGTTGGCCGGTATAGCCCGATTCTTTGAGGGTGGAGATCAACTTCTTCCAATCCCATGAGCCTTGTCCCGGTGGGCGGCGGTTGTTATCGGCAACATGGAAGTCAACCAGATAACCACCCTTGCCTGTGGTCATCACTGCCTGATAGGGATCAGCTTCTTCGATGTTGATGTGGAAGGCATCGAGGCATACGCCGATTCCGCCACCAACATCCTGCGCCAAACGAATGGCTTGATCGTGACGGTTGAGGAAGTTGGTCTCAAAGCGATTCAAGGGTTCGAGACCAATGCGAATACCGAGCTTTTGGGCGTGATCGTTGACCTTCTTGATGTTTTCGACCGCCCAGCCCCATTCGGTATCCGGATCGGACATGGCAACAATCTTGCCGACTTCGCTGGGTACGAGGGTGAAAATGGTACCGCCAAGGGCATGAACCATATCAAGACATTCTTTGAGGTAAGCCACTGACATTTCACGGTAATAGGGATCGCCATGAATGAGATCACGGCCTTTAACCATAATGCTGACGGAACCAAAACATTGGAGATGATTTTTATCGAGTAGACCACGTACATGCTTCCAGTCATACTTACGGGGTTCACCCATAATCTGTATGCCGTCATAGCCGAAACGTACCATACGATCTATGGTGACTTCAATCGGTTCAGGGCGCATCCAGTTGTGCATACAAATCTTCATTTTTTGGCGTCTCCTCATCATTTTCAAAATAAACGTGAGCGAAATTTCAGTAAAGCGCTCACGAAACGAACCGTATTATTTGCTTATAAAGGGATATGTCGCAGCACATCCCCGTGTAAGAGTGCTTTAGTTACTGCCCATACATCAGCTTATTGAACATGCTTTCGCGCAAGATGGTCAGATGGTCACGCATCGCTTCTTCGGCAGCCTTGCCATCTTTCGCCAGAATAGCATCCACAATGCGGCGATGTTCAGCGGTACAAGCTGTCAAGCGCGCAGGGTTATAGCGGGAATCGGTCTTGGCGAGGTGATGAACCCGATTACGCAGCATCACGACTGTTTCACCCAGCAGTGGGTTGGGACATGCTTTGCTCATGGTGTCGTGGAAAATAACATCGGCTTTGGACCACGCATTGTAATCGTCATCCCGCAGCGCGGCTTCCATATCGTTCATCGTGTCACCGATGGTTGCGCGCTGTTGGGTACTGGCCGATTCAGCCGCCAGACGCGCCAACTCCGGTTCTAACAATGACCGCATATGGATCACATCCAGCACATCCTGAACGGAGCGTGAAGCCACCGTTACAGCCCGACCGGGGATCACCTGTACCAAACCCTCTTGCGCCAATTGTTGGAGCGCTTCACGTACAGGCGTCCGGCTGATGCCCAACATCTTTGATAACTGTGGTTCTGATAACGGTTCGCCGGGTTCTAGTCCAGCATGATGTAGCGCATCCTTGATGCGGACGTAAGCCACCTCACTGCGGCGCATGCTATCGCCGTCCAGTAATGTTCGTGATTGTTCGGCGAGATAATCTTCTAGTCGTCCCATAATTGTTCGTCTTAAGCACTCGTTGATCGATGTAAGATAGAAGTGCTCATTCTAACATTTATTACGTACTGATTGATCGGTATACAGCCTGTATACAGGATGTATGTACTTATTGTAACACGCTATTGCTTCCTGTCAAAAAGTAATTGACTTAAGCTAAATCGAGACCTTTGAAGGCGGCTACTTGTGCGGTGATGGCGCGTTCAATCGGCAGGCGTTCGGCACTGGAAGCACCGTAGAAGCCAGCGATACCGGGCATCTGCTTGAGCGCCTTGCCGACATTTTCCGGCTCGTCGAACGGGCCGCCGTGGCAAATCACCAGTGCATCTTTGTGAATCGTCCAAATTGCATCGGCCATTTCCAGCACGCGTTTAACGGCTTCATCCAATGATGGGGCGATACCCGCACCGATTGTTCCAGCGGTGGTTAGGCCGAGATGGCATACCAGTAAATCAGCACCGGCGCGCGTCATGGCACGGGCTTCGTCAGGGTTAAAGACATAGGGCGAGGTAAACAAATCCATCTGATGTGCAGTGGCGATCATGTCCACTTCTTTGTCATAGCCCATGCCTGTGGCTTCGAGGTTCTGGCGCATGATGCCGTCAAAGAGGCCGACTGTCGGGAAGTTCTGGACACCTGAGAAGCCGATGTCTTTGATTTGCTTGAGAAAATAGGACATGACACGGAAAGGATCGGTGCCGTTGACACCTGCCAAGACAGGTGTGTTTTTGACCACAGGAAGCACTTCACCGGCCATTTCCATGACGATGGCGTTGGCATCACCGTAGGCCATTAGACCGGCTAGCGAACCGCGCCCAGCCATACGATAGCGACCGGAGTTGTAGATGATAATCAGATCGGTTCCGCCTGCTTCCTCAAATTTGGCGGAAATGCCTGTGCCTGCGCCTGTGCCGATGATGGGCTTGCCAGCGGCGCGTTGGGCGTGGAGGCGGCGGAGAATTTCATCACGGGAAATAGCCATGCTGGTACATCCTTGTTTATGGGTTAAGTTTTCAACATGTTCAAAAGTATGTTCACAACTGCCCCGGCAAAGCGCGGGTCGTTGATGTCCATATCGAGTTCGACCACTGAAATATCAGGGCGCAGGTTGGCTTTGAGCGCAGTCACAAAGGCAGGTAACGCGGCTGCATCATAAAAGGGCTTGCCCTCGACATCTAATTCCGAGACGCCGCGCATGGGCACATACACCTGTACTGCTCCGGTGGCTGCGTTCAATTTCTCGGCGAAGATCGCGCCTAACTGTGCGTTTTCGTCGGGCGTGGTGCGCATCAGGGTGATATTGGGATTCCAACTATAGAGATTACGCCCTTTGTATTTTTCGGGCACGGTATCCAGCGCCCAGAAGTTACACATATCGATGCAGCCGGGGACGACGATTTGCGGTATACCGGCTTTGGCGGCTGCCTCCAACCGTGTTGATCCAGCACTGAGGACGCCGCCTAAAAGCTCGTCAGCCCATTCGGTGGTGGTCATATCGAGAACGGCTGTGATGAGGCCGTCAGCGATCAGGGATTCCATCGTGCGCCCACCGCTGCCAGTGGCATGAAACACCAGAACCTCATAACCGGCGGCTTCTAATAACTCACGGGCTTGGTTGACGGCGCGGGTGGTGTTCCCGAACATGCTCACCGCGATAATCGGCTTGTCTTCGGCCTGTACCACTTCACCCGCCACCATACCGCAAATCGCTCCGGCGGCGTTGCTATAAATCAAGCGGCTGATACGGTTGATTCCGGCTACATCCACCACCGAATACATCATGGTAATGTCACTGGTGCCGACAAAGCCGCCGGTATCACCGGAAGCGACGGTTGAAACCATGAGCTTGGGGAAACCGACAGGAAGCGCACGCATGGCTGCGGTAGCGATTGACGTGCCCCCTCCACCGCCCATGCTGATGATGCCATCGATTTTGCGGTCACGGTGAAGCTGACGGGCGATTTCGGCTGCGCCTTTTTGCATGGCGGCCATGGCTTCACCACGATCATTTTTGGCGATTAGATCAGACAGTATGACGCCGCCTGCTGTGGCAACTTGCTCGTGGGTGATGTCGGGCGGGAAGGCTGGTGCGCCGAGTACACCTGTATCGACCACCAGCGTTTTAAAGCCACGCTGTTCGATGGCGGATTTGAGGAAGGCGAATTCCTGTCCTTTGGTATCGAGTGCGCCGAATATCGCGATTGTTTTGGTCATGTGAATAGTCTTTAGTCAATAGTTATTAGTTAACAGTTATTAGTTAATAGTTAACAGTCCAACACAAGAACGATACGATTTACACAGACAGAAAGCGTGCAGAGAAATACGGATAGTTTATCAAGGTCTGCGCCAAATACAGTTAACTATTCATAAAATGCAAATTGTGCAGTAAAAATTGCACATTTTGCACATTTTCCCGCCGAATTGTCTGACGGGATGCTCCCTCAATGCCACCGAATGGATATTTTGGGTCGGCGGGTGGCTCGCTCACAAGCGCTGAATTGGCACTTTTGCAGCGTATGGCTCGGCTGATGCGACCGCGCGCCATTTATGCCATGACGCTGTTGTAGTTGCAAATCAGTCTTCAGTCGTTCGTCTCCGGTCACCAGCAACGCCAAAACGGTATCCCATCATTAGCGCAATATTTTCGTTAGTGCTTATCCGGTACATGATGGGAAAGAAATTCAAACGGGAGCACACACAGGTGCTCCCCTACAATCCATTCTTTGGAAAGGTATGTATCACGTACTCTGCAACTACTACTCACTATAGTTTAGAACAAAAGTTCAAATACTGTCAATCAGAATTGCGTTCGAGTTTACAAACCTTAGCGCCAGTTCCTAATAGGGAGGAAATGGCTGCTTGACGACTTTAATACTTAATATCCACCTGCCGCTTGCCCTGCGCGGAGTTGACAATCGCATCGCAGATGACCGCGTTGCGGTAACCATCCACGAAGTCCGCTCCCCACGGCGCAACCGGCTTCTTGTTGACGATGGCATCAAAGAAGTGGTGGAACTCGTGTACGAACGAGTGCTCCCAACCAATGATGTGTCCTTGCGGCCACCAGTTCTCCCAGTAGGGGTGATACGATTCGCTGACGTTGATGTTGTGGAACCCGCGGGTTTCTTTCGGTTCTTCGTTCGCCCAGAACACGTTCAGTTCGTTCATTCGCTCCAGATTGAATTGGATGGTGCCGTTCTCGCCGTTGATCTCCAACGAGTTGTAGTTCTTGCGTCCCTGACAGAAGCGTGAGGCTTCCAGCGTTCCCAACGCGCCGTTCTCGAATTCAAACAGCGACACGAAAGCATCATCAACATCGATCTTGCCCATCTTGCCACTGCCATCGCCAAGCGGACGTTCTTCGATGAAGGTCTTGGTCATGCCCATGACACTCTTGGGTTCGCCGACGAGAAAACGGGCGAGATCAATGATGTGTGCGCCAAGATCACCGAGCGCTCCGCTGCCTGCCACACTCTTATCTAAGCGCCAAATCTTGGGGAAGTTGGGGTCGATAATCCATTCTTGCAGGTACACCGCGCGGAAGTGGAAGATTCGTCCTAATGCGCCACTCTCGATGAGCTTCTTGGCTTGCACGATGGCTGGCACAAAGCGGTAGTTGAAGGCCACCATGTGCTTGACACCGGCCTTTTCGACCGCATCGAGCATCGTTTTGGCTTCTTCAGCAGTACGTGCCAGCGGTTTCTCGCAGAAGACATGCTTACCCGCCTGTGCCGCCGCGATGGTCGGCTCGGCATGCGCATCATTTGGACCGCCGTTATCGAACACATCAATGGCGGGATTCTTGATCATCTCGCGCCAATCGGTGTAGTAACCTTGATAACCATAGCGTTGGGCAGCGGCAGCGGTCGCTTCGGCATTCCGTCCGCAGACGGCGACCAGTTTGGGAATGGCGACCGGCGGGTACATCATATACGGTAGTTTCTTGAAGGCGTTGGTGTGCGCCTTGCCCATGAAGGCGTAGCCTAGCATACCGATGCCCAATTCAGGGGCATTTCCGGAGGCCGCTTTGCTCGCCATATTCACAAAACCGACTTCATCAGCCATGTTTGTTCTCCTCGTTTATGGGGTGTCGCAAAAGAGAAACTGATTCTCCCATGCGAGAAATTTATGTTTTGGTGCTGTGCGGCTGAGGCACGCCTCAGCCCTACACATTATCTGTTTCATTGGGTGGATTTGGCTGTTTGCACCGCATGAGGCTAAAGCCATCATGCTAACAAGCAGACAAGTCCACTAAAGGGACTTCAAAAACCAGACTTATCTCTAGGATAAGCCTTGCCCCGCAGGAAGGTTTACTTCTTCTCGAAGGCGGCATCGAAGGCGACAGCCGATGGTTTGAAGTCGGTGGCCTTGATAATCTCGACAGATTCCGAGGCACCATGTTCGCGATCCATGCCGCTGTCTTCCCACTCGACCGAGAGTGGACCGTTGTAACCGATGCGGTTGAGGACGCGAATGATGGCTTCCAAGTCCACATCACCATGACCGGGGGATACGAAATCCCACCCACGGCGGGGATCACCAAAGCCCAGATGTGAACCGAGGATGCTGGTGAAGCCGTTCAGATTGACCTTCGAGTCTTTGACGTGGACGTGGTAGATGCGGTCAGGGAAGGCATTGATGAAGTTGATCGGGTCAAACTGCTGGTGAATAAAATGGCTGGGGTCGAAGTTGAAACCAAAGGCTTTGCGATGGTTCAGGGCTTCCAACGTGCGCTGTGCCGTGTAGATGTCGTAGGCGATTTCACTGGGATGTGCTTCCAGAGCGAACTTGACATCTTGTTTGTCAAACTCATCCAGAATCGGATTCCAACGGTCAGCGAATTCCTTGTAACCGGCATCGATCATGGCGTCCGAGGTCGGCGGGAAGCGGTAGATCATGTGCCAGATGGGACTACCCGTGAAGCCATTGACCACTTGCACGCCCATTTTCTTGGCGGCTTTGGCGGTGTTCTTCATTTCCTCGGCGGCACGTTGATTCACACCGTCAGCCTTACCATCGCCCCACAGGCGGGGTGGCAGAATCGCCTTGTGGCGCTCATCAATGATGGTGTCGGCCACACACTGCCCGACGAGGTGGTTGCTGATGGCGAAGCACTTCAGACCGTGCTTTTCCAGAATGTCGTGGCGCGATTGGATGTAACGATCACTTTCGAGGGCTTTATCCACCTCAAAGTGATCTCCCCAACAGGCCAATTCCAAACCATCATAACCCCAATCCGCCACCATGGCAGCCAACTTTTCCAATGGGAGATCGGCCCACTGTCCGGTAAAAAGTGTAACTGGTCTTGCCATAATAACCCTTTCCTTTAAATACGCTGTATTAAATGAACTATCGTTATGAGTTTAACGCAACTTAGCCAGATCGCCGCAATCCAAAATAGCTGAGTATTGAAACCGATTTTGACACGAGAATGGCGAACGGAGTACAGCCAACGTGAAGGGCATCTTTGTTGTGCCCCTCCCGTCAGCAGCAAGTTTAGAGGTTTTCTTCCAGCAAGTTGCAGGCCGACCACGTACCGCCTTTTGCGATTTTGAAGGTGCGGATTTGGTAGGGATTCAGTTCGACTTCCAACGGCGCTGCGTTTTCCAATTCAACCGTCGCCAGCACAGACTCTCCGGCGGTTTCCTGTAACCGAACAATCAAAGCATCTTCAGTTTCGGCTTTTTTAAGTGCCCCAACCACCACACTCGATGGGCTTACCGACAGTAATGGAGCCGGATTTGCTACCGCTCCCGCCTGCGCTGTCGGGGGATAGTAGACAAAGAATCGTTCTAACGGTTGGTTCAATTCCTGTGTAGCCGCAACCAATTGCTGTGCGATGGCCTTGCGATCCAAGCCTGCCACAATTCGGAAGCGCGTATTGATCTGCCCTTGATCCATGAACGTGTAGGACTTATTCGGATCAGCCGGAGTCTCCATCGGGGATGAATGAATCGCGCCGCGCGTCACGCTGAGGTTGAGTTTGCCATCTGGATTCACATCAAACCCATTCAATCCGTTGTTGGCAACACCGATCGTGATCGGATGTGCATCCAAGCGCACCCAACGATTAAACGGATACTCGCTGCCATCCGCCGGATACTGCTCGACACCATAAGGAATCTCGGCGCTTGGGCGGCAAATAGGCGCATCAAACGGGAACTGCAATTTCACCATTTTGGCGCGTTCCCCCATATACAGCGTGGTATTCATATCGATGTAGGGGAGATCCGCGTAAAACGTAAAACGCAACGAGGCACGACTGTGTCCTGCACTACTGAGACATTCCACCGTCGTCCAGACCGCACCGCTGGCGATCACACGCACCGCCGGGCCGTTACGTCCATCTGCACCCACGAACGCACCCACTTCGGACGAACTGAGAATCTCGAAAGGCGCGAACGGTTCACTGAAAACCACGTTGAAATCGCTGCCCCATGCATTCGGACGGTCTTTCATGGCAACCATACGCACAGCATCACGCAGCAGTTCGCGTTCGCTGGATTTCTCGATGAGCGAGACCAATCCTTGTTCACGGCTGAAGGATGCTTTCCAGAAAGGCGTATCAACCGTGATTGATCTCTCGTCTTCCTGCACCTGAATTTTCGGCTCAAACACAGGCGGCAACTGGAAACGCACTTCATAACGACGGATGCTCAGCGGCGGGACATCCGCCACAAATCCACAGAACGGCTTCCACGCATTCTCATCCAGAATGACCGACTCGCCGCCGCGGATTTGGTTCGGGACAATCACACCCTGATCATCATAAAGCGTATAGTCTTTGGGTTTAGATGGCGGGGCATAATCACTCAGGAAATTGATACCCACTGCTGCGCGTACCGCTGATCCATGCGGATTACACACATAAATCGGGATGGTATCCGGCGTCGGTTCGACATGCGGCAACATCGCGTGCTGTCCTTTGACGATCACGCGCCGGCTGACGTCATTCGCGTAGCCGAACATATCATCAACACCCGCTATGGCTTCTTCGAGCAGCGAACCGCACAGCGTATCATGAAAGGCGTTGAACAGCAGCCGTTTCCACGCCTCACGCAGTTGTGCTGCCGGATAAGGATAGCCGAAACGCCACCATGCCGCCGTCGCCCAGCGTTCGGCAGAGGTCAGCAGCATTTCACCTTCGCGCATCTGCCGTTTGATCGGCGCCACACTGGTATAGGTTCCGACCAACGTGCGCTGCAAGCTCCCCTCATAAACCGGATACTCATGGAGATACGGTTCATGAGCCGCCAGAAACGCTTCCGGTGTGCTGTGACGTATTTCCACGTCCGCATCTTTAAACTCGGCCAGCAGCTTGCGAAAGTTCACCAATTCGGAACGGGTCGGGCCACCACCATGATCGCCCAACCCCCACATGACCATCACATCCCGTCCGGTCGCACGCGCACGCTCAATGCCCCGCCGCGTCTCGCGTTCCGGCGAGCCATCCCACGGGGTGCAGTACCACGCATCAGGCCGTACCGCGAAAACTTCACTCCCATCAGCACTGCGCCAACGGTAATACATCCCCGGCAAATCCAGATGCCGGACATCAGGCCGATAGTGAATGTACATCTTGAAGCCGCTGCCGCTCAGCAGTTGCGGCAAACTGCCCGGATGCCCGAACGTGTCGAAGTTATACGAAACCGGCGGGCGCACATCAAACTTTTCAGCAAAGTAACGCCGCCCCTCTAAAATGACGCGCACCAACGTTTCCCCACCGGGTAGATTAACATCCGGTTGCAGATACCAACCGCCTGTGACGTTCCAACGTCCGCTCTTGATATGCGCGCGCATCCGCTCGAACAGCGCCGGATCATATTCTTCCACCCATTCGTAAAGCACACTCTCATTGTGGTTAAAGACGAATTCGGGAAACTCATCCAACAAATTCGCGGCGGTGCGGAAGGTTGAAATAGCCTCGCGCAGCCCTTCTTCCCATCCCCACATCCATACAGGGTCGATGTGTGCGTTACAAAACAGGTGGACAACAGGACGACTCGTCATAATCAACCTTTATACAGGGATAATACGCAGCAGTGCCGAACCTTCTTCGGGCAGGGTGTCGAAGCGCAACCCCGTTTGCATCAGATCACTACCACGCAGCGCCCCCATATCTTCCCCTTCAAACCCGACAATCCGATACGTCCGTTCCGCCTGTAAATCACTCAACCGAATGCTGCGGCTGGCTTCTGCCCCCGGCAACCGGAAGACAAACAGCAAACTTTCGCTCTGGTCACGCAGCCGATATTGGAAAGCTGTCCAACGATCACCACTGCCGTCACGATGTGGTTGTCCAGTGAGCCGGTACAGATCCGCTTCACGCACGAACCGCCGTACATGCTGCTTATAAAGCTGCGTATGTGTCGTCAGCCGCGCTTCCACCCATGCCGGTAATTCAGGCAGCTTCTGCGAGTACCCGAACACATTGAGCATCGACATGCGCGTGTAGTAATCAAATTGGTGCGGTTTGAGTTTCGGATCACGCGGATTGAAGTTCTGCGGCGGCGGTGGATTCTTGTTGATCCAATCACCAAAGCTCCAATGTAGGCACGCATCCGGAGCCAGATAGGTGGTTGCACCCCAGAACAATTGCAAATCGTGTACCGGATAATCAGGATCGCTCAAAAAATGCATATCGATACGGCGCATGATACCCAGATCAATGCGCAACCCACCCGATGAACAACCTTCAAGAACCACTTCAGGGAACTCGCGCCGGATGCGTTCCAGCACACGGTAGTAGCCCATATAATGTCCGTACAGGCCATCTCCCGCCCCATGACCATGATCCGTCCGGTTGCACCCCGCCCCCGGATCAAGATTGAAATCCAGTTTGATCCAGTCGAGCGCATATTCTCGTATCAACCGCGCCAGTGTTTGATAGCCAAACTCCTCGCCTTCGGGACTAGCGAAACACACGTAGCCCAATTTCTGACCATCTCGCAGCGCTACCAATTCAGGATGTGTTTCGGCCAACCGCGCCTTCACACCTAACGCTTCGATCTCGCACCACATGCCGAATTGCATTCCCCGTGCATGGGCATCGTCAGCCAGCGGACGCATCCCGTCAGGGAAGCGCACCGTATTCACAACATCCCAGTCCCCGCGATAGTCATACCAGAACGTCGTTGGATCGCTCGGCCCAAACCAGCCCGCGTCCAGCACACAAACATCAACCCCCATGCGCTCGGCAATCGCGATATTCTCGTGAAAAATCGACGCATTAATGTGGTCATCTTCATACGACCACCAGTGATTCCACTCCACCGGCACTTTCGCCGAAAGCTTGGTGCGCGGATACCAGTACTTCCGACCAACGCTGGCGTACTGATGCGATACCGTGTTCAAATCCTTGCCGACCACCAGCACCACCACCGGCGACTCGACTGTTTGACCCGGCGCTAAATCTTTCTTAAATTCCCAATCATGCATACCGCCGCTCAGACGATAGCCACCCGCAGGCAACGGTTCAAAACGGAACACCCAATTGCCTGACCACGCGACCGATCCCGACAGCACCGAACCGCCGCCCGAATCCGTCAGCGCAAACCACGGATGCATCCCCTTAGTCGAGCGCCCTGTCCGCGTTTCGAGGATTTTCGCCCCATCCAAAGGTGCATGAACCGAGGTGAATTCAGCACCCCAATCGCTGGTATACGAATGGAGATTGTAGCTCCCCGCCGGAATATCCAGCGCGAACGAATCCATGCGCGTCACACTGATCGCTTGGCTGCCGCTGCAACGTACACTCTGCCACGACTCGCTCAAAGCTGTATCCTGATACACCTTGAGGTGATGATCGACTTCAAAACCGCTGCCGCTAAAATGCGCGATCAGATGCTTTACCCCCGTTTGCGCGTAATCCATATCAACCCCGCTCAACTCAAGCGTTTGGTTGGTATAGCGCTGACCATTAACGGTCACGGCAAATAATGCCCCTTCGCTCTGGGGATGCAACCATGCGTATCCCGCACCCGTGTAGCGCAGCGGCACCAATTGTTTCGCATTCCGCCGCAAGGCAAAATCGAGGCTGGCAGTAGACAAGTTAATATCATGTGCAGATGTCATAACACAATCTTTCTTTTAAATTATTTCCCAATACCCGCCGAAATACCTTTGACCAGATATTTTGAGAACATGATCAGTACAACAACCGTCGGCAGCGAAGACAACAACAGCCCCGTCATCAACAACGGTTCATTCGTGGTGAAGCGCCCCACAACCATCGCCACCGACGTCGTGATTGTGCGTTTCTTTTCATCTGGCAGCAGCAGCAGTGCCAGAATTAGTTCGTTCCACATACTAAGAAAATTCAAGATGCCCAGCGTCAAGATAGAAGGGCTGCCAATCGGCAAAATGATGCTCTGGAAAATTTGCCGCAATGACGCACCGTCAATTTTCGCGGCTTCAATCAGTTCATCGGGAATGCTGCGGAAACTCGCGCTCAGGAAGAAGATACTGAATGGCAAGCTGCCCACCGCGTACATCAGAATGACCGACAAATAGTTATTGATCATCTGAAGGCGCGAGAACAACAAATAAATCGGGATCAGCAGCACCTGCCCCGGAATTAATTGCAGCGAAATCAACATCAAGAAGAAAACACGCTTCCCCTTAAACCGCAGTTTCGCCACAGCAAACGCCGCTAAGCTCCCCAGCAATAACGAAATCAGCAGTGCCGTCCCGACGATGAACACCGAGTTGCCGAAGCTTTGCAGAAAGCCATAGTTTTCCACCATGATGCGCACGTTATCGAGGTAAAAACCGCGTGGTAATCCATACGGATTCACGAGGTATTCCGTCCGATCTTTGAGCGCCGTCATCGACATATACGCGAGCGGGAGCAGCGTGCTAGCCGCCACCAGACACAGCAGGAAAAAGACGGGAATCTTGACCAGCACCATATGTCGTAATTTTGTGCCATCCATGCGCTTGGTCGATGGTGGCTGGATTGCCCGTAGTGGTAATTCCATCGTCAGTTTTCCTCATCAAAGCGAACGAAACGAAGTTGAATAACCGTCAAAATCAGCGTAATCACCGCCAGCATCAAAGCCAGCGCCGCCGCTTGACCAAAGTCAAAACCACTGAAGGCTTTCTGATAAATGAAATAATCCAGCGTGGTTGTCTCATATCCCGGGCCGCCATTGGTCAACACGAAAATCAACCCGAACAGCGACAAGAACGTATAAATCACATTGATGATGGTCAGGAAGGCAATCACCTTAGCAATCAGTGGGATGGTGATATAGCGCAGTCGTTGCCACCAGTTAGCCCCATCCAACCGCGCCGATTCAAAAATCGTCGGGTCGATAGATGTCATGGCTGACAGCAAAACCAGCATCCCATAACCGAAGCCGCTCCACACCAGCACGAGGATAATGACCCATACCGAAGTATTCCCCCGCGCCAACCAATCAATCGGTTGGTTACCGAGGGAGATCAAAATCTGGTTGATTGGCCCCGAATAATTGAATAGCCGCTTGAACAACGTACCAATCACTACGGTCGAGATCACTGACGGCAGGAAGAAGATGACGCGGAAGAAACGCCAACCCCATACTTCCTCGTAGATCAACGCCGCGCAAACCAGCGATGCCAACAAAACCAGTGGGACGGAAATCAGAAAAAAGAAGTTGTTTGCCAGCACTCGCCACAGGGTCGGCGAGTTGAGCAAACGGGTGTAGTTGTCGAGGCCAATCCAGTTGAAGTTAATGCCGTTCGCGGTACGGTTGAAGCTGACGAAGATCGCGTAACCGATCGGATACAGGAGCAAACCACCAATCAACAGTACGGCGGGCAAAATAGCTAAATAAGCAAATCGTTGTTCGGCTCTTGCCAGCTTATTCATACAAGAGACTCATTTCCAATAACCGTAAGAACGTATTTTGTGTGTTTTTCGAGTCGCCGCGCCGCAATGGCCGGCACAGAAATAGTTGTAGAGTACGGAGCGCATAGGGGCGGGACTAATCCCGCCCACTCTTCCGAACGCGATCGTAGTTGTCGCCTACTGAGACTGACTACTTCATCGCCTCGTATGCCGCTTGAAGTTCGTTGCCAGCGTCTTCAGGAGTCATCTGACCGATGAAAACGGCTGCATTCAGGCGATAGAACATGTTATTGATTTCGCCCGGCATAATGTTGTCAAACGGATAGATGGTCTTGCCAGCAAGCAGTTCGTTAGCCTGTTCTTGCAACAGCGGATTCTTAATCACCGACGTGTCAGCTTTCAGGCTGTTCGAGGCTTCCGTCTGGTTGAGCGCCACATACAAATCCAGAATATCGGGGCGCAACAAGAACTTGATGAAAGCAACTGATTCTTCCTTGTGCTTGCTGTAGTTGGAGATTGCCAGCGAAATGTTCGGACCGCCTGCGATGCCACCCGGATATACTGAATTCGCCAGTGTCGGGATCGGGAACAGACCGACCTTATCACCAAACACGTTGTTCAAATCTTTGTTCGCCCAACCACCTTGAATCCACATGGCAGAACCGCCCTGCGTGAACAAGAGTTGGCCTTCGCCGCTCGGCTTCGAACCGGCGTCCACATTGGTCAGGCCGAGGTCATACATCTGGCGATAAGCATTGTAAGCGGTAGTCCATTCGGGCGTATTGATCGGCAGTTCACGCGAGCGCATCTTGAAGAACACATCCGGGCCGGACAAACCGCCCACCAGTGTTGCCATCACCCATGCGCCCGTATAACCTTCTTGCTCACCGATTGCGAAAGGCAGCACACCCTTTTCCTTGATGCCCTGTGCCAACTTCATTAGGTCTTCCCACGTCTGCGGCGGCTTGAAGGTAGCCATATCGACGCCGCCTTCTTCCATCTTGGTCTTGTTGTAATAGACGGCGAAGTACGAACCCGCACCGTAAGGCACGCCCAGCAATTCACCGTCAGCACGGAAATCATTCCGCACCGCATCCCAACCGACCAGTTGATCCATCTCTTCTTTGCTGAAATAGCTGTCCAGTGGCTCAATAAATGGCGCAAAGCTGATCAAGCTACCGCCAGCAAATTCATTGAAGACATCCGGCCCATTTCCGGCGATGCTTGCCGCACGCAGCAATTGATCGAATGTGCCCAGGTCCGGTGCTTGGTGCACACGGTCAATCACGATGCTGGGATTTTCCTTCTGGAACATATCAATGGCGCGCAGAATGAACTGATCTTCAGGCTTACCCGTTTCGTCAATGGCAAACAGGTTGTCCCAGAACAGAACATGGGTTGGTTCCTGCGCAAACGCGGGTCGCAGTCCTACCGCCATCAGCAGCAAGCTGCACAACAGAAATATTTGTATACGAGCACGATTTTTGAACATAAAAACTCCTATTTTACTATTCGTTTCGGACGCTTCATGGTTAGGGATAGACTGCCCCTAAACCTGTATAGCCAATAATGGGTGAAAACCGCCGACTCATAAGCCTACTATGGTTATGATCTCAGCCTCATGCGTCAAACAAGCAGTAACCACACGTCACTGATGACGTTGGTGTAACTGCTTCTCAATAAGTACGCATGGAAAACAATCGGCACTATCCCATTCAATGAACCGAACTGAGTGGGTGATGTGCTCCATTTTGTGCCGATAAAAAATAACTTCAAACATAGATGTCATGTCTGCAATGAAATCATCAAACTAATTTTGAACTGTGTGATGAGAGCTTCTATTCACAGTTCCGATTTGGACACTCTTTAATCGTTTAATTAACATACTTTATCGCGTATTTCTCAATTTGTCTACTCAAATGGTTTGTGCAAAAAATGAGTGTTTAAATGTTAGTATCTGATATTTAAACATGGCGTAATTCACTTCTATTTTGATGCCTCGACACAGTCAAAAAGCTTCCCTATTACAAGGTAATCGTTCTGTTCAATTCACCTAAACATAATGTGTTTCGTCTAGTAACCGTATGACATGGCATACATGACAACCAAACCACAATGCTTCAACAATGAAGTTGATTACACATCAACTTAAAGCATCGCGATAAGGAGTGTTGTGATAACAAAAATATAGTTGACAGTCTATAAGAAAAGGGCTATCCTTAACGGTGTTGACTATAATTTCTGTGTTGAATATTTATTCACAACCAAAAATGATCAGGTTTTAAGGGTCGAAGTAGCCAGTCGTTTTCATGATAGAAGCGTTTTATGCAACGCCCATAAACAAATTGTTGAGTAATTTGATTACACATCGCCTCTTTGCGAACGCCTTAATCACATCACAGCAGGTCATTAAGGCATGTGTTAGAAAAGTAGAGATGAATTATGCATTTGTTGAAACGAGTAGTATTACGTCTTAGGGTGATGGTATTCGTGATCGGGTTAGTCGCTTCCGGTTGCACCTTAGCCACCGTCCGCCCCATTGATCCCGCCACCGGCAAAGCCATCATCGGCAACGAGGGGCAGCAGTTCAACGCCGCCAACCTCGCAGGTCAAATGTGGGATAGCCAGATGATCCCCACGCTGCAAAAGAGCGCAACCTCCATCACCACCGTCTTGGATAGCCTGCGTCAGAACACAACCACCGGCTCCGAAAAATACGGTCATCGCCCCGGCAAAGAACAACCTTACAGCTTCATGGTGACCGGAACCGGCAAGGTACTCAGCGTCAACACCGAATCCCGCGCTGGCCTCGCCTTGGTGGATCTTACAGGCGATGGCAAAGCCGACATCACACTGGCACTCGGCCCTGTTATTCGCGGAACTGCCCTACGTGATGCCGCCCCCTTCATTGACTTCAACCAGTTCACCAATCAAATGGAGTACGCGGGTATTTCCAACGAACTAAACGCGCTGGTCAACGCAAAGGTGCTCGCCCCCTTGGGTGATTTGCACACACTCGAAGGCAAAACCATCACCTTCTTCGGAGCCTTCACCATCGGCACAACTTTGGACGCCGATAAAGTGATCGTCACCCCTGCAATTCTGACGGTGGCAGCCTAATCATGACCAACACAACACCTGACGAAATCATCCTCCGCGCCGAGCATATCACCAAGGTCTATCCCGGCACGGTCGCGCTGCAAGATGTCAACATGAACATCTATCGCGGCAAAGTGAATGTACTCATCGGTGAAAATGGCGCTGGCAAAAGCACGTTGATGAAAATTCTGGCGGGTGTCGAAACTGCCACCAGTGGTCAACTGCTCCTCAACGGACAAGAAATTGTCGTGCGCTCCCCGCGTGATGCCGCCCGACATGGTATCGGCATCATCTATCAGGAACTCAATCTCTACGGCAACCTGAGCGTAGCCGAAAACATCTTCATGGCGCGCGAAATGACTACGCCGCTCTGGACGATCAAAGAGACCGAGCAGCGTGAGATTGCCGCCCAATTGATGAAACGCTTGGAGCAAGATATCGACCCCAAAACAATCGTGGGGGATCTGCGTATCGGTCAACAGCAAATCATCGAAATCGCCAAATCACTCGCCCGCAACGTCCGCGTATTAATAATGGACGAGCCGACCTCTGCCCTCAGCAACACCGAGGTGCAAATCCTCTTCCGCATCATCCGCGAACTCAAAGCGCAGGATGTCGCCATCGTCTATATCTCCCACAAGCTGGATGAACTCCTCCAGATTGGTGATTACTTCACCGTACTACGCGATGGACATCTGGTGGGTGAAGCCCCTGCCGTCGACGTTAACCTCAACTGGATCGTCGAAAAGATGGTAGGCCGCCGTCCCGAATCCCTCTTCACCCGTGACGAACACGCCGCCAAAGAAGAACTCCTGCGCGTCGAAAACATGGTGCTGCCGCGTGCCGGTGGCGGATATGTCGTCGATCATGTCAGCTTCACCCTGCGTGGAGGCGAAATCCTCGGCATCTACGGCTTGATGGGTGCCGGACGCACCGAACTCCTCGAAAGCCTCATGGGACTCAACACCGATGCCCACGGCAAAATCTGGCTCTCCGGCAGCAGTCTGGATAACAAAGACATCCGCGCCCGTATTGCGCTCGGTTTATCCCTCATACCCGAAGATCGCCAGCTCAAAGGTCTCATCCAAAAACTCTCGGTAGGCCACAACATCACCCTTGCCAGCCTACAACGCTATCTCTCACGCTTCTTCCTCTCCAACAAAAAAGAACGTGACAGCATTAAACAAGAAATCAGTGATCTACGCATCAAGGTCGCCAACCCCGATAACCTCGTGACCTCCCTCAGCGGTGGCAACCAACAAAAAGTGGTCGTCGGCAAGAGCCTGTTGACCTCACCCAAAGTGCTGATGATGGATGAACCCACGCGCGGCATTGACGTCGCCGCCAAAGGTGAAATCTTTGAAATCATGAATCAACTCGCCCTACGCGGACTGGGTGTCGTATTTGTGTCGTCCGAGTTGAAAGAAGTGCTTGCGATGGCAGATCGTGTTCTCGTCATGGCGAAAGGACGCATCACCGCCGAATTCCAACGTTCCGAAATTACACAAGAAGCATTAGTAGCTGCGTCAGTAGCGATGTCTGATGTAGCGCAAAAAGGGGTCTCCGTATGAGCAGTCAGGCGAATATTTCGCTTCCGCAGCCCGCTACCAAACCAAACGTCAGGCGCGATCCACGCATGTTGTTTCTGCAACTGCGTACCCTAATCGCCCTCTTTATTCTGGTCATTATTTTTTCCTTCACCGCGCCAGCTTTTTTGACGACCGGCAACATCGTCATCATGGTCAAGCAGGTCGCCATCAATGCCATTCTCGGCGTCGGCATGACCTTCGTGATCTTAACAGGCGGCATTGATCTGTCAGTCGGTTCAATCGTCGGCTTGGCAGGTATGATCGCGGGCGGCCTCATCAACGAAGGCTTGCTCTTGCCGATGGTCGGCGTATCCATCTTCTTTAATATTCCCATCGTAATCATCATCACGCTCGTCGTCGGCGCGCTCATCGGCATGTTGAATGGCTTGGTCATCACCAAACTCAACGTCACGCCCTTTATCGCCACACTCGGCATGTTATATCTGGCACGTGGCGCGGCGCTCCTGCGTTCCAACGGCGCGACCTATCCCAATCTCGTCGGTAACGAACTCCTTGCAAACACCGGTTTTCCGGCGCTCGGATCAGGCACATTACTCGGCTTGCCCTATCCCATCTGGATCATGTTAGTCTTCGCCCTCATCGCCACCTTCATCGCCACCAAAACACCCTTTGGCCGTCAGGTTTATGCCGTAGGCGGCAACGAACGCGCGGCTGAACTTTCCGGTGTGCGCACCAATTGGATCAAAGTCATCGTCTACATGATCTCCGGCTTCTGCGCAGCAGTCGTCGGTTTGATCATTACCTCACAACTCGTCGCGGCTCACCCCGCTACCGGAACCAGCTACGAACTCAACGCCATCGCGGTCGTAGTCTTGGGCGGTACATCCCTTAGTGGTGGACGCGGTTCGATTTTCGGCACCATCGTCGGTGCCTTCGTCATTGGCGTACTCAATAACGGCATGGTCCTAATCGGCCTATCCGACTTCGTGCAAACCGCGATTACCGGCTTCGTCATTGTCGCCGCAGTCGTGATCGATCAATTCCAACAGCGCCTACAGCGCCAACTGGTCTTGCAGCAAGCAACCTCGCAGGTTGTCGAGCAAGCCCAATCATGAGGAGGTGAATGTTCACTTACAAAATGAATCGTCTTGGTATCGTGATAATCAGAATTACTGAACAAGTGGAGATAACATGTTACACAAATTGAACTTAAAGCGTCTACTAAGCCCCTTATTCCTGATGCTCGTACTCGGTCTGATTGCCGTTGTGCCCGTCATGGCACAAAGCGCCGACATTCCCAAGGGCAATGGTGAACTAATCGTCATCATCACCCCCGCGCACGACAATCCCTTCTTCAAGGCCGAAGCCGATGCGGCTGACGCACGTGCCCAGGAATTGGGTTACACCACCCTGTTGCTCGAACACAACGACGACGCAGCCCTCCAAGACCAACATTTTGATACGGCCATCGCTCGTAAAGCCGCCGCCATCATCCTCGACAACGCCGGTGCCGATGCCAGCATCGCCGCCATCCAGAAAGCCAAGGATGCAGGTATCCCCACCTTCTTGATCGACCGTGAAATCAATGCCACCGGCGTCGCGCTGGCACAAATTGTCTCGGATAACTATCAAGGTGCCACCCTCGGCGCAGAAGAATTCGTCAAGCTCATGGGCGAAAAGGGAACCTATGTCGAATTGTTGGGTAAGGAAACCGATACCAACGCTCACATCCGTTCACAGGGTTACAACGACATCATCAGCCAGTACCCCGACATGAAGCAGGTTGCCCAACAATCCGCTAACTGGTCACAGACTGAAGCTTTCGATGTCATGCAAACCATCATCCAAGCCCATCCCGACATCACTGGCGTCATTTCCGGTAACGACACTATGGCACTCGGCGCATCTGCCGCCCTCGTAGCCGCTGGTAAATCCGATGTTATCGTCGTCGGTTTCGACGGCAGCCCCGACGTCATTCAATCCATCAAGCAGGGTGCCATCAAGGCCACCGTCTTGCAACCCGCCGCTTTGTTGGCCACCACCGCAGTCGATCAGGCCAGCGTCTACATCCAGACCGGCGTCGCTCCTAAGGAAGAAAAACAATCCATTCCTTGCGATTTGGTCAACCCCGATAACGCCGACCAATACGGTGTATTCGCCAAGTTGCCATAGTAAGCACAGTACGTTGAACGGACTGCTTATCCAATTAGCATTCCGTAGGGGAGCACCAATGTGTGCTCCCTGTTTTATTATTTCTTCCGTTTACATTTTCAAACCTGCTCTACCAATCCCCAACCATCCACCAACCCGCTTAACAATCCTGTTCCCTCAAAATGGTTAGCGCCAACACCCCGCAAGAGTGACAAAATGGTTTTCCAAATGGTCACCCTTTCGCCTTCCCAATCGGCTATCATATCTATAGGGTGTAGGGACACGGCATGCCGTGTCCGTTTATGTACGGGTTTGCCGCTGGCAAATCCCCTCATCCCACCGCATCTTAACATCAAGGAATACGCCACACGGCGATGAACGCTTTCTTTCGACCTTTACCGTTTAACTTTTAACCATATGTCCGACGCCGCCGACGACGGCACCGCCGACATAAACGCAACTGATGGCTTTAGACTTGCAACTTGCAACTTAAAACTGATGACTTCTTTCGACCTTTACCGTTTAACTTTTAACCATATGTCCGACGCCGCCGACGACGACACCGCCGACATAAACGCAACTGATGGCTTTAGACTTGCAACTTGCAACTTAAAACTGATGACTTCTTTCGACCTTCACCGTTTAACCTTTAACCACTATCCAATAAAAAAGCGGCGAACCACCGTCCACCGCTTTCGTCTTGACTAGAAACTGATAACTGACGACTAACAACTTCCTGAATCAACCAAGCTGCGGATATTTCACCGGCAGACCCGCAATCTCCATCGGCGCGGTGACCAGATTCCAACCGCACAGGTTCGCGATCAACAGCGTTTTAAGGTCAGCACCACCGAACGCGATATTCGTGGGCGCGACCAGCATCAATTGTTCCCAGTCGTCATACAATGTGACCAGCTTGTCGTCCGTCCCATAGCGGAAAATAATATTGGGGTTATAACACGAAATATACAGGTTCCCCTGCACATCAAAAGCCACCCCATCCGGAACACAACGCGGCAGTTCCACCACCACCGAACGGCTTCCTGCCGAACCATCCGCGTTAAACGGAATTTTGGAAATCAACGGCGGGGTTGATTCCACCACATACAACGAGCGCCCGTCCGGCCCCAAACACATGCCGTTGGTGAATCCGCTGGCTTGCCGATCCCAGATGTCAGACTGCCCACCGGGACGAATCCGCCAGATGAACCCGTTCTTCGCCCCCCAATCGCCCGAATCGGAAACATACAAATTACCGTCGGCATCAAACACAGGGTAATTGGGCACGCGCATCTTTTGCGCATCGTTTCCACCACAATAGGCCGAAACCTCGCCCGTTGGCGTCACCTTGACGATCTCTTTGCGCCCTTGGTCACACACGTACACATTACCGGCCGCGTCATGTGCCAAACCCAGCGCAAAACCACCCGTATTGGCGAGTGTTTCGCACGTATTATCCGCCAGATTCAGCCGATAAACTTGTCCGGCCTCGCCACCCGCATAGATCCTTCCATCCGGCCCCCACGCCACCCCTTCAGGATGATCCAACCCCGGTGGAAACACACTCAAAGTCAGGAGTTTGTCTGGTTCGCTCATACACAACATCCTTTTGGTTAGGTTTCGCCCGCCGTCGCAAAAGCGGTCTCATAAGGATAAAACAGATGGTAAGCCGTCCAACCACCATCAACCTTCATCACTTCGCCCGTCATGAACGATGCTTCACTGCTCGCGAGGAAAGTCACCGCTTCCACCACTTCATTCAGTTCGCCCATACGTCCCATGGGAATGCGGCTCTTATAAGCCTGTTCAGTCACAATCCCTTGATCAATACCCTGCTGTACGAGGTCGGTCATCACCACACCCGGCGCAACCCCGTTGACCCGTACCCCATGTTCCGCCCACTCCGAAGCCAGCACCTTCGTCAGCATGATCAAACCCGCTTTAGCCGACGAATACGGTGCGCGTCCTTTTTGGGCAAAGAATCCGTTGACCGAGGCCACATTGACCATCGACCCTTGTTTCTGCTTCAGCATCACCTTGCCCACATAATGCGCACAGTAGAACGCGCCTGAAAGCATCACACCGATGTCCGCGTCCCAATCTTCAGGCTCAATGTCCACAGCCAACCCTTTGTGGGCAACACCCGCGTTATTCACCCACACGTCAATCCGCCCATGCCGTGCCACAATCGAATCAACCACTTTCGAGACAGCCTTCGCGTCCCGCACATCCAACTGCTCGAAGGTCGCGTTCAGTTTAGCCGCAGCTTCTTTACCCGTATCCGCGTTGATTTCCGCAATCACCACCTTCGCACCTTCTTGGGCGAAGCGTTCCGCCAGCGCATACCCGATACCGCGTCCCGCACCGGTCACTACGACCACTTGATCTTGAAATCGCATGTTATCTCCCTATAAAGGCAAATTGCCCCACGCTGTCCATCCACCATCCACCGTTACCGTCGTCGCAGTGATATAACTGGCACGGTCGCTCACCAGAAATTGCACCACACTCGCGATCTCATCCACTTCACCCACGCGCCCCATCGGCGTCCGGTTGTTATATTGGGTGAGTGAGGCAATTCCCTCATCGACCATCTGTTGCAGGATGGCTGTACGGGTCACACCCGGCGCTACACTGACCACCCGCACCCCGCGCCGCGCCCATTCGGTACCGATGTTTTCGGTCAAGCTGATGACCGCGGCCTTCGCGCTGTTGTATGCCGAACGCATCGGCCACGCCCCCAATCCACCAATCGAGCTGATGTTGAGGATCACGCCTTTGTGCTGTTCCAACATCACGCGTCCCACCGCTTGCATACACAGGAAAACGCCGTTATACATGACGTCCACCTGCTTATACCACTTATCCAAAGGAAAGGTTTCCGTTGGCCCGATTTCCGCTAAACCAGCGTTGTTCACCAGAATATCAATCCGCCCGAACTGCGCCTTAATCGCCTCGGTGAGCGCGTTTACACTATCAGCGTTCGTCACATCTGTCTGATGAAAATGCGCCTTATAACCATCGGCTGTGAGTTTCGCCACGGCTTCATTTCCGGTCTGCGGATTGAATTCAGCGATGATTGCGGTTGCTCCGGCTTTACACAACCGTGTCGCAATTCCAAATCCGATACCGCGCCCCGACCCTGTAACAATTGCAATCCGTCCGTCTAATTCACCCATAATTCCCTGTTGCTTTCAGTAGGTAATCCTAATTTGCACCGTAGTTTTCTAAAAAGTACTCATCAAACCGCCATCAACCACCAGCATTTGCCCCGTCATATAGCGGCAGTAGCTGGATGCCAAAAACACTACAGTACCCGATACGTCTTCCGGCAGTCCGGTTCGCCGCAGCGGTACTTTTCCGCGTTTCACGTACCACTCCAAAAAGTCCGGTGTGGTCGTTTCATCAACGCCGTTAATAAATGACATCGGCGTGCGCATAAATCCCGGCGCGACCGCATTCACCAGAATATTGTATTGCCCCAACTCGACTGCCATCGACTTGGTGTAGGCGATGACCCCGCCCTTTGCTGCGTTATACGGCCCCGCGTCTCCACTGGCTGCGAACCCTTGTATCGACACAATACTGATGATGCGCCCGTATTGCCGTTCAACCATATGTGGCGCAACCAGTTTGGAACCCATGTAAACTGCTTCCAAATTGACGTTGATTTGCTTGCGCCAGTTTTCCAGCGTGTCGTTCAAAATCGTGCCGTAATAAGCCACAGCCGCGTTATTCACCAGCGCATCAATTTTGCCCTTCCATGCCACGGTTTCTTTAACCGCCTGTGCGTAAGCATCGTAATCGGTAATATCCAGCGCAAAAGCTTTTGCCTCACCACCTGCCGCTTCGATCTGCGCACGTGTCGCCTCTAATGTCTCCGGATTACGTTCCAACAGCGCCACGGCTGCACCCTCGTGAGCAAATTCCAGCGCGATCGTTGCGCCTAATCCTTGCCCCGCACCGGTCACAATGGCGACCTGTCCATCTAACAATCCCATAATGTCACTCCGCCTGAATACGTCTCAGTAAATAAACGGTATGCTATAACCTAACTCACCCGCGCTTCCACCCGTGTTGATAACGACTCGCCCGATTGCAATAAACGCGCTTTGCCGGTTGCGGCTGACTCGCCCAACGGCTCAAAGTTGATCCACGGTTCGATTCCGAGCGCGTAAGGCATCCCTTTGAATGGCAGCATCTCAGCCCCACCATAGGGTTGCCAGCTAATAATCCACTTGAAAACCGCCGGATCCCAATACAAACCAAACGTCAGCTTCAAACGAGGATTGGTTACGCTCACCCAACCGTCGGTCAAATCCGTGAGATACACATCATCATGACTATGTATCTCCGACCCCGGCACAACCCGTAAATCAACCTTATCCCCTGTGCGTGTGAGTGCGTTCGGCCACGCTTCATGCTGACCGGGAGCCAATCGTGCCGTTTTCTCCTCGTAAATCTGGTCAATCGTAACGATGGTTTGCGCCGCGCTTTGCAGTTCGCATCCAGCCTCTAACCACGAACCACCCACAACACAGTGATGCCCCCAAACGAAGTGCTGTTCAGTCGTTCCGATGTTGGTCACCTTCTCATCCAGAATCAACCGCATCGAACCGCGTTCCAACCGCATCGTCCGTTCAAGGCGAAACGTGGTCAGGCGTGTTTCCACTTGGAAACGTACCGCCAACGCATCCGCAGTTTGTGTTTCAATCTGGTACTGCCACGGCAACGTCACCACCTCACCATGAAACGGAATCGTTTTTTGCTGGTAAGTGGTCGGGCCGTTGCAGCTTGGAAATAACTCCTGCCAGCATCCTTCATAATTCTGCAAAAAGCCCATATCTCCACTGCCATCATGCGGTGGTGATCCCGGCGGCCATAATCCAATCGGGTTTTTCCACAAGAAATCGATGCCGCTAGGCTTGTGCAAAAAGGCGTATATATCTGCCCCTTTTTCGGGCAGCACCGTAATCCGAATCAAATCATTTTCGAGATACAGCGCTTTATGTCCGGCTTCCGTTCCGGTTGTGATCTGGCATGTCATAAATCCGTCCTTCGAGCAGCCCGCGATGAGGAGTTATCCCTTCACCGCACCTGCCACTAAACCACGAATGAAATAGCGTTGGAACACGATATACAAAATCAGCATAGGGGCGCTAGCGAGTGCCATTCCGGCCATACTTAAAGGAATGTTCTGCAAGAACCGCCCTTGAAACACACTCACACCCACCATCAGCGTTCGTAAGCGTTCGTCCGGTAGAAACAGCAGCGCGATCAGAAGATCATTCCACACATAAAGCAGGTTGACGATGAACAGGGTCACCAACGGCGGCCCCGACAGTGGCAGGATAATCCGCGTCAACACACCCATTGTTGAAGCACCGTCGATCAGTGCAGCTTCTAGTAGTTCCGTCGGAATAGTACGGAAAAACGTCACCAGCAAATAAACTGAAAACGGACACATCAAACCGGCGTAGATCAAAATCACGCCCTGATACTTGCCCAATAGCCCGATTTGCGAAAAGAGCACGAACAGCGGCACAACCATCACCACCGGCGGTACAGCCATCAATGACGTGGACAGCGACATCAAAAACTCGCGTCCTCTAAACCGCATCCGCGCAATCGCATAAGCCGCTAAAGCCGAGATGACCGTACTCAGCAGCACTGATCCAACCGAAATGATGGTGCTGTTGCCCATCCACAGGAAAAACGGATGCTGTGCCAGCACCGTGTTGTAATTATCAAAAACGATCTGTGCCGGAAACCCGATGCGATCATCCAGATAGGCTTGCGGAGTTTTGAGTGATGAAATGACGATGAAATACGCGGGAACCAACGCGACAAACGCAGCGATTAGCAGCAATCCCTGTAATGAAATCGTGACTGCCGAAGATCGTCGCTGAATAGCCTCTTTGTTACTCTTTGACGTTACCGCTCTCACGGAAATGTTTTCTCGGCTCATTATTGCAACTCCTCGGCTGCGGCCTGCCTACGAATGTAAAACAGGACGAACATCAACGACGCAGTGACGAGGAACAATAAAACGGATGCTGCCGATGCAATCCCCGGCAAGTGCTTTTCAAACGCCCAGTTGTAAATATATAGCTCCAATACCATCGTTCCATTGGCAGGAGCGCCTTTCCCCGGCACGATATAGACGTAGGCAAATACCGAGGCTGCCATCGTGATTAAGCCAATCACCAGATAAAACTCAATCACCCCTTTAAGCTGCGGGATGACGATGAACCGCGTGCGCTGCCACCAATTCGCGCCGTCGAGCTGTGCAGCCTCGGTGAGTTCTTCGTTCAACGACAATAAGCGCGACACAAACAGAATGATGCCGAAGGCTGACTCGCGCCAGACGATCATGGTGAGCACCGTCCAGATGGCGATGTTCTTATCACCCAACCAATCGAGCGCCAGATTATCCAGTCCGGCAGCCCGCAACATCTGGTTGACCGGTCCGTTGAACTGAAACACATTCTTGAGTACCACGCCCACAATCGGCACCGCAATCACATAGGGGATAAACACCACCGTGCGGAAGAACCGCCATCCCCGCAAGCGCTCATATAATGCAATGGCCATAATCAGTGACACCAACAACAGTGGTACCACTGCCAGCAACAATTGTAAGTTGTGGGCGATTGATGCGCCAAATACAGGGTCTTTGAATAAGGATTCGAAATTGCCTGTGCCAATATTCGGGCCATCAAACCCACGGATGCGCTTGACACTGAAATCGAAAATCTTGACCAGTGGATAGCCAAAAATCAGCAGCAGGATAGCGACCAATGGGGCGACAAATAAGTAAGGTGTAATCGCTCGTGTACGAACCATATTTTGCTACTCTTAACAATAAATACTATTTGGCACAGATCTTCTTCACGAACCCGCGCTCACTAGAGCTACTTCTTCATCAAGCCAAATGACTCAAAGATAAAGAGGTTCGAGGTCAATCCACCATCTATCGTGATGTTTTGCCCGACCAGATACGGCGCTTCATCTGATGCCAGAAAAGCCATGACTGCCGCACATTCCTCGACAGTACCTAGTCGGCGCATCGGCACACGGTCAAAACGATTAGAAAGATAATCCAGTTCCTCAACAGATACAGCATTGCTGGTCATCTCGGTCATCGTGAAACCCGGTGCAACCGCATTCGCTCGTATTTTGTGGGGTGCTAATTCAAAAGCCATGCAGCGTGTTAGGTTGACCAACCCTGCTTTAGCCGTGCAATAAGCTGAATACGGACCATCGGCTGCCGTAGCATCAATCGAGGTGATGTTAATGATGCTGCCACCATTACCCTTGGCGATCATCGCCTTAGCAACCCGTTGTGCCATAAAATAACAACCGCGCAAATTGGTATCCAACACGTGATCATAATAATCCGGCGTCACTTCCAAAAATGCGCCTTCGCCCGGTACACCCGCATTATTAATCAACACGTCGATATGACCGCTGCGTTCAACGACTGCATCCACCAATGCCTGAATCTGGTTAATCTCACGAACATCACAGGGATATGACCATGCCTTGCCACCTGCTGCCGTGATCTCATTCACCACGTTCTCAATCGGTTCTGGACGCCGCCCGCTGACCACGACTTCCGCCCCTTCACTGGCAAAACGTATCGCTGCCCCACGTCCAATGCCGGTACCACCACCTGTCACAATCACGACTTTATTTTCAAATCGTTTCGACATCTCGCCTCATACTCCTGTTGCAGCATATCAATCGAATGACACTACCAATCAGATACAAACAAGATCCCCTCTCAGTACATGACCAAGAGGGGAATAATTTACTGTCGAACCGGTAGCACTTTTAGGTGATGGACTTGGCGAGTTCGTCAGCCCATTGTTGGTATTTTTCGAGCAAATCAGGATTGTTTTCGCGCCACTGCTTCACGACACCGGCGTTCTGTTCACCGGCTTGCTCACCGGTCATATTGCCCCCTACGATTTCTTGTGCCGCGACGAACATGGCATCCGTCCAGAACTGTGTCGGCATTAAATCGGGGATATAGACGTTGGTTTTACCGCCAACCCATGTGTCGTACAGTTGCTTCAAAGTCTTATCCGTGACGACGCTCGGATCCCATGTGCTGTTGATGGGGAAAAAGTTGTGCATTTCCCAGAATGCATTCAGGCGTTCTGGTGATTGCATGAATTGCAGAATATCGGCTGATTCTTTCTTGTGTTTAGCCGCACTCGGAATACCCCAACCCTGCGAGTCGCTGATCGGAATACCAGCCAGCTTACCTTCACCGAACACCGGCATGACCATCATCCCGACGCGATCGCCGCGCGTAGGAATATGGCTGGCAGCAACAGAACCGACCACCTGCGTAACAGCGGCTTCGCCCGTCGTTACTTTGTTAATGGCGGTAAACAGATCAAGCGACAACATGTCATCATTCAAGAACTTATTCTTGACCATGTCTTCTAAACGCGACCAGAAGGCATGATACTTCGGGTCGGTAAAATCCTTATCCCCGATGAACAAACTAATCGCGTCGCCGGGACTATCGAGGCTTTGGGTCAATGCGTTACCCAGATACCATTCACCCCAGAAACCATCACTCAGGCCACCACCCATCGGTGTGATTCCGGCAGTCTTGAGTTTATCGCAAGCGGCCATCCACTCGTCCCATGTCTTAGGTGGATTGTCGGCGTCCAATTTTGCTTTATCAAAAGAGTCCTTGTTGTACTCCCAAACCAGCGGAACCGGATACCAGCCCAAACGGTATTGCTTGCCACCAAAAACACTTAGCGGACTGGCATTCGAATTCTTGAGTACATCTTCCGGGATCAAATCATTCAGAGGTTCAAGGTAACCTTGCCAGACATTTTCGATGTGATAGATACCATTGAAGAAAAACTGTACATCAGGCGTTTCACCTGCGGCTGCTGCCGTCGTGAATTGCGAGATGACACAGCAGGTATCTTGCTGTAGGGTCGAAATCGTAATATTGGGGTTGGCTTCGCTGAATTTTTTGGCAGTATCTTCAACCCACTTACCGTAGGCTGGATCATCTGCCCACCACCACAAACTCATATCCAATTTGTCTTGGAAAGCTGCATTCGCGAAGGATGGCAACCCACGCATCACTCCGGCGCCGATGGCGGCCATACTCGCTGTTTTTAGAAAAGAACGCCGTGAAATATTCCGTGAACTCATAATTACAACTCCTCTTCAAACAAGAATTTAGCGGACATTATTTTGAACCCACTTAAAACAAATGACGCTCATCTTCTCCTATGTGTCTGATTTATATCAAAAACCTCATCACCAAAATGCTTGGAAGAGGATGGATCAATACTAACCAAAAGAACTGCTAAACCACAAACAATCGTCGTGGCGCAGATTCCCACGCCACGACACATTTTTAATCCACCAGAGAGAAACTGTCTCCTCGATCAATAGGCTGATTTATTCAAGCGCTTTTTCAAGCCCTGAGATCATTTCGTCAACTGCTTGTTCGACAGTTGCATCACCCACCAAGATCTTCTGGTAGGCAGGTAAGACGACATTTGTTGACCATTCCGCATAACCGACGAATGACTCGCGAACACGCCCAACCTTGAGTGAGTCAAATGCCGCACCGTATAGCTTATTACTGGTCACGCGTGGATCATCAGCAATAATCGAAGATGCAGGGAAGTACCCCGTCTTTTCAAGGAATGCTACTGCCGGATCAGCCTCACCCCAGAAGCTCACCCAATCCCAACCAGCCTCTAGATTATCGGCTTTGGAAACACCGTTATATTGGTAACCGAGGTAGCTGATATTATTAGCCGGTCCTTTTGGCAGAACTGCTGTCATGACTTTGTCGCCAAGCGTGGTGCTTAGGTCAGTCAATGACCCTGTGTGATGGAAAACCATTGCTGTTTGACCGACTTTGAAGGCTTCCATAATGCCCTTAAAAGCATCATTAGGAGCGCTCGGCGGAACAACTTTGTGAACAGTGAACAATTCCGACCAGAACTTGATCGCTTCCATTGCCTTTGGCTTGTCGATTGCCGCCTTACCATCTACCACAATCGGCGAACCGAAAGCCTCAATCATGCCGATAACATAACCTTGTCCACCACCACCACCGCGCAGACCAAAACCATAACGGTTCTTAGACGCATCGGTCAATTTAATAGCGGCGTCCTGAAACTCTTCAAAAGTTGTCGGTGGCTTGTCGATACCCGCTTCTTGGAAGTAATCAACGCGATAGTACATCCAATCAATGAAGGAAAAGGCGGGCACACCATAAATCTTCCCATCGGCTGAAATACCATCCCACGAATTATCCGGGAAGTTCTTCTTGAGATCCCAACTGTTGATTTTCTCGGTGAGGTCAACCAGACTCTCCATACCGTTCATATCAGGAAAACGTTCTGACGCGACCATCGTGGTACTGGGTAGTGAACCTGCTGCAACTGCGGCAGTGAACTTCGCCATAAAATCAGCATTTGGGATATTTTCTTGGGTCAGTTTAATATTGGGATATTTTTTGGCAAACAATGCCATTACCGCTTCTAGACCTTGGAACTCTTGATCACTTGTGAAGTGATGCCAGTAGTTTATATCGCCCGAAGCATCCGATTGTGCGAAAACGGGAAGCAAAACGTTTGCTAGCGCTACAGTTCCACCTGCAGCAACGACTGCCTTTAGAAAATCACGACGACTGAGGGTATTTTTGGATTGCATGAACATCTCTCCTTAGTAAACTTTTGTTGCAATAAGTAACCAAACGAATAGCTACCGATTAGCCTTTCATAGCTCCGGCAGTAATTCCACGAATAATGGATCGTTGGACGATGGCAAAAAAGATGATGATGGGAATGATGCTGATGATGCCACCCGCACTAAAGGTTCCCCACGGCAATTGGAACTCTCCGATCATCAACTGCAAACCGACAGGCCATGTGCGTGATCCTTGGCTGGTTGTCAGCATTAACGCGAATAAGAACTCATTCCATGATGCGATTCCGATAAACACCGCTGTCGCAACCAGACCTGATCGAACCAAAGGCAAAGCAATCCGCGCTAATGCACCTAACCGTGTACAACCGTCGATACGTGCTGCATCTTCCAAATCAATCGGTATCGAGTCGAAAAAGCCTTTCATCATCCAAACGCAAAACGGCAACAGAAAAGTCGTATAAGCCAGCGCCAAGCCAAAGCGCGTATCCAAAAGGCTCAAACGCCGCATAATCACGAATAAGGGAACAATCATCAGCACGACAGGAAACATCCGGATAACAAGGTAAAACTGCAAAATCCAATTGCGCCCACGAAACTGGTAACGTGAAAGGCTATACGCAGCCAATGTACCGATGAACATGGTGGTTAACAGGGTGAATAGGGTCACGATAGCACTATTTGTGATCAGTGTTGGGAAACCCGAGCGGTTCCAAATGGCAACATAATTGTCAAAAGTGATTGTTTGTGGAAGGTACTGGAGGTTGATTGTGATAATGTCTTTTTCGACTTTTAGGGATGTCAGTAGCGTCCAAACAATTGGTAAGAGAGCAAAGAGTATGACAGCACCGATCACCAAATATGTTAAAACATCTAGCAAGCGCTCAGTTTTGCGTTGGTCTTGGAGCATACAAGTTCACTCCTTAGTGATACCAGAAACGCGGATATATATAATGGAAAACACCATTAGAATGATGAGCATGACGACCGACAACGCGCCTGCGTACCCAAAGTCAAAACTCTGGTAAGCCGTTTGGAAAGCATACGACGACAACAATTCAGTCGCATGCCCCGGCCCGCCATCTGTTAGGATGACGATGAGATCTGGCGAGTTCACCATTCCGATCACTCTGAGTACAACCACAGCTACGATGATCGGGCGAAGCAGAGGCATCGTGATATGAAGAAATTGCCGCCAACGATTTGCACCATCGACAGCCGCCGCTTCATAAAGATCTTCAGGAATACCTTGTAGACCAGCCAGTAGCAACAGCGCAAAAAAGGGAAAACCCTGCCAAAGTGCAACCAACAGCGCTGCCGCGAAAGCCGTATTGGGGTCAGCAAACCAAGCCTTGTAGCTTTGAATGATGCCCAATTTCATCATGATGTCATTGAGTACGCCCAACCGGGAATCCAGCATGAGAACCCACATATTACCTGCAACAACCGCTGGCAAAAACCACGGTATCAGGACAAGTGTGCGCGCCAATTGCATTCCGCGTAACTTACGGTTAAGCGCCAGCGCTGTGATGAGTCCTAATGTAAATTGACTGGCGATTCCCAACACTACCCACCAGAAGGTATTGATCGACGCCTTCAGAAATACCGGATCTTGCAGGAGTTCCCCGTAATGTTCCAGGCCAATAAATCCGTTTAGTTTGGGGCGATTCAAGCGCATTTCCTGAAAGCTCAGCAAAACGCCAGAAAATATCGGATAAATGACAATGATGAATACGAGTATTAGGCTTGGGACAATCAGAATGTAAGCCCAATATCGTTGTTCTGATAAAGCGGCAAGGTAATGGAGGGGGTTGAGAGTGCGGTGCGGCGATGGAGTTGGTTCAGATAAATCTTGCTTAGTGATACTCAATTAGTTTATTCTCAACAAAATTCCCTAGCAAAACTGTTATAATTTATAATTCGAATTTAACATGATGTGATGGATCACGCAACTTTCCATTCGGAACCATTATGTCCATCTTGCCATCATGTGATTACAGCAGGCAGTCAAAACCTGCTGTAATTCAAGTTAGCGTCTAAGGCAATCGGAAGCACTTACCGTGTAAAGAGTGCCCCTCGTAGATAATCAGCTTCATCAGACAGCATGAAGCAAATCACGCGCGCTACCCCATCCGGTACACCATAATTCTGTCGAGCTTTTTGTAACGCTTCTTCGACCGATGTGCCGTCACGTTCTGCTGCTGCAACTTCGACCGATAGTTTCATTTGAGTGACAATATTTCCGGGGCAAATCGTATTGACGCGGATGTTGCGCGGAGCGAGATGATTCGCAAGCGTCATCGAGAAACCGTTCGCACCACCTTTGCTAGCTCCATAGGCCAAAGATGAACTCGGACCAATGACGCCTGCGCCGGAAGCAACGATAACCACTACTGCTGAATCACTAGCAACCAATAGTGGAGTCGCATATTTGGCACACAGGAACGCGCCTTTGACGTTGACATCCATGGTCATCTCGAACTCTTCCAGCGCGAGTTCTTCCGGTTGCTGCCACGGTCCCCGCAACACACCCGCCGCACATACCATTTTATCGAGCCGACCATGCCGTTGTCGGGTAAAGTCCATTAATGCGCTAACCTCATTTGCATTACGAATATCTGTTTTTACAAAATCAGCCTGCCCACCCTGTTCGCGGATGGATGCAGCTGTGCGCTCGCCTGCTTCTTGATTCATATCGGCAATCACTACTGCTGCGCCGCGCTCTACACACAGGCGTGCCGTCGCTTCGCCAATACCATTCGCTCCACCGGTAATGAGCACTACTTTGCCGTTCAGATCAAGGGGATTCGGTAAACTTGTCATCTGATAAATCCTTCGTGAAATGGTGTATCGATTACTAAACAAAAGTGTGATTTTTGATTAAGTATTGCTGCCTGCCAAAATCGGAATCTGTAGCTGATTTAACTTGTTGACGACAAACACTTTGGCTTGCGGAATTTGACTTTCAGGCAAATGTTCAATGAAGCCATATCCTTGTGGAAGCAATGCTTCAAAGCGGCGAAACAACGTGTCAAAGTCAAAAATGCCGTCTCCGGGAATCGTCTCACTGATGTGGACGACATGCCGATCTTCGACATATACATCTTTGATATGTGCAGCCGCAATATATGGACCGAGCACATCAAAAAGATCATTCACCAACTCGGTTGTGTGGTGTGCTGACCGTAGATCGTTGATGAAATTTACCGGATCCATATTCACTTTTACCCATTGGGATTGTGTTGCTTCCACAATGCGGCGCACCGATGCTGCACTATTTAAGGTACTGGTCACATGACATTCGAGGGCAATCGGTACACCATGTTTTTCAGAGGCCGACGCAATTTCGCGCAAGCTGCGTACTAAACGTTCCTCAGTGATCGGTAAGTCATTTTCAGGATGCGGCCACCAAGCACCACGTGGGTTTAGGCTGGTGGGGCGAATACCCACCATATCAGCACCTAAATCTGCTGCAACACGGATAATTTCTTGGGCGGTACGTACACCCGATTGTCGGATTGATTCATCAGGGCTAATGATGGTTTCATATGAACCCCAGAACTGTATAATCCGAATACCTTGCTGCGCCAAAATAGAACTGGCTTTATGACAAGTCTCGGCTGAAACCGTTTTCGGATCACCGGCAAGGTGCGCCCCTACACCTGTAAAGCCTAGTTCGGCGATTTTCCGAGCAAGACGCTCATCAACCTCGCCTAAGTTACCGGGCATCATTCCTGTTACACCTAAACGCATGTACTGCTCCCTAATGTATTTTGAATGCCGCAAACCTAAGCAAGAATTGCACCTGCATCAGCCACCACAATACTGCCACTTATTGCGCTGGCTTCATCACTAACGAGATGCAAAGCAGCAGCACCAATCTGTTGGGCAGACATCATATATCCACTCTCACTCATTCGATCAAAAGCGCTTCGGTCACCCCCGCGTACTTCAATATCACGATGCAGTGCTGGCGTATCAACCGCTCCCGGACACAAGCAGTTAACGCGAATACGATAGGGATGAAGTTCTTGCGCCAAACTTTTGGTCATCGTGATCAAACCAGCTTTAGAGGCGCTATAGGGCATATTGGGCGAAAACACCTTAATTCCGGCGGTAGAACTGATATTCAAAACACAACCTTTGACTGCTTTGAGTGCCGGAAGCGCCGCTTGAACCACCAAAAAAGGTGCCCGGAGATTAACTGCCATCAACAAATCCCATTCTGAAACAGTGATTTGCTCAACCGGTTTTGGCAAGAATGTGGCTGCGTTGTTGACCACAATATCGAGTCTGCCACACTGCTCGACAGCAAATTGGACAGCCCGTGTAATATCAGCCGGTTCGGCTAAATTGGCCTGTACAAAATAAGCTTGCTTGCCTTGATCCCGAAGTTTTACTGCGGCTTCCTCGCCACGAGCATCGCGATCCACTAGGACAACTGCTGCCCCTTCTGCCGCGAGTCTTTCAGCGATCGCTAAACCTATTCCGCTAGCAGCACCTGTGATTAAGGCGGCTTTATTGATAAGCTGCACCATTCAATCCTTTTCGAAATATGAATTTTGATTTATGCCTTCAGCGCGCCAGACATAATCCCACTGACCAACCAGCGCTGGAAAACAAAGAAAATAATAATTAAGGGAATAGTTGCAATGACGCTACCTGCCGCCATTACCCCATACTGTGGAACCGAAAGCGTCGCCCCTTTGAAAAGTGCCAATACGAGTGGCACGGTGTACATATCGGCACTATTAAAGACAATGTTCGAGTAAATGTAATCGTTCCACGCATTCATGAAATTCAGTATGCCAAAGACTGCGATCGCAGGTTTAATCAGTGGCAGCACGATACGCCAATAAGTGCCGAACAACGATGCACCGTCAATTGCGGCTGCATCAATCAGTTCATCAGGAACCGTAGCAACAATAATTTGACGCATCAAGAACACACCAAAGGCAGGTGCCCACCATGGAACCCAGAGCGGCCAAAATGTGTTGATCCAACCAAGTCGCGACATCAGAAGAAAGAAAGGAACAATGGTGCTTTGGTACGGCAACATCATGGTTACCAGCACACCAATAAACAAGATGTTTCTGCCGGGAAAACGGCGCTTGGCGAAAATGAACCCTACGAGCGATGTAAAAAACAGCGCTGGTACCGTTTGACCGACAGCTAGCGCCATACTATTAAACAAGGCTCGCAAAAAAGATGTCTTAATTTGGATGTCATCACCGACCGCCCCTGTAACCAGTGACATGTAGTTATCAGTAATGAAAGGATTTGGCCACAAATGTGGTGTCACTGAGTTCAATGCGTTGCGCTCCATGAATGACGCAACCACCATCGCGTAAAAGGGAAAGACAAAAAATAATGCCAGTATCCCTAAAAACAAGTAAATCAAGACACGTTGCGAGATCCCGCCCCAAGTTCGAGATGCTTTCTGCGGTTGCACAATTGCGACTGATGCCATTTTAAGCCTCCACCGTACGGGTTAGTCGAAGTTGGATGAGTGAACTCACGATGACAATCACGCCAATTATGAAACCCAGTGCGGTTGCTTCACCGTAACGAGCCGATTGAAAGGCAGTCGAATATTGTATGGTGTTGAGGGTCGCAACACTTTGATTCGGCCCCAAACCCTGTGTGCTGGAAAACAGAAGCCACGGTTGTGCAAAGAGATTTAGCAAGCCAATAGTAGAGGTAATGCCCACGAATAAAATCACACCGCGCATCATAGGAACCGTAATCAGAAGGAATTTTTGCAGTGTATTGGCACCATCTACACTAGCGGCATCATAGAGTTCAAGTGGAATACCTTGTAGGCCGCCTAGCATAATCAAAATGTTGTAACCCGCACCACTCCAAAAGACCATCATCATCACAGCGGCACGTGCAGGCCATGGCTCACCCAACCACGCAACACGAGGTAAACCGATCGCTTGTAACATCCCATTGATCCAACCGAAATTGTCGTTCAGCAGCAATTGAAAAATAATCGCCACGATGACGGCTGAGGTCACATAAGGTAAGAAATAAAGAACACGAAAGACGTGACGACCAAGTACTTTGGGGCTATTGAGGAAGGTAGCGAGGATTAGTGTCCCACCGATAATAATGGGCAACATAATCACAAGGAAAATCAACGAGTTTCCCAGTGCATTCCAGATACGATCGTTATTTAGGAGCCGTTCGTAGTTC
The DNA here is from genome assembly GCA_044227005.1 of Aggregatilineales bacterium. GTDB lineage: Bacteria > Chloroflexota > Anaerolineae > Aggregatilineales > Phototrophicaceae > CFX2. The sequence continues at coordinate 564,908 of JBGAFZ010000004.1, forward strand.
CCCAAACCAAACCACTTTGGCTCGCCAATCCCCTGCCATTTATGAAAACTCAACCACAACGACCATATCAAAGGATAACCATGAAAAATTCCAAAGATAATAAAAAAAGGAGAAATAAGTAGATATTCGACACGATGCTTCCAAAGTGTCCGCCACAATGAGGATCGCCTTGGTCGTGTTGGAGTCGATAGGCGTACTCCAGACCATTCTTTCTGAGCAGTCATGATGTTGATGACCTTCTACTGGTCGACAAAATAGTCAGGGTGTGCCTGACCAAGCACAACACACCCTGATCACATTTTGAATTCAGTTATGCCTGATAATCGGGTAGAACTTCGGTAACCTTGTCTGCGAGGCTCTTCATGGTCGCCTCTATGTCTGCACCACCTGTAATCATGGAGTCCATTTCGGGCACCAAAATTTCCGAGGTCGCTGCACCATAAACCGCTGTACGACAGAAGGTTGTGCTCAGTTCCTTGGCAAGATTCAACCAGACAGGGCCAATCTTCTGATCGCCAAACAGCTTGGTCGTGATATCTTGGAACGGACCTTCCAAGTACGGCAGATAAGCAGGGATAATGCCCCAGTTACCAGCAGCAGTTGCCCCTTCCATGGATCCGAAGGCGAATTCCATGAAGATCTTTACCAGATCGGGGTTTTGTGTCGTAGCCGGTGAAATCAAGGTTGCGCCACCCCAGACGCCAGTCCGTGAACCACCTGCCACCGCACGTGGGAACGGAGCCAAACGCCATTTGCCTAGCACGCTCGGATCAACATTGCTTTCCCAGAAACCACGTCCCCAAGCAGGCACGAGATCCAACACCAGTTGTCCGGTATTGATAGCATTCCAGTACTCAGGAGTCCAGAAATCGGCTTGTAAGGTCGCGCCGGTGTCGTAAATCTTCTTGATAAGCTTGACCGCATTGATACCAGCTTCATCTGCCATGGTGATGGCTTGGTTGTCGCAGCTTGCAGGACCGGAACCACCGTACTGAGCATCGAACCACGTCCACTGAGCACCTGCGACGAATGTTCCACCCTTCGGATACAGAACGGCATTCTTGCCACCGGCTGCAATCTTCTTGAGCATTTCAATGAAGTCAGGTTCATACATCATATCGTCGGACATCTCGATGCCCAACTCTTTGAGGAGATCCTCACGGTAGTAAATACCGCTAGTGGATAGGTCGCCGGGCATACCGAAGTAGGCATCTTCTGAAAGCACATAGGCTTCGGCAAGCTTACCGGGGATGAACTTATCTTTTTGTTTCTCGATGATATCGGTGGTTTCTAGAAGTGCCCCTTGGCTACCATAGAGCTGCACCGCATCAGCTTCTGACCAGTAGAGGTCAGGTGCGCCAGTTCCGGCTGCCATAGCCGTCTTGAATTTAGCGGCATGGTCTTCGATTTGCTGCCAATCTAAGGTGACGTTCGGATACTTCTTGAGGAAGGCTTCGCGGATTAGGTTCAATGGATGGTCACCATGTCCCCAGAACGTAAGCGTTCCGGTCAATGATGTATCCGGCTGAACATCTTGTGCCAATGTCAACCAACTACCAGCTTGCGAGGCCATGGTGAGACCGGCTGCGGATGCACCGGCCAACTTGAGGAAATCACGACGAGACAAGTTTTTTTGAAACACGATATTTCTCCCTGAGTATGGTAATTTGCTTATAATTTATAATTTGGGTTGGTAGAAAATTCGCTGATAAGTTGTCCTTTCCTCTTTACATCAATCTTGGCGTTAAATGAGTTTTTGTATTGGCTGTTGTAAACAGGCGCAAATACGCTAGATGGAAAATAAGTGTATCTAAATTAGGTCATCAATTTCGATCTCGACCCGCTTTTCAGGGCTGACGACATTTCGTAAACTAGCTTCAATATGTTCGATCATGGCAGTACGAGCCGCGTCCGCATCATGCTCAGCAATGGCTCGTGCAATTGCCTTATGCTGTTTAACCGAAACGACAAATCGATCGGGAGTAGGCTGAGGCATTTTGTTACTTATGGCGTTCCAGACAATGCCCACAATGACACCGACAAGAATACTCAGAACAGTATTTTGGCTGGACTCTGCCAGCAATTGATGGAACTCATGATCCAACTTGCCCCAGCGGTTGAGTGCATCTTTATAGTCGCTGATATCGCTCTCAAAGGAAATTTCCTCGAAGCGATTGGTGATTTCGGTGAGCCCACGAATTTGTTGGATAGTGGCATTATGGGCGGCCAATGCAGCCGCTTCTGGTTCTAGTAGTTTGCGGATGCTGAATATATCTTCGGCATGGATTTGGGAGCGATGGAAAGCAAGCAAGAGGGCGTCAACAACAGGTTCGGTGAAGTTTGATGTGACTACCGCACCTTGCCCCCGACTGGTCGTAACCAATTTGCGTGATGAGAGAAGTTTAATGGCTTCGCGAACGACAGCACGGCTAACCTGATAATCATCCTGCAATTCACGTTCCGACGGTAACAACGTTCCGGGGGGAAACTCCTCCGAGACGATACGTTGGAGCATGTTTTGCGCGATTTTGGTTGACAGTGTATCGCCGTTTTTAGTCAATCGGAACATTCCTGTTGGATTGAGCCAAGATTTCTGGATGGTATCACAACTGGTCTGACAAGTCAAAACCCATACTAAACATATTACAACACAAGGTAATCCTATACGACCGAATTACCTTGTTAATGTATTCAGAAAACACTCTTCTACAGTGGACGCAATCGGTAAAGTTTGCAGGCATGCGGTGCCAAAACCTGTTGGATCTTTCCGTCGGCCACACCCATATCAGTCTTGTTCCACAAGTCGCACATAGCGTACCTTGCACGGTTGCCAATGAGATTGATATCGACCCCAACGGTTGCGATCTCATCACCAATATTGAACAATGCCAGATATTGATCGTCTGAATCGGTGCTTTTAGCGATCCACCCAATATGATCACCATATTGGAATAACTCGTTGTTAGCATGACTTGCCGCATGAATCTTAAGCACTTCATCATTGGTCATAAGGCTCAATGTGAAGGAGTCATTACTTGGCAAATCCCCACCGAACATGAGCGGCGAACGACACATCACCCATAATGTCATCAATGTATATTGTTCATCATGCGTGAGCAGCGATTGGCGATCCTCACCGCGTTCCGCGCGAATGCCAATGTGGCCTAATGGCAGCATATCGGCATCAGGCCAGCAGCCTGCGCCTATATACGGTGCCCACATTTTGCACAGTGGAAATTGATTTTTGAGATCTTCCCACCGATCCCAGAAATCAGCCGAGATACGGAATAATTCACAATTCTGCTTAAGGTGTTCAAATCGATCTGTGGTCATCTCTACCCCGGGCGATAAGCTCAGTGCAATTTCGCGATTGGTACGCCTAATTGCCTGAAACAAGCCTTCGATTTCACCTGTGTGATACGGCCACAACATATCATCGGCTTTGATGAAATCGACATCCCATGAGGCATATAGGGCAGCAATCGAATCATAATAGGCTTGTGCACCCGGTTTCGTCATATCGATCCCGTACATATCATCAATCCAACTGCTCACACTTTCAGTATCCGCAATATCTTGGGCGTGATACGGCGTACCGTAAATCGGCAGGTTGAGCCTGACCGCCTGCCGTGGAATACCGCGCACGATATGGATGCCAAACTTCAGATTCTTGCTATGTACATAATCCGCCAGTGCTTTAAATCCCACACCATTGGCGGCTGATGGAAACCGATTAACGGCTGGCAAGACCCGCCCATATTCATCCATAACGAGTTCTGCATTTGGTCGATAGCCATGTGATTTAGCATTCGGCTCGTACCACTGAATATCGACGACGATCGTATCCCAACCGTATTGGAGGAGATGTGTTGCCATGTAATCAGCATTGGCTTTCACTTCATCCTCACGCACGGTCGGCCCGTAACAATCCCAACTATTCCACCCCATCGGCGGTGTGCTAGCTAACCCATTTGTGATGCTCATCTATGCTACCTCTTTATTAATGTGTATCGAAAACCGATAACACAATGAATGTCAAATAATCATGTGCAACCAGCCAAATTGTACTCCAAGAATGATATGAAAATTCAGTACCACATTATTGCTGTGGATTGCTAAAGAAGACCCTATTATTAACCGAAACTACTGCTTTCTTTTCAGGGGATAACCCGCTATCATAAAATAACCAATCAGTTATATAACTTGACAGTTATGAATAGTTATGGTATATTTGTTCTATGGCAACAATCTTTGAAGCCTTGGCCGACCCAACCCGCAGACGCATTTTGGACTTGCTCCGCGTACGCCCACGTTTGGTTGGTGAATTGGTGGCTACACTGGCGATTAGCCAACCGCTTATGTCAAAACATTTGCGTGTGTTGCGTGAAGTAGGTTTGGTGCTGGTGCGACAAGATGCACAGCGCCGCTGGTATGAACTCCGACCTGAACCGTTGATAGAAGTCGATGCATGGTTAAGCAGCTATCGACATTTATTGACAGAACGATTTGACAGGTTGGACGATTACTTGCAAGACCTACAAGGGAATAAAAGTGAGGATGAAGGCGATTCACATGAATAGCTGAGTTCCTCATCATTGTTGGACAACGCTCATCGAATTAAAGGAGACCGGTATGGGAAAAGTTGTCTTTAATATGACGATGTCGCTGGATGGATTTGTCGCAGGTTCAAACGATGGTCTCAATAATCCTTTGGGTGATCACGGTCAGCACCTTTTCACGTGGTACAACAATGGTGACACCACCTATAAAATGCCCGGTGGGGAGTGGGCATTCAAGATTTCAGCAGCCAGTGCTTTGAACTTGGATAAGGCCATTAAATCCTCCGGTGCACTGGTCACAGGTCGGCGTACTTTTGACATCGCCCATGCATGGGGTGGTCAACATCCAATTAATTTACCGATTGTCGTGCTCACACATCACGTCCCGCAAGAGTGGGTTAAGGAAGGATCGCCCTTCACGTTCGTCACAGATGGTATTGAAAGTGCAATTCAACAAGCCAGAGTACTCGCAGGTGAAAAGAATATTGCGGTCGGGAGTGCATCCACATTGCAACAATGCCTTAAAGCCGGGCTCCTAGACGAACTCCACATTGACCTTGCGCCAGTTGTCTTGGGGAGCGGAGTACGCCTGTTCGAACAGTTTGGTAATGCCCCTATTCTCTTAGAACAACACAAGGTCATTGAGGGGCATGGCGTCACCCACTTAACGTACCGCATCATCAAAGACAAGTTAGAAAACTAAAGTAACCACCCATCAAACCGATGTATAGAGTGTACCTAATTAGTAAGGAGAAATGCTCATGTCTAAATCTACTCTCATCGCCGAACCCGGAAGCCACGAAATCATTATGTCGCGCATATTCAATGCGCCACGTGAATTGGTTTTCAAGGTCATGACCGATCCCAAGCGCGTCCCGCAGTGGTGGGGACCTAAAGCCTACACCACGATTGTCGACAAGATGGAAATTAAAGCCGGTGGCATCTGGCGTTACGTCCAACGGGGACAAGATGGGAGTGAATTCGCTTTTCATGGGGTGTATCACTCGATTGTGGCACCGGAACGGATTGTGGACACCTTCGAATTTGAAGGGATGCCGGGACACGTGCTGATGGAAACCCTGACGCTAGAAGCACAAGCGGACGGCAAGACCAAGCTAACGGTATCGTCCGTTTTCCAATCGGTGGCTGACCGTGATGGGATGCTTCATTCAGGGATGGAGTCAGGCTCCAATGAGTCCTACGACCGCCTTGAGGAATTGTTGGCAAAGATCTAAGTATCACAGTCGAGGCCGAACTAAACATAAGCATTTAAAGAGGAATAGATCACCATGCAGCAGGTTATTTCGAAAGACGGCACAACCATCGCGTTCGATCAGTCGGGACACGGTTCAGCGCTGATCCTTGTTTCAGGGGCACTGCAATATCGAGCGTTTGACCAAGGTTCGAAGCAGTTAGCGGATTTGTTAGCGCCGCACTTCACCGTAATCAATTATGATCGGCGGGGACGGGGTGACAGCGGTGATACCAAACCTTTTGCTGTTGAGCGAGAGATTGAGGACATCGAAGCACTGATTGATTTCGTGGGTGGATCGGCCTACCTCTACGGTATGTCCTCTGGCGCAGCACTGGCATTTGAGGCTGCACTCGTACTGGGAAACAAGGTCAAGAAGTTGGCGATGTACGAAGCCCCTTATAATGATGATCCGACTGCACGCCAAACATGGGTGAATTACCGAAAGCAACTGAGCCAACTGGTGGAAGCAGGGCGTACCGGTGATGCGGTCATCCTTTTCATGCAGTTGGTCGGGATGCCTGATGAACACACTGAAGGGATGCGCAAGAATCCGATTTTCCCGTTGTTCGAGGCGGTCGGTCATACACTTACGTATGATGCTGCGGAACTAGGGGATGAGGCTGCTGTTCCGTTTGAAAAGGCACCCCGCCTAACAACCCCAACGTTGACTATGGATGGAAGCGCCAGTTATCCGTTCATGCATACCTCGGCTGTTGCACTTGCGAAAGCGTTACCACACGGTACTCAACGGACGCTTGAGGGACAAACACACGATGTGTCGCCTGAGGTGCTCGCCCCTGTACTGATTGAGTTTTTCGCCCACTAGAATATCTCGCTTCGTGGTGACCGGATTGCGTGTCTCCGATATGTGGATGTAACGTACCTGACAGTTGAGTTGAGAAATGCCGGACAGGATTAATCCTGTCCCTACACTCGTTGGGATTGTTATGTGTGCCCAATCATAACCTCACGTGGCATGTGACCACTACCCTATCTCTTCTAGAACGCAATCCTTCAATTTCTCCTAAGTGAGAGGTCAGGGGTGGTCACAAATAGTCAACATAACTTATAATAGTCCGCCCAAATTTCTGGATGTGTTTGTACACAAGAAGGAGAACAGAGTGCCTCAGGAATATATCGAGATTCGTGGTGCCCGTGAAAACAACCTCAAGAATGTGTCGCTACGCATTCCCAAACGCAAGATTACGATCTTTACCGGCGTGTCGGGTTCGGGCAAGTCGTCAATCGTATTCGACACGATTGCGACGGAAGCTCAACGTCTGCTGAATGAAAACTTCAGCATGTTTATCCGCAACTTTCTACCGCGCTATTCGCAACCGGATGCCGACGCGATTGAGAACCTGAGCATGGCGGTGGTGGTGGATCAGAAACGGTTGGGCGGTGGGTCGCATTCGACGATGGGAACTGCTACGGATATATCTGCCGTGTTGCGCCTGTTCTTTTCGAGGGTGGGACAGCCATTTGTGGGTTATTCCAACGCCTTCTCATTCAATGACCCACAGGGCATGTGCCCGGAATGTAACGGTGTTGGACAAAAGATTGGTGTTGATCTGGATAAGTTTCTCGATATGTCCAAGTCGTTGAATGATGGCGCGATTCTCTATCCGGAATATGCTGTCGACAAATGGGATGGAACGATTCTGGCGCAGTCGGGCTTATTTGACGGCAACAAGAAACTGAGCGATTACAGCGCCGAAGAACTGGAACTGCTGCTGCACAGCAAGCCCTACAAAGTCAAAACCACAATGGCTGGTAAACCTTTCAACTTAACGTTTGAGGGGATTGTTGATAAGTTCACCCGCAAGTACATTACCCGCGACATTAAAACCCTATCGGAACGAACACAGAAATCGGTAGAACCGTATATTACTTTCGGACCGTGCCCGCTGTGCCACGGGGCGCGATTGAACCAAGCGGCGTTGAGCTGCAAAATTAGCGGTTACAACATCGCGGAACTGGCAGCGATGGAAGTCGGTGAGTTGATCGAGATTGTTAAGGGCATTAAAGAGCCGTCGGTCGCGCCGATGGTCGCTACACTGACCGAGCGGCTACAACATCTGATCGATATTGGCCTCGAATATTTGAGCCTCGACCGCCCTACTGATACGCTATCGGGTGGGGAGTCGCAGCGCGTCAAGATCGTCAAGCATCTCACCAGTAGTTTGATGGATGTGATCTATATTTTTGACGAGCCGAGCGTCGGACTGCATCCTCGCGACGTCCACCGAATGAACGAACTCCTTCAAAAGCTACGGGATAAAGGCAATACAGTGATCGTGGTCGAGCATGATCCAGATGTGATCAAAGTGGCGGATTACATTGTGGATGTTGGGCCACGAGCAGGGAGTGGTGGCGGCGGTATCGTTTACGAAGGCAGCTATGAGGGCTTGTTGAAGGCCGACACGTTGACCGGTCAACATATGCATCGTCCTGTGCCGATCAAAGCCCATTTTCGGGCAGGTAAGGGTGAGCTACCGATTAAACATGCCAAGGTGAATAACCTGAGAGACATCAGCGTGAACATCCCCAAAGGGGTGCTGACAGTGGTGACAGGGGTAGCGGGTTCGGGTAAAAGTTCACTGATTAATCAGGTGTTTTTGGCTCAACACCCAGAAGCGATCGTGATTGATCAATCGCCAGTGGGGGTTTCGACACGCTCCAATCCGGCGACCTATACCGGTGTGATGGATGATATTCGTAAGGCTTTTGCCAACGCCAACAAAGTGAGCGCTTCACTTTTCAGCTTTAACTCGCAGGGCGCTTGCGAAAACTGCCAAGGATTGGGTGTGATCTTAACCGACCTCGGTTCGCTGGATGTGGTTAAGACCCCCTGTGAAATCTGTGGTGGCAAGCGCTTTAAGGACGAGGTGCTGGGTTACAAACTGAATGGTAAGTCGATCACGGATGTGCTGGATATGACGGTTGAACAAGCATTGGAATATTTCGACATTAAGGAAATTGTGAAACGGCTGCGGGCGATGAGCGATGTCGGTTTGGATTATCTCAAGCTGGGGCAACCTTTGAGTACACTTTCCGGTGGTGAGTGTCAGCGTATTAAGCTGGCGAGTGAACTGCACAAAAAGGGCAGCATCTATGTGATGGATGAGCCAACTACAGGCTTGCACATGTCGGACATTGATCACTTGATGGTTATTATGAACCGGCTGGTGGATACGGGGAACACGGTGATTGTGATCGAACACAATTTGCATGTGATCAAGAACGCCGATTGGATCATCGACATGGGGCCGGAAGGCGGTAGCAAAGGTGGGCGCATCCTGTTTGAAGGCACACCGCATCAACTTCTGGGGGCAACCCATTCGTTAACGAGTGCTTATCTGCGGGATTGATCAAGGGGGCAAAACAGTCGGTAGTTTAAAGTCATCAGTCGCCAGTCATCCGTAAGCGCGTTAGGTTGGCAAAACTGGCAGCAATTTCGGCAATGGCAAAGTGGGTTTTTGTGCCGGATTTGCCACGTTGATTCGCAAAATGCACACGACTTTACTTGCAAAAATGGCTTCAACAGCGGATTTGAGGGAGCCATGTGCCGAAGATTCACAAAATTCTTCAATTTCTTCAGATTCACTAGTGAAGATTAGGTGTGTAGCAGGTTTTTCCGTATGCAGCTCAAGCGACTTCAAAAACCAGTTCGTGCGTTTATGTCGGCGGTGTCGTCCACAGGATAGCTGCGCTTATCGTCGGCGGCGTCGGACATATGGTTAAAGGTTAAAAGGTGAAGGTCGAAAGAAGTCATCAGTTTTAAGTTGCAAGTTGCAAGTCTAAAGCCATCAGTTGCGTTTATGTCGGCGGTGTCGTCCACAGGATAGCTGCGCTTATCGTCGGCGGCGTCGGACATATGGTTAAATGTTAAAAGGTGAAGGTCGAAGGTAGGTGTTGGTCGCGGATGTTAAGGTGCGGCGGGTAAGCGGGTTTGACAGCGAGGGGTTTGCCGCTGGCCTCACAGGATGTCAGAAATCAAAAATAAAGGATTGAGGGATGTGGATTGATTAATCCACATCTCCATTGATAGATAAGCCAGTCCCAGCCAATGTGAAAAAGGCTAAGATGGCGTTTGGGTTGAG
>JBGAFZ010000005.1:0-552693 GCA_044227005.1 Aggregatilineales bacterium
TCACTACCCGAGGCATTATCAGGGCAAGCGTCCCTATCCCCGGACGGTATCGTGGACGGAGACGGCTGAGTACCAGGCGGAGATGGCTGCTCCGTTCAAGCCGCTGCCGCAATTCACGGCGAGTTATGCTTCGACTGATCAATCGAGATCAACTTTTTGCGTCGGGTACGGAAGGTCTTAGCCGCTTCAATTAGGAAGTCTAGGAGTGAGGGGTGGCGCATCAGGCGATAGACCTCATCCACGGCGATGATGCGCGGGGTTTCGTCGATCAGGCTGTCGCGGCGGATTGCACTCAGGACCTGCGTATACGCCAGAGCCTGCAAAATAGGATCGCTCTCCAAATCATGGAAGCTGAACACACGCGGCCCAATCCAATCGCGTCCACCGCGTGTCAAATCGACATTGGTAGTCCCATTGAGAAAGCTCGACCATGGTCCGCTGCCGGTACATAATCCAGCGATTTCCTGTGCTAGATTGCGGGCGATATTCTTAGTCTGTGGGTTGTCGCCTAATCCAGATAGCACATCGCAAACTATGTCACAGGTCGGCGATAAATCAGGTGTCACTTTTTCCAACTCCGGGAAGCCGCCGAACAAGACTTCCAGTGCCTCACCGAGCAAACCGCGTTCCAAGTTTTCGCGCTGACCGCCGGATAGTGACCGTCCCATGACCGTTTCGTAGATGCGGATGGTGTGGTTCTTCTGCTCAATCAAGGTCGGGAACATCACATCCTGTGGGTTAAGGCAGGTGGCTTTGGCACTCATGACATACCATGGCAGCCCAAAGGCTTCAGCGATAAATTTGCCATGTCCCATTGGTTCCAGCATGTCGAAGGCAATCCCGGTCTCGGCGTACTCGCGAGTCAAATAGCAGTTCAGGGCAAATGTTTTGCCGTAGCCCGACGAACCCACCCAGATTTCGTGCGTCGCCCGTTTGTCGCGCCACGAGTTGTGGAAAACGGGATAGAACGCACCCACGGCTTCCCCGCGCAGTACCCCATCAGTGGTCGAGAGTTTGCGATAACCTAAGGGAGAGAGCATTAGAGCGAGTTCCCGCGAAGTCACCGGCCAGGTCGTATCGGGCAACCCGATTTCTTTGGTGCTTTTAGGCGAAAAAAAGCTAACCGAACGGGCTAGTAGCTCACCCACTTCTTGACGCAAACTGAACCACGCCCGCGTTTCCGACAGGATAGCCTGCACCCGTTCTTTGAGTGTATCCAGATCATCGGCAGCGACGGCGATATGAATGCCGACGGTATGCAGCAAATCACCAGCATTGATTTCAGCGAGGGTCTTACGGCAGTCTGCAATCCGCTGCACCGAACGGCTGTCTTCACCCGTGACCCCCGCTAGATGTACCTGATAGGCTTGGATGATATTTTCAATCGCATTGATGCCGCTGTTGCGATCATACGATTTGGGGATGTCGATGCAGATTGCCAGCGGAAAGTTGAGGAGCAGCAGCACCGGCAGAGGACGGAAGAAATTCCAAGTAGCCGGGGCAAACTCATAGCTCGACAATACCGTCCAATATGGACGACCACCGGGACGACCGGTGGGTGCTAGATGCCAGAAAGGTGTCTCACGTAGAGCGTATTGACCCTCAAACAACGGCGGCCAATCTGCCACCGAAACGGCAGTGTCGAAAGCCGAGGTCATAGCCGCCGCCTGAGCGCGTGGATTATGTTCCGACCACAGCGCCATCCCACACAAGGCTCGTTGGTAGGCGGCATCGGCCTGCAATGCTTCGTAATGACGGCGATATTCCATCAGCAGCTGAGCCCGCTGCACATCATCGGTCGCACTAATGGTCTGTCCCACAGCTTCGATCTTATCGTCCAGCGTGGCGGGCATCTGCCAGCAGACAAAACGCGCGGGTTCCGACAGCGTCCGTTCCCAATTGGCGAAGCGGGCTTGCAGTGAGCCTACGCCCTCTTCAGTGGCGTGCAGCGTGATGTCAAACGGTTCGAGGCGGAAGGTGTGAACCGGATTACTCATGACACCTCCTCTAAGGGATCACTGACAAAGCGTAGGCCATCATCATGATCGGCCTCGACGGGAGATGTAAACAATGTCCATTCGCGCAGATCAATGCCTACATCGGAATGAAGTGACGCGAAGACTTGTGCGCCATCCAACTTGGCAAGTCCTGATGGTAGTTCCAATGAGGAGGCCAGTTTTCCCAAGCTGCTTGTGGGCTGATGAGCCGCAGCCAGCAGCAGCGCTCCTCGCACTTGATAGAGCAGGCGCTGCCATAAGGGCAGACCGCCACGCATTCCGGTCATGACTAGCAGGGTGATGCCACAGAAAGCGCCAACCGGCACCGATACACCGGATGAAGCAAAGCGGACAATGGTGTAGACCAATCCCCCGCCCACCGCTGCCAGTAACAGTCGCTTGAACGGGATGCCCAGAAAACCTTTCTCATCCCGCAGCAGCACATGTGATTTGAAATCGGCTGACATATGGTGAAATCGCTTAGGTAAAAGCGATCAGGGTGGTCACACTGGCGGCAAAGATCACGAACAGCAGCCCGATGACCACCTGACTAGCGGCTTTTGGATTGTCCTTCTTCCAATCCCCCAGGAGCGGCCACGAAGACCCCATATACATGATGCCCAAGCCGACGAAACCGATGACGGCAGCAATCGGCGCAATCACCTGAACAATCCCTTGAACATCCCCGAACAACTGTTGAATGAACTCGGCAATAGTCATCGACCTGAACTCCCCATACTGAATAAATAATGGCGAGTCAGGTGAGATGATGTGCGCCATGACGCAAGTTATGCTTTACGGTTTGTGATCATCTGGCACGAGAAACGAATACCCACCTGACTCACTCATCAGCGTAGCAAAAGTGAGTTGAGCGACCGTGCGAAAATTTCACTGAAGGGGCATGAAAATTACAGGGATATTGCGAAAATTTTGAAGTCACCTACTGAGACTCAATGGGTTGAAAGGATCAAGGCGTAACGCCATTCTCCGATAACGAGCGTGGCATAAGGTTCACCCGCCCAGGGCCAAATAAGCGTGAGATCGGTCGCTTGTCCGGGCAGCAACTCAAAGGCTGAAATACTTTCGGCGGGGATGCGCGGGCCGGGTGGCTCTGCCGCATAGCCCAAGGCTAACCAGATGTCATCGGGCCTGAGCGTTAATGTGCTGGTTCCACCATTGTATAAACGCAGACGAGTGGTCATTTGCCCCTCCGTTTGCGTCACACCGATAATCTGCACATCGACACCCGCAAAACGCGGTGGCACGGCTGTAGGTGTGGATACAAGTGTCGGTTCAACCGGTGGCAGCAATCCTGCTCCAATCAACTCACCCGTTCGGGACAATTCCTGGTCAGGTAGATAGCTGCCGGTCACCAATGTCCGTGTTCCTGTAGGCAGTCCATCGCGGTCAGTCTCGCCAATTAAAAGCAGCATCAAACCCGGCCCAATTTGACGAAAAATATCCGTTTCACTGCGACGCACGCTGCGTTTGCTGGCAAACTCGTAGGTCAAAATCGCGCCAGTGTTGAGAGTGACAGTAAAGACTGATCCAGTTTCAAGATGGCGAAAAAGGATGGCATTTTCAGGTGCGAACGGGATACCGATGACCGGACGCACGGACATGCCACTCAAAAAAGAGGCAGTGTCTGGATTATCGTCAAATTTCCACTCAGCGGCTCGGATGGTGCGCCGCTGCACTACCCATACGCGCGGTGCATCATTATCTGCTGTAGTGATCTGCAGACCGACCGGATAGGCCGCTGCGCGATCCGCGTCGCCGGATTGGACAATAGCATCCTGTTCTTCCAGTGCCAGCGGAGTAGGGGTAGGGCTGATGCGGAGCGTTGGCGTCAGTGAGGGTGTCGCAGAATGAGCCACTAGAGTAGGGGATCGATTTCCCAAGAGGCGGATGGCAATCAGACCGACAAAAATCAGCGCAATAACTCCACCGATCGCTACCAACTTAAACGAAGGTGGATGCTGCTTGCTATCAGTTCCTGCTATTTCAAGGCCGTCATCCTGTTTGGCGGCGGTCTGCACGCGGGTTGGGGTGCGTGCCCAGCGTGATCCCACGGGAACCAGTGCCGTTTCCAGATAGCGTCGCAGTAGTTCGCCAGCCAACTGCCGTTCGAGGATATCCGAACCTGCTGCGCCCGCCGCCCGGACTTCACCATCATAAGCCGCTTTATAAGCCTTCTGCCGATCCGTTGGTACCAGTTCCCAGAGTGCAGTCAAGGCTTCAGTGGGCAGCCCACGCAGTTCATCGACCGTGTGGAAGGTCAGGTTGTCGCTCATGCTGTCACCTCCTGCTTGATCTGCACGCTCACATCAACCGGTACAGGCATCTGACCGACGGCAATAATCTGTTCGGGCAGCAGCCGCGCCCGATTTTCGAGTGTATCGACTTCACTACGGGCATCATCCCATGACCGATTTTGTGATTGCTTGATCTGACCTACTAATGCCTCGCGGGTATCCGGTTGCAAGGTTCCGTCGGGCGAAGTCTTCACCTCACGAACGACATTTTCCGCCTGCTCAGCAGATAAACCCATCTTTAGTGCCTGATCCGTGAATAAGCCAAAACGGCTCAGGTTCTCACTGATGGGTGTTTGGCCTTGAAGCGGAGCTAAACCCATGGCTTGCGCCATTGCACTGGCAACAGCCAGATGATCCATGCCACCAGGAAGCGGTTGCCCCGTGCTGTTTCTCTCAGCCTGCGCCTGACGAATGACGTCTCCTAAGACTCCAGCGACATTCTCGCCGCCGCTAACTTTCAACTGTCCGCTGAGCATCTGCGAACGCGCACTGTTCCCCAATGCATCTGCAGCCTGTTCGAGCTGGGTAGCGGCTTCATCCAAGCGGGAATCAGGCGCTGAACCATTACTGCTCATCGTGTCGGCGATCTGCTGCTCCAATTCTTCTTCGTTCATCTCCGCTGCATAATCACTATGCTGCTGTTCAGCCTGATTTTCAGGCAAAGAAACAGGCGTAAATGTTCCCGTGCGTTGAGGGTATACTGGGGTAAATTGTCCATCTTCATCTTCATACCAGCCTTCATCGGCTTGCAGGTCGGTCACATCGCGTTTGCGTTGGCTGCCGATCGGAACTGTCCAACTTTCGAGAGCATCACCCACTGCGGGAATCAGCATGGGGCGACTGGTGACACGCCCTTGATCATCATAGTTAGCTGCATCAGGGTCACGATCCGTGAGCAGCGCTGTTCCAAAGAGTGGTCCGACCACCCGCCGGGTAGTCGCTCCTTCGGTAAACTGCTCCGCCGCTTCACCCAGTGGCGTATTGCGAACTCCCGGTAAATAAGCCAATGTCCGGGCAGCATTTGTGATCTGCTGTACACCACCCAATGCCAAGCCTGCTGCCTGCGCGGGTGTTGCTCCTTGAACCAAAGCGTTCATTCCTGACAAGGCGTTTGAACCTACTGCCAGTGTGCCACCGACAACAGCCGCACCTGCTCCCGCTGTCAGGGCTGCTGCTGCGCCCGGTGTAATGAACACCCCACCGCTGGCTTGACCAAAGGCGCGAAACAGGCGGTTGAAACTGTTCCATACCGCTTTAATCCCTGACCATAAGACGATCAGCATGAACACTAGACAAATTAGGCCAATGCCTAGCACAACTAACCCATTGCCGCTGGCTGTACCCACTAGAAAGAAGGCCACGACCAGCGATTGAATGAGGGCAATGATGAGGGTTTGGATGATGAGTTCGACCCACATCTCTAAAATGGAACGAGCGATAATCTCGGTGCGTTTGAAAAAAGCAAACAGGATGGCACAGCTAAAGGAAATGAAGGTCAGACCCTGGGCGATAGTCAGCAGCAAATACACCAACTGCTCACACAGTCCGAACAGCACCAGCGGCCATGATGTAAGCAAACGCCCTTGCGCCTTGGAAGCCATTTCAAGGCTGTGCTGACGTTCTTCATCGGTCAGCAGTTCATAGAGCTGACCGCTCTGGGTGTTGTCAAAGAATGAACCGTGCCAATCCCATTCGTTGGGCAGCGCACGAGCGGTATAACGTCCCGTCGCGGGATCTGGTGGATGCGGGCGGCAGGCTAGGTCGCGAAACGGGGGATGATAGCCCATGATGTCGATGCCATCAGCCCGCAAATAGGATAACGCCACATCCAACCCATCAATACTCTGCGGTGTGGTCACACCGGGCAGATAGGTTCCCAAGTTATCGCATAGTGGCAGCAGTCCCAGCTCATCGGTTTCGACGCTGCTCAGCGAATTGAACGCGCCACCCGCATTGGCTTGCAGACCATTGAGTGCGCTCAGATAAAAGGCTTGGCCGATGCCCTGGCGAATGTCGTTCATCCCCTGAAATAGAGATGGTCCAATACTAAAAAACAAGGCACCTGCCAGATACCAGAGTAAAGCGCTGCGGGGTTCGACCACATTCAAACGAACAAAGACCGACAGTAAGTAGGTAATGCCCAGTACAAACAGAGCGACGATCAATGCCACATTGACGACCAAACTTAAACTGGCGTTGGTTTGCTGAATGAGGGGGACAAAGGCTTTGTCCGCTAGCCAGCGATTGAAGAGTTCGATGGCATAACCCATCATGATGAAGGCACGCAGAATACTCCAGTGAATTGAAGCCAGCGAAAATAAGAGATTGTAGTAGAAAGCATCAATCTGAATTTGCATCCCGCGCAGGATGTCGTCAATAAAAGGCATGATTGCTCCTAACAATAGGGATTGGGCTGGTTCACCCACGTAATAACATGGGTCGTAGATGAGTCCCGTGGATCAAGGTGATAAACAAACTGAGCGGGAGTACTGGTTGGTAGATAAGCGGCCATCCGCACCGTTTGTGTCTCACCCGGATTGAGGTGGTAGCTCTCATAACGAAAAGCGATTCCCTCCTCACGCGCAGCCGCTTCTGACGCGCCCCACTGACCGGTCTGGCCGTTTGCTAACTGACTGACAACCATCTGTCCGGCGGGAAAGAACTCATACGGAGTCGAGCGCTGGTTCGTCACGTCAAGCTGCCATACAGCAATGAGCTGTGTGCCTGACAGAACGGCGACATTCGACAGGCGAAATTGGATACCATCCGTTTCTATGTTGTCATCCAGATAAAAAGGCTGTGGTGGACGGATGACAACCGGTGTTAGCGTCGATTGCGGGATGGCCGTTGGAAAGCCGGGTGGTGCTGTGGGTTGAATCACTGAAATAGCCGTCGGACATTGAAAGATGGGCTGTCCATCCACCAACATATCCGCCAACGTGCCGGTACAAGCCAACTCCGACACCATCAACAGGACGGGTACGAGCAACAAACAAGCAGGCTGCTTCAAACGGTTTGAACGATGGCTCATAGTGAAGCCTTCACCTTTAAGGGATTAAGCTCGGTTGGTTGCCCGGTGTGAGCAGCAGTGTGAAAGGCGCGATGTCACCACTTCGGCTGCGCGGAAGATTCCAAACACGCCCAAAATAAGGCACGACCACCCGCACGTCCGTATCAAGCAAAAACTCGATTTGGGCGAAACCGCTGCTATCGGTAAATCCCTGCGCAATCACACGGTTGGTGCCCACGGTGACAATCCGCACGGGAATGCCTTCCACGCCTTCCGCCGGATCAACTGCCCGATTACGATTTTCATCGTAAGCAATGATGACGGTGACTTGAACGGGACTGGGTGTGATCGGAAGCGCTGTTGGTTGGAGCGTGGGCGGCGCACTGATGAGCTCGATGTGTTTGACCGGGATTGGGGCCGGTATCGCCGTTTGAGTCATTTGTGGTGGCGGGAAAATCAGGGTGTTGCTGCTGCCATGAAAAACTTGAATGGCATCCAGACCAACCGTGTTCCCTTCGCTGGCAGTATTCTTGTGGCCACTGTTGCCAAGTAGAAGTTGGTGTGTTCCTCTTCCGACGAAATACACTTTTGTGCCGGGAAAAGATAATTCAGAAGAATACGCATCGATAGTGTCAAGAAGTATTCCATCGACGATTAAGTCAAACATGCCCATGTTGCGGGCTGCGACGTAACGCACCCTTAGACCCTCACCTTCAAAGGTAAAGGCTATCGTACTGCGGATGTCTTCGGAACGGTGATATTCGCCGCGACTAGCTTCGTGTACCAATCGGGATTCCCATGGCGATGAATACCGGACATTGGGATTGTCGCTCTCAAAGCTGTACCAACCAGGATACGGTGGGGGCAGTAAAGTGGCATCTGGCAATGGCTCAACCGGGTTAGGCGGTGCCGAGAGCAGGATCGTTCCTTGTGGAAAAGGCGTAAGAGACGGGGAAAAATACACCCCGGGCATAACTGCGCTCATGGATAAAATCCGCGTTGCTAACGTTGCGGTTGGCGTTGGCGTTGGTGTCGGACTGGCTGTCGAGGTTGCTGTATTGGTAGCTGTATAAGTTGGTGTTGGCGTTGATGTGATTGTTGGTAATAGCGTTGATGTGGGACGCGCAGAGGGTGTCAACGAAGGCAGTACCATCAGGGTTGGCAAGTCATCCGCTGAAAGCTCGCTCAGTAATGGCACAGAGAGGAAGGCCGCGATGCCCCACACCACCACACAAGCCATAAACAACACGTACAGTATCCGTCGTCGCATCGTGACCTCCCCACCTGCTCCTCCACATCAGAGTAGCAAAAGTGGCGAAATCAACTGCTGGAAATTTACAGTTCGAACGAGGGAAAATTTCATCCATAACGAGGAACATTACAGCGTGTTTAATACGGTAAAGCCATCAGTTTTGAAGTCTGACTCAGAAGGATTTTGGGGAAACTTGACACAAAGCAAATTCGCAATACGGATCGGGATCATGTGCATTTTCTAATACAGTCAGTACCTAGTTATAGCCCAACAAAAGTGGTGCGGATAATCAAAAGTCTGACGGCGCGAGAAATACTAGCACGAGTACCAAGTGTAAAGAAACAACTATGGGGCGGGGAATTCAGTAGGGCAACACGGAACTGAGAATGTCATTCGGAACTACGTCAAACAACAAGGATAAGAACCAGACTCCACATTCAACAACTACGCTTGTTCGATTAACTAGATACCCCGCAGCTTGCTGCGGGGAGCTTCATTTCTACGGAAATTTTTAGCGTGCCCAGCCGCCGGGGAGTAAACTCACGCCAATAAAGACCAGCACCAGCACGGCAAGTATGTCGATGACATTATTTCGTGCGCGGATGGATGAGGTGGCATTTTGCCAGCGGCGAGGCAAATGCCCAACGATGACGGCGACAATCATGACTCCGGTGTGAGCGAGCCGATACGATGGGAAGCCAGCACCCGCTATTCCTGTCCAGATTAATAAAATCAGACCGACCAACATTTGGACTTCGAGCAAACGCACAAAGATGGTCATGAGTAGCGAGTCGTTGCGAGTCATAGCCAAGCTACGCAGCCACACCCAAGCAAATCGGATAAGAGCGACTAGCGTGACGATGACAATGGCCCAACGAATGAGCGAGTGAAGTGTGAGTAAGATGTTCATTTATTTCTCCAATATAAAAACAGGAAATTAACGGAACCCACCTCACGTTGTTAGCGCGAGCGCAATTCCTCTAGCGCGGCGGCAAGTTCTATGAGATCCCGCCTCAACCGCGATACTTTCAGTTTGCCAAGCTTCGCGAGAGCAACGGACTGCAGTTCATGTGTCACCTCTATACACGTCGCGTGTAAGGTGACCCCGCGCTCCGTCAGGCGTACGATTTTGGCGCGTGTGTCGGTTGAGTCGGGGATTTGCTCGACATAACCGCGTGCTTCCAGTTCCCGAACCAACTGACTAATCGCCTGTTTGGTGATTCCGGCTTGCTGCGCCAGGGTGGCGGCACGGACACCGGTCGCGTCCAGCAGCGGCATGAGGGTCGCGATGGCGGGCGTTATGTCGTTGAACCCACCACTAGCAACCCCGGCCATCATGGTGACGACCAAGGCGCGGCTGGCGGCAGCCAGAGCTGGTGCAAAGTTGTCTTCCTTTTCTTCCTTTGATTTACTCACGAGCGCCTACCTTTCGTCACAGTGCGACAAATAATCAAGATCATTGACCATATAATAAAGATACTTGACAATATCGTCAATATACTTTACCATGATCGTCAAGGTACTTTACCATATCGTGATCTCGATGTCAAGGTCGCGAGCTCAGCGGCAGCCTGCCGCTTGCAGCGAAATTAGCCCACAATAAGGAGATATGACATGCCAACTATTGAACCTGTCGAACTAGAGTCCGCCCCAGAAGCATCCGTCCAGCTCCTCAAGGTTGCCGAGGAGAACATGAAACGACCTTTGAACTATCTGCGTACGCTGGCGCATTCGCCTGGGATGCTCGGCGCTTATTTGCACTTTCTCCAAGCGTTTGATGGAGCCAGCGTATCGCCGCGATTGCTGACGCTCATAACCGGCACGGTTTCTCAGGCGATGGGAGACGAGTACACTCTGGCCGGCGCGGTTGCTTTCGGTGCCCGCCAAGGACTTACCTCGGCCGAAATCGAGGCGGCTCGCCACGCAAACTCGCAAGACCTCAAGACGGAGCTGGCGCTCAAATTCGCAGCAGTCACAATCAAAGAACACGGACATCTTCCGCCTTCCGAGGTCGAGACATTGCTTCAGTCGGGTTACACCGAGCAAGAAGTAGTCGAAATCATTGGCATGATCGCGCTCAATGTCTGGCGCGGCTTGTTCAATCTGATTGTGGGGACAGCGGGCGATTTTCCGCCGGTGAAGCTTAATGAGGCGCTGCCTCAATCAATAAAAACACAACAGGAGAAAAAGTCATGAAGGTTCTCGTCACAGGTGCAACAGGTAATGTCGGATCACTACTCGTCCCGGAACTGATCAAGCGCGGAGCAGATGTCCGCATTTTTACTCGCAAGCAACCAAACCAGGATGCCGTTCCAAAAGAAGTTGAAGTAGCCATTGGCGATCTTCTCGATCCAGAATCGGTCACTCGCGCAATGGAGGGAATCGACAAGCTTTTTTTGCTCAATGCCGTCGGTCAGAGTGAGCTGCTGGAAGCATTGATCGGCTTCGGGATAGCAAGACGGGCCGGAGTCAAGCATGTCACCTATCTCTCGGTCTACAAGGCGGACACAATGAGGGATTCGCCTCATATGGCGACGAAGTTGGCCGTCGAAAACTCGATTCGTCACAGCGGTATTCCGTTCACTTTTCTGCGTCCGAACGGTTACATGCAGAGCGAAGCACCAATAATAAAGCCCGTGATCATGGGAATGGGTATTTATCCCATAGCAATTGGCGAGGAGGGTATCAGTATGGTGGACACTCGCGATATTGCGGAAGCCGCCGCGATTTCGCTTACCGAGGAAGGTCATGAGGGTCAGACCTACGACTTGGTTGGACCAACCGTCGTCAGCGGTGCCTCCAATGCGGCTCTCTGGAGCAAGCTATTGGGCAAACCCGTCAAGTATGCCGGGCATGACATGGATCGTTGGGAAGCACAGGTACGCGGGCAGATGCCTTCATGGTTGATCTTTGACCTCCGAGCCATGTACGAAGGGTTCTACTCAGAAGGTTTTACGGCTACGGCGGTTCAGGTCGCGCACTTGACGAAGCTACTGGGGCACGCTCCTCGCAGCTACGAGGCCTTCGCAACGGAGGCCGCTTCGAAGTGGAGTGAAAGCGTTAGTGCGTAATGAGTGCTTGCGGTCTAAGCAGGATTCTCAATCCACAGTTTCAACGGCCAAAACCTTTTGACAGGAGTCAAACATGACAGCATCCGATCCACATCCAAGAAAGCGTGTAGCAGTCCTTGACACCGAGATGAGCTATGTAGACGTGGGCGAAGGCGAGCCAATAGTTTTCCTGCACGGCAATCCGACGTCCTCGTATCTTTGGCGGAACATTATTCCGCACGTCAGCGACATTGGACGGTGTCTTGCCCCAGACTTGGTCGGCATGGGGCGTTCGGGCCGGTCGCCAACCTACTCTTACCGCTTCGTCGATCATGCGCGTTACCTCGACGCCTGGTTCGACGCCATGAACTTGAGCAAGGCCATTCTGGTCGTCCATGACTGGGGCTCGGCGCTCGGCTTTCACCGCGCTTACCGCTATCCGGATCAAATCGCGGCGATTGCTTATATGGAAGCAGTAGTCCGGCCGTTCAGCTGGGAGGATTTCGGCGATGCGGGAGGTATTTTTCGCGCGCTTCGATCGAGCGAAGGCGAACACCTCATTCTGGACCAGAATGCCTTCGTCGAAAGAGTGCTGCCAGGGGCGATCATTCGGTCCCTTAGCGAGGAGGAGATGGCGGCCTATCGCGCTCCTTTCGCCGAGCGCGAAGCACGGCTGCCGACGTTGATTTGGCCGCGACAGGCCCCAATCGACGGCGAACCCGAGGACGTAACTTCGATCGTCCGGACATATGGGGCATGGCTCAGCCAAAGTGAGATGCCGAAACTGTTCGTCGCCGGCGAACCCGGAGCGGTTATCTCGGCGGGCAGCGCACGCCAGCAGTTCTGCCGGACCTGGAAAAATCAGAAGGAAGTGACCGTCAAAGGGCGGCATTTCCTGCAGGAGGACTCGCCCGACGAGATCGGTGCCGCACTGAGACAGTTCGTAATCGATACACGCCACTAGGCGCACGGCCAAGCCGACCAATTCCTAACAATATCAGAGAAAAACATGGAGGACAACCAAATGATAATCACACGCCATCGATACACGGTGAAGCCGGAGTACGTAGCGCAGAACAGGCAAAACCTTGATGAGTTCATCGCAGCGCTGACGGCGGCTTCGGCGCCTGGCCTTTCATATCGGGTATTCCTTGAAGAAGACGGGCAAACCTTTCTTCACCTGGTGACCTCTCAAGACGATCCGTCTGCAGTCATCACCGGCCTTCCATCGTTCGAGAAGTTTCAATCGGAATTGTTGGCGAGCGACCCTGTCGTAAGGCCAGACCAGGTGGGCATGTCGCTCGTGGCAACAAGTGGAGATTCGTATAGGTAGGCGCATGGCCGGTCACCGTCTTCAGTCTTCTGATCGGAGATCTCTTGAGGTGTTCCGACACGCTTTCCTTAGTACATTCAAGTTCCTCAGTATATTCAAGAAGGTATGAAATCTATGTCTAATGAAAAAGTAGTTCTCGTCACCGGCGGCACCGGCACTCAGGGCGGCGCCACAGTCAAGCATCTGCTTGAAACCAAGCGCACCCGAATTCGCGTGCTCACCCGAACACCAGACTCGCCGAAGGCCCAGCGCTTGGCGTCCCTGGGCGTGGAACTGGTGGCCGGAGACATGGACGACCCCGCCTCGCTGCGAAAGGCCCTGTCCGGCGTGTCTGCGGCGTTCTCGGTTCAACAATGGACAGACAAGGGCGGGGTCGAGGCCGAAGAGCGACGCGGAAAGGCCTTCGCCGATGCGGTTAAGGCCGAAAATGTCCCGTTCTTGGTTTATGCATCAGCCGAAGGCGTTGAACGTAATAGCGGCATGGCGCACTACGAGAGCAAATGGGCTGTCGAGCGTCACATTCGCGACCTTGGCTTGACCCGGATTATCTTGAGGCCTGTCGGTTTCATGGACGTTTTCGCCGTGAACGCCGCTATCCGCGCGGTGATGCTTGGTTTGTTCAGAACCACTTTGGGCAACACCAAGCGCGTCCAGATGATTGCGGCAACAGACATAGGTTGGTTCGCCGCCCGTGCGCTGGAGGATCCCGAGCGCTATGCCGGACGCGAGATATCACTCGCCGGCGACGAACTGAGTGTTCCCGAGTTCCTCTCGGCCTTCAAACAGGTCACCGGACACACGCAATGGGTCGCCCCGATCCCTAAATTCGTTCCCAACCGGATTATGCCCGAGGAATACGGCGCGATGTTTAAGTGGATAGGGAAGGAAGGGTTCAAAGCGGATATTGGCGCGCTTAGGCAGGTACATCCGACGATGCTGACATTCGCTGACTGGCTCAGAGCTTCAAACATTAAGAGCTAGGTTGCAGAAACCTCCACCGTCGATCGTGTTTTAGGCCCGCCGCGCGGCAGCGCATGACCATCATGGCAGCTGGCTGGAGTGCTGTTTGAGCAACAGCCAGATAGCGGCCTCTACATTGGCCATGTCAATGATCGGTCTTGAAAAATTCCGATTTACGGAAGATTGCGTGATCTCCTTGTGACACGCAATCTTCCCAAAAACGTAAAAGAACCGTGGGTATTGACTGAAAATCTCGGAAGAAAATGATCAAGTTGGCGTATTTGATAATTTGGGGTTTTGCCCATATTCCCCGAAAAGGTACAGTCAGCAATTTTCAAAGGGCTGATCGCCGCTGAGGTAGCGGTAAACAGTCGCTTTTGAGATATTGTATCTTCATAAGCGAAGCTGCTAAATCTTCATTTGCCTTGATTATTTCGGTCTGTTTTTAGTACTGCTTGGCTTGACTGGGATCAAATGGGGTTGAGCCGCGGGAGTCTTGGGCGGGGTGAGCTTCAGCAAACCGTTTTCGTAAGCGGCTTCAATCTTGTCGCTCTCAACGGGTGTGCTTTGATAATCGCTTTCGGTAGGCGGCCTGACGGCACGCTGGCCGGCAGTATT
This sequence comes from Aggregatilineales bacterium, assembly GCA_044227005.1. Taxonomy (GTDB): domain Bacteria; phylum Chloroflexota; class Anaerolineae; order Aggregatilineales; family Phototrophicaceae; genus CFX2. The sequence continues at coordinate 14,536 of JBGAFZ010000005.1, forward strand.
TCTGGTCGGTCTTTGTCGGGGTAAATGCTCGTTTACAGTGGAGACATTTATTCTAGCTACCGGACACTGAACATTTGAGCAAGAAAATAGCATTAATGAACCAAATCAACTGATCTATTTAGGTTTAAAGACCTGTTTTTCACATATAAGCTGAAGGTGGTTTTCAAATCATTTCAATGATTTATCAAGCCTTACGGCAGTGCTTGTTTGACAGTTATCAATTTCACTTTTCACAATTCTATAACTTAGCAGATGAGGGATGAAAACCCTATGCTTAACAACTTGTCATGGCTTGAGGAGAATGTGCTTTTGATGAAAGTGCGATTACCCATCATGACTGAGGATTTAATAAAGAGCGTTGATGTAATGCTCACCCCCACATTACTAAAGCGCAACTTAAATAAGGCAATCTTAGTCGACGGTACTGAACTTCATCCGCCACTGTATGAGACAGCACTACAAGACTTCCAAACGGTGTTAATAAATCTGGAATCGCGCGGCTTGGTTGTCATTTATGGCCTACAGAGCATCGTGGAACAGCTAATCAAAAGAACACTGTTTAGCCATCCGATGTCAATGCACCCCGTCTACTTTGCAGCTAATCAAGATGAGGCTGTCAAGATTGTTCATCAGCAGCAATCCATCAATATCGCTAAACAATTCAATATTTCTCCGTCTAGCCAAAAGTTGCCACAGGACGGAAAAGCAAAATTCCGTAATAGTCAAACAGAACAACTCTATCAAGCCTTCGTAAACGATCCGGAGCGTTATCGAACTTGGCGCAAGCTCGTGAATAGTTTGTATGAAGATGGCGAAATTGCGTTTGAAACTGTGATGTTTGCCAAACTTCATCAATTGGGCGATACGCGCGATTTGTCCATCGATTGGGATCAGGTGATTATGGCTTTATTGTACGAAACAGATGTGTAAATTCACGAATTCCCTTCTATGGGAACTCAAATAAGAATTTAGAGGACATTGTTGAATAGGATGAATGAAAAAGAACCTCTATTGCTCACGGGTAAATTTCGTATTCCACAGAGTATTACTGGTGTAATAAATCGCCCTGATCTTGAAACACGTTTATTGACAGCCCTCGCTAATGTTTCTATATGTTTAGTTACTGCCCCGGCTGGTTTCGGTAAAACCACATTAGTCAGCCAATCGCTTCGTAAATGGGGTTATCCAGTTGCTTGGTTACAGCTAGATACTGAAGACAATGATCCCATTCAGTTTTGGGTCTATCTTACAGCAGCATTGCGTATGATTCATCCCGGACTGCCTAACTACTCGCAGTCAATTGCGATGTCGCCGGACAGTAATGAGACACTTATCAAAATCTCGAATTTCCTTGAAACAATCAAAGAGCCTTTTGCATTAGTGTTAGACGACTTTCATCATATTGTTTCAGAAGTGGTTTACCGTCAGTTGGAATGGTTTATCAATCGTGAAGTGCCATCTTTGCGTTTGATTTTGCTTTCGCGCAACGAAAATCCGCTAAATCTAGCACGCTTACAAGTTCGTCATCATTTAGAGACAATAGATGTAGAGTCTTTACGATTTACATCAAACGAGGTTAGTACATTTCTCAAGCAAACAATGGCTCTTGATGTTGACAATACCCTTGTCAATCATCTATGGCGGCTTAGCGAAGGTTGGCCGGCTGCTTTGCATCTCATGGCGTTACGATTACGTCATCAACCAAAAGGGCGGTTCAATATCGAACAATTCACTTTTCCGGATGCAAACGTCACACATTATTTTGATGAGGAGATTTTTAACTCTTTACCATTTGAGGTTCAAGATTTTTTGCTCCGCACATCAATATTGAAGGATATTCAGCCTGACCTCTGTCAGGCAGTCGCAGGTGTAGATGGTCATCATTTTCTGGAGCAGTTGACGCGCAATCAATCATTTGTTACTCGGATGGACAGCAGTGGTACACATTATCGCTATCATAGTTTGTTTACTGAATATCTACAGGCACGTCTAAAGCGCGATCATCCAGATTGGTTCCAAACAGCCCATCAACAAGCAGCGGCTTATTTCCAGCGGCATAACATGATGGAGTTAGCAATTGAACATGCCATTGCATCAGGTGATCTGACTAATGCGGAAACTTTGATTAGCGACACTGCTTGGAACTTCATAAGTCTTGGCAGGCGCGATACTGTAAGAGTCTGGATCGAAAGCGTTCCAGCGGAACGACTGGAACACAATCCACGACTGAGTGTCCATTATGCATGGGTACTTTACTTGCAAGGGCATTTTGATCGTGTCGAACATTATCTGCTCCTTGCTGAGAATTGGTTATCGCACAAAGCACACTTGTTAACCAAACATGACAGCCAAGCACTGAGCGGAGAGATCCACACCATTCGCGCTTTGCTGGCTCACTTAAGCGGTAACCTTAAATCCGCTATCGAACATGCCCATCGGGCACTACAATTATTGCCTTTGGATCAAACATTCATACGTGGGTGTGCGCTTGGAAACTTAGGTTATTCTCAGTGGCTAGACGGGGATACAAACTCGGGCCAACTTACTATTGAAAGTGATTTTCTACCTCCATATCCTCCGGACGAACTAACACGTCTCATCTTTCAATGTAATCAGGCAAATCTACTTATTTTAATTGGTCAGTTACATGAAGCTGCTCAAATATTGAGGAATATTCTGGCGATCACACAAGCTGATCCTAAAACATATCAAATCGTTACTGCTATGGCCTACTTTGGTATTGGTGTATTGGAGTTCGCCTGGAATAAATTAGATCAAGCGGCTGACCATGTTCGAGAAGGATTGTTGCTTGGACAACCTTGGATTTATTTGAATGGGCTATTGCCTGCTTATCTCACCTTAGCAGGGATTGAGAAAACAAGGCAGCATTATCAAGCGGCTGACCAAGCCCTTTCCGAGATGGAAAATCATATTCAGGCCGGTGGGCTGATACATATGCGCGAACTTTTGGAGATTAACCGTATCCGCTTAAAAATGACACGGGGCGATGTGAAATCGGCGCGAAGATGGGTACTTCGTTTACAACATGATGATCCTATTGAGCCGAATAGTACGGCAATTTGGCGCCATATTACACACGCTGAGATCCTTATCTTGCAGAATCAGGCCGAGCAGGCCCTCGACATCCTGCGTCGTCTGAATGCCTTGTGTGGGCTTCTTTCCTTAGAGTGGATGCGATTGGATGTACAACTATTACAATCTATTGCCCATTGGAACCTTGGACAACAAGACATGGCTCTGACCCTATTACAAGAAATATTGGTTCGTGCAGAGCCGGAAAGCCACATTCGCTTATTTTTGGATCGAGGTAAGGTCGTTGAAAATATGCTACACCGTTTGCATAGTCCTATCGATTCGGTCGGCTACATAAGTGACTTATTGGAGGCTTTCGAAGATGAGACCCGCCGTTCAGGGGGGATTATGTTGGATATGAACGGTTCAACAATAGCGGAAAAGCTCAGCTCGCGTGAATTAGAAATTCTATCGCTTATTGCACAAGGTGCGACCAACAAGGTTATAGCTGAGAAGCTAGTTATTTCTGAAGGCACAGTCAAAACACATGTCAAACACATCCTTAGCAAGTTAGATGCCCAGAATCGTACGGATGCCATTGCAAAGGCTCGCTTACTTTCTTTGCTTGACTAACAGAAATACCCCTTACTGCTCAATTGAATACCTCTTTTGAGAGATGTTGTCACAATAAAAAGTGAATAGTATTCAGTTGGGACTGTTTACTGGTGTTTATGTTAAAGTAAAGCGATGAACTATGGATGAATATTCTCGTCGAAGAGAGGTTCTAGCCCGTATTGCTGAACTATTAGAAAAGATGCCAGACGACGTTCTGCTCCAACTTATTCAGCATTGGGAAGCAGAATTGAGTACGATTCTTGCAAATGATCCCACCCTTTTGGCATACGATGAACCTGAATCCTCTACGTCCAATAAAGTCTAATAATTGCGAAGATGCAATCACTTCCGGTTGGATAAATTTCGTCAGCTTGAATTGTCACCGTGTCCGTGCATCGTAAGTGCCATGTTTTCCAGCATCTGAAGGACGAATTCAAGACGATCACTTGGAAACATGTTGAGAATCACCATCGCCCGTTCGTGTGGATCAATATCCTCTTCAACAAAAAAGTACATAATGGGTTTACTAAGGACTTCAGCCCAATGTGGCAAATCCGGCGCATCAATGGTTGAAACACCAGTCTCCACATTTGATACCACTCCTTGACTGACACCTAATCGCTCAGACAATTCGCCCTGCGTCATATTTGCGTCCCGACGCGCTTTGCGGACTCGTTCGCCTAAGCGTTTCTTACCTTCGTCAACCATTAGCTTTACTCCATGTTCAACTATCGAAACCTTATCATCCACAATGACATTGTGGTAGTAATTTAGATATTTTACCCAACAATCTAATATTCGTTGTGGCAGATTAGGAAATTAGATGCTATATTAGATTTATAGGTATTTAATCAATTTTCTAGAGGTTGATATGAAAAAACGACCACTAAAGACTTTCTTGATGCAGCTCATCGAACGGGATCACGGTAAAAAAGTTGAACAAATAATGTTAGAAGCCTTTCAACAACATGGCACTGAAAGAGGTGCATCTCACGCCATTGGGATCACTCAACAAACTTTCAATGTCTGGAAATACAGGCTAGGACTAAGTGACGAAATAGACTCAATACGACAAATTTCACTGGAAAGTTCCATAAAATCATGAATCGCTTATTTGGGTACTCAATCAGTTAAGCCTATTGGAGTTCTTAGCCCGCTAGAAATACTATCACGATCTAATCAGAGACTTTTGCAAAGTGCTCAAATTGCGTTACTCATTCCATTATAGATGGAAAATGCATTCGAGATAAAACCTGAATAATCAGCATATCCCAAAGGATTTACAAGCAAAGACGAATCACTGGATGCACTCAACCATTAAAGCCCTCAAATTGATGAGCATGTGAATGAGTTGATGCTCAAAAGTAAAAAGGAGATCTGATGAAACTTGCATCAAAGTTCGACCTAAAGCAAAAATCGGATTCCGGTGACACACCAAAAGAAATGCTAAGACGTATTCTAAAGATTGCAGAGTTAGTCGCAAATGCTCCAACAAATGCAACCGACAATCGTCCACTGTGTCACTCCAAACATGAAAAAACGCAAAAATGAAAACCTGTTATATCGTGGAATAGCATCAGTGTTAACGAAGGGTCATCAATGGCACGTCAGAAGAATAAATTTGTACCTGCTCCACAACCGGGTTGGGCAGTTTATTTGCGAACCAGTAGTGATGAAAATCAGAAACCTGAACTTTCACGAGCTAGACAGCGCTTTGCTATCGAGAAGAATGTGCTGGAACGTTCATCTATGGCGCTCTATGATGAATATATAGATGTCTTGACCGGAACAACTACTCAACGTGCCGCCTATCAACGTTTACTTGAAGATGCACGCGCTGGTAAGTTTTCGCACGTAATTGTTGAGCGAGCAGATCGTTTTGGGCGAAATGATACCGAGGCGTTACGGGCTATTGACGAACTACATGAGTTCGGCGTAGCTGTGAGATTTGCAAATCAGCCCGATTTAAATCCAATTGATCCCGATGACCGTGTACTCGTCGCATTATCCTTTACCCTAGCACGGCGTGAGTCGTTATTATTAGGATTGCGGGTTCAGGGAGGATTACGCGCGAAACGTGAGCAAGGAGGATATTGCGGTCTTGCCCCTGACGGTTATATTAACGTCGAAGCGAAAACGACCGGCGATGTCAAAAAGCTCATAGGACGGCATGAGCATTGGATCGAGTTGGATCCTGAACGTAGTACTATATGGCGCTATGCGTGGAACCTGCTTCTTGAAGGCAAATGGACGCTGGAAGAGATTTGTGAGGCGTTACACGCTCGAGGCTATCGTTACCGAAGTGGAAGACCTTTTATTGAAATAAAACCAAACGGACAACGTAAAGCCAACATAAGCACTCTGGGTTCGGTTTTTCATAATTGGACTTATGCTGGATGGGTGACAAGCGAGATTGGGAAAATACCTCCTAAAACCATACGCGGCAATTGGGAACCTTTAGTCACTACCGATGAATTTGAGCGTGGTTTAGCTATCCTCGAGAAACGCGACCAGAAAAGAGGACGAAAGCGTACACATGATTATCTGCTTAAAGGTCTTGTCTATTACGATTGTCCAAATACGCACAACCTAATAAGGTTAACGTGCTCAACATCAAATGCTTCGCGTTCAGGCGGTGGCTCAGCATACTACTGTATCGCACGCAGTGAGATTAATTTTCTCTGTAACGGCATTGATGCACAAATTCCTGATGAACTTATAAAAATACACGTCGACCCCGACTTAATCCCTGCAATACGGGCGACATATACCCAAGATATCGCAGACAAAATGGGACATATTCGTCCCGATGAACGTGAACAACTTCTGGCTGCGTTAAAAGCAGTCGATGAAGAAGAAGCTCGTATGGTACGACTATATGCTACCGGCAAAATTACTGAGAGTATTTGGAATAGTTTGTGGCATGAATGGCAGGATCGTCGTTCAAAGATTCAATTGATATTGGAGTCACTAGAACATCAACACAAAACTCATATTAAAAATTTAGATGCAGCGCTAGAAGTAATTGTTAAAGTAGGTTTTGTGTATAATTCATTAGAGCGTAGCGATCAACAAGAACTTTTACGTCATATGGTTGAGCGGGTCATAATTGACTCAGTGGGAAAAATTAGATTGGAGTTACACGCTCCTTTCACATATCTGTGTGACATTTCAAATCAGGTAAGTGGAAGAGTAAATGGTTCTCAAGGGAACAAAAAAGCAAAAACCGATAACACTGTTACCGGTTTAGGCTTAGAAACATGTTCGGATAGTTTCCTGTCGTGCTGGGACGGCACTTAAAGGCTATGATTGGAAACTGGACAGCAATGATTTGGTCGCTAACCCGGTGTTCATAAGTCTCGATAGTGACCGTTTTGATGATTCGAATGAGATCATTATGACGGCGGCAGATGCGCGGCTTGATAATCAGAATGCATCATTTTCGTTTTTTCAGGCGAACAGCCTCCAAGTCTACGAAATCCTGACCGGTGCGCGATTTCCAGTTCTCAATATGTCGAATGTCACGCTGCACAGCCCGCGCTTCATCCAAAATGGGGAGCGGATACTAGTGGACACAGCGACGGCAGATGGTCGATATGCATGGGCTGTAGTTGAAAGAAACGGGAGTGTTATAGGGACTTTACCAACAGCGATCACTCTGAATGATATAAAGGGGGTGGTCGATGGGTTTGTTTATACAACAGATAGCTTCGCTGCGGGGGCAACTACGCTGGTTTATGTAGATACGCGTAACGGACTCAATGCAGGTGTACCCGTGTGGACCGGAAGCGCGGGAGAAATGCCCATGATTATCTCGGTGGGGCATAACACGATCAGCGCACAGGCAGCATCTATAAGTTATGGGGCATGGTCACAACTGGCGGAACCGGTTTATGCGCCGGGGAGTACGCCACTGATTGCCCCTGCCCCAGACCAACCGTTATTGGTGCGGCCTCAAGATATTGTGACACCAGAAGCCACACGCGGATTTAATTCCGTGTTGATTCCGGGTGGATTGGCTGTGATTCATACCACCGATGGCGATCAACTCAATGTCCGAAGCGATGTAGGCACCAATTATCAGATTGTGGCAAAGTTAGGCGATGGCGCACGTGTCACTATTATTGAGGGACCGCAGACCGCCAATGGGTATACATGGTGGCGGATTCGTACCAGCAGCGGCATTAGCGGCTGGGTGGTGGACAGCGTAAATGATAATGGTAAACGACTTGAGACGTTGCAACCGAGTTAGCGCGTTGACCATTTATCTTCGGGAATGCCAGCCTGCATATTTTCCCAACGAGCCAGTGTAAAAAGGAAATCAGAGAGGCGGTTCAGATAATTAACCACGTTATCGCCTAAGGGTTCATGTTGTTGGAGAAGAACGACAATGCGCTCGGCGCGTCGACACACGGTACGGCCAACATGGATATTGGCAGAGGCTACTGAACCACCGGGTAAAATAAAGTTCTTCAATTCGGGAAGCTCGGCGGTCATTTCATCAATAGCGTTTTCGAGCCACGTAACCGTTTCGGCATCCATACGGACGACCCAATCGGCTTTGCTGTCGAGCGGTGTCGCCAAATCTGCACCCAAGTTAAATAGCTGACGCTGAACGCGTGCTAGCCAAGCGTCGGTACGGGCGTGCGGATGGTGAGCACGAGCCACACCTAAGATCGAATTCAACTCATCAACAGTGCCATAAGCTTCTACGCGCAGGTGCGCCTTTGAGACACGACCACCTGAAAAGAGACTGGTTGTCCCATCATCACCTGTTTTGGTGTATATTTTCATATATGCGTAATCACATTCCACATTGCAAACTCAGAACGCTTGTGCTAAAATACTCATCCATATCGATAATTAATGATAGCAGGAAAAAACCAAAGTGGCAGAATCAGAATTGAATGAACTCGATACTGAAACTACAGAACCCTCGTCAAAAGATAAGCGTGGCGGCAAGAAGCTGCGGACGAAAAAAGAAAGGGTCGAAGATTTTTCTTCAGGTTCCGGTGCAGATCAGGGGCGTATGAAGGCACTCGAAGCGACTTTAGCTGACCTGACTAAGCGCTTTGGTGATGGCACAGTTGTCCGTTTGGGCGATGCAAACCACATGGCAGTTGAAGTTATTCCAAGCGGGTCATTGACAGTCGATATTGCAACAGGGGTCGGCGGGATTCCGCGTGGACGTATTACCGAAATCTATGGGCCAGAATCAAGCGGTAAAACTACATTGTGTTTGCATGTCATTTGCCAAGCACAAAAACGTGGTGGATTATGCGCATTCGTTGACATGGAACATGCCCTAGACCCAAGCTATGCAGAACGTATTGGCGTCAATGTTGATACGCTTTACATCTCACAACCCGACACTGGCGAACAAGCTCTTGAAATCACAGAATCTCTCGTGCGTTCAGGTGCGTTGGATGTGGTGGTGGTTGATAGCGTGGCAGCACTGGTTCCACGTGCTGAAATTGAAGGTGAAATGGGCGACTCGCACGTCGGTTTGCAGGCGCGTTTGATGAGCCAAGCTTTGCGTAAGTTGGGCGGTGCAATTAAACAGTCGAACGTCACGGTAATGTTCACCAATCAATTGCGTGAAAAAGTAGGCGTCATGTTTGGTTCGCCAGAGACAACATCAGGCGGACGCGCGTTGAAATTCTATGCTACGATGCGGTTGGATATTCGTCGTATTCAGAGCATCAAGCATGGTGAAGATACAATAGGCAACCGAACCAAAGTCCGCGTGACAAAGAACAAGGTGGCTGCCCCGTTCCGCGAAGCAGAGTTCGATATCATGTTCTTCGAGGGTGGTATCAGCAAGGTCGGTGAAATTATCGATCTTGGTGTCGAGCTAGCTATTATCGAGAAGCGTGGTGCTTTCTTCCGGTATAACGATGGATTACTGGGTCAAGGTCGTGAATCAGCAAAGCAATTCTTGCTGGCAAATAAGGCTGTGGCAGATGAGATTGAAGATACGATTCGTGCTCACTTCAACCTGCCACCGATTATGACTAAGGGCTAGGCAGTAGGGACTTAAACCTAAAAAAGGCTAAACGCAGAGTGTAATGCTCTGCGTTTTTGTTGGGATTATGATTGACGAGCAAGGCATCTTTTTGAGGACACATGCAAATGAGCGAAAAGCGATACGACGAAGTCATTAAAACCAAGATTGATGAACTGTTGTTGGTCATGCCGGGGGTTAAAGCGAGTAAGGCATTCGGTCACCCAGCTTATAAAATCAATGGCAAGATCTTTGCCTTTGTGGGTGACAAAGGCATTTCAATCAAATTGCCCGTAGTGCGGGTGCAAGCATTGATCGACGGAAAGGTGATGCGTCCATTTGAAGTGGCAGAGGGTTATGTGTGGAAAGAATGGATTTCTATCCAACGCGACTCATCTGAGGATTATGAGCAGGATATGGATTTATTTGAAGAGTCGGTTGAGTTTTTGTTGAGTTAGGCTAAGCAGGCGTAGGCGTTTGCGAGTAGAATACTCAAGATTATTGATTGCAAGGAGTGAGTCCGTGAACGACCATGCCGAGTATTACAGCGATGATGAGGAAGCCATTGAGGCGTATTGTGTACGCTGTAAAGATACGATCGAGATTGACAATCCAAAGGCCGTTTGGACACGACGTGGCGTACCAGCTACGCGGGGTGAATGCCCTGACTGCGGTGGAACCGTGTTTCGTATGGGACGGACAGCATTGCACAGCGGAGAATCACGACCAGCGGCGGTTCAGGTTGCCAGCAATACGCGTACAAAGTTGGCTCAGGATACGGCATATATTAACTTTACCGAAGCAGATGCTGAATTAGCTGAGCAATTAGCTGATGACTTGCAGAAGGCGGGTATTGCGACATGGTTGCATGAAAACGCCAGCGGTGATGTGCAATGGGCAGGCGGCGTCCATCCGGCATTGAGCGAATGTTCACGGATGGTTTATGTGCTGTCACCACAGGCTTTATACAGTGAGAGTGTAGAAGCAGCATGGAAGTTTTTTAAGAGCAAGGGAAAGCGGATCATCATTGCGCAGCTTGCACCCGTTGATCCACCGGATGCCATCCGACGAAGCCCGAGGTTCGACCTGACGAAAGATTATCGAAGTGCGTTCCGCCAAATGATCCAAGAATTGAGCCAATGAAGCCAGACAATAAAAGAGCCGAGTAAAATTACTCAGCTCTTTTTGTTTCTGACATTTAAACGCGATTGAGACTAACCGTTTCCGGCAGGAACCGCAGCGGGATTGGCAGTTTGAAGACGATCACGGGCGTCCTTGGCAGGGGTAAAGTTGGGATCAATACGCAAGGCTTCTTGATAGTTCGAGAGCGCACGTTCCAAGTCACCCATTCCTTCACGTGCTACACCAGCGTAGTAATAGGTTTCTTCGATATACTGCGAGGTGCCGGGTTCTTTCAATTGAACGTGTACCAAATCAAGGACATCCTGATAACGCGCCACTGCGTTGTAAGCTTCGTAGGGGCCGAATTGATACCACAACATACGCCACGGGAGATTGAGTTCACGCGCCTTATCGTAAGCGGTGGCGGCATATTCGTAGGCTTTGGGTTGGTAAGCGGCTGGATTGAGGTCAGCTAATTGGACGTAGTTGGTGCCCATATTGAACCATGCGTATTTGTCGGTCGCATTAGCCAATGCACGTTGACGGTTAAGTTCTAAGGCGTTCAGTGAATTCTGGATGGGGTCCGCATTTGTGCCAAGCAAGGCTTTTAGCTCCGCATCGCGCTGGATGTCGTAGAGCACAATGTAAGTGTTGTTAAAGTGTTCCCAGAACTCATTGATATGGTCATAGGTGTACATTTTATTAGGACCGAGGTAGCTATCGTAGCTGGTGATCTGCTGAGAAGCATCGTCATAGCCTACCATCAGTAGGTAATGTCCCATCCAGCCTAAACGTTCGGGTTCGGGGTCATAACCGGCTTCAATAATCACAGGGAAATTATTGGATAGCAGTGTCTTGATCGTATCAAGGTCACCGCCAGAACGTGTAAGGGCTTGGACAGTGCTGCCCACTTGTGTATTTACATAGGCGACCATCTGCCACGGGCTAACATTGCCATCTTCAGAGGTCGGTTTTAGCCAACTGGCGGCAGGGTCCTGATTGGCAGGAAACCCGTAATAGGTGAGCGCCATAGTCAAGGTAGCCGGACCACAGTTATTCCAGTGTTGTGGGATATGCTGAATGCCATTCAGCTTGTAGTTTGGCGGCAGCACAGGTGCATTCTGAGCATATACATCCGCTACCGAAAAGCAGACTAACAAGAGTAAAACAAGGGATAGTGTACGTTTTGGAAACATGGGTATTCTTCCCAAACTATTGCGCGATTTGAAGGCATTATAGCATTATGGAGCCTTATTTGTATCGGCGGGAAGACTACGACTACCTGACGTAGAGCATGTGCTTAAGAACATCACGAGAATAGTATTAAAGGAAAACCAAAGCGCCTAATATTGTTGGCGGTTTGGTCGTGAATGGCCTATACTCTAGCCGATTAATAACTTCTAATCACAATAGTCTTTTACAGAATTTAGGGAATGTTTGTCATGCCAGACGCACTTATCGGCAAAAAAATAGGTGAGTTTGTAATCGAGGAGCGTTTGGGACAGGGTGCGATGGCGACTGTTTACAAGGCGTTTGAATCCTCAATCAATCGACACATAGCGCTAAAAGTTATCAAACTGGATGAAGGTCAACAGGACGAGTTCCGGCAACGGTTCGCACGTGAAGCAGAATTCATTGCGAAGCTGGAACACATCCATATATTGCCCATTTATGCTTACGGCATCAATGATGAGATGGCTTACCTCGCTATGCGGTGGTTACGCGGCGGTTCTCTAAGCGAGATGCTCAAGCGCGGTAATATTCCACTTGAGCGCACCGGAGCCATTTTTTATCAGGTGGCGCAGGGTTTAGCATTTGCCCATAGCAAGGGAATCATCCACCGCGATCTGAAGCCCAGTAACATTATGATGGATGATACGGGAAATGCTTACCTTACAGACTTCGGCCTCGCCAAGTTAACCGAAGGATCGGGCGACATCACCCGCAGTGGAACGATTGTCGGCACACCAGCCTACATGTCGCCGGAACAATTGCGGGGCGAACCACTCGATCATCGGTCAGATATCTATAGTATGGGAGTCATTCTATATAACATGGTGGCAGGTCGGTTGCCATTTGATACAGCAACCAGTGATCTGGTTTCCATCATTTACCAACACCTTGAAAAACCACCTACCCCTCCACGGGAGTTTAATCCGAATACTCCGCCAGCAGTAGAAGAAGTCATTCTGAAGGCACTGCAAAAAGATCGCAAAGATCGCTATAACAATGCGATGGATATGGCGAGGGCGCTCAATATCGCAATCGGCCTGCCTGCGGGCAGTTCCACGAACTTGCAACCTGCAAAGCAAATGGAGTTTTACAACTCGCAGATTTCGTCCACATCCATGCCCCAAGCAACGAACAAACGCAGCTGGTTATTGCCCGTTGTTGGCATTGGGGTGATCGCACTGATTATCATTGCGTTAGTTGTGGCACAAACCAGTAATGCTATTGCACAGCAGCAAGTGGCGGTAAATGCTACTCAAACAGCAGCAGCGATGCCTGTTGCTCGACCACATCCACAAATTGTAACGGGTACAAGCGTACTGGCCGAGGAAATCGTCCCCACGAAAGACCAAATCGCTGCGGCAGTGAAGAATCTAGGTAAAGACGGCTTCATTGCCTATATTGCGTGCACCCAAGATACCGAATTTCATGCAGGGATAGCCCGTGAACTAAATGACTTGGCTAAGCAGGATGGGTTATCTTTTAAGGTATACGATAGTCAAGTTGATGCTTACCGTGAGGTCACTCAATTTGAAAAAGCAAGGGCAGAGGGCGCAGGTGCGATGATCGTATGCCCGCTTGATATGAGTCTATTGAAAGCCAGTGTGAAATCCGCGCATGAGGCAGACATCCCTCTGGTTTATCAAGCCAATAACCTCACCGATTCTAGCGGGATTATGGTTGGTGGAGATGACTACTTATTGGGTGTAGAGCCGGGACGATTCGCCGGGAATATTGTACGCGATGAAATGAATGGTCAGGCGGAAGTCATTATATTGGATTACCCTGACCGTGAAGATATCGTAACGCGTGCTAACGGCCTAGAAGATGGTCTAAAAGAGTTTGCTCCAAATGCGCACGTTATAGGTCGGTATCTGGGAGCAACGCGTGACTTCGGAAAAGCATCCGTCGAGAAATTACTAAAAGACGGCGTAAAGTTTAACTTTATATTGAGCATCAATGATGCAGGCTCGTTTGGTGCAATTGACGCAATGGTGGAAGCTGGAATAGATCCTAAGAGCGTCACAATCGTCAGTATTGATGCAGAAGCCCTAGCACGTGAATACATCAGCAAGGGGTATTTCATTCGGGGGTCAGTCGAATCGTCGCGTGTACAATTGGCAGAAGCAATGATGAACGCAACGGTTCAGTTGTTAGCAGGTGTGGAAGTAGCAGAGAATGTTATCGTTCCGCCGAAGCAAATTGTGACTAAAGAGACGTTGCTTCAAGAACCTACAGCATCTCCTAGCCCATCTTCTTGACTTTAATCAGTTCAGCAAGGTTGTGGCCCACAATACGGTATTCAGTCCCTACTTTAAGTTGGAGAGGACCGTTAAATGGGGCGAGGTGAATCAGTTGGAGATGTTTACCGGGTACAAGTCCAAGTGCGGCTAGATATTCGAGCCGATCTGATTCACGGGTACGCACACGCGTAATCTCTAAGTCTATATTCTGTGGCGCAGAAGACAACAACTCATCATGCAAAACGGGTAATGTACCATCCGGTAAAGGGATTGGTTCGCCGTGAGGGCAATGGGTTGGAGCCTGCGCCATCTTGAACATGCGCTCGATCAAGACATCGCTCAAGCCCTGACACATACGCCCCGCTTCTTCGTGAACTTGATGCCACGCAAAGCCCATGACATTGACAAGAAATGCTTCAACAATACGATGGTTGCGTAAATGTTTGAGCGATTCTAGACGGCCTGCATCGGTCAGGCGTATTCCCTGATAGGGTTCGTGTTCAAGCAAACCGCTTTCTTTAAGGCGGGTAACCATGCGGTTGACAGCGGGCGGGCTAACATCCAAGAGGTCAGCAAGGGCAGATGTACCAATGTAGCTGGTCGGGTCATCAGCGCGATCAGCCAAGCGATAAATCTCAGCAAGATAATCGCGCATGGTACGACTTAAATCAGTTGATGTGAGTGACGCCGACTCACCAGCCATGTTCCAGCCTGTTAATCAAACGTTCTGGCATTCCATAAGTACGCATACGTTTTTGGACAGCTGAAATATCGTAGGATATACGGCGATGTTCCCATGTATTGGTTTCAACATCCAGAATGGCATACGCTGCGTCAGGGTTCTGATCACGCGGTTGACCCACACTACCGGGGTTAATGATCTGGCGATGACCGTTAAGTTGACGTATTTTACGGTAAGTAGGAGGAATGGCCGCTGTATCGCCATCTTCATTTACCATTTCATAGATAATGGGTTGATGGGTGTGCCCAACCAAACAGTAGGGTGTCTCAAAATGCGGAAAGTTGAGCGTTGCAATCAAGGGTTCGAGAATGTATTCCCACACAGGCTCACGAGGGCTACCATGTGCCAGTGTGTAGTTGCCAATCACGAAGGTAGTCGGTAGCGCATCGAGATATTCAATATTATCCTTGGTCAAGGTTTCACGAGTCCAATTGACT
Organism: Aggregatilineales bacterium; assembly: GCA_044227005.1. Lineage (GTDB taxonomy): Bacteria > Chloroflexota > Anaerolineae > Aggregatilineales > Phototrophicaceae > CFX2. The sequence continues at coordinate 29,962 of JBGAFZ010000005.1, forward strand.
GCAACACGCGCATCCGGATTGAATGTGCGGATGTCCAAGCGCCCGAGAGCAGCCCAGTCATGGTTACCAGCCAAACAGAGATGAGGCAACGTGCGCAGCAACTCGACACATTCATTGGGATCAGGGCCATAGCCGACTACATCACCCAAACACCAGACATACTCCCACTCATCTTTAGCATCTGCTAAGACTGTCTTAAAGGCAGTAAGATTGGCGTGAATATCAGAAATAATGAGAATTCGCATGGTTGAACCTAGATTTGAGACACAATGTATACCTCTTGCATCTTACCATGCTTTAGACCACCGTGCGAGTTTAAATCTCTTAATGCTTATGTCGAAAAAACGACCCATTTCTATAAGATTTCATGATCTGATTAGGCTTGTGTGGCTCAGTTTACTATTGACTTCTGGTTGCATACGGTTGGAACGGATTAGCACTGAAACTCCAACCAATCCACCGACACTTTCGGCCTCACCGAGCGCGGTAGATGTGATCACGAGTACCCCGGATTGGGGTTGGGAAGATGTAAGTTACTTGATGGAAGATGTTTGTTTTGAAGCAGCTGCCAACGCTGCTGAGCAGGTTTTTGTAATACGCGATGCAAGCGCATTGGATCAATTTTACACACAGGTTGATAGGAGTCAGTTGTGTGAAGAAGCTGTTACTAGAAAATCCTTTGCATTCAGTGATGGCACCGTTATCGTGGGGTTATGGAGTTCGGGAGTAGGTTGTCAGTCACAATATGTGGTGCAAAATGTGATACGAGATGACACGAAGCATCAAGTGACGATACAATTGCAGTTTGTTACTGAAGGTGAATGTCCATATGAGTTGGTTCAACCATTTTGGGTAGCAATGCCGAATATGGTAGGAACTGATATTCAGATTGACGTTCAAAGATCATCGTAAAAATGCAGTTAGAGGATTGCAAGTCGAGCATATTAGATCATAATATGATTAATCGAACTAGGCATTAGAGGCACTATGGATCAACGCGATGAAAATGTTCTGGTCGCTCTGACCGAGCAATATGCTCAGCCACTGTTATCCGTATGGGATCGGCGTGGCAGTTTTGATGAGCGATTGCCTCGATTGGCACGAGGTCTAGCGAGCTATAACATTCTGGTGTTGATGGCTGACCAACCTTTTTCGCTGCAAAGTATCCATCAGAATATTGGCTCACTTATCCAGGGATGGGCGAATAATTACGTGGAGCTTTATCGCCGCCTATGTAAAGATCTGTTCCCGTCTTTCAATCAAGTCAGTCTCCACGCAACGGATGACCACTGGCCGATTATTATCTATCTACGCGGAACGGCAACGCCTGTTATCCAACGGATGGCAGGGTTTATCGCGCCATATGTTGTGCAGAGACAATTTAGTCCAACTGTTTCTGAAATCGAGCTTATCGGCCTAATGGATCTCATTCTGGATGAGTTGGAAGCAGGTAATCTGGCAAGAGACACATATAAGCAATTGCGCAACGATTGTGTTGAGATTCTCAAGCATATGCTGCTCACTCCGGTACACCAACTGACGGTTACTGATTTTGATCGGGCAATCTTTAGTGATAGTCAACGATTAGTGCCAGTGCGGGTTGAGCCGCCGGGGAGCCTACCTGAAACAACGCCTAGTTCCCTGCCCTCTTCTTTGATGACACCGCCACCTATCCGGCAGTCTGATACCGAGCAGCTTATGTCAACGGATGTCATACCGATTCTACCGCCTGAGGCCGAAATCAAGGTTGAGAAGCCTACAGAGAGTAGTCGATTTTCTTTTTCGAATCCTTTTTCAAGCATTCGGAGAGAAAAAGATGGCGGAAAAAAGTCACGCCCACCGGTTCCACCGCTACCTAACACGGATAAATGAATCAAACTAATCTCTCTGAGAGTGGACAAGATCATTTACGCGCGGGAAATGGTCAGCGGCATTATAATGCAACTATTGATGATACCTTTTGTAAGGAGTTTGAACTGTGCGCCGAGCTATTTTAATGATTACCGTTATTGGATTATTGCTGGCGCTGCCATTGGTGCTTGTCGCACAGGATAGTCCAGCAACCACGCCTGATCCTTCCGCACCTGTCGCGCAGGATGCTATTCCCACACCCGTCACACCCGTTTCACCAATCGAATCGAACGCCTTAGCACTCCTCACTAATGCACGGGTTGATTTGGATATTCTGGCATCTCAAAACATGGGCGCTGATCGTCCTGTAGGTTGGACAGGCAATGGGGATGTCATGAATATTCAATTGCCGATCCTCATCCGGCTCGATTTGGAGCTTCTGGCAGGACAACTAATGGGACCGGATCAAAGACCAGCGGGATGGTTCGGAGCAGTTCCAAGTACGGCCTACGCGATTGCACGGGATATTCGACATGATTTGGAATTGCTGGCCGACCAAGTCAACCCGCCGAGTGTACGTCCACCCGGATGGCTGGGGGCTGATCCGGTCATGCGCTGCGATCGCAGCGTACAAACATTGGTGTTCGTGCTGGAGCGAACCGCAGGTTACAAGCTCAATATTGATCCACTGGGCCGTGATTTCTGTAGATTGGCCGAGTTACAGGCGACTGCATACGCCGAATCGAATTTACTGCCCAACAGTCGTAAAGTGGCAAATGGTAGCGGTCAAGGCAATCAGTCGAATGGTGTACAGATCAGCAGTCCATATGCGGTGGCCTTTCTTGATCGGTTCGGACGTCGCCCAACGGGAAGCATCCCTGTTGGTGAGACGATCACACCAGTCGCACGTAGCTACACTCAATTCTCAAAGATGATGTTGGTTCGCGGCAACGGCTTCGAGGTCTTCATTGATTTCAGCGCGTCGACAATAGATGTCAACCAATATGCAGCATTGCCAGATGTGAATAGTGTTGGCGCACAGACAGCATGCACAGTTGGTTGGTGCAAGAGCGTACCCTAACTGAAAACTGATGAAACGCCTATTTGTTGCGATCGACTTACCAGATCAAGTGAAAGCGCAGATCAAGCCGCTTTGTAAGGGTATTGTGGGCGCAAAATGGGTTAGCGATCAACAATTGCACCTCACACTGCGGTTCATAGGCGATACGGACGAGAAACAGCAATCATTAATCGAGACGGGGTTGGCGACTATACGTGCCACCCCGTTTCATTTAGCGCTGGTCGGTTTGGGACAATTCCCAAATAGAGGTCAGCCGCGTGTGCTATGGGTAGGATTAGAGGCTACGATTGCACTTACAGCATTACAAGAACAAGTTGAGGCGGTTATTCGGACAAGCGGATTTAGTCCTGATAAACCATTTTCACCTCATATCACACTAGCGCGTTTTCGAAATCCACCTCCGTTGGGCAGCATGGACGACTACCTGAAAATACATAGGGACTTCAAAAGTACGGCTTTTGGCATTAACCACTTCACACTTTATTCAAGTCAACTCACCTTGCAGGGTTCAAACTACCATATTGAAGCTCAATATCCGCTCGGATAATTATTGAGACATTGCATTGATCCCCCAGAAATTGGGTGGTCAACGGCGAAGCATTCCCCACTTATACTGACAATAAGACACACAACAATGTAAATGGATTGAGGATAGTTCAATGCAGCAAGCACCGCTTTCAGCAAACGGTCATCATAACGTATCGCATAAGGGTATGAGTCCGGCAGTCATAATTCAGGAGATGACTGCGGCGCTACAGAGTGCAGTGGTCATCGATGATTATAAGTTGAAACTGATGTTGGCGGCGCTGATCGCAAAAGGTCATATCTTAATCGAAGATGTGCCGGGCATCGGAAAAACCATGGTCGCAAAAGGGTTGGCAAAGACCATTCATGCACGGTTCAAGCGTATTCAATGCACACCGGATTTGCTGCCGGGTGACATTACGGGCGGTGCGATATATAACCAACGAGAGCAACGATTTGAATTCGTGGAGGGGCCGATTTTCGGCAATATTGTGCTGGTAGATGAAATCAACCGTGCATCCCCCCGGACACAATCGAGCTTGTTGGAAAGCATGGCTGAAGGACAGGTTACAAGCGACGGCACAACCCATGCGTTACCGGAACCATTTTTCATCATCGCGACGCAAAATCCAGTAGAAATGGCAGGCACATTCCCGCTACCTGAAGCCCAACTTGATCGCTTCATTATTGCAATGAACCTCGGGTATCCAAGCTACGACGAAGAAATTAGCATCCTCGAACGCGAAGAACATGCAAATCCACTGGATAACATCCAAGCGGTTGTACAACTTGAGGATATTATCCACTTGCAAGAGACGGCTAAAGCAGTGAGTGTGGTACGGCCACTGAAAGAATACATCGTACAAATCGCAGTGGCGACGCGTACACATCAGGATGTGGTCGTGGGGGTTAGTCCACGCGGGGGTGCTGCTTTGCAACGGTGTGTGCAAGCGCTGGCACTGATTCACGGGCGAACATTTGTAACTCCGGATGATATTAAGATGGCGGCTCTGGCAGTGCTCGCCCATCGATTGCTCACGCGAGACAGAAGACCTGAAACAGCAAAAGCGGTCATTGAGCAGGTACTATCAGGAATTCGCGTACCCGTGGAATAAAGAAGCTCGCAGCAGAAATTTTCGTTCATAGTGGATTTTCAGCGATGCCAACTTCACGTGCCTACAGTTTCGTGGCAACAGCCATCATTATTTATTTATTCGGTAACCAAACACAGGTGGGTTGGCTGTATGTGGTGTCCGCATTGCTATTGGGAGTGGTTGCTTCCGGATGGTGGCTCAGCCGCAGCAGCTTGAAAGGCGTTGCGGGTAAGCGAAAGATTGGCAACGCACTTGAGCACGATCTCTATGAAGGTGATGAAATCGATATTAGGCTTCAAATTGAGAAGTCTGGAAGAGCGGCGAGTTCATTGGTTCGAATCGAGGAAGTGTGTCCACTGGTTGAACCCAACAGTCCTCAACGAAAAACACAACTTTTTATCCCTTCATTGGCAACCGATGAAGCGGTTGAATTTGGGTATTCGATCGTGCTTGACCGACGTGGTTTGCATACTTTTCCCCCTTTGAAAATGGAAAGTCGTGCTCCGTTTGGATTTTTCCAGCGAACAAGCACATTGGATGTACCTAGCCGAACACTGGTGTTTCCAGAAGTACGCCCGCTAAAAAAACTTGAATTACTCGACAGACAGTTAAGCGCAAATATGGCGCGCCCACGAGCAGGAGTTGGATACGAGGTGATGGGCGTGCGGCCTTACCGAGTAGGTGATTCTCCACGGAACATTCATTGGCGTTCGGTTGCACGCACTGGCGTATTAATCAGTAAAGAGTTTGCCGATGAAGCACAACCGGGGCTGACAGTGATCATCGACATGTTTAAGCATCCCTACCCAGTTATTGATAGTAAACACACACCGTTTGAGTGGTCGATAAAAGCAGCAGCTAGCATCGGTGATTATGCTCAACGCAAGGGATACACCTTGTATGTCGAGAGTGATGATGAGGTCATAGCCGCACCCCATGGTGCAATCGGTGAAATGACGTTTCTGCAATATTTGGCACGCATCCAGCCCATCGGGAAGAAAACCCTTACGCAGATCATCAATCCACAACATGCGCAACAATTTATAGCGGTTATGATCCCCTACCCTGATATTTCTGTGACAACAAGCCTAATTGAACTCCATCGGCAAGGTTTCGAGGTTTTGGCGGTGATCATGGACGGTATAACCTTCCCTGCAGGTGGAATATCATCGGGAAAGATGGCGGGGGAACTCCGTGCCGGAGGTGTAATGGTGCGGGAAATTGTGTTTGGAGATGATTGGGCAGGACAAATACAGTGACCCATTCAATTCAGAATCCAGCCCGCAAATCACGACTTATACGAACGGTGCGTATCGGCGCGTGGGCAATCGCAATACTGGGCGTGATTGCGTTCATGGTGAAAACGGAATTCTGGATTTTCGGAATAGCGGTGATGGGATTGGTTTACATCATACCGCGTTTTCGTAAGCGTAGTGGTCGATTATTTGAGGCTGAGCATTCGCCACAGTTACGCAAGTTAGCGTTTGCTGCACAGGCTGTTAGCATATTGGCATTAGTGTGGCCGACACGATTATGGATAGTGGGTCTCATCAGTATCGTTGTGCTGGCAGTGGGACATCGGACTGCTTATTTGAAGCGCGATAAACCACCCAAATGGTTAAGAGCGCTGATATTTGTCGGATTACATGCGGCATTCGGGTGGATGTTTGTCGGCATGTTCGGTGGACAACCTTATCCACAAGCGCAAGTCGCGATGCTAGCGATGGCGGTGGTGAGCTTTGAACTATATCAACGACTGAACTTGTACTCCGGAATCGGGATTGGTCTCATCAATCTATATGTCGCAGCTACATTGAGCCGAGACCTGATTTTTGCCCTGTTCCTGCTGGTCTTTCTGGGGTTGTTATTGGCATTTCTATGGCGAGCGGATAGCGAGGATGGGGTCAAGGATAATCCGATCGTGTTGAGAGCCGTAACGAAAAAGAAAACACCCGTATCTTCCATAAGTCGGACATGGGGGCGATTCACGGTGTTGGCATCAGTATGCATCATCGGGGTATTTGTCATCACACCTCGTTTTGCTGGCTATCCGATCGTTCCGCCCTTCTCATTCCAACTTCCTATTAACAAGCCTCCATCGGCACAGGTTATTAATCCGGCAATCCCACTGTTTAAGGCAGAGGGAGCCTATAGCAGTACATCTCAGGGTGAAGAGTATTACGCTGGATTCGATCAACAACTTGATCTTAGCTATCGAGGACGATTGAGCGATGAGATCATGATGTATGTGCAAAGTCCGGCATGGAGTTACTGGCGGGGATACGCGTTTGATCACTATGATGGACGAAATTGGAGTGAATCGAACGATGCTTTACTCCCCTTCTACGCAGGACGTAGTGGCCGTTTTGTACTGGACAAAGATGTCCATAAGCAAACCTTTGTACAAACTTTTTATATCGCACATGATATGCCTAACATCCTATGGGCTGGCGGCACACCTGTAACTGTATTTTTCCCGGCGCGCGAATTAGCACTGGATGTAACTGGGGGGATAAAGGTGGGGTCGGCGCTCCAAGCAGGCAGCGTCTATTCAGTTGAATCGACCAGTCATGATTTTGAGCCAGATGAATTACGACAGGCCAGCGGTTCGATCCCCGACTGGGTGAAATCACGTTATTACCAATTACCTGAGAGCACGACCGAGCGAACGCGAGAGTTGGCTAAAAAAATTACCGAAGGTCAGCCAACCACTTACGATAAGGTAATCGCGGTACGGGATTATGTGATGAGTAATTATCCCTATGATTACTTTCCCCCTCCCCAACTACCGGGTACTGATGCAGTTGATCAGTTTTTATTTGTTGACAAGCGCGGGGTCTGCGAACATTTCACCAGCGCGATGGTGGTACTCCTGAGGGCAGCAGGAATTCCAGCGCGATTCGTAGTGGGTTATGGTAGTGGAACTTATAACGCAATCACTGGGTATTATGAGGTTCACGCGAATGACGCTCATGCATGGGTTGAGGTGTACTTTCCCGGTAAAGAGTGGGTTCCATTTGATCCTACACCCGGTTGGACTGGCGATCCACAAACCGGCCCCGTAAAGCGCTGGGTGTTTAGCGATTTGATGGCCGGTGTTGAATTACCGAGCATTCCGTTTGGTGAGATATTCCAAGCCAGCGTGTCGGCGCTTGGGTTAGTGATGCGACCACTGATTGTGATCGCATTAGCCATAGGACTCATCGGTGGGGCGTGGTTTGGATGGCGATGGTGGAAGCGCCGAACTTTCACAGGATACAGCGCAGGCTTAATCCATCGGGATAAAGCGCGACGTGAAATCTTTGCGGCCTATCGAAGGGCACAACGACAACTTCAATCTTATAGAGGTTCTACGCAGACGGTACAAGAACACGCCAAACAGACTTCAGAACTGGATGATTTGGCTAGGCTGGTAGACATCGCAGCATACCGACCAGATGTACCGGAGGCCAAGCTGGTTGCGCAAGCCAAGGCGATACGTGTATCAAAGCCAAAAGTGTGACTAAAATCGACGATTGGTAACCAGATATTGCTTAGAGTTTTATTGTTCCTCGTTAGATAAAAGGATTGGAAAATGGGTCAATACCAAGGGGTTGGTTTCGGTGATAGTGTCAGCGCTCCTGAAGACATATTCATCTTGAACCCTTCCCACCAGAAGATGGTGACTGGAAAACGCGCCTACGGCTATTATTGGAAGCAGTACGGGTTGATAGGATTATTTCTAAGCGTCTTTTTTGGGGTGCTCATTTTAGTTTCACTGCCCGGACTTTTGACAGAAGTACGGTTGGCTACACTAAAAACCGCACAGACCAAAGGAGAAGTCCTTGATCACCGGATTTCAAGAAGTAAAAAGAGTACATCTTATTACGTTACCTATCAGTTCACGGTTAATGCACAAGCGTATGAGCGAGAAGAAGCAGTTAGCGGCAGTGAATATAACTCGTATGAAGTTGGAGGAAGTGCTCCAATCACATATGTGGTAGGAGATCCAAACACATCACATCTTGGTGAAAATGGTATCCGTTGGACAGAGATGATGCCCGCGATTATCATGGGTGGTTTTAGTATCATTTTCTTGGTCGTTTGGGTGGGCAGCAGTCTGCCTCACTACCTCCGAATACGACGGATGAAACGAGATGGGCAACTCATTTTTGGACACCTGAAAAGTAGTACGGGAAACTTCGTTACGCGTGGATCGGGTAAGAGCCGGCGTACGGATTACGATGTGACGATTTATTATGAGTTTACAACTCCGACCGGAAAAGCCATCAACACAAATTCGACCTTTGCACGAAATGACCTCAAGAAGAAATTACTCCCAGACAGCGGAACGGTAGCCGTTTTATATGTCAGTGACGATGACTATTTGATCATGTGATTAGACGAACTCAACGCTGGAATAGATAAATCAGGATGGAGAGTGTGATCGGTGACAATAAAGTACTGACCATGATGAGGTTCAGTGCCAAGTCACGCTCCAGATCAAATTCGGTGGTGAAAATAATGGTGAGGACGGCAGTGGGCATACTGGCCTGAACCACAAAGGCTGTCAGGGCTGGCCCGGTAATCCCAAGCAAGAATCCCAATCCGAGCGCGATAAAGGGTGAGAGCAGCAAACGAATAATGACGCCGGTGGCGACCAGATTAAACTGACCAAACTTACCGAATTGACCGAGTTCTAGACCGAGCAGCACTAACATTAACGGGAGAGCGGCACTACCCAAAGAGTCGATGGTACGGGTGACGACGAGCGGTAAGGGAATGTGCAAGTTGGTGACGAGTAAGGCGATGGCGAGCGACCAGACCGCAGGGGTACGAAAGACACTCCCAAGACTTTTGGATAGGGACTGATGTCCGTTAGAGGCGATGAAAGTCCCCAATGAATAATTAGTGGCGATGTTGGCGATAAAGACGATGATGGCGCGGCTGAAAACTTCCTGACTAAAGGCAAAACCGACGAGCGAAAGACCAAAATTACCAGCATTCAGACAGAAGCTACCGATCATGAGGTTAGCGCGTTCGGTCGGGGTGGTGCGTTGAAGTTTGGCAGCGGTGAAAGCGATTAAGGCGACGGTGAGCTGAAAAAGAATGGTTCCAGCAAAGATACGGATGAATTCATCACCGGCGATTTTGCTCTTGAGGATCTGACTAAAGACCAGCGAAGGCGAAAAGACGTTAAATAGTAGGACGCTGACGGTACGCGAATCAACCTTAAAGCGTCGTTTTATGAAGAAACCGACACCTGCGATCAGGAGAATCGGCAACAAATTGTCCGCGAAGATTTGAATAAGTTCAACCATTATGCCGCGCAGGTGAAGGGGACATCCCCAAGGGTGCAATGGGTGAGCAGGGGCTATCCCCTACCCTAACCCTCCCTCGTAAATAAAGGAGGGAACAAGACAACAATTTCGCAGTAGATATGATGGTATTAATCTGGTGCATGATAGGAATGAAGATTTCAGGAGGGAGCACACATAGGTGCTCCCCTACAGGTTCAAATAGCCATTCTTTTTTCACGTTGATTAGCACGTACTTTTCAACCGCTACCCTCATTCTAGCCGGGTAAAAGGCGCTTCGGAATTTTACAGATCATGGTGTAGGCAGGATCGAACATATTACCGAGTTCGTATTCTACGGCGAACCCCATGAGCAAGTTGGCCTCGGCGGCGGTGTAGCCATAGCGCTGTTGAAGCCACGCGAGCATCTCGGTGGTGGCGTTCTGGACGCATTGGTCTAACGGGCGAGCATTGCCAGCGGTAAAGATATAGTCGGCATTTTCCCCACGCGGCCAACCGGAACGTACCCCTTTCAAGAGTTCAACCGTGAATTGAACCTCAAATGAGATTTCGACACCTGTACCGGACATTTCACCGTCGCCTTGTAGGGCATGACCATCACCGAGGTGAAAGAGCGCGCCAGGTTGGAAAACAGGGAAATAGACGGTGACGCCTTCGACAAAGCCATTGTAATCCATGTTACCACCGTGTTCGGCAGAGGTGGCGGTGGAGATGGCCTGACCATCCGCAGGAGCAACCCCAAAACAGCCTAGCATTGGTTTGATGGGGAGTGGGAACTTACCGAGCTTTCCCATCGGTTCACGCAAGGAGGCTGTACCAGCGGCTACATCAACATCCCAATAGACGAGCAGATCACGGCTCGGAAGCGCGGGGACGGCAGCGGGATCGACCACGTTTTGGGCAAGGCCGGGACGTCCCCAGCCCATGCGGCGGTTGGGAGTGAGACGGTCAAGGTGGACGACGAGCGTGTCACCGGGTTCGGCACCTTCAACATAGAAAGGGCCGGTCATGGGATTGGGGCCGTCGGACACTTTCTTTTCGTGCTCATCCTGCCCCCACGCGTCGATGGTGGTGGTGATGACGGTATCACCGGGGGCGATGTGAAGAACGGGCGCGTGAGAACCAATGGCGACGTGATAGTGGTCGGGCGTAAAGGTATGAGTGGGCATGAGGCGTTTTTGATCTCCAGTCAAACGATAAATGAAACGCGATACCAATATGGCAAAACTTTCGGCAATTTCGGCAATTTCAAAGTCAATTTTGGTGCCGATTCGGCGGCTGGTTCGGCTGTGGTCGCAGCAATCTTTTCATAGGATGTCCGACGCCAAGATTGCCAAAAAACAGGTTTTATAGTTCTGAGTTTATAGTTGTCAGTCCATCCCATTGAGCAGTCTGTTTTGTGTCCATAAGATCGCTGTGCTTGTCGAAGGCGTCCAAGTATAACTAGAGAGGTTATGTCGTTCATGAAAACTGGCTAACACAGTTCCCTCCCCTAGCCGCTTCGATAATCTATCAGTCCGAATATTACAGTTACGTTCAAGGAGTGTAATCACAAATCAAAGAATACCATATATCCAGAGGAAACGGGTTACATTTTGGTCACTCTTGGGAAGGCAATTCACAAACGGATTTGAGAGAGGAAAAGATGCGAGTTGGTGGGTAAAGGGTTAGAAATGGGTTATGAAACGAAAAGCGGGTGTCCGGTGATTTACCAGACACCCGCCTATTCGTTAGTGCAGGCTAGAAGTCAATCGTAAAGATGCCCGTGGTACTCCATGCGCCGCAGGTTGCGGGTAGAGCGCCACTACATGCACGAACACGCCAGTAGTAGGTTCCGGTGACCAGAGGTGGTGCAACAGGAATGCTGATGGACTGGAATGTTTTGTCGATATTGTTGTTGCTGAATTCAGGTGTTAGGAAAGTTGGGCTGTTATCAACCACGACTTCATAGTGACCACTTGCAGCAACCCAGCTAATCGGCCCCCATGTTAGGACGATGGGCGACGCACCGAAACGATTTAGTACGGGAACCGCAGTAACCACTGAGATAAGTTTGAAGCTGCGTACCGGACTAAAGGCTGAGGTATTACCCGCAGCATCAATTGCCTGAACCTGCCAGTAGTAGGTGTTGAGCGGTTGGGCGCTAGGCAGGGTATAGGTGGTACCAGCAATGAGTGGAACCGCGTTGGCCGGGGTGCTGGTATTGCCCCACAGCAGGTTATACTTGACCGCACCCGCGACCGGACTCCATGATAAGACCGGCGGGTTGGTGGTGATCGAGGCATTAACGGCTGGCAAGAGCAACAAGGGTACAGCAGGCGCCGTCAAGTCTACGGTGAAGCTACGCGCTGCACTAAACACACCGGGTAGCGGAGTGGATACATCGCCAAAACGGGCACGCACACGCCAGTAGTACACGCCAGCTGTTAAGGCAGGTGTGTTCGTGGGTGATGTCACATTGGTGAGTAATTGCACGCCGGTTGTAAAGGTGGCATTGGTCGCGATCTGCACATCATAGTTTTGAACTGTAACACCTGCTGGTGGCGTAACCGCATTCCAAGACAAGGGTACAACCGCAGTCAAAACAGATGCCAGATTGAGTGGTGAAACTAATACTGGCGCGACGGGTGCCGTTCCCACGAAGAAGGTACGGTAAGGCGGCGCAACACTATCCAGATTGGACTTCACACGCCAGAAGTAATTGCCTGTCGGCAAGGTGGTCGCCTGAGTGTAGCTCACTGTCGGCGCATTGATCGTCCGTGGATAGCCGGAGCCACTTACAGGTGAAGCAAAGGCTGCATCGGTCGCCAATTCCAAAGTGTAGGTGGTCGCACCGGGTACGGCAGTCCATGTGAATACCGGCTTGCCCAAGGGCACGAATAGTCCGTCAACTGGTGCAGTAGCAATGAAGATAGTGAAGCTACGTGTGGCACTGTCTAATCCAGTGTTACCCGCTGCATCCTTGGCACGCACTCGCCAGCAGTAAGTCCCTTGCGCCAGTGCCGGAGTGGCAACCGGAATAGTGTAGGTAGCTGTCGGCACAAGTACATTCGATACCTCAGGGCTCGGGAAGGCACAGCCGCTATTATCGACATCGATGTAATAACCGTTGGCGCCGACAACCGCCGCCCATGTAAAGGTTGGTTTGGAGGTCGGGATGACCACGTTAGCGGCTGGCAACGACAAGACCGGCGCAGCAGGTGGCGTGATATCTACGGTGAAGCTACGTGCTGCACTGAATACGCCAGGAACCGGACTGGATACATCACCAAAGCGGGCACGCACGCGCCAGTAATACACACCAGTCGTCAAGGCAAGTGTGTTATTGGGAGATGTCACATTCGTGAAGGTTTGCAATACTGGTGTGAACAGCGCATTGGTCGCAATCTGCACATCATAGTTCTGAAGTGTGACATTGGCTGGTGGTGTTACGTTAGCCCATGACAAGGGTACGATCGCAGTCGACACGAGTGCAGCATTAAGCGGTGCAGTGAGCACAGGTGCCGCTGGCGCTGTACCTACAAACAAAGTACGGATTGGAACATTGGTGAGCGTTACATCCAGATTGGAGTACACACGCCAGTAGTAAGTTCCAGCGGCCAACGTGGTAGGTTGTGTATAGCTCACGGCCGGGGGTGTGATTGATTTCGGATAGCCGCTTATTAGTGATGGAGCACCGAAACCAATATCACTTGCAAGCTCAACCGTATAACCAGTTGCACCAGGGACGGCTGTCCATGTGAACATGGGCTTACCCAAGGGCACAAAGGTACCGTCAAGAGGTGCAGTGGCGATGGAAATGGTGAAGCTGCGCGGATCACTGTCTATTCCCGTGTTACCCGCTGCATCCTTGGCACGCACTCGCCAGCAGTAAGTCCCTTGTGCCAGTGCCGGAGTGGCAACCGGAATGGTGTAGGTCGCTGTCGGCACAAGTTGATTGGTGACGACCTTATTGGCAAACGTACAATCGGTCGCATCCACATCAATGTAGTAGCCGTTGGCTCCCGCAACCGCTGCCCATGTAAACACGGGTTTCGATGTCGGGATAATCGCATTCGCGGCTGGCAATGATAAGACTGGTTTGGCCGGAGGTGTCAAGTCTACCGTAAAGCTACGCGAGGCACTGAACACGCCGGGTACAGGGTTGGAAACATCACCAAAACGCGCACGCACACGCCAGTAATACACGCCTGCTGTCAAAGATGGTGTATTAGCGGATGATGTCACACCGGTGAGTAGTTGCACGCCGGTCGTGAAGGTGGCATTGGTCGCCAACTGGACATCGTAATTCTGAAGTGTTACACCAGTTGGTGGTGTTACGGTGCTCCATGATAAGGGTACGACCGCAGTTGACACGAAAGCAGCATTGAGCGGTGCCGTTAGCAGCGGTGCGGCCGGTGCAGTCCCTACGAACAAGGTACGGATAGGCGCGTTGGTAAAGTCTGCATCTACGTTGGACTTCACACGCCAGAAGTACGTTCCGGTTGCCAAGGTGGTCGCCTGCGTGTAGCTCACGGTCGGGGCAGTGATTGACCGAGGATAACCGGTTACAGTAGGAGCGGCGAAGGTAATATCGGTTGACAAATCAAGCGTATAACCAGTCGCGCCGGGGACGGCTGTCCATGTGAACATGGGCTTGCCCAAGGGCACAAAGGTACCGTCAAGAGGCGCGGTGGCGATATTGATGGTAAAGCTGCGCGGACTACTTTCGGCACCCACATTACCTGCGGCATCGACAGACTGTACACGCCAGCAGTATGTTCCCTGCGCGAGTGAGGAGGCTGGCGTGAAAGTGGTGATGGCAGTGGTGGCATTCGTGATATTCGCGGGTGGGGCGAAATTACAACTCACGTCAGTCACATCGACCAAGTAGCCCACAGCACCCGCAACTGCTGCCCATGTGAAAGCCGGTTTAGAGGTCGGGATAATGGCATTCGCGGCTGGCAAGGTCAAGTTGGGCGCAACAGGTGCAACCGTATCGACCACAAACTTGCGAACGGCACTCCATGGACCGGGTTGGTTGCTGATATTGAGGCCACGTACACGCCAGTAGTAGATCGTGCCAGTGGTGCCGGTCAAATCAGGAGTGACGGTGTAGGACAGACCAGCGTTCGGGTTGGTCTGATTTACGCTCGTGAAAAGGTTGCTATCGTCAATCTGGATTTCGTAGTGGTGGGCATTCAACACGGCTGTCCATGTTAGGTTGGGCAGACGATTGGGGTTGATGTTATTGGTGTTGAAGTTGTCGATGGGAGCGGTCAAAGCAGGTCCAACGGCAGGAACAGGAACGCCAACTTGCATTAAGCTGAAGTTGTAGGGGCCAAAAGCTCCATTGAAGCCGGTTATCTGAATATGGTAAGTCTTACCAACTGTAAGGCTACGGCTGATTAGTGAGGTAAACGTGCTGACGCTGGCATCATCATTGCAAGCAACCTGATCAAAACTACCCGCAGCGGGCGCAGTAACGACGGCTCCGGATTTATCGGTATAAATAGCGATGATGGTATCAAAGCTGCTGCCTGCCGTTGACAGGGTGTAGGTGGCGGTTACAGTAGGTGTGAAGTCAAACCATACACTAAAGCCTTGATTTGAGCCACAGGTTGGGAGGGTTTCACTCGCTTCCAACGTTGCGGATGTGGTATCGCCGGAGTCGGCATAGATTGGCAATGGACTCGCAGATGGGATAGGAAAGCGGCTAGCGAAATTATCATTGCCGGAAATACCCGCTGCAATGATTTCAGCGGCGGAAGGCGGTGGGACAGGGTTCAAATCCTTACCGGAGAAGACGGGTTCTTCGGTGGCGATGACTTCCTCAGTCGGGACAACCGTGGGCGGCAAAGTGGCGACAATGGTCGGGATGAGTGTCGGAGTGGGATACATGGCGGCATCATCCGACTTGACCCACAACGCGAAATCATCCACAAGGAACGTATTTTGCGCGATGACAGTGCCATCGGTGGGAAGTACGAAATTACCTGAGATACCAGCAGTACCGGGTGGTAGCTGAGCAGTGTCTTCAAGGGTGATGACTTCGATGCCATCTACGGCGACACGCAGGATGCCATCTACGATGGAGAGGCGTAAGGTGCGCCATGCCCCACTGACGATGGGGGCAACCTGTGCCGATTGGAGGAGTGCGCCAGCGCGGTATAAGCCGACGACGCCAGCCGCATCAACCGAAGCGGTGTAATTACCCGCGACGCTTTGTCGAAGTGTTAGTTGAGCAGCACCGGCCTGAAGTAAGAAGCGCGCCTGTATGGCTGCGTTGAGGAAGTTCCCCTTAAGCAAGCCGAGTGATTCGTTGCTGCTGTTGACCTGCCACGCGAAGCCAGTTTCGCTCGGAACGAGTGACCAACCAGCAGATGGAGTCCACGGGGTGATGTCGCCGTTATCGAAGTTTTCGTTGACCAGTAAGGTCAAGGCGGGTTCGGGTGCCAGTGTGGCAACGGGCGTGGCTGAGGTTTCAGCGGTTGCAACCGGTGTCGTGCTGACTTCGGTCACTTCGGTTGGAACGTCAGTCACTACGTCCGTCGGAACCTCAGTGGGAATATCCGTGGGGACGAGGGTCGGCACTTCGGTTGGAATGTCCGTAGGCACGAGCGTGGGCACTTCGGTTGGAACAGCGGTCGGTACATCCGTTGGGATGTCGGTGGGGATGGCAGTGGGCACATCAGTAGGCGTTTCAGCAGGAACGTCCTGCGCCTGAATATAAACCACGCTCATCGTAAAGAATACTATAAAAAACACCACACTCAATCGGATTACCGAACGGGCTGGCAATTTAAACATCGATACATTCTCCTTCAAACGGCTTCCGGGTTTCTGATTGCTGGCAAATCTTTCAGAAGCTTACGTTATTATACGGCATTTTATGTGCGCCAATTGTTTTAGAACATTTACGTTCCCCCACACTTTTGAGCATGGGGGAGATTTCATTCGATCATTACTGTAGCTTAGCAAGCTTGCAGCAACGTAAAAATGGTTCCTTAGTCCGATTCATCAGGGTATATCCACAACAAAGCTATCTACAGCACTCCATGTTGTTCCACCATTTGCACTGACGCGCCAATAATAGGTGCCTTTGACTAGCGCGGTTGTGGTAACGGAAAGTTGACTGGGCGGAAGTGCTGGCGTCGTGACAAAGGCAAAAGAGCCAAACGTATTTGACGTAGAAACCTGTACCAAGTAGGCAGTGGCAGTTGACACACGGTTCCACGTCAAGGTTGGGGTGGCGGTGGTGAAATAGTTGCGTACAGGCGCCGCCAAGACTGGATTAGCCTGAACGGTTAGGTTGCCACTGACGCCATTACTGGTACCTACACGGATGTGATAAACCGTGCCATTGGTTGTGTTGACGGCTGTGGTGGCAGTTGCTCCGGTCGCGCAGCCCACTTGAGTCAAACTACCGAGCGATGATCCCGTCCAAACTGAGATCCCCTTCACGGTGGTGGAACCTGTTGCAACAAAGTTAACGGGTTCGATGCCAGTAGAGGTATAGGTATACCAAACGGTCTTCTGGATGTTGGCAGCGGTTTCGCAAGACCCTGTTTGCTCAAATAGCTCTTTGGAGGCAGCCGCGTTGGTCTGGGTGTTGGTATAGGGCGGACTCGTCATGCTTATGGGGCTGGCAAAGTTGTCATTGGCTGGCTGGGTTGCACAAGCATTTATGCCGATATCATCGAGCCACCAACCCCAGTCATAATCAGTACTATTAAGACCCATAAACCAGCGGAAGCGCACACTTTGCCCCGCCAGAGAGGTCAGATTCACGCGAGTGGAGATGTAGCCATGGCTATCCCCTATAAAGGCATTACGCCCATACAGTGGGTTACTTAGCGAAGAGATTGCACCATCATAGCCATTGACTTCAATCAGTGATCCAGCATCAAACCAGTTCACACCATTGTCGGTACTGTACTCTAGCACGCCGCCATCACTACTGGTGCCCTGAAAGCCATAGGCTTGATAAAAATGAAGGTAAGCATTAGCGGGCAAGAGATAGCCAGTTTTCATGTAAACATAGGCTATGGAGCTCAAAGCCGGAGAATCATCAGCATACAAGAAATGGGTACCTGAATGAGCATAATTCCCATAAGGCGAGTCATAATACCATCGATTAAATTGATCATATCCGACTAGCCAATTTGTCGCCCCAGCCTCAAGATTGTCGAAAAAGATGGCTTTCTCGGGATTCATTCCAGCGGGACAGAGTGAAGCATCAGTGCTAAATCCTGCAATAGGCTGAGCATTCATTTCTACAGCATCGGTCGCATCCCGCACTTCCTGACAATCGGCACTATTGATACCAGCAGTGCCTATTAGGTTCAAACAGGCTTGATTGAGTGCGTTGTAGAGATCGTTATAGTCTGCACCGGAGGTTAGAAAATTCCTCTGGACTTCATAGTAAATCTTAGCAACTTTGGTAATGCCTGACCCAGTGACCGTTTTCCCGTTAAAAGTCCCACCGTCAGTCATTAGAAATGCAGCTTTATTGTTAATACCACTGTTGGTATGTACACCACCGTTGTCAAAGTATAAGGAGGTTTCATCGACGATAGTATGATAGTTGGGGCTGGTCATCTTATCGGGATCACCAAATAATGTTGGATCTGCCATATCACGGAGGGCACCACCGGGCGAAACATCCTCACCCATCAGCCATTTCACACCTGAACTGTCATCACCTATGCCATCGGTTTGGTCAACAAACTCACCGAAAACATCAGAAAATGACTCATTGATAGCACCTGATTGATAATAGTAAAAGAGACCTGATTCGTACTGGGTTACACCATGTGTCAACTCGTGCCCGACGACATCATCCGCCTGTGCATAGGTTTTGCCATCCCCATAGACCATCTGTAGGTACTGACCACTCCAGAAGGCGTTATTATAGCCAACCTTGTAGTGCACGGTGGACTTTATAATCATGCCAGCGTTATCAATGCTATTACGACCCAGTACGCTCGAGTAAAAATTATAGGTTGCCCCTGCTCCTCTATGGGCGCCTTGCGCGTCAGCATCTCCGTTGGAACAAGTTGGATTTGATTCTGTGCAGATTAAAGTACCAGGAACCGTCGTCCCATTATTAGCTGTATAAGTCTGACGGTTGAGTACATTTTCTATCTGGCCAAATTGTAGAGCAACTCCACCCCGCAGTGCATCGACAAGTACAAATTCACGGATAGGTTCAAGTGCTTTAGGTAACACTTCCATGCGCCAAACGAGTTGTGTGATACCTGTACCGGGACCAATAAGTGATGGGTTATAAATCCACAGTTCAGGTGTTGTTGTTGTCAAGTCGCCCACTTGCAAACTATATTTTGTGGCAACCGCGTTTAAGGCATTCTGGGAAGCAGTAGATGCATCAATGGTCGGGGTTGTTGAAACCGCAATTTTCGGAAGGGTTTCACCGTTGGCAGACAGAATATTATTATTGCTATCGACCTGAACAATGATCTCACCACCGATTACCGGAATACCGTTATATATCTGTTGAAAGCGGTCAAAGGTGCGCGCGGCATCTGGTTTTTTCTCAATCATGAGCTTGAGTTCACGGCTTTGATCCCGGATACCGAACAAAGGGCCATAGGCAGCAAGGAAACCACGCGCGGCATCTTCGCCGGATGCGCCTTGCCGAAGTGCTGTTGGTTGGCTTATGGGACGACCGGGGGTTGAGCCAATGAAACGGGCTTGGCCAGTATCAGCGTGATAGCTGATTTGAGCGCCGAAATCGTTCAATGATTGTACTAAGGTCGGATTGGAATCACCGGCATGAGGAACAGGAGAAGGTTCCTGCGCATATACGACAGCAATACCCATCAGTGGAATGATGGATAACAGTGCAAGCGACCGAAAGAGTGCGGTTCGAAATGCACCTTTTGGACGCAAAAGACTTCTTTTCAAAGTATGTAGCCCCCTATATTTGATGGAAACTATTTTCCGGACTCGTCATTATCATAACTTGCAGGAGTTCTTGGTAATCATCCAGTTAAGTGGCGGAAAAACCCGAATAGTTTCAATTATATACCTTAGTTGGTTCGGCCTTTATGATCGAGATCATAATCAAGCGTGTAAGTGATTTAAACAAGTACTTTTATATTACTTTCCAATATTGAATTGTGCGCCTTGCAACTTCCTAACAATATGTAAGGCACGAGGCGGATTCTGGCATTGTGCACAAGCATCCGATGCGACTTTAAAAATGGCATGCTATTGGGGTTTGTGGTCAGACATCAACTTATTTATTTATCCAGCCAAATTAGCAAAGACGACAGGGAATTTTTGATACCAAGCCTAAAGATGAGAAAAGACTTATCTTGGGACAGATCCAAATGCAGATCTAGTGACGTAATTAGGTTTTGTGTTGAGTGCACAACATACACATCAATTCATTCTGTTGGGATTAAGAGGAGAGATGGATATGAAGACCACAGTTTCACGCCGCGACTTTTTGAAGGTCAGCGCTGCAATTGGTGCCGTTGCCACAACTTTGAGCTTCCCAGCCGCATTCGGCTTACAACATGCGTTTGCTGCGGATGACGACGCGCAGACAATTCTGAATATTGCAGCGACGGCGGAAACCTTCGCCACCACTCATTATTACCGTGCGCTGAGCGAGATGAAGTTCAATGATGGCGAGAAGGCTTACATGTTGGCGGCGATGGAAAGCGAACTGCTTCACCGCAATTTCTTGATCGCCAATGGTGCAAAACCGATTGTTGAAGAGTTCTATTTCCCAGAAGGGACATTTAAGGATAATAAGTCGTTGGGCGCGGTGACCTCGGTGGCAGAGACGGTGTTCGTCGCGGCATATCTGGCGGCTACACGTCGTTTCGCTGAGCTTAGCCAACCGCTGCTGGCGATGGTGGCTTCTCAGGTAGCGGTGGTTGAAGGCCAACATTTGTTGTTCATGAAAGGCTTGTCGGGAGTTAGCCCTGCGAATGATCTGGGGTTGGCTGATCCGCTGTTCTACAATGTTTCGGATGCAGTGCCGGTGATTTCAGGCTTATTGGATGGCAAGAGCAAAGTCGCGGACATCGCGGTTGAAACGACTGCGGTGAAGTATCCCGGTGATGATGCGGTGAAGATGATGATTGGCGATAAGAGCTTCTTGCAACCGCCGAAGCCAGCCACTGATCCGATGACATTCCCAAAGATGTAGGTTCAGTCGTTCAAAAACAAACAGCGGTCATTCGAGTGGCCGCTGTTTATGTTTAGGGTGGCTTGTGCGCTATTCTGTGGCGTGGTGTGCCTGAAGGCTGCGGACGCGCAGGGGTTTCTTGCGTAAGGAACTGATGCCCTGCACGGCGGCCATCGCACCGGTTAAGGTAGTGATGATGGGTACGCCATAGGCAATGGCAGTGCCGCGAATGAGGTAGCCATCTTCATGGGCTTTGCCACCGCGGGGTGTGTTGATGATTAGTTCGATTTCACCGGCGCGGACGGAATCCACGATGTTGGGCGATCCGTCACTGACTTTGTTCACGGTGGTGACGGGTAAGCCTGCACCAGATAAAGCTGATGCTGTACCAGCAGTGGCGGTCAATGTAAAACCTAACTGATGCAAATCGCGAGCGATTTTGATCACGGCGGTTTTGTCATTGTCATTGACGCTGATAAAGACATTGCCAGATTGAGGGAGGGGCGAATTCGCTGCCATCTGCGCTTTGACATAGGCATGACCAAAGGTAGAGGCATGTCCCATGACCTCACCTGTCGAACGCATTTCGGGGCTGAGGCGCGCATCCACACCGGGGAACTTCTGGAAGGGTAAAACAACTTCTTTTATGAAATTGCCTTCCACGATAGGTTCAGAAATAAAGTTGAGATCCACGAGTGACTTGCCAGCAGCTATCTGCGCGGCATAACTGGCGAGTGGCACTCCAGTTGCTTTGCTGACGAAGGGCAAAGTCCGGCTGGCACGCGGGTTGACTTCCAAGACGTAGACCACTTCATCACGAATAGCGAACTGAATGTTAAAGGCACCTTTGACGTTCAAGGCGAGGCCGATGCGCTCGGTATATTCGCGAATGATTTCGAGGTGATAACGGGTAATCTTGTAGGGTGGCAGGACGCAGGCCGAGTCACCACTATGAATACCGGCTTCTTCGATTTGCTCCATGATGCCGCCAACCGTAACTATTTGACCGTCACAGAGGGCATCAACATCCACTTCAAATGCGTCATCCAAGAAACGATCAATCAGAACCGGGTGACCGTTCCATTCGATGTTGGTATTAATCCAGTTGATAAGCGCGGCGTCATCAAAGACGATTTCCATACCGCGTCCGCCGAGCACATAGCTCGGACGAATGAGTACGGGGTAGCCGATACGATTGGCAACGGCAAGGGCTTCATCACGGGTGAGCGCAGTGCCACCTTCCGGTTGCGGGATTTCGAGCTTCTCCATCAAAGCGTTGAAGTGTTTACGATCTTCAGCGAGATTGATGGTGTCGTAGGATGTGCCCCAAATCGGCGCACCCGCTTCGCTCAAAGCACGAGCGAGATTCAGCGGGGTTTGTCCGCCAAATTGGACAAGAATACCGTCGGGCTTTTCGGCGTCGATGATGTTCAAGACATCTTCAACCGTAAGGGGTTCAAAGTAGAGGCGGTCGGCAGTGTCATAGTCAGTACTGACGGTTTCAGGATTGCAATTGACCATGATGGTTTCAAAACCGAGTTCCTTGAGGGCAAAACAGGCATGAACGCAGCAATAGTCAAATTCGATGCCCTGCCCGATGCGGTTGGGGCCACCACCGAGCACAATTACCTTTTTATTGGTTGTCGGTTCGGATTCATCACCCTCTTCGTAGGTGCTGTAGAGATAAGGTGTATGGGCTTCAAATTCGGCAGCGCAGGTATCGACACGATAGTAGGAGGGAACGACACCGAGCGATTTACGATGGGCACGAACTTGAGTCTCGGGCACAGCGAGCAGTTGGGCAAGGTGAGCATCACTATAACCGTAGCGCTTGAGTTTGAGGAAATCAGCCGCATCCAAGCGATCAAGGGTGAGGCCTTTGTCGAGGATCTTGTGCTGAATGGCGATAATATCACCCATCTGACGTACGAACCACGGATCGAATCCGGTGGTGCTGCTAACATCATCCAGCGACATGCCATTGTACAAAGCGGATGCGGTTTGAAATAAGCGCTGAGCAGTCGGGACTTTGAGCATTTCAGGGGTTGATTCGCCGAGTTTGCTACCGAACCCCATGATGCCGATATCCAACGCACGGATACCTTTTTGGAGCGCTTCGGGGAAGGTGCGGCCAATCGCCATGACTTCGCCAACCGCTTTCATTTGTGGGCCGAGGACACGATCGACACCTTTGAACTTCTCGAAGTTCCAGCGGGGAATTTTCACGACGACATAATCCAACGAGGGTTCAAAACTGGCTGGCGTGACACGGGTGATGTCGTTTGGGATTTCATCAAGAGAGAAACCGACTGCTAACAAGGCAGCAATCTTGGCAATGGGGAAGCCTGTGGCCTTACTCGCCAAGGCAGATGAGCGCGATACACGCGGGTTCATCTCGATGACATAAACTTCGCCATCTTCAGGGCTGACGGCGAACTGAACATTGGCACCGCCTGTCGCGAGTCCGACTTTATCCAGCACAGCTTTGGACATATCACGGAGGCGCTGCATTTCTTTGTCGGTAAGGGTTTGGACAGGAGCGACGGTGATGCTATCACCGGTATGAACACCCATCGGATCAAGATTTTCGATGGAGCAGACGACAACAAAGTTACCGAGTGTGTCACGCATGACTTCGAGTTCATATTCTTTCCAGCCGAGCAAGCTCATGTCAATGAGTACCTGCCCTACCGGACTGAGTTTGAGACCCCGCTCGGCGATGGTGCGGAGTTCGGCTTCATTATAGGCAACACCACCCCCTGATCCACCGAGGGTAAAGGATGGGCGTACCAAGACGGGGTAATTGAGCACGTTGGCGGCACGCACAGCATCTTCAATAGATTTCACCACCTCACTGGGCGGCGATTTGAGGCCGATTTCGGTCATGGCATCTTTGAACAACTGGCGGTCTTCGGCAAGTTGAATGCTATCGAAAGACGCGCCGATGAGTTCAATGTTGTGCTTTTTGAGAATACCCTGCTCGTGCAAGGCCAAGGCGAGATTGAGCGCGGTTTGTCCACCGACAGTGGGAAGAATGGCGTCCGGGTGTTCTTGTTCGATGATGCGTTCACAAAGTTCGGGCGTGAGGGGTTCGACGTAAGTGGCATCGGCGAACTCCGGATCGGTCATGATGGTGGCAGGATTGGAGTTGACGAGAACGATGCGGTAGCCTTCGCGACGGAGCACTTTACAGGCTTGCACGCCGGAGTAATCAAATTCGCAGCCTTGCCCGATGACGATGGGGCCAGAGCCGATAACCATTATTGTGCGGATGTCAGTTCGTTTGGGCATGTGTGTTCCTAGTTACAAGATACAAGTTTAAAGAGACAAGAAAGAAAGTATTAATTAACAATCTTAAAACCTTTATTAGGGGGGAAATGATTATCAGGATTTTCGCTATTATCCGATATATTAGTTACTCCGTATGACATCCCCCATTTTCCATCTGAAATCTTGAATTGATTCATAGCTGCGAGCATCAAAGAGTATCGAGGGTACAGAGGATGCGTCGGGGAATTATACCGTTGCCCCTTTATTAGTCTACCACTCCTAGTTACTAAATAATTTACTTCCCACACTTGGGTTAAGGGGTTAAAGATAAAGCGTATAATGCTAAAATAGTTAGGACGATGATTATTAATCAAATCAAGAGTGAGCTTGTTCAATTCTGGCAATCTGTTCAAAGCTAAATTCATATCCACTTCATTAGGATTCTCGATTGAGGCTTCTACGATAACATTCGTTTGTTCTAGTGGAATTCCAATCACCAAGTCCCGAAAATTCGATTCGGTTTTTGAGCTATTTATCAGTTTCGTTAAAGTGCTGCTTAAGTGCTTAAGTACTTTCCTCGTTGTAGCCAAAGTCATTTCTGCTGTTGCTTCACCATATTTGGCAAAAAATCCTCCAAGAAATAACCATAAAGCAACTTCAGCTACATCTGATTTTCTGAGATGGTGTCGAACTTTAATATCAACTTGATCTTTTAACGACCTAGTAAATTGATAAATAGTGTCTTCGTCAAAATTCATAGGATCATAGGCCAAGAAAATTTGATCCAAGGATTGCGAAATATCAGATTTTTCCTGTAAGTCATCACTGGTGAAAATCAAAGATTCATTAAGCGACTCTTCATCCGCACTCACAAATAAATACCCATCATAATTTAGTAAATAGTGCATTTTGTCTTCAGCAGATTCAATATATAACTTTGTCATTTTTCCAATTGGAATTAAAGTTGTGTGATGCTCCCAATAAATCAATTGATTCCTTTCGTCAGTTTCTATCTGATTTTTCATTACTTGGAGATCATCAAGAGTCAATTGATGCTTATGGTTATCCATTCGTGTGGAAGCAAGCGTACCTCTCATAGTTACTTGTCGATCTTGTTCATTACTCATCCTAAGCCTCCTAACATTCAATATTTACTCATCCACATTCACAGGAAACACAATTTCACAACAATTGCCCCACTTACGTTGAATATATTCAATGATTATTTAAGTGTTTTGGACGAGATGAATTCCAGCACATGTCCAATTCGCTTAGAAAGCAAATTCTAGCTCTTTCACAACTGCTGCGGCACATATAGTTTTGGATTTTTACTACTTATAGGAACGAAGATGTTTGGAAATTTCTAGTGACAAATTCGGTTGATCAGTCATTACGGATTCTCCTCATTCATCGCACGTTGTCAGACCTGTCTTAAACCCCAGCACTTTGTGCCGCACTGAAACACAACTTAACTGTTGTATGTTATGCAGACATTCATGCCATTACAACTTCTACTGATTCAAATGCTTCTGCTGTTCAAGCTCTACGTATTGCAGGGCGTCTTCTAGCGTGTGGAAGACGGGCACGGGTGCTGCTCCCATATTCTTAACGGCGTTGGTGTAGTACTGCACCAATTGGTGATTACCTACAAACACTACACGAATACGAGCATCTAAGGGATTCCCCGGTAAACCATCGCGCACCGCCTTAATAATACCCATGACTTCCTGAAATGAACCATTTGCTGCACTAACATCCGCGATACGGTAGATTGTGCCTTCGATTTGTGCGGCAAGAACCAAACTCTGTGCGAAAGCTGATTTAACCGTATCAACATCCAATAACCCTGAATAATGCAGAATAATAATTGGCTTATCTGGTATACGCTCGACAGTAACAGGCATGATCAATTCCTTTAGTTATGTTAGGGGTAACAATGGAAGCATTGCGCCCATTCCCATTATTTAGAGAATCTTATACCTGATCTACCAATGCATTGTTAACAAATCACCAATTGTTAAGAACCTTAAGCTTCGAGCGTGAAAAGCTGCTCGACACTCTGACGAAACACCTCGGTATGACGATCAATATCGGCGGTTGTGGTTTGCGGTGCAATCAGCGCCATGTTATGGAAAGGTGTCAGCAAGATACCCCGATTGAGCGCGGCAAGATGCATATAACGATCCAAATCGTCATCCATCGAGGCGACAGCTTCGCCACCGTTATTCGGTGCTTTTTCGCAGAACCAATACTCAGCACGACAACCTAACTGTGTGACATGCCATGGCAGATGATAAGCATCAATGACCGACTGAACACCGGTTGTCCAACGCTCGGCAAGCGGGATGGTGTGATCATAGCTTTCCTGCGTGAGCACATGTTCAAGAGTGGCTTTCATGGCAGCGACCGACAAGGCATTACCCGCAAGTGTGCCACCGATGCCACCTGTATCCGCATGATCGACACTAAGCGCGGTGCGAATACGTTCGGCGACCTGTTCACTAAAACCATAGACGGCAGCCGGAACGCCTCCAGCAATGGGTTTGCCGATGGTGAGCATATCCGGTTCAAGGTTATAGGCAGCGGTATAGCCACCGGGACTGGTACAAATGGTGTGGGTTTCGTCGATGATCAACAATGTACCGGTACGGCGAGTAATTTCGCGCAGGGCTTCATGGAAACCAGGCTGCGGATGAACGATGCCGATATTGGTCATCACGGGTTCAGCCAGTACGCAAGCAACATCTTCGCTGGCAAGAGCGGCTTCCAAGGCGGCGATATCGTTAAACTCGACAACGCGGGTAGTCAGCGACGGATCCACAGCGGGGCCGATATTGCCCCGACGAGGGACGGTTTCGCCATCAACCAATGTAACAAAGGTTTCATCAACGGTACCGTGATAGCACCAGTTAAATACCAAGACGTATTTACGTCTGGTGATTTGACGAGCGAGGCGAAGCACAAAACGATTGGCATCAGTGGCGGTCAGAGCAAGCTGCCAGTATGGTAGACCAAAACGGCGTTCGAGTTCGCGACCAATCCAGAGCGCATCCTCAGTCGGGAGCATATAGGTAATGCCGCGTGCGACCTGTTGAGCGATGGCATCCACGGTAGCTTGTGGTGCATGACCGGTCATCGCACCCGTATCACCAAGGCAAAGGTCAAGGTAGCGATTACCATCGACATCGGTGAAATGCGCACCAGACGCACTCTCAACGAAAATAGGGTATGCCCCTGCCCACTTCACCATCCAGTGCATAGGGACGCCAGCCAACCAATGACTACGGGCTTCATTAAACAACTGCTGTGAACGCGGATGCGTTTCTAGAAAGCGCTGTTGCTCAATCGCAAGGCACGCCTGCAAACGGGTACGGTCAATTACAGTGCCAATGTTCTCTTCCCCTTGATTAACCTTAAAGATTACGGACACGGCGTGCCGTGTCCCTACAGATTCGATCTATTCAAATCAGCCAGCTGTCACACCGGATTTCACACGTCCTACGAATTCATCAAAGAGATAGAGCGAGTCGTGCGGACCAGGGGCGGCTTCAGGGTGATATTGGACGCTGAATACACCCAAACCCACATGGCGCAGCCCTTCAACGGTGTTGTCATTGAGGTTGATGTGGGTAATTTCAGCGCCAGAGAGGTTACTATCCGATATGACGGCGAAACCATGATTGTGGCTGCTGATTTCAACTACACCTGTGAGTAAATTCTTCACTGGTTGGTTGCCACCGCGATGACCAAAGCGCATCTTTTCGGTTTTGCCACCGAGCGCGAGGCCAATGATTTGATGACCGAGACAGATACCGAATACAGGCAACTTACCAAGTAAATCTTTGACGTTTTGAATGGCGTAGGTGACCGCAGCGGGATCACCAGGGCCATTGCTGAGGAACACGCCAGCGGGATTTAGTGCCAGCACCTCAGCAGCAGAGGTATGTGATGGAACAACGGTTACACGCAAACCACGATCGGTCATCATGCGGAGAATGTTGCGCTTGATGCCGAAGTCGTAGGCAACGATCAACGGGCCAGCGGCATCATAGTGATGGTCACGATACCATTGGGGATCACTGCGTTCGTCCCAATTATAGGGTTCAGAACAGGTGACATCGTCAACCAGATTCCAGCCGGACATATCGGGTGATTGTCGAGCGATTTCGACAAGGGCTTGCGGATCGTTGGCGGCTTCACCATGTGCGATGGCCGCCCGCATCACACCGACACTGCGAATGTGGCGAACCAGCGCACGAGTCGCCACGTCCGATAAGCCCATGATGCCCTGCGCCTTGAGATAGGTGTCCAAGTCGCCCTGCTCACGCCAATTGCTGACAACAGGGCTGAGCGAGCGCACCACAAATCCCGATACCCAAATACGTTCGGATTCAGGGTCAAGCAAGTTGATGCCTGTGTTACCTACGTGTGAGACCGTCATGGTGACGATTTGCTTGTGGTAAGAGGGATCAGTCAAAATTTCCTGATACCCAGTCATAGACGTATTAAAGACCAGTTCACCCGTCTGCACGCCCTCCGCACCAAAACCTGTTCCCTTGAAAATACGCCCGTCTTCGAGCGCGAGACATCCGATCATATTCACCACCCATCCTGATACAGACTTAAATGCTAAGAAAACTAAGAACGATAATCGCCGTTGATTGAGACATAATCGTGGCTGAGGTCACATGTCCAGACGGTAGCTGAACCGTTACCCATGCCAAGATCAAGCAAAATACTAACCGACGATTCTTTGAAGATCATAGAGGCCTGTTCTTCACCATAGCCGCTGGGCATACCGTTGGTAAAGAGCAACAACGAACCCAAGTTAAAGTCCTCGGTTTCGCCCGGTGTGATCCAGAGTTTCACCAAATCAGGATCAATCGGGACGCCCGCGCGACCCGCAGCAGCAACGATACGTCCCCAATTGGCATCATTGCCAAAGAAGGCTGTTTTCACCAAAGGCGAAGTCGCGATGGTATTGGCGATCTGGTGAGCGACTTCGGGGGAGGTTGCGCCACGAACGGTCAAGGTGATGAACTTGGTCACACCTTCGCCATCGCGGACAATATCCTGTGCGAGTTTGCGGCATACCGCAGCAAGTGCTTCATGGAAGGTGGTGAAATCATCCGGTGATTGGAGAGTTACACCGCTAACACCATTTGCCAAGAGCAGCAGCGTGTCATTGGTGCTCATGTCGCCATCCACTACGACACGATTGAAGCTGGTTTCGGATGCAGACTGAAGCAATCCTTTAGCGGTATCTACGGGAAGAGATGCATCGGTAACTACCACGCTAAGCATGGTCGCCATGTTGGGGGCAATCATGCCAGCACCCTTAGCAATCCCGCCGATGTGATAGGATGCACCACTGGCAGTCGTCACTTTTACGAAGGCTTGCTTAGGGCGAGTATCGGTGGTCATGATACCGGCGGCTGCCGCAGCCCAATCATTCCCTAAGGATGAAGCGGCAAGTTCAATGCCGTGGGCGATTTTATCCATCGGGAGTTGTGAACCGATTACACCCGTTGACATGACCAAGACTTCGTCGGTTCCGCAGCCAATCTTGGCAGCAGTCAGATGTGCCATTTCACGGGCGTTGGCTAGCCCTTGCTCTCCCGTACAGGCGTTGGCACAACGGGTATTGATGGTCACGGCACGGATATGGTCTTTATTACCATGAAGCTGTTCCATGTCAAACAAGACGGGCGCAGCCTTCATATAGTTGGTGGTGAAAACGCCAGCCGCAACACATGCTGTATCACTGACGACGAGTGCCATATCAGGAGCGCCGGTTTTCTTCAGCCCCGCATGGATGCCTGCAACACGAAAACCGGGTACAAAATCAATAGAGGGTTGGACTTCGATCACTGAATAGTTCCTTTGACACAAATTAGCCGCAAAGACTTAACAAAAGATAGAACCAACATCAAACTAGAGCGCCGCGAAAATGGTGGTCAGTTTTCCGACCAAATCATCCACATTGGACTTTTCGATAATCAGCGGTGGAACGAAGCGAATGACATTGGTTCCAGCGTTGACCATGAGCAGACCGTGTTCATAGCCCTTCTCGATCACACCACTGACATCTAGCGTCAGTTCAAGAGCAACCATCAAACCCTTGCCGCGCACTTCTTTAATGACAGGGCTGTTGATTTCCGAGAGGCGTTCGACTAAATAATCACCCACTTCGGATACATGTGCCAGAAATTCAGGTTGGCTGATGCGCTGGACAACGTGTTTGGCAACGCTGGTGACAAGCGGCCCACCACCAAAGGTCGTGCCGTGTTCACCCGCATGCATGGCATTGGCGACAGCTTCGGTCATGAGGATGGCACCAATGGGCAAGCCTCCAGCCAAAGGTTTGGCGAGGGTCATGATGTCGGGTGTAACACCACTCCACTCATGTGCCCAGAGTTTACCAGTGCGTCCGATTCCACACTGCACCTCATCGAAGATCAAGACCGCGCCATGCTGCGCGCAGAGTTCGCGCAAGCCCTTTAGGAATTCAGGGGTAGCAATGTTAATGCCGCCTTCGCCTTGAATGGGTTCGATGATGACACCGGCGGTTTTGGCTCCAATGGCCGCTTTGGCACTTTCGAGGTTGTTGTACTCGGCAAGCACCGCACCGGGCATAAGGGGCATAAAGGCTTTCTGATATTTTTCTTTGGGCGTCAAGGCTACTGCGCCCATAGTGCGTCCGTGAAAAGCCCCTGTGAAACATACGATTTCAGTTTTGTCGTGAAGACCTTTTTCGTATTGGACTTTACGGGCAAATTTAATCGCACCTTCGTTGGCTTCGGCGCCGGTATTGCTAAAGAATACACGGTCAGCAAAGGATTTTTCGACCAGCATATTGGCCAGCTCAATTTGAGGGGCGGTGTAATATAAGTTGCTGGTGTGGATTAGCCCCATTGAGGCAGCCTGAATGGCCTGTGACAAACGCGCATCGTTATAGCCGAGGGCATTGACAGCGATGCCAGCCACCCAATCTTGATAGGATTTACCGTCACTGTCAAAGAGGGTTGAGCCTTCGCCATGTACGAGTAGAAATGGGGGGCGCTTATAGGTCTGAACGATATGATCGTTTTCGTCCTGAATGAGTTGGTCAGTCATTGTAGGCGTGGTCGTTTCGGGCATTTGATTTAGTCTCCAATTTAGTGTTTATGATTTCTTGAAACAAAGTAATCAGGATTTAGGCAAAGAATTCATCCAATGTTCAATATCTTTGAGAACATCTTCTGCTTTTTGAAGATCATCAGTTGAACAATGACGTTTTAGTAATCGTTGCAATTTGCTCCATCCATCGGATAAGTGTCCCATCGCATAGAAATTTACGAGATAGTTCTCCAGTTCTAAAGAAAAATATCCTCTATTACATCTTTCTGGTGAAAATAATTCTTGCTCTAAGAGATTGATTTGCGACAAATAGAGTTCCGGATGCTGGGATGAAATATCGACATAGGAATGACCACTCCAACCAAACCAACGAATCAACCATATGGTACTCGTTCCTGATGCTGGACTTTGCCCCTGAATTTCAGGCACACCGTCATCATTCAGATCCATTAATCGAGCCGGATAGATATCGGTTGCTTTCGGAGCAATATCTGTAATTTGGAAATCTGACTGAATCTCCAAAATATGCAATTGAGGCAAGCAACAATTCCCACCATACGAAGTATAAACCGTTATATCAGGCAAGCTGTTACCGTTCATATCGGCAAAACCACGTTCATCAAGGCCAACATATACAAAACTATCTAGATCTAATATTGATGGATTATCCAACAAAACAGCATCTTGGTTGGTTACGCGAAATAAAAGTATCTGGCTCAAAAATACGCCATACTTCACACTAGTCACGACGAGAACCGTGTATTTAGAACCACCAAAAGATATTGACTGCGCTACAGGTTCCAATTCGTCTAACCCTACATATTGGTTCGAAAGTACTTCCTCGACCAATAGACTATTGGCAATATCTTCAAAAGCTGGGGAGCTAAAGCCAGCGATCTTAACTAACTTATTCAGATACAACTTCTTTTGCTGAGATAATTCTGCCAATGAATAGGTCGGCATAGGAGTAATACTAGCTGTTGGCAGATCGGAGTCTTGGATAACGCTGACGATGGCAACCAATGTACCGATCGCTTCACTCACGATATAAGTCGCTGTCATCTCGAGAGGATCGAGTTCGTGAGTAGTGTTTGTTTTTTGCACCACCGTTTGTGAAACGTCATCGGCGGACATTAGTGTTACGGTCGGCGATGGATACAACTTGGCATAAGCGGTTCTGATCATCATGATTGCCGACAGCGTGGATTGCCACGGTTCGGTCGTTGACACAGCTCCACTGTTTGAGTTTGAGACCGTTTCTGCCAACAACGAGCTAAGTCCCAACACAAAAACAATCACAAAGGAAGCGAGTACAAATAGTATTCGCCCTTTGTTTTGATTACGCTTTTGCATTGACCTGAGACTTCTGTAGGTATTCATTCCAACCGAGCTTTTCCTCTATCCACAAATCCGATAGCTTATAGCTTTCCAGCCAACCATTTTCGATCTCGTAAGCAAGGATGGCACGTAACCATCCGTAAATCTTGGTGGCGGTTTCGGATGCAATCCCGCCTGAGTCTAGAACATGCCGTACCAGTTTCTGACTGTACAACGAGTCACGCGCTAGAGCGTTGTACATCAGATGGTGCAGTTCGTGGCAGTTTGGACATAACTGCACAGTCACTGTGTTTTCGCCGTGTGTGGCAATATCCCACAAATGATGGCGCTGAGAGATCGGATAACCGCAGGCTGAGCAAGGGGTCATCCGTTCTTTGTCAGTCGCCCGACGACGGCGCATGAGCTTACGATACTTGTGCGCCTGATAAAAATCCAACCAATGTTCGATGATGGCACGCCGCTCGGCAGGATCAACTTTAGCGGCAAGGGCTTCATCGAAAGCGGTAATGATTTTCTCCGCTAAGCGTTCCCGATAGATATAACGCACGAGGGCTTGAAGCTCCTCGATACGCTGTTGTTCGTTGGGCATTTCCTCACCCCAGAGCGTCTAATTTACGAACGCACAATCAGCGTGATGTGTGTTGGGTTTATTTTACCTCACGACATATAAGCGATAACACCTTCTTCATGGGCAGCAACATCCAAATAGAAATCACGCAGACGGACAAAAGTGTGCCAGAGTTCGGCAAAAATCTTCTCTTTTCCCAGCAGGGAAATACTGTCGTAAACGCCGAGGCGAATCATGGCTTGCACATCGTAATACTCGGCGAGATCCTGTGGTTTGACCTGATTCAAGTTGTAGCACGTGGTTTGCAATTCACTATGCGGCAGGTAGAAGATAGGCGTGCTGTTAAATTTGATGCCCGACAACTCATCACCGCCGACAATAGCGCGACTTGCCCAATCCACACCGCGCGCAGGGCTGCCATCACGACGCCGCGCGGCCAACAGGTAATGGAGGATGTCCCAATAGTGCCCTAAAAAGCAGTTGCGTTGGGCGAGACCGGGATTCTCGCGAATCAGAATGATTAACTCGGCGCCGAAATCCGCACCAGCAGGGGTAACAGTCGGTTGCGTTTCCAGACGTGGAGGCCACACCAACGTTGGTTGCGCGGGTGGTTGGTCGGAAGCGAGAAAAGCAAACATCGAACTGGTATCAGCGGCAGTCGTCTGTGGCTGAGGTATCCACTTCCATGTTTCGGGTACCGCTTGATAACGCATTTCAAGACCCATAACGAACACTCCAACTGAATCTGATCGTATAGCTAACGTTGATCATTTTTGAAACCACACTACGGTATCACCTGCTTGAAATGTCTTGATGTTGCCGACAGCAAGTTGTTGTTCGAGCCGATTTAATCCCACTTGAAAATCAACTTCGGAAATCAACCGCAACATGGAGTAGCCTTTGCTGCGCACCAATGCGAGATAGTCTTCGTCCAAGACGATGGGATTATCTTCATTGATAGAGATTGTTTTCAACAGCGTCAGATTTTGGGTTGTGGCAGATGTGACGACTTGCTGAATATCGGGATAACGGGCTTTATCGACCACGGCGGTTGCATGGAAAAATGTGGTGATAGGGCGCTTATCAATCTGGCTATGCGATTGGGTCGCGATACAACATTTGGCATGTGGTTTCAAAACCCGATGGATTTCGGCAAACATGATGTCGATGTGTGGGATGTGATGAATTACATCGGTCATATAGACAAGATCAAACATATTTGCGGCAAAAGGTAACTGTTCGGCATCCCCCTGCTCAATCACGAGGTGGGGGTTTTTCTGTCGGGCTTTGGTCAACATGCCTTCAGACTGTTCGATTCCATATATATGGGCACGGGAAATGGTCTGAAGTAAAGCAGCATAATTACCCGTACCACAACCAATATCCAAGACGCTCGATTGATTCGATATTTGGGACTCGGACACGAGATGATTGACGAGATCAAGATCGGCTTGTCTGACATTGTCGTAGGTTGTGCTAATTTGATCGTAGTTCAACATAGTTCAATCACACTCGTTAAGATTCCCATTTCGGACACGGCATGCCGTATGCCTACATCACGTGCAATTCATGACAGATGGATCACATTTTCCAGTCAGCACGAAAAATGCAATAAGCGCAAACAACAACAAGACTAAAATCAACCACAATATCGGAAACAACACCTTAAACCCTGATTTGCCGCTCCCAGTATCATCATTTGGCAAAGGTAGTGCCTCCACCAGAAGCCAGCCCTTTTAGGTTGGTAATGACTGCGCTTTGAACACCCATTTGGAGTGCATGAAGCGCGGTTTTCACTTTGGGAATCATGCCACCGAAAATGGTGCCGTTGTCAATGAGGTGTTGGGTTTGTTCGGGCGAGAGTGTGGGAACCACATTGCTATCAACCAGAACACCTTCAACATTGGTCAGGAAGACGACACGATTGGCATTGATGGCAGAGGCCAGCGCACCAGCTACATGGTCAGCGTTCACATTTAGGTTGCTGTCTTCCCCCAAGGAAACGGGCGAAATAATGGGTGTGATGCCCTGCGTTAAGAGATCCAGCACAACGTCACCACGAACGGAAACGACTTCACCTGTAAAGCCCATATCCTGCCCTGTGCCTTGCATGGGGCGAGCGCGAACCAAACCACGATCCACACCGGATAGGCCAAGCGCATCAAGGCCCACTTTGAGCAAACAACGAACGAGACGCTTGTTGACTGTGCCGCACATGACCATCTCGACTATTTTAAGGGAGTCTTGATCAGTGATACGCACGCCATCCAGATAGCGGGGTTCGATGCCCATGACCTTTTGCATGGCAGTAATTTCAGCACCCCCTCCGTGTACGATAACAGTCGGGGTGTTGAGCGCTTTGATGGCAGCGGCGAAATCGGCTAAGTAGGCGGGGTCATCCAGTTCATGACCGCTTACTTTAACGAGGGTTGGTTGCATGAGAACTCCAATCGGGATTTTCAAATAGGTAAGTGATCAAGGTCAGCCCTGCCCTTGGCCTGACGGCAGCGAAATCAGCATAATGGCTATGAGTGCAGCAAGAATGCCAAAGAGTTGGATACGCGATAGCCGTTCTTTCAAGAATATCCACGCCAGCAACACGGTCATGGCGGGATAAAGTGACGAGAGCACAGAGGCCACGTCCAAGCGTCCAAGCTGTGCGGCGAGTACAAAGAATACATTAGCGGTGGCATCCAAGACACCAGAAAGCGTGATCATGAGTCCCTGACGGGTGGTTTTGGGTCGCCATTCCCGCCGTGAAACAATGATGATGGCAAGTATCACTGTGAATGATGCAGCGCGAGTTGCGGCAAGCGGCCAAAAGACTGCATTGGATTGGACGCGATCGAGCAACACGAGAAACATGCCCAAGCCAATTCCCGCCACCACAGCAAACCCGAGTACTTTGCGTTCAGGGACTTGCCCACCGGAATATGAAACGAGCCACAAGCTGACGATACCAACGGCAAAGCCTACTAATTGAATAGTTGTCGGGGTGCCGTTCATCAGGATACTAACGACGACTGGAATAATGGCAGCAATTACACCAACTGTCGGGGCAGCTAGTCCCATGCGACCTGAAGCCAAGGCACTGTAGAGTGCACCCAAGCCAATAGCCCCACTCAATCCCGCTAATGCTCCCCAAACTAAGTCGGTGATGGATGGCATTGTTTCACGCGTGAGGAGCGCGAGGCCAACAAATAACACCAATCCAAGCAGATGTGCTATGAACAACACACTGATGACTGATTGTTTGCGGGTCGCTAAACCGCCACTAAAGTCACCCGCGCCCCACGAAGCAGAGGCGAGGAGACCAAAAACGACTACGGCTATTTCGGGAGAGAGAACCATTCAGATGCCATCCAAGTCTTGTTCACGATAGACAAACACTAGAGAAGACCAGTTGTTTCGGGCCAACCGTACATCAGGTTCAAACATTGCACAGCTTGACCGGAAGCACCTTTACGAAGGTTGTCGGTTACGCTGGTGATGTGGAGGTAACGATCAGTGACCGGAGTGAGGCTGATGGCAGCGCCATTGGTGCGTACTACATGTTTGAGCGTGGCTTGCTGTCCGGCAGGCAAAACTTTTACCAAAGGTTCGGCATTGTAGGTTGCTTCGTAGAGCGCTTGGGCATCCTTCGATGAAAACTCCGGTTTGAGTGTCACGTAGATGCTTGCCATGAGTCCACGATCGACAGGGAGCAAATGGGGGGTGAAGATCAACAGGCCAGCATTCGGATTGAGTTTGTGCATTTCTTGCTCAATTTCGCCCGTGTGCCGATGAACACGTCCCGGATTGTAAGGCGAGAAGTTGCTGTACACTTCGACAAAATGAAGGTTGGGTTTGGGTTCGCGGCCTGCTCCAGACACGCCTGATTTGGCATCTACAATAATGGGAGCATCAGGCACAAGCCAATCGTTCCGAAGGACGGGAGCGACACCAAGAAGTGTGGTCGTCGGGTAGCAACCGGGGGCGGCGACGAGATCAACACCTTTGAGCTTTTCGCGATTGAATTCAGGCAAGCCATAGGGCGTGGGTAAGAGTTCAGGGTTGGGATGAGTGCCACCATACCACTTGGAATAGACTTCAGCAGTATCTAGTCGAAGATCAGCCGAGAGATCAACCACTTTCTTGCCAGCGGCGCGAGCCTTGGCCGCCATTGGGGCTGATGCTTTGTGGGGTAAGCCGAGGATAACAGCATCGACAGCAGACAGATCCGCCTGATCAGGTGGAACGTAGCTAAAATTGGTAAAAGGAATGGGCTGCCCCGCATAGGTGTTGCTGGTACCAAAGACTAATTCAATATTCGGATGCTTGGCAAGAATTTCAACCGCATCCTGTCCAGCATATCCCGACGCACCATACACCCCAACTTTGATTTTCGCGGACATTGTTGCTCCTTCAAACATGACTGTAATGAGCGATTGTTCAGGCGGATACTCGCTACTGGCATCCTCAGGCTACACACGCATGGCCCATAAAACAAAACCCCCCAACCTCGGTGTGAGGTCAGGGGGAGTTTTTGCAATCTGGTTAGCGTATTAAGCGCGCTTCAGTACCAGCACAAAAATCCCAGCATGACCTCATTGGTCTGCGGGCGACGGCTGCGACGACGCAGTGTTGTGCCGATAATCATCTGTATCAAATCCAGTTAAAGAGACGATAACGGAAAGTTTAAGCAATCTACCTGTAAAAGTCAACAGATCATTGTAAGAATATGGTGTAGTCGGCACATCAAAGCCATCCGTGAGTGTAAACGGCCTCCAAATAAGTCGAAAACCAACCTGATTCATTGAGAAACAATATAAGGCCAAGTAAGACCGCAAAGTGGCACTGCGTGATAGAATGCGATTGTAGACAGACTGAGGATTTTTATGTGGCAAGATGAGATTCAAAAGCACGTTCGTTTCAATTTTACCGTCAATATTCTAGACGGGGCGTTTTATGGCATCGGGGCATTGGGTTTAGCATCCTTTGTTACGGTTATTCCGCTATTCTTGAATAGTTTGGGAGCGTCGACCACACTAATTGGTTTGGTCACTTCATTACATGCGATTGGTTGGCAGATGCCGCAGTTGTTTACAGCGAACCGTGTGGCAAAGATGCGCCAATACAAGCCATTCATTTTATTCATGACGTTTCATGAGCGTTGGCCGTTTATCGGGCTGATGCTGATTGCGATTGCACTACCCTTCCTCGGCAACCAACTGGCAATATGGTTGACAATGTTGATGGTGGTAACCTTTTCACTGGGCAGTGGATTGGCAGCAACGGCATGGCAAAGCATGATCGCTAAGATTATGCCTAAAGATCGGATCGGGACGTTCTACGGAACGCAATCCGGTATTGCCAATCTGACAGCAGCTTTGGGCGCGGTCGCAGCCGGATTCATTCTGAAGAATATGCCGTTCCCACACGGCTACATCCTGTGTTTCTTGATTACCAGCGTGACTATCTTTATCTCAATGGGATTTCTGGCGGTTACGCGTGAGCCGCATCATGAGCATGAAGTGGAAGAACCCGTCAATAACGAAGAAGCAGCACCTGTGTTCGTCGAATATGGTTGGCGAAAGATGCTGGGAATCGTGCGCGATGATCTCAATTTTCGTTGGTTTCTTACGGCACGCATCTTGACACAATTCGGGAATATGGCGCTGGCATTTTACACGTTATACGCTGTGAAGCACTTCGGTATGAATGAGCAAACAGCGGGTATCCTGACCGGCGTTCTGCTTCTTTCTAAGACGTTTTCTGGTCCGTTGTTGGGGTGGATGGGAGACCGTTGGGGACACCGAACTGTGTTGGTCACAGGCGGACTTATCATGAGTTTGAGCGCTGGATTGGCATTGACTGCCCCTACAATCGGGTGGTTCTACGTTATCTATGCCATTTCAGGTATCGCTGACACATCCATCTGGGCTTCGTCGATGTCGTTTACACAAGAGTTCGGTACGCTGCGTGACAAACCGTTATATATTGGCCTCGCTAACACGTTAACGGCTCCATTCGCTCTATTGGCACCATTTATCGGTGGTGCGCTGGCCGAAGGTTTGGGATTTGGCGCTACGTTTACGCTGTCCCTGATTTGCGGGATATTAGTCGCAGTGGTGTTCCAATTCGCAGTACGTAACCCGACTGCCCCACAGAAAATGGTGGTGTACAACACGCAAACAGCTGTCGGTGATTAGACTGTCGTAAGCAGACAGTTGATAGAATGCATACACCCCACTCAAACGTGGGGTTTTTATTGCATTACTGTGGAATGATAAACTCGGCGGAAGGCGGTCCCATCATGCCATTGGAGTCGATGGTCGATATCACAATGCTGGCTACTACCTGCGGATAAAAACCATCCCAGTCGACACTATTGGTGTTCCATGGAAATTCACGATTGATGATAAGTGAACCGGGGTCACGTAGGCCGATTTTGTAGCCGGTTGCGCCAGGAATAGGTTCCCATACGAGAGTGCGTTTTGTGCCTTCGCCGGGGCGTAAGGTGATGTTACGGGGAGGTGGCAAGCCATCAGCCAAGACGGTGGTAGCTGCCAGAATTGCCTGCGTGGTACGGCGCAAGTAAGTTGCTTGTACATCACCAATTACGTCGGCTGGTGTATGTTGACGACCACGATCTTCGAGAGATTCGATAAAACGAATGGCAGGAAAGCCTGCTTCACTAAATGACATATGATCGCCATAGCGACCAAGACGATCTTCGGAGTCTTGAAGCACTAACTGCATCTCTGGAACCATATTGAAATCAATCCAATAGACTGCCCGTGCTAACTGACGTGACGGTGAGGTCTCGGGACCAGCCGAGAATACCCGCATCTGGTTATCGTCGATTTGACCATTGGGGCCGGTACTGCTACCGATAATGTCCATATTCAAGACGTAGTTAAAGGGAATATTGCGATATTGGTTGACGAATGCTTTGCTTCCCATACGCCCGACTTCTTCGGCTGAGACTGCGGCAAACAATATAGTGGCGCGATGCTGCCGCTGAGAAAGAATATTCGCCATCTCAATGAGTGCGGCAGTACCAGATGCATCATCATTGGCACCGGGCGCGGGGTAAGAAGCATCGTTGGGATCAATCGAAATGCTATCATAGTGTGCGACCAGCAAAATGATTCCACCACCGGTCGCAGTGCCTTGAATCGTGCCGATGATATTGCGCTGGGTTGTATCTACACCTGCCCATGTGAGCGCAAAAGGCTGATCGACCACCGAAAAGCGTCCCGCAGATTTAGCCGCAATCGCATCAAACTGACCACGAACATAACGGTAGGCAGCGGCAATCCCTGAATTGGGCAGATCAGCGGAATTGACGTGGCGGGTTCCCATACCTTCCAAGGCGCTGATGTGCATAAACAAGTGATCGGCATCAACTTGATCGAGCAACGCATTCATTGCCACTTTGGCAGTTTGCGGATTGGCTTGCGTTAAACTTTGGTCGGCCTGAGGGGTTTGAAGCGGCGGGGCAACCGTAACATAGGCAATCGTCGGGAAAGGTGTATCGGTCACACGAGGAACTAACGTGGGCGGTTCATTATTATTGGCCAAATTACAGGCGGCTACTAGAACAAGAACAAGGACGAGTAACCCGCCAAGGGGTGTAACAAATTTAGACTTCATAGAGGCGATTTTACCACAGGGATGCGGGAAACTCCGTTAAGCGCCGGTATAACGAGGGTTAAGCGTATCAAACGATTCGTAAAGCTCACACCAAGTACAACGGCTAGATGAAGAAATGTAACAAAAATGCTGGGAAAATCAAAAGCGCATTTCAAGGCTCCGGCAGCACTTGCCGCAAATGAGGTGTAAGAGCATAATAAAGTCTTGCCATTCAAGTACGGAAGCATATTTGCTGCACATCATCCAAGGATTAGTCTTTTGACCAGTTTGAAACTTTTCACTGCCTCATTTGTACTGCTTTTAGCGGCAGGTTGCGGCGGATCACCCACTACAACTGATAACCCAGCTAGTAACCCTACAGCGAATGTAGTGGTACAACCAACCGCAGGAGAACTGCCAACGAATGAGGCAGGGGTTAAGCTGGTCGCAAAGGTCAATGGAGAAGGCATTACCGAGGCCGATTTCGAACGTGCGTTGGCGCGTAAACAACAAGAAGTTGAGGCGGCGTCACCGGATGCTTTGCGCAGTGAAGTTCTCAATCAGCTTATCGAGGAGCGAGTGATTATTCAGGGGGCACAGGCTCAGAACATCACAGTGAGCGATGCTGAAGTACAAACCGAACTCCAATCTCAAATTCAACAGGCGGGTGGAGATGCAGGATGGGCAGACTGGCTTAAAACCAATCTGTATAGTGCGGAAGAATTCCCACAGGTGTTACGCACTTCTTTGATTACAAATAAGGTGCGCGATTCGCTTACGGCAGACCTAGAAGGAAATGTGAAACAAGTCCATGCACGGCATATCTTGATGCGCACTGAAAGCGATGCAAAAGACATCTTGACGCAATTGAGCAATGGCGGCGATTTCGCATCGCTAGCGGGACAATACTCTCAAGATGAGACAACACGCGAACGAGGTGGTGATCTGGGATGGTTTACGGCAGATGAATTATTGACCCCACAACTCTCTCAAACGGCGTTCAGTTTGCAGGTTGGTCAAATCGCCGGACCCATCGCGACAGAATTAGGGTATCATGTGATACAAGTGATGGAAATCGCTGACCGTCCCGTAGAACCAGAGCGACGCGTTTATATCGCACAAACCCGTTTTGAAAATTGGTTGAATCCGTTATATGCCAAGGCGGCGATTGAGCGCTATACGGGATAATATAATCGCTCCAATTGGGTTATGATAATAAGGGATAAGATTGTGAGACAAAACCGGATCTACAATATGATTAGTATCGTGTTTCTGGTGTTGTCCTTGTTGACAGTAATATGGGTTATCATGCGACTGCTCGGCCCAGCAGTCGCTCAATGACGGGGGTAAGCATGGGAGAAGGCAAAGGAACCATCTATAACATCATCAGTGTGGTCTTTCTAGTATTGACCCTGCTGGCGGTGGTCTTCGTAATCATGCGGTTGGCAGGTCCACCGGTTGAGAAACAAGAGGTGGCGGTTGCATTACCTACTGTGGGTGTATTACCTACGCTGACGCCAACAGCTATTCCGACAACGGGATTGCCCCCGACATTCACTTTGACACCAACCGATACGTTGACGCCAACCAATACAGAACCGCCGACGTTTACTCCAACAGTTTCGCCGACTATTACCGATACACCAGCGCCGACTGAGACACCGACTATTACCCCAACGGCTTCGGTCAGTCCAACGCCTATGCCAACTGAAACGCCAACTGGGCCGACACCTACCCTCGCACCGACTCAGAACCCATACTTGTTTGAATTGCGACAAGGACAGGTGATCTTTACACAGAACTTCGCCAATACGGCAGGGTGTGCATGGCAAGGTTTGGGTGGACAAGTCTTTAATACAGATGGTGCGCCATTGAATGGCTTGAAGATCCATGTTTTCGGAACGAACTTTGATCGCACAGTTGATAGCGGAAGCAACTCGCTTTATGGGCCGGGCGGATGGGAAATTCCGGTTGACAATAAGATCAGCGCACAGACCTATTATGCAGAGCTGATGAGTCCCGGTGGAACAGTGGTTTCAGCCCGTATTCAGGTGACATTCCCATCGGATTGCGCCCGAAATGTTGCGCTGGTTAACTTCATCCAGACACGCGCGACCTAAACGATGAGTGACGAGCAAACGACAGGTGGGATCCGCCGTTTCGGACGACGAGATCGCAAACGATCTCTTGATACCCGTGGGCCATTGTTCCCGCCTGATGAGATTCCAGAAGATAGTGGTGCTGATGGTGAGTCCAGTATTGATGAAGCACTAGAACTTAACCTAATAGAGTCTCCACCAGTCCCAGTGCAACAAGTTGCTGTTAAATCAGCAGTTGTACCAACGGTCAAGAAAAAGGCTGCGCCAATTCAAGGGAAGCAAGTAGCGGCGAATCTGTTCACGCTACTCTTCCTAGTTGCTACAATCGGGTTAGTGGTGGTTATCGGCATGATCACGGCAAACCCCTATACGCCTTTGAATCCATTTCCGCCATTTACCCCGCTACCGATTGTTATCACTGCGACGTTTCTTCCGCCAACTGAAACACCTATCGGCACAGCTATTCCGACAGCGACATTTACTCCGGTAGCGGTTGGTCAGAGCGGCACATCCCAAACCAGTTTCACGTTTATTTTGGTCGGCGAACAGCCAATCTATACGCCAAATGCAAATGACAAGGCCTGTAACTGGTCCAGTATTGCCGGAACGGTGACAGATGGAAACGGTGCCGCATTAGGCGGCTACCGCGTACATATCAGCGGAAATGGGCTGGATGAAACAGTGTTTAGCGGC
Source organism: Aggregatilineales bacterium (assembly GCA_044227005.1). Classification (GTDB taxonomy): domain Bacteria; phylum Chloroflexota; class Anaerolineae; order Aggregatilineales; family Phototrophicaceae; genus CFX2. The sequence continues at coordinate 73,657 of JBGAFZ010000005.1, forward strand.
GCAGCTTTGACGTTTGGAGCGGGGGGATTTGAGCTATTTCTGAATGGCACGCCACAAGTTCAGACTTATAGCGTAGAACTTCTCGATCCTCAAAGTCGTCCATTATCAACTGTCTACACGGTAACTACACGCGACAAGTGCGATCAAAACGTGGCTGTGCTGCAATTCAAGCCGCAGTAGCAGAATACGTTTTGCGTTGACTACGGCTTGTGATAGACAGGTAATGTCACCGTGAATGTTGTACCATTGCCAACCTGACTCGTCACCCTGATCTGACCTTCGTGCAAATCAACAATCTCTTTGACGATACTCAATCCCAAACCTGTGCCGGGAATGTTGGTCTGCCCTGCCCGCTCGCCCCGATAAAAGCGTGTGAATAAATGCGGAATATCAAGCTCGCTAATGCCCATGCCCGTATCTATTACTTCTAGAGTCACGTGATCGGATGTCAAGGTATGGGATGTCCGAATGGTGATACTTCCGGTGGGGGTATAGTTGATGGCGTTGGCGACCAAGTTCGTAACCACCTGCGCCAGTTGATTCAGTTCTCCATTCACTTTGGGTGTAGCATTGGTTTGTAAGTGCATTTGTAGGCCAGCAACTTCGGCACGCGGTTGTAAGGCAATAACGACCTGATTTACAACGCTGTTGAGATCGACTGAGCCAAAAGCTATTTTGTTATGGGCAAGTTCCAAGCGTGATAGGTCTAGCGTGGCATTCACGAAATTATTCAGCCGTTCCAATTGTTCTTTCAGAACCAGCAAATACGCAGGGTGTTTTTCGGGCGGGGCGTGTTGAAGCAAATACACGCGGGTCGCCAAAACTGTCAGCGGGGTTCGGAGTTCATGGGTCACATCTGCGATGAATTTTGTTTTCAGGCGATCAAGTTCGGTCAAGCGTTCATTGGCAGCTTGAAGTTCAAGGGTACGATCGGCAACCCGTTGTTCAAGATTGGTCGTTAGTATTTGCACCTCGGCTTCTGCCCGTTTACGCGCATCAATATCTTCAATAATTGCAATCGCGCGCGCATCATCAAAAGCGGGAAACATCGATACATTGAGACGAACCCATACATACTCACCCGTTTTGCGCATGTAGCGCTTTTCCAATTGGTAAAACTCACGCTCGCCTGCTAGAAACTGCTGATAGAGTGTGGCGGTACCGGAGCGGTCATCAGGATGGGTAACCTGCTGAAAAGTCATCTGAAGTAGTTCGGATTCGGTATATCCGAGCAATTCAATCAAGGACGGGTTTACAGAGACAAAGTATCCTTGAGCATTGGCAAGAGCGATACCAACATTAGCCCCTGTAAATACAGACCTGAAACGCGCTTCGCTGGACTGAAGGCGAGATTCGGCACGTTTGAGAATACAGAGGTGCCCGAGAACATTACTGTATAAGGCGAGTAACTCTAACTGGTGGGGTTGAGCAGGTTCATGAGAAAAGAAGTTGTCGGTTGAAAGCCCCCCAATGATGCGATCACCATCGATGAGATGACCCATAGCAGCCCACCCCATCCCGACTGGTTGTGATTGATCATTTAGGAGTGGTCGATCAGGGTTGTAGTAGATTTTCTTATCGTGAATATCAACCATGTTCACTGTATTCGGTATGACGTCTTCTTTGCCCATCGCACCTACGCGTACGTTGCGTTCATCACGGGTATTGCCAAATTCATCAGTGCCAAAGGTTCCGATGGTGAAATTTGGATCATCAGGATCAACGAGCCACAATCCCAAGCGTTCAAATTTCAACTGACTACGCCCTAGTTCAATTGCTTTACGGCAAAATTCGTCGAAATCTTCAATGCGCGCTAGCTCGATGGTAACGTCTTGGAGTGATTTAAGTCGTTCGGAAAATTCTTTGGAGGCGGTTTCGGTTTTGTGAAGTGCATTTTGAACTTGAACCACATCGGTAATATCGATGTTGATTCCCAATATACCGATCACCGATTGATTATCGCTTACCGGAGAAGTGATTGCATAGAAATGTCGCTGTTCGCCTTTGACGGGATAAGTTACATCCGTTTTTAAGGTTTCACCGTTTTTGATACGTTCGTTATTGCGCTTCCATTCTAGATTTGTTTCGGGCGATATATCCATATCGTCGATAGTTTTGCCGAGAAGACTGCCCCACATCTCAACCGATTTAGGGGTTTGAAAAATACAACGACCGTCACTATCCAAAACCCATAGATCAAAGGGCATGTTATTGATGATGCTCTTTAGGCGGGCTTCACTCTGACGGAGCGCGATTTCAGTCTTCTTCTGATCAGTTAGATCCGTTACAGAGGTAATGATACCCGTGACACGCCCTTGATTACGGCGAAGTGATCCGGTAACCAGTACATCTATGGGAGCAAGATTCTGACGATGAAAACGCGTTTCATAGATGGTCTGAAAATCAGGGCCAAGACGCAATGCACTATTGGTGACAATGGCTCGCTCATCTTTGGTCAATACTTTGTCAGGGATTTTGCCGATTAATTCTTCGACTTTTAGACCTAACATTTGGGCATAGGCGGGATTCACGTACTCAAAGCGTCCATCAGTATCGGTGACTGCAACGCCATGCCCCATTGCGTTGACCAACTGCGCCATATAGTCACGCTCACGTGCCAACTCACGCGCGATGTGCTTCCGATCAGAAATGGTGGTTGATACCATCAAGGTACAACTGGTTATAATGGCGGTAAATCCCCATAGGTATATCAAGTCATGATGAACATTGCCGTAAGGGGCAAGATTGAGTTGCTGGATAACGCCACTAATGGCAACTGAGGCCATAATAAGACAAATAATGGATGCACCCCGCGCGCCAAAGCGAAAGGCTGCCCACAACATGAATGGGATTATTAAGTAACTGAGTGGATAGTTGTTTACTTCAAAAATATCTCGCCAAAAAACGACTCTGCACACGATCGCAACCGCGATGGATAAAGTGCCGAATTCGAGCCATTTGCGATAGTTCTTACTAAGGCCATGATCCTGCCACCACAACAAGATCAGCGGGGTAAGTACAAGGATTCCAATTGAATCTCCCATTAGCCATTCAAGCCATACTCGAAAACCACTGGAAACCGGAATGGTATTTCCAGCAAGCAAAGCAAAAGTTCCTATCGTAGAGCTAATCAGGCTGCTGGCTAAAATTCCTACCAAAGCAAAAACAACGATATCTTTCACACGACCAAGCGACAAGTTAATGGGAATAACATGGCGCAAGAGGTAGAAACCGACGAGTGGCGCCAATGTATTGCCGCAGGTTATTAATAAGACAACTGGTAACGACTGACCTGTTGTAAAATTTACGAGAAACGCACCTAAGGCTACCCCCGGCCAGAGCTTCCAACCCCCGAGGAGTAAGGCGGCGAACGCAATTGCCAGCGCCCCCCAAATCAAGGAAACGTTGTCGTGCAGGATAGCGAATCTGAGGCCAAATAATCCAGCAATTAGATAGGCTACAGCAACAATCACGAGGGCAACTGGATAGGTGAGTTTACGATTATGATTTTGAACGTTGCTTAGCAAGTGCTCAGCAAAACGAGATAATATAGTCAAGGTTATGCGATACCCTTGGATGAACTTGGTTATTCGATTTTTACCAAGTATAGTCAGGATAAAATCTATTGTAGTACGTTTTGGACAAACCAAGATTATTCAATTAACCATTGGCGTGACATTAAAAGTATAGACAGCAGGGAGTTCGTTCATGCCTGAATTCATACAGGGCATAAAATTAAGTGAGGCTTTCTATCAGGAAGCGGTACGCCCGATTCTAGATAGCCGATTTTCCGGTTTGACGTACAGCGCAGCGTTGGTTGGAAGTGGGTCAGAAATTCTGGGATACGATACCCCAATGTCCAGTGATCACCATTGGGGGCCGCGTGTGATGCTGTTTCTAGGTGACCACGACTACGAACTCTATAATCAGCCAATTCGTGACACCCTCGGGAACGAACTCCCATTTAGCTTTCGTGGTTATTCGACTCATTTTAGCGTACCCGACCCAAATGATAAGGGAGTGCAGCACCTTGAGATAGCCGACAAACGACCGATCAATCATCGTGTTGAAATTATGACACTACGACAATTGTTCAAGAACCAATTGGATTTTGATCTGGATGCTCCGATTGAAGTTAGTGATTGGCTCACCTTTCCATCCCAACGACTTCTTTCAATAACGGCAGGCGCTGTATATCACGATGGAATTGGGATGGCGGCTCAACGCGAGCGATTCCGATTTTATCCGCGTGATATATGGCTCTATCTATTGGCGGCAGGTTGGACGAGGATCAGTCAAGAAGAGGCGTTTGTTGGACGTACAGGTTCGGTTGGGGATGATTTGGGATCACAAGTGTTGGCGGCGCGATTGGTGCGCGATTTGATGCGGTTGTGTTTTTTGATGGAAAAACAGTATGCCCCCTACCCCAAATGGTTCGGAACTGCATTTTCAAAACTGGCATGTGCAAAACAACTCACTCCAATTTTCCGATGGGTCATGCTGGCAGAATCATGGCGTGAGCGCGAACAAAGTCTTGCCCAAGCTTATGAAATTGTGGCTTCGATGCATAATGCATTAGCGATTACACCAACACTTCCAACAAAAGTCTCAAATTACTTTGGACGACCTTTCAAGGTAATTCACGGGGATCACTTCGCAAATGCAATTAAGGCTCAAATACAAGATGAGACTGTCAAGCGCATTCCAATCGACATCGGTTCAATCGACCTGTTCTCTGACTCGACGGACTTGCTTGAGCATGTCGCGTTACGCAAGCGGCTCAAAGCTTTATACAACGCTACATAAGCCTTGAGCAAGATTATCAAAGGAGTGAATATCGCGATGAGCAATCCGCAAACGAGACAGGACATCATCAAGGCACTTAAAAGTATTCAGTTAGGTGTAACAAATGATATTGAGAGCATGTCTGATGCCCAATTTAATCAGGGAAGTACGGCGAGTTGGTCGGCTTCTGATTATCTAAAACATCTATTATTAAGCCTAAAACCTGTTGCCAGAGTATTTGGCTTTCCAGCGGATCGTTTGCAGTCACAATTTGGTATTGCTGAAAAACCGTCGCGTACTTATGACGAAGTGGTTGCGGTGTATCAGAAACGATTGGACGAGGGTGTTAAGGCGGAAGATTATGAGAAAGTTGTGCCTGCGTTTTATCGATTTCCGGAGGGCATAAGCGACCAACGAGCGTATCTGATACAGAGTTGGAACGAGACCAATACCCGGCTAATTGACGCGGTTGATGAGTGGCAAGATACGCAACTGGACACCTTGCAAATTCCGCATCCTGCTATTGGGATGACGACGATGCGCGAGATGTTGTTTTTCACGATTTTTCACAATACGCTGCACTGGCATGACATTCAACATGCCGGGGGATTGTAAGAGGTCGTGGATGCCGTGAGAAAGCAAGTGATGACTCGTTTGATGTTAGGGTTGGTAATATGTATTGTATTCATCACGCCGTATGCGACAGCAGCACAAGGAAGTACGTGCGGGGTTGTGGATGCGATTGATTATCCTGTAGATAATCTCGTCAAAGGATATGACGATTTTGGACTGTTTCGTAATAGTTTCGGCGGTAATCATACAGGTGTTGATGTGGCATTCGACCGATGGGGTGATCCCGTCAGAGCAGTAGCGCGCGGATTGGTCACCTATTCGGATGCATTCGGTTGGGACACCGAAAAAGGTGTGGTTGTTGTCTCACACGATTTTCCAGATGGTAGTCGATCTTTCAGCATTTACGGACATGTGGAAGAGACGGACAAAATCCTTTTGCCAGCCGTTGGCACCTGTGTTGAGCGCGGTCAAGTGATCGCTGTGGTGGGATGGCCTTCACGCGGACGACCACATCTGCATTTCGAGTTTAGAAGTATCTTGCCACGCGAAGGTGGGCCGGGCTATGTGAGTAATAATCCGTTGGACATGGGATGGTATAACCCACTGGACTTCATCGCACAATGGCGGGCAAAGCTCAGTCCAGCATTCTTGAAGGCGATCTCATTTGATTCGGTAGCGAGTTTGCCACCTACCCAGATGGATAACGGGGCATATTTGACGGCTAGCGGCTCGCTCGTTAGTGCGGTGATGCCGCCTGACCAACAACTCTGGCAGATCCAAACGGATAGCGCGATTGACGGATTAGCACCGCTCTCCGGTGATCGTGTGGTTGCTCACAGTAGCAGTGGGCAAACAGTAACCCTTGAGGGGGGGCGGTTTGGCGCAGTTTGGACAATTGCGAGCGCGAATATTCCGTTTATCACGTTGGGCGACAGGTTATTTTTTTTGATGAAGGATGGAAGCGTCAATGCTTATGAGGCAAATGGTACGTTGATTTGGACGCTACCCAACCGAGGGCAAGTGGTGTATTTCGGTGGTAATGGTAGTGAGATGGCAATTGCAACCGAAGGATCTGACGGAGTTGTGTGGCAAACATTGAACGCAGAAGGTCAAGGACCGAATGCAGTCACGCTTAAGGATGCGCCGATTGTTAGTGTGGAAGCCGATGGCCGATGGTTGATCCTTGATGGGCAGACGTTGATGCACATTAAAGATGGGCAGAGCGCAATCATCGGGACTATTCCAAGTGTATCGGGACGGGCGGCACAACTAAGCAGTGATAAAGCGGGTAATGTGTATGTTTATATGGATGATAGCGAGCGAACATTGTTAGCTATTGGTGCGGATGGGCAAGAACGTTGGCGTATCCAATATCCAAAAGCGGTAAACTCTGATCCACCCTTGCTGGCATCGGGAAACGGATGTTTGCTCTACAGCCTTGATGTGGATGGCACGCTAAACGCATTCAGTGGAGCAGACGGACGATTGGTCAACCAAATCGCACTCTATGCAGGTGGTCGACGCAGCACCAATCCTCATGCCCGATTGTTGCGGGTGGACGCGGCAGAGCAAGTATATGTTGCCAGCGGGTTTTTATCGTTGGTGGTATTTGATGGCACGAAACTTGGGGATGCATCTCAAAATTGTCTGGCGGGATAAAATTACATAGTAAAAGGAATTAGTCATTATGCGGATTGAAGCCGATTTCGAATGTGGAAATGCAATTGTTCAACAAGTCACGGATACAGAAGCACAGTTACTCATCCGTCCGGATACGAACGCGAAATACTTCCAGTGGTTTTATTTTCGGGTGACAGGCGAAGCGGGGATATTGCGGACGTTCAACTTAACAAACGCACACGAGTCCAGTTATCCGCACGCGTGGAACGGCTACCGAGCGCTGGCGTCTTATGATGGAAGCAAATGGTTTCGCGTGCAAACACAATATGTAAAGGGCGCACTGAGTATTAAGCATCGCGCGGAACAAACCGTGACTGAGTATGCTTTTTTCGTGCCGTATTTCGAAGCACAGCGCGAACAATTATTGGCTGATTGCGCAAAGGTTGGAGAGCGGCGCACATTGCTCACCACAGCAGGTAATCGCCCGATAGAGGCGATCATCTTTGGTGATCCAAAGGCGAAGAAGAAGGCATGGGTTTTCTCGCGACACCATGCGGGTGAACCGATGGCGGAATACTGCATCGACGCTATGATGCGACGGTTGGCAAACGGAGAAGATGCAACCGTAAAGCGACTACTAGAGGCTGGTATCGCACTTTATTGTGTACCGAATATTAACCCTGACGGGACGGCATCCGGAAATTTGCGCGCAAACGCAGCAGGGATTGACCTTAACCGTGATTGGAAACAAACGGTTGAGCCGAAGTCTATTGAAGTGGCTGGTTTATTGAAGGCGATGGAAGCTGAAGGGGTAGATTTCTTCCTCGATTTACATGGTGATGAGGGATGCCAATATGTGTGGTTGGTACAACCGCATAAGGATTTGGTTACACCAAAGAATGCACCATTACAGGAATTGATGGAAGCTTATGTGCATGATCGATATGCTGAGTACGGACCGATGCCGGAAGGTGAAACACCTGTCGATTCGGGCATGGCGATTGATTATGTGGCGTGGAAATTTAAGTGCCCAACTTTGATTGTGGAACTGCCGTTTAAGGATACGATTGGGGCTAAGGGTGAAGTAGACAGCTTGCAATCTGCTGGTTGTGAAGCATTCGGGCGAGACTGCGTGGACATGATTGCAGCCGTGATGCTCGGCTAGGCACACCTTCAGCACGCGAGAAATAGCCGTAAGGTACTATGCTCATGTAAATATGATAATCGAGTATAGTGAGAGTAATACTCACACAACCAAAGGTTAGTTATATGAATATTGCTGTTATGCATGAACCGCGCCGTATGAATCCGATTAAACTGGGTACGGTTTTTTTGATCGCAGCATTTGTTTTCGTGTTGTTAATGTTGGCCGTCGCTTTCATGGGGCCAAACGCTGAACTCAGCCGTCGGTTTTCGCCTTCGGCACCACTGGCACCCGCAGCAATGTTCCAGACTGCTCCGGTATCGCCATTGCTGGTATGGGTAGCGAACGGCGCGGCACCAGGAAAACAAACAGCTTCTGAGCCGGGGCAACTGGCTTACATCAACAGCAGTGGTGTGGCTGAAACCGTTTTAGAGCTGCCCAAAGGAACCTCACGCGTTGAATCGTGCGGTGATAAGGCTACATCACCCGATGGAAAGCTTTATGCGTTTTATGTAGGGCAAGATCAAGGCAGCCTGTACGTGATGCGAGGAAGTGACAAGCCGACCAAGATTAGCGACGTGCAAGCACTGAGTTGTTTGGGCGCTGGCACCTTCCAATACGCTCCGGGGAGCAATCGTTTCGGCTATATTTCCTATGAAGGGGATGCAGCGAAGAGCGAATTTGCTGACGGATTTTTGCATATCGTCAACAGCAGCGATTTTACTGAACTTTACACATATGAAAATGTGACGGCGTTCGATCTGACCGACACAGGCGCGGCTTTCGTCAGCTTCTTCACGAATGACAAGAACGAAGCGGACGAAGCAGCAGTGATCTGGTGGAACGGAACCAGCCAACAAGAAGTCGCTACGTTGAAGCCATCTAGCGAAGACTGCAAATTTACTAGCGCCTCGATCCGTGTACTACCGGACGGCAAGCTGGTACTGGTGTTGGGACACCGTTGTAAGAAGGGTGACACGAGCACCAATTGGCAGCTTTACTCGGTCAACCCGACTGATAAAAGCGCAACACTGGCCGCAAGCGCTTCGCAAAAGGGGACTTTCGCAGCATTCGCCCGTAGCAACGCGATTTACCTATCACCTGATGGGAAGCAAGCATTGTTCACCGTACCGGATGGATTGACCGCTAACACGGTTGGTCTCAAGCGGGTAAACGTGGGTGATCTCTCGATCGGTGATGTGGTTGACAAGGAAATCGTCACGGCGACCTATAATGGTGCGGCAAACGCTTTCCCACAGGTTTCGCCGGACGGTAAGTGGTTGGCAGGTGTGATGAGTTCACCTGATGGGACTAACAATGTTTCGATCTGGAGCCTGAGTGATCCGGCAGTGGCACCGATTGTGGTGAGCGCTGGCAGCAAGGGTGATGTGGTCGCGAGCATGGCCTTTACACCAGACGGGAGTCGTTTGTTAGCGATTTTGGGTGGTGACAACAAAGCCAATAACTCATTGGTTTCGATTGAGCTTTCAAGCGGACGAGACTCACGGGTGGCGCGCGGTCACTTCAGCAAGGGATTGGCTATCTCGGCAGATGGGACTCAGGCGGCTGTTTTAGACTGGCAGATTCCAGAAGATACCAAGCAACAGCCTTATCTCAATTTGTTGAACATCAATCTGAGCGATGGCGCAACCACGACGATTTATACCGGTGCAGATATCGTAGACGGTAAGGTGAGCAACGAACGCTTCGCTTATCCAATGGCGTGGGTAGGTGGAGCAGTCGCGAGTGGTGCAGCCGGTTAAGTTATAAGCACCTAAGCCACTACTCTGTTTCGATAGGGTAAGTGGGAGTTTGAGAAAAATGATTACAGCTCTGGTTTGTGCCGGGGCTGTTTTTATTCCAGAATGGGAACCAGTGGGGCGTGAGCAGCGTCTTGTTTTCAACACGCGATGAGATGGAGGATTGATTATGACTCGAATGCGATGGTTGATGGTGATGATAGGCGGATTGATGGGGCTGATGGTTATGCCGGTAGCGGCATGTGGTGGGTTGTTCTGCCAAAATATTCCAGTTGACCAACAAGCCGAGCGGATTATTTTTGCGGTTAATAAGAACGATACGATTACAGCTTATGTTCAGATTAATTATACGGGGTCGGCACCAGATTTTAGCTGGGTAGTGCCTGTACCCAGTGTGCCAAAAGTGGATGTAGCAGAGATTGCGAGCTTCGATGAAATGAGCAATTTGACTGCACCCGTGTTTATTCCGCCCTTGATGCCTCCGTGTGCGCGGATTCCAATGCCGATGGCTGCTGCACCGGATGGTGCGGTGATGAGCGCCGGAGTACAAGTGCTGGCGTCAGGTACTGCGGGGCCATATGCCTACGATGTGATCACGAGCGCCGAGCCGAATGAGTTGATTACGTGGTTACGCAAGAACAATTATCGGATTACTGAAGAGATGGAACCCCTGATTAAAGTGTATACGGACGAGGGGTTGATCTTTTTGGCGATGAAATTGCGTCCTGACCAAGGGGCACAGGATATTCAGCCAGTGGTGATGACGTACAAGGGAGAACACCCCATGATCCCGATCCGGTTGACGGCAGTAGCGGCTACGCCAAACATGAACATCATCGCGTGGATACTGGGAGATAAGCAGGCGGTACCGACAAATTATGCTCACCCTACGATTGATGATAAAAATCTGCGGTCGAACTTTGGATTCGGAACCGGAACGAATTATTTACAGTTGGTTGACCAAACCGTCGATTTGTATCAGGGACGGGCGTTCATCACTGAGTACGCGGGTTCGAGTGCGAGCTTGGCAGTGACGGCAAATGATAAGCTGGTGAAACAACTGTTGGCGAATTATCCGTATGTGACGCGGGTGTTCGGGCGGATTTCACCGGAAGAGATGACGGTTGACCCGACCTTCAAGCTGACGGACGCGCCGGATGTTTCTAATGTGCATGACCTTTCCCATATGGACGATAAGACGTTCTGGGCTTGCGAGAATACTGATCAAAACATTCAGGTGCAGTATGATCCAAACGCAGTGCCGGAGGGTTTTAAATAGCCGGAAGTTATGGGCACACAAGCCCATAGCGGAAATTTCACAAATTGCAGAATTGCCGCCGACTTGTGAAGCGTAATGTACGGGAGCAGCCGCTGAATCGACACTGTTGATCGGCGGTTGTTTCGGTTGGGGCTGCTGAGCGCCGCGATTGGCTCGGGTGTGTCTGCCGCGTCGTCGGGTTCAGCGGATAGCAGGAAGATTGGCGCTGAAATTGCAAAGAGTAAGGCAGAGAAAAAGACAAAGAGATTTTCACCACAGAGACACAGAGGACACAGAGAAAAAAGAGAAAAAAGAGTGATTCATTCGATAGGATTACCATAAGTGGTGGATGATATTACTTGAACTACATACCCCACCCCAAACCCCTCCCCGAAGCGTCAGGGAGGGGCTTTAAAGACTTTTATGGATTATTGCCTTCATAGATAGCACCGAAAATATATCTCCACCGTTTAGTGTGGTGCTACCGATGCATTTGACATAAGATAATTTTAGCACAAATTTTCTTATGTAACGGTTCGAGTTTACAAACCTTTTAAGGTAGAGATGAGAGGCTAGCGAAGAGATGATCTGAAAATCACCAAACTCCCCTATCTCCCCAACCCTCTTTCCCATTGCATGTAGAAAGAGGGAGCTAAGGCTAACATCATTACGCAATTGCGTGTCAGTTTTGGGAGTGGTTGCGGGTGTAGAAACGGGCTTCACTGCGAATGAAGTCAACAGTGGCGGTAATGGTCGGATCAGGGGTGGTATTGGCGGGAAGATCAAAGACCGAGTGAGCGATGAGACGCGGTGATCCGGTTAGGAACGATACCTGCGCCATACCGACCTGCCCCGCGTGAACATCGGCGAGATGAAGTGTGTTGGAGGCAATATGGGTCTGTGAGGCGGGTGTGAGATTGATGTTGAATGGTGGATAGGTTTGCGATGGCTGATTACGGGCGGAGAAAACCAAGTCTTCATGGTGTGAGGGGTTAGCTGCATCAACCAAGGTCATGCCGAGTAGGTTATCACGCAGACGGATGCGAGATTCGGGTGTGAGGGCATCGGTGACGTTGGCGGCTTGGTAGCCCATCGCGTCGAGGGCGATGAGGGTGGAACGTCCATCGGTGGCGGCACAGTGCCAAACATCCGGCGCACAAGAATGACCGAGATCCAGCAAAAATACACGTGCTGTTTGAGGTTGGACGGCGCAAATCATCACTTCGTCGTCATCGGTGACGGAGAGTGATTTCAGATGGCGCATGAAGGTGTGCAAACGTGGCAGTAGATCAAGGTCGCCGCGCAGACTAGATGTGTAGAGGATGTGGAGTGGATTGGGCATAAGGCCACCTCATATTTAAGCATAGAAATCAAAACAAATCGCCAAATCGGATTTAACACAAAGTCACTAGAGACACAAAGTAGTTGACGGACACGGCATGTCGTGTCCCTACGACCAGTTCCCCACAGAATAAATCTGTCAAAATTAGCCGATAACGCTATACCCATGCCGTGTCGCTACAAGCGTTGATGACCATCACCTAGCTGATTAGCGGTTTTTCCATTCGGGTTTACGCTTATCAACAAAAGCTTTCATCCCTTCGGCTTTATCTTCGGTGCCAAAGAGCAAGTAGAAATTACGCTTCTCATAGCTGAGACCTTCGGTCAGGCTGAGTTCTTCGGCTTTGTTGACGGAGTCTTTGATCAATTTGGCGGCAGCACCGGGCATGGTGGCGATTTTCTCGGCGAGTTTGATGGCTTCGGCAAGATAGGTATCCAACGGATAAACGTGGTTGACGAGGCCGTATTGCAAGGCTTCCTGCGCGGTCAGCTTGCGATCAGCGAGAGTCATTTCCATAGCGATAGCTTTGCCGACGGCGCGGGTGAGGCGTTGGGTGCCACCGGCACCGGGCATGATACCGATGTTGATTTCGGGTTGACCGAATTTAGCTGTTTCGGAGGCAATAATCATGTCGCACATCATCGCCATTTCACAGCCGCCACCGAGTGCCCAACCGGACACAGCGGCAATGATCGGTTTACGGACGCGGGTGAGACGTACCCAATCGGTGAAATCACTGCCAGCGAACATGGTCACCGCGTCGATATTTTCCATTTGTTTGATGTCGGCGCCTGCGGCAAAGGCTTTGTCGCTACCCGTTAAGACGATGCACTTGATAGTGGCATCGGTATCAAAGGATTCCATAGCGTCGAACACTTCGCGTGTCAACTGACTATTGAGGGCATTCAAGGCTTGCGGACGATTGAGGCGAATGAGGCCAACGCCAGCCGCCGGAGTTTCTACCAGAATAGTTTCATAGGTCATGTTTCTCATCTCCCCTTTATTTAAAGCTTATTTGTTGTCAATAAATACCGATTACACTTACCTAACAAATATTAGGTAAGTAGTATGTCTGATCTATCCCACTCTCAAAATCCTGCCCGTGAGCGCGTGTTGCATACGGCTGAGCGGTTGTTCAGCGAACGAGGGTACGCGGCTGTCACTCTGCGCGATATTGCGGATACGCTGGGCATCCGGCAGGCATCCCTATACTACCACGCTCCGGGGGGTAAAGAAGAACTGTTTGTACAAGTTACCGAGCGCGGTTTGGAGCGTCACCGACAGGGGTTGGAAACAGCGATTTCGCAAGCAGGGAGCGATCTGCGGGAACAGTTACGGGCGGCGGCGCGGTGGTTGTTGTCTCAGCCGAGCATCAATTACGGGCGGATGCTGCAATCGGATATGCCTGCGATTAGTCCATCTGAGGCGGAACGGTTACGAATGCATGCGTTTGTGTCGTTGATTAGTCCGCTACAGAAAGCGTTTCAGGACGGTGTGCCAGCGGGTTCGGTGGCGGCAACGAAAGCGGTTCATCTGGCGGGGGCATTCCTCGCGATTATCGAGGGGGTACAGAATTTACCTGAGACGTTCATGATTGATGAACCGAAAACAGCGATGGCGGATTTCTTGATTGATACGTGGGTGGATGGAATAGTTGATAGTCAGTAGTTGATAGTTGATAGTTGGTAGTTGGTAGTTGATAGTTGCTAGTCAGTAGTTGGTAGTTGATAGTTCAGAGAAATGTAATTGTCTGAAGTGCCAGAGGGACGTTAGCGGGAAGTTCTATTTTTAGGTGTTATTGGGAGGAATGAGGGACGATGGCAACGATGAATCCGGCGGCGGTTAAGGCAACACAACCGCGCTACGATATGCGAGCAATGTGGGCGGGGATTATTTTCTCGCTGGCGTTTACGGCGATCATTTACCTTGCGGGGTCGTCACTTGATCCAGTACGGGCGACGCTGCTGCCCGATAAAGGGCCGAGCTGGTATTACTGGAAGTTAGCCGAGCCGACGGTGGCAAGCCGATTGAGCGCGTGGGGGTTATATCTGGCGCATCAGGTTTCGTTGTGGGGGTTGATCTGGTACGCACAAACACGCGTCAAGAAATATACGGGTGGGTTGCATGGCGTGAACATCGCGGCGTTGGGGGTGAATGTGTTGTTCATCGTGCTGCACTTCATCCAAACGCACATCTGGTATGACGGATTGGCACAAGATGTTTCGATCTTTTCATCGCAGGGGTCGGTGATCCTTATGTTGATCTGGATCATGCTGATGGAGAATAATCGGCGGGGTGTGCTGGCGGGTAAGAAACTCCCCATTGGCAAGCGCGTGATGAATTTCGCGAAGAAGTACCACGGATACATCTTTTCGTGGGCGATTGTGTATACATTCTGGTATCACCCGATGGAGACAACCAACGGGCATTTGATGGGCTTCTTCTATACGTTCTTGCTGCTGCTGCAAGGGAGTTTGTTCCTAACGCGCATTCATGTAAATAAATGGTGGATGCTGGCACAAGAGCTTATCGTACTGGCACACGGAACGATTGTGGCTATCGTGCAGGGCAACAATATGTGGCCGATGTTCTTCTTCGGCTTTTTGGGCGTGTTCATTCTGGTACAGATGCACGGATTGGGGTTATCCAACCGCGTGAAGTGGTTGTTTTTCGGAGCTTATGCGATTGGCGCGGCGGTGGTGTATATCCAACCAGATCGCGGTATCAGCAAGCTGTGGCAACTGGTGGCCATACCGGGGATTTATTATCTGGTGTTGGTGGTACTGGCGTTACTGATCGCCGTCGGAATCTGGGGATATGACCGGATCTGGGGAAAAAATTCAGCCAATCCAACCCCGATTGGCGCAGGAGATTAACATGGGCAAATTAGATGGTAAAGTCGCTGTCATCACTGGCAGCAGCCGAGGACTGGGTTTCGCAATCGCAGAAACGTATGCACGAGAGGGTGCAAGTGTGGTGCTGGCCGCACGTACACTCAAGGCAGTTGAGGAGTCGGTCAAGGAATTGCAGGCTAAGGGCTATAAAGCAACGGGTACGGCTTGCGATGTGGGTGATTATGATCAGGTCAAGGCACTGGCGGCACATGCAGTTAAGACCTTCGGCAAGTTCGACATCTGGGTGAATAACGCCGGTGTGGCAGGAGTCTATGGGCCGACGGCACATATTCCACGGGAGCGGATTGAGCGCGTGATCCGCACCAACATCAACGGTACGTATTATGGGTCGATTGTGGCTATCGAACATTTCTTGCCACAAAAGAGCGGCAAGTTGATTAATTTATTGGGTCGCGGCGATGATAAACCAGTGAAGTATCAGAATGCTTATGCGCCGAGTAAATTTTGGGTGCGCAGTTTCACAATGGGATTGGCACAAGAGTATAAGGACGACGGTATCGGTATCTATGCGTTTAATCCGGGGTTGGTGGATACGGATATGCTACGACAAGTGGATGCACTGAAAGGTTATGAAGCCAAGTTAAAGCCACTGAGCACTGTTATCCGATTGTGGGCGAACACGCCAGAAGTTCCGGCTGAACGCGCGTTGTGGTTAGCATCATCTGCGACGGATGGGAAGACAGCAATCAAGACCAGTGTATTAGGACAACGGCAGATTATCGGGGGGTTACTCCGTGAAGTGGGGCGACGGTTACGGCGTGATCCGGGGCCGGATACAACACTGGATGTGACGACTGTGCAACCGACAATGCCATTGACACCAGCCAAATAAGACACAAAAACCCCGGTGCGTGCCGGGGATTTTTATTTGCTATTTAGCGCGCTCGGTGGTGATGATTTGATAGGCTTTCTCGAGAGAGTCAGTGGTGTGCATTTTAGTGCCGAGTTGGACATCAAACTGTTTGAAGATAGACGCTAGCACACTAACAAAGGAATTGGTAACAACGACGATCACACCCCAATTGGAGGGCAAGGCTAACAACACTTTACGACTGTTGGACATGCTCGCGCCGGACATGGGCATGATGCCGTCTTTCATGTTGGCAAGAATATCTACACGATGGTCAACGGTTTGCATCATTTCTGCGGCCTGATTTGACATGGTAAAGAAGTTATCCCACGTCCATTGACCGAGATAGTTTTCACGTATGATGGTTTTGGCCTCATCATCCCATTGTATCTCGATAGGCATGTGCATTCTTCTCCTAGATGCGTGTTACAGCGCCCCACAAAACTTAGCTTTATCTTGATCATAAAGTCAAATATGATTGCGGATTATAAAGACTTGCGAATCCACATTCATTCACAACTATCGGCTTGTTGCAGAAAACGAATGGGAACAAACCTCATTCAAACCTCAATAGGACTGATTAACCACCAATTTTCGGCGGATATTGCCCGCAACATTACTATTCTCTCATACCTGTAAAGTTTAAGTCCCCTGACAATAAGGGCTGTTCATTAGAAACGTAAAAATGGAGGCTCTTAACAGATGAAAAAACAGTTGGGTTTTATTCTGTTATTGTTGTTGTTCACAGCAGGTATCGCTGTGTACGCGGCGCCGGCAGCTCAAGCCGTCAGTGCGCCAAACCCCGCAAATTATAAGTTGACACAAGTTGTCGCTGGATTCACCAAACCAGTTTACGTGACCAATTCACTGGACGGCAGCGGTCGTTTATTTGTGGTGGAACAGACGGGTAAGATCAAAGTCGTTATCAATAACGTGATTCAACCTACCCCGTTCCTTGATGTGACATCGTTGATCACATCGGTTGGCTCGGAGCAAGGGTTGTTGGGGTTGGCCTTCGCACCCAATTATGCTCAGAGTGGGCAGTTTTACATTAACTATACCAATAAGCTAGGCGATACGGTTATCGCTCGCTATACGGCATCGCCCCCAAGTTCTAATGTTGCGAATGCTGCAAGCGCGACGCAGGTGCTATTCGTAGACCAACCCTATACTAACCACAACGGTGGTAATCTCAACTTTGGCAAAGATGGGATGCTTTATGTGGGTATGGGCGATGGTGGTTCAGATGGTGATCCACAGAATTATGCACAGAATGCTACTTCGCTGCTCGGTAAGATCTTGCGGATTGATGTGACCAAGACGACCTTCCCTGTACAGATTTGGGCGAAGGGTGTGCGTAACCCGTGGCGCTGGAGCTTTGACCGTCTGACCGGTGACTTCTACATGGGTGACGTGGGACAAAACACCTACGAAGAAGTGGATTTCTGGCCGGCTGCAAGCGGTGCTGGCGCGAATTATGGTTGGAACATTTACGAAGGCAATCATAATTACAAGCCGGGTACGATTGCTGGAGCTATCACACCGATTGCTGAGTATACGCATACGGATGGATGCTCGGTCACCGGTGGGTATGTGTATCGGGGGACAAAGTTACCTGCACTGCAAGGTTATTACCTGTACGGGGATTATTGCAGCGGAAAACTGTGGACGGCGTTCCGTAGTAATAATGTGTGGCAATCGGCACTCTTTATGTCGACGGGATTCCAAATCAGTTCATTTGGTGAAGGGCAAACCGGTGAGATTTATATCACCGATTATAGTGGCAAACTTTGGAGCCTAGACGCAGCGCCACCGACACCAACCAAGACCAACACGCCTGCGCCGACGAAAACCAATACGCCGCTAGCACCGACCAAAACGAGTACACCGGCACCGACGAAAACAAGTACGCCAGTACCGACCAAGACGAATACACCCGTAATCGCCACGGCGACGAAGGTGCCAGCTACAGTAGTGCCAACCAATACGTCAACAGCGCCAACAGGATCGAAAACAATTACGGTTCAGATCAACAATGGGGCAGATGATGTTAATGACACGGGCAGTCTCGTGCCGTCGGATACCACGGTGTGGATTGGTAATGCAGGAACCGCGAATCCTGCAATAACCGGATTACGTTTTAACGGGCTGGCTATTCCTAAAGGCTCGACCATCAATTCGGCGCATCTTGAATTTTATTCTGCTCAAGCGCAGTGGATTGGCGTATCACTCCAGATTGCAGCAGAAGCAGCCGATAACAGTGCGGCATTCACTACTGCAAACCGCCCTGCTCAACGGGCGCTCACAACAGCAGTGGTCAACCACAGTTCAAACGCTTCGTGGGGTCTGAACACATGGTATTCCTTTGATGAGATGGCGGCAGTCATCCAGCAAGTGGTGAGCCGTGGTGGATGGCAAAGTGGCAACAGTCTATCGTTGATTTTGAAAGGTTTGAATACGGGTTCGTTCGGGCGCAAGTTCGTCGGCAGTTTCGAACGTGGTGCAACCCTTGGAGCGCGTCTGGTGATTGTTTATACCGCGCCCGTGGCAACGGCAACACCTGTGCCCCCAACCAAGACCAACACTCCTGTAGTTCCCACAGCGACGAAAGTGCCACCTACAGCAACGCAGGTATTGCCTACAGCAACGAACGTGCCGCCTACAGCAACACAGGTATTGCCCACAGCGACGCTAACACCCGTCATTCCGAGTGCGACTCCGACACAAGTTGTCAGCACTGGCCCAACGGTTAAGATCAGCGTAATACCGCAAGGGGCAGCTATTGGACAAGGTGTGTTGGCAGCAGTTGGATTTGAGAATGTGAATAACATTTACGGTATCCAACTTAGCTGCAAAGCTGATCCAGCAGTGCTTTCGGGTGTAGGGCTGCTAAAGGGCGACGGCTTTAATGACAGTAACAGTCTGGTGCTCGACCAAGGTTACAAGACCGATGGTAACTGGGGAATCGCTGCCAGCCGACTACAACCAGCAACGGCAGTTAACGGCAATATTCTGGGCTTTACGATGGGTTTCACCGTGGTTGGCAACGGAAGCAGCGCTATCACGTGTACAGCGCTGACAGTAGATGTTAATGGTAATGAACTGCCGATAACTGTAGTGAATGGTACTTTCACAGGTGCAGGAGCAGCAACCGCAGTGCCAACAGTGACGCCGCAACCCACCGTTGTGCCTACACAGACGTTGGTTCCGACCCAGACATTGGTACCAACAATGACACCTGTGCCCGTAACCGGAACCATCAGCGGCGTGGTGGCATACCAGAACCGCACGGACGCAACCGGCATTAAGGTCCAACTGAAGGCCGGAGACGGTTCAGTGTTACAAGAAGTGCCCGTGACTAGCAACGGTGCATTCAGCTTCGCGAACGTCGCGGTCGGCAATTACACCGTATTTGCTACAGGAACAGGTTACCTAAACCTGACACTTAACACAGCGATTGCAGCCGATGGTAAGGGTGTTGATGTGGGCAAGTTGGTGCTGCGCGGTGGTGATGTCGACGGTAACCAAACGATTGATCTGGCGGATGCTGGATTAATCGGCGCGAACTTCAACGTCCCTGCCCCACCTGCGCCTGATCAAGCGGACTTGAATAAGGACAAGTTGGTGAACATTCGTGATCTGGTCGTGGTTGGCGGTAACTTCGGATTGGTCGGCCCGACAGTCGGACCATAAGCTAGACACGTTTTTCAACTGACAGATAAACAAAGAGCTTACCCGTTTGGTAAGCTTTTTGTTTTGACGAGTCACTTCTATGGCGCTAGCAAGGAGGCAGGAGATCAATTACCATTGACCTATTTCATGGACTTCACTGAAGGAAGCATTTGATGGTCAATCCCCCACCTATGATTCGCACTGATGAGAGCAATGCATTTGCGCACGACACGTTGGCGCGACGGATGCCGAGCAACGTCCGCGAAGTCGCACGGCTCAATCCGGACTATTCACCACTCGTGCAAGAGGCGTTAGAACGGCTAGCGGTTGCATTGGAGAGCGATGCTCCGATAACAGGGTTCGAGCCATTCGGGCCAGATGTCGAGTTATGGGCAAAGAGTGTGACTGAACACATCGGGCAAACATGGCAACAAACGGATTGGTTCTTCGCTGAAATTGCAGCCTACCGCCATTTGATTGACGCGGTGCGATGGTGGGAAACAGGACGCGATCCTTTCATGCCCAAAAAGGTGGCTGAAATGGGTAGCTCTGAGTTGTGGGCGACCTTGGATCGAGCACTGGCGGAACGAAGCCGGCCATTACCTGAACGTCTGCAAGCGTTAGTGCATTTGGATTTGTGGGGCAACCGGATTGACCTGAGCTTCGCATCTGCACTGGCACACGGAAGCCACGGCAGTCATGATGATTTATTAGCCGATGACAGTGCGGCAGTGGTCGAGCACCTCTTGAAAACGGAGGGTGAAGTTCACTTCATCGCTGACAATACAGGTACTGAACTGGCGATGGATCTGGCGTTGACGGATGCCTTGTTCGACCGTGGCGTTCAACGAGTCACATTTCACCTGAAGATGCATCCAACGTTTGTAAGCGACACAACGGTAGCAGATATGCATATCATGCTGGCGGCGATGGCAGCGAATGAACGCAATGAGGCCACACAACAGCTGGGTAAACGGTTACAAACTGCGCTGGATGATGGACGACTACGATTGGCACCGGGATTCTATTGGAACAGCGCGTATGTGCTAAGAGATATGCCAACTCATCTGGTCAAGGCGTTCACAGGGGCGGCACTGGTCATCATCAAGGGTGATTTGAATTATCGGCGGATGGTAGATGATGCACTGTGGCCTGCGGATTCGGCATTTGGTGATGTGGTGGGCTATTTCCCGGCACCGCTGCTGGCGTTACGAACCCTCAAAAGTGATGTGATTGTGGGTTTAGAAAGTGGATTGGCGGAACAACTGGATGGTGAAGATCCACGCTGGCGGGTGAATGGCAAGCGGGGAGTCATTCAGTTTAAGGCGTGAAGCTCATACGCAACGGAAAACAAATCGCCAAGAACGCCAAGTTCAGAAGAGATAAAGCAGAGAAGTGAATAGACTACTATGACGACATTGGAAATTGCGGTTACGTGTGTGCAAGATGCCGTGAATGCGGTAGCCGGTGGAGCGGAAAGTGTTGAGCTATCGTTTGATCTGGCGGCAGGGGGATTGACACCGGATCATGCGGTTATGCAAGCGGTACGGGATGTGTTGAAGATCCCAATGTATGTGATTTTGCGCCCTCATGCTGAGAGCTTTAGGTATACGACAGCGCAGATTGATGGCATGTTGAATGACATCCGTGTGATGCAAAGTGTGGGGGTTGACGGTGTGGTATTCGGTGCAGTGGACAGCGATTACCAGATTGATGTGGCATTGATGCGCCAGATTGTCGACGCGTCGAAACCACTGCCTGTGACATTACACCGTGCGTTGGATGGGAGCCACGAACCCGAAGCTGCCCTAAAAGCCTTAGTTGGTATTGTGCCGAGGGTGCTGACATCAGGACCGGCAGAAACGGCGTGGGTTGGTCGTGATGGAATGAAGTTGTGGGTGGAGCAGTTTGGACAACAAATGCAATTCGTCAGTTCGGGAAGTTTGACGATGGCACAACTCGGAGATTACATCCGATGGGTGAAGCCGCATACCGTCCATCTGGGCAGCGCAGCGATGACGAATGGGATGGTGGATGTAGAAAAAGTGCGACAGTTGAAAATGATTGTAGAGGAAAGTGGTCGTTAACTCCCCAAATACAGTAGCGCTCATCAATCGTGTATATGCCGATGAGATGCTCATTACCTCAGCGATTCTGTAGTCCGCGTTACCCCACAAATTGGTTTCGAGACTCCTCGTTGCCTCCATATTGATAGGACATAAGGACTAGAGTCAGTCCTTATGTCGAAAAAACTGCGGGAATCGACATTAAATCATTTGTGTCCAAACACAAATTGTCCTATTGTGATAGTAGATTTCAATTCACATTACAATTTTATCAGCCACGGAGGCACTGCTCATGAATGATTATGCTCCAGCAGAAATTCGATTGGCACGCTTCTTGAGGATTACGGCACTGGTCAATGGTTTGCTCTACCTCTTTAGCTTGTTCGGGGCTTATCAAGGTGCGAGCAGTTCGACATGGATTGAGCCACCGTTTGTTTCCAACGCTGTAGCCAGTATGTCGCTCCTTGCCATTCTGGCATGGTTCGCATCCGGTGACATACGCCGCTGGCGACCCATGATCTACTTACTTGTGGCGGGGTTCGCACTGGATGTAGTGGGATTGATTATCATGCTGCCCAGTCCAAAAGCTGTGGGAATGACATCCATGCTAGTCGGGGCGATGGGATTTTCAATCTTCTTTGGCGGATTGCTGTTGTGGTTAGTACGAGAAGCCCCTGCTCACGAAGACCGATGGACGCCGTGGATGCCCAATAAGCCGCAAACGGCATGGGAGAAATTCGGGCAGATTGTGTTTGTGGTAATAGGCATCGGCTCGTTAATCGCAACGGTCGGACATTATGTGTTGTATTACACAGGACCTGCGGTGCTGGTTGATTTCTTCAAGCAGCCCCTGATGGTCGGTGGATCGGCGGTAAAGATTGGTCTCCTCGGCATGTGCTTACTGGTGGCAGCCCGCAATACCCGTAAGTATGGCGATTTCGTCAACGTGTTCATTGTAGGAAACGTTTTCTCGCTGATTGCGGTCATCATCACGCATTTAGGTATTAACCATTACGGCGTGGTGAATTATCCGGCTTTAGGTACGGACAGCCGAACAATGATGTTCGGTGCGTTGATCGTGGATGTGGTTGCGATCAGTAGTTTCGTGCTGTTGAAAATCAAAATGGACGGCACGATTCTTGACCATACCCGTTTCTTCTCACCGCTTCATTTCAGGGCACTCGAAGCAGTGGCAGAAACCCTTATCGAAGGTGAAAACGAGGTCGTCGAACCGGAACAGATTGTACTGCGGACAGATGATTACTTGAGTTCGTTTCCATCCAAGCGGCTGTGGTTGGCAAAGCTTTCGATACTGGGGTTAGCAACTATGCCGTTGATGATGTTGATGCCGCCGATCAATTACTTGAGTCCGGAATTGCGGCGCGCATTCATCAACAAACACTTCAAAACCGAAATCGTCAACAAAAAAGGCATTTATGCCGTGCTGCATATGCTGCGGCTCGACCGCATCATCGACATTATTGAAGGGATGATGCGTTTCAATATGCAACTGGTCTACATCGGGTATTACAGCAATCCGGCGGTGCAGAAAGCTATCGGTTACACACGGTTTTCGCAGCGACCTGAGGGCAAAGCGGCTAAGGCTATCCGCCGATACGCAGGTTTAGATGTTATTACGCCACAGGTACTCCGACAGAACGGCATTGATAAGTTGACGGCTGACGTGGTGATTATTGGTTCGGGGGCGGCGGGAGCGACGCTGGCAGAGCAATTAACAGCACAAGGGCGCGAAGTATTGATTATTGAGAAAGGTCCGTATGTTCCACCGGAAGCGTTCAGTGAGGACGAGGTGGATATGATCAGCCGATTGTACAGCGATGGTGCACTCCAGATTTCGCAATCGCTGCGATTCACGGTGCTGCAAGGTAGTTGTGTAGGTGGAACCACAGTAGTCAACAATGCGGTGTGTTTTGATACCCCACAAGAAGTACTCGAACAGTGGAATGATCCACAGGGGTTAAACGCAGGGATTGATGTGGGCGTGTTCAAACTGGCACAGCAAACGGTACGAGAGCGGATGCAAATCAAGTCGATCAAAGAGTCGAGCGGGACGCGTTCGTGGGAGGATGTGCTTAATCCGGGCGATAAGATGATCGGCACAGGCGTCGACGTCCAGCGTGCGCAAAGTAATGAGCGCCTTACCTATGATGTGATCGAGGCCAACATTACAGATTGCCTCGGCTGTGGGTACTGCAATATCGGATGCAAGTATGGGCGCAAGCTGTCAATGTTGGACGAGGTACTGCCCAAGGTGC
This sequence comes from Aggregatilineales bacterium, assembly GCA_044227005.1. Classification (GTDB taxonomy): domain Bacteria; phylum Chloroflexota; class Anaerolineae; order Aggregatilineales; family Phototrophicaceae; genus CFX2. The sequence continues at coordinate 97,918 of JBGAFZ010000005.1, forward strand.
AACAAGACCATCCACAGCAATTCAGGATTGTCTCAGAGGCAGAAGTCAAGAAGTTGAACGGGCAAGGTGGCAAGATCACTGAGATTGTTTGTCAGTTGAGGGACGGGCGGCAATTGACAATTGAGCGTCCAAACACAGTGGTCTTGAGTGCGGGAACGATTGCATCAAGCTGGTTGATGATGCAAAGCGGAATCGGCGCAGGACAACTCCCAATCGGTAAGCACCTGTGCTTCAACATGGGGAGTCCATTACATGGTTTGTGGGAAGACGACCTGAAAAGTTTCGCGGGTTTGCAGATTGGGCATTATTTGAAACCTGAGGGTAAAGCAGGTTTCGTCTATGAGACATGGTATAACCCCCCAATTGCGCAAGCATTAGCGATGCCGGGTTGGTTGGATACCCATTACAAGAACATGCAGAATTACGCCAAGATGGCAGGGGTTGGTGTTCTGATCGGCACAGAAACGAATGCATCCCTTTCAAGCGCGCTGTTCTTGCCGGGTGTACCGGATATCGTGTACAGCCCTACTGAGGGTGACCTCAATAAATTGGTGGATGCGCTCGTGCTGCTGGGGCAAATTATGTTCCGTGGTGGAGCAAAGGAAATTTATGCGTCGACACGCCATTATCGCAGTTATAAAGGCGGACGGGGTGTGTATTCGCCAGAAAATTTTGAGGCATTCGCGACAGATTTGCGCAAGCTGGTAAAAGATGAGCGAGACATCTTGTTAGGAACAGGTCACCCGCAAGGTGGTAACCGAATCAGCAAAACACGCGGTAGTGGCGGCATCAACGGTGGGGTTATCAGTCCGGAGTTCAAGGTGTTTGGGTACGATAACCTGTATGTGTGCGACGCTAGCGTATTCCCGGGCGCAACAACGGTCAATCCGCAGCTTACTGTTATGACCATGGCACGGTATGCAGCAGGACTCATCAAGTAAGTTAGATTGAAGGACTTTTAGCAGAACGACACGACAAGGAGGTGTGTAGTGGATGCAATATTGGGCGCAGGAAATACATTAGCGAACTATTTGTTGGTCTTGGTGGCTGTATACGGATCGCTATTTGTCGTAATGCGCTATGGTCATGGAACAGTCGAACCCGCATTTCGAAAGACTTTTGTCTGGTTGTATTTCGTCTATGCCATTTCGGTATTCATCGCCAATTATTTACTCTATCGTGCAGGTGTGATGAGTTTCTTGCCGTGGCTAAACAACTTGTTCCACACATTCATCTGGATTGGGTTGTGCCTGAACTTTTGTTACGCTGGTTCCTATAATCGACCACTATGGGAACAGTTCGTATTCTTCTATATCTTCAGCTTTGTGGTTAAATTGGCAGAACACCAGATATTGGGGACGTGGGAACATCCCAATTTCTTTGGCATAGGGGATAATTTGACTTATATGATGGGTTGGAGTTTAGTAGATGGCATGACACCTATTGCCAATGCCATCGGAATACGTATTGTGGCACGGTTTGTGGATGGATTGGTAGTGCCCACACCCAAAATCATTTAAGAGAGGGTTAGGCGACTTCTTCACCCATTTTGGTGATATAGGCATTCACGTCTGCTTCATTAGCAAACCAACGTACGATGACGCGTCCGGTTGTGCTGGACAATGTACGTTCGATAAATCGGGCTGTATTGTTGGAACCAACAATCAACCATTCACGTAAGTTGGCATTGCGGTAGGGGCCAAACAAGGCGCCGGTCAAGGTGGCAGCAATGGGAAACTTGGGGTCAGCCAAAATATCAACGATCACGAACATGGGATGATCTGCGGCTGTCAACAGGTCGTTTATGTCTCTAAAGCTTTGCTTTACGTCAGCATCGGTTACTTTGTTTGACCATGTCATCTTGACCGCATCAGCGTTGTATTGTTCTACAGACACCGTTTTCATTTATTGTTTCCCAATTCAGTTGAGGATGTGTTAATTATTTCCTCAGTATAGAACATATCCACAATAAGTAGTTACATATTATTACGAATATTTTGTGAAGATTTATTCAAGATTTGTGATTTAAGGCTTAGCCAAATGATAGGAAATCAGAGAAAGTAGGGAGAATTGTAATCTCCCTACGGAGGTTCATTGGCTTAAAGCCGCGGCAATAAAGGCATAGACATCGGTTTTGAGTTTGGAAAGTGATTTCAAATCGAGATAGAGCATATGCCCTGCTTCATAATCCGCAATGTGGATGTTGCCGCGTAAAGATGGATCTATATCCATGTGCGCGAGGGTATATTGGGCGGCAAAATGCGGAGTCGCCAGATCGTAATAGCCCATTGCAACAAACACTTTGAGATAAGGATTCTTGGCGAGCGCGCTGCGCAGGGCTTCACTGGTATCGGGATATTTACCACGATCCCAATCCCAACCCGCATTGACATTGAAACTGAGGGTGTCGTAAGCGAGATCGGTTTCGTAGCCGAGTTCATTGCGGGCGTAGTCATTCATCATGGCGGTGTAAGGCGGGGTAATCGCGGTAAACGAAGGGTCAAATTCGGGAACCTCGGTCACGGCCAAGGCATCTAGGCCGGTGAAGCGGCTATCTAAACGGCCAACAGTTCGTTTCTGATCACGCAAGAGTTCTTTGCAGAAGCGCATAATGTGAATACGCAAATTGCTCTGGTCGATAAAAGTGGGGGTCAAACCGGTAAGATGCGATAGGCGATCCGTGACTTTTTGTTTTTCCGTAACACTGAGGCGATCACCTTTCATCAAAGCAGTGGTGTATTCCCCTTCCGCCCACAGTTCGGCCTCACCCAAGACGGCGTTTAGGGGTTGGCTTTGTAAAGCAGCAGGCAACATCTTGTGATACCACGCAGAGGCGGTGTAGGTTGGCAAGAAGAGTGCATAAGGGAGGTCGTTACCACGGTCAAAATCCGCAGTCTGGAAATTTAGAATGGTGGAAATCAGTATGATGCCATTGAAGGCGATACCCTTCTCGATCAAATGCCCTGCGAGACCCGCCGCGCGGGTGGTTCCATAACTTTCGCCACACAAGAATAAGGGTGATGACCAGCGATTATAGCGCGTCAAGTAGAGCCGAATCACTTCGCCAACCGATTCGATGTCCCCTTTGACGTTCCAATACTTTTTGTTGAGGTCGGGCTTGGCAGCCCGACTGTAGCCCGTACCGACAGGATCAATGAAGACCATATCGGTTTGTTCGAGCCACGTATATTCGTTATTCACAAGCTGGTACGGTGGCGGAGGCATCCAGCCTTCATCCTGCATTTTGACGCGCTTCGGTCCTAATGCACCGAGATGTAACCAGACTGAAGCGGAACCGGGGCCACCATTAAAGACGAAAGTCAGCGGACGTTTGCGGTCTGGATCACCATGTCCCAAGGTGTAGGCTGTAAAGAAGATTTGCGCTTCAATCTCATCTGATTCGTTTTTGAGAGACATCCGTCCGGTGGTGGTGGTGTAGCGTAAGTTGCGGCGACCAATTTTGAGTTCTTGCTGGCGAACAATTGGCGCAACCTCAACTTGGGGGATTGGCTTGGGAGACTCAGCGGGTTTTGAATCGGTTGATGGCGCGTCCATTTGACCTCGATTGAGAAGCAACAGTTCATCTATTTGATAAGAGGGGATTATACTCTTCGGGGAAAAATCTTACACATACCATTATACGATTTTTCGTTTGAAGGAAGTACCGACGTTTGTACAGTACTCATATACACGTGGGCTGTTCATAATAATCTCGGTTTGTAGGCCATATTGTATGGAATAGAACACAGACTTTGTAAACTGTAAGGTTGAATGGGTGATGTCCAAACAGGTTCAACAATTTTAAGGGTTCACAACATATCAAAAGAACCTATAATAGACCACCTCTTTACTCAGCCAAAGGTAAACAGGGGATGGCAATAAGAACCAAAGTTCTATATAATGGATAGAATCAGTCAATAAAATGAAAGAGGGGGCAAGTGGTCGCACAACGCAGCGAATTTACAGTGTCCAACACATATCCCTACAACCGTTCCAACCCTATCCGCTGGATATTCTCACATGTTTGGCGATACAAATTATTCTTTGTACTAACCATCACCCTGTACCTGACCGCATGGATTTCAAACACCTATTCCCGCATTCTGGTCGGTAAAGCGGCGGGTGAGATCATCAATCCAACGGCGGCTGATGGGTTGCTCAAGATTTCACTGGCGGTACTGTTCATCCTAGTCCTCGACAGTCTTTCGGCGCTGGGTGGAAGTTTGCTGATTGAGACTATCGCGCAACGATTAACACGCGACTCGCGCGAAGAGTTATACATTAGCTTGTTGGGGAAAAGTCAGACGTTTCATGATCGTCAGCGAGTGGGCGACATCATGGCACGCGCGACGGACGATATGAACCAGATGAACTTCATGATCAATCCGGGTGTGTTGTTCATCTCGGAAACCATCCTAGGACTCACGGTTCCTGTAATTTGGATCGCGACCATACGGTTAGAATTGTTAGTCGTGCCGATCATTTTTATCCTGTTATACATTGTGACGGTACGGGCATACTCTCGCAGACTCAATCCGGTGGTCAATCATCAGCGCGAGGCGTTCGGTATTTTGAACGCAGGCCTTGAGGAAACTATTTCGGGGATTGAAGTGGTTAAGGCCAGCGCACAAGAAAAGTTTGAGCGAGAGAAGTTCCGCAAGAATGCGCGGCGATTCCGCGATTACTTTGCTGAACAGGGACGCGTCGAAGCGGGTTATCTGCCGATGCTGTTCTACGCATTCGCACTCGGATTGGGATTCCTGCACTGTTTGATGTTGTACCAACAAGGTCAATTAAGCATCCCCGAAATTATCGCGGTGATGGGTTTGCTGGGTACGCTGCGCTTCCCGATATTTGTGTCGATCTTCTCGTTCTCGCTGATTCAGTTGGGGGTCGCCAGCGCGAAACGAGTGCTGCATATCATCAATACCGAGTCGGACATGGATGAAAATGCAGGTGGTTATGCTCAACCGATGAAGGGCGACATTGTCTTTGAGAACGTCAGCTTTGGTTATGAAGACGGCGGGGTACTGGAAAACATCTCGTTTAATGTCAAACAGGGTGAAACAATCGCGATTGTCGGGCAGACTGGCTCGGGGAAAAGCACGCTGACAGAACTCATCAACCGGACGTACAGCGCGACGAGCGGACGAATCTTGATTGATGGTGTGGACGTAAACGATTGGAATCTGACCGCGCTGCGATCGCAAATATCGAAGATCGAGCAGGATGTATTTCTGTTTTCGCGAACGCTGGCTGAGAACATCGCTTTCGGCGCACCAGATACTCCACAAGAACAAATTGAGCAAGCGGCACGAGAAGCACAAGCACATAACTTCATCATGTCGTTTCCGGATGGATATGCTACAGCAGTCGGTGAGCGTGGCGTGACCTTATCCGGTGGGCAGCGGCAGCGCATCGCATTGGCACGTGCATTCCTGAGCAATCCGCGCATCTTGATCCTAGATGACTCAACCAGCGCGATTGACAGTGCAACGGAAGATGAAATCCAGCAAGCGATTATGCGTGCGCAAGAAGGTCGCACTACCCTGCTCATCACACATCGATTGTCACAGATTCGGTGGGCGGATCATATTCTCTTGCTGGAGGGTGGTCGCTTGATCGCCAGAGGTAAGCACGAAGAATTGTTGCGTACATCTGATCAATATCGTCGTATCTTCGCCCGTTATGATGCAGCACTGCCACCTGTGGTTGAAGCTGTGCCATCAGTTTAGTCACCTCAAACGGTTCACATCATTCCGGGAGGAATTGTTTTATGGGCTTTATTATGGATGGCCTCGACGCCGAGGCTTATGATCGCAAATACAGTGATGGGACATTGGTTAAGCGCATTGCCCGCTACTTCCGATCACAGGCTAAACAAATGGCGGCAATCTCAGGCGCGATTGTCCTGGCCTCGTTGGTCAATACCAGCTTGCCGATCTTCATTTCAAGCGGGTTAGATAATCTGAAGAATGATTCATCAACCGGCAGTTTGCTCCGGCTTACCGCAGGAATTGTGGTGCTGGGTGTTCTGGGATGGGTATTCAACGCTATACGGCAATGGATGTCGGCTGCGGCGATCGGCAACGTAACTCTGCAACTGCGTGAGGATGCGTTCGATGCGGTAGTCAACCGTGATTTATCATTCTATGACACATATGCATCAGGCAAGGTTGTTAGCCGCGTGACATCAGATACACAGGCTTTCTCGCAAGTAGTGGCACTGGTCACCGATCTCGCCAGCCAAATCTTGCTGGTGTTTCTGCTGATCGGTTATCTATTCACAGTCAACGTGCAATTGACGATCATAACGCTGGTGCTGGCTCCTTTCATCGTGGCGACAGCGCTGGCATTTCGTAAGATCGCACGCGATACCGTAACCAAATCTCGACGTATTAACGCGGTGGTGAGTTCACATATTCAAGAAACGATAAGCGGTATCCGGATTGCGAAGGCATTCCGCCAAGAACAAACGATATACGGCGAGTTCCTTAATGTGAATGCGCAATCGTACAGCGTCAATCTGCTTACCGGTTATACGTTCAGCAGCATCTTCCCGATACTTAACTTGCTGGCAGGGGTTGGAACGGCGGCGTTGGTTTACTTTGGTGGCGTGCGGGTGCAATCCGGTGTACTGACGGCTGGTGAATGGTATTTGTTCATTCAAGGTCTAGCGCTGTTCTGGTTCCCATTGACGAGCATCGCTTCATTCTGGAGCCAATTCCAACAAGGTTTGGCAGCGGGTGAACGCGTCTTCGGCTTGATTGATGCCGAAGCGAAAGTTATTCAGACTGATAATAAGCCCGTTGGTGATGTTAAGGGAGAAATCAGGTTCGATCATGTCGACTTTCGGTATACAGACGATGTGCCGGTACTACAAGACTTCTCGCTGACGATTAAGGCCGGTGAAACACTGGCATTGGTCGGGCATACAGGTTCGGGTAAATCGAGTATCGGCAAGTTAATTGCACGGTTTTATGAATTCCAAGGCGGGAAGATTTTGATCGATGGGCAGGATCTGCGCTCATTTGACTTGAGCAGCTATCGCGCGAAATTGGGGGTGGTCACGCAGACACCATTCCTCTTCGACGGAACGATCATGGATAACATCCGCTACGGCAAGTCTGATGCCAGCGATGAAGAAGTACAGCGCGCGGCAGAACATGTGGGGCAAGGCGACTGGATCCGGACGTTGCCGAATGGTCTACAAACACAAGTGGGTGAACGTGGTAACAGTTTGTCGATGGGACAACGGCAGTTGGTATCACTGGCACGGGTACTCCTGCAAAACCCGTCGATTTTCATCCTCGATGAAGCGACCGCGAGCATTGATCCGTTGACCGAAACATTGATTCAAGAGGGGTTAGACATCGTACTCGACAACCGCACCTCAATTGTTATTGCACATCGTCTGTCGACGATCAAGAATGCTGACCGGATTATTGTGCTGCGTGAAGGCAAGATCATTGAGGAAGGGACACATGACGGGTTGTTGAAGCAGGGCGGACATTACGCCGAATTGTATAACACGTACTTCCGGCACCAATCGTTGGAGTATATCGAGAACGTCAAAAACGTCTTGAAGCCAGCATAAGAGTAAGCAGTTAAGCTGATTTTCCACAGCGCTGAATACACGATATGATGTATTCAGCGCTTTTTAGTTGGATTAATTGATTATGCCCAAACGTTTTTTGAGCAGTCTCGCGTGTGGTTATATATTGATGTTTTATTCGGAGCATATGTTTTGGGCACATGTTCGTCCGAATGATAATCTGCTTGACTATATGGCAACATGGATCATGTATTCAATAGTAGCAGTGGCATTCCAATTGGTCGTTGACTACTTTCGTGTCAAATCAATCTGGGCATTATTTTTGGCCGGTGCGGTTTTCGGTTGGTTGACTGAAGGTATAGTGGTACAAACGACATATGAAAGCTTGCCCTTTTCGATCTCATTTACAGGTTTGTCATGGCATGCATTGCTCAGTGTCTGGGTCGGTTGGTACGCAGTACGGAAAGCAATCCAATCAGGTTTGGGGGCGACTCTCAAGGTTGCGACTGCAATCGGCATCTTTTACGGATTGTGGGCCATTTATTGGTGGAACGAGCCGAATGAGATTGCAGCCACTCCCCTAGCGTTTGCACTATTCGCGAGTGTGACCACACTTCTACTCATCGTAAGTTACATGATTTATGACCGTAACATGACGACATTTACCGGCGGTCGCAAGTTACCTATCATCATCGGAGTGATGTTCTTACTGTATTTCGTGGTCATCGCGATTCCAACAGTGCCAATTGCAGCGGTTGTATTGCCACCATTGCTCCTGATTGTATATGTCGTGCTGCGACGAAATAGAAGGCTTGAAGCGCAAGACGGTTCATTGATGACGCTAACGGAAGCGCCACCACTCAAAAATTATCTCGCGGTCTTGGCAATACCTATCATAGCGGTATTGATTTACAGTGTGGCCTTTAGTCAGGGATGGCAGTGGTACACAAATTGGGTTGTGTATGTGATTACAATGCCGTTGGGATTTCTGTTATTTGGTATTAGCATCGTAAAGGTGTGGCGCAGAAAGCCAGTGGTTCACTAAGATATGTCAAAAAAACAACGAGCAGGCTTATTCAATAACTGAGTACAAGCCTGCCCGTTTTGATTACATGGTTAGTCGACGTACGTGCAGGACTCGCGCCATAACTGCTTGCCGTGTTCCAAGCGATCCGGTTGAACATCGACGCCGATACCCGCCGCTTCGGGTACTGCAATGGTGCTGTTCTTGCCAAGCACAAATGGCGGTTCAGTCACATCGGGACTGTAATAGCGATCGGTGGCAGAAATATCGCTGGGCATATTTACCCCCGGCAAGGATGCAAAAGCGACATTGGCAGCACGTCCCACACCGGTTTCCATCATGCCACCGACCCACAATGGCAGCTTATGTTCACCACAAATTTTGTAGATTTCGAGGCTATCTACATAGCCGCCGACACGCACTGGCTTGAGGTTGAGGATACCAATCGCGCCCAGTTCCAAGGCCAACTTTAGATCACTGGGCGACTTGATACTTTCATCCAAGCAAATGGGTGTGGTGAGCATAGGTTTCAATTTGCTGTGCTCGTAAATGTCATCATCGGCCAGCGGTTGCTCAATCATCAGTAGATTGAATTGATCGAGTTGCTTAAGATGTTCGGCATCTTTTAAAGTATAGGCACTATTGGCATCCAACATCATGACGATATCGGGTAAGGCGGCACGGACACCACGGGCTAATTCGACATCCCAACCGGGTTGGATTTTGAGCTTAATACGGCGATAGCCTTGATCGTAGCGCTTTTGAATAACCTTAACAGTATCCTCGACAGTCTTTTGAATACCGATGCTGACGCCTACGCTAGCATAGCCTTTGGTAGCGTGACCTTCAGGTAAGTAGGACGAAAACAGATCCACCAAGCGCATGTCGTTGGTCTTCGCCAAAGCATCCCAAACACCGGTTTCCAGGCCAAACTTGGTGTGATGATGCCCACGCACTTTTTTCATCAGGGCCTGGGCTTCATGCGGATGAGACAAGGTTTTGCCAATGAGCTTGGGCATTAGAAAGTTCTTGGCGATATGCTCGGCGGTTACCGGTGTTTCGGCAGCATAGCCGGGGGCAACTTCGACGGTAATTTCTCCCCACCCACTGACGCCTTCGGCTGTTACGACCTCAACCAAGACTGTCGCTTTGACGGGGTCGTTGCCAAAACTGGTCTTTAAAGGTTCGACAAATGGCAATGCAATTGTATGAAGCTTAATGTCTTGAATAGTTATGGATTTCAAAGTCGTGTCCTCGATTGTAGTTAGGGTTTTCCTAGAATATACCAACATCGTTTGCCATCATCAGCGAAATCAATAGCTTGATACCCCGCAGCAAAAGCGCTTCCCAACGCTTCGCGCAAATGGATCTGCCACGATTTGGCTTTTTCTAAATTGTCCCGTTTTAATTTGGCGAGTTGAAAGGGAATCTCGGCAAAGTAGAATGTGCTCGTCCATGCCGATGGTAGCCGAACGTGGGTTTCACCATCATCATCACTGTAGAGCAGGAATTGCTCATGCGGGAAGGTATCGACCACGAGTTGAGGAGAGTGAATATTTTCTGATGCAATTACCAGAGGGTCTAGCAGATTCCATTTGGCTTCCAAGCGGTCACTCGGCATTCCGGCGTTGATACCATCCGTCATCATCCCATAAAAATTAACGTGATAATCAGATGCAACAGCCTTCAATAAGTGCATATTAAAGTTAGCATTCCCACGCTGTAAGGGGTCGAATGTCCATGCTATCAACTTGTAGCCATGTTCTAATGCCCAACGGCGCTGCGCGTATTTCAAACCTGATCCGATGCCCTTCCCCTGATGAGCAGGAACAACACCCGCCATATGTGACCATAGAATTGGTTCATTGGCATGTAGGGCAACGATGCCTAAGGTGAATCCGACCAACTCGCCATCAAGATCGGCACGAATGACGTTACCACCACCGTGAATAATGGCGAATAACATATTATGCGGTACGGCTTCGCTGGCGGACATTGACCAAATTACCGTCTGCAAATTAACGATGGCTTTTAGTTCTTCGGGATCTTCGACAACGCGATATTCAATGGTCATAGTCTGCTTTGCTGTCTTTACCAAAAACGGTCTACGGAATGTATTCAAACTTAATGCGCAGCGCCAAATATCACATTAAACCCATCTATTCGTCAAGAAACTGGTCTTAGTTGATGGACTCTTGGCAGCAAAAACCCCGACCAATAGCCGGGGTTCAAACTCATGATACGCGAGCAATTCAGTTAGCAACGCCGTTTTCGACCTGCCAATAGACGGTGTAACGCTGATGATGCAATCTGTAGAAGGGGACCAATTCAACGTCGTTGGGTTTACCAATCCCCTTGCTGTGAAAGGTTAAAGGCTTACCTATTGATGGCTGAATGCCCGCCAAAATCGTTTGTTCAGACCCCACCAACACCGGAACAGGGGATGTTGGCAAACGATTGATCAGGGCTGTACGTGTGTGATAATCCGGATTATAGACTTCGGGCATATCTTTGGTACCGAGCGCGCCGACCAAAACAATCGGGCCATAGAGAACGGCGACGATATTGGGCGATGAAGGGAGTTGTTCGAGATGCAACGTCATGGGGACGTGTATTTCGACTTTGTCGCCATCCTGCCAAACCCGATCAATGGCAACGTATGAACCGGCTGAGGCGGAAATTGATTGAACCTCACCGTTGACCGACACACTGAAACCGGACGCCCACGATGGATAACGGATTTTGAGCGCCAAACGAGTCGGTTGCTTGACATGAATTGTTAAATGAGTCGTGTCACTTTCGGGGAAAGAGGTTTCCTGTTGTAGTGTTAGTCCTTTCTCATCCCATGTGAGTTCGGAAGCGATAAACAGGTTAACGTATAACGAGGCGTCATCATGGTAATAAATCGTCTCACCATATTTGGCATGATTCTCCATACCTGTTCCAGTACAGCACCAGAATGAATTTTCGGGCGTGTTATAGACTTTCACATGCCCCGGTTTGAGTGAGGCAAAATACATCATCATGCCACTCTTGGGGTCTTGCGAACCGAGGATGTGATTAAATAAGGCACGTTCATAGAAATCCATGGATTGAGCAGAAGGTTCCCACGCGAAAAGATGGCGCGTCAACTTGAGCATGTTATAAGTGTTGCAGGTTTCTGCGGCAACAGAGCTTAGGTGCTGGTTAAAACGGGTGATGGGGAAAAAGAGTTCGTCATCGCTATTACCACCAATAGCATACGAACGATGTAAGGCGACACGCTCCCAAAAAAAGCGCGCAATTTCCTGATAGCGGTTTTCACCCGTGAGTTCATACTGACGGGCTGCACCGATGGCTTTCGGAATCTGGGTATTGGCATGCAGACGATCCATATGATCTTCGTGCTGCGCCAATGGATCAAGCACCACTTCATCATTGAACTTCAGGGATAATTCTAGATGCTCGGGCTTACCGGTTACAGCATACAGATTAGCCAGTGATTCGTTCATGCCACCAAACTCATTAAGCAGCGCAATTTGCATCTCTTCAAGCGTGAGGCGTTCGACACGGAAGCGAAGCCAATTGGCTAGTTTCTCAAGGACTTGGAGTGCCTGTTGATTACCACAGTGATGGTAGGCATCGAGCAAACCGGCAAAAATTTTATGAAGGGTGTAATAAGGTGCCCAAACCGATTCACGGCGGTCTACACGATCAAAGAATTCTTCCGGATAAGCGGATAAAAAGCCCTCATTGTAGCCCTGTGAGGGAAGCGCATCTTGGATCTTTGAAAGTTCAGCGACTATATAATCCGCACGGCGTTTCATTTCGTCATTACCATTACTGGCATACATGAGCGCACAACCAGATAGATAGTGACCGAGGCTATGCCCTCTTAGTTCTCCTTCGGGCATTTCCCATCCGCCGTAGGGTTGCGCGGTGGTCGGTAAACCAGCGGTTATTCGAAAGGTGTGCAAGAAGCGATCAGGATCCAAGCGAAGAAGATAGTCCAAATCACGCTGCATATTGTCTTTGAAAACACTGTCAAGCAATCGTACTTGTTTGAGGTCAAACGGTTTAGCTTTTATCATGATTATGCTCTTTTGAGGTTGTTTATTTTAGGATTCAAATCGGCAAGTTGCAGCACTTGTAGCCGGCAACAATTAGCTTCTTATCACTGATGAGTGTATGGTTTATGACACCATTTTCGCCAGCCTATGAGACGTAGAATAGGAGGATAAAACCGACTTTCTAGGGCATCTGAATCTGGCCTTGATAACAAGGCAAAGTGAAGTCATCAAAACAAAATCCCTCAACGCTGAGGGACCTTGTTCATAATGTCTCAGAGACTAGTATCGAGTATCAAACATAGTGCATTGATAAAAGAGTGCTATGCAGTAACAGGTGCAATCATCTGGTTAAGGATGATTTCGCCAACGCCGTTTTGGTACAACCAGAGGCCGTTTGTTTGCCCCTTAAAGCTCGGTTCACCCCCTAAAGCACCACTGAGCATAAAACCAGATGCCAACCCTATTCCATAATAGTTGCGAATGGGTGTGCCTTGTGCATCCAACACGCGACATCCATCATCAACTAGTGGCGGGGCACCTTCACCATTTCCGAGGAGGTCAATTGGCTCACCAGAAGCATCGAACAGTGGAACGGTGATGGGGCGATAGCCGAAGGCCGGAATGATGAGAGCGGCATCATCTAACAAAGCTTGTATATCAACCGCGTTATGCTGGTTGGTCGGATCAAGTTCCACGAGGCGAACGCGTTTTTCTAGAGGTACCCCACCGACACCCCAAATGTGTTTCAGTAAATCGCGAGAATCCCAACGTAATCCACCGAGGCGATACACCCGTTTGGTTAATGGACATAGATCATTTTCATCAAAGTCGAAGTAACCTTCGGCATGGGCTGCTTCAACCGTTGGATAAAAAATCTTGAGCTTCTGCCGATGCAATATGGTTATGTCACCTTCGTCAAAGGTCAATCCGGTTTTGTTTAGGAGTACCCATGCTGAAGAAAAGGTGCTGTGGGACGCCCCAATGATGACTACTTTACGATTGGAGGACTCCTTAAGCCGCTTTTCAATTTCGACAGGACCTGCATCTGTCAAAACACAATTGGTGAGGAGTGTCTTGGGAGCATAATTATCTGCCAAGTTAAGACCGGGAATGATCTCGGCGTTCAAGGTACGGTCAAGATGTTGACGTGCACCTAATGCAGTAACCACATATTGGGAAACAATCTCAAAAGTTTCGCCGTCATCACCCACCAAAGTGGTGTGAAATAGACCGTCAGCATCTCGGTGAATCTCACGCGCCTCTGTACCAGGGAAAAATTGGCTAACTGGATGTTGATCAATTACTTGCTGTAGTGCTTTTCCAATCTCACCCATAAATTCACCGACCAAACGCAGTGGGGCGGCAGATTGACGGTATTGGTCGAGCGAGCGCTTCGCTTCGGTATTGAACACGTGTTGAAATGGGCCAGTTTCTTGATTTATCAAGCACTCTAAAAAGGTATTTCCCATCGTATCCGAGTTGATAATGTACTGACCGATATTCCCACCACCCATGAAAGCGGTACGGTCTACGATGGTGACACCTTCATCAAGGGTCTGTGACAATATGCCACGCTGCTGAGCATTGACCAGTGGACCTGTTCCAGCCGGACCAGCGCCAATAATCAACGTCTTAAAAACATTCGAACCTTGCTTAAAATTCATGACAGCGTTGCCTATCTACTCGCGTAATCGGTAAGTGAGTGTCCGCAAACTACTCACACTAGACCATAAAGAATGGGTTGAACTGATAGTGACTGTTCAGGAAACCGTCATACAAGGTCAACCCCTGTATGGCAAAGGCTGACACCCAAACATTGACATGTGGCATCTGTTCGCCATTGCTCAGGCGACCGAAATAAAACCCACCAGCGATACGCGAATCGTCAGATTCAGCTTGGTTACGGGTAATCAGTGCTACCAACTTGTCCAGTTTTTCGCGAAGTTCTGGAGTATCGACCAAACGCCCCTCGCCCAAGTGGATAGCAGCGAGGCGCAGAGTCTGAGCTAAAATATCGACCCGTTCGTTATAAAGCGGTTCGCCATTATGAAAATGACGCGGCACAAAACCTTCGGCAGATTGCCATTGGAGTAACCATTCAGTTGCTCTGGCGGAAGCTTGCAGGTAGTCCTCGCGGTTCAAGATCTTGCCGACTACCCATAGGCCTTCGGCTGAGTAGGCATGTGGATGAGAATTGGTTCCACCTTCAGTTGGGAAGGATATGAAGCGGCCATCGGGTTGTTGAAACGTGAGTGCAAAGTCGCACGCTTTTACAGCGGCATCTTTATATTTCACATTCTGTGTAATTTCATAAAGATTGATGAGGCCAATGGCAACCTTGGTGTGGTAGCTACCGGAACACAGCGACCACTCTTTATCAGACTCAATAAACACGCGTTTATCGACATCATATACAGGGTAGAAAGCGCCGTTGGGCTTCTGCACTTCGCGTATAATCCAGTCAGCAGCAGTAACAGCAGCGGCTAGATATTTGGCTTGTCCTGAAGCGCGGTAGACATCTACAAAGCCACTGATAATGACACCTGTATCAAAGATATAAACCTGACTGTTTTTGTAGTCAAAGCGAGTCGATTTAATTGGAAACAGACAGCGGAAACCACCCGTATCTTGATGAGCGGTGCGAAGCAACCAATCCGCTGCACCCATGGCGCTTTCGAGGAAGCGTTTTTCTCCAGTCGAGTCATAGAGATTACACATCATGGTGGTCAGGTATCCGGTGATTTCCGAATAGACATAAGGCATCGTTTGCGTATCGGCCTCATACCACGAGGCGAAACCCTGACTGTGTAGTGGGTTATCGCTGACCACCTGCACACCAGAGTGTACTAACCAATCGGCTGCTTTCTTCACAGACTCTTTTAAATTGACTGTTTGCGCCAGCACGTCTTCCATCATTGTTACCATCCATATCTTACTTGTTAACTTGTGAAACTTTGTTTTCTAGCAGGCCGAACTATCGCACACGAACGCCTTTACGGTGGATCACAGCCTTCTGGATAAAACTATCAAGCTGCTGCCCGATCACTTCCCAATCATGTTTTTGCTCAATTAGGGTTCGACCATTCTGGCTCAGTGTTTGGCGCAGTTGAGGATCTTCTAGAACACGCAATACTGCGGCAGCATAATCAGCAGGACTGCTTGCGATTAACATGTTGTGACCGTCTTTAACCTGCAAACCTTTGGCGGCATGTGCAGTTGCAATTACGGGTGTACCCAAGGCCATAGACTCCAATATTTTGATGCGAGTACCACCGCCAACACGCTCTGGAACAATACTCAGCCAGCTACCGGCAACACGCGAACGAATGTCACTCACATAGCCAACATGTTCAGCGTTGGGATAAGACGGCAGTTCATGTACAGGCACGCCTTCCAATGTGCCACACATCACCAGCTTCACCTGAGGACATTTCGCAATGATAAGTGGGAAAACCTCACTCAAGAAGAATTTCATCGCGTCAAAATTGACGTAATAGGTCAAGGCACCGGTGTAAACCAATGTGTCGGGCTGAGATGTACCAAAATCCCCTGTAAAACGTTTCAAATCAGCACCGTTCGGGATTACTTCGATGCGATCATAACCGGGTAAAATACGATGAAGCGGCTCAACTTCAGGTTGGGATACAACCGTTACGCCGTCATAATCACGCATGACACCGCGCATGTAGTTCATCCACTTCGACCACATCAATTGCTTGCGCGCCTTTTTAAGGGGTTGTGTCTCGCGAACCATCTGTTCGTAGAAAATACTGATTTCAACTTCTTCCAACACACGTGGGGTATCAGGCAAAAGATGGGTGTAGATTGTCATGTCAATCTGGCTAGCAACGACCGCATCAAAGGGTTTTTGTTCCGCTGTACGGCGAATGATGCGTTCCATATCGACGCTATAACTATCTATCAGAGAACGTGGCTTGGGTGCCAAATAGCCCAACAGTGCTTTCATGCTTCCCGGATTAAACATTTTGTAAGGGGTAACATGCACTTCTCTACAAAACTCTAGCATCCCGTCCAAGCGCTCCTGCGTGACTGGTTCAGTATCGGTATTAAACGAAACTAATACGACTTCATGGTGCTGCCCCAAAACCTTCAATAAGTTATAAACTCTAATTTTCGAACCATTATTGGCAGGATACGGGTACCAACGGGACAAAAACAAAATACGCATTCTTAGAACTTTCCTATAAGGTAAATTGCACAGGTATTTGGCTAATCATTGAGCTATTTGCATTGGAAGCGGCTCAGCCACAGATTGACTCGGATTGTGATAGCGCATAATCGCGGTGGCGATTTGGCGGCTGGTGGTTCCATCACCATATGGATTGGGGACAGCGGCCATGCGAGCATAATGCTGTTCATCATCCAAAAGCTGCTGCGCTTCAAACACAATTCTTTGATAGTCGCAACCAACCAATTTGGCAGCGCCAACTTCAACCACTTCTTGACGCTCGGTCACATCGCGCAGAATGAGAATCGGTTTGTTGAGGCTAGGTGCTTCTTCTTGAATACCCCCCGAATCGGTCATAATCATGTAGGCGTTATCCATGAGTTGCACCATGGTTTCATAATTCAAGGGATCAGACAGAGAGATATTCTGGACATTGCCTAGAATGTTATGGGCTGGGACACGCACATTGGGGTTGTAATGGACGGGGAAAACTATGTGTACAGTGTCACGATATTGCTCGGCAATGGTTTTGATGGCACGGCAAACTTCCGCGAATGGCTCACCAAAATTCTCACGGCGATGAGAAGTCACCAATATAAGACGCTTTTGCTCAATTCCCGGCAGGAAAGCACCCATAGGTGTTTCGCGTACACGTTCCACCATCATGAGCAAAGCATCAATCACACTGTTACCCGTAATCAAAATAGAGTCCGGATTGACACCTTCGCGTAAGAGGTTATCACGGGTACGAGTGGTTGGTGAGAAATATAGGTTGGACATAATGTCGGTAATGCGGCGGTTGGCTTCTTCAGGAAAGGGTTGACCGATGTCATGAGTTCGCAGCCCTGCTTCGATGTGACCAACTTTTATTCCGTGATAAAAAGCAACCAAACCGGCAGCCATGGCGCTGGTCGTATCACCTTGAACCAGTACCCAATCCGGTTTGGATTCAATTATTACTTCATCTAGTGCACTGATGATGGTCGCGGTTAAACGCGAAAGACTCTGGTTAGGCTTCATGACGTTCAAATCATAATCAGGAACGATCTGAAAAATATCTAGCACCTGATCGAGCATTTCGCGATGTTGGCCTGTTACGCAGACAATTGGTTTGAAAATATCAGGGTGCTTTTCAAATTCTTTCACTACAGGTGCCATTTTGATTGCTTCAGGGCGCGTTCCAATAATCAACATCACACGGATCATGATTTTTCTCACTCATACTAACTTTCCGAAATAAACCATCAACCAGAATTACAGTAAATCTCTACAGATGACGCAGATTGCTATGGCGAGGATCTTGCTAAACATCTAGCAAGATCCATGATTTGCACCTACGCTTCTAAGAGTGAACGCTTAATCATGCTGGCCTCAAGTGAGTCCAATACCGTTACGAATACCTTATTTTGCTCGCTTATATTGATCTGAATTTCTCCGGTGGTGAGCACATAGACAACCACTTGCGCGCTACATCGCTTAACGAGCGTATTTTGCTTGGGTGCTTGTGTGGCTAGATCGCCAAGATCAGCATTCGTCACCGTGCAAAGTAAATAGCCGCGACTACTTTCATTCACACCATAGATCACGATCGCAGGCGCACCTTTATCATCACGATTGCGGTAGACAACGGCCGTTAAGTCACCCGTCTTAAAGTTCAGGCGCGCATCACGTGGCATCTCCGGTAGGGATACAACAGGAACAGCAGTTGCGGCTTTAGATGGCGTTGCTGTGGGTTCTGACGTTGATTCGGGTGTAGGCTCAGCCGTCGATGATGGATCTGAAGTCGCCTCTGCGGTGGGTTCAGCCGTAGGTTCAGCAGTGACCTGTGCAGTTGGCTCCGGCGTCACAGGAGAATCTGCTACACCAGTGGTTACTTTGAGGTAATAGTTGAAGTGGCTGATACCTGTAAGGGTTGGGCAACTTTCGGCATCACTACAGCCATATTCATTGGTATGAACGTGAAAGATAAAGCGATATTGTGTACCTACTGGCGCAGTATAGGGTGCATTTACACCTGCCAAACAATCCCATCGCTGGTAGTAAATTGAGTCGTTATATTCGGGATGTTCGGCTGTGGGTACTGCCCCCACCTCAATGTAGTGAACGTAGGTGATGCCTGTACCGGATGCATCCGTGCAATAAGCATCGATATTGACAACCTGCCCCGCCGTCAGATCAAGAACCAATGGTGTCTCATAGTGATTGCCAACCGCAGAACGGACAGCTAAAACCTGCTCAGCAGCGAGCGCTGGCAATACAAGAAATGCCAACATCGTCCCGAATACAAGTGCAGCAATAATAGTCAATCTACGAATACGACTTTTTACCATAAAACCCCCAAATTACTTATACAATACCTATTGCATACATAAACATAACCTAAACATAGGTGGTTTGGCATTACAAAAACCTTTCATGAGAAAGATTCTTAGTTATTACTTAAACTGCATTAAGGTTTGAGGGGCGGGTAGTCAATACAGATGAAGTCGTACTTGAGGAAAGTGTCCATTTAGAACAAATCCTAACAAACGTAAAGATGTCAATATATCAGTTAGGAATTTGACGAATGTCTGTTACGACATACACTCTATACAAGTACTTATTGAAATAAAGAAAGCTTATATGGTCGACTTAGAGTGGTATCGCAATAACACAAGACGATTATTCTTTGATATGCATCTGCCAGACTGGACACGTCCCGGTCAATCTGGTGGTGACCAACACAGCCTACGCGAAATTGCCACACGTTTCGAACCTGAACAGATTATCAACAGGTTTGCGAAGGCACGTATCAACACGGTCGTGGTTTTCGCCAAATGCCAGTATGGGAACTTTTACTACAACACACGCATCGGTCATAAACATACCGGTTTGGGAGATCAGGATTTCCTCGGCGAGATGATTGACCACGCACATCGTCAAAACATTCGGGTGATCGCTTACTATTCCAACATGTGGGACACGGAAGCGGCTCGCTTGCATCCTGACTGGATGGCAGAAGAGGCAGACGGGCGTTACTCCTATAATCGTTGGCCTACAATGAGCTTGCTCAGTCCTTATCGTGATCTGGTTCACTCACACCTAACGGAACTGACGACTCAATACGATATAGACGGTATCTGGAGCGACATACTCAGCGACTTGCCGACATTTGACCGTTACACCCGTGAACGCTACGAGCAGGATTTTGGGCAACCGATGCCACGACATAATCAAGAAGCGGGTTGGATCAATATGATGCGTTGGCAGCAGGACAGGTTGTATGACTACATTGACGGTTGCTATCAGGTGGTCAAAGCGATCAAACCTGAAGTTGCTTATATCGTTAATTTTTATGGCACACCGTATGCAATGCCCAGTCAGGGATTATCGTTCAAGCATCTTAAACGGTCTGATATGGGATCAACCGAGGGTTATACAGAGTGGCAAGGATTGATATTCCCCGGATTCGCTGCACGATATATGCGCTCCGGAACCGATGATAGGCCATTTGAAGTGCTGACCGGACGATTCGTCCACACATGGGACTTCACGCTGCGCCCAGTTGCACAAATGCGGTTTGAGGCGTTTAGTGTGGTCGCCAATGGTGGCGCGGTTTGCATTGACGATGAACCTTACCAAGACGGGCAACTTGAACCTGCGGTTTATGACACGATCGAAAATATCTACAGTGAAATCGAGCGGCGGGAACATGTGCTGCATGGCGCTGAACCGGTGCGGTATGCTGCCCTATATGTGTCGCAAAAGGCACGCGAGCTAGATGAGGTTTTGAACCGCACCAAGCCGTCATCCAATCCATTGGTTCCTGAAAGCAATATGAACCCATCTGACTCGGATTTACTACCTGCGTGGATGGGTACTTACAAGGCGTTGATTGAAGCCCATATTCCGGTTGAAATCGTGGATGACCGTCCAGAAAGTTTTGCGACACTCAGCCGATACAAGGTTGTGTATCTGGCAAATATCTTGACGCTCTCGGCAGATGAAGCGGATGCGCTACGGGCATATGTCGCCAACGGAGGCGCGGTCATCGCTACAGGCGCGACATCTTTATACGACGAGCAAGGAAAGCGGCTAACAAACTACACATTGGCTGATCTATTCGG
Source organism: Aggregatilineales bacterium (assembly GCA_044227005.1). GTDB lineage: Bacteria > Chloroflexota > Anaerolineae > Aggregatilineales > Phototrophicaceae > CFX2. The sequence continues at coordinate 118,841 of JBGAFZ010000005.1, forward strand.
TGTGGATTTTATTAAGCGAGGTGAGTTCACTTTTCCGTATTTCCAATTTCAGGACAGCCCTATCACATCCGATTTGATTCGCAGACCGCTACCACATTATATGGCGATGTGGGAGATAAATCCGAACACAGCCGATGTGAAAGTGGCTGCAACCCGTCGCAATCCACTGATTGAGACGAGCGGAGAGACCTACTACCACAATAATCAACCGCCACCGGATGCTGACACAGGAGAGCCGGTTATTGTTTATCGCACGTATGGACATGGACGCGTTATTTATTGCGGGGCGATGCCTGAGAGCAATTACGCACGACTGGGTCATACATCGTACCGGCAGTTGATCGCTAACATGGTGACGTGGGCGGCAGGAGGGCTTCCTGCTGTTCGGGCGACAGGGTTGCTTAACACCGAAATCGTCGTTAACCGTTTGGGGGAAGACTGGATTGTTCATCTGGTAAGCGGATTCCCACAGCGCGCGGTGCGGTTTGGTCAACAACGAACCGTGGACACGATTGAGGAAATTGTCCCGCTGTATAACGTCCGATTGACCATTCCTATCACGGTCAAGGCTGTGTATCGGGTTCCTAGCGGGGAGCAATTGCCGGTTGTACACACGGATGAGGAAGCAAGTGTGACTATCCCATACATGGAAGATTGGGAAACGCTGCGACTGGTTGGTGATTTGGAATAGCTGGTTTGACATTGGCATCAAAAGCGAGCGTGATACCAATGTCAGATTTGTATAATTGAGCGAAGACGCTCAACTTGCTTCGGCAGGCGCGTGATCTGTAGTAGTCAGGCTAGTCACAGCAACTTCGTCTTCGGTAATGCCCTTGAAGGCAGGCAGGTAGCGCATTCCGAAACTGAACAGCAGTGTTAAGCCAGCCACAACACCCAATGCAGTAGCCCATTCTGTCCATGCGGGGGTATAAGGTGTTACAAGCGGATCAGTCAAGACAGGAGCGGTAGACAGTGGTTGAGTGAAAGCCAACAAGGTGGTGTGCCAGCGATTAGCTATCAAGCCTGCCAAGGTTAGACCACTGCCGACCGTCAACATCAAAATGCTGTTGTTGAAACGGGCACGAATGAGCAGGATCGCGGCGATAAGGCCGCCGAAAATCATCTCCCACGCCCAGAACGAGACCGCAAATGGGCCGCGCATCAAGACGCTATCGGCTTCGGTACGACCGGGGACATAGCCATACCCACCGGCTGTGGTATCCCAGAAACGCATATAGAGGTAGATCAAGAGGAGCGCACCAATAAACTGCCCTACTTCAAAGAGGACAGGACTGGGTACTAATTTACGCCGCCCCAGCCACTGCACAAGCAAAGTCATATGCACGGTGAAGGCCATACCTGCGGCAACGGCTGACACAATGAACAACAAGGGCATGGTGGCACGGAACAAAGCAGCACGTCCAATGACGACCCCGTACGTTCCACCGAGACTTGATTGATGGAGGAGTGAGAGGGACAACCCAATGACAGCCAAAACAGGCGCATAAGTATGGACGCGGTGAGCAAGGTTTCGCAGGGTGGTAAAGCGTGCGAGGATGGGAAGCTCCATGATCATGGGGAAAACTTCGAGCGTCAACACTGAGAAGTAGAGTGTGATGCACATGGTCACTTCCCAAAGCATGGAATGGGTATTCCAGAAAACCCAACCGTGCCAGAAACGATCCGGACGACCAATATCAAGTATGAGCGCCATCAAAGCACCGCTGTAGCCCAGCAAGCCGATGAAGACAGCCACACGAGCGAGTGGTTTGTAGGATTCGCGCCCTAAGAGGTAGGTGATCGCAGACAGCGAAAAAGCACCCGCGCTCAACCCAATACAGGACAAATCCAAGGTGATCCACATGCCCCACGGAACGCCATCACTAAGGCCGGTAACACCGAGGCCGCGCGTAAACACTTGAAACGCGCCAAACAAACCGATGGCAATCACCATCAGGAGAAAACCAATCCATAACCAGAAAACGCCTACACGTCGAATAATCGCCATGATCATGCCCTCGGCAGTAAATAAAAGACGCGTGGTTTGGTACCTAATTCACCGCGCAACACGACCGATTGGCGACCAACGAGCGCCAAGGAGGCGGGGCTTTCATGATCACGCAGATCACCGAAAACACGGGCTTCGGTCGGGCAGATATTGCAGCAAGCCGGTGTAGCTGCCCGATCATAACCGGGGCGCAGATTGCGTTCTGCGGCTGCATCGAGGCGGTGGGCACAGAATGTACATTTTTCAACGACGCCACGCGGACGACGTTCCACTTCAGGAGTGCCCCACACACCTACTTGCGGGTTCTCATCGGTACGTTCGGTCCAATTGAAGACGCGCACACCATAAGGACAGGCAACCATACAATAGCGACACCCGATGCAGCGGTCATAATCCATCGCTACCAGACCATCGGGGCGATGGTAGGTGGCATGTACGGGACAGACATTTACACACGGGGCATTTTCACAGTGCATACAGGGACGGGTAATGAAAACCGGTTTTTCGTAGGTGTTCTGATCCTCGACCAAGATGTTCCAGAGATGCCCTTCGCGGGTATCGTTGGTGGCTTCGCAGGCATAGACACAGCGATGACAGCCGATACATTTGTCGAGGTCAATCACCATGCCCCAATAAGGTCCTTCGGTGCTCACCTCTTCGGCCTGAGCGAAGGGGTCGTTATGCACGCGGAACCACTGCCATACCCAATCGGCTGAGGCTAAGCCTACACCTAATCCGAGCGCCAGTTGAATGAATTCACGGCGCGTTAATTCACGTGTATAGTCTTTCATCGACGTCTTCCTATGCGGATCACAATGAAGGCAACCACTGCTAAGACCAGCGCACCGATGGCACCACCCACGATGCCCGTATTCAAATTCTCGACGGCTGTGGTCTTTAGATCACCAACCTGTGTCTCGAGCACTTCGAGTTTATTCTTTTCAACGACTGATAGATTGGCTTCACCTTTACTAAGCAAGTGGATGTTGCCGTGACAGTCGGCACAGACACCGGGGTCGATCAACATCGAGTGACCGGTTTGAACCGTGGTTACACCATTCTGTTGTTCACGCTTGGCCATATGACAGTCCACACAATTCATATCAGAACCCATGTGGATGTCATCGGTCTTGGCTTCTTCATGGCACGACTCGCAGGTGCTGTTCACATCACCTAGCAACAGACCGTTGTTATGCGGCGTATGACAGTCCACGCAGTCGATTCCGGCTGCGCCGTGACTACTCACCAGCCACTCGTCGTAGGTGGGGGCGTGAGCACCGCTATGACATTGACCGCAAACGGCTGAGTTGGTAGCCACTTCAACAGGGCCGGGTGGATGCTCGGTAGAGCCAGTGACATAGTGACAGTTGCTACAAACAACGCCTTCAAAAGCGTATTTCTGAGAACGAGGGTCGTAGCCAGAGGCGTGACAGCTCATGCAATAGCTTGGACGACCTTTGGAAGCAAACTCATTCAGGAAGGATTTACCGAGCGAGGCGTTGGCATGTGGTGATGTTTGCCAGACGCGGTACTCATCCTTATGACATTCGGCACATGAGGTCGGGTCTTCGACCGGATGGGAGGGTACGCTGGCGACGGTAGTCGATTGGGTGATACCCAGTTCAAGGGCTGCTGTATCAAGTAGATTAGAGGCATAAGAGAAGTTATGAACCCCTTGGCTACCATCCTCGGCCACGAATTTGAGCGCGTCGAGCACCCATGCAGGTGTGTTGGTACGTGAGCCAACGGCTACCTGCGCATCGGTCAAGCGTTTGGTGATGCCCGACTGGGTTTCATCGACAAAGTGCTGCATGTATTCACGGCTGAGGTCTTTATGACAGCCGGTACAGGAGTCGGGCTGGTTACCAACGGCCTGAGCCGGTAAGACGGGCTTCATGGTGTGACTGCCGGAGTACCATGTTGCTCCACTTTCTAAGGTGAGCGGCATGTGACAAGTCGCGCACTTCACGCCTTCGGTAAAGTGTTTGGAGGGGATGCCGGTAATCTTATCGACAACCTGCTCGCCCTCGAACATTTCTTTAACGGGATTGTGAACGCCAACCAGACGATCATCGGCGTGACAAGTGACACAAAGCGCATAGGGTTCGGCAGAGAGTTGATACTCTTGTTTGCCGTCTCCATGTAGATCATGACAGGAGGTACAGGTCACGCCGTATTGAGCTGTAGCGAGCGTCACTGGAGCCGGAACATCACCCGCACGATCACCAGCAGCTTGGAGGGCAATAATTTTCTCGTTCAGGCGATAATCAGCGCTATGACATTCGAGGCACGAATCCTCGGCATAAGTGCTGTTTTTGAGACTATCCAAAGACGTGGCGTGTTTGGATTGCAGCCACTCGTTAAACTGCATATTTTGACTAGCGGCATGACCGGAAGCACGCCAGTGGGCGGTATCGTTTGGTTCAGAGAGGGTGAAGGTCTGCGTGAGGCTTTGACCGGGGCGATACCCAACCGGATAAGGATGATCTTTTTCTGCGGTCGTTCCTTGACTATGACACTGACCACAGATTTGAGCATCCGGACTGACGACAATCGCCGCACGAATGGCTACGAGTTCGGTTGCATCGGGCTTACTGCCAGCCGATTTAGCAGTCTTTTGGTGGACACTACCGGGGCCATGACAGGATTCACACTGAACACCGTCATCGTCCCAGCGCGCCTTCTCGACATTCAAGCCCGTTGTATGACACCCAGCACAATTTTGATTCCAGTCATAGGCTTGATCCGGCCACGCTTCGGCGAGCTTGTAGGGTTCCCACTTCTTTTCGGCGACATTCCATTCAGCCGGTAAGACCATGTATTTGTTCTTATCGACCTTGTAGAGATAGCGCTGAACATCACGACCAGAGCCGACCACAAACGCAATATCATCGGCTGTGAAGGCGCGCGGGGCATCCTCACCGGGGAACTGTACCTGACGGATATCCTCGTCTTGTGTGAACTGACCGAGAATAGTGGCCGGTTTCGCATCACGGAGAGACAGGCTGTGGCGCGTATCTTTGTGGCTGCTGGCGACGCCCCGATGGCACGATTGACATTCTTTCGCACCGATATAACTGGCGTCTGCGTTCGTCTGCGCAGAGACGGGTGTCGGGTTGGCGATCATCAAGAGGCCAGACGCGACAAGCAGTAATCCAGTTGTGGCTAGGGCAATGGTTCTGAGATAGGGGATATGGAAAAAGTTACGCTTCATGCTTCTAACTCATATTACAAAAAAGGGCGTATCCAACTCGAGTAAGTTAGTTACGCCCTTCGGCAAATCACCGTTTAGTCATCCGAGCACCGAAGTGCCGACATGATGTTTTCATAAATCCCAGCGAAAACGTCTTATAAACCTAATACTTTGAATTCTACGCCTAAGCTGGGCTGATCCATCAGGGGTGAGTGTCACCGGATGTGTGTGATGATCGTCATCGCTTCGGGTGTGGAAGTTAGGGGGTGTTTCGATGGGAACAGATAGGAGATGGCGTTACATGCAATTTGTGGCCATTTTGCCGCGTCGGTGTGCAGCGGGAACAAGGGAGATTGGCGCACACGTGATGCATTTGTGAGACGGGGGTTTCGGCTGTTGCCGCTGAAATAGCACAGATTCAGCGAGTGGTTCGCGTGTGTCTGCCGCGTCGTCGGTGTAGTGAAATTGCAGCGAGAACACGGGAGGAAGATGCCGAAAATGCAAAAGGAAATGCATTTTTACCACAGAGAACACAGAGGGAAAGCAGAGAAGAAGGAGGAATCAAATTGAACACAGGGACTCCAAGGCAGAATACGATAAGGTATGACCAGCTTAGCATAGATGGAAGGGGTTAGGGTTACATTTTGGAAGAACATTTTGTAACTCTTGCGCAGGGTTGGCGTTAACGGTTTTGAGGGAGTGCGGGGACGGTCATGGTTGGTGAGCGGTTTAGGTTGGGTAAGTGGTGGTTTGCGGATTCAAACGTAAGGTATAAGACATTTATAGTTTCGCGGACACAGCGGATACAAAAATGTGCCGATTTCGAGTTTGCAAGGCAATGAGCGCATGGGATAGGACTGAAGTCAGGGAATAGGAAGTGTAGAGATGAGGACTACAGGCAACATTAGTCGAATATCGGCGAGGTTCGATTAACAGTGAAAGAAGGCATAGTCTCATGGCACTTTCAACCGATAATCAAAACGATGACATTGATCAGGCACTTGAGATACTCGATGGGGTTAAACTGGAGTATTTTAAGGCGAGTCCGGAGCGAATCGGCGCATTTGGAGCGTCGATGCTGTCATGGAAAGCAAGCGGGCCGCTCGGTTTTCATCTGGAACTCAACGGCATCAATGTGGCAAAAGATGGTCAACGGGCTGTGCAGCCGATCAGCAGCTTCACGTATACACTGGCGGCAGTCGTGCGCCAAGCGCGACGGGTATTGGGTCGGGTTACAGTGGAGGTTGTGGCAAGGGGTTGCCAATCAACCCAACTGGTCAACGCCAAGTCCACTATTGAAGCGCCGTTACGGGCGGGCGTGAATAACAGCGATGGGACTTATTTTCGAGGTGGGAATAACCTAATCGTTAGTTTTTCAGCCGGGAGAATCCGATTCCAGATGAAGCTGGCGCAGTCGATCAATAATTTTCCTGATCCAGATGTGGATACGGATGTCAGTTTCAGCTTGAAGGTGGAAGATGGGGTACTGGTTCCATACAACGAGCAAATCAGTGTGGATGTGTCGGTACCATGGTGGGCATGGTTGATACCGGGTGCACCCATCGGGCTAGGCATCGCGCTTGATATGGGACGCGATACAGCACGGAAGAACATGCACGAGGCGGTGGTTGGACTGGCACAATTGCTCACCTTTTTCGCGGGTGTTCCGGCAGGGATGCAACTGCGCACCGTGACTATCGACAAGGACGAAACGGGGAACAACGGGATCATCGAATTCACATCGTGCCCAAATAATTTATTGCATCAGTTCGCGGATTTATCGGCGGTGAGCGTAATTCTGCAATAGTCAACATCAACAAAGCGGGCGGAACAGATTCCGCCCGTGCTCGAAAACCACAGTCAGGTTATTTGTTGCGGCGCCACGGAATGAAGCGTTGAAGGTAGCGACGGATAATGTTGCCACGGGTATCACTCCATGCTTCGTCGGCCATCTCGGATTGAACTTCGGCCTCATTAGCGCTGGTAGCGCCTTTGCTATAGCGTTCGACGGTATAGAGGTTGGTGATGGTGCTGATGGGCACCTCGGCTTTGGGTAAGCGATTCGTCATTTGTTGACGACGTTCATCCGGCGTTTGTTGGCTGATGAAACGGATACCAATCAAGCCGATGTAGCGTTCAAGACGCGAATAGGCACGGGTTATGGGACTGAGGCCGCGCATTCCACGCCATTCCCACCACCAATAGACAAATACCCCTACCCCAACGAGCAGCAAGATCAGGAACAAGCCGACGAGGGCCAAGCCTAAGGCACTGAGCAGCAAGGACAAGAAGCCGGGTTGATGTGGGGTCAACGGCGGCGGTTGAGTCGGGATAATGACCGGCGTGGCGGTCGGTGACGGTGTGGGCGTTAGAGTCGGGAATTGCGGCGCGACCTGTGGTTGTGGTGTCGAAGCGTCAGCGGTCGGGCTAGGTGACGGTGACGGCGTGGCAGTCGGTGTGCTGGTGGCAGCCGGTGACGGTGTGGGCAAGTTGGGCAGCGGGACATCATCCTGCCGATTCAAGGGTGCTTGAGCGGCAGTGGGTTCAAACTCGATCCAACCATAGCCGGGGAAATAGACTTCGACCCATGTGTGCGCATCACGCTCTTTGACGACATAGGCGTTCTGGGCTGAGTCCCATGTACCCTGCGCGAAACCTGCGGCCATACGGGCGGGAACACCGAGCATACGCAACATAAGCACCATCGCGGAGGCATAGTAATTGCAATAGCCCTGCTTGATGTCAAAGAGTACCCATTCCACCGGATCACGATCAGCGGGTGGTTGGGGGATGGCTTCGTTGTAAGCGATGTTGGTACGCAACCAGCTTTCGACAGCTTTGGCTTTGTCGTAAGGCGTGACGGCTTTGGCATCCGCGATGATTTGCTGCGCGAGGCGGCGTGTGTTCTCGCTCATGGATGGCGGAAGCTCTAGATAGAGACGCAGTAACCAATCGGGATAAGAGGCGATGGAGGTACGTAACTGGCTGGCGGTAGCATCCGTCATGAGGCTGGTAACGGTATAGGTATCGGTTTGTTTGAGCACCTGAAGCGGACGGATAACCGAGATATTCATACTCTCACGTTCACCGGCAGCGTTGGTGATATACATCAGGTCGGCGCGGGTGGCGAGATTCACAAATTGAGGCTGCGGTGCTGTATAAACAAGGCGCGAGGCTGTGAGTCCCATGATGAAGTTTTGTTGAACAGGCGAACGGGCATTCAGTTCATCAGTGCCATATTTAACTTCGAGCGGGGCTTCGGGTACGGTTAGGCGTACATCCGAGCCGGGTGACCAACGGCCATTGGAATAAATATCGAGGACGCGGGAACGCCAATAAAAACGGCGTCCCTGTGGTACTTGGACGAGAAAAACGGTTTGATCGCCCAATTTGATCGCGCCGCCGAGTTGGAGCGAATCACCGCCGTAATAGTCACTGGTGGTGGGTCCCTGCGTTTCGGCGCTGGAAAAGAGTCGATTCCAGATTTCGCTCAACTGGGTCAAGGGTTCGGACTGCATGAATTCGCGGAAGCGGTTGAGGCGTTCTTGCAGATCGCTGACCTGAATTGAACCGGCGATCAATAAGGCCATGAGGGCTAAGGTGGCACCGACGCGCAAGAATTGCTGACGGAGGGCGCGGGGGACACGGATGCCACTGGTGTACCATTCCCATGCGCGGGCATCGAGGTTGGAACGGGCGACCAATAAGAGCGAGAGAAAGATAAAGACGATCAGGTAGACATCAAGGTTGGCTTCGCCGCTGTAGTAGAGGCTGTTGGTGACGAGAATCAAGCCGGGGGGCAGGATTACGCGCCAGATGCGATCCACACGGAAAAGATGCCAAATGATGTTGTAACCGAGAAACCAAAAGAGCATACCGACGAGCATGGTGAAGACCATATCGTCTTGATTTAGGCCGCCGCTGGTGGCTGCAATCGCCCATTGGATGACACGGTTCAGAACACTGCTAAAGCCTTCAAAGAGGCCGCCGGGTTCATTGATGGCAGCAACGAGAAAGATGAAGGCAACGCCATAAATGCCGCTCATGATGAGGGCGAGGAGTTCGTTATATTGGCTGCGGGCGAGTAAAAAGCCGAAGCCCAAGCTGAGTACAGTCACTGGAATGAGGGTGCGCAGGTCAAGCGGCCAACCTGCCGCAGAGAGGGCGAGTACCGGCATGAAGAGGAGGACACAGGCGATTACCAACGTGAACCAATCACCGGGGGCGAATAGAGTACGCCATGTCTGTGTGATTTGCCGTTGTAAACGAAAACGTTGGTTCGGGATACTGGTCATAAACACCTGACATAGTGGGGCGGCAGTGAGCATCCCCTGACAATACTGCTCATTGTACGAAGAACGGGGGATACTGGCAACTGACGCTTGCCCTACTAAGCAGAAACGGGATTAAACCGCCAAGTCGACAAGGCAAACAGAGAACAAGAAGAGAAAGGCAAATACAGTTTTACCACAGGGAAGGCAGAGAAAGGCAAAAGCGGTTCTACCACAGTCCACAGGAGGCTTCGCACAGCCACAGAGGGCACAGAGGAAGGCAAATACAGTTTTACCACAGAGGCACAGAGGACACAGAGAAATGCAGAGGAAGGCAGAGAAAAGAGAAAGTCGAGCGGCGGGATGGGTGGCTATTGATCAATGGGCAAGAAAATGGATATTGTTACGCGATATTTTTATGAGCTTTGAAGGTTATGCATGAATTCATCGGGCAAGTTTGACCAGCAGCAAGCAAAAGAGGCGTCTAATGCAGGTCTGATGGCACGGATACCGCCGTGGTCGTTAGTGGTCATTAGCATTATTTCGGTACAGATCGGGGCAGCGTTTGCGAAGCAGTTATTCGAAGTGGCGGGGACGGCGGGAGTGGTTTTCATCCGCACGTTTTTGGCGGCGATTCTGTTTAGCGCAATCTGGCGACCACGCATTCGGGGTTATAGCCGCAAAGTCTACTTGTATATGCTGGTCTATGGCGCGGTGATCACGGCGAATATGTTGTTGTTTTACGCGGCAATCAGCCGGATTCCGTTGGGGGTGGCGGTCGCAATTGCATTCGGTGGGCCGCTACTGGTGGCGGTGTTGGGTTCACGAAAGTTGATGGATTTCGTGTGGGTGATCGTGGCGGCAGTGGGGATTATCATGCTTTCGCCACTAACGAACGTGGCGCTGGACAGCTTCGGGGTACTGCTGGCGTTGATGACGGCAGTGTCATGGGCGCTGTATATCATCGTAACGAAGCAAATCGGCGGGTTAGTGGAGGGGCATTCGATGCTGGCGCTTTCGATGGGCGTGGCGGCATTGGTGGCACTGCCCTTCGGGGGTGCTGGCGCGGCGAAGGTGTTGACTGATCCGGCCTTAATCGTGATGGCGGTATTTGTGGCGCTGACGTCATCAGCCATTCCGTTTTCGTTGGAGTTCACGGCGCTGAAACGTCTGACACCGCGGGTATTCGGGTTGTTGGCAAGCGTCGAGCCAGTGGCAGCGGCGGTGATCGGGTTTATCGTGCTGCACGAGGCGTTAGGTGTGCGGGAAGTGGTGGGAATCGGATTGGTCACTATCGCGGCGATTGCAACAACGCGGGGACATTAGATAATTTAATCCGGTGCTCCCCTATCTCCCCAATCCTCTTTCCCCATTTCATGTAGGCAGAGGGAGCAATACCGCTTTGCGATATATCGCTCACACAACAGCACGTTGCCCTACTCAGCGAAGGGGGCAAGCCCTATAATGGGCGGGTGTCTAGGTTGACCGGGTGATCGCTCTCTGCTTCGGCAGAGGGAGGAAAGTCCGCCCTCCACAGGGTACGGTGCCGGCTAACAGCCGGGCGGGGTAACCCGATGGACAGTGCAACAGAGAGGTGAATTGCCCAGCAATGGGCGAGGGTGAAACGGTGGTGTAAGAGACCACCAGCGCGGGCAGTAATGTTCGCGGCTATGCAAACCCCACCGGGAGCAAGGCCAAGCAGGCGCATTGGGGCGACTCGTCCCGTAAAAAGCGCCGGGTGTGCTGCTTGAGTTCATCTGGTAACGGATGGAACAGATAGATGATCGCCGCCCCGCAAGGGGTACAGAAGGCGGCTTATAGGTCGTAACCTAGGCATATAAAAATCCCTGTCGCGTGACGGGGATTTTTGTTTAGGTGCAGGGGATAGAGAACGGAGTGTTGCTAAGAAGATGGATGGGCAATCAATGCGTTCGCCCGTGTACGAGTCAATAATTCACCAGTTTGAGCATTGCGTAGGACCCAGACATGTCCCTGATAGGTTGGTTGGACAACAGTCTGCCCCGCTTCAAGTGTCCCATAAGGTATTTCATTGCATAGTTGATCCACCCAATACAAATTGGCAGTAGATTGAGATTGATTAACAACAGTGAGATCTAGTTGCACATCAGTTGTTAAAGAACAGGCCATTTCAGCTAAAAGCGGCTCGGCAGATTGAGGCACAATCTGTTCACCGACTCGATTTCCTGTAACAGTTGTTCCTACTATCCAAGCATGGGTGGTGTAGGTGGGCTGCACAACGGTCTTACCGGGGTCAATTGTGCCGTATTCATGCTGTTTGCAATTTTCATCAATCCAGTAATAGTTGAGCTGTTGTTCAGTACCATTGGTGATCACAACGAAGGTTGCTACATCACTTGGTTTTGAGCAAATAATTTGGGCATCCTGTGCTGTTACGGTCGAAATCGATAGAACAGAAACCATGCTCAGTAAACCGATCAGCATTACGTGTAAGGCGTTTTTCATTCGAGTATCCTCTAGTGGGCAAGAACGACACAAATTGAACTTGCTTTTTCGAGAATACAACAAGATAAAGCAATCTTACGTTGAGGCATGTATTTTTGAGTTATTCCGGTTTTTCCTTAATGCTCTGAGAAACAAATAGCTTGTAGCTTCGTGCAGGAATGTCACTTTGACGGTGTTATACATTATCGATTTTCGGTAATTATAGGCGGCCATAGATATTAGGCGTATCTAGCGAGACGTATGGGATGCGATAAGATAGAGATGCCCTGCAAGACAGCAGCATAAAAGGAGTGGAGTGATGGAATATCGACCATTAGGACGTACTGGTGTGATGGTTTCGAGCCTGTGTTTGGGTGTGATGAACTTCGGCGGTGTGACGAACACCGAGGACTCGATCGCGATGATTGATCGCGCTTTGGAGGCGGGGGTCAATTTTATCGACTCGGCTAACGTCTACAACGCAGGGGAAAGCGAAGTTGTGTTGGGCAAGGCGTTGAAGGCCAACGGCAAACGTGAGTCGATTGTGCTGGCGACGAAAGTGAACGGTGTGGTGGGCGAAGGACAGAATGATCGGGGGATTTCGCGTTACCACATCATCAAGGCGTGCGAGGATTCGCTGCGCCGGTTGCAGACTGATCATATTGATTTGTACCAACTGCACCGCCCTTCTGCGACGATCCCACAAGATGAAACGCTGCGTGCGCTGGATGATCTGGTACGGTCGGGTAAAGTGCGGTATATCGGCAGCTCAACATTCCCCGCGTGGATGGTGATGGAGGGGTTGTCGGTGAGCGAACGCTATAATCTCGTGCGGTTTATCAGCGAACAACCACCATATAACTTATTGGATCGACGTATCGAAAACGAACTGGTGCCGCTATGCCAGAAGTACGGAATCGCTATTTTGCCGTGGTCGCCGCTGGCGGGTGGCATCCTTGCGGGACGGTATAACGCGAGCAATTCCAGCGGTCAATTCCCCGAAGGCTCACGGGCGCAACGAATGGGGTCAACGTTTCAAGAGCGGGTGACCGAGCGTGGTGTGATGGCGGCACAGCGGATGGGGGCAATGGCGCAAGAGCGCGGCATGACTGCTTCGCAGTTCGCGCTGCTGTGGTGCAAGGATCAGCCGGGGATTACGTCGCCTATTTTGGGACCGCGTACGATGGCACATCTGGATGACGCGCTGGCTATCGCTGATAAGAAGTTGGATGCGGCAGATCGCGTTTTGTTGGATGAGTTGGTGCATCCGGGTACGGCGGTGGCGGACTTCCATAATAGTAACGATTGGATGAAAGCCCGCATCCGGTGAGATGATATGTAACTGGATATGAAAAAGTAACCATATTCTGAATTATCACCAGTCCAGTCCCCGTGCAATACGGGGATTTTTGATAGTAATAAAGTCATGAAACATTCTTAATTACTATCTGAGAATTCATGATGTTAAGATAATTGAAGGCAAATTACTCTTAAGTCATTTCAATCAAGTTATAGACATTAGGCAAGTGGGACAATGCCACGAAAATACGAAACCCGCTCTCTGACTATTGACACACTACTCGGTTGGGTTAAATCAAAAGAAATTGCTATACCTGAGATTCAACGTCCATTTGTTTGGGACGCGACCAAAGTGCGTAATTTAATGGACTCCCTGTTCAATGATTATCCAGTAGGTTACCTAATTGTATGGAAAAGCCCAGATATTAATCTAAAAGATGGATCTCGATCAGAAGGAAAGAAAATACTGATTGACGGTCAACAACGAATAACTGCGTTGATGGCTGCATTATTAGGATCATACGTTGTAACCAAGGAATACAAAAAGGTAAGAATCAAGATTGCATTCAATCCACAAAAGAGAATCTTTGAGGTATCCAACACGGCTATCGAAAAAGATCCTGCTTGGATTTCCGACCTTGCGATAGTCTTTGATCCTAACACTAGGTTGCGCAAGTTCGTAAATGAATACTGTAGTCGAAATCCAGGTACTGATGCAGATGAAATAGACTATAGCATTAATCAATTGGTTGCAATCAACACAAATCCCGTTGGCATTATTGAGCTTGACTCGTCACTAGATATTGAAACCGTCACAGAAATATTCGTCCGTGTAAATTCCGAGGGCGTTCCCCTAAGTCAAGCCGATTTTGCCATGTCAAAGATTGCGGTCAATGAAGAACATGGTGGCATTAATCTAAGAAAAGCGGTTGACTATTTCTGTCACCTAGCTGTAGCTCCTGACTATTACAACATCGTCGCTTCAAATGATCAGGAATTTGCGGTCACCGACTACTTTAGGAAAATGAGTTGGTTATCTAAAGAAAATGATGATCTATATGATCCCACTTATACCGATATGCTACGAGTGTCATTCACCTCAGAATTCCGTCGGGGACGACTACAGGATTTGGTCGCATTGCTTTCCGGTCGTAACTTTGAAACAAAACAATATGAAGAAACTATAGTTGCGGATACATTTCTACGGCTACAGGAAAGCATTTTCCGTTTCATCAATGAAACTCACTTCAAGCGATTTATAATGATTATCCGTTCTGCAGGTTTTGTAGATTCTTCATTGATTGGTTCGCAAATGGCGTTAAATTTTGCCTACATGTTGTACCTTACGTTGCGAAGCCAAAATGTTCCTGATGCCAATATTGAACGTCAAGTACGCCGTTGGTATGTAATGTCAGTCTTGACAGGTCGATATTCCGGATCGCCAGAATCGACTATTGATCAAGACATTCGGCAAATTGATATGAATGGAATCGATAGCTATGCTGACATAAATATAAGGGGTCAGCTTTCCGATGCATTTTGGAATACGACATTACCTCAAGACATGGACACATCATCTGGAAACAGTCCCTATTTTCACGTATATCGAGCAGCTCAAGTAAAACTGAATGATCGCGGATTTCTCTCAAAAGATATTGCTGTGCGTGAACTAATCGAATACAAATCGGATGTCCATCATGTTTTCCCACGAGACATATTAAAAAAAGCCGGGATGTCGCGTGGACAGTACAATCAAATTGCAAACTATGTGGTTGCCCAAAGTGAAATCAATATCGCCATCAGCAATAAAGAGCCTTCAAAATACATGCAACAAGTTCTTGAGCAATGCAGTGGTGGCGAACTGGCTTATGGCAATATCACCGACCTTGAAGCATTACGGGAAAACTTGCGTATGAATTGCATCCCAGAAGGCTTAGAGCATATGTCCATTGAAAACTATTCAGACTTTCTTTCTGAACGTCGGTACCTAATGGCGCAAAGAATCAGACTGTATTTTGAAAGTTTATGAGCATGAAAAAAACTAGGTAGAGCAAGTTTTCTAGCAGCAATTGGTGTTAAGCAAGGCCAGCCATTTGTTTGCAGACAGCCAAGGTGGTGAGGCAGTCGCCTAAGGCGGTGTGTTCATCAACCACTGGGAGGTTATAGTAACGGGCGGCGACGGCGAGCTTCTGCCAACGGTAGGAACGACGGTAGCTGTTGTAATCGCCATAGACTTCGGCAAAGCCTTCCATCGCGCACCACCAACGGCTGATGCCTTTCCAGTCGGTCTTTTCGATGTGGGCGGCTTCGGCGCTTTGATGCAACATGCGACGGTCGTAAACAGCGTTGTAGACCACAACTTGCTGACCATTGATGATGCGGCGTAGATCGTCAACCACATCGGCAAAGCGGGGGGCTGTGGCAACCATCTGGTTGGTGATGCCGTGAATGCGGGTGGTACTGGGCGGGATTGGTTCGACAGGTTTCACGAGGGTATTCATCAGCGGGGTTCCAGCCGAATCAATCACACAGATTTGGACGACCTCGCCCTGTTCGAGTCCAGTGGTTTCGGTATCCAACACCAAGAAGTTTCCGGTGCGGATTACGTCTAGCAATCCTTGCAGCTCGCTCATGACAGGCTTCTTTCTTTTCTAGCGCACAACAACCGAAAAACAGCAGCTTACATCACCACTGACGAACATATGTATTATGACATGTGGGAAAGCTGCGTTCAACGGTGACTGATCAGGGGTGAATCTAAGAGCCGCATAGTTTCCTATACGGCTCTTAGCAGAAGGAGGTACTTCGGAAAGATAACAAAGGGAAGTTCGGGTAAAGAGAAGATGGATTACCCAAGAATAGGTCGATTATAGCCCGTTGAGGCGGCATCGCATGGCGCGATAGTGACAAAAAAGCAGCGGCGTTTTATGGTTATGGTGTACATATACAGGTCATAGGAGCATAAAACGGGGGATGCGCCTGTTCGCGGACTGCTCAAAACTGCGATAAATAGGCTTTTGCAGGGCGTCGAAATAACAAAGCTTTTATAAATATACGTTTCATATACTAAGTACCAGCACATTTTCATGGCTCATGTTAGAATATTGACGCGTTTAACAAACATTGCTTTAACTAAGCAGAGAAATTAAAGGAGCCGTTATGCGTCGTTTAGTCGTAATTGTGGCCCTGCTGGCGTTCGTATTCGCCATCACCAGCAGTGTGTTCGCTCAACCGAATGCAGGTGAGACCTCGCATGTGGTTCAAAGAGGCGAGAACTTGTACCGTATATCCCTCAAGTACGGTGTTACGATGGCGGCTATCGCCCAGCGTAACGGGATTACAAATTACAATTTAATTTTTGCAGGCCAAACTTTGTACATTCCTGCGGGAGGGACTGTTGTTCCGACCGTTACACCGAAGCCGGGGAGCACGGCAGTACCCAGTACGCCAGCACCCGCGACAGGTACTTACACAGTTAAGCGCGGTGATACACTTGGGAGTATTGCACGTAAGTACAATACCACTGTACAAGCGATTGCAACCCTGAATAAGATTTCCAACCCGAACCTGATTTACCCCGGTCAGGTACTCCAGATTTCGGGTACAGCTCCTGTGGCTACACCGGTTCCGGGCGCAACTGCCGTTCCGGGGTCTACGCCCAGTGTTCCTGTAGCGGGTGGATTTGAACTCGGCGGACACGTCTTCAGCTTCTCCTACCCTGCCCAGATGCGCGGCGCGGGTATGACTTGGGCGAAGACCCAAATCCGTTGGGATGGCAGCGCACCTGCAAGCATCGCCCAAAGCGCGATTGATGCAGCTCGCAGCAAGGGTTTCAAGATTCTGTTGAGCATCGTCGGTAATGCATCGCAACTGGCGGCTAACCAGAATGGTTACATCCAGAACTTCGCAAACTTCCTCGGCGGCGTGGCTGCACTGAACCCCGATGGCATTGAAGTTTGGAACGAACCCAACATTGACCGTGAATGGCCTGCTGGCAAGATCAACGGTGGTAACTATACCCAGATGTTGGCTGCGGCCTATGCGGCGATCAAGAAGGCTAACGGCAACGTGCTGGTAATCAGCGCGGCTCCTGCTCCTACCGGCTTCTTCGGTGGTAATTGCGCCAACAATGGTTGCGATGACAACATCTTCATTCAACAGATGGCACAGGCAGGTGCAGCAAACTCGATGGATTGCGTCGGTCTGCACTACAACGAAGGTATCCTGTCACCAAGTAAGACCAGTGGTGATCCTCGTGGTAGCTCCAGCCATTACTCACGCTACTATCAGGGCATGGTCAACCTGTACAGCAGTGTGTTCCCAAGCAAGCCCTTGTGCTTCACTGAAATTGGTTACCTGTCACCAGAAGGTCTGGGGCCGCTACCGAATGGCTTTAGCTGGGCTGCTAACGTGACCGCACAAGATCAAGCTGTGTGGTTGGCTGAAGCGGTTACACTTGCACGGAACAGCCGCCGCGTCCGTTTGTTCATCGTGTGGAACGTGGACTCGACCAGCTATGCCGCCGATCCTCAGGCCGGTTACGCGCTGATCCGTCCGAACAACACCTGCAATGCGTGCGTGACCTTAGGCGCCGCGATGGGTGTGAAGTAACGCTTAACTCAAAAGGCGCATCCATGTGGGTGCGCCTCTGAATGCAGAGAATGGGACATGGCAGCATGTCCTATTTTTATTGGCTAGCTTTACTCAAAAGATGTCGGCATTGGCAAGGGTTTGGTTGTGACCTTCCTATGGTTGAGCAATTGAGGCAACGGGAGCGTAAAGGCGAAGGTGCTGCCCTGACCGACGACACTTTCGACCATCAGTTTACCGCCATGCGCTTCAACCAAGTGACGCGCGATGGACAGTCCAAGTCCAGTACCTTCAATACTCATGGACTTGGCACGATCAGCACGTTCAAACGGTCTGAACAACTTGCCCATTTCATCCTGAGTAATGCCGATGCCGCTATCGGTCACTGAAAACTCAATCAAATCCTGATTGACAGAGAGATCCAACGTAATCGTTCCGCGAGGCGTAAACTTCACCGCATTGGACAGTAAATTGGTCAATACTTGCCGTATGCGGCGGGCATCCATTGGCACCAAAGGCAGACCGTCAGGGATGTTGGCTTCCAATACGATAGGCGCATTTTTGGCCTCAATCAGCATCAAGGCAGAATCCAAGGCATCTTCTAAGATGGGGCGCAGGTCAGATGGAATGATGGTCAATTCCATTTCACCGGCTTCAATTTTGCTGATGTCCAGCAAGTCATTTATGAGGGCGAGGAGATGTTCTGAACTGCGAATGGTTTGGTCGAGGCGGCCTTTTTGATCATCGGTGACCGCACCGAACATACCAATGCGCATGAAGTCGAGATTGTTGATAATCAGATTCAAGGGCGTGCGCAGTTCATGGGTTACACTGGCAAGGAAGCGTGTTTTGACACTGTTGGCGCGTTCAGCTTCTTCGGTTGCAGCTTCACGTTGGATGTATAGCTGAGCATTGCGGACAATGGGCGATACCAAGTTGGCGAATAACAGGAGTAGACGCTCATCCGGTTTATTGAAAGCTAAGGCATCCTCAGCGCGGCCTACCAACACTGCACCGATGGGCTTATTGTAGAACAACAGCGGCGCGGCCATACCTTTTTGGACACCTGTGTCGGGGAATTCATCCAAGTGTGGCGGCCAACTGTAGTAGTCTTCAACGATCAGCAACCGCGCTTCACGGGTAGCTGCACCCGCCAGACCTTCGCCAACTCCAATCAACGTGTTTAGGCGCGAACGATCACCTGTAGTAGCGACTAATTGCAAATGCTGTTTACCGCTGGTGAGTAACCATACGGCACAGTAATTGGCATTCAATAACGCCAAGAGGTTTTGAGTCAATTGTTGGAGCACTGAGTCAAGGCGATAGTCGCTTACGACAGCCAGCGAAGCGTCATAAACGGCTTGAAGCTCCGTAGCGTTGGCTTGAGCTACTTTTTGGGCAAAGGCTAATTCTTCAGTACGTTGACCTACACGTTTCTCCAGCGTTTGGCTCCACATCGACAGTTGTTGATAGGAATAGGCCAGATGGCGCTTCATATCTTCCATCGCGTGGGCTAAACGACCAATTTCATCTTGGCGATCTTGATAGGCAATTCCATAACGCAGATCACCACCACCGATTTGTTGGGCTGCATTCCCTAAGATTGCCAACGGTTGCGACACGGTTCGATTCACAAAGGAATACACGACCCATGACAGCACAGCCATGCCCAAGGCAGTCACGAGCGCCATCTCTATAATGCTGCGATTTAAGGGGCTTTGAAGAACTGTAGCGGGGAGAACGGTCACCAAGCGCCATCCGGTTTGCGGCAAGCGATTGATGAGGATGATGGATTGTTTGCCTTCATCAAACGGATCAGAACCTAAATAGAAGGCGCCCTGATTTGGCTCGGAAGATGCTAGTGTTTTGGCAATATCAGGCAGGGAAAGGAATGACGATAGAATTTTGCTGCTATCGGTTTCCGGCATACTGGTATAAAAATCGTGGCTACCGGCTAAGGTACTTTGTTCATCAAAGAGCAAGCTATAACCACCGAGGTTTTTGGTCGCAATCGCTTTATCCATCAGACGAGACAAGGTGGGTTCGGCAACATCCACCCAGACGACACCCGTGAAGGCTGTACCGGGGCCGCGATAGGGCACGGCATAGGAGACAACCGGTTGTGTAGATGAGGGATCAAAAGGTAAAGCCTCGGCATGCCAGCGCTCTTGTCCATCCCAGAGCGCTTGTAAGAACCAACTGTCTTGCGATAGTTGTTTGTTGATGTACTGCTGAACGAGTGCTACGCGCATAGGTGCATAGGAGGGGTTAAAGACTATGGTCTGATGCCCCTGTGCGGACATACCATGCACATAAATGCGGCGCACGAGGGTGCTTTTATCCAAGAGGATATTGCTAGCCAATTGCCATACTTGAGACAACGGTGCAACCGGTTGTCCTGCCAAGGCCGCCGCAAAATTCCGTGCGGTCACAACGGCAGTCTGGAGCTGTCCATCCAAAGCGTTGGCAAATACTTGATTGGAGTTGACAAAGGCATCTTCTGATTCGCGACGAAGGGTCGTCGAATACGAAGTCAGCGCAATAACCGCCACTACAATCACCGTTGGAATCGAGATCATCAAAATGATCTGAACTAAGCGGCGACGGATACTCCAATTAGGTGAATATAATTTCATATGGCTAACCTCTTTACAATGATTGTAATTGTAATGTGAAATCCATGAATGACAGTGCGAAAAGCATTGGTTTTAGGTTTGTTTTTGGTTAGCTCATCCGCTTATGAGGACTTATTGCCTTCAGGGCTGGTCTTTTGTCGTAGGAACGCGCGTTGTATAATGCGAATGATATCCGTACACACCTGTGGGAGTAGGTCGTTGCCAATCCTAAAAGAGGGTCAACTCGATATTATTAGCCATAGTGCAGAACAGACCCAAAGGCTTGGTGCTCGACTGGGAGCATTATTGCTGCCCGGGGATATTATTTGCTTGTCAGGTGATATGGGTGCCGGTAAAACGGTCTTTTCAGGTGGCATCGGCAAAGGATGGGGATCAAAGAACCCATTGACTAGCCCAACGTTTAATCTTGTTCATGACCATACCCGTGATAGTGACTCGCAGCATCTTTATCATCTCGACTGTTACCGGTTGGAACGTCCGGATGATATTGAATCGGTCGGTTTAGATGAGATATTAAGCGGGCGTGGACCAGTGATACTGGAATGGCCTGAAAATATCGTCAAGATACTGCCCAAACAACGCTTGTGGATTGAAATCCGTGTATTGGAACCTACCCGCCGCAACTTCGCCTTGATGGGTGAAGGTAAGCGATACGAAGAACTTATCACTAAATTTCGAGAATTTGTCTTTGGAGCATAGGGGTCGCTTGTTGTTGCGAAACTGACAACAGCGAATGAATAGCCAATTATGTTGCTCGCGTTAGATACTGCTACTCAGCTAATGAGCCTTGCGCTGTACGATGGGCGTAATTTGCTTGCCGAACAAACATGGCACACGGATTTCAATCATAGTGTTCAGCTAGCCCCTACCCTACAACGTTTGCTGGAACGCGCAAATGTTACCGTCAACGACTTAACTGCGATGGCGGTATGTATTGGGCCGGGTTCATACTCGGGACTACGTGTGGGGGTTTCATTTGCTAAAGGTATGGCTGCTGTTCATCATCTGCCACTGGTGGGTGTCACAGCGCTGGATATTATTGCCGAAGCACAACCACATTATTCGGATGGCCTGATTGTCGTCATTCAAGCCGGACGGGAACGAATCATCGTCGGGCGCTATCAGTGGCGTAAAGGCCATTGGGCACCGCGCGGCGAAGTCCAACTGATGGATTGGGAAAGTCTCCTCGAAAACCTTGACGGGCCGGCTCATGTGACAGGGGAAATCAGTGTTGCAGGGCATGCATTGCTCGAAGAAGCTATTGGGAAAGCAGTCCCGATTACGATTGTACCAGCGGCCTTTCGTTTGCGACGAGCGGGATTTCTGGCGCAGGAAGCATGGGAACGTTTGAAAACCGATCAGAACTTCGACGCTGCCAAACTCGTCCCATTTTACATCAAAACTCAGGATGTCCCCGAAACCTAATTTGCGCCTCCGCTATATGACAGTTGCCGATTTACCATCTGTATTGGAGATCGACCAACTGTCGTTTGAGATTCCATGGTCATACAAATCGTATCTATACGAAATAAAAGAGTCCAACCAAAGCTATATGGTCGTGTTGGAATGGACTCGCGAACGCCCCGCCACCCGATGGCAGCGCTGGCTCAATATTCAGCCGTATAGTGAACGACGCATCGTTGGTTACGGAGGAATGTGGTACATCGCAGGTGAGGCACACATCAGCAGCATCGCTGTTCATCCAAAAGGACGTGGGCGTGGTTGGGGTGAGATTTTATTAGCCGGTATGATTCAACGAGGAATTGCGTTGGAGGGTGACGAGGTTGCGCTTGAAGTCAGGGTAAGTAATCAACGGGCGCAAAACCTGTACCGCAAATATGACTTTCAGACTGTCGACGTCAAACGGCGTTACTATCGGAACAATAATGAAGACGCCTATGATATGCGATTGGATATTCAGAACACATCCAATTGTGCCCAATTTAGGACGCGTTACGATGCCCTGTTCACGCAGCATCACTTGATTGATGATTTCAGCTTGTATTCACCGCCGCATTCGAAGGGATCAAGCTAGCAGAGTAACAACCTCAAGGGCATAAAACACTAAAGAACCATATGATACTTATGCGTCCTTGTTGCAGGTTGTTGGAGTCCGTATTGTCATGAAAATACTCATCGTCACAAATTACTTCGAACCCGATCAAGGCGCAGCCTCAATCATCATGACACGTCTCGCAAAAAAACTACATCAGAGAGGGCACGAGGTGACGGTTCTCACCAGTATGCCCAATTACCCACATGGGCGCATTTTAGCCCCATATCGTGGGAAATTCGTAGTCGATGAAAATCGTGATGGTATCAGGGTCATTCAAACGTGGCTGTGGGCAACCCCTAGTCCTAAAGTCAGTCGAAAATTTATCAGCCAGATCAGCTTCATGATCACGGCAATTATACGGGGCGTTGGTATTGCGCGACCGGATGTCATGCTGGTTGAGGCAGCACCTATTTTCACGAATTTAGCAGGTGTTTTCATTAGCAAGGTGAAACGCGTTCCGTATGTCCTCGATGTACATGATCTCTGGCCGGATCATATGCTGTCTCTTGGAAAGATGACTGAAAAGCATCCTGCGTATCGTATCGCGAGGTGGTTAGTCGACCAAACATATAAAGGGGCATCAGCCATCATCGCGCTAACACCCTATCTTGAAAAAGTGATTAGGGGGTACATCCCCCCGACTGAAAAAGTTCAGACTGTTTATAGTGGAGTTGACTTAACGCGTTTCAATCCACATCTAGATGCGACCGCATTTCGTGAGAAATATCAGTTGGGCACAAATCGTTTGGTTGCCTATATCGGCACACTCGGAACCGCCTATGATTGCCTAACAATGCTCGAAACCGCCAAGACATTTATTGACCGTAAGGATGTAACGTTTGTCATCATGGGCACAGGCACGCAGCAGCAGGTTGTCCGTGATCGCTTGGCACAGGGGGATATATCCAATGTGCGGTGGATTGAATGGGTTGATTACGCTGAAATTCCCTATGCATGGGCAGCAACCCACATCGCATTTTGGGGATTACACAATCATCCGCTCCATCGAGGTGCAGTCGGCACAAAAATGTATGAGGCACTTGCTTCCGGTGTGCCAGTAGCCGTGGCGCTGGAAGGCGTGGTTGCAGACATTCTTCGCGAGAGCGGTGGTGGATTATCCGTTCCATTTGAAGATGTAGTAGGACTCAGTGGCGCGATCAGGCGATTATTGGACGATCCAGAATTCTACAATCAGTGCAGTGAACGGGCGCGCAACTATGCTGAAACGCATTTTGACGCTGAAAAAGCCGCGCAAGCTTATGAGGATGCGCTTAAACACGCTACCAAGTAATCCAAACTAGTTGGTTTTACGTGTTGCAAGTTCGGTAAATAATACCTGCAATCGCTCAGCGACTACGCGAGAACTATAATTTTGCTCCGCATATTGACGACAACGGATGCCAAGTGATTTCAGTTCATCCTTACGGTTGAGCCAATACATAATGGTCTTGGCTAAAGCAGCAGGTGTTATATCCTCAGTGAGTAAAGCGGGTTCAATTGGATGGAGAATTTCAGGAGTTGCACCAATAGGTGTACCAATTACGGGTATACCAACCGATAGGGCTTCAACAGTGGCAAGGCCAAAACCTTCTAGACTTTCTGTTGGAAGAACAAATATATCTGAAGCTGCTAAATATACTGGCAAATCAGATTCACTGACAAAACCCAATAGACGCACATTATCTTTCAGGCCGGTTTCTTCAATCAATGCCTCTAAAGTCGGACGCAAATAGCCCTTTCCGGCAATTAGCAGAAGTGCATTCGGATTGGCAACACAAATGATTTGCATTGCTTCAACTAAGTTCGTCAAACCCATCCGTCCATCTAGACGGCGCACTGTAATCAATATAGGTCGATCGAGTGGCAATTTGAGTTGGGTTCGTGCCTCGATAGACAAAAGAGGTTGATAGAGATCAGTATCAATGCTTAGTGGAATGAGGTTATCCGAATGTGGTACAAAAGCACGCGGATAAACACGATCTAGTTCTTTTAATGAGTATATGCTGCGTGGCAAAACAGCGTCAGAATTATAAAAGGCCCACTTTTCTACCCATCCTAAAACTCTGGCAGCACATAATGCAACCCATTTTAATGCACCATACTTCCCTTGCTTTGCCAACACAACAATATATTCATCAAGCGCCGCATAAAAACTGCAAATGACTACAGCTTTATCGGCCAAATTCAGATACCAAATCGGAATAAAGTAGAACGCACCGTGGATATAAATTACATCAGCAACTTGATCATACTGCTGCAACCATCGAATTACATACCAGACAATTAATATTGGATAGAGTCTGTAATACCATTTTGTCCGGGCAGGTCCTTGTATACGAACAATCTTTAGGCCTTCAATTAATGAATCAGGCGGCAAGCTAGGATCAAGAGCACGCACTAGCACGGTGACTTGATTACCGCGACGAACAAGACCAATACATTCGTTATAAAGACTTTTACCGACTCCACCCACTCCGTCAGGATAAATTTCGTCAGTAATTACAAGAATATGCATAAAACCTCAATTAATACTGCCAAATTTCACACAACACATTCCAATAAATCAAAATGCGTCTTAAATCAGTACGCTTCAACAATTGAACCATCATTTTGATTAATAACTCAAGCGTAAAGCCAAATTTAAGCATCCAAACCTGTATATTCTGTTTTCGTTTGCGGAAATAATGTAACGGACTAATATGATAATTGCGGATTCTACGTTCCGGGAATCGAGAGACAACCGTTGATTCAAAATGTTTGATTTCAGCAGAAGGGACAAAAATAGTCTTCCAACCAGCGAGTGTGGCTCGTTCACAGTAATCAGGCTCTTCGGCAAACAGAAAAAAACCTTCGTCTAGCCCACCAATCGTTTCATAAACTTGACGGCGCATTAATAGGCAACAGCCTTGAACCCAATTCACTTCAAATGGTATTTCAGCGGTCGTAATCAGATGACGATATTTTCCATAGACAATATGGGGGAAAAGTCGATCTAAACCAACATATTGCCACAAAACAGTAAGTGGGCTATAGGTTGCATTCGCGGTCAGGGAAATATTGCCTGTAGCGTCAAAGGTCTTTGGACCTACTATTCCCACTAATTGGTTCTGTTTTAGGTAATTCACGAGTTCAACCAAACTATTCGGTTGAAGAATAACATCTGGATTAAGGAGTAGTAAGTATTGTCCCTTTGCGATGACCAATCCCTGATTATTGCCGCCAGCAAACCCACGATTTTCTGTATTCTGAACGAGCTGAATATCGGGAAATCGTACTTTTGCTTGGTGAATTACATTGTCGGAAGATGCATTATCAATAACAATAACCTCATAAGACAATTCACCTGCACCTACCGAAATACTCTCCAAACAATCTAAAAGAATGTTACCGGAGTTATAAGTCACAATAATGCAAGATACGGATACCACCTATTATCCTCGATTTATTGGGTAGGTTTTGTGAAAACTACAGTATAGCTGCATCCTCTTAACCCGGACCGTTCTATAGGACTACATATAAGCTCAATGATATCAACAACTAAGCCTAGTATGGTCCGAGCAGCGATGTATAGCAATGACTTTGAAGCTTGTAAGCGAACAATGTTGGTTTTGTCTTGAACAACAGGTTTATGCGAACTGATTGTAATACCCAGCATATTCATGACACTTTTTTTCCAGCCAAAGGTATTGGCTTTACGGGATTCAGTATCATTGGTCGTTGCTGAAATTCGCTCTAAACCTTGTTTACTAATGTAATTCGTCAATGTCGATATAGGAATAAACTGAAGATGCCGAGGCGCATCAAAATGTGCCCACTTATGTCCAAATAACTTAAATTGTATTGACTCAGGATTGGGGGCTGCCAATAGCAATATACCACCCGGAAGAAGATGCTCACACATTACATCTATCATTAACCAAGGATTTGGCAGATGCTCAATGACTTGCCATAACACAATGGCATCATACTTTTCCAACTGTTGCAATGCCTCGATGGGATTATCACTTTGAGTAACTTGAATACCTATTACCGATTGCAAGAAGTGGCAACAATCAGCATCCATTTCGATGGCATCAACATGATAGCCAGCCTGTTTTGCGAGATATGCAAAATCACCATAACCGGGTCCAATTTCAAGAATCTTTTTTCCCGGTGAAAACTGTTGAAATATTTGCAATTTATAACGGAACTGCTCAGCATCTACCTGTAGTTGCTGGCTCGATTGCGGAATACGATAGTAATCATTTTGATAGAAATGAGACAGCTTATTCGTAATAGGAAATTGAAAGACTAAGCCACAATTGTCACATCGATAATAATCAAAAACATCTTCTGCCAGATGTCTATTCACGTCAGGTGATTGCAGAAAAAACGAGGCAGGGTGTTGACAATTTGCACACAGTGGATTGCCCAAAATAGCTCTGTTCCTCAAGATTATTGACGACTAAATGGAGTGGCAAGCTGCTTTAACATCCGATATAGGTCGGTTGATTTATAGTAGCCTTGTTTACCTAATAGGGTAAATGGAAGCATGTAGTAAGCGCGAGCGAAATCAGGGGCATGTTGAATAGCCTTTATGTAAAAGTGTTGTGCCTCCGCAACACGTCCCAACTCATGATACCTTGCACCGCGCCACCAGTAGAATAAAGCTTTCTCACGAGGAGCCAATTGTTGGAACTTGGGCATCTGGTCGACTCGCTCGTACAACTTAATCAAAGTATTCAAAATATGATCACTCGAACCGGTCATCATATTATTATGTACACGATAATTCGCCAATGGCTCATTGATACTGGCAATTAGGTTATCGGCCGCAAGCCTAACCCATAAATCATAATCTTCATTTGCGGTCAATGATTCATCAAATGGCATATTCATGGATATACAAATACGTCGAAACATAACCGCGTGTATAGGAAATGCGTGCCGAGCGATAATTTCGGAAAATATCATTCCTTCTGGAAGAGGTGGTTTACGAAACCAACTTAGGACATTTCCCTGCATATCTGTCATATGGGCGCCGGTATAGACAATATTTATAGCAGGGTGCGTTTCTAAATAACTAGCTCTACGTTCGATGCTTGTTGGCGCCAGTGTATCATCTGAATCCAAAAAAGTAATCAAATCCCCGCTTGAAGCCCGCCAAGCTGTATTACGTCCAGATGCGGCACCTTTATTGGCCTGATAAATGCTGATCACAGGTGCGCCATATTTGGCTAACACCTCAGGCGTATTATCAGTCGAACCGTCATCCACAACGATAATCTCATCTGGAACGCGCGTTTGCTTCAAGAGAGAGTCGATCGCTTCTGGAAGGAAATTAGCTCGGTTATATGTAGAAATCAGTACTGATACCTTTACTTGATGATTTGGAGCCATCGATTACGTTTTCCAAACATTAACTATTTTATGTGTCTTGCAGAGCCAATTTTCTAAATACTTCTTCTACTATTAAGGTTGGACTATGTCGTATTGCCTTATACAACACTAAACTAAAACTTTTAAACGAGTGCTTAAGAGAGTGCCTTGCTAGACGATACATTTGTCTTGCGGCAACTTGTCTAATTAAGTCAACCTCTGTAGATTCTAATTGAGTATATTTTTCAATAAACACATTAAAAATGTGTTCCAAAAAGACTATTGTCGTTTTAATATCGTTGTGATTATTCGGGTAAATTCCCTGCGGTGCAACTAAAGTTGAACGCAAATGGGCAACGATTATTATCGGCACATCTTCACCAAGTAAATCCATCAAACTAGCACGTGCGATAATTTCAGCCTGTTCCTCTTCTCTTGAAAACAATCGCCCTGTTATAGATTGAGACCAAACACGATAATGTAATAAGATATCAGGTAAATTTGCAAGTTGGACAACCTTAGCTAGACGCGTCCACAAATCGTAATCTTCAGCAGGAAATCTTTCAAATTTATAGAATCCAATTGGAGCAATATCTGAAACTCGCATCATTACAGTAGGATGTGCCAATGCGGAACCAAACAGAAGTTCCCATTTTAAATGCACGGGCAATAATGGCATTCTCGATTGTTCCAAATATTCACCTGATTCATCTACAGTTTGTATATTTGCTCCGACAACGCTTATGTCAGAGTTTCCATTCAAAAATACAACTTGTTTTTCAAGCCTATCTGGCATGCTAATATCATCCGAATGCATCACTGCTATATATTTACCGTGTGCAAGTTTACAACCGCTATTCATGGCTGACACAATGCCCATATTTTGAGGAAGATTATGAACAATAATACGAGAATCTTGTTTTTTGTATTCTTCTATGATTAAAGGACTAACATCAGTAGATCCATCGTTCACAATGATGAATTCAAAATCGGTAAAAGTTTGGTTGAGAATGCTCTCGATAGCCTGCCTAAGAAAGCGCTCAGCATTATAAACGGGCATTACAACACTAACAGCAACAGGCATTTGAACTCCATCCAAGAAGTTGACCCCAACCAATAAAGACAGTTTATACTAAAAGCAATTGGATACCAAACCTCAACTATTTGTTTCATGACCGTATGTATATGATAATGATGTAGTGTATCCCAATGTATTGGAGAGAATTTTACAACTGTTAAGAGTAGTTGTAGAAGATGAAGCATGACTATTGAAAAACGCGATTCATCACCCCACGAAACAAAACGAGTGCTCATACTAGAGCCTGCAAAAGGTTGGGCAGATCTCAACCTGTTCGAACTTTGGAATTTTCGCGACTTGTTTGTAATTCTTGCCATGCGCGATATAAAGTTGCGTTATAAACAAACTGCACTAGGGATCATCTGGGTCATCTTGCAACCGTTGGCTGCCGCTCTGATTTTTGCCGTGATTTTCGGTGCATTTGCTAAATTGCCATCAAACGGGCAGCCCTACATTGTATTTGTATTCGCAGGAATGCTTCCCTGGAATTTATTCGCAGGAGCATTGCAAAGAGCAGGTAACAGTTTGGTCGGCGATGCGCGTTTAATCTCAAAAGTGTACTTTCCAAGAATGGTAATACCTGCAGCGAGTGCAGCAGCAGTTGTTTTGGATTTTCTAGTCGCATTAGTCGTCATGTTTGTTCTGTTGATTATTTACAGAGTTCCTTTCACATGGAATCTATTGCTGCTACCCATCGTAACCTTAATTACGCTTTTGCTTGCAGTAGGCGTCAGCCTATTTTTTTCAGCGCTCAACGTTTATTATCGCGATTTCATGTATGTACTTCCATTTTTGATTCAGATCTGGATGTATGCATCGCCAACTGTATATGCTACCAACCTTGTTCCAGCGGCTGTGCGCCCCATTTACGCATTAAACCCGATGGTTGGAGCAATTGATGGCTTTCGATGGGCGCTACTCGGCGTAGGAGATTTCCCTATTTTTTCGCTCACAATTGCAGTTATTGTAGGTTTAGTTGTATTTTTTGCTGGAGCTTTTGTCTTTCAACGTGTCGAACGTAATTTCGCGGATGTTGTCTAATGAATCATCTTGCTGTTAGCGCAGAAAATCTGAGCAAATCCTATTCTATAGTTCACAATACTGGTAAGAAGTACAAAACCCTCCAAGAAGAAATAATTGGTATATTGCGTGCTTCTCTTCGACCAGGTGAACGAGAACAAAAAGAGTTGTTTTGGGCACTACGTGATGTTTCATTTGAATTGAACCACGGTGAAGTACTTGGGATAATTGGACGAAATGGCGCGGGCAAAAGTACGTTGCTCAAAATACTTTCACGTATTACGCGCCCTACTGGTGGACGCGCTAGAATTAGTGGTCGAATTGGCTCATTGCTAGAGGTTGGCACAGGTTTCCACCCCGAGCTGACTGGTCGAGAGAATGTATTCTTGGGTGGTGCTATTTTAGGTATGAGCCGCCGCGATATTGACAAACGCTTTGATGAAATTGTGGCGTTCGCAGAAGTTGAACAATTCATTGATACTCCGGCCAAACGATATAGCAGCGGGATGTATATGCGTTTGGCATTCGCCGTAGCTGCTCATTTAGAACCTGACATCTTGATTGTGGATGAAGTACTCGCCGTAGGAGATATTGAATTCCAAAAGAAATGCCTCGGCAAAATGGAAAATGTAGCTCAGCAAGGGCGCACAATTCTGTTTGTGAGCCATAATATGGCAGCCGTAAGAAATCTTTGCACACAAGCAATCATGCTAGATCATGGAGTAGTGGTCAAATCAGGCTCTACAGAGGACGTAATCAAACACTATCTATTGACTAGTTCATCTAGTCTGTCGGCTGTTATTGATTTACCCAAGAACGAGCAAGATGCTCCGGGGCGAGGAATAAGGCTATCATTCACATCAAGCGAGAGAAATCTCCAATCCCAATTCAATTTGGGGGAACCTTGGATAATTGTTCTAGAATTTGAATTATTTGAGCCATTAAATCACGTAATTGCAGCAATTGGAGTAGTTACATTTGAATGGACTCCAGTTATCACTTACTGGTCTAAACCCAAAGATTTACCCGCAGGGAAATATAAGGTTGAATTTGCATGTGATTTGCCAATATCTGCAACTGATCTGCAGTTTGCAGTCGGAATTAGCACTTACGAGAGAGCAATATATTATCAACAAGGATTAGGGCAAGTTACAATTACGCCCCTCGCAATTAACAGAGAACAACCGTTGCGATCATCTGGTGTTGGACTAATGTATAGTGCCCCGAAAAGTGAAATCCAAGCCATCACCACTTAAAATCTAGTTAGCAAGTTAATTAGACTAGAACGCCACTTACACGGTGGAGAAAGATTGCTAGAGCAATCACAAGAGGAGAGATTAATGGGTCTCGTATATCAAGGTATTCCAAAAGTTCTTGCAACACAATTGCAGAGTGCCAATAGCATCAAAACATTTGTGGAAACAGGCACTTATCTTGGTAATACATCCTTATGGGCCGCAAACTTATTCGAAAAAGTCATAACTGTCGAATTTTCCAAATCGATTTATGAAGAAACAAAAAATCGATTGAAAAGCACTAAGAATATCGAACCGCTATTCGGTGATTCACGACAGTTATTACCCCAAATAGTTCCGAAGCTAAACACTCCAACACTATTCTGGCTAGATGGTCATTGGAGCGGCGATAACACATCCGGTAATGAAAATCAATGCCCGCTAATCGACGAGTTAAATGCAATAAACAAATCAGATGTTGCACACTTCATATTAATCGACGATGCACGATACTTAATAGCACCTCCTCCAATTCCTTTACGACCAGAGCAATGGCCAACTCTCAGTGATGTAGTAAAACTTTTGGAAGCAGGTACATCACCTCGTTATATTGCAATTATTGAAGACGTTGTTGTAGCAGTTCCCATGAGTTCAAAAACTCAGATCATTGAATATTGTCAAATTTTAGGAGAAAGCAAGCCGGAATGGGAAAAAGATGTGTTCCCTATTCGCTCAGGAATTAAGATGATCGGCGATGGAATTAATATGATTACTAAACGACTGATAACCAAAATCACACATCAGATTTCGAAATGATGTTGACTATCAAAGGTAGTAGCAACAATGCACTTGTGGCGATGGGTAATAAAATATCTAATATTAGATCGTTTAACAGGTTTTGTGAAAGACCTTCTAGGATTGAAACGTTTCTGGGAATCCTATCAACAGTACAAGAAGCTATCATCTCTCGAACAACAGCCTCAAATGCGGTTTATATTTCCTTGTTTGGGGGATGATACAACTGAAACGACCATCGATGCTGTGTATTTTTATCAAGATGCATGGGCATTTGAAAAAATCGTGCAGCGACGTCCGTCGTGGCATCTGGATGTTGGGTCTCATCATAAATATGTCTCGCTACTGTCAAAAGTTTTGCCCGTAACAATGGTTGATATTCGTCCGCTATCTACTCCGCTCGAAAGTCTCAAGTTTCAAGAAGGTTCAATTCTAAATTTGCCATACGAAGACAATAGTGTCGAGTCACTATCAAGTATGTGTGTTCTAGAACACATCGGACTTGGACGTTATGGTGATCCTCTTGACCCTGACGGTTCTGAAAAGGCAATACGTGAAATCAAACGCGTTATCCAACCAAACGGCGATATATACATATCGATTCCAATAGATGACGAAAATCGTGTGTATTTCAATGCACATCGTGCTTTTACAGAAGCATATATAGTGACTCTGTTTCAGCCTTTTCAAGTGGTTGAAAAGAAATACATCTTTGGTGAAAAATTTACTGACCAGATTCAAACTGGTTTTGGTGTTGGTTGTTACCATTTTCGGAAACTAGGATAATCGATTTCTCTATCCAAATTATTAACGTACTGAAGTCAAGAATGCTCCGGACAAAACATGATCATCGTTCAAATAATCGGTGGATTGGGCAACCAATTGTTCCAATATGCGCTGGGTAGTCGATTGGCGCAGGAACGCAATGTTCCACTTAAACTTGATATATCCGAATTTGAGTCATATACATTACGAAATTACAGACTTGGTTTCTTTAACATATCTGCGGAAATTGCTCGCACAGATGAGATTGAACGGTTTAGGGGTAAACGTTTAGATCGCCGCGTCAAACGTTGGGTAGAACGCAAGTTTATCCCTCTACAATATCGCTCATTGGTAACAGAGAAATATGCTCAATTTGACCCAGAAGTACTTCGAGTCCGTAGCGATGTCTATATTGCGGGATATTGGAACAGCGAAAAGTATTTCAAGTCGATTGAATCTACTATTCGGGAAGAATTAACCGTTACAGCAGCACCAGATGCGCTCAACGCTGAATTAGCAAGACGTATCCAAAGTGCAAATAGTATTAGTCTACACATTCGTCGAGGGGACTACGCTTCCAATCCTGAAACGAGAGCAATGCACGGTTTGCTGCCAATAGAGTATTATCAAAAGGCTCTAAAAAAGCTTCGTGAAACGATTATCGAACCTCATGTTTTCATCTTTTCGGACGATCCACAATGGGCACGGGATAACCTAAAACTAGATATACCGGTCACATTGGTTGATCATAATGGGGCAGAGAAAGATTATGAAGATCTGCGTTTGATGAGCTTTTGTAAACACCATATCATTGCAAACAGCACATTTAGCTGGTGGGGTGCATGGCTATGTACATATCCCCAAAAACAGATCTTTGCCCCACAAAAATGGTTTAGCAAAACTGACGTCAACACAAGCGATATTGTACCGGAAGATTGGCATCGTATTTAGCGACTACAAAGAAGCCACAATTACACCGAATTGTGGCAACAGTGTAATACTTAATGGGCGTCTTCGCGGACAGCGATATGGTCAATTAGTTCGCGCAGGATAGTTTCGGTGTTATAGTGATACTGCCAGCGGGGATAGTGTTGCTGGAATTTACGCACGTCGCTCACATACCAGATATGGTCGCCACTACGCGCTTGATCCGTCAGCGTGTAGTCCAGTTGATAACCGCCAATCTCGCGAATCATACGGATAGCCTCTAGCATCGAGACATTCGAGTGACGCGAACCGCCCATGTTATAAACTTCACCGACACGAGGTTGCAGGAAGAAGTGCCAGAAAGCTTCGACCAAATCTTTACTATGGATGTTATCGCGGACTTGTTTACCTTTGTAGCCGTAAATACTGTAATGCTGACCGCGCACAGCACGTAATGTCAAGAAGGCTAAAAAGCCGTGTAGTTCCGCCCCACTGTGAGCGGGGCCGGTAAGGCAACCACCTCGGAACACGCCTGTTTTCAAACGAAAGTAACGTCCGTATTCCTGTACGAGGATATCCGCAGCGACTTTGCTGGCACCGAATAAACTGTGCTTCGACTTGTCGATGCTCATGCTTTCATCAATACCATGCTCGGCAAACGAATGCGAAGGATCAACTTCCCAACGCTCATCCAGTTCAATCAGCGGGAGTGAATTGGGCGTGTCACCATACACTTTATTGGTGCTGGTAAAGATAAACACGGCATCAGGACAATATTTGCGAGTGGCTTCCAGTAAATTGAGAGTGCCATTAGCATTGATCGTAAAATCTGTGAACGGTTCGCGTGCAGCCCAGTCATGTGAGGGTTGAGCCGCAGCATGAACAACCAAAACAATGTCCTTAGCATATTGGGCGAATACACGCTCAAGCTGTGCAAAGTCACGGATGTCATAGTTATGATGTTGATAGCGAGGCAATTCATTAATCAGGCGTTCGCGATTCCATGATGTGCTGGCTTCATTGCCAAAGAAATACGCCCGCATATCATTGTCAATCCCCACGACATCGAAGCCTTCAGCATGAAAACGCTTGACGGTTTCGCTACCGATTAACCCTGCCGACCCCGTCACAACTACTATCGCCATATACGCTCGTTTCCTACTCAAACCAACAGTACAGTGTCACCTTTTATATGGGCAGCACTTCTTCCCAGAATGTTGTCAGATCATCCAGTAAATAATCCGGTTTTGCATCCTCAAGTTCACGGGGATTGGTCGCGTATCCTGTTTTGACAGCAACAGCTATCGCACCTGATGCGCGCGCACAGGCAATATCGGCTGTGGTATCCCCGATCACGATAACCTGTTCAGGTGCAATCTTGCGTCCGGTCAATTGTTCAGCGCGGGCTATTGCCAACGGCGGCAATTCATTACGATCAGGAGACTCGCTCCCGTAAGCAGCCACCACAAACCAAGTCGGATCAAAGTCAGCAGCCCGCAATTTGATGGGTGCAATAGAAGCGGTATTTCCGGTAACCAATCCCTGTAATGGCAGTCCACGACGACGCAATTCGGTAACCAGCGCATGAGCACCGGGACACTGCTCAACCGGATAGTCAACAATAATACGATTCATGTGAAATGCAGCCGCTTGCTCATAAGCAGGCATTAACTCACGAATGGAAGACTCGCTAAATCCTTGAGGGGGTAACAACTCGAGGAGGGTACGCCAATCTGTCTTGCCACCAAAGTAATGATTTTCAAGTCCGACATCCGTCTTGAAAACCTCAAGCATCGCTAGCCGAGTCGCAGCACGCCCAACCCCTTTGGGCATCAGCAAGGTACCGTCAATATCCCAAAGAATCAGTTGTATATCATGTGGATTGGTGATCAGGGGCAACGTCAGCTATCTTTCTCACATCCGGATTTGCCCCAATCTTAATACACCTGCTTCGCCATGAGAATATCTGGTTTACCGCGCCCGTTTGCATCGGGGATAACACCGATGATATTGAAGCCACACTTCTGATAAAACTCGTATGGATGATGGCGCAGATTTCGAATCGAGGCGATTTTCTGCGGTAAGTTTTCATAGAGGTTGACATCGGCTAACGAGGTCATCGAGTCCTGATCATCGGTTCCCAGCATAATAGTCAGGCCACCACGCGAGCGTACCTGTGACTCAAAATCAGCAACTAAGGTTTTACCAATCCCCTGCCCTTGCAAATCCGTCCGCACGACCATCGGGTGCAATTCCCATACCTTGCCATCATATTCCGGTATGCCACCAATCCAACCCAGTACCTGTGCATCTTGATCAACCGTCACACGGCAGATTCGGTCATCAGCGAGCATCTCATGAACTTCTTCCAAAGCTGACTCAAGTGTGGGCCAAGCATCCGGCCAATGCTCGGCGAAACCCTCAACTAGTAGTTGGGCAGCTTGTTGAATTTGATGAGGATGAGCGCTAGTGAGATCATGGATTAGGAATGACATGACACATCCGAGATTACATTTTGGCAGGATGAATTACGGAAATATCTTCATGACTTACTGTGGGATAGGAACCAATCGTATAGCTCTGGATTATCGTAGGTAGCCGTCCACGAATCATGCTTGAGAGTCGGATAGATGGTTAAGCGTGCATCTCCGCCAGCCTGTTGCAAGGCCTCGACCATTGATTGAGATCGGTAAGGCAGGACGACATCATCTAGAGCACCATGAAAAGCCCATACAGGCACATTTTTAAGACGGGATACCTGTGAACGAACACCACCACCGCAAATCGGCGCAACAGCCGCAAACAACTCAGGGTAGGTAATGCTCAGACTCCAAGAACCGTAGCCACCCATGCTTAAACCCGTCAGATAGATACGCGATCGATCAACTGGATAGTGGGCAGCGAGACTTTCGACCAAATCCTTCAAGGTCTCAACTTTCAATGTCCACCATGATTGACGGCCACATTGTGGAGAAGCAATGATAAAAGGGAAATCCTTACCTGATTCAACTAGACGTGGCAAGCCATGTAACTTGACGGC
This sequence comes from Aggregatilineales bacterium, assembly GCA_044227005.1. GTDB lineage: Bacteria > Chloroflexota > Anaerolineae > Aggregatilineales > Phototrophicaceae > CFX2. The sequence continues at coordinate 155,575 of JBGAFZ010000005.1, forward strand.
TTCCAATTCAGCCAAACTGTCACCGCGTTCGCCGAAGCCATGTAAGAACAGCATCAACGGCCAACGTTGGGACGACTGAGGATCATATTCTGGTGGCAAATAGAGCAAATAGTTCAAGCGTGCTTGTTTGATGATCGACGATTCGAAGGTATGTGATGTTTGCATCATGCACTCACTTAGGAGTTAAGGGGCAACCAAAAGCCAAATTGACTTCCGACCCCAACTTCACTTTCCACCCATACCTTGCCCTGATGCCGTTCGATCACGGTTTTCACCAAACTTAGCCCGACACCGGTACCGTCAATATGCTCAGTACCCGCTTGTTTGGCACGATAGAACGAGGTGAACAACTTGGGCAAATGTTCAGGGCCAATACCAATGCCATTATCTTCGACGATGAAGTATAAAGCAGTACCACGACTGAAGGCACGAACCGTAATATGTCCACCCTCAGGCGTATATTTGATCGCATTGCTCACAAAATTTTCCATCGCCTCGCGGATCATGATGGTGTCGGCAAGCAAATACTCCGGTAAGTCGTGGAAATCGGTAATCAGCGTTTGACCTTTTTGGACAGCGCCGGGTTCGGTATGTTCGATGACCGTGGCGAGTAAGTTCGGAACCACAATGGGTTCGTAGAGTTCCATCGGCGAAGACTGAATACGTTCAATCCGCAACAAATCGGTCAAGAGATTATCCATACGGGTAGTAGTACGCCGCACAGCATCCAAATAGGTATGAATATTCGGAATATCAGGCGGCAAATCCATCTCGATCACATCGCAATAACCTGTGATTAAGGCTAGCGGGCTACGCAAATCGTGAGATGCCATGCGTAACATATCGTTCTTGAAGCGATCCAACTCAATCAAGTTCGTTACATCATGCATCATCACTACAAAGCCGGATTCGCCCTGCATGGGGTTTTCCCATTCGGACATCAGTACATCAAAATGCAAATTCAGATGTTCGGAATGTGCTTTGAATAACCAATGGCTTTCATTGTGAGGAGGATCGGCAATAATGCTCAAAATACGTGCAAAGGCACTGTCATCCCCGACTATAGCCGGCAAGTATGAACCAGATTTCAACGGCATCTGTGCATTATCGAAAAAGCGATTGGCCGCATCATTCATCATTTGAACGTTGCCGTTACGATCAAGTACCAACATGGGATTGTTGACGGCATGAAGTACTGCCTGAAATTGATGCCGACCTGACCGTACATGATTTTCTAAACGCGCATTATGAACAGCCACTGAAGCCTGATTCATGGTGATCTGGACGAGTTGCAAATGCTTCTCGGTAAAATGTTCCGGTTTGGGATGCAAAAGCATCAACACGGCCATCATGTCTTGATTGCAAATCAGGGGGACGGCCAACGCGGACTGATCATCCCGTAATTCTTTCCCAAAGGCATAGCGGCGATCATCCATCATGGCATCACGCACCAACAAGCCCTTGCGTTCCTGAGCGGCCAAACCGGGCAAACCGCTATCAAGACCACCCACACTGGCAGAAAATATAGTATCGGGATCAAGCCGATCTGTCTGGAAAATATTACGCCAGTCCAGTTCATAGGTGGGATGCAAGAACAGATGGGCACGCGTCGCCCCAACGGCATTCGCCACCAACCGAATGACCTTTCCCAACACACGCTGCATATCAAATTGGGTCACTAATTGCGAAACTTCAGCGATCAGTTCCAAATCAGAGGAAGGATCAAGACGACGGAGCATTCTGCTGGACATAAAGATTTCTTATTATTCTAGTCGTCCACATTCACTACTAACAGTAGACGGATTTTAACGGGAAAGTTGACGTGGTTACAGTTTACAACTTTAAGGCTGATATTAACTACTATAACACATTATGAAAGAGCCATTCACCCTTGAGCATTAAGAACAACATTACCCTCATCGGCTATTTATCAACAAAAATGCAGAGGCACTTTACACCTCTGCATTTCCGGTTTACTCGCTCGATTTAAACGATGATTAGGCTAACGTAGCAGGGTTGCTCACCAAGCCAGTCAATAGCTTGATGCAAGCCTCGACGTCGTTTGCGTCCACCGTTTCACTGGTGGTATGCACATAGCGGCAAGGGATCGAAATACACCCACTGGGAACACCTGCGCGACTGGTTTGGATGCCAGCCGCATCGGTTGAACCGAGGGTCAGCAATTCCTTCTGGTACGGGATGCCGTCAGCCTCAGCACGCTTAACCATCCAATTGACGACAGCAGGCGGTACAACCAAGCCTGTATCATGCACTTTGATAGCTGCTCCACCGCCCAACTTGAGGTTCATCTTCGAATTCTTAATCATGTCGCCGGTGGAGGTGACATCTAAAGCAATGGCGATGTCAGGATCAATGCCATAGGCAGCAGGACGCGCACCGCGCAATCCGACCTCTTCTTGTACTGTGAATACGAAATAGATTTCGTTGGGCAGCTTCTTCTTTTTGGCTTTCTTCAAGCGGCGCATCGCTTCAATCGCCACCACGCAACCGATACGATCATCCATAGACTTGGAGATCAAGCGGGTACCACGCTGTTCGAACGTGCGCCAGAAGGTGGCGGGACTACCCACTTCAACCGCATTGTTGCCGTTCCCATCGCTAACATCGATAAAGAATTCTTCCAAATCAGGCGCGGTGCTGCGGCTCGCACCGAACATATCCGGCGCACCGATTACGCCCGTCACGCCATTTTCAAAGCGCACGCGATGACCCATCAAGGTCGTTGCCAAAACGCCGCCAATATTGGTAAAGCGCAAATACCCACTGTTGGGTTCGGCATAATTGGCCATCACGCCGATTTCATCCATGTGCGCGGCAATCATAATCTTGGTACCGCCCTGCCCGACGCGACAAATCAAGTTACCCAGCGGATCAACCGTAATTTCATCCGCCAAATCCGCGACTTCGGCGCGAATGAGTTCGCGAACGTGGTGTTCATAACCGGATGGTCCCCACGCTTCAACCAATTTTCGAATGAGTTCAATCATGCAATCACTCCCTTACCATGAGAATTTATTGACATCATAATCATCAATCGTCCACACAAGCGGACGACGCAAAGTAGACCAACTACACTTCAATACTGCCCTCGCCCATATACACGCATTCACCACCGACACCCACGAAATTAATCTCGCCGTTAGCGTGACCAATTTCGATGTGGATATAACTGGGTCTGCCCATTTCAAAGCCCTGCTCACTAATCATCTGAGCAGGACTACCGCTGACCACTCCGTACTTCACCAAGTAACTTCCCAATGGACCACTGGCAGCACCAGTGGCAGGGTCTTCCGCGATCCCCATTGACGGCGCGAACATACGCGAATGTACCGTAGAGGTGGGGTATATGGTTTCAGTCGTAAACACAAAGAACTGTCCGTACTGGCTCAGTTTTTGTTCCCAAATATCTGTGCGGAACTTGATACGTTGAATGCTATCGAGATTCTTGATCGGAATGAACAAGAACGGCACCCCACAGGACACTTCCTGCACAGGCGTTTCTGCTAAGTCCGCAGTTGATAAAGATAGCAATTCCGCAACCAAAGCGCGATCAGTAAATTCTGGCGAAAACACAGGCATCGGTTGCTGCATCTGAATGAGCGAGGGTTTGCCATCCGCAAAACCAAAGGTTACTGGAATGACACCCACACCCTCCTCCAACCGAATAACCGGTTGTGCTTCGGAAACGCTAACCAAGTGTTCACGCGCCAAGAGATAAGCAGTACCAACCGTAGGATGACCCGCCATCGGCAATTCACGTGCAGGCGTAAAGATGCGCACTTTCCAATCGTTAGCCACATCTTCCGGTGGCAGCACGAAGGTCACCTCAGAAAGATTGAGTTCTTTCGCGATGCGCTGCATGGTTTCGGAAGCGAGGCCACGTCCATTGGTAAAGACAGCCAGTTGGTTGCCACCAAAGCGTTCGTTTGTGAAAACATCCAGCAAATGATAGTGCAATCGTCGCATCTACCAACCCTCAGAAGCAACTAGACTTTCAATCTCATTTAGCGCGTCTTTGAGGCCAAAAATTGATTTAGCACCTAGTTTTTTAAGCTCATCAACATGGCTTAAAATATCATCATCATCAGATGTCACGAATAAGCAAATATCATTGTTGCCCGTATGCTGCTGGCAATCTTGTATATATTCGACAAGAGTCAGAACATCACACATATAATTCTGCCAGCGGCGATGAAGATAATCATTACTTTCGGTGCCAAGTGAGACTTTATAATATTCACAAAACTTTTGATGATCTATAGGTGCTGAACCAAACACAATACTCCAAACATTGTTTATAAGGTCAACGATCTCCTCACTCGGTATATAGAAGTGATCTAAGTACGCCATTCCAACATTTCCAACAATAGGCAATATTCTGAGGCTGTCTTGAGAAAACCCAAGGGAAGCTAGATCACCCTGCAAACTTCTATACTCCCCTTTCATTGAACGCTTATACTCGGATGCATTTGCAGCAACTATTTGTAATGATATAAGGTTCTGTTTATGAAGTTTTATTAGCTTCAAAGCTATGTCATGATCTACTTCATCAGCCTTCGTAGCCTTTATTATAATGTTGGTATCAAGAGTAACTCTTATCACGACTATAAAACCCTTAATACAAACACTTCAAAAATGATCTAGCTTTTGTCAGCGGGAAATCCGTCTTAAGCTGATTAATGACCCCGCGCAGACTGTAAATCGGTAATGTGCCCAACGTTTGCAATCTTTCGACATGGCGCAGGATATTGCGGTCACCTGTCACCAACCACATATCGAAGCCTCGCTGAACAAAATTAAGCGCCGTATATACCATATGAGCATCGTACCAATCGCCAGCCTTCCGATGCCCTAGAATAGCGCTGATTTCGTCCAAGTGCGTATCCGAATATTGCGCGGTATCCACAATACGATCCTGTGCCAATCCCAACACCCCAAGTTCGGCCACTAATTGCGCGGGTGAACGCGCCTCCTCATGACCACTGATCGCAGCCACCCGTAAGCAACCGGCTCCGGCACGATCCCAATCCAACAATTGGCGGGTTAATCCGGCTTCCGCGCTACTGGTCGGATGCAGCAAGTGAATGAGGACGTTGGTATCCAACAACAATTCAATCACGCGCTTACCTTATGCCCGTACGGCTTCCCACTTGATGTCCTTGAGAAGCGCCTGCAGCAACTTGAGCGTATTCGCGTAATCATCGCGGTTGAGGTAAGCCGTCGGCGCATGAATATAGCGACAGGGTACCGAAATCACCGCAGACGGAATACCCGCGTTAGCACGATGAATTGAACCTGCATCTGTACCACCACCCAAATGTGACTTCAGTTGATAAGGTATCTTGTGCTTATCAGCAGTCCCGCGCAAAAACTTCAGGAGTTGCGGCGGCACGATCAACGAAGTATCCATCACCGTGAGCGCCGGACCATCACCCAAACGGCACACCGGATTCGGGGGAATCTGATCGTCTTCTTCAGCAATCGGGTTAGGCACATCGTTCGCGGTCGTCCCTTCGAGGGCAAAGCCAACATCGGGATTCAAACGCTGCGCGGCCACCTTCGAACCGCGTAATCCGAGTTCTTCTTGTACTGTGAAAGCCGCCAGTACATCCACCGGATAAGGGCCGCCCTGCAAAATATCAATCAAGAGCGAACATCCGACGCGGTCATCGAAGGCTTTGCCACGCAGAATCTTCTCGCCAATTTCCATGTAGCGGCTGTCGAAAGCGATCCGGTCACCCAGTTTCACTTTGCTGTTGACTTCTTCTTTCGAGCTGGCACCGATGTCAATACGCAGATCACTGAGTTTCACTGGCGTATTGTTGCCACCCGATTTATGAATGGGTGTCCAGATAATGACTCCGGGAACTGCATCATTGCCGATTTTCACGCGCAGCGCGGGCAAAATACGTTCGTCGATTCCACCTACGCCCGTGAACTTGATCAATCCATCACCGCCGATAGCGGTCACCATAAAGCCGATTTCATCCATGTGGGCAGCCAACATCACACGCGGGCGATTCTTGCCCGTTCCTTTTTTGATGGCGGTCACATTACCCATCGGGTCAATGGTGATCTCTGTCGCATGGCCTTTGATCGCCTTCAGGATAATTTTGCGGACGGCATCTTCATTGCCAGAAACGCCTATTGCCTCAGAGAGTTCTTGTAAAAGCATATCAGTTACATATCCTTGATAAGTCCAGATTCAATACGCTGTCAGGTTCAGTTGCTACTATCCACATCATCCAAGACAATCGTCTGCATGAAATCGGCATCCAAACTGGCGATGAAATGTGCCATCAAACGCCCTGCCCGCTCAACATCACGCAGGTCAATGGTTTCGACAGGTGAATGCATATTGCGCAGCGGGATTTCAAGCAATACCGTCGGGATGCCTTCTTGCGCCACTTGGATCGCCCATGCATCCGTACCACTGGCACCGGCGATAATATCATCCTGCAATTTGATCTCGTGAATACGTGCTGTTTCTTTGAGCTTTTCCACCAGTTTAGGGTGGAAGTTCGGCCCGATACCAATACCCGGCCCGCCGCCCATCTCGGACGCAAACTCGGCATCTACACCGGGCTGGGGCGCAAAGGTCACATCTAGCGCGATCGCGATGTCCGGTTTGATGTAAAAAGCGGCAGTGGTCGCGCCCAACAAACCAGTCTCTTCTTGTACGGTTGCGGTGGCATACACATCCCATTGATGATGCATCCCTTGTAGAGCATCCAAACAGGCGGTGACTGCCGCAACACAGGCTCGATCATCCATCGCTTTGGCAGCCAGCTTTTTGCCAGCCAATTCCAACATGGGTACGTCAGGTGTAATTAAATCGCCAATTTGGATGAGTTCATTCACTTCCGCAGCGGGAAGCCCCACATCGATCACCAATTCATCAAAAGAAGGGTATTTCTTGCGCGCATTGGCGTTCAAAAGATGCGGTGGCACCGTCGCTACAATACCCGGAATAGATTTGCGCCCGTGTACCATCACTGGCTGCGCCATCATGATACGGGCATCTACGCCACTGATACGATGGATATAAATGAAACCATCGACCACATCACGAACCATCAGACCGATCTCATCCATGTGGGCAGCCAACATGATCTTACGGGCAGGCTTGACTGGATGCGTGGCTTCTTTAATACCGATCAAACTACCCAGCTTATCCTGCTCCATGCGTGTTGTTAATGGCTCCCACACAGGGCGAATCAGGTCGCGGATCGGCGCTTCATGGCCTGATGGGGCATGGGCTTCCACCAGTGTTTTTAAATGTGCTTTGACGTCTAACAAAGAAGTTCTCCTCATGTTCGTAAAATACGTTTTACACACCTTAGCCGTTTAGATTTACGTCCCCACAGTAGGCTCTAGGGTTGGATCATCGAATGGCAATGGTGTATCCGTGGGCGGTATCACCACAGGCACATCCGTGTTGGTCGGAATAGGTGTAAAAGTAGGCGGCGGTGTAAAGCTCGGCAGCGGTAAACTCGTCGGGACAGGTGTAGATGACGGAATTAAGGTTAAAGTCGGCGCCAGTGTATCGGTCGGGATAATCGGAACCAGATAGGGGGTTGCCGATGGGATATTCGTTGGCGGACGATTAATCGGGACAAATTGTAAAGGTGTCGGTTGCAAGGGACTGAGCAAAGACGGCGTCAAACCGATGGGTGTTACCGTCGGGAACCCCACAGTCGCGGTAATATCAGCACCGATGGGCGTGTTGGTGACAATAGCGGTTGGGTTAGCCGTTGCGCCACGTGGCCGCGCCGTTCCCCACAAGAAAAACCCCACACAATAGAAGGGTGTGGTCATTAAAATAATCACAAAGAGGATGATCCGAATATTGCGCTGCCTACGAGCAGCAGCTCCTACGACATCATAACCCATAATCTATCCTAGTACTTCAAAATCGCCTGCTAACTATAGCACAAAAAAGGACACGTTGTGGCGTGTCCTTGGTCTGCGATTGCTCTACGCCAGTTGCCTAATCAAAGGGTAGCGGCGTATTGGTAATGGCCGGTTGCGTTGGCACAGGCGGATTCGTCGGTGCTGGTGGGTTGGTGGGTTGTGGCGGATTGGTCGGAATGACAATTTGAGGTGTCGGCGAGAGATAACGCGTCGGTATCACCAAAGTAGGCAACTGTTGAGTCGGGAAGCCATTATCCTGAGTTGGGAAGAAGGGCGTGATTCCCAACGGTGTTACGCTTGGAATAAATCCACCCAAGGGCGTTGCAGTCGGTGGCAATGGAGTCGCGGTAATGATCTGCTGAAACAGCGTAGCAGTCGGAATAGATGGTGTCGGCGTGCGCTGAGGAGCGGTTCCCCACAAGAAGAATCCGGCACAGTAAAACGGAACCGTGATCGCGATGATGGTGCCGAGCGCAATCCGCCAATTTCGTCGCCGTGTTTCAGCCGCCAACCGTTGTGAATTACTCACGCTGTTCTCCTCTGCTTTGCGTCGTCATCGCCTATCCAACTATAACATATCTCACAACGTCCGCACTTGATACAACTGCCCATCCACAAAACCACGTTTGCGGTAATACTCGCGGGTGCCGATCGCCGAAATGACAGCCAAACGCATATAGCCGTGTTCACGCGCCAATTCAACCGCCCGTTCGATCAACTGCTTACCTAAACCGAGATGCTGTGCACGTCCGGCTTCACTAGCCCCCAGTTCGAGCGATTGCCCGTACACATGAATTTCGCGGATCATAGCGGCACCCGTCAATTCATCGGTGATGGCGGGTTCTTTGGGCAACGATAAACGCAAGAAACCAGCAATGTCACGGCGTTCGGTGATGTATTGCAAGAACACCTCATCGGTGCAACCACCGTCGTACCACAATTCATCGAGATGTAAATCAACCGCTTCAACCGCTTTAAAGCGCACTTCACGGGCACGAATATCATTGCTACGTTCGCCTGCTTTTTCCAGCTTATCTTCCACAATCTGGCGGAAGTTGGTCATCTGGTTGCCAACCACAATATCCGTCGAGGGAATATCACGGATGACGCGGGTGAGGCGGCAATACTCAGGCGTCAACATAAAGCTGGAGGTCAGCACATGCAGCAGTTCATCGTAGGTGTACGGTTTCCATGTGCCATCTTGATAGCGCTGCATCAACTCGGCACTGTCGATGAGCGAACACGGATACACTTTGAGTTCATCCGGTCGGAAGTCCGGATCATCGAACATCAACTTATAATCGGCAATGTCGGCGTCTGGTGATGAGCCGTAAAGGTTCGGCATCCAATGCGCATGAATCTTAAAGCCAGCTTGCCGTAGTAGTTTCACAGCGCGGCGGGTGGCAGCCACTTTATGCCCGCGCTTATTGAGACGCAAAACCTCATCATTCAAGCTCTGGAAGCCAATTTGAACTTTGGTACAACCGAGCCGCCGTACACGCAGGACTTCTTCAACACTGATGTGATCGGGGCGTGTTTCGATCACCAGACCGACGCTGCGGCATGGCGCGGATTCATTTTCGAGATGCGCCGCTTCCAATTCTTCCCACGTCGCGAATTCATCCACAGGTGACCGTTCGACTTCACCGCGGCTAATGGCCTGTGCCAGATCCGTTGAACGCAGCATTTCGTCTTTATAGACCAACTGCACCACAGCGTTATAACGTTTTTCAATGTGCAACCCATCAATCGTGGCGGTGGTGGTATTACGATCCGGATGGAGTTGCGATTTATCTCTTAGCGCATCTTCCACCGCTTGGCGACCATCTATGCCTTTGCCGAAATCGTGCATGGCGTCAAAGATGCTCTTGACGAACCAAATCTGATAACTTTCGGGGTAAAACGACCATGTACCACCAAGGACGATAATCTCGATTTTGTCGGTAGGGTGTCCGGTATTGTGGTAACTTTGGAGGCGGGTATAGGTCTGCAAATAAGGATCGAAGCTGTTCTGCTCGGCACGTTGTGCGCCCGGTTCATCCGAAAGATAACTCTTTGGCATCCGCACATCATTCGGGCAGAAGATACATTCGCCGGGGCATGGGTACGGTTTGGTCAATACCGTGACCGGTGTAACGCCTGAGCTGGTACGGATAGGTTTGCGGCGCAGACGTTCCAACACGGCTTGTTCATAAGGTGGCAGGGTGTCACCCGCAAAAGCACGATAAGCCGAGATCAGTTCGTCACGGCTGTAGGTACCATCACGCCCCTTGGGATAATCACGCAACAACTGGTCAAGCTGTTTGCGCGACAAATCCGGTTGGTTGACCACCGCAGTCAGAATTTTTAGCAGCGGTTCACGGTGCTGTTCCAGATCAATCGTCGTTCTATGACTCATCACATTCCAGTAAAAGTAGTTGCCATCAGGACTGTGATTTTAACAGAGCCACACAGCAAAATATACCTGTAAAACAAGTTATCATTACAGTTTTCATTACAACAATGAGCACCAAATCACGGCTTCATCATCGGGATTTTAACACCCTTCGCCCGTGCAAATTCAATCGCTTCGGGATAACCTGCATCAGCATGACGCACCACCCCCATGCCGGGGTCAGTCGTCAGTACCCGCTCCAAACGGCGTGCCGCTTCCGGTGTACCATCCGCCACAATCACCTGCCCCGCGTGGATACTGTAACCGATGCCCACGCCGCCACCATGATGAATGCTCACCCATGTTGCGCCACCAACTGCATTCACCATTGCATTCAAGAGCGGCCAATCAGCAATCGCGTCTGATCCATCACGCATTGATTCGGTTTCGCGATTCGGGCTTGCCACTGAGCCACTATCCAGATGATCACGTCCGATAACAATTGGTGCACGAACCTCACCCTTCGCCACCATCTCATTCAAACGCAATCCGGCCTTCATGCGGTCGCCATACCCCAACCAACAGATACGCGCTGGTAATCCTTGAAAATCAACCTTTTCCCGCGCCAGATGCAACCAGCGATTGAGATGTTCATCTTCAGGGAACAACTCCATCATCGCGCGATCAGTTGCATATATATCTTCGGGATCACCTGACAATGCCACCCATCGGAACGGGCCTTTCCCCTCACAGAACAACGGGCGAATATATGCGGGAACAAAGCCGGGGTAATCGAAGGCGTTCTTCACACCAAAGTCAAACGCGCGTTGACGCAGATTATTACCATAGTCAAAAACTATGCTACCTTTAGCCTGCCACGCCAACATCGATTCGACCTGTTTTGCCATCGATTCCATCGCCCGCTGCGTGTACGCATCAGGATCACGCTCACGCAGTTCTTTGGCTTCATCTAAGTTCAATCCCGACGGAATGTAGCCGTACAACACATCATGCGCCGAGGTTTGGTCAGTAATCACATCTGGCACAACACCGCGCGTCAATAATTCTGCGAATATTGATGAGGCGTTTCCAATGAGGGCGATGGATTTGGGTGTGCCTGTTCGCACAGCCTCATCTACCCAAGTCATGGCTTCTTCTAGATTGTCGCTGATGGCATCCACCTGTCGCAGCGCTAGACGACGTTCTGCACGCCACCGATCGACCTCGACCAGCAACGCCACGCCTTCATTCAGTGTCACGGCTAGCGGTTGTGCACCGCCCATCTCACCCAATCCAGCGCTTAACACGAACTTGCCCTTCAAACTGACCCATCCATGTTGACGTGCCAGCGCCCCAAAAGTCTCATACGTACCTTGTAAGATGCCCTGTGTACCGATGTAAATCCATGATCCGGCTGTCATCTGCCCGTACATCAGCAACCCTTCGGCTTCCCACTTATCAAAGTTAGCCTGTGTCGCCCATGCCGGAACAATATTGCTGTTGGCAATCAGTACGCGTGGCGCATCCGTATGAGTACGAAACACCGCTACCGGCTTACCTGATTGCACCAGTAACGTTTCATCCGGTTCGAGCTTGCGCAGGGATTCCAGAATGGCGTCCAGCGCTTCCCAATTCCGCGCTGCTTTCCCCCGCCCGCCATACACAATCAAATGATCAGGATCAAAGGCGACCATCGGATCAAGATTATTCTGCAACATGCGGTAGGCACCTTCGATCAACCAATTCTTGCAGGTTAATTCGGTGCCGCGTGGAGCTTCTATTTTCCGTACCATAACTTACCTCGCTGAAAGAAAGGAATAAATAAGAATGGCTGCTAAGCGACAGGTGCGCTGGTCAATGTCATATTGTGGGTTCACTTCGCTGATTTCAAGCAAACGGGACTGTGGGTAACTACCGGCCAATCCAGCTATATCGGCCAGTTCGCGCCCTGTCAATCCGCCACCGTTCGGCGCACTAACCCCCGGCGCATCGGCCGCCCCGACTACATCCATATCCAATCCCCAAAAGATTACCGGTGGTTTTTCGCGTTGAATGATTTGTTCAAATGCCTCTGTCACACCGGCTGCTCGCACGACTTTGAGAGAGACAATATGTGCGCCTTTTTCCTCTAGGTAGTGTGTATAAACCGGAGAATTGGCAAAAGGTTGATTGCACATCTCGTAGAATCGATCAGGCTGAACCAGACCTTCTTCAAGCAATTGGCGGTAAGGAGTACCACTGTTCCGCACGGCATCCGCTCGTACATCAAAATGCGAATCGACGTTAAAAGCCAAGACATCACCAACCGCTTGCGCCAAACCACTACAGTCAGGGTAGGACACATCGTTCCCGCCACCGAGTACGATCAATGTCTTGCCGTCACTGATAATCTGGCGCACAATTTGTTGATGCAGCGCGTGGGTTTCTTCCAGCGTCGACTGGATAATTGTGTTGCCCAGATCGAACACATGCACATGTTCAACGCCATTAACCGTCAACTTGTACAAACAGCGCCGGATTTCATCAGGAGCCTGCGCAGCGCCCAATCGCCCACCATTTCGCCGCACCCCTTCATCCTGTGGACAGCCTAAAATCACGACATTGGCATTCGCATAGTATTCGGTGGCAAACTGTACCATCTCGCCCAAGCGACGATCATTGACATCGTGTCGCTGGTAAAATAGGTCTGCATTCGGGCGCTCGGTCGCTTCAAAGATTTGCATCACCTATGAAACTCCTGCCCCTTTAGCGGCATTATCGATTGCTCCGGTAATAACCAGTTGATGTACAGCCTCCATAAAAGGATAAAGCAGTGTGTCCTCGGCGATAAACGGCACATGTTGCCGTATCAGCGTATAAACCGGCGCAGTGCCGCGCCCCAATTGTGCGTCAGCTCCCACAATTTCCTTCCGAAAATCGATCCCCTGTGCGGCGGACATAAGTTCAACCGTCAGGATACGCTCGACATTTTCTAGAACCTGTCGCAGCTTAAGGGCTGCCGTCACCCCCATGCTGACGTGATCTTCAACATTAGCCGAGGTCGGGATAGTATCCACGCTGGCCGGGTGCGCCAGCACCTTGTTTTCGGAAGCCATCGCCGCTGCCGTATATTGCAGGATCATAAAGCCGGAGTTCAAACCACCGTTGGGCGTCAAAAAAGCCGGAAGCGTTTGGGTATTCGAGGCTTCATCCGTCAGCCGCATGATTCTACGCTCGGCGATATTACCGATCTCGGTCGCGGCAATCGCCAGATAGTCCAGCGCAATCGCCAGCGGTTCACCATGAAAATTCCCGCCCGATATGACCGTGATTTCATCCGTTTGCTCATCGATAAAAATCAGCGGATTGTCCGTCACAGCATTCAACTCAATCTCAAATACCCAGCGTGAGTAAGCAATCGCATCTCGTGCAGCACCGTGTACCTGCGGAATGCAGCGTAGGGTATAAGCATCCTGAATATCTTTGGGCGTAGCAGTGCGTGTAAATTGGCTACCCTCTAGCAAATGCCGCAAATATGCCGCGCAATCAATCTGGCGTGGGAACGGACGTAAGGCATGGATACGGGCATCAAAAGCCATCGGAGTGCCATGCAGCGCTTCAAGGCTCAGACAACCGGCGATGTCCGCCACATGACTAATGCGCTCGGCGCGTACCGTTTCCATGACACCAATGGCACACATCACGGCTGTTCCGTTGGTCAGTGCCAAACCTTCCTTGGCTGCCAATGTGATCGGTTCAAGGTTGACGAGGCGTAACGCGTCAGCACTTGGCATACGCTGCCCCTGATAAATCACTTCACCCTCGCCAATCACAGGCAACGCCATATGTGCCAGCGGAGCCAAATCACCACTCGCACCCAACGATCCCTTCTCTGGAATAATTGAATGAATGCCCAAGTTGAGCATATCCAACAAGCGTTGAAGCGTACTCAAGCGGATTCCCGAATACCCGCGTGACAGCGTATTCGCACGGATCAATATGATGGCACGGGTGGTCGGAATATCGTAGGGATCACCCACACCGACAGCATGACTAATCAAAATGTTGCGCTGCAACTTTTCGACATCAGCACGCGAAATTAGGCGGTCTTTGAACGCCCCAAAGCCAGTTGTAATACCATAGGCAATTTCACCCCGATCCAATAATTGCTGAACCGCTGTTGCACTTCTATTGACGCGTTCCTGTGCGGCAGCACTCAGCGTGACCAGTGGTGCGCCTGGTTGCCCATAAGCCACCTGTATCACCTGTTCAATCGTCAGATGTTCACCGTCTAAAACCACAGACTCCACATTAACATCCTTCTAGTTTCAATAAGGTACTTAAACTATCTCACCGCATTTGATGATCGTTTCCACCAGATTACCGCCCAATTGGTACATCAGATGGCGATAATCGGGCGCGTTGAGGATCAAAACATCGGCCATTTTGCCGACTTCCAGCGAACCGACACTGTCGCCCATGCCGAGTGCGTAGGCAGCGTTGATCGTACTGGCATTCAGCGCTTCGGCAGGCATAAGTTTCTGGTAGCGGCAAGCCAGCGCCATCACCAGCGGCATGGAATAACACGGCGCGGAACCGGGATTCAAATCGGTCGCCAGTGCAATCGCCGCCCCCGCATCAATCATCGCCCGTGCATTGGCATAATGCAGGCTACCCAGATGGAAATTCACGGCAGGCATAATCACGCCGACGGTGTTGGACTGAACCAAGATGTCGATTTCGTCAGGACGCGTGACATCCAGATGATCAACACTCAACGCACCAAGCTCAACCGCTAAGCTGACCCCGCCCAGCGCTTTGAATTCATCAACATGGGCTTTCACCCGTAGCCCCAAAGCTTGTCCGGCTGATAATACCCGACGAGATTGTGCAACATCGAACGCGCCATCCTCGCAGAAAACATCGACACTAAAAAGTCGTTTCTGCTTGGCAAAGATCGACTGTTGATACCACGCCTCAGCTTGGGGCAGCATTTCAGTGGCGACGAGTTCGGCATAATCGTTGGCACGGTTTTTGTACTCTGGCGGGACGGCATGTGCGCCTAAAAAGGTCGGGATAATATCAACGCTATGTCGTTCTTGCAACGCTTCAATCACCCGAAGCATTTTGATTTCGGTGGCAGTGTCTAGCCCGTAGCCTGTTTTAATTTCGACAGTGGTAGTGCCTAAACCCAGCATCGTATCGAGTCGGGCTAAAGCAGCTTCAACCAACTGCTCCAGCGATGCGGCGCGTGTGGCACGCATGGTATTGAGGATGCCACCTCCCGCCGCGAGAATTTCCATATAAGGTGCGCCTGAAATGCGTTGTTCAAATTCGCCGACGCGATCGCCTGCAAAAACAGTGTGGGTGTGACAATCGACAAAGCCGGGACAAATAACTTTACCGCTGGCATCAATCATCTGATCAGCGGAATAGGTGCTCAAAATATCAGCGCTACGACCGACTGCCGTGATACGCCGATTGGTGATGACGAGCGCACCTTCCTCGATCACGCCTACATCTTGCAGGGCAGCCTTGCGCTTGAGGCCGTGACTAGCACAGGTAACCACTTGCCGCGCACTGTGAATAATCAGGTTAGCTGTTTGCATCGATCCCACCACGTTCCTGAATAGTATGTTGTAACCGCGTCATCAGTGCCTGCGCTTGCGCCTCAATTTCAGCAACTTGGGCTAGATACTCAGCAGCCTTTTGACGGTCTAAACTTTTGGCGTTCATCTTCACGTTAAGCGCCGAAGCAAACACAGTGCTGTTCGCCAATGAAGCCGCCGCACAGGCATCACTCATCGCGTTCAAGTTAGCAGTAGCCGCCAATTCCACCGCTAATTCCACGATAGCCAGCGCAGTTTGGGCTGTTCCAAGCGGCACTTCGGTGACATGTAGCTTAGCCTGTTCAACTTGTTCAGGGTTTGAGGTTTCTTTCGAAGCCCGATATGCAACTAATAAGCTTTCAAATGCGGCAGCATCACGGCTCACGCACGCTTCCAACTCGGCACGGTAAACAGTTGCTTCTGCCACAATCTGTTGCATACGGACTTGGACATCAGCATATTTCTTTTTGCCGATCGTGGTCTGTGCAACCATCATGACCAACGCCGCAGCCATAGCACCTGCATAGGCCGCAGCTGAACCACCACCCGGTGTTGGATCAGAACTGGCAATTGCGTCAAGAAAATTCAAATCAATCGTAAAGTTCATAATTTTCTTTTTGTTGATAAGGTGGCTACTCTAACACAAATTGGACGGTAATTCTAAAATTACGACGTCCCATGCAATTATAAAAATATGCAGCAAGGGGGAATCAGTTGGATCGAAAATGCAATATGGCACATGCACAGTGGCATCGTAGCTGATATTCGAATCAGCCACGATGTTCGGCAAATAATGTACTTGCTAGTGAGAGGATGCTAGCATCAGGCGTGGTTTAGGTTGAGGTCAGCCTCAGTCATCTTTGTATCATAAGCTGCCAAGCGCACGGTCACTTTGGTCTCCCGGCGTGGACGACTATAGATATCCAACGAGCCGTGATAAAACTCAACCAAGCGCTTCGCAATGATCAATCCTAGACCACTCGTTTCATCGCCATCAAGCTGACGGAAGCGCATATCCTCACAGATTTTTGTAATTTCTTCCTGTGACATACCCCGTCCATGATCCACAATCTGGATTTGGTAGGTATCAGCTTCAACAGATGTAGTAATTTCGATGACCGTTTGGGCAGGTGAAAATTTCACCGCATTCTCAACCAACTCAGTTACGATGTTCTCCAGATCGACCTGACGAATCCGAACTTTGCAATCGCCACCGAGAACAAACTTGAAATCAGCAATGCGACCAAGCTTTCGAGCAATACGCTCACAGGTTTTTGCGATCACATGATCAGGGCTTTCAATATGCGCCGACTGAGAAGCAGTAGTGATTTCGGGATCGGAAAGTTGTGCCTGCATCTGTGTGTGCAGTTGATAGTTCTCAATCACGCGTACTAGCCGTTGACCACTTCGCGTGATGGCATTTGCCATTTCTTCAATTTTGTCAGGCGTTACGCTATGAGCGTCCATACTCAACAGTTCGCTGAAACCCAATATCGACACCAACGGATTACGCAGATCATGCGGCAATTTCCGTGTCAACGTAGCCTTGAGTTCACCCAGTTGTTGCTCGGTATTCTTGTGAACTGTTTCCACCTTTTGGAGCTGTGCCTTCACCGCTGCCAACAATTCTTCGTTGGTAAAAGGCTTGGTGATGTAATCCTCTGCCCCTATCTCCATGCCATAGCGCACATCAACCCGTCTCACACGTGCGGTCAAGTAGATCACAGGGATGAGCGCCGTTGTCGGGTTTGTTCGCATCTCAATCAACACCCTATACCCGCTCTTTTCAGGCATATTGATGTCCGAGATAACCAAATCTGGCAAATGTTGCAAGGCCAGTTCGACCCCTTCTTTACCATTTGAGGCCTTGATGACTTTATAACCTTCGAAACTTAACCAATCCGAAACCTCCGTGCGCAGGGTTTCGTCATCTTCAATCACTAAAATTTGCGCTGATGTCATATGCAACTCCGTAAATATCCTTAATCTCAGGAAGACTTATCCTGACTTCAGTTCCCTTACCAATAACAGATTCAATCTGCAAAAAGCCACCGTGAATATCAACAATTTGATGGGTAACGGTTAACCCAAGCCCGAGACCTTGCTGCTCTGAACGACTACGTCCGATTTGTTCAAAGGCTTCTTGTGCCTGCGCCGTATCACCATTCGACATGCCGACGCCATGATCTTTGATGCTCACCAAGATGCATCCGTCTGATCGCCATGCAGTTACGATAATATCCTGCCCAATCGGAGAAAAGTTGAGCGCGTTAGCGAGGATTTCAGCAAAAGCATGCTTAAGCAGGTCGTTGTTTCCCCAGATGAGGGAACGTGAATCGTGTTCATGTAATACAATGTTGCCGCGTGAATTCCGAAACGCATACCGTCGCGCCAAATCAATGGCCGGAAACAAAACTTGCCCGATGTCCATTGCGCTGCCGGTTTCACGAATCACATCGCGGCCCAAGGCGCCGCTATCAATTTGCGTGAGGTAAACAATCTGCTGAACAACATGTTGCAGGCGATCCGTTCCAATACGCATGGTCTGGAATAGCTCCTCCATCTCCTGCGCACTGAGTTGTCCCCATTGCCGTTCAATCACTTCTTGTACGGATTTCAACGAGACAAACGGTGTCTTGAGTTCATGGCTAACAATGCGCATGATCTTGGTTTTCAGGTCACTCACTTCTTGGTGCATATCGAGTTTGATCGACTTGTGGCGCGATAAGCATGCATTGATTGAAGCCATGAGTTCAGCATGGGTAAATGGCTTGGTCACATAATCGTCCGCCCCTAATTCCATGCCGTGTCTGAAAAATGACCGATCAGAACGCGCCGTCAGAAATACAAACGGGACTGATCGCAAGCTCGGGTTCTGTCTGAGTTCCAGCAATACACTATATCCATCCATCTCTGGCATGGTGATATCACTAATGATTAATTCAGGAAGTGTACTAATCGCAAACTCTATCCCTTGGCGACCATTGGTGGCCTCAACCACATCGTGCCCTTCAAGCGTGAGCCATTCAACGACTTCCTCACGGATCGATTCTTCGTCTTCAATCACCAAAATCCGCATGACGCATCTACTCCTCAATCTGCCTAACAACGGTGGAAGCGCTCGCTAACCGAGCCAACTAACCATCTTCTTTTCCAAGGATTAACAAGCGGTGACGCGGGTCTACAAACCCACTCACCATTAACTAAATCGGCACGTACAAAAACATCAGACCGGGCTCACGAACTACTGCATAATCTCACTGTATTGAAGCTAGAAATGTTGACCGAATCAGACGACATACAGGAATGGTAATGTTTCACAGCGGATTTTTTGCAATCTACACTAATGAGTGTTTGGGCTTCAAAGTATAAAGGGGGCAATCATTCAGTTCAATTAATCAACTCTGCAACAACACTAACTTGAATTATATCTATTTATTACCCTACTAAATCATGGCCTTCTGAAAAATCTGTAAATTTTATTTAGGTGATGGCAAATAGCTTCTTTTCAACGTTAAAACCAACTTGAATCGAACAAATCACATGCCATCCACCACGATGACAAGGAAAGGTATGTAGTGCGATGTTGCAGCATTTACAGTCGCTTGTTCAGATCAAAATGAATTCTATCGTGACCGTATACACGTAGATTCGCCTTAGTTAATTAACTTTAAATTGCCAAAATTTACCAGTTTTACCAAATAGCAACCTTAAATTTACGAATTCAACAAAACGTTGAGGATATTTTGTTACAAATATTTCTATACTAAAACAACAAACCCATAACAATGATGGCTAACGGATGTGATTTTGAGAAAACTAACCACAACTTTAATTGGACTGTTCTTGCTGGTGACAGCAGCTTGTTCGCCCAATCAAACCAACGGAACATTCTATACACGCGTATCAGAACCCAAACTAAAGTCGAACAGTGCGATACCTGCCCCAACTGGTGATGTCATCCTAAGGATTACTGGCAAAATTGGTACGACAAATCAGGGCAATAGCATCGTCATGGATCGCAACTTGATCGAATCAGCAGGACAAATCGAGTACAAAGTGACCGACCCATTTGAGGATAAAGTCTTCACTTATCGTGGGCCATTGATGACCGATTTACTCAGTCTTTGGCAGGTATCAGATACGGCACAAACGGCGACAATCACCGCCTTGGATGATTATGTGAAGGACGTTCCTGTAACTGAACTACAAAACTACCCTGTCATCTTTGCATTACAACAAGACGGTCAATACTTACCGGTAGCCAATCGGGGTCCTGCCATGCTGGTCTTCCCTTACGATAACTACAAATTTGATCCCGCAGTCTTTAATGACTATTGGGTCTGGCAGATCAAATCCATTGAGTTTAAGTAAGCATTATTGGGCGACCAGCAGACTTGAATGCTTCGGCATATCAGATGATTTATAAAACATGACCACAAACAAAGCAGTTGGCAACACAATCTCACGACGACTTAGACGGCTGGTAGTCTTATCACCCGAAATCACAGCCTACGTTACTGCCGGTTCGGTACTCCTTGTCGCGATGATATTCTTAGGCGCCACAATCTGGATGCAAATTCGAGCCAATGAAGAATCGATGGCGATCAACTACTCAAGTGTTCACCGCCCTTTCAGTCAGCTCAGCCGTCAAATCTTGTTGTTCATGAACTATGTCCAAGAAAATGGGGCGAAGATCACCCCGGAAGACTTCAACCTTCAGCGTGGTCTTTTAACGAGCCGATGGAATATCATATTCATGGATGGCATCTATAATGCTTTCCCTGAAAAAATCATCCAACTTACCGACTTAATGAAAATCCAGTGGCAGACTTTGCAGATCACAATGGATCAGCAAATAGCCTCACCAACACTTGTCAGCACACGCACCCAAGTCATACAACAACTTCGTGATCTTGAAACCATTGCCTTTCAAGGGGATATTGAATATCAGAGTATTCGCAACCATGTGGTCGTGAACGCCAATGAAACGAACAACTCAATTCTATTGGTGCTATCAATCGTCTCGTTTTTACTGGTTGGCTTCGTTGCAGTCGCCGCAAGAAGTATTATCCGTCACATTAACAATCAGAAACGAGCCGAGGAACAGGCACGGATTGCGCTTGCTGCCGAAGCAACTGCCGTGGAAAGCATCAAATTCAAAGACCAATTCTTGGCCGTCATGAGCCACGAATTACGCACTCCATTGAACGCCATTATTGGCTTCCTCGGCATAATGTCGATGTCCGGCAAGCTCGATAACCGCAATGGTCACATGGTGCAGCGCGCTCGTGCCAACGCTGAACGCCTGTTAAACATCATCAATGACATCCTTGACATCAACAAGATCGAATCCGGTCGTTATCAGCTCTTCCCTGCTGCGATCAACGTGCGCGAGTTAACCGGACATTGGCAGTTTCAAATCGACATTCTCGCCAAACAAAAAGGCATCACTTTTAACATCCAGTTTGACGATAGCATGTCAAACCGGATATGGGCAGACGAACACGCCCTTAGCAAAATTGCCATCAATTTGCTGTCCAACGCCATTAAATTCACCGAAAAAGGCGATGTCACACTCAAAATATGGCGCCAACAAGAAAATTGGTGTCTTCGGGTCACAGATACAGGCATCGGCATTCCAGAAGACATGCATGAAATCATATTCGAGAGTTTCCGTCAGGTCGATACAACCTTTCAACGCGCATATGGCGGAACAGGTCTAGGATTAGCCATCGTTAGCCATTTGGTCAAGGCGATGGATGGGACAGTCGGGATACAAAGCACGGTCGGCGTTGGATCACAATTCACGGTCACATTGCCCTTGAAATGCCCTGCCGAAATATCCAACCTAGAAAACGACCAAT
Organism: Aggregatilineales bacterium; assembly: GCA_044227005.1. Taxonomy (GTDB): domain Bacteria; phylum Chloroflexota; class Anaerolineae; order Aggregatilineales; family Phototrophicaceae; genus CFX2. The sequence continues at coordinate 177,339 of JBGAFZ010000005.1, forward strand.
TGAGGAGCATAAATGACAGCAATTCCAGAGTGGATACTGAAAGGTTGGCAGGTGTTGGTGATTGATGATGAGCCGGATGCATCCGAGGTCACACAATACTTGTTAGAAATGTACGGCGCAAATGTAATGACCGCATCGAGCGGAAATCAAGGACTCGAACTGGTTAACATCCACAAACCCAGATTCATTATTTGTGATGTTTCAATGCCGGATGTGAGTGGTTTGGATGTCGTAAAACAATTAAAGTCACAACCTGCAACCAGCGCGATACCGGTCATTGCCTTAACCGCTCACGCTATGGCAGGTGACCGTGAAAAGTTGATTGCACATGGCTTTCAGAATTATCTATCCAAACCCGTTAGGCCGGAAACATTTGTCGAACAGTTAGTTGGTCTCTTAGTAGAAGTTTTTCCGGAGCTTCGAGAACGTAGCGCATCATATGGATGAAATGACCAAGTTACCGATCCTCATTGTCGAAGACGAACCGGATGTTCAAGAGGTTTTAGTTGAGCTATTGCAGTTAAAGAACTTCTCGGCGCACGTCTCTTACAATGCCAATGAAGCATTAGCCTATCTGGCTAAACACACTTGTAACTGCGCCATTCTTGACTTATCACTGCCGGACATGGATGGATTATCGTTATTTCGAACCATGCGAGGCACGCCATCAACCGCACACATAGAGTGTGTCATGATTACAGGTTTCGATTCATCTGTCATTCGAAAGAACGCAAAAGACGCCGGTTGCAGCGCGTTTTTATCCAAACCTATTCGAGAACGCGAATTATTAGGTCATATCGAACACATCATGACCAACCTAGCAAAGTAAGGGAAATATGACATCGGAAAATTCATTAGCTGGCCGCACGGTTCTCATTGTCGATGACATGGCCGATACAGTCGAAGTTATTCAATTCTTATTCGAACTAGAAGGTTGCACTGTATTTACAGCCTACGATGGACAAGAAGCACTAGACGTTGTGGGAAAAAATCATATTGACCTAATCCTAACCGACATCAACATGCCGATTATGGATGGTTGGCAGCTTATACAAAATCTATGGGCAAATCCATCCACGGCTTCTATCCCAGTAGTTGTACTCTCAGCCCACATCACACCCAATGATCACAGGTCACCTATCGCTAAAGACTTCCGCAACTACATCACCAAACCATTCATCCCTGAAACCTTAATCAAAAAAGTGGAAACACTCTTGAGCACCAGTTCAAACGAAGGACAGTAATCAACAAGCCGCATTCGCCATTTACGCTTCGTACGCCAACTTACCGCCGACATAAGTTTGGTTGACGTGAATATTTAACAAATCACGGGCTGGTGTCGTCAACGGATCACCGCTTAATACCGCCAGATCAGCCCACTTGCCAACCTGCAAGCTTCCCCGATTATCTGCTTCGCCGCTGGCAATCGCCCCGCCCATCGTATAAGCATATAACGCCTCTTGAGCAGAAATGGCTTGATCCGGCGCAATCGCATGTCCATCTGGATCCAGCCGATCAAACGCAGCTTTCATCCCCAACAACGGATTATCATCTGGCACGACCGGAGCATCCGAACTCAACGCCACGGTCAGTCCAGCATCCAACATCGACCGCACCGGGTAGCAGTGGTCGAGGTAATCATCAGGCAAATAACGGCGGAAACTCGCTCCAAGTGCCGGTAAAAACACCGTCTGTGGTGCAACAATAATGCCCAATTTTGCACAACGCGCATAATGTTCTGGATTGGGCAAACCGAGATGCTCAATGCGGTGGCGTAAGTGCGGTAGTGGGCGGCGACGATGGCACTCTTCATAAGCGGCCAATACCTGATCAATCGCCGCATCCCCGATGGCATGCGTACCGATACGGAACCCTGCCGAATGTGCTTCCCACATCAGCTCGGTTAACTCATCCGGATCAAAGCGCAGCACACCGGTATTATTAGTCACCTTGTAGGGTCTGCGAACAGCCGCCGTCGCACCGCTAAGACCACCATCCGCGAAAAACTTCACAGTATCAATCCGCAGCCATTCACTGATAAATCGTTCCGGAAGCGGTAATGTTTCGGTTCCACCATCAGGCCGCCGGATCGGCATACCATTAACACGAATCGTCAATTCACCCGCCGCCTCTAATTGACGATACACACGCAGATGCAAAGGCATCAACAACGGATCAGTCGCGCTAGTAATCCCCAGACTCAATTGGTGTTTATTAGCGGCCTTGATCGCCTCACTCATTTCGGCATCTGTCGAATCAGGGATCACTTTTGTCAACAAACCCATCGCGGTTTCTTGTAGCAATCCAGTCGCATCACCGTTCAGATCGCGCACAATAACCCCACCGGGTGGATTAGGCGTATCATGCGTAATACCTGCCAGTTGCAGCGCCAACGTATTGGCGACAATCATATGTCCACAGGTACGGGTTAACGCGATAGGATGATCAAGACTCGCCCCATCTAAATCATGTCGGCTTGGGTGACGCCGTTCAGGCAGATCAGCTTCGTTGTAACCACGTCCAAGAATCCATGTACCCTTGGGCAATGTCTCGGCTTTGTCAGCGAAACGCTCAATGATAGTTTCGATATCAGGCGCAACCGACTTACTCGCAACCACCTGACGTGTCAGCAGTAAACCCATCTTCCAAATGTGCACATGAGCATCATTAAAACCGGGGATCAGCGTTTGCCCCTGTAAATTGACCCGGCGCGTCCCGCTGGGAGCACCTGCCTCAACCTCCGACAACCGCCCGACAAGGCGGATACGCCCATCATCACCCACGAGCAAGGCTTCCGCACGGGGTTGTGTCACGTCCAATGTGTGAATGATGCCGTTATGAAAGAGGATCATGATATACCTCTCAGGTATGAAGGTTCGTACTTCTATGGTAACGGATAGTACGTAAATATGCCCATAACAGAATACATATTTTGGTCATTAGCCATTATCATATTCCCGCCTGTAATCATTGGGTGAATTCGGTAATAGAACGTCAGAGGAATCAATCTTGAATATAACCATTCTCCCCGCTCAACCTGCTGACTATGACCGCATACTCAGCCTATTGCAACACGTCAGACTGTTAACAGATGACATCCTCGTGCAGGGTTCTCGATACTGGATCGCTCAAACTGAAGGCGGAGATATAGCAGGCTGCGCGGGAATTGAACTGGGCACAGATGCAGTCCTCTTCCGCAGTATGGCTGTTTACGAAGCGTACCGCGGCAAAGGACTAGCCCTACAACTCATTCAACATGCCATTAACGAAGCGCAATCGGCTGGCTACCACCATATGTATTGCTTTAGCACCCGTGCCGCAGATTATTTCCAGCGCATCGGTTTCAATTCAGTACCCGTGACCGAACTCGCCCAAGCCTTGCCCACTGCACCACAGGTCGTACGCTTCACAGCCATCGGCAAATTGGCAGGTGAACGAGCATGGCACAAAACACTCTAAATAAAAAGGATGTGACCAGTAGCCACATCCTCGGGTATTAACATTACAGAGTAATGAACTCAATACAATTCAGTACGGCGATCAGCCAACACAGACATCTTGCTACGGACTTCATCCACCATATCAAGCTCGATTTCAGCAGTAACCAGTTGTGGCGTCTCACCAGCCTCGACCACAATCTTGCCCCACGGATCAACAATCATCGAGTGACCACCGAATACCGTGTCGCCCGTTGTACCCGCCGCATTACAAACCACCATATAACACTGGTTCTCAATCGCCCGTGCCACCACTAGGGTGCGCCAATGTTCCAGACGTGCAATCGGCCATTCAGCCGGAACAACGATCATTTTCGCCCCATCGACTGCATATCGACGGAATAGTTCAGGGAAGCGCAGATCATAACAAATCGCCAGCGCAGTGTTGCCCCACGGTAAATCCAATGCCAAACGTGATGATCCCGGCTGCAACCATTTATCTTCATCCATCAATCCGAACAAATGGATCTTGCGATAAATACCCAGCATCCGACCGTTGGGGGCAAAAAAAGCCGCGCTGTTCGAAACTTCCATCCCACGCTTTTCCAACACCGAACCAACCACGCTAATTTTATTCTGCGCCGCCGCACCGCTCATGTCATTAAAAACACCGGCGTTTAGCGTACTGGCAAGGTCTTTAGCCTGATCCCACGCACAACCCGTTGACCACAATTCAGGAAACAAGACGAGATGTGAACCGCGTCGAGCCGCTTCTGCTGTCCACTTTTCCATCAACGCGATATTTTTCTTGGCATCACCCAGCGCGATATTCATCTGCGCCAGACTAATCACTAATTTAGGCATCGATCAAACCCTCGTATCACAAAGATGTTATATACATAAGACTTTAACACGGCACAGCGATTTATGTCCATCTAAGATGAACCATTTCCATTTTTGGCTGGAAGTGGATAGCCCATCGCCGCATATTCCCAAATCTCACAAACAGCGTTAATCGTCTGCGCTTCGTTCATATCAGTCACATTGAGTTCGTGGATGCCGTTGACCTTTCGGATAGCCCACTCACGCTTCAGATGCCCAATCGCCAACGACCGTTCGCTCGGATTATGGTATCGCCCACCCAGTGACAGATGCAGACGGCGCAACACATCATCCAGAGCCACCACAAGACACACGATATACCCTGTTTCAAGGAGACGCGTAGCCGTTTCAGTGCGCAACAAAGTTTGTCCGCTCACACGGATGACCGCGCCACGGTATAGCATAACATCCTGCATGACCTCGGTTTCCAGCATCTTCAAACGGGTTTCGCCGTACCGCGCCTGCATATCATCAATGTCCATGTCACCGCGAGACTCGAGCAGTGCATCAACATTCACAAAGCGCATCTTTAGGCGGTCAGCGATTTGCTGCCCCACCAACGGTTGGCTCGGGCCGGTATATCCGGTTAAGATGAGGTTACGATCAGGGTAGGAATATTGCATACCAATTTAGCCCCAAGCGCCAAGCTGCACTTGGAGCCAATAAACCTTTATATTTAGTTCTCACGCCAACCGGGGAACCAACCATCAAGAATCGGCGGGAGTTCTTCGAGGCTGTTAATAGCGGCATCCGGCACAATCAACCCGCTCAACATCGGAGGCAGCGGCGAAGTAATACGAAATACCGCTTGCATACCAATCGCCTGTGCGCCAGCAATATCGGCAATTGGATTATCACCCACGAATACCGCCTCGTCTGGAGTCACCCCAAGCCGATCCAGCGCCATTTGGAAGATACCGGGATGCGGTTTTAACACACCCGCATCCGCGGCAGATAAGCGGCAATCCGGAAAATACTGCAACAAATCATGCTCAGCGATCTCAATATCACGCAGCGCCATCGGTTGAGAAGCATTCGTAACAATAGCAGTCTTAATACCATGCTTCTTGATGAGGCTCATCACCGCTGGCACTTCTTTAAACAACACCGTACCGGGAACAGCACGCCAGCCATACGCTCGTGTTAAATCCTCAACCTTCAGCGCACCAACTGGCACACCCTGTGCCTCAACCGATTCCATCAATAAGGTTGCCATATTTGGGGCAATCAAATTGCTGCGTCCGACACGCCAGGCTTCTCGAACACGCTCGTGGAAGTCCTCGATAAAGGCCTCCAGACTGGGCAGTGGCGTGGTGACACTCCCAACGTAATCAAATACCCCTTGTAAGAACTGGTATTCCAGCGTCTTCCAATCGCCACCAAACCCGCTCCAATCAAGAAGCGTGTCATCCAAATCAAACAGTATCGCTTTCAGCATGTGATCGTGGTTCCAATATGTCACTGATGGGGCGAACAAGTTATTCACCCCACACTAAACAAAAGTGATTAAGCCTTAACAGCTTCGTTAGCACGCCATTGCAGCATGGTTTGTTCTAGGCCACTCTTATAGCTCGTGTAGCGTGGTGCCCAACCTAAAACCTGCTTGGCCTTGTCGTTCTTCAAACGGACGGATGCATCTAGCAACGCACGTTGCATATCGCTGGTGCTTCGCTTGAGCATGAACATTGGCGCACTGTTCGCTGACAATTCCGACATACCCAATCCGGCTGCCAGATAACCAGCAAACACCGCCGCGCTAACCGGTTCATCATCCACGACATTAATGAAGTGTCCTGCAGGTTGTGTTTCGGCTGCCAGAACTGCTGCCTGTGCCAGATCGGCCTCATATACCCAATTATGGATACTGTGGCTATCACCCACATACGGGCTGCGACCATGAATTATATTTTGGCTCAACCCATAAATTGCAGGGGATTCACCGCCATACACAAAACCAGCGCGCAGCACGCAAGCATTCAACCCGCTAGTCATTAAATGATGTTCAGCGGCCAGCGCCGGACGGAAACCCCGTTCTTGGTGTCCAACTTGATCCTCGGTCAACCATTCGCCATGTGCATCGCCGTTCACGAATGCATAGCTCGCATAGACGATGAACTTCACAGCAGTCTCTTTAGCCGCTTCCACCAGAGCCACCGCGCTTTGCACCATCGTTCGCTCTTGGGCTTCATATCCATCTTTCGACGGGAATCCGTTTCCAAGTTGTGGCAACAAGTGAATGACCACATCAATCTTGGACATGTTAAACAAACTCTTGAGTTCGCCAGCGCGGGTCGGGTCAGAATAGGCCGGTAAAGCACCATCCTGTCGAACCTTGGTCGCGCCATCGAGACCTTCGGTCAAAACGGTTACGTTGTGTCCGCGAGCGACCGCTTGACGTGTTGCTTCTCGCGCCGCACCGGACGCGCCGCCAGTGATGAAAATGTTCAGTGGGGACTTGGTTTCCATAGTTGCTTCTCGTCTTCTCTTTGGGCTGGTTCAATCCCTTCATTATGCCATTTTCTGCGCGAGCCAGCAATGAAGAACCCACCTGCAAAGAAACAACACCCCAGTTACAATACAAGTATTTGCCGCTGTTGGAGTATGAAGAACCGTGCAACTAACGATTGAAGGCATCACCTACCACTTAATCAGCATCAAAGAATTTCGTGCGCTGCATCATCTCCCGCAAACCTTCAATATCAATCTATTCGAATCCAAAGATTACACAGGCTTAGGCCACATTGATTCAGCTGGCGCGGCACTCAACCAACTCCGCCTAAACCTCATTACCGCCATCCCCCAACAAGTACACCCTATGAATTGGCTCAGTGTCATACCGGATTTAACCCGTACATTTGAAGAGCATATGTACCAGATCAACGATCAAGTTGGCCTGCGCGATGTCGAAATCGAATTTGCGGTAGCGGGTTTCAGCGATGCCCTGCAAGCCTATGCCTATGCGATCGTCTATGCCAACTCGACTCACACCCCCGTGCCCGAATTTCAACATGTATATACCGAATGGTTGAATGGCACCACCCGCATTTACGCCGAGCAACACACCTATATATTGGATGATCAAACCTGCACAGTTCAAGTCATCGCCAACGCCTATGGACGCATGGGGTTACTCATTCGCGCAGCCGAAACTTACGCCGTGTTTGATCCTATGTTGGCATGCCCTGCCGAGGGATTCATGACAACCTTACTGACCGACATCGCCCATCACATGCAGCAACCCATCAGCTAAATGGCACGCGCGAGTCTCTACCTCGGAATGGTCACCAGCCTCGTAAGTGGCCTATTGATAATCGCCATACTCGCCATTGGTCACGTCCTCCCGACCAAACAACTCGCCTATGTATCAAGGCAGCAGAATCATTCAGCCCTCTATTTGCTGGATCTTTACCGTCGTATTCCAATCCAACTCATGCCCGAAGCCTACACACCTGCGTGGTCACCTGATGGTGAACGTCTCGCCTTCTACTCAACCCGCGATGGTGGTCGCGACTTATACATCATGGATGTATTTGGGAAGCACATCCAGCGGCTGACCAACAATAACGCCAACAACAGCAGTCCATCATGGTCGCCTGATGCGAAAGAAATTGTCTTCGCCTCAGATTACGCCGATGCTTTCGCCATTTACCGCATGAAAGTCGATTGCACCGATACCTTTGAAAACTGTGCCACCAAACTCACCCCAAATGATCAATTTTGGTATGCGGCTCCTGCGTGGTCACCCGATGGCAAATACATTGCCTTTGTCTCGACCAAAGACACTACCAGCACGATTGATGATTCGCTCGGCAATTCCAATATCTACATCACGGACAGCGATGGTAGCAACATCCGCCGTCTCACCGAAAATCTCGGTGAAGATTACACGCCTGCGTGGTCGCCGGATAGTCGTAGCATCGTCTATTCAGCCCAGAACATCCAGTTCGGCACCATGGAATTACTCATCACACAACCGGATTGCACCGACCAAACCGACTGTAGCCGTGTCCTCTTCAGTGACATCGTTGACTTAATGCCCTCGTGGTCAGCCGATGGCAGCTCAATCGTCTTCGTTGACGCGCAGGATGGTAACTTCGAAATGTACAGCACCGACACGGATGGGCAGGTTCTCCAACGCCTCACGTACAACAATATGGACGAAAGCACGCCCCGTTGGCGTCCCTAGGCCTGTTTCAACCTGACCTTTCTCCCTACGTCCTTGTCTTCGATTGTCATATACGTTAATATCCAACCCATTAATCACGATTGAATTTGATATTTTTTTACATATCATTTCACTCAACATTCAGGAGGGGGCGCAATGAACTCTCAGGTTGCACCTAATTATGGTAGACGAGCCGTCTGGTTACTGTTGGCATTGGGGGCGGTAGGCATCATCTTGGCGTTGGTATCAGGCAGCGCTGCCAACTTTCTGACCTTCAACCTAACCCAGCTATTGGTGCTCGGCATCCTCTTAGGAGTTGGCGCGATACTGCTGTTTCTCGGTCAATTCGCTGATGTATCCACTGGAACCATCACGGGTATCATCATTGGCTTAGGCATCACCGCCATGATCGTTGCCATCGTGCTAGGATTAGGCCGCTTAGCCAGTGATTTCCTCAGCTTTGACCTCTCGCAAATTCTGGCACTCGGCGCAATCTTCGTCGTCGTTGGTTTAATCGTCCGTAATTGGGTGAATTCAACTGACAAAATTAACGTCCCCCGTCGTATCGCATGGACAATCATTCTTCTCGGTGCCGTCGGGATCGTTGCAGGCTTAATCTCAAGCAGTATCAATCTGCTTGGATTCAGTGGCATTCAACTCTTGGCACTCGGCGTGCTATTCGCCATAGTGGGCGTTCTGCTTCTCATTTTCTACAGCGTTGATCTTGACCCCGCGCCACTACCGATGGCACAACCCCGTACGGTACCAGTACGGTCATCAGCACCACCCGCACCAAGTATGCCAAAGGCCGCTGCTCCCGTACCTGCACCGACGCCAACGGTTACAACACAGGCTGCCCCACCAGCCGCAGCACCACTTATTCGCGCTTCTGGCAAACGCGACGACCTACTGATTATCGAAGGCATCGGCCCCAAGAGCAAAGAAGCCCTCTACAAAGGTGGCATCACCAGCTTTGAGCAAATCGCCAATCTGACGCCCGATGATCTATACCGCATTGTCAAAATTGAGGGTGGTGTAAATCTGGTAAACGACACCAAAACATGGCCTAAACAAGCCCGTTTGTTAGCCGATGGAAAAACCAAAGAATTCGAAGAATACGTCAAGTATCTCGTCAATTCGCGCGATCCCAATTCCAAGAGCTAATCTTGGTCTGGCATATAATCGATAGGGACACAAAGGCGTGTCCCTATTTTATTTCACCCGAGTAATGCCCACGCACACATCATCGTCAAGACAGTACGACAACCGCTTTATGAGGATCACCGATGTTGATTACCAATGACGACACCGTACTACGAGAACTGCTCAAAACCGCCCGTGTGATTGCTGTCGTAGGTCACTCTGACCGCACCTATCGCACCAGTTACCAGATCGCCGCCTACTTACGACGCGTCGGCTATACCGTCTACGCAGTTAATCCTGAAATCAGCACCATCGACGGACAACCGTGCTACCCATCGCTCGCAGATGTCCCTGAACCAATTGACATCGTCAACGTATTCCGTCGCTCAGAACACTTGGCGGATGTGGTTGAACAAGCCGCCGCGGTCCATGCCAAAGCCGTATGGGCACAATTGGGCGTTGAAAGTACTGCTGCCATTCAAGTAGCCGAAACTGCCCACATACCGCTCGTGATAGACACCTGCATCAAAGTCGAACACAGGCGGCTTGTGAATTAGCCTTCAGCGGCCATGCGCTGCAATATCGGAATAATCATCGCCGCTGCCAAACCGCGATGACTGATGCGGTTCTTCTCGGCCAACGGGATACTACTAAATGTCGTTGTATACCCGCGTGGGATAAACACTGCATCATAACCAAAACCGCTGCCACCCTCTTCTTCTGCCAGCGCAATCTGCCCCTCACACACGCCCCGCACGCTGATTGTCTCCCCACTACGCGGATTAGCGACCGCGATCACGCAAGCAAATCGTGCGCTGCGCTTTTCAACAGGCACACCTTCAAGCTCACCCAACAACTTATGACGCCGCTGTTGTGGTGTTAACCCCGGCCCACCATACCGCGCCGGATAAATCCCCGGTCGCCCATCCAGTGCATCCACAAATAAACCGGTATCATCTGCCAACGTCACAATACCGCTGGCCTGTGAATAAGCCTTTACCTTGAGTTCGGCATTCTCTTCCAATGTGGTCGCGTCTTCCGCCACATCCATATCACCCAGCCCCACATCTTTCAAACTCAGCAACCGTAAGTCAACCCCATCCAATAACTCTTGGAATTCACCCAACTTACCCGCATTCCCCGTACCGATTAACAAATCCATGTTTTGCAACCTACATTAAACTGTGATTGCTGCTATTCTAAAAGATGCTTTACCAATATCTAGGCTGATGCTCTGATTTTTTACTAGTCAGATAATCACACACTGCTATAATTAGCACGGTGGTTTTAGTTAGTGGAGCATGATCGTTTATGTCCGAACAAGCCGCGACTACCGGATGCGAATACACCTTTACCGACCAAGGTATTCACCAATTCATTTTCCGCCAATCAACTAAAGAAGCCATTGACGATTTCTTCCGTAAACTGGAGCAACTTTTCTCCAGCACAGCCGGAAGTCCGATCAATCGCTATATCGTTGATATTACCCAGGCCGGTGATCGAGACGTCTCGCTGGTTTCAAATGTTCAGCGCTTTCGCCGTCTGGAAACCCTCTTCCCTCAACGACCGCGCGGTCGCACAGTCATCATACACCGCCCCGGCCTAGCCTATAATTTTATCGACAGCTTCATCCGTGCCCTCGCCCCAAGCCGTGATGTCACCCGCTTTTTCTCTGTAGACAAGCGTGATGAAGCCATCGACTGGCTGCTCAACGAAAACCGATAATCAAATGCCAGCTACCCACATCGCAACCTTCAAAGTGCGCCATTATGAATGTGATGTCTTCGGGCATCTCAATAACGCCAACTACGCCCGCTACATGGAAGAAGCCGCCTTTGAAGCATCGGCATCAGTCGGCTATGACAAAGCCCGCTATGACTCGATGGGGTATTTGTGGTTGGCATATGAAACCGAAATTGAATATCTACTGCCGGTTGTTTACGGGGATACCGTCGAGGTAAAGACGTGGGTAGGGGACTTCCGCCGTGTCCGATCACGCCGCTTCTATGAGTTCCGCAAAGCCGGTTCAGACACACTGATCGCTCGTGCCAGTACCGATTGGGTATATCTGGAAGCCGCGACCCAGCGCCCGTCCAACATCCCCCCTGAAATGATCACCGCCTTTATGCCCGAAGGTCTCAGCGAAACAACCTCCGGCTCCCGCTCCCGCTTCACCATGCCGCCACCACCACCAGACGTATTCAAATTGCGTCGTCGCGTCGAATGGCGTGATCTAGACACCGCAAAACATGTTAACAATGCCGTGTATCTCAACTACATTGAAGACTGTGGTATGCAAGTCGCCGTTCATTTCGGCTGGCCGCTCTCGCGCTCACAGTCCGAAGGCTGGGCTATTGTCGCCCGCGAACACCATATCGAATACAAACATCCTGCACTGCTTGACGATGAAATTGAAATCAGCACTTGGGTCACCCCCAACGGACGTATAACCGCCGACCGCCTCTACACCATCACCCGTCCCAGTGATGGGCTGCAATTAGTGCAAGCTCGCACCCGCTGGGTTTGGATTGACCTCCAAACAGGCCGTCCCATCCGTATACCAGAAAACTTTCTCAACGACTTTGCTCCTAACATTGTGTACACTGAGGCTGCATCGGACCATAAATAAGGCAGGTGATATGTCCAAATCGCCGCGCAGACGCAACCCGATTGAGCAATATGATCGCTTTATGATCGGTGGAAAAACCCCCGCGACCTTTCGCGGTGCGCTGCTTCTAGCGGGCGGATTTGTTGGCAACACCATCCTGTGGCTAACCGGACTCATCACCGTCGCGCGAATCAGTATCGTATTCATCTTTGTGCTCGTAACTGCCGTCATATGGGGAATCACACAGCGCCTTCTCCCCAATCTTGAACTTCCGACTGTCATTCTGATGAGCGCCATCATCGCTCTCATACTCGTAACCATTGGCGTTGTCATCGTAAAAGCCCGCTTGCGTCGCGATGCGCAGCACCTCGGGCAAAACCCTACCTTCGGCGTATTTGATGAGGATGCTCGTGCCCGTGACAAACAAAACCACCGCCGCAAATCAGGCCGCTAAATCCATGCCGCAAGACCATCCAATTACCGCCATCGAATCACATCGCGTTTGGGAATGTCCGTGGTATGCCGTCCGTCAAGATCGCATCCGCTTACCTGATGGCAGCGAAGGTGTATACAACGTGGTCGAACTGGACGACGCAGTATGGGTTGTCCCCGTCACCACTGACGGACAAATCATCTTGCTCTGGCACTATCGTTATCCTATCAAACAATGGGGATGGGAACTTCCGGCAGGTGGTGGCATCAAACGAGCCGAAGATGCATTACCCGCCGCCCAACGCGAGCTACGAGAAGAAGCCGGTGGTATAGCGACGGATTGGCGCTTTCTCATGCAGGTCAGCACAACTAAGGGCATCGGCACCGAACACGCCCATCTGTATCTAGCAACTGGCGTCACACTGGGTAATACCGAGCATGAGCCTGCCGAGGTGATGACCGTTCACACCTTCCCCATTGATGAAGTCTATCGCATGGCACGGGCTGGTGAAATCCATGATGGCATTGGTGTCCTAGCGCTATTCTTGGCCGAACCATTCATCCGCCCCTAACCGAAGGCCAACATCTTGCCCCAAGTCACCCTTTTGACCGGTCCATCCGCTGCTGGCAAGAACACCATCGGCTACACCTATGCTCGCCAATTCTGCCAACAATGCGCGGTAATCGATGGCGATCAGGTTCGCTTCATGTATACCCAACCACACATCGCGCCTTGGCATGGTGATGAAGGCCTCCGCCAGCACCGGATTGGCGCACTTCATGGGGCGCTGCTAGCTCGATCATTTTCCGGATTAGGACTAGAAGTCGTCTTACTCGATGTCCTATGGGCGGATTTACCCGCTATTTATCGCGCCGAACTCAAGGACTTAAACCTACGTATCGTACGCCTACTCCCTACCCTCGAAGAATGTCTACGCCGACATCATCAGCGCCCACCCTCCATCAGTGATCAGGAAGTCACATGGACATATGACCATATAGCCTCACTGACTGATTATGACCTTAGCCTCGACACAACCATCTTACCTGCCGATCAGGTCGCCCGCTGGCTGAAAGACACTTCACGCCTCTAGCCATTCACAAGCTAAACATGCGCCTCATCCTGATGAGAAAATACAGCCTCAACCGTTTCCTCGACACCCATTACCGAGCTATCCAACCAAAACCCCAGTCGGGGTGTCTCATGTCGCAACATGTAATCCAGTTCATCAGGCGTCCACGACTGATAAACTTGTTTATGCCGATGTGCATCCCGCTCAGCAGCTACCACAGGCGCAGGGCATAGTACCACCACATACAGCGGCCATTTACGGTGCATCTCCACCACATCCTGCAATATAGCCCCGATAATCACATCTTGATAAACCACGCTGAATCCAGCCCTACAATAAACATCTGCGCTTTGTGCTGCCAGTTCATAACGCAACCGCAGTTGATCCAGCGCTACTTGTGAAAGAGGAGGTTGCATCTCAGCCCGTCCATTCACAATCATGCGCCGGAACATATCACCTCGCAAATGGACACTTTTCGGCAATCGTTCAGACACCCGTTGGGCAATGGTAGACTTTCCCGAAGCCATTATTCCGGTAATCAAAATAGTAGATGGCGTTGTTAGCTCCATAGAAATCCATTACCTCTTCTTATAATCCCAAATTCAATTACGGAAAGTATATCAAAGCAATCAATATAGGCGAGATTCATCATCTCAAATACGGCTCATTCATCACTACTTCCCATTGTGTACCATGCCTGATAATTGCACCGTACTTAGTCTGCTATATATGAGGGAGATCACGTGGATGCAGCGAATTGTCATAACCTCTCGGAAGTTACGGCTGTAAAATCAGGCACGATCCTCCTCATCGGCAATCCCAATGTCGGTAAGTCCGTCATCTTCGGGGCACTCACAAAACGCTATGTCACGGTATCGAACTATCCCGGTACAACCGTCGAAATCACCGAAGGGGCGCTGCCCGATGGTCGCAAGATTATTGACACCCCCGGCACCAACAGCCTGACCAGTGCCAGCGACGATGAACGGGTCACCGCCATGGTGCTATTCAATCACCTTGATGATCTCGGCGCGGTCGTGCAAGTTGTGGACGCCAAGAATTTACGGCGCGGTCTGCTCCTAACCCTGCAACTGTCCGAGCTAGGAATCCCGCTGCTCCTCAACCTCAATATGCTTGATGAGGCTCAAGCGAACGGTGTCACCATAGACAAACATCGCTTAGCCACACGTTTAGGCATTGATGTCACCTCGACCATTGCGACTCAGGGCATCGGCGTAGACGATCTGACATCTGCCATCGGGCAAGCCCGCAACCCCAATTGGAAGGTTCAATATGAACCGGTGGTTGAAGACGCGCTAAGCACAATTGATAGTTGGCTACCTCATGATGTTGCGCACCGGCGCGGGATAGCAGTGCGTCTACTCGCGGGTGACGATGCTCTTGCAGCGCAGTATCACCTCAATGGAACGCTAACCGCCCTGCAAAACAACTTGGCTCAATCCTACGGACGCCCCATCCGTACAACCATCATCAATCAACAAATGCGTGCTGCTCAGTCATTGATGCATGAAGTCATGACAGTTGACCAACCCCAAGACTCGGGCTTTAAACAACGACTGGCACATTGGATGATTCATCCACTGTGGGGCTGGCCTATCTTGTTGGCGATTCTATGGGTGATCTATAAATTCGTCGGCGAGTTCGGTGCAGGAACCCTCGTGAAGTTCTTTGAAGGCACGGTTTTCGGGGAGTGGATCAATCCCTTCGCCACACGCATCATTGATGCAATCATCCCAATCCCGCTCGTACACGAACTTTTAGTCGGCAACTATGGCATCATCACCATGGCCTTAGCCTATGGTTTGGCGCTCGTCTTGCCGATCGTCGCCACCTTTTTCTTGGCCTTCTCCATCCTCGAAGATTCAGGCTATTTGCCGCGTCTTGCCATCATGTTCAATCGAGCCTTCAGCCTGATGGGCTTGAATGGTAAAGCCGTCCTCCCGATGGTATTGGGCTTGGGTTGCGACACAATGGCGACCCTTTCGACTCGCATCCTCGAAACGCGCAAAGAACGTATTCTTGTCACCTTATTACTCGCACTTGGTGTCCCCTGCTCAGCCCAACTGGGTGTTATCCTCGGTATGTTGGGACGTGTCAGTTCGGCCGGCGTGATAATCTGGGCTGTGGTCATCGTGGGAACGATGATGCTGGTCGGGTTAATCGCCGCCAAACTACTCCCCGGCGAACGCAGTGACTTTATTTTGGAGTTACCTCCCCTGCGTCTGCCACGCCTCGATAACATTCTAATCAAAACATTGGCACGTCTTGAATGGTATCTCAAAGAAGTCTTGCCCCTATTCATCGTCGGCACGCTCATTCTGTTCGCACTCGACAAAACAGGCATATTGGTAATCGCCGAACAGGTCGCCTCACCGCTCGTCGTCGGCTTGCTTGGGCTGCCGAAAGCCGCAACCGGAGCTTTCCTAATCGGCTTCTTGCGACGGGATTACGGGGCAGCGGGGTTATTCGCGCTGGCACTTGCCGGACAGCTCAACAGTCAACAAATCGTAGTCAGCTTGATTGTGATTACCCTCTTTATCCCGTGTATCGCCAACGTCCTGATGATTATCAAAGAATACGGCGGTCGGGTTGCAACCGGAGTCGCACTAACAGTATTCCCGTTGGCCTTTTTTATAGGTGCGCTCGTCAATGCGGCGCTCAACATCTTCCACATCGCCGTATGAAATCAAGGGAGGTCAATAATGCGCTGTCCACTATGTGGATTTGAGTTCGAACCAACGGCAATGTCCTGTCATGCATCCTGCGCCTTTAATGACAGTTGCGGCATTATCTGCTGTCCCAATTGCGGCTACCAGATTCCCGACGAGCGCAAATCACGCATGGCAGATGCCCTACGGCGTTTTATTGCCCGTAGGCGAGGTGAAGACAACAGCACACAACCGATACGTCCACTAAGCACCATGCAAGCAGGTCAATCCGGTAAAGTTGTCGCCATCAATTCGGACAATCATCTCCGCATCGAACGTCTGCACGTACTCGGCCTCGTGACGGATGCCCTCATCACCTTGGAACAAAAACGCCCAACCTATGTGCTAAGGGTGGGCTTCACCGAACTATCCATTGATCATGAAATCGCCACCAACATAATGGTGGATGTCACAGTATCTTAGCCTGTTACCTTCATACCCGCGCTGATGCCGTTCACTGTTGCCAGCACGTTCTGCATCACACTCTTGTATTCTGCGGCATCTGGGCTTGTACGCCGTAATTGACGCAGCAAATCCACCTGTATGAAGTTCAATGGGTCAACATATGGATTGCGCCGTTCAATCGAGCGCTGCATCACCGGCGATTTCTGCAAAAGTGCCGGTTCGTCAAACACCTTACACACATACTCGCAAGCCACCGCATACTCGCGCTTTAAATCACTAAAGATACCATCGCGCAGCACATCATCGCCCACCAACGAAGCGTACAACTCTGCGATTCCCATATCAGCCTTCGCCAAATCGAGTTGTGCGTTCTCCATCAGTGCCTTGAAGAACGGCCACTCGGCATACATCGTTCGCAAGGTTGATAATCCATCCTCATGTTCTTCGCAGTAGCGCTTCAACGACGTACCCACGCTGTACCAGCTCGGTATGATGGCGCGGCTCTGCATCCACGAAAACACCCATGGAATAGCCCGCACATCACTAAAGCTGCTGCCGGATTTCCGCTTGGCTGGACGTGAACTAATCGGCAAATTAGCCAGCTCGTTAATCGGTGTGGCCTGATGCCAGTATTGAAGAAAACCCTCTGTCTCGTAAACAAACTTACGGAACGCGCTCCGCCCTTTATCTGCAAGGAAATCCATCACCTCACGCCATTCCGGCTTAACCTGATGCTCAGATGGAATACCCGTCACCAGCAGCACCGCATTAACCACATGATGCATATGCCGCCGCGCAATGTCCGCATTACTATATCGATAGGCAATCACTTCACCTTGCTCGGTAATCTTGATCGCGCCCTGCATGGAAAGTGGTGGTTGGCTCAAAATCGCTTGACCGGTCGGGCCACCACCGCGTCCGATGCTACCACCACGTCCATGAAACAATTCCAAACTGATCCCGTGCGCTGTACAAATCTCAGCCAGATCATGTTGGGCAGTATACAGGTTCCAATTGGAGGCCATATAACCGCCATCTTTACCACTGTCTGAGTAACCGATCATCACCTGCTGATGATTTCCACGCGCAGTCAGATGTTTGCGGTACTCCGGATTAGCGAAGATCACTTTCATCACTTCCGGCGCGTTCTGCAAGTCATCAATCGTCTCGAACAACGGCACAATGTCCAAATCATCCGCGATTCCGACCTCATGCGCCAGCAATAACATCGCCAGAATATCACTCGGTTGTTGGCTCATACTGGCGATATACGTGTCAATCACCTGCTTGCCAAATTGCTTATGTGCCTGCGCCACCATGCGCCATGTCGCGATAATCTTATTGGTTGCTTCCGAAAACTTGGGTTCAATCGGGAAGAATGGACGCGGGTTCGCCACTTCCATCGTCAACAAGGTCTGCTTATCGGCTTCCGAAAGCCCCTTATAACTCGTCGTACGTCCATAATGACGGAACATCTCATCCAGTGCACTCGCATGTAACCGCGCGTCTTCACGGACATCCAACGGTGCAAGATGCAACCCGAACAGACGTACCTTCTCCATCAACCGCCGCAGCGCACCGTTAGCCGTATGTCGTCCTTTATTGAGGCGTAAGCTGGACTCAACCAGTGCCAGATCATCATACAAATCCAGATGACTCTGATACTCATCCCGCTGCAACCGTCCACTGATCAAATTCATCTGCTGCCGGTAGAACTCGGTTGGAAAACGTTCATCCAACCCTCCCGCCGCCGTGACACTTTCCCGTAAATCATCTGAAATCGGTACTTCATCTGCTGACTGTGTCAAATGATCGCTCAGAAAATTGACCTCATCCAAATACACTCGCCGTGCCGCCTCATGTTGGGTACGCATCGTTTCGAGGGTCACTTCCGGTGTCACATTCGGGTTGCCATCACGATCGCCACCGATCCACGACGCATACCGCAGCAGCATCGGCAGTTCCGACCAATCCGCTTCAGGATAATAAGCCTCTAAACTGCGGCTCAAATCCTCGTACATATCCACGACCGTATCCATGATCGAAGAGGTCATGAAGTACAGACCGAAATCAACCTCGTCAGCCACCGTTGCCCGTGATGCGCGGGTTGGGCGGGTCTGCCACAATTCCTCGATCTCCGCTGTGATCTCATTCTCCAGTGCCGTTTGTTCGCGCGGCAATAACATCTGCCGGTCACGTTCCGCCATCAAATTAGCGATGTGCCGCAGCTTGATCAGCACTTCCTTACGCTTGGCTTCCGAAGGATGCGCCGTCAACACCAACCGGATCAGGATCTTATCCAGCAGCGCGCGAACAGCATCGGCATTCAATCCGGCGCTGTGCAGGCGTTTCACAGCCTCTTCGATCGACTCGCTGGTGCGTCCCTCAATCTCACGTTGGCGCAGCACACGAATACGCTGCAAATCTTCTGCGATATTGATCAACTGGAAATAATTACCGAAGGCTTTGATCAGGATACGCTTTTGCTCCAGATCAATACCACCAATAATTGCAGTCAGCTCATCAGCAGCTTTCGGATCGCCACTGCGTCGTGCTTTAGCCACAGCACGCACTTTTTCAACCAGATCAAATGCCGGTTCGCCATGTTGATCACGGATAACATTCCCCAGTAAATTCCCCAATAGGCGGATGTCATTACTGAGTGGATTTGCAAATTCACGGGTGATAACTTTTTCAGAGGGAGATTCGATGCTCATTCGGCTGCGTTCCTATCCACTTGTCGATTGATCGGAATAGGAACGCAATATTAGCGCATCGAAGCAGTGAATAAAAGCATCTCTACTCAATTCGAGGAGAAATAGCTCAGCAACGATTCAGTCACGCACCCTTTGCACTTGCCGCAATTTCGATCAGCCGATCCATATGTGCGCTGTCCAAACCCTCGCTAGCATATAAAATAACCACGGTGGCATCCAAATCAGGCAAATAATAGACCGCTCCGGTAAATCCCAGCACAGCGCCGGTATGCCCCAACACCAATCCATGCTCACCTTGAATAACCTCTAACCCGATCCCATATTCGTTCTCATTCTGCCCTGCGTCGATCATCTCTTGAACTGACTCAGCACTCAAAATCTCATGTTGTGCGAACACCGCTTGATAGAAACGGGTTAAGTCCGCCGTCGTCGTGATCAGCGCCCCATCCCCCAACCCCGCCCCATCGTTATAATCCGTCACATCATCAATCTGACCATCACCATCGAAATCCTCATACCCATGAACCCACGCCGCGCCAGTTTCCTGCGCCTGCACGTATGTGTTTTCCAGCTTCAACGGCGTGAAGATTTGCTCCCGCATAACCTGATGCATCGGCTTCTTGGTAACCGCCTCGACAATCAGTTGCAGCAGCACATAATTACTGTTGCAGTACTCGAAGCCTTCGCCCACCGCAAATGAAGCAGGTAAGTCATATGCATAGTGCAACGCCTCTTCAGCAGTCCAAGCATGGGTTGTATCCTGAGCAATCGCCTCAAAAAACGCATCGTTCAAATATTCAGGGATGCCGCTGGTCATCGTGAGCAATTGCCTTATCGTGGCTTGGTCAGCATTCGCAATCTTGCTAGTCAACTGGGTTGGAAGCCATTTCGTCACAGCATCATCCAGCGAAAGCATCCCCTTGTCGCGCAGTTGCATCACCACCACTACCAACCATGTCTTAGACATGCTCGCTATTCGGAAAAGTCCGTCCGGTGTCGCTGCCTCCGACTGAGCAGTATCCACCAACCCACCTGCCGCCGCCCAAGTCTGATCTCCAATCGTAATCCGTACCGATACTGCCGGACCATCTGCCGGAGCAATTTCCGCAATAAAACTGTCCAATTCGGATTGCACATCCACCTCTGCATGAATAGCCAATGTTGGGATCAATAATGTGACAAGCAGTAACACGCGTACCAAATTTTTCACAGCAGCATCCTTATAACTAATCAGATCAAAAAAGTACTTGCTTCCACAGCTATACAAAATATAGGATGCTTGTTGACGTATTTTGCGTGGAGAAATAAAAAGAGACTACATGCAAGGTGCACTGTAGTCTCCAACCATAGGCTCAGACACAAAATTAGGCCGTATCCTTCGGGATAATTTTTTCTAAGGAGACCATCAATGCTGGCAAGTCTTGAACCACAGTACTCCATACTTGATCAGCATCGACATCAAAATAACCATGAATGAGATGATTGCGCATATCAATGATTGCTCGCCATGGGATTTCAGGATGCTGATTGCGAATTACCTCGGAAACATTTTCAGCAATTCCCCCAATAATTTCTATTTCTTTTGTCAGTGCCATGAATAACATTCGATTAGTGTCGAGTACTGAGCATGTCAGCCCGTCACAGAAACTTACCGCTTCATGCGCAGCATCTAACATTTGGTACAAAAGAATCACATCATGAGGAATTGCAATTTTCGAGTTCATCATATGCCATTTCCAATCGACTTTCATCAGAAATTATAGCATGGGAATACTCGTTACGGACACCTATTGAAGGAAGCGCGGCAAGTAAAAACTCAGATAATCCAACCCACCAGCGTCCGCCTGAATCAAACTTTCGCGAACATCCGGTGTCCCTAGTATCACATCATATTGACCGAGTTTGACGGATTCGCCATCATAATTTGCAATGCCAGCGCCATCAGTCACATACAGGAACAAATCTTCATCGGCGCGCGGGGCTTGAATCTCCGCTTTGCCATTCGCATCAATCACAGTCGCCGTTAAGCGTCCGGTTATATGCTGTTGCATGGGCGAATCATCACCGATCAAGCTGTAGGTTGTCGCACCATCCAGTTGACGCGATGGTAATTCCGCACGTCCAATTTGCTGATAATGAGGCTGCAATCCGCGGTGATGACGGTCAGCAATATACCAAATCTGAATCACACGCACCGGTTCGTCTGTCAGGTTCAATTCTTGGTGCTCAATATAATCACCCGAGAACATGCGCTGCAAATCACCTTTTTGCAGATCACCTTCACCCCCTGTCGAATCCTCGTGATGTAATGTCCCCTCCAGCATCCACGTATAAATTTCGAGTCCACGATGCGGATGCCACGTGAAACCATTACGCGGCGCGATGCGTGTCATGTGCGCGGTCAACATGCCGCTCAACCGCTGTAACGGACTCCATCCACCCACCGCGAAATGCGAGTTCAACCAGTGAATCGGATGCATCGTCGGAAACGTATCTGCCGAAAAGTGCTGAAACGGGGTATAGCGAGCAAAACCGGGTTTAATAAGCGTCTGCTGCAATGGAAATGTTGCCATCACATCTCACCTTTTATATAAACACAAGGGCTTACCATTACGGTAAACCCTTGTTCGTGATTACGATAAAATTGTTGCATCCAGACTATATTACAATAAGCCCGAAACTCAAAATCTGGTGCACAGTCACGCAAGTGACGAATGAAGCGAGAGTCTCTTAGCCAGCCAAAACTGCTTCGAGATCCAGCTCAATCGTAATATCCTTGGCGACCAACCAACCACCGGTCTCCAGAGCCATGTTCCAGGTCAGACCAAAGTCTTCACGGTTGATCTTGGTCTTGCCATTGAAACCGGCAACAGTGGTACCAAAAGGTGACTTGCCCTGACCAAGAAATTCCGAGTCAAGTACGACCGACTTGGTCACACCCTTGATGGTCAAATCGCCGGTGATTTTGGCGGTTGAAGCATCTGCACTGGCCTCAACCTTGGTGCTCTTGAAAGTGATGGTGGGGAAATTCTCGATGTCCAAGAAATCAGGGCTCTTCAAGTGACCATCGCGTTGGTCATTGCCGGTCGAACCCATTGATGCGGTTTCGATAACAGCTTCGACGGATGCTGCTGACGGATTTGCCGGGTCAAAATTGATGGTGCCGGTGATCTTGTTAAAACTGCCACGGACAGTGGTGATCATCATGTGACGGGCAGCGAAATTTGCTTGAGCGTGTGCGGTGTCGATATTCCAAAGTGCCATTGTTGTGTTCTCCTGATTAAAGTATGCTCGAAGCGGACTGTAGTCCGTTTACGAGGTTCAGGATACATCAGTCTGAAGCACTTGTCCATTAGAACTTTGTTAGAAACGGACTAAAGTCCATTTACACCACTAGAGTACCATCCGTTCAACCATTTCCTGCATGTTCAGAACCACCTGCTCAAGGCTGTGACCCCGTTGCTGCCGTAGGAAGTACAGATTATGCACATCCAACAGCACGAAAATGGCATCTGCTAAATAATCCGCATCACACGCCGTATTAATACGCCCCACAAGCCCGCGTACGGTCTGCCGCCACCACCAATGAGCCGGATGAGTCAGCGAACCAACTGTCCCGCCTTCGCCAGCACTCGCGCACAGCAGCGCACTATTACGCTCGGTAAATGCCAATACCTCGGCAATAAACCACTTCAGCACATCCAGCGGATCATCGTTATCCCGCATCCGCCGCAATGTACGTTCTTGCATATCCCGTTGATCTTCATCCAGCATCGCCATCGACAATTCGAGCTTGTTCTCGAAATGGCGATACAACGTCCCTTTTCCAACACCGGCTGCATCAGCCACAGCCGACATCGTCACATCAGCGACGCCTTGCTCAGCAAACAAACGCTTCGCCGTTGCCAGCAGCAGCGCACGATTCTTGACCGCGTCTGCACGGCTATGGTTTTGATCAATTATCGTCAGGTTATCGTCAGGCATCATGGGCAGGCTCATTCGTAAACTACATCTTTGCAATTACAGTAAATAGCTAAAACACACGCTTATATATCAAAACTACACCATCTTGCATAAACATTCTACATGAAAAACGCCGGTCGCAAAGAACCGGCGTTCATAAATTCACATTACAAATGTAACGAAAAACTACGATGCCCTTGCCATCTCACCCATCGCCACCATCCGCGTTGATGGGTGCAACATACCTGCTATTACCCGTTGCGAGGAACTAATCACAGGCGAATGACTACCGCAGGGTTTAGCCTCATAACTCGCGCAACAAGCGATCAAATGGTAAGCCTCTTGTGCCATTTGTGCTACCATGCCCGTATCCATCATTTCCTGCCACTTCCACCATTGGGGTAGCCGTTGTGCTGGCTCTTCCAACGCATCGATATCTAACAAACGTGCAATCGCCGTCTGCTGATTAATCATCGCATTATACAACTCCCACGCCTGTTCAGGACTTCCCGGTTTCATCTGGTAGTCCTTGCCATAGCAGGACTGGAATATGCTCGAAATCTCGATCAACTCTGCTACTTTAGCCGCCAGATGTCGGGCAAGTGCTGTGTTCATCCGCATACTCCTTCCGGGTACATCCGCCATCTAATCTTTAACATTCAGGCGGACAATTGTTAACCATATTTAACACAGTTTAACAGAATTTAATGATCGAGCGCAAGTAGTGAAACCGCCGATTTTTGTTAAGATATTTTGTCGATCTTAACCAGCCTCGATCAGCTTCAATTCACGCGGCAAAGATCGCTCCTGAACCCACCCCCGTACCATATCCGTGAACAGTTGCGGATGCTCGGCATTCCACGCATGATGGGCGTTCGGTACCAGTACCGCCACCGTATTTTTTCGCAGCTTAACAAAATCAGTTAAGCTGTCCTTAATAATCGCATTTTCGCTATCCCCTGCCGCCACCAGAAGCCGTATCGTTGACGAACTGCCATAATCAGGCAGCCTAAATGTCAGCACCTCTTCAAAGATTCGGTAGAATGCCTCCGTCGGCATCCGTTTGTTATCACGCCGATACAACTCCAACACATCCGCTGGAATCTGCATCATCTTCGCCTGCACATTAATAAACCAATCCCGCTTCATCAGGTTCGCCATAATACGCAGATAAACCCGCCATAACCCGGCATTTGAAAACGGTTTAGCGGATACGCCGCTGACCACCAATGACTCGACCACATCCGCATGACGGTACAGCAAATTAAGTCCCACAAACCCGCCCAACGATAACCCCACCACATGAGCCTTGCCCGTTGGAACCTCACCTTTAATGATCGCCGCCACTTGATCAGCCGTATCTGCAAACGACACCCATTCAGTCTGGTAACTCTCACCATTCGCAGGCAAATCAATCGCCACGCAGTAATACTCGCTTTTCAACGCCTGTATCTGCTCTCCCCACATCCAACTACTGACTCCCGACCCATGTAAAAACACAATCGCAGGTTTATCTGATGAACCACTGCGGTGTACGGTTAAACTCATGACAAATCCTTTCCATCAGGGATAACGATTGAAGACAAGCTGTAGCGTTTTCGGTCAGGCGTCGGCTCAAGCGACATCACCCGCCCGATCAACGCGATTACATCCCGTTGAAACGCCTCGCGTTCCTGCGCATTCAGGTAAATCACCGCAGTGCTATACGACATACCATCACGTCCCACCACAGCCGCATCCGTATCCCGCAAGTACGTCGCGAAATCATCCATCAGCTTGACCGCGAAAATCGAGAAGTAGCGAAAGTGTTGTTCAGGCGTAAGTGCATCGATCTCGGCTTCCGTCAACCGCTCAGAACCCCCTACCAGTGCATACGTACGCTCGACCGCACCATTCACTTCTTGCTCACTCACCACTTCCAGCACATGACCATCCAACATCGTCTTAATATGCCGGTACAAAGTCGCTTGCGGAATATCCGTCAGGATCGCCGCAAGCTGACGCGGAGTCATCTGTCGTCCGCCCAGTTCACTCATGATCCGCAGTCGCACCGGATGCAATATCAAATCAGTCTTAGTTCTGCCCATGAACTATCCATTCTCAAAAATGATAACGGTTTAAAATCATTCTATTATCAATAATGAGAATAGTCAACTACTAATCATGTTTGCTTATCGAATTGCTGTGCATAAACTGTCGTTTGAGGGGAAATACAAAAGCGCGACTAATCGCGCTTGTAACAACCATTCCGAAGATGAGCAGAAATTACTTGGTGTAGTCCAAAGGAACTCCCGCGCTGCCCTTTTTACCATCAGGCCACGTGGTCTTTTCATCGAACTTCAAGCCACTGACGTTTGCGCCCTGCAAGTTTGCACCCTGCAAATTCGCGCTGTTCAATACCGCGTTCGTCAGGTTTGCACCCGAAAGCCGCGCACCTGTCAAATTCGCACCGCTGAAATTCGTACCCAACAAGGTCGAATTGTTAAAATCTGCGAAGGGCATCTGCGCCGTTGTACAATCCACACCCGTCATATTGGTGGAACGCAAAATCGTCTCGCGGCAGGTGCATGCCATCATGTTCGCACCGCGCAAATTTGAACCTTCAAGATTCAACCGCGTCATATCCAAAGCGCTCAAATCCACACCCGCGAGGCGTGGGTTTGTTCCCGCTCCGATCAACGCCAACACAAGATCCTTACGTGAAATTTCCGCCATCGTTCATCTTCTCCCTATAGTAGTGGATGATCTGGTCTATGGTTTCATCCAGTTGCGTGGTCGGTTCCCACTCAATCATAGACTGTACTTTACTTATGCTCGGCACACGCCGTCTAAAATCCTCAAATCCCGTATCATACGCCTGCTCATACGGCACGAATACGATCTCTGAAGCACTTCCCGCCCGTGCTTTCACCCGCCGCGCCAATTCAAGGATGCTCACCTCTTCTTGGCTGCCGATGTTAATCACCTGCCCGACTGCCGCCGGTGTCTCAGAAAGCGCGTAAATCGCCTCAATCACATCGTACACATTTCCGAAACAACGCGACTGTTCGCCGTCCCCATACACACGGATCGGCTTGCCAGCCAACGCCGCCTGCACGAAACGCGGCAGCACCATACCGTACTGTCCGGTTTGACGTGGTCCAACTGTATTAAACAGCCGGAAAATCACCACCGGCAAACCAGCTTCTTTATGGTATGCCAGCGCTAAAAATTCGTCAATCGCTTTGGTCGCCGCATAACTCCAACGGTTACGCACCGTCGCCCCCATCAGCGTATCATCATCTTCTGTGAAGGGAAAGCGTACCCCTTTACCATACACTTCAGAAGTCGATGCCAGTAGCACTTTACGGCGATAACGTCGCGCCGTTTGCAACACAACCTCTGTCCCACCGATATTAATCTCGATGGTCGCAATCGGTTGGCTAATAATCTTCTCAACACCGACCGCCGCCGCCAGATGATAAATCACATCACACTCGCTGCCCAGACGATCCATCACCTGCACGTTGCGAACGTCCTCAATCACAACATGGAAATTCGGATTGCCTTCCAAATGTTTGATGTTGGCATACTGTCCGCTGCTCAGGTCATCAATAATCGTGACAGTTTGACCGGCTTTCAGCAACCGTTCGGCCAAATGACTGCCGACAAAGCCTGCCCCGCCGGTAATTAATGCATGTACCACTCGCATAACCTCTAATAGTGATCTTACCGCACTGACTATACCATGACTCAGCCTATTCCCTTAGGCCAAACCGGATTTCCCAAATAGAAACCACCTGCCACATGACATTCATCATATTCTTAAGTTAAATTGAAACATAAATATTCCCTAATTGCATAGTTATGCTATAGTGAATATCTGTAATGCAACTTGCAACAAAGCGAATTACCAATATGCAAGCAACACTCAACTGGTATCTCAAAAACCGAATTATTTACGTCCGTCCCGTTGGCGAAGTAACCATTGACAATGTAAACGAACTCAACGCTCAAGGCCTTGAAATGCTCGATGCAGGTACGCCCTCGGTGCATGTGATTATCGAGACCAGATACGTGACCGTTATGCCTACCAATCTTCTCCAATGGAGTTATGCCACTAGTTTTATCAAGCATCCTTCAAAAGGCTGGCTGATCACAATCGCAAATACCCCCATGGCCAGTTTTCTTGCACGCATAATCCCTCAAATCGCTGGCTGCCAACGCTACCGTGTCTTTTCAGAACTTGAGACTGGTTTGGAGTTTCTTAAGCAGCAAGACCCGTCGCTAAATTGGGCTGATACAAATCAAGAACTAATCGCCTAACAAACTAATTCACCTAGCGATCTACGAAACTCACATTCCGCGCTTGAGCTTTTCGATATCCTCATCTGCCTCAATGCGCATCCGCAAGCCACCGAACCAATTGGCAACAAGGTTATAACTAAACGCCACCAATAACCCGAATATGCCACCGCTGATAGCTGCCGCGACCACACCGACCAGATACCCACAACCACATCCCGCCAATCCTGCTGCCGCTAAAGAACTGGCATTAAACCCACCCGACGACACGCCGTTGACAGTCAACGACGAACTATTCGCCAGTGAAGTAATTCCGCTCAAAATCAAACTTTGGAATACCGCCCACAGCAGTGCGAACACTGTAAACATAATCGCATACACCATCGCCCCGATCCGCATTGCCGACACTGCATCAATTCGCTTAATCGTGAACATCTTGCGCCCCCTCATGACATGCCGTTTGTTTCATTGTCGCCCAACTCCACTTTTTCCGCACCCCAAAATCGCCCCATTTTCAACCCTTTAACTTTTTACGCCAAACCTTTAACCTAACCGCATGGATACCAACACCATCAACCGCTTAAATGCCATTAATCGCGCCTTCTACGCCACCGTTGCCGACGACTTCGACCAAACACGCGGAACAGCATGGCCGGGTTGGCAGCGCCTTTTGCCCCATCTCAAAGCACCGCTCTCTGTTTTGGATGTCGGTTGCGGTAACGCACGCTTTGCCCTCTTCCTCCACGAAAACCTCACTTCAACCGACCGGTTGTCAACTGCACCACAACTCACTTATCACGGTGTCGACTCTAGCCCCGCGCTCCTTGAGCACGCCCGAACCGCGCTCACCGGACACGATCAACTAACTTTCACCCTCGAACAACGGGACATCATTGAAAACCCACCCGATTCCGGCGAATACGACTGTGTTGTCTTGCTCGGCGTCCTCCATCACATCCCCGGCTACGACCAGCGCCAGACCTTTATGCGCAAGCTCGCACAACGCCTCAAACCCGGCGGACTATTCGTTTTTGCGGCGTGGCGCTTTTACGAATATGACCGCTTTCGTGACCGCATCACCCCTTGGCCGGATGATCTCCCCGTTGAACATCACGACTACTTACTCGACTGGCGGCGCGGAGCCGTAAGCCTGCGTTACTGCCATTACACCGATGATGCCGAACATGCAGCTTTAGTGGCTGCTACTGGCCTCACCGAAATCGAAACCTTCCGCGCCGATGGACAGGGCGGCACAGCCAATCGCTATAGTTTTTTACGCAAATAATGTCTTATTAAGCTAGAGGTAAGGTCTTGTTCAGCTTTGAAGTCTATGTTGGACAACACCTATCGTAAGCAAACTCATGGAGCACATTCATCAAATGGCTTTTATCGTTAAAGACCGCCAAACCAATGAAGTTATCGCCACTGCACAGGACAATCACACAGTTCGCGTATTTGAGGGGAACTGGTACTACAAACCCGAAGCGGTCAACATGCAGCACCTTAAAGTGACCGAACGTACTTACACCTGCCCCTATAAAGGCGTCTGCTATTGGATCGACCTCGAATCATCTGATGGCACCAAATCGCAGAACATCGGTTGGGTCTACCGCGATCCGAAGCCCACCTACGAATTCATCAAAGATCAAATCGCCTTCTATGCCCGCCCTACCGCTGGCACCATCTCCGAAAAAACCGCAGAGACGGTCACATCCAGCTAATAATTCACGCGAATCAACCACATTTTCGAAATGGAGGGTCTATGATCCTCCATTTTTGCATCCATCACTCATGACCTAGACATCATCGGCTCAATTTTCAATTCTGCCCCACCTACCAAACACAAACCATCTACCAACCACTTCACCCCAACGATTCCCTCATTTTGGTTAGCAACTTCGCTGCAAAAAAGCTACCAAAATGTAACCCGTTTCCCCTCATTTTCTGCTACGATATTCCTATCGTTATGTCTCAGCGCTTGGAGCCTTTGTGCTAAAAACGCCTTTACCTTTCTCTGTGTTCTTTGTGCTCTCTGCGCTAAAACTGCCTTTGTCTTCGCACTTTCAGCATACTACCCCGAAGCAAAACATGTGTGCCTGAATTTCGAGCTATAATAAATCATTCTATAATTTCGAGCGCGAGGCTTTCCGTGAACCTAAACCTTCCCATTTATGATTATGTTGCAAACTGCAAGAGTATCCTAATTGCTGGCATGGGCGGAGGTTTTGATATTTTCTGTGGGTTGCCGATTTATTTTGAACTTAAAGAGCGTGGCATGAACGTTCATCTTGCCAACTATAGTTTTACCGATCTCACTGACACAATGGATGCAATCACCCTAACAGCCTCATTGATTGGGGTTAACGCGACCACCGAAAGTTATAATCCTTATTTTCCTGAGCTATATTTAGCCAAATGGCTCAAAGAGACATGCGATGATGATGCAATTATCTGGTGTTTTGCAAAGACAGGCGCAGTCCCTCTGCACGACAACTACAAAGTACTAGTCAAACATTTGGGAATCGACGCAATACTTCTGATCGATGGCGGCGTTGATAGTTTAATGCACGGGGATGAATCACAACTGGGTACGGTGATTGAGGATACGATTTCGTTAATCGCTGTAGGTGAACTCGAAGATATTCCGGTTCGTTTGACTGCTTGCATAGGCATGGGTGCTGAACAAGATGTGTCCTATCCTCAAGTTTTTGAGAATATCGCCGAATTGGCCGCTTGTAATGCATTGCTAGGATCGTGTTCGCTCTCAAAGCGCTTCCCATCATATGCCGCTTACGAAGAAGCAGTGTTGTATGTTCAAGGTCAGAAGTATCATGATGCAAGTGTCATCAATTCATCCATCATCTCTGCCGTACAAGGAAAACACGGCAATTATCATCTGACTTCCAAAACAAAAGGGAGTTTTTTATCGATTACACCGCTGATGGCCATCTATTGGTTTTTTGAATTATCAGCCGTTGCTGACCGCAATACGTTATATTCCCAATTGCGTTACACCATAACTTTTCGAGACGCGTTCTTGATTATGATGCAAGTCAGAACCTTGACATCAAAACGCCCACCCTCACAAAATACCTTTGGTTGATCAAGTGAATACACATCAAACGGTAACGCATCCAACACCAGCGTATGAAATTGCAGCGACAACCTCCCTGCGATCCGCTGCACCCGACGACGCGGCAGACATGAGCGAGCCAACCGCGGCATTTGTGCCATTTCAGCGGCTGCTCTCCTGCTTCCACGCTGCATCTTGAGGCCATTCGGCGCCAAGCTCCCGTATTCCCGTTTGCAATTTCAGCGGTAAAATTGCATTTTGTGCATATACCAGCACACCTATTTCAACAGCCTATCTGCATTTACGCTCTCGACTAAGAACTTATGACTTACGACTAAAGACTATCTACATCCGTGCCCGTTGTTTCTTCGCCAGTATCCCCCGATACAACCCATCGAGGTCTTTCACCAACCGCTCAATCCCGTACCGATCAACCATTAAGGCCTGTGCCTCTCGCCCATCAGGAGGACTCGCCAACGTTTCTACGAGCGCCTTTGACAACGCCTCCGGACTTTGATCGTTCACCAGCCGACCAAGCTTCCCATGATCCAACAAATCCGGTAACCCGCCCACAGCCGTAGCAACCACCGGACAACCTCCGGCCAATGCTTCAATCACCGTCACCGGCGTACCTTCATTGATGCTGCTAATCACCATCACATCCAAATCGCTGTAGATGTGCGCCACATCTTTCTGCCAGCCCACAAAAATGACCGCGTCACGTAAGCCCAACTGGTCAACCAGCGCCTCAGTTTCCGTCCGCATCTCTCCATCACCCACGATCACAAATCGGGCGTTTGGGAGTTGCTTTAATATCAATTCCGCTGCATGTAAAAATAACGGGTGGTTCTTAATCGGGGTGATCCGCCCCACAATCCCGATGAGCGGAGCATCAGCCGCTATCCCAAATTCTTTACGGAACACACCTGCTTTACGTCCCGTTTGCGTAAAAATGCCCAGATCCAAACCCAGTGGTAATACCGTGATTCGCCCCTTGCGTGTGATCCGGTACTCCTCTGCCAGCTCTCTCCGCAACCCATCCGAAAGCGTGATGATCGTGTCCGATATCCGTGCAGTCAAACGCTCTAGAAGGATGAAAAACTGTGTCTTGTTCGGACTAAAATACCCCCTAAACACATGCCCGTGAAACGTATGCACGATCACCGGAACACCCGCTAACCACGCCGCTACCCGTCCTACGAATCCTGCCTTTGCCGCATGGGTATGCACCACATCCGGCTTTTCCTTCTTGATCAGTTGGTACACTTTCCACAGGGTCTTAATGTCCCTGATCGGGCTAAGTGACCGTCCCAGTTCAGGGATCACAATCGGTTCTATCCCACGCTCTTTCGCGTAATAAGTCATATCACCTTCGCCCGGTTCAATCGTGCCGCACACCAGAATACTCCGGTAATCAGGCGACCCTAACCGTTCCGTGAGGTGGGTAACCGCAACTGCCGGACCACCTACATTCAGCCGTGCAATCAAATTCATAATCCGAATAGGACGTTCTCGTTGGCTCATTAGACATCCGTTCAGTTGGAGTTATTTAACTGGATACCCGAATCGTGCATCGCCTTGGTATAAACATCCCACGCCGCGTAAGAAAGCCGCTCGATTTCAGCCGCATCTTCCGGCATCAATTGGTTATTCTGCTTAGCAGTATCAATCTGGCGTTCGACCTTTAGCACAGCCGCAGACACCCCTAGCAACCGCCCGATTAAAGCCACCCCACCAAAGCGCTTCTCTGCCCAACGCCACGCAAAAAACGTAGCCATGACCATCAAAAACACGCTGGAAATGAGGCTGGTTGTGTTCAAAGAACTATCATTGTATTGCGTAGCCACATAAGTACGCGCAGCATTGGTTGCCAGCCATACTATCATAAATGCAGCGTAGGGTGTTACAAAGGTCAGCGCAACTTTCTTGAGGATAAAGAAGCTGTGTTGGCGTGTACTTTTCTTGATCGAATCGACCAGTTCTTTTTCGAGACGGATACTATCCTCTAGCGTATTCAAGCTCATCTTCAATCCTCACATACCATCGATAACAGTGTGATATAACGCGATGGTTTCATCCACCATCCGTGTTGCGTTGAAAGCCGTTTCCAATCGGTCGCGTCCCATCAATCCCATGTGTTGACGCAGCGCGGAATCTCGCAGCAGTTCACTCATCGCCTCGGCTAATCCATCCACATCCTGTGGGGCAACCAGTATGCCCGTTTCGCGGTCCACCACCACTTCAGGAATCGCGCTTACACGGCTAGCGATAATCGCTGTTTGCTGCGCCATTGCCTCCAACAAAACCAACCCAAACCCTTCCCACAGACTGGGTGCAAGCAGTATATCCAGCCCAGCCATCAACCGAGCCGCCTCAGCCCGCCAACCGAGAAAATGGACACGACTATTTAGACCTGCCGCTTGGGTCTTGGCTTCTAGTTGCGGTCGCAATCCCCCCTCGCCAACCACCAGCAAATGTGCCTGTGGAAATTCTTGGGCGATCTTGCAAAACGCATCCAAACCGTAGCGCACACCTTTTTGCTCAATCAACCGGCACACCATCCCGATGAGCACGGCATCGACAGGTAGACCAAGTTCACTAATCAGCTTTTTCTGAGCATCAGCCCGATCAAGCCCTTTAACCGAGGTATCCAGTCCATAGTGGATGCGATGCATCTGCGCCTGCGTGGCTCCTTCAACCTCAATGCTAAACCGAGCGATTGCGTCCGAGATCGCAATCCCGGCGGTCGTCATTCCCCACAAAGCCTTATTAACGACTTTTACAGGGGTGCGATAACGGAATGCATCATCGTTATGTCTGCTGCTGATCACCGGTATACCGAGTAAACGTGCGGCCAACGTCCCATAAAGATCAGCATGAAGCAGATGCGTATGCACAATATCCGGTGCTAGTTTTTCCAGTTCATTCTTTAACCGAAGTATTAAGGTCACATCTGCATGATGCCGGATAATCACCGGTTGCACAGGAACGCCCTTAGCGTTCAGCGCTTCGATATAGTTATCCATCGGCTTATGCGGCTCAACCAACAAAATCATCCGCGCATCAATCTGCTTCGCCCGTAATCCGCCCAACAACGTAATCAGATGTTGCTCGGCTCCTGCCACGCGAATAACTTTGATGATATGGACAACACGCATCGCCTTATGACCTACTTTGATACCAGTCTATGGTATGGCTCAATCCGCTCTCGAAGTCTACGACCGGTTCGTAACCCAGCAAGTTTTGCGCCTTACTGATATCCGCACGCGAATGCTTCACGTCACCTGTACGGACTTCCAGATGAATCGCATCAAGCCGCGTACGGAGGTGTGCGTTTATCCCCGCGACCAATTCCAGTAAATTGGTTCGCTTTCCGGTCGCGATGTTAATCACCTGACCATTCGCTTGGGGGGCATCCGCAGCCAACAAATTACCGTGAACCACATTCGCCACGAAACAAAAGTCGCGCGACTGCAACCCATCTCCATAAATCTTCGGCGCATTACCATCAATCATGCCAGTAATGAATAAGGGAATGACTGCCGCATACTGCGATGTGGGATCTTGGCGCGAACCAAACACGTTGAAGTAACGTAAGCACACCGTTTCCAGTTTAAAGACCTGCGCGAAGCTCTGGCAGTAATATTCGCCCGTCAGCTTGGATACCCCATATGGTGACAACGGCTTAGGGGTAGCAGTTTCGACTTGCTGCTCCGAAGCATCATTCCCATATGCAGCCGAAGATGCCGCATATACCACTCTCCGCACACCCGCATCACGGGCTGCCACTAACACATTCAATGTTCCGGTTGCGTTGTGCTCGTGGGATAGCAGAGGATTTTCGATACTCAATGGAACAGATGCCAACGCAGCATGATGAAACACCACATCAACATCCTTGAAAATCGGTCTTAGTGCCTCTAAATCCGTAATGCTAACGTTGTAATATTCAACATTTCCGGTCAAAAGCTTAAGGTTAGCCTGTTTGCCGGTTATCAGGTTGTCCACAATCCTGACCGTATGCCCGTCCCGCAACAAGCGTTCAGCAATATGTGACCCGATAAATCCAGCACCACCTGTAACCACATAGGTTTTTGCCATAAATGTGACCTACTACTAAGGAAGATTTGAAGGCTGAGGGGGTTGATTAGGCTTCTGATAACGCAAGCGAATCCACATCATCAACAGGAAAAGCATCACTAAGAAACACAATCCAGCGATACCGATTCGCAAGGCGATATCTGGCGGGGCTGCGCCAACCAATACCCCTAAACTCCCGAACACGACACAAGTTCCGTATAGAATAAAAATAGTCTGGCGCTGGCTAAACCCGATGCTCATCAGACGGTGCGAAGTGTGATCTTTACCCGCCTGCGCGGGGGAGCGTCCTTCTAATAAACGGGTGACCACCACCAGCGTAATATCAAATAGAGGCAGTGCCAGCACCAATATCGGAATCATCCATGTCACGTTAAGCGGTTGGGTGCCAAACTTCAGCTTGATACCGAGAACAGCTAAAATAAACCCCAATACCAGAGCGCCCATGTCACCCATAAATATGCTTGATGGGTTAAAGTTGTAAATCAAGAATCCGACCGCGCTCCCGGCCAGCGCCGCAGCCAGACTGGTTACCAATGTCAACCCTTGCGAGAAAGCAATCACGACGAAAAATCCGGCAGCAATGGTCGTAAATCCGGCGGTCAAGCCATCCATGTTATCCATGAAGTTGGCTGCATTCGTGACGGTGAGCACCCACAAAATGGTGAGCGGAACATCAATCCACGCCGATTTGAAGAGTTGAATACTAATGCCTGCCGCAACCAAACCGAGTGAAGCCACTATCATCGCAACCAAGCGGATGCGAATACCGAGGTTGTAGCGATCATCGAGTAGGCCAACAACCGCCAGCAGAGACGCCCCTGCCAAGATCGCACCGAGTTCTCGCAAATGTTGGGGTGGGCTAAAAAGCAACAGCGATACAACCAACGCCCCATAAATCGCTAAACCACCCATAAGTGGTTTATGATCTTGATGAATTTTGCGTTGGTTCGGTTTATCCACCACACCCAGACGCATTGCGATTCGCCTCGAAACGGGTGTAAATCCCAATGAGGCCGCAAACCCCACTAGAAGAATTGGCACAAACTGCATCGCATCCATGTATTTCTCTCTTTCTAACCCCGGCGATTATACCCGATAAACAAAGTTGCTTTAAGGCGTAACCAAATTTTGGTTGCTTGCGCGCATAAATGAGCCAAGCCTAATAAACATGTTCGTGATTGTCGAAACTTGTAGTATGACCTTATGATCAAAAATAGAATGTGGATCGAATAGGACTGAGGCAATAGAACAGTGGTCAAATCAATGATACAACCTTCCGCACGTGACCAAGTACGTCGGGTACTGGTAATCACACTGGTACTCAACGTAATTGTTGCGGTTTCAAAAATTATTATCGGTGCGCTCAGTGGCGTTCTATCGGTATCTGCGGATGGGGTTCACTCATTGGTTGATGCTTCGTCGAATGTGATTGCACTGTTTGCCAACCGCATCGCGAAACGCCCACCCGATGCAGATCATCCGTATGGACATCGCCGCTTCGAAACCATCGCTGCCCTAGCGATTGGCGCATTCTTACTGGTCACAGCCTTTGAACTCGTCTCAGTTGCGATGGAACGCTTAAAACAGGGTAGTGAACTTCTGGTTATCCACCCGATTACCTTTGTTGTGATGGTGGTAACGTTGGGCGTGAACCTGTTCGTGACCACCTACGAAGCGCGTGAAGGTGTCCGTCTGCAATCCGAGTTATTAACTGCGGATGCCATGCACACCCGTTCAGATGTCTTTGTCACTGTCGCAGTCTTGATTAGCATGGCCTGCGTAACATTCTTTAAGTGGGTATGGGCAGATGCAGTTTCGACATTGATTATCGTCATCTTCATCCTGCGAGCCGCGTGGGACATCTTGAGCAAAACAGGA
Source organism: Aggregatilineales bacterium (assembly GCA_044227005.1). Classification (GTDB taxonomy): domain Bacteria; phylum Chloroflexota; class Anaerolineae; order Aggregatilineales; family Phototrophicaceae; genus CFX2. The sequence continues at coordinate 214,229 of JBGAFZ010000005.1, forward strand.
CGCGTATTGGTTGATACTGCGCCTTATCCGTCCGAACAACTGACGATGTGGACCGAAGCATTACCCAGTGTAGACCATGTGGTTCGGGCACGAAGTCGTGGGTCGTTGGATGCGGTTCAAGTGGATATTGATGTACAGGTTGCTCCAGAAATGACAGCCGCTCAAACAGAAGCGATTAGTGGAGCTATTCGGAATGAACTCGCCAAGAAGATACGAGGTCTGGCAGAAGTTGAAGTTCATTTTATACCAGCGAAAAATCGCCCGACAGACTACGCATTGCTCGCACGCGCGCAAGCTGATGCAATCGGCTTAGCTACTCACGAAGTTTATGTGCGTGAGGGTGAAAAAGGTAAGGTACTCGAACTCCATGTTGAGGTACCTTCGGGACAAACGCTAGGGAAAGCACACGAACAGGTTAGCCATTTTGAAGCTGAGGTACGGGCACGTTTACCCGAAGTGGCTGAGGTCATCACACACATTGAGCCAGCCATAAGCGAGAATATGGTTGCAGGGTTTGACCAGAAAGCCCATGTTGACGAGTTTCGCACTAAAGCAGCCCTGTTACTGAGTGAAAACTTCCCAAATGCGTACTGGCACAATCTCGAAATTGCTCCAACGGTAGGCGGCTTCACATTGGCTATGCATGTGACTCTACCGGCTCAAATCTCGGTCGAAGCAGCCCATCAAATCGCTGAACACGCAGAAATTATGCTACGCGCACATCTACCACTTATCGAGCGCGTGACTATCCACACTGAACCGCCAGACTAACAAACAACACGTATAACGAACGTGAATTGTAAAGTGTAGTGCATATGGGAAAGAAAAAGACGCAACCTTTTGAGGGGCTGCGTCTTTGTTTTTAGATACCAAGTGCTAGAAGCACCTAGCTAGGTCGGAACACCTATTGGACGATGAGTACAGTAACCATACCGAACATACCATGACGTGATTCCGCATGGGTCAACACGTGGCAATGATATGCCCATACACCGGGTTCATCACATTCGATAATGGTGTCATAACGTTCGCCGGGGGCGATATTCAATGTATCGACCAGATACGGCACAGGAAGGTTGTTACCGTCTTTCGAGATGACGGTTTGGGGAATACCGTGCAAGTGCATCGGGTGGATCATCAAACCTTCGTTCATGTAACGGACACGAATCTTCTGACCCAACTTCGCTACGATCGGTTGCGTGTAGGGGAATTGACGACCATTCAGGGTGAAGCCGAGGGTAGTATCGTTCAATACCATCGTATATTCAGCATCAACCTTGGGTTCGCGTGATTTATCTTTGGGTTCAATGATAAACGCACCGAGCAGACCGCTGGTTACCTGTTCAGCCGCATTGTGGTGCGAGTGATACATGTGGGTACCAGAATTCTTGGTCACAAACTCATATTTGCTGGTTTCGCCAGATTTAATTGCGGGTTGGGTAATAAAGGGAACACCGTCTTGGTCATTCGGGACGCGCACGCCGTGGAAATGGATAGCGGTACTTTGCTTCATTTCGTTCTTGACGACGAAACGAACCTTATCGCCTTCGGTAACGCGAACTTCTGGACCGGGAACCATACCATTATAAGCCATCGCGGGGAAGCTCATGCCGGGGGAAGTTTCCCACTGAATGTCCTGACATACCAGATTGAAAACCTTAACATCACCATCCATCACGGGTTCCAACGGCTTACGCCAGTAGTCAGCTTCTTTACCTACATTATCCAAGAATGCTTTCACGCCTTCCGAATGCAGCTTATCCATATCTTCTGGAGTGTCGCCAGTTTGCAGAGGGAGATTATGCCCTGTGCTGGCTTCCGGCGCATTCCCTGAACTGAAAATCTTACCGGGCTGGGAAAAAGCGGCTGCTGCTCCGACTGTTCCCGCACTAATACCGGCTAATTTCAGGAAACGACGCCGTCCGAGTTGATCTGCCATTTTCAAACCTCCTAAGTTTGTCATAAACGTAGCCAAAGTGTAATCTACCTCCGTCATATGTCCTAGAATATTTGTCATGGAATTAATAGGACGGGTTTCACTTGAGAGGCTACCACTCCTGATTATAGGATGTGCTTGCTATAATTAAAGCAGGTTCTTTTGTTGCACGCAATTAATCTTAGGAGTGGACATTCTACAATGAGTTCTCAACGTTCAACGCAAGCCGACGCCGGCAGCGCCCTTGTACCTGCGATTATCCTATTTGGGGGCATGACCTTGCTCTTGATTGGATTGCTGGCCTCACGACCGGCTCCAATACCTGCCAAGACTAGCGAAACTACGGTCGCTCCTGTAGCCGAAGTAACGACTGCCGCTGAGGTAACGGAAGCTGCTCAAACTGTGGCCGTTACGATTGATCCTGCAAAAGTAAAGGCTGGCGAAAACAGTTATCAGTCAATTTGCTCCGCTTGTCACGGGTTTAACGCACTTGGTATACCGGGACTGGGCAAGCCTCTTATCGGAAGTGAATTTGTAAACAGCCAAACAGACGATCAATTATTGGCGTTCCTCCAAGTTGGGCGCGCGGTGACTGATCCGCTTAATACAACCGGTGTGATGATGCCGGCACGTGGTGGTAACCCCACATTTACAGATGACAAGCTCATTGAGATTATCGCTTACATCCGCAGCATCAATGTCGCAGCCAGTGAAGCTGCTGCAAATGTAACACCAACCGCTACACCATCTGGTCCAGTTGCAACCAGTGCGCCAGCCGTATTTGCGCCGCTGGATTTGAGTAGCTTGGCTGTTCCAACCAGCATCAGTGGTGATGCATCAACAGGCAGTGCTGACGCAACAGTGGAAGCTACAGCAGCTCCGGTTGAAAGCACTCCAGCACCAACGGATAGCTCTGCTTCAGCATCTAACGGCGAAGCGTTGTACGTCCAGACTTGTTCTGGGTGCCATGCCGCAGACGGTTCTGGCGTCCAGTACGTAGCCAAGCCACTAGCCGAAAGCGCCTTACTCAAGGCTGGTGATGACGCTGCTTTGTTGAACTTCTTGATCAATGGTGATCCGGCACTCGTCCCGCCACATCCGTTCCGTGGGGGTTATCCTGAGCTTTCGGACACTGATCTGCAAAGTGTAATCACTTATCTACACGGTCTGCCGACAGGGAAATAACTGTCATATGGGGATTAGGGCGGGTATGTTACCCGCCCTTTTATTTTGCCCGCCCTACTGCGGGAATACAGCGAAACATGCCTCGTTAACACTAACACCCGCTACTCAAACCTCATCGCTTAAATCAGATCAATCCAGCATACGGTAAGCATTGCGAATAAAACGTTCCGCCAGCCAATCAGGCAAGAGGCGCTTCATCCACGGAACCCCGTGTTCTTGCCCACTAGCAACCACATAACGCAAGTGCGGACGGGGACTCTGGATAGCTCGAAGTACCACGCGAGCTACTTTTTCGGCTGGTAATCCTTTGCGGACATTGGACTCGTGGAGGGTGGTAACCTGCTCTCGGATGCCGTTGTAGTCCGCGATGGGGTTGGAATGGGGAACGGCGACGATGCCCGTTTGAATATCCCCCGGTTCAATCAACGACACATGAAGTCCCAAGTGATGCAATTCATAACGGAGTGAGGTGCTGTAGCCTTCGAGGGCGTGTTTGCTGGCAGCATATAAGCCAAGAAACGGCACGCCGATTAATCCAGCTAAGGAGCTGATGTTGATGATATGCCCGCTATGTGCCTGCCGCATGTGAGGGAGAACGGCATTGGTCATGCGGATGATACCGAAGAAGTTGGTATCAAACAGGTGCTGCGCGTCTTCAGCCGTGGCTTCTTCGACAGCACCAGACAGGCTATGTCCGGCATTGTTGATGAGGATGTCAATGCGGCTCGTTTGGTTGACGACCGTGTTGATACAACGTTCAACGGATGATGGGTCGCGCACATCCAGTTCAAGCAAAGTGAAACCATTGAGGGTAGCGGTTTCAGGATGACGACTGGTGCCGAACACGGTGAATCCCTGTTGGGCTAAAAGGCCAGCGGTCGCTAATCCGATACCACGAGATGCACCTGTGATCAGGACGGTTTTCATGGGTTAAGCCCTCAGTGGATGCTTATGGCGTGAAAGATCACAAAATGCAATTTTACCGCTGAACCTGCAAACGGGAATGAGGGAGATTGGCGCCAAAACGCCTCAAAATGCAGCGTGGAAGCAAGAGAGAAGCCGCTGAAATAGCACAAACGCCGCGGTTGGCTCGCTCATGTCTGCCGCGTCTGTAGATTCAGCGGATCGTAGGGAGATTGGCGCTGAAACTGCAAAAGTAAATGCAATTCGGATTGAACCACAGAGGCACAAAGAACACAGAGAAAGCGAGAGAAAATACAAGATTGATACCAGTCCACAGTAGGCTTCGCAGAGACGTAGAGGAAACAGAGAAAAGCAAAGGTGTTTTTAGCACGAAGGCTCCAAACCAAAGAGACACAACGATAGGATCATCGTAGCAGAAAACGAGGGGAAACGGGTTACATTTTGGTAGCTTTTTCGCGGTGAAGTTGCTAACCAAAATGAGGGAGGCGATCAAGGGTTGCTGTAGGTAGCGGGTTAGGAATTGGTTTGGGTCAAAACACGAGGGCTAAGCCAACGGATGTGATGCGACTCAGCCCTCGATAATTATTGCGTATGCTTCAGGCGCGGCGATCATTCCATCGCCATAACTTTTTCGTAGACGGCGAGGGTTTCTTTGGCGGTTTTGCGCCAGCTAAAGTTGGTGGCACGCGCAAGCCCTTGATTGATGAGCGAATCGCGGAAAGGCTGCTGGAGCAATAAGGCTATAATCGCGCCCCCCATGGCTTTGGCGTTGCCTTCATCGACCAAGAAAGCGGCATCGGCGGTGACTTCGGGGATGGAGGAGACTTCGTTTGCCACAACCGGCGTACCGGAGGCCATCGCTTCGAGAACAGGTAGGCCAAAGCCTTCATACATGCTAGGGAATACAAAAACATCCGCAAGACGATAGAGCGAGGGTTTATCGGCCTCATCAATATAGCCGATCCAGCGGACATAATCGGTGATTTTGAGGTCATCGGCATATTTGCGCAGGTCAGGGAACATGGGACTGCCCCACTGCGGCTCACGTCCGGCAATCACCAAGGGGATGTTATCGCCTTCAGCTTGCCCGACATAGGTATAGGCAAGGAGGAGTTGGTTGACCTGTTTGCGAATGTCAAAACCGCCCATATAGAGCACAAATTGATCAGGCAAATTGTATTTAGCGCGAACGGCAGCATCACGCTCGGCACCCATGCGGGGATGATACATTTCGTCGGCAGCGAGGTAGGTCGTAGTAATAGACTCTTCGGGCAATTCAAGATATTTGATGATGTCGGCTTTGGCGGCATTGCTGATGGTAATGGTATGGGCAGCACCACGCGAGGCGGCACGTACTAATGAGGTGTATAAGCGGGCACGTAATCCACTGGAATATTCGGGGAGCGCAACCGGAATGACATCGAGGATGCTGGTGACAAGACGAGCGGGTGAGGATAAGGGCGGCCCCCAGTAAGGCACATGGGCGATATCCGCGCCGGATTGTTTGACGGCTTGCGGATAACTACGCTGTTCAAACAGGACTTTACCGAGGTTGCCACTGCCACCACGCGTGGAAATGATGTTGACGTTGGGCGGTAAGTCGGTGGGAGCGGGATTATGTGGCGGCATGACCAGTGTCATTTGCAGGTCAGGCGCAACACGACGTAGATTTTGAAGTAAGTAACGAATGTATTGTCCGCTACCCGTATTGGGTTGATCCCAGAACCAACCATTAAAAGCAATATGCATGGATTAGTCGTCAGTCTACCGTTGATTGTTCATTAGTGATTGAAGCGCAGAGATTTTTTACCACAGAGCCGCAGAGAAATATAGAGATCAAACGCGGAACGTGCGTATTTGGTGGGCGGATGAGGCACACGATTGTCCTAGCCAAGACATCTGCTTTGGCGCATCACCCGCACAGAACAGAACACTACAAGCACTTGTCACAGAGACCGTAAAACTCCAAGAGGTGTCCGGTGAGTTTGACGTGTAAGCGTTCTTCGAGTTCGGCAGCGATGGAACCTAAACCACAGTTTTCAAACTCGATGATGCGGTTGCAATTGGTACACACGATGTGGTGATGGTGACCATCGGGCATGAGCACATAGGTGGGCGTCATACTGCTGTTCATGTAGGTCGGACGGATTATCGACAGGCTGGTGAGCAAATCGAGCGTGCGAAAGACGCTGGCACGTCCAATCGATGGGTCGATCTGATCCACCTGATCCAAGACTTCGGCAGAGGTTAAATGACCGTCATTATTTTCCAGTACATTGAGTACGGTTAGGCGGGCGTTGGTGAGTTTGTGTCCGGCTTCACGCAAGCGAATGGCACGCGGACTGATATGTTCAAGTTCTGACATGAGGTTAAACCTCCCTTACCTGAAAACAGTAGTACATGGTCGTTCATGTACCTAGCTCTATTGTACTCGTGTTTGATGGCATGAAGAAAGAGGATCTGGATGAGAAGCAGAGATGACCAATCAGCATGAATTCATAAAGCGGCTGTAACATTTGAGGTGGGGACAGTGAATAAGCTACAGGAAGACATGCGGTAGGTACCGAAAGCAGGCATTCCAACTTATGGCTCAGACGGAGAAAACACGCCTCCGCCAGTATATCGAATATGAATCCAGCACGCTGATCGGCACGCTGCGCTACTACTTGTTTCGAGCGGGTTTAGGTGGACGCGATCTGCCATTGGATTCGGCTGCACAGGATCTCTTGAATGATGTGGTGGCAGAGGCGTTAGAACATGAAGATCGTTTTCGTGCGACAGGGCAACCCCGCGCATGGCTACTGGGAATCGCGGCGAATCTGGTGAGGCGTAGACAACGAGACATGATGCAACGTAATCAACGTGAACCGCTGCTGCGTGATTTGCATCCCGAAATGGAGGGGCAAATGAGCGACGATGAACTCTTTGACTGGATTGCTGAAGTCGCAGCTACGACGCCGGATGCATTTGACCAGCGCGAGGATGTTCATGCCCTGCTGACGGCACTGGCACCGGACGATGAACGCGTCATCCGATTGGCAATCATGAACGGGTTGGATGGCGAGGCGTTGGCACAATCGCTACAGGTATCGGCGGGAGCGGCGCGGGTACGGTTACATCGGGCACTGGGACGATTGAGGCTGGTTTATGCCCAGCAGGAGAATGACCATGCGTAAACTCAATGCCCGACAACTGGCACGCGAGAAAAGTGTGTTCCGATACAGCAGTGCGCTGGAACGGGGCGACTTTGATACGGTCACACAGGTTTTACAGGAAGCAGAACGTGACCCCGCGCTGGCACAAATGATTAGTGAGATGAACGCCGTCTTTGAAAGTGAAACACTCCGTTTGAGTCCTTCGTTGAATCACTCGACCAATCATCGACAGAAGGAGTTACTCATGACGACTATCGTACTGCCCGCGCGGCAGCGAAACATGCAGCGTTGGTTACCGTTCACGATTGCGGCAGCCTGTGTCTCGGCGCTATTTATCGGGGCGTTACTGATGCGACCACCCCGTTCGAACACTTTCCAAGCGGGGGTAAAAGTCACCATGACGCCGACTGCCGCCGCATCACCAACGCCTATTCCTACGGGAACGCCATTGGCAGTATCAGGCGCAGGAGGGGCAACCAGCCCACTGCAACCGACAGTCGTGCCACCAGACGCGCAAATCACTTCTAGTTGTGTGAGTCAACTGATCATCACCCAAGACAGTACGCTGTACGCGAATCCATCTACGGCTGAGACGGTGATTGGCACACTAGCCAGTGATAGCGTTGTAGATGTGAATGCAACCAGCATCAGTACGAATCCAACCGATACAGTGCCACAGGCATGGTTTTATATCACAGGAACGATCAAGGACAAGTCAGTTAAGGGTTGGGTTCAGGCGGAAAATACGAAGCCGAGCGATACGGCTCAAGGATGTGCGGTTGGTGTGACTAGCGTCGGCAGCGGGGAAAGTATGCCGAATACGGTTGAGCTTGCGGTTCAACTAGCCCTTCAAACATCCGGTATAAGCTGCGACTCGCAGGATGCAGTGATTATTTCGCCGAGTAACAATGCGATCGTGACGGGTACGCTGGATGTGATGGGGATTGCGACCGCGCCCAATTTCGGCTCGTATCAGATCGAAATTATCGGCGTCGGGACAGGCGGGAATTATGTACACCTCATGGATGGCACGCAACCGATCACGAGTATCGGTGAGTTGGGTCAGATTGATTTGTCGGCCTACCCGCCCAACAATTACGGGCTGCGGCTGAATGTTTTTGACAGTGCAAATCAAGTACAGGCCAGATGTCTGGTGAATATCACATTGGCACGCTCAACCACTGCAATTGCTAGCGCTGGTGGATCAAGTAGTGTGACTGGCACAAAAGCGATCGTGGGTGCAGAACAAACGGTACTGCGTGACACGCCGCAAGCTGATGGTCGCATGATTAGGATGCTTTATCACAACACGACATTCATCATGAACGAAAGCTCACCTGACGGCCTGTGGGTACACATCACACTACCTGATGGGATACAAGGTTGGATACTGGCTAGCGATGTACAAACGGAGGGTATCCCTCAAGAGGCGCAACCTGCATTGTTGTGCTGGGGCATGACCGGAGCACAAACCACACCGATCTATTCACGCCCTGCTTATGCTGGTAGCAGTGTGGTGATTGATACATTGGCTGCACAAGCAAAAGTCTTGATTTTCGATGTCGATGACCAAGCAGGAAATGCGGTCGGATGGTACTACGTGCAAGGCGAGTCCAATGGAAGGACGGTGCAGGGTTGGATTCAAGGTGATGCCTTTGTTGAGCGGGCTTATTGTCCGCAAACTTCATCGCCACGCGACCAATTCACAGTCGTCGTAACCACACCTGTACCCGTATTGACAGCACCAGATGTCACCGTGACAGCTACGCCAATCCCTGTAGTAACGGGAATGGTCGCTACCGCAGATGGCATCTGCCACATAATCAATTTGCAGAGTGACAGCATCAAGGTGTTTTCGGGACCCTCGTGGAAAGCAGATGAAGCGGTTTTGGTCAACAACCTGCCACCGAATACGCCCGCGACGGTGCTGTATCAACAGACGAACAAGCAAACTGGTGACCTGTGGTATCTGGTGTTGGTGGTGATGGATCAGGACAAGCAAATCTCAGGATGGGTGAGCGCGAATGACGTCACAGTGATGGATGCGTGTCCACCGCCCACGCCATAAAGATTTATAACAGCAGTATGAGGAGGAGGCGTTGCTTCCTCCTTTTGATTCAGGGAAGGTTATTGAGGATGGATGACAGGTGCTGGTTGAGGAGATCATAACCGGCGGGGTTGAGATGCAGGGTATCCTCCATATATTCGGTGCGAGCCAAGCCGGACGAGTCCGAAAGGAGCGCATCAGCGTCCAAGATAATCACACGGTCGGAAGCGAGCGTGCGGAGGTGCTGGTTGGCTTCATGAGCGGCGCGGCCAATATCATCTGACCAAAAGAACAGGCGGCGTTCGATGCTGGGTTCAGTCACCGGAAAGATGGTGGTGAGGATGACAGTCGCACCGAGGTCATTGGATTGGCGGATAATGGTTTGGATGTTGGCAACGGTAGTGGCGATGAGGTTTGCACGTGAAGTGGGGAACATGGGAATGTCGCGGAGGTCATTAATCCCCAATTGGAGGACAATCACCTGCGGCTGAAGTGGGGCGACGTGGGCATCGAAGCGGCCTAAGATTTGGGCGGTGGTTTGTCCGCTGATGCCGCGATTAATGAATTCCCACGCGGGGAGATTAGCCGGAGGAGGCCATGTTTCGGCGCGGGAGTCACCGAAGAAAACGAGGCGTTTGGTGTTGGCGAGTGTGGGAATGGGTGATTGGGGATAAACGGACAAGCCAAGCGGATCGAGGCGCAGGGCGTTCTCATTGGTGAAGAAGATACGCGCAAATGAGAATGTGAATATCGCTATCCCGCCAGCGACGATTAAGAGCAGCAGTAAAGCAGCGACCACCAAACGAAGCCCATAGATTTGTTTCACGCGGGAACCTCCCGTTTATAGACGATTATGGTTGTTTGTACACAGCGATTTCGATTTTTCAGCAGTCGGTTTTGGCTCGGGCTAGCCAATCCGGTTGAACAAAAACAGGCTGTTCTGTGTATACTTGTGATACTTTATAAATCACAAGGGGTCATGGTGGAACACACCAGCGTTGATCTACAAATCGTCCGAATGATCCAGCGCGCCAAGGAGTTGGATGCCGATTTGCCGTATTGGGCGCGGCGTTCCAATCCGCTGATACGGCGGGAGTTGGGTACGGCATGGCGTACGATGCTGCCGGAAATCACTTTCTTGCGCCAAGTATTCGTCATCCAAACGATCTTGGTCGCGTTGACGCTACCCTTTCCTTTCCTGATTGAATTGGCACTCCCAACCGTAACGGCGGCAATCATCCTCCTGCCATTCGCGCTGTTTGTATACGGGCGCGTGCTGGTGATTGTGAGCGCTATTAGCTCGCGTTCGATGACCGATGAATTGCAGAACGATACCTTAAATGTACTGCGGTCTACCCCATTTGATGTGAGAGATATTGTTACTAGCAAAGCAGCGGCAGCCGTCTGGCGTCAGCTTGAGGATCTGGGTTTGCTGATGGTGGGCGTGTCGCTGCTCAGTGCCCCACTTCTGATTTCGTATTACGGATCAATGTGGCCGATGGATCAATATCCGATTATCACGCGGTTCGCAATCATTTGCGGATTGGGCGTGTCGATTGTGCGGATGCTGCTGGAACCGTTCATGATGGCGATGGTAGGTGTCTTGATGGGTACTGCGCTGCGGACACGATCCGCGGCAGTGACCACCACCTTAGTTGTGGGTGGTTTTTACTTCTTGTGCATCAATTTGGCGAGACTCATTCATATGAGTTGGCCGCTGCGGTTCGTCGTGGACTTTGTGATGCCGATTGGTTTACCGCTTCTGATTATCGGGTTGGTGATCTGGTTGACACGCTATCTGATTGAGCGAACCTAAGCAGATAATTTACGTTCGCCATAGAGATAGTTGTTTGGTAACCCCACGATAGCGAGTTTTCATAGTGGATATTTTGTATCGTATTTTTGGACCGCCGCACGAACTCCTCCATGTGCTAGCGTTATTTTTGATTGGCAAACGCCCGAAGTCGATTGGATATCGCCATGTGGACATACCGGATGATTTGAGTAAAGTTGAGTATGTGTTCGTTGCCGGATTACCGGCGTTGGTATTCTGGGGAATCGCGATTGTCGTCGCGCTCAAGATGGTGAATGCCAGCAGTTTGGGTGAAGGGCTTATCCTGTTCGTCGCGTTTTCGCTGGCGAGCTTCGCTGGATTGGGAACATTAGGGGACATTGAGTTAATTGTGAGACGGATAAAACAATAAACAGGTCGCAAGTAACAACGAATTAATTACGTAACACCGATAATTAGGTTGTACAATAAATATTATCACAATTAAAACGATTGTATTTTGGGAGTAAATAATGGCACGGCGTTCCTCATTCTTAACCGCTATGAAACAATCCGCTCGTGCTGCTGAACGAGCGAGAAAACAAAAAATAGCAAATGATACCAAACTCGCAAAAGAATCAGAACGAGCACAAAAGCTATATTTAAAATCGCTAGAACAACAATCTCAGGCTGATGCAAAGGAACGCGCTCGTCTCTACCTTGAGTCACGCATAGCGCAAGTTGAACTTCAAAACGAACAACTCGAACAAGAGATAACACAATTCAATAATATTCTAATCGACACATTATCTGTAGATGATTATTTCGACTTAGAAACACTAAAAAAGCCTATACCTACAATTATTGGATTCCACGCAGGTCAATTAGGTGTGGCAGAATCCGAACCTTCCATCAGCAAGTATCTGCCGAAACAATTGACTACAATGCAAAAGCTTATACCGGGAGCAAAGCAACGATTCGAGAATCAAGTATTGGAAGCACAATCATATTACAAACAAGATCTTGATAGATGGAAAATTCGAGAACAAGAAAGAAATCATAAAGTAACGGCTGCGAAACAAGAATACGAACAAAAATCAAAAGAGCTTTTAGAAGAAATCACATCTCATAATGCAGAAATTGAACAACTGCAAGAAAATTTCGCTAAAGGCGATCCTAATGCAATAGTTAGCTATTTCACATTGATACTTGAAGAGAGTTCTTATCCTGATGAATTTCCACAAGTTGCAAAGTTAGCTTATGTTCCAGAATCAAAGCAACTGGTTATAGAATATGATCTCCCTCCATTTGAAATCATCCCTGAAGTTTCTTCATATAAGTATGTCAAAACAAAAGATGAAGTCACCACCTCAAAACGTCCTCTAACACAGCGCAAGTCACTTTATGCTTCAAGTACTGCACAAATCGCGTTACGCACAATACACGAATTATTTGAAGCAGATCGCACAAAACAACTAGAAACAATTGTTTTTAGTGGATTTGTAGAGTCAATCAACCGCGCAACAGGTCGAGATCAGAGAACATGTCTTATCAGTGTCCGTACTACGCGTGATGTATTCACAGAAATTGATTTGGCGAAAGTAGACCCCATTCTATGCCTGAAAAACTTGAATGCAGCAGTATCAAAAAGCCCAGACGAATTGGAACCAGTTCGTCCAATTCTTGAATTCAATATGGTTGACAAACGATTTGTTCAAGAAACAGATGTGCTCTCAACCCTTGACCAAAGACCTAACTTAATGGACTTAACACCATCAGAGTTTGAATCTCTTATTACCAATCTTTTTGCAAAGATGGGATTAGAAACACGGCTTACGCAAGCTTCACGAGATGGCGGTGTTGACTGCGTGGCGTATGATCCTAGACCTGTATTAGGAGGTAAAGTCGTTATTCAGGCAAAGCGTTACAAACACACAGTTGGCGTAAGTGCCGTACGAGACTTGTTCGGCACAATGCACAATGAAGGAGCTACTAAGGGGATTATCGTAACAACCAGCGGATATGGCAAAGCTGCATTTGAGTTTGCTGACGGTAAACCTCTCGAACTTCTTAGTGGAAGTAATCTACTGTATCTATTGGCTGAACATGCGGGTATCGAAGCAAAAATAGAAATTCCTGAGGATTGGAAAGATCTAAATCCAGACTCTGCTTAATATGCCATAGTACACTTGCCAAAAGACGCCAAATTGGGCAGAGTCAAAGGGTATTTCAATATAGTTTCTTAGAAGGATACGTCATGACTATTCGTATGGGGAACGCTCCGGTGAGCTGGGGCATCTATGAATTTAAAGATATTGAGCCTAAATATCCCTATGCACGGGTATTAGATGAAATTGTTGAGACCGGTTACACAGGCATCGAGTTGGGACCGTGGGGATATTTGCCAACTGATCCGGCAGTCCTGAAACCGGAGTTGGACAAACGCGGATTGCAGTTGCTGTCATCGTATGTGCCCGTGAAGCTGGTGGATGCGAACGCTCACGCGGATGGCGAGGAACACGCCTTGAAAGTCGGGCGGTTATTGGCGGCCTGTGGCGCACAGGTGATTGTGCTGGCGGACGATAACGGGAGTGTACCGGATTTGTTCGCGCAGGCGGGTCGCCGTAAAGGGTCGGCACTGTCATCGGCACAATGGGATGTGTTCGCAGCAGGCGTGAACCGCATCGCACGGCGGGTATTTGATGAACTGGGCTTGAAGATCATGTTCCATCATCACTGCGCGGGTTATGTCGAAACACCGGAAGAAACCCGTATCTTGCTGGAAAAGACTGATTCGGAATTGGTCGGTTTGTGCTTGGATACCGGACATTATCAGTATGCGGGTGGGGACGCGCTGGAAGCGGTTAAAACCTACGGCGAACGGGTACGCTATCTACACCTCAAAGACTGTGATCCGAACATCCGCGAGTTGTGCATCAAAGAAAAGTTGAATTACCGCGAGGCGACACAAGCCGGTGTGTTCTGTGAATTGGGCAAAGGGTCGGTGGATTTCCCCGGCATTCTGGCACATATGGAAACCCTGGGTTACAGCGGTTGGGCGATTGTCGAGCAGGATGTGCTGACCGATGATCTGGATGCGCCACGTCGTAGCGCACGCCGCAATCGTGATTATCTGAAGAAGTTGGGGTATTAAAGCGGTCGGTAGTCTATAATCCGAAGTCGATAGATAATGGGGCGTGGGTAACTGCGCCCTTTTGATTCGGACACTCAAGCGCCACGTATGTCATGCCGTGGTAACAAAGGCACAGAGGAAAGGCGATTCAATATATGGATGTAGGAATTCTGTTGGGATGGGGAATAGTGGCGGCGTTCATCGGGGGAATTGTTTACCTGACGTGGCGTGGTATCCGGCAGAATCGCATCCGGCGTGAAATCAAGGCTTATATCAAACAAAGCCAAAACGACGACCAGCAACTTTTTGAGCAGTACCTCAATCGCTATTCGCTGGAAGTCATCAACGGTAAAACGAGGCAGTGGGAAGTTGGCATTTTCACACTGTCGGCACAAGGGTTGTCGCTTTACCCGATAAAAACCCCTCCAACAGCGGCCTTTCAGTGCGCGATTGAGGATATTCGATGGTTCGGGCGACCACAGCCTTATAGCGCGGGGAACAATGAGATCTGGTTGCACGTGGAGCGCAAACGAGAATGGGTGCTGGTGAAGCTGCGACTGAGCCAAATCGAGATGATGGATTTTGTGCGTGCCCTCAAACTACTGGTTGATCCGGCGTTAGTGACGGCCTATCGGCGGCGGCGACCCTATATCCACTATGGGACGGTTCAATCTCAACCGGCGGAACAGGATATTCACGGGGCATGGACGCTGGAAGCAAGCGTATCCTTGTATCTGATGCCGCGCTATCTTCTGGTGCTGCATGATGACGCGGTGCAGCAGTTGATTCCGTTGGAAGCTGTGCAACAAATCGGAGCATTACGCCGATTGGATGCGCCGCAAGCGAATGGCTTGGTGCGCTTTCAGACAGCAGAGGCACATTATGCCTTCGCGCTGAAAGACTATGAGGCGTTCGCCAATGCCTTAGCAGATGCAGCCAAGCGCACCTTGGAAGCGCCCGTCATGCAAAAGCAAAAAGGCAAAGATGGCGAATGGGATGATCTGGATTACAGTAGTTAACAGCACAGAAATCAGTGTCGCTACGGTGAACAATTGATATGATCATGCATAATCCGCGAATACTATCTTAGAAACGGAATAACTGGATGAATCCGATATTTTTGATCGTAGGGCCGCCAGCCGTAGGGAAAAGCACGACCAGCCGTGCTTTAGCCGCACGTTTCCCCAAGAGTATCCATATTGGTGTAGACAATTTACGGGACATGGTGGTATCGGGGTTGGTTTTGCCCAGTGCGACATGGAGCGATGAACTCACCCAACAAATCAACCTTGCGCGCGGGAGTGCAGTGCATATGGCGCTGGCTTATCGTGAGGCTGGCTTTGCGGTGGTGATTGATGACTTCTGGGACTCCAATCACCCGAGCGATTATCAAGCCCTGCTCAGTCAAGTAAATGTCCATAAGATCGTTTTGTATCCGGCACAGGACGAAGCCCATCGACGCAATCTGCAACGATCCGGCGATAGTCCCGCGCGGGGTTACATCGATGAAGGCATCCGGATTGTTTACCAACAACTGGCTCCGGTTATTTCACAACTGCCAGAAAGCGGATGGCATATCGTGGATACAACGACGATGGATGTTGAAGCCACCATAAACTCAATCCAGCGTATTACTTTTGGAAAAGAAGACCATGCAAACGGCGCGTGAACTTACGCTGGCTAATGGGGTAAGTATGCCCTATTTGCTACATTTACCCTCTGACTACGGGAAAGAAACAACCCGACAATGGCCTTTCATTTTGTTCTTACATGGGAACGGTGAACGCGGTCATAATGCAGAACTCGTTCGTTTATACGGGCTGCCGCATCAGCTTGATGCACAACCGGACTTCCCCTGTATAGTCCTTTCGCCGCAGTGCCCACTTGACCTGCGCTGGCCCTCACAGTCGGATACGGTGATGGCATTACTGGATACGGTACTCAAAGAACTGCGTATCGATCACGCGCGTATTTATCTCACCGGCCTTAGTATGGGTGGACAAGGCTCATGGCATCTCGGCGCACTGTATCCTGAACGTTTCGCGGCAGTGCTGACCATCTGCGGACGCATACCCGAAGTCGAGGGGTTTCCAGAGAAAGTGTGTGCGCTTAAAGATCTACCCGTATGGGTCTTTCACGGTACAAAAGATGACCGTGTTCCCGTTGAACATTCAAAGACGATGGCGAAAATCTTGGAAGACTGCGGCGGCACTGTTCAAATGACCATCTTCCCTGATGGTGATCACTTTATCTGGGATCAAGTTTATGACGATCAAGCCATCTGGGAGTGGATGTTGGGTCAGAAGAAATCTTAACTACGATTGGACGTGAAAACCCCATGCATAGTGGTATTGTTTTCCCGCAACCGTTTTGACATCAATTGACATTTGATGATTACCCGTAGGCTCATCCAATTGGAAACAATATTCGGGCGGTTCGTGCAAGCCGATGAATTGTCCAGTCGAATAATCGACTTTTAAGCGACCTTGATCAGAAATTATCGCCTGCCCTTTGCTGGTGTCATCTACGAATAGTTCAAACGAAGCCCCTTTTAGGCTTTTAAGATCAAAAGGTGGCTCGTCCCAACTCGAAAAACTATCGGGGACGGTTTCTACACAAATTTTTTGACCATTCAAAACATGCTCGTTCTCTGTATTTTCAAAACCATAAATTGTTAAAGGAAATGGACTGTTTTTGGGAAGCGGCCTATACGCTGTATTATCAAATCCGTATGGAGCAGAGCACATCACATCTATATCACAAGTATAAGAAAGTGTTTCAAACCGCACTCTGTAATGTTGTGGGTTAGTCTTATCAATCTTTATTTGCACCCACTGATTTTCAATAGAACAACGATTACCATAAACGGATTCTGCGATGCCAATTGAAGATGAGAAATAAGCGTATCCAGTTGCTTTCAATACAACATCACGAGGACGAGCAGCATAGCTATTTGAAGCACTAAAAGGATCATAGCCTTCGTACAATATTCCCTGACAAAGACTTGCTGCAAACTGATCTGTACTTGCAGCAGGCGCACTAAAACTCAATTTGACAAAGTATCCACGATACATTTCTGAACTATATACTATGTCAGTAGCATCGGGAGGTATGGGTGAATGAATGACCTGACCTATTTCATCCAGTGTGTAGGAATGTTTCTCATTGGACAGTAACACAGCGCCGATATTCAATGCTAACAACAACATCAACAAGATAAAACTTATTAGACTTCCGGCGATAACTACAAATAGCAGGCTAGATAGTTTTCGCATTGGTGGCTACTTCTTGTAGTACTTCCGCCCTTTGAGCGCTTCGGGGAGCAGATCATCGGTGGGATAGAACATTTAGAAGTCGGTAACGAGCTTGAGCGTAATACCAACAGCACGGGCAGCCTGTTGTTGGCGATTATCAACAGTAATGAACGGATACGAAAGACGTTCGGCAAGGGCAATATAGGCGGAGTCATAGACTGCAAGCTGGTGCTGAAGGCCAATTTCAAGGGCGCGATTAAGTATGAATTGTACTGGAATAATATTGAGCGGCAGCATGTTCAAATCGGTGACTAAGGCGTCAGCATCACTCGCTGACATGCCACTAAAACGAACCTGTTTCCACAAAACATTTGTGCATTCCAAAAGACAAAACTCGGGAACATGAATTTTGTCATTTTTTGTCAGCGTATTAAACAAAGTACGAGCATTTGATGTGTAGGTATCTGTTATTAGGTACTGAATAACTACACTCGCATCAACGATGTAGTCTCTCATCGGTTACGATCTTCTCGCAATAATTCCAAGGTTGAAGGCGAACCGGGCGGGGGTGTAAATCGGTGACGATCAATACTATCCAAGATTTCTTTTAGACTTCGATTGTCTCTAGGTACGGTAAGTAACCGTTTCATCCGCTCATCTTCTTGATGACGCGCATTAACTTCACGCTGTATGACCGATACCAATTCTTCCATCGTCATATCGCCGATACGTTCGCTTGCCATCGCAGGATCCTTTCAAATCAACTTCACTCATTATAAGTCATTTTTTGTAGTACTTCCGCCCTTTGAGCGCTTCGGGGAGCAGGTCATCGGTGGAGTACATCTCATACCCTTTGCCATAGCCCAGTTCTTTCATGAGCTTGGTGGGGGCGTTGCGCAGGTTGAGCGGGATGGGCAGGTTGCCATGCGCTTTGACATCTTCAAGGGCAGCGAAAAAGGCATCACCGGAAGTGCGGTCTTTGGGTGCCATCGCCATATAAGCAGTTCCCTGTGCCAGATTGAACAGACATTCAGGTAAGCCGATGGTTTCTACGGCACGGAAAACTTCGTTGGCGACAACGAGGGCAGTCGGTTGAGCGTTACCGATGTCTTCGCTGGCGAAAATGACCAGACGTCGAGCGATAAACTTGGGGTCTTCACCACCATTAACCATCCGTGCGAGATAGTAGAGGGCGGCATCCGCATTGCTAGCGCGCATACTTTTGATGAAGGCGCTGATGGTGTCGTAGTGTTCTTCAGCACCTTTGTCGTAACGCAGAAATTTGGATTGCAGCGCGTTCTTGAGGTTGTCGAGGGATACCGCTTTGGACTCTTGAGCGTAGAGTTCGACGGTGACTTCGAGCAGATTGAGCGATTGACGGGCATCACCGTTGGCAAATTCTGCAAGGAAAGATTCGGCAGCGGAGTCGATGGTGATGCCGAGTTCGGTCGCGCCTTGCTGGATGATTTGTTTGGTTTCCTCGACGGTAAGGGCTTCCAAAACAAAGACCCGACTGCGGGAAAGCAGCGCGGAATTGACCTCGAAACTAGGATTTTCAGTGGTCGCACCGATGAGAATGAGCGTGCCATCTTCAACATAAGGAAGCAAGAAATCCTGTTGGGCTTTATTGAAGCGGTGGATTTCGTCAAGGAAGAGAACGGCGCTGCCGTGTGGTTTATTGGCTGCCTCAGCATGAGAAAACAGATCGCGTTTATCGGCAGCGTGGACTTGTTCGACGATGGCGCGGATCTCGGCTTTACCAGCGGATACGGCAGATAATTCGTAGTAAGGGCGATTGGTGGCGGTGGCGATGATGCGCGCAAGGGTGGTTTTGCCAACACCGGGCGGCCCCCAAAAAATCATCGAGTAGATGCGATTCTGAGAGATGGCAAGGTATAGCGGCTTGCCCTGCCCGACCAGATGCTTCTGTCCTATGAACTGGTCAAGCGATTTGGGACGAACACGGTCTGCAAGCGGCTGAGACTGAGTGGTTGTTGACATTATGATGCTCCTCCGCTATATTTTAACCCATGAGCAACTTTATTCTCTACCCGGTAATGATGTGTTGTCCGATGTGTATGTGTTGTACACAGGAATATGCACGTCTGCGTCCGGGCAGGTAACGGTTGTTCGAAGAGAACAGATCAAGATTGATAACAACCAAGCCGACCTACGCAGGTCGGCTTTTTATTTGGGATATGGAGGCGTAAACGGGCAGTTTCGAGGGCTTCTGTTAAAACAAAAATTGCAGCGAACAAATCTAAGTGTCAACCAAACCGTAATGATTATCGAGAAGGAGTTAGGAACGATGAGCGACATTTCAAGCCGTGGCTATGCAAATCCTGATGTACTGGTGTCAACCGAGTGGCTGACAGCCCATCTAAACGATGCCAACATCCGTATCATTGAATCGAACGAAGACCCCCTCCTGTATCCTTCGGGACATATCCCCGGCGCGGTGCAGGTGGACTGGACGAACGACTTGAATGACCAAGTACGCCGCGATTATCTGAACCGCGCTGGTTTTGAAAAGCTGGCCTCGAAGATTGGCATCACCAATGACACCACTTTGGTATTTTACGGTGACAAAAACAATTGGTGGGCCGCATACGCGTATTGGGTATTCAAGTTATTTGGACACAAGAATGCCAAGATTGTGGATGGTGGTCGGTTGAAGTGGGAAAAGGAAAACCGCGAATTGACCCGCGAAGTTCCGAGCTATCCGGCAACCAGCTATACCGCTCCCGAACGCAACGACACGGAAATCCGCGCCTTCCGTGATCAGGTGCTCAAGCATGTCGAAGCAGGACTGCCGTTGGTCGACGTCCGCAGCCCTGATGAATACAGCGGCAAGTTGACCCACATGCCCAATTACCCGCAGGAAGGTGCACTCCGCGCAGGTCACATCCCCGGCGCAAAGAGTGTTCCGTGGGCAAAGGCTGTGAACGCTGAAGATGGTACATTCAAGACGGCGGCTGAACTGAAAGCGCTGTATGAAGGCGAACAAGGTCTCAAGCCGACTGATAACATCGTGGCCTACTGCCGCATCGGTGAACGCAGCAGCCATTCGTGGTTCGTGCTGACCAATCTGCTGGGTTACAAGAACGTGCGTAACTACGATGGTAGCTGGACAGAATGGGGTAACGCGGTCGGTGTGCCGATTGAGAAGAGTGTGTAAGCTGAAACGGATTTGATGCGTCAATAACATGGACGATTTTGAGGAGGGTTAACGCCCTCCTTATCTTTTCATCCTGATATGGTAAGATGCGCGACATTACCTACTGCATAAGGCTGAGAGCATGAGCAACTACCCCGACAAATTACAAAACATCATTGACGATTTCTCGACCATCACTGACCGGAATGAACGGGCGGAATATCTGATCGAAATAGCCGACCGCTTCCCACAAGTGAAAGTTCCCGCAACCATCGCAAGCCAACCATATGACGAGTCGCACCGTGTACCCGCCTGCGAATCAGACGCATTTGTGTGGGCAATTGATAATCCAGATGGTACGCTCAAGTACTACTTTGATGTCCTCAATCCGCAGGGGCTTTCAGCAAAAGCCATCTCTACAGTGCTGGATGAAACCTGCTCCGGCCAGCCCTTAGAGAAGGTAGCCGCACTCCGAACCGATGTGGTGTTCGACCTGTTCGGCAAAGAGATTTCAATGGGCAAAGGTCAGGGATTGATGGGCATCATCAACATGGTGCAATACGAGGCCAAACGTCGGCTGAAATAGCGATGAGCTTCCAGACCAATCAAGGGCGAGACTTCATTTCTCGCCCTTTTGAGTCCACATCAGGTTAGGAAACCCGAACCAAACCCTATTGACGTATATGAATTTTTGTTCTAAAGTAAGTATGGATGTAGAACTATTGATAAGAATATCACATGTCACATTCTGCTCATAAAAACCATGTAAATTGAATGGCAATGATGGCAGCAGACACAACAGCACGCAGCGGTGACATTAGCCGAGCTTCCCACCGGATTTGTGTTATTTCAGTGGCACAGAGCGAGCCAACCGCCGACACAAAATACCAACTCGGCGGCTTCTCCCGTGCTTCCCGACTCTCTTTCAGCGGAAGTCATGCAATTTATGTAGCAAATGCAGCAATAACAGCAACATTTGCTACATTTCAGTAAGCAGCACGCAAATTTACTTCCACGGATAGGTTGGTTTACAGGCAACGGCGGCCTCAACCAATTCTTCGATGGTGGTGAAATGTTTACGGTTCATAATCAGCGTTTGACCGATGTTCAATGCGAGACTGGCTGCAACTGAACGGTCATCGACATTTTCAATACCGCGAATATCTTCAACACCCGCCAAACCGATCACACGGCGCATCATCTTGCATGCACCCATGCCTGCCGCGTCCTGCAAGATATTCAACATGTAATTGCGCTGGTAAGCCTTAGGCATGTTGACAGCGTCGGCTTGATTCCAGATCGGCTGGAACTCCCGTTCAAACACATGCCACAACTGAATGATAGAGTCGGTCAAATATTTACGGAAGTCAGCACGTTTTACAGGGTCAGTTGAGCGTACTTCATGAGAAGCATAGCTGAGCAGCAGGTTGGCGATGACTGCTCCCACATCGAAGCCAATTGGCGCATAGAAAGCAAACTCAGGATCAATCACATAGGTTTCGGTCTGGTTAATCATGATGCTGCCGGTATGCAAATCACCATGTACCAAAGCCTGTGCCTGTGTCATGAACTTTTCTTTCATGGTGGCAACTTCCACGCGCAGAGCTTCATCCGCTTGAAGCGCTAGTACCTGTGGTTCAAGTTCCTTGTGGAAAAGGTTGCGTTCGGTAGGACGGTAGGGTTCGGTGAAAACCAAGTCCTCGGTAATCTTGCAGAGTTCAGGGTTAATAAAACGGGCAACTTCGAACTTCTTGGTACGGTAATCCAGAACAAGGTCAGAGGTATTGCCGAGTGTACGCGCCATGAACAAGCCGATATGTTCGGCAAAATGGGGGTATTTGATGCCTTGCACCATGCCCTTTCGCATGATGATATGCTCGGTCAGGTTTTGCATGGCGGTCAAATACATATCGGGGTCATAGAAGTAAACTTTGGGTGTATGCTGCGGCACAAGGCGGGCGTGAATTGCCAGCGCTTGGGCTTCAATACGCGCACGGTCAGGCGGGAGCGGCCAACTATCCCCCACCAAACGCACATACGGAAGCGCTTGCTTAAGGACAATAGTGCGTTTAGGGTCAGCTTTCACCCAGACCTTAAACACCAGATTCAGATTACCATCACCCACTTCTATGGCTTCAATTTCATCACCCGGATGAAAAATGGCACTTAACTCAGAACGTGAACGGACATAATCCCCTACCGTTAGCGGGGTAAGGGGGTGGTATTTAGGAGAAAGGTCACCAAACATAATTACACTGTTTTATCCCTTGCGGCACGGCCTGAAAAAATGACGTTTACGACCAGCGCTACGACCAGCACCATACCGGTAATAAACTCTTTCAAATAGATGTCGATACCGGGAATATTATCCAACCCATTGCGAAGTGTGCCATAGATCAAAAGACCTATGACAGTCTGCAAAATGCCACCGCGTCCACCGGTCAATGCGGTACCGCCTAATACAACCGCGCTGATGGTATCCAACAGGTAACTGGGTACAGGATCAGGTTGGGCACTGCCGAGGCGTCCCATACCAACGATACCGGCCATACCAGCGGTAAAACCGCTAATCGTCAAGACAGCAACTAATATCATATTGGTGTTGACACCAGCCAAGCGAGCTGCGGATTTGCTGGCACCCGTCATATAGACGTAACGACCAAAGCGGGTGTAGCGCAAAACCACATAGGCGATCATCAAACAAATGGCTGCGACGATTACAATAAAGGGAAACCCGCCCTTACCTGCTTCATCGGTGAAGATACGACCACTGCCCAAGAAACGGGCGTAATCCGGCAAGGTGGTTACGGTACGGCCTTTGCTGACGTAAGTTGTTAGGCCAGAACCGATGAATGAGATAGCGAGCGTGCCCATAAAGGTAGGGATGCGGAAACGGGTACAGATGAGGCCGCTCAGCAAACCCAAGAGTGTTCCGACTATCAGCCCTGCGATTAACGGGATGGGTTCTTGCAATTTGAGGGTAGCAAAGAGGTAAGCCGCGATCATGCCAGAAATCGAGGCCGTGGAGGAAATGCCAAGGTCGATTTCACCTGTGAGCAAAACGAAGGTCATGCCTGTGCCAAAGATCGCCAACGTAGAGACTTGTACCAAAATATTATTGACGTTTTGTGGGCGCAAGAATGATGGTGAGGCAAGTCCAAAGAAAACAAATAAGGCTACTAACGTCCATACAGGTGCGAGCGTCGTAATCCAACGGGGTAAACCCGCCCGCGATTGTTTTGTAGATTGGTTTTCGGGGCGCGGTGTAGTCTGAATAGTCATAAAAGCCTCAATAACGTGTCTTTATCAATATCTTTATTTTCTAACTCTGCCACAATTTGTCCGTGCGACATCACGACAATTCGATCAGCTACTGTCAGAACAGTTTCCGGTTCACTGGAAATCACCAAGACGCCGTAGCCATCGTTACGGAAATTGCGCAAAATGGTCAGCACTTCGCTTTTTGCACCCACATCCATGCCACGCGTGGGTTCGGCCATCATAAACACTTTCGGTGGAAACGGCAACCAACGCGCAATGGCTACTTTTTGTTGATTACCGCCACTCAACTGCCCGACAGGGTTCAGTGGATCAGAAGGATGGACGCCTGTGAGAGCAATTTGAGGTCTAGCGGTTTCGAGTTCAAAAGTAGGCTGTGGGGCAAATAAACGCCCGAGTTGGTGTAGATGCGGGATCATGACGTTGCGGTAGATGGGTTCTTCCATGAAAAGGCTTTTGCGACGCGATTCGGTCGCGTAGGCCAGACCATGATCAATGGCATAGCGGGCAGAAAAGCCGCGCGGGAAAGGTTTGCCTTCCATCTGGACGCTGCCACTATCGAAACGATACATCCCAAAAAGTGCACGGGCTACATCAAAGTGTCCGGCACCAATGGCGCCATACAGACCGACTACTTCACCCTTATCCACTTTGAGGTTGACGTTGCTAAACACATCCGCCGTCAAATCACGAACTTCGAGTAAGGTATGACCTTCTTTCTGAGTGGTGACTTCGGGCAGTTTGGCGTTAATTTCACGGCCTAAAATAAAGGAGATTAGTTCGTCTAGATGCGTGGTTTTTGTTTCTAGAGTCGTGACTTTGCGACCATCACGAAGCACGGTTATACGATCTGAAACATGCATCACCTCGTCTAAAAAATGCGAGATGTAAATGATGCTTCTGTTGCTCTTACGAAGGACGTCGATCAATTGAATCAAGCGTTCGACTTCAGGCGGTGAGAGCGCGGTGGTCGGCTCATCCATAATAAGAACTTGCGCGCCGGATAAAATAACGCGCAGCACTTCAACGACTTGTTGAGTACCTAATGAATAATTTCCTAGCGGCTCACGCACGTTGATGTGGTCAAAACCGATTTTGCCCAGTTCTTCCTCAGCAATCCGGTTCATTTTGCGCCAGTCAAGGAGGCCAAAAGTGGTCGTCAGTTGGCGACCGAGGAATAGATTCTCGGCAACGGACAATTCAGGCATGACACTCAGTTCTTGATGGATCATACCAATACCGCGTCCTAATGCGTCCCGTGGAGATTGGAGACGCACGGGAGTCGAACCGAGGATGTAGTCGCCTTCGTATTCGGTATAGATACCCGCAAGAATGCGCATCATGGTCGATTTTCCAGCGCCATTCTCGCCTACAAGGGCATGAATTTCACCGCGGCGGAGTTCAAAATCAACATTATCGAGCGCCTGAATATTTTCAAAGCGTTTAGAAATATGCTTTAGTTCGAGTGCAAGTGGGGCATCCATATCGTCCTCTTAGGGAATGGTAAGCAAGGGTGCAACAAAATGCACCCTTGCCCAATCACATATTGTACAAGCGAGCGCCCGTACTTTAGAAGACGAGTTGATCTTCCGCCCACACCAAACCAGCAGCGGGGCTAAGACCGTAGTTGTTCAGTTTCCACGGCTCAGCGGCCAGATCAGGATTGTTGTCGATGTCACCGTAGATGGCAGGACCATCAGCGAGAACAAAGAACGGAATATCCTTCTTGGCTTGTTCAAGGCCAACAGTGGCGGCGTATGCACCAGCGATAACTGCCCAACCATGGATACGGGTGGCAGAGTTACGGGCGGTCGCGACCAGCTTACCTTCAGCAACAGCTTGAATAGCAGGCTGCATGGCGTCCACACCACCGACAAATACTTGGTCACCGAGGCCAGCATTTTCGACGGCCTGACGTGCTGCCAGCGCCATATCATCATTATCAGCAAAGATACCCGTAATATCAGGATGGCTGTTGAGGACACTTTCAGTCAACGCAGCAGCTTTTGCGACATCCCAGTCGGCGGGTTGGTCATCTACAACGGTGATGTCCGGATACTTCTTGACGATGTTCAAGAAACCTTGCCCACGCGCCTGTGCGCCAGTATGACCGGGAGCGCCACCAATGTGAGCGATCTTGCCCTTGCCGCCCATCTTCTCGACCAGTTTGGCGACAACAGACTCGGACATAAACACGTTATTAGGGGCAATCAAGCTGACAATGCCCATTGTTTGGAGCTTATCCAAGGGGGCAATCAGGGTATCCATATCGATGACAGGGATGCCAGCGTCAATCATGGTCTGAACGGGTTCGACCAAGGTACCAATGGCACCGGGTTGCATAGCAACGAAATCCCATTTCTCGGTCGCCATCTGGTCAATCTTGCCACGTTGAATAGCGGGGTCAAATTCACCATCAAACCATGTAATTTCTACACCGAGCAATTCACCCCACTTGAGGGCGGCTTCTTGACCTTGGGCATTCCAAGTACCGGCTAAACCAGCGCTGGACATAGCGGCTCTAAGTTTTTTATTTTGAGCATTGGCGCGGCGATATTCCATAAAAGCAAAGAAGTTAGCTGCGACAAGACCGGATGAGGCGAAAAGAGAACCTTTCAAAAAATCACGACGAGAAACGGCTTTTTTGCTGGACATAATTATACCTCTTTCATAAATGATGGCTCATAAATCCTTACTTATGCGGGTGCCAATCGGCTATAGACCCTCCTATGTCTATGTGTGACCGTTCACACAGAGCGTACATAATTTTCACAAAGTCGTCAAGGAATCGGTAATACATGTTGCACAAATAATTACTTACGGGGGAAATAAAAACCGGGGGTGGCTGCCCCAACCCCCGGCTTCACGGTCTTATCCCTTATAAGCGCCCAATGCACCCCAGATAAGCCGCGACAAAGTGTTCAATACTTTCATATATCATAACACCTTCGCGGCTAAAAGATGTGGGAAAAGTATCCTATTCTAGGAAGTTGGATACTTAACCATATTATGTGCTAACGAGGCTAGTAAGCACCTTTACTCATGAGTACAGCCGGAATGGTTTGAATGACAATTTGGAGGTCAATCCAAATCGAATAGTTGCGGATGTAATTCATGTCGAGCCGGACACGTTCTTCGTAGGTCAATTCACTACGGCCTGTCACCTGCCAAAGTCCAGTAATGCCGGGTTTGACCGTATGGAGGTTTAAGCCCCACTTGCCGTACTTCTCGACTTCTTCCATAGTAATCATACGGGGGCCGACAATACTCATTTCTCCACGCAACACGTTAATCAACTGTGGCATTTCATCAATGCTGGTCTTACGCAAGAAGGCACCAATCTTGGTGATACGCGGATCATCCTTGAGCTTGTAGAACTTATTCCACTCTTCGCGAGCTTTGGGGTCACGCTCCAACAATTCTTCGAGCACTTCCTTGGAATTGACCACCATCGTACGGAATTTGAAAGCATCGAATTCTTTGCCACCTACGCCAACCACACGACGGCGATAGACAATTGGGCCGGGGTCGGTAAAGCGCATGACAATGGCGATAAACAAAAATAGCGGTGATAACAACGCCAGCCCAATAAAGGCACCCAAATAATCAACAATTGCTTTCAAAACAATGTTGACACCTGTAAGACGTACACGATTCACGCTGACCATTGGAACGCTACCCACGTCTTGTACCTGCACGCCGGTCGTCAATATTTCGTACATTCCAGAGGACAACCACATGGTGACATCGGTGGAATTGACGAAACGGCGGAATAAGTCAACCATGTTCTCACGGTGAATACCGCTGGTGGCAACGATCAGACGTTCAATTCCAAAGCGTTGCACTAAGGTCTCGGCGCGGGAGGTGGGTCCATGTACAACAAGGCCGGGTAAGACTTCTTCACCGGGGTTAATGGTGTCATCCAAGAAGCCGATAATGTTCACGCCAGTAGCAGTGCTGCTCATGAGCTGTTCGGCAATGGCAACACCTTCGGGATTAGCACCAACAATGTAGGTTGGGGACATAAAGTGCCCACGACTGCGCAGCCAATAGATCATTCGACGAAAGATAAAACGCTCCACCATCATGATGATGACGGCAAACATCCATGCAAAGATGAGCCATGCGCGAGCGAGTACCAGAGAGGGATCCAGATAACCTGCCAGAATAACCATCATGAAACCGGCAGTACAACCATTGAAAATGTTGGCGTATTCGCGCAACCCGCCAAAGAGAATTGATTGGTCGTATAAGCGAAAGATAAAGAAGAGAAGAATCCAAATCGGAACCAGAAGAAGCATAAATTCCAGATAAAAGTTCGGATTCTGTACTGCGGTTGGATCAAATAAGCTGGTGGTCGGGCCGGTGAAACGAATATTAAAGGCGAGTTCAAAAGCCGCAATCAACGCAACAACATCCAAGCCGACCAGAAGGAATTGGACTACACGAAACTTGGTATGGATATTACGCCGAATGAGATGATTGAATAATGATCTCGGACTTCGTTCGACCAATTTAAGGTTATTTTCAATAACAGCCGTTCTCATCAATCTGCCCTTCTACTTACGCGCGACTTGCTTTGCTGCGCCAACTGTTCAATGCTTGACCATACATACTTTCTAAGATTGATACAGAGCGATCCCATGTTTGATAGGTTTCAACATACTTACGTCCAGCGTCGCCAACGCGAGACCGTTTCTCGGGTGAGTTCAATAAGCCCAGAATATGGTTGGCAATGGCTTCAGGCGTATCCCCAACTAGAATATCTTCGCCAACCCGTGTTTGGAGGGCTGAATTGGCCTGAGGTGAGCAAACGACTGGAGTTGCCATCGCCATTGCTTCGAGAACTTTGTTTTGAACACCCACGCCATAGCGTACTGTACTTAAGGCGATGGCCGCACTAGCAAGATAGGGACGTATATCGGGCACAGTACCTGTTACCACGACATTTGGATTCTGTGCTAAGGCTTGTACAGACTCGGTTGGGTCTTTACCCACGATATAGAGTTGGGCTTTCGGTTGCGTGCGCCACACGAGCGGCATAATCTTATGGACAAGATCTTCTACCGCAGCAACATTGGCGTGATAACTCATTTTCCCTGTGAAAACCAAGCGTAGCGGTTCACGTGGTACTAACTGCGGTTGGAAATAATCCAAATCCACTCCGTTAGGCACAACCGTAATCCGTGCCGCATCACTGCCTAAATCCACAAGCGCTTTTCGATCAGCCTCACTGGTCACCGCAACCTGTGAAAAACGTTGAGTCAAACGCCCTTCAAAGCGACGTGTACGCGATAAATCAAGCATCGCCATCAAGCGACTTTTGAGGTTGGGAGCATCGGCTAGCACTTTACCAAATAAGAGTGAAATACTATCCACCGAGTCGTAGACAACCGGTAGCGTTTTCAACGTGTCGGCCAAGATAGCACCGCGCAAATGCTCGACATGAACTACGTCAAATGGTTCACTGGCTAAGACTTGCTGTAGCTTATGGGCAAAAGGCGCTGAATAAGAGTAATAGGCTTGAAGCGGCAACGCGCTCAGTAATCCACGCGCACCATTCATCAGGATCTGGTTTCGGGTGTGCGGAATTGTGTGAATAGCAGAACACCACGGACGTAATTGATCGAGCGCCTTTTCGTTTTCGCCGGGGGGAACTAGCGCAAGCAAGGTCACTTCATGTCCACGCGCATGCATCGTGTGGATGAAATTATAAGGGCGTACCCGTACTAATGACGGTATGTAGGGAGAAATAAATAGAATGCGCATCACTGTTACTTTATGCTCGCCAAGTATGATCCCTACGCTGGTGACAAATTGACTGTAATATCTACACTTACATCGGTTGTGGTTCGTTCCACATTATACGACATATTAAATAGGTAAAGACTTGCAAAGAACTAAACACGGGACGATCACAAGTTGTTCGAGCATCAACTAGGTATAAATCTGATCAAGCGGCAAACAAGCACGGCGGTAATCATATTGTTGTTCCGCTGTTTCTCGCCCAAGTCGTGTCAATTGTTCATTTAGTGTTGAGTCAGTCAAAAGCCTTACAGATTGCTGTGCGAAGTCCTGTGGAGAGTCGGCTACTAAAATATCTTGTCCATTGGTGACATGGATACCTTCACAACCAACAGTGGTGCTGACCATAGGCAAGCCTTGAGCAAAGGCATTCAGGATTTTGACGCGCATTCCCCCACCTGCTCTAATGGGGACAATCATCATGCTCGAATCTTGTAAGTACGGCATGGGATCATCGACGTAACCGGTCACTTTGAGTGAGGAGTCGGTCTGTTCGCGATCTTTAATGTCCTGTGGAGGACGAGCGCCAATTAAGGTGCAGCGAACGTTAGGCACTTGCTGCTTAATCAGCGGATAAATCGAATCCAAGAACCAGCGAATACCATCTACGTTGGCCGGCCAATACATCGTACCGATATGCACAATATGGGGCGACGATGGAGTACGTTTAATAAAGGCTTGTTTATCAATATCAATAGCGATGGGGATGACCTTAATATCTGACCGCGCACCGGCTTCCATGAGTGACTGTTTGTCTTCTTCACTCACGGCGGTGACTGCATCAAAGGTACGGCACATTTCGCCTTCATAGGTTTTGAGCAAACGCCAATCACGCATCAAGAGATACTTCATGGGATTGTGAGCAGGTAAGGTCGCTGCCATGCGCATGTACAGTACCCACAAAGCATTGTGCAGATCGAGCACTTTGCGACTCTTAGTGAAGGGTAAGGCATACTGCCCCATGTTCAACTGATCGGCATGAACCACATCAAACTGAGTGGTCGCAGCAAGTTCTTGCAAGGCGGCACGCATTTCAGGACGTTCGTCGCGCAACATCATCCATGGTTGATTGGTGAGGAGACTTTTGCCCAAGAAGGCCAGATCACGCAAAGGCGCGCGCTTGATTGGAACTGTAATCACGCGTTCACAGAGTGTTTCGAGGTGCTTAATGTACTCCGGTTTATCAGTATCCCGGACAAAGGATACGAGTGTCACCTGATGTTTCTGAGCTAGATACTTCAGTACATGATAGGTCTTAACTTTAGGGCCGCTATCGGGCGGATAGGGTAAAACCTGAGTGAGTAATAATACACGCATGTTACACCGCCATCGAGGCAGATTTGCGCACCTGAAGCAAGTTGGCAACATGACGTGCATGGCTCACGGTAGCTTCGCTGGTGGCAAGTGAAGGATAGACTTGAGCCGTGTTGGCAAGATACAACCCTTCATAGGGTGTTTGCACATCAAGTTTGTTTTGCAGCATGTTCACCGCATGGATGGGTTCCGCATAACGGGAACGACTGACTGCAAAATGAATAACTTGATCCTGAGTAAAGTCCGGGAATATTTTCTGTAAATGGCTCAACCACGCTTCGCGAATAACCTCATCCGAAACCCCCATCCAGTCGTTATCGGGTGCGGTATAACGCGGCAAATAAACGATGTAGTGATCTGTTTTTTGAGCATGCGGGGTTTGAATAATAGTTGCGAAAGGATAGGTTGGATCAGTCAAATTCAACGTCCAGAAATTTGAGAGAGGCTTATCCAAGACCATTACGGGACAAATGAGTCCCAAATACTTAGACGCTTCAAGCCGAGTTCGATAGTCTGGATAAGGCGTTGGGAGTAAGCGAGTAAAGATGGGGGTTGCAACAGCCGCGACCAAGGCATCAAACTCTAGATTACCAGCAGAAGTACGTACCTGCTGAAAATGCCCGTCATTCACTTCAATTTCGCGAACACGAACATCATACTTAATCTGACCACCCATGCTTTCAAAGGCATCGGCAAGTGCTTTGATGAGTGAGAAGTGACCGCGCTTTAAATAGCCTACACTGGCGGACAACTGGGGAACTTGACGGACTGACGACATACGATTCAGCCATGCCCAAATATAGGTCGCAGAGACATTATCGTAGACGCCATCAAACTTGGCTTCTAGAAGTGGTCGCCAAACCCGTTCAAAAGCCTCACTTCCGCCTGCTTGGAGTAGCCACTCTTTGGCAGAAATAGCATCAAGCTTGCTCCAATTCTGGTTGCCACGCGTCATTAAGATCATACGACCCAAACGCAGGCGATCACCCAATCCCAACATGGAAAACGACAAGAAGTCGAAAATGTTGCTCATGGGATGAATAGCGTCTTTGTGCACAAAACCAGAGCGGGCATTTTGAAGAACCAGGTCATCTTGCAAACCGAGTTTCACACAAAGATCACGTACATTGGTATCGGTGGGCATGATAGCATGTTGATAACGGGGGATTTTTAGGCCATCGTCAAACTGCAATTCATCATTTAGCCCACCAAGATGTGAATCTTGCTCCAGAATAGTGACTTGATGGTTACTTTGGCTCAAGAAATAGGCCAACGACACACCCATCAATCCGCCACCAATAATCCCTATCCGCATAACTTAACTCTTCTTCTGCTCACTACGGGCCACAATCCAAACACCCGCGATAATAACGGCGAAACCTAACACGCGCGGAATGGTCACCTTATCGCCAAAGAGAAAAGCGCCACCGATCAGTACGGCTAAATAGGTGAGGCTCAAAAAGGGATAGGCAAAACTGAGGTCGGCCTTAGCAAGCGCAAAGAGCCAAAGCAAAGTGCTGATGCCGAATATTGCGATGCCGACAATGAGCAAAGGATTGGAAGCCATATGGAGCAAAGTGTCTACGGATAGCTGCAATTTTCCATAAGTGGTAACCAAGCTATTCATACCAGCTTTCAGCGTAAGCTGACCGACAGCACCAAATGCAACACTGGCAAGCACCATGCCGAGTGATTGCATGTTAGCGCTGGAGGTTGGTTTGGTTGTTTCTTGTGAAGTAGATACGGGTTGTTTAAGTACTGCCATTTGAAAGCAAATCCTGTCTATTGAGAAGTATGCTGTAGCAGAAACAATACGCCAATCCCCTTACACCAACCTTTCGGCATCAAGGCATTCATGTATGGCGAGGCAATCAGAAAAGAGGTCAGCAAGGGGTATAGAGGCATACCCCTTATGATAAAAACCTAACGGCGCAGGCGAACAACCAAGATCACTGCTCCACAAAAGAGCGCAGAAATCAGCATACCCCCTAAAAATGTCTGAGCCGCATAATTATCGGCAGTTGTGACCGTTATAGGGGATACACCTTCCAAGGTCGGAAATGGCGTGGTGGTCGGTTCGATGTTCACGAATACAGTAGCCGTCGGTAATGGGGTCAAAGTTGGGCGGAAAGCACGGGTTGGCTCCGCGACCATATTGCCGGGTAAGTAACTGTAATAGACCTTGAGATCACAGGTGTTGCAATCTGAGCCGGGAGCAATACCACGGTTAAACCATGTGAGGTGAATGTCATTTGCTGGCCCAATGACGGCATTCGGCCACTCAGGTCTAGCATCCGAACTATAGTAAATGCGCTGTGGTTGAACCCAATAATTCGAAGTTGGCACGTACCTAACATCTAGGAGCTGCTCGTTGAGCTGTGAATCCTTATTCTCGCTACCGACCGCAAATAAATGAACAATACCCAGTCGGTCTGTCAGAAGATCATACTGATCCAAAGATGATCTGTTAATATTACGGGCAACAATTCCGGGAATGGCTACCGGTTCAGTCCAAGTCTTTCCCACATCTGAAGAGAGTTGATAATATATATTGCGGTCGTCATTGGTTGAATAGCGCCATACTGCCATCAACGATCCATCAGCCAACTCAGTCAGGGCAAATTCAATCGGACGAGCCTCACCTCGACCAGCGCCATCTAGAACAATAGGCGGTGACCACGTGAGCCCATCATCATCCGAATAGACCATACGTACATCTTGAGCCGCACCACCACCGTGATACCAATCCAAACCTTCATCCCATGTAATGTAAAGACGGCCACTTTTACCTTGTTGAATTTCAGGACGATCAGAACCCGTCATGGAGGCAATGGAAATTGGAACAATATCACTCCATGTCTTTCCCTCATCGGTGGAACGACGGTAAAACAGATCATAACAGCGGAAGCATTTTGCACCCTCCGCATAAATTTCATCGGTCTGACCTGTTGGTTTAAGTGTCTCGACATTGCTCGTGCCACTGGTAACGAGATGAAGTATGTCGTTGGAGTCAGCAATCATGCTGACATAATAACTATCATCGAGCACCTTATTGGGTGCTGTCCAGTTCGCGCCATTGGTGGCGCCTATAACGGGAGCGCTAGAAACGTAATGGTTTACATTTCCTCGATAGGCAACATGTAACATGCCATCGGTCGTTACGGTAATCGAATTACGAACGGTATAGCCCCCATCGCCAGTGTAAATTACATCAGCAACCGTTCCCCATGTGCCATCGCTACTACGGGTGTCGTATTTAAGGATATCGTGAAATTTATCAGCACGCTTATCCGGTGACTCATACCCACCATACCATGTTACGTGCAGATTATTCTGTTGATCTAAAGTTAGTGATTGCCACCAACCATCGCCTAAGAATTTAGGTGCTGTCCATGATTGTTGGGGGACATCCTGCCCTAAACTAATTGAAAAAACAGAGAATAAGATCCCTACAATCGCAAGGGCTATCCATTTACGCATATTTATAATGACTCGCGCTGAAGAACTTCGGATAAGGTCGGCACTGATCGATTAGGAGGTAATTGTACGGCTGCTTCTGCTGTATTCGGTGACCAATAGTAAAGTGCAACGACCAAACCAGAAAACATCCAAGCCCAAATGGTGTAGTCAATACCTACCAGTGTTTGGGTATAAGGGAACGGTGTAATCCAGTCGCCTAACATCATCGCTAAGAGAATTGCAGGATAACCAGCCGCGAGAGAATACCTTAACGCAGAGAGGAATGGATCATCAATACGCTTACGCAACAATCGCAAGACCATTACACCCTGTCCTGCCCACAGCAGAATCCATAGGGCAAATCCGACAACACCCGTTTGGGCAATAATGTCGAGATAATTGTTATGGGATAAGTCAGCTGTACCTACCCCACTATCATAGTAACCATAGGCATGAAAATAGAACTCATATCCGGCGGGGCCGGCACCAAACAAGAAATGTTTGCCGACCACGCCTAGTACACGAGACCATGCAATAGAACGCGTAGAACCGGACTCTGATTGCTCCTTGCCGAATGTGTGATTAATGAAATCGGCATTCAACAGACCCCAAACAACCACGCCTAAACAAAGTACGATCAGTAGTTTCCGAGAATAAAACACGAGTAAAGCTATCAAGACTACAACAATCGGTAGCCAACCACTTAGCCAACCAAGCCCAAGGCCAAATGTAATTTGCACCCACATAGCGACAATTACGAGCAATCCCGCCTTAATTTTCCACGAGAGTTCTTTATTGAACATACATTGTCCAAGTGCAAGGACAATCAACCACGTCGGGTATTGTCCCCTAGCATTAAGGGGGCTCAACACACTACCCAAACCAAGGCGCATCAGTCCCATTACGATTCCAATACCAATAAACCACCATGTAATGAGCTGAAAAGCGCGTTTTGTCCGAATGGCGTTGGAAAATAGCACGTAAGTCAAAGGCGAGATAATGAGAACGGCTGCTGTCATTAGTCGCACAAGGGATTTTTGTGAGAACAAATAACTCGCACCGAGTTCGACATAAGCACCACTCCAGATATAGGAGATGATTACGGTGATACAGAAGAACACGATAGGCCAATTAGGCAAGGCAGGAAGTACATCAAACTTCCGATCGACAATCACCTTTTTGAACAACCATACAATCACCCACAACAATAGAGTAAGAAAGGTGAAGGTGAGCTTCGTTCCTGTGCCCGTACTTATGCCGTCGTTTACAAGTGTAGACAGGAACAGCACAAACAATGCTGTCCCCTGCATATTTCGATACATCAATAAAGCAGTGGTTACACCAAGCAAGAGTGCAATCAGGATTACAGATTTGATCACACTGCTAAATGAATTGAAATCAATGTCACGACTCAGCAAAGCGGTCAATAATGTGAAACCAAAGCAAATGCCAACCAATAGGACACGCACCGTCATATTGTAATGGCGATCAAACAACCAATAACGCGCCCATCCCACAAACGATAACCGACGTGAGACGCTAGTAATCATAGATCATTCCTCAGGCTGAATGTCACCAGCACGCTAACTTTCGGGATCATCAGTTGGTTCGCCATCGCGTACCGAAGCAAGGAACGCATCCCGTTGTCCACCTAATAAATCTCGCAACTTACCACTGGATAGTTTACCAGTAACATTCTTCTTGGGTGCAAGGGCTTGAGAATTATCAACAGGGAAATCATGCCGTGGCAAGCGTTCGAGCAGTTGTGAAATCTCGGTCTCAGAGACCCATTCCCGCCGATTACGTTTGTCAGCTTTAATAAATCCTGTGTTTACCCATTCTTGCATGGTTTCCTTGCTAATACCCAGTTGTATCGATGCGGCTGCGATTGAATACAGACGAATGCCGCTTGGATCGATCATGACATTCGAGTTGCGTCCCAATAAAGCAGGACGTTTGCCAGCATCCAACATTTCACGGTTGAGTTTTTCGGGGTCAATAGCCAGATTACGGCGATAGTATGGTTGATTATAGGTAGTGGTCAACTGGAGTGAAATCCGGTTGAATACGATACCGTAAATGTTGACCATACGGTTGGTACCCTGGCGCAAGGTTTGAAGCGTATAACGCAATGAGCGATGGGTTGTGCGCTGTGCGTGAACCACGATGACTACGCCATCACTGTGTTCAGCCAAGAAGGCTGAGTCAGGGCCGCCGATACTGGGAACCGAGTCCATGACGATAGCATCAAATTGACCTTTAAGTAGATCAATGAGTTCACCGAGACGGGGCTTACTGAGCAAAACGGCAGGATTGGAACTGGCTCGTCCAGCAGTCAGAAGCGTTAGGTGCTCATATTTACTATCCAGCAGCGAGCGGGAGAGCAAAACACCCAAATCGTCACGACCTGCCAGAATATCCGAAAGCCCCATGACATTCGGTAAGCCAAAGAATTCGTGGAGGTTGCCTTTACGAATATCGCCGTCGATCAAAAGCGTGCGTAAACCGGACTCGGCAGTAGCTAGTGCAAGGTTTGCGGAAGTTACCGATTTACCATCACCCGAATCATAGCTGGTCACCGTCACCACTTTAGGTTGAGCGCCATCGGTTGCTAAAACAAGTTTGGCACGCAACTGGCGTAACACTTCTGCCTCAATTGATCCGGGCATCGAATGAACATAGAGCGGTAATTTATTACGAGGGATCATTCCTAGCGGGCCGAGTACCTTGACACCATCAATTTGTTCCAAGCTATCCTGCCAATGCAACCGGTCATCAAAATAGCCAATGAGAATGATGGTCAATATAGAAAAGATGAGACCACCCACTGCGGCAAGAACTACGCTGATCAGGGAACCAGTCACAACCGCAACGTTCTTGACAGAAGCGGATTCAAAAACCGAAAGCACATTACTGGTATCGGGCATACCAGCACTCATGTCGGAATACAATTTACGCACTTCTTGAAGGGTTTTCAGCGTAGCGTCGATTTGATCTTTGTTCTGAGTGATTTCAAAGGCGTTGGTCAGTGTAGCGCCTTTGGCGATTAAGCCATCGTATTCAGTTTGCAGTTGCGTAATTTGTGACTGAAGCTGGCGCAATTGATTGGCGCGAAATTCAACCTCAATCGATACGGTGCTGGTTGGGCCATTATCGATCAATTCTTGAGCCACTGCGTTCGCCATATTTACAGCATTATCAGCGTTAACTTCAGAAACACTAATATCCAGTAATGGTAGATTGGGCTCATCACGGACGTCCAAGCGCTTGTTAAAGTCCTCAACTGTGATATTTAACTGCAAACTATCGATAACCGGCTGCAATACTTTAGCTTGGCGCACCAAATCCGTATAAGTGGTAATTTGCTGACGAATTTCATCCAGAGTTTGGCGTTGAGTACCCGTCTTAAAGAATTGCCCAAACAAGACCGTTGTTTTGGCCACATAAATATTGGGTTGTTTGGAGCGCACAAAGTAGCCCACCCCTCCGCCGATGGCAACTGCAATGGCAATTAACCACCACCATTTGATTAAGAGTCGTAAAACGATCGTTAAGGGAGAGGCTGATAAATTCACGTCCAGATACCTCACTGACTAAATCACAAACAGAATACAAGTACATTGTACTGGTTGAATAAAAGGTACGGCAATCAGATAAATATTAACATATATTAAAGTGGAAATGTGCTTGAAAGACAAGCTACAGCCGTAGTCCAATTGTCAGAATATGTAGATGTTTGTGATACAACATACTGTTGCAATGTGAAATGAATAAACGCATTATGGCGGGATTAAAAGAGAATGCCTAAGGACAGAGGAGTTATATCTGTCCTTAGCAAACGCTCATTGAACCATGTACTTCTACAGGCTCAGAAGACATTAAAGCCATCTCAGACCTTAATAATCGTCATCATCCTCGTAGTAGTCGTCGTCGTCGTCGTCGTCGTCATCAAGGAAATCATCGTCGTCGTCGTAAAGGAAATCATCATCTTCATCGTCAAATTCAGAGATGTCATACCCTTCGTCGTCAACAAAATCCTCATCGGCTTCAATTTCCTCAACGACTTCTTCCTCTTCTTCGTCGAAGTCAAGTTCTTCTAGATCTTCATCTTCAAAGTCAAGATCTTCTTCGTCATCAAGGATTTCTTCCTCGTCGTCGTCGGCATCAATTTTGTCTACAAACAGTTCATCTTGGTACATACTCATCGCCCCAAATGGTCAACTTAAGGATTTGCGCGCGATATTTTAGCACGTTATGGACATTTGTGAACGGCAAATTCGCTCAAATCCAATTTCGGTAAAATATGCTGATCTCGCAATCATCATAACATCAGTAAATGTCTTGATCCATTAAGATGATATACTTTTTTTGTGAAAGTCAAAAAGCTGTGATCGGCGTCATTATACAACAACAAAGCAATCCCGCTTGTCTCCCTTGTAGTACCATTTTATAGTGCTTTTCATGCGTGAGTTGGAACAACGTCCAAATCATGATTATGGCAGGGCATTTTAGTACAGCAGCCAACAGATAATTCAGGCTCCCTTCATTAGTTTGTTAGGCAAACGCAACCCTTAAAGGCTACACTACGTTTATATTTCACGAGTTTGCGCCTAAGAATTGAATCTGCGCGCCTTGTATGTAAGGAGTCGAATGTGAAAATATTTGTGCCGGGACGTATATGTTTGTTAGGTGAGCATTCGGACTGGGCGGGTGGATACCGACGCACAAATGCCGCAGTTGAAAAAGGCTATGCAATTATCGCGGGTACCAATCAAGGCATTTATGCTGACATACAGCCGCACCCTAATGCATTGGTTTTGTACTCTACTTCGCCGGACGGTGAACGGCAGGGGCCGTATACGATCCCGATGGAGCCGAAAATACTCCTGGAAGAGGCCGAAAAAGGTGGTTTTTGGAGTTACATTGCAGGCGTAGCCTACCAAATTTTGACACATTATCATGTGCGCGGATTGGTCATAGATAACTACAAGACTGACATGCCTGTCAAAAAAGGTCTGTCGTCCAGTGCGGCCATTACCGTACTGACGGCGCGCGCCTTCAACAGGATTTATGATCTCAAAATGACCATTCGGGGTGAGATGGAAATGGCGTATCAGGGTGAAATATTAACCCCTTCTCGCTGTGGACGGCTTGACCAAGGCTGCGCATTCGGGAATCGCCCAATCATGATGACCTTTGATGGCGACCGATTGGACACGACCGAGCTACAAGTCAAACAAAACTTGTATTTTGTGATTGTCGATTTACATGCACAAAAAGATACCCGCAAAATTCTAGCGGATCTGAATAGGGCTTATCCATTTGCGAACAACGAGATTGAACAAGGCGTTCAATCGCTTTTCGGAAGCATCAATAAACGAATTACCCACCAAGCATTGGAAGCACTTCAAGCATCAGATGGCGAACGATTGGGCGCGTTAATGACCGAAGCGCAAGCATTCTTCAATCGATATGCAGCTCCTGCTTGTCCTGAAGAACTGACCGCACCGGTGCTCAACAAAGTACTTAGTTACGAACCATTGAAACCGCATATTTGGGGCGGTAAAGGGGTCGGTAGCCAAGGGGATGGAACCGCCCAATTCATCGCACGAAGCGAACTCGACCAACAGGCGATTATCGACATCATCGAGCGCGATTTGCATATGACCGGCCTCAAATTGACGATCTATGCAGGGGCGCAAGTGCGTAAAGCAGTTATACCGGCAGCCGGATTTGGAACACGCCTATTTCCAGCGACAAAAGCTACCAAGAAAGAACTGTTCCCGATTGTTGACCGTGATGGGATCGCCAAACCGGCTATCCTGCTCATCGTGGAAGAAGCGATTGCGGCTGGTATGGAAGAAGTGATCATCATTGTACAGGAACAGGATTTACCAGCGTTTCAATCCTTCTTTAGTGAGCAAGTTTCAATTGAGAACTACAACAAACTCCCGCGACACTTTCAAGAATATGCCCAAAAGCTACTGGAGATGGGGCAAAAAGTTAAGTTTGCTATCCAACGTACACAAGAAGGCTTGGGGCATGCAATATACACCGCGCGCGACCTGATCGGTAGTGAACCGTTCTTGCTCATGTTGGGGGATCATATCTATCGGTCAGATAGTGACCGTTCGTGTGCACAACAATTGGTGGAAGCATTCAATCAGCAAGGACGCAGCGTAGTCGGTATGCGTCAGACGGCAGAAAGCGACATCGCTAACTTTGGTACGCTAACCGGGCATTGGTCGGAAAACCCAGAACTACTCAACATTACCGAGTTTGCCGAAAAGCCGACAGTAGAATACGCACAAGATAACCTACGTGTGGATGGTTTAGGCGATGACCAGTATCTGACTATATTTGGACAGTACATCATTAAGCCGCAAATTTTCGACTATCTTGAAGAGCATATCGAGAATAATGTGCGTGAGCGAGGCGAATTCCAACTCACATCAGCACTTGACCGTTTACGCAAAGAAGATGGATTTACAGGTGTCATGATTGATGGCAAACGCTATGATATTGGCTTGCCAGAGTATTATTTGGATACGCTCCAAACCTTCCGCAAAGATTGATGTAAAGATAATTTAGGTCTGTAATCCTCGCAGGAGCCACTCCCCTCATAGTGGCTCTCTTCATGTATTGTGATGTACCAAAAGTTGTCGTGCTACAATGAAATTATGTGTTATTCCCCTAACTGAGGCTCATTTATGCGACTTGGACGATTATTATTTATATTGCTCGCCATCTATTTGGTATTCATCGGGGGGAGCGCATATTACACGTTAATTTTCCCCATACGCCAAGCCCACCATATCCTGATCACGCTACTGGTTGTCGTTTGGCTCATACAACGGTTTCGCAAAGGTGGATTTCCGCAAACGCCATTGAATTGGCCGATTGCCGCGGCTATTGCGGTTTGGGTTTTCAGCGCCATTATGAGCGCCGACCAACGCATGGCGTTTGAAAACCTGTGGTTCTTATTCATTCATACCGTCTTCTTTTTTGCGATTACCGATCTTTTTCAACGTGGGCGGCAACGACTGGTCATGGAAACGGCATTCATGGTCAGCGCAGCAGTGGTCATGCTCAGTGGATTGGAAATTGCGTCGTGGTACTTCGGACTTGGGTTTCTACCGGGTAGTGGTGTGGGCTGGATTGACGTCATGGGAGCGGGTGCTTGGCTGCCCCTCAAAATGATCCGATTGTCGCTGGCGATGAATATCAGCACGCTACTAGCGGGGTTTGTAGCGCCGTTGGTAACGGTTACAGCCGCATGGGCGCTTACAGCCCGTAGAAGAGATTATCGGCGCACGTTGTGGGTACTAGCAAGTGCGCTGTTGCTCGTGCTGATATTAACGTTCTCGCGCGGTGGTTTACTTTCTATTCTGACAGCGGTTGGAACCATCGGGGCATTACGGCTGTCTCAAATGAGAGGCATTACCAAACGCATTCCAACACGGGTGATCCTCGGAGTAGCTGTATTTGTGGGGGTCATCGTCGTTGCAGGATACATCATCGTCTCTCTGACACAAGAACGAATCGGCAATACTGGTGATGCGGGACGGTTGGACATGTGGCGCAGTGCGATTGCCATGACCCAAAATCATCCGATTACAGGCGTTGGGGTTGGCACATTTGGACGGGCATTTCGGGATTATCGCAATCCAGCTATCGTGCAGGACAAACTTGCATCAGCCCATAACGCATTCTTGAACTCGGCGACTGAACTCGGATTACCGGGTATTGTCGTCAGTATCTGGCTAGGAATGGCACTCATCCGCGCGTGGTTCGTCAATTGGAAACAGGCCAATTCGGACTCACGCAAATTACGGCTAGAAGCGGCTTTTGCAGCACTGCTCGGATTGGGTGTGCATAGTCTAGTGGATGTGTTCACCATTACGCCAATCGTGTTGATCATCGTTGGGTTAGCAGCATACTGTGTCACCCCATCAGATATGGTTTATGAGGGAACCCGGTATTCACTGCCGCCCAATCGATTAAAAAAGCTGGCAGTCATAGCCAGTATCTTAGTTATGGGGGGATACGGTATCTGGTTATTCCAGCTTGATCGTGCGCAAGCATTGTATCTGCGCAGCTTCGAGACAGAGGCGAATGGCATAAGCGACGTAAAAGCCGCATCTGAGATTGATCCCGGATTGCATTTGTATCCGCTACAAATCGCGTATTTAACCGGACAGCAAGTACTCACTGATACAAAAGCAGATGTAACACCCGCGATCACTGCTTATCAACAGGCTTTATTGCTCGAACCAACATGGGATATTGGGTGGATGAACCTTGCGGCGCTTTCAATTCGCCAAGGAAATAACCAAGCGGCATTAGAATATCTGGATAAAGCACGCGCGATAAACAAAAACAGTTTGGCAAGTCTTAACTGGGCGCGGTTGGCTGACCAACTCAACCTAGACGAAAAAGAAGCGATTGTCCTCGCCTATTTTAATGCAATAGCAACCAGTCCGAGCTTACCGTTATCAGATTTTTGGAGGGCTACACCGCTGCGGATTGAAGCTC
Organism: Aggregatilineales bacterium; assembly: GCA_044227005.1. GTDB lineage: Bacteria > Chloroflexota > Anaerolineae > Aggregatilineales > Phototrophicaceae > CFX2. The sequence goes on from JBGAFZ010000005.1 coordinate 257,183, forward strand.
TCGAACGTTTCTTAAAGGATCAGGCGGTTGATGTGCAGTATCGTATTGTGGTGACCTATGATGCGACACGAGCAGCACAATTGGTTACGACAACCCCGCAGAATGCAGCAGAGTGGTGGGTGGCAGGGGAAAATGCGCTCACCGTTAAATCAGATGCGACAGAAGCAGCGCGAGATTTTAGTGAGGCGATCCGACTCGCAAACAAGAATGGTGATTATTACGCTTCACGGGCACGAGCAACTTACCAGAGTGATCCGACTGCCGCTACCCGGGATTTAAATCTCGCCGAACTGCTTGGCATGTCAGCTGAATATCCGAATGCTATTCGCGCTCAATTTGCAAAAACACCGGAAGAAGCAGAACAACTCCGAGCAGGTGCGCTCCCACCTCTGGCGGTAACCCAAGAATTTGCTGCCGTGTTATTTGATCGCCCATCACAATTTCAGGTATTCCCAGAAATGCAAGCCATTGGGCCGGGACGAGCAGCCATGCAACCGTGGTACACCGTCGCAGAGGAACGCGCCAAAGCAGGGAATAAAGATGGCGCGATCCGTGCTTATCGGGCGATACTGGATTATGCACCGGATGAAACAGAAGCTCGCGACGCCTTAGCCCAATTGACAAGGGGCTAAGACGTGCGGCAGGTTCTTATCAAGCGGTAGGTGCATCAGCAGACGGTATGCGAGCAAGGCCAATCATGAGAACGATTGGCCCCAATAGCATGAACCACATCGCCGTACCAAGACCATGATACTCGGCTAATGCCCCGATCATAATTGGGAATAGGCTTCCGAGCACATTACCCACATTGCCAAGTGCCAGCACTGTTCCGCTTTTTCCCGGCATCGCGGAATAGAACTGTCCTTGCAGAATGGCGTACCACCCCGAATTGAAGAATCCGATTAGGCCAACCAGCACAATTTTTATCCATACTGAAGGTACGAGCATAAAAGCGATAAACAGAATGAACTCGATGAACGCGCTCACACGCAGGTAAGACAAACCACGCACCCGTTCCAATAAGGGAATGAGTAACACATCGCCAAGTAACCCTACTCCAGTAAAGATGGCTACAGCGATTCCAGCTTGTGTTTCAGTGACTCGTACCACATCGACAAAATATAAGGCGAGGTACGATAACAAAATATCCAACATGAGGTTGGAGAATTCCAGCAGTAGCAACCAGCGCACGACTTCTTTGCGTCGTAAAGCCTTCAACGCCCCGCGTAATCCGTCGATAAAACTGGTGGTTTCTTCCGTTTCAGCCGAGCCATTACTGATCGAGGATCGACGCACCATCAAGGCCAAGATGAGACTGATAAACCCAAAGAAAATAAATGTGGCACGCCATCCCCCACCAACTGCAACCGATAGTCCCAAAAGTATCGGTCCGACCACTTGCCCTAATGAGCCAGCTAATGCCCAACGCGCCATATTTTGTTCGTGCCGATCAGGAGCATGATCCATCAGGGCAACCTGTGAAAGACTTACAAATGCGCCATTGGCGGGAAAGATGATGATCGAGACGATCATAAACACACCAAAGTTCTGACTTAGTCCCATCGCGATACACATCAGACCAAACAGAATACCACCACCCACAATCAGAGTACGGCGCTTCCATGTATCACCGAGAATACCGATAGCAGGCTCGACCAGATTGGCGATCATTCCGGGTACGGTCGTCAACAAACCAATCTGGATATAGGTCAAACCGAGGTCATTACGAATGAGAGGCCAAGCAGCTTCACGCGCACCGAACAGTACCTCATCTAACAGCTCAATGGTGAGCAAAAGCAATACAAAGCCAGACAGACGCGTCAAGTGACGTCGCAGTGCATCAGACATATTCGATTGTCCTTTCAATTGGTAACTTGGAGTAGCGAGGGAAATACAAAAAGGCGAAACTCATATGCGAGTGTTCGCCTGTTACTACCGAGTATAAAGATTTAGAGAAACGCTTTAATGTCTAATTGGGTGGCATGTGACTTGATCCGTGTTCAATTAGGATTCACATTTTCGAGACTCTAGCCTTCGAGCATTTTATAAGCGTTGGCGGCGTAATCTTTGGCCGTACCGCCAATCGGCAACATTTCGATATTGTCGGCAATGGCCTGCATCTTGGCGCTGGTCACAATTTCTTTGAGCTTGAGCACATCGCGGTCGGTAGGATCGAGCGGAATCGCGTCATTCAGGAGCAAATCCGCTATCCCAAGATGCTTGGAACTCTTGGTTAACAAGCGCACGATATCCACAATATTGCTAACGATGTTCTCGCGGTTATTGGCCTGATATGCCAAATGCAGGGATTGGCGATAGCGTGTAAGCGCCTGCCCCAGTTGATTGGCTTTGAAGGAGGCATAACCGAGATTGCTGAGTTCCAGTGCTTCGACTTCTTTATCTTTCACTTCGCGGGCGATATAGAGCGCCGAGTTATGGAAGTTAATGGCTTCTGTCCAACGGTCAAGATCTCCGTAGGCAGTCCCCAAGCCACCCATTACGCGGCCTTCATAATCACGCTTGCCCTGCGCCTTAAATAGTTTGAGCGCCTGCTCCCACGTTTCGGCTGCAATGTCAGGTTGGCTACTATCCAGTTGGGCATAGCCTAACTTGTAGAGAATCAGGGCTTCGTTCTGAGAGTCATTTTCAGTACGGGCGATTTCAAGTGCCTGACTATAAGTGCGGACAGCGTCATCACTTTCACCCAGTTGTTGACGGGCATCAGCCAAGGTGATCAATAGATGCATCCGTGTGTCAGCATCATCGAGTTCGTCCGCAAGCTTGATACCGCGTGTGGCATGAAGTACCGCAGCGCTCGAATTTTCGGTCTTAACCATCAATACCGAAAGCGTATCTAAGGATTGCAGGATATTCTCCGGTTCATCCAACTTTTCGTAGGCTGCCAGCACTTCGGTATAGGTGCTGATAGCCTCGTTATCCATGCCTTTGTCGGCTTCTAATTGTCCGATCTTGCCGAGTAAATCAACTTGTCTCTTAAGGTCATTTTGTTGACGCGCTTGCCGGAGCCCACTTTGCAAACGAGTCAGTTCGTCGGCAGGTTCTTCGACTGCGGGAAGATCAATGCTAGCCGAGTCCGCAACCAGATCATCGTCTTCGTCAGAATCATCATCATCGTCTAAATCGAGCAGTGAACTTGGTGTGGCAGGCGTGGCAGATGGAGCAGCAGGTTTGCTTTGTTCAACCGATTGCCAGAGCGAACCTACAGCCGCAGAAGCTGCTGGACGTATGCCGAGACCGAGATCATCATCACTGTCATCGACGTCATCGTCAGCATCTTTTTCGTCCTGCAAGTCGTCGTCGAATTCTTCGTTTTCATCTTCCTCGTCAAATTCTTCGTCGAATTCTTCAAGGTCGTCATCATCAAATTCTTCGTCGTCTTTGTTGTCATCATCAGCATCGGAACCAACAAGATCAACATCTTCGGGCGCAGGTGCAGCAGGTGAAGGATTTGCAGGAAATGGTTTGGTGAAACTGGAAGCCAACTCACGAAGCCGGAGCAGTTCAGAGACATAACCCCGGTCGTTGACAAAATCACCAGATTGCATCAGGCCAACCACAATCTGATTCACAATATCGCGCTCGCCTTGATCAGCGCTCCATTGGGCTACAGCCATAATCAAGTCCATCGCAGCAGCGAGTTTGTCATGGGCTGCGGGACTGTTATTGCTATATTTTTTGAGATAGGCAAGCACAGATTCACGGACTTTGCCTTGCAAGGCTTCCAAGCGACCATTGGGGCGTAACCATGCAGTCGCAAAGGTCGATGTAATTTCGTGAAGTTTATAGTAGGGCGAATCGTATCGATAGAAGCGCTCGACCAGATGATTATTCACCAAGGTGTTCATCACTTGATCGGTCGTTTCTTGCGGCGCACCGGCCATCATACTAAGCAGTTCGGAAGTTGTCCCCACACCGAAGGTTGAACCCAAAAGCAACAATACCCCTTGAAAGGCATTGCTCAATTTACGGAAGCCAATGGTCAAGGACAAGAGCTGAGGGGTTGCACCAGCACTACTGGGGATTTTCTCAAACTCGGCAAGATAATCAGCCGGAGAAATCTTGGACGCGCGCATGGTGCCACCGGCAACGGCTAAAGCAAAAGGCGCATAGTCAAGAATACTGGCTAATTCATCCAAGTCATCATCTAAACCGGTGGAAGATTCCAAACCGGCAACTTGCTTCAACAAAGTAATCGCAGGCGCATCAGCCAGTTTACCAAGCTCCAATTCTGTCCAAGGTCCGCCAAAGGGGTCTTTGGAAAGAATCATAACGGGTAAATTATTGGCACAACGACTAACAAAATCGGCAGTCGCTTTCGGATCAGATTTACCGTCGATGACGATTAAGGGCTTATTGCTGGCAAATGTACTGGCAACTGCGGCAACCATACCAATCGGGTTACTGCTGGCAGCAATTTCCAACACATTGTAAGCACGCCCAGTGCGAACAACCAGTTCAGATAACGAACTGTTCTCGACATTCAACCAGAGGGCACCACCCGGCAGTTCGGTATAAGCACTGGCTAGGGTAGCAGCCAAGGCTGTCTTGCCAACACCAGCAGCGCCATGAATCAAGATTGCTTTATTTGCCTTTAATTGGCTATAAACCTGTGCCAATGTGCTATCCCGCCCGACCAACTTTGCGGGCAATTGCACAGGGAGAGATTGGGCTTTGTGAGCCGCGGCTTCGTGGGATGTGAATTCGGCCATCGCTTGCCACACCTTCAATTTCATGTACAGAGCATCAGAGGAATTTAATGAAAGTATAGCATGATCGCGTGTATTGCCAAATGCTAGGGACAGCGATCCCAATTAATCGAGCGACAACCATTTAGAAAGTGTATCGCTTAAGCATCATGAACGGCGCTGCTGACGTGGAGGTTCTTCATCACCATCCTGAAATGACAGCAGTTCATCCAAACTCATTTTACCGAGCCGATTTTCAGCCAATGATGCCCGAAGTTCGTTACTGAGTTCACCATCAGCCGTAATATGACGACGAAATACGCGTGTATTGGTCTCCGCCCACTGGAATTTATGGACAGCTAGAGGCATGCTATCGGCGCTTATCCGAACTTGCCAACTGCCTAGCATTGCATGCGCATCATGAATGGGTAAGCGGGCAGAAGGCGTCACCAAGTTTCGCCCACGTTCCAAGTTGCTGACATCTTCATGTATAAAGATGACCTGCCCGTCACTATCAATGATCTCAAATTTGACACGTCCTACGGCACGCGTCGGTAAGCGAAGTTGAACGAAGGGTTGAATGTAGTCTGCATCGTCAGGGATAGGTTGTGTGCGATATACAACAGGATCGTTATCCCCTTGAAAGACCATTACGCCAAGATCAACCGGAAGAACTTGTGCTGTATCAGGGTTTAGTCCCGCCTGCTCGACCGATCTCAAGGCATGGGCATAGACTTTTTCAGTTCCAGTTTGACGGGGCGCATAATCTTCATAGCTGTTATCAGTGGCATCATCATCAAATGATTGACTCGACAGGGTTGACTCACTGCTAGTGGAATTGATCTGTTTCCACATTAACCAACCGCCCAAGGCCATCACCAGCAAGCCAATAATTGGCTCACCTGCTAAAGTCGAAAGACCGAGCAGGAGCAAGAAAATACCAGCCAAAATTTGCCACACACGCGGTGGTTGTGTCTTTGCCATACCAGAGCCCTCTAACGGCGCTGACGTTGTTGTTTGTCAGCCGCTCGCATCAAGTCTTCCAATGTCATCGGGGCCGAATCGTCAGATTCATCTTGCAGATGAATAGGTGCATCATCACGCGATTGAGGAGCAAATTGCTGACTGCGCGCGATGAGTGAAGGTGTTGTCGTGAAACTCAGTAGACCCATCGTGAGGCCATCAATCGATATACGCAAATCCCAATCCCCTGCCCCCGGCAAACGGTTGTTTCCAAAAAGCGGTAATTGGGTATCCGCCAGAATATTCATCTCACCGTCACGCAAGAAGGTTTTCATCTCATGGACGTACTGGGTTTGACCGTTATGATCCAGAATTTCAAAACGGATCATGGCATTGCGATCCGCCGATTCAGAGTCGATATTGAGCGTGATATAAGGACGAACACCTTTATCATCCAATGAAATCTGACGTCCACGACGCATGATCATGCTACCGTCAGGGCTGGTCACCAAGGCAATCAGACCAACATCCAACAAGGTCAAACCCGGTGGGGCATAACTGCTACGACGACGTGCACGTTCACTGGCTTCACGAGCCTGCGCACTCATACGCATCATGGTCAAAGGGGAAGATGGAATGGCCTCGCGCAAACGACGTGGTTGAACCTCGATGAAGGATGCTGCTAAGGCAACACCTAATAAGGCAATCAAAATGAGTGCAGCAGGTGGATTGGTGAAACCACCACCCACAATAGCCATCGCAACCAAAGCTGTCAGAGCCGCTAACCAAGCTGTGTTCCGTCGTCTAAAACGCATAATTATCTCAAGTCAGTAGTCCGCAATACAAGTAAGAAGAAGGCATACGGCGAACTGAATCGCCGCAAATTACCACATCTCTCATTATACGCCAAAGGAGGGTGTAAGGTTGCATCTTCGTCCTCCCAATAAGGCCAGTATTTCAGGTATTCAGGCTGCCGTACGCACGAGTCAACAGCGCCCATTCTTCTAGTGTGAGTGTTTCAGCACGACGACGCGAGTCAATTTTGGCTGTATCGAATAGGGCGCTGGTGCGCTCACCGTCCAATCCCAAACCACTACTGACCGCATTTTTTAGCTGCTTACGTTTTTGCCCAAAGCCTGCGCGTACCACACGAAAAAACAACTTTTGATCGGGCACATCTACAATCGGTTGGGCGTAGGTATCAATGCGAACTACAGCACTATCGACTTCAGGGCGCGGCCAAAAAACACTCGGCTTTAGGCGCATGGCAATTTGTGGTCGTCCAAAAAATTGCACACTGACGCTCAGAATACTCATATCGTCGGGCTTAGCGATCATGCGTTCGGCGACTTCCATCTGCATGGTTATAACCAGCCTACGTGGTTGATGATCACTTTCGAGTAAATGACGCATGATGGCGCTGGTGATGTAGTACGGTAAATTGGCCACAACTACGTAAGGCTGCCCCGCGTACAGGTCGTTCATATCCAAAGTGAGAATATCTTGATAGCGCACTGTGAGATTAGGGTTTTGAGCCACAATCTCTTCTAGAACAGGTTGCAACCGTTCATCAACCTCGATTGAAGTGAGTTGCTTAGAAACTTTAGCGATGCGCTCGGTCAATAATCCTGTACCGGGGCCGACTTCCAACACTAAATCATCGGATGTCAGTTCAGCAATCGATACAATCTTATCGAGCGTATTGGGATCGTGTAGGAAATTTTGCCCCAGACTTTTGCGGGGAAGGATATCGTATTCTTCAAGGAGCGTTTTGGGGTTCATCATTTTTCCGTTGGTACAAAACGAGCGGATTACGATACTACCAGCTTGCAATATGGAACTCTATTAGTCGGGTAGTAGGTAATCAATATTAGCAGGTATAGGAGTTAGCAGATAGACATCACTATACTTTGACCACGAAACCCAATTCGAGTCATCATATCCGAGGTCGATCCAGAGTTTGAATTTACGGGGACCGCCTGTATCACCAGCCACCCCAATGCCGTAATCAGGCACATAGAGTTGTGTGCCGTAAGGGATAATTTTGGGGTCAATACCAACGACACCTTTGGTCAACTTACGTCCAGTAGCCGTTACATCATCGCCACCCAAAGCAGCAGGATGATAGCTGGTCGTATACATGCGCAGCACCCGCCAGTATTCACGTGGGCCATCAGGCGTATCGACTGTCCGCAACACTATGTTGGTTCCGTAGGCAATCACACGGTTGATGGGCGCACGCGCAACAACAGAAGCATCTTCGGTACGTCCGACCTCAATACCGTTCTCAAAGCGAACACGGATATTGGTTTCACGAATACCCTTTTGGCCTTCTTGTAAGACAACCTTTTGATCCAGTTCCATAGCGGTATCGGCCTGATAAACTGTGTCGAATGGAAGGACTGATTGTTGAACATCAACCTTTTCAGTTACACGAATGACGCGAATACTCATTCCGGGTTGTAAGGGGCTGGTTTCGACAGGAATGGTGTAATCCAATCCGCCCAAGATGACACCTGCGCCAATCAAAGCATTAGCGACCGTTGTTCCTTGAGTACGGGTTTCCAGCGTGACCCCATCCGCAACAATCGAAATGGGTTGCGAGCGCTGAATGTTAATAACAAGATTGGCGGTCACAGGTGAATTCAAGGACGGTTGAACTTCATCTGCTAGATACAGGGTAGTACCAGCTTCAAACAAAGCCTCACCTATTGTTGGAGCTGTAGTTTCGACCGTGGTGGTCGATGTACCATCCACAATTTGAACAGGAACAGCGCGTTGAATTGCAATATTAGACACAGGAACAGGCCAGACCAATAAATCATTGAGGCGGGTGAGCGTGCCATCGACAAGAACCCGATCCTTTGCGCCGACCGTGATGCCTGCAATACGCAAAATATCGGTGGGATTGGTAAACACGGTTTGAACAGGTTTTACTACACCATCCACAGTCACAGTCACCGGACGGGCACGATCTACCCGGACAATGACACCGGCCGCTAAGGTTGATTCCGGCGCAGGAAATACGGTGTCGCCTTCATTTACGGGAATAGAAAATTCACGGAGTAAATCGGCTACCGTTTGAGAGTGGCTTTGAACCTGATAGCCAGTACCTGAAACGACTAATGTAGCGGCTTTGGCAGGTGGTTGATTGAGCAGGTTAAGCACCAAGACCAGCACACAAACGATGCTACAAACCATTGCCAGCACAAGACTCACAAGCGCAAACCATATCAAGCGTCTAGGGCGCGGGCGGGATTTGGTATGAAAGGGTTGTGAGATTTCGCTTGAATTATGTTCTATAGACATTGCATATGGGTGATATAGGCACGTCGATTGGATGGAGTTGAGCGGTGAGGTTTACAAAAGCAAGAGGTTGTTGACGGTGCGATCAGGCCGGGTTACCTGCAACACCCAGAAGAGACTTCTTAGTGCTGCTATCTTCCGATCCTGACACGGTTCGAAGGTTCTGCCGTGCAGGACCCAGTCTGACCGTACCATCAACAACCCCAGTAAAAATGTATTGGAAAGAATTCGCAAGTAGTTAAATAAATCTAAGTTGTGCATATTGTAGTGGTCTGACAGGTCGTTGTCAACCATTTTGCACGGTCTTCGTTTTTAGATACGGGGATTTGGTCAAATACAGTCATACTCACCAACGCTAGCGCATGATGAAATTCATAACATCTCAACACTTTACCTCCCAAAAGCGCGCTTCATTCCTTTTATAATAACAATAGATGTCATCCTCAGTCTTATTCGCGTAAATATGATTAGCGGCTTCGCACTCTTTGGCAACAAACTAGTCATCTGTTCTAAGGAATTCTCGTAATGCTTGAACTGTCTTCTCCAAGCTCCGTGGAGATACCAAATCCGATTGAACATGTTGATGGCCTATTAGATCAAGTCGAAAATGTACGCCACGCAGATTATCAACAAGCCATCCTCATTGCCAGTGAAGCCCATCGAATAGCAGTCAATGCGAATTACCCTCGAGGCGTTGCAAAGAGCTTGTACCACATCGCAGATGGTTATTTGCGGCTAGGGAATTATGCCAGCGCCAGCACTCCAGCACAACAAGCCCTGATGACAGCGCGTGAAAATAGCCTCGCCATTGAAGAAGCGTATGCACTCAGTTCGTTAGGTGCGGTTTACGCCTATCTGGGTGATGAAGCTGAAGCGATGAATTTGTTTTTCCAACAATTGGAAATTGCTCAGCAACATCATCATCTCACACTGATGGGCTATGCCTTTGGAGATCTCGGATCGCTCTATCTTCGAAGTGATGATTACCACCAAGGGCTAGAACTCATTGCAAAGTCGAACCAGATTTTTGATGAGTTGGGACATGAAGAAGAAAAGTATTTCTGGTACTTCGAGGTTGGTAGCTTTTACATGCGAGACGGCAATTTTCTAAAGGCCTATAAAACATTCGAAGCAATGCACGAGTTGGGTCAACGCAAAGAAATCGTTGAAGCCAAAATTCTTGGTCTGACAGGGATGGCACGGGCAAAGTCAGAATTGCACGAATATGTCAACGCACACATTTATCTTGATGAGGCGTTATCCATTGTTCGGCAGACAGGTTCGATGCTGGAATGCGAAGTGTTGATGGAACAAGGGAAAACATATCTCCTACAAAAACGATATGATATCGCCATAGAAGCATTTAGTTTAGCTTTGAAACTGGCGACCAAGACAGATAATTGGAATATTCTGCTGGAAGCGCAACGATTATTGTGTGAGGTATACGAAAAAACAGACAACCTCAAATTAGCCTTGTACCACAATCGGGCGTACCACGAAGCACGCGACAAGAATTTTAATGATCGATCTTATGGGCGCACACAGGCGCTACGAGCGCTCTATGAGATTGAGACAGTACGAAAAGAAGCCGAAATCCATCAACTGCGATCAGAAGCAGCCGAACGAGAACTAAAAGAATATAAAGAGGCCGAGTCACGGCGGTTAGAATTCGAACGGCTTAAGGTCACACTGGATAAAGAACGCGAACTCGTCACGCTTAAAGACCGCATATTGATGCGGCTATCGCACGAGTTCCGTACCCCACTGGCAATCATTCGGACATCAACCGAGATATTGACCCGCTATGCCGACCGGTTAACAGAAGAAAAACGCCAAGTGTATCAAGGGCGTATTGATGAGCAATTTAAGGTGATTGAAAAGCATCTCAGCGACATTGGGATGATCCTCAAAACCGACCAACAAGACATTTCGAATGCAAAAGATGAAGTTTCACTGGATTATTTGGGGAAGCTGGCGATCCGAGAAGCGCAAGGACAACTTGGTGTAAGTGACCGGATTGATTTGACGATTTCGAGTAATGCCAACACGATTTGGACTGAGAAATTGATTTTGTTGGAGGTCATGACCAATTTACTGTCTAACGCGCTCAAGTTCTCTGAAGGGCGTGTGAGTTTTAACGTCAAAGCCACTACGGAGAATTTGACATTTGAGATTCGAGACAGCGGTATCGGTATTCCACAAAATGAGCAGGAAAAGGTATTCGAGGCTCTTTACCGCGCGAGCAATAACGATGAAGTACGGGGCAACGGCCTCGGTTTAAGCATCGTGCGAGATTACGTGATGTTAATCGGTGGAAGCATTCGCCTCCAAAGTGCCGTTAACCAAGGAACGCTCGTGAGTGTTTCAATCCCCTTGAGCGCGAAACCGAGTTTGTAAAGGTTGTCGCATCTATTCAAAAAGCGAGCTATTGTTTCCATGCGACTTTGACAGAGCAATGGGGAACAATATGGCAACCATAAACATTCCAACAGATAAAAAAGTGTGGTTTATTTCAGGCGTGTCCACAGGGTTGGGGCGCGCACTGGCTGAAGCGGTCTTGAAGAAAGGCGACTTTTTGGCTGGCACAGTGCGGGACGACTCAACGATTCCGGCAATCGAGGACATGGCACCGGGGCGAGCGATTGGGATACGAATGGATGTTACGCACGTTCAAGAGGTCGAGGCGGCTATCCAGAAAACCATCGAACACTTCGGGCAGATTGATGTGCTGGTTAATAATTCCGGACATGGCATGATCGGTGCGATCGAGGAGTCAAGTGATGCGGAAGTACGCGCCTTATTCGAGGTGAATGTATTCGGGGTGCTCCATGTCCTACGGGCGGCTCTGCCTCATATGCGTGCACAAAAGCGGGGCATGATTATTAACATGAGTTCGCAGGGGGGCGTGCGTAGTTTTCCGGGGTCGGGGCATTATTGTGGGAGCAAACATGCGCTGGAAGCCTTCTCCGAGTCGATGGCGGTGGAACTCGCACCAATGGGGATTAAGGTGTTGATTGTTGAGCCGGGACCGTTCCGGACGGATTTCGCGGGACGCTCGATGGCGATTGCAGAGCACGTGATTGAGGATTACGCGTCGAGTTCAGGTTTACGACGAACCAACCTTAAGCATGTGGACGGCAAGCAAAAAGGTGATCCGGTACGAGCGGCAGAGGCGATTATTCAGGTGGTTGAAGCGTCTAATCCTCCACTACGGCTAGCACTGGGAGCAGATGCACTGACGGTCATGCGGGAGAAAGTTTCCAACATGATGCAGGACTGGAAAACATGGGAAGCTGTGAGCATTGGAGCCGATTTCCAAGAATAGAGAATCCATTTAACCATTGGTAAATGATTCATTTGGTATGATTGATGCCTACCTGTTTAATTTGCCCACGCACGGCAATCGGAGAGAAAGTACATGGCTCGCTCATTCATCATTGATACGGACACCGCTTCTGATGATGCGGTAGCACTCATCATGGCATTACGTTGGCCGGATGTCGATGTTAAGGCCATCACGATGGTGGCGGGGAACGTTGGGCTGGAACAAGCCACACGCAACGCGCTTTACACGGTTGGATTGTGCGAGAAGTATGTACCGGTTTACAAGGGGGCAAGCAAGCCACTCTCGCGTAAGCATGAAGATGCTCAGTGGTTTCATGGGCAAGACGGGTTGGGCGACCAAGGTTATCCTCCGCCAAAACAACAGGCCGAAACACAATCCGCAGTGGATGCCATTATTGATACGGTGAAAGCGAACCCCGGTATCGTGATGGTGACGTTGGGACCACTAACCAATATTGCGCTGGCGGTGAGTAAAGCACCGGAAATCATCCCACTGGTGAGCCGTTGTGTGGTGATGGGCGGGGCGGCAACATGCGTGGGTAATGTGACTCCGGCTGCCGAGTACAACATCTGGGTTGATCCGGAAGCGGCGCATATTGTGTTTTCATCCGGCTTGCCCATCGAGATGGTCGGTTGGGAACTGTGCCGGGGGGATGCAAATTTACGCCAGAATGATATTGATTATATTCGTGACCTGAACACAGTTTTGGGACACTTTACGATCGACTGCAACAGCGTGGCGATGAAGGCCAACTACAAACAATCGGCTGAAATCGGCATTGCCCTGCCCGATCCGGTGGCGATGGCGATAGCGCTTGATCCGAAAGTAGTGAAACGCGGGAGCCATCACTATGTGATGATTGAGCATAAGAGCGATCTAACGCGCGGGATGACGGTGGTCGATGAACTGGGTGTGACAGGCGAAGCATTAAACCAGAGTGTTTGGGGGCACCTGCGCCATAATCCAGCAAACGCCAAGGTGATCTGGGAGATTGACATTCCTCATTGGAAGCAGATGTTGTTTAAGGCGCTCAGTAGTTAATGAGGCGATAGTCAGTCGTTACCGGTAATAAAAGCAAACTCAATTTGTAAACTTGAGGCGACAGTTGATGTCGCCTTTTTGCTATTTGTGCCAATTTACCGCTGCAATGACAGGCGAGAAACGCGGGAAATGCCACTGAATCGGCGCTTTTGCAGAACGCGAGTTGAACGACGTGCCGCTGAGTGCAGCGCTTGGCACGGTCAAATCCGCCGCTCCACAATGCGCCGTGAATTTGCAGCGGGTTTGCGGGAGGCTGCCGCACGGCGTGCTGCATACACCCAATCGCGCAGGGTGCGTTCGGGGATACTGGTATAGCGGGAAGTTGCCATGACATCCTGTTTAAAGACTTCCTTGAAGAGACGCAAGACGAGTTTTTTGTGTTGGGGTGAATAGCGAATGGACATGGGAAACTCCTATCAATTGTGAAAAGTGGACGGCTAAAAAGCATCGAGAACACTGGTCTATGAAGCGAAACATATATCAAATATCGTAGCACAAACGTTTCATGAAAGGGTGACCAAAATGTAACTCTTTTGCGACGAATTGGTTAACCTAAATGAGGGAGCGACGGCGGTGTTATGGTAGGGGAGTCGTTAGAGAACCGTTTGTGGGCGAAATTTCGGTGTGTAAAGGGGTTGTAAATCAGTGTGGTTGTAGGGACACGGCGTGCGCATCCCTACAACCATTTCAGCATGTATGAGTGATCAATTAGCCGGTGAATTTGACCGATTGGATGATATCGAGGGCGAGTTGACGCCACGGCAAAGATTCGCCGGGTGCAGTGAGCAATTGGACGGCGATCAAGCTGCCGTTTTTGTACTCGATCAACCACGCCGTACCTTCAAAACCCTGACTTTTGAAATCCACACTGGCGGCGCGTTTATCATTTACGGTGGTTTCGTTTGGCTCGCCAAACGTTACAGAGTCGCCAGCGCCTTTCATGGCAGCTACAAGAATTTCGTAAGGCGAAGCATCTGCTTTAAGGGGTGTATCGATCTGTTTGAGGAATGCTTCAGTAGAGGTCATGTTCAACTCGATATTAACCTCACCTATCCCCATGCTGGAGCCAAAGGATTTTTCGAGGGCAGATTGGCTATTGGCAACATAGATTCCATTATCAGAAGACTGACGGGTAAACCAGTTTTCAGGATAGGAGAGTGAAGCGCTACCATTTTCGGAAGTGGCGGTTTGAGTCAGCTCGAGGACTTCGGGGGTAGCCTCGGGCGTGGATTCCGCGGTGACATCAAACTTAACCGAGGAGACAATGTCACGCGCGATCAAATCCCATTTATCACCCTCTCCCGCAGCGGCATAAAGCAGGATGGCTACAACCGATTTTTTGTTGATGATGGTGATTAAGAGTTGGCCTTCGCCCCGTTTATCTGCTGTCAGGTTCATGCGGACAGCAGGATTGCCGTCAATCGTGGTCGTGCCGGGTTTGCCAAACGTGAACTCGTCAGGCATCCCCTGCTCAGCAATGGCGTCAATGATGTCCATCGGTGTTGAGTCGGTATTGATCGTACTGCCGGGTAGGTCTTTAGCGAGTTGCTCCAATGCGATTACGTCCACTTCTGCGTGAACTTCGCCAGATTCAAAAACAGAATCACGATCAAAGAGATCCTTTTCGAGTGCGGCTTCGCTGTTACCGAGCTTGATGCTAATAAAACTATCTGAGCTTGAACGTTCCTTTACGATCCAATCTGCTGGGAAGCTGACAGAGGCAGCACCATTTTCGGCTGTATAGGTCAGTGTATTGGATTTGGTGGAGGGTGTGGCGGTCGCATCCTGAGCAAAGGTTGGGAGTACGAAGGCAAAGCTGGCGAACAAAACCAGCCAAAGGGTGATGCGCGTCAATCTCATGCAAAGTGTCCTTTCAGCAAATGAAGTGAACGTGTGTAAGACGCGTGGGCAACCTCAAAAGTTCCCACATTGGGACAGAGTAGCACAAAATCATTACGAATAATGTAGCGCAAAATGGGGCATCTGGTACGGGCTTGCCGACGACAAGCCCATACGGAGACGATTATTCTATTAAGCAGTGGCGAGAGCAGGACGGCGTTTGTGCCAATCGGTGGCCTGTTCGTAGGCGTGACCAACGCGCAAAATGGTGTCTTCGGCGAAGGCTTTGCCCATGATCTGCAAACCGATGGGCAAGTTCTGATGGTCGAAGCCACAGGGTACGTTCAGGCCGCAAATCCCCGCAAGACTGGGCGGCAGCGTGAAGACATCTTCCAGATACATTGACAGCGGATCATTACTGTTTTCGCCAATCTTGAAGGCAGTCTTTGGCGCAGTAGGTGCAACGATGACATCGACATCTTTGAAGGCGTTGTCGAAGTCTTGCTTGATGAGGGTACGAACGGCCTGCGCTTTGCCGTAGTAGGCATCATAATAACCAGCCGAGAGGGCGTACGTGCCGAGCATGATACGACGCTTGACTTCGGGGCCAAAGCCCTGCCCGCGGGTGGCTTTATAAGTCGGCCACATTTCACCTTTATCGACCTTCTGACCAAAGCGGATACCGTCATAACGGGCGAGGTTGGCGCTGGCTTCGGCTGGAGCGATGATGTAATAAACAGGCAAGCTGTATTGGGTATGCGGCAAGCTAATGGGAACGGTCTTAGCGCCGAGGGATTCGAGCTTGGCTATGGCGGCACGGACGGCGGCTTCAACATCCGGCTGAATACCGTCGATGAAGTATTCCTTAGGAATACCGATCTTCATGCCAGTGATGTCACCTGTGAGGGCAGCGAGATAATCCGGCACTTCGGTGGGCATGCTGGTGGCATCGAGCGGGTCTTTGCCAGCGATGACCTGTAGGATGCGGGCAGTATCTTCAGCCGTGCGTGCCATCGGGCCGGCACCATCAAGGGATGATCCAAAGGCGACCAAACCATATCGTGAGACACGTCCATAACTGGCTTTGAGGGCGGCGATACCACAGAAAGAACCGGGTTCGCGGATGCTGCCACCTGTATCGGTGCCAATGGCTCCGGCAGCCATACCAGCGCTGACAGCAGCCGCGCTACCACCACTGCTACCACCGGGGACGCGATCAGTATCCCACGGATTGCGGGTGATGGCATAAGCCGAGTTTTCGGTGGATGATCCCATAGCGAACTCATCCATGTTGACTTTGCCGAGCAACACCATACCCGCATCGGCAAGGCGCTGGACGACAGTGGCATCGTACAAGGGTTTGTAGCCCTTGAGGATCTTTGAGCCGCAGGTGGTTTCGATGTCTTTGGTTGAGAGGACATCCTTGATGGCTAGTGGAATGCCTAGCAGCGGGCGATCATCACCTGCCGCACGGGCTTTATCGGCTGCTTCGGCATCTGCCAAAGCGCGTTCGGATGTGATGGTCAAGTACACTTGGAGAGTCGGGTTTAGTTTAGCAATCTGATCCAAATAAGCGCGGGTGAGTTGAACGGCGGTGATTTCCTTCGCCTTGAGCTTCGCCAACGCCTCGGTAATGGTCAATTCGGTGAGTTGAGTCATGGTTCATTGCTTCTCGTGTGTGCCGCGAATGATGGGGGAAAGTATAGCATAAAAAAGTCGGTAGTCTTTAGTCGATAGAAAAAGCAATACAAATACGGCTGGACCACAGAGGCACGGAGAAATCTATACCGCAAAGACAGAAAGATTTTAGAAGAAAGACCAAGTGACTTTCGGGTAAGATGCAAGTGGATGGGCGAATGGATACAATACAGGCAAGATGATTTACGGCAAAAGGAATTTATAAGATGGTGGATTCAAACGGTAAAAGTCCGGTGATTAATCCGTATGATGGCAGTGTGGTGGGGCATGTAGCCGAGTTTAGTGAGCAGGCCGTACGGGAGGCAATTGGTCGGGCGGTGGCAGCAGCACCGATGATGGCGGCGATGCCAGCCCATCAACGCGGAAGTATCCTGAATAAAGCGGCGAGCATCATTGCCAGCCAAGCAGACGAGATCGGGCGCATCATGGCACGTGAGAATGGCAAGCCGATGAAGTATGCACGGGGCGAGGCTATGCGCGCGGTGGATACGTTTAATTTTGCGGCAGACGAAGCACGTCGGTTGCACGGCGAAACGATTCCGTTGGATGCATCGACGGGCGGCGTGGGCAAGATTGGTTATTATGTGCGCGTTCCAGTGGGTGTGATCGCGGCGATTACCCCGTTTAACTTCCCTCTGAATTTATCGGTACACAAGCTGGCTCCGGCGATTGCGGCGGGGTGTCCGGTGGTGATGAAACCTGCGCCATTCACACCGATGACGGTATTGAAGCTGGCGGAAATCATGCGTGAGGCGGGGTTACCGGATGGCGCATTCGAGGTGGTGACAGGCGGGGCGGATGTGGGTACCTGGCTGACAACTGATCCACGCATTTCGATGATTTCATTCACTGGCAGTCCGGCAGTTGCGCATCATATTAGCAAGGCAGCGGGATTGCGGCGGGTGGTGTTGGAACTGGGCGGGAACGCAGCGACGATTGTGGACGAGGACGCGAACATCGACGCGGCGGTAAACCGGACGGTGATGGGCAGCTTCTCCTACAGCGGACAGGTGTGCATCAGTGTGCAGCGGTTGTACATCCACCGGAAGCGTTATGATGAGTTCCGCAGCAAGTTCCTTGCGGCGACCGAAAAGCTGGTGATGGGCGATCCATTGAGTGACACAACCGACATTGGGCCGTTGATTAATGACGCAGCAGCAACACGCATCGATGCTTGGTTGAAAGCAGCGGTCGAGCAAGGGGCGACAATTGCTACGGGTGGCACGCGTGAGGGGCGCATGTTCAAGCCGACGGTGTTGGAAAACGTCAAGCCGGATATGCAGATTATGTGCGCGGAGGCATTCGGGCCGCTGGTGAACTTCGTGCCGTTTGATAGCTTCGAGGATGCGTTGACGATGGCGGATGACGGTACGTTCGGGTTGCAAGCAGGGGTGTATACACGTGATCTGAATAAAGCGATGCGTGCAATCCAACGCTTGAATGTGGGCGGCGTGATCATCAACGATGTGCCGACACTGCGAATCGACAACATGCCATACGGCGGGAATAAGGATAGCGGAGTAGGACGCGAAGGGCCGCGCTTCGCCGTCGAGGAAATGACCACGCTCAAGATGGTGGTCATCAATATGGGGGTGTAGGGAACGGGACACCCATTTCATAGACTTCTGTTACAAAGGTAAGAACGGCTCAAGCGTGACCGTCTTCTGACAAGGTTAGAGTGGGGCGAAAAATCGCTCCACTTAAAACCCTGCAATTTTTAGATCGACCCATTTCATTCATAAAGAGAGACAAAACATGAGTGCTATAACTGCAAAAGCCAGTGGAACGTTTATGTTGGGCGGGGATATTCAGATTAACCGGATGGGATTCGGGGCGATGCGAATCACCGGAAAAGGTATCTGGGGCGAACCGGAAGACCGTGATGAAGCTATACGCGTATTGAAGCGTCTGCCGGAACTGGACATCAATTTCATTGATACGGCGGATGCTTATGGACCGGATGTGAGCGAGGATTTGATCCGTGAGGTGCTGCATCCCTATGGTGGGATCGTCGTGGCGACCAAGGGCGCGAACACGCGACAAGGGCCGGATAAGTGGCATGCAGTCGGGCGTCCAGAATACCTGCGGCAAGCGGTATTGATGAGCATGCGGCGGTTGGCTGTTGAACGCATCGACCTGTGGCAACTGCACCGGATTGATCCACAAACCGACCGCGACGCGCAATTCGGGGTGATCGCTGAGATGCAGCGTGAAGGCTTGATCCGGCACGTGGGATTGAGCGAGGTGAGTGTCGAAGAGATCGAAGCTGCACAGAAATATTTCAAAGTGGTGAGCGTCCAGAACATGTACAATCTGGTGCAGCGCCAGAGCGAAAGTGTGCTGGATTACTGCGAGAAGCACACGATTGGCTTCATCCCATGGTTCCCGCTGGCGGCTGGTAATTTGAGCAAATCAGGCAGCATTCTGGATACAGTGGCGAAGAAGATCGGGGCAACGCCGTCACAGGTAGCGCTGGCGTGGGTCTTGAAGCGTAGTCCGGTGATGCTGCCGATTCCGGGTACGGGTAAGGTGAGCCATTTGGACGAAAATACGGCGGCTTCCGGCGTGGAACTTTCCGACGCAGATTTTCAGGCGTTGAGCGAAGCCGGATTCGCGGAGTGGAAGCGCGGCAATTAAGTCGTTAGCGCAGTGGGCGGAGGAATCCGCCCCCAACTCAAATAATTTCTTTTATGCGAAAAGAGGCATTTATGCAAACGCGACAACTGGGTAATTCTGACCTCAAGATTACGCGGATCGGGTTTGGAGCATGGGCGATTGGCGGCGCAGGATGGGAAGCGGCATGGGGCGCACAAGATGATGGTGACGCGATTGCAGCCATCCAAGCAGGGATTGACGCGGGTATCAACTGGATTGATACGGCGGCGGTTTATGGACTGGGGCATTCCGAAGAATTGGTGGCAAAGGCGCTCAAAGGTCGCGGTAAACGTCCGTATATCTTCACCAAAAGTTCTAAGCTGTGGGACAAAGACCGGAATGTCATCAGCAGTATGAAGTCGATCCGCAAGGAAGTTGAAGACAGTCTCAACCGCTTACAAACTGAGGTGATTGATCTGTATCAAATCCACTGGCCGAACCCCGATGCAGAAATCGAGGAAGGCTGGGCGACAATGGCGAAGCTCAAGGAAGAAGGCAAGGTTCGTTGGATCGGCGTATCTAATTTCAACGTGTCCCAGATGGAACGGGCGGCTAAGATTGCCCCGATTACCTCACTGCAACCACCCTACTCGTTGGTTGATCGGAAAGTCGAAGCCGAAATCCTGCCCTATTGTGAACAGCATAATATCGGCGTGATCAATTATTCACCAATGGGCGCGGGTTTATTGACGGGGGCGATGACACTGGAACGAGCGTGTAGTCTACCAGATGACGACTGGCGCAGCCGTGCGGAAAACTTCCGTGAACCACGCTTACTGCGGCATCTGCAATTGGTGGAATTGTTGAAGTCGATTGGCGAGAAGCATGGACGGACAGCGGGTGAAGTGGCAATTGCGTGGACGCTACGACTGCCGGTGGTCACGGCGGCCATCGTCGGGGCGCGGAATGCCAAACAAATTGACGGCATTATCGGCGCGATGCAGCTTCAGTTGGACGCGAATGAGATCGAACAGATTGAGGCGTTCTGCCGCGCTAATCCGTGATAATCCGTTTGTGACACAGCAAGGGCGCTATACAAGGCGCCCTTAGTTCTTAACTTACCAGCGTGGGGTAACGAATGACCTTAGGCTGCCACTTTATTTCCCCGTATACGGCCCCCAGACCAGACCGAGTTTACGCTGCGCCTCGACATCATCAATATACTTCGCCGTGAGATACTGCTGATAGTCTTGTTGGCCTGATAGATAATAGCCAAAGAAAGCTGTCGCCAACTGGGAAAGTACAGGTTGATGCAGGGTATCCAGACCTACTGCGTGCTCTCCTTTGATGATCGAAAGCAGATATCGATCCGGTGAACCCAGATGAGAGAAGGCATATACATCATTCTCGTTATATGGACAGGCCGGGTCACTCGTTCCACCCACAATGAGCGACGGCACCGAAGCAGCAGCCAAGCCCTTGTCACCGAAGGCAGCCGCACCACAAACCGAAATCATGAACGCCGCTTGAATACGCTTGTCGCTGTAGGGCGGCCACAGTTCACCATTCTTGATTGGCGAAAAGGTGGCACGATAGGCCGCCGCCGCATCCCAATCCGGCCCAATAACCTCTTTGGTCAAGGTTGGATCAAGGCGCGCGCCCGTCACTGCAAGTGCAGTGTATGCGCCATAAGAACCTCCCATCACGCCGATATGTTCGGTGTCTATCAAGGTGCCAAAGTCAGTTGGCGGATTGGTCGCAAGCTGGTCGATCACCATCAAAACATCCATAGGGCGATCTACAAATGAAGCGAGGGTGCTATCGTTCGGATGCTGCAAACCAATGACCACAAATCCATGCGAAACCATAGACATCAAAATCGGTTGGGCATCCGAAAGTATGCCTTCAGACCCCGGCGAATAAAGAATTACAGGCGCGGGAGCAGCCTTTAGATCCGGTGGCGCGTCAGTCCAACCAGCCTGTTTCGCCCTCAAGGATTCTCGGTCAGTCGGTTTTTCTGGCGCGATGGCTGGATACCAAACGAAATTATTCATGGTCAGTCCGTCACGGCTGGCATCGGTGAATTTGACCATCCGAAACCCGACCGCATAGGAACCTCGATCAGCCAGTGGCATCAGCGCAGATTTTGACGACTGCCCCATGACTGGAGTTACAAACAAAGCCATCATTATGACCCAAACCCAAAGAGTAAACACCTTCTTAATCATTTTCGGTCTCATTTCTTGTGATAAGAATCAAAAATAATCTTTACCATGTGAGGATAGACCTCAAAGCACTGTAGAGAAAGGTATCGGTTTCGCGGTGATTTCTGCGACGTGCTGCCAAGAAGAAATACAGAGCAGCCCACACTGCTCTGTATTAGCGCATAGCGGTATGGGCACTTAAGTCATACCACTGGTTAGCCGGTTGGAATTGGTGCGTGACCTGTACGACGGGAACGACGGCGAATGATCTTCAAGTTATGCTTCTTCTCGCGCCGTTCTTCATGCCTGGATTGTACAATCTCGTCATGATGCGGATTTTGCTTTTTGTCCTCGGCATGGGGCTTATCTTTACTGGCCATAATACCCTCCTAAAACAAAATAAAGTTCCTCTATATTGAGTTTAGACAAGTCAAGACCATTATTCATATGATGAATGAAACGAAGCACGCATTATGTTTGTCATAGGTGGATGCTTAATTGGCGCGTTTACGCTTGGGGCGCGGCATATCCTCGATGCGTCCAGCGAATTGCGCGGCTAAATAGGCATAGATGGGAATGGCTAAAGCGGGTGAAACCGCCTGTCCGATACAGGGGATGACGAATAAAACCCCCAAGATCAGGTTGGCGACGAGCATGTAGAACGCCCACTGAAGGGTATCACTGAGGTGGCGATAGTTGGTGCTGAACAAATCACCGAACTGGAAAAAGACACCGATGTTATCTTCTTCAGCATAGCGAACGATGGCGAGGGCAAACATCGGCCATGTGATGAGGTTATAGATCAGCAGCAGCGGCACGACGCAACATAAAACCCCATAACCGATAGCGCTGCCGATGAAGTTATCACCCCAAAAACTGGATGTGGTCACATAGCAACAAATCGGAAGGGCGAGCGGCAAGTTATAGACGATCAAGGCTGCTAAGACGTTGCCGCCTTTGCGCAGCTTCTCACCAAAGGCTGTCCAGCGGGGCAAGGGGGTAGACAAGCCTGTGTTCAAGTTGTGAATTAGTTCAACCAAATAGCCTAATAGAAGTGCCCATCCGACCAAGCCGACGAGCAGAACACTGGCAAATGTTGAAAAAAGTGCGATACCTGCACTAATCAGTATTTTGGGCGTCCATTCGCGGTCGTCCAAAATGTAGGTGAATGCCCGACCAATATCCACGTATGCAACCTCCCAGCAATGATGAAGGGATTATGCATGGGTAAGCGCATTTCGACAAGATAACTTATGTCGCCAGTTTGTCCATATAGCCTTTGATGTCTTCTTCGCGCAGCATGCCAAAGTGACGGAAGCGAATCACACCTTCTTTATCGACAATAAAGGTGGTCGGCAAGGCAACGATCCCGTAGGCGGTATAGACTTCAATATTCGAGTCGAGCAAAACGTTTAGGCCGCTGATCTGGTTTTCCTTGAAGTAGGTATTGATTTGATCAGGCGTTTCACCAGCATTGATCGCCAAGACCATCGCGCCTTTATCACCTTGATCCGCCACAAATTTCTCTAGCGTGGGCAGTTCAACACGGCAAGGACCGCACCATGTCGCCCAAAAGTTCACGAAGGTCACACGCCCTTTATAATCAGTGAGTTGATGCTTGGCTCCATCAAGGTCACTGAGGAAAAAATCAGGCGCGGCCTGTCCGACGAGCGAAACAAAATCAGAAGCGACGGGTTGCGGGGTCGCGATGGGCTGTCCACCGAGACCGCCCTCACCGAAGGCCAGCACAGCAGCAGCGATCACCCCCAGAATTGGAATGATGGCGAACACCAACAAAATAGGCGACGGAGGGCCGTGCTTGACCGGCTGCGAAGATGTCGATTCAGTCATTCGAGATTATCCTAAACTACTATTCCGCAAGTTCTTTAAGGAACCCAGCGGGGAACAAAAGCATTATCAGAAACTTTAGTGAGTGCTTTGGTTTGTATATCATACGTCCAAATCTCCGGTAATCCGAGATTATTGGGATCGTTCATGACAACCGGATCAGGAAAACGCTGCATAACGAGCAGGGTTCCTGTTGGATCGAGCGAGAAGTAACCATTCTGGTAGGCCGGATCAACCACAAGCGGCACAGAGTCCCCATTGACGGGATTCACCTGATAAATTTGTCTGCCGCGCGTGTTGCGTTCATCCAGATAGCGCCGCCCCACAACCAGGAATGTTCCATCGGGACTCCAGATGGCGGTGTCATCATCAACAGGGTCTTCGGGATTGCTCAAACGCTGAAGGTTCTTGGTGACCAGATCAGCAATCTGTAAATAGCTGGTAGCCTCGTTATTCGCCAGCGTGACTTCTGGAAATAAGAGCTTGGTTCCGTCGGGTGATAGTTCGCCGGGATTACCATATTTGCTGGCAATAACCTGCGTACTGCCATCGCGAAAATCGTGCACCAAAATACCCTGGCTGGCATAGTCAAACATCGAGATGCGCGTGCCATCTGCCGACCAGCGCACACCATAACCCAAGAGTTGCGAGTCATCAAAAAGTGGATGGGTGGTGGCAGGTTGGCTGCTCAGATCAATGATCCAGATGCGCGTCGGACTGGCACCGACCTGCTGCGCCAAGCTGGTATTCAAATCAATGCGTTCATAGGCGATGCTTTGTCCATCAGGTCGCCAAACAGGTGTCTTGCATTCAGAATCGGCACAGTTGGTCAATTGTTGGATGCCGCCGGTGTCGATGTCTAAGAGTTTGATGTCCATCGTGCCGGTATTGGAATTCTTCTCGGTAAAAGCGATCTTACTGCCATCCGGACTCACCCCATAATCATAGATACCGGATGGGCTGTTGGTCACCTGGTGCGCGACACCGGGATTATACGGATCGGCAACCCATAGATTAATGGGAGACCCATTGGCAGGGGCTAAATAGGCTACACGCGGCGTGCGTACGGTAAAGGTGTATTGGAATTCGGAGATCACCTTGCGACCACTTTCACTCACCGCGCCGGGTCTGAGTTGGACACCATAGGCCGCGCCGGGGGTAAGCGGTTTGGCAGGACGAAAGTTCAAGGTCGTGCCGCTCCAACTGACGATGCCATCTACCGGCGAAAGAATGTCATTTTCGGTCACAGTGGCATTGAGTTTATGCGGCGGGATTTGAAAAACGCTGACTGTGGGCGGAACTGTAACACGGTTCATAGTCTCGCTAAATTGCAGGATGATGGAACTGGTACTACGTGCCACACCCAATGGCGCAACACGTTGTAAGGTCACCCCTACCCGATCACCTAGCAAAACAATCAGACCCGTCAGCGCCAGCAAGAGTACCAGTATGAAAGCCACACGGCGGTCAAAACGGTTGAGCTTCAAGAAGGTCGTTCTAGTGGATATGGAGCGGGTTGAGGCGTTGTTCAAACTATTTACTTCTGATTGATCCGATGGCATCGCGTATCTAATCTCTCGATTGTATACACCGTCCCACACCGTACAGGTTGTGAAGTCCTTAGACGGTGGGGAATGTTGCTACGATAGCACAGCTTGCCGCATGCTGCGAGTGCGTGTATTCTCTTTCTCATGACGCAATAAGCTATTCTATAGAATCTCTCCAGACAGGCCATAAACATGTTAAATATCAACCCGACCAACAAGAAATTAATCCTTTCGGTGGATGGCGGTGGTGTACGCGGCATCATTGCAATTTCGATGTTGGCGGAACTGGAACGCCAGACGGGTAAGACCTGCGCCGAGTTATTTGATATGGTGGCAGGAACCAGCACCGGTTCGATTATTGCGGCGGGAATCGGATTGGGGATGTCGGCACAGGATCTATTGCAAGAGGTGTATCGTACACGCTTGCCGGAAGCCTTTCGATCACAACCATCGGGCATCCTGTTGTATCTGCGCTATCTGTTGGGCGGGCTACGGAACTTATATGATCTGGAACCATTTGTGAATGCACTGGCACCGTTCGCGAAGGGCAAACAGATCAAAGACTTTACCAAGCCTATTGTATTCATGACGACGCGAGATGTGCGGACGGCAAATACCTATTACATCGTGAGCAAAGGGCCGGGCGCGGGGCGATTCGCCAATTGGCCGGTCAGTGGCGCGGTAGGAGCAAGCGGCGCAGCACCGATTTATTTCTCACCCGTACTGGGCAATTTAATCGATGGCGGGGTGGGCGTGAGCGGGAATCCGTGTTTCGCGGCGACGGTCGAGGCGATGGAATACATCGGGGCTGCTGAAGGCTTTACCGATGGCAACGTGATTCATTTCTCGTTGGGGACGGGTTATTCTCCACGTACGTATGCTGACGGTGAAGGCGCGCGTTTCTGGTTGCTGGATTGGGTGAAATACATCATCAACCAGACACTAGATGATACGACGCTTGAACAGGTTTTCACGACACGCACCCTATATGGCAAACGGATTGATTTCCGGCGGTATAACCCGTACATCCAAACCGAAACGGTACGCGATGTTCTCGGAATTTCGTTGGCGGGACGACCTGCCCCATCCAGTATCGGTTCAGGTCTGGATGATTTCGAACAGCCCATCATTGAACTATTGGATGAGATTGGGCGTACATATGCAACCAAAGTTGATTGGACGGAGTCCGGTTATTTGCCGTGGCTCGATTCAGGGCCGGACAAGGGTGAGGGGCGAGATGGGGGACATCCCCTGCCGGGTATCCAACCCGCCGATTGGAGTGGTTCGGTTTATACATAACAAGGTTGGTAATTTAGAGGATCAAAACCCTATGAAAGTTTATCGGGGTTGTATGATGGCGGTTTTCGGGGTGATCATCGGGGTGTTTTCGCTGCTGTTCAGCCAAACATTCGGATTACTGGGATTATTGCTACCCCCTGCGCTGGTCACAGTAGCTTATGCATTCGTCGGCGCAATCATTGAGGAATTGGCTTATCTGCTGGGTGGCGACGACTCGTAATCCTTCTTATACAATGATTCTTATACATCAGTGCTACGATATAGATGGTGATTGTAAATGCTGAGTCAAAGGATTTAGTATGAACCTCTACCAACGACTGATGACCGGCGCGATTTTCCTCTTGTTATGTGCATTTGCACTGGTGGCTGACCATGAAATCGGCCTACTGGGTCTTTTCATGCTTCCGCTATTGGCGATTGCTGGTGCCTTGATCGTCAAAATGCTGATCGAAACAATCTCCAACTCACAGAAGCATGATTATTAATCCGTGACGGTTTGCGCCTGACTTATGGATTCATCAGTCTCAACGGCCAGCGATGAAGTATCCGGTTGAGCGACTTTGCGCGTGACATACACACTGCGAATACGGCGACCATCTAAGGACTCTACACGCAGCGTTAAGGGCAGATGTTCGATTGTCTCGCCCACTTCGGGGACGCGCCCAAATTCGGCAAATAGGAATCCGCCGAGCGTATCACTCTCTTCGGTGGGCAGCTCAACTTCGAGTAAATCATTGAAGTCAGTGAGGCTGATACCTGCATCCACGCGGAAGGTGTTCGGGCCGAGTTCGACGTATTCCTGTTCTTCATTGATGTCGTATTCGTCCTGTATATCACCGATAATTTCTTCGATGAGGTCTTCAAAGGTGACAACGCCCGCCGTACCCCCGTACTCGTCGACCACAATCGCCATGTGAACCTTTTTGGTTTTTAGTTCGGTTAATAGTTCATCAGCTCGTTTGCTTTCGGGCACGAAGAACGGCTTACGCATGAGATCGACAATCGGCTTGGGGATCGCAGTGGGATGTTGCAGCACGCGCAGCAAGTCCTTGGCATACAACAAGCCCTTGATGTTATCGACGGTTTCTTCATAAACCGGAATGCGGGAATGTCCACTGTCGAGTAAAACAGTTAACGCCTCATCAAAGGTGGTATCCAAAGCGAGGGCTACCACATCAATACGCGGGATCATCACCTCGCGCACGGTTTTATCGCCAAATTGCAGTACCGAATAGATCATCTCTTTTTCTTCGTTCTCGATGCTACCTTCTTTTTCGCCAGCATCGAGCATGGTCATGATTTCTTCTTCGGTGTAGACGCTGACTTTATCACCACTACCGACCGCTCCCGCCAGCCATTTGCTAACGGCCATCATAGCGATGACCAGCGGTGATAAAACAGTGATGAGCAGGTGCATCGGAAACACGAACCAACGTGCCAGCGAATCGGCACGGGTGCTTCCAATCGCCTCCGGTACGAGGTCACCGATAATCAGCGTGAGTAAGGCAGTCGGCAGTAGTACCAGCACATCGGCCAGTAAGCGTTCTAGCTCTTGATTCTGGAATTGCAGGCTCAAGGCGAGGCTTTGCGCCAAGGTCGTTACTGCCAAAGCAGCGATGGCAAAACGCAGCAGTAACAAGCTGAGTTGGTAGGTAATATGTAAACGCGGGGGTGCATCCGCTTCCGTTTCGATTTGTTCACGTAGCAGCGGCTCGCGAGAATTGACGAGGGCGGCATAGGCGAGAGTCACGAGGGCATGAACAAAAATGAGGACAATTAACGGAACCACACTTGCGATGTCCAATGTATATATCTTTCTCCTGATTCATTCACCCAAAACTAAAACACCGGGTCATTAAGGCGCGCTAAAAAGAGCCTTAAGCCGGTGTATTGTTGCGGTTAAGCGAGATTGCTGACTGGGAGGGTGATCTGAATCTTGTTCGGTCACGGTTTCAATAGACTTACACAGTTGATAACTGTAGTGGTGTCAGTTTACCATAACTGAATGCCTTACAGCAATATTCGCGTATAGGAAATTTGTAATTGTTGGGCAAAAAGAACTAAACCGCATTGCTCACAGAGTATAGGCTAGATCTTCACTCAGAAATACCCAACTACTGATGATATCCCCGTGATACACTGTAAAAGGTGTGATGTTTAGCATAGGATATTGTCGACATGAAATTGGCTATCAATTACTCGCCACAAACGGCTGAACTGTTATCCAGCAATAAAGTTGCCTTTGACCTGTATAAAACAACCGAGTGGCCGGAAATGATCGCGGCGGCGGAAGTACAGCGTCCGGCATATGTTCACTTTCCGCTGATGGCAGGGCGTCATAACGTTGATGTCGTCGGACTAGACCTCATCGAAGCCTTGCTCAATAGCACGGCTACTCCGTTTGTGAATACACATCTCGCACCACACGCCAAAGACTTCGGCATAGATTTTACGACCACTGATGCAAGCCATATTGATGCATTAGTCGAATCGATGGAACGTGACATCGTGCAAATGATTGAGCATTTCGGCAGCGAACGCATCATCCTTGAGAACGCTAACTACGACCCGAATTATCAAGTGCCGACGCTGGTGATTCAACCGGACGTCATCACGCGGGTGGTGGATGAAACCGATTGCGGGCTGCTGCTCGATCTGGCACACGCGCGGATGTCGGCGGTTTATCTGGGGGTAGATACGCGCGACTACATCAGCCGATTACCTGTTCATGCTCTACGTGAACTACATGTGGCTGGTACCATCTATATTGCTGAGGAACAACGATTGGTCGATCATTATCCGATGACCGATGAGGATTGGTCGCTAACTGAATGGGCACTCGACAACATACATCAAGGCCGGTGGCCGGAGCCGAATATCGTCGGTTTAGAATACGGCGGCACAGGTGGATTCTTCGGCAAGAACAGCGATGTTGATGTGCTAGCGCATGATATCCCACGCTTGGCAGCCTTGGTACAGGGCGTGAGCGTCCCGTCATCACACTAATGCGTATCCTGTTGATTTCGCGCTGTCCGCCGTGGCCGCTCTATTTAGGCGATCGCCTGATTGTCTATCATCTGGCGGAAGAACTAGAAGCCCGCAAACACGAATTGGATTTGCTGGCCTTCACTAACCGTCCCGAAGATACACAGGAACAAGGGGAATATGATCACCTATTCAACGAGGTGCGATTATTCCCTGAGCCACCCCGCAGCCAATTAAGCTACTTACAACGTTTGCTGATGCCAACCATGCGTTTCCCGCGTAGTGCCGAACAGTCATGGTCACCACAAATGTGGCGCGCGATTGAGGACAAACTGGCCTCAACCGACTATGATGCTATTCATTTTTTTGGCGGCATCCACGTCTATGAGTTTTATCATGCGCTCGGTGGTCGCAAAGCCATCATCACGCCATACGAAAGCTTTACCCTGTATCTCCGGCGGTTGATTGAAAACTCTACGGGGACATTCTCCCCCACAGCAGTGATGAACCGTATACAGTTCGAAATCGCACAGCGCTTCGAGTCCTTCATGTTTACTCTCTATCAAGAGACTGTAGTAGTATCTGACCGCGATCGTGATGAATTGGCGCGGATTAACCCTGCGATGAGCATCCGTGTCATTCCGAATGGTGTGGATACGTACAACTTCAAACCGCGCCCAGTACAACGCATACCGGCGATCTTGTTCGTGGGAAATTACGAATATGCGCCTAATGTCGACGCAGCGTTACGACTGGCAACCGAAATATTCCCACAGGTGCAACAGCGCGTCCCACAAGCCCATTTGTGGTTGGTCGGGAATGCGCCTCCACCAGCCTTAAGCGCACTTGCCAACAATCACATCCGTGTAACAGGACGTGTGCCGGATGTGCGACCGTATCTGGCCCGTGCCAGCGCATTTGTCAGTCCATTGCGCTTAGGGGCTGGCATCAAGAACAAAGTCTTGGAAGCACTGGCGATGGGCTGTCCGGTGGTGGGAACCCAAATCAGTTTGGACGGTATTGCGGTGCAGGACGGACAGGATGCGCTAGTGGCTGATGGTACAGCGATGATCGACGCCATCGTGCGGGTACTTGAAGACCAAAACCTGCGGATGACCCTCTCTATAAACGGGCGGAAACTGCTCGAAAACCGCTACAGTTGGGATCACGTCGCCCAAGAATATGAGAATTTGTACAAAAAATCTGCCATTGTTGAGTAATTTCCGTACACTGAAGGCATGTTATCTAGCGCTCAACAAGGAGTGGTGAAGTATTGATTGCCCATCCGACTGAAATGACTGATGCGCGAACACGCGTATTGGACGCAGCCGAAAGGTTGTTTATGGAACGCGGTTATGCGTCGGTCACGATGCGTGACATTGCTGATGCCTTAGGCGTCAAACAAGCTGCATTGTATTATCACGCGCCGAAAGGCAAGGAACAGCTTTACCGCGAAGTGGTTACCCGTCATATGGGACACCAACTTGCGGGATTGGAAAGAACGATTGCTGCCGCACCGCAAGAATTAGAAGCCCAACTGAGTGCCATCACCGATTGGTTAGTGGAACAAGCACCGGTTGATATGATGCGCATGGTACGCTCTGATGCGACGGCCATTTCCGAAAGTTATGCCGAGGAATTGATTCAGCAGGTTGATCATTCCATGATGCAACCGATTATTCAGGTGATTAAGGCGGCGCAGGTACGCGGTGAAGTGCGACGCATCATCCCTGAAATGGTCGCCGGAATGCTGTTAGCGATTACCAATTGGGCGGTCTACTTTGACTCGACCAATCGTTTTAGAGTGTCCTCCAAAGTAATGATGCGGCAAGTGATTGAGTTGTTATTGAACGGGATGATCGAGCGGGCAGCATAGATTTCCTCTCATCTCTTGCTTAGCTTTTGTTCAGGAATTGATAAGCTAGAAAACTGATACTGAAAGCATTGCGTTTAACAACGCTTTTTTCTTGACACTTTTACTTACTGAATAGTAAGTAGGTAAACATCCAATCTGTATGACACTGCAAAATAGGGAGCCAAAGCAATGAATAATCGGGAAATTGTCGCCGACAATCTCGCCAAGAAGTACGGGAATTTCTATGCCGTCAACGGGGTATCGTTCAAAGTCAATTCAGGTGAGATCTATGGCTTCCTCGGGCCAAACGGCGCAGGCAAGAGCACGTGTGTGTCGATGATGACCACGCTCATCCTGCCCACCAGCGGCACGGCCACTGTCGGCGGTCATGATGTGGTCACACAGGCAGGTGAAGTGCGCCGTCATGCAGGGGTCGCCTTGCAAGACATTGGTCTTGATCCGCTGATGAAGTCAATGGAACTCCTGACCATCCAAGCACAAACTTTTGGTTATAGCCGCAAACAGGCTCAGGCGCGCGCCCATGAATTGCTCGATCTGGTGAAGCTGAGCGAATTCACAGATCGCCGTGTGGGTAAGTACAGTGGTGGTATGCGCCGCCGTCTCGATCTGGCGATGGCTTTAGCACACGAACCGGATATTCTGTTCTTGGACGAACCCACAACTGGTCTTGATCCGGCCAGCCGCCGTGACATCTGGACGGAAGTGCGACGTTTGAACAAAGAAGTTGGCATGACGATCTTCTTGACCACCCAATACTTGGAAGAAGCTGATGAATTGGCTGACCGGATTGCCATCATCAAGAATGGTAAGATCGCTGTTGAAGGTACACCGTTGGAATTGAAATCCAAGTTGGGTACCGAGTCGATCAATGTGACTTTCCATGATAACGAACAGACCGAGAAAGCCGGCGAAGTGCTGAAGTCGATGGCCACTCGCATCCAGACCGACCGTAAGGTGCTGCGCGTTTATATGCCGCAGGCGGCGGCAGCTGTCCCTGCCCTGATGACCACGCTACAACAATCGCAAATCGTACCTATCTCGCTAACCTTGACGCAGCCAACACTCGATGATGTATTCCTTCAGGTCACCGGTGAACGATTTGATACCGTGGAACCTGATGAAGTGATGACCGCCTAAGCCATTCAATCCAGTACTTTCTTAAACACACGTAATCAGCAAAGACTAAAAGGAAATCACAACATGACTGTTGTAGCAAGCCAAGAAGCCCGGAAACTCAGAGCCAATCCCGTCAGCCGTGATGGTCGTATGCCATTCGTATCACAAATCGTGACGATGTCATGGCGCAGTCTGGTCACCACATTTCGTGTACCAGCGGCCATCATCCCAGGTATCATCATCAGCGTATTCTTCCTGTTCGTCTACACAGGTTCACTCGGTAACGCCTCGAACTTCTTACCGGGTTTGGCAGGAAAGAGCTACTTAGCCTTTATTCTGCCGGTATCAATTGTCAGTTCAGCCCTCAGCGGTGCAGGTGTGGCGGGGCAAGCCATTGTCCGCGACATTGAAAATGGTTACTTCGACAAACTGCTCCTAACGCCCATCAGCCGCGCTGCCTTGCTGCTTGGCCCGATGATCGCCGGCGCCATCACCTTAGGTCTGCAAAGTGTGATCGTCCTTAGCGTAGGCATCTTGCTCGGTCTACAATCGGCTACTGGCATTCTAGGCATGGCCGTTGTGGTCGGATTGGCGTTGATCTTAGGCGTAGGCTTTTCCGGTTTGACGGTGGCGATTGCGCTCCGTTCCGGTAGTGCTGCGGCGACACAGGGCGGTTCGTTCCTGTTCTTCCCGCTCACCTTCCTGACTGCAACTTTCGTTCCGGTCGCCCTACTCAGCGGTTGGATAAAGACTGCCGCCATATACAACCCGATCACCTACATTTTGGAAGCCATGCGTTCAGTATTGCTCGAAGGATGGCAACCAGAAATTCTGGCACGTGGCGTCGCCTCTGCCGCAGTCCTAGGAATAATCTTGTTCGCCTTCGCACTGTTCAGCCTGCGTGCCCGTACTGCTCGCCGCTAACGTGTAGCTAAACTCACAGAAACTAAAAGGACGAGCATTAGCTACTCGTCCTTTTAATTTTAGTCACCGACGGCCTGTGTGGCCTGTGCAGCAGGGGTTGGTTCTTCATCGGGAACATGGGTGGTTAACCAGAAGCCCCAGAAGATTAAAATCGCCCCCAACATCTCACCGATATATTTGAACGAAGGATCACCCAAGCGGATCAGCGCACCACCCAGCGCAGGTAGCAATCCACCGAAGGCAATCAGCCAGTTACCGACAACCCGATTACGCATGATGTTCTTGCGGCGGAAGATATAAGCCGAATAAATCGCCCCCCCCACTAAAGCGACCGTTCCCCATACATTCATCACAGGAGAAAAGAAACGCACGGTTCCCTTGGCACTACCGGACAAAATACCCGCACGCAAAACAGTTCCATCAGGATTAAGTTCATCACGGTAAATTTGGGTCATATCCGCACCGGAATGCCACGCGCTGGCATTAAATGGTGTCAGGAATAATGTCCACGGCAGAGTCATAATGCCCACCAGTATCAACGCCATCATCACATTTCGGGCGATACTGCCACGTCGAACAAGGAGATAAATAGTTCCCTGCCCGAGCCACGGTGCAACCATCAGCGCCCCGCACCAATACCAGAGGGCAAAGAACAAGGGACTCCATACAAATGTCAGAACGACCTGTGAAAAAGTGCCGAGGAAATACAAAAAGAGGCCAATTCCCCATGCCAACAAATGAGCGCGGGGTTTTTCCCACCAGCGGCGCAGCACGATGAAGGCGAAAATCGCAGTGACGACACTGCTAACGACAGAGAGAATAAATGGAAGTGAGAGCGATTGCATCTATGCGTGACTTTCTAACTCGCAAGCAAGATTTGGAGATTCTAGCGTACCCATTTAGACTATGCCTATACTCAGTGCAAATCTAGACTTAACTGTTGATAATTCATTTTCATATTAAGAATTTACGTTAGTAGAGAACCGATTAATAGAGACTTGTGGTATGGTTGTTAGACGTATAATTAACCTTCTATTCTGAACATTACTTAAGGTCATTTTTGCTGATGGATAAACCACAGATTGCCTATGGGCTTGCAACCGATCATTCCCATACCCGCGAAACCAATCAGGACGCATCCAATGCGCTCATCATGACGGGTGTTTCGGATTCAGGAGTGCATAACCTTGGCTTATTCATTGTGGCAGATGGTATGGTCGGGCAAGACGAGCAAAACAACGCGCCCACGCTGGCAGCCCAAACAGTGATTCAAGAGGTAGTGAAACAACTGTATGAGCCGCTCATGCTCAATATGGGCAATTATGATGTCGCTATTCGTACCATCCTCGTAAGTGCTTTCCAGACTGCCAACCAACGCCTCATGGAACATCCTTCCTACGGAACCACCGCCATGACGGCAGCCATCGTCAATGCAGGTGTGGCATATATTGCCCATGTGGGGGATACCAGCGCTCATGCCATCACACCCGGTGGCATCCAACAACTGACGACCACTCACCATCTAGCGCATCGCTTGGTGGAAAAAGGTGAAGCATCGTGGGAACAGATCTTCCAGAATCAAGTTGATGTGACCAATGTTCTCTACCGCACACTGGGCAAGGTAGCAGATGTCGAAATCGACGTAGTGACCTACCAGATGGATACGAACAGCCAACTTCTGTTGTGTAGTGATGGACTTTCCGGTTGGAACTGGGAGCGCGTCAGCCGCTACGATGTCAACAGCGTCATGCTTAGCGCCTACGACCTGCAATATGCCTGTAATCGCCTCGTGAGCATCGCCCAAGAACGTGATTCAATTGATGCTGTCACCGCAATTATTGTAGGTGTCAACAACATATAGGCGACAAGTCGGCTTGATTAAACTCGCACAAAAAGGCGGCTCAACCAATGACATCGCCGCCATTGCGATTAAAGTTCTCAAGCAATAATCTTTTCCCCACCGCCTCCCCTACGTCCGCCGTTTGACGGATACACTGAATTCAAAATCTGCCTATAATAGTGTTTGTAACGTGCAATCTACCATCCGATAATTAACTTAACCATGCAATCCAAACGCGCCTATTCACAGGCACAAGCCACCCAACCGATTCGCGTTCGTGCCTATCCCACACAGCAACCGATTACCGCGCCGATCCCACGTCGTCCGGCACCTGTGCAAGCGCAGCATTCATTTCCGCCACCACGCGCATCTGGATATCCGCTTCCACATCCTGCGCATCCAACGACACGCAAGCCCCGACGCAGCAACAAGCGTTTGGTCTTATGGTTAGTGGCTGGTGTAGCCGCTTTCATGGTAATGGCCTGTGCCACGCTCACACTCGGTATCGGATTAATCTACGGTCGCGGCATCCTTCCGGGTGTACGCGCAGGTGGAATCGCACTAGGCGGTTTATCACAAATTGAAGCGGCACAAAAACTGGCATCCGAATGGAATTCGATACGCGTCACCGACGATCAACGGGCATGGCGTTATCTCGCGTCTGATTTGGGGCTGACATTGGATGCGAACGCCACCGCCAGAGCCGCCTACGAACAGGGACGCAACAACCTTTCGACTATCTTCGCTGCTTTAGTTGGACGAGTGGACACAAAACCGATCATCAGTCTTGATGCGGGAGCGCTACAAAATACACTCACGACCAACGCTGATCAATTCACGCAACCAGCGATCAACGCAGGTGTCAAACTGGTGAATGGGCAGGTCGAAACTACAGCACCGATCAATGGACGCGCACTAGACATCGCCGCTACGGTCGCCCGTGTTCAACAAAACCCCGGTGCGGCTTTGGCAAATGGTCGCTTGGAAATGGTGATGCAAACCTTAGCCCCTGCCGTAACCGACTCAAGGCCGATGGTTGATCAAGCACGCCGCTTGTTGAGCAGTCCGCTGGATATTCGTGTCTATGATCCTATCACCGGCGACTCGGTCTACTGGTCAGCCCCACCCGATCAATGGGGCAACTGGCTGAGTGCCGATCCTGATCCCAACAGCCCAACCGGACTGGCGTTGACCGCCAACGAACAGCCTGTGCGTGATTATCTGACATCCCAATCCGGCATACTGGATTCAACCCGTTACTTGAAGTTGGATGAAGCGGTCGCCAATGTGCAGCAAGCCATCCGCGAAGGTCGCACCAATCCTTATGCGCGGGTTTATCACCACGACAGCCAATATGTGATAAAAGCGGGCGAAACCATCACCAGTATTGCGTGGGATGTCGGTGAACCATATTTATATATCCAACAAGCTAATGGCGGCTTACAAAGTGTATCAACCGGACAAAGCATCACCATCCCATCGCAGGATACTTTCTTGCCCTATCCCGTCGTACCAGATAAGCGCATCGTCGTTAGTATCAGCCAACAGCGCACGCAAGTGTTCGAAAATGGCACGTTGAAATGGGACTGGGCAACCAGCACCGGCATTCCCGATAGCCCAACTTGGCCGGGGATCTACCAGATCATCTCACATGAATCCAATGCCTATGCCGGTAATTGGGATCTATGGATGCCGCACTTTATGGGTGTTTATCAGCCTATCCCCGGCGCGGATTTCACCAACGGCTTTCATGGCTTCCCGACGCGTGGCGGTTGGCAGATCCTTTGGACAAACAGCCTAGGGACGAAGGTGACATTTGGTTGTATACTGCTCAGCAATGAAAATGCTGAAACCTTATACAACTGGGCCGAAGAAGGCGTGGTTGTGGAAATTCAACCATGAAACTTGACCCGCCACCCTTCCTGAACTCGTGGCGTTTTATCCTGCTACTGGTCGGCTTAGGTATCATTATCCGATTGGCGTTTCCCGCTATGAACAGCTTAGTATCTGTATTCATCCTCTTTGTGGTATTGGTATTTCTTTTCTTTCGCAAACCACTCATCAATTACTTCGCGAATGGATTGGGCGCACGGCGAACGAACATGTTCCTTTTCAGTGAGGAATATGAAAAAGCGGTAGACTTCTCCACCGAGCAAATCACCAAGAATCCCAAAGACATCGTCGCCTATCTCACCCGTAGTACCGCCTATATCCACCTTGGCAATCTGGCAGCCGCCCGTAGCGATTGCGATATGGCACTCACGCTCGATCCCAAGTCGGTTTATACCCTGAATAACCGCGCGGTGATTGCGATGCAGCAGGATAATCTCCCCGCAGCACTGGCTGATATGCAGCAAGCCCTTACATTACAGCCGGATAATCCGATACTCTTGTATGGACAGGGTTCGGTTTATGCTCGTATGGGTAAAGATGAAGATGCACTCAAAGACTTCGAGGCCGCCATCGACAACGAACCTGATCAGGCAGTCACCTATGTGGGGCGTGGACACATTGCCTTCAAACAAGGTGATGTTGCATCGGCATTAAAAGACTATCGGAAAGCTTGTGAGTTAGCTGAAGATACACATCAATTCAGCGCAGCGTTGGCTGTAGCAGAGTTTGCATCAGGGGAAGTCGTCGCAGCGCAAAAACGCTGGCAAGCACTCCCTACCAAGTACAGTCACTACGCCGATCCGGATTGGCAACGGCGCGTCATGGGTTGGCCAGATGCGCTAACGGTCGCTGCAGGAAAATTGATAGCACACGTAAACACCAAAATTTCAAACGCATAAGATACAGATAGACTATGACAATTCATATTACACAAGAAGAGTATGACAAAATCGGACGATCAGATTGCTTCGTTTGTCGGATTGTAGATGGCAAGCCATTAGTATCAAATCCTTATATCGTGTATGAAGATGAGCAGGTAATTGCCTTCCTAAATCAATTTCCATCACAAGAAGGTTACACAATTGTTTGCCCTAAGAGACATGTGGAGCGTTTGGAAAACGATTTGAGTGAAGTTGAATGGCTACACTTGCAAAAAGTAGTACAGCGAGTTGCACAGGCTGTTTCAGAAACGACACATGCCATACGAATGTATATTGCATCATTGGGCAGTCCCGAACGAAATGCACATGTACATATTCATGTTTGCCCATGTCCACCAAACACACCCTTTAAAGCGCAGCAATTCGATGTAATGCAGATTAAAGATGGCAAGTATTTGTTATTGAGCGAAGAAAAGCTAGAAGAATTATCGTCCCAAATTCGTTCTAAACTTGCAATCGCCCTACAAAAATAAAAATCTATCCATTAGAGACTTAGTAAGCGTTCCACAATCCGCGAATACTGTGCAGCCATCGCTTTCACCGAAAACAAGCGCTCGACCCGTTCCCGACCAGCCGCTCCCATACGCACACGTAATGCGGTATTGAGCAGCAGCGCGATCACCTGTAACGCTAGCCCCGCGGCATCTCCCGATGGCACCAGATACCCCGTTTCACCGTCTGCCACCGTTTCCGATGGACCGCCGGTATTGGTACTCACGACCGGCTTACCGGAGGCCATCGCCTCGATATTCACCATACCGTAACTTTCAAAATGCGAACTGCACACTACCACATCCGCCGCAGCGATGACTCGCTCGGTATCGGCGCGAAAGCCTAGATAATGCAGGCGTGTGTTCAACAGCGGATCAGTCGCAGCCGTTTCCAAAATGCGTGTTTTATAAGCATTATCGGCGCTGGTCTGGGTATTTTCTCCCGCGACGATAAAGTGAGCTTCAGGGATCATACGTCCAACCTGCCGCGCCATCTCCTGAAAAACATCATGCCCCTTCACATCTTGAAAGCGTGCCAACAAGGCCACCAGCGGCGCATTCGCCGGAATGCCGGCATCCTTCCGCACCTGTGACCCGTCAATGTCGGGTTGGAAACGGGTGGTATCCACACCCGAATAAATCAATTCGACATTGTCCGGCGGCATAAAGGGCGGATCACCTAAAAAGCCTTCCTTGATGGCCTTCGACAAGGCGATGGTTGCAGATGGTCGGCGGAAAAAGCCTTGCTGCCAGAACTTCGGTTTGAACCACCATCCCCAACACCACCATAAGGTCGGTATCCCCGCCCGTTCGGCAGCAGGCAATGCCATCGGCAAGGTGTGATAATCACTGTGGACAATCGAGATATGTTGCTCACGAATCAAACGCCCGATGGTGTGACTAATCGGTAACTGCGCCCACAAAAACGGAATAAAATAGGTCGTCGCCCCGCGCCACGGACTTACATAAACCGGCCATCCCCGCTTGCGCCACGACACAGCCAACTGCCCTTCCGCCCGTACCAGCAAATGCGGTAGATAGCGCTGCGGGTCAAGATTATCGACTAGATTCAGCAGTGCCGTTTCACCACCACCAAGGTCGATGTAGCTGGACACAAACAGGATGTTGATAGGTGCGTTCATAGGCTGATATTGATAAAAGTGATGCCGATAAAGAGAACCAATGCGACCGCGCCTTTGCGGATTAAGTCATGTCGAGCAATTTCCTCGCGGTAAATCGTCGGGGCGAGCACCGTCAGCGCCCAACCCGCCACAATACCGAAGAACACCTGCGTACCACCAAGCACACTCACCAAAGCCGTCGGGCCAAGTGCGACCGCTGCCAAGGTCAACAACTTTGCGCCCAAAAAAATTGTTTCGTTGACAACAATAATGCCTAGCGCTTGGCGGGGAATAGTGCGAAAGTTTTCATGAAAAGCATCGCGCACTGAACGTACCAACAGGTAGATCACCAATCCGCCCAGCGCAAACCCCCAACTTTCATAGGCAAGAAACTGCTCAAAATGACCGTCAGCCGTAACAAGTTTAAACAGCACCACCGACAGCGCCCACTGGAAATTCACGATTAGTAGTAATCCGAGCGACTTGGAAAAATGAATGCCGCCCATACCTCGTTTCGCCGCCAGCGTGACCGCCGAACCAAGGATCAGAACGAAGCCTATGAATTGGAACGCCGAAATTGTCTCATGCAACAACAAAAACGATAATGTCAGCACGATTACCGGCTGAATCTGAATTAACACGATCACTTTGCTAGTTTCTTCCATCGACAGCGCACGGTAATACAGCAGCGCACCAATCGAGGTCAACATACCGCTTACCATCACAACAAAGACATCGCGCAGCGGCGGAAACGGAAACCCGGTAATGATCCACAGCAGCGAACCATTGAAAAGCGCCATGATAGCAATATAGGGTGACATGGACGCCGGATTACGCACATGCTTTTCCAAAATCAGCTTATCGATAAAATTGACAATGGTGAAAATTAGGGGTGCCAGCAGGGCATAAACTAGCCAACTCATCAACAGTTCCTCGATAGGGGGTGTGCATCACTTCAGTGTACACCAGCCCAATAGATGGGTGTAGGCCATCCCCTCGCGAATAGAGTAAAATACACACCTATAATACGTCTATTCACACATGGAGCACCCCACTGTGATTGATTTCAAGCCCCTATTTCAAGCCGTGCGACAGGCCGCCGTGCTATGCCAGCAAGTACAAGATCACTATCTCATCAGCAGCGATAAAGGCGAGCATGACCCGGTTACGATTGCAGACTATGGTGCACAAGCCATCCTTAGCCGTGCCATCAGCATCCATTTTCCGGATGATGCCATCCTTGCCGAAGAACAAGGTGGGCAGTTCATGGAACTCGTTGCCGAACAACAACGTAAGGAAGTCATCCGCCTCATTGGTGACATTCTAGGCATTACCGTAACACAGGTTGATGTGGTCAAATGGCTGGACTATGGTCAAAACCGCGAGGCGTCACGTATGTGGGTCATCGACCCAATCGACGGCACAAAAGGCTACATTTCTCTCCGCAACTATGCCATCGCTGTCGGCCTGATGGTGGATCGCAAACCAATCGGCGGCATCATCGGCACACCTGCATATCCCGGTGGCGCGCAGTTATTTCATGCTCAGAGTGGCGTGGCCTACATGCAACCCCTCAACGGGGGCGAAGTCAAACGCATCCACGTCTCTAACCGTACCGAAGCCGCCACCATACGCGCACTCGAAAGTGTCGAGAAAAGTCACGCCAACCATGACCGAATGCAGATTGTACGCGAGCAAGCCGGTTTAGGTTCAGCCGAATTGGTTCATATCGACAGTATGGAGAAATATGCGCGGATAGCCGCCGGTGATGCCGAACTTTACCTGCGATTACCTCGATTGGGTAGCACCCGCCCCTTCATGATCTGGGATCACTGTGCAGGTACGGCCATCGTCGAGGCGGCAGGCGGCAAAGTCACTGATGTGGACGGTTCGCCGCTGGATTACTCGACTGGCAAAACACTTGCCAATCAAGGCATCATCGTCAGCAACGGCGCCATTCACGACCGCGTCATCACCGCCGTACAAAAAGTATTGGCAAACGGAAACTAAATAGTCCGATGGCTATTGAACTGCCTGTTCAAAGTACTGTGGTAGGCTAATTGTAATCTGTGTGCCGGAACCGATTCGGGACGCAATTTCCATTGTGCCGAAATGTGCCTCGACAATCTTGCGTGCCAAAAACAAGCCTAGTCCCAAACCCTGTTGTTCATTCCGATCACGATCAATCTGTTCAAAATCCTTTAGGGCGTGATCAAGTTGTTCTTCAGTCATGCCTTTGCCTTGATCAGTGACAGTGATATAAACCCATGAGTCACGTGCCCATTGGGCGACGACCACATCACGATCAGGCGGCGAGTAATCCAATGCGTTCGCGATAATTTCGGCGATAGCATGAGTCAACGAAGGCGTATTACACACCACCACGGATGTCTTATCACGCTCGTCAATCTGCACGCCACCTTGTGCGTTGCGGTAGGCAAACCGCCGCGCTAAATTGACTGCCGCCACTAAAACGGTCCATGTAGGAGTAGCAAAACCAAATTCTTGAACCACTTCTTGGCTGAGTGTGTTCATATCCAACTGCGTCATTAACGCCATTTGCTCAGCAAGGTGATAGATCCGGTAGCTGCCCATTTGCAAGCTATCGAGAATGTCACGGATTTCATGGGTTTCGAGGCTGTCCAATTGTGCCGAAAGTAAATTCTGTACCATCAAAATGGAGGCTACTGGCGTTCGCATCTCATGCGACACGATCCGCGCCAAACGCTTCTTAACGGCGTCCATTTCTTTGTCGTTGTTCTTACTTTGTACCGCACGCCGATCCAAACGGGCTTGAATTGCAGCCAGCAATTCAGGATAACTAAACGGTTTGGTGAGGTAATCATCCGCGCCCAATTCCATGCCATGCCGCACAAACGAACGGTCTGCCATCGCACTTAAGAAAATGATCGGAATATGTGCTGACCGCTCATCCTTACGCAGTTCAAGCAGTGCGTTATAACCATCCATGTTCGGCATCGAGATGTCCGAGATAATCAAATCAGGGCTGTTGGCTTTGGCGCAATCCACACCAAGTTGACCATCACTGGCCTCAAGAACCTCGAACCCTTCCAGTTCAAGAAAATCGAGAATGTTCTTCCGTAGATTGGGTTCGTCTTCTATTACCAGAATTCGAGACATACAACACCTTCTGACGCAATCATAATAATTGGAGCGATAAATTCACAAGCTTCTATTAAAGTATAGGCACATCCCTAACAAGAATCCGTTAAGAATCAATTTTATATGCAATTTTCGGAATTTCTTAGCTTTTCACCAAGCTATCATTTAGTATTGCTCATGCTAGAGCCTGAGTAACAGCCCAACACCTACCGAATTCTAATCAGTCAACCGGCCTTCAAAAATTTGGGCGGCGGCATCCATCAATTCCAAACGGCGATCGAGTGGCATCTCTTTGCTGAGCAAGAAGCGTTCAAGCAGTTCTGGTTGTGTCAGCCCTTCGGGACTACCGCCCAACCGCGCACGTACGGGTTGATCTACCTGTTTGCGGATAGCAGCCATCTGGCTTATTCCCAACCGCTTCAATTCATCGCGAATAGTGGTTTCGTTCAAGCGGGACTCGGTTTCCGGCGCAAGCTGGACATACAAGCGCACCACTGCATCCGTCAGATCATGTTTCTGGATAAGCTTGAGCACCTGCTCGGTTGGATTAGCAGACGTCCGTAAATCCGCCGCTAAAGTTACGAATGGACGTGCTGGAAGCGTCTCAAAATGCCATTCGGTTGCCCCGCGAGACAACTCTAACCAGCAGAAGCCTTTTGGATCGCCTTCCTCACCGAAATCAATCCGCTCCATACTGCCGCTATAAATCACAGGAGGCTTACCAACCTGTCCCTTAGTCAGATTCTGATGTTTATGAATATGCCCAAGCGCCACATAATCCCAGCGTGGATCAGATAACGAGGACAACAACACTTGAATATCACGTCCCAACATAATGCCGCGTTCGCTGCCGAAGACAGCCCCGCTCACTGTAAAGTGTCCCGTTAACAACCGTGGCATATCATATTGATCAGCCTGCGCCGCCATATCATCGAGGATATGGGTTAGTTGGTCTTGTAACAGGGCATCGGTTTGGGCAATCGTCATGCCCCCCGTACGGTTGTCTTCCAATAACCGCGACCGGATCGGATAGGGCGCAGTCCCTATTACCACCGGACCACGTTTGGTCTCAACTTGGAAGACTTCGTAATCCGCAGCAACGCGCACATTGGGCACCCGCAGCGTATCGTAAATCTCGATGCTGCTGGCCTTGAGCATCGTCGGCGGTAAATCGTGGTTGCCCACCAACATAATCACCGGCGCAAGTTCCGAAAGATCGCGTATGCGATGCGCAAACTCGCGTTGATAGGTCGGATTCGGTGCTCGGGTCTTGAAGGCATCGCCCGCAAAAATCACCAGATCCACATCCCCCTGCCGCGCATACTCGATCATCTCGTCCAGACGATGCAGAAAGTCCACTACACGGCTGCTCAACCCCGTTTGAGGATCAGTCTTGCCGTAGTTTTCCATCCCGATGTGAATATCAGCAAAGTGAAGCACGTGAATAGGTTCGGTCACTGGCTACCATCCTTCTCATACATCCGCGACAGTCATGGGTAAATTATAGCGGTTTGTTTAAAAGCGGAAGTGGATAAAAA
Source organism: Aggregatilineales bacterium (assembly GCA_044227005.1). Taxonomy (GTDB): domain Bacteria; phylum Chloroflexota; class Anaerolineae; order Aggregatilineales; family Phototrophicaceae; genus CFX2. Next base: position 301,423 of record JBGAFZ010000005.1, read on the forward strand.
TCCGCCCGAAGTTTTTATCATCTTTCTCGACACGATGATACAAAGCGCGGATATGCTTCTGGTCAAGGAAACGTAGCACTTTCTTCTTGAGCGCACCGCTCCCTTTACCGGGGATAATTTCGACCAGTTCGATCTTCTTCTCGACAGCTTCCTGCACAATGCGGTTGAGTTCAGCATCAATCATACCGCCCTTGTTATAGATGTCATGCAGATCGAGCTTGAGTTTTGCCACAATAGAATCCTCTGCCTCCACAATTACATCAGTGCATTTTACCATTATCAGGTAAACTATTTGGCATCAAACACAAGGATCATCCTATGCCAAACCCAATCTCCACCATACTTGAAAACCAACCCATCGTTGTCCTAGATGGCGCACTTGCGACCGAACTCGAACGGCGTGGTGCTGATCTGCGTGATCCGTTATGGTCAGCCAAAGTCTTGATGGAATCGCCTCAACTCATCCGCGACGTTCATGCAGACTATTATGCTGCTGGAGCTGATTGCGCTACTACTGCGAGCTATCAAGCCACGTTTGAAGGCTTTGCACGGCGTGGTCTGAGCGCCGAAGCTGCGGCTGATTTGATGCGCCTCTCGGTACAACTGGCCGTCGAAGCACGCGATGACTTCTGGAAAAATCCGGCTAACCATGTCGGGCGTGTTCGTCCTTTTGTGGCGGCCTCTGTCGGCCCATACGGCGCATTTCTGGCGGATGGCTCGGAGTATCGTGGGGATTACGGCCTCACCTTGGATCAACTGATGGATTTTCACCGTCCTCGCATGGCGGTCTTGGCCGCTTCCGGCGCAGATTTACTGGCCTGTGAAACCATTCCTTGCCTGATCGAAGCCCAAGCGCTCGTCCGACTGCTGGATGAATTTCCCACCGTTTCAGCATGGATTAGCTTCAGCGCAGGTGATGGTTCCCATACCAACTTCGGCGAACCGATAGCCGAGTGTGCAGCCCTGCTCGGTACACATCCGCAAGTGGCAGCTATCGGCATAAACTGCACTGCCCCGCGTTATATTCCCGACCTTATCCGTGCTGCCCACGCCGCGACCGATAAACCCATTCTGGTATACCCCAACTCCGGCGAAACCTACGACCCGCATACCAAATCGTGGAGCGGTGAAGATACCTGCGCAGCCTTCGCCAACGATGCTCGTATCTGGTACGAAGCTGGCGCGCGCGTTATCGGAGGCTGCTGCCGTACCACGCCCGAACACATCCGTGAGTTGGCGAGTGGATTGCGCGGCGAGGTGCCCGTGAATTGAGCATCATTAGCCGGATTGGTTGGCCGTTCTAACTTTATAAATGCGGACAAGTGGCCCCGGCCTCACCTGACGCCTGAGTGCAGCGACGTTGCCTATGGCTAAACCCATACGTGCTTCGATCTCGCCTTCGCATTCACCATTGTAGGGGGAAAAAGTCATTACTAATTCCCAATTGGCTCGTAAGGCATCGTTGATTGCCGGATACTCCATATCCGAAGTAGCATCAGGCCGATTGATGCTCCCAAAACAATAATCCGTTTCCAGCACATAGCTGATGCGCTCATCTTGAATGAGCGTTGTCAGTGCATCGAACGATTTGACTACCGCCTGCATTTCAGGTCCATAAACGTTATACGCGGGTTGTGGGCGCTTCTCAGGCGGTAGTTTAAGCCACCAATCCCAACTTTGCAGCGGTGCTTTGCCTAGTTGATATGCGCGCTGAATACTGACCTCATTGCGTGTCAATGGCACTCCATAAGTACCGGTGGTATCACCAGCCACTACCGGCGTATCGGCAGGCCAGTTTGCTTGAATGTATTCTAGAGCCAATTGCCGTGTATCGGTTGCGGTTTGGACGACCAGCCACTGCTGCGTATTACGAGCTTCAACCGCTACCAAGACGATGATTACGGCATATGCCCCCCATTGAAGTTTGTAACGCCCTGACCATGCTATCAGCGCCTCTAACCCGATGCCGGACAACAAAGCCATGCTGATGACCCACGGAATCCAATAGAATAATTTGTAAAATTCGGTGCTGACGTTGGCAATCGTGATAGTCAAAATTAGGAAGGCACACAAGACGATCCAATAAGCCACGACTTTGCGGTAACGGATAACCGCTACAACACCCAAAATACAAGCGACCACCCAGAAGCCCCAGATCAACGGCACAATTCCAAGAACATGATTGAAGATAACTTTCACGCGATCCATCAGCGTGATAGGACCGGCGTAAGCATACGAATTGAGCCGCACAAGTTCATACACCAAATCGTCGAGGTGGATAAAAGCGAGTGGATTCAGAACCAGATTGCCAATGACCACCCCTAACACCAGCCACACCAGATTGAGATTTAAAACGAGTTTCTGCACAAATGACTTCCACTGATGGTTGGATTGTTCCCACGCAATCGCGGTATGTGCAACAATGATGCCTATCGCGATGGTACTTCCGCTAAACTTACTGAGCATCACTACGGCGACACTCAATCCCGCGATGAAATAATCACGCTTCCGTTTATAGAAGTGAAGCCGCAAGCTCATCCACAAGCATAGTGCGATGGAAAAGGCAATCAAGCTGTCCGGCAAGGCGTACAAAGAGTTCAGGGTAAAGAACCCATTGACTGCCAAAACGAGTGCGGATAATAACCCCGTCAAGGGACTAATATAACGCCCTACCAATCCCGTCATCACAATGGCCAGAGTCGTTAAGACCGCTAATGTCAATCGGGTTGCCCGTGTGAACGCTTCCCGATCACTAAAATAATAATCGCGGAAACTACTCAAATCTGCTGTTTGCCCGGTGAGCTTGGTGTAGGCGAATAAGCCTCCTACCGATACCATATCGACATAAGCAATCAGCGAACGGTGATAGCGCACCTCACGCGGGGGGATCTGTTTCTCCGTCAGCCGCAACGCAGTAGACAGATCTGAATTTTCATCACTGGTTTGAATGTTGGGCAGTCCGTGCCCGATACCATACAGGCGAATACCCAAACCTAACAGCGATATAACGATTAAACACGACCAGAACAGCCGTTGATTCAGTTGAAGTGTTTTCATTTACGTCCAAGCGATTCTATAGACCGAGAACAATTCAACGGTCATCTCGTGGCTGATTATAACGTTTCCTAGAATGGCTGTGTACCGTTGCTAGGCGCTGTCTATCTCTTGGCCTATCGAATAGCCATCTGGTCAATCGCTTCCATCAAGCCATACAGATAGGTTGCACCCAGAGCGCGGTCATATAAGCCATAACCCGGACGACCTGTTTCGCCCCAGATCATCCGCCCGTGATCAGGGCGAATCGGACCCGTAAAACCAATGTCATGCAGGGCGCGCATGACTTCAAACATATTCACGCTACCAAATTCCGAGGGATGTTTAGTCTCGTGAAAGTCGTGCGAGGCGGTGCGCTTCACGTTGCGGGCATGTACGAAATTGATACGGTGACCAAATTGCCGGATCATAGCAGGCAGGTCGTTTTCGGCTGAAGCGCCGAGTGATCCGGTACAAAAGGTCAAGCCATTATGGGGACTATCAACCACCTCAAGCAGCGCTTTGAGCGTGGCAGCATTACGGACGATGCGCGGCAGTCCGAAGATTGACCACGGCGGGTCATCGGGATGAATAGCCATACGGACACCCGCTTCTTCGGCTACCGGAACAACCTTTTTCAAGAAGTAAGCCAAGTTCTCGAACAGTTTGGCTTCATCCACCTTCGCGTAATCCGATAGTAACTGGTTGAGTTCTTCGACGGTGTACGATTCCACCCAGATCGGAAAGTCGCGCGTTCCCTGACTGAGATCAATCTTACCGAGATCGGCCTGTACGAAACTCAAGGCGGTTGATCCGTCGGGGTTGGGCATGGCGTAATCGGTGCGGGTGGCATCAAACACCGGCATGAAGTTGTAGCAGAGTACGGGAATACCCACCTTCCCCATATTACGGATGCTCTGGGCATAATTTTCGATGTAGTGATCGCGCTCCGGCTTACCCAGTTTGATCGATTCGTGGACGGGGATACTTTCGATTACCAGCCATTGTGATCCCATATCCTCAATGATCTTTTTGCGCTTTTGGAGCAAATCGACGGTGAGCACCTCACCGGCTTTCAAATCGTGCAGGGCAGTAACGATACCGGTCATACCCGGCACTTGAAGGATATTCTGCAAAGTGACCGCATCATCAGGGCCGTACCAGCGCATCGTCATTTTCATCATCGCGAGTTTTCCTTTTGTCGTGCAAACAACCAGCCCGTTATTCTAACGCCAATCGGTGAATATAGTTCGGGTATTTGCAGCGTCAAATGGTCATAATGATGCCAGTGTTGTGGTTTTTGTGTCATTCCTTGCATGATTCCCGCTGAACGGAGAGCGGGTATGAGCGAGACTGGCGATGAAGTACCATTTTTGACAAGCGAGAGGCTCGCCTACTGCCACCGAAATGACACATTTGCAGTGGATCGTCCGGCTGATGCCACCGCGTGCCATAGGCATTACCGACGCCAACATTGCCATGTTTTGGGCTTTGGTTGAAAGGCAGTAACTGGCATGGGGCGACCTCCAATATGGTTCTGTTCGCAAACTCATTTTAGAACACAAGTTTCATCGCGTCAACCAAAAAGCGTTGGAGTTTACAAACCTTTTGAGCATGAGGTTGTCCACATCTGTGAAGCGATCAAAACTGTCTACCAATGGCATGGCGAACTCAAAAGACTGCACCGAAGTTCTGGCTAATGCATCTGGGACACCTTAAAATAGAAGTGTTGCAAATACTTGGTACAGGTATTGCGCGCCATGAAATTCAATTCTAGTCACTCTCGTAATTCAACACGTCTGAAGGGATATGATTACGCTCAGGAAGGCGCTTACTTTGTCACGCTTTGTACGTACCACAATCAAAGCATATTCGGTGATATAAACGCCGATGGCGAAATGCTGCTAAATACAGTGGGCTGCATCGCTTTAGAGGAATGGGAGCGTACAGAAACGATTAGGGAGAATGTGATTTTAGACGAATTCGTGATAATGCCGAATCACATTCACGGCATTGTCATCATAACCACCGAGGTTTGCCAGCGGCAAACCCCTACACAAGCCCAATTCGGAAAGCCAGTTCCTAACGCATTGGGAACGATAATCGGGCAATTCAAAGCCATCGTTACCAAACGAATCAGTAAGTTATATGGAACAACTAGCGATACCGTCTGGCAGAAAAATTATCATGACCATATTGTCCGCAACGAAAAAGCATTGAACAATATCCGAAAATATATACAAAACAATCCGCTACGATGGTCGATTGATCGCTATAACAAGCCCACTTAATTGAGCGCGATTAAATGTACGGGTTTGCCGCTGGCAAACCCTTTTTCAACCCACGTCTTACGGATACTTGCGGTTCAGGAAACGGGCATAGGGGATGGTCTCGCGGATGTGCGGCAGGCCACAGATCCACGCGACAGTGCGCTCCAAGCCGATGCCGAAACCAGCATGCGGAACGCTACCGAAACGCCGCAAATCCAGATACCACGCGTAAGCCTCGCGCCCCAAGCCCATCTTTTTGACCTGCTGCTCGATGAGCGCTGAGTCGGAAATACGTTCACTGCCGCCAGTGACCTCGCCGTAACCTTCGGGTGCCAACAAGTCCACGCTGCGGCAGACTTCAGGACGTCCCTCGACGGGCTGCATATAGAAAGCCTTGAATATGGAGGGGAAGTTATAGACGAACACCGGCTTGTCGAACATCTCCGCCACGGCGGTTTCGTGCGGGCTGCCGAAATCCGTACCCCAATCGATGTGCAACAACTGCTTTTGTTCGGGATCTGTCGCCGCGTCCGAGAGTTTATTCAGGCGCTCGACACATTCGTCATAGCTAATGCGTGGGAAAGGAGGCAACACGCGTTCTAGGCTGGAGGTATCACGCTCCAGAATTTTCAACTCTTCCTGATGCTTCTCCAACACGGTCTGCACCACATGGCTAATGAAGTTTTGCTCCATGTCCATGAGATCTTCGAGGCTGAAGAACGCCATTTCCGGTTCCAGCATCCAGAATTCCATCAGATGGCGACGGGTCTTGGATTTCTCGGCGCGGAAGGTCGGGCCGAAGCTGTAGACCTTACCGAAGGCCGCCATGTTGGCTTCGTTATACAACTGTCCGGTCTGTGCCAAGAAGGCTTTCTCGCCGTAATAATCCAGCTCGAACAAACTGGTCGAGTCTTCACCTGCCGAGGGGGTGATGATCGGTGTATCGACCAGCATATAGCCATCGTTGTCCAGCCAATTACGCATGGCGCTGATGATGGTCGAACGGATGCGGATAATCGCCCATTGGCGGGTCGAACGCAGCCACAGATGACGGTTATCCATCAAAAACTCGACGCCGTGATCTTTGGGCGTGATGGGATATTCATCAGCCATCTGGATCAACTGCAAAGTCTTGATGCCCACTTCATAACCGCCGGGGATGCCGGGTGCACGTTCGTCTTTGCGCACGGTTCCGGTGATGATCACCGACGACTCCTGAGTCAGTTTTCCGGCAATATCAAACTGCGCCGGATCGAGATCTTTCTTGAAGGCCACGCATTGGGTGATGCCCGAGCCATCACGCAGTTGGATGAACTGCAACTTGCCTTTATCCGTCCGGTTATAGACCCACCCACGCAGGGTCACTTCCTGCCCATCATATTGGGCGATATTTTTGATACTAATGTTGGTTCCCACTATGAATAACCCTTCTGTATACAAGCGCTGCAAAACGCTCGATGGCACTCATTTTACCGATCACTTTTAAGAACAGATTATACCATGTCTCGCTCTTGTGCATTTCATCACAAGCAACCTTACGTATTTCTGTAATTATTGACAAGCGACTATTTCTTTACGATTGTTATACTTAATCAAAATTTCAACAGCATTGCACCCACCCTTAATCCTCATCTAATAGTATTTTTTCGAAGTTTCGCTTATGGTATTAATAGATGACTATCTCAAACAAAGGGCGCGCCACTGATGAAACTAATCCAATCCCTCACCGATCTCCACTATGCTTATCAAGATATGTACCGCCACTGGCACGCCGATTCCGAGCGTTATACCGGTGGGGACGCCTTAAATACCGCGCTTGACGAAGGTTGGACCATCAAAGATGTGGTCGGCTTCCAAGAAATCCACCACATGGGCGCACGCGGAACCGTCATTTACCACTTTGAACTTACCCGCGGTAGTGACGAAGCGGTGACCATGCCGGTCGTCGGTAATCCTTATGTTGACCGGCTTGTGATGCTCATGCAATTCAAGCTCGTCCCATTGGCAAAAGTCAGCTAAACCCTCGCCCAATACGCGTGGGCGGACGCAATCATCCGCCCTATAATACTACTTGCAGAGTGCGCGAATTCGTGCTGCAATCGCGCTGTTCACATCAAAATATGCTTCCAAAAATTCCAATAAGGCCAAGGCCGACTCGCGGCTGCGGTCATAACCCTGCACAAACTGCGGCAGGTATGCGGCTGTATTCGGGTAGCGCTGCTCATAACGACGTTCGACATTGTAGGCGTCGATGAATACCGGCTGCGCGGTTTCAATTTTTGCAGTTAACTTGAGCACCTGATCCACCGCATAATTCTGGATGAAACGGGCTGCCGACAACTTCTCACCGCGATGATAACGGCCTAAGCCCACGTACAAATTCGTCAACGCCTCGCCCAAACGCCACTCCACCGCAGACTCACTGGCAGGTGGAACACTGGCTGGTACGCAGATGGACTCATCAAAGTCCGCCGACTTCCAGACGATGCGTCCGGCACTAAACGGAATTTGTGCCATCTCCTTCGGCTCAAATACCGCGAACTCGCAAAAAATATCGTCCTCAAACAGCACCTTGTAGCCATCGACCGTATTCCGCAGGGCATAGGCGATCGGTTTCACGTTCGATAGCCAATCCAGTTGGTCGATGTAATGCGCTTTCTGCCCCTCGCGCACAATCGCGAAGAAATCGAGATCCGAATAAGCATCCAAGCGGGATGTCTCCATCCCGACTGATCCCAAGCCTAACAAAGCCAGTGCATTCCCACTCGCCTTGAGCGACTCGCCAATCGCATCCAGCCGTGAGAGCAGTTGTTGAGGGGTATTCATCGTCACCATCCTACTATTTCGAATTGACTAAACCCGTCCCTAACGCATCTATTTTGCCATATTTACGTATACAGCAGCATATCTACATTCAGTACCGGGGAGAGGTTCATGCTACTGCGCTGGTCAATCCGCCTCTTATTCATCATTGCTGTCTTATACATGCTGCTGCTCATAGCCGTCGCCAATAGTCCCGAAGCGAACGCTGTGGCCCGTGCGATTGTCGGCATGGCGTGGGGATTATTCCTATTATGGGTTGTCATCGGCGGGGCGATCATGCTGCGTTATCGTGGCCGAATCCGCCAGCGCGTCCTTGCTATAAACCTCAGTTGGCAGATGAAATTCGTGCTTTTCGCCACGCTGCTCGCCCTCATCGAAGAAGCCATCACCACCACCATGACCAATCTCGCGCCGCTATTTGGTGTGAAACTGGGCGAAGCAGCCATCACCGCTTCAGCCAATTATCTTGAGGTGGTGCTCTTCCATAGCGTGATCGTATTCATACCCATGTTCATCGGTTGGGCATGGCTCCTCAACCGTTATGATTTTTCACCGAAGGCTGTGTTCTTTTTGTTCGGGATCACTGGCACTTTGAGCGAATGGATTACGTTTGGGATGAATGGCAGCAGCCCGATTAGCTTCGCCTTCTGGCTCTTTATTTATGGGTTGATGGTTTACCTACCCGCCTACAGCCTGCCATCCACACGCACCCTGCGCCCCGCGCGCCTGTATCACGCCGTATTGGCAGTCATCTTTCCGGTCATATGCAGCGTGCCGGTTGTCATCGGGGTGATGTTCATCAACCAGCTTAGACAATCCGGCTGACCATCACAACAACCCCGCCGCAACCTTAACCGTCGCCACATGAATATCAGCAATGTCGTCCACATTCCGCGCGTATCCACCAGCCATCGTGATTGCCACGGGGAGATTCTGCGCCTTGCATAAGCCGAGCACAAACTCGTCACGCTGCCGCAAGCCATCTTTGGTCAGCTTGAGCCGCCCCAGACGATCACCCTCAAAGGGATCAGCCCCCGCCAGATAAATCGCCAGATCCGCATGGCTCATGGCTAAGGCACGTTGTATACCTTCTTCTAATATATCGAGGTAAACACGGTCGGTCGTGCCATCAAGCAACTCGATATCCAGATCACTCTGTTCTTTGTGATACGGGAAATTCTTCTCGCCGTGAATCGAAAAGGTGAAGATCGAAGAGTCACCACGCAAAATAGCAGCCGTACCATTCCCTTGATGCACATCGCAGTCCAAAATCACCACACGCCGCGCCAATCCTTCGGCTTGCATCGCCCGTGCCGCAATCGCACTGTCATTGAACACGCAGTAGCCTTCGCCATGATCACGGAAAGCGTGATGCGTGCCACCCGCCAGATTGACCGATATACCCTCAACCAGCGCTGTTCGACAGGCCGCGATAGTCGCCCCTGATGATCGCCGCGAGCGCTCGACCATTTCCGGTGTCCACGGGAAACCAATCCGCCGCACTTCTTTAGCTGTCAGTGTCCCGTTTTTCACCCGTTCCACATATTCAAGATCATGCGCCCGTAAAATCAGCTCATCGGTCGCGGCATCCGGTACGCGTAAGTTTTCCAGCGGGATGACTCCCTCGGTCACAATCCGTTCGCGTAATAGGCTGTACTTGCGCATCGGAAAACGATGTTCAGCGGGCAGTGGCAGCACAAAATGATCAGTATAGAAACAGGTGAGGGGCATAGATTCACGCATGGCTAATAATACGGATGAGAAGCAATCCCAACTATAACATACCCCTTTACTCACCCAGCGCATCTCATATCAAGCGCTCAGTTTTGCTCATCGCTGCCATTATTGTCATCCCTCCATTTCCTTCCCGAAAGAAAGGAAAACAAAGATCAGATTTTTCGTCACTTTAAATACATTTTCCCGTAAAACTTCGTATACATTTGACAGGCAAGATTAATGCTACTCCAAGCAATTCTGCCGTATATTATGAGTCAAGGGCGTTTACAGGTCTAGTCAGTGCATTTCGTAACTCCGAAATGCTGCATTTAGACACTTATTTCGCCACCCACCAACGGTTAGCGTATAGATAAGATAAGGGATCGCGAGGAGGACATTATGGCTACGGTCAACCCGCTCATGATCGAAGACGTGGATTTTTACCGTCACTGGCATCCCAAATCGGAGCGTTTTGCAGGGGGCGACTGCCTCGCCACAGCGCTCATGATGGGATGGACGCTGCAAGTACCCATTATTATGGACATCTATTGGTGTGCCGGTGCGCGACAGGTGAATGTGTATCACTGTCACCTCGTCCGCGAGGATCAACATCTCCACATGCCGGTATTAGGAAATCCGTTTATGGATCGCCTGATACATCACATGAATCTGCCGGTTATTGCATCCGAAGAACCCAAACAATTCTTACTACGCGCAGGAGCACCTGCCGCAAAACAATTTATGATCGAAGCTGCCGAACCTGTTCCTACACCCACAGAAACGGTCAATATTCGGGCATAATGCCGATCCGCATGCCGCACACCTATGCAAGGCACGACTGATGATCGTGCCTTTTATTTTGTCTTTTTATACCTACTTCATTTGCAGCAACGCCAACGCCACCACGGCTGACCATGCCAGCACCTTGAACGCCCCCGCCCGTAGCGCCGCCTCAACCTCTGGACGATCTAACAGCACCAATTTTTGTTCTTCCAGATCATCGGCGTGGATAGCGTGCGTCTTGATGGCTCCCTTTGCCAAAAACAAATGTGCCATCCCCGCGCCACGATTACCATCCACCGCATAAGTGCCGAGGTTGATCCACTCTGGCGCCGTGTAACCGGTCTCTTCCTGCAATTCGCGCTGTGCCGCCACCAATGGATTCTCCCCCGGTTCGAGGTATCCGCCGACCGGAGCCAATGCCACGCCGTCAACCGCGTACTTGACCTGCTCAAAGCACAGAAAACGCCCCACCTCGGTGACCGCCACCACGTTCACATACTCCGGTAGGATAATCCACGCCCAATCCTCGATCACTTGACCGTTCGGTAGTTCAAGCGTCCGAAGTTCGACCGTAATCCACTTACCATTTTCCAATACCGTGCGCTTGTTCAACGTTTTCCATGCTTGCATTATGAGATTTGCTCCGCCGCTAATTCGTAGATATGAGTCGGCAATCCGTCTGAATCGACTACTGTCTTCGTATGCTGGAATCCAATTTTTCGGGCAACATGGATGGAAGCCGTGTTCGCCGGATCAATCGTCGCGATTATTCGCTTCAACTTGCAGGACGCTTTGCCGTAAGCCAGCATCGCCGCCGCCACTTCGGTCGCCAAGCCGTGCCCCCAATACGGCTTACGCAGCGCATAAATCAGTTCGGCAGCATCCGGTGGTTCGGCAAACTCAGAGCGTACCAGCCCACAAAAGCCAATGAACGCGCCCTCTCGCTTATCAATTACCGCCGAGCACCCATAACCCTTGGTCGCGTAATTATTGATTGACACATCAATCCACTTATCACTTAATTCGCGCGAAAGCGGCTGTCCATCGCCCATGTGGCGCATCAGTTCGACGTCGCTGGTGACTGCGTACAGGTCGTCGCTGTCGTCGCGCGTCAGGTGGCGTACTTGTAAGCGTTCGGTTTCAAAGATGAGCATTATTGTCCGCTTTCTGGATAATATTTATCTTCTGCCCGTTTTCCTGCGTCCAACTTGAAATAATCGCTTGATTATTAAAGCTGATGTGTTCTAGTTTTTGATCTACAGCCAAAACAGCACAAATAACCTTGAAGTTAAGACGTAATAAGTGACGTTTAGTGTTGTAAATAATTACGAAAGCAGACAATGGTAATACCCAACTGTATTCAATGAATACAAAACTATCCAAGTCTGATTTGACCTTAAATATATTTAAGAAATTCTGTTGCATATATAAATCAACTGCTAAAGAGATTTTTGTTTCATAAACCTCCTTTGCGAAGTCATCTAAATTCCCAACTTCTTCTCCATCTGCATCTATAAGCGCACAATCTTGGAGATTTGGTTCGCTATCTATATCTAAGGGAGGATCTGTTTCGGGAATAACCATGCGTAAGTATTGTTTCCTTGTGAAAATAGATAAACCAATCTTTGTAAACCTATTTTCCCAATCTATTTGAGTTGCTTCTTCGAGTGAAAGCGTTTCGATCCCATGTTGTAATGCCTTTTCTTTTGCGCCTTCGGTAAAACCTAAACGTGATACGACAATTTTCTTATCTATCGGCAAATCGATATATTTTCCAATAATGTCATCGATCCAAGTTTCATCATCTTTTCTTGATCTATCACGACATTCAATTGCCATATTAAACTTGTGTCCAGCAAGTTCATACTCAATCAAAATATCAACTTCTCGCTTGCGATGGCTGTTTCTTCGCTGAACCATTGCGGATTCAGTTACAGAAGCATCTACAGGAGCTAAGTGTTTATATATTTGATATACAAGCTGTTGAAAATCGTTGCTTCGCTTTGGCATTATTCCCTACAAGGTATTCATAGAATCTCTCATCCGGCGCACCAGCAAATAAATCACTGACCCTGCGGCGGTCCAATGATTTTTTGCACATCTGTCAAAGTTGGAAGAACCATCGTTTTACCCTCAAATCACCTCAGGCTATTATATGCCAACTTGCTTTAGGGCGCTTGACATTGTATAACATTTGTTCTATACTAATGTTATGATTCAACCTCGTAATTTCCCTCACCAACCCTTATCCACCTCAATCTTGAGCAGTTTATTTTGCCGCTTTGTGTCGCCTGTGCATTTTCAGCGCCAAACTCCCTCATGTCCGCTGAAACAGCACACATTGCAGACGTGGCAGACATACGGGAGCCATTCGCGGCGCTCAGCGGTTACAGCCGAGCTTCCCGTGTAGCAATCATCACCTTTTAGCGCCAAGCTCCCGCACTCCCGCCTGCATTTTCGGCGGCAAAATTGCAGTTTGTGCATGACCTGTGTAGAGCTAACTAACTGGGTGCTGTTGCGCGCTTGCGCCGCTGTGTGAGCTTCTTGATCGGCAGTAACGGTGCTAACCGTTCCAGTTCATCCGCATCCAACGGCTTCAACACCAGCAGCAGCCCGATGTACACCACACTCCCGATCGCAACAGCCAACACCGTCGAGAAACCCGATAGCAGCAGCACCACAACCACCATCGCTCCGGTAGCGACCACCGGCTTCCATAACAACCGCACCCAGTCCATCCGTCCCACTGCCCCTTGAAGCAGCAACGCGAACGGAATCAAGAGCGCCAGTTCAGAAAGGATGGTCGTCACGGCAGCCGCTCGATAGCTGTAGATCGGTATCAAGATCACATTACTAATAATGTTGAAGGTCACCGCCAGAAAGAACGCCCGTGTAATCCGGCGTTGTAAGTCCAGCGCGATCAACACGTACTGGGTCAAGCTGTTAATCCAGCCGATGGGGATGCTCCAGATCATCAATTGGGTTGCGATCGCTCCATCCGGCAAATATTGACTACCGCCCAATATTCCCGTCAGGATGAAGGCTAGCGCCGTGAACACCACAGCTACCGGCAGCGCCGTACTGACCAGCAGCTTGATCGCCAAGCCATAATTACGCTTCAAGGCGTCTTTATCTTCGTGTGCCTGTCGGGACATCACCGGCAGCAGTGCCATCGTGAAGAACGCCGGAATTACGTTCAGCGCGTTCACCCACTTGTAGGCCACCCCGTACTCACCCACTACGGTATCGCCGTGAAAGTACTGGATAATCACCACATCTATTTGAAAGAAGATGGTCGCAAGGAAGTGGTTCAGCATCAAAGGCCACCCCTCGCCCACCATACTCCGGATTAACTTCCCATCCGGTCGGTAATTGCGTTGCGGCTGTGCGGCTGTGCGTCCTTGCGTGGAGTCCGTTTGTTCCTTCAACAAGCCTCGCCCCACCCAGATCATCACCACCAGTGTGATGGTATTGGTCGCGATGCTGGCCGCTGCTAACCCGATAACACCGTATCCCAGCACCAGCGCAGCCAAGCCAAAGATCACCTTACAGATAGTCGCTACGGTCGAAATCGCTGCCGGATACTCGGCCTGTTGGAAGGCATAGAACAGTGCCGACATGCCGGTACTCAAGCTGTTCGGCAGCAACCCGATGTACAACAACCCGATGGCGATTAAGGCCTCACGCGTCAACGGTGTGCTACCAGCTAAACCTTGCCGTGTACTAAGGAAGCCCATCAGCAACACCACGCCGATAGCCATCAACAGCAAGCGCAACACGCTCGTGTTATAGAAATAGCGCCATGCCTTACTCGGATCACGCGCCACTTCCCGCGTCAAAAACACATTCAGCCCAAAGTTGGTGAAAATATCAAACCAGCCAAAAATGAAACCAGCATAGGTGTAAATCCCGCTGCCCTCCGGCCCCAAGATGCGCAGCATGATAAAGGCGAAACCGAAGTCGATACCACGATTAAACAGGTTCAGGATAATCGGCGCGAGGCTGTTCCGCGCCACTACCTGCACGCCTTCGGTTTGACCACTGGCGCTCACAAATAAGCGCCACAAGTACACCCCGCCCATAAACACCAGCAGAATCCCGCTGATGAATGAGGCGAACAACCCGATTTGGAAACTCGGTGGGCTGTAACTGACCCGCAGCGTCAACTGACCGTTATCCAGCGCGGCACGTTCGGCCTCGGGCAACTTATCATGTATATCCGCGAATGCCTTCTGCACCACATCCGGCGACACATTCACGCCGATGAAATTGTCCATCACCTTCACGGCTTCTAACGGACGTTCGCTATCCTTAGTCCCGCCCAGTGGGCGTACAAAAGCCCGCCAACCCGGTATAAAAGTCTCACTCAACACCACCCACGAATGAGTAACTGTTGGGCTAACATTTGCCTGTAATAACTTCTCGCGCCCTGTGTCACTAGCAACCATGACCTCAGAACCTACCGCCCAGTCTAGCTTGAGCGTGGGCGCTTCTGTGCCCGTTGGTTCAGCCACATAGGCTCTTGGGAAATACCAATGTTCCCAGATGCGAACAGCTTCATCCTCATAGGCTAACTGCCAAGCCGGTATCGAGCGCGCATTCTCTTGTGTGAGTTCACTCGGCATGGTGAACTGTTTGGAGGTCATGACGTAGCGCACATTCAATAAGCGCAGCAGCGGTGAGTTAAGCACATCAACCAGTTTGGCCTTCTGCCCCATCGCGGCGTACTGCTCATCGGTATACAGCGGTGCGACACGGTTATAATCCAACTGCACCTGTGGGGCGAGTTGGCTCATGAAGTCTACGTACTGCTTGGGGATGATGCTCTCGTAGCCGCGAATATCATCCAAGCCGTAACGCCAGCCCATATTGGCGTTCATGATTTTGCCGCGTTCGCCCATACTCGGATCATCAATCGTGGTATAACGCCACTCACCCGCTTGCTGCTTCAGCCATTGGATAGCAGGCGGTGTAAAGTCCAGTAAGGCCGGATCACTGGCAGGATTAAAACTCCACGAAGCCGCCATCAAATCAAGCGCCACCAACCCAATTGCGACCACCTGCCAGATGGGTAGGCGCAATCTCAACTTGGATTGCAACGCGCTAGGGTTCTTTGCCCACAAAAACACCACACCAGCGCCCAGCAGCATCGCGCCCAGCATCGCCACATTGATGAACTGGTAGCTGTAAAACATTCTGGCATCGCTGAAGGCATTCCCCGCCAGCGCCATGTTGTCCACCACCCGTTGGATTAATGGCTCAAACGCGGTGAATAACACGCGCGTCACCAGCAAGCCCAACAAAACGACCGCACCACTAATCACTCCCGCGTAGCCAAAGATGCGCGTCAATCGGGATGATTTCGCAGCGCTTGCCAGTGCATCGGCTCCAAAACCTGCTAGCACTGCCACGCCCACCGTCACCCCGAAAATCCACCGGAAGGGCGAGTGAAGCTGGTTAATACCCGGAAATCCGTAATATAAAATCGCGTAGGTCGGCAAGCCGAACATGAGCGTTAGTGCCACAACCGTCAGCAGCGCAAAAATGCCTTTATACGGCGGTTTATTATCTACTACCGCTGCACCTCTGCGGTTAACAAATGAATTGATTATCCCGTATAAGGCCAGCGCCAACGGCAATATGCCCAAGTAAAGCGCACCCTCAACATAATTCTTGATACCCCAATCAATCGTGGTGATCGGTTGCCCTGCCGCGTTGGTAAGCCGCGTAACGGTTTGCCCCGTAAACACATCCCAATAACTGTGATGCGACGGATTACCATAGAAATTCGGTAACAAGAATTGAACCACATCCCGCATCGGATGCGCCCAACCGCGAACCTGCTCCAAAGATGCCCGTCCATCGCGGTAATTCATACTTGCCAACTCAAAAAGTGGCACGAACTGGATCGCACCGATCCCCAGCCCTAACACCACCATACCCACCAGCCACACGCCGCGTTGGACAAGCCAGATCAGGCTACGGGTCTGTGTTTTCCTACCCGACCACCATTGAAATACCAAGCGCGCTGCCGCATAGTATCCGGCGATAATCAGCACGTAATAGGTGATCTCGACATGCCCCGCCAACACATTACAACCGAGCGCGATTGCCCCTAAAATCACCCACGGAATCGTGGCAGGACGCCCGCGCAAGGCTGGTCGCTGTTGAATAATGAGTTCGACAGCCAGCAGCACCAAAGGCAACCACACCGCCGATGCGATAATCATTTGGAACACAGCGCTGATGACAAAGAACGCGCTCAGTTGATAAACTATGCCCGCCAGCAACCCACCAAAACGCCCGACGCCCACACCACGCATGAACAGGTACATAAACGCACCTGCCAGCCACAGTTGCACCACGGTAAACCAGCCATACGCAGCCGGTAGCGGCAGGACGTAGTAAAGAATACTCAACGGATAAAAGGTCGATTGCTGCCCCGCTGCCAAAAACGGAATCCCACTGAATTGATGCGGATTCCACAACGGAATACTAGCGTTGGTGATGCTCTCGCGGATAAAACTTTTCCACTGCAAGTTTTCCAGCACCAGATCCGAAAGCAGCGCGTTGTAGGGGACATCCGGCGCTTTAACCACTTCACGATAGGTCGCGAACGGCTCGTATTGATACAAGTTTTCGGTTGGGAGTAAGGTGCGTCCGCCTATGGTTTGCTGCCAGAACAGGACCAGCGGCAGGATAAACAAGAGCACGAGAATAGCAAAATCGGGTTTATGACGGCGTATCAAATAACTCTTCCTTCACTACGGTTATGCACCTCAGAATTCACTATACACGCTCGCCTCACTTTTTTCGACAGGCGTTTACCCTACTGGCTACGTGCAAAATAAGATCAATAACGACCGCATTATCACAGTTAAAGAGCCTATCAAGAAGCGGTTGTACTATTGCACAAGGGTATTTTGATTCCTAATCTACAGATAGACGGTCTCCGTATTAATAGTTATACAGGAGCGTTGTACGTTATAATGACGCTAAAGCAAATCGTATATGGGAACTTATCCAGTGCGTTCGCTATCATCAGCTTGACTCATACGCAACCAGTTGATGTGCAGCCCACAACCCCCTTCTATGTTTATTGGAGCCTTTCGATGCTTGACCGTGCAATGATCTTTGGTCTGGTCGCTGGTATCAGTGCCTTCATTTTCGTGATCGAGTTGGTACGCCGGCGTCGTCTAAAAGAAGAGTACTCGCTCTTATGGCTGGCAACCGCTGTCATTCTTATCCTGCTCAGTCTCTCGCGACCTGCGCTCGATCTCTTAGCCAGTGCCGTCGGCATCGTCTATCCACCTAGCGCCTTGTTCTTGGTGGCGATGATCTTCGTGCTGTTTATCTTGCTGCACTACTCCATCGTCCTCACACGCCTCACACAGGAAAACAAAGAGAACGCGCAGAAGTTAGCCCTCCTGCGCTGGGAAATGGAACAAATGCAAAAAACATTAGCGGCGCGCGAGGAACACGCCAACGAAAGTTAGGACGACGAGTGCAGTCGCATAGAGCGAGACAAACCAGTAGTGCTTCCGTAAGGGGTTGATGTCTTCGCCCAATAATTCGTTAGGATGATCAGGGTGTTGGCGCAAGTTCAAGATCGGACTGATTACCCACGTCAGCACCAAACCGCCAACCATGCCACCGGCGTGTCCCCAGTTATCAATGAGGATATTGCTTCCACTACCGGGGACTTGCGAGATCAATCCACCAGCAAAATTGATGATTGCCAGTACGATTAGCGTCTTGCGGCGTTCACGGCCTGCTGCGCCCATCAACTGCCGATGATGCCACAGGTACACAAACTCAGCGCCCAGAATTGCGAATACTGCTCCCGACGCACCCACTGAATAAGCATTATCAGCACCCAACAATGCGCTGGCAACCGAACCCGCGAGTCCACCGAGCAGATAGACAATCAAGAAGCGACTGTGACCGAACAAGCGCTCCATCGACACACCAACCGCGTACAGTACATACATATTAGAGATCAGATGGATGCTATACCCTAGCGAATAACCACCGAACTCGTTGAAGATACTCGCATGCAAAAACATAGCGGTCAACAGCCGATAGTATTGCCCCTTCAGGAAGATGTCGGATGCATGGTTCGCACCCCACAGGTAAAGTTGTTCATCAATTTGGGGCGACAAAGCGCGGATCAGAAACAGGATCACGTTAATAGCAATCAGCACATAGGTGGCTGTCGGCGGAACGGAGGGGATACGTAAATTAATCCGTTGGCGCGGTTCTCCCGGGGGACGAACAGGGGGTTGTTCAAGCGGATGACGTTTAACAGGTTGTTCCAACGGATGTTTTTCCGGTTGTGGATTATTCATCAAGGGACGGCTTTCGATTATAATAAACCCATCACACAGCATAGAGGCCAGAATGTATTATGCCGAGTTACGACTACCGATGCAATCACTGCGGGCGCAGCTTTGCCCTCTTCTTCAAATCTATTAAGGAATACGACCCCGCAGCAACACAAACCTGTCCACATTGTCAAAGTACCGAGGTTATCCGTCGCATTAAGCGGGTCGCCATCCCCAAACAAGGCCGTGATCTCAGCCAACTTTCATCCGGCGACATGCTCAACGTCTTTAATTCGGGCGATCCTAAAGAAGTCGGCAAGATGTTCAAACAGGTGACTGATACCACCGGTGTGGACGCAGGTGCAACCTATAACGAAGCCACCCAACGCCTCTTAAAAGGCGAGAGTATGGATAGCGTCGAGCGTGACCTCAGCAGCCGTCCGGGCGCGTCCAGCAGTGACGCTGACTAAACACCTTCGCTAGTGATTGAGCGCCTGAACGGCACGTAGCAGGAGCATCTGGCAGCACGCATCCACATGATATGAAAGTTCCATTTGTTCGGTGTCGGTGGTATACATGCCGGTGACCGTCACTTTAGGATGGCCGCCATGCTCCTCACACTGCATATCTCCAATCTGCCGCTCCACCTGATGTTGAATTTGTGCGCTGGTATGCGCCATCATATCGGCCACATATTCATCGGTCACTTCATCCACGGTCAAGGGACGATCATCCACTTCATACTGTACGATTACTTCGACCAAGAGCCTGTTCCTCGCTGGTAAGCCTAATATGACCATGACACTACCACAATTACGTCTCGCTACGCCAGTCAACGATTTACCGGCGCTTATCCACCTTCCCCCGCCCCAAATCCCGCACTTCGGCTATAATCGGCGGCATGATGAAACAATACCTCACTAAACCTCTCTGGATCGGCCTCGTCGTTATCATGATCCTAACGGCTGGTCTTGGGCTTGATCTCGCCAAACATGGACTCGTCTGGAATGTGTTCTGGTCGCTAACGGGTGAAGAAACCCCGCTGTCGCAACTACGTGGCATGGTCGAATGGGCGGGGAATTTTATCCGCCTGCAACCCCAGACTGATCCGATTGTGGCGATCAACCATACCGATGTGCCTCCCTACGGCATCAACACTTTCTTGCAGCAAGAAGTCGAAGTTGCCAAGCGTGACCGCAGCCTGCAAATGATTGCCGATGCTGGATTCAAAATGATCCGGCAGCAATTCCCGTGGGACGACATCGAAATTGCCGGACGGGGCGACTTCACCGACCGCCGCAATGACCTGAATGGCGACGGTGTCGTAGATGACAAAGATGTGATTTCAGCATGGGATAAATACGACAACATTGTCGATCTGGCCGAAAAACACGGCATCCAAATTCAAGCGCGGCTGGATAACCCACCCAAATGGACACGCGCTAATCCCGAAGCGGGTGATAAAGCCCCGCCTGATGATTATCAGGACTTTGTGAATTATGCGGTAGCTGTCGCTAAACGGTATCAAGGCCGCATCCGATATTATCAAATCTGGAACGAACCCAACGCCAACGATGAATGGGGTACGCAGCCTGTTAATCCCGAAGCGTATACGGATTTACTCTGCCGCACCTACAAGGCGCTCAAAACAGTTGACTCTAACTTGGTCGTTATCAGTGGGCCGCTCTCGCCTACTGTTTCATTGACCGACCGCAACTTAAATGATTTCATCTTCCTTCAACGCATGTATGATGCGGGTGCGAAAGACTGTTTTGATGTGATGTCTGCGCAGGGTTATGGCTTTTTCAGCGGCCCTACTGATCAACGCATGCGCCCGATGACGCTGACCTATGCCCGTCACATTTATATCCGCGACATCATGGTTGCGAACGGTGACGCCAACAAAGCCATCTGGATTAGCGAAGCCGCATGGAATCCGCAACCGGATGATCCCGCTAATATCATCCAAAGTGGCGCGTTCGGCATCGTCACCGAAGAACAAGCCGCGCGGTATATGCCACTGGCTTATCAACGTGCTCAAGAAGAATGGCCGTGGTTGGGGAATATTTCTTACTGGTTCTTCAAACGTCCGGCGGATTATGAGAAAAACCAAGCCTTCTACTACTTCCGCATGGTCGAGCCGGATTTCACACCCTTGCCGGTTTATGACGCGATGAAGCAATACATCACCACACAATCGCCCGTTTTGTATCAAGGTGTTCATCAGGCAGAAAGTTGGGCGGTTACAAAATCCGCCGATGCGAAGTTGATGAACGAAGCCAATGCCCAATTTGGCAACATGCTATATGCCTCACAACTTAATTTCACCATCAAAGGTACTGATGTGATCTTCCGGTGGAAAAGCCGATTAGCATGGCTCATCACACTCGATGGTACGCCACAAAAGTTAGGATTCAGTCGCTACTTCCAGCCCTACGAATGGCGCAACCAGTCACTTTCGTTGGGGATGTTCTCCCAATCACACACCATTCAACTGAATCAAGGTGATCCATTTGACACGCTCGACTCCATCACTGTCCTTGACCGTACCGCCCCAAATATCCTCCCAATAGCGGCGAGTCTTTTCGGTGTCCTGTGCATCACCCTGTTCGCAATCGTGAGTGCATGGCGGGAGCGTCGCAAGTCATGACGCCATTTCAAGGCCAAGATGCAAGGACGCAAGGACGCAAAGCCATTTCATCCTCTGTGTCTTTGATTCTTTGTGTCTCTGTGTTCATTATTCTGCTTGCCGCAGCACTCCGTTTCCACAACCTCGGCACACAATCCCTATGGAATGATGAGGGGAACGCCTATGTTCAGGCCATGCGTAACTTCGCGGATATTGCGTCCAACGCCGCCCGTGATATTCATCCACCTGGCTACTATTGGCTACTAGCGATCTGGCATAATCTGGTTGGCACGTCCGAAGTCGCGCTACGTGCTTTATCCACCTTAGCCAGCATCCTGAGCGTAGCGTTTACCTTTGCGCTCGGCAAACGCCTCTTTAATCCCGCAGCAGGCTTAGCGGCTGCCGTTCTGGTGACGCTCAACACCTTTAGCATTTACTACGCTCAAGAAGCCCGTATGTATGCCCTGCTCGCCCTGTGGAGCGTGGCCGGGATGTGGGCGCTGATTCAACTAGTCACAAGTTACAAGCCGCAAGTTACAAGTCGGAATACAAAAACCTATAGATGGGGTTTGGTTCTCGCACTGATCAACGTTGCAGGTTTATATACACAGTATGCCTATCCATTCATTATGCTGGCGCAGGGGGTTATTTTTCTTTTATGGTTGGTGCTTAAGTTACTGTATCGTTCATCGGGTCAGCACTCAGTACGCAGCACTTGGTACTTTTCGATACTTGGCACTTACATACTAGCCAATCTACTCACTATTCTATTGTTCCTACCGTGGATGCCGACCGCTTTGCGCCAAGTGACGCAATGGCCGAGTACTGGCACACCTATTCCGGCAGGTGAAGCGATTGGAATAATCAGTAGTTGGTTCACACTCGGCATCACCTACGAATTCATTCCGAATGCGTCTAGCTATATGCCGATTGCCTTATTGCTACTTTTAGGCGGACTGATCGGTGGTTTATGGTTGCGCGGCAAAGCTGGACTCTGGGCAACATTAGTGCCAATCGTTTGGGCGGGATTGCCCGTCGCCGTGTTTCTAGCGCTCGGTCTGTTTCGGCCTGCCAATCTCAAATTCCTGCTCCCTGCTCAAATCGGCTTTGCAGTGTTGATGGGTGCAGGTATAGGCGGTTGGTGGACATTGGCACAGCGCGGTCATCGTATGGATCGTATCACGCTGGTTTTAGCCGTATTACAAGCAGTTTGGTTAGTGGTCTATCTGGCAAACGGCCTCGCTCCGCTGTATGACAATCCACACTTTCAACGACCAGACTACCGCAAAATGGTCGCGACCATTACGGCTAATCCGCGCGATAGTGACGCCATCATTCTGGATGCTCCTAATCAGGAAGAAGTCTTTCGCTACTACTATCATGCTAAAGCGCCGGTCTATACGCTTCCCGCAGGTTTAGGCGGAGATGATGCCCAGACCCTCGCAAGCGTACAAGAGATCATCCAGCAACATCAACGTATCTTTGTTCTGTACTGGGGGGAAGCGGAGCGCGATCCTAACCATGTGGTCGAAAACACGCTCGATAGCACAACATTCCAAGCAGGCGACGACATCTGGTACGGTGATGTTCGTTTCACACAATACGTAACACCAGTCGCGTCAATGGTTTCCGAACCCGTGAATAAGCGTTTTGGCGATACTATTGTGTTGGATCGTGCCGCCATCAGCAACCGCACCTTCCATGCTGGTGATGTGATACAAGTCCAACTCGAATGGCTCACTGAAGAATCCCTCGCCAAACGCTACAAAGTCTTCATCCAATTATTGAATGCAGACGGTGTCTTGGTCGCACAGCGTGATAGTGAACCGGCTGGTGGATCACAACCAACAACCACTTGGCAGCCCAACACGGTCATCAAAGATCAACACGGTCTTGCCATCCCGACTGATCTCGCTGCCGGAAACTACCAGATCATCATTGGCCTGTACGATATTGACGACCCGAATCAACGGTTGCCAGTAACCGACAAAACGTATGTGAGTCTAGGTTTTGTTGGGATAATTGCTACACAAAGCTGAACATCCTATGAGCATTGATTGACGGGCGTTCCAAGCGAACTATACAATGAATATCGGGGGAGATTATTCTATCTATTGACCGGAGGCAGACTCAAATGCGCATCATTATTACCGGGGGAACAGGGCTGATTGGCAAGGCAGTAGCCAATAGTTTGGCGCACGATCATCATGAAGTAATCGTCCTCAGCCGCAATATCAATAAAACCAGTGGACTTGAGGGTGGTGTAAAAGTCGTCGCATGGGATGGCCGCACTGCTCAAGGATGGGGTTCGCTAGTCGATGGTGCTGGAGCGATCATCAATTTAGCCGGTGAAAGTATCGCTGGCGAAGGATTTCCACCTAGCCGTTGGACATCTGAGCGCAAGCGCCGCATCCTAGAAAGCCGCGTTAATGCCGGCAAAGCTATTGTGGAAGCCATTAGTGCTGCCAAAACCAAGCCCGAAGTGTTGATTCAAGCTTCGGCGGTAGGCTATTATGGCACACACGGCAGTGAAGATATTACTGAGGATCATGTACCCGGTGGTGACTTCCTAGGCATCACCTGCGTTAAATGGGAAGCGGTCACTGAACCTGTGGAAAAGATGGGCGTCCGCCGTGTGATTATTCGCACCGGTATCGTCATGACAACCAAGGGTGGCGTACTCCCGCAGCTGGCACTGCCTTTCAAGCTATTTGCAGGCGGCCCGATCGGCAACGGCAAACAACAAATGCCGTGGATTCACATCGATGATGAGGTTGGCGCGATCAAATTCTTACTAGAGACCTCTTCCGCCAGTGGCGCATACAATCTGTCTGCACCTGAAGTATTGAGCAATGGCGAACTGGCAACGATTTTGGGTCGTGTTCTAAAGCGTCCATCGTTCTTACCTACCCCAGCGATTGCTTTCAAAATCGCGTTTGGTGAACTTGCAGTTTTGCTGGTTGAAGGCCAACGTGCCGTCCCCAAGCGTCTTCAAGAAGCGGGCTACGCGTTCCAGTACCCCAAAGCTGAAGCTGCACTACGCGATCTCTACGCAAACAACAAATAAAAAGACAGGCCTCACTCCTTCGGGGGTGAGGTGTTATTATTGTGGTGTGGGATCGTTCTCATTAACGAAAAGCCAAGCACCAATATGTACGAAACTGTACTGTTTATCGACCTTGACGGTACCCTGATGACCAACCCATTCGAGTCGGCGGTTTGGCCGGTCGTCATCAATGAACTCGCGCAGAAATCAAAGCGCCAGCCTGCGCAAATTCTGCAAATGATCGAGGATGAAAATTACGCCCGTCAATGCGATGATGGTGTGCAGCCTATCCTAGCGATGGATTGGGATGACATCACACAAACCGTTGCCGAGCGTCTAGGGGTCAAGATTACGGCGAACTGCACCGAATTGGTTCAATCCCACGCCCGTTCACATTCCTCACTCATCAATTATGCACATGAAGCGCTAGAAGAATTACAAGCACCGCACCGCGCGTTGGTGGTTGCAACCAAAGGGCTGGCAAAGTATCAGCGTCCGGTTATGGATGCACTTGAACTTACGCCCTACTTTACCGACATCCTGACGCCTGATACGCATAATGGTCTGAAGAAACATCGCCACTTTTTTGGTGATTGGCCTGAACAAGCCAAACAAGCCATCATGGTTGGCGATATGTATCATGACGATGTTTTATATCCATCCAATCACGGATTCAAAACAGTCTGGAAACCCCGTGCATCACTGTTACCAAGCGCACTGGAATATTGCACACCATTCACCCGTGTCGATCAATTTCCGTATACACCTGAGCAGTCTGCCCGCCCCAGCGCAATCATATGCTGCCTACGCGAACTCTCCGATGTGATCGATCAGATTGAAAATCTCGACAGCTAATGGATTATTTTGAAGCGCTAAGGTTCATTGCCCAACCCATCCGCGCGGCCCATTTACCGAACTCACTCGAACACATGCATCATCTACTGGATGCCTTGGATAAGCCGCAGCGAGCATTCCCAAGCATTGTGGTAGCCGGTTCGGTTGGAAAAGGCACCACCTGCCACCAAATCGCCGCACTCATGGGTGACCATCTCAAAGTGGGTTTATACACCAGCCCGCATATACATAGCTTTCGCGAGCGCTTTTCGATCAATGGGCGGCTCATATCTCAACCAGAATTTAGTGCAGGGGTCACGTTTCTCCAGCCTATCATTTCACAACTTAACATCCATTTCAGCACCTTCGAGATGGCAACCGCACTCGCATTATGGTGGTTTCGCCAACAAGCCGTTGACATTGCAGTGCTTGAAATTGGTATCGGTGGACGTTACGATGCCGTCAACACGGTTTCGAATTGCATTGGAGTGATTACACCCATTGAACGAGAACATGCCGCCATGCTGGGTGGTACATTAACCACTATTGCCCAGCACAAAGCAGGCATCATCCAAGCACGGGGATATGTCATCGCGGCACCACAACAATCAGAGGTTGAAGCGGTATTGGACGAAGAAGCCCATGCACAACAAGCCACACTCAGCTACGAACCTATAGACAGATTGGCACTCGCCGTATGCAAAAGTCTTATGCAGCGACATGTCATACAGGATTATCCATTGCCAGCGAGGCCGCCAGAAGTCCATCTCATCGGACGAATGGAACACATCTCATCGCACAATAAAGATCTATTGATTGATGGCGCTCATACCCTTAACAGCGCTCGCCGCTTACGTGCGGAAATCGAACGACGCGCCCCCACGTCGCCTGCACATCTGATTATAGGGATGCTGCGTGATAAATCGGCTCAAGAGTTCTTAACTGTTTTTGACGATCCACGCTTTACAGCAACGCTAACGCAAACCAGCAGTCATCGCTCAATGACCACTGACGAATTGATAGACGCAATCACTCTCGATTACGCGTCCGTCAGTGTTCAACCGAATCTATCGACAGCCATATCGAGCGCTCTAAGTACCAATGCACAACTGATTGTCATCACCGGATCGCTGCGTATGGCAGCATTATCCCGTGAACTTTTAGGCATTCTCGATCCAGACGAATACGAGGAAGCTCAAACCACACGTATCATCTTTGAAGGCACCGACTATCTGACCAAATTGGTCTGAACAATCCCGAATGCACAACCGTACTAGCTAAAAGTAACAGTGAACAACTGCTGCAAAATGATACGTTTTGCCTAAAGTAAGTGGACAGGCTCTAACATAAACTTAAACATCTCTACATCTAATTTCGCTAAACATGTGCTAGAGTGAACACTATGGCACAAATCGTCTGGCACAACACTCTCCAACACTTGTGGTATTTTATCGAGGAAATTGTATTGAACGCATCATCTTATATGAATGCACGCTGGGCACGCGTAATTTCGAATCTGTTCAGCCCGCCGATGGTCTGGGGCATATTGGTGTTCTTCATTGCATTTCATTACGCCGAAAACCGTCTACAGGGTCTCATGTGGGCATCAACCTACGCGATTTTGGTTTGCATACTGCCCATCCTCTACATTGCGTGGCGTGTACATAGCGGCAAGATTAGCGACCTTCACATGAAGGAACGCCAAGAACGGATCGTTCCATTTATCGTGTCTATCGCCTGCGCCATTCTGGCATGGCAAGTCCTTCGCATGATGAATGCGCCATCCATACTACCGTTGATTGCGGCTGTCACATTGGTTGAGCTAGCGGTTATGCTGGTGATTACCTTTGCATGGCAAATTAGTATGCACGCCATGAGTATCAGCGTAGCCGTTGTTGCGACCGGGATTGTCTTCGGTGCGGCACCTGCTTTATTCGTATCACCACTGTTGCCAATTGTTGGCGCAGCCCGTTTACGCCTCCAACGCCACACACTGGCACAGGTTGTAGCAGGTGCAATCGTCGGTGCGCTCATTCCGCTAATTGTCATCTCAATAATGTAACTAAAACGGGGCGACATCGATCGCCCCGTTCCCAATTCCTACTGATTAAAATGTGCTACTTGTCTACCCTGTAATAGGGATGCGCGATACGACTGCGCCACCCTGAATACGGGCAAAGGTCGAGCTTACCCATCCCACAGTTCCCTGATAATTTACCTGCCACCACGCGTTATTGGCAGTCCGTCCAACGATCCGCGCGGTTTCATTGCGCTGCATCTTGGCAACGATGGTCGATCCGCGTGTAGAAGGTGCACTACGCACATTAACTGTTGTGAGTGCTGTCACATTAAAGCCTGTATCAACCGGTTGCGCCACTGATTGAGAACCTGCGACAACGGCTACATTCTGAGTGCCGCTGATGCTCACAAAACGGGCTGATACCCATCCTAGCAAGCCATTGACGTTAATCTGATACCACGATGAGTCGCTGTTTTTGGCAACCACCGGATAGGCTTCGTTCTGGCTAATCTTGACGAGAATGGTGGCGCTCGCACTCGGATTGTCACGCACATTCAAACGAGCGGAAACGACCGTGGCAACCGTTCCAGTATTCACTGAACCACCACCCTGATTGGCCTGGGTAACGATCACTGAACTGACACGGTTGAGGTTGTAGTCAAGGAAGGCATCACCGGATGCTTCGTAATACTCGATCATGATGGTATGTTGACCAGCACCCAGATTCAAATTGGTGCTGTAGGTTGTGGTCGTAGCTGAATGGAACTCGTTAATCACCAGCACACCATCTACAAAAATGCGCACCCCATCATCAGCCCGCACCGACAGTTGATAATTGGCAGCATCTAACGTCTGTGTGCTCGTCCAGCGCGCCGAGAAATTATCGGCTGATACACTGGCAGCAGGCGCGGCACTTCCCCACGTGTGGCTGGGGCTGGTTTCGCTCTGGATTAACACTGGCGATCCCGACAGAGCGACATTGTTAAAGTACTGTGCCGTCCACTGACCATTATTCACGTTGGAGTAGGATACCTGCGGAATAGGGAAGTTCGGACCAGTCGGATTACTGGCGAGGCTTGCCCATGTGACATAGGCATAGGCGTTGCCGGAAACTTCTTGATAATCCACGCGTACTTTGTGAACACCCGCATTCATAGGCACATCAACAGAAACAATTTGCCCAATCTTGGACTGACCAAATGTATCAAGGACGGGTGTATAGCCATCATCCAAGGTGATTTTGATGTTATCGTCAGCAAGTGCCCAGAAGCGATAGGTTCCACCACCGAAGGCGGCTAACGCCGTCCAACGGACTGAAAAGCCATCACTCCCAACACCTGTCCCCGGTGAATTATTACCAAAGTCCAGCGCCAAAACGCTGTCGATACGGGTGAAGGCAGGTGCTCCTTGTAGGTAAGGATTGTTATAGTATTCCCCTGTCCACGAATAGCTCTGGGCAGCTACAAACATGCTTGGTTGCAACGTGAACAGGCTTAATATGGCAAACAATACGCCAAAGACACCCCATTTTCGCCACTTCATCGTTAGCCTCCTTTTAGACACAATTAACACTTCATAATCTGAAATCATTATAGGCAATTTTCAGAGTCAGAAGTGCATTCCGTAGAGCAATCGTCAGGTTAACAGCGCCACTTAGCCTAACGTCAGCAGAATAACACCGATCATCATCACTAATGCAGCGATAATGCGTCTGCGTCCACCTTCCTCTGCCAGCAAGCGCGTACCTAAGAATGCACCCATGAGAATACTGGTTTGGCGTAACGGAGAAAGGTGTGTCACAGCTCCGTTGGAAAGAGCGATCAAAAACAGGATATATGAGAGCGAGTCAATCACGGCGATGGCGAATGCTTCACGCTTGAAGCGCTGCCAGTTCAACTTTACCCGATCCCAACGACGTAGGGCATTGGGCGCCAGAACAACTGCCCGAACCAAGTTGCTCGCCCACGTCAAGATGATCGGTGGTACCAAATAATAGCCAACAACCTGTTTATCCTGAAGCGTGTAAGCCGCAATGGCGATGGCGGTCAGCAAGCCGTAGATGATGCCTAAACGGACGCTGCCGTGACGTTCTGTAGAACCGCTGCGGGTCAAAATCACAATACCGGATGAGATAAATAGCATCCCTGCTACAGCAACCAAAGACGGACGTTCGCCCAACACCAACACAGCCCCAATAACGGCCAACATCGGTCCTGCACCGCGTGCAATGGGATACACCAGCGATAGATCACCGACTTGATAGCCCCAATTCAAAAACAGGTAGTAGGCGATATGCAGCAAACAGGTGACTGTCAGTGCCCAAATTTCGGGTGCACCTAACTGCGGCTTTTGAACGATCACGATACCAATCGCCAAGGGTAAATAAATTAAGGTGGCGATCAAACTGAACAACCAGACGAAGGTGGTATCACCACCAGCACGTTTCGCCAGAAAGTTCCATGATGCGTGTAAAGTTGCTGAAGTCAATACGAGTACGAATGCAAGTGCTGTCACAGTTATTCACATGCCTTAGTTGCATTGAGGTCAATCAACCATAAGCCAGCGTGAATACCATCTGCGGCCAAAGCGATCGTATTATGATCGGGTGAAAGGAACCACCATGCCCGTTCGTCACTGGTCAGTTGTAGAGGCAAGGTTGTAAGGTCGGTTGTCTTTTTGGTTTGTACGTTATAACAAACCAAGGTTGCAACGCCATCTTTTGGAACAGCGGCGTAAATGAACGATGCGTTATCGTTGTCCTGCTCGTATAACGGTCCCGGCCAATTATTCTCCGGCAACGGTGACTCGAAGAGCAAAGTCGTGGTTTCATAAGCCGCCCGTTTATCGTAGTAGCCCGTTTTGCCATCCACTTCTAGACCGATAATGATGTCCTCGCCGTCAGGGCTGGCTCCCGGGATAATCAGCGAGGGGGTGCTATTGGTAGGTGTTTCACTGAGACCGCGCCCTTCCGCGTTGGCTGTGAAATAAGTCACCATATCGCCGCTTGCGCCGTAGTAATAAGCGAGGAATATACCCTTTTGCAACCAGCTAATCCCCTGCAACGTCCGATCAGACAGTTTATCAAACATTCGGCGCTTAAAACTACCATCGCCTTCCGCACTTAGCACAACATTTAACTCGGTTTGATAGACCAAGCGCCGCCCGTTAGGGTCAAAACTCAACATGGAATGTTGAAAGTAGAGAGGGTCAAGCAATCCTAGTTGATTACGTAAGGCTTCAGTGACTAATTCAGCTTTGGGATGTGGTTGTTGACTCACTGCCCCTGTACGAAGATCATAGGTGCGCCATGTCCAATCGGTGAACAAATCACGCCGACAGCCTTCCCCGTAACGCAAATTTTGCTCGTCAATCCATTCCACTTGCACAACTTCGCGTTGATCGACTTGTTTGACGCCTGCACCCAACGCTACTTCGACCGATTCGGGAGCATCAGATGGGGATGCATCAACGGTGATATCAACATGATCAACCTGTGCATCCGTTTCATACAGTTCAAGCGGTATGACATAGGATTGGTTTGCTTCCGGCCTGAGCACAAAATCCGATGTAAGTGCCGTACCACAACTATTTGATAAATAACCAATCCCCTCACCCACTTCGGCACCGGACGCATCAACTGCAATCGCAGCTAACTCAATATTGTTGAATGCTTGATCGGCACTGGTATTGGTCACTGTGCCTTGTGCGTAAAGCACATTCTGCCCATAAGCATCGAGCTTAGTTACAAATTTCGGTGTACTGACGCTTAGGGCATTATCCTGTGCGACAACCACACCAACTGACAGTAAACAACCTAAAACAAAGCCTATACTACGACGCATAACTCATTCCTTTCGCAATCCCTACCTTGCGGATTGTAAACGACTAGACTGATTTGTCGAGGGCAGTGGCACTATCCCACGTGTGAAATCGTCACATGAGTATCCTCATAAGACACGTACACATGACCTTTGGAATGTGGTAGCATATAAAAATGAATATCATGCTCGATAGTTAGTAGTTCTATAGGGATTGATATGGATTACGGGACTCGTCGCAATCAATCACGGCGCGCGCGCGAACGGCAGATGGCTCGTCAACATCGTTCGGCTTCCACAGCGCCTCTAAAAGATGCTTTACGCGGTCAGCTTTCCGGTATGGCAATGCCTAACCTAGAAGCGGGTTGGATCATGCGCGTCCGCATGGTGCTACAGGATTTGTTCTGGTATATCACGCATACGCAACAAATCGTCTTTGGTATCATCGGGTTAATCGCTGTCGTATTCCTTATATTTGTCGGTAGCCATGTCGTCACAGGGCGGGTATTCCCCAACGTGTGGTCACTCAACGTTCCGCTTGGCGACCTCACAACTGAGGAAGCGGTTGCGGCGCTACAGAACGCATGGAGCAATCAATATCAGATCAAACTGGTTGATGGTGAACGTCAATGGACAGTCAAACCGGCTGATCTCGGGTTGCAGTTGGATGCGCAGAAAACCGCGGAAGCTGCACGTGGGGTGGGTATGAGCGGATTGCCGTTCGGCATCAGTGTTAAACCTGCGGTCACGGTTGATTACAACACGGCTAATAACTACCTGCTCAACTTGACCACCGCTACTGACATTGCGCCATTTAACGCGGGGTACGAGTGGAAAAATGACCAGTTAATCGGCATAGCGGGTCAAAACGGACGCATGCTGGATACATCTCTGACGATGGATAGCCTACAGAAGAAAACAGTCGACATCGCACAATTGGGGCAGCTTGATCTGACCATGTCGGTTATCCCACCGCTAGAGATTGATCCCGAACCGTATATCCAAGCGGCAACCCGCTTTGTGACCCAAAACTTCTCCCTCAATGGGTATGATCCGTTCACTGATCAAACTACCACATGGACAACCACCAAAGAATCGTTGGCCTCGTGGTTGGAAGTTGGAGAACAAGGGTTGACGCTGCGGGATGCCAACTACGCGCCATTCCTCAACGCTCAGAATCAATCGCTCAATCCACCACAGGCGACCGAAACACGGTATCTTGATCCACGCGAAACGCAAGAGAAGATGAATAAGGCGATTGGTGAACAATCTGCGTCAGTTATGCTGCGTATCCGTTATCGTGACACGCGATATACGGTAGAAGCGGGTGACCGTGCTTATTACATCTCACGCAAAACAGGTATCCCTTTCTACTTGATCCAAGAAGCCAATCCGGGGCGTAATTTGGACGTGCTTTCTCCCGGGGACATTCTGAATTTGCCATCGAAGGATAAATCAGTTCCACTTGATCCGGTTCCAAGTAAACGAATTGTGGTCGATTTGGATAATCAGAGCATGATTGCCTTTGAAAACGGTCAAGAAAAATTCAAATGGCTGATTTCGTCGGGCATGGATCAATACCCGACATCGCCCGGCATCTACCAAATATTGACTCATAGTGAGGAAGCAGCAGGTGGTAGCTTCACCCTCTGTAGTGACAGCGGTTTAAACTGCGGTAGTTGGACGATGTATTGGTTCATGGGTATGTATGAAGTCGTACCGGGCTTGATGAACGGTTTCCACGGCGCGGTGCTGCTCCCCAACGGTAATTTGCTGGGTGGGGGTAGCGTGGGGTCGAAATATACATTCGGCTGCGTCATGGCAGAAAACGATAACGCCAAAGCCCTTTATGACTGGGCAGATCAAGGAACTGTGGTTGAAATCATCTCGGGTGAGTATAAACCGCAAAGCGAACTGGGGCAGAAAATCCTGACTGCTTCAGTTAGTAACGGTACATAACCGAATAGCAATAAGCAGGTAAGAAAACGGGGCACTCAACATGCCCCGTTTTTATTTGGATAGGCGGTAGGCAGGCTATTCGCGGAGTTTATCCATAATATTCTGTAACCCGACAGGCAAGGGCGACTCGAACTGCAAGCGCTCCCCTGTTACCGGATGATCAAAAGCCAATTCAGCCGCATGTAAGAACTGGCGCTTGAGCTTGATGCGCTGCTTGCGGTAGCCATAGACACTATCACCGACTATTGGGCAGCCGATGAAAGCCATATGCACACGAATTTGATGCGTCCGTCCGGTATGGAGCGTCACACGTACTAAAGCCTGTTCGCCAATGAAGCGATGATCAATTACCTGATACTCGGTAATGGCTGGTTTACCACCACGCATGACAGCCATTCGTTTGCGCTGGTTAGGATCACGGGCAATGGGGGCTTCTACGCGCCCACTTTGAGTCGCAGGCATCTTTTCTAGGAGCGCCAAATAGACCTTGCTTACGGTGCGTGATTGAAACTGCGCCTGTAACTTGATGCGTGCGGCATCGTTCTTGGCAATTACAATCAAGCCACTGGTATCTTTATCCAAGCGGTGCACGATGCCCACACGCTTTTCAACAATATTCATCTTGGCAATATCCGGCCAGCGCGAGAGCAAAGCACTCACGAGTGTGCCTTTTTCATTACCAACGCCGGGATGAACAGTCATTCCGGCTGGCTTGTCGATCACGGCAAAATCGGGATCGTCGTATACAACCGTCAGCGTGATGGCTTCGGGTACGACGGTTTCGGTTTCTTCGCGTGTGGCGATGGTCACGCTGATCTGTTCGCCACCTTTGAGCTTGATGCCGGACTTGACCTGTGCACCATTGACGGTGACTTTGCCATCTTTGATCATCGCCTGAATTTGAGCGCGGGACAAACTATCACCCACTTGCTCAACCACCAATTTATCCAAGCGCTCGCCCGATGTCGAAACCGTAAAATTTATCTGTTGTTCAGTCATTAGGTCTACTTTACTGCTTAATTTCCAGCTTTATAGTATCAGATGGGAAACGATATTTGAACGTAGAAGCGTTAATTGAAGCTTTTTTCGGGTTTCCTAATCATCCGGCATAATCGGGCGTGCTATAATCAGCATATGATTAATCGTCACGCAGCGCTTAACTTACACTATAAATGTCACGGAGACGGCCCGGATGTACTGCTGGTACATGGGTGGGCTAGTTCGGGTGAGATGTGGTCGCGCCTGATGCGGGACATGGGACACAGCGCACGTTTTTGGGCGGTTGATCTACACGGCTTCGGTCAATCCCCACGTCCATCGGACAACGAATCGCTGCACATCCAACACCATACAGACCTGTTGCTGGACTTCTGCGCCCATTACCAGCTACGCCCTAAAGCGATTATCGGACACTCGATGGGTGGGATGCTGGCGCTCAAGATGGCTGCAAGCAAGCCTGATCTGACTGAGAAACTGGTGTTGATGGCTCCGGTTATCACGGGACGGTTCGGGCATCCGATTGAGTTCAGTTGGTTGTTTAACAATGAGATCGGCGTGTATACCCTGTCAAAGACGAGACCATTGTGGTCGCTGGCACAGAGTGTATTCAGCCCGATTTTTACGAGGCCGTCACATTGGTATCTGGATAACCAAGCGGCTGCACGTATTCAGTTGGATTTCCAACGTGCTTCGTGGCAGGCCAGTACACACGCTTTACACAGCATTGCGCGTGAGAATATGCATCCGCACCTGCCACATATTCAACACCCAACGCTGGTGATCCTTGGAAGCAACGACACCACCGTTCCACCTAATGAAGGACGTTTAGCGGCACGCAACCTGCCCAACGCACAACTCTTGGAACTTTCGAGAACGCATCACCAACCGCTCGATGAACAGCCAGAACGGGTTGTTAACGCCGTACACGCGTTCCTACAATAACCCACCCGTTGCTTCCTATTAACGTTATGCTACAATGCAAAATGAATGGTGAGCAATGAATGTCACTTATTCAATCTCACTGTTAGTCAGACATCAGCTAGGAGTTTTATTCTGGAATCAATTGAACTTGCCCGATTTATCGTCGATGCAGTAGAAGATAAAAAGGCCGAAAACATCATTCTGCTCGACCTGCGCCCTGACGCCATCATCGCAGACTACTTTGTCATTTGTACCGGTAACAGTGATCGTCAGCTACGGGCATTGGCTGACGGCGTGCGCGAACAGGTCAAAGAAAAATATGGGAAGCTGCCGGCATCCGTAGAAGGCACTCCTGACAGTGGTTGGATGCTCATGGATTATGGTGATACGGTTGTGCATATTTTCCAAGAAGATAAGCGCAACTACTACGATCTCGAAGGCATGTGGCGGAGCGCCCACGTCCTGCTTCAAATTCAGTAATTCAACCTGCATGATGGGCGAGATTTCATTTCGCCCAAACAATCCTCTTTAACGTAGTCTACTCACTAGCATCACTTAAACAAAAACCAGTTACTCATCGACACTGAATGGGTTGATTCACATTTTGCGCAATTCCCGCCAAACTAGCAGGCGGGAGTGAGCGAGATTGGCGCTAAAGGGCGATCTTTGCATTACGGGAAGCCCGGTGACTGCCACCGAAACGACACAAATGCAGCGCTTGGCTCGGGTATGTCTGCCGCGTCGACGTTGCAGCGGATAGACGGGAGGCTCACGCTGAATATGCAAAAGACTGTGCATTATTACGACACACATGGAGCACTGGTTTGTGTCCTCGTATGGTCAGGCGGTCGGACGATAGCGCTGGTAGACTACACCTGTCGGCAACATTTGTGATTCGACCAAATTCAGTTTGACGTGCTTGCCCTGCGGAAACAGACGTTTACCACTGCCGAGTACAAGCGGATAGACATGCAGCGCAAATTCGTCCACCAAGTTGTTTTCGATGAGGGTATGCGCCAAGACGCTGCTGCCATCAAGCAGGATGTTCTTGCCGGGTTCTTGCTTGATTTTGCGTATTGTTTCGACCACATTGCTGCTGATGAGGATTGAGTTACGCCACGCATCCGCCGATTTGAGGGTGGTGGACACAACGTATTTGCGGACAGCGTTCATTGTTTTACCAAATGGATCATCATCCATCTTTTCGAACGCGCCGCCGTGAATTTCCCATGTTTTGCGACCCAGAAGCAAGGTATCGGCATTGGCCATCGTGTTAAAGAAATGCTCACCGATGGAGTCATGCCAATACGGTATGGTCCAACTGCCGTGGGCGAAACCACCGTCGGTATCTTCGTCAACACCACCGGGTGCTTGAATGACCCCATCCAAGGTGATGAACTCGGCAATAATTAATTCGCGCATGATGCCCCCCTATAGCAGAAATATGGCTAGCGTTTGCGGTTGCGCCGCCGGACACGGCATGCCGTGTCCCTACAGAAATTCATTTCATGGAGTGGTTATATGGTAGGTGATAATCGGTGGGAGCACACATAGGTGCTCCCCTACAACCCATTTATTGGGAAGTTATATATCATGTACTTTGCAGCCACTATTAGCATCATTTTAGAACAAAGGTTCATTGATTGTCAATGACATTTGGTTCGAGTATACAAACTTTGGGAAGCCAAGGGGGATTGAACGATTAGGAACTGGCGACACACATGGCTGAGGCGTATTCTGCGGTGTGCGTCAGGCTGATATCCCACTGAACCAAGCCCATGCCGGTGGCGAGTTTGGCCGCTGCACCGTGTAAGTGGAGCACGGGGCGTCCGCGTTCGTCACAGCGAATTTCAATCTCAACCCAACTCACGTCACCGATGCCTGTTCCTAGCGCCTTGCTCACGGCTTCTTTGCCAGCTAGACGCGCCGCCAAACGATTTGGTTTATCATTGCAATCCTGACGTTCACCGGCTGTAAAAAAGCGGTTGAGGAAGCGTTCGCCCAAGCGAGCAATCCCATCCTCAACGCGCTTGTTTTCGATCATATCAATTCCACAACGAACCATAATTCACTCTTTTTCACATTCATAATTGTTACTGAGGACACTGATTTTCACCGCGAAATCCGGCGGGACTCCACACCGGTGGTGTATTTGCCAGCGGGACATTGGCTGCTAATGACCACTGATTGGTGCTCACGTTAACCAAGGCTAAGGCATATTCGCTGCGGAGCGCCAGCCATTGTCCGTCAGCACTAAAACGAGGGTAGTCTACGAATGACAGGTTTGGATCAGCCAGATACTGGGTAGCATCCGTATCCGCATTTCCCACCAAAGGCACACGCCAGAGTGTGTTATCGGTGATCTTCTGGAAATCCCGCGCCACACCCAATATTGAGGCGCTATCGGGAAACCATGTGGTATCCATGATTTGGCTCCACTGATAGCTTAATTCAGTCGGGATGGCACCGTCAGCATTGCCGATCATCCAGAAGGTATCGTTATTGGGACTCGGCGAGTAGATGAAACTGACAAGAAAGCCATCCGGTGACCAACGGGGCGCACGAACGCTGCCTGTGGCGAAGTTCGTCAAGCGATACTTGGTTTTGGCGTCGGCACTCACTACCCACAAATCCGCTTCACGGAGGAGCGTTCCGGCAGCGGCTTCTTGTCCTTGCGGGGTGGGTACGGCGGTTGAGTTAACATCCGCGCCGGGGACGCGCTCGGTGAAAGAAATATAGGCTAGCCATTTACCATCCGGTGACCAACGGGGTTCGTACTCGCTACCGCTGACACTATAAATCTTAGGCGTACCGCCATTTGCATCCACAACGGCGATGTGGCTGGTTGTTTTGCCTGATTGGGCATCCCGGCGTAAGAGGCTAAAAGCGATGGTCGTGCCATCGGGTGAAACCTGCGGTTCCCAAACACCCCACGCATCATCCGGTAATTCATCAAACTGCACGAGCGAGCGGCTATCGCTACCATCTAATTTAGCACTGTACACCCGTCCGAGCGCCAGCCCATCAGTTGAGGTGTAGACAATGCGACAGCCATCCGCCGCAAAACCCCACGGCATGAGCGAACCTGTGCCCAAGTTCAATGATCGGGTAGCACCTGAAGTGACATCCACCAAAATAATACGATCCTGAGCGGCGGTATTCACTGCCACCACCGGCCCATTTAACACAACAGGCGCTTGTGCCTGAACACTAGCGGATAGGCCGAACAAACAGAGACCCAAAATCACTAACCACTTACGCATAGCAGTTACCTAAAATACAGAGGGGCGACTTATCAGCCGCCCCTCGCATACGTGTGTATCGAAAATGGATTACGGTGCAGTCACTGGCAGGAATGTACCGGCGGGGCCACGGAAAGCGCCCTTCTCGGCAGCCAACCAGCCCTTAACTACGGCATTGTCACAGGTTGCTTGCACTTCGTACCAATCAGTGGCCTTAGTACGACCAACGGCGATGTATTCGACATCACCGGCGATCACACACAGGGGAACCGCATTGGCCTTTGGAGCAGACAGCAGTGATGACTTGCTGAAGACAAAGAATGTCGCAGGTGTGATTTCACCTTGCGACGGGACTACTTTCACACTGGTCAAATCACCACGGGCAACGAGGAATTCGGCTTTCGCCCAACCCACAATGTCACCTGCTTGTACCAGCCACCATGAGAACTTCAAGTTGCGTCCCAAGGGGATCAACTTGGTGCCACCGTCAACAATGCCAACCAAGGTGTATTCCGGACCGTCGCCACTACGCAGTGACAGGTTATCGGTGTTCACCACGAGGAAACCCGGTAAGGCACTGGTTACTGTGTCCGAATTGACAGGACGAGGAGGAACGGCATTGATTTCAACCGATGAGGATGTTTCGCCATTCACTACGGTTGGCAGTGCGCCTTCGCTCGTCAAGCCATCGCAGCTTCCGGTCGCGATAACAATGGTTTGTTCTTCCAGATTATTGCCAGCCAAACTGACCACACGGAGGGTCAACGGGTTAGATTGTGGCGCAGATGTCCATTCAACAACATTGCTGGCCGTCCATGAAACCGTACCACCGACAAAGAAACTATCCACAACCGGCTTGTAAATAATATTACCAGCACCATCAGTGACGACTACCTGAAACGCTTCACGAAGCGAACCGGTGTTATCACGATCCAGCAGGATTTGACCACTGCCGGAAAAACCCTTGCAGTCCAGCGAGAAACTGGCATTTACCGCGCTTCCGGCGCTTGCTGGTAGAACAGCAGCACCTAGTACCAGTGCCATCACAATCAAGATAAACGTTGAACGCCGCAACATAAGATTGCCCCCAAATTCGTATAAGCAATTATCAGTCTTTCATTAATCATAACCAGATTATGATTTTCCGCAATTCATCAATCTCTAAGCTAGCCGTAGGACTTGCGTAGGGCTTCCGTCGTTTAGCTCTCATGATTAGCTGTTATAGTCACTGTTGTTCGGTGGCAGATACCCCCACTCGCCGCCGGACAGGCTGCCCCGAATACCAAACGCCTCCGCCCCCCGGAGGCGTTTGGCTTTCATTAGCATGAAATTCTGCAAAACTTTTGCGTTAGCATTCACGTATAATCAGTAACATTCTGTATACAACCAACATTTGAGGAAGTAAATGGCATCTGCAAACCACCCGATTGCACTACCGAATACGTCTACGCGCAAAAGATTGGAAGGTTATCCACCCCGCAGCCGATGGCTGGACACGCTTTCCGTACTCACTTCAACACTTTTCTTACTGGGGTTGTTTTTGGACGGATGGGCGCACAACAGCATCCCGAACCTAGAAACATTCTTTACACCGTGGCATGCTGTTTTATATTCGGGTTATTTCTCGGTCGCGATCTTGTTTGGTATCACACAATATCGGAATGTCGGCAAGGGATATGCCTGGTCACGGGCATTGCCACAAGGCTACGGACTGTCGCTGTTGGGCGTGATTCTGTTTTTCATCGGCGGTGGTGGGGATATGGTCTGGCACACTGTTTTTGGCATCGAGCAAAGTCTGGAAGCACTGTTTAGCCCGACTCACTTACTGCTGGCAACTGGCGCATTCCTGTTCATTTCAGGGCCGTTGCGATCGGCATGGCAACAAAGTGGACTGCGTGGCTGGCGTGATTTGTTTCCGGCGATTATTTCAGCGGCGCTGCTATTCACACTCTTCTCGTTTTTCACACAATATGCGAGCCTCGCGGCGAATGCGGGCGTTTTGAATATGCCTGCTCCGGTGGGAAGTTCGCGGTACTTCGTTGAAGTCACGAGCGTGGGTTATGTACTGATTCCGGCGGCGTTGATGATGGGCAGCTTGCTGTTTCTGGTACGGCGCTGGCAACTGCCGTTTGGCGCGGCAACGGTGATGTTCACGGTCAATGCCCTGCTGATGTTCGTGATGCGAATCAACTTTAACGATCGCTACGGGGCTGTCGTGGTGGCAGCGGCACTGGCGGGTTTGATCGCAGATATACTGATCATGCAACTGCAACCGTCGGCAGTGAAGCATAACGCACTGCGGTTATTCGCGTTCGTTGTGCCGGTCAGCTATTTCTTGTTGATGTTCGCGGCAATCGTGTTGAGTGGGCCGCGCGGATTGTGGTGGGAAATTCATACGTGGCTGGGTGTTCCGTTTGTGGCGGGAACCATCGGTATCGGACTCAGCTTTTTGGTGGTGCCACCGTCTATCCCGCAAGAAGTATAGTTTCTGCACAGATGAGAGATGCAAGACGGTTTGCATCTCTCATAACACATCTCCGTTAATCCTGCTGAACGACTGAGCGCCAGCGCAGTAAAACCGCTAAACTCGCCACCCCACCCAAGACGCCATAAATGCCAAGCGCAGTAGATGTGCCGAGTACGGTCGCTAATCCACCTAATGCCAAGGCGCTAAAGGGAGCCAATCCCAAAAAGGTCAGCGTATATAAACTTAGTACGCGCCCACGATAGGCATCCGGCACGACGGTTTGCAACAAGGTATTCAAGCTCACCACTTCTATGATCAAAAATACGCCGGTCAATAGGCACATCACAGCGGCAATCAAGAGGTTAGACTGAAAGGCAAATACCACAGTTGCGATTGCCCCTAAGATCACGGAAAGGAAAATCACCCGCCCGCGTCCGATGCGATGCGACAGCCACGCGACCAATACCCCACCCACAACAGAGCCAATCCCCTGCGCGGCACTGATGGTCGCATAGCCATCTTTGGGGGAATGGAGCACCAAATCAGCAAAGGCGGGAAATAATTGAATAATCGGTATCGTGAATACGCCTACAGCCGCCGTCAGCAAGAGCAACGGAGCGACCACTTCGTGCTGCCGCGCGAATTGCAACCCTTCTCGCATGAGTTGTAGTGGTGGTGTGCCGCCCACATAGGCAATGGCATAGGGCACCTTCATGAAAAACAGGCTGATAACTACCGCCAGAAAACTCAGACCATTGATGAGAAAACACCATGCTGGTCCAAATTTGACTAAGGCTAATCCGGCGGCAGTCGGACCGAGCACACGAGAAGCGCTGTTTAAAATGGAGTTGAGGGCAATCCCGCTCTGTAAGTCCTCGCGGCCCACCATCTCGACCACAAATGTTTGACGGGCGGGTGCATCGAGCGCGTTGGTCACGCCCAAGCAGAAAGCCAATACTACGATATGCGCAGTTTGAACGGTATCGGTAAAGGTGAGGTAGGTCAAAATAAACGCTAGCAGCATTTGTACGGTTTGCGTGAACATCATCAATGTACGGCGGGGCACACGCTCGACGACGACACCCGCAACCGGTGCTAAAAAGATGAGCGGTAGCCCTGCCGCACAGGCGACGATTCCAAGCCATAGTTCGGAACGAGTCAGCTTAAATACCAGAAAGCCTTGCGCCACGTTTTGCATCCATGTGCCCGAAAGGGATACCAGTTGGCCTGCGAAATATAGGCGAAAGTTTGGACTTTTAAGTGCTGAGAGGGTGCTTTTTCTAGGGGTCAATGTCGTGGCGGTCATGAGTGGATGTGTTTCTCGCTAGAACTGTAAAAAAGTTAGGCAGCATCCTTACAGACTACATGACACCAGAAAAACCTGTATTAAAGCCATTTAGTACCATTGCGGGAAGTGGTTTAGTCAGTGATTAGTGATTGAGAATTGGCGAGGACTAGAATTGTTTACGATGGGTTACAATATGATCGTATGATGCACTTTATCGTAAGAAGGAATGGATGATGACGCAGGTTTCGACCGCACCACGACGTGTTTCACAATTTGCGAAATTGGCTTTTAAAGTACAGATATTCTTGCTGCGCCGCAATTGGATGGGTTCTGCTGGCAACTTCATTATGGTGATTACGACTACAGGGCGTAAATCCGGCAAAGCGATTAGCACGCCCATCGGTTACCAATGGGATGGGGAGACGGTCATCGGCTTTAATGTGGGTGGTATATCCAACTGGTATAAGAATGTGGCTCAAAATCCTCTGGTCACGCTGGAAATTAAGAAACAGAGTTATCGGATGCGCGCTGCTTATGTGACTGATGCCGACGAAATCGCACGTATTTTGGAACTGTACAAGCAAAAACAACCGACTATGCTGCCGCGTTTCTTTGGGATTACAGCCGATGCGACGGGTGAGGAACTTTTGAAAGCGGCTGAACGCATCAAGTTTGTCCGTTTCCAACCAGCCAAGTAGCTGATGGCGATTTCTAACGGCTTACTGATATAGGTTGATTTACTTGGGACGGCTTTCTGCTATAATGACTGTAGATACGGGGGTGTATTAGATTCGACAGGGGAGGTTGTGTCCGTGTTGCAAGCCGTGGAGCATGTCCACGTAAAAACAGGCAAGGCATTAACTGCCAACAATAACACATTCGCTCTACCCGCAGCAGCCTAGGCTCCTGCGCTAGAGTGTTAGCCCTGCGGGGCTGACCGTTCACCCCATCCGTCGCTATGCGGGTGGATTGGTGGGCGTAAACAAACATAGCGTGCGGCACTGCTCACACCGATAAAGCAGGTCAAAGAAAACATCGGTTAGCCGTCGACATACCTCGCCAGTTAGGGCT
The DNA here is from genome assembly GCA_044227005.1 of Aggregatilineales bacterium. Lineage (GTDB taxonomy): Bacteria > Chloroflexota > Anaerolineae > Aggregatilineales > Phototrophicaceae > CFX2. The sequence goes on from JBGAFZ010000005.1 coordinate 344,666, forward strand.
ATCGGCGGTGAAACTAAAGAATTGGCTACGCTTGTAGACGCACGTCCACGAATCTTTTGGACACCGGTGCAATTCCGGTCACCTCCACACGTAAAAACAGCCCGCATATGCAGGCTGTTTTTATTTTGAAGTAGATTATGATGCCCTAGCCATTGGCATTCGGGTCTTGCTCGGGGTTGGGGTTTTCGGGTGGGTCTTGCGGCGCATCCACATGCATCGCACCGGGGGTCAAGGCGCTCATGGCTTCCGGTGGTGGCGGTTCATGTTCCACGACTGGTTGGACATGGGTTTCATCCACAACCATCTGGGTTTCACTTGGAGCGTCGACAGGCACGACTTCAGGTTCCGCGACAGGGGTTTCCACAGCGGGGATAACATGCTCGACTACTGTGGTATCCACACGCGTGGTCGTAACGGTCACAGGACTATTTTCAGCAGGTGGAGCGGCTTCCGCCTGAGATGCAATACCACCACCGATTGGCATTTCTTCGGGATGAACCGTGATGGTCTGCTGGCTAAAGGCTGGTTTGGGCGCACCCGCAGCTACGATCTTACGAATGGTATCAATCTGCTCATCACTCAACTGAAGCTGGCCCATTAAGGCATTGGTGCTACGGGTATCGGTCGATTCAGCTTCATCAGCCTTATCGCTACGCTGTACGAACTGCCCCCACTGGTTCACTTCACCCGTAAAAACAGATTCGCCACTGTTCACCAGTTTGGGATAGATGGCCTGCAAATCAACCAGCGGCATACGGTCTTTATCGGGTGTCATCAGCTTGACGCGTTCGAGTCCGAGCAAGGCGTCACGATAAATACTGATCTGGCGTTCCCAACCATATAACTGACGGAAGGAGGCCAAGAGGGCGGCAAAAGCGGGCAAGATAGCCGACAACAAGGAGAGCACAGGCGAGTTACCCGCCGCACTGATGGTCGCGATGAGGGATGAGATGGTCATGACTGCCGCACCGACGGTAAAGGTAAAATCAGCATTCAACTGATTTTCACGCACACGGCTTTCATAAAATGAGGCCTGCGACTCGATGCGACGTTCTTTGTAAATTTTGTACAGGACTTCAATATCACGACGGTCATGTACTTGTTGATCCAAATTAACGGCGTTATTGGCAGTTTGTGCCTGCGCGGCAATCGTCTCGGCTTCAGACATTTTCCTGCTCCTTCACGCGGATATTAATAACATTTTCACGCAAGATTTGAACACGATCTGGCGTATCGTATGGCGGTAGATGAGAGAGATAGGTGAAGTAATGCATACGCAATTCTTCGGTCAGACGGCGGGTTTTACCCCAGCGTTTTTGCGGTTCACCACGATTGCTCAAAGCGGTGAAGAAAGCGGTCAATGCACCAATTCCAGCGGTGACTAAGCTCGTCAATTGCTGCCAATTGATACTATTGGCGTCCAACGATCGCTCAGCCGCCTGAGTCGCCACGGCTGATAAATTCGGGGGGATGTACAACAAGGTTGCAATCGACCCAAAAACAGTGGTCATAAAAGCGCCGATGACAAACACCCATTGGTAGAAGTAAAAGCGATCCTGATAATACTTCGACTTTTGGCTGTACTGGAAATAGGTCGGCAGCAAATACTCAGCCAAATCTTCAGCATCATGGACGATCACCGGATATTGGCTCAGGTCGTCTTCCGCCCAGTACTTGGGTGAAATAAAGCCATCGTTATGGATTAGTTTCTGATATTCATCCTCATCTTCGGGGCGAAACCACTCGCTGGGGAGTGCCCGTAAATGGGGACGACGGCGAATAAAAAAGAGTTGCTCAAACCAGCCCGGAGGCGATTTTTTGGCGGGACGGGAAGCGGTCGTCTGCGTCATAATTCACTCCACAAAAGTAAAGCCATGAACCCACAGCATGTTCGATCCATTGTTATCAAAAAGTTTATATTGAGTATAGTGTGAAATTCCCTTCAGGGCGAACGAAATCAGTAATTCTGGCTGTTTGCCCTACGATCCTTTGCTCATATGATCTTCGCTGTTAGACTTATCAGGCGCATAAAATCGGGGAGGTAGGGATGCGTCTAAAGCACATCCAGATTATCACATTTATTGCCGTGTTGCTTACAGGTGCTTGCTCTGAGAGTGACGCGCAGCAAACGTTGGTTGCAGAAAACGCGTCTCTGAGCACCCAGATTGTTGAATTGCGGACGACAGCCACCTTTGAGGCTGACCAACTCAAGCAAACTGAAGAATACATTGAAACGATTGTGCCGAGAGCAGGACGTCTGCGGGATGAACTCGCCAGCACACTGCAAGCATCCGGCATTGATGTTACAAATTCGCCAGTACAACCTAATACGGCGTTTGCGCTGCCGACTGCACCAGCATCCACCTCAAACCAAACGCAACCGCTAGCCAACAATCCTAATACGACACAGGCACAATCAGACGGCAACCTGCCAACAGCTACACCGGGTGAACCTACCCTATTCAATCTGGTTACGGCGGCGGAAGTTGGCTCCAACGATTGTGCTTTGGCATCGGTAACGTCCTTTACACCGGACACGACTAAAATCTATGTTGTCGCCACCGCGACCAATATTGTGGCTGGCACGACACTCAGCGCCCAGTGGTATCTCGACACGACGCTGCTCACCAAGCAAGAGTTCGCACCTGAACAGGACATCAATAATAATTGCATCTGGTTCTATGCCGAACCGGTAGACTTTCCGTTTACAGCGGGCAATTATCGGGTAGAACTGTTCATAAACGGTGCGCCTGTTAGCGGTGCCCAAGCCATCTTTACGATCAAGCCATGAGCTAATCACGACTACAACTTCTTCCGTGCAACCCGAATGCTAATGCTTGCGTATTACAGCAGGGAGGGTGAATTCATGAAGATCGTTGTCGGTTGGGATAGTAGCAAACATGATGTGGTTAGGATTGGTTTCCAGCGTGGATGGACATGGCAGGATTTGCGTCAGGCGGTTGAAGAAGCTGATCAACTGATTACGAGTCAAGCGCATACCGTCCATCTGATCATCGACATCCATGAGGCAGGTGGCATTCCGGGGGATTTTATTACGCGCGCAGGAGAACTCTTCGCACAAGGGGACGCACGGGACAATGAAGGTCAAAAGATTGTCATCGGCGCGGGGTCATTGATCCGTATGGCATACAAAGGCTTTCTGGCAGTTTATGGCAGCAAACTAGAAGGTCGCCCATTCCAGTTTGCTGATAATCTCAACAGTGCCCGCGCCATGCTGGCGACAGCCTCAGGTTCTTGACGTGAGCGTTTTTATACGCCACATCTCGATTTCCCAATCATCGTCTTTAGTCGGTTCAATTTTGCAGAAGTAGTGACCATTGCTCTCGACCGAAAAACCGACTTCGCCCGCGCCACTCTTGACGACGATAATCTCTGAGTCTGTGCCATCCTCGCTGAACAATTCCACTTTGACAGGTGAAGCCTCCGGAAATTGATATACGAGCTTGTATTCACCGGCTTGCATTGTAAACGGGCGGGTGACGAAATCCGTGTCACCCGTAAAAGCAATACTGCCGTTGGCATCCATGCTGGTTTCATCAGTCAGTAGACGCTCATCGGCTGGTTTATACAAACTGCTAAACGTCCGTTGGTCGCGCTGCGATTTGGCATAAGCCATATAACCGACTAGTGCAATTAATATCACAGCTACCAGCAAAAATGATCCATCCACGAAAATGATCCCTTTACTCAGGCGTAGACTACGTACTGGATCAAAAAGCGGTCAACTGCTTTGTGATAATGTTCAATGGTTTCGGGTTTGCGCCAACCATGCCCCTCACCTGCATAAACATGATACTCGTGGGGAATACCGCGCGTTTTCAAGGACTCGACAATCGAATCCGACTGGTTTCGAGGCACCACGACATCATCCTCGCCTTGAAAGACGATCATGCTATCCACAATCTTGTCGGCATGGAATAAAGGCGAGCGCTCGCGGTAGAGATCAGCGGCTTGCGGCAACGGCCCGAGAAGGGTATCGGTATAGTGGGCTTCGAACTTATGGGTATCCATCGCCAAACCGAATTGATTACTGACGCCATATAAGCAAACACCAGCCTTATAAAATCCCGGTTTGCTGACCATTGATTGCAACACAGTATAGCCGCCAGCGCTGCCGCCTAAGATCACCAATTTCTTGGGATCCGCCAAGCCTTTTGATGCTAAATAAGCCGCACCGCTGGCTGAATCCTCAACATCATAAATACCCCAACTGCCGCGCAACATATTCATATAGGCTCGACCGTAGCCAGTACCGCCACGATGGTTAACCATCAAGACAGCGTAACCCTGTGTGGCAAAGCGCTGAACTTCACCGTGATAATTGTTAAACACCTGCGAGGTTGGGCCACCATGTACATACACAATCAGGGGTGGCGCACCAATACCCTCAAAGTGGTCACTGGTGGGCGCAAAGTACAATCCGTGAGCAGTACCACCATCATGGCTTGCCCACGAAATCGCTTCTGCGGAAGCTAACTTTGTGGTCGAAATATTCTCGGTGCTGGAGCGGCGATGCACGATCTGATCTTTTTGATCTTTGGACACCAGCACCTGCATCGTGAGGGGGTCAGTGTTGGGCAGCGCTATCACGGGTGGTGCATCGGTGATAGCGGGCATAAAGCTGACGATCCGTGACGGGATTTTCGCAGAGGACGCAACCGCCGCGACACGACCATCCAGCGGGGAAACGGCTACTTGATTGAGATCGGTATAAATACCTAATCCTTCGAGGAGATTACCTTTTCCCGGATTGCGAATATCAAGATGCGTCAGATAGCGCGATCCTTCCTGATTACGGGTATAGATGATGTGCTGGCTATCCGGTAACCACCCAAAGACACGCATACCTTGAATCCAAGCAGGTTGGGCATGGTCAACATCAGCGGTGGTCAATTGCACATGCTTGCGGGTGGCAATTTCGTATATATAGAGTTGGTTCCAGCCAGTGGCATCACTGACATAAGCTAAGTAGCGCCCATCTGGCGAAAACGCCGGTTGGAAAACGGCTGTATCGGTGTTGCCAGCTATCGTCACGGTTTCGGCTGCAAACGGAACCCCTTCACGATCATACTCAATTGTGACCAAGCGTAATTCAGCACCATCCCACGGCATCTGCGGATGATTCCATGCTACGTAGGCGGCATATTCTCCATGAGGATGCCATGCGGGTTGCATGACAAAGTCGGTGCCTTCAGCGAATTTACGCGGCCATAATTTGCCGTCTGTGTCGACCAATCCCAAGGTATCAACATCTTCATAGGTGTGCACGTACAACAACCATTTGCCATCGGCTGATACGCAGGGTGCTGCGGCCTCACCAAAGGCCGGTGTAATCGCACGTGATGCCCCTTCTAAGAGGTTTTGCTTATAGAGACGACCGCCGTTGCCTGCGAAATAAACATGACCGCGCGCAACTGTAAAATCACCACCACCATATCCCACTCGTGCACGTACTGAATCAGCATCATTCAGGTCACGGGCGGCTTGATCACCAACCTGAGCCATGAGCACACCCTTTGCGCCACGGCGTTCATGCCATACCAAGGTGGTGGATGTGGTATCCCATTGGACATCCGTTAATGTTAAGGATTCAGCAAGTGAACGCGCTGAGATGGGAGTATTCCACAGTCCGTACGCTTTTATCGATTTGGTCATATATGAAGCCTCCAAGTGGGGGATGGTCAATGGATGTCAATTGTAGCCAATGGGGAGGAGAAATAAAAACGCCCCGTTCATCACGAGGCGTTGAGTTTGCTGACACAGAGGGAAAGAAATTTATTAAAGAAAGTTTTTTGTTCTCTGTGTCTGTTTCATTTTTCTACGATCAGTATACGAACCTTAAAGACCAGAGTCAACACATTTTAAATGGGCTAAACATTGTGCAAAGCGGAATTATCGTTAATTCCAAATCGCACAATCAAATCTTAATTATGAGTAACTTGTGAAAAATACGTTAAATATTGTTAATCATCAGCAAATAATTGTTCAACAGTTGAGAACAATCAATATCAACGGTGTAGTAACCATTAAACACCGTTTTTAAGTCACAAAAAAAGAATCGAAAGTTCGTACAAGCTGCACAAAGTATCTCTGTCTAAAGTCGCTTGTCTTCCATTTTGGAAGTCTCATTACGCTGATTTCAATCATTTTAATGATCAGTATGAGCCTTATTATAGACGGTTCGGCGTTTACTTCGGATCATTACACTGGATAGGAATGGTGCTTCGGAATCGACGCGACTTACCAGCCTTCCGCCAAACGATGAAAGTCACCTTTGAGGCGGGGATACAATTCCCGGAAGTGGGCATATAGGACATCATAACGGGCGTGGCGTGCTGCGTCCGGTTGCGTAATGTCACCGTATTGAACGGTTCGTTCGCAGGCTTCATTAATGTCGCGGTAAACCCCTACCCCAACACCCGCTAACAAGGCCGCCCCCACACTGGCTTGTTCTTTGAGGAGTGTGCGTTGCAGCGGCAGCCCAAACACATCAGCTTGAATACCGCGCCACACATCGCTTTCCATAGCGCCACCAGCAGCAATCAAGGTATCGGCGCTAGCACCCATACCGCGACTGATTTCGAGGGCTTCGCGTAGGGCATAGGTCACCCCTTCCATCACGGCACGGGCCAGATGTCCACGTGTATGATGTGCACTCAAGCCAATAAAACTACCCCGCGCCAGCGGATCCATGTGCGGCGTCCGTTCGCCAGTCAAATAGGGCTGAAAAATTAAACCATCTGCACCTGCGGGAACCTTAGCGGCTTCGGCGCTAAGACGAGGATAGGCGTCCGGTACATCACGCAAGCCAACCAGATCACGCAGCCAACGGAGTGATAAGCCTGCCGACAAGATTGCGCCCAACACGTACCACGTATCCGGCACCGCATGATTGAACACATGCAAACGGGCATCCGTGCGCAACGGTTCACCCGGCTGCCGTGTAAATGGAATACTCACCTGCCCACCACTGCCGGTCGTGACCGAACCACGTCCCGCCCGAATCAAGCCGTTACCAATTGCTTGCGCGGGTTGGTCTGCGCAACCCATCACGATAGGCGTACCGGCTTGCAGTCCCAATTCAGAGGCCGCATCGGCACGCAAATAGCCCGCGACCGCCATCGAAGCGCGTATGGTTGGTAAGACATCGGCTGGCAGCCCTGCCGGATTGACGATATTCGATGCCCATTCGCGGGTGGTCACATTGAATAAAGCTGTCGCCGCCGCATCACTGGGATCAGTCGCTACTTCACCTGTCATCCGCAGCCGCACATAATCCTTTGGCAACATGACCTTATGGACACGTCCCAACAACGCGGGATCATGCTTCATCAACCACGGTAAGGTCACCGCCATGAAACCTGCTGCTGGCAACGTACCTGCCGTTGCGGCATAGGCTTCGGCACCCAGTAGATTAATCACCTCGGCCACATTGGACGCGGTGCGTTGGTCAGCCCAGATAATCGCGGGGGCGACTGGTTTCAGGTCTTTGCCGACCATGACCACCCCATGCATCTGACCGCTGAAACTAATACCCGCTACTGAATCCACTTTCGCTTCGGTCACAACACGCCGAACAATTTCGACGGTCGCACGCCACCAATCATCAGGGTCTTGCTCGGCCCGATCCGGCGCCGGATGGTGAATCGGGTATTCCTGTCCAGCTACAGCCTTAATCTGGCTGGTTTCTGAATCAAAGAGAACGGCTTTTGCGCTTGACGTACCAATATCAATTCCAAGAAGAAACGACATCATTTATTCCTTAATAAGACCCGATAATTTCAAAAATTTTTGTACACTGTTAAGCAACTCATTTGGATAACCTACTTTACATGCTACATCTACTGCCTGTTCATACAATAACGTTTCGCGCAAAATTGCTGGTCTGTAACATGGAACCCGCGCAGTATATACAAAATATGGCATATGTCGGGGACTAAACCACTTTTGAACAAACCACATCAAATCTATACCTGAAATACCCAAGAGTAATATATCCACAAACATTAGGTCTGGTTCAAACACAATCGCAAAAATCAGCGCAACAGAACCAAAAATATTTGCGGTGTTATCAAGCAATACACTGTCTCCATGGTCCAGTTCAAGCATATCACGAGTAGATTCGACAAGATGCGGATCATTGTCAACTATAGTTATTAATGGTTTAGAGCGCTGATCCTTTAGCAAGCTATTCCAATGATCCGTGTCGCACAAGCCTTTAAGCATATAAGGCTGCACACCCGTCAACAAACCATGTATGAGTTCCTTATCAATAAGGCCTAATGCGGTATGAACCCCAGCTGCAAATGGCTCACTAACGTATTCATCAATAACATAGTTAAGACGTTCCCAACCCAATTCATCCGTACCTGAATTGATCAGGGTTGTATAAGCCAGTTCAGCAAATAAATGATTGCCGAGGCAACCGCGATTTTTCACTTTTTCCCAAGTTTTTTGTTTGTTTTGGATTGCTGCATCAATGGTTGCAATCAAATTTTCGAAAGCCTGTGTACCTAATTCTGGAGCAGACAGACCAGCATCGTTCATGGTGATAGTGTCCCAAATTTGCATCAAAAACAAAAAGGGCTGACGTTACAGCCAGCCCTTCAATAAATATTTCAGTATGGCTTATTGAGCCAACAGCCCGCGTGCGGCCTTGAGCACTGCCTCGGCAGTCAATCCGAATTCGCGGTAGAGCAATTCGTAAGGTGCGCTGGCACCAAAGCGATTTAGCCCGATGGTTATACCATCTGAACCCACATAGCGATCCCATCCGAGTGTAATGCCTGCTTCAATACTCACACGGCGCTTCACACTGCGCGGCAGGACACTTTCTTTATAGGCGGCGTCTTGCTTCTCGAACAAGTCCCATGATGGCAAGGACACTAAGCGTACCTTCACACCTTCATTCGCCAACGTAGTATAGGCCTCGTGGGCAATGTGTACTTCACTACCACGTCCCATCAAGATAATGTCGGGGGTGCTGCTGGTTTCGGCAACCACATAACCACCCTTTGCTACACCTGTGCGAACATGATCGCCAACCAACACCGGCAAATCCTGACGGGTGAAGATCAACACCGAGGGATTCTTGAGTGTCATGGCGGTGTGCCATGCGGCGGCGGTTTCGTTGGCGTCGGCTGGACGGATGACCGTCAAATTAGGAATGGTGGAGAGGGCTACGGTGTGTTCAACGGGTTGATGCGTCGGGCCATCTTCACCCAAGCCGATGCTATCGTGTGTGAACACATAGATTGCTGGCAAATTCATCAATGCGCCCATACGAATCGCATTGCGCATGTAATCACTAAAGGTTAAGAAAGTGGCGCTGTAGGGCTTGATGATGCCGCCATGCAGTGCCAAACCGTTGACGATAGCACCCATCGCAAATTCACGCACACCGAAGCGGACATTACGAACGTTCGATTTGCCTTTACCGGTGTTTTCGGCACCCTTAAGCAAGGTCTTGGTGCTGCCAGCCAGATCGGCATCACCACCGATCATGGTCGGGAAATGCTTGGCAATCGCATTCAAGACTTCGCCGGAAGCATTACGAGTGGCGTATTTCTTACCTTCGGCATACACGGGAATGTCTTTGTCCCAACCAGCCGGAAGTTGCCCACTCATAACCGAGTCCCACTCAGCGGCGAGTTCGGGATACTGCTTGCGGTATTCAGCGAACAGCTTGTTCCAATCACTTTCGTAAGCGGCACCGCGTTCAACCGCTTCACGGAAATGTTCGAGTGCTTGACCGGGGACATAGAAATCTTCTTGAGGCCAGCCAAAACCTTCCTTGACCAGCTTGATTTCATCTTTGCCCAAGGGCGAACCGTGGGCTTTGCTGGTACCTTGTTTGTTCGGGCTACCGTAACCAATGATGGTGTGAATGAGTATCAAGGTGGGTGCGGTGGCGGCCTTTGCCGATTCAATCGCGCTGCTGATGGCTGCGACATCATTGCCATCGGCCACATCGATGGTGTTCCAACCGTATGCACGGAAACGGGCTGCAACATCTTCGGTGAAGGTCATGGAGGTTTCACCGTCGAGGGTGATCTTGTTGTCGTCATACAAGTAAATCAGCTTGTTGAGACCCCATGTACCGGCAACCGAGCAGGCTTCGGCGCTGACGCCTTCCATCAAGTCACCATCACCAACGAGGCAGTAGGTGTGATGATCAACCACATTAAAGCCGGGGCGATTGAAATGAGCCGCAAGGAATGATTCAGCCAAGGCAAAACCGACGGCGTTGGCAGCACCTTGTCCGAGTGGGCCAGTGGTGGTTTCGACACCGGGGGCTTCGTGGGTTTCGGGATGACCGGGGGTTTTGCTGCCCCATTGACGGAAATTCTTGATTTCTTCGAGCGACAAATCATAGCCGGTGAGGTGCAGCAACGAGTACAAAAGCATCGAGCCATGACCAGCGCTCAAGATAAAGCGGTCACGATTCGCCCATTGTGGGTTACGCGGATTATGGTGGAGGTGGTTATTCCACAGGGCATAAGCCATTGGTGCAGCACCCATCGGTAAACCGGGATGGCCGCTATCAGCTTTTTGAATAGCATCAATTGAAAGTGTGCGTATCGTATTAATTGCCAGCGTTTGCAAATCAGAATTCACGGGGTTTTTGCTCCTCTAGTGTACGGTGTGAAACCGGATCGTCTTTAAACGCATCAATAGACGCGTCATAAATAGCATGTAGGTATATTTAATCACACACGGATTATAACACCGAATCTGAGCTGATTATGACCATATAGGGAGCAGATCGTTGCTTGATGATATTAATCAGATTTTTGTAATGACATGAATTTCTGAAAGCGTTGGGCGAGTCAGATGGATTAAAAACCAACTGCAAAAGTGCGAGGTGGTAAAGTACCACAAACAGACATCACCTATGAGGCGCCATGTAAAACTCGTAGCAAGGGTTCAAACTGACAATCGAACTACAACAGACCGGGTTATGAAATAGTACTGTGCTAAACCGAGATATATGAACCTAAGCCCTTACATTAGCAGGATAGCTACTTCAAATGGGCTGTAACTGCGTTCAGGACAGCAGCATGTGTAAAAGGCTTGGTGATGTAATCATCTGCCCCCATATCCAATCCCTTGTGAATGGATACACGATCCGCACTGGCGGTAAGAAAGATAAACGGAATCGCACTCATGGCTGAATCTGAGCGAACAGCCGTCAATACTTGCAATCCATCCATTTCGGGCATCGCAATATCGCACAGAACTAGATGCGGCATTTGTTCTTGAATGGCCTTCAATCCTAGTTTGCCATTGACTGCAAAGATAACATCATAGCCCTCGAAGGTCAGCCAGTCGAGCACTTCATCCCGAATCGGCGCTTCATCTTCAATGACGAGAATTCTAGGCATGATTTGATTCCTCATATATTTGGCTAGCACTTGACTAATTATTCTCGAGATATGGACATGAACTATAACCCATCTTGAACTCGATACTTGAATTGTATGACAAACCACAAAAATAATTAATTTAGAGTTGTTTTTTTCATTTGAATATCTCGAAACTTCAACTTAAAATAGATTGTAACTACTTGGTACAAGTTGGGTCAAGTCACCGGGTAGGTAGGTTTTAGTCGTGGGCTGCATAAATCAATCGGCCTCGCTTCAAAGTGAGCTACAATGTCTTTAAGTCTCCTGCTCGTCCAAAACGATCCTGTTCACTCAATAAAACTGCAAAACCACTTGATGTCAGGACTTGTCGATTGCGGGCATACACTCGCCACAACTATCGGTCAAGCCCTCGACTATGTGAAGCAACAGTCATTTGATGTCGTGCTGACGGACCACACGCTGCCAGATGGAAGCGGACTGACGATTCTCCATGAATGCCCCGAAATACCTGTCATATATATGATTCGGTCAGGAGAAGAGTCGTGCGCGGTTAAGGCAATGCAGGCTGGAGCCTCAGATTACATTATTAAGGACAATAGCGACGCCTATTTGAATTTGCTGCCATTTACAATCCGGCAGGTCGTGGAACATCATCGCAACACAAAACAATGGCAGATCGTCGCGTCCAAGCTCAACGAAGCGGCTTATTTACCCCTCAACGCCTCTGATGTTGCTACTGTTAAGGCTGCTGAAGAAACATTGCTCAAAAATGAGGAGCGCTATCGCATCATTTCCGAGCTTGCTTCAGATTACGCCTTTCTGTACAGCGTCGACGCCAACGGAGCCATCAAGCTCGAATGGACAACTGACTCCTACACCCGAATTACGGGTTATCCGATTGGTGAACCGCAGGGCAAGCAGATTTACGGTCTGTATGCGCCTGAATACCGTGAAAAGGTTCAGGCAGATATTCAGTCCGGGCTTCAGGGTAACATTGTCGAAGGTGAATATCAGATCATTACGCGACAGGGTGAAGAACGCTGGCTACGTGTTTCGCGTTACCCGATATGGGATGAACAGCACACGCGCGTCATACAGTTCTACGGTGCCGCACAGGACATCACGGCTCGTAAACAAGCTGAAGCGGCGCAACACATGAATAAAGAGCTGTATCTCTCGTTGGTTGAAAGCACTGATGCCTCAATTGCATTAGTGGATCATACCGGAAAAGTGCTCTACATCAACAGCATTGCCGCCAGAATATTCGGATCGCCATCCGAAAAACTGGTCAACAAATTTCTCTATGATCTATTTCCAGAATATCGAACTGAATTGATGATGGAAACGATTCAATCCGTCATCCAAACAGATCAAGGCAAAGTGCTCGAATCAGAACTTGCGCTCGCGGGTAAGCGCGTTTGGCATCGAACTAGTATGCAACCTGTCCGAGATGGCTCTGGTAAACCGTATGCCGTTTTAATTCACTCCAATGACATTACCGACAAAAAACTGGCTGAGCAATCCATCCGTTCTCAAAACGAGATTTTGCAGCAATCACATGATTTAATTGCGCTGGTCGATACCGCTGGCTACCTCACCTATGTCAACAAAGGTGGCGCATCACTCATTCAAGTGAGCAATCCAAACGAGTTAGTTGGTAAATCCATCGCAGAGTTCATCTTGCCGGAACATCGTAAACGTGTCTTGTACGAAGCACTGCCGGTTGCGGCACAAACTGGACAATGGCGTGGCGAGACACGCCTCAAATCAACCGATGGTCGCTTGATTGATGTTGACCAGAGCATCTTCCCTATTCGTGATAGCAATAACACCATCACGCACTACGCCACCATCATGGTGGACATTACAGATCGCAAGAAAACTGAAGATGCCCTCCGTCAAAGTGAAAACCACCTACGTTCACTGGTGGACTCGCAGACTGCTTACAATATACGGGTGGACATGAATGGCAACATTTCCTACTGCAACAAACGCTACCAAGAGCAATTTTCGTGGGCAGCACCCTCACTGATCGGCACGTCGTCACTCGAACTCGTCATTCCGGAAGATCAAGTGAAGGTTGTTGAAGCCGTCTCGGAATGCATCAAGAATGTCGGGAAACTGGTACGGGTAGAATTACGTGAACCAACGGCAGATGGTAATCCGATATGGATACTCTGGGAATTTGTAGCCATTCAAGGGGATGACGGCCTTGTACAGGAACTTCAATGTATCGGCTTTGATATTACCAAGCAGAAATTAGCTGATGAAGAACTGAAAGGTATCAACGAATCGCTCGAACAGCGTGTTACTGAGCGCACCATTGAGTTGGAGCGTACCAAGAACCGCATCGAAGCCATCTTTAACCATAGCGGTGATAGCATCTTGCTGCTCGATGTGTTGCTAGGCATTCAACAGGCCAATTATGCTTTTGACGTGCTTTTTGGCGTACAAACGGATAGTTATGTCGGCAAACAACTCACATCGCTGGCTATTTCAGACTACGAAGAGAAAATCTCAACCACCATTCAAGAAGTGATCGCCACCCATCAAAAACGCCAGCTTGATGTGGTCGCAGAACGTCCGGACGGCAGCCTCTTTGATATTGAAATTAGCATTGCGCCTGTGAATCGATCTGAGCAAAACATCAGCCTTCTCGTGTGCATCATACGGGATATTACAGCCCGTAAACAAGCTGAAGAATCCCTACGCGAAAGTGAATCCCGCTACCGCAGCATGTTCGAACACAATCGCGCAGTCAAATTGCTGATCGATTACGCCAGCGGTCAAATCATGGATGCCAACAGTGCTGCCACCGAATTCTATGGCTATTCGATTGAAACCCTCAAGTCCATGCGCATTCAAGACATCAACATGCTTCCAAGCGAAGCCATCAAAGCCGAAATGGCGCTTGCCGAGACTGAACAACGTGAAGTGTTCCAATTCCGTCATCGTTTAGCCAACGGCGAGATTCGAATCGTAGAGGTGTATTCCGGGCCGGTGATCATTCAAGGAAGACATTGCCTTTATTCGATCATTTTGGATGTCACGGCGCGTACTCATGCGGAAGAAGCCCTGCGTCAGAGCGAATCACGCCAACGAAGCATCCTCGAAAATATGCAGGATGTTGTCTGGTCAATCGATCTCGTGAACTACAAACTATCCTATGTCAGCCCACTTGCCAAACAAATCTATGGCAGATCCGAGGCTGACTTCTACGCCGATAATGAACTGTGGTACAAAATAGTCCACCCTGAAGATGAAGAACGGTTAATTCGTGCTCAACGTGCAATCTTGGAACGCGGCTTCCGTGATCTCGAATATCGTATTGTTCATCCGAATGGTGATATACGCTGGATTCGTGACCATGCATGGCTGGTAAAAGATATGGAAGGTAATCCTCTTCGGCTCGAAGGTGTTGCCAGTGATATTACCGCACGCAAACAAGTCGAAACACTGCAACAAGCCTTTTTGGATGATATGCGCGCCCTGCAACAAGTTCATCTAGAGTTGAGTGAAACGAACGATCTCGAAACACTCTATCAAAAGATCATTGTTTTGACGCAGCAAAGGCTGGGTATCGATCGCGTCGGATTGTTTGTACTGGACAGCCAACAAAATCAAAATCTATTGTTTGGCACCTACGGTATTGATCCAAATGGTGGAACGCGCGACGAGCACTATTATCAAGAAGAAATTACAGCTAACCATTGGACTGTCGAAGTCTTGAATTCCACAGATCATGTTAAGTTCTGGGATAATGCTCCCATACGAGACAACGGTCAGGATGTCGGTAAAGGCTGGAAAGCCGCTTCCGCGTTATGGAACGGTCACAAAGCCACGGGCTATCTCGTTATTGATAATTTTGTAACCCGCAAACAAGCACGCCCCTATGAAGCAGAACTTCTATCAATTCTCGGCAGCACCTTCGGTCACTTGATCGAACGCGCACAAACAGAACGTACACTGCGTGAATCAGAGAACATGCTGAAGAATGTGATCGAAAACATTCCATTCCGTATTTTTTGGAAGGACAAAAAGTCGGTTTATCGCGGCTGCAATTCGCTCCATGCTCGCGGCAATGGCTTAGGGTCGCCAGATGATATCGTCGGCAAATCAGACCACGACTTTCTGCCCGAACGTGCCGCAGAGTGGGAAGCTGACGATCGAAGGATCATGGAATCCGGTCATCCCAAGCTCAACGTTGAAGAAGTGGTCATCGATGCCGATGGATCAAGCCATTGGCTGCGCTCTAACAAAGTGGTTTTGCGGGACTCAGAGGGTCTCGCTAACGGCACACTGGTGACTATTGAAGACATAACCGAACGCAGACGTGCTGAAGAAGTTCTTCAAAAGACCAAGGATCAATTGCAGGCCATTCTGGATCACTCCACAGCTAGCATCTTCATGAAAAACCTAGATGGACGCATTTTGCTCCTCAATCGGGCAACCGAGCTCGATTTCGGCATTTGCAGCAATGAATGGGTAGGCAAGCTGGAAGCCGATATATTCCCCGGTGAAACCGACAAGTATTACAAATCACTTGACTCCAAAGTAGTCGAGGCACGGGCAGCCATCAGCTACGAAGATAAATTTAAGGGACGGACGTGCCTAGTTACCAAGTTCCCTATTTTCGACAGCCACAACCAAATTTATGCCATTGGTGGTATCAGTACCGACATCACCGATCGCAAGCACTTTGAAGAGTCGCTGGAACGTGCCTTGGAACAAGAAAAAGAACTTGGCGAACTCAAGTCACGCTTTGTGTCGATGGCATCTCACGAATTCCGTACTCCGCTCGCAGCAATCTTGGCGACCACTGAAACGCTCACCTTATACCGTGCCAAGATGAATGACGTCCAAATAAACGCCCGCTTGGATAAGATTCGGCAGCAAGTCGCCCATATGCGCGACATCATGGAAGATGTCTTACAGCTTTCGCGGATTCAGGCCGGAAAAGTCGAGTTCAATCCTAGCGATGATGATCTAAATGCCCTCTGTCAAGAAATCGTTGAAGAGTTTGATAGCCAACCTCAACATCATGGCCGGATCATTTATACATGCACACAAACCGAGGTTCTGGCACAGTTTGATAGACGAATGATGCGTCAAGTCATTAGTAACTTGATTTCAAATGGTCTGAAATACTCGCTAGAGGGCAAGCTCATCCACGTTGAGCTTACGCAAGATGATCACCAAATGGTCTTGAAAGTAGTCGATCAAGGCATTGGCATCCCGCCTGATGATCAAAAGCATCTCTTCGAGCCGTTCCATCGTGCCACCAATGTCGGCACGATATCAGGTACAGGCCTGGGCATGAGCATCACCAAACAAGCCGTCGAAATGCATCATGGCACCATCGTGCCGGATAGCCGGGTTGGAATCGGAACCACATTTACGGTGACACTTCCTAATGTCGTAGTCAACACGGAAAAGAATTACGCCTGAAACATGATTGGCTGATTAAGTAAGCCTCAGCGTTGTGGTCGTTGGGGCTTTAGGCTCTTAAAGTGCTGTACATCACAGCCAGTCCATACAATGACAATAAGCGTAACTATGAAGTCAACACGACACGTCAGCTTACCGCGCATCTCAATCTAGGCATATGTGCCGCTCGAAATCACATTAATTAATTTACAGTTAATAAATCAACCAACCGCTTGAAAAAATCAACTTTTATGAATATACTTAGTATTATGATGATATTCAACGGGAATATAGAAGTCTGTTGAGCCCATCACTTTTTTAAAGGTTCGTGTGGAGAGCAAATCACCAAAAAAAAATCACGTGACAAATAAGTTTATTACGATTCTCAATTTCATTAGATAATATAAGGTGATGTGGCATGAGCAACGTACATTTTCAGGGTTCCATTTGGTATAACTTGGACATCGCCCTGCGCAATATCGACAATATCTACAAAGAAGAATTAGACGCGCTAGGGTTGGCTATCATCGAATGGTATCTACTTCAAATCCTCTATGAACAAGATGGACAAATGGCAAGTTCGCTGGCAAAGGCGGTGGGTCGACCTGCGACATCTTTCACGCCTATCTTGGACAAATTAGCCAATAAAGACCTGATCGAACGCCGCCCACATCCTGTAGATCGTCGTGGCGTCCTCATTTACCTGACTCCTAAAGGTAAAAATTTGCGTCAACCCGTACAAGCTAGTCTGGAGCGTATTGAAGCCAAGCTCTGCAAGAAACTTTCACTGAAAGATTTTGATGGCTATCAGCACATCATCACTGAATTGCAAACCATGACGGCCTGAGCATCTAGATCAGATTGAACTTTGTACTGTGGCAGTGTGTTTTTAGACAGCATCTACCCTGATTGCCTAAAAGCACACCTGTCATGAATATATGTGAGTCCGCATCCGGTTGCGCTCATCAATAAATAGGAATATGAACTATGACTAAGATCCTTGTTATCGAAGATGAAACTGACATCCGCGATGAGGTAATGGACTGGTTGGCGTTTGAAGGTTATGAAGTCAGTGGGGCATCCGATGGTAGGGAGGGCATAGCGGCTGCGCTTACCGAGTTACCAGACCTGATCGTTTCTGACATCAATATGCCTGAAATGAGCGGCTACCGTGTGCTCGCAGAACTGCGTACCCACCCTAGAACTGCGCTCATTCCGCTTATTTTCCTGACCGCTCGTACCAAGCGTACCGATGTTCGTTACGCGATGGAAATGGGTGCAGAAGACTATATCACCAAGCCGTTCTCCAACGAAGAATTATTGAGTGCCGTACGGACTCAACTGGCTAAAGCCAACGTCATGCTGAAACACGCTGATCAACAAGTAAATCAGTTCAGATCAAATTTGACGCGAACGCTGCCCCAAGAAATTCGTACGCCTATGGTGGCTTTGCTGGCCCTGGGTGAGATGCTGGCCCTAGATGCCGAGAAGTTGACACCGGCCAAAATCAAGGAGATGTCCGAGGCGATTGTCCAGAATGGGCAATGGTTGTATCACATGATCGAAAACCGTCAACTCCTCAACCAACTTGAATTACATGCACTAGATCCGGAAGTCACTACAGCTTCAAATAAAGCATTTACCGAGCACCCGGACGAGGTCGTGGCAAAAGCTGCCGGTCGAGTCGTGCGCAACTATGACCGGATAACTGATTTGCGTTTTGATTTGAAAGGCTATTGTTCAGCGCGCATAAGTGAAGCAGATTTAGAGATCATCGTCACAGAACTGGTCGATAACGCCTGTAAATTTTCGCAACAACAAACCCCGATTAAGGTCTTCACCCGTATGGAAGAAGGCACTTACACACTCCATATTGTGGATCAAGGTCGTATCATAAACGCCGACAAAATTAGTCAGGCAAGTTATGACAATGCAAACGACAACCAGACTAACTCTGGACTGGGTCTCATGATTGTCAAACGGCTGATGGACTCTTACGGTGGTACATTGAAGTTTACCAACCGAAAACACAAAGAAACGATTGTCTCGGTTACGCTTTCACAAGTGGCTCAAGAAATCGCGAGTTAACTGTAAGTTAGTGAATATACCTACTGAGTCCGTCTAGAGGGTAAATCGAACTGCATAAAGAGGCACTAATCACACAGTGCCTTATGTCAAATCGTCGCTATCCATAACGCGCTTATTGATACGTTCGAGCTTCATGATGAGGCGCTCATCGGGGTCGGGGCAGGCAACAAGAGAATCCCGTTCAAGCCAATCACCAGAGGAAAGTTGGCGTTGCTTGGCTGCCAGCAAAGGTAATACGCTGCTGAGGGCAAAAACACAAAAGTGCTTTCCGGCAGGAATTCGGAGTTGGTTACTTTCGGTGAGTTCGAAATAATCTCCGACCTGTAAACTACACACCGAACGGCCTTCGATAGCCGTTACGGTGACGCGCAGGTCGTAGAGTTCAAACTCATGAGCCATGTTTCCAGTCCTTGGAGTTGATGCGATGGAAGTAATCCGAGTTGGTTAAGAACCCGGTCGCACCTTTTAGCTTAGAAATTTCACGATGCACATAGCTTAACGCATCTTCCAAAGAAACAAAAGTTTGTACGGTCACACTACCCGACTGGGATTGCTCCAAAGTCGTCCGTGCCAAACCGATCCAATGGCTCGTGCCAACATAAATCGGTTGGATATGTGCCTCAAACATCACATCCGTTAACTTCTCAGCAGCAAACTTGAGTGAATGCAAAACATCCTTATACGAACACTCTGCGCCGGTAAAGTCAACAATACAGTAAACTTTTCCCTCGAGATCCTGACTCATCGTTAGGATTTGGTTGAACATCGATTCAAAGTCTTCGCCTGTAGTTAAGCCTTTACCCGTTGCGATCAGGATTTGTTCATCTGGAATTTGGTCAATTAAAAATGCCATCGCGCACAAACACCTTCCTGAGATAATCCACTCATTTTAGTATAAGGTCAGGTATCCCACGTAGACAATAAAGACCCTACTAACTTAACGCTTCGTCAACACAACTACATCATTATCAATCACCCCCATTCGGGAATAGCCGAAAAACGAGGGTGATTGATGCAATGTGATGCTAGGCGATATAAGTCGGATTTGAGGGTGTAGGGATGGCAGGTTCATTATCACCACCCAAACGACGGCGCGCAGTTTCACGACGCCCCATTGCAGGAACATGTTTGGTAGCTGCTGCCAAACCAAATACCGGCATGTTCGCATAAACCGCTTCATATTTGCCGGGTTCAATCATGTAGGTCTCATGAAAAATACCAACCGATCCATCGGTACCAACTGATTGGTTAAAGCGCTTCCACGCACCAAGATGGGGATCAGAGGGTTGGCGTGCAAAACGCTCTAGATCCTCAAAGGATCGCCAGTACTGCACTAAGGTTACCCCCGGCCAGAAAACGAAGTACTCTCCACCTAGAAAACCCTTTTCGGGGTGAGCGTATAGATCACTCAACATTGGCCCCATTGATTGGGCAACAGGAACCCACTTTCGCAGCGCTAACAACTTGTTCACGCGCATTCCAATAATAAATACAACGAATGGTTCATCCATCTGGGCAGCAAAACGACCGGGCATCACTGGTGACATATTAAAACTCCAATACTATACAGACATCAATACTTATATGTACGCACATATATGTCAATAGTTGCACAGCAATATTAACATTGTGTAAGTGTAATAGGAGCAGGTGGTGATTACCAACCCACTCTTACAGCTATTTTTTGATTGAGGGCTGTGAGGATAAGCGAAATACTGCGCTGAAGGTGATCAATTGGAAAATGATTGCGCCTGATGATCCGAAAACCACATATCCCATTTGCACATTATCAGTGATGACGAAGCTTGTGATCGACCATGCGACAGTATAAGCCAACGCGACGACCAGCACCCAGAGGATAGCAATTGCACGCTGTTTAGGCAGTACATACGCCTGTGATAACCCAAGCAGGATACCTGTCAACGCAGCACGTTCGATGATGGTGGTCATGTCGTTACTAGCGCCGAAAATAGCCATGCTAATGCCTATTCCGGCAGCCAATCCACCAGCCGTAATGACGACCCAGCGCATGTCGATGAGTTGACGCTGACGGAGCGCTAACCACTGCGCTCCACCGATAGCTAGGCCTGCGATTAAACCGCCGATAATCCCTTTTACGGGACTATCGACCGCACCGATGAGAAGATATGTTATGCCGCCGCCGATAGGAAATCCTAAAAATGCCAGCAACCAGCGCCCTATCAAGCCTCGATTGGAGTGAGTCATCCTGTTAGCCTACTGCCTTGGGATGTGATTTGAAGTAAGCAACCGTTTCGCGCACAGCCTGTTCGATTGGGGTAGATTTCATGCCGAATGTTTTCTCAAACTTGGTGCTATCCAGAATGAAGGGCTTTTCGAACTCATATAGCATTTCGACAATCTCTCGCACATTTGGATTAAAGAGTCCAAGGAGGCTTAAAATCAGACGCCCTGCTCCGCGCACTTTGACTGGCTGTCCAGCTTCTTTGTAAACCAGTTCCGCCAATTGACGTTGCGTCAATGGAGCCGGACTGGGGATATGCCACACGTGCCCGAATGCTTCGTCATGTGTACCGAGGATCGCCATCGCTTTGCCAATATCCGGCACAAAAGTGAAGCTATGTAAAACATCTAGATTACCAACTGCATTTGCTGTCTTACCTGCGATTGCCGGATAAATTAGTTGATCAGCGCCAATGTAATATTCCGGTCCGATGAAATCCGAGGCGCGCCCAATGGCGACACGCACCTTACCAGACTTATCCGCCGCCATCAGCGCTTCACTCATCGCCGCACGTACCTTGCCTTTTTTCGTGTGGACATCGTAAGGCAAGTTCTCGGTGATAGGACGGCCATTGGTATCACCGTACATATACACATTTTCCATCACGACCAGCCGCGCACCGCTCTTAGCCACGCCTTCGAGTACGGCTGCTTGCAACGGCGGGAACTTCTCTGCCCATTCGTAATAAGCTGGCTGGGCGCACTGGTAAACCGTGACTGCACCTTTGGTGAGTTCAGCGACATTAGCTGCGTTATAAACATCACCTTTGACGACTTCTACACTAGCGGGCAACTCGGCGGCTTTACCACTGCGATTGACCATACGTACCTTTTTCCCGAGTTTTACCAATTCGCGAGCGATTGATTTACCAACTGGACCGGTTCCGAGTATGACATGTAGTTCCGTAGTGCTATTCATGGTAGTGATCTCCTTGCGCTATGGCGCACTTAATACAAGCCTGTGGATTTACAGACCTTTGTTAACAAATTGAATTGTGTTGAAACAGGTGTTTAGATACGCAGCCCCATACTCACCAGCATGTTGCGTATTTGCGTCTCATAAAAAACATCGACATCTCCCACATTGGACTGAATGTGATTGAAGAGTTCAAGGTAGATGATCCCATGAACCTGCGTCCACAAAATCATCGTTAAGTACATCGATAACGTATATATCGGGTAACCACCAGCAGCGATCAGTTCCAACAACCGCGCCTCAACAACCGATGGAATAGAGCTATACGTGCTGGTAGGAACCAACTCACCCGCTTGCAAAGCTTGTTCAACCAGCGTAACAGTAACTACAAAAGTTCTCACTACAGCAGGTACAGTCACATTACGTGGAGCAACATAGCCGGGGATTGGGTTGCCGTAGATCAATTGGAAGTCAATCGGATGCACGATAGACCACTGACGATACGCCATCAACACATCCAGCAATTTACCGGCAACCGTTGCTGCCATTGAACGGGCAGCAGCAGTTTCGAGTGCATCCGCCAACGCATTGAAGCTATCAACAATCAATGCAGTGGTTAGGTCATCCAAGCTGGCAAAATAGTGATAAATCGCGGGTGGTGTAAGGTCAAGCACCTTGGCGATGCCACGCACCGAGAGGCCATTGGTTCCCTCTTCCGCCATAAGCTGCCGCGCCACATTTTTGATCGCTTCAGCGGTGGCTGCATTTAGTTCATCGTTGCGCTTGCGTCCCATTCCATCTCCCACTTCATCAGTTAATTCGCTTTACACTGTTTATTTAACACCGTAAACCTAATTCTGTCAAGCACCTTTTTGGATATTCCTTTTGACTAGCTGACGCTTACCCGCCGCATCTTGCACACCGCCCCAGACGGTGGGATACTTGGCAAGCATTTTTCATCCATCAATCTTAATGGTTTTTGTAATGCACCTAACGCTGAAACGCGCGACATTCCTCATCTTACTTGGACTTTTGGTGTTCACCTGTTTACTGCCGGTTACGGCGCAGGATGGTTCCGCCGGTACAACTATGCCTACCCCGGTTGCCCCTGCTACGCCAACACCGATTCCGCGTCCCCAACCTATCAACATTCTCACCCAAGATGGCACCACACTCGAACTCTACTTCAGCAGTTTGGCGCAGGGAAACACAGGCTTACTCCATGTCACCGGACAGGGTATCGCGGGAGCAAAATCGAGCTTTCTGGATTCGCTGGTTGATTTCTTCCCTATGCCCAACGATGGCTTTTACGGGTTGGTATCCGTCAGCATGGAACAGACAGCACGTACTTATAATTTAGATGTACTGGTTTGGTATGAAGATGGCACCCGCCAAACCATCAGCACCAAGGTAGAAGTGCCAATTGGGAGCTTCATAAAGCAGGTCGTAACGCTCCCACCGGATAAATCGTATCTGGCTGATCCGGAGATCGAGCGCAACGAACTAGCCAAACTCGAAAGTATCTTTAGCAGCTTTACGCCCCAACGATTATGGGACAGCAGCAATTTCCAACTCCCCATTCCCGGTGGAGAACTTACCTCGCCATTCGGTGCATTCCGCAACTTCAATAGTGTGATGGACACGCGCCATACTGGGTGGGACATTCGTGCCACTTTGGGACAACCAGTACTTGCCAGCGCAGCAGGAACCGTCGCCTACACCGGCTTAATGGATATTCGCGGCAATATCGTGGTGATTAATCATGGGATGGGTGTGTTTTCAACCTATAACCACTTCTCACAAGTTCATGTCACCCGTGGGCAAACGATAGCCGCAGGACAAGTTTTGGGTGTGGTCGGCAATACCGGACGCACCAGTGGTCCGCATTTTCACTGGGAAATCGCCGTTAATGGCAATTTTGTTGACGCAATTCAGTTCATGCAGATGTGGAAACCCAGTTAACAACACCTTATAAGCCACATCGCGGTTCTCATTTAAACCGGACTTAACAACTTCAGGTTAAGATAGGCGTTTCCGTATCCCTGTCCTTCGAGGAAACCTGATGACCGCGTCTGCACCCAACTCCAAAGTAACCTACAGCGAACTCATCCGGTTATTTCTACGACTCAGCCTCACCGCTTTCGGTGGTCCGGTAGCTCATATTGCGATGGCAGAAGATGAAATCGTTGTGCGGCGCAAGTGGATGACGCGCGAAGATTTTCTTGATCTAGTCGCAGCCACGAATCTCATCCCCGGCCCAAACTCTACCGAAGTCATGATCCATGTGGGTTATGTGACGCGTGGCATACCGGGCGCGTTGGTCGCCGGAGCCTGCTTTATCACACCAGCTTTCTTATTGACCTTGGCACTCGCGGTTCTTTACCAAAGCACCGGACAACTCCCGCAAATTGAGGCTATTTTGTGGGGAATCAAGCCAATTATGGTGGCGATCATCGCGCAGGCGGGTTACCGGCTAGCCATTACCGCACTCAAAAATCGCGCCTTATGGATACTATTCTTCGTATCGATGGCAATCGTCATACTGACACCGATACCAGAAGTTTTCGTGATGATTGGGGCGGGAGTCGCTTACGGAATATATGTAACAGGATTTGGAAACACAACCACAGGACTGACAACCTCAGCAATCTATGTTGCCAACGTCGTGAACCAGCCCACTCCCCTTAAATCACTTGTGCTGCAAACGTTACCCATCGTGCCGCCAAGTTTGTGGGACATATTCTTCTATTTCCTCAAAATCGGTTCGGTACTCTTCGGCAGCGGTTACGTGCTCATCACCTATATTCAACAAGATGTGGTCAAAGGCTTTGGCTGGCTGACTGGACGTCAACTACTGGATGCAGTAGCCATCGGGCAACTCACACCCGGTCCGGTCTCCACTACGGTTGCGGTGGTCGGCTATATCGTCGCGGGGTTGTCCGGTGCGATTGTGGCGACATTAGGTATCTTCTTGCCCTCATTTGTGCTCGTCATTTTGACAGCACCACTCATTCCCCGCATGCGCAAAAGTACATTCTTAGGTGGATTTCTTTCCGGCGTGAACACAGGTGTTATAGCGGCCATCGTCGTCACACTCATTGATTTGACCGGAGCCGCATTGCACTCACTTGATAGCAGCGTATGGAGTCCGATAGCAATAGCCCTTTCACTCATCGCGCTAGCCCTGCTCATCCGCTATAAGCTCAATGCAACATGGCTAATCCTATTTGGCGCGATCGTTGGCTTGGTGGCATCCTTGCTCCACATCGCCTGATCTTGGTTAGAGCCGCAATCATCACGTATACTCCGATCATCAACAATTTCTAGGAATAGGATAATTACAGATGGATGTTGGATTTATCGGTTTAGGTGCAATGGGTCAGGTCATGGCGAAGAATCTGTGCGTGGCGGGACACAACGTCACCGTTTATAACCGCACCCGCAGTCGAGCGGAAGCTCTCGTAGCCGATGGTGCCCGTGTTGTGGCTTCCCCTGCCGAAGCGTGCGCTAATGAAGTAGTCATTTCACTGCTTTCCGATGATGATGCTGTCGAAGCAGTCGTTTTTGGTGACGGCGCATTTTTGGGTGCGCTCAAACCGGATAGCGTCCATGTGTGTATGAGTACCATCAGTACCGCGCTTGCAGAACGCTTGACGGAAGCCCATGCGCAAGCTAACCGTGCTTATGTATCCGCACCCGTATTTGGTCGTCCGGATGCAGCAGCCGCCGCCAAATTGTTCATCGTCGCTGGTGGAAGTGAAGCTGCGATTACCCGCTGCCAGCCTGTTTTTGACGCGCTCGGTCAAAAAACATTTGTCGTGGGCGATAAACCGGTGAGCGCCAACATCATCAAAATAAGCGGAAACTTCTTGATCGCATCCGCAATTGAAAGCATGAGCGAGGCATTTGCCTTGGTGCGCAAGTATGGCATTGAACCACAGGCTTATCTCGACTTGCTGACCAGCACCATATTCTCGGCACCTGTTTATAAAAACTATGGTGGATTGATCGCTCGTCAACAATTCGAACCGGCGGGTTTCAAGTTACCATTAGGCCTAAAAGATGTGCGATTGGCTCTGGCAGCAGGTGATGAAACCGATACCCCGTTGCCAATTGCCAGTTTGGTGCGCGACCATCTGGTAGCCGCAATGGCAAAGGGTTATGAAGAACTCGATTGGTCAGTATTGGGACGGATTGCAGCACAGAACGCGGGTTTAGAATAACAAGTACGATGTAAAGTTGAGCGGGATATACGCTGATATATCCCGCCATAGTCTACGTTTTAGTTAGTTGGAGCTTTTGCTCGGCAGCTTAGGACTCAGCCAACCGATGTAAGCACTCACTGAACGGGATTGCATCAAGATACGCCCCGGCCCGGTCAAATTGCAAACCAAACCTTCGCCACCCAGAATCGTCGACTTCCAACTACCGGATTTCTCTACGGCAAACTTAACGCTGGGATCCATACCGACGATATGATCCGTATCGACAATATAACTTTCGCCAGCCGCCAAGGTCTTGTCAAAGATTGCGCCGTAGGAACAAGCAACCAACTTACCCTTACCACTGACCTTCAGCAATACGAGACCGCCACCACCAAAGAAACCTTTTGCGCCACCCCAACTTGCATCCACAGTCAGGCTCATTTCGCTGGCGACATACGCGCCGCTCGCCAACAAGAATTCACCACTGACGGGCAACACAAACATATCACCTGCAACTGCCGGAGCCAGCGTAATTTCGCCACCTTGAGCAGGAGCTTTCCATGTGTTCTGGAAGAAACTCTCACCCGCCACCATGCGCTTGAGACCACCGAACAAACCACCTTCGGCCTTGGTATTCATTGTCATACCGGCGGTATGGCTTACCATCGCACCCGGTTCGACACGGATTTCTTCATTAGGTTCAGCTTTAACAAATGCCAGTGAAAAAGCAGGTTGAAATTTTAGGGTAACATCCATTTTCGCATCTCCTCAATAATCAGGGTGGGTTGCTACCCTGCACAATGTAGGTAGCACAAATTTATTGTAAGGTGCGAACGATACTCAGCGAAATTAAGGTTTTAATCTCAGTATAGTTACAACTAGATTTAACGTGAATTTATGCTTTCATAAGGAGCAGAGATAAGCAGATGTAGTTGCAAGGGTTACAACTACATCTGGCAACAAGAGGTTAAACCTGTGCTGACGCCTAGCGGCGGCGTCCCTTACGAGGAGGTTTCAAGGGTTTGGTTTGCTCTTTGATCTTAGCAAGTTTATCGGTGTATTCATCAATAAAATCACCACGATCAGTAGCGACCAACAAGCCCGAAAGCGTATTCACGGTCAGCTCACCAAAATGGTCAATCAGGCGACCGATTTGCTCGCGGACAATCATCATCATCTCGTCCCAATTGACCCCTTGCGGCAATTCTGCTTCGCGTACGCTGCGGGTGCTATTAAGATATGCCAGCGCCGGATCAGCCGACGGGAAAATCAATGAGCGCGGCAGATCATAGCGAACAACCGCGAAAAAGTGGCGGCTCAATAGGCGTGTTCCACTTTCGAGGGTAAAAGGATCGGTGTGCTGCCCCGGCACACGCACATTTGCTGTACCGGGTGGTGACAACAAAGTTATGGCGCGGCGCATCAATGCCTGAAATTCGGGCATGGTATGAATACTATTGGTGGTTGCCATCACATAGCCACCCGGCTTGACGACACGCCGCAATTCACGCAGCGCACGCTCGACATCGGGCACATGAAAGAGCATGTGGTTGGCCATCACCACATCAAAGCTCGCATCTGAATAAGGCAAACGTTGAGCATCCGCCAGGGCCAATGTATTTTTGTAAGGATGCGTCTGTACCATACCCGCATACAGATCACAGGCGTAATACCGAATATTCGGATAGCGGGTTTGCAAAGCGTGATAATAGCGCCCCGGCCCACTGCCAATATCCAGTACGGTTTCGTCACCGCGCCAACTGACCGAGTCCAGCGCCCAATCTGTAAAATCCAGCTTGGGTTCGCTATAAAGCTCGTGGGTCTCCTGCCGGATGCGAAGCGCCTCGTCAGTTAAATACATACGCCCCACAGCCTGCGGGTCGTTGGCGAAGTTGAACATCAAGTCTTCCGATCTGAGCAAGTCAAACATATGGCAACATTCACTACTGTTTTAAGAATATTATCACCGAAAACAAATTTAGGGCTATTGTCTACCGATAAGAATAACACAAGCCTAAATTTACGAATATAAGGTCGCGTGTGATTATATCCCGCCTGCGTCCATAAATCGCTTACCAACCCGTTCCAAAAAGCGTGGTGCAAGCAACTTCATCCACGGGAAGAGCCAGCCGGGTAACCCGCTAACTGATGTATAGACCGTCCGCCGCCGCTCGATGGTTGACCTTGCAATCAAACGTGCTGACTCAGCCGGTGTCATCTGCTTGGTTTCTGCAAGTTGTTGGCTGATCCCACTGGAAGGTTTCCCGTCAGCATCCAGCATCCGTCCGGCAAATCCGGTGTCGATGAACCCTAAATACAACATCGTCACGCTAACAGCATCGTCCTCAACCTCGCTGCGCAACGACTCAAAGAAGGCTTCCATAGCATGTTTACTGGCAACATAACCAGTACTGCCGGGCGTGATAATTTTGTCCGCCATGCTTGAGATATTAGCGATTCGTCCATGCGATGGCTTCAAATACGGCAGCGCATAATAGGTACAATACATCGCGCCCAGAAAATTAACCTTCATAATCTGATCAATCAGTACCGGATCTTTGAGGTCAGCAAAACGCGCCCACATCGTAATGCCAGCATTATTCACGAGTGTATCCACGCGCCCATAAGCGGCAACCGTTTGTTGCACGAGTTTTTCACACTCGGATTGCTGGCTCACATCGCAGGCAATCGCCAGCGCTTTGCCCCCCAAAGCACGGCACTTGGCAGCAACCGCTTCAAGTTGGTCAAGCCGACGCGCCCCCAACGCCAACCACGCGCCTTGTCCAGCCAGTTCATAGGCCAATGCTTCACCGATCCCACTGCTCGCGCCAGTAATCACAACCACATTTTCACGGTATGACGTATTCATAAGCCTCATTCACTGCCTAAGCAGATCACTACAATAAGCCAAATCGACTGAGGTATAAACGGAATTCAACATCATGTGATGACTCATTCATTTTCAGTAGACGTACTGTGACACGTCCTATCGTAGTCAGACCAATCACATATCCATCTGTTAGCTGAAAATGATCATTCCAATGTTGTGTTCGCGGGTTATACAAGGGAGCAAGTTCAAAATTATCAGCGTCATATGAGGCAACATCACTACTTTTATTGGTGTTGCACGTAATACATGAACTTGCGAAATTCTCAATGGATTCGGAACCAAGATGGCGTTCAACTGGAATGATGTGATCGACATGAAATCGGGAAATACCGTACCGAAGGGGTCGATGACAATATTCGCAACGGAAATTAGAACGTTGCAACACCTGAACCCGTACAGATTCTGATATGCGAGTCATTTCTGGTTCAAAATAATGTCAGCCTTAGCTTTCAACAACGAAACAGTTCGCTCAATTTCAGCATATTGCTGTAACTCGTTCTTTTCTTCGCGAGTCAATTCACCTGCGTTATTACGTTCGAGCAGATCATCGATATGTTGCTGTTCTTCATCTGACAGGTGAAACGCGAGCATTTCCTCAGGTGACAAGAGACGCACAAATTTATCCAACAAATGATCGTAACTAGAAGGCAAACGCGTTGCAAACATAGTCGCTACTCCCATTCAATGTCCTGCAATTATAGCGCTTATTGAGCCTTAAGTGCTTCACCGACTACTCACTCCGCAGGGCGCGACTGGTCACCAATTTGCCCAACCGATAGGCTGGATAAATGCCGGCCGCCAACGATGCGATAATCGCCACAGCAAAAGCCTGTATGAACTCGCCCGGTGGTAAATGGAGCTGCATCGTCCAACCAAACGACCGCACGTTAATCACATAAATCAGTACCAGCGCCAGCGCCAATCCAATCGGTAGCGCCAGCGTTCCGGCAGTAAAGCCCATCAATCCCGTTTGAATAAGGGTATAGCGCCACAGTTGAGATGGCGTCATCCCTGTAGCACGCATTACGCCATATTGACGCGTCTGCTCCAGTTGTAGGGACATCAACGCACTCAACACACCGATGAAGGCAACCACTGTCGCCAAAAGTTGCAGCGCAATCGTAATCGAAAACGCTTGCTCGAAAATCGCGAACACGCCCGCCCGCAAGTCCCTGTAACTTTGAACGCGCAGATCATAACCTTTGAGGGCAACCGTTTGCAGTTGATTAATCACCTGACCGCGATCCACATCCGGTTTCAAAAACGCCGCCACATTGGTGATATAAGGATCATTGAAGAAGGAACGATAGATCGGTTCAGCCATCAGGACAGCGCCCTGATCGGTCGAGTAATCATAATAAACACCAACAATGGTGAAGGTTTGCTCACCCTTGTCGGTCAGCAACTTGAGCGTATTCTTCTCGGCTGTAATCCCCCGATGGAATGCAAAAGGCTCACTTACAGCAATCTTTCCATCGGTGAGTGCTTTGCGATAATCCCCGTCAGGCGCACTGTTCCAGATGAAATTACGCTTACCACCGGATGTATCCTCACTTATCGCCAGCAAGTTAACAGGTGGGAGATCAGGATAATCGGGAGCGATCGCACTCACCTCACGTACCGTCGCGACATGATCAACTCCGTCAACCGCCGCCACTAAATCAGCCACTTTGGGATCAGTATTCGGAGTCGCGCTAATCACCGTCAATAAAGGGGGTGAGATAAAAATATCAGCACCTAATGTGGTATCCAGCCAATCCGATACAGTCGTACGGAAGCTGCCGATCATCACACTCACCCCGACGATGACGCTCACAGCGATGGTCAAGGCTGCTACTGCAATCGACGTGCGACTCAATGAACGGGTTACCGCCCGCGGAGCCATTCTTCCCAATACCCCAAACAAACCTGTGGTCACAGGAGAAGCCAAGCGCATCATGACAATCAGCACAAGCGGCGTAAACAACGCACTACCGATGACGATACAAAACAACGCCCCGAAACTAATGTAAAGATTACTCGTCGGCACGCGCAGTAAGATCAAACCCATCAGGTTCGAAACGAGCGCTCCGGTGGTCGTCAAAGGCACCAAACGCAATGCACCAGCTTCCACATCCGAACGGCGCATCGTTCCGGCGGGTGGCGTACGGGTCGCTTCGTACGAAGGAAACAACGCGGCAGCAATACTGGCAACCACACCAATCGCGGCGCCTTTAAGCAACGTCAGCGGTGCAACTGTAATCGCCTGCACATTCACCGTGAAATACAAATCACTGATGGTTTTGGCGACCAACCCGACCGATGCGCGTCCCATAATAATGCCGAGCGCCAACCCAATCACCGTACCGATGATTCCCAATAGCAAGGCTTCACCGAGAATTAAGGTGAAGATTTGCCCGCGCGTTGCCCCTAGTGAACGCAGAATACCGATAATTGGACGACGTTGGATAACACTAAATGTGACCGTGTTGTAGATTAAAAAGACACCGACGACCAACGCCAACAAACTCAACGCCTGCAAATTAAGATTAAAGGCAGCCGTCATCTGGTTGATGGCGCTGTTCTCGGCATTCGGTGTGGTCAATGCCGTACCTTGCGGCAGAATCGCCTTGATCTTTTCAAGATCGTATCCGGCGGGAAGTATCAAATCAATTCGGCTGATGTTGCCTGACATAGCCGTGATTTCTTGCGCACTGGCAATATCAGTCAACAGCAAGTTATCCAATGCTTGTGCACTCGCTTGATCCGGCGCTTGGAGCAATCCCACGATCCGAACATCCACTTGTTGATCATTCGAGCGCACCGTAAGGCGGTCACCAATCGTCAGACCAAACCGCTTGGCGAGCGTGGCGCTCATAAGTGCCGTGCGAGGTTCGGCTATAAAAGCATTAATTGCATCGGTGATCGTCCCGTTGGCTCCTCCATTGGAAGCGGTTTCCCCTGCACTTTGCACCGATGCTGCCGTCAAATAGTCACGGAACGGCGGTTCAGCAAACGGATCAACGCCCAACAACCGCAGCGGTAAATCGCCAACATTTACACCACGTACGTACTGCTCGATAATCGGCGCGACCGTCTGCAAATCCAAATCCGTCCGCAGGCGGCGATAGAGATCCGTCGGAACACCGTTCGGGCCGCCCAAAATCTGATGAGTGGCTTTGCCGGAAATACTTTGCGCACTTAAATCAAAGGCACGGCTGGAAGAAGTATTGGCGACATCAATGGCGATCACCATCGCCACGCCCAGCGCCACACCAACCACGAACAAGATACTTTGAAGTAAGCGACGGCTAATATACCGTCGACCAAGACGAAAAATGGCAGATGACATAGAGGAATTGACTTTTCGAAGTGAGCAGTTAGCCTAATCAAACCAACCGCAGCGAATGATGATTGCAAAAAAGTTACAAACGTATTTGATTATTATAACCTTGTTTGTAACCCAAAATGAGAGATATTTAGGGAATGCTTATGCAGTATAGTAGTATCTCATGACAAGATTGTAACTTTTTGAGACAGCATAGAACGTGTTACTGTCAAACAGGCCTTTCGTCCTGTGTTCCCACTTATTCAGAATTGCACTATAATAGGTCAAAATTACTCTCAAGGAGTCCGGGTATGCAGAAACCGGAGCACGGCATCAGCCTCCGCAGCAGCGCACGTACTAGCACAGGCCAGGTGCGCCAAAACAATGAAGACAGCATCCACCTGTGGGCTGGCGACGGCTTTGTCCTCGCCATCATCGCGGATGGTATGGGCGGGGCAGCAGCCGGTGAAGAAGCCAGCCGCATAGCGGTGGAAACCATCAAGGCTGGATTTAACCCCAATGACTCCGACGAAGTCCCCGTTACCGAGCGTTTACAAGATACCATTCACGAAGCCAATCTCAATATTGTACGCAAGGCCATCGCCTCGCCCGAAATGCGCGGGATGGGTACAACCTTAACGTTGGCGTTCATTCGTGGAACCTATGCCACGTTTGCCCATGTTGGCGACAGTCGCGCCTATTTGGTCGAACAAGACGATGAACCGTCTATCACCCAAATCACCATTGATCACAGCTATGTACAAGCGCTAGTCATGGCAGGGCACATCACACCTGAACAAGCCGAAACCCACTCCATGGGTAACGTGTTGTATCGCGCACTCGGGCAAAATGAAGATGTAGACGTGGACATCTATTACAAACGCCTCCATGTAGGAGATCGCCTCATCTTATGTTCTGACGGCCTCACCCGTCACGTTAAAGCCTTCGAACTTGGGAAAATGGCCTTTTCCGATCCAAATCCGGATGTTGTTAGCCAAAAAATGATTGATCTCGCCAACCAACGCGGCGGTGAAGATAACATCAGTGTGATCGTGATTGCAGTTGAAGGTGATCCTACTACGGTTTCAGAAGAAGACACCTCAACATTAAATAAACCCTTTGAAAATGAAGATGATCGCGATTCGACCATCATTCTCAAAAAAAATCCACTCAAGAAAACGCGCGAAACGGTTGAAGTCCAAAGTGTGGAAGAACAAGACCCGCATGATACGCTGCGTTTGCCCAAAGCCACCAAAGAAGAATGGCTAGAGGAAACCAAAAACGGTTCGAGTGCTTTCCATATTCCTGAACCTGTTGCCGATGATCCTACCGAGCCGGTTAAACCCATCAGCGAACTGGATACACTCAAAGTACCTGCTATTGCCTTAAACAAAGACAAAGAAAACGGCGATGGCGAAGGACGCGATACACTTTCACCTGATCCCTAACTGAACATCGGCAGTATTTTTCATCATCCGTTCTCCCTCTTTTTTGAAGACAACAACCCCATTTCGAGAGACACCGATATGGGGTTGCTTACATTCGCAGTAAAAAGCCAAATCCGTGTATAATATGCGGGTTGAGACTAACCATATACTAACCTTGTAAGCATTCTAGGGGTGGGGCGCATGTCCGATAACCCGTCGAAAAAAGACGATCTACACGCTGACGGTAAGAGTAAAACCGGCTGGTATACGCCAAAAGCTGCGACGGCTGAACCGCTAAAAGAATCACCATCACGGACGCAAACGAGCGGCTGGCGTGTTCCTGCGCTACCTCAAAATATGCCGTCCAAACCCCAGAATCAGGGTGATTGGCATTTACCACGCCCCGAAGATACGGTGTTCACCGAGGAAAGCGAAACCGAGATCACGCCTGAACGCAAACAGGTGATCGAATCGCGTCCGGAAGATTTTCTAGAAAGCCTCCAACTCGGTGATTCACAGCCTTCTACAGTGACACAAGCGACAGAGATTGCCGAACCCACTGCGGAAAAAACCGACTCGCAAAGTCTGCTTGACCTTGAACTCAGCAACGTCATCAAAGACACAGGCGCAGCCGATGATGACGACGATGAAGACGCATTCAGCATGAGCGAACTCATTGCGCTCTCTAGCCTCGTCGAGAAATCGCCGCAATCGACGATTGTTCCAAAAGCCCCCAGTCAAACGGGGACACAACCAGCCGAATCAACCGGCGCACAACCAGCAATCAGTGAAGCACCAGCCACACCCGCTGCTGATGATGCGGCAGCCTACGCACGCCGTCAACTGGAAGCGTTGCAGGGCGGCTCTGCCAATGTAACCCCCGCGCCCGCAGTAGTCACACCTGCTGCCACCGACAGCACTGATCCCGCAGCTTATGCCCAGCAACAACTCGCAGCTTTAGGCTTAACAACAGCGGAACCGGTTGCGCCAGTTACACCGGCACTAAGCTCGCGCCAACAAGAATTAGCGCAAAAATTCCGTGATACCGAAACACAGGTACGCACCTTACGCGGTCAATATCAAGCAGGCCAGATCACCCGCGATCAACTTCAGGAACAACTCAAGCGCCTGATGATTCTGGACGAGAGCAATACATGGTGGATGATGGGTGTCGAGACCGACACATGGTATCGCTTCCAGAATAATGAATGGTTGGTTGCCACACCGCCCTACGACGCTGCGCCGTCCAGTGCCAGCCGCACACCAACGCCGACACTCACCTCTGAAATTGACCCCAGCCAAGTCATACAAGGATCGCTGCCCTATTTCCCGACAGGATCGGCAGCGCCACAGGTTGGCGGCTTTACACAGCCTACGGATACCAACCAAACCGGTGGCTTCGGCATCACCGAAGAACTTGGATTGCCGCGCCAGAATATACCGATTCAAGACCCTGAACGTACTGTAGTCAGCACCGTCGGTACTTATTTATCGCCGGTACAATCCACAAGTGCGCCGACCATCGCCAATATGGCTCCCTACAATCCAGCGACAGCGCAAACACAGGTTAATCCCGCCTACGACCCTTATGGTTACGGGCCAGCAACACCTGCCCCCATACCCGGTCAGGCTGAAACTGCCCCCGACTATCAACTGGATCAACCCGGTCCTACCTTTGAAGACGCCGCCAAACGCCAACAACAGCGCACCATCCGCACTATCTTGACGGTTGCGGCACTCGGTGTCGGCGCACTGATCTTGCTGCTAGCCTGTGGCATCGGTTTCATACTGATCCAGTACAACGGTCTTGCGGGACAGTATCAGACACAAATCGCGGCTCTCGCCAACTACCGTCCACAATTCCAAACCGCTCGTGTGGTCGATATTAACGGCAATCTGATCGCCGAACTAAACAGCCAAAACGGTGGCGCACGGACAACCGTAGCCCTCAACAAAATATCCCCATTCATGATTCACGCGGTTGTTTCGCTGGAAAATGAACGTTTCTTTGAAGACCCCGGTTGGGATTGGGTTGCCATTGGACGCGCCATCATTCAGAACATCAGCGCGGGGCAAGTGGAATCCGGTGCGAGCACCATCACTCAGCAAATCGCCGAGCAGTTGATCCTCAAGACACCGACCAACACGGCTGCGCTCAAATTGCAGGAATTAGTGATCGCTGCTGAAATCTCCAAACAGTACAGCAAGGAAAAAATTCTTGAACTGTATTTGAACGAAATTTTCTTCGGCAACCAATCCTACGGTGTAGAAGCTGCCGCGCAGTTCTACTACAACATCAGCGCCAACGACCTGAACTTGCCACAGGCCGCCATGCTCGCAGGCATGATCGCCTCGCCAGTAACCTACAATCCGGTTCGCTTGGGCACGGATACCGATCAGGATTATCGCCAGCGCCGTGCAGCCACATTCGCCCGTATGGATTATGTCATCCAGCGCATGCAAACAGTCGGCTGCCTGACCCTACAACAAGGTGCACAACCCTTCTGCGTCGATACCAACGTGGTGAAGCAAGCCACCGTCCAAAAGGCGCAAATTAACGCCACCACCTTCTCGCCGCGTGATGTAAAATTCAAGTACCCGCACTTCGTCCAATTCGTGACGCAGTACGTCGAATCAGTTTATGGTTCCGGTGAAATGTACCGTCGTGGTTTCGTCATCAAGACCACCTTGAACTCGGCTATTCAAGATGCCGCCGAAGCCGCCCTCAAGCAAACCATGACCACCCTCATTAATACAGGCGTGAACACCGGTTCCGTCATGGTCACCGATCCGCGCACCGGTGCAATTAAAGCCATGGTCGGCAGTCCCAACTTCAACGACACCACCATTGATGGACAGGTCAACGGCGCGTTAACATGGCAGCAACCGGGTTCGTCTATCAAGCCCGTGGAATACGCCAAAGCCCTTGAAGGTGTCGATGACAACGGCGACGGACGCCCTGACCGCTGGTATACACCCGGCACCATTCTCTGGGACGTGCCAACCACCTTCCAGAATCCGTCGTATACCCCGACCAACTTCGATAACCGTTACCACGGCCCAATTGCCCTGCGGTATGCGTTGCAAAATAGCTATAACGTTCCAGCCGTCAAGACCTATCAATTCGTCGGTGACGCCGGATTCAAAGACATGGCAACCCGTTTGGGTCTGAGCTTCCCCGATGGCGCACAATTCGGTCTACCCAGCGCCATTGGTGCTACTGAAGTCACCTTATACGGCATGATGTCGGCCTATGGCACGCTCGTCAACAGTGGCGTACGCTTGCCGCTGTACGTGGTCGATAGCATCACTGATGCAGCCAATAATCCGGTTGAGCTTCCAGCCCGCGCCCAACCCGCACAGGTTATCCAGCCGCAAATCGCCTACTTGATGGAAAACATCCTCAGCGATGATACGGCTCGTGCCACCGCCTTCGGTGTGAATGGCCCGTTGACCATCAGCGGCATTCCGACCAGCGGCTATGTAGCAGCAAAAACCGGCACCACCAACGACTCGCGTGACCTGTGGACGATGGGTGGTACGACCAACACCGTCGTCGGGGTCTGGCTTGGTCGCCCTGATAACAATCCGACAGCCGTTCGTGATGGTGGATACGGCAGTGCAGCACCATTGTGGAATCGCGTATTAACAGCCGCACTACAAGTACAGGGACGCCCGACAGCCTTCGCCAATCCGCCCGGCCTGATTCAAGCGCAGATTTGCTCGGATACCGGCACACTTCCGCCGCAAACCTGTTCATCACTCCGCACCGAATTGTTCGTACAGGGTCAGGAACCGCCATCGGCTGATCAAGCATTCGTCCAACAAGTCGCCGTTGATACATGGACAGGTCTGCGCGCCAACGAGTTCTGCCCCGATAACAAAGTGACGGCCACCGTCCTCAATATCAGCGATCCAACAGCTGTTGCATGGCTCAACAGTCCACAAGGCGCAGCGGATGCACAGCGCTTGGGCATCAATACCGGCACGGTCACCACCGTCCCGACCGATGTATGTAGCGTCAACACGGAAGTACCGATTGCCCGTATTCTGTCACCCACTGAAGGTCAGGTCATCACAACCGGCCCAATACAAGTCTTTGGTACAGCATCGGCTACACAGACTTTCAACCGCTTCCAGTTGGAATATGCCTCGGCTGTCCAACCGACCGTGTTCACCATCATTGGCAGCCCGATAACCTCGGCACAGAACAGCGGCGCCTTGGGCACATGGAATACCCAGCAAATGCCGAATGGTGCCTACATCCTGCGTCTATCCATGTTCTCTAACAGTGGCGGTTATCTCTATCGCACCGTCAACGTCAACATTGTGAACCAGCAGATTGTTCCGACGGTCATACCCACCAGCAACATTCCGATCTTTGTCACCGCGACACCCTTCGGCGGAGTCATTGATGGTGGTGCTCAAACTGCACCGGGCTTTGCGACGACCGCACCGCTGCCCTTCCTGCCTGTGGTTACGCCACAATCGTCACCGTAATACGACTTTCGCAATCAGATCAACACAACACAAAGGCGAGTCATCTGAGACTCGCCTTTGTCTTTATATATTGGATTGAAAAAACCAAATTACTGAATTAGCTCATGGGCGGTTGTGCCGGATCATCACTATTCACTTGGTTGGGATGTGAAGCCTTCGCAGTATCGCGTTCATCACGCCAACTACTGATGAAAAACAGGATCACGCCCAGCACAATCGCATGATCCGCCAAATTGGATACGTTCGAAATCACACCCGGTATCTGATAATTGATGAAATCCACCACATAACCGTAGGACAGCCGATCCAGAACATTTCCGAGTGCGCCACTGATAATCAAACCAGTCGCTAACCACGACAACCGTTTTTCGTCCGGTATACGCGGATACATATACAGCATGATAATCACCACCACCACTGCGACCACCGCAAACAAATCACCCGCGTTAGGGAGTATGCCGAACGATGCCCCCGTATTATGACTGCGGACAATTTGGAACAGCGGACTCAGAAACGGGATGATGCGGCGGGTTTCGCCCAACATCAGGTTATCAACGACCAGACGCTTGGTGATCTGGTCAGCCGCCAGCACCACCCCGACGATAATCATTAAACGCAACCAACGGCGCACTGTAGCATTCACGAGAGGTATTCCATTCCATTCAAGGTTACCGAACGCGCCGCATTGTAGCACAACTGCATTGGCTTATTCACCCGTTTCCTGAAGCATCGATTGGAAAATCGCAGCCGCCCGACTCAACGGTCGTTGCGATACCATAATCTGGCTCATGGTACGCGTCAGGATAAAATCCGACACCTCCAGAACCACCAATGCGCCAACCTTGCGTTCCAGCTTGATCGTCGCTTCTGAGACAATCGAGATCCCCAACCCCGCCGCAACCGCTTCTTTAATGGCCGATGTCCCGCCCAATTCCATCGCGATATTCAAATGCAATCGGCGCGACCCTAAGGCAAGCTCGATATTTTCCCGTGTTCCAGAACCCACTTCGCGCATAATAAATGGCTCAGCCAGAATATCATTGAGTCCCAGTGGTTGCTTATCCACCAGTGGATGATCTGGCGCAGCGATCACCACCAACGTATCGACCCGCCACGGCGTTACAATCAGATTCGGCATATCGACAACCGGCCCCTCGACATATGCCAGATCAAGCGGCGCGTTAATCAGCCGTTCGATAATCTGATGCGTATTCAAGATGTCCAGCATCAATCGCACACCGGGATACAGGCGGTGGAACTGTCGCAACCGTGCAGGCAACAGATAGGTGCCGATAGTCTGGCTCGCACCAACTGTCAATTCACCTCGTACCAATCCCTGCAATTCTGCCAACGCTGTTTCAGCAGCACGCTCGGCAGCAAAGATTTGTAGCCCATGCTGATAAAGAACCCTCCCCGCTTCTGTCAATGTGAATGTCGAGATCGAGCGGTCAATCAACATCACATCCACTTGTCGTTCTAACTCTTGCACCGCGCGTGATACCGCAGGTTGACTGATGTAGAGTTGTTTGGCCGCTTGGCTAAAACTGCGTGTCGTCGCCACCGATGTAAAGATTCGTAGCAAATGGAGATTAAGCGCCATACATAACCTTAAGTTATGTCCAATATAAGTGATATGTATTGGAATTATACCTGATCATGCCTTAACCTAATGTTATTATCATCATTGCATTAAATGCGGGTCACAGACTGACCACCCCGGCAGGAGTTCACGCGTGTCATTCCCCCAGTTATTCGTTATCGGCGTCATCGGCGTTCCCTTAGTGTTGATTGCCACCAATCGTATTCGTTTAGATGTCGCCGCGATCATGACAGCTTTAGCGCTTGCACTCGCCCAAATCGCCGGATTAGGTATTCTGGGTGCGCCCAACACACCGGACGATGCCATCAAGGCATTAACCGGCTTATCGCAACCGGTCACCGTAACCCTTTTCAGCCTGTTTATCATCACCCGCTGCTTGGATAACACCGGCGTGACCCGTTGGTTGGCACGCCGTATCATGAATGCCAGCGGTCAATCCCAATGGCGTTTGGTCGGACTTATTACCCTCACATCAGCTTTCTTCTCGCTGTTTATGAACAATCTGGCCGCAGCCGCGTTGGTGCTTCCCGTCGCGATGGAACTATCCCGCCGCACCAACACCAAACCGAGCAAACTGCTCATGCCTGTCGCTTACGGAAGTTGCTTGGGCGGCGCGGCGACCTATTTCACCACTGCCAACATCATCGCCAGTGATCTCTTACGCACCGCCAATCCTCCCCAGGCACCCCTGCACATTCTGGACTTTACTCCTACGGGCGGTCTCATCGCCCTTGCAAGTATCGCCTTCATTACGGCCTTTGGTCGCCGTTTGCTGCCGGATCGTGACCCATCTGCCGAACAAAGCATGATCCGTCGCACAGGAAGCGACCTTGAGGACACCTACCAACTGGGCGAACGCTTGTGGGAAATCGGAGTACCCTCTAATTCTCCGGCAGTCGAAAAAACACTCGCGGACAGCAATATTGGTAAACGATTAGGACTTACAGTGGTCGCCATCTGGCATGGTCGTCAGGCGATTTTCGCCCCATCACCGCAACAGATGATTCAAGAAGGCGACATTCTCCTCACCATCGGGCGTGAAGATCGCGTCGTGCAGCTCGCCGATATGGGCTTTAAAGTTGGGCGCGAATCCAGCACCAATAAACACGTCAGTTCGCGCGGCGTCTCATTTGTGGAAATGATTCTCGCGCCTCATTCTCGTGCAGTCGGATACTCGCTCAAAGAATTGGATTTCAGGCGGAAGTATGGCTATACAGCAGTTGCCCTACTGCGCGACCAGCGCAGTTATCGCACCGATGTTGCTGACTTCAAACTGCATCCCGGCGATTCGCTCTTGCTAGTGGGGTCACCGGATCGCCTCAAACAACTGCAACGCAATCCGGATTTTCTGACACTCGAAACCGACTTGGGCGATCAACCCGTGCGCTATAAACGTGCCGCGCTGGCAATCGCCGTCACATTCGTAGCGATCACCGCAGCCATCTTGGGCTTTCCCGTCTACCTCGCCACGTTGATTGCCGCAGTTATTCTGATCCTCATGGGCTTAATCTCGATGGATGAAACCTACCGCACAATGGAGTGGCAAGCCATCGTCTTGATCGCAGGCATGTATCCGGTAAGTCTAGCGATGGTCAACACTGGTTTAGCTGGAGTAGTAGGTGAAGTAGTCGTAAAAATAATCGCGCCATTCGGCCCGTTGGGGTTAGCGGCTGGTGCTTATCTCTTCACAGCGTTAATCTCGCAGGTCGTCGCCGGACAGGTAACCACCCTCATCACGGCTCCGGTACTCATCAGTGCGGCCATAACACTGCATACCAGTCCGCAGGCAATCGCGGTCGCATCCGCCATCGCCTGCTCGGCATCTTTCCTCACACCCATCGCCCATCCGGTCAATGCCTTGATCATCGGTCCTGCCAATTACCGCTTCTCGGACTTCTTTCGCGCCGGTTGGTTATTGACCGTGATTTCGTTCGTCATGCTGGTGATCGGCATGAAAGTATTCTGGCAGTTAGGCTAGCACCTCACCCAAATCGCACCGAATACACCGGCGGCAAATGATGGCTAACACACTCCCAATGATCGCCCCTGTCATCTGAGATAAACAGGTTACCTGTCGTCGTGCCAAACGCCAAACGATCACCACTGATGTCCAGCGCATGCCGGTATACCAGATCATAAGCGTCAGATTGCGGCAGACCGTTTCGCAACGCCGTCCACGTCTTACCGCCATCCTCGGTGCGGGATACACATAACGCCCCATTCACCGCCACCCGATACTCATCGCTTACAGCCGGCACGACCCACGCCGTATTTTCGTCTTTAGCATCCAGCGCTACCGCAAATCCGAAAAATGCCGGTGCATCTTTTTGTGATATATCCTGCCATTCCTGACCACCGTTAGTCGTCCGGAAAATACCACAGTGATTTTGCTGCCACCACACATCAGGGTTCGATGGCGACATCAACAAAAAGTGTGGATCATGCCCGAACTCTGCCGCCGGATTGGGTAAGTAATAGGCTTTCAACCCCTTGTTCTTGCCTGCCCACGACTTCCCACCATCCCAACTTTCATATACCCCACCCACGCTGATACCAATCACAATGTGCTGGTCATCGCGTGGATCAACTTCAATCGAGCAGCATCCAGCAAAATCACGTCCACCGCCGAACCAATTCTTTTCGCGCGACGGATGATTCCATAACGACTCGACCAGATGAAAGCTGTCACCGCCATCATCGCTCATGAACAATCCACCCGGCTCAACACCCACATACAAACGTCCAGCTTGTGCCTTACTTCCCGCGGCGATGTACCAGATATAACTCACTTTGGCAGGTACTCCCGGCTCGCGTTCTGCACCTTCAGGATAAGCAGGTGCGGCCACTTCCTGCCACGTCTTTCCAGAATCCTTGGATCGGTGTAGTTTGCATCCCCAATGCCCGTGATCTAAACAAGCCCATAATGTCCCATCACGCGGATCAACCGCCGCATACGAAACCGGAACGGCCTGATGTGCATCCTGTGTTTGCTGCCAACCATGACCATTCTTCTCGTAGGTCAACAGCCCTTTGTTGGTGCCAATAAATAACCGATTCGCTCCCATTGCTCCCCTCCTATATGCCAACCAAACTATTTTCAAACCCTAACCACCCGACAAAGCTTGAAAAATAAACACCCGTGTTTTTTGCCCGACCACATCACTCAACCGTTCACGGTCGGTCACTAATTCCTCATCCACAAAAATATTGACGTGCTTACGCAACGCACCACGCTCATCAACCACATACGCTGCGAAACCGGGATGCAGATATTCCAGCGAGCGAACTACATCCGCTACAGTCTGTCCATCAGCCTCTAACCCTTGTTCCAGAGTCGGGAAAAACCGTTGCAGATGTGTGGTGAAGTGTACGCTTGGCATCACTATCCTCCGCTATCACATAGAACATAAATCCGATATTAGAACACAAGTTCACGCATGTCAAGCACCTCGCAAACAAAAAGGCGAGTACTGCTACCCGCCTTTCGTATTCACGTTTGTCTTTTCTAAAGACTAGATACTATCAGCTAAAGACTATTCCTTGGCCTTGCTGCCCATACCTTGGAGAACTTGGTCAAGGTACCAGACGCTCGCGCCATCGGCTGGTTTGGCGATCATTGGCAGCTTCACGCCGTCCTTCGCCAATTCAGTACCGTCAGCGTAATTCAACGGCCCTTGCCACAGCCAGAACGTATCCTTGTTGGCTGCGTCGGTGGCATAAGCGGCCATCTTGCCGATGAATTCATCCAGTGACTTCTTGCTGTCAGCGCTCAAAGCAGGACCTTCAACAAAACCGACAGCCGAGGTATCCGGATTGTTGATGTCTGCCCAATCGGGACCGTTATAATCCCAGCTTGCCTTCCATGTGCCGCCCATGACAGCCTCAACGATTCCCTTGTATGCGGGACCCCAGTTGAAGTACGGCACACCGAGGCACACGTCCGGAGCAATGTCGCAAGCAGTCTTCAGGTCATACGGAACTGCCCATACAGGCTTGCCTTCTTTGGTACTCTTGTCAGCGGTAGTGATCGCCTCGGTGGTATCGATACCTGAAATCAGAACATCCTTGCCTTCGTCAATCAATTGGGTCGAAACTTCAGTCGGATCAAGGGTCACACCGGGGATGTTGAACCAGAAACCGATCCACACCACGTCAAACTTCAGGTCTGCACCGCTCATACCACGATAGT
This sequence comes from Aggregatilineales bacterium, assembly GCA_044227005.1. GTDB lineage: Bacteria > Chloroflexota > Anaerolineae > Aggregatilineales > Phototrophicaceae > CFX2. The sequence continues at coordinate 388,864 of JBGAFZ010000005.1, forward strand.
TTTCGTAGCAATACTTCGCGCCCAAATAAGCAGACGAAGCCAAACGGCGGGTTTCAGCATTAACCAACGGACCAACGTAACCGATGCTACCCGTTTGGGTGGTCAGACCGGCGGCGCAACCAGCGATCATCTTGCCCCATTCCATTTGTCCCATGACGTTACCCACGTTTGCCGGAGCAACACCCGAGTACACATGGTCGCCTGATGCATGAATAAAGGTCACATCAGGATACTTGGCAGCGATCTTGTCCGTATCATCCGAATAATCATCAGTGGTCATGAACACGATCTTCGCGCCAGCATCAATCAACGACTTGGCAGCAGCTTCGGTTGTAATATCGGGGTTACCCGCGTTGATGTTTTCCAACGGTTCCAAGAATTCCACACCGGGTACATTCTTGGCAACATATTCACCCGCGTCAAAATGGGCTTGGCTCCAGCCACCGTCATTCTTCGGGCCGACCAGCACCATACCGATCTTAAAAGTATCTTGCGCGGCAGCCGGCATAACGGCCAGTGCAGCAAACGCTGCGATCATTAAACAACACAACATCAATTTACGAGACATACAAAAGCCTCCTGAACATGGAAAATGTTAAGCTGAGTTTATCAAGCATTACGATTCAAGCAAGTGGTTAAGATGTACGAAAACCCTAGCATGCTTATCGTGCAATCCATCGCAGGGTAATTCACGAGTCCGATTACTTTAATGCTATAATCACTCAAAACAACTGTTGGAGGACACATGGCAATACAAGAACGCCTCTACACGGTGGAAGAATTTGAAGCCTTTATCGCAAAAGCCGAAAATGTTGATCGCCTCTTTGAACTGATCGATGGTGAGATTATTGAAAAAATGCCTACCGAAGAGCATAACCTCATCATCGGCAATATCTAACTGACGTTATTTACGAAGAAGTCGTGTAAAGCAACGTTTGGTGTGGATTTTACCAAAAGGCGACCTTATACATCATACATGATTCTAAGGGTTATAATATGTACTGTTAAGATGTAACTAAATGTAACTGAAGTGAAATGTAATGAGCAATACCCCCTCTACTTCTCCAGAGAGTAAATCCCCCCACCCTGACAGCCTTTACCACCAGCTTTTTAACCTCACAAACGTCATTAAGCTGATCATTGATCCAGACACTTTGCAAATCTTGGAAGCCAATCCAGCAGCCTGTCAGTTTTACGGCTATTCAGCGGCGCAGATGATGTCCATGCAGTTGAGTGAGATCAATACCCGGCCCGAATCCGAAATTGTAGCCACTGCACAAAAGATCATAGTTGGTACGATTTCTATTTTCCAAACGCAGCATCGCATTGCCTCAGGCCACATTCGCGATGTTGAAATCCAAGCCGGACTAATTGATCAGGTCGATAAGCGCTATCTGTATGAGATTATTCAAGATGTCACCGAGCGCAAACAAATTGAAGCCGACTTGCGCAGGAGTGAAAGCCTTCACCGCTTATTCGCCCAGAACATGCCGGATAGCAGCGTAGTGATGTTCGACACAGATATGCGCTATACGCTTGTTGAAGGGCCGTTCCTCAAGCGATCAGGCATGATGTCTGCATCAATGGTTGGCAAGCTACCACAAGAAATTTTAGCGACACAGGAAGCGATTGATTTCATTGTTCCTATGTATCAACGGGCTTTAAGAGGCGAAACCTTCAGCTACGAGCGACAAACACCGGACTACGCCTATGAGGCTCATGTTTCATCTATTTATGATGAAAACGACCAAATTATCGGCGGCATGATTCTGAGCCATGACATCACTGAGCGCAAACACTTGGAAGATGAGCTCCGTACCAGTGAGGAACGCTTACGCAGCACCTTAGATTATGCGCCGATTGGAATGGCACTGTTTACCTTAGATGGGTATTGGCTGGATGTGAACCCTGCTATCTGCCAGATTATGGGCTATTCATCTGAAGAACTGCTTCAAAAGTGGTTCAAAGACGTGACCCATCCGGACGATCTTGAACTAGACCTCCAAAATGTGCAGGATTTACTGGCTGGCAAAATTGACTCCTATCGTATGGAAAAGCGCTATTTCCATAAACAGGGGCATGTGATTTGGGCATCGTTAAGTGTATCACTGGTACGTGATAAAGCTGGAGCACCCATATGTTTCATCTGCCAGATCCAAGACATCTCCGAACGCAAACAAATGGAAAGTATGCTACTTGAAAAGCAAAACCTGCAAACCAGCCTCGAAAAAGAACAGGAACTCAGCCAACTCAAAACCCGCATGATGGAGCGTATTGTTCACGAATTCCGCACTCCACTGGCGACCATCCAAATGGCAACCGAGACGCTGATCTACTACTATGATCGTTTGACCCCTGAGAAACGTGAAGCAAAAAATATCACGGTGAAAAATCAAACTCAGCGGATTACCAATATGCTGGATGAAATTTCGTTGGTGATTCGAGGTACTGATACATTGAGACATGTCGGCCTTGTTGCTACCGATCTCGGTACAATGTGCCGCGAAATCGCTGCTGAAGTGAGTACCGCGCTCAAACTGCCGGATAAATACATCATCGAGATCGAGGGAAATGCGCTGGCATCCGTCGACCCCAACGCCATGCACGACAGCCTTACCCATATCATGCGGAACGCTGCCAGATATTCCGAACCGTCTAGCCCAGTCAACGTGCGAACTGTTCAAATCGGGGATACTATCGAATTGCGCATCAGCGATCATGGTATTGGCATCCCGCCCAACGAACTGCCACGCATCTTCGAGCCATTTTATCGGGGCAGTAACATCAATGAGCGCGATGGTTTGGGCGTCGGTCTGACCATCGCCCGCGCCATGATCGAAGCGCACAGCGGTACAATTCACGTTAACAGTGAACTCAACAAAGGCACGACTGTTATCGTTACGCTGCCGATTTAGTCAGCAGCCAAAAAATGCAAGAGAATCGGTTAAATATCCTTGCAATGTTTGGGTGAATTTAATCACAGGATGACGTTGTTTTGAATGTTTTGAGTTGATGTTCAATCCAACCCGCTGTTAAGTTGTGAGTGCCACGCCATCGCGTACTGCCGCCACGAGTATATCGATGTTGATATTTTTCAGCGCTTTGAAGTTGAAACACAAGCCCTCAAAAGGCTCATTAGATTCTATACTCTCAACGAAGTTCAATACCCGTTCTTTTTGCTCGGTTGATAAGAACCGAATTTTGTTAATCAGAGTCCCTTCATCAATATAAGGACATAAATTGACCTCACTTCCACTTCAGCACATATCGCCCGCGCGTGTTCTCCCCTGTCTGCGTATACATCACTGTCACGCCATCCACCACTAACAGATCAGCATGACCAATACCGACGTTGAAACCAGTCGGCATAATCACCGGATTCTGTGGAAACTTCTCCCATTCGCCATCAATGCTATCGCCCACCGAGCGCGCAAAGCCTAAGCCGAACTGTGTATCCATACCGCGTTCCAACACATCCGGCCCACGGATACCTTCATAACTCATATAGTAATGATCGCCTACTTTCAGCACATCCGCCGAACTGGTATATCGGAAGTCAAAGTAAGCATCAATCGCACTTCCCGACGTAACATCCGTCGGACCATATTCACCCGCGCCACTAAACAACGGATCAGTATCGCAGCGCTTCAGCTTGCCCAAATCCCCGTAACGATCCCCTTTATAACAGCGCATATGCCCCGGTGCAGACCCCGCCGCCACGAATACATATAACGTGTTCCCTTCCACATAAAGCCCCGGTGGCGCACCAACCAAACAACCATCTGCCTGCCCACGAATATTGGGATGCGGCCCGATCGTTTCAGTCGCAGTACAGTCTTTATAAGAGGTAGGCCACGTCCCTCCCGGCGTCAGCAGATACTTCCAATCCGACCAGTTAATCCCATCAGTGGATGAGCGCAGCATCACCTGTGCATGCCATTCATACGCCATATACTGCCGATCACCCGCATCCACCACCCGTGGATACTGTTGTGCGGTGATATGATCGCGTTGGTCATCACATGGGCACTGAGTACATTGCATCAAGCATATCGGTGCCGTTATCGCAAACGATTTACCACCGTCCGAACTCTGCCATAATGTTGTACAACCGGGGAAAGCTACCGGTTCGCCGCACTGGTCAACCACCCCTGCCGATTGGTCGCTGGCATGGAGGTACGACCAGTATTCATTATTTCCTTTATATAGGGTGTCGCTCTCACCAACAGGCAGCCCCACATGCGCAATATCGACCACCCACGCCGCTTTACCGTTCCAAAAATCCTCAAGCGTCGGTTGAGCTTGGGCGGCTGTCGGCAGTGCCAGCAAGAGTGGTAACAAGATCAGGATTTGCCCGATGCGAAAACGTATTTTCAACCTGACCATTTTCTCATCCGAATGAAAGCTGTAGATTAAGATAGTTTACACATGCGAATTTCGATTATATGCTATAATCTTCAAAACAGCCGAACGCCGGACGAATTTGTGTTTGCTGGCGACAGGATAAGAGCAGAATGGCCGACATCAGCCTACGTGAGTACCTTGCCAAATTGGATACCCTGCTCATAAGTGGCAGCGCCGCCGAAGTCATCCTGCACTGTCGGCATATCCTTCAATACTTTCCCAAAAACGCACAGGCTTACCGTTTGTTGGGTCAAGCACTCGTCGCAACTTCACGCTGGCAAGAAGCCGGCGAAGTAATGCGTCGTGTCCTCAGTGTTTTCCCCGACGACCGTGATGCCCATGCAGGGCTAAGCGAGCTTTACCGCATCGAAAAACGTTCAGATGATTCCATCTGGCATTTGGAACGCGCCTTCGAGCAAGCGCCCAACGACGAAACCATCCTCGAAAACCTGCGCGAACTCTATCGCAAGTTTCGCAAAGTCGAGCACGGCAAAGTCCAGCTAACCGCTGCTGCTGTTGCCCGCCAATACATCCGTAATGGCCTTTTCGATCAAGCCATCGATACCCTTCAAAAAGCCCGTACTGCATCCCCCGAACGTGTCGATTTACCACTCCTACTGGCTCAAACCTATTGGGATCGTGGTCAGCATGTCGAGGCAGCAGAAACAGCCCTTGAAGTCTTGCGAGTACTACCCAATTGTCTGGTCGCGAACACCTTACTCGCCGCCATGTGGCTGACCGAATCGCGCCCATCAGATGCCCAACGCTACATTGGTCGCATCGAATCCCTTGATCCCTACCTTGCCCTCGAATTAGCACAGGGTCAAGAAGTCCCCGACGAAGCCTTTAAGTTGGAAGAGCTGGATTATCAACGTGCGGCTGAACGCGAGTTGGTTTCCCAAACGCCTGACTGGTTGGTTGACGTTACGGGTGATGGTGAAACACAAGACACGGCTGATGAAGTAGACATTAATGCCGTTCCAGACTTTTTCAACGACATCTCACCGGATGACATTGTCGCCAAGCAAGAGTTCCGCGGCCCCTTAACCAGCGCCGATTGGGGCGATGGCACTGATGACCTTCCGTCTTTTACCGACGACTCATCTCCAACCATTCCCAAAGCCACCGGGCCATTGTCAGGTCTAGCTGGACGGTTTAATAAACCCCCGACAGGGTCATTGTCAAATCCCACGCCGCCACCCAAAACGAGCGTACCCGGTGCAAAACGCGGCCTAACCGGATTGCTGACACCACTTCCGGAACAAACACCGCAACCAGAACCTGTTACGTCAGACTCATTCCCCTCATTTATGCAAGATCTCGGCCTTAGTGCCGATGAAATAAATGCGTCACCTGATCTCGATCAAACAGGGACGATCTACACCAGCGATCTTCCTGATCTTTCCAGCCTCGTGCCGGATGCTGTCCAACCGGAAGAAGACCTTCCCTTCCGCCGTGAGCGAACCGTACAGCCAGAAAATAACGACCCGCTGGCATGGTTACGAAGCACCGGTGTCGAGATCAACGAAGATGTGGTTCCCGAAGAAGACAACGACCAATTTGACACCGAAGCGGACACCCTCGCCCTTCAAGAAGCCGATGCCGCCGACCCGCTCAGTTGGTTACAAGGCTATGGTGGTAACGATTTGGTTGTGGAACAAGAACAACCTGAATTCCCGATGGCATTCGAAGAGGATGAAGATCTTCCCTTGCCACCCGATCAAGATGGCGATCCTCTCGCATGGTTGAATAGTGCACCAACAACCTCAGCAGCACCACGCAACCAAACGCCTCAGCCTGAATCAGATGAAGACCCGCTTGATTGGTTGTCCGACGACACTTTACTCGACGAGGCATTTGACCTTGAATCGCTGGTAAATAACCAGTCACCTTTGCCGGAACAAACGCCCATGAGGGCAGATGTTTCCTCAACGGCTGCAACGCCAGAATGGCAGGACACTATGGCCGATGAAAAAGACCCGCTCGATTGGCTTTCATCCGAACCCGAACCTGATGCAGAACCATCGGATTCATTTACGTGGATGGATGAATCGCAGTCAGCGGTTGAGCCACCCTCTCAGGTTGATTTCCCGGATTGGTTAGGCGCTGCGCCCACCAGTTCAGAAATCGTTGACGGGGCAGATTTCACCTCCGACAATGATTGGATGACCGATTTACCAGACCTTGAAGCCAGTGCACCTGTTGAAGAAGCACCATCTTCAGGATCAAGTATGCTGAACTGGCTTGGCAAAGAAAAGCTGCCAGCGAGTGACGCATCCCCGACGGAACAACCCGCTTCATCCGCACCCAGTTGGTTCGGTGACCTTCAAGGTGACTCATCATCTACCGCCAGTTCCACGGTTGACGAAAACGGCTTCGAGTGGATGTCAACCGCGGATGAATTGCCCCCCGTTGCCAGCGCCAGTGACATTCCCGATTGGCTGTCCAGCATGGACATCGCTAGTACAGGAGAATCAGAACCCGAACCACTCGCCGCTGCTGACTCGCCTGCGTGGCTATCCAGCACATCAGTGGATGAACCAGAAATTGAACTACCTGCTGCTACCGCCAATGCAGATATGCCTGACTGGCTATCCAGCATGGAACCCGACGAACCCGAAGCCGAACCTATCGCTGCTGCCGATACGCCTGACTGGCTGTCCAGCATGGAACCCGATGAACCCGAAGCGGAGCCGCTCGCTGCGGCTGACGCCCCCGACTGGCTGTCCAGCATGGAACCCGATGAACCTGAAGCTGAGCCGCTCGCTGCTGCTGACGCCCCTGACTGGCTTACCAGCTTAGAACCCGATGTCCCAGCGACCGAGCTTGAACCGCTTGCCGCTACTGATACGCCCGATTGGCTCACCAAGTTCGAACCTGACGACGAACCCGTTGCCGAGGCCGAACCACTCGCCGCTGCCGACACGCCTGATTGGCTGTCCAGCATGGAACCCGATGAACCTGAAGCTGAGCCGCTCGCTGCTGCTGACGCCCCTGATTGGCTTACCAGCTTAGAACCCGATGTGCCAGCAACCGACCTTGAACCGCTTGCCACCGATGATACGCCTGATTGGCTCACCAAGTTCGAACCCGACGACGAACCTGTTGCCGACGCTGAACCCATCGCCGCTGCCGATACGCCCGATTGGCTATCGAGCATGGAACCTGATGAATCCGAAGCTGAGCCTATCGCCGCTGCTGACGCCCCCGACTGGCTCACCAGCATGGAACCTGACAACGAACCTGTCGCCGAGGCAGAACCCATCACCGCTAGCGACACGCCTGACTGGCTCACCAGCTTAGAACCTGACAACGAACCTGTCGCCGAGGCAGAACCCATCGCCGCTAGCGACACGCCTGATTGGCTCTCTGCCATGCAACCTGATCTTGACGAGTTCAAACTCGACGACGAACCCGAACCCATCGCTTCGGCTGACACGCCTGACTGGCTCACCAGCATGGAACCCGATGATGAACCTGTTGCTGAAGCAGAACCCATCACCGCTAGCGACACGCCTGACTGGCTCACCAGCTTAGAACCTGACAACGAACCTGTCGCCGAGGCAGAACCCATCGCCGCTAGCGACACACCTGATTGGCTGTCTGCCATGCAACCCGATGTTGATGAGTTCAAACTTGACGACGAACCCGAACCCATCGCTGCCAACGACACACCCGATTGGCTCACCAGCCTCGAACCTGACGATGAACCCGTTGCTCAGGCAGAACCCATCGCCTCTAGCGACACGCCTGATTGGCTGTCTGCCATGCAACCCGATGTTGATGAGTTCAAACTTGACGACGAACCCGAACCCATCGCTGCCAACGACACACCCGATTGGCTCACCAGCCTCGAACCTGACGATGAACCCGTTGCCAAGGCCGAACCCATCGCCGCTGCCGATACGCCTGATTGGCTCTCTGCCATGCAACCCGATGTTGATGAGTTCAAACTCGACGCTGAACCCGAACCCATCGCTTCGGCTGACGCCCCTGACTGGCTCACCAGCCTCGAACCCGATGACGAACCCGTTGCCGAGGCCGAACCCATCGCCGCTAGCGACACGCCTGATTGGCTGTCTGCAATGCAACCTGATCTTGATGAGTTCAAACTCGACGCTGAACCCGAACCTATCGCCGCTAGCGACACGCCCGATTGGCTGTCTGCAATGCAGCCCGATCTTGACGAGTTCAAACTCGACGCCGAACCCGAACCCATCGCCGCTGCCGACACTCCAGACTGGCTCACTAGTCTCGAACCTGACGATGAACCTGTTGCCGAGGCCGAACCTATCGCCACCAACGACACGCCTGATTGGCTCACCAACCTTGAACCCGAACGTATCGCTGCTGCTGACGCCCCCGATTGGCTATCCGCCATGCAGCCCGACGACGATGAGTTCAAACTTGACGACGAACCCGTTGCCGACGCTGACCCCATCGCCGCTAGCGACACGCCTGACTGGCTCTCTGCCATGCAGCCCGATGACGATGAGTTCAAACTCGACGACGAACCCGAACCGATTGCCGCTGCTGACACACCTGATTGGCTCTCTGCCATGCAGCCCGATGACGATGAGTTCAAACTCGACGACGAACCCGAACCGATTGCCGCCAACGCCACACCCGATTGGCTCTCTGCCATGCAATCTGCAGATGAAGTTGAAGCGCAGGCCGTTCCCGAACCACATGAATTTGCTATTCAGGACGACACGCCTGATTGGCTATCAACCATGCAACCCGCAGATGACGAACCTGTTGCCGAAGAACCAATGTCAGACGACGAATGGACTGAAGCCGGTGAAATGGCTCCTGAAATGAAAGCCGATGTACCGGATTGGTTGTCTGCCATCAACGACAGCAAAACTGCGGCAACCAACGATGACGCTGATAACTTTGAATGGGACACGACTTCCAGCCAAGAAGCACGACCAGCAGCGCCTGCGCCAGCCAGCAACGCGCCGGATTGGCTCAACGCAATGGTTCCGGGCTTGGATGTTGATTATGATGCACCCGAAGATGCACCGGTAGAAACCGAATTCATGCCGACCAACAAAGTCGCACCGGCACCCCGCGCGCCCAAAGACAAAGATGCCAAAGTGCGTCCAGAGTTCGGCTGGTTATTGGATATTGTCAGTGAAGAATCGCAACAAGTAACCGTTGTTGCAGATAAAACAGCTTTGCGCCGCTTCGTTTTCTCACGCTTACCAACATGGTTGCGCAAACCAACTGAACAATCTGATAGCGCATCAGATGAAAATGAAGCTGATAATGTAGATATACCGCCTTGGTTACAATAACCGACCGGGCGACACGATGCTGAGAGGAATGAGCGATGGCGGATAATGCACCAAATTTTGACGCGATGACTCCTGAAGAGATCATGGCGTGGATGGAAAGTCTTGCCAAACGTCAAGGCGCAGACAGTTCAGGCTTCACAACGGACGCGAATGTTGAAATCCCCGAAGTGGATCCAAACACGGCGGTCATTGATGAACCCGGCTATATTCCATCCGAAGGCAAAGACCGTGGCAAGAAAATCAGCTACGGCGTGCCGATTGCCAAGCCTGCTGCACCGGCCGCGCCTGCCCCTGTCGCAAAACCGGCAGAACCGGCACCCGCCCCTGCGCCAATAGCCAAGCCAGTCGTTGCAACGCCGCCCCCTGTGGCGCCTGCACCCGTAGCGAAGCCAATTGTCGCAGCACCACAACCGCCTGCACCAGCCCAACCCGCTGCGCAGTTGCCGATCTTTGATCAGCCTGAATCAGCCATTGAAGCGCCCGATTGGTTGGCTAACTTAGGTGTTGGCAATGAGCTTCCAGCCGAACCATTTGAAGAAGAAGAACCAGCACCTGCTGCACCCAGTCTGTCATGGCTGGAAAGCCTTGCGGTCGACTCAAGCAGTTCCATGCCGGATTTCGATCTCTCGTCACTTGGCAAGGAACTAACGCCAGCCGCCGCTGCACCTGCTGAAACCAATCCGGTCAACTGGCTCGAAAGCCTTGCCCAGAATGATTTGGACCTCGCACCTGCCGAACCAGCCGCTAGCAATCCAGTCAATTGGCTGGAAAATCTGGCGCAGGAACAAGGTGTTCAAAATAGTCCTGCACCAGCTGCTTCAAGCGCCGAAGATCCCGTCAACTGGCTTGAAAGCCTCGCCAAGCGTCAGGGCGCGCTCAGTGAAGAACTCACCACCGAGGCCGACCTCGATCTCCCGCCGATGGACACAGCTCCGGCAGCATCGACTAGCGGTTACTCTAGCTATGCATTTGAATCGCCCGTGCCACCTGCGAAATCAGAGCCTCCCAAGCAGGCTTCACCCTTCGCGGCTGAACCGCCCACTGATCCCGCCGCGTGGCTGGACTCACTCGCTTCGCAAGCCTTTGAAGCTACCAAGCCGCAGGCCGCACCGCCTCAGCAACCCGAATCCATGTCTGATCAAGACATCCAGCAAGCCCTCAAGAAGGGTCAACTGGTTCCATCCGATCAGATGGAAGCGTGGATGCAGCGCCAACTGAAGGAAGGTGCCAGCCGTCCCGAACCGGAAGAACTCGCCGGTGATTACGATCCGGATGCACCACCTGTAAAAGCCGATTTGCCCGATTGGTTAATCGAACAAGTTGGTGACGCCATTCCGTTAGAAGAACCGGATGCACCTGTCATCCCCATGGCACAGACGCCAGCCTTGATCGAAACCATCTTGGAACCACCAACTGTTACCGACATTCCGGATTGGCTCAAGGATGATGAACCGGCTACCGACGAACTCGACAGCATTTTCGCAACACCCGCGCCCGAAAATTGGGCCGAAACAGCGGGCTTCACAGAAGCGGTAACACCTGAAGCCCCCATCTATGAGCCGAAAGCGGCTTCATCCTCACTCATTGATTCAAGTGATCCATGGGTCGAAGCGCTTGAGATGGAATACATGCAAACCCATCGTGATGCGAAGGATTTGACCGAGCATCTACCACCGGCACAACCAGCAGCGCCTACGCCTGTTATTTCGACGACCACAACGCTTCAGAGCGCATCCCTGCCGCCCGAAAAAGATGTTCCCGCTGGCGAACCGGATGCCGTACCGGATTGGCTGTCAGGTCTCACAAGCGAACAACCAGCCGTAGTTGCCGAGCCAGAACCAGCTCCTGTCTCTGAAGCCATGCCCGATTGGTTGACAATGGAAATCACCGAGACAGAGACACCCTCTGCCGATGTTCCTGACTGGTTGGGTGGTGTGGATGTCGAAGCCGCCGATATTCCAGATTGGCTCAAGCAATCGATCACCGCCACACAAGATCAGGTTGTGATTACACCGACACCTGCTCCGGCACCCGCCGCAATTACGCCAGCAGCACCGGTACGCCCGACACCGGCTATTGTGCCTGTACGTCAAGCCTCACCTGCGCCTGTTCCAGTAGCGGTTCAATCAATTGATGTGGCTGCGACCTTAAGCGAAGCCCGAACCCACGCCACCAGCAACAATTTGGATGCCAGCCTACCGCACTATGAAATGCTCGTCCGTGCCAATGCTGTGCTTGACGATGTTGTCGATGATCTAGCGAAACTCGCTGAAAAGCATAAGACCAGCCCTGCCGTTCATCGTGTCTTGGGTGATACCTTAATGCGTCAAGGCAAGCTGCAAGCCGCCCTTGATACTTACAGGAAGGCACTCAATCAGCTATAATCGGCTTTCGTAAAGGCACTTCTCTCGTATTTAAACGGGTCGCTGATGACCCGTTTATTATGTCAATCTCTTGTCGAAAGGACTCACAATGGAACGCACATTTATTATCATTAAGCCGGATGCCGTACAACGCGGACTGACAGGCGAAATCCTTGGCCGCTTCGAAGCCCGTGGCCTCCGTATCATCGGCATGAAGTTCCTGCAAATCTCGCAAGCACTCGCCGAAAAGCATTACGCCGTTCACGCTGGCAAGCCCTTTTTCAACGGCTTGGTCAGCTACATCACCTCGTCGCCTGTGGTCGTTATCGCCCTCGAAGGCACCAACGCCGTAGCCGCCGCCCGTAAGACCATCGGCGCTACCAAGCCACAGGAAGCCGAAGCAGGCACCATTCGTGGTGACTTTGCCCTCGAAATCGGACGTAATCTCGTTCATGGTTCGGATAGCGTCGAAAACGGCCAGATCGAAGTCGCTAACTTCTTCACCGACAGCGAACTGCTGCCCGCTTGGTCACGCAACACTGATCCTTGGATCTTCGAATAGTCTTTCCCATGTAATAAAAAAACAGGGTGCATCGATGATGGCAGCACCCTGTTTTCTTTTGAGCTTATAGCTATAAACTTCTCTAGGTCGGCTGTCGGCGCTCGACATCGGCCAGCATCTCTCCAGCAAATCGGCACAATAACCGCAGCAATCCTAGATCTGTATCAGAAAATGGTTCATCCCCCGGCTGATTAAGCGCCTCAATCAACCCGTAAACCTTACCATCACCGATCAACGGAGCCGCAGCAATCGACTGGGTACGAAACTTGAACGCCGCGTCCACCGCTTCAGAAAAGCGCGGATCACGCCGTACATCACGCACCAGCGTCGCCTCTTGGTTATCAATCACCCATCCAGCTATACCGTCGTGCGCCGAGACACGATAGCCCTTTAAATCCGCTGCCAACGCACCCCGCACGAGGATAAACACCAACTCTTGCGTATCTTCATCCATCAACAGCAGTGATCCATCCGGTGCGTTCAATAACCCCAACGCCTTCGCAAAAGTCGCCTCCAACATCGGCATCAATGCCTCATCACTGGTCGCCACTTTCGCCCGCTCCGAAAGTTCATTCAGAACATGTACGAACTCACGTAAGCTGTTCAATTCATCTTGCAAGCGATCATTTTCCGCCTGCAACCGGGCGTTCTCACGCTGTACAACAGCCACCGGATTCATAACCATGTGCTAGACCCCCTGCCTACTAAGTATGAGATCAGTATAGTACATATTATTATTTCGGGTAATTGAGAAACCCTCCGCCTCACCGACGATTAGAACGCGGAGCCTCATCATCAACAATTTCCATCAATTCGCCGTCAGGACTCAATTTCAGACGGTCACGTTTGCGCTTCAAATCGCGTTCCGGTACATCATCACTGCTACGCCGCCATGCCCGTTCACGCTCAATCGCATGTTCAATCGCCCGTTCTTTGGTTTCTTTCATCAGGTATTGAATGAAGTGAATCAGCAATCCCATGAACCACAGCCCCATGATGACTGCCGAAATCGTGAACCACGTCCCACTCGGACTCACCAACACCCACAAGATTCCGTTACTGACCAAAAAGGCCACCAAATGGCTGTAAAACTCCGCCCGATTATTATATCGGTTGGTTATTCGCTGACGAATTTCCGCATAATCTTGATCCATTTATCACAACCTCTACTGGCGTTTTGATTGCTCCACCCACGACTCATCATCTTCAATCACTTCTTCCAACTCGCCATCATCCGTCAACCGCATCCGCGAATCATTCTTGGGCTTCTCATAGCTTCCACTGCGTGCCATTTCACGCTCAATTTCCCGCTGGATTTCAGCTTCCCGCCGCTCTGCCCCGCCACCATACTTGTTGTAGTACTCAATGATGTTCGCCACCACCCCAACACCCCAACCAAATGTGACCCACAGTACCCATGTCTCACGGAAGAAAAACCACAACACCACATTGGCGACGACAAAACTCGCAATATGGATCATCAATTCTTGGCGCTTTTTATAACGCCGTTCAACCCGCTTCCGAATTTCATCATACTGTGTCATCGTTCAACATCTCCCTTCGATTGGCGAGATTAATTTCGTTTACGTTTCTCTGCGCGGCTGATCTCATCCTCGGGCACTTCTTCCAATTCACCATCATCCGTCAGCCGCATACGCGCATCATTCTTCGGTTTCTCATACATCAAACTACGTTCGCGTTCACGTTCAACCTCGCGTTGGATAGCCTCTTCCCGCCGCATCGCCCCACCACCATGCCTGTTGTAATAGGCGAAGAAATGTGACACCATCCCGATACCCCAGAAGAACGTCACGAACATCGGCCACGGGAAGTTATCCCCCGGACTGCTCGTAAAAAAGAAAATCATCCACAATGCTATATTCACCAGCACAAAAGGAATCGCATGGGCAATCAATCCCGCCCGTTCTTTATATTTTTTCTCAATCCGCTCACGGATGCGCGACTCTTCAGAAACCGGAGTGTTCGCTGCAAACGCGGCTGCACGGGCGCCTTCCTTAGCCGCCGCTTCAATCGACGTGCCTAAATTTTCCGCCCACCCCGCGCCACGCTCGACCTGTTCTTTGATCCGCTCGCCTAACTTCTTCCAATCATTCTGGTTATCAAACTTAAATTCCCATTCCACCTGCCGCTGCTCACGTCGGGCTTCCCGTCGGCTCTTATGCGCTTCATGACGGTTTTCGCCCTGCGGCGGCAGTGGTGATGGAATGCTCGGCTCGGCTGGCCTAGACCTAACTGGCGTTTCCGTACTAATCGTTGGCGAATCATCCAGCAGATGGTCATTCATCCGCGCAAATGATTGCTCTGCCACCTTATCTCGATCATCCGGCAGCGCCGTTAATCCGGAATCCGCACACGCTTGCTTAAATGCTGACATCATCTCTATCGCCGTGTTGTAACGATCAGCAGGCTTCTTCGCCAGCGCCTTCAATAGCACCGCTTCCACCTGTGGCGGCACCACCGGATTAATCGCGCTCGGCAGCGGCAAATCCGTATAAATATGATCGTGCACCACCGCATAAGGCGTATCCGCATTAAACGGCACACGCCCCACCACCATTTCATACAAAATCACGCCCAACGAGTAAATATCGGTACGTGGATCAAGATCCCCTTGACCGCTCGCCTGCTCCGGTGAAATATACTGCGGCGTCCCGAGGATCATATCAGCGCTCAAGGTCGAAGCACCCGCTTTCGTCACCCGCGCCAATCCAAAATCCGTCAGGTACGGCACACCTTTACTATCAATCACAATATTCGATGGCTTAATATCACGGTGCAGCACACCATGTTGATGAGCATACGTCAGCGCCCCGGCCATATCATCCATCACGCGGATAATTTCCGGCAGCACCATCGGCCCATCGGATAGCACCCGCTTCAGTGTTTGTCCCTCGATGAACTTCATCACCAGATACGGTTGTCCATCCAGTTCGCTGAAATCATATACCGGCACAATATGGGGATGCTCTAATTTGGCGACAATCTGTGCCTCACGTTCAAACCGCGTGATGAATCCTGCGTCCTCCATGAACGCCTTATGCATCACCTTGATCGCCACATTGCGATCCAAACGTGGATGGTACGCCTTATACACCGTTGCCATCCCGCCATGCCCCAATTGCCCAATCACTTGGTAGGGTCCCACTGTCTGCCCCGGGTTTAGAGCCATCCGTAAATTACTCCCCAATGCCTTCAAATTATTATGCTCATTATAACGTAGGCTCATCGAATTGACCTAACGCGGTGCTGCCTTGACCCGGGTATCCTCATCTTCTTCGACTTCGATCAACTCACCATCATCCGCCAGTCGGTACAACCGATCACGCTTGAGCTTGTCGCTCCCCCGCAATGCCTCGCGTCGTTCCACTTCGGCCTTAATTGCCTTGTCACGGCTCTCCCACATCCAGACCAGCAACCCATGTAGCATCACCAGCCCGAACCACGCCGGTGCCACAAATTCCACCAACCACGGACCTTTGATACCAACAATCCCACAACCCACCAACCACAACACCAGATGACCACCGAGCAGTCCTCGCCGCCACATTTTCTGGTCAATCTCGCGCTTAATCTCATTCAGTTCGCTGTCATCGTCGTAAGGCATCTCACCCCCCATAATCTGCTACCGTAACACGCCACATAACTTACCAATAAAAATAGCCCGTAGGAATGCGGGTTGGGAGCATCTTAGTTTTCGACATGTTCAGCCTCCTATCACCATTCCGAACGTCAGTCACACCTTGCCGATTATTACTTGCGATCCTGTAAGTTTGGTACTGCTTCGTCCGCCACTTCATCAATGGCTTCCAATTCACCGTCATCCGTCAAGCGCATCATCCCTTTGCGCTTCTGGCTAGCTTCCTTATCTTCCAATCGTATCCGCGCCATCTCCTTGCGCATCTCGCGCCCCGTCACCCGATCTCGTATCGACCGCTCACCCAACGGTGTGTCCATAATCATCGAAACCGCCTGCATGAATATCGCGATTCCCCAACCAACACTCATCATCAACAGCGCGCTCGTCATCGGATTCATATTCGGTTTCGGCACACCCGGCATGTTGATCGTTTCCGCCATAGTCGGCAGCGCCCCGCCGTTGAGAATGTGGATCTGCCACGCCATAACTACAAATACGACGAACAGTGCCAAATTGATCACAAATAGCAGAAACTTGGCGAGATTCTTCTCTTTCTTAACCCCCGCCTCGACCCGCTCATCCAACGCCTGATAATCCATTTCCGTCGACATCTTCAAACTCCAGTCAATTGCCCACCTACCGCTGACGTTTCAACGGCATTTCATCGCTCAATCCGCTCGCTTCGTCCACCACTTCTTCCAACTCACCATCATCCGTCAGCCGCATCACGCCCTTAACCTTCTCGTGTTCTTCCGCAGCATCCAACCCCATCCGAATCATCTCGCGTGGGATTTCTTTTGCCAATAAGCGCTCACGGGTTATTTCTTCCCAACGTTTGGTATCCAACGTCATCGATATGCCTTGGAAAATTACGCCAATAAGCCCACCAAACGCCAGCATAAACATCGCTGACACACTATCGCGCGAGAACTGACTGAAGCCAACAAGAAGAAACCCCGCATAGCACAATAAACTGCCAATAAAGAATCCTACACGAGTCATGAACCGTTGTCTTACAACAGCGCTCTTTACCCGTTCGTTGATAGCCTTATAATCCAATTCGTTCGTCATATGGTAGTCCCTCATTCCTCCATATCTATTACGCAAGAAGCCTACCTCAGGTTGTGGCTTTACGTAAAAAGATTTGTGCCAATCGTCCCTAAAACACCTACAAACGGTCTACAAACCATATACCGACCCTCACCGATCCGGTTGTCCCTCATTTCGGTTAGGAACTTCCCTCAAAAAAGTTACATTTTGGTCACCCTAAATACACCCATTTGTAATAAACTAGAGTCGTACAAACGGCTTGTATTTTGCCTCGCTGATGACTGGCGAATAATGATTGGTGACTCCCCATGAAAGACTTCATCTCCCTGTTGGATTATTCACCCGAAGCACTCGTCCATATTCTGGATCGCGCCGACACCCTCTATGACAACTGGCAGCACAACCACATGCCACAGTCATTGCTCAATCAACAGGTTGGACTATGGTTTTATGGTCAAGGTTTCCGTAACCGGCTTGCCTTTGAAATCGGTGCCAAAGCTCTCGGCGCACACGTATCCTACATCCCCGGTGACATCGGAGTTCACGAACCGCTAGAAGACATCGGTGCTTATCTCGAAAACTGGTATTCGTTGTTGATTGTCCGCGCCGCCCGTCATGCCGATTTAACCTACTTGGCCGATCACACCAGTATTCCGGTCATCAATGCCCGTACCAACATCAGTCACCCCTGCGAAATCATGGGCGATTTACAATTCATCCGCCGTCATCGCACCTCGCTTGATGGTCTCAAAGTCGCCTTTGTCGGAGAACTGACCAACCTCTGCATGAGTTGGATGGAAGCCGCTGTTCGTTTTCCCATCACCGTCACCCAGATAGCCCCTGAGGAGTATCTGGCTACACCAGCACTGCTCAATGGACTGAACGCCACCGCCATCGGTCACATCAGCACCACCACCGACTTACAAACGGCGCTGCATGGTGTAGATTTGATCTACACCGACTGTTGGCCGAAGCCCAATGACACCCTCACCAAAGAGCATATTCGACAGCTATTCTCGCCCTATCAAATCACCGCCGCTCATCTGGCAGCCCTAAACGAACGCTCAATCTTCTTGCCCTGTCCGCCTGTCACCCGTGGCGAAGAAGTCTCTGCCGATGCTATGCAATCGCCGCTCTGTCTCAATTACGAGGCCAAAAACTTCTTGCTCCATGCCCAGAACGCCATCATGGAGATGCTCATTTCGCAAACACTTTAGGGAATCCGCTGACTCCAAATCGCCTCGCCAACAATTATCGACTTGGATAGACCTATGCACCCACATCTGCGTGTCGCCCGTCCCACCGATCATATGCCCGAAATCCTACGCTTTTATCGGGATGGCTTGGGCTTTGAAGTCATCGCATCCTTCGAAAACCACGAAGGTTTTGATGGCATCATGCTCGGTCACGCCGGCGCGGCTTATCATTTAGAATTCACCGTCAAACACGGTCACCTTGCCGGACGCGCCCCTACGCAGGACAACTTGCTCGTGTTCTACCTGCCCGATACTAACGAATGGCAGCACGCCGTTGATCGCATGCTTCAACACGGCTTTCAACCCGTTCCTTCCTTCAATCCTTATTGGGATAAACAGGGCAAAACCTTTGAAGACGCTGATGGTTACCGCATAGTCCTCCAAAACGCCGCATGGAGTCCCTAATGAAAAACAGCATTGAAGCCGAGATCGCTGAGCAGGAGCAAGCCTTATCACTTGCCCAACACAATGACGATCAAAGAACGCAACTCGAAATCTGTGACAAACTCGGACATCTCTATAGCGAGAACCGCGACTACGATCAATCCATTCATTATTATCAACAGGCCGCAGCAATCGCCAGCCAAATTAAGGATGCCCTTATTCTGTTTCGTTTAGGAATCTCCCTAAGTGTGCTTCACGAGTATCCACAGTCGCTTGACTGCCTCAAGGAATCAATCCGGATTAGCCTCACTAATGAAGATACTCAAAGTGATGCTCGAAGGGTCATCGAGTTTTTAGCCAATCAATATAGGCATTTTCTGAATGATATTCCACAGGCCATTATTTATTATCAGCAAGCCTTGGAAATTGCAACCAAGACTGGAGATGTCCACAACCAGCTTCACAATCTACGTGACCTCGGCGATTCCTATAAAGAAATGGATAAGTACAAAGAAGCGCACGACTATTACAATTTGGCGTTGGAAATTGCACACCAAGAGAACAATCTAACCGAACAAGCTGCCATATTAACCAATATCGCTAATGTTTACGGCGCAATGGGAGATCAACAAAATGCTGAATCACATTTTGAAGTGGCATTATCGGTGGCAAAAGCCAGCGGTAATACGTCTGAACAAATCTCGGTGCTGATTTGGTGGGGACATTTCTACCGCGAACAAGACGATCTTACGGAGAGCGCTCATTACTATCATCGCGCCTTGGCCTTAGCCCAAGCGAATAACGACATTACCCATATATCTAGTTGCCTCAATCTATTGGCGCGGATCGCGCAAAAGCAAGGCGAGCTTCAAGAAGCAGTTGATATATATCAACAGGAACTAGAATTACTAAGTAATAATCGCCGAAAATCACCTGAACAATATAGAAACGGCTTTCTGCATTTTAGCTATACTAATGTGCTTGAATTGCTCGGTCAACTTCACCAAGAATTGGGAGACACCGCCAAAGCGCTCGACTATATGGAACAAGCCTTTGACAGCACCACCCTTCGCGCAAGTGTGTTAGATATAAGTGAACATATCGTGCGCCTTAAACAAAAACTCGGCTCGACCACCTTGGACGAGCGAGGTGAAAAATAATGAAAACTCTCCATCTTTTCTCTGCGCTCTCTGCGCCTCTGCGGTTAAATGCTCTTCGTCTTTCCTCTGCGGTCAAAATGCCTTTGTTTATCCTCTGTGTTCTCTGTGTCGCTGTGGTGAATCGCATTTGCTTTTGCATTTTCAGCGCCAACTTCCCTGCGATCCGCCGAATCAACATCAGCGGCAGACATACGGCAGCCACTCGCGGCGTTTGTGCAATTTCAGCGGATCGAGCCGACCTTCCCCGCAGCCATTTCTGTCGTTTCGGCGGCTGCTCCCGCGCTTCCCAGTTGGCATTGCAGCGGTAAATGTGCAAAAAACGCCATAACGACATTTCCCCATGACAAAGCCAATTATAACCACTATAATTCATTTTACTGGTTATAATTGCAAATGAGGGGGTAACAATGTCGCTGCCTACATTTTTACGGGTTTCCGTTTCACCCTATCGTACCGCCCTCCTTTTTATGATCGGCTCGGCTGCGGCTTGGGGTACGGGTACAGTCATGAGCAAATATTCGCTCAACTACGTACCACCCTTCACCCTATTGGTTGTCCAATTAGCTGCCAGTGTCGCACTCCTCTGGATATTCGTGTTCATCCGGCGCGTCCCACCCCCCATCAACCTGACCAGCCTTCGACTAGGCGCAACCGGCATACTAGAACCCGGCCTCGCCTTCGTGTTAGCGCTCATCGGACTTTCCCGTACTTCAGCCAGCGTTGCGTCCTTCATTGGTGCGACCGAGTCTTTTATGGTGATCGTCGTCGCTTACTTCCTGCTTCGAGAAAGGGTCTCACGCCGTATCTTATTCTTGATGCTCATCACCCTTGTGGGCGTGATCTTGATTTCAGGCGCAGATAGCAGCGATTCCTCGTCGCACTCGCTAGTCGGAGATTTACTCGTCTTGGCAGGAACTGCTAGCGCCGCTTTCTATGTCGTCCTCAGTAGCCGCAGCGTCAGCCAGATGGAGCCTCTCCCCCTCGCTGCCCTTCAACAATCCTTTGGCCTTGTGTTCGCGCTTTTGGTGCTGCCCATTGGTCTCGCAGGAGGTGAGTGGGAACGCCTATCAAGCATTCCCGCGTCCGTTTGGCTATGGGTTATCCTTAACGGCATCGTCCAATATATGTTGGCTTTCCTCTTCTACCTCACAGCCTTAAAAGGAATGCCAGCTACCCGCGCGGCACTCTATCTGACCCTTATTCCGGTCTTTGCAGTAGTCGAGTCTTTTATATTTCTAGGGGAACAAATGACGCTGATACAGCTCATTGGAGGGGGATTAATCTTGGGGTCATTAGTGGCTTTACGGCAAACGCCACATGCGCAAATCGAAGGGACATAGCCGAAACCATGTCCATTGTACGAACTTCTATTGCACCATGCCTACGTAACCATCACCGATGCCAACCACCGCATACACTAACGATTGCGTACCGGCTGAAATCACCCCTGCGACGTACACTTGTGCCGCAGCCGTGACCTGCTTGTTATTAACATCGGTTCCATACGAAACTGCTTCGAAAACATACCCCTGATCAGAAGCAACCGCCTCCAAAGTGATCGCGTTCAAATTGGGGTACGCCGAGTGGATCAGGTTCAACGCATCCGTCGCGTTCGCTGCTGTCCCCGGCACATAACCTGCATAGATTCCGGCTGACGCGCTCGTCAAATAAACATTCAGGTCATCCATCGAAATCGTACAGTTTGGATTATTGGAGCAATCACCAATCGCAGTCATACCCAGACCAGTCTTATACACACCCCAGTAGCTACCACCGGCTGCATTCGTAAAAGCCGTGATGTAAGCCTGAGTTTCTGCGGGCAGTTGAGCGACGAAAGCCGCCCACTGAGGAGAACTGTTGCTGCCCGTGAGCGCCCCTGAATACAGGAAATTATACGAGGTTCCAAGATAGGTCGAGGCGAACGTGTTAATTACAGTAGCAGCTTCTTCGGATGAACCCGGTACAGGCATCGTACCGCGTGGTGTTAGGGTTAAATTGAGGGGGACACTCAATGTCGCGCGAGGGGTACCGACAGCCCCACCACTTCCATTACCATTCGGGCGTGTGCGGGTCGCTTGTGCTGCGTCGGGGGTCGCTATCGGCGTCCGGTTGGCGCTCGATCCTGAGCGATCTTTAGTAGCTGCGGGGGTTGCCCTGCCGGGGCGTTGTGCTGCGACTGTTCCGGTCATCAATACGACGCCGAGTATCACCACAACAACCGATAAACCAACCGAGAACAAGTTATTACGCTTCATACCATGATTCTCCTGAGGACGGGATTAAATTATGCTTCAGCGTAAGCTCCACTTGTTATCGAAGTGTTGCCCACACGATATTGTTTTGTAAATCGCAGATCTGTTGCTTAGGAGGCTTCCGCTAAAGGTGACCGCAGCATCGAACTCAAGCGTGTGCTTTCGCCCTTGAGCGCTTCTTCCTCAACAGTATCACTGAATACCGATGCGGCCTTGGGTTTGTTTTCCAGCACAATGATTTTGCGGTCGATGCACCAATTCAAGCCCGCCATGAATGCGCTATCGGAAATACCCAATTCGTTCTTGACCTCATCCAAACTAGAGGCGTAAAACTCGGGCAACGACTTCATGTGGTCGCAAATGAGCCGGGCGTAATATGCGGGACGTTGAGTGGACACTGTGCTCATTGTGTGACTCCTCAATCACTTCTACAAATAACGATATTAGTCAAACTTAGTTAGTACTAAAGGCCTATAGATAGAGCATATACGATCTTTGACAACGCTGAATTAAGGTTTTGTTCGGTCATCGCCGTGTAACAAATATTTCATGAATGATCCAGTCATCATGCCCCCTCGCTAACTCCGAATTCAATCTTTATAATATGGTGCGGTGATGCGAACCGAGATAAGGCATAAATATGGCAAAACCTCTAAATTTTCAACAAGTCATCATGAAGCTCCACAGTTTCTGGGCGGATCAAGGTTGCTTGATCTGGAATCCCTATAATGTGCAGGTGGGTGCAGGTACTGGTAATCCGGCGACCTTGCTGCGCGTGTTGGGGCCGGAACCGTGGCGCGTTGCATATGTCGAACCCAGCGTACGCCCCGATGACGGTCGCTACGGTGAGAACCCGAACCGCATGCAGTATTACTTCCAGTATCAGGTCATCCTCAAGCCTGATCCGGGTAATCCACAGGAACTCTACCTGAAATCATTGGAAGCGTTGGGCATCAGCCAGCGCGAACATGATATCCGCTTCGTAGAAGATAACTGGGAAAGCCCCGCCCTCGGTGCATGGGGATTGGGTTGGGAAGTCTGGCTTGATGGTCAGGAAATCACCCAGTTCACTTATTTCCAACAGGCCGGTGGTATCGAGCTTGAACCGGTTAGTGTTGAAATCACCTACGGGTTGGAGCGCATCGTACTCGCCCTGCAAGACAAGAACGCCGCTTGGGATATTGATTGGCTGCCCGGCTTGACCTACGGGGACGTATTCCTGCAAAGTGAAATCGAACACTGCAAGTATTACTTCGAGATTGCAGATGTCGAGTCACTTAAGGAAGTCTACGATAACTACGAGAGCGAAAGCAAACGCGCGTTAGAAGCCGGCGCTGTTATTCCAGCCTACGATTACGTGCTGAAATGCAGCCACCTTTTTAATGTGCTCGATACCCGTGGGGCGATCGGTGTGACCGAGCGTGCCTACTTCTTCCACCGTATGCGTGGGATGACGCGGGATGTAGCCAAAGCCTTCGCGGCTCAACGCGAATCACTCGGTTATCCGTTCTTAAAAACCAGCAAAGGTTGGGAGGCTCCGGCACTCCAAAGTGCAGGGGCACTACCGAAAACCGCTTCCACCAAAGCGGCTGATTTCTTGCTGGAAATCGGTGTCGAAGAACTGCCAGCCGATGATGTTGACGCGGCACAAGAACAGCTTGAGGACATGGCCTTAGGCTTGTTTGAACGGCTGCGCTTAACACCGCCACAAGGGGTAGAAGTCTATAGTACCCCACGCCGTTTGGTGCTGGCAGCTTGGCAGATACCAGCCAACCAACCCGACGAAGAACGGGTTGAGCGTGGGCCAGCTGCGAACCGTGCTTTTGACGCGGACGGCAAACCCACCAAAGCGGCTGAAGGTTTCGCGCGGGGTAAGGGTGTGCGCGTTGAAGACCTGAAGGTCGAAGAAGTCGATGGTGGTCAATATGTGGTGGCACACGTCAAAGCGGTTGGGCGTCCTGCCGTAGAAGTATTGGCCGAAGAACTGCCGAAGTTAATCGCCAGCATCAAATTCGCAAAGACCATGCGCTGGAACAGTACGCGGGTCGCGTTCTCGCGTCCGATACGCTGGGTGACAGCCTTGTTGGGTGATACGGTCATCCCGTTTGAATATGCCGGTATCGCGAGTGGAAATAGCACACAAGGTATTCGCCCATACGGATCACCCGAAAGCAAAGTGACCGGATTGCAGGCCTATTTCGATGTGCTCAAGGGACAGGGTGTGGTACTGAACCACGAATTGCGCCGTGAAGCGGTGATCGAACAGATCAATAAAGTGGCTGCTAGCGTGAAGGGGCGCATCCCTGAAAACGCATCGCTACTGGATGAAGTGACCAACTTGATCGAAGCGCCGACCGCGTTACTGGGTACGTTTGATGAAAAGTATCTGGAACTACCGCGCGAAGTGCTGGTGATGGTGATGGCGAAGAAACAACGCTATTTCCCGATTGAAGATGCTGAAGGGAAACTGCTGCCCTACTTCGTGACCGTCCGTAACGGTGATGCTGAACATCTGGATAAGGTGGCTCACGGTAACGAACAGGTTCTAAAGGCACGCTTCTCCGACGCGTCGTTCTTCTATGCACAGGATAATAAGAAGAAGTTAGAAGATTATCTACCACGCCTATCTACGCTGACTTTCCAAGAGAAATTAGGCTCGATGCGGGATAAGAATGAGCGCATTGTGGAATTGGTCGAGCCATTGGGCAAGTTGCTGGGCACCAGCGCAAGCGAGATCAATACCGCGCAGCGTGCCGCTCATATCGTCAAGGCTGACCTCGCAACGCAGATGGTGGTTGAGATGACCGATCTGCAAGGGACAATGGGGCGTGAATATGCCCGACTGAGCGGACAACCTGAAGCCGTAGCGAACGCGATCTATGAACACTGGCTACCGAAGAGCGCAAACGGCGCATTACCAACCAGCGAAGCCGGAACTATTCTGGCACTGGCTGACCGGCTGGATAGCCTAGTGGGATTGTTCGCGGTTGGGCTGGCTCCCAAGTCCACATCTGATCCGTACGCGCTACGCCGTTCAGCTTTGGGGATCATCCAAATTCTGGTGAGCAAGCAGTTGGATGTTAATCTGAACGCTGCGATTGATTTGGCTGCACACGTCCAACCAGTTAAGGTGAGCGCTGCGACCAAGGCTGAAATACTGGAATTCATTGGTGGACGGTTACGCGCATGGGTGGAAGAACAGGATTGGCCGCGCGATGTGATTACCGCTGTGCTGGCTGAACAGAGCGCGAACCCCTACCGCGCAATCAAGGGGATTGAGCAGTTGAGCGAGTGGGTGAAACGCGCAAACTGGGAACAACTATTGGATGGGTTTGCCCGGTGCGTCCGAATCACCCGAAGTGAGAAAGAACGCTACGGCGTGAACACTGATTTGCTGGCTGAAGGTGAGGAAAAGCACCTCTACACCGTTTATGCGAGCGCATGGTCACGCTTAGAAGCCAACGATAATGTAGATGCGTTCTTGAACGCGTTTGAGCCGATGCTGCCCGCGATCACCGATTTCTTTAACAAGGTGATGGTGAACGTGGATGATCTGGCTGTACGGCATAATCGTTTGGGGCTGTTGCAGGCAATCAGCGCGATGCAACACGGACGGGCTGATTTGAGTAACCTTAGCGGGTTCTAGACATCGGTTCATAGGATATCCGTTTCAGATTTAAAGAGGGCGCGATGCCCTCTTTTTTTATGTCGCGACACTCGTACGATTGCAAACCGGAAGCTCCGAAGATTGCGTTTTCCTATTACGGGTTTTTCGTCTAGGATAGATTAAGTTATTTTCGCAGTCTTGCAACCGTAACAGACATTTCGTGCCGTGTCGGTATGACAATAGAAAAGGTAAAAGCAGTCGAGCAATAATGATCTACGAAATCCATTTGTATGCCCCTAAAACGGGTCAAATGACACCAGCGATGCTGGAATGGTTATTTGAGCACGGGCAAAGCACTGACCAACCAGAAACGTATTGGCCTGTCAAGAAGATCCGGCAAAAGCGGCTGGCGAGGCTGATGCTACAACTCGACCCGACGTTGATACCGATGCGTGGGCCGGGGAACGATGTGGAACTGCACTACCCGAACAATGATCTGGGGATTGTGTTGTACATCCATGATCGCGGGGCGATTCTTTTCTTCCCGTATATGGCCTACAGCATTTACTCGCGGATCGTGATCGGTATCTGTTATACGTACATCCGGTATCTATTCGATACGGTGGGGTTCTGGAGCTATGATCCGCAACTGGATGTGTTGTCGTTCGCGGACGATTTTCAGTCGATTGAGGATACGTCACGGTTGATGGATGCGGTCATGCCGAAACTACTCGGTGAATGAAAAGCGTTTTACCGCAGAGACGCTGAGAAACTCTAAAGGAGAGCACATGCTGGATTTATTAGATTATCGGCGTCGTGTACATGAGATGTATCGCAATATTCGGGTACAGAACGGTGACGAGGCGACCTGTGCAACCTTCCGGCAGGCGAAAGATGTGTTGTTTAGGACACATCCGCAATCAGCATTGGATGGGGAGCAGCAAGCGACTTTCGAGGGGTTACGGTATTACGATTACGATCCGGCGTATCGGGTGATAGCAAAGGTGGATCGGCAGGTTGAAGCGGAAGTCATCACGATTGAGTTGGAAGGCGATGGACGATTTTCGTACCGACGATTTGGTGAGGTGCGCTTCACATTACCGACTGGTACAGGGCGATTGAGTTTGTTCTGGATCAATGGTTATGGCGGCGGGGTATTCTTGCCGTTCGGGGATGCGACCAATCGAGATACGACTTACGGCGCGGGGCGGTATCTATATGACACGATCAAAGGGGCGGATTTAGGCACAAGCATGGACGAGATGGTGCTGGACTTCAATTACGCGTATAACCCGTCGTGTGCGTATAATGCGCGATGGGTTTGCCCATTGGCGCCGCGTGAAAACCGACTCCCCTTCCCGATTCCGGTGGGTGAAAAGGTTTGGGGATAAGGGAAAGTCAAGCACACGAAACACATCGAACGCTAAGCAAGGATAGCGAGTTTTCCATAGACATTTTGCAGCCTGAATGTCATGATAAGCGCCGCTGTAGGATTATCAATAGGTTCATATGACGGATTTACTGGAAGCCCCCGTACAAACTGCTTTACGTCCAATTTGGATCGGCAATGTTTATATCGAAACCCCACTGACATTAGCTCCAATGGCTGGTCAGACCAACCACGCGTTCCGTACGGTATGCCGCGAAATGGGCGACTGCGGATTGGTGTGTACCGAACTCATCAGCAGCCAAGCGATTCACTACAAGAGCAAAAAGTCGCGGAATATGTTCGACTGGACAGAGGCCGAGCGACCTTTCGCGGTGCAGCTTTTCGGCAATGATGCTGCCATGATGGCGGAAGCGGCGCGGTTAGTGGTGGATGAAGGCGCGGACATCGTGGATGTCAACATGGGGTGCTGGGTACCTAAGGTTGTCAAAAAAGGTGCTGGCGCGGCGATGCTGAATGATATTTGCAACGCTACGATGGTGGTGGCCGCGATCGTGAAAGCCGTGAACGTGCCTGTGACGGTTAAGGTTCGGAGCGGTCTTGATCCCGAACATATCACAGCGATTGAATTCGCAAAAGTGGCTGAACAAGTCGGTGTAAAAGCGATTGCGGTACACGGACGAACAGCATCACAAGGTTTTACCGGCAGTGCGGATTGGGACATTATCCGACAGGTGAAGGAAGCGGTTAGCATTCCGGTGATCGGGAACGGCGATGTTAAGAACGCAGCGGACGCGGCACGGATGCTGGCGCAAACCGGTTGCGATGGCGTGATGATCGGACGGGCGGCGCTGGGTAATCCGTGGCTGTTCAATGAGATCGCGCACGAACTGCGAACAGGCGAGGCGCTCCCTAGCCCAACTGCTTCAGAACGGGCAGCAGCAGCGATTCGCCATGCACAACTGAGTGTGGAATCGTCCCAGATTGGCGAGCGACAGGCCATTTTTGAACTGCGCGGGCAACTGAGCAAGTATCATCTGGGTGTGCCGGGTGCAGCGGCTATGCGAGAACGGCTGGTATTTGCGGAAACATTAGCAGACGTCGAAGCCATATTTGAGGCGTATCTGTGAGTGAAAGACAAGAGAGCAATCCATTGAACCGCCAAGACACAAAGAATTTTTTCCGCAGAAATATCGAGACACCGAGTACCAAAAACCGAAGCCAATTGCTGAAAGGGTTATTGGTTGTAATCGGTTTGCTGATGGCAGGATGCGGCGGGTTGGCCGGTGATCCGGTGATTGTCGCCACGCGGGTGGTGGTCACGCCCACGATTGAGTATCCGAGTGCGTCGCCTGATCTGGCGCTGGGGGCATCGGTATTTGCAGAACACTGCACGCGATGTCATGGGATTGATGGCAGTGGCAACGGCGAACTGATTGGTACGGGCGCAGGCAAGATTAGCAATCAACCACTGAGCTTCCGTGATGCAGCGACCACGGCTGATAAAAATCCGTTGATGTGGTACCAGATGATTACGAGCGGCAACATCGAAAAGCAGATGCCGCCGTGGGAAAAAGCGCTTTCAACCGAAGAACGGTGGGCGGTGGCGCTGTATACGTATACGCTGCATAACACGGCTGAAAGCATCCAAGCGGGGAGCCAGTTAACGGATGGGAAGACCATCACAGCAAGCGATTTACCGTCGCTGGAGCAACAGTATCAACTGACAGACGCGGCATTGATCACACAAGTTGGTTTGTTGGATGCGTATTTGAAAGGCTTGAGAGCGCCAGAGAAACTTAATCTGGCGGCATACTTACGGTCATTGTCGTTGACGAATGCGACGCATATGGGGTTAGTAACCTCTGCCCCACAAGTGACGGCTGAACCGGCTGTCACCCCCGACGTTACACCGGACGTGGTGATTGGAACGGGAACAGTCAGTGGACTCGTGACCAATGGCACGGCAGGCAGCAACGTACCAACCGATTTGAAGGTCAACCTATATGTGATCAGCGCACAAGGGGCGCGCGAGCCGATTGAGAGCACGGTTGGGCCGGATGGTCGATACACATTTGAGAAGGTCGATATTCAAGCCAACCAGCGGTATCTGGTCACAACGACTTATAAGGGTCGGGCATATGGCAGTGAGGCGAAAACCGGCGATCCAAAGACCAATACACTTGATCTACCGATTTCAATCTATGAGACGACTACCGATTCCAGTGGATTGAGTATCGTGGCGTGGGTCTCGCAAATCCAAGTGATCGACAACAGCTTGCAGATCACCGATTTCTTACAGTTCTTGAACAGCGGTGATAAGGCGTACTCGAGTGATGTGAGTGTTGATGGGAGTCGATTCGCAGGGGTGCAATTCCAAGTGCCTAATGATGCGGAAATTTTGAGCGCGGACGCAACTAATCCGCGCTATACAGTTGGGGCGGATGGACACAGCGTGGTAGATACCGCGCCGGTATTGCCAGGTGAAGGTTATATCTTCCAGATGGTTTACCGCGTGCCGTATAGTGGTGACCGGCAAATTGCACAAGTCATACCGTATAGGGTCAATGGGGCTTACCGATTGCTCTCCAACAACGCGGGTGTCAGCATCACATCAGACAAGCTCAAGGCGTTGGGCACGCAGGATTTGAGCGGCGTCAAATATGATGCTTATGGTGATACACTGGATCTGAAGGCGGGAGGCACGGTTAGTTACCGTGTACAAGGTGGGAGTACAGCATCATCGACCGCGACAGGAACACCCACCAATGTGATCAGCAGCAACCAGCTTATCCCGCTCATATTGGTCACGGCGGGGTTGGTGGTGATGGGGATGGGGGTCGGTGTATATTTGCGCGGACGGAAACGATCACCAGCAGCAGAAACGGCAGCGGTCGATCCACAAGTGTTGATGGACGGATTGATCCGACAAATCGCCGAGCTGGATATTAGCTACAAGGCGGGATCGTTGGATGAAGACACCTATCAGAAGCGACGCGGGCAATTGAAAGCGCGGTTGGCAGCGCTTATGGATCAAGATGAAGCTGATAGCGATGGGTCAGCATAAGACCTGTTCTTACTGATACAAGATTTGAACTTGTTGGAACAGCGCAATCTAGCACTATTGAGAGGACAATTATGAGCTTGGAATTTTTGAAGCGGATGTTGAATGCACCGGGGCCATCATCACAAGAGGTTGCACCCGCGCGGGTGTGGCGAGATGAAGCGGCGACCTTCGCAGACGAAGTATTGACGGATGTGCGCGGTAATTCGTTTGCGGTACTCAAGGGTGGTACACCACGGGTACTGCTGGCGGGACACATCGACGAAATCGGCGTGATTGTGTCGTATATTGATGACGACGGATTTGTCTCGTTCGCGGGTGTAGGCGGTTGGGACGCGCAGGTGCTGGTCGGTCAGCGCATTCGCTTGCTGGGCAAACATGGCGATGTGATCGGCGTGATCGGCAAGAAGCCTATTCATCTGATGAAGAAGGATGAGGGGGCGAGCACAATCGAAGATTTGTGGATTGATATTGGTGTCACCAGCCGAACGGCAGCACTGGAACGTATCAAAATCGGGACGGTGGGCGTGATTGACGCGGCGATGTATGAGCTTCCAAACGGACGCATTGTATCGCGCAGTATCGATAATAGGATCGGGGCGTATACGGTGCTCGAAGCGTTGCGACTGCTATCACAGGAACGGCCTACAGCAACAGTGGCAGCAGTGGCTACTGCTCAGGAAGAGATTACTTTCGCAGGGGCGCATACGTCAGCGTTTAGTTTTGAACCGGATGCAGCGATTGTGGTGGATGTGACCCATGCAACAGATTATCCGACAGCGAACAAGAAGCTGGCCGGTGAAGCCAAGCTGGGCGCAGGGCCGGTGATCGCGTGCGGTTCGGTCAACAGTCCGGTGGTGCATCAGACGTTGATTGACATCGCAGACCGTGATGGGATTCCATACACAGTGAAGGTTAACGCGGCACGTTCCGGTACGGATGGGGATGCGATTCATTATGCGCGGGGTGGTGTGGCGGTGGGTGTGGTTTCGATCCCCAACCGATATATGCACTCGCCTAACGAAATGATTCAAATGAGCGACGTGGAACATGCGGCACGATTGATCGCCACGTTTGTACGGTCACTCACGAGTGACAGCGACTTTATTCCGCGATAGGAGCATTATGGGTTACTTCATGCGATTCATCTCGGGGGATGCGCGGTTGCTTGATTTGGAGGCGGTGGGGGCTATCCTGCGCGAGGTTGATCCAAAGTATGTTATGCGACCGACAGACCTCGATGATCTGGTCGAGGTGGTGTATGACGACCAGTTGTACGGTCAAATCGAAATCGACCAACAGGGTGATGAGTTGTTCGAAGACGATATTAGCGCATTTCTAGAGATGTTGGGGACTCCGGCGACATCACAAGAGCAGATGGTGGCAGATGCATTGACTACGGCGACGCAAATTATCGCGGTGGAGATGTTCTGGGAAGGTACTGCCTCAGAAGCGACATTCGAGAAATTTGATCCGTTGTGGGCGTGGTTGTTCGCTAACCGACGAGGCATTTTACAGGCGGATACGGAAGGCTTTTATGGGGCTGAGGGTCTGCTGGTCGAGCGTAAGTTTATGATTTAGGGGTTTATTCACAGGCGGTGCGTCCGGTTGTCCGGCAGAAGAAATACACCGCCTGCCCCGCTTGAGCGAAATCCCGAATTGGTTCATAGGAATAGGTGAAATCTTGCGGCGCGGTGTTATGGCAGAGGAAGCAGGCATTCAGGCTTTCTTTGTACACCGCGCCTGTTTTGGCGTCAAATGAACCAAAATTCCACGCTCCATTACGCGCACTGGTGGTAAAGTCATCGGCTTTCCAGTAAACGCGTTTCTCCCTCACATGAATAAAAGGCATGGCATCCCCTTTCAGATAGTGTCCATTGGCATCGGTGAGGTACTTACCATCACTATCTTTTAAGGCATCGTAGCCTTCAATAACAATCACAGTCCCTGAGGGAAAAACTCGGTTGGATTGAATGGCTTCCAAGCCAACAGGATTGACGTATAGTTCGCGGATGGTGCCATCAGGGCGCTGCACAGAGGCATAACGGGTGTAGTCCTGCTGGTAATTGCGAGGATAGGCCACGCCAACAACTAGCGGATTAGCTGGACTGGTTGAAGCCGCCGAATCAGAAGATAACACCCAAGCTGCGATCAATGAAAATAGCAACAAGGCGGTGA
Organism: Aggregatilineales bacterium; assembly: GCA_044227005.1. Lineage (GTDB taxonomy): Bacteria > Chloroflexota > Anaerolineae > Aggregatilineales > Phototrophicaceae > CFX2. The sequence goes on from JBGAFZ010000005.1 coordinate 421,489, forward strand.
AGGCGATAATGAGGGTCAGGTGATTATGCAGGAATATGCGATTCATAGCCTTAGCATGACAGAAAAATATTACAGGACTCTATCGTAGCATCAAATTCAGATCAGCGAGATCACCAAAAAATAGCGACTGGTACGGTTCGAGATGGTCAGGAAAGACCATGAGTGTGCGTTATAATCCAGAAGATCGTTTTGCATCCTGAGCATCATCACAGGATGCATGCTTCAAGCAAAGGAGTTCACACTCATGTCCTTACGATTTCATGAAATAGCTGAAGGCGATCATCATATCCTGAACCCGTTTACCCAATCTGAATTGATGCTGCTGGGTGAAATATGCCGACTGAAACCGGATGTGCGGCAACTTGATCTGGCCTGTGGTAAAGGCGAAATGCTGTGCCAATGGTCACAACGCTGGGGTATTCAAGGAGTGGGAGTCGACATCAGTAAAGTGTTTCTGGCGGCAGCACGAGAACGTGCTACTGAATTGAAGGTGCAGGAACGTATTCGCTTTGTCGAAGCCGATGCGGGACAGTATAGCGCCAGCGGCGAGCAATTCGATATTGTAAGCTGCATCGGCGCAACATGGATTGGGAACGGTTTGGCGGGCACGATCAAGTTGATGTTGCCAGCGCTCAAACCGGGGGGATTGCTGCTGATCGGTGAACCGTATTGGACAGAACCACCACCGGAGGAGGCTTATGCCTCGGCGGGACTGGATAAGGATGACTTCACCTCGTTAATCGGAACGTTGGATCGGATTGAAACAAGCGGAATGAAGCTGGTGGAAATGGTGCTGGCTAATTTCCACAGTTGGGATCGGTATGCGGCAGCACAGTGGCTAACAGTCGATACTTGGATCAAAAACAATCCCAATGACCCCGATGTGCCAGAATTAAGCAAATGGATCGCCCATGCGCAACGTGATTATCTACAATATGGGCGACGTTATCTGGGTTGGGGTGTATTTGTGCTTCAGGTGAAGTAAAGATTTCAGGGAGTGGGCGTTGGAAGCGCTGGCGATTGCGTGAGAATGATAGCGGTAGCAGTCGCATTGTTGTCGATGATACGGGCGGCAATCCGATCAACCAAGCGCAAGGTAGCTAGCACGCTGATGACGATTAGCACACCGACAAGGATACCTGTCCACGGGAGAACGAACTTGTTTTTGGCAGGTACTTCAAGTTTAGTTGGTGCCAGAACGGCTTGTAGTTCTTCGTCAGTGGGCGGGAAATGATCCCGAATAGTGGTAATCAGACGGGCAATATCGCGGTTGAAATCGGGGTCATGACGGACGACAGCAGCATTCCGGTAATACAAGGGACGCAAGGTATCGGGTAAATCGGCGGCTGCTGGCATGGTCGCATCATCGACGAGCACCGGAATCACGAGTACATCATCGCGTTTGAGCGCAGATTCGATTTCGATGCGGACAAAGTCATCGGGATTATCAAGCCGACGCTGACCGTTGGCTTCAAGGGCGTTTATCCAATGAGAACCCATGATGGCAAGTAATACATCACAGTGGGCGATGGCTTCGTTAAGTAAGGTAGGGTAGTTGGCTCCGGGGGGAATGGCATCAACATCTTTGAAGATGGCTTTTTCGCCAAAGGCCATGCAGAGACGGTCATAAATTCGTCCGCTGGCGGCAGCGCTATCACTTCTTCGGTAGGAGATGAAAATACGCGGCACGGATGCCTCTTCATTCGGATTAGTCGTTGGCACACGCTCATTATAAACCGAAAATTAGGCAAAATAAGAGGCTTACACAGGTAAACCTCTTATTGGCTAAATGATGTTGCCCCGATTATTGAGCGACTTTAGGTGCAGCGAACTGAATATCGAGCGTAACGTCATTGCTGACATTGGCTACACCGGGGGCATTTGGAATTTGGAGATTGTATTGTTCACGGGTGACTTTGGTGGTGGCAGAACCGGTCAGTGTATCTGCTGTGGCGGTTACAGACACATCAAAGGTGACTGATTGGACAATGTCGCGGATCTTGAGATCCCCTATCACCTGAAATTTGATAGTGGCCCCAACTTCAACTTTGTCGGGCAGGCCAGTGATGGATGTCGGGGTGAAGTCGATAAATTGATATTGATCTTCGGCCGATTGCAAAATACGGCTGCGAATGGCACGGTTGCGGAATTCCTGATCGGTTTCAAGGGTGCGGGCGTTGATACGAATGACACCCATCTTGGAGTTGGCAGGGTTCGCAAAATCTACATAAATGTCACCTGCAACTTGATCAGTGATGCCGACCACAGTGGTGGGTGTACCGCGTAAATCTTCGGTGAGGGTGAAGCTGACCTTTGAGCCTGCGGTATCCATGCGATAAAGGGATGCAGTTGTCGCAGCAGCGTCCTGAGCAGCAGTAGGCTCCGGAGTGGTTTCGACGGTGGGTACGACAGTCGGGGCGACGGTCGCTTCTGCAACCGTGGTTGGGGCGGCTGATGCATCACCGGTTACCTTAGGCGCTGTGAATTTGATGTCCAATGTGACATCATCGCTAACATTGGCTACGCCGGGAACGTTCGGAATTTGGAGATCAAATTGTGTCCGCGTGACTTTGGCGGTAGCAGAACCTAAGACTGAATCAGCAGTGGCGGTTACAGACACATCAAAGGTTACTGATTGGACGATATCGCGAATCTTGAGATCCCCTATCACCTGAAATTTGATAGTTGAGCCAACTTCAACTTTGTCGGGCAGACCAGTGATAGATGTCGGGGTGAAGTCGATAAACTGATATTTATCTTCGGCTGATTGTAAAATCTCGCTACGTATGGCGCGATTGCGGAAACTCTGATCGGTTTCGAGAGTACGGGCATTGATGCGGATGACACCCATCTTGGAATTGGCAGGGTTCGCAAAGTCCACAAATATGTCGCCCGCCACTTGATCGGTGATGCCGACCACTGTTGTAGGTGTACCGCGCAACTCTTCAGTTAGGGTAAAGCTGACCTTTGAGCCTGCGGTATCAATACGATAGAGGGTTCCACCTGCAACGGCCTGAGCAGCGGCAGCAACCTGTGCAGCAGCGGCGGCATCCACAGCGGCGGTTGCTTCAGGAGTGGTTTCTGTCGCGGGAACTGTTGTAGGTGCTACAGTAGGATCAATCGCGGCAGTTGTGGCTTCGACAGTCGCGTCGGTAGAAGGTTTAGATGCGCCAGCGAGCGCAGTGCTCAAAGCAGCATTGGTAGCTTCCAGATCAGCAATCTGGGTCTGGGCGGCATTAGGCGTAGCGGTCGACAGGTCAAGGGTTGGGGCTGACAGCGGAGCAGTTGCTTCGCCAGAACCACCGACCAGATAAATGTAAGCAAAAATACTGATGGCTGCTGTAATCCCCATTAGGATTAGAATACCGATTATATTAAGGGCGCGTTTTGACATTTGTCCTCCAAAGTATTGAACGATGTTTACTGATTCCCCCGCCGTCATCATAGCAGAAGGGTTGCGCAGATGCGGCAGTTACGGATTAATTACTAATCTGTTTCTAAAATTACATATGCCTCACGAGAAAATCCAAGGCTTCCAAAACGGAAGCGCAGAGAAATCATATACATTTCTACAAATTTCCATGTGAGAAATGCATGAGTGAAGGGTAACCGTCCAGTTCGATAAAACCATAGGAAATTGGTTATACTGGCGACACAAATATTTCTTTCATGGGGAGCACAAAAATGGGCGGTCGTTTAGAAGGAAAAACAGCGGTTGTTACTGGAGCGGGTAAAGGTATCGGACGGGCGTCGGCACTGGCACTAGGACGTGAGGGCGCGAATGTGGTCATCACATCACGGACAAAGGCTGATCTCGATGCACTGGCCATCGAGATTGAGGCGTTGGGGACTGGTGCGCGAGCGCTGGTGGTTCCGGCTGATGTAAGTTTGGAAGCAGATGTTGACCGGTTGGCTAAGGCGGCGTTTGACACATTTGGCGTGGTGGATATTCTGGTGAGCAACGCGGGAACGGGGAAAAATGGGACTGTATCCAGTTTGACCACGGCTGACTTCGATTTGATTATGAACACCAATATGCGTTCGACATGGTTGGTGACGAAGGCATTTTTCCCAGCGATGATTGAGCGAAAGTCGGGTTCAGTTATATTCGTCAGTTCGGTAGCGGGGTTGAATGGATTACCAAATGAGCCGATTTACTGCTCGACTAAATTCGCACAGATGGGCTTTGCACAGTCGATTGATTACGAAGCGTATCCTAACAATGTCAAGGTGAGCGTGATTGCCCCCGGTGGGACGAATACTCATTATGGGTTTGATACGGGAACGCGTACACCGGGTGATCCAGTGTTGGATACGTATCATGATGCGGAAGATGTGGCGGATGCGGTGGTCTTTGCAGCGACACAACCACCCAAGTCCCGCGTATTTATGGTGTGGATGCGCCCGATGAGCGAGGCACTGGGTATGGGCGGCGGTAATTACTTTAAGGGAAGCGCCCAATAGGATTTTATCACTAGCCCTTCTCATCAGTATCGTACCGATCAGAAGGGCTAATGTGAGATACTCAGACATTAATAGGCCGTAGGGATACCAATTTCTTGCACATCAATATGGATACCATCTAATTCGGTGGGAATCAGATCGGTGGGGGCGAGTAAATCGGCACTGCGTTTCTTATCGACCATGACGACGAGGCAGATTTCACCTGTATACACACCGCCCTTTTTCTCCAAGCCGACAGCAACCCCCATGACGTGTGGGATACGAAGCAACATCTCGGTATATTTTTTCTGCACGAGCATGGCTTGAGCAGTTTTTTCTTCTTGTGACATGCAAACCTCCTTAAAAGGCTGATGAACTAGAGGTTAATTTGCAACGCATTGAGTACGCTATCAATCGGATTGAAGATGGTTGATTGGTCAGAGCCTGCAAAGAGCAAGCCTACGGCGACATTGCTCGCACCATCTACAAGAAGTGAGCCGGAGTCGCCACCCTGACTCATGGGCGTGGTGATAATCTGTCCAGTGAAACGCGCTGTGCGGTTACCATAAGCAACGTTGACGGTAGCATTCAACAGGGTGATGATGCCAGTGGTGTAACCAGTGGTACGGCCTGATTTGCGGACGCTCATACCTAAGGCGGCGGGTTTCGTACCCGTCACCTTGCCGATGCCGAGAATCTCGCCTGTAAACTTGCTGGCATCAAGCGGTTTGGCAACGGCGCAATCAACTTCGTTAGAGGGTGTTTGGGCAACCGCATCAACCACACTGGCGGCCTGTGTTTTGACCGGCACGGACATAGGCGTGGACGTGACACGTTGATGCGAACCGACCAGAGCAGCAGCAGCATTCACAACCGACACGACCACATTCACTGCGCTACAACTTCCAGTGCCGCCGGGGGTCGGTGTGGGGATTGGTGATGGACTGGGGGTCGGAACGGGAACATCCGGATCATCAACATAGCGCATGGTCACAAAGCGTTCTAAACGCGCCACAATATCGGCAGGATTTTGTCCACCATCGGCGGCGCCAGGTTGCAAGATAGGATCGCCAATAAGGGCATTGTTGCTGTTGGCTAGGACATGGTTATTAGAGAGTATGAGTTTTTCACCAGTGGTGCGATCGGTGACGACAGTGCCGAGTGTACCGGCGGTAATCTTGTAGTGGCCGATGCTGACACCGCTCGGGATTTCGGGACGATAGCGATCACGAGGGCTGTCATAAGCACGTAGGTAACCGACTTCGACCACATCGGTTTTGACACCATCAACTTCCTTCGGGATGGATTCGCCGACTGAAAGCGCGGCAACTGGCACCTTGCGCTCGACCAAAACAACCACAGAAGGATCACCGACGCTGTTCTTCAACCCGACAGCGACACCCACGACATTCGGTTTTGCCATCAAGGATTCCTGAAATAAGCGCTGGGCTTGTAAAACATCACTGATTGCCATGTCTGCTACTCCCGTACAATTAAGCACTTCAATTTGATTGTAGCACTGTTTATAAGGGAACGCTGAACACAGTACGGTAGTCGAGATTCTGTGCTACACTCGGTCAAGAGTTAATAAATTCGTGAGATAGCCGAACTTTTAATGTGAGTATGCGCTATAGTATTAGTCTAAAATCATCGGATATCGGCTGTGTTGCAGGACGCACTAGAATCCCCATGAACAGGAGAACGGGCGTGAAACTACGAATAGCAGGTTTAATAGTAAGCTTGTTTCTACTCGGGGCGTGCAGCACGACAGGCAGCCCTATAAAGCAATTTACAAAAGGCGAAGAGTTAGCCTTTTATGATTTCACAGCGCCAGCGACTTTTGAGGAAGGTTTGTTTGGGGATAACTCCACCCGATTACAAATCTCGGAAGGTGTGTATAACATCTCAATCAGCGCAGGCGACAGCACGCTTTACTACGGGCAATGGGGCGCGACTTTGAGCGATGTGATCATTGATGTGGAAGCGCACCAGACCAGCGCTGATCTGAACAGCACATACGGTGTGATGTGTCGCACACGCGGAACAGTTGGACAAAACATCAAAGCCGAGGCAACAGCCGAACCCACTGATACCAGCAGCAGCGAAATTATTGCTAGCGCCAACACAGAGGCGACTGCCGAAGCTACCGCCGAGGCAACGCTTGAAGCGACAGCAGAAGCCACAACCGAGGCAGGCGCATCCAATTCGATACAAGATAATACGTCTAATAATGGCGATGGATACCTGTTCATGGTTCAAGGTAACGGACGCTATGCCATTTTGCGGTCACAAAGCCGCAAGATTACACCACTGGTTAACTGGGCATCTTCCAGTGTGATCAACAGCGGTGCGGCACAAAATCGTATCCGCGCGGTGTGCATGGGTAATTATCTGGCGATGTACGTTAATGGACAGTTCGTCGCTGATGTGACTGACGATACGTACAGCAAGGGACAAGTTGGTCTGGTTGCTGCATCTGCCGCCCGCAGTGGATTAGCCGTGACCTTTGACAATCTATCGGTCAGCGAAGCAAAAGCGGGTTAAATCGGTCTATGATTGAAGCTGATCCCGTATTTGGGAAAGTAATCGGTAACTATCCCAGTGACCGCACGCGATTGATCGCCCCAGCGGTGATTGTTTCCGGTGTGGTTTCGGTCATACTGAATTTCACATTGGCTGAAGTTGAGGCATGGTGGGGGCCGGTATTGACGGTCATCATCATGGCGGCGGTGGTACTGGGATTAGGTTGGCGAGTGCTGCATTATTGGAACCGTGAAGTCGTGCTATACAACGAGGGCTTCAGCTATCGCGAAGGTTCGCGTCCGATATTCTTCCTGTACCATGAAGTAATGAGCATCCGTCAGCAAGGGCAGCGACTGGCCTACTTCGGTGGTTTGATACGGCGTAACACATACCAATTCACGGTGACTACTTTGCGCGGCGAAGTGATGACCTTGAACAACATTTACACGCGCATTGATGAATTGGGGGCGAAAATCGAAAAGAAGGTCAACACCGTTCTTGAACCGTACCTCAAAGAAGAATTGACAAAAGGGGAGAAGATCCCCTTTTCAAATACCCTGCGCCTGACCAAAGACGGTATGGAAGAAAAAGGTCGTGAACTCCTGTGGGAAGAGTTCGACGGCTACAAGATTGGTGGCGGGCAACTCTCGATTTATGCGCAACCAGATACTTCTCTCTGGTTGAGTATCCCCTTACCCGATGTGGATAATTTGCCGATATTGATCCGCTGGTTTAAACAACACGAACACACCCCGCCGACAATGATCACGGTCGAGCCTAAACACTAAGAATTATCCTATAAGCCTGACCATAGGTGCAGTAGACGTGCGCTCAAGCGTTCTGTATGATTCGTGCATCCTAATGAAGTCAAATGGAATGGAGTCCAACCATGTATGGTGGCGGTTGGTGGGTTTATGCATGGGGCAGCGAGAACGACAAATCGACTAAGAGCGTAACATGGCCGCTGGTCAAGCGGGTGCTGGGATATGCCCGCCCCTATCAGACAAAGATCATCCTTACGTTGGTCACTATTTTGATCACAACGGGGCTGGGCTTACTAACACCGCTCATCTTCCGTGATTTGATTGATCACGCCTTGCCACAGGGCGATTTGCAGCGGTTAAACGTGCTGGCGGTGGGATTGGTACTCATTCCGATTATCGTCAGTGTGGTGGGCATGTATTCACGACGATTGAATGCTGAAATTGGCGAAGGCGTTATTTTCGACTTGCGAACGGCACTGTATAACCATTTGCAACATATGTCGCTGCGGTTCTTCACCAATACCAAAGTGGGCGAATTGATGAGCCGCCTGAATAACGATGTGGTTAATGCCCAATCAGCCATCAGCGATACGATTGTGTCGATGGTGGTGAACGTGGTGCAAGTGGTGGCTGTGATGGGGGTGATGCTGACACTGGATTGGCGGCTGACGATTATGAGCGTGGCTGTGCTGCCAGTATTCATCTTTATTGCACGGCGGCGGGGCGGCAAATTGCGTTCGATCCGGCGGGAAGGTATGGAATACAACGCGCAAATGAACGCCATGATGAACGAAACGTTGAACATCGGCGGCACGTTGTTGGTGAAGTTATTCGGACGAGCGACATTGGAAACCGAACGGTTTGCTAACCGTGCTGGCAAAGTACGTGATATTGGTGTCACCGAAGCGTATTTGGGCAATCAATTCTGGGCGATTATCGGCTTGGTGGGTGTGGTCGGAACCGCAGTGGTGTATTGGGTAGGTGGGCATCTGGTACTAGATGGTGTATTCAGCATCGGAACCATCGTGGCATTCAGCGCTTATCTGGGACAGCTTTATGGCCCACTACAAGCGTTGACCAATTCTCCTGTCATGTTTGCACGTTCAATGGTCAGTTTTGAGCGGGTGTTTGAGGTGATTGACCTGCCGCTGGACATTGTCGAGAAGCCCAATGCACTGGTGCTCAAAGATGTGCGCGGGGCATTAACATTCGAGCATGTAAACTTCGCCTATGATACGGGCGCAGAAAATTTGCTGACGGAAGTGAACCGTCCGGGACGCATGGATAACATCAAGAATGTGCTGTCTTTGGATAACGGTAACAAGAGCAAAGAGGCAAAAGCGCCCATCGACATGGATAAGCCGCATACCCAAGCGCGTGAGGCGGCACTGGATGATGTTTCGTTTGATATTCAACCGGGGCAGTTGGTGGCGTTAGTAGGGCCGAGCGGTGCAGGTAAGACGACCATGACGTATCTGATTCCGCGTTTGTATGATCCCACATCGGGACGCATCTTGATTGATGGGCATGATTTGCGGGACGTCACGTTAGAATCATTGGCTACACAGATCGGGATGGTGACGCAAGAAACTCATTTATTCCATGACACGATTCGTACTAATCTGTTGTATGCCAAGATGGATGCTACACAACCTGAAATCGAAGCGGCCTGTAAAGCAGCCAATATTCATGACTTCATTATGGGACTGGATGATGGATACGAGTCGGTGGTGGGCGAACGGGGTTATCGGTTGAGTGGTGGTGAAAAACAACGGTTGGCGATTGCACGAGTCATCCTCAAGAATCCGCGCATTCTGGTATTGGATGAAGCGACCAGTCATCTAGATAGTCAATCGGAGTCGCTGATCCAAGATGCACTCAAAACGGTGATGGCCGGACGTACCAGTATCGTCATCGCACATCGTCTGAGCACCATATTGGCGGCTGATCAAATTCTGGTGATGGATCGTGGACAAACGGTAGAACGTGGGACACATCAGGAACTACTGGAGCGCGGCGGGTTATATGCCGATTTGTATGAAACTCAGTTCAAGGGTGAGCGTGAGATGGTGTAAAATAGGCAGCGAAATACATCGTTAGCCTAGTTACGAGATCACTCATGACAACACCCTTATATTTTGCTTGCGGATGGGTCATCCGCCCGAATATGGATTATGACGCACTGATGCACACGGCTGGTGAATGCGGCTGTGAGTTGGTGGCGGTCGCGCCGATCAATATGACACAACAGGGTTTGGCGGTCATGACGTTTGCGGTGCGTACAGAAGCAGAGGCTAACCTCGTCAACTTTATTCGACAGTATGAGCCTGAGATGGGTTTGACTCATTGGTATGGCGTCCCTGAATCGTATTACGAACAAGGTACACCACTGTATGTAGAACTGATACCGGAAGCGATCCGTGAGCAATGGTTAGCGGGATTGAACGCCTACGGTAAGCATAATGATGAGCAACGTAAGAAGCTGGTGGGCGGGTAACAAGGTGCCCTACAGAATTAGGGCGGCCTCTGCTATTCTTCTGACAACGCTAAACAATCAACATTAAAACATCCTATGACTGACTGGTATTTGATCGTCGGGTTGGGCAACCCCGGCAAAGAGTATGAAGATACGCGCCACAATGTGGGCTTTCGCGTGGTCGATGAGTTGGCTCGAAGATTCGGGTTAAGCTTCGGAAAGACGGAACGCAAGGCACAAGTTGCCAGTGGAACGATTAAAGATAAGCGCGTGATTCTGGCAAAGCCACAAACTTACATGAACCTGAGCGGCGAAGCGGTACGTTCGCTGGTTGATTTCTATAAGGTTGAGGTGGCGAACATATTGGTGATCGCTGACGATCTTGATATTCCGCTCGGGACGGTGCGCTTGCGACAGTCCGGCAGCGCTGGTGGACAAAACGGCATCAAGAGTGTTATCCAACATTTAGGGACACAGGACGTCAATCGGTTGCGGTTTGGTATTGGACGTCCGCCGGGGAAAATGCAGGCCAGAGATTATGTGCTGGGTGTGTTCAAAGGTGATGACGCGATCCTTGCAGCACAGGTCATTGATAAAGCAGCAAACGCGGCAGAGACATGGATGGTTGATGGAATCGAACTAGCGATGACGCGCCATAACGGCAATATCGATGAAGTGAAACCGACACCCAAACCTGTCAACCGTGAAAAGCGGAAAGTCTTGGAAGTCGCACCTGATTTCGAGGGGCTAAAGAATCATCTGGATGTAGAAGGACGCCTGAAGTGGTGGCCATCCAAACGATCTCGACAACTGCTGGCGCTGGATTATTTGGCAAGCAAATTTGAGCCGAATAAGCTGTATAACGAGACCGAGGTCAATGAGCTGCTGAATAAATGGCACATGTTCGATGACGCAGCATTATTGCGCCGCGAATTATTCGAAGATGGACAACTCAACCGTAAGCAAGACGGTACGGAATACTGGTATACGCCCGCCACAAAACATTACTAGATGTGTAGATGACTTTAGCTGTCTGGATTTCATTAGCCATCATTCATGTCACCGCGGTGATTACACCGGGCGCGAATTTTCTGGCGGTCACGCAGACAGCGCTCACTCGTTCACGTCGGGCGGGATTATGGGTGGCGCGAGGCATCATCACCGGATCGATCATCCATGTGACGGCGGGAATGATCGGGTTCGCAGCGATTATTTCGCGCATACCGCTGCTATTTGCCACGATACGGTTGTTGGGTGGTTTATACTTCGCCTACACCGGATTCAAAATGTTGAAGGCTGCGTATCAGCAATATCGTATCCGGCATTTCACTCAGTTAGCAGAGACTGATCAGCCTGCAACAGCGATGCGTGATGACATTCGTTCAGCAGACGCATACCGGCGCGGGTTGTTTACACACCTCTCAAACCCTGCATCGATGCTGTACTATGTTTCGCTGTTCACAGGATTTGTCCCGCTGAACGCAAGCCTTCTTGAGAAAATTCTGATTGCGCTAGCCTTACTGGGTACAACGACAACATGGTATTTGCTGGTGGCGGTACTCTTTTCACAGACATCTATACGGCGTTTCTATTTCCGTCTGATGCCGTATATGAATACCCTATTCGGCCTGTTGTGGATGGCACTCGCAGCAAAGCTACTCTTTGCATGAGGCAATTGCTGGTCGTGAATGCGGCGTAAGACCACCGAATAGATGATCTCATTCCCTTTTTAGCTACAGAGTTTATAATAGACGGTTGCTCACTGCCCGATTCACGATTCAGGCCAACTATTTAGGACATCACAAAAAATCCTATGCAACTCACTGGACTTCTCGATCTTTTGCGCAGCAGCGGCATCTACCGCGACTTGCTCACCCGTTTAGAGAACCACTCGGCCATGCCCGATCTGGGTGTTATTCGCGCGGCACGTCCGTTCTTGTTAGCGGCACTAGCACAAGAGTGGTCAGCACCGATCATTTACATAACCGGACGGGTTGACCGCGCTTATAACGTTTCGGAACAACTGCCAGTATGGATAAGTGACCGGACGATTTATCGTTTCGCGGAACCTACCGCATTGTTTTACGAACGGTCGCCGTGGGTTGAGAATGTCATTCGCGGGCGTATCGCCACATTGGCAGCACTTACGCCTCCCGAAGAAATCAGCGGAAGCGAAGGTGTCACGCCGGTTCAGCAACCGATCATTATCACCTCAGCGCGCGCGATTATGCAGAGGACGATGCCTGTAAATCAGTTTCGAAAAGCAACGATGATCCTGAAACCCGGGCAACGGCACACACTCGATGTCCTGCTCAACAAATGGGTGAAACTGGGCTATGAACCTGTAAGCGTCGTCATTGAGCCGGGGACGTTCAGCCGACGTGGTGGTGTGGTTGATATTTTCCCGCTGGCTTCCGAAAAGCCGATCCGAATTGATTTCTTTGATGATGAGATTGATAGCATTCGGGTGTTTGATCCATCGACACAACGCTCGGCTGATAAGTTAGGTTTGGTCGCAATCCCACCTGCGCGAGAAGTGTTACCAGAGCAAATGCCTCCGTTGGCGAGTCACCTCGCGCCGTATTTCGCAAATCTGTCCTCAGCCAGCGAAGATATGACCTCGCCTTTCAAAGATGCAGAGTCTATGACAAACGGTGTAGCGTTCCCGTATTTGGAACATTACATCCCATATGTTTATCCGCAACCTGTGAGCTTGTTGGATTATGCGCCGCCGGATACGCTGGTGGTGGTGGAAGATTGGGCGGAGCTGCGCGATACGATTGCAGGGATTGAAGAAGGAGCGATCAAGAGCCGCACCGAACGCCTATCGGCAAACCAACTGGCAGCCGATCATCCTTTGCCATATCTCACATGGGACGCATTGGCCGAAGAGTTCGAACATCGTACCACCGTACATTTTGGCAGTATGTCGTATATAGATGACGAAGGTGAGGAAGCAGAAACTCCTACTCCGATTGAGGATTCAGGTATTAGTTTTCGCACCGTATTCGCACCAGAAGAACGGTTTGGCGGGCAGCTTAAACCGCTTCTGGCACGTCTGCGCAATTTTCAGAAAACAGGCGACTGTGCTGTGGTGGTATCGCAGCAATCAGTACGGGTGGCTGATCTATGGCGTGAGCAAGAAGGTTTTGTCCCTACGGTAAAGGACATCCTTGAGCCACCCATGCCGGGCACATTCTTGCTGATTGACGGTGCATTGGGCGAAGGCTGGAAGATGCGACTTCCGGGAATCGAAGTTCGCCTGCTCACTGATGCAGAAATCTTCGGCTGGAACCGTCCAGAACCACGCCGACGCAAAACAGTCACAAAAGGCCGTTTGCCCGAATCGAGTTATGCCGATCTGAACGCAGGGGATTTCGTCGTCCACCAAGATTATGGTATCGGGCGATTCGGGGGGATGCGTCGACGCACGATTGAGGGGAATGAACGAGAGTATCTGGTGATTGAGTATGCCGGTACCGATATGGTATTCGTGCCGATACATCAGGCAGATCGATTGACGCGTTATGTAGGGCCTGATGACCGTCCACCAAGCCTGAGCCGACTCGGTAAACCAGATTGGGCGAAGGTCACCAGCCAAGCACGCAAAGCTGTCGAAGACGAAGCGAAGGAGCTGCTGGCACTCTACGCCCAACGGGTGGCAACGAATGGGTTTGCGTTTCCACCCGATACGCCGTGGCAACATGAGTTGGAAGCATCCTTCCCGTATGTTGAAACGGACGATCAGGTTCGTGCTATCCGCGAGGTAAAAGCGGATATGGAACGCCCGCAGCCAATGGATCGGTTGATATGCGGCGAGGTCGGTTATGGTAAGACAGAAGTGGCACTGAGAGCGGCCTTCAAAGCGGTAATGGGTGGCAAACAGGTGGCGCTACTCGTACCGACTACGGTGCTGGCACAACAACACTACGAAAACTTTAGCCAACGCTTGAAAAACTTCCCTGTAAAGGTGGAGGTGATTTCACGCTTCCGCAGTAAAGATGAACAACGCGTGCTGCTGCCATTAATTACAAACGGTGAAGTGGACATCATTATCGGTACACACCGTTTATTGCAGGATGATGTGACATTTAACAACCTTGGCTTGGTCATCATTGATGAGGAACAACGATTCGGCGTCACGCATAAAGAGTCGCTCAAGAAATTGCGAACCGAAGTAGATGTCCTAACGCTCACTGCGACACCGATTCCGCGAACGCTATATATGAGTCTGACAGGTGTGCGTGACATCACTATGATCCAGACACCACCGGAAGAACGCCTGCCGATTGTCACGCATGTGGGGCCATTTGATGACCGGCTCGTACGGCAAGCGGTCATCCGTGAGTTGGAGCGGGGTGGACAGGTTTTCTATGTTCATAATCGCATCAATACGATGGATGCTGTGCGGGAGCGATTAGAGCAAATCGTACCAGAGGCGCGGGTGGTCGAAGGTCACGGGCAGATGGATGAACGTCTACTCGAAAAGGTCATGGGCGCGTTCGGACGTGGGGAGTATGATATTCTGCTGTCAACCTCGATTATCGAGAACGGCATTGATATTCCAAACGCTAACACACTGATCGTGGATCGGGCGGATTGGTTTGGCATGTCGCAATTGTATCAATTACGAGGACGGGTCGGACGCAGCGCCCAACAGGCATTCACCTACTTCTTCCATCCAAGTAATAATCGTCTGACTGATGAGGCGCGAACGCGTTTGGAAGCTTTGGCTGAATATACCGAGTTGGGTGCAGGGTATCAGATTGCCATGCGCGATTTGGAACTCAGAGGCGCCGGAGATATTTTAAGTACACGGCAAACCGGGCACGTCGCCGCAGTTGGTTTGCATCTGTATACGCAGTTGTTGACTCATGCGGTACAACAATTGAAGAGCAGCATCAATGATGAAATTCAAGCGCCGATTGCAGTTAGTACGGTGACGATTGATCTGCCGCTGCCAGCATATATCCCGAATGACTGGATTAGCGAGATGGCACTACGGTTGCAGATTTATCGCCGTGTGGGCAGTTTGAGCAGCATGGAAGATGTTGACATGATGCGGGATGAACTACGCGATCGTTTTGGGACGCTTCCACCTGCTGTTGATGGGTTGATGTACGGCATTGATGTCAAGATAATGGCGCAAAAAGCCGGTGCTTCAGCCGTGATTACCACCAATGACATCATTCACATCAAGCTACCCTATCTTGCCGAAATCAACCGTGAAAAGTTAGAGGCCGATCTCGGCAAGCCAGCGCGGGTTACACGCACTGCCGTAATGATTCCGACAAGCGACGAAACATGGCAGTTACAGTTGCTGGATGTCCTTGCCACGCTTGCCCAAAGAGCAGGCACAGGAACAGGCTTGTAACGCTTAGTTCGGCAACCGTCCCATAAAGCCGTAGACACCTTTTATCAGACGGTGGAAGCCATCCGAGGTTTGACCGAACATCAGTGGGCAAGCACCAGCTATCACAGTGATGTCGTGTTCTTTACAGTAGGTTACAGCGGATTCTGAAACGCTGCTGCCGGGGCCGTGTACGCCGCCATGCATCCATACACGCGTAATTCCCGCTTCGGCACAGTCATGCACAACCGATTCAGTCACGTCAGCACGCGTCACAACGACGACGCCATCGACATGACCGGGGATGTCCTGCACATGCTTGTAACATGTAGTTCCTTCGACTGTTTCAGCATTGGGATTCACAGGGAACACCTCGAAACCAGCATCGCGGAACCGACGATAAATGGCGTTAGCGGTAGCATTGCTATTCATGTGAGAAACACCAGCAATAGCGATCCGTTTGTGAGAAAGAAAATCATCGACTTTGGTCTGTAAAGTTGAGGGCATTATTTTTCTCCAACATGTTATTACACTCGTTTTGAGTGTTTACAATGCATCGTTTGCCCTCACTCTAAATGAGGTTTATGAGACAGAACAGTGATAGGTGTAACACACCACAGGTAACTGTTCGCGCATTCCGATGAAACCAATAAGTTAGCAGATAGCGATAAAAATAAGGTTATGCTTCGCGACGTATATCGGCGAACTTTCCACCAGTAATGGTTGTCAGATGCTCGAGGGGGACGCCAAAAATGGCGTTACTCGCTCCACCAGCCGGATAAATCTGGGTGTAGCGCCTGAGCGAATCATCAAGGAACACGGCTAATGGCGTGGTGCGATGGGCGAGAGGTGGCACACCACCGGGGGCATAGCCAATTTGCTCGATGCATTGTTCAGGCGTCGCGAATTTGATTTGTTTGCGGGTAATGCCTAAGAGTGCAGCGACTTTGCGGTCATCAACACGTTGATCCCCGCTGGCAATGACCACCACAGGACGATTATCAACGATGAAGCAAATGCTCTTGGCGATCTGCCCTAGTTGGCAGCCAATCTCATCAGCGGCAAGCTGAGAGGTGGCGGTCGAGTTTTCAAAAAAGCGAATCGTGAGGCCGAGGCCAAAAATATCGAGTGATTTTTGAACGTAGTCGGGAGTAAAGGGTTCCATATTTTGTCCTGAATATTAAGGAAATACTAGATTAATGTTAAATGTTAAGTGTTTTGCAAGCTAAGATTAATTATATTACAATAGCGCGATGATAGAAACTTCGAGACTTACCATGACACATTTGACAAATCAGGTACGAATTAAGCACACTTTGTTGGCGCTTCAACAAGGTGATATTACTAAACAAGATGTCGATGCAATTGTCAATGCAGCCAATTCATCGTTACTTGGTGGTGGCGGAGTTGATGGTGCGATCCATCGGGCAGCAGGGCCGGAATTACTGGCTGAAACGCGCACGCTGGACGGATGTAAAACGGGTGACGCGAAAATCACCAAAGGCTATAAACTTCAAGCGCGGCATGTTATTCATACTGTAGGGCCGATTTATCAACGGAATAACACGCTGGTTCAAGAGCAACTCGCGAGTGCGTATCGTCGCAGTCTTGAGGTGGCAGAAGCGAACAGTATTCGTACAATCGCATTTCCGTCAATCAGCACCGGAGCGTATGGCTATCCCATTGAGGAAGCAGCACCTATCGCCCTCAAAACAGTGATCGATTATGTCAATGAGCATGACGTTTTCGAGCGCATTACTTTCGTATTTCTCACCGAATCCGGTTACGAAACTTATAGCCAAGCGCTCACCGCCTTGGTCGCGCACAATGAGGATCAGATAACACCTATAAAAAAAGGTAGCACTTGAATGGCTACCTTTTCAAATTAACAGCTTATTGAGCTGATATTAGTCTGGTGAAAGAGCTTGCAAGCTCGCCAAAACGCTCTGGAAACCTTTGAAATCGCCGGAAGAAACTGCCTTACGAATACGAGTATCTACCAAATCAGCGCTCGCAAGGATTTGCTCGCGATTGGTGTTGCCCTTCTTGGTCAAGTAAATACGTACAGCTCGCCGATCAGAAGCATCTGGACGACGTTCAATCATGTCCTTGTTCTGTAATTTGTCTAGGATAGGTGTGAAGGATGTAGCAGCACGTCCAACGGCACGAGCCAATTCAGACGCATGTTGCCCATCTTGATCATACAAGGAACGCAATATATACCATTCTATAACTGTTAAGCCAAGCGGTTCAATTACAGTACCATATACTTGATCCAAATTTCTCAAGGCAATATCCAGATTGCACCAGATTGACCCAGAAAATCTTAATGACTGGTTCTTATTTTCGCTCATTCGTGTACCTCAATTTGACTTCCTTCTGCGGAGGAATGATAAATAATACAGCATAAACAAAGTCATTGCTCAAGGGAAAGCGAAAGAAGGAGATCACCCAAACCGAGCTGATCACCTGAACTTACGCTATAGGGAATTTCTGGTTTAAGGCGTTTGCCATTCAAGAAAGTCCCATTGATGGATGAAAGATCTAAAATATTTATCTTCCCTTGATAACGAATAAAGACGGCATGACGCCGCGAAACCCCTTTTTCGAGCGCTTTGAATTCCGCCAGATCAATATCTGGCACAAAACTACTGCGCGAGTCAGAACGACCGAGCACAAAACCATCATTATTTAACAATGATACTTGAACGCTAGTCGGTGTATTTTCTGTTGATCGAAGCACTAACTTGCTGTTCATGCTTACCTTACATAATCGTACTACTTGCTAAACAATAACGCTTTTATGAACTGTATTTCTATAAATTCTGAATAATTTCTACTGAACAAATTCCATAAAACCACATTACACGGTAAGTGATACGCTAATTACATAAATTATCAGTGATTGTCGCTATGATTTCAAGTTTTTCCTTAACAGTAACGCGAATTGTAATATATAGATACTATAACCACGAGATACTTTTACAACCGCTAGGCGCAGAACAACCCAACGCTAGAAAATATTGAAATTGAGCCTAATTTGGCATGATTTACATTGCAATCATTATTACAATTCTCAGATTGACTACATAATACAGAATTATAAAATAATTACTAGATTTGTCAACATCTTTACATATTTCCCAAAATCAGTAATAGCTTTTGTCATATGCTACTATCTAGACCATTTCCCTATTGACTGATAATGTGCAGGTCTAAAGTATCGCAACAAGAAACCATAGGTATATAGTTTTAATACTATGTTCCAATGACTAATAGATAAACTAAAAAATGTTACAACTCCATTAAACTATTATGAGAGTGTCATCAATCTATTAAAACTACTTATATATTCAGCTTAAGATCAAGATATCAAGAATTTACGGAGTATCAATGAACAGGAAATAAAATCCTCAATTTTAGTTGAAGAATTCCTAATTATTTTCATCGTAATGTCATTTGAAATTTTTAGACGGCTTGAACGACTCGATTTCTGTAAAATCAGTGGGAGCAAAACTTAACAGTGTATTCCCATTAGCAGTATTAAAGTAGTAAACGAGGTACTGCTGCCCCGGTTTCAAGTTTTTATCCGGTGCTAAAGTATGCTTAAATCGGATTTCCGCTCCATTGAGGGTTTTCAATAAGATGGGCTTCCAAAACATCCAATGAGGCGGCAACTTCTCACCCGCCTGAAATATACCGGAATGGACTGGAATACGTGCATATAAGCGTGCGCGCCGCCACAATACAAATGCGCCAACCACGAGTGCCCCTACCCCCACCATCCAAAGCCCACCGACAAATAAGGTAAGCAGGAAGCTCCTTAAGAGCATAATGGCGGGAACCATAAGTAATAACAAAGTCACAATCGGTTCGGTGACGACTTCGCGCCACTGTTCGTTGTGGAGTTTGCCACGTCGATTAGCTAGCAAACGCTCACGCATTTTCGGGGATACTCGTGTATCAATTACAACTGTCATACCAGTCCATCAATCATTTATTGTTTACTTGTGCTTCTACTAAAGCAGTTTTGGGACGATTACCAAATTGGAGCACTATCACACTGGCCACAATAAACGCGCCACCGATCACCTGAAAAGGCTGCATTTGTTCACCTAAAAAGATACGCGCAAAGATTAAAGTCAATATAGGCTCAACAGTTCCGATAATAGACGCGCGGGCTGGTCCAACTCTTTGAATACCGATTGTGAGCAAGAAACCACCGATCACCGTACTTAAGCCTGCAACGCATAGCAGGCGTAACCATATTCCTGCGCCATCCGGTTGAACTGCCGCCAAGGCGGGCAGTGATGTGACTATTTGCGAGACATTTCCAAACCAGTTTCCGGGCATCTGTAGAGCGCGAATAGGTATAAGAATCAAGAGCAGCATCAAAGCACCGGAAGTCGTCCACGCACTGGCTGCGCCAAGTTCGGTATGTCCCTTTAGTACGCGTCCACTCAAAATAAAGTAGATCGCGACTACAAAGGCCGTGAAGAGCGCCAACAAAACGCCAACGAGATTATTGTTGCCCACGCCCTGACCAAAATCAGGCACTGTCAGAATGATACCGATGCTGGTCAAGATTAAAGCGACCCAACCTACAAGCGGCAAACGTTCACCGAGAAAAACTGACAAAACAGCCACCATCATCGGATAGGTGTAAAACAAAACGGTAAAAGTCCCAGCAGGTATACGTTCGAAACCCCAAAAGGTTCCGACGGCTCCCATTGCCAAGAGTGTTCCCATGAGCAAGAGTTTGACGCGTGGCAGTGGTCGATCCCCTGCTGGCGAGCGTAATAGCTTAACCATCAGCCAGAATAAGGGAACAGCCAGTAGAAAACGCCATGTCGCGATATCGAGTGAATTCAACCCCACATTTTGGAGTTCTTTGATAAAGACCGGCAACATGGCATAGCAGGAAACTGATCCCAAGACAAGCAATACACCATTACGTTCGTTGCGGGTAAGGTTCATCATCAGCTTGCAACCGGTGGCATGTCATCGAGAAGGACTTCAACAGGCGGAGATTCGCGACGAAGCTGTAATACCACAACGCTCATCAAAATGAAACATGATCCAATAAGCTGTACAGGTTGTAAGCTTTCGTGCCGAATGATTACTGCCCAGAGTAACGTCAGTACAGGTTCAATCATGCTAATGATGGCTGCGCGGGGCGCACCCAAACGATGCATCCCAGCATGAAAGGTAAAGATAGGAATGACGGTGCTAATCACTGCTAATCCTAGCAATCCTGCCCATACCGTCGTGTTAGGAGGGATGGTTGTGCTTCCGTTTTGTATAGCGCGAAATAGAACTAATGCAACAACAAAGATAAATGATCCACTAATGCTCCATGCGCTGGCAGCAGACAGATCTTTGGCATGTTTCAGCACACGATTACTCAAAAGAATATACAAGGCATAGGAAGCGGCATTCAGAAGTACCAGCAGGACACCCAGTGGATCAACACCTTGGAAGCCCTGAAACAGATTAGGAACGGTTAATACGATGCCGATCAGTGTTAGGCCAAGCGCAAACCACCCACGCCCTGAGAGTCTCTCGCCAAATAGAATGGCACCCAGCGCAACCAACGCCGGATAGGTGTATATCAACACCGTATACAGAGACACAGGCACACGCTCAATAGCAAAGAAAGCTACCAGCGCAACTACTGCAAAGAGTATGCCTAAACCTATCAGGCGGGTATAGGGTAGCTCACTCTTCGGTGGATTGTTTTGACCACGACGCATCCAACTGATGACTGCCCAAGTAATGGGTGTAGAAATGACAAAGCGCCATATCAGGATATCCATCGGGTTAAATGTGCTATTGTCATAGACTAACTTAGTGAAGATCGCAAAAAATGAAAACCCTGCTGCCGAAATAAATATGAGCAACAGGCCATCGCGTTGTATGCGGTTCATAAAATTCCTAAATCAGAGCCCAAAACTAGCCAAACAATTACTATATGAGCCATAAAGAAATAAGTTCAGCGCCAAGTATAACCATTTCAAGTAACAAAAAAGGGCGAAGTTATCTCCGCCCTTCATTTCAACCAGTCAGATCAAAACTATTTCAAAATCGTCGCAGCTATGGTCAAGTTATCCGTCAAATTGGTGGCAAGGAAGGGAAGGATACCCATGATTACCGTGCCAGCAAAGGCAATGTAAATCGCCCAATTGACGTATTCGGTTGCGCCTTCGGCCTTATCACCCTCACCGTCACGTAGGTACATGTTGACGATGATACGCACATAGTAGAACGCACTCACGACACTAGTCAACACACCGATGATTGCCAACGGAATGAGATTGGCTTCGAGGGCTACACGGAACACATACCACTTGCCGATGAAACCAGCGGTCAGCGGAATGCCGGTCAAGCTGAGCATAAAGACCGCCATCATAAAGGCCAATGTTGGGCGGCTCTTAGCAAGACCAACAAAGTCTTCGATGGTCGTTCCGGTGCCATCATCTTTCTCAATCGCCATAGCAACAGCGAATGCACCGAGGTTGGTGAACATGTAGGCCATCAGGTATAGAATCGCCGCGCGTACAGCATCCGTCCCTAGACCAGCGCTACCTGCCGAAGCAACTGCCATCATGATGTAACCAGCATGGGCAATTGACGAGTAGGCCAGCATACGCTTGATGTTGGTCTGAGCAATCGCCACGAAGTTACCGAGGATCAAGGTAGCGGCAGCGACCAACCAGAAGGTCTGTTGCCATGCAGCGGTGGTACCACCTACCTTCAGTACAAAGGTGGGGAGGGCAATCGTTACGATGCGCAGCAAAGCGGCAAAACCGCCAATCTTGGCACCGACGCTCATGAAGGCCGTCACGGGTGTGGGAGCGCCTTCATAAACATCGGGTGTCCACATGTGGAACGGAACAACAGCAACCTTGAAGCCCAAGCCTACCAGAATGAGACCTGAACCCAAGAGCAATAAGAAAGCACTAGAACCACCAGTTTCAACAATCCGTTGTACACCAGCGAATATAGTTGGCAAACTGGTTGATCCGGTTGCACCGAAAACCAGCGCTGAACCGTAAACGAAGAAAGCACTCGCAAATGCGCCGAGGATGAAATACTTCATACCGCTTTCTTCAGAGCGGACATCAGGCACACGGAAGGCAGCGAGTACATACAGCGGAATGCTCAACAATTCCAACGCCACAAAAATGGTCACCAAGTCGTTGGCGCTCGCCATGAACATCATACCGCTCACACTGAAGAGAATGAGGGCATAAAACTCACCACGTTCAATACCTGTACGTTTCAGGTAATCGATACTCATGAGGATGCTGATGAAACCGGTAACGAGAATGACCACATTAGCGATGCTGGTAAAGCTATCTGCTGCGAATAGACCCAGAAACGCTGTTCCCGATTCATTAAACGTAAAAAGGTTGACTACAAAGCTGAAAACGATGATACCCAGCGCCAGAAATGCGGTTACCACTTTACGATCACGTGGGATAAACACCACATCCACTAGCAGAAGCAAACAGGCACCGATTGCCAACACCACGCCGGGCGCAGCCATCCACATGTTTAAATCAGCAAAACTCGGAACTGAAAACATATTCTACCCCTAAAAAGTTGAGGCTCTTTAACAGAAGGGCGGGTCTGATGATCCGCCCCAACCTCTACATAATGTTTAGCGCAGCACGGTACTGGCTACGGTGTTCAACTGAGTAGCGACCTGATTCACGGTCGAGCCCATCGAGTCGAAGAACGTCTTCGGTTGGACGCCAATCCAAATAATGACCACGATCATGGCAACCAACACAGTTGTCTCCTGCCAATGCAGACCTTCAAGGTGCTTGTTCTCTTCGTGAGTGACTTCACCCATGAATACCTTCTGATACATGTAGAGCATGTAGACAGCGGCCAGAATAACACCGAGTGTTGCAAACAAGGTGAAGAAGAAGCCAAGTGTGGTGCTGCTGAAGGAACCCATCAAGATGGTGAATTCGCCAACAAAGCCGTTCAAACCGGGCAAGCCCATGCTGCTCAAGGTGATCACAAGGCTAAGGCCACCGAACACCGGCAAGACCTTCCAGATACCGCCGTATGCTGCGATGTCCTTGGTGTGGCGGCGTTCATACAAAACACCTACGAGCAAGAACAAACCGCCTGTGCTCACACCGTGGTTGATCATTTGCAGGATGGCACCTTGAATACCAATGCTGTTCAGGGCGAAAATGCCGAGTACGACGAAACCCATATGGCTGACTGAGGAGTAAGCCACAAGCTTCTTGACGTCTGTTTGAGCGTAAGTAACCCACGCGCCGTAGATGATGCCGATAACAGCCAACGTGGCGACGAATGGCGCCCATGCAACGGCAGCTTGCGGGAACAACGGGAGGCAGTAGCGAATGATACCGTAGGCACCGAGCTTCAGGAGCACGCCTGCCAGAATAACCGAACCAGCAGTTGGTGACTGCACATGTGCATCCGGCAACCAGCTATGGAACGGCCAAATCGGAACCTTGATGGCGAAGGCGATCAAGAAGCCGAGGAAAAGTACGGATTGGGTGCTAAATGTGCCACTGAACGGGAACACCAGTGCGCCTGATTGGATCTTCACCAAAATATCCGGCAAGGCGAAGGTTCCAGCATTGATACCGACATAGAGGATCGCCAGCAACATGAGGATCGAACCGGCCATCGTATACAAGAAGAACTTGACGGCGGCGTAAATGCGGCGTTCCGCACCCCAGATACCTATTAAGAAGTACATCGGAACCAAGGTGACTTCCCAGAAGATGTAGAACATGAACAGGTCTTGCGCCATGAATACGCCGAGCATAGCGAATTCGAGCAAGAGCATGAATATGTAATACAGGCGTTCGCGTCCACGTTCGTGAATGACATGTACGCGGAAAGAACTGAGAATTGCGACCGGCATAATGAATGTGGTCAGCACAATGAGGAGGATGCTGATACCATCTACGCCGAGGTAGAAGCTAATACCAATACTCGGTATCCACTGTACTTGCTGTACAAATTGGAGACCGGGTTCAGCGGCGTTAAAGGTCGCCCACATGACCAGCGACAAAATAAATGCCGCACCACTGAAGCCAAGCGCTGTCCATTTAATATTCTCATTGCTATGCCCGTCTGCACCCTGCTCACGCATGAGTAACAGCGGGATAATCCCGATCAGTGGGAGAAATAACACCACTGTCGAGAGCGAAATCGCGGAACTTACCATAAGTACGCTCTCCTCAAAATCCGGCTGCATTCAAAACTGAATTGCACGTTAGCCATTATATCCAACCTACCGCTGTAAGGCAGGGAGTATCAAAATTACGATGACCAGCACCACACCAAGCAAGAAGCTCACAGCGTAGGTGCGGACATAACCCGTCTGAACCAGACGAATACGACCACTAATCCACTTCACGACGAGACCAACATCATTGACCAAGCCGTCGATGATTCCCAGATCAACCGGTTTGCTCAGGAGTTGGGCAATGCCATTGAACCCCTTAGCAATAACAGTGTCGTGGAAATAATCGTGCCAGAAGCGCCAATCCAAGGTGTTCGCCAAGAACTGCGACAACTGGTTGAAGGGATTCTCAAACAAGGTAAAGTAGATTTCATCCCAGTACAAGCGCGCATTGGCCAAACCGAAGATGGCTCCACCCGAAGGCACACGGTCGATCAACGGATCGTGATCGGCAACAGTCGATGACTTGCCCTGTCCGTAAATCGAACGAGCGGCAAAGATCGCTACGATTGCCAAACCGAGTGCAATAAGTGCAATGCCCGGTTGGAAATCAGCAGCATGAGCATGAACAATGCTGTGTTCGAGCCATTCGGTAAAGTTGTGCGCGGTGAAAATATTTTCCAACCCTAGCACATTCTTGGGAGTGTTAATAAAACCACCGAAAACACTCAGTACCGCAAGAACGATCAAGGGGATCGTCATGGAGGCCACGCTCTCGGGCGCATGGTCAGCCGCTTCGGTACGGGGCTGTCCAAAGAAGACCATTTCAATCTGACGCCACATGTAGAAGGCTGTGAAACCTGCTGCTGCCAGCAACAGAATGAAAGCGATATAACCACCCGCTGACTTCAGGAAGGGGCCGCCTTCGAGACCACGTAACCAAGCATCTGCCAAAATTTCATCTTTGGACCAGAAACCTGCCAACGGGAAGATACCAGCGAGTGCTAATGTACCAATGAGGTAGGTAATGAAGGTGATGGGCATCTTGCGAGCCAAACCGCCCATATTACGCATGTCTTGCGGATCAAACGGATGCTCTTCGTGATGTTCATCGCCGTGCGCATCACCATGAGCATCATGGGAGTCATGACCGTGATCGTCATGTCCACCTGCGCGATGCGCTGCATGGTGATGACCATGTTCGACACCGTGAATAACCGAACCACTACCAAGGAACAAAAGCGCCTTGAAGAATGCATGTGTAACAAGATGGAACATCGCCGCGCCGTACGCACCGATACCGACTGCTGCCACCATGAAACCAAGCTGGCTGACGGTACTGTAAGCGAGAACGCGTTTAATATCCCACTGCCCTAGGGCAACATAACCAGCCATTATTGCAGTGGTAGCACCCACAATCGCAACAATGAAGGATGTGAGTTCAGCATTGTAGAAGAAGACGTTGCTGCGGCACATCATGTACACGCCAGCGGTAACCATCGTCGCGGCGTGGATCAAGGCGCTGACGGGTGTTGGACCTGCCATCGCGTCCGGCAACCAAACGAACAAGGGGATCTGAGCTGATTTGCCCGTCGCACCCAAGAGCATAAACAGAGTGATGATGACCAATACAGTCTGAATAGGTAAGGTGAAGGGGCCGAACGTTACCTGATGATTTTCTTTCACCATGCGTTCAGCTTGACCAAACACGCCCAGTTGAGCAGTTGGAATGTGTTCATTGTCCAAGAAGACGACGCCAGCAGGTTCAGCAGCATGCGCTTCGCCTTCGGCAGGGGCGGCCTCGGTTGTATGGGCAGCGCCTTCGGCAGGAGCGGCACCCTCAGCAGGGGCAGCGCTTTCAGCATTATGTTCAGCCTGAAGGAGTTCGACATTGGTAATTTCGCCGGGGCGATAATAATCCAATGTGCCGAATGTCCAGA
Source organism: Aggregatilineales bacterium (assembly GCA_044227005.1). Lineage (GTDB taxonomy): Bacteria > Chloroflexota > Anaerolineae > Aggregatilineales > Phototrophicaceae > CFX2. The sequence continues at coordinate 448,166 of JBGAFZ010000005.1, forward strand.
AGGTCAGGAACACAGCCATCAAGATACCAAAGTCGCCAACACGGTTAAGAATCATCGCCTTACGTGCTGCGTTACTATTCTTCCAGCCAATTCCGTTGGGACGGTCGAACCAGAAACCGATCAGGAGGAACGAGCACAAACCCACGCCTTCCCAACCAACAAACATCATCAAGAAGTTGTTACCGGTGACCAAGATCAACATGAAAAACAGGAAGAGATTCAAATAAGTGAAGAAGCGGGTGAAACGAGGGTCACCGTGCATATATCCGGCTGCATAGACGTGAATGAGGGAACCAACCCCCGTCACCACCAACATCATAGTGACGCTGAGTGTGTCTACACGCAACTGCCACGGGATGCTGACATTGGCTGAACCAATTTGAATCCAGCCATCAAGAAATGGCGGATTGACGATGGCTGATTCGAAGCCAGTGCTACGGAGATATGTCCACAACAACACAGCTACCGCAAACGACAGAACCGCTGCCGTTGTACCGAGAATGCTGGACAACCGTTCGCCCAACCTCGGTCCCACGAATAGGTTAATGATAAACCCAATCAGCGGGATAAAAAGAATGAGTGTCACTAATGACGGGTAATTTTCCATAATGCCCCTCTGTATCGAGAAGTCTGATGACTGTGGTCGGTTGGAGTGACCTCAGTATTCAGCGCTACTCGGCCTACCCTTCCATCTGGTGTAATTCGTCGACGTTAATGCTGTTCTTGCTGTGGAAGATTGCCACAATCAATGCTAAACCTACTGCAACCTCTGCCGCAGCCACCGCGATGACAAAAAACACAAAGAGATGGCCTTCCATCTGGTTCCACTGTTTTGCAAAAGCCACCAATGCAAGATTGGAAGCATTCAACATCAGTTCAACCGACATAAACAGCAGGATGGCGTTACGGCGCAGTAGCACGCCCATCGCTCCCAGAATAAACAGTACCGCACTCAAGATCACAAAATCGGTTGTATGAAGCATTCTTCACTCGCTCCTGAATTCCCGTTGCTCTGATGGGATACGAACAGTCGCATCCCTACACAATCAGTCCCCTGCTGGTTCAGTTTGTTGTGCAGGTAAACGGGGCACGGCCTCGCCACCTACATCCTGACCAATCTGATCGCCAATGACATTTGTCAGCGGCTTCATCACCTTGCGACGTACATCGCGACGACGTGGTTGGAAGCCTTCTTTGTGCGTCAGCGCGATTGCCCCAACCATAGCTGCCAAGAGAAGGATGGCAATCAGTTGGAAGGGCAACATGTACTTGCTGAACAGTAGATTTCCGATTGCTTGCGGGCTACCAAATGGTTCAACTGCTTTATCTACCAAGGTGATCGCCACATTACGTGTTCCACCACCGAGCAGGGTTTCAGTACCCAATACCAGTAGTTGAGAAGTATCCCGCTTGAAATTATAAACTTCAGGATTGTTTAACGAAGCTACCAACGGCAATTTGCTCAGGTCTTTCTGATTTGCATCCACGCCGGTGAATGCCCATGAGCGCATGCTGGTGTCTTCACTGAACAAAGGCAGTTCGACCTTTGCTCCAGGTTGAATATCTTCTTGTACGATCCGATCATCACGCAATGACAAGTTGGCTTGTGTTTTATCGGAGTCGGCACCGTAGTCAACCAAATTAACGGGCGCATCAGTACCGTTGAAAATCGACAAACGGGCTGTACGGGGGTCAACCGATTCCAGATTTGTTGGGATCAAACTCATGTTGGGAGGGGTTGATTGTGTACCACCATAAGCCACAGCGGTATAGGTGTTGGCCTGACTGGTGGTTTCGCCCGAAAGCGTCACACTAACCGTCTGGGCAACAGTTGTCGTACCGGCAGGGTTCAGGGTGATGGTGTAATCACCGGCAGGCAGCGATTTGAAATCAGTTGCCTTGCCAAAACCCAATCCACTAGCGAACAATTCGCCGTTGGCATATATATCAACAGCACCCGCGTAGGGAGCTGCATGTACTACGCGCAATTCCGGCTCCCGAACCATAGCGGAATTCAGTTCGATCTTGCCACTCACGATCGAATAGAACGACACCATAGCGAAGGCTACAGCCAAAGCTGTGCCGACGATCTCCAACCAGCGGAAGCGACGCACAGGAGCGCTCAACTTCTCGGCGCCGAGGAGCATGATGACGAACAAGAACAACACCATAATTGCCCCCGCATATACAGCGATCTGTATCATGGCGAGGAATGGTGCGTCGAGCATCAAGTACAACAGGGCTACACAGGCAAAGTTCACAATCAGGAACAAGGCGCTGTGAACAGCGTTATCGCTAAGCAGCATTGCTACTGCCGCGAAAACCGCCATACCCATCACAATAATAAACAGTGCTTCCATATGTAATTCCCACTATTTGGATGCTGACTGCCAACGTTTGTGCAGTTTAGCGCAAACTACGTCAGACTTCAAATCTCAAAACACATAATTAGGGGCGGATTTTAAGCCCGCCCCTGCTATTCGTCAATCAATTGGAAAAGCAATCTGCGATTCACCTGCAAACGAGGGTCAAATAACACAAACTGCTGCATGTGATCCCCCTTACAGTTTGTCGCAGATGAAGTGTTAAAAGTGATCAAGCCTTCAACACTGAGATGGTTTCATTTCCATCTTGCCTGTCAGACTCAGATAATACTCTAGTATGAACTAGAGCGGGTTCTTCATATCCGGAATCGACCGAGTGTAAACGCCGGGTTCGACCTTACGAGGGGTATTCGGCATTCCTTCGGGCGGCGGATCGATCAACATATCCTTGGTGAAGATGGCATCACGACGATCGGTAAAGCTCATACGGTGTTCGTGACCCAACACAATCGCTTCGGTCGGACAAGCATCTTCGCAGTAGCCGCAGAAAATGCAGCGGAGCATGTTGATTTCATAGGTCTTGGCATAGCGTTCACCGGGGCTAAAACGTGCCTCATCGGTGTTCTCGGCTGCTTCAACCCAAATTGCATCCGCAGGGCAAGATGCAGCGCACAAAGCACAGCCAATGCATTTCTCCAAACCATTATCATAACGCTTCAGCTCATGACGGCCTTTATAGCGTTCTGAAAATTCCTGCACCTGTTCGGGATACTGAATCGTAACGGGTTCTTCCAGCAGGTGCTTAAAGGTTGTCGTAAAACCACGTATCACATTCATCTTCTAAAACACTCCTCAACCCGTTTATAGCTCTTGTTATATTCAATACCTGAACCCTCGTCAGGATGGTTCAGGCACAACGCTACCTGAATGACTAGCCTTTGGCTTTCTTCTCACGAATCTTGTCAAGCATGGCTTGCTTATCAAACTTGGGCTTGGCACCACCCGCTGCTGCTGGTTTGGCTTCAGCCGCTGGAGCAGCTTTTACAGGGGCAGCTACTGCTGCAGGAGCAGCTTCGGCAGCGGCCTTCTTAGCAGGGGCAGCAATGGCCTTTTGAGCCGGCAAAGATGCGCCACCAAATGTCCCGTATTGCTTGGCGAAGGTCACACTGGGGTTCTCTTTCGCTTTAGGGGCTTCAATCTTAACCGGATTTGGCCCGGTCGCAGCAATCTTATCAAGTTGATTGATCAAGAATTGAAGTAGTGCAAATGGGATAGCCAGTAAAGCACCAACGAAGTTCAAAATGCTCCAACCGATACCCGTCTTAGCACCCGTGACAATCGGGTCAAGCGTAATATCTTCAGCGGGGCTAACTTCTTCAGTCTTGCCAATCTGACGCAAATACATCCAACCGGCGACAGCCACGATCAGGAATAGGATACCAGCAGCGACAACATAGGCGGTTGTACTCTTGAAAGCGTCCCCAACGACCAGCGATATAGCTGTCCAGATGACTGAGACCAATGCAAGAGGAAGCAATATCTTCCAACCAAACTGCATGAGTTTGTCGTAACGAATACGAGGTAGTGTCGCGCGTATCCAGATCATGAATATCAGAAGGAGAACAACCTTACCGATCATGACCAAGGGGCCGAGGATAGGCACACTCGATACCAAACCGAAACCGTCTTGATAACCACCGAGATACAAAGCCGAGAAGATCATACTGATGGCGATCATACCGAGATATTCAGCCATCATGAACAAGGCGAACTTCATACCACTGTATTCGGTCATGAAACCTGCAGTCAATTCCTGCTCGGCTTCAACCAGATCAAATGGTGCGCGGCTCACTTCCGCCAAGAGTGCGATAAAGAGAATGCCAGCAGCCAATGGATTTTGGAAAATGAACCAATTCCAGATCATCGGTTGGGCTTTTGAAATGTCACCCAATGCCATGCTACCGACGATCATGACAGGAACCGCCATGCCGAGTCCCAATGTTAATTCGTAGCTGATCATTTGTGCCGAAGCGCGCAACCCACCCAACATGGCGTATTTGTTGTTGCTTGCCCAACCGGCTAACACGATACCATAAGTACCGATACTGGTGATGCCCAACATATAGAGGATACCCACGTTGGGATCAGCCAAACTCAGCGGGATTTGATACCACTTGCCATCAAACCACGGGATGAGCAAATCTGGTCCAAGTGGGATAACAGCCAAGACCACCAAAACAGGAACAGCTTTGATCATGGGGGCGATGAACCACACCCAATAAGAAGCACCTGACGGTGTAATATCTTCTTTCATGATCAGCTTGACCGCATCGGCTGCAGGTTGCATCAAACCCATCGGGCCGACACGGTTCGGACCGACACGCTGCTGAAACCATGCGATGAACTTGCGTTCAAGCAATGTGGTATAAGCAAAACCTGTGATGACCACCAGCAACAAAATCGCTGAATAGGCAAAAGCGTGAATGGTCGAGCAAGTCGAATTCGTCTTACAGACAACCACACTCGCGGGATCAACACGCCGAGACGGGTTGAATATAAAATTCAGCACCGAGTCGCCCACTGTGTAAATCACGCCACCGTTGCCGGAGACCATATTGATTACATCGTAGACAATCGCAGCAACTACTACTAGCGCAACCAACACCCCCACAATTACTGCTGGATGGATGCGGAAACCGCCGGAACCTACGCTTGGATTAGTATCCATTGTTGATTCAGCCATCAAAAGCCCCTTCAACTCTCTGTTTCATGCAAAACTACTATGTCAAATTAATACTAGAAGAGGGCATAAGGTCGCCCTCAGGCTTATTTACGCTTTGCTCACCGAACCAACCGAAATACTCAACGGTGCTGGAGTATCACTCAGGTGACGCGGTAACACAACCGCACCTTTAGGAGCCGCGCCGTTTACATGAGCGCGTGCAACAACCGGTTGTGCATCACCAACTGTGATCTTTACCGTGTCGCCATTGTTAATGCCCATCGTCTTAGCGTCTGCGCTGTTGATTTCCACAAATGAATCTGGAACGCGCGGATGGACTAATTCGGCAGGACGGAAAATGCGTTCGCGGTTGTACAAACGGGTCACCGGTACAACAATCACCTGTCCCTTGGGCAATTCAGCCTTGCCACCGGCAGTTGCGGCAACTTCAACCTTCTCACCTTTATCGGCAGTGGTGGGGATCTGAACGCCGATACCACCCTTATTTTGGTAGGCAGTACCACCGTAGTATAGATCGTGTCCCCCCACATCGGGGAATTGACGCTCGATCTTGGATATATCGGCATAAGTGCAACCCGCAAAGGCCGCAACTTTCTTGGAAATCTCTTGCATCACACTGGCTGCGGATAGCTTGGCTTTGCCCTGACCAAGTTTCTCACCAATCCGTCCCAGAATTTGCCATGCGGGTAATGCTTCACCCAACGGGCCTTGACCGGTGTAGAAGCGTTGGACACGCCGTTCGCCGTTCACAAATGATCCATCACGTTCGGCAAAGCTCTGGATGGGAAGCGCTGCGTTCGCCCATACAGGAACTTCATCTTTGAAGAGGCTCAGATAAACTACGTTCTTGACCTTACTTAGCCAGTGCTTGGCTGAAGGATCATCTAAGAGCAAATCGGCCTGTGCGACGATCAACACCTTGGGAGGATTGTTGATGATGTCACGGGTGGCTTCTGGAGTAAAACCGAGATAGTGTTGTCCCACGCCATTAGCACCGGGCAGCGGTGAGAGCAAACCATTATTCGGCTTGCCAACGTGACCACTTTCAATCAAGAAGTTAGCAGCGCTTTGCATCAAGGATGTGCTGGCATCGAGTGTCAGACCTTCTGCACCAACCACGACGATCAAGTTGGCTGCACCAGTTAGCTTACTGGCATACTCAGCGTATTTTTCACGCAAGAGAGCAAAGGCATTGGCTGCATCCGCATAGTCGTAGCGAATGGTTTCATTAGCGAAGTCATCCATACGAGTGGGGCGAGCATTCATAACCACGACATATGCGCCGCGATCATGGGCTTGCTTGATCCGTAGACGCCAGACAGGTACTTCTTCTTCGAGGTCACTGGCGACCACCAAAACCGCATCGCCCTTGCCCAACTTGCTCAAGTTTGTGCCTAAGCCAACACCAACCTGCGCTAACAATCCGGCACCACCATGCGTTGGAGGCCACGCACCCAAGCGCTTGCCACCTGCGCCCGTAACCAATTGTGACAGCGCATACAAATCTTCGTTGCTCAGGCTGCTACCTGCGATGGCTGCGACATCATCACCAGCGGTCTTCAAACGGTCAGCAACCAACTGTAAGGCTTCGTTCCAATTAATCGTAGCGAGGTTATCACCTTTGCCAACCATCGGTTCGAGCAAGCGGCTTTCGGTATCACGGGTGAAGTGATGACCGAAGCGGGTTTTATCACTAATCCAAATTTCGTTTACATATTCGTTCTGGCGTGGCATGACGCGCTTGATCATAGCCTTACCGCCAAAGTCGCGGTCAAGACGGGTGCTGAGGCTGATGTTGCTGCCTGCGGCATCGAAGGGGCAAATGCTAGGAACTTCGGTAAGTTCCCACGGACGTGCGCCAAAGCGGAAGTCCGCAGTTGTCAGCGCACCTACCGGACAAATATCAGTGGTATTTCCAGAGAAGTAGGTGTCAAAACCGGGGTTGCTGTTGGTAATGATTTGCAAACGACGACCACGTTCGTGGAAAGCGAGAACATCATCACCAACCACTTCGGCCTGATACCGCACGCAACGCGCACATTGGATGCAACGTTCTTCATCAAGGAAGATCAAATCGCCCAAGGGAACATGCTTATCGAGGTGCTGCTTATCGCTGTACTCCATGCGGGTCGAACCCGAACCATGTGCCATCGTCAAGTTCTGGAGTGGGCATTCACCGCCCTTATCGCAGATTGGGCAGTCGAGCGGATGGCTGGTGAGGATAAATTCCACCACATTTTTGCGGGCTGCCGTAACCATCTCGGTGTTGGTACGGATCGCAAGTCCTTCGCTCACGCGATTGGTACACGCGGTTTGCATCTTGGGCTGCCACTTAATCTGTGGAGTCCCCTGCTCATCGCGTACAATCTTTTTCTCTTTGGGGTCAAAAGCTGAACCCATTTCGACGAGGCACATACGGCACATGCCGACCGGACTCATCTTCGGATGGTAACAGAACACCGGAATGTCGTTACCGATCCACTTGGCGACATCCACTAGGTTTTGCCCAGCCGGAACCTGATATTCCTTGCCGTCAATAAAAATCGTGACTGTTTGCGTCATGTTCGCTACCATCAGTTATCTCACTCATTTAAAAACTAGAGCATGTCTAGTGTAGCTAATCTCTGCACAAAAGACGAGAACTAGAATTTCTAATTACTAACGACTGGTTATTACAGTTTAAGGAACCGCCCCAGCCAATATTGCTATCCTAAATTCACTGCTTACCGTAAGCGCCGCTGCACTTTTTCCAACCCCGCAAGCGCCCGATCACGGATGGCTTGTTCGAGGAAACCCCAGTCCGCTAACTCGAACTGTGTGTCTGATAAGTCGTACGCCCTTTGGAAATCTGCATGTGCCAGCGCGTATTCCCGTATCTGCATGTACAACTCTGCCCGAAGAACATAATTGACATATGCTTCGGGGTTATCATCAATGGCCTGCGTCAAATGATTCAAACGCGCCATCGTGTCGGCTGAGCCACCAAAAAACATACCGCGTATCCGCTGCCAAGCACCCGGTTGTGCCTGAACCGTTACAGGTTCTACAGTTTCGAGTACCGTCTCAGCCGAAGTTAAGCCACTACCTTCTTGCTGCGGGTATTCAACCGTTTCTGGCTGAATATTCATTTCCGCAAGCTGACCTACTGATTCAGCGCTTGCCACATCGCCCGAGTCCATAGCGCTATCATGAATAGGAACAAGGTCGCCCTTGTCCCCAGATATAAGCTCAGTGTCTTCCGTGTCGCCGTAATTCAAACTGCTAGTCTCTGTATATCTATCGGTTCACTAAATCTCAATCGCCTGCTGCTGCACCACGCTTGGCGGGAGCAGTTGTTTGGCTGGCAATGTGTTTCTTGAAGTCTTCAGGGAAATTCTTAGCCGTATGAATAATTGGATTGGCTGCGAAATCACCTAAAGCGCAGAGGGTTACACCCTGCATATTCTTAGCAATGTTGCTGATCAGGTCAATATCGCTGAGTTGGGCTTCGTTCGCCATAATACGATCCACAACTTTATCCAGCCAATACGTACCTTCACGGCAAGGGGTACATTTACCACAGCTCTCATGCTTGAAGAACTTGATAACCTTAGAAGCCACCCATGTCATATCGACTGTTTCGTCCATGACGATAATAGAGGCGGAACCAAGGATCGATCCTGTTTTCGCCATATCTTCGTAGGACAACTTGGTATCCAAAATCGGATCATCATTGCCGTTTACACGGATGATTGGTCCAGAACCACCAGAGGGGAGAATACCTTTGATCTGCTTGCCACCCTTGATACCACCAGCATGGGTATAGAGGAGTTCGCGTAGGGTCACGCCCATGGGAAGCTCGAAGTTACCGGGCTTTTCCACATGACCACTGACGCAGAAAATCTTATTGCCAGCACTTTGTTCAGTGCCGATTTTCTTGTAAGCATCCGCACCGTTGGTCAAAATCCACGGCACATTGGTCAAGGTTTCGACGTTATTGATAACGGTTGGTTCGCCGTACAAACCACCACCCTTGTTTGCAGGGAATGGAGGACGTACACGGGGTTGTCCCAACATACCTTCAAGGCTGTTGAGTAACGCACTTTCCTCACCGCAGATATAAGCGCCTGCGCCGAGGTGGGTATAGACTGGGCATGACCAACCACTGCCCAAGATGTTATCGAAGGCAAAGCCGCCCTTCCGAGCTTCTTCGATATAGGCATCTAAAGCGTGGGCTTGATCCCAGAATTCACCGCGAAGGTAGATATAAACGGCTGTGGCTTGAATGGCATAAGCACAAATCAAGGCGCCTTCGATAAGTTGATGGGGGTTGGTTTCGATGATTTCACGGTCTTTGAAGGTACCGGTTTCGCTCTCATCGCAGTTCACGGTCACATATTTCTTCGGTTCAGATTGTGGAATAAAACTCCACTTCAAACCGGTTGGGAAACCTGCGCCGCCACGTCCCCTCAGACCCGAAGCCTTCACCACATCAATTACTTCGGCAGGCTTCATCGACAGCGCTTTTTTCAAGCCGTCGTAGCCGCCATTTTTCACATATACATCCAGCTGATTCAGATTGGGGATGTCGCGCCCGCGTAATAGGATATTCATTATGGTCTCCCGACACTTACGTTAACCACGATTACTTTGATTCCGCGCGCCATTCGTCAAGCTGTTTACGCATCTTATCCATATCCAGCTTCTCGACAAAATGGAAATTACATTGCAGCATGGGCGCTTTGTCACAGGCCGCCAAACACATGACATGTTCGACGGTGAACAGACCATCTTCGGTCGTGCCACCATCGTCAACCTTCAACTCGGCTTTCAGATCTTCGTAAAACTTATCCGCACCGCACAAGGCACAGGCTAAGTCGGTACACACCTGTAACCAATACTTGCCCTTAGGGCTTTCCGAATACATGGTATAGAAACCGGCGATGGATTTAACCTGCGTCGGATCCATATCACAAATTACTGCTACTTCCTGAATACTTTCAGGGCTGACCCAACCATATTCCTGCTGCGCAAGATGGAGCATGGGCATTACTGCCGACCGTTTATCGGGATATTTACTGAAAGTCTTCTCTATCTGCGCGGCGTACTTCTCTGTTAAAACCATAGTTATGTCCTGAGTGAAAGTTTAAGGCCGCCAGACAAAAAGGACGATCATGTCCTTTAACCAACGGCTTTTAAAGCATTTTATCGGTCGCAATCGCCTAGAACCACATCCACACTACCTACGATGGCTACCAAATCGGCGATCATGTGCCCGTGGGTCATGATTGGTAGCGCCCCGATGTGAATGAACGAAGGGGTCTTGAAGTGTACACGACGCGGCTTGTTACCGCCCGTACCATGAATATAGACACCGATTTCCCCGCGGGGACTTTCGATGGCGTTAAACACTTCTTGATCGGGTGCAGCAAAACCTTCCGTCCACAACTTGAAGTGATGGATAACCGCTTCCATGCTCTGCCCCAGATCGGCACGAGGCGGCGGAACGAACTTGCGATTTTCTGAGCGGAAAGGGCCTTTGGCGGGCAGCTTCTTGATCGCCTGCTGGATGATCTTCACGCTCTCGCGCATTTCAAGAATGCGGACGTAGAAACGGTCGTATACATCACCATGTTCGCCGACCGGCACGTTGAATTCAAATTCGTCGTAGCTGCTGTAAGGCATGGACTTGCGAATGTCCCACGCCACACCGCTACCACGAAGACTTGGGCCAGTGATACCCCATGCCAAAGCCTTTTCAGGCTCAATCACACCAACACCCTGTGTACGATCAATCCACAGCGGGTTATTGGTAAGGAGTTTTTCATAATCGTCAATACGCGACGGGAACAGTTGAAGGAATGCTTCCAGTTGCGGCATAAATTCCGGCGGGAAATCGCGCCACACTCCACCCGGACGGATGTAGCTACCCATCAAGCGTTGACCGGCAAGGGTCTCAAACATCTTGAGGAGCATTTCACGTTCACGGAAAGCGTACAGGAACACGCTCATGGCACCCATGTCGATAGCGTGGGTACCTAGCCAAACCAGATGGCTGTTCAAGCGAGTCATTTCCATACAAATCACGCGCATGATTTGAGCGCGCTTGGGCACATCAAGACCAACTAGTTTCTCCACCGCGAGGCAGTAGGCCATGTTGTTTGACATGGGCGCAAGATAGTCCATGCGGTCGGTTAGTGTAACGGCCTTCTCATAGCTCTTGGATTCAATATTCTTCTCGATACCTGTGTGGAGAAAGCCCACGTCCGGCACGCAGGTTACAACTTCCTCACCGTCCAATTCCAACAATAAGCGGAGCACGCCGTGAGTGCTAGGATGATGCGGCCCCATGTTGAGGAGCATCGTCTCGCCAGTCATCGCACGCTCGGAAACCAAGCCCTTCAGTTCATCGAGTGCGCCCTGCCACTCATTCATCGCACCAACATTGTCACCAGCTGTTTGTATCGCCATCAGTTTTACTCCGCCAACTCGACGTTATGGCTAACTCAAAAGCAGTCATCAAACTGCTCAAACATGTCACTAAAAAGGTTACTGCCGATTATTCTTTAGCTCTCGGCTTATGCTTCATGATCTCTTCAACGTTGAAGGAGAACATGGGGGTTTCATACCCAAGCGGGTAATCACGGCGATGCGGATGACCATTCCAGTCTTCCGGCATCAGGATACGACGCTTATCCGGATGTCCCTTGAAATCGACACCCATCATGTCCATCACTTCGCGCTCCGGCCAATTGGCACCCGGCCACACGCTGGTCACGGTTTCAACAGTCGGTTCATCTTCAGGGAGATAGACCTTCAAACGCAAACGACGTGTATAGAGCATGGAGAGCAAATGGTAGCTGACGCCAAAGCGTCCGGGACGGTTGTAATCAGGATAATAATCAACCGCGCTAATGTCCGAGAGGAAGTTATAAACCAGTCCAGCCGAATCGCGCAGATAACGGGCTACTGCTGGCAGATAATCAGGATTCAAGACCAAAGTGGTCTCACCTGCATATTCCACCACATCTTCAACAGCCTGTGGATAAGCCTTTTTTACAGCTTCGACCGGATCAAGTGCTGCTGCTATGCTCATAAAAAGTCCTTGAAAATCTTTGTTATAAGGGGTTATTCGAACCCAACCCCTTTAATAATCACACATTCACAGTGCTTTGGTTCATCAAGCAGACGAGTAAACTATACCCGAATGGCGTGCTCCGAAGCCCACTTCTCGTCATTGGCCCAATTACGAATGCTTTCGCCCTTGATCTTCTCGTGCAGGGTCATGATGCCATGCAAGAGTTGTTCAGGACGGGGTGGGCACCCTGCAACATACACATCAACAGGGATGATTTCATCGCAGCCCTGCACCACAGCGTAGTTATTGTAAACGCCACCGCAAGAGGCGCAGTCGCCCATTGAAATAACCCACTTGGGCGCGGCCATTTGATCGTACAGTTGGCGCACAACCGGAGCCATCTTACGAGTCAAGCGACCGGACACGATCAACAAGTCAGCTTGCCGCGGGCTAGCACGGTTCAATTCCATACCGAAGCGCGCCAAGTCATAATTTGAAGCTTGCGTACCCATGTATTCAATCGCGCAACAGGCCAAACCAAACAGCAACGGCCACATCGCGCCTGTACGTCCCCAGTTAACGGCAGCATCAAGTGTGGTGGTGACCACACCAAGATTACCGAGTTTTGAGCTTACTCCCATTCCATCGCGCCTTTCTTCCACTCATAAATGAACCCAATTGTCAGTATGAATAAAAACACGCCCATGACAATCAAGCCGTATATTCCAAGGTCACGTAATTGTACAGCCCAAGGCAGGAAAAACACGACTTCCACATCAAAGATGATGAACAAAACAGCGATCAAATAGAATTTGATCGGTAAGCGGCGGTTAGCGGGACCGATCGGCTTCATACCGCTTTCGTAGGGCGCGGCCTTACGGGAAGTCGGACGATGCGGACCGAAAACCCACGAAATCATCACGACGATAAATGCCACGAGGGCAGCAAGTGCGAAGAGTGCGCCAATGGGGGCGAAGTCGTTAAGTGCCATATTTTTGGTTCCCTACGGGACTTTGTGCGATTTTGAACAAATAAAGTTTACGTAGATTAACATAATCCACTAGTGCTGTCAAACCAATTTTACCGCGTTATGACCCTCGTAGCCAAGCCCTGTTCCCACCAATTTGTATACCAAAATTCTGCCCTATCGTCTTGTTATTTCTGCATTAAAATGACTATTCAAGAATAGAACTCACCATTTAGGCGAAACAGAGTAAGATTACATATACAGGATTTTTGTTTACGTCTATCAATGAGACATGCATAATCCACTAATCTTGTGACAGCTAAAGGCTAATCACTCCAACATGATCCGTTTCTTTATTTCGCTCCTCCTTGCGCTCGTTATTGGTGCCGCTATCGGACTCTATATGGGTTGGGTACGCTTTCCGGTACAGTTTCTTAACAGTCCGGCATCCAGTCTTGCCGACCGATATAAAGATGAATACACCATCATGGTTGCTACGGGCTACCTCAAAGATGGTGATCTGGGCGGTGCAGTGGATCGCTTGCGTATTTTAGGGCAAGCAAACATTCCGGCTTATGTGCAAGGTGTGGCTGAGCGCTACATCAGCAATTCGCAAGATGCGAATGAGATCGCTTACCTCGTGGCGCTCGCCGAAGGCTTGGGACGCCTGACCCCGATTATGCAGCCCTACTCTCAACTTCACGCACCGGGGCAAAAACCATGAGCCGTTATGATAGCAGTGGCAACTATGCACCCGATGCCCGTAGTAAATACCGCCGTCCGCGTTATCCTTTTTCCTTCTGGGGAGTTGTGATCGGGCTGATCCTCGGACTCGCAGGTGGATTGGTTTATGCGTGGGTGGTTAATCCACGCGTTGAATTTAATACCGAACCGTGGCAGCTTAATGAAAATGATCGCGCCAATTACATCGCGGGTGTCACGTTGCAATATAGCTACGACAGTGACCTCGCCAAAGCTGTTAATCGTTTGGTTGTCTTAAGGCTGCCGGGTGACCCGATTCAGGCGGTTGCGGATACGGCATGCAAACTTGCCAGCAGTAGTTATGTGGATAACAGCAGTGGTCAACGTGCCGTTCGCAGTATGATGACTTTTTACCAGTTGCAAGGACGTACTGGCTGTGCGGATACGTTGTTGGCAGCGACTGATTTATCGACACCGAACGTGATTATCGAAGCGGCTACACCTACTTTGCGCCCACCTGCGACCAAAACCCCTACGCCCGATATTCCCGCACAAGCGACGCCGACACTAGCAAACATCGTCATCCCAACCATCCAGCCACAAGCCGATTTCACTTTAGTGGATGTGCGCACATTCTGTAGCAAAGAGTTATCAGGGATCATCGAAGTGCGTGTGCAAGATTACAACGGCGATGGCATTCCGGGAACAGCCGTTACGGTCAAGTGGGACGCGGGGCAAAGCACGTTCATCACCGGTTTGAAACCCGAACGCGGAAGTGATTACGCGGACTTCCAGATGGATGCTGGCAAATCGTATACTGTGGAAGTTGCTGGACAATCCGACCCATCACAAGCATTGGTGGCAGGTTCATGCAGTGATTCTGATACAGGCGCACCGGCCATCATTTCATACCGCGCCACATTCCGTCCGCAATAAGGAGCGACACGATTATGCCCACCGTTGAAGAACGTGTTTTAGCAGCGATCAATATGGATGAGCTTTTGGCCTTCCTCGGTGAAATGGTGGCATTTGAGAGCCTCGGTGGGAACGAGTCGGGTATTCAACGTTTCCTTGCGGGATACATGCAAAGCCTCGGTATGGAAGTCGATGTGTGGGATTTGGATTTCGAAGCCTTGCGTCAGCATCCGGCGTTCAGCACCGAGATCGACCGTGCCGAGGGGTTGGGCGTGGTTGGAACGATGGGCAATGGCGAGGGACAATCCCTGATTTTTAACGGTCACATTGATGTCGTACCAGCTGGTGATTTAACAAATTGGCATTATCCACCGTGGAAAGCCACGGTAGCTGACGGCAAGGTATACGGGCGTGGCGCACTCGATATGAAGGGCGGCCTGTGTTGTGCGTTGTTCGCGGCCAAAGCAATTCGGGATGCAGGGGTGACGCTTAAAGGCAAGCTGATGATCGAAAGCGTCATCGGTGAGGAAGATGGGGGTATCGGGACGTTAGCTGCGGTCGTGCGAGGTTACAAAGCAGATGCGGCGGTCATCATGGAACCGACTGAGTTGATGATTGCACCGGCCCATGCGGGCGCACTCAACTTCCGTATCACAGTGCCCGGTTTGGCGGCACACGGCGCTGTTCGAACGGAAGGTGTGAACCCGATTGATCCGTTCATCACAATTTACCAAGCATTGATGCGCTTTGAAACGACTCGTAATCAACAAGTCAAGCACCCCATGTTTGAGGCCTATCCCATACCTTATCCGATTTGCATCGGAACACTTCAATCGGGCATTTGGGCATCCACGGTACCGGAAAGCCTGACCTTTGAAGGGCGTTATGGGATTGCAGAGGGTGAAGATATTTCCAGCGCACGCAAAGCCTTTGAAGCAGTGGTCGAGGCAGTCGCTCAATCGGACGAGTGGTTGCGTCAGCATCCACCGATTGTCGAGTGGTGGGGCGGACAGTTCGAACCAGCAAGCATCCCCAGCGATCACCCGATTGTGGGAACGGTTGGGGCGGCATTCAAAGAGATTACGGGCGGCGCACCGACTTATCAAGGAATGCCATACGGGGCGGATATGCGCCTATTGGTCAACAATGGGGATACGCCTACCTTGATGTTCGGGCCGGGCAACGTGCGGAAAGCTCATCAACCGGATGAATACGTTCCGGTTAGCGACTTGGAAGTGGTCGTGCGTACGTTGGCGCTGACTGCCCTGCGCTTCTGCGGCTACGAGGAATAGATTTACTGGACATTTCTCGTATCGTAGCGGACTAACACTCCTTCGTTTAAACAATGGTTTTCAACAACCTGTTGACACACAGGCTTGTTTTACATACACTTTCATATATGCAAAGTTATATATGAAAAGTCATCATGCTCAAATTCGCACTGTTGGGTTTCTTGAATTACACCGCGATGACCGGATATGAACTCGAAGGTTGGATTAACGCTTCGACGGGTAATTTCTGGCATGCGGAACTCAGCCAAATCTACAAAACACTCAAACAACTCGAAAAATCGGGCGAGGTGATATCGCGGATTGAACCGCAAGCGAGACGACCTGACCGCCGCGTATATACAATTACGGCAAGCGGAAAAGCGAGTCTTGAAGATTGGTTGGCGACACCGATTGTCGATGAAGTCGATAAGAAAGATCCTCTTCTGCTCAAATTGTTTTTTGCCGCGCCGGATGATCGTACGGGCATCATTAGCCAACTTCGCATACAGTTACGCCTCCATCAACACAAGCTGGAGCATTACCGGAAACAATCCCCCACCGAAATTCTGCAATTTGCCGCTGACCATCCTGAACTGCTGCGCCATGCTCCTTTGTGGGAAGCGACACGGCGACACGGCGAGCTTTACGAAGCAATGTATATCCAGTGGATTGAAGAAACACTCCAACAATTTGAGTCCCTTTCCAAGGAGTAGACATGTACCAACTGATCGCCAAGCAAAAAATACGGCAGGGTTTTAAGGATATTAGCGCGGCCAATTTTGATCCTTTGCTCAAGCAATTTGCTCCAGACATTCATTTCACCTTTGCAGGCAATCATGCGCTGGCAGGTGAATTTCATGATCGCGAGTCAGTTCGGGCATGGTTCAACCGTGTCCACCGTTTATTCCCACGTCTACAACTGGTGCCCAATCATATCTATGTGAGCGGCGCACCGTGGGATATGGTGGTAACGAGCCGATGGACCGTGAGTGATACCCTACCAGACGGGCATGTGTACCACAACCGCGGGGTCCAAATCGTGCGCATCCGCATGGGGATGGTGGTGGAAGACCATCTGATTGAGGACAACCAAATTCTGGTGGCGACACTCGATCATCTGGCACGGTTGGGTGTGACTGAAGCGGCACAAGGGCCATTGGTGGCTTCGACGGCATAGTTCCTCGATTTCGAATGACAGGCTTCCTTTGCGGATTTCATTGCAAAAATTGCACACTTTGCACTTTCGCCACCGAAATGAGACGCGGGAATAAGGGGGCAAGGCGCTGAATCAGCACATGTGCATAACGGCAACTCCGGCTGGGGTCGCTGAGCGACGCGAATGGCTCCCGTATGGCTGCCACTGCACAATTGGCAATATCGTTGCAGCGGGTATGAGGGAGTTTGCCGCTACGCGCACACATGTAAATACATTTTCACCACAGCGGCACAAAGAACCCAGAGCAATACAAAGAGAAGACGTGAGGGATAGAGTCATACCAAACCTGATGTGCTAATTTACAGGCATATCATAGCACAAATTTTCTCATTTGAGCGTTAGAATAGGCAAACTTTTGGTGGTGGAATCAATTCCCCGATTGCCAATTAATGGTTTGAATTGGCAGTAAATTGCCCTGCCCCGACACGGTTTTCCAATGACAGGGAGATCAAGACACTCTGATGAAGTTGTATCAGGGTGTCTTGATGGCGAAGGAATCGGGTAGACTCCATGCGCCCCATGTGCCATCTTGCTGGCGAGCACGGACGCGCCAGAACCAAAAGGCATCCGGCAGCGGCGTGGTTACGGTGTGGCTATGTGCATTACTGGATGAGATAACCGCGTCGTATTCAGAGCTGGTAAAGTCAGCGTTGTTATCAATTTGAATTTCGTAAGCGGATGCCCATGAGACGCTATTCCATGTGAGAGTCGGCGTGCTGGTGGTGAAGTAATTGCGCGGGGGAGCAGCATTGGCCGGCGAAATAAAGGACAAGCTGCGAATCGGGCTGCAATCCGAGACATTACCCGCGGCGTCGATGGCTTTAACACACCAATAGTAGGTGGCGATGAGCAAGCCGTTGAGCGGGGTGTAGGTGGTCAGCGCGGCATTCTGCACCGAGGCAAGCGGTGGCGTGTGGGTATCCAGAAGCAGTTGATAGCGAACCGCTCCGGTGACAGGTTGCCAACTGAAGATTGGTTTGTTATTGGTTGACGGCAGTGGATTATCTGCTGGTGCGATCAAATTAGGCGGATTGGGTTTGGTGGTATCAACCGTAAATTGCCAGACCGCGCTCCATGCCCCGCTCAGACCAATGGAATTGATTCCCTGCACGCGCCAGTAATACAAGCCTTCGGCTAACGGTATGCCGGGGGTGAAGGTCAACACGTTGGCGGTTGTTTCGGCTTCAGGACTGCTAAAGTTAGCAGTATTGTCAATTTGAATGTGATACTGAGCACCATTGGCAACCGTATTCCATTGGAATTGCGGGGTGGTGTCATTGGTCGACAGTCCGGTTGGCGCGGGTTGTAGCAAAGTGGGAGCAACGGGTATGGGATAAGCCGTAAAGAGCGAGGCAAACGTTAGCGAACCGAAATCTGCTTGTGATGCCCCAACAACCTCGATGTAATATGCCGTACCCGCGTTCAGCACAACATCCACCTGCGATTGTGGTGTCGCATTGTAATCATCGTTACAACCGTTGGCTATGAGTTGCAGATTATTCTTAGTGCCTGTCCAGATCGCGAGCGCGGTATCGTAACTGCTACCCAGTGTTTTGACACTAAACGTACCAGAGGAAGCCGGCGTAAATTTATACCAGAGCGAGTAGTATTTTTGACCGCTGGAACAGGCAAGTGTGGGATCAGTGGCCTCGATGGTTGCCAAGGTACTGTTCACCGTTTCAGCAAAATTGAAGCTAGAGATGGCCTTAGCAGCATCGAAGTTATCATTCGTGGGCACGGCGACATTATTGCCGATGTTGACATGAAAGCCGGTGGCAGTGGAACCGACAACCGACACACTAATGCGGTTGATGGCATCATAATAGCGTTCACCGACCGTCCACATGGCACCAGCGTCGTTGACATTGTTGTTGCCATCGTTAGCGTCTACAACCATTGCAGGCGTTTCGCGGCGCGTGGCGGTATTCACATCATGGATCACAACGGCTTTACCGGGAACATTTTGGTCATATCCGGTTAATTCACGTGCTTCGACTGTGTAGAAATGGGTACTCGATCCGCCAACAGGGATGATAGCAACCAGCGAATCAGTCGATACAGTGGTGGAACTGAGCGGTTGAAGATTGACAGAACCGACTGTGCCATAGGCGATGGTGCTGCGCTTATTGGACGGAATCCAGCCATCAATATCCAAGTGATAGGCAATTGTGCCCTGCGCTACGCACATGGAGTTTGACCTTACCACGCAGGTTCCGCCCGCCGCACTCATCACATCCCAATCCGACACATAGACATATGACGGTGGGCTATCCAGTGGGCCGGAGGAATGTGGGAAATCAAATCCATGCCCCATCTCATGACCAATCACATCATAGTGTTGTGCCCAAGGGGGTAACCACGTCACACGATAAACTTTGGTCGTGCCGTCGATGGTTAAAAATTGACCGCCACCCCATGCACAGCAATCGAGGTTAGCGTTAAACATCATATTGATGCCTACGTAAGTCGGGAAATTCACACTGCTATCAGCAACAGCAGTACAATCTTGCATCAGGAGGTCAAGGTCTGCGACATTGGACGCACTGACATAATACGAACGCGGATGTGGCAAGGTGAACCACTGTGGAATGGTAGTCGTGCCATTGATGTTGATGTTGTTATAGGAAACGGTCTGCCAATAATTGTTCAAACCCGGATAGGTGCTACTAAACATAGCATCAATCGCAGCAGGTGTGGCGGGCGTGGTGGCAATATCAGAGAACTTGCACAAGACATTTACCCACGGTT
This sequence comes from Aggregatilineales bacterium, assembly GCA_044227005.1. Classification (GTDB taxonomy): domain Bacteria; phylum Chloroflexota; class Anaerolineae; order Aggregatilineales; family Phototrophicaceae; genus CFX2. The sequence continues at coordinate 468,109 of JBGAFZ010000005.1, forward strand.
GAGCACCAGTTAATTGGCTCAGCGGAATTACGGATTGGTCGGAAGATTGGGTGTTGAGGGCTGGTTGGATACTGGTCACATCCAAAGAGAGATTGGTGGATTGAGCCGATATACTTTTCACGATGCCATTTAATTGAACCTGCTGTCCGTACAGATTGTGCGAGGTAGCGAAGTCCAAGGTGAAGTTAGCGATTCGAGTGCCTTGTTTATCGACAAGATAAGTCAAGCGCTGCGGGAGTGCAGTAGTGTTGGGTTCAGGATCGCCGGAATTAATCATCAGCCAGCCATTGAGGGTCACCGTTGAACCGGGGGCTACAGTGGTCGGTGCGGGGGTTGATGTAGGCGATACAGCCCCGCTGTTGAAGGCCACGATGCCACCGCCAAGCGTCAGCGGTTGACCGATCGCCAGTTCCATCGCTGCGATACCAGCCACCTGCGGCGCGGCAAAAGAAGTGCCACTTGTCGTTGTGTAGTTGCCATCATTACTGGTGGTAACGATGTTACGGCCGGGTGCGAGTAAATCGACTTCGGGACCAAAACTGCTAAAGCTACTGAGTTGCAAGTTCGAATCAATCGAGGCGACCGCTATCACTGATGGATAAGCGGCAGGGTACAAAACACTTCCGCCCGTGTTGCCGGAAGCAGCAATCAGCAAGACGTTGTGAGCAGCCGCATAATTGACGGCATCTTCAAGGATGGTGGCAGGGACACCCCCGCCGAGGCTGAGGTTAATAATCTGTACGCCGTTATCGACTGCATAGACGATGGCGGCAGAAACTCCGGAATAAGAGCCATTACCAACGGCATCCAAGACTCGAAGCGGCATCACCTTAACATTGGGAGCAACGCCTACGATACCTAATCCATTGTTGGGATTGGCAGCGATGACACCGGACACTTCGCAACCATGACCAAAATCATCCTGCGGGATGGTGTCGTTTTCAACGAAGTCATATCCGGCGACGATGCGTCCGACTAGATCAGGATGGTTGGCACAAATTCCACTATCCACTACTGCGACGGTAATCTTCGGAGGATTAGCAGGCAGGGATGACCAGCCATTGGCGGCACCGATCACAGGCAGCGCCCACTGTTGGGCATACTGCGGATCGTTCATGGGCGGCATATCTAACGCGACGACGTAATAATCTGGTTCGGAGGTTTTCACGAGTGGCGATTCAGGCAGCGGCTTGGCAGCGACAGCCTGAGGAACATTGACGGTAACCGTGTTTAAAGCATCGATGCTGGAGTTGACGGTACCGCCGATTTGTTGAATGTAAGCTGCACGTTCTTGTACGGTGGAGGCGGGATCAAAATGGATCACGACTTGATCGGGAACAGGCGCAGCGGGAATCGGAATGGTGACGGGTGGCGCAATTGGAGTCACAGAAATAGCTGTTGCAGAGGGCGCTGATACAGCCGATTGGGTGGTGGCGATTGGTGACGCTTCAACGGTTGCAGGGATGGGTGAAGGGAAACTGGTTGAAACGACAGGCGATGATTCTTGTGGCAGCGGCGTGGGTTGTACAATGGCCTGCGCGATCGGGCTGGCAGTCACCGTCGGTAAGAGTGCGGTTGTCGGTACGGCTGCTACTTCAGACGGCATCGTTGGGTTGATACTGCTCAGTATACCCACTGCCGCGAGCAATCCAACCAGAACCCCAACGCTCACCAAACCATATTTTCTGAACATAGTATGCAACCTTGTTACCTTAACCTATGTATATTTCACCGATTAAGGTTTGTTTGACAGTCCTAAGCGATCTCACTCGAGTCGAGTTACCACATCTGCACGTCTTTACGTTATACATAATTGGCTAACAGCGCACTAACAGCCCGCGTGAGGTGTCAGACTCAAAGTGCATCACAGACAATTGATAAAAAAGTATATCATCAGATGAGGATTGGATTTCGAAAAGGAAATGGACAAGGGCAACCAAGGGGTCGCCCTTAAGGGTTACGACGAGAGTTGTTTATAAAGTAGGCCGAGAGAATCAACGGTTGTTTCGGTTTGACCGGCTTTGGCGGCTTGTTCGGCAACCTTCATCAGACGGTTAACGGTATCTTTTGAAATAATGCCCTGCTTGAGGGGACGATCCAAGTAGAGTGCGCCAATACCCACCACAGGTATAACAACCACGCCGCGCAGATTATCAAAATTAGTTTTGGTATGAGGTGCATTGGCCGCATCACGAACGGCATTATTGGTAATTACTGGCTGACCAGCGGTGATGGCACGTTGGACAACATCGGTGAGATGCTCGGAAAGAATATCGGATTGCTCTAGGTTGACACTGCCGATAATAGCCAAGTGGGTATCACATACCATTGCACGATCTGCGCCAGTTTGTTGAATGGCGATCTGCATCAAGCTGGCGAGAAGAGTAGTGTTCATTGAAATTACAGCCCTCATGACCTCGTGATCTCCCTATTATATTATGTGTGGAACGACTGATCGTCTATAGGCAATAGGTTTATTAGACGTTAAGCACCACCTATGCGTTCCATCGAAGAATATTTATCATCGCCCATAGCTATTTCATGGTTTAATGTCGGCAGATGATGAATATTAGACAAATTGGTCTTTCAAGCCGAGCAATTGCAATCGTTGATATTGGTTTGAGAGGCGGACGTGGTAAAACAGAGTTGTATTTCGAATCACACTAAAAAGGATAAATGATGACAGAAACACCCGTACTGATCATTCTGGCGGGCGGCGCTTCGTCACGGATGTGGCCGCTGCGCGAAAAATCATTGATGAAGTTTGGCGACCAACCACTGCTCCTGACTCAGCTCCGGCGCTATGCCACATTGGGTTTCAAAGAGGCGGTCATCGTCGCAAATGATGAAAACCAAGCGGACATCGCAGGGTTGGTCGCAGATCTGAAAGAACTAAAAGTCGATATCGTCGTACAGCCGGAGCCAATCGGCATGGGCGATGCGGTTTTGAAGGTCGAGCCGATTCTCGCCAGCAGACCCAATACGCCGGTGTATATCAACCAAGTGCATGATGTGGTAGATGATAAGCTACATCTAGATATGTTAGCCGCACATCAGAACGATGCATCAGCAACTTATCTGGCGGGGTATGAGATGGAAGCCTATTTCCCCGGCGGGTATCTGGTGGTGGATGAGGCAGGGCGAATCAGCGGTGTGGTGGAAAAGCCGGGAGCCGATAAGCGCCCTAGCAATCTGGTGACGTTCGTGGCGCATCTCCACAGCAACGCCAGTACCTTGTTCGAGGCCATCAAAGCGGAATACGCCAACGACATCCCTAGCGATGATCATTACGAACGGGCAATGGACGCCTTGATGAAGCAACAGCGTTATCAGGTGGTGCGCTATAGTGGGCAATGGAAGGCGCTCAAATTCCCGTGGCACGTGCTAGACATTATGAATGTGTTCCTCGACCAGTTGAAGGGTAAGGGGCAGCAGGTGGCAGAAAGTGCCTTCATCGCCAAGACGGCTACACTGGTCGGTGATGTCTACATCGGTGAAGGTGCGAAGATATTCCCCGGCGCGGCTGTGGTTGGCCCCGCGTATATCGGTGCGGGCGTGATCGTAGGCAATAACGCGCTGGTTCGTAATTCGATGGTGCTGAGTGGAAGTAATGTAGGCTTCACCACCGAGGTCGCGCGGAGTTACGTCGCTGAGCATGTGGATATGCACGCTTGCCGTGTATTGGACTCGGTGCTGGCGTCAAAGGTGAACTTTTCGGCAGGGTGTACCACTGCTAATTTGCGGATTGATCACGGAACGGTCAGCAGCCGTGTCAAAGGCAATAAGGTAGATACCGGACGTGACAAATTGGGTGCCATCATCGGGCAAGGCGCGTTCATCGCAGTAGACGCGATGACAATGCCGGGGGTCAAGATCGGTGAAGGGGCGCAAATCGGACCGGGAACACATGTCATTCAAGATGTCGCAAATGGCAAACGCGTGTATGTGAAGCAAGAGATCGTGGTTAACGATTAAGCGGATAGGTAGCTGATAGAAAGGCCTTAGTAAACTGTCAGCTACCAACTCTACAATCAACATCTTCATTCAGGTAGAGCTTGCCGATACGTGTATCAGTGAGGTAAGCGAGCTTGGGTGCATTGTCACGTGAAGTAATAATGCGGTATTCATCATCGCTGAGCAAAAGATAGCGCGATTTGAAGGTGAGTAAAGGGTTGTCCGCATTGTAGAAAAACGACAATCCTATACCGCCTGGTAAAGCAGCTAATGATGTTCCCTTATAGATATAAACTTCTGCAGAAAAGAGTAAGGTATTACACCATGAATTTTCCACATCAGCGTTATAAGGTATGAAAGACTTGCCAACTTCATCAAAGGCTACATATGCGGAATGATCCGGCTCATATTTAGGAAGGACAAATTCGCGAAAATCGTGCAAGAAAAACGGAATACACACGAGATTAAGGGCTATGAAAACCAGCACAAGACGATAGCGCTTAAAAGTGATCATAAGCAAAAAAGAAATCATAAGATGGGAAGCGAACACGCGGTAGTCACCACCCGTTGCGACGATATATAAAGCAAGCACGGCAACCAGGTAATGCCAATGCTATACAGATGAAATTTCGCTTCAGAAAGTAAGTCGAGCCGCTCACTTCGATGCAAATAAAACTGAATGATAAACGCCGCTGAAGCAATAATCATCGCGAACACTTGATAAGTCTGCAATACATCCGTTGCCGGTTTTGGATAGAGAAATAAACGACCGAGGTTGTATAAGAAATATTCTAAAAGCGCTTGGATACCTGCTCCAAATGAAGTTTTGAACAAAGCGAGCATGGTAAAGATCGTATTATTACCGGGCGCACCTGTATAATTGGAGAATTGCATTACAGCAACGGTCAATGCGAGTGCAATTCCAAGACTCATGAGGCGGTGACGCATCGTTTTGGGGTTTGCAAGAAACAAGAACGGGATATAAAGAATCGCCCAAGACAAACGCATGATGGCCGCAAAGGTAATTACGGCTAATCCAATTACTATAAGCTTTATAGACATCTTCTCGCCATAACGGAAAACGACCACAAATACGCTCGCAAGCACAATTGCAATAGCTTGCTGGAAACCCTCCTGCATTCCTGTAAGCAAGTAACTTAGCAGTCCCCACATGGTCGCCAAAAATAGGACGGTTATGAGTAGTTGCCGTTCGTTTAGCTGTGCCACATAACAGAACAAGGCCAAAGCCAAACCAACCAACAAACCGTTAGTCGTCAATTGGGTTGTTGCGTTCCAACCGATGATGCGAGCCAACGTGCCATAGAGCGCGGGATACCATGGCCCGTAGGTGTAAAAGTGGGTAAATTCTGCTGCCGGAGCCAATTCGTAGATGGTGAAATAACCACCGTTCATCCCAACTTCTCGAAACGTGTTTATTTGGTTCCAATAACTGACTTCATCACTATGACTCGGAAGAAAATCGGTTACATGATAACCATTAACCGTGACCTACAGATAGGACACCAATGACGGAGTGGCTGCCACAATAAAGATCAGGAACAAACGGCGGATATTGGTCAGGTAGGATAAGGAACGGGGAAGTGGAAGGTTAGTCATTTTTTCATTATAGAAGTTACTTAATTATTTCACAGTTGAGGTTAGGCGCACTCATACATTCTGCCGACTCGAATAATCTCAACGAAAGCCATACTTTGCCAATGTTACAGTTATGGTGTTGAGAACAGTTGGTAATCACGCTGAGGCATCTATGAGACCAAATACTCGTGCATTTCGGATTGAATTGATTTTGATTATTCTTGCGTGCTCGCTACCGATAGTCATCCACGTGATTAACAGCATGAATAGCCGTATGCTGGCTGATGACTTTTGCTTTGCCGCAAACGTATTTGGCAAAGGATTGAGCGGTGCAATGCACTATTATTATTATAATTGGCAGGGAACCTTTTCTTCTACGGCTGTGCAAAGCACTATTGCTTTAAGTGGCGGGGGACTAGTGCGTTGGCTTCCCTCCATCCTCATCTTGAGTTGGTGGTTTGGACTCATATTACTAAGCAGACAGTTGTGCGTTCTGTTGAAGTTTCAAGACACAAGCTTAACGTCAGTTGCACTTGCAACATTGATTCTGTATGGGATTTTGGAAGGGACGCCAACTGTGTTTCAGTCTATTTATTGGACTTCCGGTTCCGTGACCTATGCCCTACCGATGGTACTTTTCACATTATGGAATGGTCTACTGCTGTATTTCATCCGGCAACAGTTGGCAAACTACATAGTGGTGTGTGTTGCCTTGGTTGCGGGACTCGGTGCAGCATTATTAGCTGGATTTTCGCCAATATTCGCGATATTCGAGTTAGGGGTATTGGCATTAGTACTTTGTGCGATCTGGATACAAAAATCAACACACTATAGAACAGCCGGATTAATTCTCGCCATAGCCATTATTGGGGCAATCATTGGCACGATTATCATGATCGCGGCACCCGGCAATTCGGTTAGGCAAGCACTATTCAATAAACCGTCGAGCCTATTAGCCCTTATAGGCATTAATCTAACCGCAACCGCATCATACATTGGCATCGACTTATCAGCATTCTCACTAGTACCTAATTTGGTGTTATTGGTCGTAGGTGGTTGGGTTGTAAGCCGACGACTACCACCAAGTAGCCCAACATCAGTTCTTATCAAACGCAATCCAAGAAAGTGGTTGGGAGGAGCGCTTGGGATCGCCATAGTGCTTTTATTCGGAATTTTCTTACCGACCAGCTATAACATTTCAGGATTCCCACCCGGGCGCGCACTGATTATTCCTCACTCAGTCGTGATCATTTTGGCACTAGTCTGGGGCAGCGTTATGGCATTAAGTGCCAAAAAAACAGCCCCCCATGTATCAACAATCATGATAATTGCAGTTACGGCATTACTTGCAATCGGCCCAATATATTCAGCAAGTAAATCATTGGCTATGTTACCTAAACTGAGAACCTTCTCCACAGAATGGGATGCCCGCGATACGGCGATACGGCAAGCAATATCACAGAACAAAGATCAGATTATGATAACGCCCTTCAGTGTAGATCTTGCAGATTATGTCAATGTGGGAGCGGTCGAGGGAGAATTTGCATCCTGTTTAAAGGACTACTATAAGGTTCAGAACCTAACGATTCAGAACCAGCCTGAGTAACTTTATGAACAGTTAGCGCCCCCTGAGAGCTGTTAATAAACAGCCCTCAGCATAGACATTTCTTAATCAGCGATGGCTTGGTAGGCCAAGTTACGGAAAACATCGTTGACGGTATACATGGCCTTCGGCAAATGCTGCGTCATGAGTAAGGCGATGAAGTCTTCGGCGGGGTCGATCAAGAAGAAGGTGTTAGCCGCACCGCCCCATCCGAACTCGCCCACAGAGCTCAGGCGACGGGCTTGTCCCAAATGAGTCGTGACGCGGAAGCCTAATCCAAAGCCGTGTCAGACAATCTCAATGAAAGCCATACTTTGCCAATGCTATAGTTATGGCATTAACACAAGTAACAAATCACTCTGAGGCATATATGCGAATAGGAAATCGAGAATATCGAATTGACTTAATCATTATTACGGTAGCACTCGCATTACCGATCCTAATAAATGTCGTAAATGGCATGAACAGCCGAATGTTAGCTGATGATTATTGTTTTGCAGCAACCGTTCAGAATAAAGGCTGGATGTCTGCAATGTCCTATTATTATTACAATTGGCAGGGGACATTTTCGTCTACCGCTGTACAGAGTGCAATTGCGCTGACGGGGGGCGGATTAGTACGCTGGCTTCCGGCATTGATTATTGTGATTTGGTGGGCAGGGCTGATCTATCTCATTTGGCAATTATGCCAATTGCTGAGTTTCAAGACACCATTCCTGTTTGCAACAGCATTAGCCACGATGGTGTTATATGCCATTCTAGACGGCGCGCCGACCATGTTCCAATCGATCTATTGGACATCTGGCTCTGTCACATATTCTATCCCATTAGTACTGTTCACTTTGTGGGGTGGTCTTTCATTACAGGCCGTACGCAAATCTATTCCACTATATGCCTTAGGAATAAGCACTCCGATTATAGTTATAACAGCGGGATTATTGGCAGGATTCTCACCAATATTTGCCGTATTTGAAATAACCCTACTTGCTCTGTTACTCCTAGCCCTATGGTTTTGGCGCCCTCAAAACACTAGATCAGCAGCTATCTGGTTGGGGATGTCATTAATTGGAGCTTTAGTTGGCACTATTATAATGGTTGCAGCGCCCGGAAACTCAATACGACAATCATTTTTCGACAAACCACCGACCTTGCCAGCATTGATACGTATCAACTTGCTGAACTCAGGTTTCTTTGTCGGAATGGATTTATATCAAGTGTCCTTACTACCACACTTGGTCTTGTTGGTTGTTGGAGGGTGGCTCATTGCTACAGAAACTACAAGCAACAGCAGCCTACATAATAAAGTGAAACGCGCACCGCGCAAATGGTTGATGATTGCTTTGGCGATTGCCCTACTGATACTTTTTGGACTATTTCTCCCGACAAGCTACAACATCTCGCAGTTCCCACCGGGTCGCGCCCTCATTATCCCTCATGTGGTCATGGTAGTGTTGTCACTCACATGGGGCGGCGTCATGGCACTTAGTCTCAAGAAATACACAAAAGAGAAAAGTCATACATCTTGGGTTATGATTGGTGCTATTAGTGTCTTATTACTCATCGGGCCAATATTTGCAACTGGAAAGTCAATCAGCTTATCACCGAAATTACAGACTTTTGCAACAGAGTGGGATACACGAGATACGCTCATTCGGCAAGCTATACTAGAAAACAAATCTACTGTTAGCGTTCCGCCTTTCACAGTAGATTTAGCAAAATATGCATATGTCAATACTGTTGAAGATAGTTTTGCATCCTGTTTGGAGGATTACTATCACATCGAAAAACTCATTGTGCAAAAATAAGGGCTCAAATCACCCCGAGTAGATGTGAGCCCAGTATCGATACCTATTGGTGGATTAATCAGCGATGGCTTGGTAGGCCAAGTTACGGAAAACATCGTTGACGGTATACATGGCCTTCGGCAAATGCTGCGTCATGAGTAAAGCGATGAAGTCTTCGGCGGGGTCGATCACAAAGAAGGTATTAGCCGCACCGCCCCATCCGAACTCACCCACCGAGCTTAGACGACGGGCTTGTCCCAAATGAGTCGTGACGCGGAAGCCCAATCCAAAGCCGTGATCGCGCTCATCCAAGCCCATGTAGATCGGCATCTTGGAAGCGGGAATGTGGTCGGCGGTCATCCATTCGACAGTTTTGCGGCTGAGGAGTCGCCCGCCTTCATAAGCACCATTGTTTAGCATACAACTGCAAAAGGCCAAATAATCACTGAGGGTTGATACCAGACCTGCCCCGCCCAATGGAGAGGTTGTTGGTTTGGTGACATCGCCAATCATCCCAACTTCTGCGGGAGGAATCGGTGTGATGTCATAAAGTTCCTTGGAGGTATAAATTTGAGCCAGCCGATCGCGCTTATCAGGTGCGACATGAAAAGCGGTATCGTTCATGCCCAAAGGATTGAAGATACGTTCCTTGAAAAAATCACCGAGCGGCATACCGGATGCAGCCTGTACGATATATCCGAGTACATCCGTTGCCATGCTATAGCGCCACATTGTCCCCGGTTGGAAGACTAGCGGAATGGACGCGAGAAATTCTATAAGGTCTTGCAAGGGGGCATCACGCTTAATCGGTTGTGCACCGTACTGACGGTAGTATTCTTCAATCGGGGTGTCATAAAACGCGCCGTAACTTAGGCCGGAGGTATGTGTCAGCAAGTGATGGATGGTCATGGCGGGTTGTTGGTCTTCCAACTTCAGGCCACCGGCATGTGTACCGACACACACCTTGGTTTTGGCAAAAGACGGAATGAAGCGCGATACCGGGTCAAACAGATTGAGTTTTCCATCTTCCAACAAGAGCATAATCGCCACGCTGGTGATGGGTTTGGTCATGGAGTAGATACGGAAGAGCGCATCTTCGCGCATGGGTTTCCCAGCCGCTATATCCATCGAGCCGAACGCCCCAAAGTGCACAATCTTCCCATGCCGCTGCACAAGAGTCAGCACACCGGGTAAACGGTTGTCTTTAACCAGATCATCCATATAGGTGTTGATCCGTTGTAGGCGTAGTGACGAAAGACCGACTGATTCTGGTGCGGTTATTTGCATAAGTGTTATCCCTTCCAAAGAAATTATTGTGTGGCGAAGTGTCGCTCTTAATGCGTAAAACTCAAAATCAAATGGACTGAGCCATTCCAGATAACGTAGATTGTTTACTAATGAGATGAAGTTGAGTTTTCGATGCTACCAAATAAAACAAGGACTTTTCATACTATAAATCGCCATAAATTGAGTTTATTTCATGGCAATCCATTGACATTATTGACAGATTCCACAAGTAATTCTTTGTCGAATTTGTTAATAATGAACGATGCACATCAACCAACAGTGGCGTTATTGTCAATAATGAACAAAGTAAGTGACCTATTTATTGGTGAATTTGTTATTAACAACATATACATCCAATAAATTTATCGCCACTCGCTCATTTTATATAAACTCAACGGGGTATTAAGACCCCACCTTGAAGGGAATTAGGCTCGTGATTCAAGCGCGTACTACTGAAGATCTCAATCCATTTGACATTGCTCAAGCACAGTTGGATGAAGCTGCCCAGATTCTGCAACTTGATCCTGCGGTTCATGCATTTTTACGTGAACCGGTTCGTGAACTACACGTCACGTTATCGATTCGGATGGATGATGGGTCAAGCCGTATCTTCAAAGGATTTCGTGTTCAATACAATGACTCACGCGGTCCAACGAAAGGCGGCATCCGTTTTCATCCCGATGAAACAATTGATACCGTCCGAGCCTTATCTGCTTGGATGACATGGAAATGTTCTGTCGTTGACATTCCGCTGGGTGGTGCTAAAGGGGGCATCATTTGTAATCCTAAAGAATTGTCTCAAGGAGAACTCGAACGCCTGAGCCGTGCATATATTCGGCAAGTTGGGCGCATCATCGGCCCTGAAATGGATGTTCCCGCGCCAGATGTATACACTACATCACAGATCATGGCTTGGATGGCAGATGAATATTCGATGTTGAAGGGGCAAAATCAGTTCGGCGTCATCACTGGCAAACCACTGGCATTGGGTGGTTCAAAGGGACGCGAAGACGCTACGGCACGTGGTGGTCTATATTGCGTACGGGAAGCAGCCAAAGTTTTGAATTTTGACACCAAAGGTGCCACGCTGGCGATACAAGGATTCGGGAATGCGGGTCAATTCGCGGCGAAATTAGGACCTGAACTGCTAGGGGCTAAGGTCATTGCAGTTTCGGATTCACAAGGTGGTATCTACAATGCTGATGGACTTAATGCAGATGATGTGATTGCTTATAAGAAGGCAACAGGCTCAGTAGTCGGTTATCCGAAAGCGGAACCAATCTCGAATGCAAATTTATTAGAGCTGAAGGTCGATATTCTGTTACCTTCGGCTTTGGAAAATGTCATCACGTCAGAGAATGCTGATCGTATTCAAGCAAAAGTTGTTGCTGAACTCGCGAATGGTCCGACAACACCCGAAGCTGACAAGATTCTTCATAGGAATGGGGTCTATGTAATCCCTGATTTCCTGTGTAATGCAGGTGGCGTGACAGTTTCGTATTTCGAGATGGTTCAAAATGCCTACGGGCGTTATTGGTCTGAAAAGACTGTTCATGAACGGCTGAATGAAAAGATCACCGCTGCGTTCAATGCAGTTCATCAATGCGCAGATGAACTCAACGTACATAACCGTCTCGCTGCATATTGTGTAGCAGTTGCGCGAGTGGCTGAAGCCGTTCAATTGCGGGGTTGGGTATAAGCCTTTGACACGTGTATAGCCGCGTGATTTAGAAATGAAAAGGGAGGGATTTTCACCCTCCCCTACAGTGACAACATCCGTTTAGGCGACGGTCACATCTTTGCAGAGGTAAACGTCCTGAATGGAACGGAGGAGGGCGGCGCCTTCTTCCATCGGGCGTTGGAAGGCCTTGCGTCCACTGATCAGACCCATACCGCCAGCGCGTTTGTTGATAACGGCTGTCTTGATGGCTTCTTCGAGGTCACCCTCACCACTGCTCGCGCCACCGGAGTTGATCAAACCGGCACGCCCCATATAACCATTGGCAACCTGATAACGGGTCAGGTCAATCGGGTTATCGCTGGTGAGCTTGCTGTAAATGCGTTCGTCCAGCTTACCATAGGATGATCCACCGGAATTCAGCGCCTTGAAGCCGCCGTTCTGGGTTGGCAGTTTTTGCTTGACGATGTCGGCCTGAATGGTCACGCCAAGATGATTGGCCTGCCCTGTCAGGTCAGCCGAGGTTTCATGGTTGACACCGTTCACCTTAAAGCCGGGGTTACGGGTGTAGCACCAGAGAACGGTCGCCATACCGAGTTCATGGGCATAGGCGAAAGCTTCGGCAACCTGCACCAGTTGACGGGTGCTCTCATCCGAGCCGAAGTAAATGGTCGCGCCAACACAGACGGCGCCCATGTTCCATGCTTCTTTGATGGTGCCAAACATGACCTGATCGAATTTATTCGGGTAGGTCAGCAGTTCGTTGTGGTTGATCTTCACCATGAAGGGAATGCGGTGGGCGTACTTGCGCGCCACGATTCCCAAGACACCGAAGGTCGAAGCGACGGCATTACAACCACCTTCAATCGCCAGCTTGACGATATTTTCAGGATCGAAATAAGCGGGGTTCTTGGCGAACGACGCACCTGCTGAATGTTCGATGCCTTGATCGACGGGAAGAATGCTGAGGTAACCTGTACCCCCCAAACGCCCATGATCCAACATTTGCTGGATGCTGCGCAAAACCTGTGGGTGACGGTCACTGGCTGTCCAGACACGATCTACAAAATCGTGACCGGGTAGGTGCATGACATCTTTGCTAATGGTCTCGCATTTGTGATTGAGCAGCGCGCTAGCATCTGCCCCCAATAATTCGGTGATGCGGTCAATCGTCAATGGAGCATCTTTGATAACGGCGTTCGCCATCGATGTTTTCCTTTCTCTCATCATTATTCAATACAAGTCAGGGAAATGTTTACTAATCATACCACTATGCATAGTATTCGGGCGAGGTTGAGTGGTCATGTGAAATTCATCACACAGCTTAGGTGACATACCATACTCATATGAAAAACAGAAGAGAATTACATTCAACAATATGCAACATACGGATGGATGAATATCCGTAGACATGACTACTTATAAAGCATGCCATGTCCTATTCTATAGAAGGACTTTGTTATGTTTGTCAATGAAAACAGCACCAAAGAGACTGAAGCAACCACTGGACTAAACTTACTGCACAACCCTCAATTGAATCGCTCGATGGCCTTTACCACCCAAGAGCGACGTGAGCGGAAACTACGCGGTCTTTTGCCTCCGCGCGTCCGCACCATCGAAGCACAAGCCCAGAATGTGCTCTCCAACTTCCATCACAAGAACACGGACCTCGAAAAATATGTGTATCTGATGGACGTTCAATCGCGCAATCACACCCTATTTTATTACACACTGATCCGCAACCTGCCTGAAATGATGCCGATTGTTTATACGCCGACGGTCGGGCAAGCCTGCCAGGAATACAGCGAAGTGTATGTCAGCGGGCGCGGCCTCTATATTTCGGAAGATGATCGAGGCGAAATTGACCAAGTCCTCGCCAACTGGCCGGAACAAGATATTCGCGTCATCGTAGTGACTGATGGCGAGCGTATTTTAGGGCTGGGTGATTTGGGCGCAAACGGCATGGGTATTCCGATCGGCAAGCTGGCACTGTATACCGCTTGTGCAGGTATTTACCCACGCCAATGTCTGCCCATCACAATTGATCTTGGCACCGAAAATGCCAGATACTTGGAAGATCCACGTTACATCGGGTTATCCAAACACCGCACACGCGGCGAAGCGTATGACTCGTTTATCGATGAATTCATCACCGCTGTTGCGAAGCGCTTCCCGAAGGCACTCATCCAATTTGAAGACTTCGGCAACCAAAATGCCTTCCGCCTGTTGGAAAAATACCGCAATCAACAACGTACATTCAATGATGATATTCAAGGTACGGCGGGCGTTACATTAGCGGGCGTCCTCACAGCGCTCAAGATCACTGGTCAGAAGTTAAGTGATCAGAAGATTCTGTTCTTAGGTGCAGGCGAGGCCGGTATTGGTATCGGCAACTTAATCGCATCGGCAATGGTCAGCGAAGGGCTTTCGATTGAAGATGCACGCCGCAACTGCTGGTTCGTAGATTCGACCGGCTTGGTCGTCGCTAGCCGCGAAAAACTGGCTGAACACAAAATTCCATTTGCCCATGAACACCCCTTCGTACCAGACTTGCTATCGGCGGTCGAGTCGCTGCGCCCGACGATGTTGATCGGCGCGTCTGGCATTCCACATACATTCACCGAGCCAGTTGTGAAGGCGATGGCCGCCATCAACAAACGTCCGGTCGTTTTTGCGCTCTCTAACCCTACATCGAAATCAGAATGTACAGCAGAAGAGGCCTATCGCTGGAGCGATGGACGCGCGATTTTTGCCAGCGGTAGTCCATTCCCATCGGTCACTCTGGGCGAGGTCACTTATAGCCCCGGGCAAGCGAACAACTCGTATATTTTCCCCGGCGTCGGCTTAGGAATCGTCGCTAGTGGTGCGCGTCGTGTCACGGATACGATGTTTACGGCAGCAGCACGGGCATTGGCGAACCAAGTTACAGACGCTGAGCTAAAGGACGGCAAGATTTACCCGCCACTGAGTAATATCCGTGCGGTATCGGCTGCCATCGCTGAAGCGGTAGCCGAAGTTGTATACACTGAAGGTTTGGCCGATACACCACGACCAGCCAATCTCGCTGAACACATCAAAGCCTCGATGTACGATCCCAAGTAAACCAGACTGAGCAAGACGCGAGGGGAACACAATTCCCCTCGTTGTTTTTTGTCACATCAAATCAGATAGAATGGGGTAAATAGTCGCGAGGATACCATGACAAACCCTGTTCGCATGATTATTGCGGGGACGCCCGACTGGGAAACCTCGCTGCGCACTCAAGTCGCTAATCCCTATCATCTCATCAGTTACACCCAACCAACCGGATATATCGCCCGATTAACAGATGACCAACCTGCGCTGATTCTTGTCGATGGTGATCAATCCGACTGGCAATTCTGGACGACAACACCCAAGAGCAGCTCAGCAACACGCCGCATTCCCATTTTCCTTATCAGCGAGTCGGCGACTATCCGCGCAAAAGCTCTCGGTGTGGGTGCGGATTTGGCGTTGACGTCCGACGAGTTATTGAACCAATTTCCTCAACTGGTGGTGACTTATGCACGGGTGCTTGATCCAGCTATAGCCGAGCAACTGGTGTGTGAATGTCAAGACCCCCTGCCCCCGCTGGCGATCCAAGCCGTCGCGAAGTTCAACGCGGGTGAATATTATCCGCAACATGATCTCTTCGAAGAACAATGGATGCATACAACAGGGCCGGTGCGTGATCTGTATCGCGCAGTATTGCAGGTAGGGATCGCCTATTACCAGATTGAACGCGGCAATCATCGGGGAGCGATCAAGATGCTATTGCGCAGCGTGCAGTGGTTAACAATGCTGCCAGATGTGTGCCAAGGCATTAACATCAAACAACTGCGAGAGGATTCGTATCGCGTCCGTGCAGAACTGGAAGGCATGGCACCGGACGACATCAGCCAGTTTGACCGGAGTTTATTGAAGCCAGTGCAAATGATCGAGAAACAATAAGGGCGCACATGATGTACGCCCTTGCCTGTGTCATTATGCCTCACGCGGAGGGGGTTGTGGGGCAGCATGTGGTGGAGGTGGCGGCGGTTGCGGGTGCCCTTGTTGTTTCTGGCGATGTTCAAGATCTTCCTGCGCCTGCCGACGCTGGTTAGTCGTGTTATTCGAGATCATGGTATTCAAGCTACTGGCCAGATTTACAAAATCAGACGGCACGAGAATCACGGTGGTGCTGTTATGTTCCGCACCGACCTCGGAAATCATTTGCATACGGCGGAGTTCCAAGGCTGCCGGATTCTGAATGATCTGCTGCGAGGCTTCAGCCAGCTTCAACGAGGCTTCCAATTCGGCCTGTGCTTTGATCAAACGGGCACGCTTTTCACGCACTGCTTCAGCTTCTTGCGCCATCGCACGCTGCATCGAACTTGGAATTTCAACGTCTTTCATTTCAATGGCTTCGATCTGAACACCCCACGGTTCGGTGGTGGTATCGACATTCTTCTGAAGCTGCTCGTTAATCTTGTCACGATCACGCAAAATTTCATCCAGATCATGCTGACCGATGATGTTACGCAACGAGGTGAGCGAGGCTTGGTTGACCGCACGCGAAAAATCACGCACCGCAATCGTTGCCTTGGAAGGACTGGTCACCTTATACCAGACGACCGCGTTCACCTTGATGGTCACGCTGTCGCGGGTGATGGTTTCCTGTGGCTCAATCGCTTCGGTAATAGTACGAATGTCGATCGTCCGCGTGTATTCCAAGAAGGGAATCACCCAGAAGACACCCGGCCCACCGGTGCGGCTGTAACGTCCTAAACGAAATATCACCGCACGTTGATATTCCTGCACAATACGCAAGCCCATTAAAAATAAGACCACCAGCACAATGATAATGGGCAGAACCAGTGGACTTTGAAATATTTGTGGCATACCATCCTCTTTTTGGTTTTGTATTACAACCTACATTCATCAATTGTATGCCCGAAAAGATTTTCCTGCTCCCCCTAAATGCAGGGTTGTCAGACAATAAAAAGAGGCGGATTGTCTCCACCTCTTGACTTCCAACCATTTCCTAACGATAGCGTGAATTAGCTATCGTAACTGCCGCTGCTGTAGACATAAACAGCCATGCCGGGATCGTTGGGAACGCTGTAATCGGTTTCATCGGCGCTCCACTCATAAAGCCAGTGAGCATCAGTGATCGACATGTTGACACATCCATGACTATGACGATAACCGAAACCATCGTGCCAGTACGTTCCATGTAGGGCGATGTCATGGTCAAAGTACATCGTCCACGGGACTTCTTGCAGCGAGTAGAAATCTGAACCCTGCACCGCGCCACTCATGGAGGTGCGTTCGTAGCGTAAATAGACATGGAACAGACCTTCATTTGTCGGCCAATCTTTGAGGCCGGATGAAATCAGGGTCGAGAAGACAGGTTTGTCATCTTCGTAAGCCACCAGCGTTTGCTCGTACAAATCCACACCAACCCATTTGTGGGTATCGACGCCTTCCGGCTTGGCAATCGGGGTGATCTTGGCAACGTTATACTGATGTATCCACTGCCCCGGCCCGACCTGATACCACTTTTTGCCATCCACTTCAACGTAGGTGTACAGGTTGACGAGCGTATAACGATACATAAAGGGATTGTTGGGATCATCGTCGCCACCCGGAATAGAGGCGGGGCGTAGATGCTTCATCGTCCATGCAGTGGGATACGGCAACGGTTCGTCAGGGAGCTTCACACCGCTATAACGTGAGATAAGAACATCATCGGTTAGCGCGCTGGCGGGAACCCATTGGTTCTTATCAATTTGTGCCCAATCGCCATTTAACGCGTTGACCGTCACATAAGTGAAGCCCGCGCCTAGCGAATCTACTACGCTGCCACCGGGTGTATCCTCAATGTTGACAGGACCGTGAATTTTACGGTACATCCGGTCATAAATGAGTGAGTCATCAATCGGGAGCGTGGTCACATTAGGCTTTGGGTAAGCATCCAAAACGGATTGCGGCAGACCCAACGCGCCCTGACATGCCGGCAAATCGGCGCAAGGTTGCTGAGCAAAAGCGGCGGTAACGGGCAGAGCGAAAATCAATACAATAAAGAGACGCAATATATGGCGAGGCGACATGGTTAGTTATTCCGTTATAGAGTGATCTGTCTTTATCTAAAGTATGCCTGTATTGGCAAAAAACTCAATATCTGGATACCCTACGCCTCACCCACGGTTAGCAGTTGGACGGTCTATGCTGACGTTGACAGCTTGGTACATTCAAAATCCAGTGTGGCACTCATGAAACTACTCAAGACCTTTTTCCGGTTGGCAGCGGGGCTATTCGTAGTGGTGAATATCTTGACCGCGTTGGGGCTGGTGGCAGGGCGAGAACTCCCGTACATGGGTGAACTCGCTTATATGGAAACACCATCCGGCTTCAGCGAATTGTACCTGATGGATGTACAACGGCTGTTCCGAATTCGTCTGCAAAGAACATTCGTCAATGATTGCTGCCTCACATGGTCACCGGATGGACGCAAGCTGACTTTCGTTCGTGATATGTCGTCGGATGGCAGCACCGATCTCTTTAGCATAGATTTTCATTCCCCTGTCCGCCGCCTAACGGATGCTCGTGGCGCGGATTTGTACCCGATGTATTCACCGGATGGGCGGCAAATCGCCTATACCGCTTACGGCTACGGCAATCCTGAAATTTACCTGATGAACAGTGATGGCTCGGAGAAGCATTCACTCACCCAAAACAGCTTCATCACGAACATCAATCCCCATCCGGTCTGGTCGGCTGATGGCAAGTCGGTGCTGTTTAGCGATTTCGCCAATCTGGATTCGTTATTATCCGTCCCGCAAAATTGTGCCGATCCCTGTCATGATGCCACACAGATGCTCTTTAACACCAATGGGCTGCCGTTGATGACCACCTCATTCATCCCGCTGGATCAGTCGCGCATATTCATGGCAGCTTTTGAGCGCACCAAAAATGGTGGCTACGGGGTTTACGGGTTGGATAGCCACACCCCAAATAAACCGGAGCGCTTAACGATCAATGCAGGGTTAGCATCGCCAGCGATGGTTGCGTATCAGCATTGGATCGCATTTGTATCAGGAACGACGAATTTATCGCAGCGGGTGGATGACGCCAACCTATTTATCATGGATACCAACTGTATCGGATCAGCGAAAGGCTGTATTGGCACACTCCAACAGGTCGCGACTCAAATCCGCGCGGAGGATAACCTAAGTTGGTCAGCAGATGGTCGCTGGTTAGCCTATGTGACGATCACAGGAAACACATCAAAACTCAACTTGTTGGATACCACCTGCATCTGGGAACACCGCGATTGTACGGATTACACGCGCCAATTACCGATTAGCTCCTCGCGCTATATCCGTCCGGTATGGCGCCCAGCGCTTCAGTGATCGTACTGGCATGAGGGAAGAAAACACTGCCGTGTTGCGTCTAGACGGTATTGGCTCATATCACCATTATTTAACGAAAGAACAATATTGTATGACCCTTGTTATTCCCGACTCGCACAGAGACCTGTTGGAAAAACCGGTCGTCGTCATCCTCTCGACCGTTTCAGCGGAAGGCAAACCGCATGCTGTCGCAGTCTGGCGGCGCTGGGATGGCGAATTTATACGCATCACGAGTGACCCGAACGTCCGTAAGCACAAGAATATTCTGGCAAATCCCAACGTGTCGGTGCTGGCGCTGGACCCTCAAAACCCATATCGTTTTTTGGAAATCGGCGGTGTTGTGGAAAAGATCGAAACCGAGGGTGTACTGGATGAATTGAACCTGCACACGCAGTTATACATGGGCAAGCCGAATTACTTTGGGGATGTCGAACCCGCCGAAAAATTGGCGACCTTCAAAGGTATCATGTTCAAAATCAAGCTGGTGCGCGTCGTCAAATTCGGCTAAATAGATAAGCCTGTTGAGGAGTAGTGTTTATGGAAATCATGACACCGGAGGAATATCGTCAGTTTATGCTGGGAAGCGTCCGCACCGGCAAATTGGCGACTGTCCGCGAAGATGGCAGACCCCATATCGCCCCAATCTGGTTTGATATGGATGACGAGGTGATCGTATTCATGACCGGCGCCAACACGGTCAAAGGCCGGAATATCTGGCGCGACTCGCGCGTTAGTTTGTGTGTGGATGACGAAAAACCACCGTTCGCCTTTGTGATCATCGACGGCATCGCTGAAATCGCTCATCCGACACAACCGGAATTTCTGGATTGGTCAACCCGCATTGCTTCGCGCTATATGGGTGTAGAATTAGGCCCGACTTACGGCAAACGTAATGCTGTCGAAGGTGAATTGCTCATCCGGGTAACTCCCACGCGGATCATCCGGCAAAAAGGCATTTCCGACTAACGATTATTTTATATTCACATATTTGGAGCTCTCATGGCACAAACAATCATTCCCGATACGCATAAAGACCTCGTCGAAAAACCCTACTACGCCATTGTCACCACCGTCATGCCCGACGGTCAACCACAATCAACCGTTGTATGGGCGGATTATGATGGCAAGAACATCCGCTTTAATACGGCACGTGGTCGCCAAAAGGATAAGAACCTGCTGGCAAACCCCAAAGTGACTCTGGTGATTGTCGATCCGACCAATGGATTCCATTGGATGGAAGTGCGTGGCGTCGCTGAAGTCAGTGAAGTAGGCGGGCGCGATCATATCGAAGCCCTGTCGCGCAAATACACCGGACAACAGTATTACGGCGGATTTAATACGCGTACCAACCCTGAAACTGAAACCCGTCTGGTCGTGACGATCAATGCCACCAAAGTGAATCTGTTCTAGCACTTTTGCTGCACACAGATACATGTAAAATAAAAGGTGAATCTGTAACGGGTTCGCCTTTTATTTTGGGAATATGACCAATGGCTTATCCTCCACGCTTTAAACCGCTACCGATCTTTGAAACCGAGCATCTCATCCTGCGTGAACTGCGATTGGATGATGCGCAAGATATGTTTGAATATGCTCAGGATGATGAAATCGCCGGTTTTGGATTGTGGCCGCCACAGAAAACGCTGCAAGAGAATATTGATGATTTGCAAGAAGCGGTCAATGCCTACGCCGAGGGAAAAGCGCTTGATTGGGCAGTTGAACATCGCGAAGATCATAAAATGATCGGGCGCATCAATTTGGGTGCATACAATGTGCGTGATGCACGGGCTGACGTGGGTTACGCTTACAATCGGCTTTACTGGGGCAAAGGGTATGCGACTGAAGCTGCCTACCAAATTCTGCGCTTCGGCTTTGAGGTATTAAAACTGCACCGCATTGGTGCGGCAGTTTTGCCCGATAACTTCGGCTCGATTCGGGTGCTCGAAAAACTTGGTTTCCAGCGTGAAGGAGTACGGCGACAAGCCTACTCATTGCGCGGGCCGCATGAAGATTTGTACTGCTATTCGATCCTCGCGCCGGAGTGGCGTGACCAACTCCGCTAACCATATAGATTGGAACCACACAAATGCCTATCCATGCTAATGATAAAAGTTGGGTTCTTGAGACAGCACATACCGCCTATGCCTTCGGGTTGAACGACGCAGGCTTGCTGGTACATCGCTATTGGGGTGCGCGACTGCCCTACCAGACCGATTACCCGCCAACACCAAACCCCACAGCATCGTCGTCATTCAACAACGCATCGCAACAAACATCCGAAGAATATCCGGGTTACAGCGATATGAAGTCGCTTGAGCCTGCGCTAAAGGTCACTTTTGCTGATGGTGTACGCGATGTGGTGCTGCGCTTCAAGCGTGCAGAAGTCAAAGACGAGACCCTTTTTATCCATCTGGCGGATGCATATTTCCCATTTGAGGTCACATTGGTATATCGTCCGCTGGTGGAGTTTGATCTGATTGAACGTTATGCCATTCTGCACAATACCGGCAACGACTCGATTGCGTTAGAACGAGTCTTTTCGGCACAGTGGCACCTGCCCTACGGCGATCAATACCGGATGACTCACTTAACCGGACGCTGGTTCGATGAATTCCATATACGCCGTGATGTGCTGACACAAGGTGTTAAACAAGTCGAAAGCCGCCGTCTCCACACCAGCCATCAGCATAACCCGTACTTCGCAATTGATCGCGGCACCGCTGATGAAGAACAGGGCGAGGTGTGGTTCGGTGCGCTGGCATGGAGCGGCAACTGGAAAATCGCTGCTGAAGTGACCGCCTTCAAGTCAACACGGGTGAATATCGGCCTGAACGATTGGGACTTTGGATGGGAACTCAAGGCGGGCACAAACTTCACGACTCCGAGCGCCTTCGCCGGTTATAGCGCGAATGGTTTCGGCACGGCCAGCCGCCTGATGCATGATTACATCCGCAGCTTTTTGCCACACGGCAACATCCTGCACAAGGTGCTGTATAACTCGTGGGAAGCAACCACCTTCAATGTGGATGTTGAGTCGCAGAAGCGTTATGCCGAGATCGCCGCAGACCTCGGAATCGAACTGTTCGTGATGGATGATGGGTGGTTCAATGGGCGTAAAAGCGACAACGCCGGTCTGGGCGATTGGTGGCCGGATGCCAAAAAGTTCCCGAACGGTCTGCAACCACTGGTCGAAGCCGTTAATAAGTTAGGCATGGATTTCGGTCTGTGGGTCGAACCGGAGATGGTCAACC
The DNA here is from genome assembly GCA_044227005.1 of Aggregatilineales bacterium. Lineage (GTDB taxonomy): Bacteria > Chloroflexota > Anaerolineae > Aggregatilineales > Phototrophicaceae > CFX2. The sequence continues at coordinate 490,673 of JBGAFZ010000005.1, forward strand.
CTGACAGCGATTTGTACCGCGCACATCCCGATTGGGTCATCCACTTCCCCAACCGTCAGTGCACCGAGTCCCGTAGCCAATTGATTCTTAACGTGGCACGGCAGGATGTTCAAGACGACCTGATCCTGCATTTGGATAAACTGCTGACCGAAAACAACATCGCCTTCATCAAATGGGATATGAACCGCGTTGTGAGCGAACCGGGGTGGCCTTCATATGAGGGTGATCAGCGTGAAATATGGGTACGTTATGTCGAAGGCTTGTATAACGTCTGGGGCACACTGCGCCAACGGCATCCTCATGTCATCTGGCAAAGTTGTTCGGGGGGTGGTGCGCGTGCCGACATGGGCATCCTGCGCTATGCCGACCAGATTTGGACGAGCGACAATACCGGAGGCACAGCACGTCTAGCCATTCAAGAAGGCTTTTCGCTGCTATTCCCCGCCAATGTGATGGAAGCATGGGTCACAGATATGGAACCAAACCTATCATTGACCTTCAGGATGCACGTCAGCATGTGTGGATCATTGGGAATCGGTGCGAACATCACGCATTGGAACGAATCGGAACGCGCCGAAGCCAGCAAGTGGATCGCGGTTTACAAAACCATTCGCCCCATCATCCAACTAGGCGACCAATACCGACTACGTTCCCCGCAGGCCGCAACTGGATTTAGCGCGGTGCAGTACGTGAGTAAAGATAAATCTGAAGGCGTAGTCTTCGCCTTCCGCGTCCATATTCCCGACCCAATCCAACCCATATCCTTGCGACTGCGCGGGCTTGATCCACAGGCTATTTACACAGTTGAGGGATTTGAAGGTGAACGCTCCGGCGCGGCGTGGATGAACACGGAAAACTTGTTCCCGCTGGTGAATTTTGAAAGCACAGTGCGCCGTATTCAGCGCGTGAAGTAATCAAGCAATACGTAAAATGGGGTAAATGATCGCGTTTACCCCACTATCGAATTAATAGCTTTTCTGCCCCGTCAGCGCCAAAACAGTATCCAACACTTCTTGGAGGTTGACGGGTTCGTAGAAGAAGGCTTCCGCCCCACGTTCACGCGCCATTGCTTCCCACTCTAAGTCTTGATCTGCACCCAACACGACTACCGGCAGACTCGGATAAATCACCCGCAGCGAGTCGAGGAAGTTGAGGTCATGTTGACCAAGCACATTGAAATCCGCGAGGACAATCTGAAAGTTAGCATCCGTCAGTAAGATGTCCATCGCGGCGGGATTGTTTTCAGCTTCGACCACCGCATAACCGGAACCTTCCAACATGGTCTTGTACTTGTCGCGCGATTCCGGTTGGTCGTCAAGCAACAGAGCACGGGCATAGGTTACTGGTTGCGGATCAGGCAGCGGGTTCAAAGTCTCGATCTGCCGACAATGATCTTCTTCGTGCAGCACCATGTCGCTGGCTAGTTTGTGGATGGTCACTGATCCGTTGTGTTCGTGGATACCGGTGCGTTCCCATTCTTCAGGAGTCAGGCGGCGCAGTGCATTGACCAATTCATCCCGTTTGAGGGTGAAAGTTTGTAGGGACGTGTTGAAGTCAGCATCCGCATAACCTAGCACCTCGGCCCATACGCGTTCCTCATAGGCCAAGAAAGTAGGGTTATCACGCACCAACATCTGATAAATACGTGGCGTGAGAATGTCATCCGCTGATCGCAGATGCGCCAACACATCAACCGCCGACCATTCACTCGTAGCCGGTCGAGCATGTAACTGCTCATCCGTCCAACCGTCTACAGTACGGGCGATGCGGTGCGGAATATCAGCGATGCGATTAATAATCGACTCAGTGTTCATTATTTTCCCTAAAACGGATTAACTTCTTGTTGCACAGACAGGTCGTACCCTATCAATGTTACTTCAATTGTTCCAACCACGGCTTGATAATCGCCAAGGTTTGTTCAGGCGCACTTTGCGGGAAAAGATGTCCGTGTCCTTCAACTTCGGCGAAAGTCGCATCAGGTAGTTCGTCGTGGAGCATGGCGGCGATTTCCGGCACATAGGTATCGCTCGTACCTCCACCAATCGCGATTACGGGCAAGAGTCCGCGCAGTTTGGGCGCAACCTGCCACGAACGTGTAAATCCGGTGCTGAAGTAATAGGCTTCCCATTCCGTCGGCCAGCGCAATTCAAATCCACCGTTGACCGAGGGTTGTAATCCATATTCAGCGTATAAACGCAGACTGGAATCCGGCCAATCCGTGAATAAACGCTTGCTACGGAAATAGGTGAAAGCATCGTCGGTACTTTCGAAGGTACGACGACGGCGTAAAGCGCCCTGCACCAACGGAAATTCATTGATGCTGCCGTCACGCTGCATCTGCTCCATGCCTTCTAACCATTCGGGACGGAAAAGTGTGGGATCGAGCAAGCATAAGGCGGTAAAACGCTGTGGCTCGCGCACTGTAGCGATCATCGAGGCAATCCCACCGAAAGAATGGCCGATCGCAATCACGTTATCCAACTGATGATAGGCTAGCCCCGCGAGCAAATCTTCCGACAGCATATCCCATTGACGGAGTTCGCTGGGCGGTTGTTCATTTGGCCAGAAGGCACGCGGTAACATACAAATGACATGGTAATGAGCGGTCAGCGGACGCAAGAGCGGGAGATAGGTTTCGGGCGGAAAGCCATTAGCGGGTAACAGGTTGATGACCTGACCACTGCCACCAAAATCATAAATGGGATACATGACGACCTTTAGGTAATGTCTTTGGAGTTGACCCAATAGTACATCATAACTCGGCCTGTATCATAGGTGAACATCGTACTCTCTTGTCGTGATGACGGACACTTAGAATCAAAAACAGGGAGGCATAGCTCCCTGTTCTCATCAAACACAGCTTGGGTTACGGAACGTGTAACCGCATCTCATTAGTCGGGGCGAACCCCAGTGACTCATATACCGGGCGGCCATCGCAGCTTGCGTGCAGGCTCACCGTTTCAATACGTTGATCGGAACACCAGTTGAGAATGGTTTGTACCATACGCTTACCCAATCCGCGCTTGCGGAAATCCGGCTCGGTATACACATTCATGATATACCCGCGATACGGTGCGAAATCCATCATCTGTGGCGGCCAATCCACCAACCACAATCCGGCTCCGGCGGCGATACGCCCATCGCTGCTTTCTGCCAGCCAATTGCGGTAATGCCCATCCTCTAGCTTATCGTGCAGCCAGAGTTCAAATGCCTTTTCCAATTCATCGAGTCGAGCAGTATCGGTATAGCCCATGTCTTCATACATATGACGGCGCTGAGCCACCAACGCTGGTAGATCATTGAGGTTTGCTTGACGGATTACAAAAACGTCCCGACTTACCAGCGTTTGGATAGATGCGATGTCTGTTTGTTCCATTCCCTTTTTGTGTGTCACCACTTTCTCAGATATGATTCGGACTAACGATTTCGGGCGGGCAGTATAACAAAAATAGACACAGATACAAGTGCTATTTTTGTGAGTTTTGCACATCCATTTACTATCCTATACCTAAACAAGTGTAGGACGATAAAGATCGCATAAAAACCATAACAATTGGGGGTTTAGGACTCGTAACGTCCCTTCCATGTTTGCATTTCATTGGTGGGGGTAAAACCCATGCCTTCATAGACCTTGCGCCCCTCTTCGCTGGCGTGAAGCATCATGACCTGCACACCGTTGGCGTAACACCAATCGGTGCAGGCTTGTACCAACTGTCGTGCTAATCCTCGCCGACGATAATCGGGATGGGTAAAGACATTCAAGATATAACCACGATAGGCGGAAATATCATATTGTCCGGCAGGCCAGTCAATCAACCAGACATCCGAACCAGCGATCACCTTGCCCTCAGCGTTACAAGCCAACCAACTATGATAGACATCACGTTGTATATGATCGATCAACCACGGGCGGAAAGTAGCCACCATGCGATCTAACCCTTCGGAGTCTTTGTTGCCCATGTCCTCGAACATCCGGCGGCGATGCGTTACAATTTGCTCGACATCCGCCAGTGTGCCTTTCCGGATTGTGATTTGGTCTGTCAAGATGTTGTCCTTCCGGTACATATTGGTCTCGCAATTTATGTTAATCTTACCTGTGGAGCATCGCAAGGGAACCACCAGTCCAGTTGTGACTGCTGGCGTCTTGAAAAATAATTACTGACGAAGGATCATTACTCATGTCTGACTCGCCGCGCCCATCCCCCCGCTACAAACCGGTGTCCTTGTTTGTCACCTGCATTGTGGACATGATTTACCCCAAAACAGGCATCTCCGTGGTCGAAATCCTTGACCATCTGAACATCGAGGTTAAGTTCCCGATGGGGCAAACCTGCTGCGGACAAGTGGCGTTCAATTCCGGTTTTTGGAACGACGCGCGGGATGTGGCAAAAACCTTCTTAACAGCCTTCGCTGATGCCGAAGTGATCGTCGCACCATCCGGTAGTTGCAGTTCGATGATCCGGCATTATTACCCTGAGTTGTTCAAGGATGATCCCGAATGGTACGACCGCGCCACATGGGCGGCTAACATCACATGGGAATTCACCGAGTATCTGGTCGATGGTTTGGGCATCACTGATATTGGTGCGGCACTGCCCCCCACCAAAGTCGCCTTCCATGATGCCTGCCACGGCTTACGCTTGATGGGTCTTAAAAATCAGGCGCGCCAGCTTGCCCAAAACATCAAAGGGGTGGAACTAACCGACCTCAAGGGACATGACGAGTGCTGCGGTTTCGGCGGGTTGTTCGCCGTTAAGATGCCGGAAATCAGCAACGCCATGTTGAAAGATAAGGTCAAGAACATCGACGCGGTAGAGGCCGATGTGGTGGTTACGGGCGACGCGAGCTGCCTCACACAAATGAACGGCGGCCTCAGCCGAAACGACTCCAAGCATCGGGTACAACATATTGCCGAATTCCTCGCAAGCGGGTTGAAGGACAAGAAAGAGAATAACACATGATTATCGTTGATATGCACCGTGACATTGCCTATGACGCGATTGATTGTGACCGTGATTATCGCTTGAGCGTTGCGGAGAGCCGACGGCAAGAGGCGGGTATCGCCCATCCGCGCCGACGGGGACAATCCGCGACTGGATTACCGGATGCCATCGCCGCGCGGATCGCATTGGTGGGTGCAACCCTGTTCGTAGAACCCAAAGATTTTCAACCGTGGGGTGGTGTCAACCCGATAGCACACAGCCTTTCATCCTACAGCACCCCGCAAGAAGCCCATGATACCGCCCTGCACCAGTTGGGCTATTACATCCAACTCGCGGCCAGTTCCTCTAACGTGCGGCTGATTAATGACCGCAAGGATTTGAACGCGGTACTAGAAACGTGGGCGGATGGCGCTGATCCAGCCAAGCGACTGCACGGTATGATCGTCCTGATGGAAGGGGCTGATCCAGTCATCGAGCCGAAACAGTTCGGGACGTGGTACGAACGCGGCGTACGTATCCTCGGCACGTCATGGAGCCGGACGCGGTATGCTGGTGGAACCCGCGCACCGGGGCCATTGACCGATATTGGGCGGCAGCTATTGACCGAGATGGCAAAGTACAACGCCATCCTTGACCTGTCGCACATGTCCGAGGAAAGCTGTATGGAGTCGCTCGACAGTTATCCCGGCCCGATCATCGCAAGCCATGCCAATCCACGTGCATTTTGTGATAGCGACCGTCACCTCAAGGACGAGGCTATCAAACTGCTGGCGAAACGTGATGGGGTGATGGGTTTGGTGCTGCTGAATATCTTCTGGAAAACCGATTGGAAAGTGGGCGAACCAATCCCCATTTCACGGATTGCGGACGCAGTCGATTACGTCTGCCAATTGACCGGCAGTAACCGGCATGTAGGCATCGGTACCGATTGGGTGGGCGGTATGGGCGCGGACGAATATCCCGACGACTTCGACACAGTGGCCGATCTGTGGAAAATCGCGGACGTGCTGCGCGGACGGGGTTACAGCGAAGCCGATATTGACGGCATCATGTCCGGTAACATGCTGCGCAAAATCCGTGAGGGATTGCCCGAATAAAACCATTGGCGGTCGATGGCAGAAAATGCACAAATTGCATTATTCCCGCCGAACGACGACGCGAACTCAAGGGAACGTGGCGCTGAATATGCACTGGTGAACGGCGGCTGGTTCGCGTCTAGCTGCTGAACGCCGCACTTGGCTCGGGTGGGGTCGCCGCGCGCCATTTGTGCCAAGTGCCATAGCGGACATAGGGGAGCGTGCCGCTGGATATGCACTGTCTGCTAAAGCGAAGAACCTTACAGCGATTTTGGGCATAACATCCCCTCATTTAGATAGTTCGTGATGAAGTGCATAAGTAGCGTTCGTAGGGCGAAGGATGCTCCGCCCAATTCACACGCTAGCGGGTTCGGTTACTCGTGATCCTGCGGTTCCCACAATTCGATGCCGTTGCCTTCAGGGTCACGAATGGCGGCAAAACGTCCATAAGGGGTATCGGTCACAGAGCGCAAAATCTCCACGCCCTCTTTTTTGAGCGACTCCATCAGCGCATCTAAGTCACTCACTCGATAGTTAATCATAAATTGCGGGTCACCGGGGCCGAAGTAATCCGTGTCTTTTGGAAACAAACTCCACACGGTATACCCCTTTTGCTGCGAGTCATCGGTATGCTGCCAATGAAAGGTGGTCATCGGCATATTTTCTTCCATTTCAATGTCCAGATGTTTGGTGTACCACTCACCCAATTTGGTCGGGTCTTTGGCCTTGAAGAAAATACCGCCGATACCGGTTACACGCTTTGCCATACTGTTACTCCTTATGGATACCCATGTCAAAAGACAAGCTAAGGATCACTCGCAGAATCAGTATAGCACAAATTTTCTTATTTGGGCGTTAGAATAGACAAACTTAGGGCAATTGACTGCTCAACAATAGGTTCGATCTTCTTAACCCATGTAAATCAAAAACCCATTGTTATTGATGACCAATAATGCGGTGCGGCACATATGGCTCTTCCAAGTACGCGACATCTTCCTGACTTAATTTAATGGACAGCGCACCAATGGCATCTTCTAGATGTGACGTTTTCGTTGCCCCAACGATGGGGGCAGTCACAGGTGATTTCTGCAACAGCCATGCGAGCGCAATGTGTACGCGTGGAACGTTATACTTTTCCGAGACTTCTGCGACACGCACGATAACTTGCTGATCCGTTTCGGCTGTTGCATCGTACTTCATCTTCTGGATTTGATCAGTTTCCGAACGCAAGGTGTTTTCTGAGGATACATCTCGCGTCAATTTTCCAGACGCGAGTGGACTATACGGGAGTACCCCAATCTTTTCTTCGCGGCAGAGCGGCAACATCTCCCGTTCTTCTTCACGGTAGATGAGGTTCAAATGATTTTGCATTGAGACAAAGCGAGTCCAACCATGAGTGTCGGCAATATGCAGTGCCTTTTGGAATTGCCACGCGAACATTGCAGAAGCACCGATATAACGCACCTTACCCGCCCGCACGATGTCGTTAAGTGCTTCCATTGTCTCCTCAATGGGTGTTTCATAATCCCAGCGGTGAATCTGGTAAAGATCGATGTAATCCGTATCAAGCCGCTTTAGGCTTTTATCAATCTCACTCATAATCGCCTTACGGGATAGGCCGGAGCCATTCGGCCCATCATGCATTTTGCCATGCACTTTAGTCGCGATAACAACCTCATCTCGATTTGCGAAGTCCTTCAAAGCACGACCGAGAATAGTTTCACTTGCACCAATTGAATAGACATTGGCCGTATCAAAGAAATTGATGCCTAGTTCCACAGCTTTCTTGATGATAGGCCGGCTGCTTTCCTCATCTAGTACCCATTTGTGAATCCACCGTGTAGCATCCCCGAACCCCATGCAACCGAGACAGATGCGTGAGACCTTCATTCCTGTCGAACCGAGTTGAACGTAGTCCATCGTTTTCTCCTATCAACATCACATTCGTTTCAGGCTGAGGATTCTCACCCAAGTTCAACAAAAACTAAAACGCCAGCAACCTGCGCGGGGTGTCGATAAACATGCGAGTGATGATGTCCGCGTTGATGCCTTCCTCACGCAGCCACGAGGCAAAACGCCACAGCACATAGGTATAGCCGGGACCGTTCCACGTGCCGTACTCGGGGAAATAGGATTGACGAGCGAGATCACCACTGAGGGCGATTTGATCAGCATAACCGGCTTCTACCAAACGCCGGATGTAATTGATGCGGTCTAAATCGGGGAAGTATTTCTCTTTGCCGATTTGATCAAACCCCAAGGTGACTCCGGTTTGCGCCAACGCGAGGTGATAATCCCAATTGAGGTTGCGGTCACAGTGACCGATCAAGATGCGTTCGGCAGGCACACCACCTGCTTTGAGCAAGGCCACCTGCTCCAAGCCCATCGTTCCAGCTTCAGTGTGGGTGGAAACAGACGCGCCTGTCACCCGATGCGCCAATGCCGCCGCCCGAAACACTTTTTCTTCCTCGGCAGTAATCTTATTTTTGCTGCTACCGGCTTTGATCAACCCCGCTTTGATGGATGTGCCATCCATGCCCTGCTGAATATCAGCGATCATCTCGTCGGCAAGCTGCTGCTCAGTCCGTCCGATTGACCATTGGGTATAACCGGCCTCTTTAATCCAGCCGGTGATGGCGATGATCTTCACACCGCTGGCTTCTGATAGGCGCTTGAGTCCCTGTGGATTGCGCCCGTAATCAGCCGGAGACATTTCGACCAAAGCGCGTCCTCCGGCTGCATACAGATGTTGAAGCTCACGGGTCATCACGGCTTCATCGGACATTTCGAGGTCGCGATCTTTGACGCTGGGCGGTGGCATCGTCAGCACATGTTCATGCATGAGCGTCACGCCCAACTGCGCCGGATCAATGTCACCCATAACGGTGCGAATGACGCTCATCGGACTGTCCAGCCTCCATCAACAGTAAGCACTGCGCCCGTGATAAAGGCGGCATCGTCCGAGAGTAGGAATGAGGCAGTCGAGGCGATGTCATTGGGCTGCCCCATCGCGCCTGTGAGGGGTTGTAACGCTGGCAAGCGCGACAGAATATGCTCATCAGATTGGGCGCGGCGGCTCATGGGTGTGGCGATCAATCCGGCGGCGATCACATTGACGCGTAGACCTTTCGGAGCGTAATACGAAGCCATCGCTCGTGACAGACCGATCACACCAGCTTTGGCAGCGGCATAGGCATGGGTGGCGAAGTCTTCATCTCCACCGACCAAGCCCAATACCGAACCGAGGTTGACGATTGATCCGCGCGATTCGAGCAACGACGGGGTACAGTATTTGCACATCAGGTACATGCTGGTCAGGTTGAGATCGAGCGTGGCATGCCATCCAGCCAGCGTAGACGAATCTACCGGCCCATCACCAAAGCGTCGTCCGCTGCCCCCCGCCACATTAAACAGACCATGTAAGGTGCGCTGCTTCTCGATGACCGAGGTAACCGCTTTTTGCACACTGGCCTCGACCGTCAAATCGAGGGTATAGGTGGCGCATTGACCGCCCTTGATGTTGATTTGTCCGGCGGTGTCATCCAGACCGGCAGGGTCACGGTCAAACAGGATAACATAAGCCCCCTCGGCAGCAAGGCGAATGGCGGAAGCACGACCGATACCGCTAGCCGCGCCGGTGACAATGATGTTTTTACCTGCAAAGCGTTTGGAGTCCATAGCATGCCTCGTTTATATGCGATGAAAGACCACTCAACAGAACGCGCCGCGCCGACTTAGGCCGTACCCGTCAGTTCACGACGCACGATTCTGGCACCTTCGACCATCGCGGCCAGCTTGCCCTTGGCAGCCCAACGCGCGGTCTGGCTGAAACCACAATCAGGCGTGATGCTCAACTTATCAGGCGAGATGTAATGCAGCGCCTTACGGATACGCTCGGCTACATCTTCGGCAGTTTCGACGTAGTAATTTTTAACATCAATCAAACCGGCTGCCAACTCTTTATCACTGGGGAATTGCTCCCACAGGTCAAGTTCGGCTAACTCGCGGTTGGCAAATTCCAGTGCGTACTGGCTGACGTTCATATCGAGGATGTGCGGGAACAAGGGTTGGTAAGTACGCTTGGCCACCGGACGTCCGACGAAGTTACCGAAGCACAGATGCACACCGATCTTGGCGTTCACACCGGCAACCGTTTCATTGAACAAATCAACGAAGGCTTTGGGGCTATGGGCATGAACGGCATAGGATGGTTCATCGACCTGCACGAAGGTTGCTCCGGCGGCCACGATTGCTTTGAGTTCAGTGTTGATGATGGCAGCCAGCGCGTGCGCCACTTCCATACGGTCTTTGTAAACACTGCCGGGTTTGATGCGTCCAGCCAATGTATACGGGCCGGGGATAGGCATCTTAATGGCGCGTTGGGTATGGGTTTTCAGGTAATTGAATTCGGGCAAGAGGCCGAGGCCGTGGGGCGCTTTGACTTCTTCGACGGCTTCGTAACTCTCACGCTGATCGTGCCCGACCACACCCATTTTGCGCTTGGGTGGCATCTCGCGCAGACCCGTCATATGACCATAAAACTCGGCGGTAAAGAAGCCGATGCGGCGCATCTCACCATCGGTAATGACATCGACGCCTGCCGCTTCTTGATCGCGCAGCGCCAGATCAACCGCGTCATCCTGTGTTTCTTTCCAATCATCCGGCCCGTATTCACCGCGTCCGGCAGCAGCCAGAGCAGAATGTAACCATGCCGGCCATGCATATGATCCTATTACACTTGTGTAAAGCAGAGGAAGTTGATAACCTGTCATTTTATTTACCTTTTCCTAAGGATTAGTCCCATGATTGAACCCGTCTTAAAAGGCCAAGCGCTGCTCGACGACATCCAAGCCGCACAGCCACAAGCCGGTGAAATCTGCATCTGGTGGCTGGGGCAAAGTGGGTATGCCCTCAAAACAGCATCAAGCCTGTTCTATGTCGATCTGTATCTTTCCGAACACCTGACCCTGAAATACGCCACCACCGAAAAACCTCACATCCGTATGACCGAAGCCCCGCTGCGTGGCTGTGACATCACCGATGCGAGATGGGTATTCGCCAGCCACAAACATTCGGATCATCTCGATCCGGCGACCATGCCAGCCTTATTCGCGGCCTCACCGGATGCACATCTGATTCTGCCTGCGCCGCTGACCGATTACGCAGTCAGTTTGGGATTGGATCGTGCCCGATTGCTGCCCACCAGTGGCGACGAAACCTTTCGGGCGGATAACCTCACCATCCGCAGTATACCCGCCGCCCACCCCACCTTTGAAACCACCGCTGAAGGAACTTATCCCTTCGTCGGCTATTTGATCGAGGTGGACGGTGTGCGCCTGTACCACAGCGGCGACACGCTGGTGTATGACGGTCTAGCGGAACGGATACGGGCTTTCGCGCCGGATATTCTGTTCCTACCCATCAACGGCACCGATGCCCGCCGTGATGCCCTGCACGTCCCGCCCAACATGAACGCCGCCGAAGCGGTTGCGCTGGCCCAAGCTGTGGGTACAGGTACGGTCATCCCACATCATTACGACATGTTCACCTTCAATACCGCCGATGTGCACGACTTCGAACGGTTGGCGACGGATGCTCATGTGCCGTTCGTCGTCCTGCAAGCCGGTGAACGCTTTACATTCCACAAGGCCTAACAACGTTTTTTACCACAGAGGTCTATGTACCTCTGTGGTACGTCTGTTTTAGCCGCCGTAAACCTTCTTCACACGATCGCGGAAATCATCATAGGTGCGCTCAAATAGTTCGTTGGACTTCTCGCTGCCGATCAACACGCTGCTGGTCAAGACCAACGGCGGTTGTCCCATCTTGGTCAGCTTATCCGCGACCGATACCTTGAGCGCGTTCACCAGCAAGGTATAACCGATGGTCGAGCCGGGGCCGACCGGATACTCCAAGCCTTCGACTTCCACCAGCGCATCACCTTTGGGTGTGCAGTTATCAAGGATGATGTCCGCCACATCCGTCAGACGTTTGCCGCTCTTATGACGCGGTGCTGTCGCCAGCGTATGATCCACCGACACCACGCCGATGACCTTCATGCCACGTGCCTGTGCGCCCAGTGCCACTTCCATGATGACATTGTTCACGCCGCTATTGGAGAAGATGATGAAGCAGTCGTAAGGACGGAACACGAAATTCTGTAAAATGGCATCGCCCAAGCCTTCCATCTTCTCGATAAGCATGGCTTGGCGTTGACCATTCGCGCCAACCACCTGTGTGTGGAAGGTCAGCGACAGATCGACAATCGGGTGAAAGCCGGGGAAGCTGCCATGACGTGGAAATATTTCTTCGACCGGAATGCGTGAATGTCCGGTGCCGAAGAGATGCACCAACCCACCCTGTGCGATGGTGTCGGCGCACAGTTGGGCGGCTTCCTCAATCTTGCCCATCTGGGTCGAGCGCACAGCATCCACGATACGCTGCGCGGCGTCAAAATATTGTAGTGCGACTTGCGTTGAATCCATTCGGTGTACTCCCTTAAGCTGTTGTAGTCTTGGTCACGGTAGCGCCGGAAAAAAGTGCGCCATCGGTTCGTAAACGGGTTTGTAAAGCGCTGACGTCTAAATCAGCAGGGGCGACTTGCCCGAGCGACGATAAGGCGGCGGCAGTACCAGCAGCCTGTCCCATCGCCATACATTGCCCCATACTGCGGACGGAGGCATGTGCATCATGGTCAGCCGACAAGCAGCGCCCTGCCACCAGTAAATTATCCACCACTTGCGGCAGTAATGCGCGGTAGGGGATGTCGTAAGTATCGCCGTCAGGGACATATTCCCAGCGGGTACTACTGCTGGCGTTGTGTTCTTCGATGGGTGCGCCACATTGGGCGATAGCATCCTCAAAGCGCCGCGCACTCAGCACATCCTCGCGCGTCAGGCGATACCGTCCCCACATGCGGCGGGTTTCACGGATGCCGATATGCGTGCTGAAGTTCATCAGGTACGCGCGTTCGTAACCGGGGATTTGCTCACGCAGGAAGCGGGTATATTCGAGTGCTTGCTTACGCCCCTCAACTTCCGCTTTGGTGAGTTCAACCGGATCAGTCACATCAACATAACTCACGCGCGTCATATTGGTGGCAACCACATCGGCTATCGGCGTGGCATGGACGCTGCCTTCTTCGCGCGGCAGACGATACTCACCGGATAGATTAGCCGCTTTCATGCGCGAGACAAGTTCATCCCGTTTGATGGCTTGGGCATGTTCGAGGTTGACCCCGCCAAGGCGAAAGGTGGTCGTCAGTGATTGCGCATCATGTCCATCAGTGCCAGCGGCTTCAAAAGGCGCACCGCTGCGAAACACCAGATCCGCATCACCGGACGAATCCACGAACACCTGACCCTTGATCAGACCGAGTCCTTTTTTGCTAGCGACCACAAGGCCGGTAATGCGTCCAGCTTCCATCAACACATCGACGCAAAATGTATGCAGCAGTAACCGTACACCGGAACTAAGGGCGGCTTGTTCCCACACCACTTTGAGCGTAGTCGGATCGTAGGTTACGGCTTGTCCTGCGCCATAACTGCTCGGACGTTCAAGCACCATATTGTAGGCGTAGAGGCGCTCGACAATCTCCCACGGGATGCCGTCCACCACCCGCGCAATATCTCTGCCGGGGGTATAAAAACCATAAAAGGTGTCCAGCACGGTTGTCGATGTACCGCCCAAAAAGCCGTAGCGCTCGACCAGCAGCGTGTCCGCGCCGCTACGGGCAGCAGCAATCGCGGCGGTTGATCCCGCGCTGCCTGATCCCAGTACCACCACCTCGGCCTCAGCCAAAAGAGGGAGTTCCTGTGTATAGGTTGGCATGTAACCTCCTGCCTTACGTCCTATTCGTGGTTGATTTCCTGTTGGCTTGCCCAGATCGCTGCGCCGACGACTCCCGCCTCTCCGCCCAAAGCCGCCAATACCAGTTCGCATTTATCCAGCGGCGTAGTGACCACACGGCGTTTGATTTCGGCCTGAATCGGCTCCATGATCCACTTGCCCAACTGTGCCACCCCGCCACCGATAACGACCTTCTCCGGTGCCAGCAGAATAAGAATGTTCGAAAGCCCCACACCCAGATAGGTTCCGGCGGTCTGCAAAATATCGCGGGCGATCTTATCGCCGGATTCAGCCGCCTGTGCGATGATTTCCGGTGTGATCTTATTCAGATCGAAGTTCACCAGCGCACCGATTTGTGTGGTAATGCCCTGTGCCACCGCCTTAATGCCCATCGCAGCAATCGCGGGGCCGCTCGCCATGGCCTCTAACGCCCCCGGATTACCTGTACCGTCCGGCGGCCCGTGCATATCAATCGTATGATGTCCGAACTCCCCCGCCGATCCCATCACACCCAGATATAACCGTCCGTTGATGGCGATGCCCCCACCAATCCCCGTACCGAGCGTGATCCCGACGCACGAGGCCGAACCTTTACCCGCACCAATCGTCGCCTCGGCTAACGTGAACGCCCGCGCATCGTTCACCAGATACACCGGACAATCCAGCATCCCGCGCAAGATCGGCCCGACCGGCTTGCCCCGCCAATCACCGGGTAAATTAGGAATCACCCAGATCACACCTGCATCAGAATCAATACTCGCCGGAACCGCCAGCCCGACGCCTGCAATCTGCTTCATCGCCAGCCCTGCCATACCCGCCAATTCACGCGCTAAATCAGCAATCCGTTGGATCACAGCATCCGGCCCGGCCTGCGCCTGAGCAGGAATCGTCTTTTGGGCGCGCATGGTCAGCGCGTCCGAATCCCATACCCCGCCTGCGATTTTCGTCCCGCCCAAATCAATCCCGATGTACAACCCCATACGCACCTCTCGCGTTTGCTTTCGACTCAATTCATCTGCGCGGTTAGTGTATCTGCTGAATCACTTTACCGCTGGCCTTTTCCTTGAGGATGCGCTTCATGCGGCCATCGGACATGATCTCTTCTTTAATCAAATAGTGGTCGCTGTCATAATCTCGCAGAACACTCTCATCGTTAGCTTCAGTGTCACCGCGCCAATCATCGAGGATGACCGGCTCCCATCGTTTGCTCTGTGCCGATAGCAACGCCGCATCCATGATGGCGTTGACCACGTAGCCATCATAAAAATCCTCAATCGGCTTAGCACCTTTATCCAGCGCATTCAGCATATCCGCGAACATCTCGACATAGCCCAACGCACCCTGCTCATCTCCGACAGGGAACATCCAGCCCGTCGAACCTTCAGCCTTCTCGGCGACATAACCACCCTCACCAACCGAGGTGAACATATCGAATCCGGTGCGCAACCAATGATTCAACCAGATAGTACCTTCGGTGCCGGAAACTTCGTCGCGCAAATCCATGCCGCCCCGAAACGTCCAACTAACCTCGAACTGACCTATCGCGCCATTGGCATATTTGACCAGCCCAACCGCGCTGTCTTCGGCCTCAATCGGATGCACCTGCGTCGCCGCCCAGCACATCACTTCCACAGGTCGCACGCGCTTACCGATAAAGCTGCGGCTAATTTCGATGCAGTGGCAGCCCATGTCGATAATCGCGCCACCGCCCGATTGTTCTTTATCCCAGAACCAATCGCTGTGCGGACCGGGATGCGTTTCGCGCGAACGTGCCCACAACACTTTACCGAGTGCGCCGTTTTGAATGGATTGAATAACCTTCAGCGTCTTGGGGGTATAGACGAGGTCTTCGAGGTAACCATGAAACACCCCCGCTTCCTCAACCGCCTGTAACATACGATGTGCTTCGGCGGCGTTCCGTCCGAGCGGCTTGGTACACAAAATAGCTTTGCCCGCTTTAGCCGCAGCCAACACCGCTTTTTCATGGAGGTTATTGGGCAGGCCGATTACCACCACATCGGTATCAGGATGATTGATGGCGGCATCCATATCAGTCGTCCATGTGGGGATATTCCATTCAGCAGCGAATGTCTTTGCCCGTTCTTCCGAGCGTGAATACACCACCTCTACTTGATCGCGACTGCGCAAACCATGTAAGGTGCGCGTGTAAAACATCCCGATCAGCCCCGTACCCAAAACTGTCACTTTGTGCATAAAAGAACCCGTATAAATATTTTTCGTGTCGATCGATTGAACGGACAATCAGGTATCATTCCCGCACCCTATTTATCCTAATGTTTAAATGTCCGCATATTTAGAATAACACAGAACGTGCCGTCCGACCACCCACCAGCCGAACTCCCATGCCGATCACACTGATGGACTTATAGGCCGCTATTTGAAAACCATTTATCCCCCTATACTGATCTTTGCTACTGGTATTCATTGAAATGAGGCTATCTTATGACCAGCTCCATACGTGATTTACTCCGTTCAACCGCTGACCGCGCGGCGACTTATCTGGAAACACTCGACCAACGCGGGGTTGCGCCTTCGCCGGAAGCCATCGCCCGATTGACCGAATTGGAAGAACAATTACCGGATTCCCCCACTGCGCCGGATAAAGTACTCGCCCTTCTAGATGAAATCGGTTCACCCGCGACTGTCGCGACCGCTGGAAAACGGTTCTTCGGATTCGTTATCGGCGGCAGTGTTCCCGCTTCCTTGGCGGCCAATTGGATGGCTGGCGCATGGGATCAAAACGGCGGATTAAGAATCGCCTCGCCCATCGCTGCCAAAACCGAGGAGGTATCCCTGCGCTGGTTGCTAGATGTCCTCAAACTCCCCGCGACCGCTGCCGGAGCATTCGTCACCGGCGCGACGATGGCAAACTTCACTGCGCTAGCCGCCGCCCGTCATGCCGTGCTGGCAAAAGCGGGTTGGGATGTTGAATCCGATGGTTTGTTCGGTGCGCCCAAAATCAATGTGATCGTCGGCGCGGAAGCCCACCCGACTTTGTTCCGCAGCTTGAGTCTGCTCGGTTTAGGTCATCAGCGCGTGACCAAACTCCCTGTCGATGAGCAAGGGCGTATCCGTGCCGATGCCTTGCCCAAGCTGGCCGGCCCGACCATCGTGTGTACACAGGCCGGTAACGTCAACAGCGGCGGATTTGATCCGATCGGGGCAATTTGTGAATGGGCACATGCTTCCGGTGCATGGGTGCATGTGGATGGTGCTTTCGGCTTATGGGCAAGCGCCACACCGGCACGCGCTCACCTCACTGCTGGCGTGAACGCCGCAGACTCGTGGGCGACGGATGCTCATAAATGGCTGAATGTCCCCTACGATTCAGGCTTGGCCTTCGTGCGTGATCCTGAAACACTGCGCGCAGCACTGCGGCTGACAGCGGCCTATCTACCCGAAAGTGATACCCGCGAACCGTCACAATTCACACCGGAACTCTCACGACGCGCACGCGGTATCGAAGTGTGGGCAGCGCTGCGTTCACTCGGACGTTCCGGCATCGCCGATTTGGTCGAACGCAACTGCCAGTATGCAACTGTATTTGCCCAAGCCTTACGTGCGGCAGGTTACACCATTTTGAATGAGGTGGTACTCAATCAAGTGGTGGTCACTTTTGGTGATGACGACACCAATCGCCGTGTGATCACAGGCATCCAACAAGACGGAACCTGTTGGTGCGGCCCGACTCACTGGCGCGGACAATCCGCCATGCGCATCAGCGTATCCTCATGGGCGACTACATCCGACGACATCGAAAAGAGTATCGAGGCCATGCTCGCCGTCGCCAAGCAACATACCGGACGATAATCGCCGCAGCTTCACAAATCGAGGGGAGCGGCGCAGGCTCTCCTCTCGTACCACATGCTACACCTACAACCATTTGACAGTTCGCACAAGTGTTCTTAAAATAAGGTAATTCTTGTAGCATCTCAAATGGAGTAACGCATGCGTAAAATAATCGTCAGCAACATTCTCTCAATCGATGGTTATTACGAGGGAAAAGATCGTAATCTCGGTGCGCTCTTCGACTTTTTCCACGACGATTATGCAGGTGATCAAAATCTTGATCTCTATATGGCTGAACGTATGCGTGCCGCTGATACGCTCTTATTGGCGGGGCAGACTTCATTTATTGGCAACAAAGAGTATTGGGTGAATTTGCCCAACGATCCCAACGCCACACCGATTCGCCGCGAGATCGCCCAACACATGGCACGGCTCGATAAAGTGGTGGTGTCGGATAAAATCACCCGCGAGGAAGTCGCCCCGTGGGATAACACGCGCATCATCAGGCTGGCGGACGCGCACAAAGAAATTGCCGCCCTCAAACAGCAACCCGGCAAGGATATTCTGATCATCATGAGTCGCTTGCTCTGGAATGATCTCTTGGTTCACGATCTGATTGATGAACTGCACCTCACCATTTTTCCGGTGATCGCAGGCGAAGGCACACCCTTATTCGTCGGTCGCCCGCCCGTATCGCTCAAGCTGCTCAGCACCCGCACATGGCAAGGCTCAGGCAACATCCTCGCCTGTTACAAAGTGGATCGCAAAAAAGCCTGAGTCACATGATCTTCTCGTAGGCGAGCAGGATAAAATCTTCGAGAGGTTCTTCGCCCACCCGCACATAACCAAACTTCTCGTAGAAGTGATGATTGCGTGTAGCGTAATCGGGCGTATCTAACGTCCACTTTTGGGCGGGATAGGTGCGCTCGATGAACTGTATGGCCTGTGTGCCGATACCGCGATTGTGGTAGGCGGGGTCAATGAATATCACGTCAAGGTGAAAGTGTCTCTGCCCGTAGTCGTATACCACAACCCCACCCACCAACTGACCATCTGCCTTGATGCAGTAATAATCCTCTTCGCGGATTTTCTTGAGCGTGGCCTCCACCGAATCATAACCCGGCGGGCCGTCCAACTTCACACCGGGATATAATCGCGCATCATCGTGAAAAGCCATGATTTGCAGCTTCACCAATGCCTCTACATCTTCGGGTATTGCTCGCTCAAAAGTCACATTCATGGCAAAGTCCTCATCTATGTCGTTATACGGTAGCCGACATCCTTACAACGGTCATTTTATTGTGAACAGCCACACTTTGCAGTAGAATAACTGTGTATTAACAAAGTTACGTATATCCGCACATTCGTCAGCCTAACTGTCAGGGTCGCATCATGTGTGCCCAATTAACCGTTAAACAACTCCCCATCACGGTCGTCAATACCAGCAGCCCTGTACCCCTTTACTATCAAGTAGAGGCTGATTTACGGGCACTGCTCGATAGCGATTCAGTCGCCCCCGGCGATTTACTCCCGCCCGAAAACGAGTTGGCCGATGCCTACCGCGTTGGACGGCACACCGTTCGTACCGCCCTCGGTCGCTTGGTCGATGATGGCCTCATCGTGCGCAAAGCTGGACACGGTACAGTCATCCAAACCCGCAAAGACGTTCATGAATTCTCACTCACCCGCAGCTTCACCAACCAGATCATTGAAATGGGACTGCATCCGCGCTCGTTCGTGCTTCACAACGAAACCCGCACCATTCAAGCCGCCGATCCACGTCCACTCAGCAAAAAAATCGGTATGCCCTGCCTCATTCTGGATCGACTGCGCTTGGGTGACGACAAACCAATCGGATTACAGCATACCTACGTCATCCTCGAACGCTGCCCACGTTTGGAACAAACCGACTTCAGCCAGCACTCGCTTTATGATGTCCTCATGCGCCAGTATCATCTGGTCATCACCGAGATCACCCACACCATTAGCGCCATCGTAGCCGACAAACGCTTATCCGAACTGCTTCAAGTCGAGCGTGGCGCACCCGTTTTGGTCGTGAACACCAGCGCCTACCTCGAAAACCATGAACTTATCGAATGCAGCCTGAGTCACTACCGCGCCGACAAATACGAGTACACCACCACCCAGACGCTTTCTTGATGACCGCATCTATTGGCCGACGTAATAGTTGAATTCGGTAATAGGGCTTCGTCGTAACCCTCATGCCTACGCTTCATCTCTCGCTTTACTGGCTAGATGTTCCCGAACCCGAAAGCCCACAATAGTACGAATGAGCGCTAAAGGCAGTGGTTGGCTGTAGGGAAATTGGATTGTCCCCTTGCCTGAAGTCTTATAGTCAGACAACTCCTTAATATTAGCCTCCATTTCTGAGGTAATCGGATAAAAACCGATGTGCTTACGCCACGCAGCAAAATAGACCAGATTGCCATGAAACACAAAGGTAGGCATTCCGTACTTAATCGTTTCCTTGGCTTCAGGGACTTCTGCTTTGATCGTCTGTCGCAGCGTTTGCAGAATATCCTTCACATTTTCTGGAAACGAGTCAATGTATTCATCAACCGTTTTGAATTTCACTTTGGACGCTACCATTTCGTTTTACCTCTCTCGTTTATTTCAGATCCACCCAGCGGCGTTCCGCGTGGCTGGTCGCAATCGCCTCGCACAAGGCTAACTCATAATGCCCATCCTCAAACGTCGGATACGGCTTGGGCGCACTAAAATCACCCCGTTCGATATAGCCGTAAATCGTACTGTACAACTGCTTAAATGTATCTGGAAACCCCTCGGCATGACCACCGGGCTGGCTGGTAATACCCCGCGAACGCTCGCTCATCAGGGACGGGTCTTTGATCAACACGCCGTTCGGACGATCGCGATAGCCCAACCACAATTCATTAGGCGCCTCAGAATTCCACGCCACCGAGCCTTTCGAACCCGAAATCTCGAAGCTCAACATATTCTTACGCCCCGCGCTGACCTGCGACACACTCATCACACCCCGCGCGCCACCGGCATAATGAAACAGCATTGAACCCCAATCCTCGGTCTTGATGTCCACCAGATCATATTCTGTCGAATCGCTCTGCTCCTTGCCCTTGAAGGTCGCCACCGCTTGACGTGGCTTACGGCGCTTCGGTACAAATGTTGCCAGATCAGCCAGCAAGGACTCGACCTTCAACCCCGTCATGAAACCCACCAGATCCATCCAGTGCGTGCCGATGTCGCCCACAGCCCGTAAATCACCGCCTTCGCTCGGCACCAATCGCCAGTTCCAATCGGTATCGAACAGCAACCAATCTTGGATATACCCGCCGCGAACCGCATAGATCTCACCGATCTCGCCGTTCTGCACAAGATCACGCACATGATGAATCAACGGATAGAAGCGAATGTTATAGTTCACCGCCGTCACCAACTGCGGATGCGCCTTCGCCAGCGCCACCAACTCTGCGCTCTCCTGCGTGTTCATCGCCAGCGGTTTCTCGCACACCACGTGCTTACCGGCAGCCAATGCTCGCCGTGTCATATCCAGATGATCTTTGTTTGGCGAAGTGATGTGTACCGAATCCACCGCCGCATCCGCGATCAAATCGGCATAACTGTCATAGGCCACATCCAGATGCAAAGCATCAGCGGCAGCCCGACTTTTCGCGGGACTTGATCCCAAAATACCGCGCACCTGCACCCCGATTCGTTTGAGCGCCTCAGCATGCACCGGCCCAATAAATCCTGTTCCCACCACGGCTGCTTTTAAAGTGGACATCCTACACACTGCTTTCATCTACGCTAATCCGCCACACCCATCTCATTCTCCCCATTTGCCCTCATATCCGCAAACCAGCTTCAGATAATGTGCACGACACCCCATTACATTTTTCTTTAAAATGATTTGACGGACTGTATGCACAGGGCTATAATCTCCGAATGTATGGATATTTAGACTGATCCATCATTTCTGGTTATGATCTTCGCTCAACCAACCCAATAGGAGGATAACATCGCCGTTCGCCATCCGGTTGAACACAACACAACTCAATTGCCAGACAATGCCAAAATTTATTTGAAAAGAGGTCTCGAATGTTCAAGAAACTAAGTTTCCTTCTCGTCACAATCGTCGCCGTTTTCGCAATCTCAATTCCATTTGCCGCCTCGGCACAAAGCAAAAAAGTTTACTATTGGATTTCTCACGGTTCTCCCGCAGACCCGGTCTGGACATACTTCCTAGCCGGTGCCGAACAATGGGCAGCCGACACGGGCAACGAAGTCCGTACCTCCTTCCACAGCGGTGATGTGCCTTCGCACCAAGAAGCCGTCCGCGCCGCAATCGCCGCCAAGGCCGATGGTATCGTCACCAGCAGCCCTGACCCCGGTAGCCTTGTTGATGTCGTCAAGGAAGCCCGCGCAGCCGGTATTCCCGTCATCAACATCAACACCCCCGACTCAACCGTTGACTTCAATGCCTATGTAGGCGGCGACAACGTGACCTTTGGCCGTCATTGGGCACAATACTTGGTTGACAAGGGTCTGGTGAAGGCTGGCGATTTCGTCTGGATGCCAGTCGAAGTCCCCGGTGCCACCTATGGTGTACAGGAAGAAGAAGGTATTTCCAGCGTATTCAAGCCCTTGGGCATTACATGGGAAGTCACCGAAGCCACTTTGGATCAGGCCGAAATCATCAGCCGTATGAGTGACTACCTGACCGCCAACCGTGCCAAGATCAAGGCCATCATTGGCATGGGCGATCTGGTCAACGGCAGCATCAAGCGCGTGTTTGACCAAGTCGGCGTCAAGGCCGGTGAAATTCCAGTCGTCGGTTGGGGCAACTCGCTCGACACGACACAGGAAGTTCTGGAAGGCTACGTCAATGCCGCTCAATGGCAAGACCCACAGGCCACCAGCTATGTCGGTCTGTCACTGGCAGCGATGGCCGCCAGCGGTATTCCCCCGGGATTCGACGTCATCACCGGCGCGCTCTATGAAAAAGACACCGCCCAGATTTACGACGATATTCTGGCTGGCAAGAAATAATACATAACCGATCCCCGCACTGTGTCATAACGGTGCAGGGATACGCGTAAATGTCCCGTGAGGCTAATCTAGGTTAGCCTCACGCCATTCAAATTAGTGCTCTTAATTAGCGAATAGTAGATTTTACCCTATGCAACAAAGTTCATTACTCCAACGCTTTATCGCTCGCTCCGAGTTTGGGCCATTTGTCTTATTAGTGGCTGAAATCACCATCTTCACCCTCATCAACCCGACTTTTTTGTCCGCAGGGAACGTCACCAACCTGTTCGCATTCACACCGGAACTCGGCCTCATCGCCCTCGGCATGACCATGCTCATGACCGCAGGTGAATTTGATCTGTCAGTCGGTTCAGTCTTTGGCCTCACACCCGTCATCATGTGGACGCTCTACAATCAAGGCACCACATCGCTCGAAGTCGGCTTCGTCATCGCCCTCGCGCTGGCGGCCTTCATCGGTTTTGCCAATGGTTGGTTCGTCACCAAACTCAAAATTCCCTCGTTTTTGGTCACGCTCGGCATGTTACTGGTGGTTCGTGGAACCGCCCTCTACATCACCGACGGCTTCCCGCAAGGACGCTGGACATCCGACTCGCCCCTGCTCAATATTCTCGTGGGCAAGATCGCCATCGGGCAGGTGAATATCTACGCCTCGGTCGTCTGGTTCGCCCTATTTGCGGTGATCTTGGGCTACACCCTCACCATGTCCAAATTCGGCAACTGGATACAAGCCTCTGGTGGTAATGCCAGTTCAGCACGGGCGCGCGGTGTACGCGTCGGCGCCACCAAAATCGGCCTCTTTGTGCTGACCTCCCTACTGGCCTCCTTCGCGGGCATTATCAGTTCCATTCGCGTATCCACCGCCAACCCCAACAGCGGCGAAGGTTATGAACTGGAAGTTATCGCTATGGTCGTCATCGGCGGCACCGCCCTCAACGGTGGACGCGGTACCGTCATCGGCTCGATCATCGGCGTGCTGATCCTGCGTTTCATGCGAACCGGCATCGTCCTCATTGGCGTCCCCGGTCTGGCTTATAAAATTTTCATCGGCGCGATCATCCTCGGCATGATGGCGCTTCACTCATGGCTCGAACGTAGACATCATGCAGGGACATAACCACCATGACCAATGAACTCGTACGTATGCAGCACATCAATAAATTTTTCGGGCGCGTTCAAGCGCTCAATGATGTCAACTTCACCGTCAACAAAAATGAAATTGTCGGCTTGCTCGGCGATAACGGCGCGGGTAAATCCACCCTCATTAAGATTCTCTCCGGTGCGCTCACACCCACCAGCGGCGAAATCTACCTTCACGACAAAAAAGTCGAGATGAACAACACCAACGACGCCATCGCTCACGGCATCGAAACCATTTATCAAGACTCCGCCTTGGTCACGCAGCTCTCGATTGCCCGTAACCTCTTCTTAGGTCGCGAACCGCTCATCGGGCCGCGCTGGCTGAATCGCATGGATCAAAACGCCATGAATGAGGCCGCCAAAAAGCTCCTCAAGCGCGTCGGCATCACCAAGGAGATCCCGCCCACCACACCCATCAGCGCCCTCTCCGGCGGTGAACGTCAAGCTGTTGCCATCGCCCGCGCCATGCAGTTCCAGAGCGAATTGATCATCCTCGACGAACCGACCAACAACCTCGGCGTCGAAGAAACCCACGGCGTGTTGAACTTCGTCCGTGCCGCCCGTGACTCCGGTCACTCCTGTATCTTCATCGCCCACAACATTTATCATGTCTTTCAGGTGGTGGATCGCATCGTCGTCATGCGCCGCGGCAAAATGGTCGCCGATAACATCAACCCCAAAAAAACCACGGTTGAAAAGGTCGAGGAAGTCATCACCGGCATGAGCCTCGCCGCGCTCTAATATCCCCACCAACTTCATCAGGGCGAGATCAACCTCGCCCGCTCTTTTGCTAGTTTCACCTCTCTACCTGCGACAATCCGCCCACCCCCTCACCCGCTCATCTCTCGTAGGGGCGGAATGAATTCCGCCCGCCGCATTGCTGCACCTCTCGCCTACTAGTCGCGCTTCTCAAACGACTTAGTTGAGGCCGAAAATGAAAGAACCTCCGGTGTGCAGACTCTTCAAGGTTGGTTAGGCTGAGTTGAGGGTCTGGTTAATAACAACAGAGTTAAATCAGCAAATTCTACGAATCATAGGGCGTAGCAACAACTTTGTTCGTATCTATGTCGTAATTAATGGCTATGTAAAAATCTGCCAATTTATATTGGCAGCGGACAGAATAAGGTATATCGGTATCATCCTTGCAATCAAGTAAATAATCACTGAACAATTGATTAATATCGTTTTTCGTTGCACCTGAAGCTATGGTAGCCCGAAAAATATCTGGTATAGAACTTAATTGAATCTGGAGTTGTTTATTTTGACAATTGCCTATAGTCGGGGGGATTAAATTCCGTGAACAAAGGTCGGTAACAATATCATCTGGTATAGGTTGAGAAAGATATTTATCCCAAGCTTGAAGTCGATCAGTTTCACCATAAGCAAAGACAAGAAGCCAAGCTACAGCCACAAGACAACAAATTAATGGAAAACTCAGCAACAATAAATAAAATAACTTTAAACGTATTCTCATCCTTGTTAAGCGTCCGCAGATATTGTCAGAAGCAATTTATACATACCTATTCTACTGTGTATTAGATACCAATCCTAAAGAGAATTTCAGAGAATATGAACCCTTTGTAGAAGTAGTTGGTGACCACATTCAACTTTTTCATGCATTACCCGTTTAGTAAGCCGAGCAATTGGTAAGCCAGTTTTGAACGATCCGCTGCATAGCCGCTATAGAACCAGAAGTACAAAATCGCTCTCCCTTTGATCTTAGCGACTGTGCTAAGCCTCCTGTGGATGGCGATTCAATCGCATTTCCATCATCACTCACCACTTCTTATATTCTTGGTTTACTTTCGGTTAACCCGACAAACCCATCTCCAACTATCTCTCAACCCTGCACCGCACTTCACTCCCTCAAAACCGTTAGCGCTACCCATCAAAAAGAGTGACCAAATGGTTTTCCAAATGGTCACCCTTTCGCTGTCCATATCCCTTATCATATCTATGGGGCATTCTGTACGGGTTCGCCGCTGGCAAACTCTCTTATCCCGCCGCACCTTAACAACTTCCAGATGATTCGGAATATACATCAAAACGGATTCTGAATCTGACGAATTTTCCGAATCAACATGGCAAATCCGGCACAAAATCCCACTTTGCCATTGTGACCAACGGAAATCCTGTGGACCGAAATGGCTGCCAATATTGCAATTGTCCGACGACGACGACGACATCGCCGACATAAACGCAACTAATGACTTCTTTCAGCCTTTAACTGCACCGCCGCCGCCACACTTAACGGCTCAGCACCGGTTGCACCAGATGGCACGCCGCTTGTTGCCCTTCACCAACCCCGATCAAGGCCGGCTCAACCGTCTTGCACTCGCCGATCTGTGCGGCAGGACAGCGTGGCGCAAATCGGCAGCCCTTTCCCGACCACGGCGCACTCACAATATCGGCCTCAAGGCTCACATGCTCCAGCATCTTCTGGTCAGGATCAGTCGAGGGAATATCGCGCAGCAGCGCCTGTGTATACGGATGCTTGGGCTGTTTAAAAATCTGATGCACACTACCTTGCTCGACTATCGAACCGAGGTACATCAGCGCCACATCATCACACATATACCGCACTACGGTCAGGTCATGCGTGATCAGTAAATAAGTCAGCTTGAGCGTTCGTTGTAATTCGATCAGCAAATTGAGAACCTGTGCTTGCACCGAAACATCCAGCGCTGAAGTCGGCTCGTCCAGTATTAGTAGTTTGGGGTTCAAAATAATCGCCCGTGCGATACCGATGCGCTGTCGTTGTCCCCCGCTGAACTCATGTGGGAAACGGTTGGTGTGTTCCGGATTTAACCCCACCAGCTTCATCATATCGCGCACTTGGCTATCCAGCGCCGCGCCCGATGCCCGCTTATGCACCAGCAGCGGTTCACCGATCAACTCACGTACTGTCATGCGCGGATTGAGGGACGAAAATGGATTCTGGAACACCATCTGGATTTGTTCGCGCACACCCCGCATGTCCCGTTCCGAAAGACCGACCAATGATCTGTCTTGAAAAAAGATTTCACCGGAAGTTGGCTCGATTAAACGTGGAATCATACGCGCCAATGTACTCTTGCCCGAACCCGACTCGCCCAGCAAGCCGAACGTCGCGCCTTCCGCGATTGTGAACGAAACATCGTCCACCGCCCGCACGATTGGCTTGCCTCGCCCACCAAATACCTTTGTCAGATTGCGTAGTTCCAGGGTCATCTTGCTATCCGGCCTTATTCATATAACACACACGAGACTTCATGGTTTGGAGCGACCAATTTCGCAGGAGGAAAACGTAGGCTGCACTTGTCAGTTGCATGGGCGCAGCGTGGCGCAAATCGGCATCCAGGAGGCGGCGTAATCAAGCTCGGCACTGAACCAGCTACACCCACCAACTCCCCGCGTGCGATTGTTTCATCAGGGATGGCTTGCAGTAGCCCTTGTGTATACGGGTGCTTGGGTGCGCGTAACACATCCTGCGTCCACCCTGATTCCACCACGTTCCCCGCATACATCACTGCAATCCGGTTACACAATTGCGCTACCACACCGATGTTGTGGGTAATCAACAACACTGTCAGCCCGATTTCCCGCACCAGTTCCGCGATCAGCCGTAGAATCTGCGCCTGTACCGAAACATCCAACGCTGTAGTGGGTTCATCTGCGATCAGTAACTCAGGTCGCCCTGAAATCGCCATCGCAATCAATACACGTTGGCGCATCCCTCCGCTGTATTCATGTGGATAGGCGTGAATGCGTTTCTCTGGTTCCGGTATGCCCACCCGTCGCAGAAGTTGAATAGCGCGTTCTTGTGCCTGTGCGCGGCGCTGCCGGTTGGATGGCATCCAGCCCCGAATGAACCCTGTAGCCTGTAATTGATTTTGGCGGCTCAAGATGGCATCAACCATCTGCTGCTCAACCGTGAATACAGGGTTTAATCCGGTCATCGGGTCTTGGAACACAATACCGATATGTTGGGCGCGCATTTCCCGCAGTTCATCGCCCTGTTTAGCCAGCACATTTTCGCCTCTAAACAACACTTCACCGCGTGGATAACGGGCGGGTGGTTGGGGCACCAATCGTGGGATAGTCATGGCTGTGACCGATTTACCGCAGCCTGTTTCCCCTACCAAACCCACCAGATCACCTTTGTTGATGGTGAGGTTGACGCCATTCAGCACCTTCGACACTCCATCGAAGGTCACCATCTCGGCGTACAGATCACGAATTTCGACCAATGGTTGCGCGGGTGAAGTACTCATCAACGCACCGTCGCATTCGGGTCGAGCAGATCACGCAGACCGTCGCCCAATAAATTAAACGCCAGCACCGTAACAAACATGAACAAACCGGGGAACGTCGAATACCACCAGCTCGCCGGAATAAAACGCCGTCCTGCTGAAATCATAGAACCCCAGTCCGGTTCAGGAGGTAATACGCCCACTCCAATGAACCCTAATGACGCCAAGCTGAGTACCGCGAACCCGAAATCCATCGACGCTTTCACGATAATCGCTGTGAGCAAATTAGGGAGGATGTGCCGGAAAATAATACGTTGGTTGCTAGCGCCGATTGCTCTGGCACCGGCTACGAAATCTTCTTCGCGCATCTTGAGCATTTGCGCCTCGACCAACCGGCAATACCCCGGCCACCACGTAATCGAAAGTGCCAGCATAGCGTTAACCACACCGCGCCCCAACGCTGCGGATAGTGCTAACGCCAGAAAGATGCCGGGAAACGTCAGCATAATATCCGTGAAACGCATTATGATTGTGTTGACCCATCCACCGAAGTATCCCGCAATCGCCCCTAACGTCACGCCGATACTGATGGCAACCACCAGAATAATCACGCCGACCTGAAAAGATGTACGCGTCGCCATGATTGTTCGCGAAAATACATCACGACCTGCGTCATCCGTTCCGAACCAATGGGCAGCGCTCGGTGCTTTCAGGCGGTCTGCCATATTTATGCTGCCCGTCACATCATTGGGATACGGAACCCACATCGGAGCGGTGATAGCCACAATCAGCATCACAATCACGATGCTAAGTCCGATCACCGATAATCGGTTACGGCTGAAACGATAAACACCCCGTCGAAAATCGGTGATCTGGCTGGCGTGTTCAGTGCGCCAGCGGGCGAGTGGGCTTTGCGGCTGCGGTGGAGATAAAGTTGCCATGTGCGGTTACCATTTCATATCAAGCGATCCAGAATGAGTTGGGAAATTCTCGGTCCATCGACATCAACACATATCGTTACCGACGGGCGATTGTGCCATGCCACAGTCCACTTATTCATGCGTCCCGCCGGCCACGTCTTGCCCCGACTGAAACCTTCAGTTTCGACCCGTATCGCCCATGATTGCGTTTGAAAGGCATCCGGTGCGACCAGATAAGCGAGTGTCGTCGGATCGTGCAGATAGACGCCGTCCATTTTGCTGACCGTGTACGTGAAGTTCAGATAAAATGGCGTAATGCCTGCCAGATGTTTTGTTGTAGGCTTAACCGAGTTATCAAATTGTTGTACTTCTGAACGTGTCAAAATCGTTTTGTGGGTGACATCCAATCCCACCATGACCACCGGCCATTCCGCCCCGAACACAATATCGGCGGCTTCGGCATCATGGAAGATATTCGCTTCTGCGGCAGGTGTGATGTTGCCGGGACAAAACGCATTTCCACCCATAATCACCACTTCGCGAACAGCCTTAGTAATACGCGGTTCAAGTTGGAGTGCCAGTGCCAGATTAGTAAGTGGTCCTATCGGTACGAGGGTGATTTCCCCCGGCGCTTTCATTACCTGTTCAATGATAAATTCAGCAGCCGATTGTTGAATGGCTTTTGTCATAGGTGGAGGCAGATGCAGATTACCCTGTGCATCGTCACCGTGTACCATTGCCCCCGGTTCATCAAAACCCGAAGCGATCGGTTGGGGCGCACCTTCTGCCACTGGAATATCACTGCGTCCAGCGATCTCTAGTAACCGTAAGGCATTGATGGTCGTTAAATCGGTATGCCCGTTACCGAATGTAGTTGTCAATCCAATCAGTTCCAGTTCGGGCGAATTCAACGCGAAGAAAATCGCCATCGCGTCGTCCACACCCGGATCTGTATCAATAATGATTTTGCGCTTCGTCATGAAATACTTAGCCCTAATTCAGCCCGATACGCGGGTCAATCACGCGGTAGAGCATATCCGTAATTAAGTTGATGAGAACCACTACACATCCAATAAATAATGTCGAACCCATAATTGGCTGGAAGTCTAATAAGAGCGCAGCTTTCAAAGCATATTGACCAATTCCCGGCCAATCCAGCACATACTCGATGAGTACTGAACCGCCTAATTCAAACCCGATCAAGAAACCTAACATCGAGACAGTTGCGATCAGTGCGTTCTTCATCAAGTAACGCGTCCAGATGGTGCGTTCAGGGATGCCGTTGGCGCGTGCCACCAACACGAAGTCTTTCCGCACGATGTCCAACATATCGCCACGCAGTTGTCGGGTGACGACTGCAATCACCAGTAGCGATT
Organism: Aggregatilineales bacterium; assembly: GCA_044227005.1. Classification (GTDB taxonomy): domain Bacteria; phylum Chloroflexota; class Anaerolineae; order Aggregatilineales; family Phototrophicaceae; genus CFX2. The sequence goes on from JBGAFZ010000005.1 coordinate 521,064, forward strand.
GGCAGAATGCTGGCAAAATCATATAACGTAATGCAATACCGAACGCCTGAAAATTTCCAGCAATCAAGGTATCAACCAGCAGCATACCGGTGTAAGTTGTTGGATAACTTGAGCGCGGGTCAAACCGCCCACCAACCGGCAGCAATCGTAAATTCTGAGCAAGGATGATCTGCAAAACAATCGCGATCCAAAACACAGGGATACTGACCGCGCCGATGGAAATGAAGCGCGAAAAGTGATCAGGCCAACGGTCTCGCCAGCGTGCCGAGATGATTGCCAGTGGAATACCTATCAGTAGCCCAAGAATAGTTGAAACGGTTGTGAGTTCAAGTGTGGCTGCAAAATAGGTTAATAAGTCTTTGCCAACCGCGCGCTTGGTGCTGATCGAATACCCCCAGTTGCCTTGAAACAATCCTGCCATGTAATTGAAGTATTGTTCAGGCAGTGGGCGATCCATTCCAAATTCTTTTGCCAATTTTTCGATTTGTTCAGGGCGTGCTTGTGGTCCTGCTGCCAGCTTCACCGGATCGCCCGGAACCAACCGCGACACAAAAAATGTGATGAGCGAAAGACCGATGAGAATAACTGGAATAATCAGCAAACGGCGGGCAAGAAAGCGCAGCATAACCGTCATAACCTCAAAATAACGAAGGGACACGGCACGCCGTGTCCCCGTACTTACCGAACAGCTAACCAAACGAACTAAGCGGATTCATCAATCCACAAGCGCCAGAAGTCCACAGCGATATCGCCGTAGTAGTTGAAGCCTTTGACCTTCTTGTTGAAAGCGGTGATATTCGGACCAACATATAGCGGCATATCCGGGGCATCTGCCGAAATCTTCGACTGAATGTCGGCGACCAATTTGGCATTGGCATCAGCGTCGGTGGTGGTACGCAATTGATCCAAAAGGCCATCCACTTCGCTGTTCTTGTAGAACGAGCAAGCTTGGAAGCTGCCGCCTGTGGGACGATCCCAGCTCTTGCTCGAATACTTCTCGATCAACCAAGTATCGGGCAGAGGCGGGAATTGATCGAAGATGAAGGCAATCGCGGGGCCTGTAGCAGGAGCCGTGCAAGCACCGACAATGTCCGGCCAATTCTTGGGAGTCATATTCAAGGTGATGTTATATTTCTTGAGTTCATCCAGCAGGATCAAGCCACCAGCTTCTTCGAAGTCCAAACCACTGACGTACACAAAATCGAGGCTGATGCCACCATCTTTGTATTCAGTCTTGTCCAAATATTCCTTGGCCTTAACCGGATCATAGCTGTATTGCGGGTCAAGGTTCGCATCATAACCGGGTACGCCTTCAGGCAGCGGGCCGGTCATCATCTTGACATACCCCTTTTGCGAGTCGGAGAAGGCTTGGCGGTTGAAGCTGTAGGCGAGGAACTTACGGAAATTGACGTCAGCAGTTGGACCGTTCTGGGTGTTGTACTTCAGATAACCACCCAACAAGCCAAAGCCGACATTGACCATTGTTGTGGCATTAGCGTTAATTTCGTCGATGTCGCTAGCCGAAATCGTATCCGAAATGTCGAAGTCACCGGAAAGCAAACCGGTCTTGCGCGTACCGGGGTCTTCGGTTTTCTTCCAAACGACGCCCGACAAATGACCTGCACCCGGCCACCCTTGCCAGTAATCAGCGACGGCTTCCAGTTCGTAAACTGAACCAATTTGCCAGTTCTTAATGGTGAATGGACCGCTACCAGCTTCTTTGTCGATCAAGTAAGCGCCACCACCGTCACCATCAACTTCATTGGCCTTGGCGATGGCTACGTTAACAATCGGTTGTTCCATGAAAGCCAGCAAGCGGTCAAAACTAGCGTAAGGAGTCGTAAGTGTCATGACGACAGTCTTACTGTCCTTAGCCACAATCCCTTCAGGGGTGATGAAGCCTGCGAGCAAGCTTGAACGCTGTTTTTGTGCCTTCAAGGTCTGTTGATACGAGAACACAACCGACTCTGCTGTCACTGGCGAACCGTCATGGAATTTGGCTTTGTCGGTCAGTTCAAATGTCCATTCCTTAGCATCGTCGGAAACGCCCCACTTCTCGACTAAGCCTTTTTCAAGTGGTTGAGGCCAACCACCCTCGAATCGGAACAGACGGTCATACAGTTGGCGCATAACTGCGCTGATCGAATAGTCAACGCGGTCAAACGGGTCAAGGGTTGCGATGTCCTGCGAAGCACCATAAACCAAAACTTTTGGTTCGATGGTTTGAAGCTTGGCGCTGGATGCTACAGGTGCCGTCGCGTTACGAGCGGAAACCATGGGGGCAGATGCCATCGCTGCGCCACTGCCTACTGCGGCCAGTAACCGCAGGAAATCACGGCGACTGATGCGACCTGCCTGAAATTCGGCGATTAAATTGCGGGTTGGGTCAATCGAACTTTTTGCCATATCGGTTTCCCTCTTCAAGTGAATTTGGTTTAAGATCTTGTGAAGCCAAGTGGACAACGTAATTAAATGTAACACCTCACTTACGTCCCAGCAACAACTTCTCATACCACAACATTTTGCGTTTCAATCTGGTCTCACTATAATCATCTTGTTTCCCTCAAATTGAATTTGATAGGTTACACAAACTTCAGCCTGATTTTCTGTATTAAATCGTCAACGCAACAGGAGGTTGTATGCGGATCGGGATTGATGTCGGCGGCACGAACACCGACGCAGTATTGATGGATGGACGTAAAGTTGTCGGATGGGCAAAATCCCCTACAACCCGTGATGTCAGCAGTGGTATCACCAATGTGCTCACGGCTTTGTTGGCACAAACTCAAGTTGCCCCCGGTTCGATTAGCGCGGTGATGTTGGGTACGACCCACTTTACCAATGCGGTAGTCGAGCGAAAGTCGCTTAGCAAGACGGCTGTGCTTCGTATCGGTTTACCGGCAACGGCAGCCCTCCCCCCCTTCGTAGATTGGCCGGAAGACCTACGTGAAGCGATGGGCGGTGTCTATCATCTGGTACATGGTGGCTATGAATTCGATGGACGTCCTATTGCGGCACTGCGTCCGGACGAGATCCGTGATGCGGCCAAGAAAATTCAGGATGCCGGTATTAGTACGATCGCGATTAGCTCGGTCTTTTCGCCTGTGAACCCTGACCAAGAAAAACAAGCAGCGGACATTATCGCGTCGGTGATTCCAGATGCAAAGATTAGCCTCTCGCACGAGATTGGCCGGATTGGTTTGCTAGAACGCGAGAATGCAGCCGCGATGAATGCCTGCCTGTCACTGCTGGCAGTCAAGATTGTGCAGTCATTCCGCGATGCTTTGAGCGGCCTGGGCATTACCGCGCCGTTCTACATCAGCCAGAACGACGGTACTTTGATGAGCGCAGATTTCGTCGAGAAGTATCCGGTTTTGACTTTTGCTTCCGGCCCGACCAACAGTATGCGCGGTGCAGCGTTCCTTTCGGGATTGAAAGACGCTGTCGTGGTGGACATTGGTGGAACGACATCGGATGTCGGTGTATTGAGCCAAGGATTCCCGCGTGAAGCCTCGGTTGCGGTACGCATCGGTGGGGTACGCACCAACTTCCGTATGCCGGACGTGTTGTCCTTCGGCCTCGGTGGTGGTAGCCATGTGAAGCCTGAACCTCTGCAAATTGGTCCACAAAGTGTGGGATACGAAATTACTACCCGCGCATTGGTATTCGGTGGTAATGACCTGACGACGACTGATATTGCGGTCGCGGCTGGTATGGCAGATATTGGTGATAAGAGTAAGGTTGCTGGCATTAGCAAGTCGTTGGTCGACGCCAGCCTCCAACGGATGTGGGAGATGGTTGAAGTCAGCGTAGATCGTATGAAGACGGCAGCCGGAGCCGTACCGGTCATTCTAGTTGGTGGTGGCATCATCCTGATCGGTGATAAGCTGAACGGCGTATCGGAACTTCATCGCCCTGAACACGCGTCGGTCGCGAACGCAATCGGTGCGGCTATCGCTCAGGTCGGTGGTGAAGTTGACCGTATCTTCAGTTTGGAAGCCATGCCACGTGACAAAGCGCTGCAACAGGCCAAAGACGAAGCACAACAACGTGTTTTGGATGGTGGCGCAGTACCCGGTAGTGTGGAAATCGTGGACGTTGAAGAAGTGCCACTGGCTTACTTGCCGGGGAATGCGACCCGCATTCGCGTCAAGGCAGTCGGCACGCTGGCGGTGGAATAAACCATGTGGAATGTGACACATGACGACGTAGAAGCAATCGCGATGGGAGCGGGCATCCTCGGCACAGGAGGAGGAGGCAGCCCATATATCGGTAGTCTCCGGATGCATCAAGTCCTTAAGCAGGGCTACAACGTCCAAATCATTCCGTTGGAAGAAGTTGCGGATGATGCTGCGGTGTGCGAGGTTGGCTGGATGGGTGCGCCGACGGTGGGTGTTGAAAAGCTGCCCAATGGTGACGAGTCTGTTCACGTTGTCGGGGCGCTGGAGAATTACATCGGGCGAAAGATTGATGCTATCGCCTGCTCGGAGGTCGGTGGGGCGAATTCGATTGCCCCGTTGGAAGCGGGTGCGCTGACCAATAAGCCGGTTTTGGATGGCGACGCGATGGGACGGGCTTTCCCTGAAATGCAGATGAGCACGCTATTCATCAACGGGGTGAAATGTACACCAGCCGCGATGGTGGATGAAAAGGGTAACAGCATAATCTTTGGCAGCATGGTTGACTCGTATGCCTTTGAGCGCTTCGGGCGCGATTTGTGCGTACAGATGGGATGTACCTCGTTGCTGGCACTGCCGGTGATGAGCGGTGCAGAAGTCAAGGCACATTCGGTTCCTCGCACGTTGACACTGGCGCGCAATGTGGGCGAGGCGATCTTGAATGCCCGTGCGACCAAAGCCCATTTTGTGGATGCAGTTCTGAAGGTGACGGGTGGCAAGGAAATTTTTTCGGGAAAGCTGATTGATGTGCAACGGCGCACAGTAGCCGGTTTTGCGCGGGGTGAGATGGTGGCCGAAGGGCTGGGTAGCTATCGCGGAGACTTCATGCACATCGCCTTTCAGAACGAGAATTTAGTGGCGTGGAAAGGCAACCGCGACAGCCGTGATGAAGTGGTGACGTGCGTTCCGGACTTGATCTGCATGATGGAAAGTGACTCGGGCGAACCGATCACCACCGAGCAGTTACGCTACGGGCTACGGGTGAATATTCTGGCGATCCCCTGCACAGACAAGTTCCGCACCGAGAAGGCGCTCAAGGTCGTTGGGCCAGCCGCTTTTGGTTACCCTGATGTCGTCTATTATCCGTTGCCAAAGAACCCCGGACAGGGGATTGAATAAACTAATCTGGAGAGAGTCTGATCATGAAAAGAATGATCGATGTTCAAAATGTAGAAGACATCGCGCTGGGTGCGGCGGTACTCGGCACGGGTGGGGGCGGTGATCCATACGTTGGTAAGTTGATGGCGAATGAGGCCATTCGCAATTTTGGACCGGTGGAACTGGTAACCGTAGACGAGATGGCCGACGATGATATGTCGGTGGCGATTGCGATGATGGGCGCGCCGACGGTTATGGTCGAGAAAATGCCGGGTGGTAACGAGTGTATTGAGGCGTTTAACGCGGTACAGAGTTTCCTCGGTAAGCCGATTAAATATGTGTACTCGATTGAAGCGGGCGGGATTAACTCGACGATCCCGATTACACTGGCGGCACAGTTGCGTAAGCCGATGGTTGATTTGGATGGTATGGGACGCGCTTTCCCTGAAATTCAGATGGTGACGCATAACCTGTTCGGGGTGACGGCGACACCGTTTACGATGGCAGACGAGAAAGGCAACAGCGCGGTACTTTCGACCATCGACAACCGTTGGATGGAGACCTTCGCGCGGGGTATCGCGGTGAATATGGGCGCGACGACCATGATCGGGGCATACGTGGCCTCGGGCAAACAGCAGAAAGAAGCGGCTGTTTACGGTACGATGAGCTTTGCCGAGAAGATCGGTAAGACGATCCGTGAGGCGCGGGCGGAACATGTGGATGTGATCCAAGCACTCAAGGATGTGACCAGCGGTTACGTGGTGTTCCACGGCAAGCTGACCGATGTTCAGCGCAAGACGGTGGCCGGTTTCGCGCGGGGCGAGGCGATCCTTGAAGGGATTGGCGAGAACGCTGGTAGCGTTATGAAGATCGCGTTCCAGAACGAAAATCTGATGGCCGAGAAAGACGGTCAGATTATCGTGAGTGTTCCCGACCTGATTACGATGGTCGAGGAGGACACAGGCGAGCCGATTACGACCGAGCAACTGCGCTACGGCTTCCGCGTGATGGTGCTGGCGATGCCCGCGCACCGTCACTGGCGTACCGCAAAGGGGTTGGAAGTGGTTGGGCCGCGCTACTTCGGTTATGACATTGATTATGTGCCGGTGGAGCAGCGCTTCCAGTAGGCAGTTGGGATTTTTAAGTTGCAAGAGAAGGGGCGTGTATGCGCTCCTTTTTGATTGGCATTTACGGTTCACAGTTTTCAGTTGGTAGTCAATAAATCAATCAAGAGTATATTTTTGTGTCGGCGGTGTCGTCGTCGTCGTCGGACAATTGCAATATTGGCAGTCCACAGGATTTCCTTCGGTCACATTTTCGGCAATGGCAATTCTGTACCGGATTTGCCACGTTGATTCGGAAAATTCTTCAGATTCGGAATCCGTTTTGATGTATATTCCGAATCATCTGGAAGTTGTTAAGGTGCGGCGGGATGAGCAGGTTTGCCAGCGGCGAACCCGTACAGAATGCCCCATAGATATGATAAGGGATATGGATAGCGAAAGGGTGACCATTTGGAAAACCATTTGGTCACTCTTTTTGATGGGTGGCACTAACGGTTTTGAGGAAGCGGGGCGAGAGGCGAGGTTGAGAGATGGTTGGAGATGGGTTTGTCGGGTTAACCGAAAGTAAACCAAGAATATAAGAAGTGCTGAATAGTGATTAAAATGCAATTAAACCGCCATCCACAGGAGGCTTCGCACAGACGCAGAGAACGCCAAGATCAAGGCAGAGCAAAGGCATAAAATTTGAGTGGGGTTGCGCCGCTGAGGGCTAAAGCGCCTCAGCTAACCAGCGGACAAGTCTGCTAAAGCGACTTCAATGCATTGGGGAATTGACCAGTGATGGTGTGAGTGGCTATACATGGGATAGAGCAAATCGCTTGCTCTCAATGATTGGCTTTGCTACTAGTCATTCTATGTATTATCTTTCTTAAAAAATTAGGTAGAGATCTTAAATAAATTCTGAAGGGGATACATGATGGGAAATGAAATCAATCAGGAGTCTATGGACGAAAACGCATATTTGGGTGCTATATGTGTCAATTCAACTTGGCACTTTTACCTTGATCGTGGAGGTAGATTTAGATGGGCTATTGATCTCAGAAATTCTGATCTTGCCAATGTTCCAAAAGAGAGAGCAAATCTGTTAAATGTTCAGAAACAAGATGTAAAGAAATATGTTTCACTGTTTGAAACAGAATTACAATTGTCTCAAATTAAGAATATGACAGGCAAAACCCAAATAACTTTTGTCATTAATTTTGACGAGAAGTTATTTGTTGATTTAGGCGGTGAAGAAGCCGAGTCTTTTGCTATTTACAAACTTGTACCTGACGATTGGAAATCAATTCTTGATCGGGACGCATCTTTTTATATTCCAAATGAGATACGCAGATTATGGATAAGCAAAAATGTTCACTCAGCAGGAAAAACCACAATATATCCATATACCAGTGTCGCAGCCATTAGGTATGATTCAAACTGGTCTTTTTTCTTTGAGAACCCCTATATGTGGGTATGTAATTTCACTTTGTTTATGGCTGAAAATAATAGACTGAATTGGCCCCGTGACACGATTTATGGTGACTGGCGTACAAATCTTCCTTATGTAGATGAAACGAATGCTATTAGTTATTTGGAAGAACTTCAAAACTGCAAAATAGAGTATGACGAAATTCCTTCACTGGCCTATTATTTGTCTCCCTCTAATCAATATGTTGTAGATCAGCTATTGGAAGACGAACGTCATCAAGATGCGTCAAAAATTGCACGTCCTGAACTGAGTGTAGTTATCAATTTTGATGAAAAACTATATATTCAACGACCAGCTTATGAAAACCGAATTCGACTTAAGGTTGCTCCTGATGCCAAATTTGCGCCGAGTGAGTGGGTTTGCCATGAAGATGTTACTTATAAGTATATCCCCCAAAATTTACGCGATTTATGGAAATAAGAGGATCTTGTTCTGCAACCTAAAGAGCCTGCGGTGTGCAGGCTCTTTCATTCTCGCTCGGCATTAACTCAAGTTGTTTGTTCTTGAAGCGCGACTAGAAGGCGAGAGATGCAGCAATGCGGCGGGCAGAATGAATTCCGCCCCTACGGGGGAAACGCGTAAAAAAGGCGACAGGCAGATATGCGAGAGTCTGCGGGGTGCTGGCTCTTTCATTTCAGCCTCAAGTCGTTCGAGAAGCTCAACTATCAGGCAAGAAATGCAACGCATAGTGGATAAGCGTGTCATCTGATGCAGCCGATACTGAGCCACTACCCTAGATCACATTCGTTCCATCTGATGATCGCCGCAAATTTATAGCGACTTTTCAAAACACCATCAGATGGAACCATTTCACATCTACACTTCTAGAGTTTATTTTTTCTTTGCTTCAAGCTCAGCAATTCGTTCTAGAGTAGGCTGGTTTGCTTTAGAACCAGCCAAACGTACATATTCACCGTAGTCATCCAAAGCCTTTTGAAAGTCTTTCAATATATAGTACATGTTGCCCCTATTCTCATAGGCTGTCGCGTAATCTGGTTTTAGTTCAATCGCCTTGGAAAAATCTTCGATAGCTTTCGGCAAATAGGTTTCACCCCATTTGAAGTAGGTTGCGCCACGGCTATTATAGATTCCGGCACTATCAGGACTCAATTCGATGGCACGTGTATAGTTCTTGACAGCGCCACTCCAATCGCCTGCTAGGCGCAAAATATCCCCTAAGTTGACGTATCCCTGCACATAAGTGGGATCAATTTGGACGGCGCGTTTTATCTCGTCGATGGCTCTACGCGTATCTTTTAATTGGTAATAAGCCACACCTCTCAAGTTGTAGATAGAGGCAAGATCAGGATCGAGTTGTTCTACGTGCTTAAGTATGGCTAATGCTTTATCATATTCTTTATTTTTGATGGCATCGGTTGCTTGCTTAAGATAATCTCCAGTGAGCAAGGGATCTGATTCGAACTTTACACGCGCAAAAAATAGAATATTTTCGTTGTCCCATACGCGTACCCCTTGCGCGCCTGACACCCACGTCACTAATTGCTTATCCTCAGGGCTATACGAACGCCAAGCAGAAATGTCACGGTCAGCCTTGCCACCAGCACCAACTTGCAATAAGACACGTCCCGTCTGCGCGTCCCATGTGCGCAACATACCATTTGCAGTACGTGTATAAATCACATTTTCATCTTCGCTCCAACGAATACTGTCAATCTCAGCATCATGTGGCATGGTAATCAGCAATTTCCCTGTCTTTGCATTCCACAAACGAGCCATACCCTCGGCTGACCATATGATAAATTTTGAGCCATCCCGATTCCAAATTGCACCTTGCGCAAAATCCGGAAGGTCAAAGGAAAAAACCATTTTGCCACTGGTTACATCCCATAAAAGTGCGCGGTGCGGTTGTCGGGAAAGGGTGAGCACTTGGTTGCCATTTGGATTCCACGCTGCGTAGCGGAATGGTTCATCCTTGACGAGACGATGGAGGAGTTCGCCAGTTTCGGCGTCCCATATCCACAGATCAAGTGTACAGTTTCGTGTACCGGGTGGACATGAACCCATATTTGCGGTGATCACTTTGTCATCGGCACGCCAGTTTACATTATGAATGTAGAGGCCAAAGATCTGTTTTTCCAACTTAACGGGAATACTCAAAATTTGCGTTTGAGTAGCCAAATCATACACTTGAATACTACCACTTCGGAGTGCTGCTAGCGCACGAGTTCCATCCTGATTAAAGACAATATGATCTGCATCCGGCACATTCAAAAGTTCATTGCCTGTGGTTGCATCCCAAACCTGCGTTAACCACTCCTCATTTAATCCTGCAATGGAAGTCACGATGACCGTATCGTCTTTGGCCCAATTTGCAAAGAATGTTTTGACGCCAATCCTCGCTATCCGCGCCCCAGAATTACCTTTAACATCCCAGACTTCGACAATTCCACCCTGATATGATGCAATAAGGACGCGTCCGCTATCCGCACTCCACCTAGCATATGAAGCAGGCGGTAGTATTGCGAAACCCTTACCCGTGTCAGCATCCAGAATTCGCGAAGAAGCATTTGCATTCCACACCAATAGCCGTTGACTATCAGGACTCCATTCATATCCATCTGCCGCAGCCTGATAAAGTTCCTCGAACTTGTCCGAATCCCACACATGGACAATACCTTGCTTCGTTGCGGCATCTTTCTCGCGTGTTCCAAGGAAACGTCCATCGGGGCTCCACGACACTTGCCAAACAGGATTGTCATGTATGAGTGACTTTTGAGCATCTCCGCCGAACTTTAGCGACCCAGCAATCGATAAAATCGTTGGCTCAAGTTTGTCCTTATCTTTCGGAGCAATACTAGACACCATGAGCACACGCTGGTTATAGCCAAAATCGACAATCAGGAAAATCCCCGCGCTTTTCTTATCCGCAGAATCCAACCGTACAGCCGGATACCCGCCAAGGATAAGTTCTTGAATATCGCCAGAAGTTAATGAAAATGAAGCTCCAAGAAATTTTTTCAGCACTACAGCCGGAGTCATTTCGGGAGTCAGTTTCAAGAGTTTGTTCAAATATTTACTACGCATCAAGATAATGCCAGCTTCACCTGCTGGAACTGTCTTTGACTGGTTGTTGGCACTATTGCTGCGCATTGTTTGAAGCGCTTTTGAAGAACTGCCTAGTAATAGAACGCCAGCACCATAATCATCCCCTTCAGAGTCCAAAGCCCAACCTGACGGATAATTAAAAGTAAGCCAGTTATCATACGAAATAAATTTCTCACTGAGCTTATCCTGTGCGCTGACAGACCATAGAACACTAGAAAAGCAAATAACAATAGCCATTATCAGAAATAAGCGTCGAATCATAAGAATTTCCTTCCAAGCGTTATTTTTCATATTCTTAAAAAACTAAATCAAAGATCGGGTATCAGTTCACATAGACACATTTACTAAAAAGTAAACAACGATCAATTACTTTTTGCAATCAATATCAAGGCATTCGTCGGCATGATTTTTCAACCCTCATATTTACTGATCAAGTAATGTGAGGTTACGAGACCGAAACTTCACCGTAATCGAATTGAGATGTACACTCGGGATAATTAGAAGTGAGCCTAGCGGCTTGTATTTATCCTATAGAGAATACAATGCTCAAATCCAAATTAAGCAACATGATACCCCGTTCGATGCGGACGCGACTGCCGCTCAGTTATGCGGCGATTGCACTGGTCACGGCGATAGCAGTAGGTGCGGTGCTGTTGATCACCCTGCGCAATTATTATGCTGAACGCGAGCTTGACCGGATGAACCGGGGCGCAAGCGCAATCGGGTATCTGGTTGAGCAGTTACTCGAAGAAAAAACGCCGGTTAGCACGATCCAATCCAGACTGGATTCGTTCGCGTTCTTCTCACAGGCGAAGGTACGCTTGCTCGATCCGCAACATCAACTGATTGCCGAATCGACTGCTCCATCCAACATCAATATGGTGTCGTTCCACGCACAGAACCCGCAAGACATCACCACAACAGCCGAAAAGATGTTATTTGAAGTCCAGCCCTTCCCCAAGAACGATACAGGGGAATTTGGCGTACCACCACCATTCGGAATCGATGAAGGCCAAAAAAGTACGCGGGTGTATGTGGATGGCACTCCTTACGGGGTGCATATCAAACCGGATTGGGATGCGAACCGCAGACTATCCGACCAAAAAGCCAGCGCGACTTTGATGAACGGTAATAACGAGGTGATGGGGTATCTGGAACTTTCGGATGGGCCGGCGATCGGTTCGGAGATTGTTGACCGCGTGGCGTGGGCACTGCTGGGGGCGAGTGCTATCGCGATTGTGGTGGCGGCTATGGCGGGGTGGTCGATCAGCCGCGTTATTACGACACCGCTGCTGGGGTTGAAGCACATCACCGACCAGATGGCAAAAGGTGATCTGACTGTGCGAGCCAAGAGCGATTCGGCTGACGAATTTGGCTCACTGGCGCGGGCGTTTAACCATATGACGAACCAAGTCGAACATACCATCACGACACTCAAGTGTTTTCTGGCGGACGCGGCACATGAACTGCACACGCCGATCACAGCACTGAATACCAATCTGGAGTTGGCGGCAACTGAGCATAACGATACAACACGGCAGTCATACATTGAACGGGCGATTGAGCAGTTGAAACGGTTGGAAACGCTGACGAATAACCTGCTGATCCTGTCGCGGATTGAAACTCATTCGCTGCCAGATGAACGGGCAACTGTGGAATTGGGTGCGCTGGTGCGCGAAACGAGCGAATTGTATGCGTCACAAGCGGAGCAGATGGGCATCACGTTCTTGATTGATGTGCCGAAGGACGCGGTAACGGTCATTGCTAATGAAGCTCAAATTCGACGGACGCTGTGCAATCTGCTGGATAACGCGATTAAGTTCACGGCGGAAAATGGATCGGTCGAACTGGGACTCAAGAAAAACGGCAGCGGCGTTCAACTGTGGGTGCAAGATACCGGAATCGGGATTCCTGAAGAAGATATGCCTTACCTGTTCAACCGCTTCCATCGGGGACGGAACACGGCGGCTTATCCGGGAAATGGGCTAGGATTGGCGATCATCAAGGCGATTGTGGAAAGTCATCAGGGCAAGGTGGCAGTGGATAGTTTGTCACCGGGGACACGGTTTACGCTGGTGTTGCCAAGCTAATGTCGGTCGGGTGTTTTCTAAGATTAAGTAACGCGAAGCAGCGTTCATGAAACAGGGTAAATGGTCGTGTTAAAGGAACAGGCACACATTCTGATTATCGAGGATGATCCGGCAGTGGCACGCGGGTTGCTGGACGGGTTGCAGCGGGAAACGTATCGGGTGGATTGGCGTGCATCAGGGCGCGAGGGGGTGGAATTCGCTAACCGGATGAAGCCGAATATGGTGATTTTGGATGTGCGGTTACCGGATGGGTCGGGCTTTGATTTTTGCCGACAAATGCGGCAGTTGGGTTTGCGACAGCCGATTATTATCCTGACGGTCAATCAAGATGAAACGGACAAGGTGTTGGGCTTGGAAATGGGCGCGGATGATTATGTGACCAAGCCTTTTAGTCTGCGCGAGTTGTTATCCCGTATTCGGGCACAACTGCGGCGGGCATACGGTGAGCTTTCGGATGTTGATACTAGCGCTGATCTGTTGTACGTGAAGGATTTGATCGTAGATCGCGGGCGGGGGCAAGTGCTGCGAGACGGTAAAAATCTGAACCTGACACCGATTGAATTCCGGTTGCTGGTGTATCTGGCACAAAACCACGAACAGGCACTGAGCCGTAATCAAATTCTGGATACGGTTTGGGGCTTAGATACCCCATATGATGGCGACCATACGATCAATGTGCATATCCGGCGTCTGCGTGAAAAGGTCGAAATAGACCCTAATCACCCCTCATTAATTCTGACTGTGCCGGGGGTTGGTTACCGTTTGGCGTGGTGAAGTGTTTCAATTCTGTTATATGCAGATTACGAAACCGTGACCTCATCGTAATGGCTTCGAGATTTGACATCCCTATACTGAGGGCGTTAGCCAATTGAAAATTGGATAGGAGTGGTTTATGCGAAGACGATCTTTGCTGGTTTGGACATCTATTTTGATGTTCGTTGTGGGCATCGTTCCTCTAGCAGCGGCGCAAGCACAGGATAGCAGAACTGTGATTCAAATGAGCGTGCCGCAATTCATGAAGCAAATTATCACTGATCAATTGATTAGTGATTTTGAAACCGCAAATCCGACGATTAAAGTGAATGTGCTGGCTAATGACAGCAACACCGGATCGGCAGCGGCGGGTGTCTCGACCATGTTGACGGCGGCGCAAGCGTATGCCAGCGTGGCAGATGTCTTGTTCGTCGATAACAGCAACCTGAATGTGCAGTCAACACGGGCGGGTTATTATCTGGATATGTCGCCACTAACAAGCAGTGACACAGACTTAAATGTGGATGATTTCATACCGGGTGTGTGGCAGTCATTCCAGTGGGATAACGGAATCTGGGCACTGCCTGTTTCTACCGATGTGATTATTTTGACCTACAATCCAGCGGCGTTTGATGCTGTCGGATTGGCCTACCCCAACGAACGCTGGACGATTGATGATCTGGACAACGCGGCGCGCAAATTAGCGGTGGTCGATTCGACAGGTGCAGTCACCACAACGGGGTTGGCTGTGTCGAACAACAACCTTGAATGGCTGTTCCGCAGCTTATTGGGCAAAGGCTTCTATGATGCGAGCGTGACACCAAATACGCCGGTGTTGAATGACCCGACATTGCAAACGATGCTCACTACATGGGCAACACTGGTTAAGGACGGAATGGTCAGCAACCAAGGCGGTTTTGGTGCAGCGGAAACTATCCCGATGCAGATTGGTGGCAGCAGAACACTGAACCGCCGACCGGGGAATGACCAGAACCAAGTTACGCTTTCAGCATCGCTGTTACCGGGTGGCGCGGCAGGGTTGAATCCGCAAGGTTTCGCCATCAGCAGCGGCACACAGTACCCAGAACAAGCCTACACGCTGATCAAGTATCTGACGAATAACGCCGACATCGCGAACAACTTCTTTGGTGTCAGCCCTGCCCGTCAAAGTTTGGTGGGTGTGAGCGGCAGCAATACAAATGGCGGGCCGGGCGGTGGACCGGGTTTTGGTGGTGGGTTCAATAACCTTTCGGATGAGAACAAAGCGGTCGTGACCCAAGCACTGGCGAGCGGCATCCCGTTGAGTGAGGTGCGCTACGCGGATTACGTGACACAAGCGCTGACATCTATGAATTCAGATGGCAGCGATGCGCAAACCGCATTGCAAACCGAAGAAGCCCAAGCCGTTGCCGATTTGCAGGCGGCAGATACCGCTAAGACGGATAGTCCGGTGGTATTGGCAACTCCGGTTCCGGAAGTGGTCTTGCAATCGGGCGAAGTGGCGCTGAAGTTCGGCCTGAATTCATTCGTCGCGCCCCTGCCCAACCAAGATAAATGGGATAACTTGATCGCGGAGTTCACGGCAAGTGATCCACAGGTCAAGAGTATCAACCTCGATGTTCAGGCGCGCGGTGGCAATGAATTCGCAACGACGGACGACTGTTTCTATCTGCCGTATAACAACGTGCCGGGTATTGATCTGTCGACGGTGATTAACCTCGATCCGTTCATCGACTCAGATAGTTCATTCGATAAGAGTGATGTGATCGGCAACACCGTCAGTTTGATCACTCGCGACAACAAAATCTGGGCGTATCCATTGGCACTGCAACCAGCGGCGCTCGAATACAACAGTGATGTGTTCGCCAAATACAATGTACCGACACCGGAGTCCGGTTGGACGATCAACAGCTTCACGGATGCACTCAAGAGCATCAAGCTTGATCCAAGCGATCCTGCTCCATTCGGGCCGCGTGACGCGGGTGGTACATATCTGTTGATGCTGATGGCGGCCTATGGTGGTGTGCCGTTGGATTACCGGACTGATCCACCGACGATTGATCTGACATCGCAGACCAATATTGATGCCATTCGTCAGGTGCTTGATCTGGCAAAGAATGGTTACCTGAAGTATGAGCAGTTGGCCGCTAATGTCTTTAATTTTGGTGGCAGTGATACAACTGAGTCGATTTACGGAACGGTCTTAAACGGCTTCAGCTTCCGTGGTCGGCGTGGTGGCGGGCCGGCGGCAGTCAATGAGGCGACAACCAGCGCGACCACAACAGCATACAAGTTGACGACTTACCCAACGGGAACAGATTTGTCGGCAGTGTCCTATGACATTACGACGGCTTATATCAGTGCGACTTCACAGAATCCAGAAGGTTGCTATCGTTGGATTAGTTTCTTGAGCAAGCATCCTGAGTTGTTGAACGCGATGCCCGCATTCCGGTCACAATTGGCTGACGTGGCAACCGTTCAAAGCGCAAATGCCGCGAATTATTACACACTGCTGGATAACCTGATTTCACAACCCAGCACAATTGTGTTCCCGGCTCAATCGGGTGGTGGTTTCAATTCACCGGCTAACTTCCTGCTGCAATATTGGATGAACCGCGCCTTCGATAATTATGTATTAAACGACGGCAATCTGGAGCAGGATCTGGCAGATGCACAGACCTATTCGAAGGCATTCCAAGAGTGTATCGCGGCTATTCCGGCATTTGATCCGGCTACCGAAGACCGACGGGCGTATTTCCAGAAATATGGGGAATGCGGCCAAAAGGCTGATCCAACGCTGACCCTTTTCGGCGGGGGCTAAGTCTTTTATCGGTAACGCGCTCGCACACTAAAGAACGGCTACGAGCGCGTTATAGTGAGCAGCTTGCAGAGCAGGCTAATGGTCTGCTCTGTAACAAATCGGGTGATTAGAACGTATTACTTATATACCGAGAGACGGCAGTGTTGTCCCTCCTGCTTGACCTTATTCTCATATTAAAATTGTTAACGATTCACATAGTTCAGATTTTGAACCTGAGGCTAATGACCTGTGTTGCGATTTTTCGATTTGTTGTTGTTCACAACAGAACGCTTACGCAAGCACTATGTGCTGGTGTTCTGGGCGTTGGTTGGACTTTCGACGGCTACCACACTCAGTTTGAGCTTGTGGCTATATGTGGATGCCGTCAACACGGGCTTGTTAGCATCCAGCCTATCTGAACCGCCATATGCTTTCCGCTTCCGTTATTTGGGGGCATGGAACGGCAATATCACTACAGATGATGTCAACGCCGCAACGAATGCGGTGCAGAATACGTTCACAGGGATTATCGGACTGCCGATTGCCCGTGAAGTGCATTTCGCACGCGGTGGTGCATGGGCGGTTAAGAGACTGCCGAAAAATCAGTCGATGGGTAACCTCAGCTTAGCGACCCTCACCGGAACTGAAGATCAGATGGAGATATTCGACGGGCAATGGCCGCCTAAAGCTGTGTCGGCAACTGACCCGATTCCTGTGCTGATTTCAGAGACGATGCTGTATAAGATGGGTGTGCAGCTTGGCGATAAGTTGACGATCACACGACCGGGGGGCAAGCCAGTCAATTTGCAAATTGTGGCGTTGTGGCGTCCGGTAAATGGGAATGACCCTAGTTGGGTGTTCCCGACCAAGTTCTTCGATACGATGCTGATCGTACAACAGGACGATTTTCTGAAGGGGTTGGAAGGCGCTAAAGACCCGATTGAAGAAGCCGCGTGGTATGTGTCATTTAACGGGAGCAGCGTCAAAACCTCGGATGTGAACGGGTTGTTGGGGCGGGTGGTTGACGGACAGCGGGCGGTCACATCGGCATTGCCACCGATCCGATTGGATTTATCACCTGTCGATGGCTTGAATGCGTTTAACCAACAGGTCAACAAGCTGACGCAACAATTGGTGATCATGATATTGCCTGTGGGCGGCTTGATCTTCTATTTTGTGTCGCTGGTGGCGGGGTTGCTGGTCAGCCGACAGCTACAGGAAGATGTCACCCTGCGCAGTCGTGGTATGAGCCGACAGTCAATCCTGAGCATCCATATGATGACGTGGTTTTTGATGGCGTTGATCGCATTGGGTGTGGCGATCGGGGTGTCGCCGTATCTGGTGCGGTTGATCGGTCAAACCAGTTCGTTTATGCGGTTCGATAATCTATCCGGTGCGTTATACGTTACCCCAACGCAACAGTCGATTATCGTCGGAGCGCTGACAGGGTTGATCGCAGCGAGCAGCGGTTTATTCATCGCATGGCGAGCGACTGGCGAAACCATCACCAGTTTCAAACGCGGTGCTGCCCGTGCCAGCAAAGCATGGTGGCAGCGCGCGTATCTTGATTTGATGCTGCTGGTTCCGGGATGTTATGTGCTGCTGACACTTAAGCTGCAAGGTGGTTTGCAAACAGCGGTCGAAGATCCATTCAGTAATCCGTTAAACTTCCTCGGGCCGACTTTATTCTCGTTAGGGCTTACGCTGCTCTTTTTGCGCTTGTGGCCGATGTTCATCGGACTTGGCGCACGTTTGATTAGTTTGACGCGGAACATCGCACTGTTGATGGCGTTAAGAGAATTAACGCGTTCAATCGGGCGCTACCGCAATACGCTGCTGATGATGTGCTTCACGCTGAGCTTGACTGGATATACGGCGTCGATGGCAAGCACAATCGACAAAACACTGCAAGATACGGTGGATTATAAGATCGGCGCGGACGCGGTGCTGGTGGTGGCGAGTGATGCCCAAACGGATGATAGCACATCATCACAGGGCAGCGTCAGCGTGACGGGTTACAACACTTTACCAGCCGATGACTTGATACGGGTAGAGGGTGTGAGCGAGGTTTCACGGGTGGGGCGTTACCCTGCACGGTTGATCTTCGCAAACCAGCGGGTAGAAGGCACGATCATTGGCATTGACCGCGCAACTATTCCTGCAATCGCCCGTTACCGCGCCGATTATGCATCGGAGTCGTGGGGGTCATTGTTCAACCGATTAGCGGCTGACCGCAGTGGTGTGATTATCAACAGCCAAGCGGCAACCAAGAATAATCTGAAGGTCGGGCAACAAATTACGGTGCAAGTGAACGCGCTCAACACATGGTACGAGATAAAAGTGCCGATTGTGGGGTTGGTCAGTTATTTCCCGACACTCGACCCTAAAACCGGCTTCTTTTTGATCGGCAACCTTGATCCGATTTTTGAGACGGTCGGCACCGAATTACCGAGTAACTTCTGGATCAGCCTAAAAGCGAATGCCGATTTGAACACGGTACGAGTGGAAACTGCTAAACTGGGCTATCCGATTTTGCAGTGGCTTGATCCGGCAAGCTCCTTATTGGCGGCACAGGCTTCACCTTCACGACGCGGTGTATTGGGCTTCCTCTCGGTTGGGTTTGTGGCAACCATTTTGCTGACGCTGGTGGGGTCAATTGTACAGAGTGCGGCTTCATTCAGCGCACAGGCGGTTCAATTGGGTTCGTTACGAGCGATGGGCTTAGGAAGTCTATCGGTCGCGATCTATCTCATCTTTGTACAAGGGATTGCGGCTGCCAGCGGCATTTTAAGCGGAACATCCATCGGGTTGGCAACGACGTTGTTGTTCTTGCCGTTACTCGATTTCAGCAACGGCTTGCCACCGTATCTGGTACGCGTTGATTGGGCGAACATCGCGCTGGTATACGGCATGTTCTCGCTGGTCTTATTGTTCGTTACGTTAATTACCACTGTGCTCATGAGCCGTGAACGGCTCTCCACCGTCGTTAAGTTAGGAGATGTCTGATATGTTCGTACGCGTGTTCAAAGTGGGATTGCTGCTAACGACTGTCGGGATTATCGCCGCTTGCAGCCCCGCTACCGCTAACACACCTTCACAAGCACTGGCGCAAGTCGAGCCAACAGCAACGCCGATCCCGACTGCACCGGCAGTCGCCAAACCAACCTATCTGGTTCAGCGCGGCGACGTCCAAAATATTCTAGACTTCACCGGACGCTGGCAACCGCGTGACCAGATGACGCTGTCATTTGAGATTGCCGGAACGGTACGGCGGGTGAACGTGAAGCAAGGGGATGCCATCAGTGCCGGACAATTGCTGATCGATTACCAGATTACTGATCTTGAAAACCAATTGGCATCGGCTCAACTTCAGTTGGATACCGCACAAAAGAATCTACTCAACGGGACAACGGGCGATGTGCAATCGGTGGCAAATGCTGAGGTTGCTTTGGCGAACGCCAAACTGAGCCTAGAGAGTACCAAAGCAGGTAGTCCATGGACGGGCGTGGCTTCGGCAAAGGCACAGGTACTGAGCGCACAACAAAGTCTTGATAATGCACAGCGTAATTACGACGATGCATTGAGTCATCCGGAGTCACCCGCATCAACCGTCGATAGTGCTTTACAGCAACTACAATCCGCTAAGAACAGCCTGCTCAATGCCCAAATCAGTTACGACGGGCAAGCGCAGAGCTTCAACAATTATCAATTCCAGATTGCTCAGGCCGAGAATAATGTAATCCAAGCGCAGTTGAATCTGGATAAAGCACGGGCAGGCAGCACTGATTCATCCGCAACGCAGAGTTTACTTTCGGCACAACTGAGTGTTGACCAAGTGAATGCGAAAATCGCGCAATCATCACTGTATGCGCCGATTGATGGGCAGGTATTGAGTGTATCGGCCAAGCCCGGCGATAACGTCAATGCGTTTGCGACCGTCATCACCATTGGGCGACCAGAGCCTAAAGAGGCGGTGGCTTCGATTGCCATCACCGACGCGCAAAAGATGAGTGTGGGAACGGTCGGTGTATGCCAAGTGCTGAATCATCCTGAAACGGCGGTGCAATGTGTGGTGCGGCGTATTCCAGCGACATCCAAAGAAGCTGACCAAACCACGCGCATCGCAGCATCGTTAGAAAATGTCGCGACTGACCAATTGATTGAGGTGCAGATGCCGCTGCAAGTCAGCCAGAATGTGTTGTGGTTACCGCCTTCAGTCGTGCGCACCTTCCAGAACCGTACATTTGTGGTGGTGCAGACGGCAGACGGTCCGCGCAGCTTCGACGTAACATTAGGATTGCAAACAACCGACCGCGTCGAGATCAAGAGCGGTATCAATGAAGGTGATGTGGTCATCGGGCCATAATAGGGAAACAAGGATGACACCTTTAATTGTTTGCAAGCAAGTCGTTAAAGCCTATAAGGTAGATGACCACGAATTGGTGGCGCTGCGGGGCATCGACTTCGAGATGGAAAAAGGCGAGATGGTTTCGATCATCGGGCCGAGTGGTGCAGGTAAGAGTTCGCTGCTCAATTTGTTGGGCGGTTTGGATACACCGACGGCGGGGCAACTGATCGTCGATGGTCAAAACCTGCTGAATATGCGCGGACGTAAGCTAGCGGATTATCGACTGCGTAAGGTCGGTTTCGTGTGGCAAAACGTCAGCCGGAATTTATTACCGAACCGATCTGCATTACGGAATGTCACCCTACCGATGATGATGGCAGGTGTGAATCCGTGGCAGCGTGGGAAGCAAGCCAAAGAACTTTTGGAAGCAGTCGGTCTGAGCGATAAGGCTAACCAACGTCCGGCGGCACTGTCGGGCGGTCAACAACAGCGTGTGGCTATCGCGGTGGCGCTGGCAAACCAACCGATACTATTGCTGGCAGATGAACCAACCGGCGCGCTAGACCGACAAAGTGCGGCGCAAGTGGTAGAACTGCTGCAACTGCTGCGGAAGCGCTACGGATTGACGATTTTATTGGTGACGCACGATTTGGAAGTGGCGGCTCATGCGGATCGGGTGTTGACGCTGCGCGATGGAGCGTTGGGACAGGATATGTCCAAAGCTGGCGAAGAAAGCCCACGCATGGATGATGCGGGTAATATTAAACTGCCGCAAACGGTACGTTCGATGTTAACGGATGCATCGCATATTGCGGTTGAAATTCGACCGGAAGGCGTGTTGCTACGTCCAGAAACCGAAGCCGAAGAAATGATGAATATGAGTGATACGTTGATGGATGCACCGCCCGCACCCCGTAAACGTTTCGGCTGGTTGCGACGCAAATCCGCGCAGAAGGTGCAGTCATGAGCGAGTACTTGATTGAAGTGCAAGGTCTTGAACGCAGCTTCGGTACGTCATCCAATCCGGTACGGGTGCTGCGCGGGCTGGATTTGTGCGTTGAAGCGGGGAATGTGGTGGCATTATATGGCCCGTCCGGCAGTGGCAAGACGACCCTACTCAACCTGATCGGTGCATTGGATCGACCAAACGCCGGAACGATCCTGATGAACGGTCAGGACATCGTGAAGATGGGCGATGGTAAACGCGCAAAACTGCGTCGGACACAGATCGGGTTCATCTTTCAGACGGATACACTGCTGCCAACTTATTCAGCTATGGAAAATATTGATCTGGCGCTGCGACTGCCGCGTTTGGGGATATTTGAACGGCGACGACGGGCACAAGCAGCTCTGCAAGCCGTGGGGTTAAGTGCCTGGGCAAGCCATGTGCCGGATGAGTTAAGCGGTGGTCAACGGCAACGGGTTTCTATCGCACGGGCGATCGCTTTACATTCATCGATTATTCTGGCAGATGAGCCGACTAATGGGCTTGATACGCGGACAGCACGGCACATCCTGACCTTGTTTCGTAATATCGCCAAAGAACGGGGAACGACCTTGTTTATCGTGTCGCATGATCCGATTGTGGTGGATTTTGTTGACCATGCTTACGACTTAGTTGATGGGCGGCTGGCCGTTCATCCGATACCGTCTCGAACTTAGAAGGGGGTGCATCACTTATGAAAGCCACGGGGAAACAGCTTCCACTCTTACTGTTAGGCTTATTGTTGGCTATGACAGCCTGTAACTTACAGCAAAACTCACCTGCATTCGCGGTGACATTGACATCTGCGGTACAGTTGGCGACGGCTACCGAAACGATTCCACCGTATACGCCGCTGGCAACGCTAACGCCTTCGCCAACGCTGCGTCCACCGCCGACGTTTGAACCACCGACAGCGACTCTACCAGCTACCATGACGCCGACGATCACACCGACAGCGACGATTGATCTGAGCGTGTCGATACCCGGTTTGCGCGGGGCAGAAACGGCTACACCGGTATCAACGCCTGGGTGTACACCGCGTAAAGATTGGAAGCTGCGTTATGTGGTGCAACGGGATGATGCGATGATCAAGATTGCGGACAAGTACGGCACGAGCGTGAAAGAAATCGCGGATGCCAATTGCATGACGGATGTGAACACGATTGTCATCGGGCAAGAGCTACGCGTCCCCGGCACAAGCCAACCCGTTCAACCGTATGTTTGTGATGCGTGGGAAGTGCTGACGCCGTTGAATGGTACGCAGGCTATTGAAGGCACCGGTTCGATCACCTTCAACTGGCGCGGTCCGCGTGCGGCGCACAATCTCATCCGTGTGGTGCGGCCTGACGGATCAATTTTTGAGAGCGTGATCGATTTGCGCCAAAATCAACAGATTGATCTGGTGAATAACCTCGGCGCTCAAGGAACCTATACATGGTATGTTTATCCGCTGGATGCCAATTATGTGCAGGTGCCGTGCCATGAAGGCGGGCCGTGGACATTCATGAAAGCGGCATCGCCCACGATTACACCGACGATTAAAGCGCCGTAAGTCGCGCGGCTCTGGCATTCTGATATTGGATACCCGTGTGTTGCTTCACCTGTTTAGAGGTGAAACACGCGGGTTTTTATTTGAGTAGACTATGGTCATCTGTACGACAGAGTGACATGCCGATATAACTATCCGGCAGCGGTCGATTTACTTCATAGGCGGACACAAATCCGTATACACTGATGTAATAAGACATGAAACTCAATGCGCCGATTAATGTGATGCATATATACTGGATACTAGATAACAGGCAATAAGTGGTAAGCCATGACTGAGCACCCATTAACTTCGCAAGATGATATTTGGAAAAGTCTCGATTGGGATAGTGACGAACACCGCTGGGAAGTCGAGCGGGAACGGTTACGCCAACGGGCGCGCCAATACGCTTCTAGTTCAACGAGCGATGATGCGCCTTCGGATCAAGTCGAAACGCTGCTGACCTTCAACTTGGGAACCGAGCGATATGGTATTGATGTGATGCTGGTGCGGGGTGTACGCGCCGAGCAGAAAATCACACCAGTGCCGGGTGTACCGAACTTTTACCGTGGGGTGATCAACATGCGCGGTCAGATCGTCACGGTGTTGGATCTGCGTTTTTTGCTGAGCGTGGGCAACCCCGAAACGCATACGCAGCCAACTGAAGTCATGATTACGCAAGCTAACGGGCTACGGCTGGGATTGCTGGCGCACAAGGTCAATGGCGTCGAGAGTATCCCGCGCAGTGAAATTAACCCGATTGATCACCTGCCCTATTCGCAGGGGGTGACATCGGAACGTCTGATTGTTCTGAATCTACAACGTTTATTTGAAGACCCGCGCCTAATGGTGGGAGTGAATGAAGCATGATGAATGAACCTGTAAAGCCTATACGCAGCCTCACAATGAACCGGATTGTTCTGTCAGCCACCCACATCATGTCATTGGCGATGGGGTTAGTGGCGGCGATCCCTGTACTGGTGTTCGGACTCACGGCGAATTCGTCGATCGAAAATGGCCGCGTGATTATCTGGGCACTACTCTCGTTTGTGTTCGGCTGGTTGGTGGGCAGTTTGGTACATTACCTGACGCGTCCATCGACGGATTTGATCCTCGATCAATTCGGCAAGTCGCTGGATATGGTGGTCTTAGGCGATTGGCGGCAACGACTGGACATCAGCACGCTTTCCAACGCCAGCGATGAAGAACGGATGCTGAAGCGTCTGGGCGAGGCGGTCAACCGTGTACTGGATCGGTTGGCTGGTATCGTGACCGAAATCACCGATGCAGTGGCGCGCGTGGAAGCGGATACACAAGAGATTTTAACAGCGATGACCCGCCAGATCGCGATGGCGAATGAGCAAGATGCTGTCGTGACCGAAACCACTGCGACCGTGAACGAGGTACGGGCAACCGTCACTGAAACAGCCGAGCGGGCCCAAAGTGTAGCGGAAACAGCACAGGTATCGGTGGATATTTCGCGAACCGGAACCGAATCGGTCACACAGACGGTGCTGGGTATGGAAGTTATCCGTCACCGTGTAGAGGACATCGCGGATAATATTCTGGTGCTTTCGGAAAACACGCAGCAAATCGGTGAGATTATTGCCACCGTGAACAGTCTCGCGGATCAATCGCGCATGCTGGCGTTGAACGCATCGGTAGAAGCGGCACGAGCGGGTGAAGAAGGTAAGGGCTTCGCGGTAGTCGCTTTGGAAGTGCGTAACCTAGCCGACCAAAACCGAGAAGCAACGGTACAAGTGCGCGAAATTCTGGGGGAAATCCAACGGGCGACGAATGCCGCAGTGATGGTCACGGAAGAAGGCAGCAAGGGTGTTGATCAGGGGCAAACGCTGGTCAATCGGGCGGGTGATTCGATCCGTGATCTGAGCCATGCCATCGAAGAAGCAGCGTTGGCAGCCATGCAAATCGCAGCCAGCACCCGCCAACAAACCATCGGCATGGATCAACTGACACAGGCGATGCGCACGATTAAGAAGGCAACAACTGAAACTTTGAATACAACACTGCAAGTGAAGGCCAGCGTCCAAAACCTACGTGACGCTTCCAACCGCATCAACATGGTATTGAGTGGGTTGAAGTTATAACCGAGATGATAAATCGCATTGAAACCGAGGGTAATGAGCAACTACGGGATAGTTCTGGAGCAGTAGAGAAGTCAAACACATGACCGATCCACAAGATAATGAACTGCTGAATATATTCTGGGTTGAGGTGGGCGATTACCTCCAGATGCTGAACAGCCTGCTGTTGCAGACGGAAGCTGCCGCACAAGCCAACCCTGAAGCGGTACGCGAGATGAACCGCTATGCCCACAGCATGAAAGGTGCGGCGCGGGCGGTTGGTATCGGCGTGATCGAAACACTGTCGCATTATATGGAAGATCTGTTCGGCGCGGCCATCGACGGCAAATTGGATTTAACACCCACTGTTTGTGACCTGTTGTATGACTCGCTCGACCTGATTCAAAATGTGGTCAATGGGGTGGATAACAGCGCGGATCATCTGGCATCGACTATCGCGCGTTTGGAGCAGACGATTGCATCAGACGCGGGCAGCAAGAATGAGTCACGCAAGCTCAAAACGTCGACCAGCACACATACGCCGGTTGTGGAAACGGCTATCGTCCGAGATGAGCCGGAGTTCACCCCGCCCCCCGCACCTAAACTCACAACCCGTACCAAAACGGCCACTCATCCTTCAGATGAAATGATGACAGTGCTGCTACCCGCTTCAGAAGAAAGTGTACGCGTCCCTGTGTCGCGCATGGATCGGCTGATGGGTGAAGTCAGCGAACTATTGGTGGCGCGGATGCACAGCGAAGAACGGGCGCGGGAATTTCACCGTCTGCAAAAGTTGAACCAACGCTGGCAACGGGAATGGCGCAGCGTGCGCACCTCGTATATCCGGTTGGCGCGGCGGATGCAGCATGAACAAGGGGAGATGTGGGAAGAAGTCATCACCCTGTTTCATTTCCTCGAAGAAAACCAGCGCTATTTACAGGAAACACAACGACAACTGGCGCACCTTTCGCGCGAGTTGACGCAATATAACGCGCAACTGACGATGTTGACCGAACAGCTACAGGACGACATCAGCGGGATGCGGTTGGTGCCGTTCGATACGGTGGTCAACAGCTTCCAACGGTTGATCCGTGATCTGGCGCGGGACATGGCGAAAGAAGTGCATCTGGCAGTGGATGGCGCGATGGTGGAGATGGATAAAACCGCGCTGGATGCCCTCAAAGAACCGATCATGCATTTGCTGCGGAATTCGGTTGATCATGGCATCGAGACACCTGCCGAACGCCAACAAGTCGGCAAATTACCTATTGGCACGGTACAAATCGCCATTGAGCAACGCGGCAAAGAAATCATTATCCGCGTGAGCGATGATGGACGTGGGCTGAACCCAAGCGGCATCTTGCGTAAGGCGGAACAGTTGGGAATCGTCAGCGCCCAAGTCGCCGCAGACCTAACGCCAGATGAAGTCTATAACTTGATCTTCCAACCGGGTTTAAGCACGGCAACCGAACTGACCGCTATTAGTGGGCGTGGGATGGGCATGGACATCGTGCGCATCCGCGTGGAGGGCTTGCGCGGACGAGTTAGTGTGCAGAGTGTGGCAGGACGTGGAACGACCTTCACCATGCGCTTGCCAGTATCTTTGACGCGCTTGAGCTGCATCCTATTGCAATCTGGCGGACAAGATTTCGCTGTGCCATCGGTCAGTGTGTGGCGGATGCTCAAGCTGCGGCGTGAGCAGTGGTTTACCGCCGAAGGACGCGATATGGTGGTCATCGAAGACCGCCCCATTCCGGTGATCTCATTGGCGAGTATGTTGGGTAACGCGCCTGCGCCAGAACCAGAAGAGATTCCGTTGATGGTACTGTCATCCGGTGAGAAGTACATCGCCTTTCAGGTGGATGATTTATACAGCGAACAGGAATTGGTGCTGAAGCCTTTAGGGCCGGAAATCACCAACGCGCCGTATATCTCCGGCGGAGCTTTACTCGGTACAGGCGATGTGATTATCGTGCTTGATCCCAATGATCTGATACGCGGGGCGAGCGGACAACCGCGCATATCCATCCGACGGATTGAGCAAACGGTTGAGGTTATTCAAGAAAAACGACTGCGGGTGTTGATCGCCGACGACTCGATTACTACACGCACATTAGAAAAGCACATCCTAGAAACCGCAGGCTATGAGGTTCATGTGGCTGTAGACGGTATGGAAGCGTGGGAACGGCTGCGCGAGATCAATCCGGATGTGGTGATTAGTGATGTCGAGATGCCGCGCATGACCGGGTTAGAACTGGCGGCACGCATCAAGGGAGATGAGCAAACACGGCGGATTCCGGTGGTGCTGCTGACCTCACTCGCAAAACCGCAACAACAAGAAGCGGGGCTAAAAGCTGGTGCGGATGCCTATCTGGTGAAATCGCGCTTCGAGCAAGGCGAGTTGTTACGAGTGATTCGGAGCGTGGTGTAGATGATAAGTCACCAGTCAACAGCTATCAGTCGCCAGTTTATACCTAAAGCCATCGGCAAACTCTATGAAACAAGATCGATTCCCGTTCAAAGAGCTTATCATCTATGTTGTATGTGTATGTCTAATAGGATTTGGATGTTGGCTTATTCTTTTTGTTGGCGGGATGCTGTTAGCAGGTCGTTAAACTAATGCCTGAACGTGGTTCCATCCGAGTATTAGTGGCTGACGACAGCGCGACCATCCGCACCTATCTGGCGGGGTTGATTGCGGCTGCCCCCGGCCTGACGGTGGTGGGTGAAGCACGCGACGGTGAAGAAGCTGTACGCATGGTCGAAACCTTGCAACCGGATGTGGTGTCGATGGACATCCAAATGCCACGCCTAGACGGATTAGAGGCCACCCGCCAGATCATGGCGAGCCGCCCTACTCCAACGGTGATGGTGAGCGCGTTGGTTGAAGATGAGGTTGATCTGTCGTTCAAAGCGATGGAAGCGGGTGCGCTGGCGGTTTTGCGTAAACCCCCTTCCCAACGTGATCCGGACTACAACGTGATTCTGCGCGAATACATCACCACACTCAAGGCGATGGCCGGTGTATCAGTGGTCAGACGGTGGCAGGATACGCCCGCAAATGGGGTCGCCATACGTGCCAACACCAAGCCGCTGAACGGTCAACATCTGAAACCGGAGTTGATCGCGATTGGTGCGAGTGCCGGAGGACCGAGCGCCCTTGCCGATTTGCTGACCGGATTACCGGAGAATTTCGCTGCGCCGGTGATCATCGTCCAGCATATGCCGGATGAATTCTTACCCGGATTAGCCCGCTGGTTAGCCAAACATACGCCGCTAGATGTGTGTATGACGGAAGATGGGCAGGTGTTACAAGCGGCGACGGTTTATCTGGCTGCCGGAGGTGCGCACCTAACCATCGGACGGCGCGGGTCGGCACTGAGTATTCACACGATTGCGGATAAAGAGGTCAGTCGCTACTGCCCTTCGATTGACGTGTTTTTCACCTCCGTTGCCGAAGTTTGTGGTACAACAGGGGTCGGGATTATTCTCACGGGCATGGGGGATGACGGGGCGAAAGGACTGTTGAGTATCCGCAAAGCTGGTGGACGTACTTTCGCACAATCTGAAGCAAGCTGTACGGTATTTGGCATGCCGGGGGTCGCGCTATCTTATGGAGCAGTCGAAGAAACCATGAATCCCACCCAAATGGCACGACTATTACGACGGCTTACCGAAAATTCATGAAAAACAAAGATTTCGTTTGTTTTTACAAACAAGTGAATTTGGCGGGAATAGCATATAATCAAAGAAAGGGAGTATGCGGGTCATAGAGATGTCCATGATGACATAAACCGCACAAACAATTATGGCACTCGACGTACTATTGATTGAAGATAGTAAAACTCAAGCCGCACAAATCAAAGCCACATTAGAAAGCCTCGGATTAGAGGTTCGTATCGCTTATGATGGACTCGATGGTATACGGTCAGTGATGGAAAAGCACCCGGGTTTGATCGTCCTAGATGTGAAGCTGCCGGGTATGGATGGTTTTCAAGTTTGCCGTCGATTGAAGCGTTCACCGGATACGGCTGGTATTCCAATTATCATGTTGACCGAACGCGATGAGGCACAGGCTACGATGTCCGGTTTGCAGGCCGGTGCAGATGATTATATTCCCAAGGATATTTTTGCTACGGAACACTTGATGACCACCCTGCAAGAAATGGGGCTGCTGGAATAAGTATGACACGCCAGAAAAGTCCCTACGCTATGCTACCACCGGTTCTCAACGTCAAACTTGAGAGCGCAATGGATATTATGATTGCCCGCAATACCGCACGGCGGGCTGCCTCGCTGCTAGGGTTTGCGCCAGCACGACAAGCCCAGCTTGCCAGTGTCGCGGCGACCCTCGGTGAATTGGTCTTAAAGACCGGCTCCGAACACACCATCAACTTTAACGGAGTGAGCAACGGTGATAAGACAGGTGTGCAACTGTCGATCTCAACGCCGTGGTTAGCAGGTGTGGCGGTGGGTAATGTGATGATCGCCCTGCGCTCCAAGTTGGGTGATTTGATCGACGAGATATTGATCGAAGGCGACGATGTGCCGATCATCATTACGGTGATGTGGCGCAATGAGAATGAAACTGCCCATGCCCACGATGGGGACTAATGATACGATCCGCCTGCCCTTGCTGACCTTCCGGTTAGGCGAGGGACGCTACGCCCTGCTGATTGAGGATGTGGTGGAGGTGGCGGCGATGGTGGATATGCTGAGCATACCAACAGAACGACCTGAGGTTCTGGGTTACATCAACCGACGTGGGACAATTTTACCGTTAGTGGATTTGCGAACTGTTTTTAAACAACCGATTTCCCCGATCACCAGTGCAACCGTATTCATCGTGGCCGCGGGGGGCGATAAGCAGTTTGGTTTAGTAGTAGATGGGGTCGAGCAAGTGGAATATGTCGACGCGCTGCAATTGAGCGACACGTTAACCTCCAACCCTTACCTACATGGGATTATCAGTCATCAGAACGAAATGATTTCAATTATCGCACTGCCAGCATTAATGACCCTGGCGCAATAGATCCCGAAACGAGCACGGGACAGGAAACAAAGATAAGATGACAGCAGAGATGTCCTCGACTGAACAAATCAACGGCAGCGCCGGCATTCGACGTAATGACCGGATTTTGATCGTTGCACGTGATAACGAGCTGCGGGCGAGCTTGATTGATACACTCGAATCAGTGGGCGGATATATGGTCAATCAGGCGCGGAGTTTTGAAGAAGCGCTGAGTGAAATCCTGCTAACCGATTTTGATTTGATCGTCACCGAAGCCGAACTGCCGGACTTGAGCGGCGTCGATTTGCTGGCGGTGGTGGGCGGCTTGCGTCCGCATGCGCGGGTGATCATCATTGACGATGATCTTTCGGCACGGAGCGCTGTCGCGGTCTACCGATTGGGGGCTGTGGATTATTTGTATAAGCCCTTGAACCTGTCGTTCGTGCTGATGCAGATTGAACGGCAGTTGGAACTTGGGAGAGCATTGGCGAACCGTCCACAACATACGGATGCACCAACCGTCAAAGACTCGAGCGCCGACCGTGCCAAGCGGCTTGATCCGCAAACACGTCCGGCTGCACTGGTACTGGGTCGTCCACAATTCAACCGGATCAACGCCGAGTTGAAAGATTTGTTGGAGCATGTGAAGGCCAGCTTCGTCGGGTTGATCGACGCGGACGGGAATATGGTGGGTGCGGCAGGTACACTGCAAGAGTATGACCTGCAACTACTGACACGGGCGCTGAATATTGATCATAAAGCGCAGAACTCATTGGCGAGCATTCTGGAAGAAGCGAAGTTTCACTCGACTTATTTCGAAGGTGCGCACAATGGTGTGTACATTGTGGAGTTTGGTTCGCCCTACACGGTTTCACTGGCGGTGATCTGCGGTACGGATGTGAAGGCGGGTATGGTGTGGTTGTACACCAAGCGTACGGCCAATGTAATTGATGAGGTGTTGAAGGCGATCCCGCAACCACGGCGCTTCCCGACGTTCTAAAACGAAAACAGAAATGGAGTTGACCCGAAATTGTGGAGAGTGAGAATTGTCACAAAAAGAATGCTGCCTCAAAAGCAGCGGGCGTGCAATAGGCTAAAGTGGAATGTAAACGTTGACGATTGTAATAGACCTCCAAAAACTCGAAGATAATAGA